>WHUA01000007.1 GCA_009377445.1 Alphaproteobacteria bacterium | reverse complement strand
GTCGTCCGGCGCGTCGAAGCGCCACCATGCCCACGGACGGGTGCCCGGGTAGCCGGAAACGCAAAACCAGGGAAATATCTTGTCGACGAATTCCAGGGCTGACGGGCCCTCGGAACACGGCAGGACCCACCAGCGCAACAACATCTCGCGGTGCTTCTGCCAGACCTCGCGCATCGCATCCATGTCGCGGTCAAAGCCTTTGTAGTACGGCGGAACCCTGATGGCCGCGTCCTCAGGCCCGCAGGCCAGCTCGGCGAACTGGTCGCAATTGAGTAGCGTGTGCTGCGTTCGGGCGCGCTTCCGCCGCGCCGTCATTTCGTCCTGCCTTTCCAATCAGCGCCGGACGGCCGGCCCGGACGATCCCGCAGCGGTTCCAAATCGACGTTCAATGCCCGCAGCGCCGCGAGCATGCGGTTGTGGCTATTGTGCTCGACGGCGACCGCGCCGTTGGTTTTGAGGCCGCCGCCGTCAGTCGAGACCAGCATGCCGTGTTTCTCGATTAGCGCCTGTGCGTCTCGGAGCCGGTCGAGACATTCCGCGGCCATCGTCGCCAGGGCCAAGCCGGCGCTGTCATCGATGCCAAAATCAGCGATCAGGCCGCTATACAGCGCCTTGCCGTATGTGCCGAGATGGGGTGGCGGTTTTTTCATCAAAAAGTTTCCACGTCCCTAATTTCGACTAAGCTCATGAGCCCCGCCGCCTCCCCTTTTCGTATTCTCTCCTGCCGCAGGGCCCCCCCCACCCGTTGCTGTGGGGGAGATGGCATTCAGCGGCCCGTGCGAACCTTGCGTGCTGGTAGGCACTCGTGAAGGTCGCCGCGTCGCTGTTGAATTGCTGCACTCGGGCCGTCAGGCCGTTGAGCACGGCCGCGTCGTCCGCGTGCCATTCTGATGCCTGTCGGATCTCGCCGCGGGCTCGCTCGTCCTGCTGCCGGGTGTTTTCTTCCTGCAAGATGCGGGTGACTTCGCGGGTCTGCTCCGCCTCGACCTGGCGGTGCGCGGCCGCCGCGTCAGCATTCTTGAAGGTACGGCGCGGCTCCGGCGCTTCCATGTAGTCGTCGCCAGCTTCCGCGGGATCGACGCCAGCGCGGCGGTCTTCTAAGCGGTCGGCCGCGCGCTCCAATTCCTGCGCTTCCGATGGCCGGGACACCGGCGGCGCGTTCTTGTCTGCCACGGCGTGGTATACGCCGCCGATGTAGACGCCGGGCTTGTCGTCTGCTGAATCGGTCATCGACTCTTCCTCGGGCAATCTGGATGTTCGCTGCCGGCGATGCAGTGCATGCACGGTTTCCGCCCGCAGCGGTCGTGGTCGCGGCCCTGCTTCAATCGCCGGGCGGCGCGCGCCATGTCTTCGGCCGGCGTCGTGCGGTTCCATGGCTCGCGGAGCTGCAGGCCGGTCGCGGGATCGATCGTGATCAACACGTCAGTCATTTTGCTGCCTCTCAGTGAATCGTGTCGTTGCGGGTCGGCAACGGCTCCAGAAGGCCGCCGAAGAACACCCTGCCCGCCGCCGGCCGGCCCCCTGCGGACGCTGGTTTGGCGTCCATGGAAAGGCTGGCAAGCGGAGACGCTGGGACATGCAGCGCCGCCTGAATCATGCCAATCAGGTCGGGCAGGAGAGGTACGTCTGTTTTCGTCATCGGCAGATTGTACACCAACCAATTTGTAGATTCGTGACGCCGTCACTAACCCAAAACCGCATCGTCGAGCAGCTCGCCCAATTTTTCGGGATCGGCCGGATCGATCCCTTTAAGCTCCAGCGCGTATACCGTGTCCTGCGGCACCCAGGCTGTCAGCAACCGGCGGGACAGCTTCTTCCGCCGCCGGTATCGGCGGCCTCGCAGCGCGGCGGGCGATGGGTTGTCGGAGCGCGGGCGGGCCATTAGAGCTGCGCCGCCGCCCGCAGCAGGACGCGGACGCCTTCGCCAGGGCTGCCAAGCTCGGCAGTGACCGCCGTGTCGAACGCGGCTGTCCACTCGTCACCTCGCAGCGCAAACACGTCGCGCCGCTCCAGATCCGAAAGGCTCGCTACAGCGGCGTTCAGTTTCTCGACGGCACGGTTTCTGCCTTCAAGGGCGCGCTGCTGAGATACGCGCTCCACCTGGATGCCGGCTTCAGCCGAATCTCTTTTCCCTTCAATGGAGCGAAGCGAAATGCCTTCAGACGGCGCGTCAGCGCCCGTTTCACGGTATCTATTCTTAGTTTTACTACATCTATTCTCTTTATTGTCAGAAAATTGCTTATTGATATCAGAAACTTGCTGAATCTCGTTGGTAACTATCTCGGGGTCATTTGGTAAGTATTCGGCGGAATCGTTACCAACCTTGGTAACTATCTCGGCAGAAGCGGTTGGCGCGGGCGAATACTTACCAGTGTTGGTAACGATCCTTGGATTATCCAAGTAATTCAGGTGGTAAATGCGCTTGCGGCGGTCTTCCGGGTCGCGATGGCGTTCGATGATGCCAAGCTGCTCCAGTTTCGTCAGGGAGCGCGACAGGTGCGACTCCTGAATGCCGACTTCCCTGGCGAGCGTCGCATTGCCGGCGTAGCAGCCGCGGCCGTTCCGCCCCAGGCGGTGGTGCCACGCGACGACGGCAACAACATCAATGTCCGTGCGGCTGAGACGGGCATCGCCGATCAACTGGAGCGGCAGCGGCGCGAACAGCGGCTTATCCGTCATCGTGCCGCCCCCGCAACTTAACCACTATTAGGTTGAAATGGAGACGGGAATTCTGTACCTTCGGGGCACGTTCACAGCGTAGGTTTCCCCCCGAAGGCCGGCGATCCCCCGCCGGCTTTCGTCTATCTGGGGGCATGGCTCACGCCGCCTTGCCCTGTTCGCGCAGGACCGTGGAGCGGAACCAGAAGTTCTTGCCGTTGATTTGCTTGTCTGGCTTGGGGAACTCGCCTCGGCTGACACGACGCGATAGCGTCTCGCGGGCCTTGATGCCCATCGCTGCGCAGACGGTCGAGCCGGGCAGTAGCGGGTCAATGCCGAGCTGTTCGAGAGTTTGGAGGTCGGAAGGCATTTCAATCTCCGTGACGTTGTGATGTTCGTCACGGAATATAAGCGGCCCTAAATTTGCGCTTGTTATTACGGTCAGAAATCAAAGATCGGCGACAGTATCCTTTTCCATGCGCCGAAATTCTTTCCAATATCGGCTCACCGCGCCTTCCTTGATCCCGCATTGGAGCGCGACGGCGGCAATGATTTTCTGCCGTAAATTCTTGGGACGCTTCACCGCAATTCGCATTACACGGTCGGGGTCGCGGTCGTCATCAACAAAATCGATGCCTTGGTCTTCCTGTATGGCGAAACGCACGTCGTCCAGATAGTCGGCGCCGGCCATCGACCGGACCCATGTCTTACGGTCCCCAACGGGGATAGCGCGTGCCTTTGCCCACTGCTCGCGGGCCAACCGGGTTTTATTCGCGGTAATGATTTCCGCTGCGGCAGCGCAGGCGGCGCGGTGTTGACGCTCGCAGAGGGCGCCGATCCGCATCCTTTCCAGATAGGAGTGGGCCGGCCGTCGGCCAGCGCCCTGTCGGCGTCCACCACGCATTACGCCATCTTCCCCTTACGCTTCATCCTGACGACATTCGCGGGCGGCGGCGTGACGATCTCCCGCACGCGCTGCGCCCACTTTTGTAGGGCGTCGGTTTTCTCCTTCTGGTACTCGAACACGTTGTAGACGCCGATCAGCCCGCGTGGGGCGTGATTGAGAATGCGCTCGCTGACGATCTCGGGAACACCGATCTCTGCCATGCCGGTCCGGGCGGTGCGCCTCAGATCGTGCCAGCGCCACGCGGCAACCGGCTCCGCGTCGCCGGCTTTCACCAGCGCGTCGACCTTGGCGTCGGTCGCCGTCTTGCCCTTGCTGTAACCGGATACGGGCTTCTTGCCGCTGGTGGTCGTGAAGGCGTATGCCCCATCCTCGAACCGGGGCAGGGCCTCGATAATCTCCGCGGCGGCGGCGCTCAGGGGTACGATGTGCTCGCGGCGGGATTTCGACCGGGCGGCGGGGATGATCCAGGTCTTCGCCTCGATATCGATCTCGGCCCACGCCATGCCGGACACTTCGGCCCGGCGCTGCGCCGTCAGCAGCAGCAGCTTTTGCAAGTCGCCGAACGGGTAGCCGATAGAGGTCCAGGCTTTCCACAGCGTCTTGATCTCGGCTTCCTTCAACGCCCGCCCGCGCGGCTTTTTCGAGACCGGCGGTTTCAGGTTCGCGAAGGGCGAAACGTCGATGCCCAGCTCGTCGGCGTCGTAGTGACCCAGCGCCCAATTCAGCACCCTGCAATAGGTCTCGTGCAGCTTGTAGGCGGCGGCAGGCTTCTCTTCGGCCATCGGATCGGTTAGCTCGCGGGCGTGCCGGCGGCGCAGATCGGGCAGGGCGATGGTGCGCCAGGTCGGTAGCAGTTCCCGCCGGATGATGGCCTCGGTCTCGCCGCCGCGGGCGAGTCGCGGGACTTCACGCTTGATGTAATCCTCGGCGACCGTGCCGAAGGTCATCACGCCGGCAGGGTCCGCATAGCGGGGCAGGACGCGGGGCACGGGCTTGCCGGCCTTGGCTGTGTCCTTGGCGTCTTCGGCGAGCTTCCGGGCCTCCGACAAGCTGACCGCATCCGGGCCGGCCGCGTAGCCGACCGTGATACGGGTCTGCTTGCCGTTGATCCGGGTCGTCAGGATGTAACTCTTAGCGCCGGTCGCCGTGATCCGCAGGCACATGCCTGGCATCGCGGCATCGAAGATTTCCAGGTAACCGGACTTGGGCGGCTTGGCGTTCTCTACCGCCTTGGGCGTGAGCGTGACAGAGCTTCTTTTCGGCATAGCGAGGTGCTCCCGGTGTTACATCGATGTAACAAAACATGCGTCATGGTGCGTCACGCACCGTCACGTCATGTAACAAAAGGGGAGTAAGATTGCAAGTGATTCTGCGTGATTTATGGGGTTCGTCCTCTCGGTAATCACGCCGCGTCAAGGGTCGATTTCTGGTTTACACCGAGGGGGTCGGCGGTTCGATCCCGTCATCGCCCACCACGCTTCGCCCTTACGGGCTACGCGTGGCGCAGCCGCGCGGAGGCCGTTAGAGCGAAGCAGTGTCCGGCGAAGCTCGAGCGAAGCGAGAGCGTAGACGGACCATGCCTTCGCGCGACGACGGCTGTGGTAGAGTCGAGTGTCGCCGACGCGTGACGGCACTGGACGATCCCCATGGCTGGCTCGAACCGCTCATCTCCGCTGTTGCCCGGTCGCGCATGCGGCGACTGCACGATGTGCTGCAAGGTGCTCGGCATCGACGCGCTGGAAAAGCCGCTCGGCAAATGGTGCGCGCATTGCTCGATCGGCGCCGGGTGCCGGATTTACGACCGCCGCCCGCAGGAATGCCGCGACTATTTCTGCGCCTACCTCACCTGGGCCGAAGTCGCCGAAGCCTGGCGGCCGATGAAATCGAAAATCGTGCTGGATTTCGACCCGACGGGGCAGGCGCTGCGCGCGCATGTCGATCCCGGCAGGCCGGATGCCTGGAAGGCGGAGCCCTATTACTCGCAGCTCAAGCGCTGGGCGTCGGGATCGCGTTCGGGGGAATTCCTTGTTGTCGTCCTGATCGACAGCCGCGCGATCGTCATCCTGCCCGATCGCGACATCGACCTGGGTTCGATGGCGCCCGACGAGACGATCGCTACCGAGCGGCGTCCCGTCCCGGGCGGCACCGCGATCTACCATGCCTATAAAACGAAAATTGCATGATGCGGGTCCGCCGCCCGCTCATTGCCATTCCACGATGAATGCGGCCGGCACATGCCGGGTCAGCCAGACGCCGTTGTCGGCCCGATAGAACGGATGGCCGCCCTCGGCCATGGCGCGGCTGTCGATCGTCAGGATGACGGGCCGGCCGCGACGCTGCCCGACCTGTTCGGCGATGGCGCGGCTTCGGCTCAGATGCACGTGCTGCCGGCGGCCCGGCACCAGGCCTTCCGCCCGGATCGAGGCGATGAAGCGCTCGACCGTGCCGTGAAACAGCCGCTCCGGCGGCAATACCGTCTCATAGCCCAGCTCGACCGGGCGGCTGTGTCCCTGGACGGCGCGGATTTTCGTCCGGTCCTCGTTGAAGGCGTAGCGGCGCTTGTCGTTCGTCTCCACGACCTCGACGAGATCCTGGAATCGGAGGCTATGGCCCTGGCGCGCCATCCCGGCGAGCAGCTTGCCGACGTCGGCCCACCCGTCGGCGCTGAGCGCGATGCCCACGGCTTCGGGCTTGTGGCGGAGTATGAGGCTCAGGAACTTGCTGGTTCTCACCGTCTGCATGCGGCGAACTCTACCCGCTTCCGTTGTGGCGGAAAACGGCAAATCGTGTTGGAACCGTCATCAAGTAATAACCGACAATAGATCGCCAAGTATTCTGTTAATACCTTGGTATATATTCTGGAATATTTTGATATTCGAAGAATCGTCAATATCGGAATGCGCCGTAATATCCGCATCCGCTTGGCCGGACGCGGTCCGAATGGGAGACGATGGGTCATGCAGGTTGCGCTTCGGCACCCGAATTCCGGCAGCTTCAAGTTCATCGATACGGGATGGAGCTGGCCGATCTTCCTCGGCGCGGGGTTCTTCGGCCTGCCGCTTTTCTTTCGCGGGATGGCCTTTTGGGGAACCGCGATGCTGATCTTATGGTTCCTGCAACTCGCGGTTCCGCTGGCGGCCGGCGGCGACGCCGACACGCTCGGTTGGACCCTGAGCTTCGCAGTGCTGGGCTTGTGCGTGTTCCTGGGCGCCCGGGGAAATGCCCTGTCGGCCCGGCATTTCCTCGCCTGCGGCTACGAGTTCGCCTATCCGGACAGCCAGGAGGCGCGGCTGGCATCGGAAAGCTGGGGCCTTGAAATTTAACGCTTCCTTAGGGATACCCGGCGAAAATCCCGGCATGCTTCACGATGCGAGCACGGGGTCTGTCACGGCAGGGCGCGGACTGGCGCGCTCCGGCGGCGTTTGGGAGATCGTCGGCATTCTCGCCGCGGTCATTCCCTGCGGCATTCTCGCAGGCCTCTATCTCGCTACCGGGGATATGCGGTTTCTCGCCGCCTGTATCGCGCTGGCGATCGTTGCCGTCGTGCTCATCTTCATCCGCGGTCCCCGCAGGGTGAGCCTGGCCCGCCGAGGCGCCGGGGCGGGGGGCGGAGCCACCGGCTTCGCCGGCAAGCTCGCCGACAGGTTCAGGGGCTCGGCGAAACTGGCGGCCGCGGGGTCGGCGGTCAGGCGGACATTTACCTTGCAGGTCCTGAAGCTGCTGGGTTTCGCCGTCTGGATGATCGCCTGGGGGGTGACTGCGGCGTTCTACGCACGCGTCGCGGAAAACACGAATATCACCGCGCTGATGATGCTGGTCGTGTTCGGGGGATTCAGCCCCGTCGTGATCTATTACGGGCTGGAATCCGGGATGAAGAAGCTCGGCCACCGCCTGCGCGACGACGAATAGCCGCTGCCTGCGGGCTTTCCGCTTTCACAACATCTTGAGCAGCTTTTCCGGCGGGCGGCCGTTCTCTTTGGCTGCTTGACACCCGTCAGGGCGTCCATTACATGGTGCCACCTCGATTCTCTGGGGGTGTAGCTCAGTTGGTTAGAGCGCCGGCCTGTCACGCCGGAGGCCGCGGGTTCGAGTCCCGTCACTCCCGCCATTTTCCTCAGATACGCCGGCTATTACGTCGCATGGCTGCTTCGCGGACGGGTTGTTGCAACTCCCGCGTACCGGGGTCGGGAGCGCGGCGGGCGAATTTGCCTTTTCGGCATGACTTCTTACTTTTACATCAAAGAGGCAGACTCTATATTGCCCGTGCTCGAACGCACCGCTGCTCCGCAGCATAAGGGACGAATGGGCTTTGAAGCGCCGCAGCCGCTGGGGAAGTGGCCGGAAGCGGCGAGGGGACATACAACGGCATCAGCCGGGTGAGTGTGCAGATGGACGAGTTGCTCCGCGAATATCTGCCTATCCTGATATTCCTGGTCATCGCGACCGGGATCGCGGTGCTCATGGTCGTGGCGAGCTACCTCGTCGCGAAGCAGCGGCCGGATTCCGAGAAGTTGTCGGCCTACGAATGCGGCTTCGAAGCCTTCGACGACGCGCGCAGCCGGTTCGACGTGCGCTTCTACCTCGTCGCCATCCTCTTCATTATCTTCGATCTCGAAGTGGCATTCCTGTTTCCCTGGGCGGTCGCATTCGGCGACATCGGCGTGTTCGGTTTCTGCTCGATGGTCATATTCCTCGCCGTCCTGACGGTCGGGTTCATCTACGAGTGGCGGAAAGGAGCGCTCGAATGGGAGTGACGGCATCGCCCGGTACGCGCCCGCTGCCGCCGGGGACGGCGCAGGACGCTGTCTTGAAGTCCGTGACCGACGAGCTGTCCGACAAGGGTTTCGTGGTCGCCCAGCTCGACAAGGTGGTCAACTGGGCGCGCACGGGGTCGCTCTGGCCGATGACCTTCGGCCTGGCCTGCTGCGCCGTCGAGATGATGCACGCCTACATGCCGCGTTACGACCTCGACCGCTTCGGCGTCGTGCCGCGCGCCAGCCCCAGGCAGTCCGACGTCATGATCGTGGCAGGGACCCTCACCAACAAGATGGCGCCCGCGCTGCGCAAGGTATACGACCAGATGGCGGAGCCCCGCTGGGTGATTTCCATGGGGTCGTGCGCCAACGGCGGCGGCTACTACCACTATTCCTATTCCGTCGTACGCGGCTGCGACCGCATCGTGCCGGTCGATATCTATGTGCCGGGGTGCCCGCCGACGGCGGAAGCGCTGGTGTACGGAATCCTGCAACTGCAAAAAAAGATCCGCCGCACCGGCACCATCGCACGTTGAGCTAAGGGCACAGGCGTAACAGCGCAATGGATGAAAGATATCAAGCCCTCGAGGAATTGGGCGGCTATGTCGCCAGCCACCTGAAGCGCGACCTGCTGCACCGCGAGATCCGTTACGGCGAGCTGATGATCACGGTGAGGCGCGAGGCGGTCGCGGCCGTCCTGAAGACGCTGCGCAACGACGCCAATTGCCTGTTCCAGATGCTGATCGACATTACCGCCGTGGACTATCCCGAGCGGGAAGAGCGGTTCGAGGTCGTTTATAACCTGCTGTCGCTGAAGCGGAACCAGCGCATCCGCGTCAAGCTGGCGACGGACGAGGAGAAGCCGGTGCCGTCCGTCGCCGAGGTCTTTCCGGCCGCCGGCTGGTACGAGCGGGAATGCTGGGATATGTACGGCGTGTTCTTCAGCGGCCATCCCGACCTGCGCCGCATGCTGACCGACTACGGCTTCGACGGCCATCCGCTGCGGAAGGATTTCCCGCTGACCGGCTACGTCGAGGTGCGTTACGACGACGAGCAGCGCCGCGTGGTCTACGAGCCGGTCAAGCTGCGCCAGGATTTCCGCAGCTTCGACTTCCTCAGCCCCTGGGAAGGCATGACGCCGCTCCCCGGCGACGAGAAGGCGACGAAGGAGAAGCCGTCGTGACCGGCGATCCGCAGATCAAGACCATGACCATGAACTTCGGGCCGCAGCACCCTGCGGCGCACGGCGTGCTGCGCATGGTCATGGAAATGGACGGCGAGGTGGTCGAGCGGGTCGATCCGCATATCGGCCTCCTGCACCGCGGCACCGAGAAGCTGATCGAATACAAGACCTACATGCAGGCGATCCCGTATTTCGACCGCCTCGACTACGTCGCGCCGATGAACCAGGAGCACGCCTTCGTGCTGGCGGCCGAGAAGCTGCTGGGCATCACGGTGCCGCCGCGCGGGCAGTACATCCGCGTCCTGTTCGACGAGATCACGCGCATCCTCAATCACCTGCTGAACCTCACGGCCTTCGCCATGGACGTGGGCGCGATGACGCCGATGCTGTGGGGGTTCGAGCAGCGCGAACTGCTGATGGAGTTCTACGAGCGTGTGTCGGGCGCGCGCCTTCACGCCTGCTATTACCGCGTCGGCGGCGTGCATCAGGACCTGCCGGCGGGATTGACCGACGACATCCGCGCCTGGGCCGAGCAGTTCCCGAAATTCATCGCGGACATGGAGACGATCCTCAACGAGAACCGTATCTTCAAGCAGCGTAGCGTCGATATCGGCATCATCTCCGCCGAAGACGCGCTCGCCTGGGGGCTGACCGGGCCGATGCTGCGCGCGTCGGGCGTCGCCTGGGACCTGCGCAAGGCGCAGCCCTACATGGTCTACGACCAGCTCGACTTCGACATTCCGATCGGCAAGAACGGCGACTGCTACGACCGCTATCTCGTGCGCGTCGAGGAGGTGCGGCAGAGTCTCAGGCTCATCCACCAGTGCCTTGATAAAATGCCCTCGGGGCCGGTTATCTACCGCGAGAAGAAGATCGCGCCGCCGACCCGCGGCGAAATGAAGCGGTCCATGGAATCGCTGATCCATCACTTCAAGCTCTATACCGAGGGCTTCCACGTTCCGGCGGGGGAGACCTATACAGCGGTTGAGGCGCCGAAGGGCGAATTCGGCGTGTATCTCGTGTCGGACGGCAGCAACCGGCCGTATCGCTGCAAGATCCGGGCGCCGGGATTCCCGCACCTGCAGGCCATGGATTACATGTGCAAGGGCCACATGCTTGCGGACTCGGTGGCGATACTCGGCTCGATGGATGTCGTGTTCGGCGAGATCGATCGTTGAGCGCGCAAGGACGGGTGGAACTCATCAGATGAGCGAAAGCTTCAAGTTCAACGACGAAAACCTTGCGACGGCGAAGCAAATCATCGCCCGTTATCCGCAAGGCCGGCAGCATAGCGCGGTCCTGCCCTTGCTCGACCTGGCGCAGCGCCAGAACGATGGCCACGCCTCGGACGCCGTCGTCGACGCCATCGCGGCGATGATCGACATGCCGCGTATCCGGGTGATGGAGGTCGCCACCTTCTACACCATGTTCCACCGCAAGCCGGTCGGGAAATTTCACCTGCAGTGCTGCACGACGACGCCGTGCTGGCTGCGCGGCTCGTCGGAGGTCGTCGACGCCATCCGCAAGCACACCGGCATCGACTTCGGCGAGACGACCAAGGACGGGATGTTCAGCATGATCGAGGTCGAGTGCCTCGGCGGCTGCGTCAACGCGCCGATCGTGCAGATCAACGACGATTTCTACGAAGACCTCGACGCCGCCTCGATGGTGAAGATACTGAAGGCGCTGCAGGCGGGCGAGACGCCCGAGCCCGGCCCGCAGATCGACCGCCAGACTTCCGCGCCGGCCGGCGGCGCGACGACGCTCAAGAACATCGCGTTGGCGAAGGGATAGCGCCGGATGCTGCAGGACAAGGACCGCATCTTCACCAATCTCTATGGCCAGCACGACTGGGGCCTGGAGGGCGCGCGCCGCCGCGGCGACTGGGACAACACCGCCGATATCATCAAGAAGGGTCGCGACTGGATCGTCAACGAGATGAAGGCGTCGGGCCTGCGCGGGCGCGGCGGGGCCGGCTTCCCGACCGGCCTCAAATGGTCCTTCATGCCGAAGGAGATCGGCGCCCGGCCGCACTACCTGGTGGTCAACGCCGACGAAAGCGAGCCCGGCACCTGCAAGGACCGCGACATCCTGCGCCACGACCCGCACAAGCTGGTCGAAGGCTGCCTCGTCGCCGGTTTCGCGATGGGCGCGCACGCCGCTTACGTCTATGTCAGGGGCGAGTTCTTCAACGAGGCGGCGCGCTTGCAGGCCGCCGTGGACCAGGCGTATGAAGCGAAGCTGCTCGGACCGGACGCCTGCGGCTCCGGCTGGGCGTTCGACGTCTATGTCCACCGCGGCGCCGGCGCCTATATCTGCGGCGAAGAGACGGCGCTGCTGGAAAGCCTCGAAGGCAAGAAGGGCATGCCGCGCCTCAAGCCGCCATTCCCGGCGATGTCGGGCCTCTACGGCTGCCCCACGACGGTCAACAACGTGGAGAGCATCGCCGTCGCGCCGACCATCCTTCGCCGCGGCGCAAGCTGGTTCACCGGCTTCGGGCGCGAGAACAACGCGGGCACCAAGATCTTCTGCATCTCCGGTCACGTCGAGAAGCCGTGCAACGTGGAAGAGGCGATGTCGATCCCGATGCGCGAGCTGATCGAGAAGCATGCCGGCGGCGTGCGCGGCGGCTGGGACAACCTGCTGGCGGTCATCCCGGGCGGCAGCTCGACGCCGGTCCTGCCGAAGGGGATCTGCGACGATGTCCTGATGGATTTCGACGCGCTGAAGGAGGTCAAATCGGGCCTCGGCACCGCGGCGCTGATCGTCATGGACAAGTCGACCGACATCATCAAGGCGATCGCGCGGCTCGCCTATTTCTACAAGCACGAAAGCTGCGGCCAGTGCACGCCCTGCCGCGAAGGCACCGGCTGGATGTGGCGGGTGCTGGAGCGCATGGTCAAGGGCGACGCCGAGGTCGGCGAGATCGAGACGCTGCTCGATGTCGCGGGGCAGGTCGAGGGCCACACAATCTGCGCGCTGGGCGACGGCGCGGCTTGGCCGGTGCAGGGGCTGATCCGCCATTTCCGCGGCGAGATCGAGGACCGGATCAAACAGCGCAAAGGCAAGAGCCGCGTCGCGGCTTGACGGGGGAACGATGCCGAAGGTCAAGATCAACGGGCAGGAAGTCGAGGTCGAGGCGGGGCTGACCGTCCTGCAAGCCTGCGAGCAGATCGGCGTCGAGATCCCGCGCTTCTGCTACCACGAGCGCCTGTCGATCGCCGGCAACTGCCGCATGTGCCTGGTCGAGGTGAAGCCCGGACCGCCGAAGCCGGCGGCGTCCTGCGCGCTGCCGGTGGGCGAGGGGATGGAGATTTTCACCGACACGCCGATGGTGAAGCGGGCGCGCAACGGGGTGATGGAGTTCCTGCTGATCAACCATCCGCTCGACTGCCCGATCTGCGACCAGGGCGGCGAATGCGACCTGCAGGACCAGGCGATGGCCTACGGCTACGACGGCAGCCGCTACGCGGAAAACAAGCGCGCCGTCAAAGAGAAATACATGGGGCCGCTGGTCAAGACCATCATGACCCGCTGCATCCACTGCACGCGCTGCATCCGGTTCGCGTCCGAGGTCGCGGGCGTGGACGCGATCGGCATGCTGAACCGCGGCGAGCACGCGGAGATCACCTCGCTTGAGCAGGCGATCCAGTCCGAGCTTTCGGGCAACGTCATCGACCTATGCCCGGTCGGCGCGCTGACCTCCAAGCCTTACGCCTTCGCCGCGCGCTCCTGGGAGCTGAGCAAGACCGAGAGCATCGACGTTATGGACGCGGTCGGCTGCAACATCCGCGTCGACGCGCGCGGCAACGAAGTCATGCGCGTGCTGCCGCGCCTCAACGAAGACGTCAACGAGGAGTGGATCTCCGACAAGTCGCGCTTCGCCTGCGACGGGCTGCTGCGCCAGCGTCTCGACCGCCCCTATGTGCGGAACGCCCAGGGCAAGCTGGAGGAGGCGAGCTGGGGCGACGCGTTGCGCGCGGTGGCCGCCAAGATCACCGCCGCGGGGCCGGCCAAGGTCGCGGCGCTCGCGGGCGACCTGTGCGACGTGGAATCGATGTACGCGCTGCGCGGCCTCATGGCGGCGATCGGCTCGCCGCATCTCGACTGCCGCCAGGACGGCGCCGCGCTCGATCCGTCGGTGCGCGCGAGCTACCTGTTCAACACCACCATCGCCGGGATCGAGGCGGCGGACGCCTGCCTCCTGATCGGGACGAACCCGCGCTGGGAGGCGCCGCTGGTCAACGCGCGGCTGCGGAAGCGCTGGCTGCGCGGCGGCTTCCCGGTCGGCGTGGTCGGGCCGCGCCACGACCTGACCTACGACTGCGACTATCTCGGCGCCGGGCCGGAGACGCTGGAGCAGCTCAGCACGGGGCGGCACGCCTTCGTCGAGACGCTGAAGAAGGCGGAGAAGCCCATGCTGATCCTTGGTATGGGCGCGCTGGCGCGGCGCGACGGGGCGGCGGTGCTGTCCGCGGCGCGCGAGATCGCGGCGCAGGCGGGCATGGTGGACTCAGGTAATGGGGACGGCTGGAACGGCTTCAACGTGCTGCATACCGCGGCCGCGCGGGTCGGCGGCCTCGACATCGGCTTCGTGCCGGGAAAGGGTGGCAAGGGGACGGCGGAGATACTGGAGGGCGCGGAGAAGGGCGAGATCGCCGTCGTCTACCTGCTCGGCGCCGACGAGATCGATGCCGCCAGGCTGAAGAAGGCGTTCGTCGTCTACCAGGGACACCACGGCGACGCCGGCGCGCATGCGGCCGACGTCATCCTGCCGGGCGCCGCCTACACCGAGAAGAGCGGTCTCTACGTCAACACCGAGGGGCGCGTGCAGCTCGGCGCGCGGGCCGTCTTCCCGCCGGGCGATGCGCGCGAGGACTGGGCGATCCTGCGGGCGCTGTCGGGCGAGCTCGGCAAGCCCCTGCCGTACGACACGCAGGACGCGCTGCGCGACAAGCTGCGCCGCGAGCTGCCGGGCTTCCTCGCGATCGATACGGTGGAGCCGTCGCCCTCGGGCGCATCCTGGGGCGCATTCGGCAAGGCCGGCCCGCTCGGCGGCGAGGCGTTCCGCTCGCCAATCGCGAATTTCTACATGACCGATCCGATCAGCCGATCGTCGGTCACGATGGCGAAATGCGCCGACGAGCTCGCGAATTCCGGCAAGGCGACGGGCACCGATGGCTGAGTTCTTCGATATCTACGTGGTTCCCACCGCCTGGATCGTCGGCGGCGTTCTCCTGATCGTGGTTCCGGTCCTGCTGTCGGTCGCGTACCTGACCCTGGCCGAACGCAAGGTCATCGGCTGGATGCAGCTTCGCAAAGGGCCGAACGTCGTCGGCCCGTTCGGCCTGCTGCAGCCGATCGCCGACGGGCTCAAGCTGTTCTTCAAGGAGACGATCATCCCGTCGGGCGCGAACCGGGTGATCTTCCTGCTGGCGCCGGTGGTCACCTTCGTGCTCAGCCTCGTCGCCTGGGCGGTGATTCCGTTCGGCGCCGGGATCGTGCTCGCCGACGTCAATGTCGGCATCCTCTACCTGTTCGCGATCTCCTCGCTCGGCGTCTACGGCATCATCATGGCCGGCTGGGCGTCCAACTCGAAATACGCCTTCTTGGGCGCGCTCAGGTCGGCGGCGCAGATGGTGTCCTACGAGGTGTCGATCGGCTTCGTCATCATCACCGTATTGCTGGCGGTCGGCTCGCTGAACCTGTCGAAGATCGTCCTGGCGCAGGCCGGCGGCATGCACCACTGGTTCGGCTTCTCGATGCTGATGCCGATGTTCGCGGTGTTCTTCATCTCGGCGCTGGCGGAAACGAACCGCGCGCCGTTCGACCTGCCCGAGGCGGAGGCGGAGCTGGTATCCGGCTACAACGTCGAATATTCGGCGATGACCTTCGCCATGTTCTTCCTCGGCGAATACGCCAACATGATCCTGATGAGCGGCATGACCGCGATCCTGTTCCTCGGCGGCTGGCTGCCGCCGCTGGAATTCGCGCCCTTCACCTGGGTGCCGGGGCCGGTCTGGTTCGCGCTCAAGATCGCCTTTGTCCTGTTCGTGTTTCTGTGGGTGCGCGCGACTTTCCCGCGCTACCGCTACGACCAACTGATGCGCCTCGGCTGGAAGGTGTTCCTGCCGCTGTCGCTCCTGTGGGTGGTGCTGACCGCCGGCTGGCTGCTGGCGTTCGACATGGTTCCGCCGGCGGGCGGCCTGTGAGGCGCAGAGCAATGGAGTCGAATTGATGGTCAATTTCGACCGGACGGCCCGGTCATTCCTGCTGTCGGAGCTGATGGAGGGCATGGCCCTCACGCTCCGGACCATGTTCCGGCGCAAGTACACGGTGAATTATCCCTACGAGAAGGGGCCGTTGAGCCCGCGCTTCCGCGGCGAGCACGCACTCCGGCGCTACCCGAACGGCGAAGAGCGCTGCATCGCGTGCAAGCTGTGCGAGGCGATCTGCCCGGCGCTGGCGATCACCATCGAGGCGGAGCCCCGCGAAGACGGCAGCCGCCGCACGACCCGCTACGATATCGACATGACGAAATGCATCTATTGCGGCTACTGCCAGGAAGCCTGCCCGGTAGACGCCATCGTCGAGGGGCCGAATTTCGAGTTCGCGACGGAAACCCGCGAAGAGCTTTTCTACAACAAGGCCAAGCTGCTCGAGAACGGCGACCGCTGGGAGCCCGAGATCGCAGCCAATATTGCATTGGATGCGCCGTATCGCTAAACACGGCGGGCCCGCGCGCCGGCCGACGGAGGGGGAGAACACGATGACCGGAACCGGCCGGCTGGGCAGTCCGCCGCACTGGGGGGGTGCATGATCATTCAAGCGCTGGCTTTCTACGTGTTCGCCTTCGTGGCGGTCGCGGCCGGCGTGATGGTGATCGCGTCGCGCAACCCGGTCCATTCCGTGCTGTTCCTGATCCTCGCCTTCTTCAACTCGGCGGCGCTGTTCGTGCTGCTCGGCGCGGAGTTCCTGGCGATGATCCTGGTCGTGGTCTATGTCGGCGCGGTCGCCGTGCTGTTCCTCTTCGTGGTGATGATGCTCGACATCAACTTCGCCGCGCTGCGCCAGGGGTTCCTGCAATACCTGCCGATCGGCGCGCTGATCGGCATCGTCCTCCTGGCCGAGCTGGTCTTCGTCTTCGCGAGCTGGACCTTCTCGCCCGACGTGGCGGCGGTCATTGCCGCGCCGACGCCGGCCGCCGCGCAGGTGAGCAACACGCATGCGCTGGGGCGGCTGATCTATACCCACTACGTCTACCTGTTCCAGGCGGCCGGCCTCATCCTGCTGGTGGCGATGGTCGGCGCGATCGTGCTGACCTTGCGGCACCGCGAAGGCGTGCGGCGGCAGAGCATCGCCCGGCAGGTCGCGCGCCGCCGGGAAGACTCGATTGAGGTGGTCAAGGTGCCATCGGGGAGCGGCATCTGATGCTGGAAATCGGGCTTTCGCATTATCTCGGCGTGGCGGCGATCCTGTTCACGCTCGGCCTGTTCGGAATCTTCCTGAACCGCAAGAACGTCATCATCATCCTGATGTCGATCGAGCTCATGCTGCTGGCGGTGAATATCAACTTCGTCGCGTTCTCCAGCTTCCTGCAGGATATGGTCGGGCAGGTATTCGCGATGTTCGTGCTCACCGTGGCCGCCGCGGAGGCGGCGATCGGCCTCGCCATCCTGGTGGTCTACTACCGCAACCGCGGCTCCATCGCCGTCGAAGACATCAACATGATGAAGGGCTGAGGCGGTATGGACGTCGCCATCGTATTTCTTCCGCTGCTCGGCGCGATCATCGCCGGTTTCTTCGGCCGGATGATCGGCGACCGGGCGTCGATGTACGTCACCTGCGTCCTGCTGACCGTATCCTGCGCGCTCGGCTGGGTCGTCTTCTTCGACGTGACGGCCGGCGGCAACGTGCGGACGACGCAGCTCTCCACCTGGATGGACGTGACGGGCTTCGTCGTCTCCTGGGCGCTCATGGTCGACCAGCTCACGGCGGTCATGCTGATCGTCGTGACGACCGTTTCGGCGGTCGTGCACTGGTACTCGATCGGCTACATGAGCCACGACGACGGCAAGCCGCGCTTCTTCGCCTATCTCAGCCTGTTCACCTTCTTCATGCTGATGCTGGTGACGGCCGACAACCTCGTGCAGATGTTCTTCGGCTGGGAAGGGGTCGGCCTCGCGTCCTACCTGCTGATCGGCTTCTGGTACAAGAAGCCGTCGGCGAATGCGGCGGCGATCAAGGCCTTCATCGTCAACCGCATCGGCGACTTCGGTTTCGCGCTCGGCATCTTCGGCGTCTTCCTGCTGTTCGGCACGGTCGAGCTCGTCGACATCTTCGCGGGCGTTGCGGGCAAGGCGGATGCGCGGATCGTTTTCCTCAACGGCGAATATCACGCGCTGACGGTGCTTTGCCTGCTGCTGTTCATGGGCGCGATGGGCAAGTCGGCGCAGCTCGGCCTGCACACCTGGCTGCCGGACGCGATGGAGGGCCCGACGCCGGTTTCCGCCCTGATCCACGCCGCGACCATGGTGACCGCCGGCGTCTTCATGGTCTGCCGGCTGTCGCCGCTGTTCGAATATTCCGAGACGGCGCTGATGGTGGTGACCTTCGTCGGCGCCTCGACGGCGTTCTTCGCGGCGACGATCGGCCTGACCCAGAACGACATCAAGCGGGTGATCGCCTATTCGACCTGCTCGCAGCTCGGCTACATGTTCTTCGCCGCGGGCGTCTCGGCCTACGGCGCGGCGATGTTCCACCTCTTCACGCACGCCTTCTTCAAGGCGCTGCTGTTCCTCGGCGCGGGCTGCGTCATCCACGCCATGTCGGACGAGCAGGACATGCGCAAGATGGGCGGCATCTACAAGCTGATCCCGATCACCTACGCCTTCATGTGGATCGGCAGCCTGTCGCTCTCGGGCATCGGCATTCCGGGCGTCTTCGGCTTCGCCGGGTTCTATTCCAAGGACATCGTCATCGAATCCTCCTGGGCGGCCCATACGCCCATCGGCCAATACGCCTTCTGGCTCGGCATCGCTGCCGCGTTTATGACGGCCTTCTATTCCTGGCGCCTGATCCTGATGACCTTCCACGGCAAGCCGTGCTGCGACGAGAAGACGCTGGCGCACGTGCACGAGGCGCCGCCGATCATGTGGGTGCCGCTGGTGGTGCTGGCCGTCGGGTCGGTCGTGGCGGGCGCCGTCGCCTACAACGCCTTCGTCGGCGAGGGCATGGCCGCCTTCTGGGGCAACTCGATCTTCGTGCTCGACAAGCACAGCGCCCTGGCCGACGCGCATCATGCGCCGCTCTGGGTCAAGCTGCTGCCGCTGGTGATGGGGCTGGCCGGCATCGGGCTCGCCTACCTGATGTACGTGTTCCAGCCGGGCCTGCCGGCAAAGCTCGCGCGCCAAATCAAGCCGCTGTACGAGCTCTCCTACAACAAATGGTATTTCGACGAGCTGTACGACCGGATCTTCGTCAAGCCCGCCTTCGCGCTCGGCTACGGCTTCTGGAAGTCGGGCGACGGCGCGGTGATCGACGGCGTCGGGCCGGACGGGATCGCCTCGGCCACGCGCCAGCTCGCGCGCCGGGCGGGCTGGCTGCAGACCGGCTACGTCTATCACTATGCCTTCGCGATGCTGATCGGCGTCGTCGTCCTGGTGAGCTGGTACATGTACCGGCAGGCGGGGGGCTAGCCGATGGAAAGTATCGGCGTTCTCAGCGTCGTCACCTTCACGCCCCTTATCGGCGCGCTGTTCATCCTTTTCGTCGTGCGCGGCTCGGAGGACGAGGTTGCCCGGAACTCGCGCTGGGCCGCGCTCTGGGTGTCGCTCTTCACCTTCTTCGAATCGCTGTATCTCTGGGCGAATTTCGACCAGGCCAGCCCGGACTTCCAGTTCGAGGAGCTGGTGCCCTGGATCCCCACCTACAACATCTCCTATCACATGGGCATCGACGGCATCTCGCTGTTCTTCGTGCTGCTGTCGACCTTCCTGACACCGCTTTGCATCCTCTCGAGCTGGGAGTCGATCAAGGTTCGCGTGCGCGAATACATGATCGCCTTCCTGATCCTCGAAACCTTCATGGTCGGGATGTTCTGCGCCCTCGATTTCGTCGTGTTCTACGTCTTCTTCGAGGCGGTGCTGATTCCGATGTTCCTGATCATCGGCATCTGGGGCGGTCCGCGCCGGGTCTATGCAGCCTTCAAGTTCTTCCTCTACACGCTGCTGGGCTCGGTCCTGATGCTGCTGGCGCTCATCGCGCTCTACCTCGATGCGCGCACGACGAACATCGCCACGCTCCTGATCACGCAGGTCGATCCGCAGCTCCAGACGTGGCTATGGCTTGCCTTCTTCGCATCCTTCGCGGTGAAGGTGCCGTGTGGCCGGTCCATACATGGCTGCCGGATGCGCATGTGGAGGCGCCGACGGCGGGCTCGGTCATCCTCGCCGGCGTGCTGCTGAAGATGGGCGGCTACGGCTTCCTCCGCTTCTCGATCGGCATGCTGCCGGTCGCCTCGGAATTCTTCGCGCCCCTCATCTACGCGCTCAGCGTGATCGCGGTGATCTACACGTCGCTGGTCGCCCTGGCGCAGGAGGACATGAAGAAGCTGATCGCCTATTCCTCGATCGCGCACATGGCCTTCGTCACGGTCGGCATCTTCGCCATGAACCAGCAGGCGGTCGCCGGCGCGATCATCCAGATGCTGAGCCATGGCGTCGTCTCGGCCGCGCTCTTCCTGTGCGTCGGCGTCGTCTACGACCGGATACACAGCCGCGACATCTCCGCCTACGGGGGCCTGGTCCACCGCATGCCGAAATACGCCTTCGTCTTCATGCTGTTCACCCTGGCCTCGATCGGCTTGCCGGGGACCAGCGGATTCGTCGGCGAGATATTGGTGATGGTCGGCGCGTTCCAGGTCAGCACATGGCTCTGCGCGCTGATCGCGACGGGCATGATCCTGGGCGCGGCCTACATGCTGTATCTCTATCGCCGGGTGATCTTCGGCGAGCTGACGAAGGAGTCGCTGAAGTCGATCCGCGACCTGAGCTGGCGCGAGGTTGCCGTGTTCGCGCCGCTCCTGTTCGTCGTTCTCTGGATGGGTATCTATCCGGTGTCGTTCCTGCTGCCGATCGAAGTATCCGTGGCCAAGCTGATCGCCGACTACAACGCCGCGCTTGCCGCGGCGGGCAACGCGGCGACGCTCGCGGTCCGATGAGATGAGGGGAGGGGACCGCAAACCATGACGCTTCCCGCAATGCTGCCGGCGCTGCCGGAGATATTCCTCGCCGTGTTCGGCATGGCGCTGATGATGCTGGGCGTCTTCTCGCCCGAGAAGCGGGCGTTCAAGACCGTTTGCACATTCTCGATCGCGGCCCTGCTCGCGACGTTGGTGCTGGTCTTGGCGAATCCCGGCGGCCGCGGCGTTGCCTTCAACGGGCTGTTCATCGTGGATGGCTTCGCGCTCTATATGAAGGTCCTGGTGCTGATCGGCTCCGTCGTGACGCTGCTGATGAGCGAGCGCTTCCTCCGCCACGAAGGCATGGACCGGTTCGAATACCCGGTTCTGATCGTGTTCGCCACGCTCGGCATGATGATGATGCTGTCGGCGAACGATCTCATCGCGCTCTATCTCGGCCTCGAGCTGCAGAGCCTGTCGCTCTATGTGGTCGCCGCCTTCCAGCGGGATTCCCTCAGATCGACCGAGGCGGGGCTGAAGTATTTCGTCCTCGGCGCGCTTTCCTCGGGCTTGCTGCTCTATGGTTGCAGCATGATCTATGGCTACGCGGGAACGACGGAGTTCGCGTCGATCGCACGCGTGGTTTCCGCCGGCGCGCTGCCGGCCGGGCTGGTCATCGGGCTCGTCTTTCTCATCACGGGGCTCGCGTTCAAGGTATCGGCCGTGCCGTTCCATATGTGGACACCCGACGTCTACGAAGGCGCGCCGACACCGGTAACGGCGTTCTTTTCGGTTGCGCCGAAGATCGCGGCGATCGGGCTTTTCCTGCGCGTCATGGTCGGGCCGTTCGACGGCATGATCGCGGAATGGCGCCAGGTCATCGTCTTCATATCCGTCCTGTCGATGGTCCTTGGCGCGTTCGCGGCGATCAACCAGACCAATATCAAGCGCCTGATGGCCTACAGCTCGATCGGGCATGTCGGCTACGCCTTGATGGGGCTGGCGGCGGGCGGCCGCTCCGGCGTGACGGCCGTGCTGGTTTACATGACGATCTATCTCTTCATGAACATCGGCACATTCGCCTGCATCCTCAGCATGCGCCGCCAGGGCAGCATGGTCGAAGGCATCGACGATTTCGCCGGCCTCGGGAAGACGAACCCGAAAATGGCGATGGCGATGCTGATCTTCATGTTTTCGCTGGCCGGGATTCCGCCGCTCGGCGGCTTCTTCGGCAAGCTTTACGTCTTCATGGCCGCGATCCAGGCGGGCTTGGTGACCCTGGCCATCATCGGCGTCGTGGCGAGCGTCGTGGGCGCCTTCTATTATCTGCGGATCGTCAAGCTGATGTATTTCGACGACGCGGCCGAGCCCTTCGATACGCCGATCGGCAAGGGCGTGGGCGCCGTCCTGGCCGTCACCGCCGTGATTACGCTGCTGTTCTTCGTCGGCCTGTCGCCCGTCGTCGAGGTTGCCGATGCGGCCGCCGCGTCGCTGCTCCAGAATTAACCGCCGGCGGGCGCGCCGGCTGGTGCCATGAGCGCGCCCCCGCCGCTACCCAGGGGCTACGCGCTGGTGGCGTTGGACGAGGTTCCGTCCACGAACGACGAGGCCGCGCGGCTCGCCGCGGAGGGCGCGGCGGACGGCACGGTCGTCTGGGCTCGACGCCAGAGCGCCGGGCGCGGCCGCCGCGGGCGGCAGTGGGTTTCGCCGGAGGGCAATCTCTACTGTTCTATCGTGATGCGCCCGGACGTCCCGCTCGCGCGCGCGGCAGGGCTGTCGCTCGTCGCCGCGGTGGCGGTGGGCGACATGGTCGCGGGCTTTCTGCCCGGCCGGAAGGTCGAGCACAAATGGCCGAACGACATCTTGGTCGCCGGTGCCAAGATTGCGGGCATCCTGCTCGAAGCATCCGGCAGGCCGCAGGGCCGGATGGACTGGGTCGTTGTCGGCTGCGGCGTCAACCTGGCCGGGCATCCCGCGGGCGAGGGGCTTTCGGCGACGGATGTTGGGCACGAAAGGGGCGCTCCCGTCGCGGCGGGAGAGGCGCTGGCGGCGCTCCTGGAAAGCTTGCAACGCTGGCGCGGTCGGTGGGAGACTGCCGGCATCCCGCCGGTTCGGGAGGCCTGGCTCGCCCGAGCGCGGGGCCTGGGCGAGGAGATCGCCGTCCGCCTGCCGCGCGAGGAGGTCCGGGGCCGCTTCGAGGGGCTGGACGAGACGGGCGCGCTTCTGCTGCGGCTTGCCGATTCGACCCTCCGGACGATATCGGCGGGAGACGTGTTTTTTCGGTGAAATGTCGGGGAGAAGGCAGCCGTGCTGCTCGCCATCGATTGCGGTAATACCAACGTCGTCTTTGCGGTCTTCGACGGCGAGGCGCTCAAGGGCGCGTGGCGCAGCCACAACAACCCGCGCCGCACCGCCGACGAATACGCCGTCTGGCTGACGCAGCTCATGGGGCTCAGCGGCATCGAGTCGAAGCAGATCGACGCGGCGATCATCGCCAGCGTGGTGCCGGCGGCCCGCTTCAACCTGATCACGCTCTGCCGGCGGTATTTCGACGTCGAGCCTATGATGATCGGCGACCCGGAGCTGGACCTCGGCGTCAAGGCGCTGGTCGACCGGCCGGACCAGGTCGGCGAGGACCGGCTGGTCAACGCGGTGGCGGCCTTCGAGCGGTTCGGCGGCTCGCTCATCATCGTCGATTTCGGGACGGCGACCAGCTTCGACGTGACGGACGAGGAAGGGAACTTCTGCGGCGGCGTGATCGCGCCGGGCATCCACCTGTCGGTGGAGGCGCTCTACATGGCGTCCGCCCTGCTGCCGCGCATCGACATCCGCAAGCCCGAACGGGTGATCGGCAGGGCGACCGTGCCGGCGATGCTGTCCGGCGTTTTCTGGGGCTACATCGCCATGATCGAAGGCCTTGTGACGCGCATCCGCGCGGAAAACGGCCGGGAGCTTCGCGTCGTCGCCACCGGTGGGCTGGCGCCGCTTTTCTCGGACGCAACCGACGTCATCTACGACTACTATTCGGACATGACGGTGCACGGGCTTGAGATGATCTATCGGCGCAATAGGAAATCATGACGGGTTATCTCGATACCGGCACGCCGGGCGACGCCGAGCTGCTGTTCCTCGCCTTGGGCGGGGCCGGCGAGATCGGCATGAACCTCAACCTCTACGGCCATGCGGGCGTCTGGCTGATGGTCGATCTCGGCATCACCTTCGGCGACGAGTCGACGCCCGGCATCGACGTCATCATGCCGGACCCGTCCTTCATCGAGGAGCGCCGCGACGAGCTGGTGGGCCTCGTGCTCACCCACGCCCATGAAGACCACCTCGGCGCCGTCGCCTATCTCTGGGACCGGCTGCGCTGCCCGGTCTACGCGACGCCGTTCACGGCCGCCGTGCTGCGCCGCAAGCTGGCGGAGGCGGGGCTGCTCGACCGCGTTCCGCTGACGGAAATCCCGCTGAGCGGGCGCTTTTCCGTCGGTCCCTTCGCCATCGAGCTGATCACGCTCACCCATTCCATACCCGAGCCGAATGCGCTGGTCATCGAGACGCCGGTCGGCCGCGTCATGCATACCGGCGACTGGAAGCTCGACCCTGACCCGATCGTCGGCCCGACGACGGACGAGAAGGCGCTGATCCGCGTCGGCGAGGCGGGCGTCCTGGCGATGGTCTGCGATTCCACCAACGTGCTGGTGAACGGCGAATCCGGCTCGGAAGCCGACGTGCGCGACACGCTGCTCGACATCGTCGGCCGCTACGAGAAGCGCGTCGCCGTGGCCTGCTTCGCGTCCAACGTCGCGCGGCTCGAGACGATCGCCCGCGTCGGCGCGGCGCACGACCGGCAGGTCGCGCTGGTCGGACGCTCGCTCTGGCGCATCTACGAGGCCGCCAAGGAAACCGGATACCTGCTGGACATCCCGCCCTTCCTCGCCGAGCGCGATATCGGCTACCTGCCGCGCGATAAGGTGCTGATGATCTGCACCGGCAGCCAGGGCGAGCCGCGCTCGGCGCTGGCGCGCATCGCCGCCGGCGACCATCCCGAGGTTTCGCTGGAGGCCGGGGACACCGTGATCTTCTCCAGCCGTATCATTCCGGGCAACGAGATATCGATCAACCGGATGCACAACCGGCTGAGCGAGCTGGGCGTCGAGCTGGTCACCACCAACGAGGAGAACGTCCACGTCTCGGGCCATCCGGCGCGCGACGAGCTGTCCCAGATGTATCAGTGGATCCGGCCGCGCATCGCCATTCCGGTGCATGGCGAGCCCCGTCATCTCGTGGCGCACGCCAAGCTGGCGCAGGAATGCCAGGTGCCCGAGACCGTCGTGGTGCAGAACGGCGCGATGGTCTGCCTGGCGCCGGGCCGGGCCGAGATCATCGACGAAGTGTTCACCGGGCGGCTCGCCGTCGACGGCCGGCAGATCGTCAACCTCGAGAGCGGCGCGATCCGCGACCGCCGGCGCATGATCCATCACGGCAGCGCGGTCGCGACCGTGATCCTCGGCCGCGACGGCGAGCTGCGCGGGATGCCGATCGTCAGCCTGCACGGCATTCAGCCGGGCGAGCGCGAAGACGCCATCCTGCCGCCGGTGGTCGACGCGGTCTGCGACGCGGTGAACCGGCTGTCCGGCCGCGACCGCGCCAACGACGAGCTGGTCGCCGAGGCCGCGCGCCGCGCCGTCCGCCGCACGCTCCGCCAGATCTGCGGCAAACGCCCGCATACGGAAGTGCACCTGGTGCGGGTATGAGTTGGGGATGGACCGAGCGGGCACGATACCGATGATCGGAAAGCTCAACCACGTCGCCATCGCCGTGCCCGACCTGGACGCGGCTGTCCAGACCTATCGCGACGTTCTGGGCGCCGCGGTTTCCAAACCGCTGCCGCTGCCCGAGCATGGCGTCGTCACCGTGTTCGTGACGCTGCCCAATGCCAAGATCGAGCTGCTGCACCCGCTCGGCGCGGACTCGCCGATCGCGGGCTATCTCGCGCGCAATCCGTCGGGCGGTATCCATCACGTCTGCTACGAGGTCGAGGATATCCGCGCCGCCCGGGACCGCCTCGCGGCGGAAGGGGCGCGGGTGCTCGGCGGCGGCGAGCCCAGCACCGGAGCGCACGGCAAGCCGGTCCTGTTCCTGCACCCGAAGGACTTCCACGGCGCCCTTATCGAGCTGGAAGAGGTCTGAGCGGTGACCTGGTTCGGCGGCATCGTCATCTACGTCATCGTCTGGTGGATGGTGCTGTTCGCCGTGCTGCCCTGGGGCAACCGGCCGCCCGAGACGCCGGAGCCGGGCCACGCCACCAGCGCGCCCGAGAAACCCCGGCTGGCGCTGAAGTTCGCCGTCACCACCGGGATCGCCACGCTGGTCTTCCTGATGATCTGGTGGCTGTTCGAGTCCGACTTGATCAGCCTGCGGCCGTAAGCGGGGACCTGCGGCACTTGCGGACACCGCCCGGTTGAGGGCAGGATCGAGTCTTAATACCGAGGACTCATCCGCACAGCTCTACGGGGCATGAACGGTCCGCCGGCGGGCGGCCGAGGGAGGATCATCATGGGCAAGACGGCCGCGAAACTGCTGCTCGACACGCTGGTCATGCACGGGGTCGACCGCGCCTTCTGCGTTCCCGGCGAGAGTTACCTGGCCGTCATGAGCGAGCTGCACGACGACCCGGTGCTGCATCTCGTGACCTGCCGGCACGAGGGCGGCGCGGCCTTCATGGCGCTGGCCGACGCCAAGCTGACCGGCAAGGTCGGCGTGGTCTTCGCCAGCCGCGGCCCCGGCGCCACCAACGCCTCCATCGCCGCGCATTCGGCGGAGCAGGGGGCGCAGCCGCTGCTGCTGCTGCTCGGCCAGGTCGGCACCCGCCGGCTCGGCCGCAACGCGACGCAGGAGATGGATTTCACCAAGACCTTCGGCGACATCGCCAAGCGGGTGGAGGAGGTCCACGACCCCGACCGCATCGCCGAGATCGTCGCCCGCGCCATCCGCATCGCCGAGAGCGGCACGCCGGGACCGGTCGTCGTCGCGCTGCCGACCGACGTGCTGGAGGCCCTGACGGACGCCAAGCCGCTCGGCCGCCAGCCCGCGGTTCAGGCGCGCGCCGCCGATTCCGACGTCGCCGCGGTCGCCGACATGCTGGCGGAGGCGGAGCGTCCCGTCATCATCGTCGGCGGGCGGGCGCACCGGCCGGACGGGCGCCAGGCGTTGCGCTCGGCCGCCGAGGCATGGTCGCTGCCGGTCTTCGCGACCTTCGAGCATCAGGACGTCTTCGACCACGACCACCCGAACTTCGCGGGCGAGCTGGGCATCCGCCCGCCCGCGCCGTGGCAGGAGATCGCGAAGGGCGCCGACCTCGTGCTGGCGGTCGGCACGCGTCTCGGCGACATGGCGACGCTGAACGGCAGCATCCCCGGGCCGGGCCAGCGGCTCATCCAGGTCTATCCCGATGCGGCGCAGATCGGCCGCAACCAGCCGGTCGCGCTCGGCATCGTCAGCGAGGCGGCGCCCTTCCTCGAAGCGCTCGCCGCGCGCAACGCGCCGCCCGCGTCGGAGGCGCGCAAGAGCTGGGTCCGAAAGGCGCATGGCGCCTACGAGCAGACCTCGCGGCTCGAGCCGCGCGACGCGCCCGACGGCATGGATTTCGGCCACATGATCCTGGCGATGCAGAAGCACCTGCCGGCCGACGCCGTGATAACCTCGGACGCCGGCAGCTTCGCGAGCTGGATGCACCGCCACTTCCGCTTCAAGGCGACGCAGACGCTGCTCGGCTCCGAAGCGGGGGCGATGGGCATGGGCGTCCCGGCCGCGGTGGCGGCGGCGATCCGCCATCCCGAGCGGCAGGTGGTGGCGCTGGTCGGCGACGGCGGCGCGCTGATGACCGGCTCGGAGCTGGCGACCGCAGTCAAGGAGAAGGCGAAGGTCCGCATCGTCATCTCCAACAACAACAACTACGGCACGATCCGCTTCCACCAGGAGACGCATTTCCCCGGCCGGACGCACGCGACCGACCTCGTCAATCCGGACTTCGCCGCCTGGGCGCGCGCCTTCGGCGCGGCGGGCTTCACGGTGCGGAAGGCGGAGGAGGCTGGGCCGGTTCTGAAGGAGGCGCTCGCCGCCGACGGCCCGGCAGTCATCGACGTGCTGACGAGCCTGGAGAACGTGGACTCGGCGAACACGATCAAGGCGCTGCGCAGCCGCTGATGCCGGGATACTGCGATTCCGCGCCCGGCCATCCGCTGCACGGGCCCTACCACGACGGCGAGTACGGCTTTCCTTCGACGGACGAAACCGTGCTGTTCGAGCGGCTCGTGCTGGAGATCAACCAGGCCGGCCTGTCCTGGCTCACGATCCTCCAGAAGCGCGCTAATTTCCGCAACGCCTTCGCGGGCTTCGCGGTCGACAAGGTGGCGGCGTTCGGCGAGAAGGACCGGGCGCGGCTGCTGGCCGACGCCGGCATCATCCGTAATCGGCTCAAGGTAAACGCGGCGATCGAGAACGCACGCCGCGTGCGGGCGCTCCGCGACAGCCATGGCGGCTTCGCCGGATGGCTCGACGCGCATCACCCGATGCGGAAGGACGACTGGGTGAAGCTGTTCCGCAAGACCTTCGTCTTCACCGGCGGCGAGATCACGGGCGAGTTCCTGATGAGCCTCGGCTACCTGCCGGGGGCCCACCGCGAAGGCTGCCCGGTGCTGGACCGGCTGCGGAAGGCTGGGCCGCGGTGGATGGAGGCGAAGCCGGGGTTCTGGGCGCTACCCCCCACCTAAATCCTCCCCCGCAAGGGGGGGAGGACTTTCACTTTTTAGCCCTCCCCCCTTGCGGGGGAGGGTTGGGTGGGGGGTAGTCTACCGCACCTGGAACGGCACGTTCGCCGTGGCCGCCGCGCCGCGGCCGTCGTGGGCCACGGCGAACAGGCGGTAGTTGCCGGGCGGGAGGCTGTCGATCCGGGCGTAGCTGCCTTCGGCGCGGATCGCGGCGCTGTGGTCGGGGGGCACGCTTTCCCGGTCGCCGCCCTTCTTCAGGTCGGTGCTCTCCGCCAGCAGGGTCCATTTCACCGTCAGCTTGTCGCCGTCGGGGTCGCTCGCGTCGAGCCTGGCCTCGATAGGGCGGCCGCGCTCCGCCACCGGTCCGGCGGGCAGCCTTAGTGCGGCGACGCGCGGCGCGCGGTTGCCGCCCGGGGTGTGCCCACCCCAAGCCTCCGCCATCACCTCGGACGCCTGCATCCATTCGCCGCCGGGCAGCAGCAGGCCGTGCCAGGTCGGCGTCACCTCCTGCTTCTGGCCCCACAGGAACAGGATATGTCCGGCCGTTTCGGATTTGATTGCGGCCAGATAGCGCCGGAGACGCTCCGCCTTCTCGGTGCTGGTGGGTTCGATTCGCGCCCCCCAGGGGGTCTGCCCCGCCTGCCATTGCCCGATCGCGCCGAGTTCGGTGACGACGATCGGCCCGGTCCAGCCCTGCTCGCGCACTCGTTTCGGCAGGCTCGGCAGCGCGTCGCCATAGGAATTGACGCCGAGCACGTCGATGCTGGGCGCCAGCGCCCTGATCTTCTTCACCTTGCCGTCGCCGGCCTCGGCGAGCACGGCCATGGCCGGGTGCCTGGGGTCGAGCGACTTCACCAGCCGCGCCGCTTCCTCGATGGCCGGCCAGACGAGGGAAGTGTCGGTGAGCTCCGCCTCCACCTCGTTGCCGATGCCCCAGGCGAGCAGCGCGGGGCTGTCGCGGTAACGCTCGACGATGGTGCGGAAGGCGGCGAGCTGCGCCTCGACCAAGGCGCGGTTGCGGTAGTCGAAGCCGCGGCGCGGCGGCTCGAGCCAGAGCCCGGCGATGACCTTCATGCCCAGACGCCCGGCCTCGGCCAGAAGCGGCCCGGGATCGTCGCCGTAGCTGCGGACGGTGGTGGCGCCGAGCGCCTTCAGTGCCGCCAGCCGGCCCTCGGCGGAAGCGCCCCGGATCGGGAAGGGGCGGCCGTCGACGAGAATTTCCTGGCCCCGCACCGTCACCTCGGCGGCAACGGCCGCGCCGGCGGCGGCAAGGATCGGGATCGCGATCGCGGCGCTGAGAAAGGCGTGCTTCATCATGCCTGATGTCTCGCCCGGAAATTGGGCGTCACGATGACGGAAGAGCGGCGATTGCCTGGAATCTCAAAAGAACAGGGCAGACACCGGTAAGGTGTTGCCCAGCTTCCAAAAGAACAGGGCAGACACCGTGAAGGTGTTGCCCTGGCTCAATGCAACCCAGTAAATGGAATAATTTTTATCAGAACCGGTGTTGTCTTATGGGGTTATCCGGCTCTTGGTTCTTATATGATTTTCCCTCCCCAAACTCGGGCCGAGCCGTCGCATACGCGACGTGACTTCCGAGTGCCCGAACTTTACGCAACTTTATGCCCCCTGTCATGCAAAAATGTTTTCGGAAAGACGATTCGTCGCGCCTATTTGCACAACAAGTGGAAACCTCACCCATAGAAGCGCCCCCCGAAGGTCGGCGATGCGGTAGGATGCGCGGATGATCCGGAAATCCCTGGCAATTCTCCTGCTTCTGGCGATCGGCGCGGGCGACGCGCTGGCCGATGGCGGGCGCATGCGCATCCCGCGGGACGATTGCCGCCGGATGGTCGAGCACCGGCCCGATCCGGGCATCGACTACAAGCCGGGGACGGACGTGCGGGGCAAGGCGGTCCCGCCCGCCGACCTGCCGGGAGGCGGGCTTCGCCTGGAGCCCGCGGACGAAGTGGAGTTCGATATTTCCTTCAATCCGCTGCAGGGCGGCCAGGCGGGCCGGTTCGGCGCCACGGAGCTTTTCGTCGGCACGGTGCGTTTCAACCTGAAGTCCGGCGAGGCCACCTTCAACGGCGTCCCGCTGAGCGACCCGCAACAGGCCGAGCTGTCGCGGAAGTGCAGCGCGATCCTGCGGGGGCGGTGAGCATTCTTCTCCATTCTCCCTTGCGGGAGGGGAATCGCATTTGCGGGTACTCGTGGCGAATGGGACTAGCGGGGTGCGTGCTTCGACAAGCTCAGCATGAGGTTTTTTTCTCAATGCCACGAAGATTCACCCTCATGCTGAGCCCGTCGAAGGACGTACGACGCAAATGCGATTCACCGCCCGCAAGAGGGGAGGACTTGGACATGCGCAATGGACATGCGGCTGGGCATTCCCTACATTGGCGCCCGCTTGCGAACCGGCCGGATGCGCCGAACCAGGGCCAGAGATGATCCGAGACAACAGCAACGCGGTTCGCCGCACCCGCTATTTCCTGCCGACCCTGAAAGAGACGCCGGCCGAGGCGCAGATCGTGTCCCACCGCATGATGCTGCGCGCGGGCATGGTCCGCCAGGCGTCGGCCGGAATCTATAGCTGGCTGCCGCTCGGCCTGCGCGTGCTCAAGAAGATCGAGCAGATCGTGCGCGAGGAGCAGAACCGCGCCGGCGCACAGGAAATGCTCATGCCGACCATCCAGTCCGCCGACATCTGGCGGCAGTCGGGGCGCTACGACGACTACGGCAAGGAGATGCTGCGCATCTCGGACCGGCACGAGCGCGAGATGCTGTACGGCCCGACGAACGAGGAGCTCGTCACCCAGATCTTCGCGGGCGAAGTGCGGAGCTACCGCGACCTGCCGATCAACCTCTATCACATCCAGTGGAAGTTCCGCGACGAGGTGCGCCCGCGCTTCGGCGTGATGCGCGGCCGCGAGTTCTACATGAAGGACGCCTATTCCTTCGACCTCGACGCCGAGGCGGGACGGGTCGCCTACAACAAGATGTTCGTGGCCTATCTCCGCACCTTCGCGCGCATGGGCCTCAAGGTCATCCCGATGCGCGCCGACACCGGGCCGATCGGCGGCGACATGAGCCACGAGTTCCTGATCCTGGCCGAGACCGGCGAGAGCGAGGTGTTCTGCCACAAGGCCTATCTCGACATGGAGGTGCCGGCGGAAGGGGTCGACTACGGCGACCACGCCGGGCTCGCCGACATCGTCCGGCGCTGGACTTCCGAGTACGCGGTGACGGACGAGATGCACGATCCGGCGGCTTGCCCGGTTCCGGCCGATAAGCTGATCGCGGCGCGCGGCATCGAGGTCGGCCACATCTTCTTCTTCGGCACCAAGTATTCCGAAAAGATGGGCGCCCGGGTCGCCGGTCCGGGCGGCGAAGAGGTGACGGTGGAGATGGGGTCCTACGGCATCGGCGTGTCGCGGCTCGCGGGCGCGATCATCGAAGCCTGCCACGACGAGGCCGGGGCGATCTGGCCCGAGAGCGTCGCGCCGTTCCAGGCCGGGCTCGTCAATCTCAGGCAGGGCGACGACGCTTGCGACGCGGCCTGCGAGGACATCTTCGCGAAACTCAGGGACGCCGGCCGCGAGGTCCTCTACGACGACCGCGACGAGCGCGCGGGGGTCAAGTTCGCCGACATGGACCTGATCGGCCTGCCGTGGCAGGTCGTGGTCGGGCCGCGCGGCCTGAAGAACGGCGTCGTCGAGCTGAAGCGCCGGGCCGGCGGCGCGCGCGAGGAAGTGTCGATCGAATCCGCGCTGTCGCAGATCATGGATCGGTCGGCTTCGTGATCTCCGCCTTCGAGCGCCTCGTCGCATTCCGCTATCTCCGCGCGCGCCGGCAGGAGGGGTTCATCTCCGTCGTCGCATGGTTCTCGCTGATCGGCATCATGCTGGGCGTGGCGACCTTGATCATCGTCATGTCGGTGATGAACGGCTTCCGCACCGAGCTGCTGTCGCGCATTCTCGGCATCAACGGCCATATCGAGGTGACCGGCGGCAACGGCGTGCTGCCCGGCTACGACGCCTTCGCCAAGAAGATCGCCGCGCTCGACGGCGTCGTCAGCGTGGCGCCGATGATCGAGGGACAGGTGATGGCGACGGCGAACGGCTATGCGGCCGGCGCGCTGGTGCGCGGCATGCGGGCGCAAGACTTCCTCGGCCGCAAGCTGCTGTCGAAGAGCATCAAGCAGGGCTCGCTCGAGAAATACGACAGCGGCGACGGCATCGTCGTCGGCACGCGCTTCGCAAGGCGCTTCGGCCTGCAGATCGGCGACAAGGTGAAGCTGATCTCGCCGCAGGGCACCAGCACGCCGTTCGGCACGGTGCCGCGGACCAAGACATTCCCCGTGGCGGCGACCTTCGAGGTCGGCATGTCGGAATACGACGCCAGCTTCGTTTTCATGCCGCTCGCGATGGCGCAGATTTTCTTTCGATACGAGGGCACGGTCTCGAAGCTCGAGCTGATGCTGGACGACGCCGACCGGGCCGAAAGCTTCATCCCCGAGCTGGCGCGGACGCTCGGGCCGGGCTTCCGGATCGGCGACTGGCAGCAGAAGAACGCCAGCTTCTTCACCGCGCTCAAAGTCGAGCGCAACGTGATGTTCCTGATCCTGACGCTGATCATCCTGGTCGCGGCCTTCAACATCATATCGAGCCAGGTGATGCTGGTGCAGGACAAGGGAAAGGGCATCGCCATCCTGCGCACCATGGGGGCGACGCGCGGCATGATCCTGCGCATTTTCTTCATCACCGGCGCCAGCGTTGGCGTCATCGGCACCGTGCTCGGCGCGGTGCTCGGCATTGCCTTCGCCCTCAACATCGAGGCGATCCGGCAGGTCATCGAAAAGCTGACCGGCAGCAACGTGTTCTCGGCGGAGATTTACTTCCTGTCGCAACTGCCGGCCGAGGTCAGCGAGGGCGAGGTGGTGTTGGTCGTGCTGATGGCGCTGCTGCTGTCCTTCCTGGCCTCGATCTACCCGGCCTGGAAGGCGGCGCGGCTCGATCCGGTCGAGGTGCTGCGCTATGAGTGAGGCGGCGCTCGAGCTCCGGAACGTGGTGCGCACCTATCGCCAGGCGGAGCGCAATCTCGAAGTGCTGCAGGGCGTCGCGCTGTCGATCCAGCCGGGCGAACTGGTGGCCCTGGTCGGGCCGTCGGGCGCGGGCAAGTCGACCCTGCTGCATGTGGCGGGGCTGCTGGAGCACCCGGACGGCGGCGACATCGTCATCGACGGACGCCCCTGCGGCGCGATGTCGGAAGGCGAGCGCACGCTGGTCCGCCGCAAGGATATCGGCTTCGTTTATCAGTTCCACCACCTGATGCCGGAATTCTCCGCGCTTGAGAACGTCATGATCCCGCAGATGCTGGCCGGCACGGCGAAATCGGTGGCGCGCGAGCGGGCGCTGGCGCTGCTCGACCTGGTCGGCCTCGGCGAGCGCCAGACGCACCGCCCGGCCAAGCTCTCGGGCGGCGAGCAGCAGCGCGTCGCCATCGCGCGCGCGCTGGCGAACCGGCCGCTCGTGCTGCTCGCCGACGAGCCGACCGGCAACCTCGACCACAAGACGGCGGACGACGTGTTCGACATGTTCTCGGGCTTCGTGCGCGAGGCCAACCTGGCCGCCCTGGTGGCGACCCACAACATGGACCTCGCGCGCCGCATGGACCGCATCATCCGCCTCGAGGACGGCCACCTGAAGGCGGCGTAAGGCCGCGGGCCATCTTGACAGCGCGCCTGGGATCAGACGCTTATCTCAAAAAATTCACCTCACACGCAGGATTGGAAGGAACATGCCGGACGAGGGCTTCAGGAAGTGGCTCGGGGTCGAGTATGAGGTCACGAAAGCGGACCATTCGGTCGTCGGAATGCCCGTGCGCGAGGAGATGCGGAACCTCCGCGGCGTTGTGCAGGGCGGCGCCGTGGCGGCGCTGATCGACGTCGGCATGGCGACCGCTGCGTCGGGTGGCAACTACGACACGCGGTTGAGGCCGATGGTGACGCTGGAGATGAAGATCAACTACCTGGCGCCCGCAACCGGGGACCGGCTGACCTGCATCTCCGACGTGGTCAGTGCCGGCGCGCGCACCGCCGTGGTGCGCTGCGAGGTGCGGAACGACAATGGAGTCGTCTGCGCCTGCGGCCTCGGCACCTTCATGACGCGCCGCGTCCACAAGACCGACCCGGAAGGCATGGCGCCGCCGAAGGGGTGAGGGCGCGCGGCACGATTGTGCTGTTCAGGTTGAAAGCAGATGCCAGAATAACACTTTTTCTCTTTCCCCTTGCGGCCCGGCGGACAGGGCGTTTTGCTGCCGAAAGGCAATTTTTCTCATCTGAAATTCCGATCGGGTTAATCCGATCGATATGAAATATCAGAAAAATCAAAAGGTTATATAATAACCGCGGTATCCATGGATGGCGTGGGGCGGCGATTTTGCGCGTTCAATCTTGGTACTACCTTTGCACCGAGATACCGTCATCGACCGGCAAGATTTTCAACCTAATGTCCTAATCAAAGAGGGTAGTGTCTACTTGGGTTTCGGGGGGCGCCTTGTCATGTCCGGATATTCCGCAACGCGCGGCGTTTCGCCTGCGCCGCATCGCGACTCCCAGAATGAACGATGTCCTCTGTGTCGGGCGCCGCGGCGGTTCGAGCCCGCGCGCTTCGACCTCCTGATCTGCGCCGAATGCGGATTGGTGGTCTCGCCCGACATATGGGCGCCCCAGATCGATGAAGTCGTCGACCAGGCCTGGTTCGGCGAGAGCTGGGATCCCGCCGCATCGTTCTGGCTACGATGGTTCGAATCGATCGGCAACCGGCGCACCTTCGATCGCATAGGCCATGCGGCGGACGCCGGCTCGCTGCTGGAAGTCGGCTTCGGCAGCGGCACCTTTCTGGCGTACATGCAGGCGCGCGGCTGGCGCGTCCAAGGGTGCGACGTCTCTCCATCCGTCTGCCGGCGCGCAACCGACCGCTGGTCGGTGCCGACGCATTGCGGCGCCGTCGCCAGCCTGCCGCGCGACGTCCGCTACGACGTCGTGGTGATGAATCACATACTGGAGCATGTCCAATATCCCCTGGAAATGCTCGAGGAGATCCGCGCGCGGATGAATCCGGGCGGGCATCTGCAGGTGGCCGTTCCGAACATCTCCTGCTGGGAAGCGCGGCTTCCCGGATGGATCGGCTACCAGCCGTATCACTTTACGTATTTCACGCGCGAGACCTTGACCGACGCCGTCATCAGGGCCGGATTCAATATCGCCTCCATCTCGACCCACGAGCAGTTCGCAAGCTGGTTCCAGAGCATTGCCGGAACGATGTTTCCGAACATGAGCGGTGCTGCGCGAAAGGACGTGCGGGCCAGCCTGCAGGCGCGCGCCCGCACTTCGCCGATCGAGCACGCCTATCGGGCGACGATGGTCGGGGTCGGGGCGGTGACCTGGCCCTTTCGCCGCCTTCAGGAACGGCTCGGCCGCGGCGACGAAGTGATCGTGCTGGCGCGCAATTTCTCCTGATTTCCGCCCTCCGCTTTTCCTGCCGGAACGGGCGGCGCTTGCGCTATGCTCGCAACATGCCGGATGCTCGCCATCTCATCGTCGATCAGATCCCGCATCTGCGCCGGTATGCGCGGGCGCTGGTCGGCGACCGGGCGCAGGCCGATGACCTCGTGCAGGACTGCCTGGAGCGCGCCTGGAGCCGGATGCATCTGTGGACGGTCGGCACCAATATCCGCGCCTGGCTGTTCACCATCCTGCACAACCTGCATCTCAACGCGGCGCGGAAGCGGCGAAACGCGCCTGGCCTGGTTTCGCTCGAGGCCAACGGCGGCGAGCCCCCGGTGCGGCCGACCCAGGAAGACGGGCTCGAAGTCCTCGGCACCTGGCAGGCTTTCTCGAGCCTGCCCGAGCCGCAGCGCGCGGCGATCCTGCTGATAACGGTTGAGGAAATGAGCTATCAGGAGGCCGCCGCCGTGCTCGGCATCCCGGTCGGAACCTTGATGTCGCGGCTTCATCGCGGGCGCGAACGGCTGCGCATGCTGATACGCGACTCCGGCGGCGACCGGATGGAAGGCGGCGCATGACGACGACTCCCGAAGCGGTTCGCAAGGCCGAGCTGCACGCCTATGTCGACGGCCAGCTCGACGCCGCCCGGTCCCGCGAGGTCGCGGACTATCTGGCCGGCCACCCCGAGGCGGCTGGCCGGGTCGACGCCTACCGGCGCCAGAAGCAGGCGTTGCGTGCGCTGCTCGACCCGGTGCTCGACGAGGCGCTGCCGCGCGGGCTCAAGGCCCCGCGGCCGACGCGGCGGCTGGTGCATGCCGTCTGGGCATCCGCGGCGGCGGTGCTGCTGGTGGCCGGATGCGTGCTCGGCTGGCAGCTCCGTGGCATGGCGCCGGATGACGCGACGCCCGGCACGGCCGTCGCGCAGCAGGCCGCCGTCGCCCATGCCGTCTTCACGCCGCAGCGCCGCCATCCGGTGGAAGTGAAGGCCGACGAGGAGGCGCATCTCGTCTCCTGGCTGTCCAAGGTGATCGGCGCGCCGCTGCGGGCGCCCCACCTTTCCGATCTCGGCTATGCGCTAGTCGGCGGCCGGCTGCTGTCGGCCCCCGAGGGCCCGGCGGCGCAGTTCATGTACGAGAACGCGAAGAGCCGCCGCATCACCCTCTATGTCGTCCGCAATCCGCGCTGGCACGGCAAGGCGGAGTTCCGTTTCGCCGAGCGCGACGGCGTCTCGGTTTTCTATTGGATCGAGGGAACGCTCGGCTACGCGCTGACGGCGGAAATGGCCCGTTCCGAGCTGTTCCATGTGGCGCAGGCGGTCCACAGCCAGCTCGGGCCGTAGCGCGACGGGTCGAAAAATTGTCCCGCGGGCGGAATAATCGGCCAGGCGCGGTGTTGATGTTGGCGAGAGACTATGTGCTCTCGGAAACGGTGATGCGGAAAACCGGAATAGGGACGTGAACAGGAGGATTCGAATGGGAACTCGGGGAAGAATACTCGTTGTGGCCTGCGCCGCCGTGGCGGGGCTGGCGCTGATGTCGTCGGAGACGATCCACGCGGCGCTGACCGGCGAAGCCGCCATCAAGGCGCGCCAGGGCGCCATGAAAAGCAACAGCAAGGACATGAAGGTCATTCAGGCCTTCGTGAAGGACGGGAAGGGCACGGCCGCAGACGTGGCCAAGAGCGCCACGGCCATCGCCGCAACCTCGGAGAAGATCCCGAGCCTGTTCCCGAAAGGCTCCGGCCGCGGCGACTTCCCGGACAAGACGACGCGCGCGCTTCCGGAGATCTGGAAGGACATGGCCGGCTTCGAGAAGGCGGCCGCCACCACCGTGGCGGAGGCGAAAAAACTCGCCACGGTCGCCAAGGCCGGCGACAAGGACGCCATCGCGAAGCAGGTGGCGACGCTCAGCAAGAACGGCTGCGGCGCCTGCCACAAGACCTACCGCGGCGAAAGAGTGAAGTAGCCGGACGGCGTCCCCCGGCGCCGTTGCCTCTACGGCGCCGGGACCGATCCGCCGAGCCAGTCGATGGCCGCCTGCACGCCGCCCTTGCCGTGCGGGATGCCCAATGCCTGGAGTGCGACCTCCACGGTGCCGAGCGTGCCGAGGATCATCGGCGCGTTGACGTGGCCCATATGCGCGATGCGCAGCGCCTTGCCCGATAGGTCGCCGATGCCGACGCCCAGCACCACGCCGCATTGCTGCTCGCAGTAGTCGCGGATCGGCCGCGGGTCGAGCCCTTCGCGGAGCAGGATCGTGGTCACGGAATCGGCGCGCCGCGCCGGGTCCACGATGTTGAAATCGAGCGCGCCGCCTTCCGCCCAGACCGCGACCGCGCGGCGCACCGCCCCGGCCAGCAGCGCGTGACGGCGGAAGGCGTTTTCCAGGCCTTCGTCCAGCAGCATGTCGAGCGCCTTGTGCAGGCCGAACAGGAGGTGCTCCGGCGGCGTGCCGCAATATCGCTGGTAGTGAAGCTCGCCGTTCCGAAGCGTCCAGTCCCAGTAGCGGGTGCGCAGCCCGGCCGCCTTGTGCGCCGCCGCTGCGCGCGGTCCGGCGGCGACGAAGCCGAGGCCGGGCGGCGTCATCAGCCCCTTCTGCGAGCCGGTGACCGCGACGTCGACCCGCCACGCGTCCATCTCGAACGGCATGGTGCCGAGCGAGGCGATGGTGTCGACCATCAGCAGGGCGCCATGTCCCGCGCGGTCCATCGCCGCGCGGATCGCCGGAATATCGTTGACCACGCCCGACGCGGTATCGACCTGGACCACGAGGACCGCCTTGATCGCGCCCCCCTTGTCCTGGCGCAGCCGCGCCTCGACGGCGGCCGGGTCGACCGCGTGGCGCCACCCGCCGGCCAGCGTCTCGACGCGCACGCCCAGCATCTCCGCCGTCTCGCCCCAGCCGACCGCGAAGCGTCCGCTTTGCAGCACCAGGATCGTGTCGCCGCGCGAAAGCACGTTCGTCACGGCGGCTTCCCAGGCGCCATGCCCGTTGGCGGCGTAGATGTAGGTGTTGCCCGCGGTCCGGAAGACCGTCTTCAGCCGGGCGAGGCAGGCATCCGTGATGCCGACCAGATCGCCGGAATAGATCTCGATCGCCGGCCGGTGCATCGCGTTGAGCACCGCGTCCGGCACCGTCGTGGGCCCTGGGATGGCGAGAAACTCTCGCCCGTTTCGGACAGTCATGCTGCGCGTCTCCACGAAAATTTCAGCCGCCTGCCGCGCCTTCGACAGCGGACGCGGGATCGGCTAATTAATGGTGTAGCCCCAACCCGAGAGGATGAGCAATGGCTGTCGTCGAGACCGAAAAACGCGGACAGATCATGATTATCGCGCTGAACCGCCCGGAGCGCATGAACGCGCTCGGCGTCGAGCTGCGTAGCGAGATGGCGAAGGCCTTCGTCGAGTTCCAGGAGAGCAAGGAGCTGGAGGTTGCGATCTTCACCGGGCGGGGCCGCGCCTTCTGCGCCGGCGAGGACATGAAGGAGTCGCTCGAGCGCGGCGCGCCCGGCAGCGCCCGGCACCCGGTGCCGAACCCCTTCATGGACAACACCCTGGAGAAGCCGGTCATCGCCGCCGTCAACGGTTTCGCGATGGGCGGCGGCTTCATGCTGGTGGAGCGCACCGACCTCAGGGTCTCGGTGAAGGGCGCGATGTTCGAGGTCTCCGAGGCCAAGCGCTGGCTGCTCGGCGGCTACAACCACGGCCTGTTCGCCAACCTGCCGCATCCGGTGGCGACCGAGATGGCGCTGGGCTTCCGCTTCACGGCGGAGCGGCTCTACGAGGTCGGCTTCCTCAACCGGCTGGTCGATCCGGACGACCTCCTGCCGACCGCGATCGGGATGGCCGAGCACATGCTGTCGCTGCCGCCGGCGTCCCGCGTCAACACCGTCCACATGATGCGCCAGATGCGCCCGAAGGTCGCGCCCGACCTCGAGCGCCTGGGCGTGGCGCTGCACGAGCACGGCGACAAGTCCGACCTGATGGAATCGCGCAAGGCCTTCGCCGAGAAGCGCAAGCCCAATTTCAAGGGCTGGCTGAAGCCGGAGGACCGCTACCGCATGCCGACGGTGGAGTCGGCGGGGAAGAAGAAGGGGTAGGGGACCGCTCTATAAAGTCCTCCCCCCTTGTGGGGGAGGATTTAGGTGGGGGGTGTACGCTGGACCGAGCGGGAAATCCCCCCACCCTAACCCTCCCCCGCAAGGGGGGAGGGAACGGTTCATCGTACCTTTGGCCAACGGTGCTATACTTGACGTAATCCAACCGTCCCGGAGACGCATCCATGGCAACGCTGACCATCGAGCCGTTGCATCCCGAGTTCGGCGCCCGGATCACCGGGGTCGATCTCCGCGCCCGCCTGCCCGCGGAGACGGTCGATGCGATCCGCGCCGCGATCGACGACTATTCCTTTCTCTGCTTCCCGGACCAGCCCTTCGACGACGCGCGCCAGCTCGCCTTCACACGCAGCCTGGGCGAGCCGGAGCCGAACCACGTCAAGCTCGGGCAGGAGGGGAAGGTCGAGTATTTCGGCACCATCGGCAACGTGCAGGACGACGGCAGCAAAGTCGGCAACAGCCACAAGCGCACCGTCTTCCAGACCGGCAACAACATGTGGCATTCGGACTCCTCCTTCCGGCCGGTGCCGACCTACGTCTCGATCATGTGCGCCTACGAAGTGCCGGAGGAGGGCGGCCGCACCGAATACGTCAGCACCCGCGCCGCATACCGCCGGCTGCCCGAGCCGATGAAGGCGAAGATCGACCCGCTGATCGCGGTGCACGACTACGTCTTCTCGCGCAGCAAGGTCGCGCCGGACGCGGTTAGCCCGTCGCACGCCGCCTCGCTGCCGCCGGTCCGCCAGAAGCTGGTCCGCACCAACCCCGGCACGGGCGCGAAGAACTACTTCGTCGGCTCGCACGCCAAGGAGATCGAGGGCTGGCGCTTCGAGGACAGCCGCGCGCTGCTGGACGACCTGCTCGCGCGCGCCACCGCGCCGGAGCATATCTATGCGCATGCCTGGCGGCCCGGCGACCTGGTGATCTGGGACAACCGCTGCCTGGTGCACCGCGGCAGCGGCTACGATGCCGACAAGTACCGCCGCCGAATGCGCCAGACGCGGGTGCGCGGCGCAGGGCCGACGCCGGAGGAGTGAGGGACGCGATGAAGATCGACGGCGGCTGCCAGTGCGGCGGCATCACCTTCGAGGCGGAGATCGATCCGCAGGGGATCAACATCTGCCATTGCACCGACTGCCAGGCTTTCTCCGGCTCGGCCTTCCGCATCGGCGTGGCCGCGCCCGCGAAGGACTTCAAGCTCAAGTCGGGCAAGCCCAAGACCTACATCAAGACGGCGGAGACCGGCGCCAAGCGCGCGCAGGTCTTCTGCCCGGATTGCGGCACGCATCTCTACGCGACCGCGGCGGAGAAGAAGGACGCGACGGTGTATCGTATCCGCTTCGGCGCGATCGGGCAGCGCCGCGAGCTCACGCCTACGAGCCAGATCTGGTGCCGCTCCGCGGCGCCCTGGGTGCGCGGCATCGCCTCCATCCCGGCGAAGGAAAAGCAGTAGGCGGTCCGGCGCCGGTGCCGCTACGTCTTCTCCGACCGCACGAAAGCCCACAGCTCGGGCTCCGGGCTGAGGCGGCGGTTGCGGTGGCCCTTGCCGAAGGTGTCTTCGACCAGCATCACGTCGCCGGTCTCGAGGATACGCGTGTCGCCGTCGCTCGCCTCGATCTCTGTCCTGCCCGTGAGGAACAGCACGTATTGCCGCTGCGGCGCGGTGTGCCAGTGGCCGAGGGCCGGCGTGTCGCCCTGGGCCTTGGTCTCCTTGAACATCAGGCCGTGGGCGCCGATCAGGCGAGAGAACTCGGCGTTCACGCGGAACTCGACGCCGGGCTCGGCGAGCTCGTCGAAATGCGATTCCCCCGCCGCGTCGGCGTAGAGGCGTACGATCTTCATGCAGGACTCCAAGATATGGTCGGGTGGCGCTTCGTGCCCCGAAATTAGATCATTCTCTCCCATCCGCCAAAAATGGAACGGGCCGTCTACGGGGCGGCGGAGGAAAGGAATTTCCTGTCATTGCATTGCCGCCGATATTTGATAGATTGAATTGCCGTCCGCCGCTGCGGGCGGCCGCGGGATTTGATGGAGCAGCTTGCACCGCGTCACCAAGAGCTAAAGCGCCACGAAACGTCTTCGTGGGCTCCGCTGACAAGCGAGATGCTGCGATGATCGTAGAAACAAATCCCCACCCGCACTCTTACCGCAACCGCTGTCGCTGCTGAGCCGCAACCGCTGTCGCCGCTGAGCCGCCGCTCGGCCGCGTCATCCGTCGCCATCGTCCGCCCTTCGACCGGCGGCAGGGAGAGTTGGAATGGACCTCATCGACCGAAAGATCATTGCGCTGCTTCAGGAAGATTCGACCCTGTCGAACGCCGAGATATCGAGCCGGGTGAACCTTTCGCCGACGCCCTGCTGGAAGCGGCTGCAAAAGCTCGAGGCGAACGGCGTCATCGCGCGCCGCGTCGCGCTGCTGGACCCGGACGCGATCGGCCTCGGGCTGACGGTCTTCGTCTCGATCGAATCCGGCGACCACTCGCAGGCGTGGCTGGAGACGTTCGTGTCGCACGTCTCGGCGATGCCGGAGGTGATGGAGCTCTACCGCATGGCGGGCGAGGTCGATTACCTGCTTCGCGTCGTCGTCGCGGACATGCCCGCCTACGACGCCTTCTACAAGCGCCTGACCGCGGCGGTCCCGCTGCGCAACGTGACCTCGCGCTTCGCGATGGAGCGGATCAAGTCGACGACCGCTTTTCCCATCGACGTGACGACGCGGACGCGGATCCCGGCGAAGGCCGGCTCGCCTGCGCAACGCCAGGAGAAGAGACATGTCTGACGCATTCGTCGTTGAAATCTGGGGCGAGCAGGTCGGCCTCGCCATTCGGGAGCGCGGCGGGTTCCGGTTCTTCGCCGCGGCGCCGGGTTACTTCGGGCTCGACGGGAATCTTTACCCGACCTTCGGCCACGTCCGGCTCGCCGCCATACGGAAGGCGAAGTCGGACGCGCCGGCGCGGTCGGCCCACCGGGAAACGACCCTGCCCGGGTGATTCGGCTTTTCGCGGATCGGAAGGGGCGGGAGCGCCGGCTCCAACTCCCTGAATCCGCGGCATGTGCAGCCCGATAGAGACTCCGCCGCCGCAATCGTGGAATCATCCGGCCATGCCGCACGCCGACTTCGTCCATCTGCGCGTCCATTCCGCCTATTCGCTGTCCGAAGGCGCCATCAAGATCGGCGACCTGGCGAAGCTGTGCGCGCGGGAGCGGATGCCGGCGGTCGGGGTGACCGACACCAACAACCTGTTCGGCGCGCTGGAGTTCTCGCTGGCGGCACGGGGCGCGGGCGTGCAGCCGATCGTCGGCTGCCAGCTTTTCGTCGCGGCAGGCGAGGGGCGGGGCGGCAACGGCGCGGCGGTGGCGCCGGACCAGCTCGTCCTGCTGGTGCAGGACGAGACCGGCTACGGCAACCTGCTGGCGCTGACGAGCCGCGCCTTCCTCGGCACCGAGCCGCACGAAACGCCGCATGTCGGACTGGAAGACCTGCGCGCGCATGCCGAGGGCCTGATCGCGCTGACGGGCGGACCGGCGGGCGGCGTCGGCCGGCTGCTGGCGGACGGGCAGGGGCCGGCGGCGGAGGCGATGCTGCAGGCGCTGGCGGGGATCTTTCCCGGCCGCCTTTATATAGAAGTGATGCGCCACGGGCTGGCCGAGGAGGAGCGCATCGAAAGCGACCTCATCGACCTCGCCTACCGGCACGACCTGCCGCTGGTCGCGACCAACGAGGTCTTCTTCGCGACGCGCGACATGTACGAGGCGCACGACGCGCTGATCTGCATCGCCGAGGGCACGGTGGTGACGCGGAGCGACCGCCGCCGCCTGACGCCCGAGCATTACCTCAAGTCCGCGGCCGAGATGCGGGAGCTGTTCGCCGACCTGCCGGAAGCCGTCGACAACACGCTGGTGGTTGCGCGCCGCTGCGCCTACATGCCGGAGATGCGCGATCCGATCCTGCCGGCCTATCCGCACCTGCAAGGGCGGACCGAGGAGGGGGCGCTCCGCGACATGGCGCGCGAAGGGCTGGAGGAGCGTCTCGCGGCGCATGTCTTCACCGCCGGGATGGACGACGCGGCGCGCGAGGCGAAGGCGAAGCCCTACCGCGAGAAGCTCGAATACGAGCTCGGCGTGATCAACCAGATGGGCTTCGCCGGCTACTTCCTGATCGTCGCCGACTTCATCCAGTGGGCGAAGGAGCAGGGCATACCGGTCGGGCCGGGGCGCGGCTCGGGCGCGGGCTCCGTCGCCGCCTGGGCGCTGACCATCACCGACCTCGACCCGCTGCGCTGGGGCCTGCTGTTCGAGCGCTTCCTCAATCCCGAGCGCGTGTCGATGCCGGACTTCGACATCGACTTCTGCAAGGACGGGCGCGACGACGTCATCCGCTACGTCCAGGGCCAGTACGGTGAGGACCGGGTGGCGCAGATCATCACCTTCGGCAAGCTCGAAGCGCGCGCGGTGCTGCGCGACGTCGGCCGCGTGCTGGCGATGCCCTATTCGCAGGTCGACCGCATCTGCAAGCTGGTGCCGAACAATCCGGCCAACCCGCTGAGCCTGCGCCAGGCGCTGGACGGCGAGCCGATGCTGCAGGCGATGCTGGACGAAGACCCCATGGTCAAGCAGCTCTTCGATTACGCGCTGCGCCTCGAAGGGCTGTTCCGGCACGCCTCGACGCATGCGGCCGGCGTGGTGATCGGCGACCGGCCGCTGAAGCAGCTCGTGCCGCTCTACCGCGACCCGCGCTCGAACATGCCGGTCACCCAGTTCAACATGAAGTTCGTCGAGAAGGCGGGGCTGGTGAAGTTCGACTTCCTCGGCCTGAAGACGCTGACCGTGCTGGCGCGCGCGGTCGACCTGCTGGCAGAGCGCGGCATCGAGGTCAACCTGTCGCAACTGCCGATCGACGACGCCAAAACCTACGAGATGCTCTGCAAGGGCGACACGACCGGGGTGTTCCAGCTCGAAAGCTCGGGCATGCGCGACGTGATCAAGAAGCTGCGCCCCGACCGCTTCGAGGACATCATCGCGCTCGTCTCGCTCTATCGCCCCGGCCCGATGGACAACATCCCGAGCTACATCAAGCGGAAGCACGGCGAGGAAAAGCCCGACTACATGCACCCGAAGATCGAGGGGATCCTGAAGGAAACCTACGGGATCATGATCTATCAGGAGCAGGTCATGCAGATCGCGCAGGAGCTGTCGGGCTTCACGCTCGGCGGGGCCGACCTGCTGCGCCGCGCGATGGGCAAGAAGATCAAGGCGGAGATGGAGGCGCAGCGCAAGATCTTCATCGACGGCGCGGTCGCGCGCGGCGTCGGCAAGGGCGTCGCCGGCCATGTCTTCGAGCAGGTCAACAAGTTCGCGGGCTACGGCTTCAACAAGTCGCATGCGGCGGCCTACGCGCTGGTCGCCTACCAGACCGCCTGGCTGAAGGCCAACCATCCGGTCGAGTTCATGGCGGCCTCGATGACGCTCGACATGGGCAACAGCGACAAGCTCGGCAGCTTCCGCGCCGAGCTCGACCGGCTCGGCATCCCGTTGCTGGGGCCGGACATCAATAAGTCGGGCGCGACCTTCACCGTCGAGCGGCTGGCCGACGGCGGCTACGCGGTGCGCTATGCGCTTGCCGCGCTGAAGAACGTCGGGCAGGCGGCGATGGAGCTGCTGGCGGCCGAGCGCGAGGCGAACGGGCCGATCGCCGACCTTGCCGATTTCGCCAAGCGGCTCGACAACCGGGTGATGAACAAGCGCCAGCTCGAGAGCCTCGCCCGGGCAGGCGCCTTCGACGCGATCAATCCCAACCGGCAGCAGGCGTTCCTCGCGGTCGAGATGCTGATCCGCTACGCCTCGGCGGCGCAGAACGACCGCGACAGCCGCCAGGTCAGCCTGTTCGGCGAGGGGCTGGAGACGACCCGCCTCGCGCTGCCGGACGTGCAGGACTGGCCGACCCAGGAGCGCCTGCAGAACGAGTACGAGGCGATCGGCTTCTATCTTTCGGCGCATCCGCTGGAGGCCTACGCCAAGAGCTGCGAGCGGATGGGCGTGGTCGACTGGGCCGACGTGGCGGCCCGGCGGGTGCGCGAGTCGCGCGCCAAGCTCGCCGGCATCGTCGGCAGCAAGCGCATCATCAACGGCCGGCGCGGCCGGCTCGCCTTCGTCCAGATGTCCGACACCACCGGCACCTACGAGGTGACGGTATTCTCCGAGCTGCTGGCCACGGCGCGGGACCTGCTGGAATCCGGTGCGCCGCTGCTCGTCACCGCCGACATCCAGCCGCACGAAGATACCCTCCGGCTGACCGCCAGCCGGATCGAGCGCCTGGAGGAGGCGGCTTCCGACGCCGCGGCCGGCCTCCGCATCTTCCTCCGCGAGCCCGAGCCGGTGCCCCGCCTGGCCGGCGTGTTCCGCGATCACGCGGCGCGCGGCAAGGGCCGGGTCACCCTCGTTCTCGATACCGAAGACCGGGAGATCGAGATGGCCATCCCCGGCGGCTTCCGCATCACCCCCGCCATGCGGGCCGCGGTGAAATCGATCCCGGGCGTGGTCGACGTGCACGACGTGTAATCTATTGATATAGAACATAAATCCTCATGCTGAGCCTGTCGAAGCATGAGCGCTCTCGGTCTTCGGAGCGTACTCATCCTTCGACAAGCTCAGGATGAGGTCCAAAGCGTTGATCTGAAATCGGGAATTCCTCGTGCCGCCGAGCCCCCTTCGGCCTTGCCACGGCAACCGCTTACGGGTATATCCCGCCAACTCAAACCCTCACGCGGGCGTGCGGACTGCCGATATCTGTCGGTGTTCGCTCCGGTGCCGGAAACCCGGTATGGCCTGCGGCGGAGCAACCGGAGAAAGGCCTCATCATGGCGATGCCAACCTTCACCATGCGCCAGCTTCTTGAAGCCGGCGTTCATTTCGGTCACACCACGCGGCGCTGGAATCCGAAGATGCGCACCTACATCTTCGGCGAGCGCAACGGCGTCCACATCATCGACCTCGAGCAGACCGTGCCGATGCTGCACCGCGCGCTGGAGTCCGTGCGCGACGTCGTCGCCGGCGGCGGGCGTGTCCTGTTCGTCGGCACCAAGCGCCAGGCCGGTGAGGTCGTCTCCGAAGCCGCGAAGCGCTGCGGCCAGTACTACGTGAACCACCGCTGGCTCGGCGGCATGCTGACCAACTGGAAGACGATCTCGAACTCGATCAAGCGCCTGAAGGAGTTGGAGGCGCGGCTTGCCGAGGAAACCGTCGGCCTGACCAAGAAGGAGCTGCTCGGCCTGCAGCGCGAGCGCGAGAAGCTCGACCGTTCGCTCGGCGGCATCAAGGAGATGGCGGGCCTGCCGGACATCCTGTTCGTGATCGACACGAACAAGGAAGCGATCGCCATTCACGAGGCCACCAAGCTCAACATTCCGGTCATTGCCGTGATCGACAGCAACTCCAACCCGGACGGGATCACCTTCCCGGTGCCGGGCAACGACGACGCGCAGCGGGCGATTCACATGTACTGCGACCTGATTTCGAGTGCGGTGCTCGACGGCCTGCAGAAGGAATTCATCGGCTCCGGCCGCGAAAGCCCCGAGAAGACCGAAGGCCCGGCGGCTCCCGTCGCCGCGCCGGCCGTCGAGGCCGCCGTTGAGCCCGCCGTTGAGCCGGCTGAAATCGCACCGGCCACGGACGCTGCGGCGGAGACGGCCGACGCAGGGACGGAGACCGCGGCCTGACGCCGAACGGCGTGCTGGCGATGCGTTGCTCCGTTTCAACCGACTGAGAGGTTCGATCGATGGCTCAGGTAACCGCGGCGCTGGTCAAGGAACTGCGTGAAAAGACCGGCGCCGGAATGATGGATTGCAAGAAGGCGCTGTCCGAGACCGCCGGCAGCATGGACGAGGCGGTCGACTGGCTGCGCAAGAACGGCCTTGCCGCGGCGGCGAAGAAGTCCGGGCGCGTGGCGTCCGAGGGGCTGGTGGCGGTATACGCCAGCGGCTCGGAAGGCGCGGTCGCCGAGGTCAACGCCGAAACCGATTTCGTCTCGCGCAACGCCACGTTCCAGAGCTTCGCCGAGCAGGTCGCCGCCATCGCCTGCGCCGTCAAGGGCGACCTCGACGCCATCAATGCGTCGGATTTTCCCGGCAGCGGCCGCAGCGTCGCCGACGAGCTGACGCACAACATCGCGACGATCGGCGAGAACATGAACCTGCGGCGCGCGACCTATCTTTCCGTGTCGTCCGGCATCGTCGCCTCCTATGTGCACAACGCGCTGAAGCCGGGGCTCGGCAAGATCGGCGTCCTGGTCGCGCTGGAATCGGCCGCGCCCAAGGATAAGCTGGCCGATCTCGGACGCCAGCTCGCGATGCATATCGCCGCGGCGCGCCCCGAATGGCTGTCGACCGACCAGGTCGACGCGGCGGCGATCGACCGCGAGCGGACGATCCTGGCCGAGCAGGCCGCCGGTTCCGGCAAGACGCCCGAGATCATCGCGAAGATGGTCGACGGGCGCCTCCGCAAATACTACCAGGAGGTCGTGCTTCTGGAGCAGACCTTCGTGATGGACAACGAGACCCGGATATCGAAGGTCGTCGAGAAGGCTGCGACGGACCTGGGGGCGCCGGTCAAGGTCGCGGGCTTCGTCCGGTTCCAGCTCGGCGAGGGCATCGAGAAGGAAACGGCCGATTTCGCCGCCGAAGTCGCGTCGATGACGAAGCAGAAGTAGAGACGCCCGAGACTGAGAAAAAGGGGACCGGCGATGGCATCTGGCAAGACCGTAGCCGAGGCGAAGGACAGCGCCGCGCCGGTATACCGCCGAGTCCTGTTGAAGCTGTCGGGCGAAGCCCTGATGGGTGATCGCGACTACGGCCTCGACCCCGTCACCGTCGAGCGCATCGCCACCGAGATACGAACCGTCTGCTGCCTCGGCGTCGAGATCTGCGTGGTCATCGGCGGCGGCAACATCTTCCGCGGCATGTCGGGCGCGGCGACCGGAATGGAGCGGGCCACCGCCGACTACATGGGCATGCTGGCCACCGTCATGAACGCGCTGGCGATGCAGAACGCGTTGGAGCGCGCCGGCGCCGCTACGCGGGTCCTGTCGGCAATCCCCATGCAATCGATCTGCGAGCCGTATATCCGCCGCCGCGCGGTACGCCACATGGAGAAGGGGCGCGTCGTGATCTTCGCAGCAGGCACGGGCAACCCGTTCTTCACGACCGATACGGCCGCCGCGCTCCGCGCATCGGAAATGGGCTGCGACGCGTTGTTCAAGGCGACCAAGGTAGACGGCGTCTACACCGCCGATCCCTTCAAGGACCCGAATGCGCAGCGTTACGAGACGTTGAGCTATCTCGAGGTCCTGTCGAAGGATCTCAAGGTGATGGACGCCGCGGCGATTTCGCTCGCCCGCGAGAACGATATACCAATCCTCGTTTTCTCGATTCTCGATTCTGGCGCCTTCGCAAATGTGATACAACGCAAAGGGAAATACACGATTATTGCCGAGGGAGCGTAAGTCATGACCACAACGGATATCAAAGACTTACGGCGCCGCATGGACGGCGCGCTGCAGGCGCTGCACCGGGAGTTCGGCGGCCTGCGCACGGGGCGGGCGGCGACCAGCCTGCTGGAGCCGCTCACCGTCGATGCCTACGGCAGCCAGATGCCGATGAACCAGGTCGGAACGATCAGCGCGCCCGAGCCGCGCCTGCTGACGGTGCAGGTCTGGGACAACAGCCTGGTCAAGGCCACCGAAAAGGCGATCCGCGAGTCCGATCTCGGCCTCAACCCGCAGACCGAGGGCACCACGATCCGCGTGCCGATCCCCAGCCTCAGCGAAGAGCGGCGCACCGAGTTGAAGAAAGTCGCATCGCGCTACGCCGAGCAGGCTCGCGTCGCGGTGCGCAATGTCCGGCGGGACGGCATGGACGGCCTCAAGAAGGCGGAAAAGGACGGCGACATTTCCAAGGACGAGCACCACAGCATCGGCGAGCAGATCCAGCAGATGACCGACAAGCATATCGAAGAGATCGATAAGGTGCTCGCCCACAAGGAAAAGGAGATCATGCAGGTCTGATCGAGATGGATCCGCTCGTCTCCACATCCGGGACGGCGCCCGTCCCCGTTCATGTCGCGATCATCATGGACGGCAACGGACGCTGGGCCAAGCAGCGCAACCTGCCGCGAACCGTCGGGCACAAGCACGGCGCCGAGGCGGTGCGGCGCACCGTGCGCGCGGCGGCGGAGCTGGGCATCGCCTATCTGACGCTGTTCGGGTTTTCCTCGGAGAACTGGAGCCGCCCGGAGCGGGAAATCGAAGACCTCATGGGCCTGCTCCGCCTCTATCTGCGCTCGGAGACGGCCGAGCTGCATAAGAACAACGTGCGGATCCGCATCATCGGCGACCGCACGCGCCTCGCCCGCGACATCGTCCAGCTCATGGAACAGGCGGAAAAGACGACCGGCGCAAACACCGGGCTTACCGCCGTGCTGGCGCTAAGCTATGGCGGCCGCCAGGACATTACCCTCGCCGCGCAGGCGCTGGCGCGTGAAGCCGCCATGGGCCGCATCGATCCGGAGGCCATCGACGAGACGGCGCTCGGCCGCCATCTCGCGACCGCCGACATTCCCGATCCCGATCTGCTGATCCGCACCAGCGGCGAGCAAAGGATCAGCAATTTTCTCATCTGGCAGCTCGCCTACACCGAATTCGTTTTCCAGGATGTGCTCTGGCCGGATTTCGGCGAGCGTGACCTTGCAGAAGCGGTCGAGGAGTTCCGCCGCCGTGACCGGCGATATGGCGCGACCGTCAGCTCGTCCTGAGGGCAACAGCCTCGGCCTGCGCCTGCTGTCAGCGATGGTTCTCCTGCCGATCTGCGTCGCGGCGACGTGGCTGGGCTCGTGGTGGTTCGTGCTTCTGCTGGCCGGAATCGGCGGCGCGATGTGCTGGGAATGGGCGGGCATCTGCGCGCCCGGCCGGAAAGAGGCGTCGTCCGTCATGCTTGCCGCGGGGATCGTGGCGCCATTGCCGCTCATTCCCTATGGCTTCCCGGCCGTCGTGGCCGCCGCCGCTGCCGGCGTCGCCGTCCTCGCGGCGGTCGGCATGCTGCGGGGCCTGCCGAACAGGCTGGTGCTCGCCGCCGGATTGCCGTATGTCGTGCTGGGGCTCGCCAGCGCCGCCTGGCTTCGCAACGATCCGAACGGCGGCGCGGCGTCGGTCCTCTGGGTGGTGGCGTCGGTCGTCGCCACCGATGTCGGCGCCTATTTCGCCGGCCGCGCGCTGAAGGGGCCGAAACTCGCGCCCGGCATCAGCCCCAATAAGACCTGGAGCGGCCTTGTCGGGGGCATGCTGTGCGCCGGGATCGCGGGGGCGCTGGCCGGCGCGATGGCGGGGGCGCCGGCGCTTCCCCTGGCGCTTGCGAGCGTGGCGCTCGCCGCGATCGCCCAGTGCGGCGACCTCATCGAATCGAAGCTGAAACGGAGCTTTCACGTGAAGGATGCGAGCCGGCTGATTCCAGGTCACGGTGGATTCCTCGATCGTTTCGACGGATACTTGACCGCCTTGCCGGCGGCGGCGCTAATGTCGGCACTTGCAGGGGGGAACCCGCTAACATGGCAGTAACCGGCGGACAGCAGGCGGCCGCGGCGCTCGAGAGCCCGCGAACCGTGACGATCCTGGGCTCCACCGGATCGGTCGGGTGCCAGACGATAGACCTGATCGACCGCGAGCCGGGCCGGTACCAGGTCGAAGCGCTTACCGCTAACAACCGCGTCGATCTTCTGGCCGAGCAGGCCCGGCGCCTCAGGCCGCGCTACGTCGCCGTCGCGGACGAGCGCTGCTACCGCGAGCTCAAGGATGCGCTGGCGGGCGAGAATATCGAAGTCGCGGCCGGGCAGGATGCCGTCATCGAAGCCGCCGTCCGCCCGTCGGATTGGGTGATGGCGGCGATCGTCGGCGCCGCCGGATTGCGCTCGACGCTGGCGGCGGTGCGGCGCGGCGCGGTCGTGGCCTTCGCCAACAAGGAATGCCTCGTCTGCGCCGGCGAGCTGATGATGCGCGAGATCGAGCTACGGGGGGCGACGCTGCTGCCGGTCGATTCCGAGCACAACGCCATTTTCCAGGTCTTCGAGTTCGACCGCCGCGATGCGGTGGAGAAACTGATCCTGACGGCGTCCGGCGGGCCCTTCCGCGAATGGGACAAGGGCCGGATGGGGCAGGCGAGCCCGTCGGAGGCGGTCGCCCATCCCAACTGGGACATGGGCGCCAAGATCTCGGTCGATTCGGCGACGATGATGAACAAAGGCCTCGAGGTGATCGAGGCGCACCACCTGTTCGCGGTGCCGGAGGACCGGATCGAGGTCCTGGTCCACCCGCAGTCGGTGGTGCACAGCATGGTGACCTATGTCGACGGCTCGGTCCTGGCGCAGCTCGGCTCGCCCGACATGCGCACGCCGATCGCCTACGCCTTGGCGTGGCCGCGGCGGATGGCGACGCCGTCGCAACGGCTCGACCTCGGAGCGATTGGCAAGCTTACGTTCGAACCGCCTGATCCGGAACGATTTCCGGCGCTGCGTCTGGCGCGGAATGCCTTGAAAACCGGCGGAAGCGCCCCAACTATCCTCAGTGCCGCAAACGAGATCGCGGTAGAGAGCTTCCTCGCCGGCGGCATCGGTTTCCTCGATATCGCGGAAGTCGTGGAGGAGACCCTCGAGCGAATCCCGAACCGGGGCTTCAAATCCCTCGACGACGTCCATCACATGGACGAGGAAGCCCGCAGGATTGCGCGGGCCGTGGTCGAGGCGAGGCTGTGACGCTTACGCCGTTCCCTTTGGCCGATCGCGAGATCCGATGAGCTTTTTCCTGATTTATCTGCCGGCTTTTCTCCTTTTGCTGACCGTGCTCGTGTTCGTGCACGAGATGGGGCACTACTGGGTTGCGCGGCGCTGCGGCGTGCGCATCGAGGTGTTCTCGATCGGCTTCGGCCCGGAAATTTTCGGCTGGACCGACCGGGCGAACACGCGATGGAAGATCAGCGCGATTCCGCTCGGCGGCTACGTCAAGATGTTCGGCGAAGGCGCGTACAGCGGCGGCGGCGGCGGCGGAAAGGCGATGTCGGCGGAAGATCGCGCCGTTTCCTTCTCGCACAAGAATCTGGCTGCGCGCGCGGCCATCGTCTTCGCCGGCCCGGCGGCGAACTACGTCTTCGCCATCGTCGTGCTGGCCGGGCTGTTCATGACCATCGGGCAGCCCCATACCCCGGCGTCCGTCGGGTCGGTCCTCGAAGGCAGCGCCGCGGAAGCGGCCGGGATCTTGCCCGGCGACGTATTCGTGCGCGTCAACGGGACCGATGTGGAGCGCTTCGCCGACGTGCAGCGCATCGTCGTGCTGCGGGCGAACGAGCCGCTGGAGATCGTGCTGCGCCGGGACGGCAAGGAGCTCACGCTGACCGCGACGCCGAAAGTCAGCGAAGTGACCGATATTTCCGGAAACAAGAGCAAGATCGGCATGCTCGGCGTTTCCCAGAAGGTGGCGGAGTACAAGAAATCCGGCCCGGTCGATGCGGTCGTGGAAGCGGTCGAGGAAAGCGCCAATCTGACCGTGATGACCGTCACCGCGGTCGGTCAGATCATCTCCGGCAAGCGGTCGGTGAGGGAGCTCGGCGGGCCCGTGCGCATCGGCCAGCTTTCCGGCGATACCGCGCGGAACGGCCTGGTGCCCTTCATCTCCCTTCTCGCGCTTTTGTCCATCAACCTGGGTTTGGTGAATCTATTCCCCGTGCCAATGCTCGATGGTGGTCATCTGCTCTATTACGCAATCGAAGCGGTGCGTGGAAAGCCTCTTGGCGAGCGCGCGCAAGAATTTGGATTCCGGATAGGGCTGGTGGTCGTCCTTGGTCTTATGCTATTCGTGACCCTCAACGACTTGGTTAATTTGCCAGTATTCGAGTTCGTAAAAAACTTGATAACCTGATCAGGTCGAGCAGGGAGCGTTACTTATTTGGGGCCGGGGCTTAAGAGCGCCGTTACTTTCGGCGTATTCCTAACCATTGTCTTGCTGTCGGTATTCGCCGCAGCCCAGAGCGACAAGGTACCGACGGTCGTCCCGCCGCCCGTGCCGCAGTCGTCGACTCCGCCGTCGCAGCCCCCTTCGCAGCCGCCCTCGACCCCTCCGCCCGAAAGCGGTAGCGTTCCCACGATCGTGCCGCCCGCACCCGCACCCGCACCCGCACAAGCGGCGCCGGCGGCGCCGGCCGCGCCGGAAAGGGCCGCGCCCACGGGCCGCGAGCTTCCCACGATCGTGCCGCCGTCGCCGCAGGGGGGTATAGCCCCGCCGCCGCAGCGCGAGGCGCCGCAGGTCGCCCCCGGCGGCCCGCCCATTTCGGAAATCGTCGTGGACGGCACGCAGCGTATCGATCCGGCCACGGTGCGCAGCTACATGACCGTGAAGCCCGGTGACGTGCTCGACGGGTCGACGGTCAACAATTCGCTCAAGGCGCTCTATGGCACCGGGTTGTTCGCCGACGTGGCGATAAGCCGCGAGGGCGACCGCCTGATCGTCCGGGTGGTGGAAAATCCGGTCATCAACCAGATCGTCTTCGAGGGCAACGACGCGCTCGACGAGGAGGAGCTCAACACCGAGATACAGCTCCGCCCGCGCGTCGTCTTCACGCGCACCAAGGTGCAGCAGGACGTGAAGCGCATCATCGAGCTGTACCGGCGGAGCGGCTATTTCGCGGCCGTGGTCGAGCCTAAGGTCATCCAGCTCGAGCAGAACCGGGTCAATCTCGTCTACGAGATCAAGGAAGGGCCGGAATCGGGCATTCGCTCCATATCCTTCGTCGGCAACCGCGTCTTCTCGGACAGCGAGCTGCAGGAGGTGATCCTCACCAAGGAGAGCAGGTGGTGGCGCATTCTCACATCGGCCGACAAATACGACCCCGACCGGCTGACCTTCGATCGCGAGCTGCTGCGCCGGTTCTACCTCGAGAACGGCTACGCCGACTTTCGCGTCGTCTCGGCGGTGGCCGAGCTGGCGCCCGACCGCAGCGACTTCTTCGTCACGATCACCCTCGAGGAGGGCGAGCGCTATAAGTTTGGCGACATCGAGGTGGTATCGAAGATCAAGGACATCAAGCCCGAGGCGCTGAAGCCGCTGATCAAGTTCAAGAACGGCGACTGGTACAGCTCGCGGCTGGTGGACGACACGGTGCTCCAGCTCACCAACGAGGCGGGCAATTTCGGCTACGCCTTCGTCGAGGTTCGCCCGCGCGCCCGCCGCGACCGCGAGAAGCACACCATCGGCGTCACCTTCGAGGTGCAGGAGGGGCCGCGGGTATTCGTCGAGCGCATCGATATTCGCGGCAATACCCGGACGCTGGACAAGGTCATCCGCCGAGAATTCCGCCTGACCGAGGGCGATGCGTTCAACACGGCCAAGCTGCAGCGCTCGCAGCAGCGAATTCGCAACCTCGGATTCTTCAAGACCGTCGAGGCCAACAAGGCGCGCGGGTCGAGCCCCGACAAGACGGTGATCGAGGTCGACGTCGAGGAGCAGCCGACCGGCGAATTGAGCATCGGCGCCGGCTTTTCGACCCGTGACGGCGTCGTCGGCGAAATCGGCATGCGCGAGCGCAACCTGCTCGGCCGCGGCCAGGACCTCAAGGCCGCGGTGCGAATATCGCAACGCACGCAACAGTTCGATATCGGCTTCACCGAGCCGTATTTCCTCGATCGGAACCTCGCCGCCGGCATAGACCTCTTCAGCGTCCGGTCGAGCCGGCAGGACGAAAGCTCGTTCCGTGAAGACAAGACGGGCGGCCGGCTTCGGGCCAACTACGAGATCAACGAGGAATGGTCTCACGGCGTTCGGCTGACCGGACAATGGGTGAACATCACCGATGTCGCCGACGACGCGTCGCAGATCATCAAGGACCAGTCCGGCGCCGAGTTCGAATCGATCGTGGGCCAGACGCTGTCATACGACACCCGCGACAGCCGGATAGAGCCTACGTCGGGCCTGGTTACCCGGCTCTCGAGCGACTTCGCCGGGCTCGGTGGCGGGGTCCGCTATGCCCAGGCGACCTGGAAGTCGAAATACTATTATGCGATCAACAAGAAATGGATCGCCGTATTCAGCAAGGATATCGGTCACATCGAAGGCCTCGGGCAGGACGTCCGGGTCACGGATGCGTTCCTGCTCGGCAACGACAACATGCGCGGATTCGAAGTTGGCGGCATGGGGCCGCATGACAAGTTCACCGACGACGCGTTGGGCGCCAAGACCTATGGCGTCGGCACCATCGAGCTGACCTTCCCGGTCGGCCTGCCGGAAGAGTTCGGCGTCCGCGGCGCGATCTTTACCGACTTCGGCACCGCGTTCGGCGCCGACGGCCCGGAGAACCTGATCGATGACAGCATGAGCTTGCGCGCGTCGGCCGGCGTCGGTATCGCCTGGCGCTCGCCGCTTGGCCCGGTGCGCCTAGACCTGGCGTATCCGTACCTCAAGGAGGATTTCGATAAGCAGCAGATCTTCAGCTTCAGCTTCGGCACGCGTTTCTAAGGCGATGGCCCGCGGTATCCGATATCTAATGGCCGCCGCTCTTCTCGCGGCCGGGATTGCAGGCGCGGTCCCCGAAGCGGCGCTTGGCCAGGAAAAGATCCAGCCGCCGCCCATGCCGATGCCGACGCCGGTCATCGGGGTGATCGACTTCCAGTTCGTCGTCAAGGAATCCGCCGCCGGCAAGAGCGTGCGCAGCCAGATCGACGAGCGGCAGCAGCAGTTCCAGGCGGAAATCAAGCCGATCCAGCAGGAGCTGGAGTCGGTGCGCGCGGAATTCAGCGCGCGTGAGCCGGGCACGCGCGAGCTGGGCGCGGGCGACACGGAATACGCGGCCAAGCGCAAGGCGGTCCGCGACCGGGTGAACGAGTTGCAGCGCATCATACAGGAGCGCAAGCGCGAGCTGGACGACATGTTCAACAACGGCATGCACCAGGTCGACCTTTCCTTGATCGCCGTCCTCAAGGAGCTGGCCGAGGAGCGAGGGATCAACCTGATCCTCAACGCCGGCCGCGGGCGCGGGCTGGTGCTGTTCGCCGAGAACCAGATCGTCATCACCGACGAAGCGCTGCGCCGCCTGGATGCGCGTTTGCCGAAAGTAGAGTTGACCAAGCCCAAGTCCGGCAAATAACTTGTGCCAGACGGGCGGTCCGCCCGATCGTGGGCGCCGTCGCCGTACGCCGGCGGCACATGGTACCGGAAAAGGGGCCTGGGCGTGAGCATCGGGAGAAGTGCGATGGACGACAATGTTGCCGGCACATATGCCGACGGCGAGCGCCTTGCGGACGTCGGCATCGAAGGCATCATGCGGGCGCTGCCGCACCGCTATCCTTTTCTCATGGTCGACCGGATCGTCGATATCCGCGCCAACGAGAGCGCGACCGGCATAAAGTGCGTGACCGCGTCGGAGCCGCATTTCCAGGGGCATTTTCCGGAGCGGCCGATCATGCCCGGCGTGCTGATCATCGAGGCGATGGCGCAGACGGCCGCGGTTCTCGTCATCGTGTCCCAGAAGATCGATCCGACCGGCAAGCTGGTCTATTTCATGTCGATCAACGAGGCGCGCTTCCGCAGGCCGGTGGTGCCGGGCGACGTCCTGCACATCGAGGTGACGAAGCTGCGGCAGCGCGACAAAGTCTGGAAATTCGAAGGCAAGGCGAAGGTCGACGGCAAGGTCGTCGCCGAGGCCATCTACACCGCCATGGTGATGGACACCTGAATGGGCGCGAAGATTCATCCGTCCGCGGCGGTCGATCCCAAGGCCGCGCTCGCCGCGAATGTCGAGATCGGCCCCTTCTGCAGCGTCGGCCCCGACGTCGAGCTCGGCGAGGGTGTGGTGCTGCATTCGCACGTCGTCATCGGCGGGCGCACGACGATCGGGCCGCGCACCGCCTTCTTTCCCTTCTCATCGATCGGGCTGCCGCCGCAGGACCTGAAATACAAGGGCGAGCCGTCGCGCCTGGTCATCGGCGGCGGCACGACGATCCGCGAATCCGTCACCATCAATCCCGGCACCGAAGGCGGCGGCATGCTGACGCGGGTCGGGGACAACTGCCTCCTGATGGTGGGCGCGCACGTCGCGCACGACTGCGACGTCGGCAGCAACGTCATCATGGCGAACAACGCGACGCTGGCGGGACATGTCGTGGTCGGCGACTACGCGGTCATCGGCGGACTGTCGGCGGTGCACCAGTTCGTCCGCATCGGCGCGCATGCGATGATCGGCGGCATGACGGGGGTCGATCACGACGTCATTCCCTACGGCTCCGTGCTGGGGGAGCGGGGAAGGCTCGCTGGCCTCAACATGATCGGGCTGAAGCGCCGCGGGTTCAACCGCGAGCAGCTCCACAATCTGCGCGCGGCCTACCGCGTGCTGTTCGAAGAGGCGGGCGCCGGAACCGTGGTCGAGCGGGTGGATCTGGTCGTCAAGCAGTTCGGCGACGATGCCGGTATCGGGGACCTGGTCCGCTTCATCCGGAGCGCCTCGTCGCGCGGCTTGACGCTGCCGAAGCCGGGCAATGGCGGGTAAGCTCGGGATAATCGCGGGCGGCGGGGCGCTGCCGCAGTTGCTGATCGACGCCTGCCGCGCGAGCGGCCGCGAGTTTCACGTCTTCGCGCTGGAAGGGCAGGCGGCCGGCGGCACGGTCGATGGCGTGCCGCACGACTGGTTCCGGCTGGGGCAGGCCGGCGCCGCGTTGAAGCTGGCGCAGGCGCTCGACATCCGCGAGGTGGTGCTGGCCGGCAGCGTCGACCGGCCGTCGCTCTCCAGCCTCCGGCCCGACTGGAAGACGCTGAGCTTCCTCATGCGCATCGGGCGCAAGGGCTTCGGCGACGACGGGCTGCTGCGGCGCATCGTCGCCGCCATCGAGGAGGAAGGCTTCACGGTAATAGGCGCGGATTCGCTACTCGACGGCATGAAGCCCGCCGCGGGCTGCCTCGGCCGTCATCGCCCCGATGCGGATGCCGAAGCCGACATCGAGCGCGGGCTCTCCGTGCTGGCGGCGCTGGGCGCGGCCGACATCGGACAGGCCGTGGTCGTGCAGCAGGGCATGGTGCTTGGCGTCGAGGCGATCGAGGGTACCGATGCGCTGCTTGCGCGATGCGGCGCCCTGAAGCGCGAAGGGGCTGGCGGCGTGCTGGTCAAGCTTGCGAAACGCAACCAGGAGACGCGCGCCGACCTGCCCACGATCGGGCCTGAGACGGTGCGCCGCGCCGCGGCGGCGGGGCTGCGGGGCATCGCGGTCGGCGCGGACACGACGATCGTGCTCGGGCGCGACGAGCTCGTCCGCCTCGCGGACGAAGCCGGCCTGTTCGTGATCGCCGTAGATCCGATCGCCCTGGATCCGATCGCCGGCGGGGCCGAATGAGCATTGATGTGCTGAAGGTCTTCGTCGTCGCGGGCGAGCCGTCGGGCGACGAGCTCGGCGCCCGGCTGATGGCCGCGCTGCGCCGGGAATGCGGCGACAAGGTGAGGTTCGCCGGCGTCGGCGGACCGGCGATGGAGGCGGAGGGCCTGCGGAGCCTCTTTCCCATGGCCGAGCTGTCGGTCATGGGGCTGTTCGAGGTCCTGCCGCACGTGCCGCGCCTGCTCGCCCGCATCCGCGAGACCGCCGCCGCCGTCGATGCGATGACGCCGGACGTCGTGGTGACCATCGATTCCCCGAGCTTCGCCCATCGCCTCGCCCGGCGCATCCGCAATCGCAAGATCCTGCGCATCCATTACGTGGCGCCATCCGTGTGGGCGTGGCGGCCGTGGCGCGTCAAGAGCATCCGGAAGGATTTCGATCTCATCCTCTGCCTGCTGCCGTTCGAGCCGCCGTTCTTCGAAAAGGCGGGCGTGCCCTGCCGCTTCGTCGGCCATCCGGTCGTCGAATACGGCGTCGGGGACGGCGACGGGCCGGCCTTTCGCCGCAAGCACGGCATCGCAGGCGACGACACCGTGATCTGCGTGCTGCTCGGCAGCCGGCGGGGCGAGGTGACGCGGCTGGCGCCGCCCTTCGCCGGCGCGCTCGCGCTGCTGAAGCAGCGCTATCCGTCGCTCAAGGCGGTCGTGCCGACGGTGAGCGGGGTCGGCGGGCTCGTCCGCGATTTCTGCGGCGGGTTTCCCGTGCCGGCCGTGGTCGTTCAGGGGCGCGCCGAGAAATACGGCGCGATGGCGGCGAGCGACGCGGCGATCGCGGCATCGGGCACCGTGGCGCTGGAGATCGCCCTCGCGCGGCTGCCTGCGGTGATCGCCTACAAGGTGTCGCCGTTCACGGCGCTGCTCTTCCGCGGCCTGCGGCTTGTGCCCTACGTGAACCTGATCAACCTCATCCTCGGCCGCGAGGCCGTGCCGGAGCGCCTGCAGTTCGAGTGCACGCCCGCGATCCTCGCCGCCGAGGTCGAAAAGCTGCTGGGGCCGGCCGGAGAAACGCAAATCCGCGAGTCCGCGGCGGCGCTCGCCGCCCTGGGCGCCGACGGCGCCCCACCCAGCCTCCGCGCCGCGCAGGCGGTGCTCGACGCCGTGCGGGAACGTGCTTCGGTGGGTTAGCGAGAAAGCCGGAAGGTCGAAAGACCCGTCCCTTCACCCCCACCTAAATCCTCCCCCATCAAGGGGGAGGACTTGGTAATACATTGTCCCGGCGATCTATTTCCCTCCCCCCTTGCGGGGGAGGGTTAGGGTGGGGGGACCGTTGAGGGTCTCCGATCGCGGCCTATCTGCGCTTGTGCAGCGGGATGTAGGGGCGTTCCGTCGGGCCGGTGTAGAGCTGGCGCGGGCGGCCGAGCTTCTGGCTCGGGTCCTCGATCATCTCTTTCCACTGGGCGATCCAGCCGACCGTGCGCGCCACGGCGAACAGCACGGTGAACATGCTGGTCGGGATGTTCATCGCCTTCAGGATGATGCCCGAGTAGAAGTCCACGTTGGGGAACAGCTTGCGCTTGATGAAGTATTCGTCGTCGAGCGCGATCTTCTCGAGCTCCACCGCGATCTCGAGCAACGGCTCGTGCTTGATGCCGAGCGCGTCGAGCACCTCGTGGCAGTTCTTCTGCAGCACCTTGGCGCGCGGGTCGTAGTTCTTGTACACGCGGTGGCCGAAGCCCATCAGGCGGACGTCGTCGTTGGTGTCCTTGACCTGCTTGATGAAGCTGCGGATGTTGTCGACCGAGCCGATCTCCTCCAGCATCTTCAGCACCGCCTCGTTGGCGCCGCCGTGCGCCGGGCCCCAGAGCGAGGAGATGCCGGCGGCGACGCTGGCGAACGGATTGGCGCCGGTCGAGCCGGCCAGCCGCACCGTCGAGGTCGACGCGTTCTGCTCATGATCGGCGTGCAGGATGAAGATGCGGTCCATCGCACGCGCCAGCACCGGGTTGACCTTGTACTGCTCCGCCGGCACGGAATACATCATGTGCAGGAAATTCTCCGCGTAATTCAGGTCGTTGCGCGGATAGACGAAGGGCTGCCCGACGGAATACTTGTACGCCATCGCAGCCAGCGTCGGCATCTTCGCGACGAGGCGGTGCGACGTGATCATGCGCTGGCGCGGGTCGTTGATGTCGAGCGAGTCGTGGTAGAAGGCGGAAAGCGCGCCGACCGTGGCCACCATCACCGCCATCGGATGCGCGTCGCGGCGGAATCCGCGGAAGAAGTAGTTGATCTGCTCATGCACCATCGTGTGGTGCGTGATGGTGTCCTCGAACTCGGCCTTTTCCCTGGCGTTCGGCAGCTCGCCGTTCAGCAGCAGATAGCAGACCTCCATGAAGTCACTGTGCTCCGCCAGATCCTCGATCTTGTAGCCGCGGTGCATCAGCACGCCGACTTCGCCGTCGATATAGGTGATCTTGGACTCGCAGGAGCCGGTCGAGGTGTATCCCGGATCGAAGGTGAAGTGGCCGCTGCGGCCATACAGGCTGCGGACGTCGATGACTTTCGGCCCCACGGTGCCCGGCATCAGGGGAAAATCGTAATTTTCGCCCGTGCTGTGGTCGGTCAGGGTGACGTATTCATTGGTGGCCGCAGGATCTGCTGCTTTCTTTTGTGTCATTGTGGACCCTTCTTTCTGGCGAGACCTGAAATGCTTGCGGGCAAGGATTAAAAGCCGTTCTGCCTTGGCCGCACCCCTATCGTGTTGCGGTGCAGTATATACTGCGGGCGGCGTGTGTAGCAAACGCCTCAAGCATGGGCAGTGACGCCCGGCACGGCCTGAATGCGTGCAATTGTCTCTGCCTTTCCAAGGACTTCCATAACCTCGAAAATGCCGGGCGATGCATTCGATCCGGTCAGCGCCGCGCGCAGCGGTTGCGCGACCTTGCCGAGGCCGACGCCGTGCGCCTCGGCATAGGCGCGGACCGCATTTTCCAGGCTTGCCGCCTTCCAATCCGCCGCCGCCAGCGCCCCGGCCGCTTCCGACAGCCGCTGCGGCGCATCGTCCGCCAGCATGGCGGCCGCCTTGGCGTTGGTCAACGGATGCTGCGGGCGCGAAACGTAGAAGAGGGCGTTGCCGGCGAGCTCGGCGAGGGACTTGGCGCGCGGCTTGAGACCGTCCATCCCGGCCAGCAGGCGGGCGCGCCCGTCGCTGCCGACAGGCTCGCCCTGCCGTTTCTCGATGAAGGGGAGGACCAGCTCGACCAGGCGCGCGTTGGCGGATGCCTGCATGTAATGCGCGTTCACGCTTTCCAGCTTGGCGAGGTCGAAGCGGGCGGGGGAGCGGCCGATGGCCGCGACGTCGAACCATTCGATCGCCTGCTGGGTCGAGACGATCTCCGCGTCGCCGTGGCTCCAGCCGAGGCGCAGCAGGTAGTTCCGCATGGCTTCCGGCAGGTAGCCCATGTCGCGGTACGCCTCGACGCCGAGCGCGCCGTGCCGCTTCGACAGCTTCTGCCCGTCGGCGCCGTGGATCAGCGGGATGTGGCCGAAAGCGGGGATCGGCCAGTCCATCGCCGCGAACAGGTAGTACTGGCGGAAGGCGTTGTTCAGGTGGTCGTCGCCGCGGATGATGTGGGTGACGCCCATGTCGTGATCGTCGACCACGACCGAGAGCATGTAGGTCGGCGTGCCGTCCGCGCGCAGCAGGATGAAGTCGTCGAGCTGCTCGTTGCCGACCGTCACTTCCCCTTGGACCAAGTCGGCGATCGTGGTCTTGCCGTCCCGCGGCATCTTGATGCGCACGACCGGCGCGACGCCGGCCGGCGCCTCCGAAGGGTCGCGGTCGCGCCAGCGGCCGTCGTAGAGCGTCGGCTTGCCCTCGCGCCGCGCCTGCTCGCGCATCTCGGTCAGCTCCTCCGGCGTGCAGTAGCAGCGGTAGGCGCGGCCCTTGGCGAGCAGCGCCGCGGCGACGGCGGCGTGGCGCGCGGCGTTCCGGCTCTGGAAGACGGCCTCGCCGTCCCAGCCGAGCTCGAGCCATTTCAAGCCTTCGATGATGGCGCCGACCGCTTCCTGGGTCGAGCGCTTGCGGTCGGTGTCCTCGATCCGGAGCAGGAACTTTCCGCCGCAATGGCGCGCATAGAGCCAGTTGAAGAGCGCGGTGCGCGCGCTGCCGATATGCAGGTATCCGGTCGGCGAGGGCGGAAAACGGGTGACGACGGTCATGCGATGGCCTGCGGTTATCGATTGCGCGCGGTTTAGCACAGCGCGGCGCATGACGACAGTGTTGCCCGGCAATCGTTAACGGGTATTCTGCCGGGGGGACCCGCCAGGGTCGAGGGGAGCTGTAGAAACTTCGCGTCATGTCGGTCGAGACGGCGCCGTCCGCCGGGCGTTTGTTCGCGGGAGAAGCAGCGGGGCCGCATCGGGCTGTCCGCTGGCTGGAGCCGTTCGCCGCGCAGCGCGACCGGTGGGCGCTCTGGATTCCGGTCCTGTTCGGGGCGGGCATCGCCGTTTATTTCACGCTTCCCGCCGAGCCCGCGGTCTGGTCGGGGCCGGCCGTATTGGCGGCGGGGCTTGCGGCGGTCGGGGCAGCCGCGCGGCGGCCCGCTCTCCGGCTGATTCTGGTCGGCGTCGCTTGCGCCGCGGCCGGTTTCGCACTCGCGCAATGGCGCGCGCATTCGGTTGCGGCCCCGGTGCTCGAGCGGGAGATCGGCCCGGCCTGGGTCAGCGGGCGGGTGATCGACGCGGAGCGGCTGCCCGAGGGGCGGGCCCGCATCATGCTCGACCGGGTGATGGTGGAGGGCGTCGCGGCGGACCGCACACCGGCCCGTGTGCGGATACGGCTCCTGCCGCGCGACGCGGCCGAGATCGGGGCCGCGGTACGCCTGCGCGCCAAGCTCTCGCCCCCTGCGGCGCCGGCGGCGCCGGGCGCCTACGATTTCCAGCGCAGGGCCTGGTTCGCCCGCATCGGCGGGGTCGGTTTCGCCGTCGGCAGGACCGGGCCTGCCGAGCGGCTCGGCGACGACCGGGACGGGGCGGGCGCCGTATGGCTTGCAGCGTTGCGCATGACCATCGCCGACCGCATTCGCGCCGCGCTGCCCGGGACGGCGGGCGAGATGGCGGCGGCGTTCCTGATCGGCGACCGCAGCGCCATTCCGCGCGAGGTGGTCGACGCGATGCGGGATTCCGGTCTCGCCCATCTGCTCGCCATCTCCGGGCTGAACGTGGGCCTTGCGGCGGGAATTCTTTTCTTCGGCGTGCGCATCCTGCTGACATTGATCGAGCCGGCGGCGCTCCGTCTGCCGGTCAAGAAGATCGCCGCAGCCTGCGCCTTCCTGGGGGCGCTGACCTATCTCCTCGTATCCGGCGCGGGGGTGCCGATGCAGCGCGCCTTCATCATGACGGGTCTGGTGCTGGTCGCGGTGATGGCGGACCGCACCGCGTTGACTCTCCGCCTGCTCGCCTGGGCGGCGATGCTGGTTCTCCTGCTCGGGCCCGAGAGCCTGGTGGGGGCCAGCTTTCAGATGTCGTTCGCCGCCGTGCTGGCGCTGATCGCGCTCTACGAGACGTTGCGGCTGCCGATGCGGCGGTGGCGGTCCGGCGGCGGCTTCGGGCGGCGGGTGGGGCTCTACCTCGCCGGGCTCGCGGTCAGCTCGGTGGCGGCGGGCGGGGCGTCCGGCATCGTTGCACTGCACCATTTCGGGCGGATGACCCAATACGGCCTGATCGCCAACATGATCGCCGTGCCGGTCACCGCTTTCTGGATCATGCCGTGGGGCGTCGCCGCCTTCCTTCTCATGCCGTTCGGAATGGAGCATCTGGCGCTCCAGCCGATGGCCTACGGCATCGACATGATCCTCGCCACCGCGGAAACCGTCTCCTCCTGGCCGGGCGCCGCGGTGCAGATCCCGCCCTTGCCCACATGGGGGCTCGTGCTCTGCGCGCTCGGCGGCTTGTGGCTGTGCATCTGGCGGGGCCGCATCCGCTGGGCTGGCGTCGCGGGCCTGCTGGCAGGCCTCGCGACGCTCGGGCTGGTGGAGCCGCCGGATATCCTGATCAATGGGAATGGGCGGCTGATCGGAGTCCGGATGGCCGACGGTCATTACGGGCTGTCGACCGTGCGGGCCGAGAAGTTCGCGGCGCGGATCTGGATGGAGAAGACGGGCGGCGCTGCGATGCGCCGGTGGCCGGATACCGTCAGCGCCGACGGCATGCTGAGCTGCGACCTGATCGGATGCGTCTATCGCGCGGGACGCGGCAACGTGATGCTCATACAGGATGAGCGGGCGCTGGCCGAGGATTGCACCGCGGGCGCGATCGTCGTGAGCGCGGTGCCGGTCCGCCGGGCCTGCCGGGACGCCGGCACGGTCATCGACCGGTTCGACCTGTGGCGGGAAGGGGCGCACGCCCTCTGGCTCCGGAAGGACGGGGTCGAGGTCGTCAGCGTCCGTGACGCGCAGGGCGAGCGGCTATGGACGCATGGGCCTCCCGCGCAAGCGGCGCGAAACAAGAAGGCCGGCGCGGCTCCTGCCGTCAGTATTGCCGCATCAGGCCGACGAGGCGGCCCTGAACCTTGACCCGGTCGGGGCCGAAGATGCGGGTTTCGTAGGCCTTGTTGGCGGGCTCCAGCGCGATCGAATCGCCCTTGCGCCGGAGCCGCTTCAGGGTCACCTCGTTGTCGTCGACGAGCGCCACCACGATGGCGCCGTTCTCGGCGTTGTCGCAGCGCTCGATGACCACCGTATCGCCGTCGAAGATGCCGGCCTCGAGCATCGAATCGCCCTCGACCTCGAGCGCGTAGTGCTCGCCGTTGCGCAGCAGGGTCGCCGGGACGTCGATATGCGCGCTGTCGTCCCGCAGCGCTTCGATGGGGGTGCCGGCGGCGATCCGGCCGTAGAAGGGCAGCGAGACCGCCTCCGCCCCGGCGTCAGCCGTGGCGCCGATGAGCGGATTGCGGTTGTTGGCGACGATGCGGGGAGAGAACCGGCCGACCTGGGGACGCTCCGTCTGCGGCGCGTTCTCCGGCAGGCGCAGGACTTCGAGCGCGCGGGCCCGGTGGGGCAGCCTGCGTATGAAGCCACGCTCCTCCAGTCCCGTGATGAGCCGGTGGACGCCCGACTTCGAGCGCAGCTCCAACGCCGCCTTCATTTCGTCGAAGGACGGCGGCACGCCGTTGTCCTTCAGGCATTTATTAATGAAAACAAGAAGTTGATATTGTTTTCGCGTCAGCATCCACGACCCCCTCGTCTCTCCGTCGGCTTGGCCGGGCGCCGGCCGAAAGTATCCTTCGGATAATCGGCACCCCGAAATTGCCGAACAAAACGGAAACGTTCCTTGTTGTTCTAGTTTAGTTCGCGAATCGGGTCAAGGGGAAATATGCGAAATAACCGCGGTAATGAATTACCATTAGAGGCGGGACAGGCCGTCCGGCATCGGCAGCACGTCGACCGTTTCGCCGGCCGCCGCGGGGCCGGCATGCGGCGGGCGGACGATCAGGCAATCGGCCTTGGCGAGTGGCGCCATCATCGAGCTGTCCTGCTTCTCGAAGGATCGGACCAGCAGCCCGCCATGGGCGTCGCGCTCCGCGGTGGCGCGGAGATAGTCCTGCCGCCGGTCGTTCTTCGGCAGCGGGGCGGCGAGGCGGGCCTTGACCGCCGCGGCAACGCCGTCGCCGAGGCCGATCATGCGCCGGAGCGCGGGCTGGACGAAGATCATGGCGCAGACCAGGGTCGACACCGGATTGCCCGGCAGGCCGATCATCATGGTCGAGCCGATCGTCCCGAACATCAGCGGCTTGCCGGGCCGCATGGCGATCTGCCAGAAATCGACCTCGAGGCCCTGCTTGCCGAGCACGCTCTGCACCAGGTCGTGGTCGCCGACGGACGCGCCGCCGGTGGTGAGCAGCAGGTCCGAGCCGGACGCGCCCTCCGCCATGCGGGCCAGCGCCTCGCGGTCGTCGGGCGCGATGCCGAGCAGGATCGGCTCGCCGCCGAAGGCGCGGACGGCGGCGGCGAGGCCGAGGCCGTTCGAGCTGACGATCTGGTTCGGCCCGACAGGGTCGCCCGGCATGACAACCTCGTCGCCGGTCGCGAGGATGGTCACCCGCGGCCTGCGGTGCACCATCAGCCAGGGGTGGTTCATCGCCGCGGCGAGCCCGACGTCGCGGGCGGTCAGCAGGCGGCCCTTCTTCAGCAGCACGTCGCCGGCGCGGAAGTCGAGCCCGGCCGGCCTGATGTAGTGACCCTTGGGCGCGGATTCCTTGACCGTGACCGTGGTCCCGTCGGATTCGGTGTCCTCCTGGATGACGATCGCGTCGGCGCCGTCCGGCACGGGGCCGCCGGTGAAGATGCGGACCGTCTCGCCCGGGCCGAGCACGCCTTCGTGCGCACCGCCCGCCGGGGCGTAGCCGACGATCCGAAGAGCGGCCGGAACCTTCGCCACGTCCTGGGCGCGCACCGCATAGCCGTCCATCGCGGAAACGGCGGCCGGCGGCTGGGTGCGCCGCGCGGCGAGGTCCTCGCAGAGCACGCGGCCATGCGCGTCGGCGAGGCTGATCTGCTCCGCCGGCGTCGGCCGCGCGGCGGCGAGGATTCGGCGTTGGGCTTCTTCGACGGATAGCATCAGTCGGCTCGGTAGGTTCCGGATTTGCCGCCCGATTTATGGGTCAGCCGGATATCGGCGATCCGCATGCCGCGGTCGGCCGCCTTGCACATATCGTAGACGGTGAGGGCGGCGACGGCCACCGCCGTCAAAGCCTCCATCTCGACTCCGGTCCTGCCGGTGGTCTTGCAGGTCGCGGCGATCTCGATCGCGCTACCGGCGGCATCGAGCGCGAGCGTGACCTCGACCGAGGAAAGCTGGATCGGGTGGCAGAGCGGGATCAGGTCGGGCGTGCGTTTCGCCCCCATGATGCCGGCGAGCTGGGCGATCGACAGCACGTCGCCCTTCTTGACGCCGCGGCCCGCGATCAGGGCGGCGGTGGCCGGCTGCATCAGCACCCGGCCGGCGGCGGTTGCCGTCCGGGCGGTCTCCGCCTTCGCCGAAACGTCCACCATGACGGCGTTGCCGTCCTTGTCGATATGGGTGAGATCGGCCATCGCGGCTTTGCCCGCTCAAGCCGTCTCGGCGACCGGCCGCGCCAGCAGGGCGCGCGTCGCGGCGGCCACGTCAGCCTGGCGCATCAGCGATTCGCCGACGAGGAAGCACCGCGCGCCGGCGCCCGCCATCCGTGCGAGGTCCCCCGGCGCGATCAGGCCACTCTCGCTGACCACGATGCGGTCGTCCGGCACCATCGGCGCCAGTTCCTCTGTTATCTTAAGGTCGACTTCCAATGTCTTGAGGTTACGGTTATTTATACCGATCATTCTGGACTTGAGCGCGAGCGCACGCTCGAGCTCCGGCTCGTCGTGGACTTCGACCAGCACGTCCATTCCCAGGTCGTGTGCGACCGTTTCCAGCGCGCCGGCTTCCGGGTCGCTCAGCGCCGCCATGATCAGCAGGACGCAGTCGGCGCCGATCGCCCGGGACTCGTAGATCTGGTACGGGTCGAGCATGAAGTCCTTGCGCAGGACGGGCAGGGAGGTGGCCATGCGCGCGGCGGTCAGGTTGTCGTCGCGGCCCTGGAAATAGGGCGCATCGGTCAGTATGGAGAGGCAGCTCGCGCCGCCCGCCTGATAGGCCCGGGCAAGCGCGGCCGGGGCGAAATTCTCGCGGATCAGGCCCTTGCTCGGCGACGCCTTCTTGATCTCGGCGATCAGGCCGTAGTTGCCCGCGGCGACGGCGGCCGCGAGGCGGTCGGCAAAGCGCCGGGGCGAGGGGCCGCCGGCTGCGCGCTTCTCGATTTCGGCCGGCGGAACAGCCGCCTTGCATTCGGCGACGTGAGTCCGCTTGGCGGCGCAGATTTCCTGCAGGACATCGCTCATAAAGCCTTACCGACGATCGACAGCATGCCCTCGAGGGCGGATTTGGCGGCGCCTTCGTCGATCGAGCGGGCGGCCAGCGCCGCGCCTTCGCGAAGGGTGCCGACGCTGCCGGCAACGAGCAGCGCAGCGGCCGCGTTCAACAACACGATATCCCGATAGGGGCCGGGCGCGCCACCCAGCAATTCGCCGACGGCGGTTGCATTTTCGACCGGGGTGCCGCCCTTCAGGTCCTCGAGCCGCGCGCGCGGCACGCCGGCATCCTCCGGAACGACCTCGAACAGGCGGATCTCGCCGCGATGGAACTCCGCGACCCGGCTCGGCCCCGTCGTCGTCAGCTCGTCCAGGCCGTCCGACCCGTGCACGACCCAGGCGCGCTCGGCGCCGAGGTTGCCGAGCACGCGGGCCATCGGCTCGACCCAGTGCTCGCTGAACGTGCCGACCAGGAGGCGCTTGACCATGCCCGGATTGGACATCGGCCCGAGGATATTGAAGATCGTGCGGATGCCGAGCTCGGCGCGCGACGGGCCGACATGGCGCATGGCGCTGTGATACATCGGCGCGAGGAGAAAGCCGATGCCCGCCTCGACGATCGAGCGCTGCACCAGCTCGGGGCTGGCTTCGAGGTTCACGCCGAGCGTGTCGAGCACGTCCGCCGCCCCGGACTTGGAGGAAAAGGCGCGATTGCCGTGCTTGGCCACCGGCACGCCGCAGCCGGCGACCACGAGCGCCGTCGCCGTCGAGATGTTGTAGGTGCCGTGATTGTCGCCGCCCGTGCCGACGACGTCGATGCTGCGGGACGGCACGCGGATCTTGGTCGCCTTCGCGCGCATGGTGCGGGTGGCGCCGGTGATCTCCGCCACCGTCTCGCCGCGGACCCTGAGCGCCATGAGGAAAGCACCGATCTGCGCCGGCGTGGCTTCGCCCGACATCATGATGTCGAAGGCGTGCGCGGCCTCGTCCTCGCTCAGCGTCGCGCCCTCCGCGACTTTCGCCAGCAGCGGTTTCAGTCCAGCCTTCGGTTGTGCGGCGCCCGTCATTTCGTCCCACCCTCGCGGTCGTTGTTTATTGCTTGGTTTTTTCGGCAATTCTGAGGAAGTTCCGGAGCAGTCCGTGGCCGTTCTCGGAGGCGATGCTTTCGGGATGGAACTGGACACCGTGGAGCGGCAACTCGCAATGGGCGACGCCCATGATGACGCCGTCTTCGGACTCGGCCGTGACGGAGAGGGAGTTGGGCAGCGACGCACGGTCGACCGCGAGGGAATGATAGCGCGTCGCCTGGAATGGCGTGGGCAGGCCGGCGAACAGGCCGGTCCCATCGTGGCGGATCGTGCTGATCTTGCCGTGCATCGGCTCGGCGGCGCGGACGATGCGCCCGCCCATCGCCTGGCCGAGCGCCTGGTGGCCGAGGCAGACGCCGAGCAAGGCGATCCTCGCGTCCGCGGCGGCCTTGACCAGGTCGAGGCTGATGCCGGCGCGATCAGGATCGCACGGGCCCGGCGAGATGACGATGCCGTCCGGACGCAGCGCCACCACCCCGGCGGCCGTGATCGCGTCGTTGCGGTGAACGGCCACGTCCGCCCCCAGCTCTCCCAGGTAGTGGAAGAGGTTGTAGGTAAAGCTGTCGTAGTTATCGATCAGGACGTACATCTCGAACGCTCGCCGGTTTTCCAGCCCTTTCTATTCGTGTTCCGGCACGAACGAAAGGGACTCAGTATCGCACATCACCGGCGAATTCCTATTTTCCCTTGAAAACGGGAGTCCTTTTCTCGACGAATGCGCGCATGGCCTCCTTCGAGTCCTCCGTCTTCCCGAGCTCGACGGTCATGTTCTGCTCGAACCGGTAGCCGTCCCGCAGGCTCATCTCCTCGATCGTGTTGAGCGAATGCTTGGCGAGACGCATCGCGACCGGGCTGCGCGCCGCGATCTCGCGGGCGATGTCCATCGCGGCGTCCATGAGCATTGCGCCCGGAACGCAGGCTTCCGCCACCCCCAGGCGATACAGCTCCCGCCCGTCCACGCGCAAGCCGGTGAACAGCATGCGGCGCGTGCGGGAGTGCCCGAACAGGCGCATCGCATGGCGGCCGCCGCCGAGCAGCCCGACGTTGATTTCCGGCAGCCCGATCGCCGCTTCCTCGGCCGCGATCAGGATGTCGCAGGAGGCGGCGACGGCCAAGCCGGCCCCCAGCGCCGGGCCGTTGATGGCGCCGATCACCGGCTTCTGGCATTCGACGATGGCGTGGAACGCCTCGCGGACACGCCGGTTGTGCTGCCAGGCGTCGCCCGGCGCGCGCTCCTTGCCCACGCGGTCCTTGATGTCGGCGCCGGCGGAGAAGCATTTGCCGGCCCCGGTGAGGATCGCGACGCGGACGTCGTCGCGGTCGCTGATCGTATCGAAGACCTGCGCCATGTCCGTGTTCATCTGTGCGTTCTGCGCATTGACGGGCGGGCGGTCCATCGTCACGACGGCGATATGGTCGGCGATGCGGCACTTGACGGTTTCGGTTTCCATGCGACCAACACTCCTGGGTGCGCGTCCGGCTGCGGCCGGTTTCAGGCGCGCTCACCGGAATAGCCCGATATGGCCGCCGCGGTCCAGCCGGCGATAGCGCCTCGGCGAATCTTCGCCTATACAGTAGCTGCAGCCTCGTTGCCGACGATCATGCATGGGTAATCGACTTGTCGATCATTTGCGAGAACGCGGGCAGGAAGCCGGCGCGGGAACCCCTTTGCGCCGGCTCCGGATCTTGACGCTCCGGTATTTGACGCCCCGGCGTTTGCGCCGGCTGGCCGTAATGGCCGGGACGCGGCCGGTGGCCCGCGTGCTGCTGGGGCTTGCCGCGGCCTTCGTATGCGGGGTTGCGTTGGGCGTCGGCGTCGCCGCCGTGTTCACGCCCGAGAGCGCAGGGACGGCGGCCCGCATGGCCGGCGCGGCGGGCCAAGGGGCGGGCACGCAGCGCAAGGACGCCGATGAAGCCCCCTATGCCGTCGAGGTGAAGGTTCGGCAGGAAGGCCAGGAGGGAAAATCTCCGGCCCCGGTTGCGGCTCCAGTAGCGGACCTGGCAGCCGAGGACAAGCAGCCGCAGGGGACGGCACCCGCCGATCCGCCAGCAACCACGCCAGCAACCACGCCAGCAACCACGCCAGCCTCGCCCCCGGACGCCGCACCGGCCGCCTTGCCGGATGCGGGCGTCCGCCTGGTGGCGAAGCCGGTCGAGCAATCGCCTGCGGTGGAAACCGGCGCGGATCTTTCCGGCGCTGTCCCGCCGCCGGCCGTGCCTCGGGATCGGCCCGCTGGCGAAGCGGAGCCGCATGCCCAGGCCGCGCTCCCGGAATCCCCGGCGGCCGCCGCGCCGGCAGCGAACGATGAGGCCGCACTGGTCGCCGCGCCCCCATCCACCGGCGAATCCAAGGCGCCTGTGGATCACACTGAGATGCAGTCCGGTGCTGCGCCCGCCGGAGAGGCGCCCGCGCCGGACATGCAGCCCGCTCTGCCGCCACATCCCGTTCCCAAGAATCTCGAGCTGGCGGCGCTGCCGATGCCGGGCGGCGCGGCCTGGATACGCAACGCCGTCAAGTTGCCCGATGCGCCGCGCGACGCGGTGATCGCCGTCATCATCGACGACATGGGCATCGATCAGAAGCGCTCGAAGCTGGCGATCGGCCTGCCGGCGCCGCTGACGCTGTCGTTCATTCCATACGGCTATCACCTGAAGGAGCTGGTCGCGGCGTCCCGCGAGGCCGGCCACGAGATCATGCTGCACATGCCGATGGAGCCGATGGACCCGGATGCCGACCCCGGTCTCAATGCGCTCCGCACGACGGTGCCGCTCGAGGAGAACCACCGCCGCCTGCTGTGGGCGTTGAGCCGGTTCGAGGGGTTCGTCGGGCTGAACAACCACATGGGCAGCAAGTTCACCGCGTGGAAGCCCGGCATGGAGATGGTGATGCGGGAGGTGCAGGCGCGGGGCCTGCTGTTCGTCGACTCGTTCACGAACAACGAGTCCGTGGGCTACGCGCTGGCGCGCCAGCACAGGCTGCCGAGCGCGTCCCGCGACGTCTTCATCGACCACGACATCACGCGCGCCGCCATCGACCACAGCCTGAAGGAGCTGGAGAAGATCGCGCGCCGGCGCGGCTATGCCGTCGGCATCGCGCATCCGCACGATCTCTCGCGCGAGATGCTGAAGACCTGGATCATCGACGCCAAATCGCGCGGCATCGACTTCGTTCCCATCAGCAATATCGCACAGCGCGGGATGAAGACGGGGTAGGGGCTTACGCCCTTGGTTTCGCTCTACGGCAGCCCTCATGCTGAGCCTGTCGAAGCATGAGCGGGCACGAATGCCGGAGCGTACTCATCCTTCGACAAGCTCAGGATGAGGTCTATATCTTTGATTTTACACCGCTATATCCCTCATGCTGAGCTTGTCGAAGCATGAGGCGGCAACCCGCGTGGACTGCGTCAAACCCCCGGCTCGTTGCCCGCTTCCGTCGCGTAGCGGACGGCTTCCTCGGCGGCGCGCATGAGGGCGCGGGCCTTGTTCCAGCTTTCCTGGTATTCGCTTTCGGGGTCGGAATCGGCGACGATGCCGCCGCCGGCCTGGACGTAGACGACGCCGTCCTTGACCACCGCCGTGCGCAGCGCGATGCAGGTGTCCATGTCGCCGCCGGCCCCGAAATAGCCGATGCAGCCGGCGTAGACGCCGCGGCGCTCCGGCTCCAGCTCGTCGATGATCTCCATCGCCCGGACCTTCGGCGCGCCCGACACGGTGCCGGCGGGGAAGCCCGCGATCAGGGCGGACAACGCATCGTAGTCCGGCCGTATCCTGCCGGTGACGTTGGAGACGATGTGCATGACGTGGCTGTAGTATTCGATGATGAACCGCTCGGTCACCTTGACCGTCCCGACCTGGCTGACCCGGCCGACGTCGTTGCGGCCGAGATCGAGCAGCATCAGGTGCTCCGCGCGCTCCTTCGGATCCGCCAGCAGCTCTTCCGCGTAGCGGCGGTCCTCGGCCGGCGTTTTGCCGCGCGGGCGCGTGCCGGCGATCGGCCGGATGGTGACGGTGTCGCCACGCAGCCGCACCAGGATCTCCGGGCTCGAGCCGACGATCGAGAAGCCGCCGAAATTGAGGAAGAACAGGAAAGGCGAGGGGTTGAGGCGCCGCAGCGCGCGGTACAGCGCGAAGGGCGGCAGGGCGAACGGAATGGCGAAGCGCTGGCTCACGACCACCTGAAAGGCGTCGCCGGCGCGGATGTATTCCTTCACCCGCTCCACCATCGCATGGAAGGTCTCGCGGCTCATGTTCGATTGGGGAACCGGCGGCTGCCCGGCATGCGGCGCTTCCGCGCCGTGCTTCACCGCGCGGTCGAAGTCGCGGACGACGGCGCCGAGCCGGGCGAATGCCCGATCGTAGGCCGCGCGCGCCGTCACGCCGGGCCGCGGCCGCACCGGCGTGACGATGGTGACCATGTCCTCGATGGTATCGAAGACGGCGATCACCGTCGGCCGGATGAAGAGGCCGGACGGAAGGCCGATCACCTCGGGGTTCTCGTCCGGCAGCTTTTCCATGAGCCGGACCATGTCGTAGCTCATGTAGCCGACGAGGCCGGCCGCCATCGGCGGCATGCCATCCGGCATCTCGATGGCGGACTCCGCGAGCACGCTCCGCAGCGAATCCAGCGGCGTCTCCGGGCATGGCTCGAAGGCCGCGGGGTCGGATTCCGGATCGCGGTTGATCTCGGCCTTGGCGTCGTTGCAGCGCCAGATCAGGTCCGGCGCGAAGCCGATGAAGGAATAGCGGCCCCGCGTGGCGCCGCCCTCCACGGATTCGAGCAGGAAGCTGTGCGGCTTCTCGCCCGCCAGCTTGAGCATGGCGGAAACCGGCGTCTCGAGGTCCGCCACCATGCGCGTCGAGACGACCTGCGGCGCGCCCGCGGCGTAGCGGGCGGCGAAAGTCTCGTAATCAGGACTCGCCGGCATCGCGGTAGAAGTTCGCGCGGATCGCCGGCTTGTTGACCGTCACGCCGTAGCGGTCCCGCAGCGCCTCGACAAGCTGGCCGGCGATGTCGTTGGCGATGCCGAAGCCGACCGATTTCTTCAGGGAATCGACCGCCTGCTTGTCGCCGCCCGGCTCCGCCGGCGTGACGGCGGCAAGCTGCGCGACGTTGACGCCGCCGACACCGTCGGCAAGCGCCGCGCGGCCGATCGCCGGCGCCGCGAAGATGTCGGCGATGAGGCTCGACGGCATGTTGGCCGGCGCGCCTTCGCCCTCCCGCGTGAAGGCGCCGCTGTCGCCGAGGTAAAGGTTCATTTCTTTCGCTATGTCGGCAAGTTTCGCGCCGTTGTTGAGTCTCTCGACGATCTTGCTGGATTTCTCGCGGGCGGCCTGCCAGCGCTGGTCGGACTTCCAGTCATCCACGACGTCGCCGCGCACCGTATCGAGCGGCTTGACGGCGGGCTGGCGGACGGAATCGACGTGCAGCACGAAAAATCCGTTGTCGTCCGTCTCGGTGAGCAGCGAATCCTGCCCTTCCGCGGTCTCGAACGCGACCTTCAGGAAGGGGGCGGCCGGCATTCCGGCGACGGGTTTCTCCCCCGCGTCCTGTCCCTCGCTGTCGACCGCGGCGATCTTTCGCGCCTCGAGCCCGAGCTCGCGCGCGGCGTCGTCGAGCTTGGCGCCGGTGCCGAGCGCTTCCTCGATGCGGGTGGTGAGCGCCAGGACGTCGTCCAGCGCCTGTTCGCGCGCGGCGTCCTGGGCGAGCTCGCCGTGCACTTCCTCGAAGCTCGGCGTCTTGGCCGGCTGGATCGATGTCACCTTGATGATCTGCAGGCCGAACGGGCCTTCCACGGGATCGGATACCGCGTCCTGCGCGAGGCCGAAGACGGCGCCTGCGACCTCTGCCGGCAGCTCCGCCTTGGTCACCGTGCCGAGGCGGGTCCCGCTTTCGTCCTGCCCGGCGACCTCTTTCGCGACGGCGAGGAAATCCTCGCCCTTGCGAACGCGGTCGATCGCTTTTTCCGCCGTTGCCCGGTCCGGCACCAGCATCTGCAGCACGGTGCGCTTCTCGGGGACGGCGAGCTGCGGCAGCCTCTGCTGATAGATCTCGCGCAGCTTCTCGTCCGGCACCTTGACGGTCTTGGCGGCGGCGTTGATGTCCAGGAAGACATAGGTCAGCGCCCGGTATTCCGGGGCCGTATAGTCGGCCGGATGCGCCTTGTAGAAGGCTTCGATCTGCTCGGCAGTCGGCTCGGCGACCGGGCTCGCCGGGTCGACGGGCACCGTTATCGTGCTGGCGCTGCGCTTTTCGCCGCGCCAGCTATACAGGCGGTCGATCAGGATCTGCGGCGCTTGCGTGCCGTCGGTGAGGGCGCCGAGGTAGTCGTTGCGCTTGATCTCGGTCCGGAGCTGCGCCACGAACTGCTTTTCGGTCAGGCCGTTGCTGTGCAGGATGTTCTGCAGTTGCGCGGCGGTGATATCCTGGCCGAACTGGCTGCGAATCCGCTGCTGGATCATCGGTTCGCTGACCACGAGGCCCATCCGGCGCGCCGCCTCGTCGTAGACGGTGGAGGAAATCATGCGCTCCAGGACCTGGTCGAGCAGGCCGAGCTGGCGGGCCTGCTCCTCGTCGATGTTGTAGCGGCGCAGGCGCTGCATTTCGTTGCGGAAGGCGCCGTCGAGCTCACGCACGCTGATCTCGCGGCCGCCGACCTCGGCGACGGTGTTGCTGGCGCCGCCGAAGAAGAAGGTGTCGCCGATGCCCCAGACCGCGAAGCTCAGAACAAGCAGCCCGAACAGGATCTTGATGACGAAGGAGCCGACCGAATTTCGCAGTGTCTGAAGCATGATGTCCGACGTTCCGTTATGCTGCGGGCGGTTCCGGCGCAGGCGGGCGCATGATAGAAGCGCCCCCATCCCCCGGCAACAGGCAATTCGCCCGGAACGTCGCGGCGGAGACGCCGTCTTCGGGCGGTTTCCGCGGGCTGGCGGCGCTCGTCCGCCGCATGCTATTGAGCGGATGGGCTCGAGCGCAGGAGTGAGGAAAAATGGCCGCAAGACGACCGCTGATCGCCGGAAACTGGAAGATGAACGGCTTGCGGGCGGATGGCGTCGCGCTCGCGCGCGCTGTGGCTGGCGGCGCCGTCATTCCCTGCGAGCTCGTCGTGTGCCCGCCCGCGACGCTGCTTGCCCCGGCCGCCGAGGCGCTGTCCGGCAGCCGGGTAGGGCTGGGCGGCCAGGATTGCCACGCCCAGGCCAAGGGCGCGCATACCGGCGACGTCAGCGCGGCGATGCTGGCCGATCTCGGCTGCAGCCACGTCATCGTCGGCCACTCCGAGCGCCGCACCGACCACGGCGAGGACGACGCCACGGTCAACGCCAAGGCCAAGGCCGCGCATGCGGCGGGCCTGATCGCGATCGTTTGCGTCGGCGAGAGCGAGGCGGACCGCGATTCCGGCCGGACGCTCCAGGTGGTGGGCGGCCAGGTCGAGGGGTCGCTCCCCACCGGGGCCAGGGCGGCCAACACGGTCGTCGCCTACGAGCCCGTCTGGGCGATCGGCAGTGGGCGGACGCCGACTCCGGAGCAGATTCGGGAGGTGCACGGCCACATCCGGACGACCGTGGCGCAATGTCTCGGGCAGCCGGCGGCCGACGCCATGCGGCTGCTCTACGGCGGGTCGGTCAAGCCCGGAAACGCAGCGGAAATACTGGCTCTGCCGGACGTGGACGGCGCGCTGGTCGGCGGCGCCAGCCTGTCGGCGGACGATTTTCTCGCCATCGGGAAAAGTTGTCCCTAGCCATGCTGGAGCTAAACCACTAAATACTTCGGGCGGCGGGCGGTAATGCCGGAGGAGAGGCCTGCAGCCGGTCCGGGGTATTCGGCAATTTTTGGGCGTATAGCGTGCAAACAGTCATTCTCGTAATCCATCTGCTTTTGGCGATTGCGCTGGTGGGCACCGTCCTGCTGCAGCGCAGCGAGGGTGGCGGGCTCGGCATTGGCGGCGGCGGGGGCCTCATGAGCGTCCGCGGCACGGCCAACCTGCTGACCAGGGTGACGGGAGTGCTGGCGGCCGCGTTCATGGTGACGAGCATCGTGCTTGCGATCATGGCAGGGACTCACACGGCGCCGCGGTCCATCCTCGAGACGCCTGCCGGAACCGCCGCACCGGCCAAGCCGGAAGCTCCAGCAAAGCCGAGCGTTCCGCTGTCGCAATAGCCGGCTCTGCCGGGCGCTGCGACGTGGCAGGTCGGAAACGGTAGTCGGGGGCCCATGGCGCGTTTCATCTTCATCACCGGCGGCGTCGTCTCATCCCTCGGCAAAGGCCTATCGTCTGCGGCGCTCGGCGCGTTGCTGCAGGCGCGCGGCTTCAAGGTCCGCCTGCGCAAGCTGGACCCCTATCTCAACGTCGACCCCGGCACGATGAGCCCTTACCAGCACGGCGAGGTCTACGTGACCGACGACGGCGCGGAAACCGACCTCGATCTCGGGCATTACGAGCGGTTCACCGGGGTGTCGTGCCGGCAGAGCGACAACGTGACGGCGGGGCGGATCTATTCGACCGTGATCGCCCGCGAGCGCCGCGGCGATTATCTCGGCGGCACCGTCCAGGTCATTCCCCACGTCACCGACGCGATCAAGGAATTCATCACCGCCGACCTGAGCGACGAGGATTTCGTCCTGGTCGAGATCGGCGGCACCATCGGCGATATCGAGGGGCTGCCCTTCGTCGAGGCGATCCGCCAGCTCGGCAACGAGACGGGGCGGCACAACAGCCTGTTCATCCACGTCACGCTGGTCCCCTACATCAGCGCGGCGGGCGAGCTGAAGACCAAGCCGACGCAGCATTCCGTGAAGGAGTTGCTCGGCCTCGGCATCCAGCCGGACATCGTCCTGTGCCGATCCGAGCGGGAAATCCCGCGCGAGGCGCGGCAGAAGCTGGCGCTGTTCTGCAACGTGCATCCGGACCGGGTGATCCAGGCGCGCGACGTGGACACGATCTACGACGTGCCGATCGCCTACCACAACCAGGGCCTCGACGAGCAGGTTCTCAAGCATTTCGGGTTGCACCCGGGCCGTGAGGCGGAGGTCGAGCTCAACCGCTGGAACGACATCGTCGACACCATCCGCTCGCCCGAGGGCGAGGTGACGATCGCCGTCGTGGGCAAGTACACCAATCTTCTCGACGCCTACAAGTCGCTCAACGAGGCGCTCACCCATGGCGGCATCGCCAACAAGGTGCGCGTCAACCTGAACTGGCTCGAGTCCGAGATATTCGAGGGCGAGAATGCCGCGCATCACCTCGAGAGCTGCGACGGCATACTGGTGCCGGGCGGTTTCGGCGAGCGCGGCTCACGCGGCAAGATCAACGCCGCCCGGTTCGCCCGCGAGCGCAAGGTGCCGTATTTCGGCATCTGCTTCGGCATGCAGATGGCGGTCATCGAAGCGGCGCGCAACCTTGCCGGCATCGCCAAGGCGGGCTCGACCGAGTTCGGGCCGTGCGACGAGCCGGTGGTCGGCCTGCTGACGGAATGGGCGCGCGGCAACGTCGTGGAGCGGCGGCGCTCCGACGACGATCTCGGCGGCACCATGCGCCTCGGCGCCTATGCCTGCCGGCTCACGCCGGGGACCAAGGTGGCCGAGATCTACAGCAACAAGAGCGAGATCAGCGAGCGCCACCGCCACCGCTACGAAGTGAACATCAACTACCGCAGGCAGCTCGAAGCGGCCGGCATGACATTTTCCGGCATGTCGCCGGACGGCCAACTGCCCGAGATCGTCGAGCTGCAGGACCATCCCTGGTTCGTCGGCGTGCAGTTCCATCCCGAGCTGAAATCCAAGCCCTTCGATCCGCATCCCATGTTCACCAGCTTCATCAAGGCGGCGGTGGACCAGTCCCGCCTGGTGTAGTAAGGAAGCGCGCATGGGCGAGCTGCACCGAGTCAGGATCGGCGGATTCGAAGTCGGCAACGATCTTCCGCTGACCGTCATCGCCGGCCCGTGCGCCATGGAGAGCCGCCAGCACGCGCTCGACATGAGCGGCGCGCTGAAGGAGATGTTCGACCGCTTCGGCGTCAACTTCATCTACAAGACCTCCTACGACAAGGCGAACCGCACCTCGGCCAAGAGCGGGCGCGGCATCGGCCTGGAGAACGCCGCGCCGGTGTTCCAGGAGATCCGCGAGACGATGGGCTGCCCGGTGCTGACCGACGTGCACGACCATGTCGACTGCGCGACGGTGGCGGGTTTCGTGGACGTCCTGCAGATCCCGGCGTTCCTCTGCCGCCAGACCGAGCTGGTCGAGGCGGCGGGGCGGACGGGCAAGCCGGTCCACGTCAAGAAGGGGCAGTTCCTCGCGCCGCATGACATGAAGAACGTCGTCGCCAAGATCGAGGGCGTCGGCAACCGCAACATCCTGGTCTGCGAGCGCGGCGTGAGCTTCGGCTACAACACGCTGATCTCGGACATGCGCTCGCTGCCGATCCTGGCCGAGACAGGCTATCCGGTGGTGTTCGACGCGACCCATTCGGTGATGCAGCCGGGCGGGGCCGGGGACCGGTCCGGCGGCGACCGGCGCTTCGTGCCGGTGCTGGCGCGCGCCGCGGTCGCGGTCGGCGTGGCCGCCGTCTTCCTGGAGACGCACCAGGACCCGGACAACGCGCCCTCCGATGGCCCGAACATGGTCCGCCTCGACGACATGCCCGCCCTGGTCGAAACGCTGCTCGCGCTCGATCGCCTCGCGAAGAGCCGCCCGATCCAGTTCTGAGGTTTTGCGGGCGCCCCGCGCGCCTCATCCTTCGACAGGCTCAGGATGAGGTCTACTTCTATGATCTATAAGACTATCTCCCTCATGCTGAGCCTGTCGAAGCATGAGTAGGCACGGACCAGTTCCGCGCTTGAACGCCCGCTTGCCGCGGTGTATGCCCTGGGCTCTCTCCTGCTATCCAGCCGAGGCGAGCGCCCCATGACCGCAATCATCGATATCCACGGCCGAGAAATCGTTGACAGCCGCGGCAATCCGACCGTCGAAGTGGACGTAACCCTGGAAAGCGGCGCGTTCGGGCGCGCGGCCGTGCCGTCGGGCGCATCGACGGGGACGCACGAGGCGGTCGAGCTGCGCGACGGCGGCAAGCGCTACGGCGGCAAGGGCGTGCAGAAGGCGGTCGGCGCGGTCAACGGCGAGATCCTGGACCTGCTCTCGGGCATGGAGGCGGAAGACCAGACGCGCATCGACCGCCTGATGATCGAGCTGGACGGCACCCCCAACAAGGGGCGGCTCGGAGCGAACGCGATCCTGGGCGTCTCGCTGGCGGTCGCCAAGGCCGCGGCCGAGGACGCGGGCATGCCGCTCTACCGCTATGTTGGCGGGGTCTATGCGCGCACCATGCCGGTGCCGATGATGAACATCGTCAACGGCGGCGTGCACGCGGACAATCCGATCGACATCCAGGAGTTCATGATCATGCCGGTGTCGGCCGAGAGCGAGGCCGATGCGGTCCGCATGGGCTCGGAGGTCTTCCAGGCGCTCAAGAAATCGCTGCACGACGCCGGCCATTCGACCAACGTGGGCGACGAAGGCGGCTTCGCGCCGAACCTGAGCTCGACGACCGAGGCGCTGGATTACCTGATGCGGGCGATCGAGGCGGCGGGCTACCGGCCGGCCGAGGATATCATGCTGGCGCTCGATTGCGCCTCGAACGAGTACTACAAGGGCGGCAAATACGTGATGGAAGGCGAGGGCAAGACGCTCGACGCCGAAGGCCACGTCAAGTACCTGGTCGACATCGTCAATCGCTATCCGATCCTCTCGATCGAGGACGGCATGGCGGAGGACGACTGGCAGGGCTGGCGCGCGCTGAGCGAGGCGGTCGGCGCCCAGGTTCAGCTCGTCGGCGACGACCTGTTCGTGACCAATCCCACGCGCCTCGCCCGCGGCATCGAGGAAGGCGCCTGCAACGCCATCCTCATCAAGGTGAACCAGATCGGCACGCTGTCCGAGACGCTGCAGACGGTCGAGATGGCGCACCGCGCGGGCTTCCGGGCGGTGATGTCGCACCGCTCGGGCGAAACCGAGGACGCGACGATCGCCGATCTCGCGGTCGCCACCAACTGCGGCCAGATCAAGACCGGCTCGCTGTCGCGCTCCGACCGTCTCGCCAAGTACAACCAGCTCCTGCGCATCGAGGAGGGCCTCGGCGACGAGGCGCTCTACGCCGGGCGCAGCGTGCTGAAGTAGCATTGGAGCGTACTCATCCTTCGACGGGCTCAGGATGAGGTCTAGTTCTCTGATCTGAAAAGACTGTCTCCCTCATGCTGAGCTTGTCGAAGCATGAGTGCGCTCGATATCCCGCTCGCTGCGACCCGGCAAAATTTTCCCATTGCTCCGAGTCGGGCGTTGTGATTCGATCCGCCCATGATCCTGATTCGCGAAGCTCGGAAACGTGGCCGGCAGATCGTGGTGCCGATTTTTGCGGCCGTGATATCCGGCTATTTCGCGTTTCACGCGGTGCTCGGGGACCGCGGCATCTTCGCCTATGCCGACCTCTCCGAGGAGGTGCGCGAGGCGCAGCTCAAGCTCGCCGAAGTGCAGGGGCGGCGCGAGGCGTTGCAATCGGATGTGGGGCGGCTGCAGCGCGAAAGCCTCGACCTTAACCTGCTGGAAGAGCGCGTCCGCGCCGTCCTCAATTACGTCGACGACGACGATCTTCTGATCCAAGAGCAAACGCAGCCCTAGACGAGACGGCAACTGAGCCGTTTTTCGCCGTCGCGCGCCGCCGTTGCGCCGTCGCGCGCAACTTAATTTCAATACCGTCGGTGCGCTGCGACCGTTTCATTCAAGATCGCAAATCGCGAAATTAACGAAACTCCAGTTAATTACGAGTTTATCAATTTTTAACATGGGGTTACTATAGTCCGATGCACATGGTCTTTTCGCATTAACTATGCGACAATCCGCTTAGGCATCAATGCCGTTGCACCGTGACACGGAGTGAAAATGGCCGCTAGCGCGAACACGAGCAGGGCTGACACCCGGGGCCGCACCAAGAAAGGCCGGGCGCGCAAGCCGTCCCTGGCCGCGACGCCCGAAGAACTGCATCGTTTCTACCGCGACATGCTGACGATCCGCCGGTTCGAGGAAAAGGCGGGCCAACTGTACGGCATGGGCCTGATCGGCGGATTCTGCCATCTCTACATCGGCCAGGAAGCGGTCGTCGTCGGCATGCAGGCGACGCTCGACGAGGGCGACGCCGTCATCACGAGCTACCGCGACCACGGCCACATGCTCGCCACCGGCATGGACCCGCGCGGCGTGATGGCGGAGCTGACCGGCCGCGCCGGCGGATACTCCAAGGGCAAAGGCGGCTCGATGCACATGTTCTCGCGCGAGAAGAACTTCTACGGCGGGCATGGGATCGTCGGCGCGCAGGTGCCGATCGGCACCGGCATCGCCTTCGCCCACCGCTACAAGAAGAACGGCAGCGTCTGCCTGACCTATCTCGGCGACGGGGCGATTAACCAGGGTCAGGTTTCGGAATCCTTCAACATGGCCGCGTTGTGGCGGCTGCCGGTCGTCTACGTCGTCGAGAACAACAAGTACGGCATGGGGACGAGCGTCGAGCGCGCATCGGCCAATCCCGACCTGCACGTGCGCGGCCAGCCCTTCGGCATTCCGGGCAAGCAGGTCGACGGAATGGACGTGCTGGCGGTCCGCGCGGCGGGCGACGATGCGGTCGAGCACTGCCGCGCCGGAAAGGGGCCGATTATCCTCGAAATGCTGACCTACCGCTATCGCGGGCATTCCATGTCCGACCCCGCCAAGTACCGCACGCGCGAGGAAGTCAGCAAGGTGCGCCAGGAACGGGACCCGATCGAGCGCTTGCGCGCCGTGATGCTGGAAGAAGGCGCGGCGGACGACGAGGCGCTCAAGAAAATAGACAAAGAGGTCAAGGAGACCGTTTCCGACGCGGCGGAATTCGCCCAGGACAGCCCGGAGCCCGATCCGTCGGAGCTCTACACGGATGTCCTGAGACAGGCGTGAAACGCCCGCTCCGCAGCGCGAAAACAGCACCCACAGGAAGCGCACATGCCGATTCAGGTTCTCATGCCGGCGCTGTCCCCGACGATGACCGAGGGGAAGCTGGCGAAATGGCTGAAATCCGAGGGTGACGACGTCACCGCCGGCGACGTCCTCGCCGAGATCGAGACCGACAAGGCGACCATGGAGATCGAAGCGGTCGACGAGGGCAGGCTCGGCAGGATTCTCGTCGCCGAAGGCTCGGAGGGGGTGGCGGTGAACACGCCCATCGCCGTGCTGCTGCAGGACGGCGAGAATGCGGCCGACATCGGCGACGCGCCGCCGCCGCCGAAAGCCGCCAAGGCGGCGCCGGCCGAAGCGAAGCCGGAATCTCCAGGCAACGGCGCGGGCAACGGCGCGGCCAAGCCCGCGCCCCAGCCGGTCGTGGCGGCGCCGCAAGCGGAAAAGGAATGGAGCGGCGCGACCAAGACCCAGACGGTGCGCGAGGCGCTGCGCGACGCGATGGCGGAAGAGATGCGGCGCGACGAGAGCGTCTTCCTGATGGGCGAGGAAGTCGCCGAATATCAGGGCGCGTACAAGATCAGCCAGGGCCTGCTCGACGAATTCGGCGCGCGGCGCGTGGTCGACACGCCGATCACCGAGCACGGCTTCGCCGGCCTCGGCGTCGGCGCGGCCTTCATGGGGCTCAGGCCCATCGTCGAGTTCATGACCTTCAACTTCGCCATGCAGGCGATGGACCAGATCGTCAATTCGGCGTCGAAGACGCTCTACATGTCCGGCGGGCAGATGGGCTGCCCCATCGTCTTCCGCGGCCCGAACGGGGCGGCGGCGCGGGTCGGCGCGCAGCACTCGCAATGCTATGCGAGCTGGTATGCGCATTGTCCGGGCCTCAAGGTCGTCTCGCCGTGGTCGGCGGCCGACGCGAAGGGCCTGCTCAAATCGGCGATCCGCGACCCCAATCCGGTGATCTTCCTCGAGAACGAGATCCTTTACGGCCACAGCTCGGAAGTGCCGGACGATCCGGACTGGATCGTGCCGATCGGCAAGGCGAAGATCGTCCGTCCGGGCGGCGATGTCACCCTGATCGCGCACTCGATCATGGTCGGAAAGGCGCTGGAGGCGGCGGAAACGCTGGCGGGCGAGGGCATCGACGCGGAGGTGATCGACCTCCGCACCATCCGCCCGCTCGACATCGAGACGATCGTTGCCTCGGTGAAGAAGACAAACCGGGTGGTTTCCTGCGAGGAAGGCTGGCCCTTCGCCGGCGTCGGCTCCGAGATCGCGGCCCAGGTGATGGAGAAGGCGTTCGACTGGCTCGACGCGCCGGTCGCCCGCGTCTGCGCGGAAGACGTGCCGTTGCCCTATGCCGCCAACCTCGAGGCGCTCGCGCTGCCGCAGGCGGCCAATATCGTGGCCGCGGCGAAGTCCATCTGCTATGCGGATTGAGCCGATGAGCCGCGCAATCGAAACGAGACAGCAGACCAAGGCGGGACGGTAGGACATGCCGGTACGGATACTCATGCCTGCGCTCTCCCCGACGATGACCGAGGGGACGCTCGCGAAGTGGCACGTCAAGGAAGGCGACGAGGTCAGCGCCGGCGACGTGATCGCCGAGATCGAGACGGATAAGGCGACGATGGAAGTCGAAGCCGTCGACGAGGGCAAGGTCGGCCGCCTGCTCGTGTCCGAAGGGACCGAGGGCGTCGCCGTGAACGCGCCGATCGCGCTTCTGCTGGAAGAGGGCGAGGACGCCAGCGCGCTCGAAGCGGCGGCCGCCGCCGGCACGGCGAAGCCCGCGCCGGCGAAGCAGGAAGCAGAGCCCGGCAAGCAGGAAGCCGCTCCCGCGCCGAAGACCGAGGCCACTGCAGCCAAGCCGGCGCCGCAAGCCGCACCCACTCCGCAGCCGCAGGACGCGCGGGCGGGGGGGAACGGGGAGGACGGCGGCCGCGTCTTCGCGAGCCCGCTGGCACGCCGCATGGCGCAGCAGTCGGGGATCGACCTCGGCGGCGTCAACGGCAGCGGCCCGCACGGCCGCATCGTCAAGCGCGACGTCGAGATGGCGCTCGGCGGCGGCGCGCCCAAGGCTGCGCCTGCTCCGGCCGCTGCTCCCATGCGCATGCCCGTCTCGGCCGAAGCGCAGCCCTTCGAGCCGGAATTCGAGCTGCAGCCGCTCAGCTCGATGCGGCGCATCATCGCCCAGCGCCTCCAGCTCTCGAAGCAGACGATCCCGCATTTCTATCTCACGGTGGATTGCCAGATCGACGCGCTGCTCGACCTGCGCAAACGCCTCAACGACAAGGCGGACGGCGCGTACAAGCTCAGCGTCAACGACCTCGTCATCAAGATCTGCGGCATGGCGCTGCGGAAGGTGCCGGCGGCGAACGCCTCCTACACCGATCAGGGCATCAAGCTCTATAAGTCGGCGGATGTCGCGGTTGCGGTGGCGATCGACGGCGGCCTGATCACGCCGATCGTCCGCGACGCCGCGAACAAGGGGCTGGAGGCGATCTCGATCGCGATGAAGGATCTCGCGGCGCGCGCGCGCGAAGGCAAGCTGAAGCCCGAGGAGTTCCAGGGCGGCAGCTTCAGCATCTCCAACCTCGGCATGTACGGCATCACGCAGTTCGACGCGGTGATCAATCCGCCGCAGGGCGCGATCCTCGCGATCGGCGCGGGCGAGCAGCGCCCGGTCGTGCGCAACGGCGCGCTCGCCGTCGCCACGATGATGACCTGCACGCTCTCCTGCGACCACCGCGTCGTCGACGGCGCGGTCGGCGCGGAGTTCCTCAAGGTCTTCAAGGCGATGGTCGAAGAGCCGATGAGCATGCTGCTCTAGGCGGGCGAGCGCCCGCCTCATCCTTCGACAGGCTCAGGATGAGGCTCCCCAGGCCGATCAATCAGTGAGGGCCTCATGCTGAGCTTGTCGAAGCACGAGGCCCGATAAGGCGCAAGAGCCAAGGACGGAACATGGCGGATACTTCCTTCGACGTGATCGTGATCGGCGGCGGGCCCGGCGGCTATGTCGCCGCGATCCGCGCGGCCCAGCTCGGCATGAAGACGGCCGTGGTCGAGGCGCAGCATCTCGGCGGCATCTGCCTCAACTGGGGCTGCATCCCGACCAAGGCGCTGCTGCGCTCCGCCGAGGTCTGGCACCTGATCAATCACGCCGACTCTTTCGGCATTTCGGTCAAGAACGCGGCCTTCGACGTGAAGAAGATCGTCGACCGCTCGCGCAAGGTGGCGAAGCAGCTCAGCAACGGCGTCGCCTTCCTGCTGAAGAAGAACAAGGTCGCGGTGTTCGACGGCTACGGCAAGCTCGCCGGCGGCTCCGCCGGCGCGCGCAAGGTCGCGGTCGCGAAGGACGGCAAGGCCGTGGCCGACCTGACGGCGAAGCACGTCATCCTCGCCACCGGCGCGCGGGCGCGCACCCTTCCGGGCATGGAGCCCGACGGCAAGCTCGTCTGGACCTACAAGGAGGCGATGGTGCCGGACGCGCTGCCGAAGCGCCTGCTGGTCGTCGGCTCCGGCGCGATCGGCATCGAGTTCGCGAGCTTTTTCCGCACCCTCGGCAGCGAGGTCACGGTCGTGGAAGTGCTCGACCGTGTGCTCCCGGTCGAAGACGCGGAGATCTCCGCTTTCGCGCACAAGTCCTTCGAGAAGCAGGGCATGAAGATCCTGACCAAGGCGACGGTGAAGGCGCTGAAGAACGGCAAGGACGGCGTCACCGCGACGGTCGAGGCCGGCGGCAAGTCGAGCGAGATCGCCGTCGATCGCGTCATCATGGCGGTCGGCATCGTCGGCAACGTGGAGGACATCGGCCTCGAGGGCACCAAGGTGAAAGTCGACCGCGCGCATATCGTCGTCGACAAGTGGCTGGCGACCGGCGAGCCCGGCGTCTACGCCATCGGCGACGTGGTCGGGCCGCCCTGGCTCGCGCACAAGGCGTCGCATGAAGGCGTGATCTGCGTCGAGAAGATCGCCGGGCTGAACGACGTCCATCCGCTCGACACGACGAACGTGCCGGGCTGCACCTATTGCTACCCGCAGGTCGCCTCGGTCGGGCTGACGGAGGCGGCGGCGAAGGAGAAGGGGCGCAAGGTCCGCGTCGGGCGCTTCCCCTTCATCGGCAACGGCAAGGCGATCGCGCTCGGCGAGCCGGAAGGCATGGTCAAGACCGTGTTCGACGCTGAAACCGGCGAGCTGCTCGGCGCGCACATGGTCGGCGCGGAAGTCACCGAGCTGATCCAGGGCTACGGCATCGCCAAGACGCTGGAAACCACCGAGGCCGAGCTGATGCACGCGATCTTCCCACATCCGACGCTGTCCGAGATGATGCACGAGTCGGTGCTTGACGCCTATGGCCGCGCTATCCACTTTTAACTTGACCTTAAGCCGCACCCGCTAGGGCATTGGCATGACAACCGCTCCCCCGCCTGCACCGTCGCCGCTCCGCCATCCGGAGAAGCGCAACAAGCCGGACAATCCGATCCAGCGGAAGCCGGATTGGATTCGCGTCAAGGCGCCGACATCGAAGGGCTATTTCGAGACCCGCGACCTCATGCGGGGCAAGGGGTTGCACACCGTCTGCGAGGAGGCGGGCTGCCCCAACATCGGCGAATGCTGGGCCAAGAAGCACGCCACCTTCATGATCATGGGCGAGACCTGCACGCGGGCCTGCGCCTTCTGCAACGTGGCGACCGGGCAGCCGAAGGCGCTCGACCCGATGGAGCCGGTGAACGTGGCGACGGCGGTCAAGGAGCTGGGGCTGGCGCATGTCGTCGTCACCTCGGTCGACCGCGACGACCTGGCGGACGGCGGGGCTGCGCATTTCGCGGCCGTCATCGCCAATATCCGCGAGTTCTCGCCCGGCACGACGATCGAGGTGCTGACGCCGGACTTCATGCACAAGCGGGGCGCGATCGAGACGGTTGCCGCCGCGAAGCCCGACGTGTTCAACCACAACATCGAGACGGCGCCCAGGCTCTATCCGACGATCCGGCCCGGCGCGCGCTATTTCACCAGCCTGGAGCTGCTCAACCGGGTCAAGCGCATCGATCCGTCGATCTTCACCAAATCCGGCATGATGGTGGGCCTGGGCGAGAGCAAGACGGAAGTGCTGCAGGTGATGGATGACCTGCGCGCCGCCGAGGTCGACTTCATCACCATCGGCCAGTATCTCCAGCCGACGCCGAAGCACGCGGCGATCGACCGCTTCGTGACGCCGGACGAATTCGAAAGCTACGCCCGGCAGGCGCGCGGCAAGGGCTTCCTGATGGTCTCGGCCTCGCCGCTGACCCGCTCGTCCTATCACGCCGGAGACGATTTCCTCCGGCTGCGCGAGGCGCGCGAGCGCCTACTCGCGGCCGGTTGAGCCTTCCGTACCCGTGCCGAGCCATTCCGAAAGACGTCCGCTTCCGCACAAGCCGGAACAGCTCTTCGACCTGGTCGCGGACGTCGGCCGCTATCCCGAGTTCCTGCCGTGGTGCGTGGGCGCCCGCATCCTGAGCCGCAGCGAGACGAATTTGCGGGCGGATCTCGCCATTGGATTCAAAGGCATACGCGAGCATTTTACGAGCCAGGTCGTGCTCGACCGGCCAAATCTCCGGATCGACGTCACTTACGAGAACGGCCCCTTCAAATACCTCGTGAACCACTGGCGCTTCGAGCCGCTGGGCGCGGAGCGCTGCATGCTCGATTTCCACGTCGACTTCGAGTTCCGCTCGCGCATCCTCGACGTGCTCATCGGCAAGCTGTTCGACGAGGCGGTCCGCCGCATGGTCCGCGCCTTCAAGGACCGCGCCGACGCGCTGTATGGCGCGAACGGGGCGGCGTAGGCCATAAGCACTTGAATTTAAATATAAATCGCCACCACCCAGCTTGACTGCTGGGCAATCGCCTTTGCGTATCTTGCACGAATGCCGTGCGTCCTTCGACGGGCTCAGGATGAGGGAGAATCTTCGTGGCATTGAGAAGAAACCTCATGCTGAGCTTGTCGAAGCACGCACCCCGCTCGTCCCAATCGCCGCGTGCACCCGCAATTGCGATTCTCCCGGATTGACCGGGTGGTCCACGGCTCGGTGTCCCGGATTCGCAGGTCGAGCCGGCGAATGACGGCATTTTTGCTCATGCCCGGAGCCGCCGGCCGCTACTTCAAGCGCAGCCCTGTCGTTGCAGCCGGAGAACAATCGGGGCTTCGTTTGCAGCGATTGTCAACAACTTGTGCGAGTAGGGAAAAGCCCCACAAAATGTAGACCACCAGGGGCTGGTGCAGCGCGAATTACCCAGTATATTAGGCAAAATAAGTAATTCGTTGCGCACCGCATCGGGTTGTTCGGTTTTCCCGGGAGTTGGAGTGGTCAGTCCATCGCAAATTCGGGCGGCGCGGTCGCTCATCGGCATTAAGCAGTCCGACCTGGCGCGCGGCGCAGGCATCTCGCTCGCCACGCTCAACAACATCGAGCGCGGCATCGGCGATCCGCGCGCGAGCACGCTGGAGGCGATCGAGCGGGCGCTGACCGGGGCCGGCATCGAGTTTGCCGGCGATCCGGTGAGCGAATGCGTGAAGCTGCGCCGCCTCGACCGGCCGACCGCCTACGAAACCCTGTTCGCGAGCCAACGCGTGCTCGAGCTCCTCAGCCGCCGGGCGCTGACCCCGGTCCAGAAGGTGCTGCTGTTCGCCCGCCGCCCGCGGGAGGGCGCGGGAACGGCGGCCGGTTTCGCCCGGCCGCCGTCTTGGGACGACCGGCGCGCGACGACACGCGCGCCGGAGGAGGAGGACCCGCGCATCTGCCTGCTGATCGAGGGGCACAACCGGGCCGTCCTGTTCGATCAGGTCCAGTTCAGCGTCGCCAACGCCGGCCGGGCGGCGGAGGTCGCCGCGATCCTGCTCTGGGCCTTCAGTTTCCACAAGAACGAGCTGTATTATCTGGAGCAGGTGCTCGACGATACGACCGCGGGCGACCTGCCCGAGGTCGTCGCACGCCTGCGCAGCCTCAACTGGCTGCCGCTCCGCCATCCGGCGGATTTCTTCAACGTGTTCGACGACTGGGACGGCCGGCTCAAGCTCATGGCGGAGCGGGAAGGCCACCCGATGCGGGAACTGGCGGCGCTGTTCAGCGGCTCTTAGCCAAATCGAGCAGCATGTCGAGAGCCAGCGCGACGGACGCCTCGCGGATGGCGTCGCGGTCGCCTTGAAAGCGGTTCTCCCGCACCACCGGCAGCTCGTTCTTCGCGGCGGCGGAGACGAAGACCAGCCCGACCGGCTTCTCCGCGGTGCCGCCGCCGGGGCCGGCGACGCCGGTGATGCCGGCGGCGAGGTCGACCGGGGCGTGGCGCAAGCCGCCCGCGGCCATCGCCGCCGCGACCTCGCGGCTGACGGCGCCATACTGCGCCAGCAGGTCCGGATCGACGCCGGCCTCCTCGATCTTCGCCTGGTTGGAATAGGTGACCCAGCCGCGCTCGACCACCGCCGACGATCCGGGCACCGCCGTCAGGCAACCGGCGAGGAGCCCGCCGGTGCAGGATTCCACCGTCGCCAGCATGAGCTTCTTCCGCTCGCAGACCTCGAGTAATTCCTTCGCTTTATCCGTTATCGATTTGTCCAATATCATAAAAAGCCGATCCTCGCATCGAGGAGAATGACGCCGTACACCACCAGGGCAGCATACAGGCCCGCGGCGATATCGTCGAACATGACGCCGGGCGCCCCGGCGAGCTCGCGGTCGCACCAGCCGGCCGGCCAGGGCTTGATGATGTCGAGGATGCGAAAGGCGAAGAAGCCGATGGCGTAGAGCACGGGATCCGGGATTGCGATGGGCGCCAGCGCCAGCCACTGGCCGGCGATCTCGTCGATCACCACGCGGCTCGGATCCTTTTCGCCGATGGCCAGGCAATAGTGAGACGACGCCCACAGGCCGGCGGCGAGGGCGAGCGCGGCGGCGGCGAGCAGCCACGGCGAGCCGAAGGTTGCGGCGATCAGCCAGGCGACGGGGAGGGCGGCCAGCGATGCCCAGCTCCCCGAGGCGATCGGCACGTTGCCGATGCCGAAGCCCGTCGCGATCAGGCTCGCCGGATGCCAGAAGGAGAGGCGGCGCCTCATACGCGCACCGTGGCGACGGCCTGGGCGGCGATGCCCTCGCGCCGTCCTGTGAAGCCGAGCTCCTCCGTCGTCGTCGCCTTGACGTTCACGCGCGCCGGATCGATGCCGCAGATCGCCGCGATGCGCGCCCGCATCGCCGCCCGGTGCGGGCCGATCTTCGGGCGCTCGCAGATCAGCGTGACGTCGAGATTGCAGATCTCGCCGCCGCGCTCGCGGATGCCGGCGACGGCCGCGGCGAGGAATATCGCCGAGTCCGCGCCGCGCCATTTCGCGTCGGTCGGCGGAAAATGGTCGCCGATGTCGCCGCCGCCGATCGCCCCGAAGATGGCGTCGGTCAGCGCATGCAGGCCGACGTCGGCATCGGAGTGGCCCTTCAGCTTCGCCGTATGCGGCACCCGCACGCCGCAGAGGGTGACGTGGTCGCCCGGCTCGAAACGGTGCACGTCGAAGCCCGTTCCGACCCGAATATCCGGGGTCCCGCCGCCGCCGGCGCGCTCGCGCATGATCTGCTCGGCGCGGGCGAAGTCCTGCTCGGTCGTGATCTTGATGTTGTCCTCGTGTCCCATGACCAGCGCTACCTCCAGGCCGGCGGCCTCGGCGACCGCGGCATCGTCGGTGTGGTTGCCGCCGCCCGCCGCCCGGTAGGCATCTACGATCGGCCCATAGCGGAAGCCTTGCGGCGTCTGCGCCCGCCAAAGCCCTGCCCGGTCGACGGTCGCGGCGACCCGGTCGCGCGAATCGCCGCGCTTGATCGTGTCGATGACGGGAACGGCCGCGATGGCGGCCGGGGCGCCGCCGAGGGCGTCGATCACCCGGCCGATCGTGCCGGCGTCGGTGAACGGCCGGGCGGCGTCCTGGATCAGCACGTTGTCCGGCGCCAGGGATTCTATGTTCTTCAAGCCATTAAGGGACGATTCTTGACGCGTTTCGCCGCCGAAGACCGGCTCGGCGAGCGTAAGGTCGCCGCACAGCTCGGCGAAGCACTGACGGTCGTCGGGGTGGATGACCGCCCGCACCGCATCGATGCGGGGATGCGACGCGAAAGCTTCCAGGGTCAGCCGCATTATCGGCACGCCCGCGATCCGGCGGTATTGTTTCGGAATCCCGCCGCCGGCGCGCGTGCCGCGCCCGCCGGCCAGGACCAGGGCGACCGTGCGTCCCATTTGTGCCGCATCTCCGCTTCGCTGCTCGAAGGGCGGCATATTGGCGTCTCGGCCCGGCGTTGCCAAGCGGGACGGTGCGATCCCGATCGTTCGGTGATATATAGGCCGCCATGGCCAGCACGACCGTTCTCAGCCTTGCCGCGGTGCTCAGTCTGGTGCCGGCGGCTGTGTCGTCCGTTTGGGGACCCTTTGCGCGCGACGGCCGGTTCTGGGCGCTGGCAGGGGCCGCCGCCGTGGGCGCGACGGCCTGGGCCGCCGTCCAGGCGCGGGCGGGCTGGGAAACCGGCTTCGCCGAGGCGATCTGGGTGACGGTGGCGGGCGTCCTGGTGATGTTCCTGCTGCTTGCGGCCTTTCTCCGCCATGCCTGGCGCCTGTCGCCGATCCTGCTGCCCTATCTGGTGGTGCTGGCGCTGCTGGCGACGATCTGGAGCCATGCGCCGGCGCGGCCGCTGCTGGGCGACGCGCCGCCGGCCTGGATCGTGCTCCATATCGCCGCATCCGTCGTCACGTACGTCCTGCTGACGCTGGCCGCCATCGCGGGGGTCGCGGTGCTGCTGCAGGAGCGGGCGCTTCGGCGCAAGCAGCGCCACCGGCTCACCGAGCGATTGCCGTCGGTCGCGGATGCCGAGCGGCTCGAGCTGCGCCTGCTGCTGGCTGCCGAGGCGGTGCTCGGCGTCGGCATCCTGACGGGCATGGGAACGCAGTATTTCAGCCGCGGAGTCGTGCTGACCTTCGACCACAAGACGGTCCTCACGATCATCGCCTTCGTCGTGATCGGCGTGCTGCTCACGGCGCATTACCGGATCGGCCTGCGCGGCCGGCGCGCCGCCCGGATTGCCCTGGCCGGCTACCTGCTGGTGACCCTCGGCTATCCCGGGGTCAAATTCGTCACCGACGTGCTCATCGCCTGAACGCACGCTTTCCGCGTCGCGCCTTCGTGCCGCGGCGCGGTCTTGTGCGAATGCGAAATCGGTGTATTATGCCTATATTGTAGTCAATTTCTTTGGTGCCTAAATTATGGGCGTTCGCATAGGCCCGATAGACATTGGGACCAGGATCGTGCTCGCCCCGATGTCGGGGGTGACCGACGCGCCGTTCCGGCGCCTGGCGCGCCGCCTCGGCGCCCGGCTGGTCGTTTCCGAGATGATCGCGAGCGAGGCGATGATCCGCGAGGTCCGCGCCGAAATGCGCAAGACCTCGACCAACTGCGCCGAGGAATACCCGATGGCGGTGCAGTTGGCCGGCTGCGAGCCTGAGGCGATGGCGGAGGCGGCGCGGCTCAACGAGGACCGCGGCGCGGCGATCATCGACATCAATTTCGGCTGCCCCGCGAAAAAGGTGGTCAACAAGCTGTCGGGCTCGGCGATCCTGCGCGACGAGATGCTGGCGGCGCGGCTGATGGAGGCGACGGTCAACGCCGTATCCGTCCCGGTGACGATGAAGATGCGGACCGGCTGGGACGAGCATTCGCGCAATGCGCCTGCGATCGCGCGCGTGGCCGAGCAATGCGGCGTGCAGATGATCACCGTGCACGGCCGGACGCGCTGTCAATTCTACCAGGGCCAAGCCGACTGGCGATTCATCCGCCGGGTCAAGGAGGCCGTCGGCATACCGGTGATCGCCAACGGCGACATCGGCGGACCCGAGGATGCCGCGCGGTGCCTTGCGGAATCCGGGGCGGACGGCCTGATGATCGGGCGCGCGGCGCAGGGCAATCCATGGATCATTAACAAGCTGCACGAGTTCGTCGAAGGCCGGGACCACGCGGCCGAGCCGACCTTGACGGAGCAGAAGGAGATCGTCCTCGAGCATTACGACGAGATGCTGCGGCATTACGGCTCGGGTCACGGCGCGCGCATCGCGCGCAAGCATATCTGCTGGTACTCGAAGGCCTTGCCCGGCGCGGCCGCGTTCCGGGCGGAAGTGAACCGGATCGACCAGCCGCGGGACGTCGCGCGGACGATCGCGGATTTCTACGAGGCCAGCGCCGAGTGGGCCGCGGCATGACCCCGGCGAAGCCCCCGGCCAAGCTCATGATCGCGACGCCGGCCGAGCCGTTGTCCCTGGAAAATTCGATCATTGCCTCGCTGCCGCTGCCGGTCATCGCGGTCGACCGCTCCGACAACATCACGTACCTCAACCCCGCGGCCGAGCAGTTCTTTCAGGGCAGCCGGGCGACGCTGTGCGGCGTGAACCTGCAGGACATCATCCCGCATGACAGCCCGGTCTTCGCGCTGGTGCACAAGACCCGGCGCGGCGGCTACAGCATGTCGGAATTCGGCGTCAGGTTGTCGACGCCGCGCATCGGCACGCACACGGTCGTCGTCGATTCCGCGCCGCTCGGCGACGAGCGGGGCGCGGTGCTGCTGACGCTCCATGAGCGCTCGATGGCGGGGCGCATCGACCAGTCGCTGATCCACCGCGACGCCGCGCGCTCGGTCACCGCCATGGCGGCCGTGCTGGCGCACGAGATCAAGAATCCGCTGTCGGGCGTGCGCGGCGCGGCGCAGCTTCTCGAGCAGGAAGGCGACGGGCAGAGCCGCGAGCTGACGCAGCTCATCATCGACGAGGTCGACCGCATCTGTAAGCTCGTCGACCGCTTCGAGGTGTTTTCCGACCGCCCGCCGATCGAGCGCGACGCGATCAACATCCACGAGGTGCTGGAGCATGTGATCCGCCTGGCGCGCACCGGCTTCGGCGCCGGCGTGCATATCAAGGAGCTGTACGATCCGTCGCTGCCGCCGGTCTACGGCAGCCGCGACGAGCTGATCCAGATATTCCTCAATCTGGTCAAGAACGCCGTCGAGGCGGCGCCGCCCGAGGCCGGCGAGGTGGTCGTCAGCACCGCCTACCAGCAGGGCTTCCGGCTCGCCGTGCCCGGCACCGAGAGCCAGATAGACCTGCCGCTGGTCGTCGGCGTGCAGGACAACGGCGATGGCATCCCGGAGAATCTCCGCCGGCAGATTTTCGATCCCTTCATAACGACGAAGATGGGCGGATCGGGGCTCGGCCTCGCGCTCGTGGCCAAGCTCGTCGGCGAGCATGGCGGGGTCATCGATGTGGAGAGCCGGCCGCGGCGCACGCTGTTCCGCGTCATGCTGCCGGTCATGAAGCGCAGGGAGATGCAGGATGACTGAGTCCGTTATTCTCGTCGCGGACGACGACCGGGCGATCCGGACCGTCCTGTCGCAGGCGCTCGGCCGTGCCGGCCACCACGTCCGCACGACCGGACATGCGGCGACGTTGTGGCGATGGGTGTCGGACGGGGAGGGCGACCTCGTCATCACCGACGTCCTGATGCCGGACGGCAATGGCCTCGACCTCATCCCGCAGATCCGCAAGCGGCGGCCGGACCTCAGGGTCATCGCGATGAGCGCGCAGAACACGCTGCTGACCGCGGTCAAGGCGGCCGAGCGCGGCGCCTTCGAATACATCCCGAAACCCTTCGATCTCAACGAGCTGCTGAGCACCGTCACCCGCGCGCTTTCGGAGCGATCCGCGGCGCCGTCGGCCGGGGCGGCCGAGCCGGACATGCAGGACAGCCTGCCGCTGATCGGCCGCTCGCAGGCGATGCAGGAGATCTACCGCGTCCTCGCCCGGCTGATGTCGACCGACCTGACGGTCCTGATTTCCGGCGAGTCGGGCACCGGCAAGGAGCTCGTCGCCCGCGCGCTCCATGAATACGGCAAGCGGCGCAACGGGCCGTTCGTCGCCATCAACATGGCTGCGATCCCGCGCGAGCTGATCGAGAGCGAGCTGTTCGGCCACGAGAAGGGCGCATTCACCGGCGCCAACACGCGCTCCGCCGGGCGGTTCGAGCAGGCCGACGGCGGCACGCTGTTCCTGGACGAGATCGGCGACATGCCGATCGACGCGCAGACCCGGCTGCTGCGCGTCCTGCAGGAAGGGGAGTTCACCACGGTCGGCGGACGGACGCCGATCCGCGCCAATGTGCGCATCGTCGCCGCGACGCATCGCGACCTCGGGCGGCTGGTCGCCCAAGGGCTGTTCCGCGAAGACCTCTACTACCGTCTCAACGTCGTGCCGCTCAGGCTGCCGCCGCTGCGCGAACGGGCCGACGACATCCCCGACCTGGTGCGCCACTTCCTGATGTCCGCCACCGCCGAGGGTCTGCCTGCCAAAGCGGTCGACAACGCTGCGATGGAGAGGCTCAAGCGCCATCGCTGGCCGGGCAACGTGCGCGAGCTCGAGAACGTCGTCCGGCGGTTCGCCGCGCTCTATTCGCAGGAGACGATCACCGCCGACGTCGTCGAGGCAGAGTTCGCCGATGTCGGTCCGTCGAGCGCGGCGAATGCCGTCGACGAGGAGGAGAGCCTGACGGAGGCGGTGGAGCGGCACCTGAAGACCTATTTCGACGCCCATGAGGGCGAACTGCCGGCGTCGGGGCTCTACGACCGGGTATTGCGCGAGATGGAGCGGCCGCTGATCCGGCTCAGTCTCGGCGCCACGCGCGGCAATCAGGTCCGCGCCGCGCAGCTTCTTGGCCTGAACCGCAACACCTTGCGCAAGAAAATCCGGGACCTTGACATTGCGGTGGTCCGAGGGTCCCAATAGGCGGCTCCTGGTTAATACGGTCGATCGTCCGGGGTATAATGGGCGGGCGAACACGCATTGCAGAAGGCCGAAACCTATTTCAACGATTCGACCCTGACCGGCCCATGAGCGCGTCAGAACACTTGGTCCCTAGCGCACCGCGCAGGATGGAACGTCTTGCCGCGTGGGCCGCGGGCGCTCATGTCGGCCGAATTCTCGCGATTTCGCTCGCCGTGGCGGCGGTCGTCGCCGTCTCGGGCACCTTCGCGGCGATTCGCGGATTCCCGCCTTTCGGATCGGGGCCCAGCCAGGTGCTGCTGTGGCTCTATGCCGACCTGATCGTCCTGCTGCTGCTCGCGGTCGTGATCGCGTGGCGCGTCGTCGCGCTCTGGGTCGAGCGGCGCCGCGGGTCCGCCGGGTCGCGCCTGCATGTGCGCATGGTGCGGCTGTTCGGATTCGTGTCCGTGGTGCCGGCCATCATCGTCGCGCTGGCCTCCGTCGTGTTCTTCAATTTCGGCCTGCAATCCTGGCTGAGCACGCAGGTCCGGACGGTGCTGGAGGAATCGGTCGCCGTGGCGGAGGCCTATCTCTACGAGCACAAGCAGAACATCCGCGCCGACGTGCTCGCCATGGCGCAGGACCTCAGCCGCGACGTGGTCTCGCTCGAGGCGAACCCGGCCCTGTTCACGCGCGTCGTCGACTTCCAGTCGCGCGTGCGCGAGCTTTCCGAGGCGGTGGTGTTCGACGGCAGCGGCGCGGTCCGGGCGCGCTCGGGCTTCTCCTATCTGCTGGAGATCGATCCGATCCCGCCGAGCGCGATGGAGCTTGCGCGCAAGGGCGAAGTCGCCATCGTGACCGGCGAAGACGACGACCGGGTGCGCGCGCTGGTGCGCCTCGACGGTTTTCTCGACATGTACCTCTACATCGGCCGCGTCGTCGACCCGAAGGTGGTCGCGCATACGACGAAGACGCGCGGCGCGGTCGAGCGCTTCGAGCGGCTGGAGTTCCAGCGCGCGGACATGCAGATCAGCTTCGCCCTCGTCTTCGTCGGCATCGCCCTCGTGCTGCTGTTGGCGGCGTCGTGGGTCGGCCTGATGATGGCGTCGCAGCTTTCGCGGCCGTTGAGCGCGCTGATCGCGGCGACCGAGCGGGTGCGGGCGGGCGACCTCACGGCGCGGGTGCCGGAGCGCGGCGCGCCCGACGAGATCGGCTCGTTGAGCCGCGCGTTCAATCGCATGACCAACGACCTCGAGCAGAACCGGCGCGAGCTGCTGGAGGCGAACCGCCAGCTCGACCAGCGGCGCCGGTTCACCGAGGCGGTGCTCGAAGGCGTGTCGGCCGGCGTCATCGGCCTCGACGAGCAATTCCGGGTCAACCTTCCCAACGCGTCCGCGTCCGAGCTGCTCGGCCTGACCGCAGACCGCATGGTCGGGCAGCCGCTCGGCGAGCTGGTGCCTGAGATGGATGTGCTGCTGCGCGGCGCGCACCGGCTCAGGAGCGGGCGCCCCGTGGAGGCCGAGGTGCGGCTGCAGCGGGCGAAGGAAACGCGCACGCTGATGGTGCGCGTCGCGGTCGAGCGCGACGGGGAGGAGACCAAGGGCTTCGTCGTCACCTTCGACGACCTGTCCGAGCTCGTCGCGGCGCAGCGCAAGGCCGCCTGGGCGGACGTGGCGCGCCGCATCGCGCACGAGATACGCAATCCGCTGACGCCCATTCAGCTTTCCGCCGAGCGGCTGAAGCGCAAGTATCTCGGCGAGATCAAGAGCGATCCGGAGACATTCGTGACCTGCACCGATACGATCGTGCGCCACGTCGGCGACATCGGCCGCATGGTCGAGGAGTTCTCGAGCTTCGCGCGGGTGCCGGCGCCGGTCATGCGGCTCGAAAACCTGACCGATCTCTGCCGCCAGACGATATTCCTGCAGCGCACCGCGCACGGCAAAATCTCGATCGCCGCCGAGCTGCCCGACGAAGCTGTATACTACCGGTGCGACGGGCGTCAGCTCAGCCAGGCGCTGACCAATCTTCTGCTCAATGCGGCGGAGGCGATCGACGGTCGCGAAGGAGAGGCCCTGCCGCGCGGCAAGATTGTCGTGCGGCTGGTAAACCAGGAAGGGACGACGGCCATCGAAGTCGAAGACAATGGAAAAGGGCTGCCGCATGAAGCGAGGGAGCGCTTGACCGAGCCATACTTCACGACGCGGCTCAAGGGGACCGGGCTCGGACTTGCCATCGTGAAGAAAATCATGGAAGACCACGGGGGCGGCCTGCGCCTCGACGATTCGCCGTCGGGCGGCGCGCGGGTGCGGCTCGAATTGCCGGGCGATCCGGTCGCGCAGGAAGAGGTACGCGCGGAAATGGCGGCGCAAACGGACGGACCGGCCCTTGCCCCCGGAGGGAGGGCCTGATGGCGACCGATATCCTGATCGTCGACGACGAAGTGGATATCCGCAAGATCATCGCGGGCATCCTCCAGGACGAGGGCTATACGACGCGCGAGGCGGGCAACAGCGCCGAGGCGCTCAGCGCCATTCAGATGCGCCAGCCCAGCCTCATCATCCTCGACGTATGGCTGCAGAACAGCCAGTACGACGGCCTGCAGATGGTGGAGATGATCCTCCGCGACAATCCGGACCAGCAGGTCGTCATGATCAGCGGCCACGCCACCTTCGACATGGCCGTCCGCGCCACCAAGATGGGCGCATACGATTTCCTGACGAAGCCGTTCAAGTCCGACGTCTTGCTGCACACCATCGCGAAGGCGCTGGAAGACGCGCGGCTGCGCAACGAAAACCGCGCCCTCAAGGAGCAGATCGGTTGCCCGATCGTCGACCTGACCGGCAATTCGCCGGCGATCGCCCATCTGCGCCAGGCGCTGGAGAAGGTCGCGCCGACCGACAGCCGCGTCCTGATCACCGGCTCGCCGGGCTCGGGCAAGAGCGTCGTCGCGCGGCTGCTGCACGACCAGTCGAACCGCGCGAAAGGGCCCTATGTTGTGCTGAATTGCGCCGGGCTGGAGCCGGACCGCCTCGAATCCGCGCTGTTCGGCACCGAGGCGGCCGCCGGCTCGGCGCGGCGGGTCGGCGTGCTGGAGCAGGCGCACGGCGGGACGCTGCTGCTTGACGAGATCGCCGACATGCCGATCGAGACGCAGACGAAGATCGTCCGCGTGCTGCACCGGCCGCGCTTCAACCGCCTCGGCGGCGAGGGATGGGTCGAGGTCGACGCGCGCGTCATCGCGACCACCAACCGCGACCTGAAGCGCGAGATCGAGGCGGGAAACTTCCGCGAAGACCTTTACTACCGCCTCAACGTGGTGCCGCTGATGGTGCCGCCGCTCGAAGTGCGCCGCGCCGACATTCCGGAGCTCGCCAAGCAGGTCATGATCCGCTCCGCGGCGGCGAAGGGACGCTCGCCGCGCATGCTGTCGGAAGAAGCGCTGATCGCCCTTCAGGCTTACGAATGGCCCGGCAACGTGTGGGAACTGGTGAACGTCATCGAGCGGCTGCTGCTGCCGAATACGGGCGATCCGGACGCGCCGGTGCGGGCCGACGCCGTGGCGGACGCGATCGGCGGCGGCTCGCCGGATTTCCTCCGCTCCGATGCGTCGCTCGGCATCATGAACCAGCCGCTCCGCGAGGCGCGGGAGGACTTCGAGCGTCAGTATCTGACATTTCACCTGGCCCGCTTCGGCGGCAACATCAGCCGTACCGCCGGTTTCGTAGGTATGGATCGCGCGGCGCTGCACCGGAAGCTGAAGGGCCTCGGCGTGCATAACGCCGAGCGGATCCAGAAAACAGGCGCGTAAGCGCGGAAACGGTCGGTTGCCATGAAGGTCATCATCTGTGGGGCCGGGCAGGTCGGCTACCACATCGCCAGTTACCTCGCGAGCGAGCAGAACGACGTCACCGTGATCGACCAGGAGCCCGAGCTGATCGCGCGGGTCAACGAAACGCTCGACGTGCAGGCCTTCGTCGGCAACGCGTCGCAGCCCGACGTCCTGGAGAATGCGGGCGCCGCCGACGCCGACATGATCATCGCCGTGACTTTCGCCGACGAGGTCAACATGGTCGCCTGCCAGGTGGCGCACTCGCTGTTCAACGTGCCGACGAAGATCGCCCGCATCCGCCAGCAGAGCTTCCTCGAGCCCGTGTGGGCGGACCTGTTCAGCCGCGATCACATGCCGATCGACGTCATCATCTCGCCGGAGATCGAAGTGGCGCAGGCGATTTCCCGCCGCCTCGCGGTGCCCGGCGCCTTCGACATGATCCCGCTGGCCGAGGACAAGGTGCGGGTCATCGGCGTCCGCTGCACCGAGGACTGCCCGATCGTCAATACGCCGCTGCGCCAGCTCACCGAGCTGTTTCCCGACCTCCACATCGTCATCGTCGGCATCGTTCACGACGAGATCGCCGCCATCCCGAAATCCACCGACCAGATGGTGCCGGGCGACGAGGTCTATTTCGTCGCCGACACCGAGCATGTGCCGCGGGCGCTCGCGGCGTTCGGCTACCAGGAGCAGGAAGCGCACCGCATGGTGATCATCGGCGGCGGCAACATCGGCCTCAACCTCGCGAAGCTGATCGAGGCGACCCCCGACATGACCGCCCGCATCGTCGAACGCGACCAGGCGCAGGCGCGCAAGATCGCCTCCATGCTGCCCGATACGATGGTCACCTGGGGCGACGGCCTGGACGCCGAGATCCTCGAGGAGATCAACATCCGCTCCGCCGACACGGTGGTCGCGGTCACGGACGACGACGAGACGAACATCCTGGGCTCGCTGCTGGCGAAACGCTACGGCGTCGAGCGGACGATCGCGCTCGCCAACAAGACGACCTACTCGTCGCTGGTCACCACGCTCGGCATCGACGTGCTGGTCAATCCGCGGGCGATCACGGTCTCGACGATCCTTCAGCACATCCGCCGCGGGCGCATCCGGGCGGTGCATTCGCTGCGCGACGGGTTCGGCGAGGTCATCGAGGCGGAGGCGCTGGAGACCTCGCCCCTGGTCGGCTCGCAGATCCGGGAAGGCAAGCTGCCCTCCGGCGTCATCATCGGCGCGATCGTGCGTGACGGCGAGGTGATCATCCCGCGCGGCGATACCGATGTCCGGGCGCGCGACCGGGTCATCCTCCTGGCCACGGCGGGCTCGGTCAAGAAAGTGGAGAAGTTGTTTGCCGTCAGGCTGGAGTTCTTTTAAGTCTTCTTAATATATTCCTATTGCGGCCAGGCGGCGCGGGGGATGCGGCCGGGAAAAGGAAGGGATCGCAATGGCGAGACAAGCTTATGTGAATGGGCGGTACGTGCCGCACGGCAGCGCCGCGGTGCACATCGAGGACCGCGGCTACCAGTTCGCCGACGGGGTCTATGAGGTCGTCACCATCATCGGCGGCCGGATGATCGACGAGGAGCCGCATCTCGACCGGCTCGAACGCTCGCTGCGCGAGCTCGAAATCGCCATGCCGATGAGCCGAACGGTGCTGCGCATGGTGATGCGCGAGCTGGTCCGGCGCAACCGGGTCGAGGACGGGCTGCTCTACATGCAGATCACCCGGGGCGTGTCGCCGCGCGACCATAAGTATCCCGGTCCTTCGGTGACGCCCTCGGTGGTGATGACGACGCGGCAGGGCGACTACGCCAACAGCGCCAAGTTCGAAGACGGCGTCAAGGTCATCACGATCCCCGATATCCGCTGGCAGCGCTGCGACATCAAGACCATCTCGCTGCTGCCGAACTGCATCGGCAAGACGATGGCCGCGCGGGCGGACGCCTACGAGGCTTGGCAGGTCGATGCCGACGGAAACGTGACGGAAGGGACGTCGAGCAACGCGTGGATCGTGACGAAGGACGGCACGCTCGTCACCCGGCCGGCGACCCACGCCATCCTGAACGGCATTACCCGGCTCTCGATCCTCCGCATCGCAGGCGAAGAGGGCATCCAGTTCGAGGAACGGCCTTTCAGCGTCGAAGAAGCGAAGTCGGCGCGCGAAGCTTTCACGTCGAGCGCGACCTCGTTCGCGACGCCGGTCGTCACGATCGACGACAGGACGATCGCGAACGGCAAGCCGGGGTCCCTGACCCTGCGCATTTTCGAATGCTATATGGATTACTGCCGCGGGCTCCGGGAGCCGAAATCCGGCGGACAAAAGGAAAGGGCCAGGCGGGCAGGGTGAGCTTCATTATCCAACCGGGGGTCGCGCGGCCTCGCGCGGTCATCTTCGACTGGGACAATACGCTCGTCGATAGCTGGGCAACGATCCACGCGGCTCTTTTCGAGACATTCCAGGCAATGGGGCATGAGCCGTGGACCTTGGAACAGACCCGCGAGCGTGTCCGTTATTCCCTGAGAGAGTCGTTTCCCAAGCTCTTCGGCGATCGCTGGGAAGACGCGATGCGCCTGTTCTACGCCGCCTTCGAGCGGGCGCATATCGCGCACCTCACCCCGCTGCCGGGCGCGGGCGATATGCTGCAGGCGATGCACGGCGCGGGGTTCTGCCTCGCTGTCGTCAGCAACAAGACCGGCCGCTATCTGCGGGCGGAGGCGGAGCACCTCGGCTGGGCGCGGTTCTTTCACCGCATCGTCGGGGCAGGGGACGCAGCCCGCGACAAGCCCGCGGAGGACCCAGTCCACCTGGCGCTCGAAGGCAGCGGCATTCCGGCGGGCGGCGACGTCTGGTTCGTCGGCGACGCCGGCATCGACATGGAAATCGCTCACATAACCGGATGCACGCCCGTGTTGGTGGGCATCGCCGATTTGGAAGGGGAAGAGTTCAGATTATTTCAACCAAAAGTTAGATTTGGCTCGTGTATTGAGCTAGCGGGTTGCGTTGCCACGTTGTAAACTTGGGCATTCGGAGAGGGGTTATTGCAGTGCTGTCGGCACGCCCCATATGTTTAACATTGTCGATGTTGCAGGGTTCGTTTTGAATCCCAACGAAAAAAAGGACTAGCCTATGTCTTCGGAGAAGGGCCAAAATCTGCAGGACGTGTTTCTGAATAACGTTCGTAAGGCCAAGATGCCGGTCACCATTTTCCTGGTGAACGGCGTAAAGCTGCAAGGGATCATCACCTGGTTTGACAATTTCTGCGTATTGTTGCGTCGCGACGCTCATTCTCAACTCGTCTACAAGCATGCGATATCGACCGTGATGCCGGCGCAGCCGGTGCAACTGTTCGATTCCAAGACGGAGAGTGGCGACGAATAACCCGGAGGCAACCAGCCGGATGGAAGAGGACGGGACGCCCACCCGAAATGGGCGTCCTGTCAGCCGGGCCGCGGTACTCTGTCCGGAATTGCGGCAACGGGCCAGCAGCGACGGATCGGCATTTCCGCAGCGGGAATCCGAGTCACGCCTCGACGAGGCCGTCGGGCTGGCGCTCGCCATCGATCTGGTGGTGGCCCACAGCGAGATCCTGCGCCTCGCGCGCATCGTCCCGGCGACCTACCTGGGCTCCGGCGTGGTTGAGCGCCTGCGCGATCTCGTCGAGGCGCTCGAGATCGAGGTCGTCATCGTCGATGCGGCGCTGTCGCCCGTGCAGCAGCGGAACCTCGAACGCGGCCTGCACGCCAAGGTGATCGACCGGACGGCCCTGATCCTGGAGATCTTCGGCGCCAGGGCGCGCACCCATGAAGGCCGGCTGCAGGTCGAGCTGGCGGCGCTCAGCTACCAGCGGTCGCGGCTGGTGCGAAGCTGGACCCATCTGGAGCGGCAGCGCGGCGGCTTCGGCTTCCTCGGCGGCCCCGGCGAAAGCCAGCTCGAAATCGACCGCCGCCTGATCGGCGAGCGGATCGGCCGGCTGCGGCGCGAGCTCGAAGGCGTCCAGCGCACCCGCGCGCTGCACCGCCGTGCGCGCCGCAAGGTGCCGTATCCGGTCGCCGCGCTCGTCGGCTACACCAACGCCGGCAAATCCACCTTGTTCAACCGGCTGGCGGAGGCCGGCGTGTTCGCGGAGGACCAGCTCTTCGCGACGCTCGATCCGACCATGCGCCAAGTCGTCCTGCCGTCGGGCCAGCGCTTCATCCTGTCCGATACGGTCGGCTTCATTTCGCAGCTTCCGACCCATCTCGTCGCGGCCTTCCGGGCGACGCTGGAGGAAGTGATGGAGGCCGACCTGATCCTCCATGTGCGCGACGTGGCGCATCCGGAGACCGAGATTCAGAAGGCCGACGTCCTTGCCGTGCTCGCCGGGCTCGACCTGCCCGAAGACCAGCCGCAGATCGAGGTGCTGAACAAGATCGACCTGCTCGACCCGCCGGCCCGCGATCTCGTCATCGAGCGGGCGCGCCGCGAGCCGGATGCGGTGGCGGTGTCGGCCCGCGTCGGGGAAGGGTGCGGCAACCTGCTGGCGCTGCTCGACAGGGTGCTGATGGCGCAGCGCGTGCTGCACAGCTTCGAGCTCGACCTGGCCGACGGCGCCGCGCTCGCCTGGCTCTACGCGCACGGGCAGGTCGTCCGGCGGGAGGACAGCGAAGGGCACGCCAGCGTCCAGGTTACCCTCGATCCGGCCGATCTGGCCCGGTTCGAGCACCGATTCGGGAAAAGACCCCTCCCTCTGCGGGATGAATTGTCCGCTGCCGGTTGACTCTTTTTTGCCGTGGCCTTATATGCGTTAGCACTCGCCGCGGATGAGTGCCAACGCGCCCCGCGAGAGCCAATTTATAGGGACCATCCCAGCCAGAGAAGAGGGAGAGCCGAATGAAAATCAGGCCTCTGCACGACCGAGTTGTTGTTCGTCCGTTGACTTCCGATGAGAAGACCCCGGGCGGAATTATCATCCCCGACACAGCCAAAGAGAAGCCGTCCGAGGGCGAGGTCATCGCCGTCGGCGCGGGCGCGCGCGGCGAAGACGGCCGCGTGGTGCCGATGGACGTCCGGAAAGGCGACCGCATCCTCTACGGCAAGTGGTCAGGGACCGAGGTCAAGATCGATGGGGAAGACCTCTTGATCATGAAGGAAAGCGACATCATGGGCGTCATCGGCTGACGCCGCGACGGACTCTCACCGAACGAGGACCAGACAGACAATGGCAGCTAAAGAAGTGAAATTCTCCACCGACGCGCGCAATCGCATGTTGCGCGGCGTCGACATTCTCGCCGATGCCGTAAAGGTGACGCTCGGGCCGAAGGGCCGCAACGTGGTGCTGGACAAATCGTTCGGCGCACCGCGCATCACCAAGGACGGCGTAACGGTCGCCAAGGAAATCGAGCTCAAGGACAAGTTCGAGAACATGGGCGCGCAGATGGTGCGCGAAGTGGCGAGCAAGACCAACGACGTTGCCGGCGACGGCACGACGACGGCGACCGTGCTGGCCCAGGCGATCGTCCGCGAGGGCGTGAAGGCGGTGGCCGCCGGCATGAACCCGATGGACCTTAAGCGCGGCATCGATCTCGCCGTCGAGAAGGTCATCGCGGATATCAAGAAGCGCGCGAAGCCGGTGAAGACCAGCGCCGAAGTGGCCCAGGTCGGCACCGTCTCGGCGAACGGCCAGACCGAAATCGGCGACATGATCGCACGGGCGATGGAGAAGGTCGGCAACGACGGCGTGATCACCATCGAAGAGGCGAAGAGCCTGGAGACCGAGCTCGACGTGGTCGAAGGCATGCAGTTCGACCGCGGCTACCTTTCGCCCTACTTCATCACCGATGCGGAAAAGATGAAGGTCCGGCTCGACGATCCCTATCTCCTGCTGCACGAATCCAAGCTGTCGAGCCTGCAGCCGCTGCTGCCGGTCCTCGAAGCCGTGGTGCAGTCGGGCAAGCCGCTGCTGATCGTGGCCGAGGACATCGAGGGCGAGGCGCTCGCCACCCTCGTGGTCAACAAGCTGCGCGGCGGCCTCAAGGTCGCGGCCGTGAAGGCGCCGGGATTCGGCGATCGCCGCAAGGCGATGCTGCAGGATCTCGCGGTGCTGACCGGCGGCCAGGTCGTCTCGGAAGATCTCGGCATCAAGCTCGAGAACGTGACGCTGGACATGATGGGCAAGGCCAAGCGGGTCGAGATCGACAAGGACAACACGACGATCGTCGGCGGCGCCGGCAAGCGCAAGGACATCGAGGGCCGCATCGCCCAGATCCGCGCGCAGATCGAGGAGACGACCTCGGACTACGACAAGGAGAAGCTGCAGGAGCGCCTGGCGAAGCTGGCAGGCGGCGTTGCGGTGATCCGCGTCGGCGGGGCCACCGAGATCGAGGTGAAGGAACGTAAGGATCGGGTCGAGGACGCGATGAACGCGACCCGCGCCGCGGTCGAGGAAGGCGTCGTCCCGGGTGGCGGCACGGCGCTGCTCTACGCCACGCGGGCGCTGAAGAACCTCCTGCCGGATAACGACGACCAGCGGGTCGGGGTCGAGATCGTGCGCCGCGCGATCCAGGCGCCGGCGAAGCAGATCGCCGAGAACGCGGGCGCCGACGGCGCCGTGGTCGCCGGCAAGCTGCTGGAGTCGAAGGACGCGAACTTCGGCTTCGACGCCCAGAGCGGCAAGTACCGCGACCTGGTGAAGGCGGGCATCATCGACCCGGCGAAGGTGGTGCGCACGGCGCTGCAGGACGCGGCGTCGGTGGCGGGCCTCCTGATCACGACCGAGGCGATGGTCGCCGAGAGGCCGGAGCCGAAAGAAGCCGCGCCGATGCCCGACATGGGCGGAATGGGCGGCATGGGCGGCATGGGCATGTAGTCCCCGCGCCTTTAATCCTGTACAACGAGGGCCGCACCACCCGGTGCGGCCCTTTGTATTTTGGACCCCCGCGACAGATTGGCATGAAACCGGAACCGGATCGCGTCTGCGAATTTCTGCGAGAGACGGCGGAGATCGACGTGCTGCCGCGTTTCCGCGATCTGGCGGCCCATCAGGTGATGGAGAAGAAGCCGGGCGATCTGGTCACCATCGCCGACCTGGACGCGGAGGAGCGCCTCACGCGGCTGCTCGGCGCGCACGTCCCCGGCTCGATCGTCGTCGGCGAGGAGGGGGTGCACCGCGATCCCGGCCTGCTGGACAAGCTCGAAACCGACGACGACCTCTGGATCATCGATCCCGTCGACGGAACGCAGAACTTCGCCGCCGGCAAGGAGCCCTTCGCCATCGTCGTCGCCTTCCTCAGCGGCGGCACGACGCGCTGCGCCTGGATCCACGACCCGGTCGGCGGCGATACCGCGGTGGCGGAGGAGGGGAGCGGCGCCTGGATCGGACGGCGGCGCCTCGAGGTCGCCGAAGGCGGCCCGATCGAGGCGATGACCGGGCTGATCAATTCCAACGCCTACGGCCGCGAGCATCGCGACGCCGTGCGCCCGAAGAAGGCCGCGTTCCGCGAAGTCTTGCGCTACGGCTCGGCCGCCTGCGCCTTCCGCGCGCTGGCGGCGGGCGAGCGGGATTTCTCCGTCTATAACCACTTGTGGTCCTGGGACCATGCGGCCGGCGTGTTGATCCACCGCGAGGCCGGCGGCTACACCGCGCGGGTCGACGGCGTGGCCTACCGTCCGGTCGACCGGGCGCCGGGGCTGCTGTCCGCGCCGGACGCCGAGACCTGGCGGCGGATCGACGAATTCCTGAAACCCGACTGAGACACCGCAATGCCAAGCCCGAAGCTGCCGGACCCGCAGCGCGTCATCGCCTGCCTCCGCGAAACATCCGCCGAGGACATCCTGCCGCGTTTCCGCTCGCTGAAGGCGGGCGACGTCATGGAGAAGGGGCCGGACGATCCGGTCACCGTGGCCGACATCGCCTCCGAAAAGCGCCTGACCAGGATGCTCGCCGGGCTGGTGCCGGGCTCGGTGGTGGTCGCCGAAGAAGCCGTGTTCCGCGATCCCACGCTGCTCGACCTGCTGAAAGGAGACCGGCCGGTCTGGCTGATCGACCCGATCGGGGGCACGAAGACATTCCTCCGCGGGGAAGCCGGCTTCGGGATCTACGTGTCGCTGCTGCAGGACGGCATAACGCTCGCGGGATGGGTGCACGACCCGGTCGGCGGCGAGACGAGCTATGCGGCGCTCGGCGAGGGCGCCTGGGAAGACGGGCGGCGCATCGCCATCGCTGCGGCGGCCGGTGTCGGCCGGACGCCGTCCACGGAAGACCGGCGCGCGACGACACGCGCGCCGGGTGGAGCGCTCTCCAGCATGCGCTGCTACGTCCACCCCAACGTCTACGGCTACGAGGAAGGCGAAACGGTGCGGAGCCGCCAGACGGCGTTCGCGGAGGTCGTGCAGCTCGGCAGCGTCGGCGCGGCGTTCCGCGCGCTGGCCGGGGGCCGCGTCCATATCGGCGTGTTCGCCGATATGTGGCAATGGGACCACGCGCCGGGCGTGCTCATCCATCGCGAGGCGGGCGGCTACGCCGCGCGGCGGGATGGAGCGCCCTACAGCCCGATCGAGAAGTTCCGCAGCATGCTCGCCGCGCCGGATGCGGAAACCTGGCGGCTGGCCGACGATCTCCTCAAACGCAATTGAGGCGCCGAGCCGCGGGCGATACTATCGAGATCACGACCGCGCCGTGCCGGCGCCGGCCCGCAATTCGTCGCAAGCAGGGGGAACAATCGGAATGACAAAAGTCGCGTTTATCGGCCTTGGCGTCATGGGCTATCACATGGCCGGGCACCTCCGGAAGAAGGGCGGGCACGACGTCACGGTCTACAACCGCACCCAGGCCAAGGCGCAGAAATGGGTCAAGGCGTTCGGCGGCAAGTCGAAGCGCACGCCGCGCGAGGCGGCGAGCGGCGCGGAACTGGTCTTCACCTGCGTCGGCAACGACGACGACCTTCGCAGCGTCGTGCTCGGCAAGGACGGCGCTTTCGCCGGCATGGCGAAAAATACGATCCTGATCGACAACACGACCGCCTCGGCCGAGGTCGCGCGCGAGCTGGCGGCGGAGGGCAAGAAAAAGGGCGTCGGCTTCATCGACGCGCCGGTCTCCGGCGGCGAGGCGGGCGCGGTCAACGGCGTGCTCACCGTGATGTGCGGCGGCCAGAAGGCGGTGTTCAAGCGCGCCGAGCCGGCAATCGCCAGCTACGCGCAGAAGGTGACGCTGATCGGCGCGACCGGCAGCGGCCAGCTCACCAAGATGGTCAACCAGATCTGCATCGCCGGGCTCGTCCAGGGATTGTCGGAAGGCGTCAATTTCGGGATGAAGGCGGGGCTCGACATGGAGAAGGTGATCGACACCATCTCCAAGGGCGCCGCGGGCTCGTGGCAGATGAACAACCGCGCGCCCACCATGATCCAGGGCAAGTTCGATTACGGGTTCGCCGTCAACTGGATGCGGAAGGATCTCGGAATCTCGCTCGACGAGGCGAAGAAGAACGGCGCCCGGCTGCCGGTGGCGGCGCTGGTCGACCAGTTCTACGCCATGGTGCAGGCGCGCGGCGGCGGGCGCTGGGATACGTCCAGCCTCATCCACCTGCTGATGAAGGAATAGATGCCGCGGCCCGCGGTCGGACCCCATCGCGCGACGCGCGGCGATTCGGGTTTCTACGCCGCGCTGCCCGACTTCGCCGATTTCGCCGAGTTCACCGATCCCGCGCACTACCGCGCCGCGCCCGACGGCTGGCAGGTTGTCGTCACCGACATCGAAGGCTCGACGCGCGCCATCGCCGAGGGCCGCTACAAGGACGTCAACATGCTGGCGGCTGCCGGCATCGTCGGCGTGCTGAACGCCGCCGGCGGGACGGAGGTTCCCTTCGTGTTCGGCGGCGACGGCGCGACCCTGCTGGTGCCGCCGGATGCCGGGGAAGCCGTCCGCCGCGCGCTCGCCGCGCTCGCGAGCCTGGCGCGAACCGGCTTCGATCTGCGGCTCCGGGTCGGCATGGTCCCGGTCGGCGATCTCGCGCGCCAGGGACGGCCGGTCAACGTCGCCCGCTTCGCGATCAGCCCGGGCAACCATCTGGCGCTGTTCGCCGGCGGCGGCGCCGAGCTGGCCGCGGCCCTGATCAAGGACGCCGACGGTGGGGGGACGTACCGGCTGCCGGAGGCGGACGATTCGGAGGGCCTCGACCTGTCGGGGCTTTCCTGCCGGTGGGAGCCGCTGCAGGCGCGCAACGGCGTCATGCTGTCGCTGCTGGCGCAGGCGACGGATGCGTCGCCGGAAGCGGCGGCGGCCGCCTACCGCGCCGTGATGGAGGGCGTCGTCGCCATCATCGGCGGCAGCCCGGATGCGGGAAACCCCGTGTCGGATGCGAGCCTGACCTTCCGCTGGCCGCCGAGCGGCCTCGGCCTGGAGGCGCGGGCCCTTTCGGCGGGCGCCCCGTCATGGCCGCTCCGGATCAGGCTGCATGCGGAAAGCCTGATGCAATGGCTCGCCATTCATCTGAACCTGTCCGCCGGCGCCTTCGACGTGAAGCGCTATCGCGCCGAGCTCAGGCTGAATGCGGACTACCGGCGTTTCGACGATACGCTCAGGCTGGTCGTGGACTGCGCGCCGGGGCAGGCCGACAGTATCGAGCGCTTCCTGCAGGCGCGGCGGGACACAGGCGCCATCGCCTTCGGCACCCACCGGTCGGACTCGGCGCTCATGACCTGCCTCGTCTTTTCGCTCCAGAGCAGCGGCCACATTCATTTCATCGACGGCTCCGGCGGCGGCTTCACCCTGGCCTCGCGCCAGCTCAAGGCGCAGCTCGCGGAAGGGCCGGCGGCGGGTACGCGGTAACGCGTGCGCCGCATCGGTACGTGAGGGTGCGGCGGCGTGCCGCGGTTGCCGCGGAGCGACGCGGTATCGAAGGGGATGATTCCAACGCTATATCCATAGCAGGAGCGGAGGTTCCCGGTTAGCCCGCCGGGCGAGCCTCGCGCGAAAGGAGGCGTCCCATGACCTGGCTTCGGACCTATATCGCCATCTGCGCCGCGGTGGTCGCGGTGGTCGTCGTCTCGCTGGTTCTGCTGGTGTCCTTCGTCGATCTCGGCCTGAGCGGCCACGGGATCGCCGCCCTGTTCCTCGGCGCGTTCCTGACCGTGGCGCTGGCGATGGTGCTGATGGGGCTCGTATTCAGCAGCTCCCGCGGCGGCCAGGACGAGACCGTCTATGCCGCCCGCGCCGCGGAGCGCCAAGGAGAGGCGCCGCTTTCTCCGAAGCCATAGCGGCAGGATCGCGCCGGCCGGTTGAAAGCCGCGCCTCAACTCTCATCCATCTTCACCCGCTGCCAGCGCTCCTCCATCGCATCGAGCGAGGCATCGGCGATGCCGCGGCCTTCGGAGGCGAAGCTGTCCTCGACGGCGCGGAAGCGGCGCTCGAACTTGGCGTTGGCGGCGCGGAGCGCGTGCTCCGGGTCGACCTTGAGGTGGCGGGCGAGGTTGGCGACGCAGAAAAGTAGATCGCCGAGCTCGTCTTCCAGCCGCGCGCGGGGCGCTCCCTCTGCAATCTCGTGCCTCAGCTCGGCGATCTCTTCGGCCATCTTGTCGAACACCTGATCGGCGTCAGGCCAGTCGAAGCCGACCCGGGCCGCGCGCCGCGTCAGCTTCTCGGCGCGGGTGAGGGCGGGCATGCCTAAGGGCACGCCGTCGAGCGTGCGTTGCTGGGCGCCGCCGGCTGCCGCGCGCTCCGCGGCCTTCTGCGCCTCCCAGCTTGCGGTCTGCGCCTCGGCGTCCGCCACCGTCGCATCGCCGAACACGTGCGGGTGGCGGCGGACCATCTTGTCGGCGATGCCGCGCGCCACGTCCTCGAAGGCGAAGGCGGCTTCCTCCTCGGCCATGCGGGCGTGATAGACGACCTGGAGCAGCAGGTCGCCGAGCTCTTCCTTCAGCGCACCCCGGTCGCCCTGGCCGATGGCGTCGGCCACCTCGTAGGCTTCCTCGATCGTGTAGGGCGCGATCGTGTCGAAGGTCTGCTCCAGGTCCCAGGGGCAGCCGCCGTCCGGGTTCCTGAGCCGCGCCATCACTTCGATCAGTCGGTCGGTTTCCTTGCTCATCGCCTCGCTCGGTCGAATTGCGGGCCGGAGAACCCAATTGCAGGTTTGACCGGGCCGGGGGCCAGACCTTACCATCGCCGTTCCGAATTCCACAGATCCAGCGATCCCCGAAAGGAACTGCGCCGATGCGTGACCTGCAACTTCCCGGCCGCTCGCCGGCCCGCTCCATGAACGGCATGGCGGCGACCTCGCAGGCGCTGGCGACGGTGACGGCGCTGAACGTGCTGCAGGACGGCGGCAACGCCATGGACGCGGCGGTCGCGGCCTGCGCCGTGCAATGCGTGGTCGAGCCGCAGTCCACGGGCATCGGCGGCGACTGCTTCTGCCTGATCGCGCCGGGCGGCGAGGAGAAGATCGTCGCCTTCAACGGCTCCGGCCGCGCGCCGGCCGCCGCCGACCCCGACTGGTATATCGCGCAGGGCATTGCGAAGATCGAGCAGCCGACGCCGCACGCGGTGACCGTGCCGGGCGCGGTCGACGCCTGGCAGACGCTGCTGGCGAAATACGGCACCAAGGATCTCGGCGAGCTGCTGCAGCCGGCGATAAAGCTCGCCCGCGAGGGCTATCCCGTGACGTCGCGGGTGGCGTCGGACTGGGAATCCAATATTCCGATGCTGAGCCACGACCCGACCACGCGCGAGGTGTTTCTGACCGACAACGGCAGGCCGCCCGCGGAAGGCCAGGTGCACCGCCAGCTCAAGCTCGCGGCGACATTGGAGCGGATCGCGAAGGAGGGGAGGGACGGCTTCTACACCGGCCCCGTCGCCGAGGACATCGTGAGCCACCTGCAGTCGCTCGGCGGCCGCCACAGCATGGCGGATTTCGCGGCCGCGAAGGGCGAGTTCGTCACGCCGATCAAGACCGAGTACCGCGGCCACACCGTCTACGAATGCCCGCCGAACGGCCAGGGCATCGTGGCGCTGGAGATCCTCAACATCCTGTCGGGCTACGACCTCGCGGGCATGGACCCGCTGTCGGTCGAGCGGCTGCATCTCGAGATCGAGGCGGCCCGGCTCGCCTATGGCGACCGCGACGCGGTCGTCGCGGACCCCGACCGCGCCCAGGTGCCGATGGACTGGATGCTGTCGGAGGAGCATGCGGCGGAGCTGCGCAACGCCATCGTCGCCGGCCGGGCGATGCAGAATATCCCGCCACCGCTGCTGCCGACCCATCACGACACCATCTATCTTTGCGTCGTCGACAAGGACCGCAACGCGGTGAGCTTCATCAACTCGTTGTTCAGCGGCTTCGGCAGCGGCATCATGGGGCCGAAATCGGGCGTCATGCTGCAGAACCGCGGCTGCGGCTTCGTCGTGAAGCGCGGCCACCCGAACTGCATCGCGCCCAACAAGCGGCCGCTGCACACCATCATCCCGGGCATGGTGGCGCAGGGCGGCAAGGCGGTCATGCCCTTCGGCGTGATGGGCGGGCAGTACCAGGCGCTCGGCCACGCGCATTTCCTGACAAACCACATCGACTTCGGCATGGACGTGCAGGAAGCCATCGACTTCCCGCGCGTGCTGTCGACGCCGAACGGCAAGGAAGTGGACGTCGAGAGCGGCGTGCCGGAGCGCGTGGCGAAGGGGCTGGCCGCGCTCGGCCACAAGATCGGCAAGGCGAGCAAGCCGATCGGCGGGGGGCAGGCGATCAAGATCGATTGGGAGCGGGGAACGCTGACCGGCGGCTCGGACCCGCGGAAGGACGGCTGCGCGCTCGGCTATTGAGAGAGATAGCCGAGTGCGGCCGTTTGGGGAGGACGGCGCATGGCCACGGCAAAGTCGCAGGGCAGATGGCGGAGCAAGAACCGCTACGTCAAGACGCAGCTCAACGTCATGGCGCGGCGGCTGGTGCACGACGACCTGGACGAGATCGCGGAGCGCTACGCGCTGCGCGGCAAGGGCGAGGCGGTCGGCTTCGCATCCTTCGTCACCAAGGGCATCATGCAGTATGCCGAGCACAACGACGAGGCGCGGCGCCTCCTGGCGCTGTTCGCGGAAGCCTTCGCCAGGGATCGGGATCTGTATAGCTGATAGAGCGCTTCTGCCGGTTTGCCGTGCGGCACTTTCCGGCTAGAGTGGCGCACGTTGGGCGCCAGCCCACACGCATTTCATTCCGACAATTCCGCAAGGACTGCAATCAGGATCATGACCGACACGAAATTGGATTGGCCCGCCGACGTGCACAAGGTGCTGCGCGACGAGGGCATTACCGAAGTGGCCATGGTGCCCGATGCCGGGCATTCGCGGCTGATCGAGCTGTGCGAAGGCGACAACGACATCTCGCTTGTCACCATGACGACCGAGGAGGAGGGCATCCACATGCTCTCGGGCGTCTATCTCGGCGGCGCCAAGGGCGTCATGCTGCTGCAGAGCAGCGGCGTCGGCAATATCATGAATTCGTTAGCAATGCCAAATACTTGCCGTATTCCGATCCTGATGATCGTGACCATGCGGGGCGAATGGGGCGAGTTCAATTCCTGGCAGGTGCCGATGGGGCAGGGCACGCCCGGTTGCCTCGAGGCGATGGGCGTCCGCGTCCTCCGCGTTGATCAGGCGGAGGAGATCGCGCCCGCGGTCAAGGCGGCGAGCCGGCTGGCTTTCGACGGCCAGCAGATGGTCGCGGTTCTGATTTCGCAGAAGGTACTTGGATTCAAGGATTTCCGGGAGCTGGCACGATGAGCGGCGGATTGCATAGACGCGACCTCGTTAAGGAATTGGTCAAGGGCCGCGACAAGAACACCCTGATGCTGTCCGGGCTCGGCTCGCCGTGCTGGGACCTCAACAACGCCGGCGACGTGCCCGAAAATTTCTACATCTGGGGCGCCATGGGCGGCGCCGCGATGATTGGCTACGGCGTCGCGCGGGCGCAGCCGGACAAGCGCGTGATCGTGCTGACCGGCGACGGCGAAATGCTGATGGGCATGGGCGCGTTCGCGTCGATCGCCAACTTTCCGGTGCGCAACCTCGCGATCGTCGTGCTCGACAATGGGCGCTTCGGCGAGACCGGCGGCCAGAAGACGCACACCTCGACGGGCGTCACGGACCTGGCCGGCATCGCCAAGGCGTCCGGCATCGCCACGACCGCGACGATCACCCAGGAGTCCGAGATCGCCAAGCTCAAGGAGCTGGCGTTCAAGACGCCGGGGCCGGTGGTCGCGGTGGCGAAGGTGCAGTACGAGAAGCTCAAATTCGTCCTGCCGGCCAACAGCGGCGGCTACCTCAAGGACCGTTTCCGCAACGCGATTCTCGGCGTGGATCGGGCGCAGATGTAAGTAAGAAAGGGCGCATTCCGGCTTCCTTTTCTTTCCCGTCACAACGTGGATTCGCCGATCAAGTCGGCGAATGACGCTGTCTTTTGCATTGGGACGCGGAATGCTGAAGGCATAGGATGATGCAAAAGGCTTCGAAGAAACGTCGTTCCAACTTCATCATTCATGAGAGGACCGTGCGATGCCCGAGAGTGTCTATAAGGTCATCGAGCTGGTGGGAACGAGCCCGGAGTCCTGGGAGAAGGCAACCGCGGCGGCCGTTACCCTCGCATCCAAGAGCCTGCGCGACCTGCGGATCGCGGAGGTGAAGGAAATGGACGTGCAGATCGAGGACGGTAAGATCGCCAGCTATCGCACCAAGCTGAAGGTGTCGTTCAAATACGAAGGCGGCGGCTGACGGGCTGTTTTGCGGCGCGCGCAAACGTTAACGCCGCCGGTGACGTAGGAACGTAGATCGCACACTTTCTTCCTTCACACGGCGCGGTGTTTGCGCCGTGTCATGGATTCTTTGCGTATCTTGCACGAATGCCGTGCGTCCTTCGACGGGCTCAGGATGAGGGAGAATCTTCGTGGCATTAAGAAAAAACCTCATGCTGAGCTTGTCGAAGCACGCACCCCGTTTGTCCCATTCGCTGCGCGCGCCGACATTTTTGCCGCCGGTTCGGCGTCGCATTCGGCGCCGCGTAGATGCTGCTCTCCCGCGCTCCGACCGCTCGTTTCGAGCGCCGATTTTCGCTGCCGAAAACGCGCGAATTTCGGCCGGAAAATCGACCTGGAAAAACGCCCCTCAGGACGACTTTGAAAGCACGTTTCGACCGCTGTCGACCCGTGCACGGGATTTCGACCTCGATCGCGTCCGTCCCCATCGGTAAAAATGGGTTATAACGATTGTCGCATAATGTATATTATGGAAAATAGAAGAAGGTCGTGAAAATCGCTCTCGGGAAACCCCCGCTTTTCGCGATTTCACTATAGGCAAAATGGGGCGGTTTTCCGGGGCTTTCGGGGGGCTTCCGGGATGCGTTCCGAGGCCCCCCGGAGCGCGATTTCGGGCGCTCCCCCGGACGAAAAAACGCATCGTTTCGGAGCGGAAAAATCGGCGGCTTTCACACGTCGAGGATCATGCCGTCGTATGCGGGCTCGACGCCCGACGGCAGCTCGTCGCAGAGCGTGCGGTAGTCCATCGCGCCGCCCATGTGCGTGAGCACGGCGCGGCGCGGCTTCACGCGCGCGATCCATTCGAGCGTCCGCGGCAGGAAAGAATGCGTCCGGTGTGGCGTCTTCCGGAAGCAGTCGACGACCCATGTATCGATGCCCACGAGCGCCTCGAACGCCGCCTCCGGCATCTCCACGACGTCGGTCGAATACGCGAACGCGCCGAAGCGGAATCCGAGCGTATGGGAGAAGCCGTGATCCTGCTCGAACGGCGTCACGTCGATCGTGCCGGCGCGGAACGGCCCGGTGATCTCGTTCGTGGCCAGCACGGGCTTATAGTAGCGGACTTCGGTGGTGAACCTGAGCGGCTCGAAGGCATAGGCGAAGCGCTTGCGGATCTCGGCCAGCGTCGGCGCGTCGCCGTAGGTCTGCAGGTCCTGGCCGGTCGCGATGTTGATCCAGCGCAGGTCGTCCACGCCATGGCAGTGGTCCGCATGCGCATGCGTGAACAGCACCGCGTCGATACGGCTCACATCGGCCGCGAGGAGCTGCGCGCGGCAATCCGGTGAAGCGTCTACTAGTAGCGTTGTGGGGCCGTCCGACACCAGGATCGACGCCCTGAGGCGCCGGTTGCGCGGCTCGTTCGGGTCGCACTCGCCCCAGCCCGCGCCCACGACCGGCAGGCCGCTCGACGAGCCGCATCCGAGGATGGTGACCCTCATGGCTGCTCCGGCCGGTCAACGCGCTCGAACAGCCGGAAGAAGTTCTCTGTCGTGGCGGCGGCGATCGCCTCGGCGGCGACCCCGCGAAGCTCGGCCAGCGCGGCTGCCGTGTGCACCACGAAGGACGGCTCGTTGCGCTTGCCGCGGTTCGGCACGGGCGCCAGGTAGGGCGCGTCCGTCTCGACCAGCAGGCGGTCCAGCGGCAGGACGGCCGCCGTCTCCCGGAGCGCCTCGGCCTTCTTGAAGGTCACGATGCCCGATAAGGAGATATAGAAACCGATGCCGAGCGCCCGCTCCGCCAGCGCGCGGCCTGTGCTGAAGCAATGGATCACGCCGCCGAACGGGCCCGCGGCGTATTCCTCCTCGAGGATCGCCGCCGTGTCGTCGTCCGCGTCGCGCGTGTGGACGATCAGCGGCAGGCCGCTCGTCCGCGCCGCGGCGATATGCGCGCGGAAGCTCGCCTGCTGCTGTTCGCGCGGGCTGTGCTCGTAGAAATAATCGAGCCCGGTTTCGCCGATCCCGGCGACGCGCGGGTCCTTCGCCAGCGCCACCAGCCTATCGGCGGTGACCGCCGGCTCGGCCTCGGCCTCGTGCGGATGGATGCCGACGGTGCACCAGACGTCGTCGTAGCGCGCGGCCACGCCGCGGACGGTCTCGAACTCGGACACCTTGGTGCAGATCGTCAGCATGCGGCCGACCCCGGCGCGGCGCGCCCGGGCGACGACCTCGTCCAGGTCGCCGTCGCGCGCCAGATAGTCGAGATGGCAGTGGCTGTCGACCAGCATCGCCGCGCCCTACTCCGCTTCCGCTTCCACGTAGCGCGGAAACACCCCGACCGGCTTCGGCAGCGCCGTTCCTGGCATAAGTCTTTGAGATAAAACGGAAAAATCACGCGCATCCGCGGCAACGGCGAGCAGGTCGAGGATCTTCGCGCCCGAGCCCGGCATGACCGGCTGCACCAGGATGCCGAGCCGGCGGATCGTTTCCGCCAGCACGTAGAGCACGGTCGCCATGCGCGGCGGGTCGCTCTTGCGCAGCTCCCACGGCGCTTGGGCGTCGACGTAGCGGTTGGCCGCCCCCACCACGTCCCAGATGGCGGCCAGCGCGGCGTGGTACTGCTGCATCTCGAAGGCGTCGCGCACGCGGCCGATCAGGCCTGCGCCCTGCGACAGCAGCGCCTCGTCCGCGTCCGTGAACGCCCCCGGCTGCGGCACCGCTGCGCCGCAGTTCCGGCCGATCATCGACAGCACGCGCTGGCACAGGTTGCCGAGGTCGTTGGCGAGATCGCTGTTGATCCGGTTGATCATCGCTTCGTGCGAGAACGACCCGTCGTTGCCGTAGGGCACTTCGCGCATCAGGAAATAGCGGATCTGGTCGAGGCCGAACTCGCCGACCAGCGCGCCCGGCGCCATGACGTTGCCGAGCGACTTCGACATCTTCTCGCCCTCGATGTTGAGGAAGCCGTGGGCGAACACGCGCTTCGGCAGCGCCAGCCCGGCCGACATCAGGAAGGCCGGCCAGTAGACCGCGTGGAAGCGCAGGATGTCCTTGCCGATCACATGCAGGTCGGCCGGCCAGTATTTTTGGAATTCCTGCCCGTTTTCATCGGGATAGCCGGCGGCGGTGATGTAGTTGGTCAGCGCGTCGAGCCAGACGTACATGATGTGCTTGTCCGCGCCCGGCACCGGAATGCCCCAGCTAAAGCTGGTGCGCGAGATCGAGAGGTCGCGCAGCCCCTGGCGGACGAAGCTCACCACCTCGTTCCGCCGCGTGGCGGGCAGGATGAAGTCCGGGTTGGCCTCGTAATGCGCCAGCAGCTTCTCGGTATAGGCCGAGAGCTTGAAGAAATAGCTCGGCTCCTCGACCCATTCGACCGGGGCGCCGGAGGGGGCGCGCAACTGCCCCTTCTCGTCCTTGGTCAGCTCGTCCTCGGCGAAATACGCCTCGTCGCGCACCGAATACCAGCCGGCGTAGCTGTCGAGGTAGATGTCGCCGTTCCCCTGCAGCGCCTGCCAGATCGCCTGCGACGCGCGCACGTGCCGCGCTTCCGTGGTGCGGATGAAATCGTCGTTCGAGATGTCGAGCAGCGCCGTCATGTCGCGGAAGGTGGCGGAGATCTCGTCGCAGAATGCCTGCGGATCTTTGCCTGCATCGCGCGCGGTCTTCTCGACCTTCTGGCCGTGCTCGTCCGTCCCCGTCAGGAACTTCACGTCGTAGCCGTCGAGGCGCTTGAAGCGGGCCATGACGTCGGTCGAAATCGCCTCGTAGGCGTGCCCGAGATGCGGTACGCCGTTCACGTAGGAGATTGCCGTCGTCACGTAATAGGTCTTGCCGCCGGACATGCCGTTGGTCTCCGTCCCGCTGCTCGCTCAACCGGCCGCGCCCGCTAGCGGGCCGTGCGCTGGCCCGCCTGAAGCACCGCCGCCATTGTCAGAAAGGCGCTTACGATCGTTTGCTTCCGATCCAGGTTAGCGCCGTCGGCCCGCGCCAACAGGCCCGTGACCTTTTCCCATACCTCGAGCCATTGTTCAAGCGGCGCCCGGGAGAGGAAATTCGCGGAAATCTGCGCCTCGCCGGGCACTATTTCGAGCGGCGCCTCGGCCCTGGCGCCGGCGATCACCAGCCGGCCGAGCCAGCGGCCGATCAGGTCGCGCACGGTGGCGAAGCCGTCGGCGGCCTGCCTGCCGGCGCGGGAGGACTGCTGGCCGGCGCGGGAAAGGCTGTCGCCGAGCGCGTGAATCCCCTGGATGTCGGGGCTGTCCAGCGTGCCCAGCAGCCGCACGACGTTGCGGTAGAGGTCGAGGCCGCCCGAATCCGCCAGCGCCTGCGCGTCGCCGACGCTGCCCTCGGTCAGCCGCCCCAGGGCGCGGCGGTCGTCCTCCGGCAACTCCGGCCGGTAGCGCCCGAGCAGCGTATCGACGGCGTCGGGGCCGAGCGGCTCGAGGGCGACCCGGCGGCAGCGCGAGCGGATCGTCGGCAGCAGCCGTCCCGGCGCGTGGCTCACGAGGAGGAACAGCACGCCCGGCGGCGGCTCCTCCAGCCTCTTCAGTATCGCATTCTGGGCGGTCGCGTTGAGCTCGTCGGCCGGGTCGATCAGGATCACGCGCCAGCCGGCCTCGGCCGAGGTCAGGTTGGTGAGCTGGACCGCGCGCCACACATTGCCGACCACGATCTCGCGGGTCGGGCGTCCGTGCACGGGATGCGGCATGTTCGGTTCGAGCACGCGCAGGTCCGCGTGGCCGCGCGATGCGACGCGGGCGACGACCGGATGATTCGGCGCGATCGCCAGCGTCTGCGGCGTCTCGGGCGGCAAGGCGTCGCCGAACAGGCCGGCTTCCGCCGCCCCGCCCTGCCCGCCGCCGGCCAGCGCGAAACGGGCGATGCGGTAGGCGAGCGTCGCCTTGCCGACGCCGCGCGGCCCGGTGATCAGCCACGCATGCGGCATGCGGCCGGCGTTCCAGGCGTCGAGCACGGTCCGCTCCGCCGCCTCCTGCCCGACGAGGTCCAGGTTGCGCCGCGGGGCGAAGGGATCCTCCTCGTCGTCGTCGACGGTCATGCCGGCGGCTCCGGGAATGTTATGCCGAGCCGCTCGCTGACGGCGGCGCGGACCGCGCGCGCGACCGTGCCGGCGTCCCGGTCCGCGTCGATCACCGCGCAGCGCTCCGGCTCGCGGGCGGCGATGTCGAGGAAGCCTTGGCGCAGGCGCTCGTGGAAGTCCGGCGTCATGCGCTCGTAGCGGTTCGATCCGCCGCCCGCGCCGTCGCGCCTTCCCGCCCGCTTCAGGCCCGCGGCGACCGGTATGTCCAGGATCAGCGTGAGGTCGGTGCGGATGCCGCCGACCGCGATGCGGTACACCTGCTCGACGATGTCGCGGGCGATTCCGAAGCCGTATCCCTGATAGGCCATGGTCGAGTCCGCGAAGCGGTCGGTGAGCACCCAGGCGCCGCGGCCGAGCGCCGGCAGGATCGTCCGGTTCACGTGGTCGCGGCGCGCCGCATAATGCAGCAGCAGCTCGGTAATGCCGTCCCAGCGGTCCGGCTCGCCGCCGACCAGCAGCGCGCGAATGGCCTCCGCCCCGGGCGAGCCGCCGGGCTCGCGTGTCGTCAGGACGTCGATCCCCGCGCTTTCCAGGGATTTCGCCAGATGCCCGATATGGGTCGACTTGCCCGCGCCCTCTCCTCCCTCCAGGGAAATGAATCGGCCGCGCGGGGGGTCAGCCATCGCCCGATTCCGTACTCATTGCCCGCCGCCCCACACCAGGTAGCCGACCGCCTCCTTGAAGCGCCCGACCATGCCGAGCGGCTGGACGTCGGCGGCGGCCAGCAGCGGCCGCTCGATCGGCTTCATGTCCGGAGCCGTGACGACGAGCCGGCCGATCTGGGCGCCCTTCTTGATCGGCGCGGCGACGGGCTCTTCGAGCTGGGCCGCGACCTTCAGATCCTTCCGGCTGGTGCGCTTGATGACGACCGTCAGGTCCTCTTCGAGCGTCAGCGGCACGGTCTCGGCGGCGCCGAGCCAGACGCCCGCGTCGACCACCTTCTCGCCGCCCTTGAACAGCGGATAGGCGTTGAACTCGCGGAACGCCCAATCCATCAGCCGGTTGCTTTCGGCCGCGCGCTCCTTCATGGAGGCCATGCCGTGCGCGACCATGATCAGCCGCATGCCGCCGCGCTGCGCCGAGGCGGTGAGGCCGTATCCCGCTGCCTCGGTATGCCCCGTCTTCAGGCCGTCCGCGCCGGTATTCCTGTAAAGCAAGGGGTTGCGGTTGCCTTGTTTGATGCCGTTGTAAACGAAGCTCTCTTCCGCATAGTACGCATAGTATTTCGGGAAGTTGCGGATCGTCGCCGCGGCGAGAATGGCGAGATCGCGCGCCGTCGTGTGATGACCCGGCGCGGGCCAGCCCGACGCGTTCTTGAAGACGGTATTGGACATGCCGAGCTGGTGCGCCTTCTCGGTCATCTGCTGGGCGAAGGCGTCTTCGCTGCCCGCCAGCCCCTCGGCGACCACGATCGAGGCGTCGTTGCCCGACTGCACGACGATGCCGCGGATGAGGTCCTCGACGCTGACCCGGCCGCCGACCGGGACGAACATCTTCGAGCCCTGCTTGCGCCAGGCGTTCTCGCTGACCAGGAAGGTGTCGGTGAGCGACAGCGCGCCCTTCTTCAGCCGGTCGAACAGCATGTAGACCGTCATCATCTTGGTCATCGACGCCGGTTCCATGAGCTCGTCGGGCATCTTGGCGAACAGCTCCGCCCCCGTCGCATAGTCCACGATGATGACGTGCTTGGCCGGGGTCTCGAAATCCGCCGCGCCGGCCGTGGCGGTCGCGACGAGCAGCGCGGCCACTGCCGCAATGAAGGTCTTCATCCTGTGTCTGGTCATGTCCCGTCCGGTTTGATGCACTGCGTTTGGATGGATTGCTCGTATTGCTCCGCAACGGCGGCGGGCGGCCCCCCGTCCCCCCGGGGCCGCATCGCTCAATCGACGACGATGCGCGCTTCGTTCGCCCCGTTCGCGACCACGCGCGCCAGCAAGGCATCGGCTTCGGCGACCGAGCGCACCGGGCCGACGCGGACGCGGAAGACGCGTGCGTTGCCGCCGTCGACCTGGCTGATCTGCACAGGCCCGACCCTACGCAGCAACGCCTCCATCCGATGGGCGTTGGCGTATTGCGAGAAAGCGCCGGCCTGCACGAACATGCCGGGATTGGGCGCGACCGGCACGCGGCTCACCGTGCCGTCCACCTGCTCCAGCGCGGGAGGCGGCTGCATATGCGCCGCGGGCGTTGCGCCGGCGGTGGCGACCTGGCGGTCGATGGCCGGCGCGGGCGCCGCGCGGGCGCCCGGCGGCGGCGGAAGCTCCGTGCTGACCACGGTCATCCGCGGCGCGGCGCTCGGCGGCGGATGGCCGTCCGCGGCGGCGACGACCCGGCCGTCCATGCCGCGCGCCATCGCAATGCTTTCCTGGGTCAGGATCTCGACCCGGACCATGGCGGTGCCCTTCTGCTCGAACCCGAGAAGCTGCGCCGCGCGGCGCGACATGTCGATGATCCGCCCGCGGGCAAAGGGTCCGCGGTCGTTCACGCGCACATTGAGCGCGCGGCCGTTCTCGAGATTGGTGACCCGCACCATGCTCGGCAGCGGCAGCGTGCGGTGCGCCGCGCTGATGGTGTTCATGTCGAAGGCTTCGCCGTTTGCCGTGCGGTTGCCGTGGAATTTGTCGCCGTACCACGATGCGACGCCGGTTTCGACGTATTCGTAGTCGATGCGCGGCGTGTAGGTCACCCCCTGGATCTGATAGGGGTTGCCGACCTTGTACATGCCGTAATCCGGCCCCGACGGGCTGCGCAGGCTCTTCACCGAGCTGGCGAGGAATTCGGATTCGGCGCAGCCGCCGCCGAACAGCGGAAGCATCATGCAAATAATGACGGCGCGTGCCGACGGCTTTTTATTTCGGCTCATGATCTTGTGGATTGGCGAACCATCTCTACAGAATGTTGATACTATAGACGTTGCATCCGGGATTCAAATGCTTGCTTATCCGCCGCGCAGTTTTTCCAGCAGCTCGACCGTGGGGAAACCGTCGGGCGGCAGCCCCCTCGCCTTTTGAAAGGAGCGGATGGCGGTGCGGGTGAGCGGGCCGATGACGCCGTCGTTGGAGCCTGTATCGAATCCCTGCGCGCCCAGCCGTTCCTGCATCTCGACGATCATCGCGCGGCTGAGCGGCTGTTCCGCCGCCGGGCGCGGGCCTTGCAGCGGGCCCTTGCCGATCAGCCGGTCGGCCAGGTGCCCCACCGCGATCGCGTACAGCGCGGAGCGGTTCCAATTGAGGATTCGCCGATAGTTGGCGTAGGTGAGGAATGCCGGTCCCCGATGGCCGGCGGGTAGGACGAGCGACGCCTCGATGCCGGCATCGGGAAGCGCCTTGCCGTCCGGGCGCGTCACGCCGAGCTTGGCCCATTCGGCGAGCGGCTTCTCGACGTTCGACGCGGACTGCTCGTAATCGAATCCATCCGGCAGCTTCACTTCGCGGCCCCAGGTCTCGTCGCCCCGCCAGCCGATGCTCGACAGGTAGTTGGCGGCGGACGCGAAGGTATCGGGCAGGCTGCCCCAGATGTCGCGCCGCCCGTCGCCGTCCTCGTCCACGGCGTAGCGCACGAAGGTCGACGGAATGAACTGCAGATGGCCCATCGCACCGGCCCAGGAGCCGCGCATGCGGTCGGCGGAGATGTCGCCCTCGTCGATGATCTTGAGCGCGTCGAGAAGCTGTTCGCGGAAGAAGCGGCTGCGCCGCGGATCGTAGGCGAGCGTCACCAGGGCGTCGACCACGGGATAGCCGCCGAAATGGTCGCCGAAGTTGCTCTCCAGCCCCCAGAAGGCGACGAGGAAGCGCGGCGGCACGTGGTACTTGTTCCATATCCTGTCGAGCAGCGCGGCGTGGGTCTTCAACAGCTCCTGGCCGCGCGCGATGCGCGTTTCGTTGACGCGGAGGTCGAGGTAGCGCCAGAAGGTCTGCGTGAACTCCGGCTGCTTGCGGTCGAGCTCGATCACCTTCGCGATCGGCATCGCCGGCGCCAGCGCGCTGTCCAGCGTCCCCTTCGAGATGCCGAGGCCGAGCGCTTCCTGGCGCAGCGCTTCCTTCCAGGCGGCGAAGGCCGGATCCGCTGCCGCTTGCGCGGCGGGCGCATCGGCGCGTCGGGACTCGTTTTCGGCCGCTGCCGTGCAGGCGGGCAGGACGGCCAGCGCCAGCAACGCCGCAGCAAGGATCAATCCGGGAAGAATCTCGATTCGTTCGAAGAATTTCAAGGACATGTCAGGGCTTCAAGTTGAGGCCGCCCGTGCGGCGGCGCCGGAGAACGCTCGTCTCCGGCGCGCCGGCGGGCGGCAAATGGAATTGCGCAGTGGTTCGTGCGGTGTCGGCTCAGTTTACCTTCGAGCCCTCGTAGTAGTCGTACTTGCCGTCCTTCCACTCGTACATGACGTAGCCCGGCGCGGTCATGTCGCCCTTCTTGTCGAATTTGAAGCTGCCCAGCACCGTGTTGAAACTCATCTTGTGCAGATTGTCGGACACTGCCTTGGTCTTCGTCGTCTTCGCCTTCTCCACCGCCTGCTGCCAGGCCTGGATCGTGCCGTAGGTATAGAGCACATAGCCTTCGGGCTCGATCTTCTTGGCGCGGAAGGCTTTGACCACTTTGTCGGCAGCCGGGTTCTTGCGCGGGTCGGGGCTGAAGGTCATCAGCGTCCCCTCGCCCGCCTTGCCGGTGATGTCCCAGTACTCGTTGGTGACGAGGGCGTCGCCCGACACCAGCCGCGTCTTCATGCCCTGCTCGCGCATCTGGCGGGCGATCAATCCGGCTTCGGTGTGGTAGCCGCCGACGTAGAGGATATCGATCCCGCCGGCCTTGAGCTTGGACACGAGCGCCGAATAGTCCTTCTCGCCCGCGGTGTAGGCTTCGTACATCGTTTCCTTGCCGCCGTTGGCATGGAGCGCCTTCTGCGTCTCGTCGGCGAGGCCCTTACCGTAGGCGGTCTTGTCGTGGATGATGGCGATCTTCTTGCCCTTGAAGTGCTTGACCAGGAATGCGCCGGCCACCGCGCCCTGCTGGTCGTCGCGGCCGCAGACGCGGAAGATGTTCGGGCCGCCCTCGTCCGTCAGCTTCGGATTGGTCGAGGCCGGCGACATCTGCAGCACGCCTTCCTCCTTGTAGACCTGCGAGGCGGGGATCGACGAGCCGGAGCAGAAATGCCCGGCGATCAGGACGGCGCCCTTGCTCACCATCTGGTTGCCGACGGCGACCGCCTGCTTCGGATCGCAGGCATCGTCGCCGACCAGAAGCTCCAGCTTCTGGCCGAGCACGCCGCCCGCGGCGTTGATGTCGGCGACCGCCTGCTCGGCGCCGGCTCTCATCTGCGCGCCGAAGCTCGCATACTGTCCGGTCATCGGGCCTATGACTGCAATCTTGATATCGGCCTTGGCGGCGCCGGCGCCGATCATCAGCGCGGTTGCCGCCACCGCCGTAAATAGCTTGCCCATGTGGTTGCCCATGTGTTTAAGCCCCTCCGATATACCGTTGAATATCATGGATGAACCAACCCCCAACGAGCGGCGCCAACGGCTGCCTTCCGCCACTTCAAGTCTAGCATTGCGCGCCGCAGCATCAATTCTTTTCTGCTTCTGCGGGAGGGGCCGCGCGCCCGCCTTCGGGGCCGACCGGCTTCCACGAGAGGAGGCCGGCGCGCGCATAGAGCCAGGGATACTGCCGCACCATCCGCCCCGCCTGCGTCACGCGATAGGCAAACAGCCCGATCGCCGTCAGGACCATGGCGTCGACGGCGTAGGCCGCCGGCGACAGCAGCGTGCCGCCGAACAGCGACCATTGCAGGAAGCGGCCGAGCACGCCGAGCAGCAGGCAGTATGGCACGGTCCACCACATCGGGCGCCAGGTGCCCGCCAGCGCGCGCCCGGTCGCGAAGGCCGCGAAGCCGCACAGGACCACGGTGACGCCGAGAAAGACCGGCCACGCGCTCATTGGCCGCCCTCCAGGTAGGCCGCGCGCACGTCGCTGTTGGCGAGCAGCTCCGCGCCCGTCCCGTGCAGCGTGATGCGCCCGTTCACCATGACGTAACCGCGATGCGCGAGCTTGAGCGCGTGGTAGGCGTTCTGTTCGACCAGGAAGACGGTCATCGACTGCCGCTCGTTTATTTCACGGATCACGGAGAAGATCTGCTTCACCACCAGCGGCGCCAGGCCCAGCGACGGCTCGTCCAGAAGCAGGAGGCGCGGCCGCGCCATCAGGGCGCGCCCGATCGCCAGCATCTGCTGCTCCCCGCCGGAGAGCGTCCCGCCGCGCTGGTCCTTCCGCTGCTGGAGGATCGGAAAAATCACGAAGACACGCGCGAGGTCGTCGTCGAATTGCTGCGGCGCGCCGGTGGTGGCGCCCATCTGCAGGTTCTCCAGCACCGTCATGCGCGGAAAGATGCGGCGGCCTTCCGGCGCGTGCGCGATGCCGCGGCGGATGATCGCGTGCGTCGGCAGCCGGGTGATGTCGCCGCCGTCGAAGCGGATGCTGCCCTTGGCCGCGCGCGGATGGCCGCAGACCGTCATCAGCAGCGTCGACTTCCCGGCGCCGTTCGCGCCGATGAGGGTCACGATCTCGCCCGGCCGGATCTCGAGGTCGACACCGCGCAGCGCCTCGATGCGGCCGTAGAAGGTATGCACGCCCGAGATCGACAACAGCGTCATTGCGTCTCCGCCGGCCCCCGCTCGTGCGCCGCGCCGGCCCCTCCCTCGCCCTTCAGGTCGGCCGTGACCTCGGGCGGCAGCGCCTCGCCCTCCTCCTCGCCGAGATAGGCGCGGATGACGTCCGGGCTGTGGCGCACCGCCTCCGGCGATCCCTCGGCGATCTTGCGGCCGTAGTCGAGCACGACGACGTGGTCGGAGATTTCCATGACCACGCTCATGTCGTGCTCGATGAGAAGGACGCCGATCTCGTGTTCGTCGCGAATGAACCGCAGCAAATGATTGAGATCGCGCGATTCCGCATGATTGAGTCCTGCCGCCGGCTCGTCGAGGCAGAGGAGCGCGGGCCGGGTGCACATGGCGCGGGCGATCTCGAGCCGGCGCTGCGCGCCATACGGCAATGTGCCCGCATCGATATCGGCCACGTCCGCCAGCGCCGTCCGGTCGAGCCAGTAGCGCGCATGGTCGACCGCCTCGCGCTCGGCGTGGCGGAAGCCGGCGGCACCGAGCAGGCCGAGGACCGACATCCCGGACGCGCGCATCAGCGCGTTGTGCTGGGCCACCAGCAGGTTCTCCAGCACGCTCATGCGCGGAAACAGGCGGATGTTCTGGAAGGTGCGGGCGACCCTCGCCTTCTGGGCGATCAGGTAGCCTTCCATGCGCTCGAGCAGGAAGTCGCCGCGTCCGCCGTGCAGCACGATGCGCCCCACGGTCGGGCTGTAGAAGCCGGTGATGCAGTTGAAGACGGTGGTCTTGCCCGCCCCGTTCGGGCCGATGATGGCGGTGATCCTGCGCCCGGCCGCCGTGAACGACACGTCGTGGACGGCCACCAGCCCGCCGAACCGCATCGTCAGGTGCTCGACGGTCAGCAGCGGGCGGTCCGGCGCCGGCATCAGGCTTTTTCCCCGCGCGCATGCAGGCGGATCGTCGGATCGCGATGCGCCAGCAGGCCGCGCGGCCGCCAGACCATGATCGCCACCATGCCCGCGCCGAATGCCAGCATGCGGAACTGCTCGAGCTCGCGGAAAAACTCGGTGACGCCGATCAACAGCACGGCGGCGAGCACGACGCCGAGCTGGCTTCCCATGCCGCCCAGCACGACGATGGCGAGAATGATCGCGGACTCGATGAAGCTGAAGCTCTCCGGGCTGATGAAGCCCTGCCGCGTCGCGAAGAACGAGCCGCCGAAGCCGGCGAACATCGCGCCGATCGCGAAGGCGGTGAGCTTCGTGTTGCGCGGGTTGATGCCGAGCGAGCGGCAGGCGATCTCGTCCTCGCGCAGCGCCTCCCAGGCGCGGCCGACCGGCAGGCGGCGGATGCGGAGCGTGAACAGGTTGGTGACGAGCGCGAGCGCGAGGATGACGTAGTAGAGGAAGGCGATGCGCTGGGTCGAGGCGTACTCGAGCCCGAAGAACTGGTGGAAGGCCACCGTGCCCTCGGGCGGGTCGGCGGCGAACGGCAGGCCGAAAAAGCTCGGCCGGGGGATGCCGGAAATGCCGTTCGGGCCGTTCGTCACCGGATACCAGTTGATCAGGATGATGCGGATGATCTCGCCGAAGCCGAGCGTCACGATGGCCAGATAGTCGCCGCGCAGCCGCAGCACCGGAAATCCCAGCACGATGCCGAAGAAGGCGGCGAAGGCGCCGGCGAGCGGCAGGCACTCCCAGAAGCCCAGGTCGAAATGCAGCGCCAGCAGGGCATAGCTGTAGGCGCCGACCGCGTAGAAGGCGACGTAGCCGAGATCGAGCAGGCCGGCCAGGCCGACGACAATGTTCAGGCCCCAGCCGAGCATCACGTAAGTCAGCACGATCACCCCGAGGTCGAGCAGATAGCGGTCGACGAAAGGAAATGCCGGCCAGGCGAGCGCGACGGCGAGAAGCGCGCCGGCGACGGCGATCCGAAACGCCGGTTTCGCGGCCTGCAGAATGCGGCCGAGCCGCGGCGCCGCCGCGACGGCCTGCCCGATCTTGTCGCCCACCCCGTCGCCCACCCTACCGCCTATGGCGAGAACGGCACGAAACCGCCGGAGCCAGAGATTCAGCGCGATGCGTCCGGCGAACACCGCTAGCACCGCCGTGACGACCCAGTCCCAGCGCTCCTCCAGCGCGAGCCCCCGGCCCGAGCCGAAGCCGACGATGCGGAAGCCGAACAGCGGCAGCGCGAGGGCGAGCGAGATCAGCGCCGCGATCCCGGCATCCTTCAGGATCGCGGCGATACCGTCCTGCGGAGGATGCTGTGGGGTATCGGCGGTCTCCGCGGCCATGCGGTCAGACTTTCTCGATTTCCGGTTTGCCCAGCAACCCGGTCGGGCGGAAGATGAGCACCAGCACGAGGATGGAATAGGCCGCCACATCCTTGTATTCGATGCTGAAATATGCCGACCAGAAGGTCTCGATCAGGCCGATCAGGAGGCCGCCCAGCATCGCCCCCGGCAGCGAGCCGATGCCGCCCAGCACGGCCGCGGTGAAGGCTTTGATGCCGGCGAGAAAGCCGATGTAGAAGTCGATCACGCCGTAATAAAGCATGAACATCAGCCCGGCGACCGCGGCCAGCGCGGCGCCCATCACGAAGGTCGTCGAGATCGTCCTGTCGACGTCGATGCCGAGCAGCGCGGTCATGACGCGGTCCTGCTCGCAGGCGCGTTGCGCGCGGCCGAGCGCGGTGCGCCCGATCAGCAGCGAGAATGACGCCATCAGGACGACGGTGACGAGGATGATGACGATCTGGAGGTAGCTGAAAGACACCGCGAAGCCGTCTCCCTTGAACATCTGGAAGCCGCCGGTCACGACCGGCTGCAGCGGCTTGACCCGCGCGCCTTGCAGGACTTGCACGTAGTTCTGCAGGAAGATCGACATGCCGATTGCGGAGATCAGCGGCGCGAGCCGGAACGAGCCGCGGAGCGGCCGGTAGGCCAGCCGCTCGACCGTCCAGCCGTAGACCGACGTGAAGACCATGGCGAGCAGCAGGACGAGCAGCAGCGCCAACGGCACGAAGGTGATGCCGAGCGCGCCGAGCAGCAGGAAGGCGATGAAGGAGATGAAGGCGCCAATCATGAAAATCTCGCCATGGGCGAAATTGATCATGCCGATGATGCCGTACACCATCGTGTAGCCGATGGCGATCAGTCCGTAGATTGCGCCGAGCGTAACGCCGTTTATGAGCTGCTGGAGGAAATACTCCATACAGGCTCCACCCCCCATTCCCCAGCCTTGCGTTCACCTCACCCCGAGGCGGCTCGCATGGCGGCTCAGTGCAACATATCTGCCGGATGGGTGCAATGGGGTGCGGCGCATCCGGCTCCGGCGCGACGCCGCATGCTTCGACGGGCTCAGCATGAGGCTACGGCTAGGTCGCGCCACAGCAGTGGTCCTCATCTTGAGCTTGTCGAAAGATGAGGCGCGACGGGTGCCGGTTCCCAGCGTACGCCTCGTGCTTCGACACGCTCGGTATGAGGCTACGGGCCAGGACGCGCCTCAGCATTGCCCCTCCGTCTAGGCATCGCGTCGCGTCACGTGTTAAAACCGCTGGCAACCCGGCAAGCCTCTAAGGAAAAATCGCTCATGCCACATCATCCCGCCTCGTCGGCGCTGTCGCGCTTTACCGTCCTCGACCTGACGCGCGTGCGCTCGGGGCCGACCTGCGTCCGCCAGCTCGCCGACTGGGGCGCGAACGTCATCAAGATCGAGCTGCCCGAGGCGCTCGACGCGGGCGAAGGGCTGGGCGGCAGCCGGCAAGGGCCCGATTTTCAGAACCTGCATCGGAACAAGCGCGCAATTACGTTGAATCTTAAAGAAAAAGACGGCGTAGACCTGTTCAAGAAGCTGGTCGCGAAGGCTGACGTCGTGGTCGAGAACTACCGCCCCGACGTGAAGGGGCGGCTCGGCATCGACTACGACTCGCTCGCCGAGGTTAATCCGAAGATCATCCTCGGCAGCATCTCCGGCTTCGGCCAGGACGGCCCGTACCAGGGTCGGCCCGGCTTCGACCAGATCGCCCAGGGCATGGGCGGCCTGATGTCGATCACCGGCCTGCCCGGCCAGGGCCCGGTGCGCGTCGGCATTCCGATCGCCGACCTCTGCGCCGGCCTCCTCTGCGCGCACGGCATCATGGTGGCGCTGCTGGAACGCGAGGTCTCGGGCAAGGGCCAGTGGGTGCAGAGCTCGTTGCTGCAGGCGCAGATCTTCATGCTCGACTTCCAGGCGGCGCGCTGGACCATGTCCAAGGAGGTGGCGAAACAGGCCGGCAACAACCATCCGACCAGCATCCCGACCGGCGTGTTCCAGACCAGCGACGGCCACATCAACCTCGCGGTGGCGGGCGGCGCGATCTGGGAGCGGTTCTGCAAGGCGGTGGGCGGCGAGCGCTGGCTCACCGACCCGAAGTACAAGACCGGGGCCGACCGTTCGAAGAACCGCGACGCGCTGAACGCGGAAATCGAGGAGGTTACGCGCAGCAAGGACAGCGCGAGCTGGATCGAGATCTGTAACAAGGCGGGCGTGCCGGCCGGGCCGATCTACAGCATCGACCAGGTCTTCGCCGACCCGCAGGTGAAGCATCTGAAGATGGCGCAGACGGTGCATTCGGATGCGATCGGCGACATCGACCTGGTGGCGCAGGGCATCGGCCTGTCGCGCACGCCCAGCACCTTCGCCGTGGCGCCGCCGGAGCGCGGCGAGCATACCGACGAGGTGCTCGCCGAGATCGGCCTCTCCAAGGCCGAGATCGCCGGGCTGCGCAAGCGCAACGTAATCTGATTCCCGGAGGAACGACCCATGAGCAGCGATAAACTGCTGGCTGAGAAGGAAGGCGCAATCGGCTGGATCATCTTCAACAATCCCGCCAAGCATAACGCCGTGTCGAAAGATATGTGGGACGGCCTCGCCGACGCCGTCGACCGCTTCAACGCGGACGACTCGGTGCGCGTCATCGTGCTCAAGGGCGCGGGCGACAAGGCCTTCGTCGCCGGCGCGGACATCTCGAAATTCGAGGACGAACGCTCCTCGCAGGAAGGGATCAAGGCGTATGCCGCCTCGGTCACCCGCGGCTACGACACGCTGATGGCCTCGCCCAAGCCGACCATCGCGATGGTCCGGGGCTACTGCATCGGCGGCGGCACGGGCATCGCGATCTGCTGCGACATGCGGATCTGCGCGGAGGATGCGCAGTTCGGCGTGCCGGCGGCGAAGCTCGGCCTCGGCTACAGCTACGAGCATATCCGCAAGCTGGTCGACCTGGTCGGGCCGTCCGCGGCGAAGGAGATCTTCTACACCGCGCGGCGCTTCAACGCCGGAGAAGCGAAGGAGATGCGCCTCGCCAACCGCGTCGTGCCGGTAGGCGAGCTCGAAAGCTACGTCCGGAATTACGCGGAGACCATCGCCGGCAACGCGCCGCTCACGGTGAAGTCGGTCAAGGCGATCGTCGGCGAGATCATGAAGGACGCCGACGCGCAGAACCTCGGCCTCTGCAAGCAGCTTTACGACCAGTGCTTCGACAGTGAGGACTATGTCGAAGGCCGCCGGGCGTTCATGGAGAAGCGGAAACCGAATTTCACCGGACGGTAGAACATGCCATATTGTTGCACGAGTTGCCGTCACGTCTGATGCGGAGGGACGCAGCATGGGTGTGCAGCAGAAATACGATCTTCCGAGGCTCCAGCCGGGCAAGCTGATCAAGGACGCCACCGTCTGGACCGGCGCGGACTACCCCGACGACCGGAGCTGGGTGTTCGCGCTCGACGCGGAGATGAGGGGCGAGATCGACCGCTGCATGCGGATCGCCATGGCGCGCGGCATCGATCCCAAGGACATCACGCCCGAGGACTTCCCGCTCGAGCGCACGGCCGAGGTGCTGACCGAGCTGTACCGCGACGTCGAATGCGGCCCCGGCTTCGCCATGCTGTCGGGCTTTCCGGTGGACGGCTGGAGCGAGGAGGAGATCACGCTCGCCTATTGCGGCCTGTGCGCGCATCTCGGCCGCATCACGCTGCAGAACCGCGAGGGCGAGTTCATCCTCGAAGTGACGGACAAGGGCAAGAAATACGATCAGCAGATGCGCGGCTACCATTCGAACGCGCATCTCGGCTACCACACCGACGGCACCAACACGGTGACGCTGCTCTGCCTCGAGACCGCCGAGGAAGGCGGCCTCAGCCGGCTGGTCAGCGGGCCCGCCGTCTACAACGAGATCCTGCGCACCCGGCCGGAGCTGATCGACGCGCTGCACCGCGGCTTCTTCCACCACCGGCGCAACCAGCGCGAGCCGGAAGACCCGCCGGTCACGCCGTACCGAACGCCCGTGTTCGGCTTCTACAACGGCCTGTTCCACATGGCCTACGCCGGGCCGTCGATCTTCTATTGCGAGGAGGAAGGCGTCGAGATCACGCCGCACGAAAAGGCGGCGCTGGGCTATCTCGAAGACGTGACGCAGCGCCCCGACCTGTGCGCGGCGATGGAGCTGCGCAAGGGCGACATCCAGTTCGTGAACAATTTCCTCATCCTGCATTCGCGCACCGGCTACCGCGACTCGCCGGAGCATACGCGGAAGCTGCTCCGCCTCTGGCTCGACGACGAGAACAGCCGGCGCATCGGCCCGGGCAAGATGGACTGGTACCTGCCGGAACATTCGCGGTTCACGCGGATGGGCGGGATCGAGACGCTGGCGGCTGCGGAGTAGCGTTTGCCGCGCGCCGCCGGGGGGCGAAGCCGAATGGTCCCTCTTACTCCCCCCACCCTAACCCTCCCCCGCAAAGGGGGGAGGGAAAATATTTGATCCAGCCCGATAAAGTCCTCCCCCCTTGCGGGGGAGAATTTAGGTGGGGGGGCCGTTCAGCGCGAAGTCGAAGACCTCGTAGGACTTCGGCATCCGGTTCTCGGCGCGGCGGGCGTAGGCGTCGGAGACGGGCTCGCTCATGACGATCGGCACGCGGGCCTCCGACATGCCGCCGTGGGTGCGGAGGCGGTGCCCCTTGAGCCCCGACAGGTCGTGGTCGACCGCGCGGGCGCCGATGCAGGTGCCGGCGTCGCTGATCACCGCCACGTCCCCTTCCCTATCGGCCGGCAGCTCGAAGCGGCGCGCCGCGTCCGCCCGCTCGTAGGCGGCGTCGATGCCCGGCATGCCGCCGACCAGTCCCGCCACGTCCCTCGGCGTCAAGCCGTTCCGGCAGTAGACCCGGACGAACCCGCCGAGCGCGCCGTGATGGCCGACGAAGGCGTCGGTGATCGGGCAGATCACCGTGCTGCGGTCGGGCCCGAACTCGCGGTCGAGCACGTCCTGCAGCCAGATGACGTTGGGCGTGCCGTCCGGCTTCGACTTGTCGTTCATGCCGTGGTCCGCGGTCAGCACCACGCGGGCGCCGAGCTCGGCGAGGCGTCCGAAGCGCTTGTCCATCGCGGCGTAGAAGGCGTTCGCCTCCGGCGTCCCGGGCGCGTGGGCATGCTGGATGAAATCCGTCAGCGACAGGTAGAGCAGGTCCGGCCGCCGCGTCTCCAGCAGCTTGATCCCGGCGTCGAGCACGAACAGCGACAGCTCGGGCGAATACATGTCGGGCAGCGGCTGGCCGACGAAGTCCAGCACGTCCTCGATGCCGTTCTCGGCCATCGTGCAGCGGTCGGCGTGCTGCGAAGAGAAGCTCACCGAGCCGTCGCCCAGCACCATGTTCTTGCCGAGCTGCTGGCGCAGCTTGTCCTTGGCGGTGATCGAGGCGACTTTCGCGCCGCGGTGCGACAGCTCGGCCATGATGGAATCGGCGCGCAGCAGCTCCGGCCCGGTCATCACGACCGCCTCGCCGGTCTTGCGGTCGAGGTAGAAGTTGCCCGATATGCCGTGCACCGAAGGCGGCCTGCCGGTGACGATCGACATGTTGTTCGGGCAGGTGAAGCTCGGCACCGTGCCTTCGGCAACCGTGCTGAAGCCGTCCCGCATGAAGCGCGCGATGTTGGGGATGATGCCGTCCCTGAGCCCGCTTTCGAGATAGGCCGGGTCGCCGCCGTCGATGCAGACGACCGCGACCGGCTTGTCCGGCCAACGGTAGGAAATGCCGTTATGGTCGATGGTCGCTGCCGCCATGGTGGCCTCCCGCGGATGGTTCGACTGAGATAATAGCGCAGAGCGCGGTCGAGCGTGAGCCCGCCAACCTTACGCCGATTTAAGGTTCGGGAAATCCCGCCGTAAGAGGCCGGTCCTTAGAGTGGTCGGCAGATCAGGGCGGCTGTGCGGCGATTGAGCCCTCTCCCCGTGCGTCCCACCCGCCGCGCGGTCCGCCCTGGTCGCCCAATTATGACAACCGTCAAGGAGACAGGGTCATGGAAGGAAAGCAGCGCCACATGCGCAAATGGGAGACCGGCACCATCGCCGCTGTGATCGCCGGGATCATGATCGGCGGGACGGCAATCGGTTTCGGCAACAGCGTCATCACGGATAGCAAGGCCGCGACCGAGAGCCTGTCGGCCGCGCCCGATCCGGCGATGCCGACAGGTTTCTCGAAGATCATCGAGCGGGTTGGCCCCGCGGTCGTCAGCATCGTCGTCCGCGAGAATGTGGAAAAGACCTCCAGCAGCGGACGGGCGGAAATTCCCCAGGGCATGCAGGATTTCCTCGAGCGCTTCTTCGGCGACGACTGGCAGAAGCAGTTCGAGGGCCAGCAGGGCGACCAGCCCCGCTGGAAGCCGATGCCGCAGCGGCCTCGGATCGGCGCCGGGTCGGGCTTCATCATCGATCCCGCCGGCTATGTCGTGACGAACAACCATGTCGTCCAGGATGCGTCCACGATGAAAGTCGTGCTGTCCGACGGCCAGGAATTCGACGCGAAGCTGGTCGGGCGCGACGCGCTCACCGACCTGGCGCTTCTGAAGATCACGTCGGACAAGCCCCTGCCCTATGTCAGCTTCAGCAAGGAAGGCAAGACCAAGGTCGGCGACTGGGTCGTCACCGTCGGCAATCCGTTCGGCCTCGGCAACACGGTGACCGCCGGCATCGTCTCGGCGCATCACCGCCAGATCGGCCAGGGCCCGTATGACGACTTCATCCAGATCGACGCCCCGATCAACAAGGGCAACTCCGGTGGTCCCGCCTTCAATACGCGCGGCGAGGTGATCGGCGTCAACACGGCCATCTTCTCGCCGACCGGCGGCAGCGTCGGCATCGGCTTCGCGATTCCCGCATCTTCGGCCAGCCAGATCGTCGCCAAGCTCAAGGCGGACGGCAGCGTCGAGCGCGGCTGGCTCGGCGTCGAGATCCAGCCCGTCACCCGGTCCATCGCCGAAAGCCTCGGTCTCGGCGAGCCGAAGGGCGCGATCGTGGCGTCCGTCATGTCGGGCGGTCCCGCCGAAGAGGCCGGCCTGAAATCGGGCGACGTCATCCTCGGGGTGAACGGCAAGGACGTGTCTTCGCTCAATACGCTCCCCGGTCTCGTCGCCGCCGTCGCGCCGGGCAAGGAGGCCTCGTTCCGCATCCTGCGGCATGGCAAGGAGCAGGACATTTCCGTGAAGCTCGGGACCAGGGGCGAGCCGAAGCAGGTCGCGGCGGCCGCCCAGGGCGAGGATTCCGCGCTCGGCCTCACCCTGAGCGGCCTCGACCGGTCGACGCGCGCCCAGTTCGGCATCCCGGCGGATGCGAAGGGCGTGCTCATCACCGGGCTCGACCCAGATGGCGAGGCCGCCACGACCGGCCTCAACGTCGGCGACCTCATCGTCCAGGTATCCGGCAAGCCGGTCGCCTCGCCGGCGGACGTCGAGAAGAGCATCAAGGCCGCCAAGACCAGCGCCCGGAAGTCCGTGCTTCTGCTGGTGCGAAAGGACGACCAGCAGCGCTTCGTCGCCCTGCCGATCCGGGACGCCTGACCCCTCCTCCCCAGGCTGCCCGCACGCCGCCCGGCCCGCCTCCAGCGAGCCGGGTGGCGCCCATTTGGGCGGTGCGGATGGCGATATTACCGCCCTTGATTTCCGCATGCCGAATGCATACTGTAAATATGCATGTAAAAATAAACGTAAAAATACAGGAGACAATGATGGCAAACCCCTTTCCCGGACGGCTTGGTCCGGCAGGCGTTGGAGGTATCGATGCAGTCGATTACAGGTTCCGGCAAGCGCCGGGGCGCCATCATTGCCGCGGCGTTGTCGCTGCTGGTGCTCGGCGGATGTCACTACGCGCATAGCAACGCCTATTACTATGGCGGCAGCTCACCCGGCTATGGACGCGGCGGCCACGGATACAGCGGCCACCACTACCGCGGCCACCATTACAAGCACCGCGGCGATTGGCGGCGCGGCGGCCGCCACTGGCGATAAGCTTCCGGCGCAAAAGAAAAGCCCCGCCTCGCAGCCTGCGAGGCGGGGTCAGTTTCGGAGTGCCCTCCTCTTGAAGAGAGCCGCCGCTGCTTATTCCTGGGATTGATCTTCCGTGGCGGTGGCGCGGCGTTGCGCCGTCTGGGTCTCGGACGCCGACGCCGCCATGTAGTCGGCCTGGTGTTCGCGCATCTTGGCGACCGCGGCCTGCGAGGTCGCGAGCGCGCGCGGGCAAGGCTCGCCGGCCAGCTCGAAGGCCATGGCATTGTCCTCGTCCATGCAAAGGCGGGCTTTCGCGGCCTTCTCATGGCCCTGCACCTTCAGCTCGCGGGCATTCTTGAGCATGATGCAGTTCGAGTCCGTCCAGGTCGTGCCGAGGCTGACGCCGAAGCTCATGCCCTGCGCGCCGATGCCGGACGACCCCATGCAGGTGTCGTTCGAGCTGGTCAGGTAGACCGGCGCCGCACCGGATGCCGCCGCCTCGTCGCCGCTGACGTTGACGCTCGAAGAGCCGCCGTCGCCGCCGCTCGAGTTGGAGGTGGCGTTCGCGTTGGCCGAGGCATTGCTGTTGTTCTGATTGATATTGTTGTTATTGTTGGTGTTGTTATTGGTATTGGTGTTCTTATTGTAATTGTTGTTATAGTTTTTGTTGCTGTTCTTATTGAAATTGGCGTTGAAATTGCTGTTCTTGTTGTAGTTCTTGACTTCGATATCGTTATTATTGCCGCCGGAATGAGATCCGCCGCCATGGCTACCACCGTGGCCGCCGTGGCCACCGTGCCCGCTACCGGCACTCGCATTGGCGGCCCCGAACATCAGCGCAGCAGCAGCGGCGATCGCGATTACGTTCTTCTTTTTCACAATTGGTACTCCTGATACCTCGATAGTCTTGAATTTTTTTGTCTTGCGGATAGTGCAATGGATTATGAGGTAATATTTTAGTAAAATTGCGTCAATTGGAAATACACGACTAGTAACAACGTGATAAATGCAGTTATTACTTTAGTGGTAAGAAAATTTCGCAAGAAATACTGTGAGAAATTCTTGGAAAGGGCGCATTTCGTCGATTCCCCGCAGCCGTTCACGGCCTCAGGAACCGGCGTATCCTGCACGCGCTCGAGGTTAGGAAGGGATTTGGCGGGACGAATCGCGGATGCGCGTGTCGGGCACGCGCATGGCGGTTGTATTCGAATTCACTCCGGCCGCGCTGCAACGGCGCGGCCGCGAAGGCCCGGTCTACATGGTTCGGACGCGCAGGAGGAACTCGTCCACCTTCCGCTCGAGCCCCGCGGCCTGCGTGCTCAGCGCCTCGGCGTCGGTCAGCACGCTGGTGGAAGAGCGGCCGGTTTCCTCGGCGGCCTGGGTGACCCCGTTGATGTTCATGGAGACCTCCTTGGTCGCCGCGGCCTGCTGCTCGACGGCGCTGGTGATCGAGGTGCTTATCTCGCTCACCTGCGCGATGATCTGGCCGATCTCGCGCATCGCGTTCGCCGTGGTCTGGCTCGACTCCTGGATTCCCCTGATCTGCTGCTCGATCTCTTCGGTCGCCTTGGCGGTCTGGTTGGCGAGCGACTTCACCTCCGACGCGACCACGGCGAAGCCCTTCCCCGCCTCGCCGGCGCGGGCGGCCTCGATCGTGGCGTTCAGCGCCAGCAGGTTGGTCTGGGCGGCGATGTCAGTGATCATCTGGGTGACGTCGCCGATCTTCTGCGCGGCGGTGACGAGCGCGCTCACCATCTGCTCCGACTTGCCCGTCTCCACGACGGCGACATTGACCACACGGGTCGATTCGGCGATCTGTCGCGCAATCTCTTCGACCGAAGTCGCCATCTCGTCGGATGCCGACGACACGGCCGATGACTGCTGGTTGGTCTGCTGCGCGGCGGCCGCCAGCGTCTGGGCCGTCGCCTGCATGCTCTGCGCGGAGGAAGCGAGCGTCTGCACCATGCCCTTCACGCCGTTCTCGAAATCCTTCGCGAGCGCCACATTCTGCTCCTTCCGCTTGGTAAGGTCGGTGGCGAACTTCACCACCTTCCACGGCCGGCCGTTCAAGTCGAGCACCGGGTTGTAGGAGGCTTCGAGCCAGATCTCCCTGCCCGCTTTGTCGACCCGCTTGAACCGCGCGGCCTGGAATTCACCGCGCCGCAGCTTTTCCCAGAGCTGCCGGTATTCGGCGCTGTCCTGATGACCCGGCTCCACGAACATGCTGTGGCGCTTGCCTCTGATCTCCTCGATCCGGTAGCCCATGGTCTCGAGGAAGTTCTCGTTGGCGGCGAGGATCGTGCCGTCGAGATCGAATTCGATCACCGCCTGCGCCCGGCCGATGGCCTCCACCTTGCCGAGCAGGTCGGCGTATTCGGCCTTTTGCTTGGTGATGTCGGTGGCGCATTTGACCACCTTGTAGGGCTTCCCGCGGCTGTCGAGCACCGGGTTGTAGGATGCTTCGTGCCAGATCTCGTTGCCGGCCTTGTCGATCCGCTTGAACTGCCCGGACTGGAACTCGCCGCGGCCGAGCTTTTCCCAGAACTGCCGGTATTCGGCGCTCGCTTTGTAGGTGGGCTCGACGAACATGCTGTGGTGGCGGCCCTTGATCTCGTCCAGCGTGTAGCCCATCGCCTTCAGGAAATTCGCATTGGCGGCGACGATCGTCCCGTCCAGCTTGAATTCGATGATCGCCTGCGATTTGTCGAAGGCGGCGAGCTTCGCCGCGGCGTCGCGGCCGAGGATCGGGAACGGCATTCCGAGCTCCTGATTTCTTGATGTTCTGGTTGGGATTGGGGTGCGTCTGCACCGGACACGGGCGAAGGGATCGAGGTCCCTGGCGTTTCTTCGGTTCCCGTCCGATTCTTGGGCGTACGATTGCCTTGCAGTTGAAGTGGACGCGGCGAAAATAACGATCAGGGATTAAATATTCCTTTAGCGAGACTTGAATTTTTCTTTAATCGCAAACGGTTCGGGCAGCGTCCTGCCCTTCCAGGCCCCTCCCCGGCCGCGCCAATACGCGACGGCGGAAGCGAGCGTCATCAAGCTGTAGAGCAGCCCGGTGAGCGGCAGCGACGGTGCGGCCAGCAGCGATCGGCCGTAGAGGCGCAAGGTCGGAACGAAGGCCAGGCTCATCAGTCCCCAGCTCCCCAGCGCCAGCAGCAGCGTCGCCGTCTCGCCGCGCAGCAGCGCCGCCAGCGCCACCGCCGGAATGCCCCAGTACAGCACCGCCATTCCGATCGCGGTCCCGACGAGCAGGGCTATCGAATAGCGGAGCTGGGTGAAGGCGGAGCGCGCCACCATGCGCCACACCCCGGCGAGCCCGCGATAGGGCCGGAGGCTCGCCGCCGCCGTCGTCAGCCCGAGCCATATCCTGCCGCCGCCGTCCCGTCCCCGTTCCTTCACCGCGCGGGCGAGCGCGCAGTCGTCGATGGTCGCGCCGCGGATCGCCGCGAAGCCGCCGATGCGGTCGAGCGCGTCCCGGCGCAGCAGCACGCTTCCGCCCGCCGCCGCAGCAGCGGCGCGGCGCGGGTCGTTCACCCGGGCGAAGGGATAGAGCTTCTGGAAGAAGAAGACGAAGGCGGGAATCAGGAACCCGGCCCAGAACCCTTCCGCCGCGAGAAGCACCATCTGCGATACCAGGTCGAGGCGCTCGCGCTCCGCCTTGGCGGCGAGGCGGCGCAGATTGACGGGATCGTGCGCGATGTCCGCGTCGGTGAGCCAGAAATACTGCGTATCCGGGAACGCCCTCACCGCTTGCGCATGACCTTCGGATAGCGCCCAGACCTTCCCCGCCCAGCCGGGCTCCAGCGGCCGCGCCCGGACCACGGTCAGGCAGTCCCGCCGCCCCGCTTCCGCGGCGGCCCGTTCGGCTGCGGCGGCGGTGCCGTCCTCGCTGTGGTCGTCGATGACGAGTAGGCTGAACCGGCCGGGATAGCTTTGCCGAAGCAGCCCGCCGACGCATGCGCCGATGACGTCGGCCTCGTTGCGCGCGGGCACGAGCGCGACGATGCCGGGCCAGCGGTCGAGCGCGCCCGGCTCGCCGTCCAGCCTTTGGCGTGCGCGCCAGAAGCCGCCGTGAAAGGCGATCAGGTAGACCCACGCGCCGAGCGACAGCAGAGAGAGAAGCAGAAGGGCGTCCGCGATCATCCCGGAAGAGTTACAGCCGCCCGCCGGGCGCGTCGAGGGGCGCATTGCGCGTCGCGCCCCGCCCCCCACTACCCCGGCGCGAGGATGCAACCGGCCCGTCCGGCGCCGGTGCATCTGCACGCGCCGCCGGTCCTGCCGGAATCGCATTGCGCCCGCGGGAACTGCGACCCGCGATGCGTCTAAAACCACGGTATGGGGGTTGCCCCTCCCCATCCCGGCGGCCCGGTTTTCGTTGTGAACGGGCCGCGCGGTCCTTCAAGTATCTTCCGTTACGCTCAGGCGAGCGCAGTCAGGTTGACGGCCTTCGGGCCACGGCGCTCGGGCTCGACGTCGAACTGGATCTTCTGACCCTCGACCAACTGCCCGATCCCGGATTGTTCGACTGCGGAAATATGAACGAACACGTCTTTCGATCCGTCTTCCGGTTGTATGAACCCGTACCCTTTGCCGTAATTGAAGAACTTCACTGTCCCAACAGGCATTCCAGTACCTCACGCAAGAATTATACGGATGTCTCCGCATCCGCTTCGACCGGACCGGCATTCGCGAGGTTGTTTATCTAACCCCCGGTTATGTGAGAAGGCTAGCTCATCAATCTTTGCTCACGAAGTATCGGCCTACTTTAGAATGATGCAGGGTTGCAAGCGGCCTGACAAGCCCATTCCCTGCCTGTGTCGCCTCTAGCCGTCGATTGATCGGAGATTCGCCGCTACCCGCATAGAGGGCGGAATCCGGGCGCAAACCGGGCGCAAACCGGACGGAAACACAGTGCGGATAAATTTACGAATTGTTCACCTCTTTTCCCCACGATGTAGGGACGACGCATTGGGTGAAACAAATAACGCATTGAAAATGCTTTATTTTAATAAAGGCGCGATGCCTTCTAGGGACGGAAACGACTCGCAGAAAGAACTGCTCGAGAAGCGCGAGGTTGCCCGTGAGCAGACGCACACGGGCGCCTATATCGTGTGTCACGGGAGCCCCAGCATCAGGGATTGCCGGATACTCGACCTTTCGCCGAAAGGCGCGCGGCTCTGGCTGGCCGATATCGACGGCGTTCCGAAGTTCTTCGAGCTTCACACGCCGGAGGGCGAGGCCTTCCTCTGCGAGTTGGTGCGCCGGAAGGCGGATCACATCGGCGTTCAGTTCCTCGAGCGGACCTGAAACGCCGCCGGGACCGGCCCGGACAGCCGACGCGCCTCTCGCGGAGGAGCGTGCCGTGCCCGCGCGCCTGCGTCGGATACCCCTTCCCTGGGCCGCACTTTCCATTAGATTAGACGATGCCGGCCTCGATCTCGCCGGACTCCTTGACCGAGGCGCAAGCGCGATGTTCGCCCTTTTCCGGCGGTTGTGGGCAGGCGAAGAGTCGCTCGCCAGAACGTTCTGGGAGTTTTCCGTCGTCTACGGCCTCGCGGCCAACGTGACGTCGACGATCGCGTCCATGAGCGTGGCGGCTGCCGGCTACTCCGGCTGGCTGGCCCTCGCCGTCTTCCTGTTGCCCGCCCCGTACATGCTCTTCGTGCTGATTTCGGTATGGCGGAGCGCCGCGCGGCATCCCGGCAGCAAGGTCTGGGCCGACCTGGCGCGGCCCGCCTCGGTGGTGTGGACGGCGCTGATGATCCTCATCTGAGCGCAATGCGCGGCCGCTTAAGCAAATCGCAATGGAAAGCAGGCAATATTCCGCGCGGCCAACAAGCGCGAAGGCAGGACATGGCGAATTTGACGATCCACTCGGTGGACCAGCGCTTCAGCAAGCGGATCAAGGCGCTGCGGAAGGCGATGATCAGCTATAATCAGGGCACCAGCACGATGGACTGCTCGATCCTCGACCTTTCGGCCGGCGGCGCGCGCCTCCGGCCGATCGATCCGAAGCGCGTGCCCGGCAACTTCCGCCTTCGCCTGACCCCGTCGCTGACGATCGGCTGCGAGGTCGTCTACCGCGAGCGGAGCGACATCGGCGTTTCCTTCGTGCCGAGCTGACACCCTAGCGCCGTCCCGAGGCCTTCAAGCCCAGCTCCAGCCCCGCGAAGGACAGCGTGGGCTGCGCCATCAGCCAGCGGAAGCCCTTTTCCAAGAGCCCTTCGACGTTCTTCGCGCTGACATGCGGGTGGCCGCAGGGCACCTTGTGGGCCTTGCAGATGGCCAGGATCTCGTCGATCGCGGACGCCACGGTCGGATGGTCGTACTGCCGGGGATATCCCAGGTCCTGCGACAGGTCCCCTTCCCCGATCAGCACGACGCCGATGCCCGGCACCTGCTCGAGCATCTTCGGCAGGTTCTTGATGGCCTTCGCCTCCTCGCACATGATCACGACGAGGACCTCGCCGTCCGGGGCGAGCGGCCAGACGTCGGCGCGCTTGTAGTATTCCTGCTGCGTGAGCCCCCAGTAGGCCGCGGCGCCGCGCGGGCCGTCGCCGCGCATGCCGGCCGGCTCATAGTTGGGCGCCGAGGGCGGGCGCGGATAGCGGCAGGCGGTCACCGCGTTGCGCGCCTCTTCCACCGTGCTGACATGCGGCCAGACGATGCCGTAGACGCCGACGTCGAGCGCCTGCTTGGCGAGCCACTGGTTCATCTCGCCGCCGTTCGGCGGAATGCGCACGAACGGCGCAACCGCGGGCGCGATGCTGCCCGACTTCGCGATCTGCTTGCGGTCCAGCATGTACTGCATGCAGGTGCGGAGCGTGTTGGTGTCGTGGGGGCCGTGCTCCATCTCGAACACCACCGCGTCGTAGGCGGCGGCGCCGATCGCCTGGGCTGCGCCGATTTCCGGCGCCGAGAAGGTGGTGAAGGCCGGCTTGCCCTGCTCCAATGCCCGAATGGCCCCGTTGAGGCGTGGTATGTCGCTCATCGCGATGCTCCGATTGGCTGCGTCGGCCTGCAGTGTGCACCGGAAACTTTGCCGCGACAAACGATGGGCGTACAAATGATGCCGGGCTAAGGGCGGCAAGGGAACAAGCGATGGACCAGGAGTTGCGGCGGGCCGCGAAGGACCTGTTGATCCGCTACGGCGGCGACAGCTTTCCCAATCTCTTCCACGCGGCGCAGGGCGCGGTCGTCGTCGACGACGAGGGCCGCGAGATCCTCGATTTCACCTCCGGCCAGATGTGCGCGACGGTCGGCCACAACCATCCGGCCATCGTCCGCGCGATCAAGGAAAGCTGCGACACGGCGATCCACATGTTCTCGGGCATGATCCCGGAAACCGTGGCGAAGCTCGCGCGGAAGCTCGGCGAGTGGCTGCCGCCGCCCTTGAAGCGCTCGCTCTTCGTCAACACCGGCAGCGAGGCGAACGAGGCGGCGCTGCGCATCGCCAAGCTGGCGACCGGCGGCTACGAAGTAATCGCCCTCGGCGGGTCGTGGCACGGAACGACCGGCGCCTCGGCGGCCGCCTCCTATGCCAGCGACCGGCGCGGATACGGCCCGAAGGTGCCGGGCGGACACGTCATCCCGGAACCCAACGCCTACCGCTGCCCGGTCGAGCATTGCCGCGACAAATGCGACATGACCTGCCTCCGCATCGGCCTCAGCATGTTCGACATGGCGACCGACGGCGCGCCCGCCGCCGCCATCGCCGAGCCGGTGATTTCGGCCGGCGGCGTCATCGTTCCGCCGGACGGCTATTTCCAGGAGCTGCGCAAGGCGTGCGACGCGCGCGGCATGCTGCTGATCTTCGACGAGGCGCAGACGGCGTTCGGGCGGATCGGCGACCGCTTCGCCGCGACCAAGCTCGGCGTGATTCCCGACGTCATGTCGGTGTCCAAGACGCTCGGCGGCGGCGTACCTCTCGCCGCGACCATCACCAGCGATGCGATCGAGGAAAAGGCGCACAAGGCCGGCTTCACCTATTACACCAGCCACGTGTCGGACCCGCTGCCGGCGGCGGTGGGCCTGGCCGTGCTCGAGACCATCGAGCGCGAGGATCTGATCCCGCGCGCCGTGGAGATGGGGGCCTATCTGCGGACCGGCCTGGAAACCCTGCAGCAGCGCTACGAGGCGATCGGCGACGTGCGCGGCGAAGGGCTGCTGCTCGGCGTCGAACTGGTCCAGGACCGCGAGACGCGGACGCCGCACCATGCGCTCGGCGCGGTCACGACCGCCCGCTGCTTCGAGCTCGGCCTGTCGATGAATATCCGCCGCCGGCCCGAGCGCGGATCGGTGTGGCGCATCGCGCCGCCGCTGACCGTGACGGCGGGCGAAATCGACCGCGCCGTCGACATCCTTGACCGCGCGCTCAAGGACGGCCTGGATACGGTGGCGCGGGGGTGACTCTGGACAGACGCTACATATAAAGATCGTCACTCGCCGGCTCGACCGGCGAGTCCATGGCACCGCGCCTGGATTCGCCGATCAAGTCGGCGAATGACGGGTAGGGGAAACGGCCTCTGCTCCTTGCCATGCCTGCCCTACGACGTCCTCACCTTAGCAAGGAAGGTGCCGACCTCGGCGCGCATCGTCTCGGATTGCTTCGACAGCTCGCCCGCGGCCATCAGCACCTGCTGAGCGGCGGCGCCGGTCTCGGAGGCGGCCTGCGTGACGCTGGCGATGGTGCTGCTGACCTCGTCCGTGCCGGCGGCCGCCTGCTGGGTGTTCTCGGCGATCTCGCGCGTGGCCGTGCCTTGCTCGCCGACGGCGGACGAGATGGTCTTTGCGATCGAGCCGATTTCGCCGATCGTCCGGGCGATGCCGCCGATGGCCTGCACCGCGTCGCCGGAGACCGATTGCATCTCGTTGATCTGGATGGCGATCTCTTCGGTCGCCTTGGCGGTCTGGTTGGCCAGGCTCTTGACCTCCGACGCGACAACGGCGAAGCCCTTGCCGGACTCCCCGGCGCGCGCCGCCTCGATGGTGGCGTTGAGCGCAAGGAGATTGGTCTGCTCGGCGATCTCGCTGATCAGGTTGACGATCTGGCCGATCTTGTCGGCGGCGGCGGCGAGGCCTTGCACCGTCTGGTTGGTGCGCTCCGCTTCCTGGTTGGCGCGGCCCGCGATCTCGACGGATTCGCCGACCTGGCGCGTGATCTCGTCGACCGACGCGGACAGCTCCTCGGTCGCCGAGGCGACGGTCTGGACGTTCGCGGTGGCCTGCTCGGAAGCGGTGGCGACCACCGTCGCCTGCCGGCTGGTCTCCTCGGCCGTGGTGGACATCGCCTGCGCCGTCGCGTGCATCTCGGTCGACTGCGAGGACACGGTGTCGACGATGCCGGAGATGCGCGCCTCGAATTCGTCGGCGAGCGCGTTCATGGCCGCTTTCTTCTCCTGCTCCGCGCGGCGCTCCTGCTCGGCCTTTTCGGTCGCGAGCTGATCGATCTCCAGCGCGTGCTGCTTGAACACCTCGACCGTGCGCGCCATCTCGCCGACTTCGTCGCCGCGCTTGGCGTTGGGGATCTCGACACGGTTGTTGCCGCCGGCGAGCTCCTTCATCGCGCCGGTCAGGCGGACGATCGGCTTCGCGAAACCCGCGCCGACGAACGCGCCGAGCGCGAGCGTCGCGCCGGTCGTCATCAGCAGGACGACGATCATCTGCCAGGTCAGGGAGTCGATGCTGGCATAGGCCTCCCCCACCGGTATGCGGACCAGCGCCGACCATCCGAGGCCGGGATAATCGTAGGCGCCGGCGCTGTGGTGATAGCCGGCGACCAGCTCGATCTGCTTGCGGGAATGGAGCCCAGCGATGACGCCGCTGCCGCCCTTCACCGCCGCCGCAGCCGCGGCGACGCCTTTGTCGGCGAGGTTGAGCTGGCCGGCGACGGACGCGTTCCGCTTATAGCCGGCGAGCGCGGTGAAGCCGTTGGCCGACGGGTCGTAGTCGACGGTGACGCGGCCCTGCGGGTCGAGGATCGTCAGTTCGGCGGACGCCATGCCGCCCTGCGCGAAGCCCTGATAGAAATCGTCGACGATCTGCTCGACCAGCCCGAAATCGGCGAAATTCACCCAGATGGCGAGCGTCTTGCCGGTCGCATCCTTTACCGCGGCGCTGAACGGAATGACGTAGCCGTCGCCGCCATAAAGCTCGGCCACGATGTCCACCCGCCCGGGCTGTTCGACCGACGTGCCGGTGAGGCCGTTCCTGCCCTGCAGGAATTCCCCCTTTGCCGCGCGGGCGAACCAAGGGGCGTTCCCGAATTCCCTGTTCAGGATCTTCTCCGTCGCCAGGGGCTTGCCTTTGGGGTCGACCGAGTTGACGGCGACCGCCTTGCCGGTCGGGTCGAGCACCAGCATGAGCTTGTAGATGCCGGAGCTGGTCATGTAGCTGTTCATGGCCTGGACCAGCGGGTTGTCGTCCGAGGCCTTGTTCCAGTTCCATTCGTCCTGCGCCGCGACGTTCATCGCGAAAACCTGCGCGTCGCTGTAGCGTTCGGAGAGGTTGCGGTCGATGACGTTGTTGACCTGCTGGGCGGCGGACTGGACGCGCGCGTCGAGCAGCGCCTTGATCCCGTCCGCCTGCATCAGCAGCATGCTGAACATGGTGAAAGCCGGGACCAGGCCGAACCCGAGCAGGAGGACGACCAGCTTGTTGCGGATCCCCAGGCGGAGAAAGGCGAACTTCCCTGCGGTGTCCCGCAGCGTCCGCACTCGTGATGTTTTGGTCATTTTCCCCAGCATTTGTCGTTGTTGCCGCGACCCCTCCCGCGCCCTGCCGGCGTTGGCTGCCGGCCGTTAGCCAGGGGAAGTTGAACTGGGATTAGAGGAATAACGTAAAAAACGGGTTAACCGGCTGCCCGCCATCCCGCGCTAGGCCGGCGCGCAGCAGTGGACGGCGCGCGCCCGCGGATGCTAGGAGGATCGCCTTCCCGGTTTAACGCCGCGCAGCGCGGGATGGGTGGCCGAGCGGTTGAAGGCACCGGTCTTGAAAACCGGCAGGGGGCAACCCCTCGTGGGTTCGAATCCCACCCCATCCGCCATTATAACGATCTAACAAATTATGATAACTGAATAAAAAAATGTTTTCTCTTAGTCATCCCCTTTTTCTACCCACAAAATTGCGAGACTTATCCTGGTCGACGGAGACGGCGCAGCCTCCACAGGACGCTAAGCCTCGTCACCTTGCTTCCTTGTGCTCATGGTCTTGTTCTCGAACCGCAACCTAATTGCATCCTGCAGCTTGCCGAGGGTGCCGTCTTTCCGAAATCGCGTTCCGTTCACGATAAAGGTGACATGCTCGTCGCTAGCGTAAAGTGTGGTTCCTGTCACCGAAAGGCGCAGGAGGCGTCCGTCGCGCTCATTCGTCACGATGTCTCCAACCTCGATCCCAAGGATGGACTGCGCCAAGGTGGACCTTTCAGCTTCAAGCTCCACGTCCCAACGCTCCAGCTCCTCCTCGAGCCGCCTCCACGCCTCCCGCGCCGAATGAAAGGGCTTTTTCTTGCCGAACCATATTCTGTCCGCGATGTCGAGCCTCTCATCAGGGACTTCCGGTTCGATGGCGTAGGCAGCGTGGGACATCATCTCGTGTACGCGCTCTGCCTCGAGCAAGGCGCGAAGGTGCTCGCGATAGGGTGCGACAGTCGTTTGAGACACCACCGGAAACAGCGGGACTTCTCGCACGGGCATGTAGTCGATTGGCATGATAGCCTGCAGGCTCATCCGGCTGGTTGCGATCCGTACCGGCGGATAATCTTCGCGCCACGCCCTGCTTGTGCACTCCACCCAAAGCTCGGTTGCTGAAACGCACAGGAAACTGTCCAGGAAAAGCTGCGACTCCGGGGAATACACGTGGCGGGCCGACCACGCATAATCAGCTGCCATCAGCGGCACAACTACGTGCTGGAGCTTCTGATGCCGCACGATGCGTACAAGAGCCGCGATCCGTTCCTGCAGGCACGCCGTCAAGCGCACGAGAACGACCGGATCGGCCGCAGCCTGCCAGCTCCTCTTGCCTTCGCTCTCGAACACCAACACCTGTGGCCGCGCGAGTGGCAATAGCTTTCCGACGAGATTGGCCACACTAATCTGTGCAGAAGATCCCCAGCTGGTGGTTACTTTTCCCTCCTTGACCCAATAATGCCGGCGATTTTGGATGAGAAGTAGAATTTGAGCGGCAACATCTGGACTCAGGTTGGGCAGCCTACCTCCCCGCGTGTCGGCCCCGTCCACATCCACGCCTTGATCCCCAAGGTCAGACAAGGCCGCTCGGTAGAACTGTAGTTGCAATTTCGATAGCAATGCTGCCGCATTGAGCCGAACGGCCGCCCGACGAATGCGGTCGATCTCCTCACGGAAGGCGGGCAGTGGCAGGCGTCGCGGGGTTTGACCCGATCGCACCCTCGCCCAATACCCGCGAGGCGGCTTGGGAACCTGCAGACGCGCACACATCTTGCCGATCGCCACGTCCGATACGCCGAGTTCCGTAGCCACATCTTGGATTGGCTTTTCCCAAACCAGCGCAAATAGTTCCTCGCGGGAGATTCGTTGCCGGGGCATGTCTTCACCATTTTGGGCAGGTATCCACGGCACCCGCCTTCCACAATCCGCTGGGACAAGTTCAGTTCGTTGAGGATCTTTCCCCAAAAGGTAGCCGCTTGCTGGTGACGTTTGACTTGGAATTGTCCTATACCGGAGGGCAGTGGCGGTCGCCCAATTGATAGCTTTCTTACCCCGCCCATACACGCAATAATGGGCAAAACGGCCGTCCAAACACAGCCTAGGGCGTGGGGAGATCGCGTTGGCGAAGCTCGAAGAATTGCGAGCTGGGAGCTTTATCAAAGGCTTGGCGCCGTCTGGCGCCGCCAAAGTCGTGCATATCGAGTGGTTTGGCGACCAGGCCGTCAAGGCGACCTACGAGGAATCGAGCGGCGCTGTCCGGAATCGGCTAGTTTTCCGAAACGAGGAGCCCACGCTGGAGCTCGTGTCCTCCGGCCGCCCGTGGTCGTTCAACGGCGACGGCGCCCTCTTGCGGCTGGTGTCGGAAGCCTACCGCATTCAGCTCGCCCACCTGTTCGACCCCTATCTCGCCATCCATACCTCCCGCATCGAGCCCCTGCCCCATCAGATAACGGCTGTGTACGGCGAGATGCTGCCGCGCCAGCCACTGCGCTTCCTGTTGGCCGATGATCCCGGCGCCGGCAAGACGATCATGGCGGGGCTCTTCATAAAGGAGTTGATGATCCGCGGCGACGTCGAGCGTTGCCTGATTGTGGCTCCCGGAAGCCTCGTCGAACAGTGGCAGGACGAGCTTCACGAGAAGTTCGGGCTGTCATTCGACATCCTGAGCCGGGACCAGGTCGAGGCGTCACGGACGGCAAACCCGTTCGTGGAACGCAACCTGCTGATCGCCCGGCTGGACGTGCTGTCACGCAACCCAGACCTCCAGGAGAAGCTCAGGGCCGCGCCCGAGTGGGACCTGATCGTCTGCGACGAGGCGCACCGCATGTCGGCCAGCTTCTTCGGCGGCGAGGTCAAGTACACGAAGCGCTACCAGCTCGGTCAGGCGCTGGGCGGTCATTGCCGCCATCTGCTCCTCATGACGGCGACGCCGCACAACGGCAAGGAGCAGGACTTCCAGCTCTTCATGGCGCTGCTGGACGCCGACCGGTTCGAGGGCCGGTTCCGGGACGGCGTCCATCAGGCCGAGGTCGCGGACCTGATGCGCCGGCTGACCAAGGAAGAACTGCTCAAGTTCGACGGCACGCCCCTGTTTCCCGAGCGCCGCGCCTACACCGTCAAATACGAGCTGTCGCCGGCAGAAGTAGGGCTCTACGCCGACGTCACCACGTATGTGCGCGAGGAAATGAACCGCGCTGACCGCTTCGCGGCCGAGGGGGATGAGAAGCGCCGCCAGAACGTCGGTTTCGCGCTAACGATCCTGCAGCGGCGCCTTGCCTCCTCACCGGCAGCGATCCACGAATCATTGCGCCGCCGTCGCGAGCGGCTGGAGGGTCGGCTTGCCGAGGAACGGCTTCTGAAGCGTGGTCAGGAAGCCCGCCTTGCGACGGAGCCACTCCTCCCTGCCTGGTCGGAGGACGACGAGGCCGAGATCGAGGACGCGCCGGGCGACGAGGCGGAAGCAGCGGAAGAAGCGATCCTCGACCAGGCGACGGCGTCCCGCACCATCGCCGAGCTCGAAACGGAGATCGAAACATTGCGCCGGCTCGAGGCGCAGGCGGCCGCGCTTCGCCGCTCGGGCACCGATACCAAATGGATGCAACTGAACAGCATCCTGGACGATCCGTTGATGGTCGATTCCAACGGCAACCATCGCAAGCTCATCGTCTTCACCGAGCCCCGCGACACACTCACCTACCTCGCCGACCGCATTCGGACCAGGCTCGGCCGCCATGATGCCGTCGTCGTCATCCATGGCGGCGTCGGGCGCGAGGATCGGCGCAAGGCGGTCGAAGCCTTCGTGCATGACAAGGAAGTGCTCGTTCTGGTCGCGAACGATGCCGCCGGCGAAGGCATCAATCTCCAGCGCGCGCACCTGATGGTCAATTACGACCTGCCCTGGAACCCCAACCGGCTGGAGCAGCGTTTCGGCCGGATCCACCGCATCGGCCAGACCGAAGTATGCCACTGCTGGAACTTGGTCGCGGCCGACACGCGCGAGGGCGAGGTCTTCTCGCGTCTGCTCGAAAAGATCGAGATCGCACGCGCGGCGCTCGGCGGGAGGGTCTACGATGTACTCGGCCGGCTGTTCGAGGCGCGCGCCCTCCGGGAGCTGCTCATCGAGGCCATCCGCGACGGGGAGCGGCCCGAAACAAAGGCGCGCCTGTTCCAGAAGGTGGATGCCGCGGCCGACCAGCAGCATCTGCTCGACCTCCTGGCCGATCGCGCCCTCGTCCGTGACACGATGACGGCTGCCGACGTGGCACGCATCAGGGAAGAGATGGATCGCGCCGAAGCACGCCGCCTGCAGCCCTTCCACATCCAGGCCTTCTTTCTCGAAGCCTTCCAGCACCTTGGCGGCCGGGTGAACCGCCGCGAAGCCGGACGATGGGAAATTACGCGTGTCCCGGGCCCGATCCGGGACCGCGACCGTCTCATCGGCACCGGCGCCCCGATTCAGCCGCGTTACGAGCGCATCTGCTTCGAGAAGGACAAGATCAATCAACCGCCCGTCGCCGCCTTCGTCTGTCCCGGCCAGGGGCAGGACCCGCTGGCCGTCCGCGCATCGAAGAAACTGGTGCAGGAGGAGGCGCTGCTGGTGAAGATGGGACCGGCGCGGCTCAAGCTCGTGCTCGATACCCATCTGTGGGCGGACGCCAATCACATCGGCACCAAGAAGCTCGCGGAGTATCTCGCCTCCTACCTGTACCTCCCCCGCCTGCGGGATGGTGGCGTCCTGCACGACGCCATCCAGGCCGGCATCAGCGAGCTGGTCTGCGACAATTTCGCCTACGCCGGGCGCTTCGACGAGGAGAAAGGCCGTTACGAGGGGCTGAAGCTCACCGGCGGCGGCTCGGTCGTCGTCGACAGCCTGAGCGTGCTCGTGAAGCCCGAGATCGCGAAGGCGCAGCAGGCGGCGGATGCACCGACTGCGCCCGGTCGGCCGGAGCCGGGCCCCGTCTCGCCCGGCAGTCCCACCGGCAGCTCGACCGGAACACCAGCCGGCGGCGGTGGGTTCACCGCTCCGACGCCTAAGGCCGCACGCCGATTCTTCGGCACCGTCGAGATCGATGCGGACCGTGCCGGCCGCGGACATGGGCCGGATTGCCGAGGAGGTCCTCCAACACCTCACCACCCTTCCCGGCGGCTCCGTTCGCGTCACAGTCGAGATCGAGGCCGACATTCCCGACGGCGCTCCCGAAGACGTGCAGAGAACGGTGATGGAGAACTGCCAGACGCTGAAGTTCAAGTCGCAGGGGTTCGAGGAGAGCTGACGGCAGGCGTCACGACTGCGGCCGCACTCTAGGAACGAGACTTGCGAATGAACCATCACGGAAAGCCGCACGCGGCGCTGAACGCGTGGGATCAGCGCCTGATCGACAAGCACCTTTCATTCTACCGCAGCCTTCACAACGGAAATCGGACTCCGAAGACCAAAGCGCAACATCACTTCATTCTTGTCTGCAGCGGTTACGCCGCATCTGGACCGCTTAGGACCTGTTCTCCAAAAACCCCCTCGAATTTGGGCTTCGGCGAGCCGCGCAAATCCAGGCGCATTTCAGAGTGGCAGCCGTTCTCGTAAAACACTTGTTTTATGGAATCGTCGATGATAGCAAGATCGGGCGCCACCAGCGCGGCAACGCTGATGGCGCCCTAACCGCAATCGCAGCACTGTTAAGGAGACTGCAATCATGGCTACCTCGGATCCTACCAAACGCGTTGCACTTTATCTCCGCGTAAGCACGGACGAGCAAACCACCGCCAATCAGCGCCGTGAGCTCGAGGAAGTGGCGACGCGCGCAGGGTGGGTAATCGCCAATGTATATGAGGATGCAGGCATCAGCGGGGCCAAGGGACGCTTCGGCCGCCCTGCATTCAACCAGATGCTGAAGGATGCCACAGCTCGCGAGTTCGACATGATCGCTGCATGGGCTGTCGACCGGCTTGGCCGCTCGCTGCAGGACCTTGTCCATTTCCTCGATGACCTCCACTCACTGGGAATTGACCTATACCTTCACCAGCAACGGCTCGATACAAGCACCCCATCAGGGCGGGCCCTCTTTCAAATGCTTGGGGTATTCGCAGAATTCGAGCGCTCCATGATCAGCGAGCGGGTAAAGGCTGGTCTCGCGCGAACCACCAAAAAGCTCGGAAGGCCTAGCGGACGGCCGCACAAGAGGGCCAAGGAGGTTCTCCAATTGCGAAATCAGGGCCGCTCGATTCGCGAGATTGCCAGGACGCTCAGGATGGGCGTCAACAGCGTCCACAAAATTATCAACGTCAAGAGAGACCATCTTGCGGAGATGCCCTGACATACGACACATCGATTGGCGAATGAAGGTCGAAATACATATTTCGTTCGACGGTGGGGCGAGACGCTGCTCGGATGGCGTAGACGGTCGGCGGCAGGTCACCGATTGGCATGGCACCAACGGCGTCCTTGAAACCTTGCCGGTGCCGGCTACCCTAATCTACTCGCAGAGCCGCCAGTTGCTGCACGCTGTCCCTCCTAACCTTGAGAAGGCGGTTGCGCGTGCGGTTCAAATTCATCCGATTCAGAGACGCATGATCTAGCAAAAACGAACGGCCCGTCGCGCCGTTGGGACGAGCGCGAGGGGCCGTCGTCTGTCGCCTGAGAGGGGAGACTCCAAGGCGACGGTTTTGGGGTTGCCCCCTGGTCTTGTGGCTATCTCTAGCAGAAGCCGGCTTGGTATCGGGTGCAGAATACCGGCTTCATGCGAACACCCTAGCATTCGGCTATCGTCATGCCTGGAACTCGGTCGCTTCCTAAGTCTACATCCGAGAATGCATGCTGCCTGATTAATTTTTATAAACAATGCATTATCAGGCTCTTTTCCGAATATTCTGACACCCAGCGTTGCTGATGATGGGGATCCGCATCGATCCTGACGGGCTGTTTGTACGGTTGAGCTGGCCGGGCCGGCCCGCAGGGACAAACAGCCGCCCATCGCGCAGGGCGGAAAGCGAAAACAGCCGCGTTTCGGATGGGTAATCGCAGCGGACCAGCCGGGCATGCAGGCGATGCCCCGCCGGCGTCACGAGCTCCCGGACCTGCCACCGCCAATGCGTCATGTTCGTCTTTTCGAACAGATCGCCGACCGCAACAGCGATGCGCCGCTTGGCCATTCCAGCAACCTCCTAAAGACCGGCTCTTGGCCGAATATGTAATCAGCGACGGCGGATGCCGTCGGTCATGGAGCGCCCATGGCAGGAACGGCGCACCCCTAATGGTGCGCCGTTCGTCTTGCCTGCGCGGCGCTGCCGGTCGCTATACTTGAACGGCCTTGCCCCGGCGAGAGAAGACCGCGAGGCCGGCCAGGGCCGACAAGAACAGCCATACTGCGGCCGGCAATGGAACCTGCGAGACCGAACCATTCGATACGAAGCCGCCGGCATTGCCGCCCTGCTGGCTCGAGATCTTGGCGGCGAAGGTGTTGCCCTTGCTATTGGGATCGAACAACCCGGCCACCGTCAGCTCGAACTGCAAATCGAGAGTCCCACCGCTCACCGGGCCATCAATCTTGATGCTGAACTGCCCGAAATTACCGGCCGTCCCGCCCCCGCCGCCCGACGTAACGAGCGACCAGCCCGCAGTGGTGATGTCGATATCGCCCGCGCCTACCGGCTGGCTGAAATTGGCGAAGAATTCTTCGAAGCTCAGCCCGTTCCCTACGTTCACCAGCCAACCGCCGCTGCCGTTGCTCACGAAATCCACATCGACAATCTGGGCGTCGTCGGTAAGGACCACGCCGTTGTTGTCGAGGCTGAGCGGCACCACGGCAGCCGTTACCGGGCTGCTTAGCAAGACCAGGGCCAGAAACAAGCTCGCGCCAAAGAGTCTGCTCATTCCGTTCTCCTATTCTGTCGCCCCAACCCACCGAGATGCCGAATGACAACTCGGTGCGTGGGCCATGGCACCCCCGACCAGCCGTCCACGCTTGCGACGGAACCAGGCGGCCGATCGCTCCGCAATCGCTTCACCCGGCGCGCGGTGCGGCGGTCCCAATGAGATCATGCCATGGGCCGAATACTGCCGATGCATTCGCTCGTCTCTCCAGATATCTATATCCGCGTCGTCAACGCGGTAATTATTTACGCTTAATCAATGATGTATGAGTAGATCGTCAAAATATCATGCCGCCTTCCGAAGCTCTCGGCGACACATTGCGGAGGAAACTACCGTGGCTTCCGTGGAAAACGCCTTGCATCGTTCCGCGCGGCCACCAGCGTGCTGCGGAACGGAGAGCGCCTCCGTACGGCGGCTATAGCGGGAAGGATCGGAAGAGATCGATATGGCCGGCGCTGAGCGCCGTGCCGGCGGCAATGGCGACGCCATAGGGAACCGGTTCTCCCATCCGAAACAAGCGGGGCACCCGGGAAAACGACACGTGGTGCTGGACGTACTGGGAGGCGGCGACCCGCCGAAGCGCGACGAGCGCCAGACCCAGCATGCCCCCGAGCAGCGTCACGTGAAAGACCTGTGCCGACAGGCTGCCCAGGTCGTACCACAGGGCAATGGCCGCCCAGCTCTTTACATCCCCGCCGCCGAACAGGCCGAAGCGGAAGGCAAGAAAGCCTGCCGCGAGGACGATCAGGAAACTGTACAGGTGCGATAGAAGCGAGATGTCGACGCGCGCGAAGGGCACCGCCACGACGAACAGCCACAGCAACGCGACGCACACGGCGTTCGGAATCGTATAGCTGCCAAGGTCGCAAACGGCTATCGCAACCAGGCAGCCGCCGAAAGCGAAGGCAACAGCAAGGAGAGTTATTGCACCGATATCCATCGCGGCCGGCTCAACCATTCTTCGTGTCGGCAACCTTCTGCAGCTTTTTCATCTCGTTCAGGAACTTGAGATTGCGGTCGGCCTTGTCGTAGAAGGCCGGGCTCATCTGCATCGCTTGCGCGAAATAGGCTTCGGCGTGATTCAGGTCGCCGCGCTTCATGGCGATATAGCCGATGTTGTTGAGTGCGATCGGCGCGTCGATACGGCTGACGTCCGCCAGCGCCTCGGCATACCTGCCCTGCCACGCCAGCACGAGACGCAGGTTGCTTCGCGCGCGCTCGAGCTCTCGGTCCCGCGAAACCGCATCCCTCAAATCCTTTTCGGCCTCCGCATAGCGTCCCGCCAGCATGTTCGATACGCCCCGATTGTTGAGCACCGCGGCGGAGCCGGGCTCCAGCGCGAGAGCTCGGTCATAACTGTTCTTCGCCTCGTCATGCTTGCCCTCGATGTCGAGCGTGCGTCCCAGCCCGTTCCAGGCGCGCCAGAGGGTGACATCGTCCGCGACCGCCTTGCGCAGGATCTCTCCGCTCTGCCGCGGCTGTCCTATGCTGAGGAGAACGAGGCCCTCGCCTTGCCACGCCCGCGCGCGAAACGCTTCGTTTGTGCTCAGCGTGCGGTAATAGCCGAGCGCCACGGGAAAATCACCGGCGGCCAGCATCGTCTCGGCCATGCCGAAGGCCGCTTCCGGATCCTGCGGATCCGCAGCGAGTATCCGCTTGTAGGCGGAGATTGCCTCTTCATACTTCTCCATCTCTAGCGCGCGGCGGCCGTGAGACAAGAGCAACTCGCGGTACGCCGCGTCCAGCTTCCCCTGGGCCTGAGGCGTCGCTGCCGCATCGGCAGCCAGGGCAGTCGGTCGCTCCTGGTTCGTCGTCAGGCAGCCGGAAAGGACGAAGCATGACAGGATTGCCGGCGCCAGCCACCGGATCGCGAAGGTTTTTCTAGACATTCCGCTCTCCGTGCGTTGCGGCATAAAGGGATTTACTGTCGAACTCGAGGATATCGGCGCCCAGCCGAATCAAGACGTCGGCATAATGGCCGTTCATCTCGACAAGCTCGACGGGTATGGGGAACTGCTCCGCGAACCTTTGCGCCGCCGCATGGTTGCCGGACTTGTAGAAGATCGTTGTCGTGCGGTGCTTGAAACTCGCGGCATTCGTCAAATAGCTCACGGCGAGACCTTTCGACGTGAAATAGTCCCTCATTCTCGCCGCGAGCTTGTTGCGGCCTGCGCCGTTGGAGACTTCCACCTTCAATGGGGGCGAGCCTATCTGCCCCGTCGCGCCCCGCGCCCCTTCCGCGGAAGCCTTGACCACGCCGACGAGGCTATCTGTGCCTTGCCGCTCCACCGGTCCGCGGACGGCCAGGTTATCGCCGCCGGGCGGCTGAGGCAGCGGGACCGCACGCGCCGTTTCGGGCGTCACCACATCCGCGCTCCCGCCTATCCCGGCCGGACCGGAGGCTTGCCCGGCGCCTCCCGTATGAAGCATCGCGACGCGCAAGCTCCGGCCGCTCCCACAGTGTCCGCTCGGCAGACGAGGGATCGCCGGATTGGTCACGAGGGCAAAGACCCGTTCGCCCATGCGTCCGACCAAGTTCGATCCTTGGCTCCGGCAATCGTCGCGGGCGGACGCCGCCGTGGCCGCGGCCTTGGCAACTTCGCGACCGCCCTGCCGTTGACGCGCCATGCGCAGCCGGTCCATCGTCAGCTGCCGGTTCGCAACGATCATGCGCCTTTCGCTGGGCTCCTGCCGCAGTGTCAGGGCGCGCTCGAAATAGATCAGGGCTTCCTCGTAGCGCTCCCGTGTCAACATCGAGTAACCGACGTTGTTCAGCGTCGTGGAGGAGCCCGGCTCGATCGCGAGCGCGTGGTCGTAATAGAGCTCCGCCAGATCATGGCGGCCGAGGCGGTCATAGGTTACGGCAAGCGCGTTCATCACCCGGATGGATTGCGGGTTCTTTCCCAGAGCCGATTTGAAATGCTGCAAGGCCAGGCCGAAGTAGCCGGACGCCAGGTTTTCCTTCCCCTGGTTGAACTCGCGTTCCCAAGTCTGTCTCGGGCCGCTGTCGAGTCCGCCGACCACCGTGCCCGTCTCCGGCGAGCAGCCGGCGGCAGCTAACGCTGCGAGCAACGCAACTAAAAACGGCCTGTAACTTTTCTTCACTGTCGTTGCTCCTTTTTGTCAGCCGGGCAATAAAGGAAATACGCTACGCGCGACCCGTATTATGACAGGCGTCATGATGACGATGATGAGACACGGAAGAATACCGATACCGAGGGGTATCGTGATCTTTACCGGTAGCTTGTTGGCCAGCTCTTCCGCTCTAATCATTCGCGTCGTGCGCATTTCCTGCGCGTATACACGCAGGCTATCGGCAATGCTGGTTCCAAGCGCCTCCGATTGCACGAGCAGCGTCACAAATGCATTAACCTCGTCGACTCCGAGGCGCCGCGCGAGATTCTTTAGCGCGTCTGACCGGCTTGCTCCCGCCCGCATCTCGAGACCCACCAATCCAAATTGCTCAGCCAGGATCGGATGCGAGCGGCCAATCTCGCCGCCAACGCGTTCGATGGCCGCCGACAGGCCCAACCCTGCCTCGACGCAGACGAGCAACATATCGAGCGTGTCGGGAAAGCCTTCACGCGCCTTGCGTTGCCGTTCCGAACTCCGGTTCCGAACGTAAAGATACGGCAAATAGTATCCGGCTATACAGGCGCCGATCGCCGCAATGATCAGGACGTTCGGCGTGAGATTTCCGACGATTAGGACAATGGCGGTCAGAACGACGACCGGCAATAGTAGGGCCAGCGACAGACGCCACAAGAAGTACGCAAAAACTGCGGACGGACGCATGAAGCCAGCGCGGACCAGCCGCAGTCGAAGCACCGATTTTTCCTTTTCCCCATTCGGCTCGAAGGTCCGCTGAAGCTTTTCCAAAGTCGCACGATATTTGAAATCGACCTGCCGGCTACGAAGGGCCACGCCCTGTCCGTCGTCGGCGCTCCGCCCGACCCGGCCCATCCGGTCCTCTATCTCATCCCTGTTGAAGAAGGCCGCGAATCCGAAGACTGCCAGCAATGCCGCGGCAAAGATCAGGCTGAGCGAGAATATCTGGCTTTCCACCAGGAATGCCTGTACTGCGGAAACTGTCGAGCCCATAACGCAATTTCCCCTTAGAACCTGAAATTGACCATTTTCCATATGATCGCTTGGCCGATCAGCAGCAGGACGACGCCAAAGCCGATCATGGGAACAAACCAGGGATCGCCGACGACCTCCCCGAAGTATTTCGGGTTGATGAGATTAACGATCGCAAAGACGACAAGCGGCATCCCGCCGACGATGATCGCCGACAGCCGCCCTTCGGCAGATACGGCGCGTATCTTCGCAAACATTCGGAAGCGGTCTCGGATCACTATCGCCAAGTTGGACAAGACCTCAGCAAGATTTCCACCGGTCCCGTGCTGAATCTGCACCGCCAATGTAAAGAAATGCAGATCGGTGTGCGGAGTGCGTCGGAAGAGGTTATCGAGCGCCTCGTGCATATCGAGGCCGTAGGTCATCTCGTCCAGCACGACGCCAAATTCCGAGCCGATCGGGTCCGCCATCTCCTTGGCTACGAGCGAGAATGAAGAGGAAATCGGGTGTCCGGCCAGCACGCTCCTGACGATCAGATCGAGCGCCTCCGGAAGCTGCTCCCCGAACCGCTTCAGCCTCTTCCGCCGTTTCATGTAGAGGACTAAAAAAGGCAAGCCTGCAGCCACGGCCGCCGCGACGCCGACGGCGATCGGCGCCGGCGTCGGCGTTGCAAAACGAACGAGGGAAAAAGCCAGAACAAAAATCGCAAGCGCAATGAGCGAAAGACGCGCCAGCGATATATCCGAGCCCGACTGCGCGGCAATTCTCTCAACAGTTGGAAAGATACGCGCCAACGCCAACGAAATCCCGCCGTGATCTTCGCGCCGCATCTTCCGCAGCACGCTCCGCAGATCGTCGTTGTGATGCGTCAGCCGCAGCCGCCGGTTGATCGCGCTGCCGGATTTGGTTCGCCAGTCGAGAACCAGATAGTAGACGCCTTCGATGAACAGGAGGGTTCCTACGAATAGCACTACATACAGGAGGATAGAGCTATCTATGAACATCCGGCTACCCCTAGACCTTTCGGTTCGGCGCGAAGATGTCGGACGGCAGATCGACGCCGTGTCTGCTTAATGCATCCATAAAGCCGGGCCTGATCCCCGTCGCCATGAAATGACCGCGTACGGCTCCATTCTCCGCGACGCCCGTGCGCTGAAAGGCGAAGATCTCCTGCATCGTCACGATCTCGCCCTCCATTCCGGTCACCTCATGCAGGCTGACGAGGCGCCGCGTCCCATCCTCGAAGCGGTTGAGCTGCAGGACGACGTCGATCGCCGACGATATCTGCTGCCGCATGGACCGGGGCGGCAGGTCGAACCCAGTCATCGATATCATCTGCTCGAGCCGCGAGAAGGCGTCGCGACAGGAATTCGCATGGATCGTCGTCATCGACCCGTCATGACCGGTGTTCATCGCCTGCAGCATGTCGAACGCCTCGCCGCCGCGGACCTCTCCGACGATGATGCGGTCGGGACGCATACGGAGGGCGTTTTTGACCAGCTCCCGCTGGGTCACCTCGCCGCGGCCTTCGACATTGGCCGGCCGCGTTTCCAACCTGGCCACGTGAAGCTGCTGGAGCTGCAGCTCGGCGGCATCTTCGATCGTGACGATCCGCTCCTTATTGTTGATGAAGCGCGACAGCGCATTCAGGAAGGTGGTCTTGCCGCTGCCCGTGCCCCCGGAGATGAGAATGCTCAATCGGGCCCGCACCAGGGCGGCAAGCAAATCCTTTATTTGCGGCGTAATGGTGCCATTGGCGATGAGCCGGTCGAGATCGTATGGCATCGCCGCGAACTTCCGGATCGATACCAGCGGCCCGTCGACGGCCAGCGGGGGAATGATCGCGTTGACGCGCGAGCCGTCCGGGAGCCGGGCGTCCACCATCGGGCTCGATTCATCGACGCGGCGGCCGACCCGCGAGACGATCTTGTCGATGATGCGCAGAAGGTGCTTCTCGTCCTTGAACTTGACCTCGGTCGCCTCGAGCTGGCCCGCCCGCTCGACGTAAACCCGTTCATGCGTGTTGATGATCACGTCCGAGACGGTGGGATCCTTAAGGAGAGGCTCGATCGGGCCCAGGCCGAGAACTTCGTCGGTAATGTCATCGACCAGCTTGTTCCGCTCGCTGCTGTTCAAGGGGATCTGTTCCTTGAACAGAAGCTCCTTGACTAGCTCCGCTGCTTCAGTGCGGAACTCTTCAGGCCGCAGCTTCTCGATTGCGCTCAAGTTGATCATCTCCAGAAGCTGTTGATGGAGATGCACCTTGAGAGCGACGTATTCGGACGAGGTTTCGTAGGCCCGGGGCGCCGGCGTGCGGCTCGAGCCATCGGCCGGCGTCATCGGGCGCCTGGGCGTATAGCCGGGGCGCTCGAACCTCATCTTGTTCTTGCCGTCGACGGTTCCGGCGCCGTTGTCGTTCAGCATGTTTCGCCCCCGTTACGCAGCCGATCTGACCGAGACCTTATGTCCCGTCAGGAATTGGTCGTGGACATGCATGACGAAGCCGTCCACGTCCTTCTCTATGACGCTCTTCTTCTTGACCTCGCCCAGCACCACCCCGCGGTCGCGCGCCGCACTTGCCGTCTCGACGTCCTGACGGATGAAATGTGCGATCGGCGCTCCGAGCGCTTTTTCCGCTTGGCGCTTGCGCGCCTTGGCGGAGAAACCGCCCTTGAAGCGGTTCGCGAGGATCGTCAACGGCACGTCGTCCAGCTCCTGTTCGGCCATCAGATTGAGTAGGCGGCGGCAGCGTTGCACCGCCGTGACGTTGATATCCGTCACGAGGCCGACGAGGTGCGATGCGCCGACCACGTAGGAGGTCCATTCAGCCCAGGCGAGCGGCATATCGACGACCACATAGTCGTAGACGCTCTTCGCCATCTCGAGGATCTCGTATGCCGTATCGCCCGTCATCGCATTCAGCGGGATGATGCGGTCGGGCGCCGCAAGCACGTCGATCCCGGAGCGATGACGCAGGATCGAGCCGAGGAAGAAGTCGCCGTCGAGGCGCGATGGCGATTCCAGTATCTGCTGGATGCCGACATTCTCCTGGAGATCGAGGGCGAGCGCGACGTTTCCGAACTGCATGTCGAAATCGATCAGGCATACGCGCTTGGGATCCTTGCGATCCATATGCGCCAGGCTGAGAGCGGTCTGTAGAGCGATCGTCGTCGCGCCTGCCCCGCCACAGGAACGCAGGAAGGTAACCGCTTTGCCGTCGGCGGTGACCGGTTGAGACAATTTCGACATCGCGACGTTCAGCGCGTTGCGCACGTCGAGTTGGGAGATCGGCTGCGGTATGAAGTCCGCGACCCCCATCCGCATCAGGCGCCGGATCCCCTCGAAATCCGCCTGCTCGGCGGTGGCGAGCACCGCCGTGTCGTCGCACGACTCCCGCACGATGCGCGAAAGCTCGGTGAGGTCGCCCGGCCTGTCGAAAGAGATCTCGGCGAGCAGCACGTTTGGCACATGGGAGTTCACGAGCTCGGCCGCGACGTTCTGGAAGTCGCTGACTTTGATCTCCCAATCCAGCCCGTCGAAGTTGGAGACGGCGGATTTAAGTTCGTTCGCCTTCTCCTGCGAGCGCATAACCGCCAGGAACCGCAGATCTTTCTTCATTCGGACTCACCCTTTCCCATGGTCGTCAAGCTCCCTTGCTGCTGAGGTCTTCGCCCACGAGGGTGGCGCGGAAGTCCGGCATCGTGATGTTCGACAAGCCGAGCAGGCTGCCGAGGAATGCGTATTCGAAGGTCAGGCCAGTCAGCCGGACGCGCACCTCGGGCACGGGGCCGGCCCGCCCGGCGAAGCCGAGGCCAACATCTTCATACTCGACGATGACGTTCTGCGCCTGCAGCCGCGGGAACATTTTCTGCATCGGCGCGAGAATCGGGTTCAAAGCGGCGGCCGAGAAGGTACAGCCATTTGGCAGCCCGGCGCAGGTGCACGACCCGCCGCGGCATTCGACAATGCCAAATGAGGTGCCGCCATTGCGGCAGGGGGTTCCGAGCGTGACGGAAGCGTTGTCGCAGTCGAAGTCGGCCAGCTCGGTTGCGACCGGATCGCTGATCACAGCCGCCCGAACGCCCGCCTGCGTTGCCTTCTCCGCACTATTCCACTGATAGAGCAGATGGCCGAAGTCGACGATTCCGCCGGTCAGAAGGAAAAGCAGCATAAAGATGATGGTGAACTCGACCATCACCGCGCCGCGCGTTTCTTCCAGAAATGGTTTGAGGAGGTTCACGGCTTCATTCCCCGATATGCATCTGCTGGTGGCGCAGCGTGAAAGTTCTCGCCGACAATCCCAGAGCGCCGAGCATGCCCAAGTCCTGATACGGGACGGTCGCCGTTACGGTAATGATCGGGATCCCCGCCGGACCCCGATAGACGCCCAACGCGTTATCGCGGCAATCGACCTGGACGGAAATGGACGCAGGGTCCGTCCAATAACTCACCTTCGGCGTGCCGCCGGTAGGAGCTCCGTTCAGAGCCAGGTTCTTCGCGGTGTCGATATCGGCCGAGTTCGTGACCGAGCCAGTCCCCGGCCCCGTAGGACAATCGACCGGAACGCGGGCCAGGAACCGGGCCGCGTCGCGCATCGCCTTGTTGATCACGTGATGATGGTGCAGCGCCCGCCCGAACTCCACGACGCCGAGGGCCAGCGAGATTAACACCGGCGCCATGATCGTCATTTCGACGATTGCGGCGCCGGTGCGGTTCTTCCGGAGCGCAGCAAGTCGGTTATATGCATCCAAGTGGGCCATGGGTCACCGATAGAGCTGCACGATGTCATGCAGCACTCCGTCGTCGCCACCGGGACGAACAATATCTTTAACTTCCAGCACGATTTCCGGACCATCGGAAGGATCGTCCACCGGCTCTGTCAGGAATGCCTCGACGAATGCTTCGACAGGAATTTCTTCGTTCGAATTGCCACCCCCAAGACCTTGTTCGCGGCAATTGACGACCGCGAAATAAAGAATTCGGCGGTCAGGTGTGTCGTTCAGGGTGCTGCTGCCCCCTGTATAACAAGAACGGGAAGCCGCATCGGCGTTCTCACCCCAGGGAGAGTCGCCGATGCGGTTTGGAATTGTTGGTCCGGCAAATGGAGCCGTGCCATCAATCTCCGCGCGGTACAGGTCATATCGTGATTGGCCTGCAACCGTGCCGTCCGCGCTCGATGTACACCAGCCCGGAGCCGTCATCGTGGGATGCATTGCGCTCCAGTATCCCGCACAATCCCACAATCCGGTGCCGAAACGATGTGTGTTACTGGGTCCTGTCCCGTTGGGGCTGCCGTCGAAGTCCACGGCATCAACATCACGCGGAAGGGCCTTCGATCGGTCCTGCTTTCCGACATCTTCTGCTTTCACGAAACTGCAATTATCGGCAAGGTTGGTGAGAACCCTTCCTTTCGCCACACTCCTTGCAGGCCGAAATCGAGGACTTCCGTTTTTGTTACCGCCATGTGGATTCTGATACATGTCGAATCGCGTGTTTAAGGCCGTGCGCATAGCTCCAACCTGCCCCGGCTTGAGGTCGATCCGAGCCGTAATGCATACGTCGGGCTCCGATTCTGCGAGCGCCTCCCAGATAACAGGCGTCGCCTGCCCCGGCTTCTCTCCAACAACATCGACCAAAGCGAAATCGCCCGGCAACCAATCTGCGCTTGGCCCGCTTCCCTTGATCAGGATCTGCCTTCCTCTCCAGTCGGAGATATTGAACGGCGGTGCGGGCGTACCTGCTGGGCTGGCGGGATCCTCAGTCGGGTTGCAAATTGCTAATGGGCTCCGTCTGCAAAGTACCTGTGTAAACCCCGCCACCGCTCGCGCTCGCGTGTTGGAGGTCGCGCCGCCGCCGATGGCTTGGGCGAACAGATTGTCCTGCGTCAGTGTTTCCGTAGTGGCCTCGACGAAGCGGGCCTGCAGCGGATCGGTCGTCACATAAGGAACGAGCACGGACGGGTTGTCCGGCAGGCCCGGCGTTCCGGACGGCAGGCCGCTCAAGAAGCGTAGCCTCCTGATGGCGATGTTTCCGGGGTTCTGTGCCAGGTTCTGCTGGTTCTGCACCAGCGGCGTGGTCTTCGCCGCGTTCGTGGCACGGGTGATCGCATCGGAAGTTCCGTCGAGCTGAGAGGCAGCGGCGAGCGCGGCGGCCTCGGCCGCGGCGCGCGCCTGGGTATGCGTCGTGGCGATACGGCTGAAGTCGATGGCGAGGGCGGTGAATCCGACGAAAACGCCCAGCCCCACCGTGACGTAGATGAGCGCCGCGCCCCGCCGGTCCTGCCAGCAAGCGGCCAGTTCAGCGATTCCGTTTCGGAGGATGTGGGCGATCAGGCGCGGCATGGCACAGTCGAGCCTACTTCGCGTCGCTGCCGACGTCAGAGGTCCTCTGCTGGATTACCTCCTCGGTCTTGCCCGCGCGGTAGCGCTCGACCGCGTCCGCCGCGCGCGCCCCGTCCATCGCCGGAGGCGTCAGATCGGGATGGCCGTCCGGATTGATAATCTGCACCGCCATGTTGTGGCGCACGGCGTCGCCGAAGCCGGGGTGCAGCGTATGCTTCGGCTGCGTGGGGTTTTCGCACGCCGCCAGGGCTATCGGCGCCAGGGAGGCGATAGCAAGCAGCTTGAGTATGCGTTTCATGTCGCCCTCACTTGATGATGTGGCCGATATTGCCGTCGAGCCCCGCCCCGCCGCCCGCCTGGCTGACGATGGGGCCGTGCGACGACGCGCCGGGGTTGGTTGACGGGCTTTCCGGCTGCCCCATCAGGAACAGATCGGCGTCGCTGGGCGGCACGAAGCTGTCGGTGGAAAGACGGAGGTCCTTCGGCTTGACCGGCTTCACGAGATAGGGCGTCACGATGATGACCAGCTCCGTCTCGTTGCGCAGGTAGTCCGAGCTGCGGAACAGCGCGCCCAGCACGGGCACGTCGCCGGCGAAGGGGAGCTGATCGATGTTGTCCTTGAACTCGCTTTGAAGCAGGCCCGCGATGGCGAACGCCTGGCCGTCGCGAAGCTCGATGGTCGTGTGCGCCCGCCGCGTCGTGAGGCCGGGCACCAGGAGCCCGTTGAGCTGCACGCTCGTCGTGTTGTCGATCGCGCTCACCTCCGGCGCGACGTCGAGGCTGATCAGGCCGTCGGAGAGGACCGTCGGCGTGAAGGCCAGGCTGACGCCGAACTCCTTGAACTCGATCGTGATGGTCGAGCCGCCGCCGCTCGTGTTCTGCGCAACGGGGATCGGAAACTCGCCGCCGGCGAGGAAGCTGGCGGTGTCGCCCGACAACGCGATCAGGTTGGGTTCCGCGAGGGTCTTGACGACGCCTTTCTGTTCGAGCGCGTCGAGCAGTCCGGTGAAATCGCCCTTGTACGCCGTGCCCACCAGGCTCGTGCCGCCGTTCAGGAAGCCGGATCCGGGAATCGAGCCGAGCACCGGCAGCCCCGATAGCAAACTGAAGGTCGTTGCGCCGCTCCGCACCAGCACGTTGAGGTTGATGCCGAGCTCCTTGAACGCCGTGCGCTTCACCTCGGCGAAACGCACCGCGAGCATGACCTGCTGGCTGCCCGTCAGCGTCATCATGTTGGTGACCTTTCCGGGCGCGAACCGCTCCGCCAGCTCCACGACGCTCTGCAGCCGCGCGCCGCTCGACATCGCGCCGCTGAGCACGATCGCGTCGTTGACGGTGCGCACCTCGACCTTCTCGTCGGGGAAAAGCTCGAAGACCTTCGCCTTCAGGCCGTCCACGTTGTGCGTGACGACCAGGTCGACGATGGCGAGCAGCGACTTGTCCGTGCCGTAGATGGAGAGGCTGGTCGTCCCCAGCTCCTTGCCGAGAATGTAGAGCGTGCGGTTGGTCAGCGGCAGGACATCGGCGATCTTGGGATTGCCGACGAGGATGTCCTTGAACGCCCGGTCGACCTTCAGGATCTGCGACTTGTTGACGGGGATCTCGAAATCGCCCGCGAAGCTCGACTTGTCGGAGAGCGTGGTGATGGTGGGCTGCGCCGCGGCGCTGTCGGCGAAACCGAGCACGGCGCCGCCGAGCAAGATTGCGCCGGCGAGGACCCCGAAGACGACTTTGCTGAAACTCGACATTTTTAAACTGCCTCTCTCACTTCCTGACGTTTCTTCTTGTGGTGCGTCCCCCGCCCTCGATCACCGCGTTGTTCTATCGGCCAGCTCCCGTCGACAGCGCCGAGACCGCTTTCTCCCCTGCGGCCGGGCCTTGCACCGTCTTGCCGTCCTTGTCCCGCCACAATGGGATCGGCTTGCCGGGCACGACCGGCTTCACGGCATCCGGCGCCTTCGCGGGAGCGGCCGGCTTCGCTTCCGGCTTCGGCGTATCCTTCGTAATGGCTGGGCTCGGCGCGGCCGGCGTCAGTTGCCGCGGGGCCGCGGCTGCGGGCCGGCGAACGGCCCCCGGCGTCTCGATGACGACTTCCTGCGTCGTCGCCGTCACGCCGCGCACTACCTTCACCGAGGTATAGGGGTTGGCTTTCTGGACGACCTTCGCCGGCGCGGCGGGCTTCGGCTGCTCCGCCGGCCTCACCAGGTTTTCGTCTACGAGGTCGCGCTCCCGGATCGTCCGGTGCGCAATCGGCCCGGAGTTCAAGGAGTGTCGCAACGCGAGCGAGAGCGTGCCGACCGTGCTGGCGAGCGCCAGCTTCTGCCCCTGGTCGGTCGTCACCTCGAGGGTGACGGCTTTCACGACCCTCGGCTTGTCCTTGTCGTCGCTGGCCTCCTGATCGATGCCGAGCACGTTGACGTTCTGGATCAGCACGTCGGTGATGTGCTCGTCCTTGCCGCGCTTGCGCGTCAGCAGCACGTCGACGTGGTCGCCCGGCGTGACGAAGCCGCCGACGCCGAGGACGTCGTTCACGCGGATCGTGAAGCCGCGCATCTCTTTCTCGATTAGGGTCGAGAGCGTGGCGCGGCCGCCGAAGCCGGTGACCTTGTGCTTGAGGATCGGCTCGTTGACCTGGATGCTGCGAAGCGCCACCCGCGCCTCGTTTCCGGCTTTGACCAGCTCTTCCATCTTGCGGAACGATCCCTCCGGGACCGCGGAAGCGGGCCACGGCGCCTCGGTGAGGAATTCGCGGGTGATCTCGTCGCCGAGCGACAGCGGCCGCTTGGCGATGACCACCGTCGTCAGGGTGATCTTGTTCTCCGGCTCGGCGACCTTCCTGGTCTGACTCTCGATCCACCCCCGCGCCAGGTACACGGCGGCGAGCCCCAGCAGGGCCGCCAGCCCCAGCATCATCAACGCTCTTATCTTCATCGCTTCCGGCCTCTCTATGAGGATCTGCGCCCGGCCATGGCTGCGTCAGTCAGCCGAGTGCGGCGGGATCGGCTCAAAGGAGGCGGCGCAACGCGCCGCAATGCGCGTGCGCACGCTCCCTCCGGGCCTGTTAGGTCCATACGTTATTGATCGAGGTCCAAGCCGTTTGGACTTTGCCGCTGATCAATAGGATCGTAGCAATGACCAGGGCGGTAATGATTCCGAGCAGGATCGAATACTCGATCATGGTCACGCCGCTCTTGTTCGCGAGCAGGTCGCGAGCCTTCTGCCGCAGCAGGAACATCTCGATCGATGCCCTGTTCATGAGGTACTTCATTGATGGCCTCCTAGAGAGATTGAGCTGAAACGTGCGCCAGCACGCTGACACGCGAAAACTGTAACAGCCGCCCTTTCGCAACCCCGGCAATGCAAGCGCTACGGTGTCCAGTGTCCGCGGAGAATCGCAGCGCCGGAAAACCAGCGGGAACAGGCGATTAGGCGATGGCGGCGTGAAATATCCTGCCGCTTAGCGGAGGCGCGACCGGCCCGTGGCGGAGGATAGGGCGAGCCGCACCCGTTCAATCCCCCGCCGGTTTAGCCCATTGGGCGTGCGCCGTTTATTCCGGCTTCGCCTGGGAGTACGACCCCTCTCGCACGAAAGTACAGGGCTCGCGACGCCTTCGCGCGCCCGCCGCCGAGTCCGCCCTGTGCGGACAAACCCTGCGCATGGACTCCGCGGACAAGCCGCGGAGTGACGATTTATGTTTTAGATTTATATATTTACCGTCATGCCGCGGCTTGTCCGCGGCATCCATGCATGGGCCGGCATTCCCACAAGACGGTTCGAGTTTCGATGCCGGCAATCGGCTCAGGCGCCATACCTGCGAATCGTTTTTACTTGCATAATATGACCGCCTCATCCACTAGTTACGCCCGCCGCACCGCCGCGCCGGCTCAACAACACCTACGTTAAGTGGCAGAATGCGTCGGGTCGGTACGCGCCGGACCCGCGGAAAGGCTGGGGTGTGGCGCTGTTGCCTTAATACGGATGAGAAGATACCGGAAGCGCCGTTTCTCCGTAGGATTGAGCAAGCGTGCGTTAGAAGGGTCGAAGGTCCAGCCATAAACCTACAAAAGCGGACCGTGGTTACAGGGGCAGGTCGATGCCGGCCAGCGATACGCCATTCGAGGCGACTGCAGAAAGCTCGTTGATCGTCGTCCGGGCTCTCTCCGACGTATTCGATTCCCAGCACCCCACCGTCGCCGTGGCGGCACGCGCGCTGTTCGCGGAGCTGGCGGAGCAATCCGCAGGGCTGGGCGGCGAGCACCTGATGCTGGCGTCTGCTGACGTCGATTGCGACAGCTTCTACAAATATCCCTGCGTCGGTTATGCGATCGCGAAGACCGGCTATACCGCGAACGTCTTCGTCCAGATCCTGCGCGACCTCGGCGCGCTGAAATTGCGGGTATCCCACGAAAGCCTGGGCCGCCGGTCGCTCGTCTCGGACCGGTCCCTCACCTTCGACGTCTTCGACATCATCGAGCTCTACGCGATGCAGGACGCGGACGGGCGCTACGAGGCGCCGCAGTGGGCCGTCCGGCTGGGTCAATGGGCCAACTGGTTCATGACCGCGGAAGCGCGGTCCCTGATGGGAAAGATCGCCCGGGCGGCCCTCTCCCTCGAGGAGCTCGAAAGTTTCCGCATGGCGGTCAAGCTCGGCGAGTACGTCCATTTCGTCCTTCGCGCCGAAGAGCGCGCGACGGAAACGAGGGTTCCGCTCCTCAGCATCCTGGCGGAGGTGAGCAGCGTCTCGGTGCTCGATATGCGCAACCGCAAGCACGAGGCGCAGCTCGCCCGGATCCTGGAGACGTTCGAAGCGGCGGCCAAGGCGCTCGCCGCCGAAGGGCTCTGCGCCATCCGCCTGTTGCGGGCCGGCGGCGATGCGGCAAACGCCCCGGCCGCTCACAACGACAATTACGCCCTTCTTTACGAGAGCGTGGTCGCCATCGGCGCCGCCGGCTGAGGCCGCTCCATGAACGCAACGGCCCGGATACCCCGAACGGCCAGCCCCGTTTGCGCCCGCAGCTAAGCCCATGATCGTCGGGATAGCCGCAATCGGAATTAGTATCTCCAATAGTCTTCGGGCCCTACCTCTCAATTTCGGTTTTGTTGTCAATGCTTTCGAAAAAGAATGGTCGACTACGGGTGGAGCGTTATCGAACGAAGGCATTCAGCCGGAATGCGGAGACGAACTCCGCTAGGGGAGCAGGTGGATGCAAGTAGGTGTTTCCGACACCGACTTCGAGTTCAGCCAGACGACGCGGTACGTTCCGAACGCGTTCGTCGGCGGTGTCGCCCAGATTCCGAACAATCCCCTCATCGCCGCCGCCTTCACCGCCATCTTCAAGGGCGGCCCCAAGGCTCGGGCGCTCATCAACGGATGGGAGATCGACCAGGACGGCATCATCAAATACCGCCATATCGGCCGCCGCGGCGGCGAGATCGCCATCTACTTCGACGTGGGCAAGGAAAACGCGGCCAATCGCGGCGCCCTCGTCGCGAAGCAGATCGCGCTCATCGAAGCGTTCAATCCGCTGACCGCGGACACGCTCCTCTCCGTCCTCGCGCAGATCTGCGAGCGCGGCTCGGGCAACAGGTCGTTCTATCCGCTCACGACGCCGGTGCTGATTTCCACCAACGCGGTGCTCAAGTACAAGGGCGTGAAGCGATGGGGCTGGGAACGGTCCGACCTGCGCCGGCGCATCAAGCAGGAGCTCGAGCTGCTCGGCCGCCTGCGCTTCGACGTCCTGCAATTCCCGAGCTGGGATCCGGCGATCAAGAGCTGGAATCATAAGGGCGTCTCGGTCGTCGGCGACAAGATCATCGACCTGATGGACGGCGACGAGATCGCCGTCGTCCTGAACAACCGCGAAAAGCTGCTCGACGCCACCTGGACCGTCCGCATCGGCCACTGGGGCCGCTGGTGGCTCAACGCCCAGGCCAAGGTGTGGCTCGGCGAGGTGCCGCAGAACCTCATGGAATTCGATCACCGGGCCAATCGCGGCGCCGCCAACCTCGCGAAGAAGGTCGGCATCAGCACCACGGTGCTGCTCGAGGCGCTGAAATCGCGCGGCTATGTCGAGCGCCGCGTCGACCATCTGCTGGAGGCGATCGGCGAGCTGCCGATCATGGAGGCGCGCGACAGCCACTGGGCCGGGCGCACGCGCGACCGCTTCGACGAAGCGCTCATGCGGCTGCAGGAGGCCGGCGTCTTCGGCAAAGTGACCTGGCTTTCGGCGGTCGGGCCGGGCGACCTCGATCGGAACAAGGGATGGGTCGAGCAGTGGCTCGGATCGAAGATCCGCATCTACCGCAAGGATGCGACCCTTCGCCCCGACGAGGAGGATCCGCCGAAGTCGAATCGGCAGTACGGCCGGCGGAAGGTCAGGCGTCCGAACGGGGCGTCCGCCGAGAGCCCGTTCGGGACCGGGACCTCGATCCGCAAGCAGCGCATCGCCTCCAGCATGACGCAGTCGCAGCTCGCGAAGAAGCTCAACATCTCGAACGCCTATCTCTCGAAGATCGAGAACCAGAAGGTTCCCGTCACGAAGGCGATCATGCAGCGTATCGCGAGCTATCTCGGCGCTCCCGATTAGGTCGTAACCGCAACCGAACCGTTACGGGGTTAGACGTGCGCAATGGCAGCCCAGAAATGCCGCAGCGCTGCGGCGGCAAAACCTACGCATGGCGGCAGCATCCGAGCTCTTCCTCGCCGCTGGCACCTTGCAGGGCGGGGCATTGCCGCGCCCCGAAATCCCGCGGATAGAGACTCTTGAGCATCGGCCGAGACGCGGGGCGCCGCCGGCGCTTGCTAACATGCCCCGGCGAAACCGCTGTCGTGGACCAGCCTCGGATGGCGGCTCGCGGCTTGGGAACAACAGCCCCGAGCGAATTCGTCCGGGACTTCGACCGCCCGGGCAAAGACTTCGGCCCGTCGATTCCCGGACACCGGGTCGACGGGCCCCTTCCCTTGGCGCGACCTGTTCGCCGGGTGCGCAGGCGGAGCCGACTATGAAGCTTCTCGTTCCCGAATGGTATTGCGTTCGAGAGAGCGAACCAGGGTGAGGCCAAACAGCGCGATCAAGAATCCCGCCAGCACATCGACCAGGTGGTGGCCGCCCTCCGGCAGCGTTGCAAGGATCATCAGCGAATTGACGATCGCAGCCGGCACGAAAAGCCAGCGGTACCCCCTGAGCGCGTAGGTGATGATGATGCCGAGGACGGTGTGAAACGACGGAAATGTCACCAGCCCCTTCGAATGGTCCGCCAGATACACGAAGGGTTCGCCGGAACGCAGCTTCATCAGCTCGGCGTGATGCCACATCCCGGCCTGGCGGGTGAAGTTCTCGAACAGCTCCGGCGGCGGGTTGAAATGAGCGTAGGCGCCTGCCGCGGGGACGAAGGCCATGCCAACGGCCGTAAGCAGCGACGCAATGGCCATTAGCCCCACGAACTCCAGCAAGCGGTCTTCGCGGCGCAGGAACGCAAGAATGATGAATAGCAAGGGTATCTGCGGTCCTACGCTGTGGTAGGCCACAATCAGAACGGCACTCAGCCCCGGGCTCGCGTTAGCGGCGGCGAGAAACGCCAGCCAATCGAAGCCCAGCGCGGCATCGGCGCGCGCAAGGCTGGCATCCATCAGAGCGTAGCCGGCGCCGGATGCGAGATACATGAAGACGGCCCCCACGAAGCCAAGCGAAATAAAAAGCGCCGCGGACCTGACGAGGATCATGAGGCTCTCCGCTGCGTGGGCAACGGACCGGCCCATGCGGGATGGATCGTTGTTTACCCGGAAATAGATGCCTTTGCCGATGGCATAGGTCAGCAGAAACAACCCCGCGATCTGCGCCAAGTCGATGAAATTGGCGATGTCGACGCTCATTCGGGAATGGGGCAGCCACAGGACGTCGACGACGACGAAGGCCGCCGTCACCGCCAGGATCAGAAACGCCATTCGTTTCTTGAACATTCCGGTGCACCTATTCCGGGTGGGTACGCGAACGGACCTCGGCAAGGCTAGGAAACTGGATGGCGTGACCGCCATCAAGCCGGCCATTCGTGGTTAGCCGGAAGGCGTCTCCGCACCGCCGAAAGGTGGATAGGGACACTAAATCGCTGCGGCTAGAGTCAGTCGAACAATGGCGACGGAGCGGTCGTTTGAGACTGAGACGGGTCCTCATTCTTGCAGGTATTGCCTGGCTCTTGGGTGCGATCCTCTTCGGCTATGCGAAAATGGCCGAAGAGAGGCTCGAGAGCCCGGGGCTGCTGGATTTCGCCAAGTTCTACGTCTCCGCCCAATCGCTCAAAGAGGGGGGCGATATCTACCGTGCGGTTCCGGTCGATCACTTCGGCCCTCTTCCGGAGGGCGTAAAGCCCAGCCGCCAGCATATTCACCCGAACCTGAACATGCCGGTCGTCGCGGTCATCTTCTGGCCTTTCGCCTTGGGCGGCGTCTCCATCGGCATGACGGCCTGGACGATGCTGTCGATCGGCTTCGTCATGGCGGCGGCCTGGCTTCTCGGCAGGCAGCTCGCCATGTCGCATGGACTGTCCGATTTCCATCGCTGGATGATATCGGGCCTCCTTGCGGTCCTCATGCTGGTCTACTTTCCGACCTGGGCGAGCGCCGCGCTCGGACAACTGAGCCAGCTGCTGCTGCTCGTCTTGTGCGGCGCGTGGCTCGCCGCACGGCGCAAGAACGACCGGCTGGCGGGAACGTTCTTTGCCATTGCACTCGCCCTGAAGCCGTTTACCGGCGTCTTTCTCCTGATCCTGCCCTGGCTTGGGCGGTGGCGGCTGCTGCGGTGGTATGTCGGTATTTTCGCGGCGCTATCACTGCTTGGCGCGGTGATCGCCGGGCCCGATTCCTATCTCAGGTATTGGTCGGCATTGCAGGAGGTGAACTGGTACGCCTCCGGCTGGAACGCTTCGCTGATGGCGCCCCTTTCGGTATTGCTGGGCGGCGGCGAGGTGCCGGGGTGGTTCCACTATCCCTGGCTGGCCAAACCGATCGCGATCGCCTGCGGTCTCGTTTCCTACGCCGCGCTCGTGTTCCAGGTCCGGCGGATGGAGGATCCGACAACGAGGCTGGACATGACCGTCGCGGGTGGCATCCCGCTGATGCTCCTGGCCTCCCCTTTGGGTTGGCTTTACTACTTTCCCCTGATGTGGATCGCTGCGGTCGCCGTCCTTGGGGCGGTCCGGCCCCTGGCGTCGCGGTGGCTATGGTGGCTCGCGACGGCTCTTGTCCTTATCGTCTGCGGGCTACCGTACCCGTTCGTCATCGGCAGAGAAGCCGGTGAATCGCTTCGGTCCCTGCTGATTACTTCAGCCGATACCGCGGCGCTTCTACTCACCTTCGCCGTCATCCTTGCCGCAGCATGGCGCGTTCGACAGTACCCGCTGCGGGTTGAGGCGCGCCCGGCGTTGAAGGCCCCGGCATCGGCGTAAGCCGAAAGCGGTGCGCCAAGCTGTCGCGACAAAGCCGCGTCAGCGCGCCGCGGCCGGCCGCCGCCGCGTGAGGCCCATCAGCATGCCCAATGCCGAGATCAGCAACCACACCGCGCCCGGAATCGGCACGGCCGACACGCCTTCGGTGGAGACGAAGCCCCCGGCATTACCGCCCGCCTGGCTCGCGATCTTCGCGGCGAAGGTGGCTTCGTTGCCGTTGGCGATGAAGTTGCCGGCAGCGAGGATATCAAAGGTAAGTTCCGCCAACCCCGCGGGCACCGGGCCATCCCATGTGAAGCTGAACTGCCCGAAGTTCGAGGCCGTGCCGCCGTTGGTGTCCGCGCTCCACTGGCCGGCGCTGGAGCCGGTCAACATCACGTCTGCGGCTTGCAGGGGCTGGTCGTAATTGAAGAAGAATTGCTCGAAGTTCAGGCCGCCGCCGACGGTTACACGCCAGGGCACCCCGAGGCTGTCGTTCGCGGAAACATCGATGATCTGGGCCGGGTCGGCGATGACGTTGCCATTGTTCACCTGGTCGAGCTGGGCATTGACGACCAACGCATGAGCGCTGTTGCCTGCAGCAAGGGCCGTGATACCGAGCAAGGTGATCAAGATGGTACCAATGAGGCGCATGGATTGCTCCCGATAAAATCTATACGGCATTTCCTTATAAGAAACGCGGCCATTTCGTGAAAGTTCCGACGCCTGCACAATTAGAACCTTCCCGAACCAGATCCACGCCCAAGGCAATGGCCAATATTCCTAAGATTGGATGCTTTTTTTTTGCACAGGTAATGCCGGACACTATGCGGATATGAGAAAGCCTCCCTTGTGGGAGGCTTTGTGTCTGTGGATAAGTTATTATGAATGTTTAGAGATTGGTTGCGGGGGCAGGATTTGTTCAAGAACGTACCGATTTCAACCTGATACGAGCTGTCTAAGGTTGGTGCGGGGCGCGCAACTGGCTTTACTTGCTCTTCGCGGCTCCGATGTCTCCAAAATTCATACGTTGAATCACGGGCGCACAACTGGTTTTTGGGCCCACGACCGATACCGCGCCCGAAATCCGAGAATCTAGCGAATTTCTGACGGGTTTTCGACGTAGACCTACTTCTACGCAACAACGCTTAGCTACCATTTAAGCTTTCTGGCAGATTCTAAACACCCGACAGTTTAAGGGCTGGCAGAGGTAGGTTATGTCATCCAAACGACCACTCGCGAGACGGAGACCGACCTATTATCGATCGCGTCTGGTCGATTCCGTGGCCTCGGGGCCGGCCTGGTCGCCGTCAGCGCTTTTGGGGAGGGAGCCGCGGCGCTGTTCGGTGTGCTCACGAGTTAGCTGTTCGTCCTCTTGATCGCCGCTTTCACTCTCGGCGTCAAGCAGCTCGTCCAAGTGCTCCTGGTGGCGGCGCAACGTTTGCTCTGATCCAGTTAGAAGTTGCTCGGCCAGCCACTTGGCCGACTCGTTACCCTCTAGGGCATTCACGCGCCAGCGTTGCGTCTCAACATTGCGCTCTGATTTCCTGACCTTCTCGCGTGCCGCCCTAATTTCGTCGTCCATCGGCAGCCCTCCCGTTTCGCAAACGCAAGAAGAAGAGCCAATGTTCCCACAGCAGCAGCTACTTCCGCAAAAGGTAATCGAGGTATTCGCGCCGTTGGCGGAGCGTGCGCTCGAAGATGTCTACAAGCTCGTCAGCCAGTAAGGTCGATCGTCCCTTGGCCTTTAGAGCATGATCCATTCAGATTGACGCATATCCGGCGTTCATGAGGTAGTTTGCGCATTCGGCCGGTGTGAAGTGGTCGAGCAAGGAGCCGATGCGGCGCCAGGTTGCTTCGACGGAGCGCTCGTCGGCCTTCCGCAGG
>WHUA01000031.1 GCA_009377445.1 Alphaproteobacteria bacterium | reverse complement strand
GAACGCCTCATGACGACATGGCCCACGCTCTACTGTCCCTTCGGTTTTTGCCACCGCACCGCCACCCACGCCGTGCACAGCGCCACCGCATCCACCGCATGCTGCCCCGACCACCTCCCGGCGGCACGCCGCTGGTGCGGCTCCGTGGCCACCACCGACGCCCTCGACCCCGCCGGCGAACCCGACCAACCCAGCCTCTACGACGACGGGGGTGATGCTGCGTGACTCGCCGCACCCGCCGCCGCCGCGCCGCTCTCGGAGCCGCCGCCGCCATCGGCGGCGCCGCGGTCACCACCTGGACCGGGTACCTCTGGGCCGGCGCCATCGCCGCGGTCACCATCCTCGCCGTCGGCCACATCCCCACCCGCCGGCGACGCCCACGCCAGCGGCCACGGCACCGCCAGCCCAGCCGCCGCGCCCACAACCTGGAACACACCCCGAACGTCCTGTACCGCGCCTACAACCACGGCGGTGACCTCCTCTACATCGGCATCTGCGTCACCCACCCCGGCCGCGACATCCACCACCGCATCCGCGAACACGCCCGCACCCAGCCCTGGTGGCCACAGGTCGCCCACGTCGACGCCTGCGAACACCACCCCACCCGGTCCGCGGCCCGAGCCGCCGAAGAAACAGCCATCGAGGCCGCGGCCGCCGCCGCATCCCGCTACACAACCGCGTGCACAACGAACAGTAAGACACCGGTCGAGCACCGCTCATAACTGCCCGCCACCTGCAACCCGTACCGCCGCAGCACCAGAAAGGGGGTCACGTGAACGAACGGAGGGACACGCACCCCGAACACAACGGCGCCACCCGCCCCGTCCCCCTGCTCGCCGACATCGCCGCCGAGCAGACCGTGCTCGGCACCGCGCTCATGCGGTCCTCCACCATCGGCGGCCTCCGCGACACCGTCACCGCCGCGTCATTCCACCGGCCCGCCCACGCCGACCTCTGGGACTTCCTCGCCACCACATACAACGCCGGCAACCCCGTCACCGCCGAAACCGCGTGGGCCCGGCTGTCCTCCACCACCGGCCACCCCACCATCCCCGGCGTCGACGCCGGCTACCTCATCCAGCTCCTCGAACACGCCACGGCCGCCGCCGGCATCCACGCCGGCCGCATCCGCGACCTCGCCCGGCTCCGCGTCGTCCACGAACGCG
>WHUA01000034.1 GCA_009377445.1 Alphaproteobacteria bacterium | reverse complement strand
GGTCATCGGCAGCGAGCAGGTCTCGCCGACGCAAACGAAGGCTGCGGTGGCGTGGGTGCTGTCGGCGATCTTCGCCTGCGCCGGATGCGATGGCGGCAGCGCGTCGGCGGTCGGCGCCCGCAGCACCACCCGATCGATGAACGGCAGCTTCAGCGCCGCAGCGGCGAAGGCTTCCGTCTCGCGCCCGGTGACGACGATCTCGGCGACGCGCACGCGCAGGTCGATGGCGTTGAGCAGCGCGATGTGGCCGAACAGGCTTTGCGCAGCGTGCGGCAGGATGCCGTCGATCATCCGGTCCGCGGCCGTGCGCCACCGCTCGTCGCCGGCCAGCAGCGCAAGACGGACGAGGTTCTGGGCTTCGATCGCATTGGGATTCGGTGTTGCGTCATCGGTCGTGGAATCGGGACGCACCACCAGGCCTTCGGCATCGTCGGCGGTGATGAAATAGCCGCCGTTGGCGGGATTGCGATAGCGATGGTCGAATTCATGCTGCCAGGCGAGCCCCTGGTCGAGAATGCCGCGCTCGCCCGTCGCCTCATACAGCGCCAGCGCGGCCTTGATCATCGCCGCATAGTCGGAAGCGAGTCCCGGCAACAGCAGGCGTCCCTCGCGCCAGGAGTGACCGAGCCGGCCGTTGCGCGTCATCTCGGCGGCGATGAAGCGGAACGCGCGCGCCGCCATCTCGATCCACGCCGGCGGGCCGAAGGTCACTGCCGCGTTCGCGAGCGCGGCGATCATGAGCCCGTTCCAGTCGGCCAGCACCTTGTCGTCGAGACCCGGGCGCACGCGGGCCGCACGCGCCGCAAGCAGCTTTTCGCGCAATGCCGCAAGCCGCGACTCGTCGTCCTCGCGGCGCGGTACTCGCGCGAGGCGGTTGAGGATGGTGTGGCCCTCGAAATTTCCTTGCGGCGTCACGTCGTAGTGCTTGGCGAAATACGCGGCGTCGTCACGGCCGAGCACCGCGACGATCTCGCTCTGCGACCAGACGTAGAACTTGCCCTCCTCGCCTTCCGAGTCCGCGTCAAGCGAGGCGCAGAAGGCGCCC
>WHUA01000027.1 GCA_009377445.1 Alphaproteobacteria bacterium | reverse complement strand
TTTGGGCGGCGTGTTTGTCGAGGTCCTGGCCGACGTGGCGCTACGCATCCCGCCCATCAGCGCCGCCGAAGCGCGCCGCGCACTGGAAAGCTTGAAAGGCGCAAAAGTTTTCACCGGCATACGCGGCGCGCCGCCCGCCGACATTGACGCTTTGGCTGAGATGGCCGCGCGGCTGTCATGGCTCGCCTATGATCTGCGCGATGACATCGCCGAGCTGGACTTGAATCCGGTTATTGTGCTGCCCAAGAGTGAAGGAGCCTTTGCCGTTGATGCGCTGCTGGTGGCGCTCAGCCGATAACTGCTGCAGCGAGAATTTCGCGTATCGATGCCCAGGCGAAGTCTGCTAAGCTTTGCGGAAAAGCCATGTTCGATTCCCTCCGGTCGACCCCGCTGACCAGATTCATCCTGCTTTATGCGGCGATGTATGCGGCATTCGGAGTCGCTTTTCCATTCCTTCCTGCGTTTATCAGCGCGCGGGGGGTGCCGCCCGAGCAACTTGGGCTCGTGCTTGGCGCGGGCACGGCCGTGCGATTGCTCACGGCGCCGCTCGCAGGCCGCATCGGCGACTTGAGCCAGGCGCTCCGCGTCGTGCTCGTCGTCTGCACCGCGTTTGCCGCATCGGTGACCTTGGGCTATCTAGCGGCGCATGGATTTCGGATTTTGCTTGGGTTGAGCCTGCTGCATGCCGCATCGCTGGCGCCGATTACTATCTTGGCGGACGCACTGGCGCTCGGATCTGCCGCTCCGCCACCGAGCAGCGGCCGCGGCGGCTTCGAGTATGGATGGGTGCGCGGCACCGGCTCGGCTCTCTTCATGGCCGGCACTTTGCTGTCCGGACAGACGGTGAGCGCATTCGGTCTCGACGCGATCGTCTGGCTGCAGGCCTTGCTGCTCGGCGTGGCAGCTTTTGCCGCGATCCTGGTGCCGGAACTGATTCACGCTCGCACAGCCGATGCAGTGCGAGCGCCGGCGGGCGGTGTTCTCATTCTGCTCCGGCTGCCGCTGTTTCGGAATCTTATTCTTGTGGCGGCGCTCATCCTCGGCAGCCACGCTATGCACGACGCATTTGCGGTGATCCGCTGGAGTGCCGCAGGGATCAGTCCGGCTATCGCGAGCTTGCTTTGGTCAGAGTCGGTCGCTGCAGAGGTGCTCGTGTTCTTCGTCATTGGCCCGGCGCTCGTGACGCGGCTGACGCCGGCCGGTGCGCTCGCCATCGCGGCACCGGCGGGCATGCTGCGCTGGGCAGTGATGGCGCAGACAACCGATGTGATGGCCCTTGCGCTGGTGCAGCCGCTGCACGGCATCACCTTTGCGCTGCTTCATCTCGCCTGC
>WHUA01000022.1 GCA_009377445.1 Alphaproteobacteria bacterium | reverse complement strand
TTCGAATCCCGTTGGGGTCGCCAATATTTCCATAGTCTCAACGCCCGGTTTGCAACCCTGCCTGATGGAAATTCCGGGCCGCAGGCCGTGTGGCCAAGCGTTGACGCCCCTTACCTTGCTCCGAGATATCGGAGATGCGCCTTATGGGCGCGTAACGTGTCCTCGGAGGCGGACAGCAGCTCTTTTGCCAGCCATACGCCGTAGCCCTGGTTTTTCGATTCGGCCACCAATTGGCGGTTATCCACCACTTTCGCCTCGCTGAGCCGGATCTGCTCCCGCGCCGTCGCAACGTCGTTCGCGTGCTTCATGGAAGTCATATCCTCATCGTGGGGCGTCCGGGCCGCCTATTTCATATATGGTGATGAATTACCGCGGGGCTCGTTATTTCTTCTCTGCTACGCGTTTCTTCTGCTTTTTCTTTGGACGAATATCGGATCATTTCGGTAGCGCTGCGTCATTCGTAGCGAATCTGTGCTATATTGAGAAGATTGGGAGGGATTTTCCTCCCGACGTAGCCTTAGGGAGGCGCACGTGAACAAACAGGAACAAGAACGGGAAGACAAAATTGCCTTGAAGAGGGCAAAAGAAGACAGGCGGGAGCTTCTGAAATCGAGAGGGAAACTCCTGGGGGGCGGTTTTGTGGCCGGCATCCTGGCTACGCTCATAATCGGTTTTTCGAGCGGCAACTTCATCACCCCATCGAATGCGGAGCGGATGGCCAGGGAGGCGGCGAACGACGCGCAGACGGCCGCGCTCGTGCCGTACTGCGTCGCAAGCTTCAACGAGAGCCCGGATGCGGAAAAGAATCTGGCCGCTCTCCTGAAGACCTCCGAGTGGATGCGCGATCAGTTCATCAGGGACGGCAAATGGGCCGGCGTTGGGGCCAACTCCCTAACCAATGGCGCCTGTGCCAGAAAGCTCGTGACGGAGGCGGAAGCGGAAGCGGCAAAAGGGACCTGACCCAAGGTCCAGCCCACAAGGAGCTCCTTCAAGTCGCCTTACGAGGCGGCTTTCTTTTTTGGCGCCGGAACTGTTGGCAATCCCCGAGGGTGGGGGCGGCCCTAAATCCGCTCCCCCCTGTGAAACGCGATGCCCATGCGGAGACTCTCCGCGATGCGCCGGGCGCGCTCCATGAAATGCGCGGCGCCGGCGGGGGTGCAGACCTCGTTCGCGGTCTCCTCGAAGATAGCCAGCCAGCGCGCGAAATGGGTCCCGTCCACGGGCAGCGGCAGGTGAGCCTGCATCGGCTGGCCGCTGTAGCGGCCGCTCATCAGGGCGACCGACGACCAGAAGGCGCACATCTTCTTCAGGTGCGTGTCCCAGTCCTCCACGCGGGCGGCGAAGATCGGGCCCAGGAGCGCGTCGTCGCGGATGCGGGCGTAGAAGGTCCCGACCAGCCGCTCGATCTGCGTTTCGGTGATGCCGGTCCGGGCGACGATCTCCGCGACGATCTGCTCGCGGCGGGTGCGGGCTTCCTCCAGGCGCGGGTCCATCATTGCGTCTCGGGCCTCTCGGGCCTCTCGCCCGCGGGATGCGTTGCCGCATCCGCCCACAGGAGCCGGGCGATGCCGCGGCGCTGGCGCGGCGAGCCGAGCAGGTCGGCGAGGGAATAGCGGTCGAGCACCGCGAGGAACGCATCGATCGCCTCGTCGAGCGGATGGCGCAGGCCGCAGGCGGACGTAATCCGGCAGCAATTGCGCGCCGCATCGAAGCATTCGACGAGATCGAAGCCTTCCTCGGTCGAGCGCACGACGTGGCCGAGGCGGATCGCGTCGGCCGGCCGCGCGAGGCGGAGCCCGCCGTTGCGCCCGCGCACGCTCTCGATGAAGCCAGACCGGCGCAGCGTCAGAACCACCTTCGACATGTGATTCCGCGATATCCCGTAACTCTCCGCGACGGAGTCGATCGTATGCAGCGGGTCGGGGCGCACCGCGAGCAGCATCAGGAGGCGCAGGGCGTAATCGGTGTGGACGGTCAAATGCATCGTTGTCCCCGCGGTTGGTTTGGTCTAAAAGAGGTATCTTATATACCTGTTTAATCCGGAAGGCACGGAAAATGAGCGGCAAGAGAGACGACAGCCCCAAAGCGGCGGCGGAGCCTTATTCGCCGCCGTGCCAGATGCACGAGGCCGATCCGGCCTATTTCGGCTATATGACGACGGAAGAGGTCCTCGGCCTTCTGAACACGCTGCTCGAAGGCGAACGCGCGGGGGTCAGGGCGGCGACGGCGCTGCGGAAGTCCGCGGAGGCGAAGGACTGCACGCCGCTGATCCGGCAGGTCGGCGAGGGCGAAGCCTGGTCCTGCGCGATGCTCGACGGGCATATTACGCGCCTCGGCGGCAAGCCGAGCCATGCGGTGGGCCGGTTCTACGAGAAATTCATCGCCATCGAGGGCCTCGCCGGGCGTCTCGCCTTTCTCAATCGCGGGCAGGAGTGGGTCATTCGGCGGCTGCGCGAGGATCTGCCGAAGATCGCCGACGAGCGGCTCCGGGCGGACCTGGACGAGATGCTGAGCCTGCACGTGACCAACGTCGCGGCCTGCGAGGATGCGATGCGCGCGATGAAGGAAGGCGGGCCGATTTAGCGCTCAGCGCCCGCTGCGCCGGCCGGATTTCTCGGAACCTCCGCACGCGAATCAGGGTTTTTTCATGTTCCTGGCGATGTTCCATCGCCACGAATTGTGCACCGGCGCAAGCCCCGGCTTCAGCCGGGGCTTGCTAAATGCGGGTATAGCTGCGGCCGATCCATATGATCGACGGTAGAACTCAACCTCGGTAACAACTCGTTTGCTCGAACTTCGCGTCGCATGTTAGCTTTTTCGCCGGTGCACACGCGCAGGCGGAGGAGGACGCGAATTTGAGACTGGGTTGGCAGGTCGGGAGCTTCACGTTTTTCCTGTTGTTCGTTTGTGCGATCTGGTTGTCGACGCGGCTGCCGCTGCAGGATGCGCTCGGCCCCGGCCCCGGATTTTTCCCGCTCTGGCTCGGCATGATCGGCGGCGTTCTCTCGGCGGTCCTGTTCGTCCAGATGTTGCGCAAGCCGGTCCCCGGACATGAAGGCGAAGACCTGATGCCCGACCGGCCGGCGGTCCGGCGCATCTTGGCCGTGCTCATTCTCCTCGCCGCGGCCGCAATGGCCCTCGATCCGCTCGGCTTCCGCCTGACCGCTCTTCTGTTCACGGCAATCTTGCTTCCCGCGCTCGGCGCCCGCTCGCTGATCGCAATCGCGCTCTTTTCGCTGACGGCGAGCCTCGTCGTTTTCCACGTATTCTACTACATCCTGAAGGTGCCATTGCCGATCGGTGTTTTCGGGATCTGAGGAACAACTCGTCGCATGGAAACTCTGAACTTTCTGCTCGACGGCTTTGCCGCGGCAGCGACTCCGGCCAATTTGGCGTTCGCCCTGATCGGCTGCATTTTCGGAACCCTGGTCGGCGTACTTCCAGGCCTCGGGCCCTCGGCGGGCACCGCGATCCTGATACCGCTTACCTTCAAGCTCGATCCGACCGGGGCCATCATCATGTTGAGCGCCATCTACTACGGCGCCATGTACGGCGGCACGATCACCTCTGTGCTGCTGAACGTTCCGGGCGAGGCGGCCTCCGTCATAACCTGCATCGAAGGCCACGAGATGGCGAAGCAGGGCAGGGGCGGCACGGCGCTCGGTATCGCCGCCATCGGTTCCTTCATCGGCGGCATGTTCGCGGTCTGTGCGCTCGTCGTGGTGGCGACGCCGCTGGCCGCGCTGGCCCTCGAGTTCGGGCCGCCCGAGTTCTTCGCGCTGATGCTCGTGGGCTTATGCCTCGTCACCGGCCTGGCGGGGCGATCGCTCATCGCGGGAATCCTGATGACGGTCGCCGGCCTGTTGATCGCGATGATCGGGATCGATCCGGTTCGCGGCGCGCCGCGCTTCGCCTTCGGCGTTCCCGAGCTCTATGACGGTGTCGACTTCATTCCGGTCGCCATGGGCCTGTTCGGTATCGGCGAGATCATGCTGACCGCCGAGAAGCCGTTCAGGGAAGTCATCAAGACGAAGCTGTCGCATCTGTTCCCCAGCCGCGAAGAGTGGCGCAACTCGGTCGGCGCGATCGCACGCGGCACCGGCATCGGTTTCTTCCTCGGCCTCATCCCCGGCGTCGGGTCGATCATTCCGACCTTCATGTCCTACATCGTGGAGAAGCGAATCTCCAAGACGCCCGAGAAATTCGGCACCGGCGTCATCGAGGGTGTGGCCGGCCCCGAGACCGCGAACAACGCTTACGCCAACGCCGCCATGGTGCCGCTGCTCACGCTCGGCATCCCGTCGTCGCCGACGATCGCGGTCCTGATGGGGGCATTCATCGTCAACGGCCTCACGCCGGGTCCTTTCCTGTTCCAGGAGCGGCCCGACCTCGTCTGGGCGGTCATCGCGAGCTTCTTCATCGGCAACCTGATGCTGCTGATCCTGAACCTGCCGCTCGTCGGCCTCTGGGCCAAGATCCTCGAAGTGCCGTACCAGTACATCTGCGTCGGGACCCTGCTGTTTTGCATCCTCGGCGCCTACAGCATCAAGCAGAGCGTCTTCGACGTGTGGGTGATGCTGCTCTTCGGCATCATCGGCTATCTCCTGCGCAAGCTCGACTTTCCGCTGGCGCCAGCCATTCTCGGGCTGATCCTCGGGCCGCCACTCGAGAAATCGCTCCGGACTGCGCTCGAGATGTCGGCAGGAAGCTATTCGATCTTCTTCACGCGCCCGCTTACGCTCGTGCTGATCATTCTTTCCGTGGTTATCCTTGTCGTCTCGGCGCTCAAGCTGGCGCCGCAAGAGATCCGACAAACCAGCGAAGACTGAAGTTCACCACTACCCTCAGGGAGGATACAAATGAGGAAACTGACATTTACCGCGCTGCTCGGCGCCCTTGTGCTCGCGGCGGCCCCCGCCGTGGCGCAGAAGGCATATCCGGACAGGCCGATCACGCTCATGATCGCCTATCCGGCCGGCGGCTCGACCGACACAGGCGCGCGCATCGTCTCCGCCATCGCCGAGAAAATTCTCGGCCAGTCGATCATCGTCGTGAACAAGGGCGGGGCCGGCGGCCAGGTCGGCTGGACCGAAATGTCGCGCCAGAAGCCGGACGGCTACTTTATCGGCTATATCAATCTGCCGGCGCTCAACACGGTGGTCGCCGACAAGGCCCGCCAGGCGATCTTCGACGAGAAGAGCTTCACGCCGATCATCAACCAGGTGCTCGATCCGGGCGTGATCTGGGTAGCGGCGAACAGCCCCTACAAGACCGCCAAGGAGGTATTCGAGGCGGCCAAGGCCAAGCCGGGCACGCTGCGCGCGGCCACGACTGGGATTCTCTCCGATGACCATCTCGCGATCCTGATGACCGAGGAAGCGGTATCCGGCGTGCACTTCCGTCTCGTACATCTCGTCGGCGGCGCGGCGCAGTTGAAGGAGACGCTGGCCGGCAACATCGACGTGTCGTTCGACAACGTCGGCTCGATCGTCAAGCAGGTGAAGGCGGGCCAGGTACGCGCCCTGGCCGTCATGGACGGCCAGCGCTCGAAATTCCTGCCCGAGGTGCCGACGATGAAGGAGATCGGCTATCCGACCGTCATCTCCAACTCGACGCGCGGCATCGCCGGGCCGAAGGGCATGGATCCGAAGATCGTCAAGAAGCTGCAGGACGCCTTCAAGAAGGCCATGGCGGATCCCGAGCACGTCAAGAAGATGGAGGACGTCGGGCTCGCCCTGAAGGTCATGGTCGGCGAGGAATACCAGAAGTACTACGACGACACGCACGCCAAGGCGATCAAATACACCGAGTGGGCAAAGAAGCGCCCGCAGAAGTGATTATTCGCCGGAGCGATTGACCTTTTCCCCTCCCCCTTTGCGGGGGAGGGTTTTTTTCGTCCCCTTCACACCACCCCATCCCCTTTCATCCGGGCGAAGTCCTTCGCCGTCACGTCGCATAGCTCGCGGAGGATCTCCTCCGTATGCTCGCCGAGCTCGGGCGGGCGGGTGATGTCGGCGGGGGAGGCGGAGAGCTTCACCGGACAGCCGACCGTCTTGTAGGTCCCGTATTTCGGGTACTCGACGTCGACGATCATGTCGCGCGCCTTGAGGTGCGGGTCTTCCAGAATCTCGCCCGTGTCGAGGCAGGCGCCGCACGGCACGCCGGCCGCGCCGAGCGCCTTCATCACGTCGTGCTTGGTGCGCTGGCGCGTCCATTTCTCGATCTCGGCATTGAGCGCGTCGCGGTTCTCCCAGCGCCCGTCGGGCGTCTCGAAGCGCGGGTCCTCGGCGAGGTGCGCCATGCCCGTCGCCTTCACGAAGGGCGGCCACATCTGCGGCTGCGCGTATATGTAGACGTAGTCGTTGGGGCCGCCGGGGCTGCAGGGATAGGTGGTGCCGGGCACCATCTTGCCGAGCTGGTTGCCCTGTCGCGGCATGGCCGAGCCGCGGCGCTGGTGATCGCGCAGGCTGACGCGGATGATGTTGAGCACCGATTCCTGCATCGACACCTCGACCTGCTGGCCTTCCCCGGTCAGGTGGCGCTGCTGCAGCGCCGCCAGGATGCCGATCGCCATGTGCATGCCGGTGCCCGAATCGCCGACCGCCGGGAACAGATAGGTCGGCGGGTTCTCCGGGAAACCGGTGACGCTCATCGCGCCGCCCATCGCCTGGGCGATCGGCTCGAAGCTCTTGAAGTCGGCGTAGGGCCCGTAGGTGCCGAAGCCCTTGATCGTCGCATAGATCAGGCGCGGGTTGATCTCCTTGAGCGCGCCATAGCCGAAGCCCATGCGCTCCAGCGCGCCGGGCGAGAAATTCTCCAGCAACACATCGGACTGCTGGATCAGCTTCCGGAACAGCGCCTTGCCCTCGTCGCTCTTGAGGTCGAGCGTCAGGCTGCGCTTGTTGGCGTTGAACATCAGGAAGAACAGCTCGTCGCCCGCCTGGGCGCGCGCGATGTCGCCCTTGCCCGGCGTTTCCAGCTTGATCACGTCCGCCCCGAACCAGGCGAGTACCTGCGCGCAGGCAGGCCCGGCCTGGTTATGCGTCATGTCGATTACACGAATGCCGTCCAGTGCCTTGGTCATGGCCTGCCTCCCATTGTTTGTCGTTGCGTTTGTCGTTGCTTCGCCCGCTGTTTGCCGCGGCCGGGCGTGCTTGCTCCGATCAGTCCGCCGCGTCGGCCTGGCGAGCCGGCTCGGCCTTGGCGCTCGGCCGAGCGAACGGGCTGTTGCGCAGGTCGCGCTGCTTCTCGAAGATCGAATCTCGCCGGATCAGCCAGTCCGTCGGCCGCGGCAGCGGCAGGCGCACCTCCACCTCGGCGAGCCGCGGCGAGGCGGGAATCTCGCCTATGAGCATCATCTCGTTGAACGCGTCCAGGCTCTCCGGCATCTCCGTCAGCGGCCAAGCGTCGGCCGCGCGCAAGGTCAGGAACAGGATGCGGCGATAGCCCGGCGACATGTTGGCGGCCGAGCCGTGCAGCGTTCGGGTGTGATGGATCGTGATGTCGCCGACCTTGCCCAGCAGCGGCACCGCCTTGGGATACATCTCCTCTGCCCTTGGATCGGTCACCGCGCCGACGAACATGCCGTCCTGGTGATGATCGAGCACGGGGCCCTTGTGGCTGCCGGGAACGATCAGCAGCGGGCCGTTCTCCTCCGTCACGTCGTCGAGCATGATGCCCAGCACGCAGAGGTCGTCGTTGGTGTGGGGGTAGTAGGCCCAGTCCTGGTGCCACTCGACGGGGTCGCCGCCGCCGCCCGGCTTCAGGTTTAGCTTCAGCCCGTAGTGGCGGATGGCGGGAACCATGAGCTGCTGAAGAACTTCGAGCAGGCCCGGATGATGCAGGATCGCCTCGTAGGCGGGATGCTGCTTGATCGGCCGCTTGATGCGCCGCAGCCGCGGATGCGCGGCCGTGTGGCCTTCCTCGAGGTCGAAGATGTCGTCGCTCTTGGTGACGCTGCGCGACCGGTCGAGGAAGCCGTCGGTCACTTCCTGCAGATGCCGCACTTCGGCATCCGACAGAATGTTCGACACGGCGATATAGCCGTTGTCCTTGTAAAACCGCACTTGTTCCTGGGTGAGCATGGCAATCCCTCCCGGTCAAGGTGACGCCCAATGTCTTTCTAGTATGACGCCCGGCGGATTTGCGAGCAAATCGGTGCTACAATCGCAGCGGGACCGGAGAGCGATGAGCAAGGCATTCACCAAGGAAAGCGACAGCGACGCCGAAGAGGAGCTGCCCGAAGCGGCGCAGCCCTTGCCGGCCGGCGCGAAGAACTACATGACGCCCGCCGGGCATGCCCGGCTGGAGGAGGAATTGCGCCACCTGACGAGCGTCGAGCGGCCCAGGGTCGTCGAGGTGGTTTCCTGGGCGGCCGGCAACGGCGACCGGTCGGAGAACGGCGACTACCTCTACGGCAAGAAGCGGCTGCGCGAGATCGACCGGCGGGTTCGCTTTCTCCTCAAGCGCCTGGAGATCGCCGAGGTGGTCGACCAGAGCCGGCAGACGAATCGGGAGCAGGTCTTCTTCGGTGCGACCGTCACCTATGCCGATACAGACGACGCGGAGCGGACGGTACGCATCGTCGGCGTCGACGAGGCCCGGCACGAGCACGGCGAGGTGAGCTGGATCTCGCCGGTCGCCCGCGCCCTGCTGAAGGCGCGGGTGGGGGACGTCGTGAAGGTGCTGACCCCGGCGGGCGTCGACGAGATCGAGGTCGTCAGGATCGAATACGCCGCCGGGGAGTGATCGTAAGGCCGGACAGGTCTGTGCGCATGGACTCGCGGAACAAGTCCGCGAGTGGCGAAGTTATTTATAATCAAATATTTATCGTCATTGCCGCACTTGTTGCGGCAATCCATGGACGGGTGCCAATTTCGCTCCGGCGCCCATAGGCAGAAAATTATATGCAAAATTGATGCTTTTCCCCTCCCGCCGCGATATCTTCATGTTCTGCCGAAACGGGCTTTGCTGCATCGCAGCATTGTGATATTTCCGCGCTTTCGCCCGCGAAGCATCGACCCAGCCAGATGGTACGCCCAAGATGAAGCGCCTGATTATCCTCCTCTCGGTCTCCTTGTTGCTTGTCGTGCTGATAGCGGGGTTCGCCTACTTTCAGTTCGTCGCCAAGCCGGAGATGATCAAGGGGTTCATCACCGCCGCAGGACAGCCGCCCGTCACGGTTTCGACCGAGCCCGCGAAAACCGAGACCTGGGTGACGAAGCTGCCGGCGATCGGCACGCTCCGGGCGGTTCAGGGCTATGACGTTGCGGCCGAAGTCGGCGGCATCGTGCGCGCGATCAATTTCGATTCCGGCCAGTTCGTCAAGGAAGGGACCCTGCTGGTGCAGCTCGACGATTCGATCGAGCAGGCCGACCTGCGATCCGGCCTCGCCCAGCTCAAGAAGGCGGAGCTCGAGCTGAAACGCCAGCAGGAGCTGCTGAGCCGCGCCGCGACGGCGAAGACGAATTTCGACGCGGCGCTGGCGGCGCGCGATTCCGCGGCGGCGACGGTCGACCGCGTCCGGGCGGTGATCGCCCAGAAGGCCATCACCACGGCTTTTGGCGGGCGGCTCGGCATTCGCGATGTCGACCTCGGCCAGTATCTTCCCGCCGGCACGTCGATGGTGACCCTGCAGCAACTGACGCCGATCTACATCGATTTCCCGATGCCGGAGCAGAAGCTGAGCGCGATCGCGGTCGGCGATGCGGTAGAGATCGCGGTCGACGCCGAGCCGGGGCGCATATTCGAGGGCAAGATCGAATCGATCGACGCCAAGGTGAACCAGGCGACGCGCAATGTGCTGGTGCGCGCGCGAACCGACAATACCGAAGCGCGGCTGGTGCCGGGCATGTTCGCCAACGTCAACGTGATATCCGGCGCGCCGCAGCAGGTGGTGACGCTGCCGCGTACGGCCGTCACCTATAGCCTGTACGGCGACAGCGTCTACGTCGTGGTCCCTGCGGCCGCCGCCGGCGAAAAGCCGGACGCGCCGAGCGCGGGCGGAACACCGGGAGAGGCTAAGGCGGAGGAGACTCCAGCGGCGGCCAAGCCCGCCGAGCCGCAGCTCGTGGTCGACCGGCGCTTCGTTCGCGTCGGCGAAGCGCGGGGCGGCCGGGTGTCGATCGTCGAAGGGGTGAAGCCGGGCGAGCAGGTGGTCGTGGCGGGACAGCTCAAGCTGCAGCCGCAGGCGCATGTCCGGGTCGACAACAGCACGCCCTTGACCGCGCCGGCGCAGCGGCCGCTGGAATAGGGCCGCGCCATGTCCTTTACCGACATCTTCATCCGCCGGCCGGTCCTGGCATCCGTCGTCAGCCTGCTCATCCTGCTGCTTGGGCTTCAGGCGATCTTCAAGCTGCCAGTCCGTCAGTACCCCGAGCTCTCGAACACGACGATCACCATCACCACGACCTATCCCGGCGCGAACGCCGACGTGATCAAGGGCTTCATCACCACGCCGATCGAGCAGGCGGTGGCCAGCTCGGAAGGCATCGACACGCTGCTTTCGTCATCGTCGCAAAGCACGTCGGTCGTGACGCTCAACCTGCGTCTCAACGCCGACCCGGACCGCGCGGTGGCGGACGTGCTGTCGAAAGTGAACCAGGTCAAGGACGTGCTGCCGGAGGAGTCGAACGAGCCGGTCGTGGTCAAGAAGACCGGCGAAGGCTTCGCCCTGATGTACCTGTCCTTCAACTCGAACGTCATGTCGTCGTCGCAGATCACCGACTACCTGACCCGCGTCGTGCAGCCGAAGCTGCAGACGGTGGACGGCGTGGCTACCGCCGAGATCCTCGGCGGCCAGACTTTCGCGATGCGCATCTGGCTCGATCCGGACCGCATGGCGGCGCGCGGCATCACGCCGGCCGACGTCCGGAACGCGCTGGCGGCGAACAACTTCATCAGCGCCGCCGGACAGATCAAGGGCGACTTCGTCCAGACCAGCATCAATGCACAGACGTCGCTCGACAGCGCCGAGGCGTTCGGCCAGCTCGTCGTCGCGACGCGCGGCGATTCGCTGATCCGCCTCGGCAACATCGCCCGCATCGAGCTCGGGCCCCAGTCCGTCGATTCCTCCTCCGTGTTCGACGGCCTCAAGGCGGTGTTCATCGGCATCTACGGCACGCCCGCGGCCAATCCGCTTTCGGTCATCGCCGGCGTCCGCGAGGTCATGCCGGAGATTCAGCGCGTCCTTCCGGTCGGGCTGGAAGCGGCGATCGCCTACGACTCGACGGAATTTATCCGCGCTTCGATCCGCGAGGTCGTGAAGACGCTGGTCGAGGCCGCGCTGATCGTGGTCGTCGTCATCTTCCTGTTCCTCGGCAACCTGCGCTCCACCATCATTCCCATCGTCACGATTCCGCTGTCGCTGGTCGGCGTGATGCTGATGCTGTTGGCGCTCGGATATTCGATCAACCTCCTTACGCTGCTGGCGCTGGTGCTGGCGATCGGCCTCGTCGTCGACGACGCCATCGTCGTGGTGGAGAACATCTACCGCCACATCGAGGAGGGCATGGCGCCGTTCGATGCGGCGCTGGCGGGCGCGCGCGAGATCGCCCTGCCGATCATCGCCATGACCATCACCTTGGCCGCGGTCTATGCGCCGATCGGCTTCGTGGCCGGCCTGACCGGGGCGCTGTTCCGAGAATTCGCTTTCACCCTGGCGGGCGCGGTGATCGTGTCCGGCGTCGTCGCGCTCACCCTGTCCCCCATGATGTGCTCGCGGCTGCTCAAGGCGGAGCGATCGGAACGGGGGCTCGCCGCCTTCCTCGACCGCGCGTTCGACCGGCTCCGGATGCGCTACCAGCGTCTCCTGCACCGGACGCTCAATTTCCGCGCGCTCACCGTGGTCATCCTGATCGCGGTCGTCGCGCTGACCGGGATCCTCTACCTCTCGACGCCGCAGGAGCTGGCGCCGGAAGAGGACCAGGGCGTGCTGTTCTCGCTGGTCAAGACGCCGCAATACGCCAACCTGGATTATCTCGAGCACTCGACGCGGCGCCTGTACGAGGTCTTCAAGACCGTTCCCGAGCAGGCGCACGTCTTCACCATCAACGGGTCCCCGAGCGCGCACGATGCCTTCGCCGGCATCCTGTTCAAGCCGTGGGCCGAGCGCGAGCGGAACCAGAAGCGGATACTGGAAGAGCTGCAGCCGAAGCTGGCGACCATACCGGGGGCGCAGGTCCTGGCCTTCTCGCCGCCGGCCTTGCCGGGGTCGACCGGCGGCCCGCCGATGCAGTTCGTCATCACCACCGTGGGCGACTTCGAGCAGCTCGCCCAGGTCGTCGCGCAGATGCAGCAGGCAGCCCTCGAAAGCGGATTGTTCATCTTCACGGACATCGACCTCCGTTTCGACACGCCGCAGGTCGAGTTCAAGATCGACAACGACAAGGCGAACCGGCTCGGCATCCGCATGGACGACATCGGCAATGCACTCGCCACCCTGCTCGGCGGCAACTACGTCAATCGCTTCAACCTGTACGGCCGGAGCTACCAGGTCATCCCGCAGGCGCCGCGCGATTACCGGCTCACGACGGACTGGCTGACCCGCTATCAGGTGAAGACCGCCGCGGGCGACATGGTGCCGCTGTCCACCGTGGCGTCGGTGGAGCAGTCGGTCCAGCCGAACGCGCTCACCGGCTTCCAGCAGCTCAACTCGGCCACCCTGTCGGGCGTGCCGTTCCCCGGCCGCACGCTCGGCGAGGCGCTCGACTTCTTGAAGAACAAGGCGGACGAGATCTTCCCGGAGGGCTATGGCTACGATTTCCAGGGCGAGAGCCGGCAATACATCCAGGAGGGCAACACCCTCGTCTATACCTTCGTCTTCGCCCTGATCGTGATCTACCTGGTGCTGGCGGCGCAGTATGAAAGCTTCCGCGATCCGTTCATCATCCTCATCGCGCTGCCGACGGCGATGTTCGGCGCGTTGCTGCCGCTCAACATCGGCGGCTTCCTCGGCGCGACCAGCATCAATATCTATACGCAGATCGGCCTCGTCACCTTGATCGGGCTGATCTCGAAGCACGGCATCCTGATGGTCGATTTCGCCAACCATCTGCAGGAGGAGGGGCTGTCGCGCCGCGAGGCGATCGAGCGGGCCGCTTCGGTGCGGCTCCGGCCGATCATCATGACGACGGCGGCGATGGTGCTGGGCATGGTGCCGCTTCTGCTCGCCGAAGGCGCCGGGGCGCGGAGCCGCTTCGACATCGGCCTCGTCATCGCCGCCGGCATGACGATCGGCACGATGTTCACCTTGTTCGTGACGCCGGCGGTCTACACGCTGATCGCCCGCGATCACGCGCGGAGCGGCGCGAGGGCGGGGGTCTCGCCGGCGGCCGGGTGAGGGCGGCCGCCGTCTTAGGAAGACCGGCGCGCGACGACACGCGCGCCGGCGGCAGCGCCGACGGCCGCGGCGTGAGCGCGGCGACGTCGTTCCTCAAGGCTTCAGCAGGATCTTCCCGAGATGGGCGTTGGCGCGCATATGCGCCTGGGCGTCGGCCGCCCGGTCGAGCGGGAAGACCTTGTCGATCGGCTGGCGCAGCGTCCCGTCCGTGACCGCGTCCCACAGGTCCGCCTGCATGCGGCGCACGATCTCGCGCACTTCCTCGACCGAGCGCGTGCGGAAGGTGACGCCGACATAGGTGATGCGCTTCGAGGCGTGCAGGTCGAAATCGAATTCGCCCTTGAAGCCGCCGAGCCGGCCGACGTTCACGATGCGGCCCAAAATCCGCACCGCCTTCATGTTCTGGTTCATGACGTTGTTCGACACCTGGTCGACGATCAGGTCGACGCCCTTGCCGCCGGTCGCCTCGGCCACCGTGTCCGGCCAGGATGGATCGCGGGAGTCGAGCGCCATGTCGGCGCCGAACTCCGCCAGCCGCGCCCGGCGTCCCGCATCGGTCGAGGTCCCGATCACGAGCCCGGCGCCCATGTACTTCGCGATCTGCAGGCCCATCAGGCCGACGCCGGAGCTGGCGCCCTGGATCAGCACGCTCTGGCCCTTGGTGAGCCGGCCGTGGGTCACCACCGCATCGTGCATGGTCTGCAGCGAGACGGGGAGGGTCGCCGCGGTTTCGAAGGACATGTTGCTGTCGGGGATCGCGACGGTGCGGCCCAGGTCGCTGACCGCATATTCGGCATAGCCGCCGCGTCCGGTGCACATCACGCGGTCGCCCGGCCTGACGTGGGCGACTTCGGCGCCGGTTTCGACGACTTCGCCGGCCCATTCGCTGCCGGCGACGGTGATGCCGCCGCCCGCGGCGCCGGGGCGCTGCCCGGCGGCCATCATCAGGTCGGCCCGGTTCAGCGCCGCGGCGCGGACGCGCACCAGCACCTCGCTGGGTTTCGGTATCGGGCGATCCAGCTCGCGCACTTCGAGGCCTTTGCCGCCAACGACGACTGCTTTCATGGTCGGGTCCTCCCGTTCGTGTTTGTTGTTATGCCGCTCAGCGGGTCGGGTCCTCCGACACCTCGACGACGACCTTGCCGAAATTCTCGCCCTTCAACAGGCCGATCAGGGTGGCGGGCGCGTTCTCCAGCCCCTTCACCCGATGCTCGCGGTACTTGATGCGTCCCTCGCGCAGCCACGTCCCGACGTCGCGCAGGAAGTCGCCTTGCTGGTCGGCGTAGTCGCGCACGATGAAGCCCCGGATCAGCACGCGGTTGGTCAGCACGGCGCGCATGAGCTGCGGCAGGCGGTTCGGCCCGTCCGGCAGCTTCGTCGCGTTGTACTGCGAGATCAGTCCGCAGACCGGCATCCGCGAGAAGAAGTTGAGCAGCGGGAGGACCGCTTCCAGCACGCGCCCGCCGACATTCTCGAAATAGATGTCGATGCCTTTCGGGCAGGCGGCGGCGAGCTGCGCCTCGAAATCCGGCGCGCGGTGGTCGATGCAGGCGTCGAAGCCGAGCTCGGCCGTGACGTAACGGCACTTCTCCGGCCCGCCCGCGACGCCGACGACCCGGCAGCCTTTGATCTTGCCGATCTGGCCGACGGCGCTGCCGACCGCGCCCGATGCCGCGGCGACGGCCAGCGTCTCGCCCTCCTTCGGTTGGCCGATGTTGAGGAGCCCGGTGTAGGCGGTCATGCCGGGCATGCCCAGCACGCCAACCGCGGTCGAGATGGGGCCCGCCGTCGGGTCGACCTTGCGCAGGCCCGCGCCGTCGGAAACCGCGTAGTCCTGCCAGCCGGTCCGGCCGACGACGATGTCGCCCACGGCGAGGCCCTTGAAGTTGGAGGCTTCGACCACGCCGACCCCGCCGGCCTCCATGACGCCGCCGATCGGCACCGGGTCGGCGTAGGAGCGCTCGGCGTTCATGCGCCCGCGCATGTAGGGATCGAGGGAGAGATAGACCGTCCGGCTCAGCACCTGTCCGTTGCCGGGCGCCGGCACCGGCACGTGGGCCAGCTCGAAATCCGCGGCCACGGGCTCGCCCTGGGGCCGCCGGGCGAGGCGGATCTGTCGGCTCGTTTCTGGCATGGTAGCCGCCCTGTCGCTGTTCTGCGCCGAAGACGTGCGCGGTCCATACTAGAGCAACCTGCGTCCGATCGGACGCAGATAAGTTGCTCTAATCTTGTAAGATGGATCAATTTGCAATCAGGTGATTCCACCTGGTCGCAAATTGATCCAGCGCGACTCGGTCTCGCGCGCCGCCGCGCGATTTGCGCTGTCCGGCGTTCCGCCGCGCCGATTCTCCCCATAAATGAACAGCCCCCCGCCGAGAGGCGGGAGGCTGTTCCGGAAGATAGTCCCAAGTTATTGGGACATAAAGCAGAAATTACTTCTTCTGCTTCGCCATGCAGGCTTCTTTCTTCGCCTTGTCGGTGATCTTGGAGCAATCTTGTTTCTTCGCGCCGGCGGCGAACGCCGGGCCGGCGACGAAGGCGGCAAGAACGAGAACAGGCACGATTTTTTTCAGCATGATTGGGATCCTCCCTGACCCCGAAAGTCCCCCGCTAGCCGCGGGACCGGTGATATTCCGGCACGAAATTTCATTTTGGTCAATCGGGATCGCGCCGCCGCAGCCGGGCCCCCGACGAGGTACCCAGAAAGCGCCATGGGACAGGGCTGCTGACCTGTCGCTTCATTGACGAAGCGATGCGCTCCGGCGTTAGATTTCGCCTCCGTTCCGCGACTCGGGAGAAAGGATACCTCCGCCATGGCCAAGACCGCCGTAACTAGATACCCCATCCTGGGGCCGATCGCCGAGCGGTGGAGCCCGCGTGCCTTCGACGACCGCCAGATCGCGGAGCAGGACCTCACGGCCCTGTTCGAGGCCGCCCGCTGGGCCGCCTCCGCCTTCAACGCGCAGCCTTGGCGCTTCGTCTATGCCGCACGGAACGATCCGGCGTTCGAGACGCTGCTCGCCTGCCTCCGGGACACCAATCAGAGCTGGGCGAGGCATGCGGCGGTGCTGGTGATCGCCGCCGCCAAGACGACGCACGAGGACGGCAGCCCCAACGGCCACGCGATCCACGACCTCGGCCAGGCGATGGCGACGCTGGCGATCGAGGCGACGGCGCGCGGCATCCATGTCCACCAGATGGCGGGCTTCTATCCCGACAAGGCGCGGGCGCTGCTGGGCGTGCCCGACGGCTACGAGCCGAAGACGGCGGCGGCCATTGGATATCTCGGCGACCGGTCGCGGTTGTCCGAAAAGCTGCAGGAGCGCGAGGCGGCGCCGCGTCAGCGCAAGCCACTGGACGAGCTCGCCTTCCGCGGCGCCTGGCCGAAGCGGGGCTAGCCGGCGCTAACCGCCCCCCTAGCCGCCTAGAAACTCCTTCATCCAGCGCTTGTGGTCGGCGTCGCGGGTGACCTGCTTCATCAGCTCGGGCGATGCGACTCCCTTGAGTTCCTTGGGCGGCGTCCCTTCGCGGAGTGCCTTCAGCGTCTCGTAGGTGGCGCGGATCGCCGCCATGACCGGCTGGTGGCCCTGCAGCGCGATGCGCACGCCGGTGGCGGACAGGAAATCCTTGTCGGCGAGCTCGGGACCGATGCTGCCGAGGAAGATCGGGATCTTCAGCTCGCCGGCGACCGTCTCCAGGTCCTTCCGCGTCTTGATGCCGGCGAAGAACATCGCGTCCACGCCGGCGGCCTGATAGGCCTTGGCGCGCTTGATCGCATCGGCCATGCCGTTGACTGCCACCGCGCTGGTGCGGCCGGCGATCGTCAGGTTCTTGTCCTGGCGGGCGGAGAGCGCGGCCTTCATCTTGCCGACGCCCTCGTCGATGGAGATCAGCCGCGTCTTGCCCAGTTCGCCGAACGGCTGCGGCAGCTCGGTGTCTTCGATCGTGAGCGCGGAGACGCCCGCGGTCTCGAGCTCTTCCACCGTTCGCCTCACGTTGAGGGCGTTGCCGTAGCCGTGGTCGGCGTCGACCAGGAGGGCGAGGTTGCCGGCGCGGCAGATGCGGTATGCCTGGCCCGCGAATTCGGTCAGCGTCAGCGTGATCAGGTCCGGCGCGCCGAGGACCGAGAGCGAGCCGATCGACCCGGCGAACATGCCGACTTCGAAACCGAGGTCTTCGGCGATACGCGCGGACACGGCGTCATAGACGGAGCCAGGGTGGACGCAGCGGTCCCCGGCGAGAAGGGCGCGTAGTCGTTCACGGCGTTCGGTCCAGTACATGGCGGATTGTCCTTGTGGTTCTTGGAATGGGAGGACGGGCGTTGCCCCGGATTCCCAAGCTAATCGCGGACGAGGACGGGTGCAACTTTGGGACCCCTGGCGAGAAAGCCGCCGCTCCAGGCCGTTCCGCAGGGTCCCTCTTCGGGCGTAACTCGAAAGTCTTAAGCCTTTTGTTTATTGCGGTGCGTCAAAGGCTTGAATGCGCCCCGCTGGCGCGCCGACCGGCGAAGCGGCCCGCGATCCGGCGGTTGTACCGAATCCTTAACGCTTCGTTAACCGTGCCGCGCGAATACTGTTCGCATGCGCAACCAGCCTGAGACGCCCGCGGCCACGTTCCGGTTCAGCGCCCTCCTCGGCGCCGGCGCGCCGTACAGCCATGAGCGCCGCCAGCTCTCGCTCGACGAGATGGTCAAGCGCGAGGTCGACGCCGCGACCGGCAAGCCGACGGCCGTCCGCGCCCTGTTCGACTACTGGCAGGAGCGGCGAGGCGCCGCCGCGGCCGATCCCGCCACCTTCGACCCCGTCCATTTCGATCCCGCCCATTTCGATCCGAAGGGCGCCTTCACGCCGGAGCAGTTCCGCTGGATCGCCTGGGTCGACGTGCGCCGGCCGGACCCGATGAGCTATGTTTTCCGGAACCATCCCGGATTTCTGTTCGGCGACTGGTCGGGGAAAGCCCTGCGGGACTACCCGAACCAGATCCATGCCCGCAGCCTCGCGCTCGAATATCTCACCTGCAAGGTCGTCCAGCAGCCGTCCTATTACGAGATCACGCAGACGGTGGGCGAGGTGCGGCGGACCTACACGCGGCTGCTCCTGCCGGCGAGCGGCCGCCGGCCGGCCGCCTCCCGCCTCTACTATGCGGTGCGCTACGTGAGCATAGAGACGGGCGTGCACAGCCGTCCATAAATTCGCTAGAGTGCCGCCGTCCGCGCCGCCACGGCGCGGGGAAGCGCTAGCGGAGACAATGCCATGCCGGGACCGTTGCACGGGTATCGCGTCATCGATCTGACCATGATGATCGCGGGGCCGTTGGCGACCATGATCCTCGCCGATCAGGGCGCCGACGTGATCAAGGTCGAGCCGCCGGGCCGCGGCGACCAGACCCGCGCCGCGGGCAACAAGAGCGGCGGCCTGTCCTCCAGCTTCCTCAACAACAACCGCAACAAGCGGTCGATCGTCATCGACCTGAAACGGCAGGAGGGGCGCGACGCGCTGCTGCGCCTCGCCGCCGGCGCCGACGTGTTCGTGCAGAACTTCCGGCCGGGCGTGGTCGATCGCCTCGGCATCGGCGAAGCCGCGATCCGCGCGGTCGCCCCCAGGATCGTCTACGTGTCGATCTCCGGTTTCGGCGAGACCGGGCCCTACGTCGCAAAGCCGGTCTTCGATCCGATCATCCAGGCGGTCTCCGGCCTGGCGAGCATCCAGGGCGGCTCGGACAAGAGCCGGCCGCGCCTGGTGCGGACGATCGTTCCGGACAAGACCACGGCGCTCACCGCCGCCCAGGCCGTCACCGCCGCGCTCCTGGCCCGCGAGCGGACGGGGGAGGGGCAGCATGTCCGCCTGTCGATGCTGGACTCCGTGCTGGCTTTCCTATGGTCGTCGGACATGGGCGGCCAGACCTATGTCGGCCGCGAGGTGAGCGCCCAGCGCGCGGCCAGCTACATCGACCTGATCTACGAAACCAAGGACGGGCACATGAGCGTCGCGGTGATGTCGGACGGCCAGTGGGCCACCCTCGCGCGCATGGTGGGCAAGCCCGAGTGGCTGGACGATCCCCGCTTCAAGACGATGGAGCTGCGCGACCTGAACATCGACGACCGGCTGGCGCTGATCCAGAGCGTGCTCGAGACGCGCGGCACCGCGGAATGGCTGGCCCTGCTCGAGCCGGCCGGCGTGCCCTGCGCCCCGGTGCTGACCAGGGGCGAGGTGATCGCGCATCCGCAGACCGAGGCGAACGGCATCCTCGTCGAAACCGACCATCCGGTGGCCGGGCGGCTGCGCCAGGCGCGGGCGGCCGCGCGCTTCGCCGGAACGCCGGCGGAGCACCGCTTCGGCGCGCCGACGCTGGGCCAGCATTCGGCGGAGGTCCTGCGGGAGGCGGGGCTGGACGACGCCGAGATAGCATCGCTCCGCGAGGCGGGGGTGGTCGGCGGCTGACCCGCCGCTTGCCGGCCCGCGGCCTTTCCTCCTAGACTCTCCCGTCTCAGCAGGAGAACTCCCCATGCCCCAGAGCGCCGCGCGCCGTCATGCCGCCACCTACACGCCTCTGACGCCGCATATCGGCTGCCGGGTCGAAGGGATCGACCTCGCCCTGCCGATGACGGACCGGGAATTCGCAGAGCTCCGGCGGGCGCTTGCCGAGCATACCGTTCTGGTCCTGCCGGGCCAGGACCTGACGCCCGCACAGCATATCGCGTTCAGCCGGCGGTTCGGGCCGCTCGAGGATCACGTCCTCTCGAACTTCTGCCTCGAAGGGCATCCCGAGATCTTCGTCGTGTCCAACATTATCGAGAACGGCCGCCATATCGGCGCTTTCGGCGGGTCGAAGCGGTATCACTCCGATCTCTCCTACATGGAGGAGCCCAGCCTCGGCTCGCTCTTCTATTGTCTCGAATGTCCCGAGGACAGCGGGCAGACGGCTTTCGTCAGCATGCAGGGCGCTTTCGACGCGCTGCCGGCCGAGACGCGGCAGCGGTTGCTGACGCTGAACGGCGTTCACGACTATGTCTGGAACTACGAGCGGGCGCACAAGGCGCGCGGCGCGCTCAGCGAGGAGCAGAAGGCCAAGACGCCGCCGGTGATCCACCCGGCCGTCCGCACGCATCCGGAGACCGGGCGGCCGTCGCTCTTCATCTCCGAGGTCTTCACGCGCGGCTTCGAAGGCGAGGACGAGGCGGAAAGCCAGTGCCTGATCGAGGAGCTGATGGAATTCGCTGAGCAGCCGCAGTTCGTCTACGTGCACGAATGGACCCCGGGCGACTTGCTCATCTGGGACAACCGGAGCTCGGTCCACAAGGCGATGCCGTTCGACGAAACGAACGCCCGCCGCCGCATGCACCGCACCACGGTGCGGGGCGACCGGCCTTTCCTGCGGCGGGAAGCGTAGGCCGCATCGAAACGGAAGCGGCCCCGCCCGGGAATGGGCGAGGCCGCGTGCCGGTTCTGCGACAGGACGGCTTAGGTGCCGGGCGCGACGATCTGCAGCTTCTCGGCGACGCCCTGGAACATGAGCTCGAGCGCGCTGCCCATCTCCGTGAGGGCGGTGATCGCAGCCACCGAGACGAGGGCGGCGATCAGGCCGTATTCGATCGCGGTCGCGCCGCTTTCATCCGCAACGAGGTTCTTGAGCGTGTTGATGGTCGTCATGATGGTCGTCATGGATCGTACTCCGCTGATCTGAGGGGTGCATTGTGCCGGGTTCGGTCGCCGTTCAGGCCGCAGCCTGGACCGTTTCGTTGCCGAAGCCGGTATTGATGGCCCACAGGGCCGCCTGAGTCCTGTTGCTCACGCCGATCTTGCGGATCAGCGATTTCATGTGGATCTTCACGGTCGCTTCCGTGATGCCGAGATCGCGGCCGATCTGCTTGTTGGAAGCGCCCGCGGTCAGGCAATCGAGGATCTCGGTCTCGCGCCGGGTCAGGTCGCGCCCCTGGGCGCGGTTGGCGACGCTGCGCCCGGACGAGACGCCGCCGCTGATCCAGGCGAGCGCCAGTCCCGACGGGAAGACGGTCTCGCCCAGCACGATCAAGGTGAAGGAATGGATCATCGCTTCCTTCGAGATGCTGTTGAGCAGGTAGCCGCGCGCGCCGGCCCGAAGGCAGGCTGCAAGCTCGTCCACCGAAAGCGTGCCCGACAGCACGATCAGGCGGGCATCCTCATACGCCTGGGTAAGCTGCTCCACGGCATGCTGGGAAGCCGCGACGTCGCCGGTCGAGATGAAGACGACGATCTCCGGCGCCGCACCGGCCGCGGCGATGCAGGCGGCAGCCGTGTCGTGCTCGGCGGCGATGGTGAATTCGCTGTTTTGCAGGAAGCTGTTGAGGCCGCGCCGGAACAGACCGGTCCCGCCAACAAGGACCATAGACATCTGAGACATAACTTTTCCCCTAGTGCCGCAGGGCGCCCCTCCCTTCAGCAGTACCAATATATGATACATCTTGGAAAAAAACGACTAAAATTTTATCTTTATTGTTGCTTACTAAGGAGTATTACTTTGGATGTATAAGTATAGTTAATTTTTATTAATAATATTATTTTATGCATCAGAACAAATACTTTTACTATTTCTGCGCATGGACTCACGGAACAAGTCCGCGAGTGACGATATTGTTTATAACCAAATACTTATCGTCATTGCCGCACTTGTTGCGGCAATCCACGGACGGGTGCCAAAGCTGCGCCGATTTCGCGATCGTCGTGACCGGACATGATCCGGTCACACACGAAAAGCCGGCCCTCTACGAAAACAGGTCCGGATTTCTCTCGAGGTGCTGGCGGAGGCGGGTGGCGGTCGGGAAATGCTTCAGGATCAGGTCGCGGCGCATGCCGCGGCAGATCGATTTGATGCCCGCGGACTGCTTGCGGTACGCAGTCGGCCCGCCCACCATATAGTATAGAATCCGGACAGCATCGACGATGTCATGTTTCTGGTGAGTCCTCACGGATCGGCCCCAATGGAAAAAGTCCAGAATCTTGATATCGAAGAATATACCTGATGATTTTATCAGCACATTTTCATCATGCAGGTCGCCATGATATTCGCCAGCGGCATGTATTTGCTCGAGGCCGCAAATAATAGTGTAGAGGATATGGAGCGCCTCGAAGGGGATCAGCCGCTTGCCCGGCCGCGCCCCCACGTAGTCGGCCAGCAGCATGCCGTCGACGTAGTCGCTGAGGAGGCAGGTCACCTTCGTGCCGCGGACGAGCAGGGTCTCGGCGTTGTGGTACTGGATGACCAGCGGGCAATGGCGCAGGTGCTCCAGCTTGCGCGCGTAGGCGCGGGCGGCGCGGTCGCGCTCGTTCTTGCGCGGATAGAACAGCTTGGCGGCGCGGCTGATCTTGGTGCGCAACTCGCGCACCTTGTAGACCTCGCCCTCGACGCCCCCGCCGAGGAACGCCTCGATGACGTATTTGCTGCCGAACGACTGGCCGGGCTGCAGGTTGAAGCGGTCGTTCTTGCGGGCGACTCTGGTCATGGGCGATTCATGGACGATTCATGGGCGATTCATGGGCGATCCGGCGCGTTGGGGCAGGTGAGCATTGCAGCGGGCGAGGGCGCGCGCCGGGGCTCCCGCCGCTCAGGCCTGGATTACCTCTTCGCCTTGGAACTGGCTGCGCCACATGACGCGCCGCTGCGTCGCGTCGGAGTTGATCATGTCCATTCCCCATCGTCGGTGCGACGCGGCGCCCCGGGGGAGGGGGAGGCCGCAGCGCACGCTCCATGGCCGCCATCGGCTGGATCGGGGAATTATAATGATGCGCCGGGGCGCGGGAAAGATGCTCGATGGCGGCGCGCCGCCGCTGCCGGATTAACCTTCGCTGGCCTCGTTCGTACCGTCGTCCGTCACCTGCTTGATGATGGTGCGGCGGGCGCGCCGGCGGTCGTCGCCGGGCACGTCGTCGCGCCTGCGGCGCCGGTCGGGCCCGAAATACTGGGTCGAGTCCACGAACGGGCGCGGCTTCTCCAGTATCGACCTGACCCGGTCTTCGATCGCCTTGACGGTGATCGGCTTCGTCATGATCTCGGTGACGCCGGTATCGCGGGCGCGCTCGATCAGCTCCACGTCCGTGTACGCGGTGCAGAAAATGATCGGCACGAATGGATCGATGCTGTCTTTGGGGTCGCGAAGCTTGCGGACGAAGGTGAGCCCGTCCATCGGCTCCATCTGCCAGTCGCAGACGATCAGATGCACGCGCTGCTCTTTAAGCATCCGCAGCCCTGCGGCGCCGTCCTCGGCCTCGCGGATATTGTTCGGATTGCAGCCGAGGCTTTGCAGGACCTCCTTGATCAGGAGGCGCGTGAACGCATGGTCCTCGACGATGAGCACGCGCAACGCTGGGTATGGGGTGTTCATGAACAACCATTAAGTGCAATAGACGCCGCGATGAGTAGCGTGAGGGTAAATCTCGGCCAAAGTCGTAAATATTCGATTAACCAAGAGCCAGGTTCACGGCTTCCTCGGGCGCCGGCGCGCGACGACACGCGCGCCGGCGGGCACGGAAGGGTCAAACTGGCCGGTCGCCCTCGACGATCACGCGATAAAGCAGGCGCCCTTCCGCCGGGTCGTAGTCGTCGTGCGCCCGGTGCAGGGCGGCCCGGTTGTCGCAAACCACCATGTCGCCGAGCCTCCACCGGTGGCGATAGACGATCCCGGGCCGGATGATCCGCTCCAGCAGGCCGTCGATCAGCGCGAGGCTTTCGTCCGGCTCCATGCCGACGATCCGCTCGGTCTTCGTCGGATGGAAATAGAGCGCCTTGGTGCCGTTGTCGGGATGCGTCCGGACGAGGGGATGGACGATGCCGACATCGTATTTCGCCTTGTCCTCGGCGCGCGCCGTGTTCTGCCGGTCGAGGCGGTTGACCGTCCGCATGCCGGCGAATTGCCGCCGGTCCGCGTCGGGCAGGGCGGCGTAGGCGGCGCGCATGCTGGCGAAGCTGGTGTCGCCGCCCTTGGACGGCAGCGAGACGGCATACAGTATCGTAGCCTTCGGCGGACGCTCCCGGTTCGTGTGGTCGGTATGCCAGCATTCCGTGCCGCGCAGGATATAGGTCCCATCCGGGCGGCGGTCGGAGTCGCGACTCGACAGTATGCCGATGTTCGGAAACTCCGGCATGTTGAACTGCGAGTAGTGCTGCGGCATGGACTGCCCGAAGACGCCGGTCGCCGCCATGAAGCCTGCCGGCGTGAGCTTCTGGTCGCGGATCACCAGCAGGCTGTGGTCGGCCAGTGCGCCGTTGAGCCGCTCGCGCGCCGCCGCATCGACGGGCTTGCCGAGGTCGACGCCGGTGACTTCGGCGCCGATGGCGTCGGTGATCGGTTCGATGGAAAGCTGGTTCATCCCTGCCGCTCCCTGCGCATTGGCCGCCAGTTTAGCAGGCGCCGTCCTCGCCGAGAAATTCGGCCAATGCGGAGGTGGGGGGGGGGGAGGCCGGCTGTCGTGCCCACTCATGCTTCGTCCCTCGGCAAGCTCGGGATGAGGAGGCTCAGCATGAGTGCTACTCTCTTGATCGGACACAAATATTACCCTCATCCTGAGCCTGTCGAAGGATGAGTACGCTCGGTATACCCCTACGGCAGCCCCGTGAAGCTGCCGAAGGAAACCTTCTTGTAGGGCGGCAGCGTGAAGGCGCCGGCCGGGAGCGTTTCCGTGCTGACGCGCTTCAGCGTCTGGACCGAGCCGTCCATATGGTTCTTCATCTCGACCGGCACGCCCTTGAGGTCCGCCGCCATCGGCATCGATGCGGCGGAAACCGCGGACGCCATCTCGCGCATGGTGTCGAACATCCTGATCATCGTCTCGTAGTCGCCGGCCGGGATCTTCGTGTCGGCGCGCGACGCGAGGCAGAGCTCGTGCACGGCCTCGCCGTCGCGCAGCACGGACATGCGCGTGCACGGAATGCCGTTGACGTTGCCGCTGCCGGCCGCCTTCGTCGTGAAGTTCATGCCGGGCAGGCCGCCGCCCTGTTTCGGCATCATGCCCGACATGCTCTGCTCGATGGCGCGGCGCTGTTCCGGCGGCAGGTGCTTCATCTGCTTCTTGAGCTGCTCCATCATCGGGCCGAGCTGCGCCTGCATCTGCTCGCGCTGCCGGCGCATCGATTCCGGCGTCATTTCCACGTATTCCTTGCGGCCGTCGTCGACCAGGATCATCGTCCCCCGGGTGCCGTCGTACAGCGCGTAGCGCTTGTCCCGCGCGAACTCGGGCGCTTCCCAGCGGACCATCGGGCCTTTTACCGCGAAGGTGAGGCTCTCCTTGCCCTTCGCGCTTTGGTATACCGCCTTGGTGTCGGCGGAGGCCGCCGCCGGAACGAGCAGGGCCAGGACGGCGAGGGCGAGGCTTCGACGGTCGAGCGAAGTCATGTGCGCGAGCTTCCTTCCTTGAGTTCCGATAGCGCGGGAACCGTCCCTGTCTACACCGGGGGCGCCCCATCGGCCCATCACAATTGACCGCATTCCCGCCGATTCATTCCCATCCTGGCCGCGCCGCTCTGTGACGCCGGTCATTTGTCCGGCGGGCAAAGACCGGTAAACACGGGGCAATCACCCCATATCGGTACGCATACGCCAATGATCCAGCCCGATCTCTTCGATTCGCCGGCAGCCAGCCCGCGCGTTCCGCCGCTCGGCGACAAATCCCGCATCCGGGGCCTCGAGGCCCAGGTGGACGATTTAAAGTATACGCTGAATAATATTGTCCAACATATTATTTCAACAAAGAATATGCCGCAGGAAGACCGCTGCTTCGCGCTGATCGAGGACGCCCGCGCGGCATTGCGGTCGAGGGTTGTCGACTATCTCGGCTGAACGCCAGGCGACAACTTAGCGCTTGACGGGCACGCCGCCCTGCCGCCGTCATGGGGGGCGAACGGAACCGTCAGATGACCCAGCCCCTATCGGACTACGACATCGCCGTCGTCGGCGCGGGCGCCGCGGGGCTGGCCGCCGCGCGCACCGCCTCGGAGCGCGGCTTCCGCACCGTCGTGCTGGAAGCGAAGGGCCGCGTCGGCGGGCGGGCCTATACGGAAAGCGCTTCGCTCGGCGTTCCCTTCGACCACGGCTGCCGCTGGCTGCATTCCGCGAGCCGCAATCCCTTCGTCGCCATCGCGCGCCTTCTGGGCTATGCGCCGGCGCTGGAACGGCGGGTGCGGCAGGTCTTCCTCGGCGGCCGCCGCGCCGCCGCGGAGGAGACGGCCGACTGGATCGCCTTCGCCGAGCGCAATTTCAAGGCGATGGAAGCGGCGGGGCAGGACGGCCGCGACATCCCGTCGTCGGAGGTGATCGAGCGCGGCGCGCGATGGTCCGCGCTGTTCGACGCCTGGTGCGCGATGATGACGTCGTTCAACACGGACGCCGTCTCGACGCTCGACTACGCCCGCTACATCGATACCAAGGAGAACTGGGTGGTGCCGGAGGGGTTCGGCGCGCTGATCGCCCATTACGGCGCCGGGCTGCCGGTGACCCTGAACGCGCCGGTCGGCCGCATCGGCTGGGGCGGGCCGCGGGTGACGCTGGAGACGCCGCAAGGCACGGTGAGCGCCGCTGCCGCGATCGTCACGGTATCGACCGCCGTGCTCGCCAACGGGTCGATCCGCTTCGCCCCGGCGCTGCCGGACTGGAAGCGATCGGCGATCGAGGCGGTGCCGATGGGGGCGGCGAACAAGGTCGGCTTCGCGCTCCGCCGCGACGTGCTCGGCGACCCGCCGGGGCGATTCTCCATCTTCTCGTCGGACAAGGCGGACGCGATGCATTTCCACGTCCGGCCGTGCGGCGAGCGGGTCGTCGGCGCCTATGTCGGCGGCCGGGTCTGCGATGCGCTGGAGAAGGACGGGCCCGGTGCGATGACGGCGCTGGCGCGGGAGCGCCTGAAGGCGATCTTTGGCGCGGATATCGAGAAGGAGATCGCAGGCTCCGTCGCCACCGCCTGGCGCGGCGATCCCGAGGTCGGCGGCGGCTATTCGGGCGCCCGGCCGGGCCAGGCGCACCGCCGCGCCGACCTCGCGCGCCCGCTCGACGGCCGCCTGTTCTTTGCCGGCGAGGCGACGTCGCTCGACTTCTACTCGACCGCGCACGGGGCGTATTTCAGCGGCGTCGCGGCGGCGAAAGCCGCAGGGGCGGCGGTGCGGGGGGCGGCATCGCCCCGACCCCCCACCTAAATCCTCCCCCGCAAGGGGGGAGGACTTTGAGTTAACTCAATATTTTTCCCTCCCCCCTTGCGGGGGAGGGTCAGGGTGGGGGGTGACTTGCGCCCCTACTTACGCCGCCTTCTTCGTCTTGAACTCCGGCGCGACCTTCTTCATGAACAGCTTGATGCTGCCGGCCGCCACGTCGTAGGGCATCGGGCCGATGCGGAAGGTCAGGATCAGGCCGCCGACGCCGATCTTGTCGATCTCGGCGATCGCCTCGGCGACGGTCGCGGGGGAGCCGCAGAGCACCGCGGATTGCGCGTCGTTGCGCGCCGCGGGGTTGGCGCTCTCCTTCTTCAGGAACAGGCCCTGCTCTTCGTAGACCTTCTTGCGCATCGCCATGCGGAACTCGGACTGGGTCTCGAAGGCGGGAATGGCGAGCCGCTCCGCTTCCGCGTCGGTCTCGGCGACGAAGATGTTGCGCCAGACCCAGCTATTCTCGACGTTGCGCGCCACATGCTCCGCGTCGTAGCCGCACTCCCGCATGGTCTTGCGGTAGAGGTCCATGCGGTGCTTCGTCGTCTCGTTGGTCTGGATGTTCATCATGAAGGGCCGGCCGGCGCGCGCCATTTCGAGCATCGATTCCTCGCCCGAGCAGGCGCGGATGATCATGGGGTGCGGCTTGGTGTAGGGCCGCGGGCGCAGCATCGGCAGGCGGATATCCCAGAACTTGCCCTTATGCTCGAAATTCTCCGTCGTCCACGCCTTGATCATGATCTCTTCGGACTCGACGAGGCGGTCATGCGCCTCGGCCGGGTCGATGCCGTAGCCCTGGTAGTCGTAAATGTTGTAGGCGGTGCCTCGCCCCAAGCCGACCACCAGCCGGCCGTGGCTGATGTTGTCGATCAGCGTCATCTGCTCCGCCATGCGGATCGGGTGGTGCAGCGACATCTGGGCGACCGCGAAGCCGATGTGGATCTGCTTCGTGCTCGCGGCCAGCGCCGCGGCGAAGGACACCGGATCGACATAGGCGCAGATGCCGTCGAAATGATGCTCGGCGAGCCACAGCATCTCCATGCCGAGCTGGTCGCAGAGCTGCCCTTCGCGCAGCGTCTCGTCGATGACCTGGCCGTCCTTGGCGGGGTCCATGGAGGCGGGGAACATGAAGTTGCTGAATCGCATCGGTCTTAACCTTCCCTGTTGTCGTCTGCCTGTTCCGAGGCTTCGGTCAGGCGGGCGGCCCGTCGCCGGTGTTGTCCCTGGTGCTGAGGAAGCGTTCCTTGCCGGCGAGCATGTGGCGTTCCAGCTCGGCGCCCGCGCGCGCCGGATCGCGCGCCGCCAGCGCCGCCAGGATCCGCCGGTGCTCGCGATTGGAGACGTGCACGCCGCCGCCGTCGATCAGGCTGCGGTGGCGGTAGAGGGCCAGCTCCTTCGCCAGCCCTTCGCACATCGCCCGCAAGCGGTCGTTTTCCGTGTAGTCGACGATACGGTCGTGGAACTCCACGTTGAGCACGTAATAGGCGTCGTGGTCGCCGCCGCGCTCCGCGGCGTCCATGCGCTCCACCAGGCTGCCGAGAATTGCGATTTGCCCGTCGGTGATGCGCCCTGCCAGGGTTTCCCCGGCAAGCCGCATCAGGCTCGCGCGCACGTCGTAGACGTCGGCCGCTTCCTTGGCCGTGATCTCGCGCACGAAGAAGCCGCGGTTGACGATCACCGCGAGAAGCCTGCTCTCGACCAGGCCGCGGCAGGCCTCGCGGATCGGGCCGCGGCTGATGCCCAGCTCCTGGGCCAGCGCGTTCTCGTTGATCCGCTCGCCGGCGCGGTATTCGCCGAACAGGATGCGCCGCTCGATCTCGTCCTGCAGCGCGTTCGGCAGCGAGCTCGAGCGGAGAAGGCGGAGTGTGTCCTCGAATCCGGGCATGGGGGTGTCCAGGGAGCGTCCAAGTGCGAGCGCCCCGATGATCGCCGGTAAATGTGTAGATTGTCAACAATTGACCGCAAATGCGTCGCGTCCCGGCAAGGATCGATTGGCGTTGCCGAACCAAGCGAAGCCCTGCCGGGACGCTGGCGCATGCGGGATCTGTGAGGCATACAGTCCCGATATGACGCTACGCCCAGGCGCATCCCGGGGGATTGATCCAAGTCAAAAGAGGTCAAAAGCGGCGGAGAATTCTCGCCGGCCGGGCGGGACTCTCAGCGTTCGATGCCGCCCCGGATGATGCTCATCCAGCGCCGCTCGCCGATATCGCACGGCGGGCCTTGGCGCTTGTCCTCGGCCGCGGCGTGCCAGAGGCGTTCCGGCGGCGCGCCGGCGATCTCGATGATCAGCTTCTTTCGCACCGCGCGGGCGAAATCCTCGAAGCCGTGGGCGACGATGTAGAAGGCGCCTGGGCCGCCGATCACGCAGTCGCGGAAGAACAGGTCTAGGTCCGGCGGGGTGGGGTAGGCGCCGGGGGCGGTGTTCGTCAGGATCGGCAAGCCGTTGATGGTGACGCCCTCCTTGACCGCGGCGTCGCGCGCCTGGGTCACAAGCCGGCCATAGTTGTTCGGGCCGTCGCCGGAAATGTCGACGACGCGCCGGGCGCCGTCATAGGCGTTGGCGGCGAACAGGGGCACCGACCCGTCGATCGCGCCGCTGACCGAGGTGCGATGCGCGCTCTCGATGGGCTGGGCGCCGAGGCGGCCGGCAAACGCCTTGGCGCTCTCCTCGCCGTCGATGACGCTCCAGCCGGTCACGGTCTTGTAGTGCCCCATCCCCGCCCATTCGACATAGGTCACGGCGATCCGGCCCTCCGGGCCCGACTTGATGGCCCGGATCACTTCCGGGTCGTGCAATGCCCGCAGGTAGCCTTTGCGCTGAAGGTCGGCTTCGTCGGGGTCGATGCTGCCGGAGACGTCGACGGCAAGTATCAGCTCCAGGTCGACCCGCCGGCTGTCGCGGCCCGGCTCGGCGGCCGCGAGCGGCGCGGCGGCAAGCGCGAGCAGCGCCGCCGATGCCGCGGACAGGCGGCGGCCGAGAGGCGGCGACTTTCGCACGGCCGAAAACGACCCGTCGAACATCGGCTTTCCCCGCGCATCTGAGGAGCGGCGACGATAGCACGGCGGTCGTGCCGCTGCACGCCGATCGCGCCGGCGGCCGGTGTCGTCGCGCGCCGGCGGCGGCGCCATGCGCATCGCCGGGTGTTTCAAACTCAGCTTTCTTCCGCCGTGGCGAGTGGAAAGTAAAATTAGACGTATAGGCTCCGAAATTGTTTAGTTAATATTTTGGAAGGCGTAATATTTGTATGATGAAATCTTTGAGTATTACGGGATCTTATCGTAAATGAAAAAAAATCATTATGATTTGGCTAGGTTTTATCTATCATTTTTCGGATGGGAGGGGAGCTTGAGCAGAGGGAGAGGATGTCTCAAGCGCCCGTGTTTCTTGTTGGTGGCAGCGATCTGTTCCGGCGCGGGCTCAGAGGCTTTCTCGAGGGCTCGGCGTTCGAGACGATTGGCGAGTTCACCCAGTACCAGGACTGCGTAGCGGCAGCCGGCAAAGCGCCGGTTCCGGCGCTGGTCGTGTACGTGTCGTCGGGGGTCATCGAGGAAACCGCCAGCGCGGTCGATGCCCTGCTCGGCGCATACGACGCGGCGCGGCTGCTGCTGCTGTCGTCCGCGATGTCGGTGGCGGAGCTCGGCGCCTGCCTGCGCATGGGCGCGCGCGGCTATCTGCTCAACACCATCTCGAAGGATGCGCTGATTCATTCGCTTGCCCTGATAAGGCTCGGCGAGACGGTGTTCCCGTCGGATCTCGCCCATGCCCTGATGTCGGGCGGCGAGGGCCTCAACGACGGCGGGGAGTCGCGGCGGCTCGCGGAGCTTACGCTGCGCGAGGTCGATATCCTGCAGTGCCTCACCGAAGGGCTGTCGAACAAGCAGATCGCCCGGCGCCTCGGCATCCGCGAAGCGACCGTCAAAATTCACGTGAAGTCCCTGATCGGCAAGCTCCGCGTGGCGAACCGCACGCAGGCCGCCCTGTGGGGCGTCCGCGCCGGCGTCGGCGGGCACTCGAGCTCGGTGGCATAGGCGGTCGAAGCTTCAGACGGCCTCGCGCCAGGGTCCCAATCCCGATCTCCGCAGATCTTCGAGATATTTGGTATTTTTTGAATATTATTGTTAACCTTAATGAAAATATCTCACATTTACAACAACTTTACTTAAGATGTAGATCATAATTATAAGGGTAATACCTGAAGCGCCGAGGTATTATTACTTGCCGGCACAAAATATAAACCGAGTTAACTCCTCCGGCGGGATGGTACAAGGCGAGAAGCAACGATGGTGAGAACGACCTTCTGTTTGGCAGGCGGCACGGCGGGCGGGCGCAAGGATCTTGCCCATGCGCTGACGGCCGCCGGCTTCGATATCGTCGGCAACTTTGCCGATGCCGGCGCGTGCGCGGAGGCGGCCGGCTCCTTCGACGAGCCGGAATTGGTCCTGATGCTTGCGCCCGGCCAGGGCGCCGTCGACGAGACCGACGTCGTGACCGTCAAGCGCATGTATCCGGAGGCGAGCGCCGTCATTCTCGACGGGGGCGCGACGCGGGCCGGCTTGACCGCCTACATCGATGCCGGGCTCGACGGCTATCTGCCGGCGACGCTCGAGGCGAGGGCGCTGGCGCAGTCGCTCCGCGTCATTCTGCTCGGCGAGCAGCTTTACGTCACCGGGTCGAAGGCCGCGGTGGCCGCGGCGCCGCGCAGCGACCGGCGGGCATCGCCGCGAAAGCGGACGATCCGCCGCGCCTCCATCCTGGTCGACGGCAGGGCCGAGGTCATGGACGGCACCGTCCTGGACATGTCGGCGACCGGCGCCAAGATTCGGCCCGCCAATATCGCCGGCCTGCCGAAGCGCTTCGAGCTGCGCTGCGGTTACGGGCGAACCTATCTCTGCGAAGTCGTGCGGCGCTCGGCTTTCTATCTGGGTGTGCAGTTCGTCGAGGCGGCGACCGGCCGATAAGCCGGCGTCGAAGGCCTCATGATGAGGGGAAGGTTCGAATGAGCGACTCTTTCGCTCGCATCGCCACGGCCCTGGAGTATGACGGGCTCGCCGACCTGCTGCGCTACTGGCGGCGCGTCGGGCGCGGCGGCGTGCCGTCGCGGGCCGATATCGATCCGGCCGACATCCCGCGGCTGCTCAGCAACGTGCTGCTGATCGACGTTCAGCGCGCGCCGATCCGTTTCCGGGTCCGCCTGTGCGGCACGGAGGTCGACCGGCTGCTCGGCCGCAATTTCACCGGCTGCTACCTCGACGACATTTCGGCCGGCTATTTCGAGCGCGATATCCTGCTCGACTATGCCGAGGTCGTCCTGCACAAGCTGCCGAAGGCGACGCGGCGCAGCATCCTCACCGGCGCCGGCCATTGGCTGCATTACCAGCGGCTGCTGCTGCCCCTGTCGTCGGACGGCTGGACCGTGGACAAGCTGATCGGCGGCGTCTACGGCCAGTCCGCCGCCGAAGTCTACAGCGCGGCGTGAGGGCGTCGGCGCGCATGGACTCCCCGGACAAGCCGGGGAGTGACGATTTATTTGTATATTCATATATTTACCGTCACTCCCCGGCTTGTCCGGGGAGTCCATGGCGCGGTCTTCGTCGCGTTGCGTTCGTTCGTGAGCGGACCCGTCGCACGAAATAGGGCTCTGTCCCCTTTTCGTTAAAAAGGGGACAGAGCCCTATTTCGTTCACCGCTCAGCCCCTGAACCGCGGCATCACATGCTCGGCGAACAGTCTCAGGCTCTTCCGGGCCTTTTCCGTGCCGTAGTAGGGCGGGTAGTGCAGCAGCAGCGAATCCATGCCGGTCGTGTCCGCGAGCGCGCGCAGCTTCCCGGTCACCGTCTCGGGCGAGCCGTGCAGCAGGGTCGTGGCGGCGAGCGCGTCGTAGCTCAAATCCGCGCCGCCTTTCTCCGACACCGTGCCGAGATATCCCGCTGTCGACTTGCCCATGAAATGCTGCAGGTGGCGGACGATGCCGGCCTCGCTGTCGGCGCGCGCCTGGGCGTCGGTCTCGGCGACGTAGACCCAGCGCGCGACGTCGACATGGCCGCAGGCGGGATTGGCGTCGTAGGGCGCGGGCGCCCGGCGTACACGCTCGCGGTAGAAGGCGATCTGGCCCGCCAGCACCTCGGCAGAGGGCAGGGTGGACAGCATCAGGCCGAAGCCGTGGGCCGCGGCGAACGCGATCGAGCGCTCGGTGCCGGCCGCCATGTAGAGCGGCGGATGCGGCTGCTGGATGCTGACCGGGAACAGCTCGTAGTCGCCGCCGATCTTCGATTTGAAATACTTGCCGTCGTGGTCGAGCTTCCGGCCGTGCAGCGCGTCGAGCACCAGCGGGATCGCTTCCTCCTGGATGTCGCGCCGCTCGTCGAACGGGATGCCGAGCCCTTCGAACTCGTATGGCCGGTAGCCCGAGCCGAGGCCGAGCGTCAGCCGCCCGTTGCTGAGGATGTCGATGAAGGCCGCGTTCTCCGCGATGCGCACGGGATTGTAGAGCGGCACCGTCATCACCGCGGTGCCGAGGCGGATCCGCGCCGTCTTCGCCGACAGGTAGCCCATGTAGGCGAACGGATCGGGCAGGATGCCGTATTGGTTGCTGAAGTGATGCTCGGCGATCCATGCCGTGTCGTAGCCGAGCCGGTCGGCCTCGACGATCTCCGCCGTCACGCGCGCATGCACGTCGCGGTGCGGATAGGGCTCCCGCTCGACGTTGGGGTGCGACGTGAACAGGATGCCGAAGCGCATGTCGCTCAGCGCGGCCAGTAGGGCGCGTAGGTGTTGATGAGGTCGATGCGGCCGACTTCCTTCTTCAGGAAGGCGGGCGGCACGGGGAAGCTCGCGACCGGCACGCGGTGCTCGAACAGCGCGCCGTGCTCGCCCGGCGCCGCGTCGTTGCGGTAGAGGCGGAACTGCTCGATGTTCGGGTCGTCCTCGGCGTAGCCGCGCAGCACTTCCAGCAGCGCCGCCTCCTCGGCGCCGAGGAAGCGGACGACGGTCAGGTGGCAGCGGCTGTCCAGGTGCTTGGTGATGGCGTCGCCGGGGAAGACCTGCGCCCCTTCCAGCCGCCAGCGGCCGCGCGTGTTGCGCTGGACGCGCTTGGTCCAGATGCTGAGGTTCTCGCCGCCGATCGCGCGGTAGCCGGGGCTTTGCAGGACGCCGACGTTTTCCAGGTCGTAGACGGCGAGATAGCGCGGGAAGCCGGAACGGCAGACGTAGCGCACCGCCGAGAGGAAGCCGGGGACGGCGGCGCGCTCGGGGATATGCTCATGGTCGTACCACGCGTTGAATTCGTCGTCGTCGGTGAGCGCCGTCTCCATCATCACGAGCAGCAGGCCTTTGGGCGTCGGCATGGCGTTCGTCCCCTGTCTATGGTGCGCTCAAGAGTATAGGCAGGATCGCGGAAGAGGGCGAATTCACGGCGGCCCTATGCCCGGAACCCGATCCCGGCCCAGCCGTTCACCTTCCATCATGCCGATCGTCATCCTCGTCCTCCTCATCGTTCTGATCGCCCAATTCGGCTTCTGGGATACGCTCTCGGCCATACTGGGCGCGATGGCGATGATGGTCCTGCTGTGGGCGCTCGTCATCGCGGTCATCGTCGCGATGTTCGGCTACGTCTATCGGCGGCTGCGGTAGGGGGAGCGCCCTCAGCCCCGCCGGTTGCGCCGCAGCTCGTCCTGGTCCCAGAGCACGAATTCCGGGCCGATCTGGGAAAGCGACGGGCAGCCGACCTGGGCCATGATCAGGTTGATCTCGTTCTGCAGGATGCCGATCGCCTTGGCCGCGCCGGCCTCGCCGCCTGCGACCACGCCGTAGAGCGTCGGCCGGCCGAGGAAGACGAGCTTGGCGCCGAGGGCCAGCGCGGTCAGCGCGTCGGCGCCGCGGCGGATGCCGCCGTCCAGCATCAGCGTCATGCGGTCGCCGACCGCGGCGTCGATCGCCGGCAGCACGTCGAGCGGCGAGGGCGCGCGGTCGAGCTGGCGCGCGCCGTGGTTCGAGACCATCAGCCCGTCGATGCCGGTCTCGGCCGCCCGGATCGCGTCGTCCGGGCGCATGATGCCCTTCAGCACCATGGTGCGCGGCCAGATCTTGCGGAAGCTCTCGATGTCGCTCCAGGTGAGCGTCGCGCGGACCTGCTGGGTGACGAAGGCGCCGACCTTCTCCGCATCCGCGCCGGGCTCGAGATAGGGCGCCCAGTTCGGCAGCGTCGGGCGGCCGTAGCGCATGTAGTCCTTGAACCAGTGCGGCTTGCAGAGCGCGTCGAGCTTGGCCGCGAGCGACAGGTTGAGCGGCCGGCCGAAGCCGTTCCGCCGGTTGCGCTCGCGGTTCGAGCCGACCGGCACGTCGACCGTCACCACCAGCGTCGAGATCCCGAGGTCGGCCGCGCGCCGGATCATGTCCTCCGAGATCGACTTGGTCTTCGCGGCGTAGAGCTGGTACCAGCCGTGGTCCGGCGCGACCTTCACCATCTCCTCCATCGAGGCGGTGGCCGCCCCCGACATGATGAAGGGGATGTTGGCGTCGCGCGCCGCCTTGGCCAGCATGATGTCGCCGCCGCGGCGGTAGAGCCCGATGCCGCCGGTCGGCGCGATGCCGAAGGGGCTGGAATAGGTTCGGCCGAAGACCGTCGCCGTCTGGTCGAGGGTGGAGACGTCGACCAGGTAGCGCGGCACGAGCGGGCGGCGGCGGAAAGCGTCCTCGTTCCGCGCCAGGCCATCCTCGTCGTCGACGCCGCCTTCGATGAAATCGTAGATCACGCGCGGCAGCTTCTTCTTGGCGATCCTGCGCAGGTCTTCCAGGTTGATGGCGTCGGCGTAGTTCATGATGGCGTTGCCTCGGTCGTTATCGTTATGCGTCCGCGGCCTTCCGGGACGGCTCGGCGATATTCTGGTGCGCTTCGCAAAAAATGGGAAGCCGGCGGGTTTGAAGCCGTGCGCCGCGTCTTGGATTTATCCGGCGCAACAGGCAAAGTGGCGGGCGAGGGATGCGCACGCTTCGGGAGGGTTTCGCATAATGCATCGCGGAAGGTGGATTCGATCGAGCGTCGCCCTCCTCGCCGCGCTTTGGCCGCTCGGCGCGGCCGCGCATGTCGCCGGCGGCATCGCGGGCGGATTTGGCGGCGGTTTTTCTCATCCCCTGACCGGCCCGGACCATTTCCTCGCCATGCTCGCGGTCGGCATATGGGGGGCGCAGATGGGCGGTCGGTCGGTCTGGACGCTGCCGGTCGCCTTTCCGCTCATCATGGCGATGGGCGGCGTCGCCGGCATGGCGGGGCTGCCGCTTCCCGGCGTGGAAACGGGGATCGCCGTTTCGGTGCTGGTGCTGGGCCTGGCGATCGCCGCGGTCTGGCGCCCGGCCGAGCCGATCCCGCTCGTTCTCATCGCCGTCTTCGCGGTGTTCCACGGCTATGCGCACGGCGCCGAGCTGCCGGCGGCCGCGGATCCGGCGGCCTATGCCGTCGGCTTCGTCGTTGCCACCGGCCTGATCCATATCCTGGGCATCCTCATCGGCATCGCCTTGAACAAGCCGCTGCAGGGCGGGCTGGCGCGGGGCTTGGGCGGGCTGATCGCGGCCGGCGGCATCTACTTCCTCATCGCCTGACGGCGACGGGGCAGGCGCATGACGATACGCGGCCGGATCCCCGCGGTTTGCGTGTTTGCAGGCGGCGTCGCGCTGGCCGTCATCCTGCTGCTGCCGGCCGCAGTGCGCTGGCCGATCGGCAACGGCGCGGCATTCGTCGTCTCGACCTATGCCGAGGCGCTGGCGATCGCGGGGCTCGGCGTCGCGCTGTCGCGGCTGCCGCGGCGGCCGGCGGTGGCCGGCGTTCTGATTTTCGTGGCTGGGGTTCTCGTCGGGTGGGCAGTCAAGGACCGAATCCTTTCAGCGCTGGTGCAGCGGCCCGGCAGCTTCGAATACACCGGCTTCATCGGCCCGCTCGCCTGCATCCTGTCCGGCTTCGCGCTCGCCGTTCCCGAGCGCCATCGCAGCGTAGCCGCGCCTGCCGTCGCCGTCCCCGCGGGGATCGCGATCGGCTTCGTTGCCGCGCTGAACGACCCGAGCCTCGGAGAGTCGCAGTTCTTTACCGGAGCGGCGATGGCTGCCTTCTGGCTGCTGCTCGCGCCGCTCGCGCTCCTGCGGCCGGTCGGCGCGGCGTACGTCGCGATCGGCGGCAGGATTCTCGCGAGCTGGCTCATCGCCATCGGCCTGATGCTCGGCGCCGCGAAGACGTTCCGGCATCAGCCGCCGGCGCCGGCGGCATTCGGCGTGTCCGGTCCGCATAACCCAGCGGTTTTGCGCGCACCCGTCGATTGATGGAGAATGATCGCCGCACACGTCGCTGAGAGGAGGCTCCGGCAATGTCGGTAATATTGGGCAGCGGTGAGTTTCGCTATCGGGTGGTCGAGAACTGGGCCAGGCTTCCCGACGGCTGGGAATTCAAGGACGTCGGCGCGGTCGGCGTGGACAGCAAGGACCAGGTCTACGTCTTCAATCGCGGCGAACATCCGATGATCGTGTTCGACCGCCGGGGAAACTTCCTCCGCTCCTGGGGCGAGGGCATGTTCCCGCGCGCGCACGGCCTGCATATCGGCCCGGACGACATGCTCTACTGCACCGACGACGGAGACCACAGCGTCAAGAAATGCACGCCCGAGGGCAAGGTGGTGATGACCATCGGCATACCGGGCAAGGCGGCGCCGTATATGAGCGGCACGCCCTTCCACCGCTGCACGCACACGGCGCTGTCGCCGGACAACCACATCTACGTGTCGGACGGCTACGGCAACGCCTGCGTCCACAAATACACGCCCGACGGCAAGCTGGTGAAGAGCTGGGGCGAGTCCGGCTCGGGTCCGGGGCAGTTCAACATCGTCCACAATATTGTCACCGACGAGGACGGATGGGTCTATGTCGCCGACCGCGAAAACCACCGCGTGCAGATCTTCGACGGCGACGGAAAGTACGAGACGCAGTGGAATATCCTGCACCGCCCGTGCGGCCTCTATATGCCGCGCGGCAAGTGCCCGCACTGCTTCATCGGCGAGCTCGGCCCCGGCATGCGCGTCAACCTGAAGGCGCCCAACCTCGGGCCGCGGCTCAGCGTGGTCAGCAGCAAGGGCGAGCTGCTGGCCCGGCTCGGCGGCGAGAACGGGCCTGGGCAGGAAGTCGGCAAGTTCATGGCCCCGCACGGCCTCGCGATCGATTCGCGCGGCGACATCTATGTCGGCGAGGTGTCGTACACCAACTGGCCGACCAGCTTCCCCGGCCAGGAGATGCCGCGCCCGCTGCGCTCGCTGCAAAAGCTCGAGAAGGTGAGCTGAGGCCCGTTCCGGCCGCCGGCGCGCGTGTCGTCGCGCGCCGGTTTTCCTAAGACGGCGGCCGGCCGACACCGGCCGCCGGCGCGCGTGTCGTCGCGCGCCGGTTTTCCTAAGACGGCGGCCGGCCGACACCGGCCGCCGGCGCGCGTGTCGTCGCGCGCCGGTTTTCCTAAGACGGCGGCCGGCCGACACCGG
>WHUA01000013.1 GCA_009377445.1 Alphaproteobacteria bacterium | reverse complement strand
GGCGCGGTCCTCACGGGCATCGTCGGGCTCATCAAGAACAAGATGGCCGCCTAGACGTTTCGCAACCGGCGCGCATGGACTCCCCGGTCGAAACCGGGGAATCCATGGGCGGCGCCGCGACTCTCAGTTCCTGAGGTCGTCGGGCACCTTGCCGCCGCTGGCGGCCAGCTTCTGCATGACCTGCTTGTGCAGCCAGATATTCATCGACGCGGAGTCATCCATGCTGCCGGTGTAGTTCAGCTCTTGCGCCAGCTCCTTGCGCGCGGAAAGGCTGCTGTCCAGGTTCAGGAGCTTCATCAAATCGACGATCGATTTGCGCCAGTCGAGCTTCTGCTTGTTCTCCGCGGCGAGCTTCGTCAGGACGGCCTCGACGTCGACTTTCGCCATCGGCGCGGCAGCGGGCGACGGCGCCGCCACCGGAGATGACGGGGCAGATGACGGAGCCGGCGCCGCTGTCGCCGCGCTGGTGCCGAATATCGAAGACATTATCTTGCCGAAAATACTCATAGCGATCTCCTTACATTGATTTGTCCCCGTTCAACGAAACCGTCTTCACTTCTGTCGCCTTCGACGGTTCTCCGCCGCCGATTTATGCCAGCCAGCGTCGCATGGCTTGGAGTGCCGGGTCCAGCCGCCCTTTCACGCCGCGTTCCGCACAAGATTCCTGCATGTAATCAAAGCATTGCCACATTTCGGTCACGCCACGGGCCACATTCCCCGGTATTCGGGCCGGATGAATCGACCAATCTCGCTTGCGGTCGTGCTGGCGCTCGCGCTCGGCGCTTGTTCGACGCAGAAGGAGTCTGCTCCCCCGCGCACCGCGACCGAGCAGCTTCTGATTTCCACCGCCGTCGACCGCGCCATGGACGGCCTCGATTTGACGATCTCTCCGGGAACGAAGGTGTTCGTCAATGCGGAGAACCTCGAGGGAACCGACAGCAAGTACGCCGTCGCCGCGATCCGCGACCGCCTGCTGCGGAAGGGCGCGGCGCTGGTTGCCGATCGCGGCCAGGCACAGGCCGTCGTCGAAGTGCGTGCGGGCGCGCTTTCCATCGACGAATCCGAGACGCTCATCGGCATTCCGAGCTACGACGTGCCGATTCCGCTCGCATCCGGCCTGCTGAAGCTGCCGGAAATCGCGCTGTACAAGAAGAGGGTGCGCAAGGGCGTCGCCAAGATCGCGGCAACCAGCTACGGCACGGCGGACGGGCGTCTCATCGACGCCGCCGACCCGGAAATCGGCTATTCGCACACGAACGAGTCCCGGGTGCTGCTCTTCTTCTCCTGGCGCTCCAGCGACCTGCCGAAGGAAGAGGGCGACGGGCCGCCGGACGAGTGGTAGGACCGCGCCCCGGCCGGGGTGCGCGTCAGACCACGCGAATCGTGGGATCGATCTTCTTCTCGGGGTAGCGCGGATCCATCGCCTGCAGCCGCGACCGGATGATCGCCGCGGCCACCGCGTCGCGGTACCAGTTCCGGTCCGCCGGCACGATGTACCAGGGCGCCCATGGCGTGGAGCATCGGTTCACGGCAATCTCATAGGCTTCCATGTAGTCGTCCCAGAGCTTCCGGTCCTCGAGATCGCCGGGATTGAACTTCCAGCGCTTCTCCGGAAGGTCGATGCGTTCCTGCAGGCGCTCGCGCTGCTCGTCCTTGGAGATGTGCAGGAACAGCTTGACGATCGCGACGCCGCCGTCGGCGAGCAGACGCTCGAAGGCGTTGATCTGGTCGTAGCGCTTCTCGATGACGTCGCGCGGCGCCAGGCCTCGGACCCGGGCCACGAGGACGTCCTCGTAATGCGAGCGGTTGAACACGCAGATTTCGCCCTTCGCCGGCACCTGCTTGTGAATGCGCCAGAGAAAGTCGTGGGCGAGCTCTTCCGGCGTCGGGGCCTTGAAGCCGACCGCCCGCATGCCGAGCGGGTCGACCGGCCCGAATATCCGCCGAATCGTGCCGTCCTTGCCGCCCGCATCCATCGCCTGCAGGACGACGAGCAGCGCCTGCTTGCCTTCCGCGTAGAGCCGGTCCTGCAATTCGTCGATCGCCTGGACATCGTCCTCGGTCCGGCGCTCGGCTTTCTTGCGGTCCTCGAGGCCGGTCTTCTGCCGCGGGTCGATCTTCGCCAGCCGGACCTTTTTCCGGCCGTCGCAACGAAACAGCTTTTCGATGTCGTTCGGCTTCTTCATGTCGCAAGCTCCGCTATAGCCGTTCCGTACGCGCCGCCGGTAGCCGGTTCGGGCAGGCCGAAGCCTTTGTCCCTTTCCTCTTGACTCGGCCTCCTGCCGATGAAAGCTGAGGCGGTATGTCGCCGGCACTCACAATGAGCATACCAGAGCCTATCCCGACAGAGGCATTCACCGACCCGGTCGCGGCGGTGGCGCGCATCGAGAAGATTTACGAGCGGAACACGGCTTTTCTGAGAACGGCGTTCGAGGCGTACCGCAAGGGCAAGCCGCTCGAGACGCGCTCGAGGGCGATGTATCCCTTCGTGCGTATCGTCACGGCGACGCATGCCCGGCTCGATTCGCGGCTCTCCTACGGTTTCGTTTCCGGCCCCGGCGTACACCAGACGACGGTGACGCGCCCCGATCTGTTCCGCAACTATTTCATCGAGCAGATCCGGCTCCTGATACAGAACCACGGCGTGCCGATCGAGGTCGGCGAGTCCGACGAAGCTATTCCGATCCATTTCGCGTACAAGCGCGATATCGATCTCGCGGCCGGGTCGTTCCGTCACGAGCAGACGAGCGTGGGCCGGCCTCTCCGCGACCTTTTCGACACGCCCGATCTGTCTGGGATGGACGATGCGATCGTCAACGGAACGCTGCAGCGTACGCCCGCCGATCCCGAGCCGCTCGCGCTTTTCCGTGCCGCCCGCGTCGACTATTCGCTGCATCGCCTGGCGCATTACACCGGCACCGGCCCACAATATTTCCAGAATTACGTGATCTTCACCAACTACCAGTTCTACATCGAAGCCTTCGCGCAGATGGGCCGCGAGCATATGGCGGCCGGGATGCCGGACTATGCCGCCTTCGTCGAGCCGGGCGATGTCGTCACCGGGAACGCCCGCCTCGGCCCGGCGGAGCCAAGCGGAAGACCGCCGGAACGGATGCCGCAGATGCCCGCGTTCCACTTGGTCGAGCCAGGGCTCGGCGGCATCACGATGATCAACATCGGCACGGGCCCGTCCAACGCGCGGACCATCACCGACCATGTCGCGGTGCTGAGGCCGCACGCCTGGCTCATGCTCGGACATTGCGCCGGCCTCAGGAACTCCCAGAAGCTCGGCGATTACGTCCTGGCGCACGGCTATGTGCGCGAGGATCACGTGCTCGACGAGGATCTGCCTTTGTGGGTGCCTGTGCCGGCGCTTGCCGAAATGCAGGTCGCGCTGGAGCAAGCGGTCGGCGACGTGACGGGGTTCACCGGCTACGACCTGAAACGCGTCATGCGCACGGGAACGGTGGCGAGCGTCGACAATCGAAATTGGGAGCTCAGCGACCACGCGGCGATCATACGCCGGCTGTCGCAGTCGCGCGCAATCGCCCTCGACATGGAGTCCGCCGCTATCGCCGCCAACGGCTTTCGCTGCCGCGTGCCCTACGGAACGCTCCTCTGCGTCTCCGACAAGCCGCTGCACGGCGAGATCAAGCTCGCGGGCATGGCCGGGGAGTTCTATCGCCAGCGCGTCGGCCAGCATCTCGAGATCGGCCTGAAGGCCCTCGAGCTGCTCAAGACGCAGGAACGGGAGCGGCTTCACTCCCGGAAGCTCAGAAGCTTCGCGGAAGTGGCGTTCCAGTAAGCCTCTATCGGGCTGAGAAAAAGGGGCCGAAAAGCCCCTTAACGGATTGATTTGATTGGTAGCGGAGGAGGGATTTGAACCCCCGACACAAGGATTATGATTCCGCTTTCAATCGTTGATTCAATTGATGTTTCTAGGAAGTTGCCGCAATTTCGCCGCATCCAAAGAGCTTTTCCTCTATCCTGCTCATGGCCTTTTGATCGTCGTCCGGCGATGGAAATAAGTGGCCGTAGATGTCGAAGGTCATGGTGATCGAGGCGTGACCCATAACTTCCTGCACGCGCTTTGGCTGATACCCGGCGTACTGGATGAAAAGGGACGCCGCAGCGTGCCGGAGATCGTGGAGCCCATACTTCACTTTCTTGACCGGCTCGTCCCCTTCCTTCTCGGCCGGCAGCTCAGTGTAGGCGCCGCAGGCGATCTGGAGCGGTACAAAGCCCCGCCGGTAGATGTTGGCGTGGTTCTCGATGTTGCCGGAGCCGTTCGGGAAGACGAGATCGAGCGTACCCTGATTTTCCTTCGTCTTGCCCTTCCGCGGGCATTCCTTCTGCCACGTCCCGAGCGTGTTTCGGACCATCGCCGACATCGGCACGTCCCGCCGGCTGGTGGCTGATTTCGGATTGCCTATTTCGTTCCAGCGGTCGGCCCGGCGCCGTACCCGGATGACCTTCGCATCGAAGTCGACATCCGCCCACCGGAGCGCCCGCAGCTCACTTGAGCGCAGCCCCGTGAAGATTGCGGTGAGGATGTATGGCCGCCATCGTTCCGATGCCGTGTTGATGAGGGCCTGTATCTCATCCAGCGTTGGGATGGTGACCGGCTCCTTCCGGCGCTTCAAGTTCCGCAGCCGCAGCCCGCGCGCCACGTTCTGAGCGACGAGACCCCGCTTCTCGGCTTCGGCGATCAAGCTGCCCAGACTAGTCACCACCTTGCGCGTAAGTGCCTTGGACTTGCCGTCCGCCAGCATCTGATCGGCGAATGCCTGCACCTTCGGCTTGGTCAGCCGGGACAGCTTCTCCTGCCCTAGGATCGGGTTGATGTGGTACTTCAAATGGTTCTTGTACTGGTGAGTCGTCGAGCGCTCCAGCCCTTCGGCTTCGCAAGCCTTGATCCAAACCTGGCCCGCCTCGCTTACAGTCATGCTAGCGCTGTCCGCAGTGTGAACGCCCGCCCGCAGCTCCTGCTTGATCACGTCGAGCCGGGCGTTGGCGTCCTTCGAGCGCTTGAAGGTCTCTTGGCGCCGCTCGCCGGCCGCATCGAAGTAGTCGACGATCCAATCCCAGCGGACCTTACCCTTGTAGATCCGTTTCTTTTTGCGCACGCTTGCCATTGTTTTGAAGTTCGTCGCCTATGATGAAGAAATATGGCCGCACAAAATCCTTGTGTCCAGAGGGCAAGCTGGTGTTACGCTGGTGCCAAGCGAGTGGGTAAAGCGCCAAAACCTCCAGACATCGGTATCCCCGCCTATGTCAGTGTCCCACCAACCGCGCGAACGTGCCCGCAAAGTGGCTACCTCTTAAGATTGAATTAATCGGTATTTGCGAAAACCGTGCTGGTTGTGTTCACTTGAAAACGATTCCGCGCAAACGGGAGAGCCACCCTGTATTAGCGAACGACCGGGAAAGAAACCGGGGAAATCAGGGCAGCTTGAAAAAGCCCGTGGTCGGGTGACTTGGGGATGTCCGCATAATGTCGGCTTCTGGCGAATCTGCGATCCGAGAGACTTTACCTCCCGAGGCGTGGGAGGAGCGCCTCGTAGCCCATTATCTAAGGTCCGACGGTCCGTTCGGAGGAGTGCCATTAACCTTCTTGGACGCCACTCCGGCGGAGCTTGCCAGCGCCTCGGGGATCGGAGGCATCAGTGAACTTGCTGCGCAGCGAGCTTTCCTTGCGCACTTCAATCGAAATGACGTCCATCGCTGGCTCTCTGGCGACAGAGGTCCTCCAGTCCGTGACCGAGAGGTCCCCACATACTTCCGGTATCTCATACTAACTTGCCTCGTCACGGCGACTGAGACCGGAGCGGGGGGAACCCGCAATTTTCGTATTCGGCTCGGCGAGCTTCTCGAAGAAGACAGTCCCTTCAACTCGGTCTTTGGTGTGAATACGCTGTGGCGGAATTTGGCTGCGTGGTGCGAGCGACGCCGCGCCGCTGGAGAGCCGTTCCGACGTGTGGTGCTGCCTCCTTTTGGCTCGATGAACCTCATCGGCCATGCCGTCCGCATCGCCTTCCCGTCATGGCAAGATCGGCGGGTACTGACCCAGATCCTCCGGATTCTCCCCGCCACGACACGACGCACCCCTGAGCGGCTTGTGCAGGAACTCTCGCGGCAGAAATATGCGGACCTCCTTTCAGACGCCGTCGCCAGCGCGGTCAACGAGTTTGGGGTGGCTGTGCGATCACGCCGAAGGATGCTGCTTGGTCACCGCCTTTGGAGGCTCGTCGAGAGTATCGACGCCCGCTTGGCAGAGAATGCCGAAGGGATTGTGAGAGAGCGCTTGCATCTCCAAGCCACCTTCGGGGGTTACGAGCAGGATGTCCTGTACCTCGCGCTCTTCTTGGGGCGAGCGGCGGCGGACGCGTCGCCCGAGTGGGAAGGATCGATCGGCGAACTGGAGAAGCTTTCAAGGAATAGGATGCCTGCTGCGCTGGCTGAGGGCTTGGAACAGGGATTGCTGCCGTTGACCGAGGGACCTGGTGCGAGTTGGGTGCTCGACAACGATGGAGTTCCGCAGGACCGCGCCGCGATCCTATTGGCGCGAAATGCCAACCTCGCCAAATTGACGGCGCTCGGCACCAACTGGAGCCGCCTGGAGACGGGTTGGTCCGTCTCGGATAACCTGCCCGCCCACAAGCCAACCGCTGTGCGTCGAGCCATTGAATGCGCAGGCGCCGAACTGCGCTTCCTGCCGGCCTACAGCCCCGACTTCAATCCCATCGAGATGGCCTTCTCGAAGCTCAAAGCGTTCCTCAGAAAAATGCGCCGCGGACCGTCGACGACCTCTGGAACACCATCGCCGAGGGCATCGACACCTTCACACCAACCGAATGCCAGAACTACTTTGCCGCTGCTGGTTATGATCGCGAATGATCGGATAATGCTCTAGGAACGGCGTCCCGCTTTTCCATCGATCACGTCCGCTTTAGGCACAGGAGCGGATGGCGCTCTAGGCCAGATTTCGGCTGCTTCTACTCCGCGGCCGGAATAAAAAGGCGCGGGTCAGACAATGCCGTCGTCGAGAGCGTCTTCCGATGCTGAGGATCGCCCTCATGGACCAAGCGCGCGTAATTCAGACCGTCCGGCGCCCGCCAGACATGATCGACCATCCAAACCGTTCGGCACGGTGTACCGAACGCTGTCAGGCGCGTGTCGCGGAAGCGCTGGCCTGCGGTGATGTGGCGTCGTGACATCATCAGCCTGCTCCCTTCAGTGGTGGGACGATTGACGAATGTCGTTACGGACGAAATACCAGCTTTTCCAGACCCGGACGCGACGTACCGCTAACCTGCGCCTCGCGGCCCGCGCGTCTCTCCCAAGGTTAGCGCCGACTACACCGAATTCCGGGCCTTTTGTTCAGCGGGAAAGTGTTCAAACAAGTTTGTTCGGATCGAGAGCGATCCATGTTGCCGGATCTTGCTCCGCGAAGTGGTGTAGCGGGCGGCTTTGGTTGCCTTAATTTGGTGACGAGTTTACGACCGCAAATCGCCCCAGCTTGTGACTCGGTAGATGCGGATGGCGATGACAGGGTGTTTTTCGAGCGCCATCGCCTCCATTTGAGGATACCGGTTTCGGAGCAGCTGCTGTGCCGCCGCGTGTTCCGACCCTGTACCAAGGCATTCGGCGTTACCGCGGACCATCACCCAACCCAACCGGGACCAATCTTCGTCGTCATATCGGTCCGCAACGAGTGCCACAGCAGCGTTTTCTGTGATGTTTCGTAGGCGCTTGAGAGAGGAGCTATCAGTCCGCTTCGGCTTGTCGTCGATGGTGATGTAAATCCTGCTCTTGGAAACGGCGAAGCACACCGGCACGACATGCGGCCTGCCGTGAGCATCAGCCGTCGCCAGGTGGCCGACGCGTTGGGCCTCCAGAAACTGGCGGTGGTTATCGGCCAATGCGGGGAGAGAAACGGAGCGGCTTGACTCGCCCATGGACACAGTCCTTGCGTTAGCTCGCAATCGATCGCGCTTATTTTGTCTATTTAGGGTGGCCATGGCCCGGCGCCCATGCCCGCAGCGATTTCGTTGACATTCGCCGCCATGATGGCGTTGCTCCCGTGCGCGCCCTTGATCTTTTTTGGTCTGCAACACGATGGTGCAAAAGCCCCAGGCGAAATTGACTGCTGCCGGATGGTGAAACTCGGCCTCTGTGAGTTCGCCGACAACGGCCACAATGTCCAGGGCCTGGCAAAAATTCTTGAATGTGAACATGGCTCCTATTTTGGTGTCGCTGTCCGTCGCGCTCCAGCCAGTCACTTGCAGAAGTAACGACTGCACCCCATCGGGATTCAGGGGCGCCACGCCGCCACGGCAGGGCGTGCATTTTTTTTGCGAGAGCGGCTTCGGGCATGTCCGCATGTCCATACATTTCGGTCTAACGCTAAGTTGTGACCAGCTCCCGTGAATGTGCGCAAGCCCGAGAACCGGCACGCTCGCGTTTTTCGGTCCCGGGGACATGAGAGACAGATGGGCCGCCTAATAGACTCCTCCCGAAGCATGGGAGACGCCTCGGCCCCCTGCCGCCTAGGCCGCAGACTTCGACCGCGCCACCACCTCCTTCCTTCTGACGCCACGCGAACCTAACGGCCGGGTATCGCCGCGCCGCATGCCAGGTCTTCGTCACGGTAGGCTGATTGCCAGTTGCGCGCCGATTCGAGTTGCGAGCACTGAAGAAATAGTACCCCGCGGACATCGGCCTCATTGAGGTCAGCGCCCCTGATAATGGCCTTGAAAAGATTGGCACCCTCTAGGCGGGCGCGCACAAGGCTGGCGCTGCTGAGATCAGCGCCGCGGAGGTCTGCGCCCGTGAGGTCGGCGCCGGAAAGATCGACTCCCTCGAGGGCAAGGCTGCGGAGCGCTCCATGTGAAAGGTCGACAGCCGCTTCCGGATATCTCGCCCGCCAGGTGTTCCATGCCTGGGGCCCTTGCTTCAATAACTCCACCTGCTCGTCAATGGCCATCACCCGGCTCCGCAATGAGGTCATGTGGCAAGCGCGTATCGGCATCGCGGATCGTTAATCTGATTTGCTCGATGGTCAGTTCCCGCACACCCCGGAGATCGGCACCTGACAGATCGGTGCAGTGGAACTTGGCGACGCGCAGATACGCACCTCGGAGATCGGCGCCCTTGAAGGACGTCCGTGTGAACATCGCACCGCCCATTTGGGCATCACGAAGGTCCGCCCCGCATAGATGGGTTCCTTGGAACGACGCGCCGCGCAGATTTGCGCCGCGCAGATTCGCCCCGCTCAGGTCCGCGCCATCGAGAACTACACCACTCATATCGGCGTCGTGGAAATCCGCGTCGCGGAAATCCGAGTTCGCCAAAATGCCAAACTCGATGTCGACCTCGGCTAGACAAGCCCCTCTGCAATCAGCGTCGGTCAATTTGATTCCGCTGAGCCGCCCGCGAGTGAGGTCGGCCGCGGTGAGGCGACCACCCGGCATCGACGCCCCGATCAAGATGGCGCGCCGTAGATCGGCGCCTGTGAAGTCGGCCCCCGCCAGATTCGCCCGCTGGAGACGGATGTGCCATAGCTTCATACCAGCAAAGGTTTTCCCGGTTAGATCGGTCGAGTCGAGATTGGCCCGTTTGCCCGATCGTTGCTCGGATTCCACATAGAGTTCATGGGCCTCGAGAACCCGCGCGAGCTTCTCCGGCGCAATCGATCGCAGACGAGCATCATTGGAAAAATGGATGCTCCCCGCGAATGGTGAGTGCGGCTGGGTGGAGTTGACCATGAGAGTGATACTAACAGATGCCCGCCGTCAGGCCCATGCCTCGGGTCGCATTGAGACGATACCGCAAGCGGTACGGCGCTTCCTGGTTATCGGCACCAACCTGCTCAAATCTGCGATTCACGAATATCCGAAAAGGGTTAATGCAGCCGATCCCTGGCTCACCGGGTACGTCTATATTTGCCCCCAGAGCCGACGTCCCATCCTTCCCGATTGTTATTTCGTCGCTCGCATGGAGCGCCGGTTGCTCGATCCGAGAGGACAATCCTCCGCTCACTATCGAACTGAGCAGCGAAATTCGCGAGCGCGCCAGACCACCGATACCGGGCCGTGGTCCGCCCGACCCCGAGGGTGCAGATGGGTTCATAGGATCTGCACTCCCCGTAGCCGACTGTGCTATAATTTTGTCAAGCTAAAGAAAGCGCTCTGATGACACATCAATTTACGATCGGCATCAACGTCGATGGCAAACGGGAAGCCGTCACGGTCGAGGCAGAGGATGCGCTCATTGCCGCGTTGAGGGTCAAGCATGAGCGATCGAATGCGGTGATCAACTACGTACGCAAGACCAACAGACGCGGCGATCGCCGGCATCCGCACCAAGGCATCGAAGAAATCGCCGACTGAGTGATCGGGGCAGAGCCGATCCGCCCAGTCGGTGCCCGCGGCGTGCGCCTCTCCCCGGGGGCAACGTATGTCCTGTCGAATACAGCGCGCCGGACTTACTCTCGCCTAGTTCGAACAAAGATGTTCCGGCCGTTTTCACGACGGAACGGCAAGGAGTCATACTCATCGACACCATTTCGATCCGCTGCTCTCAAACAGTAAGATCTCCGATCGGCAATCTCAGGGAGTGTGATCATGACCGTTTGCGAAACCTGCGGTAACGACTACGATAAGGCCTTCCAGGTCACCCTTGACGGCAAGACCCACATGTTCGACAGCTTCGAGTGCGCCATCCAGGCCCTCGCCCCGCGGTGCGACAACTGCGGCGTCCGGATCGTGGGCCACGGCATGGAGAAGGATGGATCGATGTTCTGCTGCCATCACTGCGCTGAGCAGAAAGGCGTCAGCGAAATGAGGGATCGAGCGTAAAGCATGGGCCCGTTCTCGTGGTCGCACTAAATTTCAGGTCCTGGAGCCGTCCCCGCCAGGCCCCAAGCGCTTCACCGGCGGTTCAACAGATCTTCGTTTCACGTTTCCGTTGAGCCTGGCGGCGATCTTCGCGAGCGTGCCCGACCACCGCTACCATGCCGTGGTCCACCCGACCCGAACCGGGCGAAGATCAGCTTCCACCGCACGCCTTCGGCGCGCAGCCACACAAGGCGCGTCGAAGCAGGCAAAGCCAGCGGCGACAACTCCTACGGCTATGACGTGGTCAAGCGTTTCGCCGAAGACAGCGAGCCAATCTGCGGTGAGCGCACGATCAACAAGGTCGAAGCGAGGGTTGCGCGACATTTCTTCCGCGAGTACGCGGCCGGCAAATCGCCCAAGCGGATCGCAATGGAGCTGAACGAGGCGGGCATTCCTGCTCCCGGCGGCGGTGAGTGGGGCTTCGGTACCATCAACGGTAACGTCAAGCGCAGCAACGGCATTCTCAACAACGAGCTCTATGTCGGGCAGCTGGTCTGGAACCGGCAGCGCTTCATCAAGGACCCTGACACGGGTAGACGTTCGGGTGATCTGGCCGGCATCCTGACGATCGCGCCCAACAGGACGAGGGCATCCCAAGGGAAAGATCTAGCTGGAACGCAAATCGGCCGCCCGGATGTGCGGGCGGCCGATCTGATCGAGCAAGTAAAGCTGGTTGCGGGGGACCGCAAGCACGGTCGGTATAACTTTAGAACGAAAAGGGACCGAACGGCGTCCTGCCGCGAATTCGAGGATCTCCATGAGCGCACCGTTCAGAACGGCCGTGACCTCGCCACGCTTCTCGCACCGGGGTGAGGATGACCTCGCCGATCAGAGCCCTGACATCCTGAGCAGCCTCAAGGCAAAAGTCGGGGTCGTCGAGCAGTTCGGTGATGCGACAAATCTCCTTACGGTATAGCTCGGCAATATTCGGGTTGATGTCCGGGATGTCCGCTAGCGCTTCGCGGAGCCGCGCCTCGATCTCGGCCTTCTGGGCGTGCAGTTCGTCCATGCGCGCCTTCATGACGGGTTGATACATCCCGTCCTCGATCGCCTTCACAATGCTCTGGATCGCCCGCTCGACCTTGGCGAGCGTCTGGCGGTCGGCATCCGCCTGAGCACGCCGGTCTCGGTTCTCTCGGTTCAACGTTTCGTAAAAAGCGAGCGCCGCGCGAGCGACGGACTCGGGCGAGACCAGCTTATCGCGCAGCCCCGCGAGAACGCGCTGCTCGATCCTGCTCCGGGAGACGGTACGGCTGTTCTCGCAACTCCCGCGACGGAAGTGGTTGCGGCATCCATAGCGGTCACGGGACACAATGCCGTATCCGCCATTGCAGACGCCGCAGGTCAGGAGGTGTGGATGCGGGCACGCCGGCGCTGCTCGGCGCGCAAGCGCCTGGCCCACGCGGGAGCGCCGCCGTCATCGGACGGCGTGACAGCTACACCGTTGCCGGCCGTCGCCCTGCTGTTGCCACCAGTCGCCTGCCACGCGGCATCGCGGCCTTGTTGCGCGCTCTCCGACAGACCGCCGGAAATTCGAGTACCCATGGAGCGGACCGTACCGGCCGCGGCGCCGGCACCCGCCCTGGCAACGCCGGCGAGACGGCCAGCGGCTGGCCGGACATCGCGGCGGGCCTCATCATCGCCGCCATCAATCTCTGGGCAGCGATCGAGATCATCGGCCAGGCTGCCCGGGAACTGAGGCCGCACAGCATCGGGCGCGACTGAGACGTTGGGCGCGTCGAGAGCGACACTGCCGATTGCAGCGTTCGGCGTGAAGACGGCGTGCCGATGGGAATGGGGGCCCTGACGACCGCCGCTGAGCCCGATGGCTCCTGCCGGTCGCCTTGAACGCAGCGGTGGGATCTTTTGTCCCCGCACCTCCTGACCGACCCGACCTGATGGCACCCGCTGGGGACGGCGATAAGCATGCTGTCCTGGTCCATCTCTGCCTCCGCCGACCTGACCCGTCACCTCGCTCACTCCAGGCTTCCGGAGACACCCGACGCGCCGGCGGCAGCAAATGGCGGCATTGTCAGCCTGCCGTCAGGTGGCGCGATGACACTGCAGTAATTGGCCCCCGCCCCCGAGGGGACCGATCATCTCTCTTGCTGTCTTCATCAAAGATCTCGCAATCCGTGATCAACCTCGTGCAGCATAAGCCCCGCATCTCCATCATCGTGCCAACGCTCAACGAAGCGGAGAACATCGATCCGCTATTGTCAGCTATTTTGACGGAAGCCGGTGCGGCCCTCGACCTCGAGGTGCTCATTACCGATGGCGGTTCGACCGATGGCACGATCGAGCGGGTTCGGCCGTGGCTGGAGAACGGTCTCGTGCGGTTCATTCCCGGAAACGGAAGGCGGGGCTTGGCGGGCGATGTTCTGGCGGCCGCCAAGGAGGCGACAGGCGACATCGTCGTTGTCATGGATGCCGATCTTAGCCATCCGCCGGCACGGCTTCCCGATCTCGTCCGGCCGATTCTGGCGGGGACCAGCGATATGGTCGTGGGCAGCCGGTATGTGCCCGGCGGTGCAACACCCGACTGGCCGCTGCCGCGGCGGCTGTTGTCTCGCCTCGGCGGCGCTCTGGCCTGGCCACTGACGGAGCTCCGGGACCCGATGTCGGGGTTCTTCGCTGTCCAGCGGGACCGGCTCTTGGCCGTGGACCCGAAGGCCGCCGGGTTCAAGATCGGCTTGGAAGTGATCGCCGAAGGGGGTGACTCGCTCCGCTTGGCTGAGGTCCCCATCACCTTCCGTGACCGACTCCGAGGCGAGTCCAAGATCGGAATCCTGCAGATGTTCGCCTTTTGCCGGCGCCTGATGGTCCTCGCGGGCGGCGCCGTATCCATGGGAAATGCGGCGCGGTGGCGGATCGCGACGCTGGGGGTCTTTGCCTATGTCGTGATCTTGCGCCTGGTCTTTCTTGGGCTGCCGGACCTGCTGCCCGAGGAGGCCTACTACTGGAACTATTCCCAGCACCTCGACATTGGCTATCTCGATCATCCGCCGATGGTCGCCTGGCTCATCTGGCTGGGCACGACACTTTTCGGAAACACGGAGTTCGGCGTTCGCCTCGGCGCCTTTCTGAGTTGGCTCGTGGCGGCGTTCTTCTGCTTTCAACTCACGCGCAATCTCTTCGGCAAATCCGCGGCATTCGTGGCGATCCTGCTCCTCGCGGTGTTGCCGTTCTTCTTTGCGACGGGCCTCTTGATGATGCCCGATGCGCCGCTGACGGCCGCCTGGGCCGGCGCACTTTATTTCCTGGAGCGCGCTGTGCTCGGCGAGCGCCGTGCCGCCTGGTGGGGTGTCGGCGTGTGCATCGGGCTCGGCATGGTGTCGAAATACACCATTGCGCTCCTTGGCCCCGCGACGCTGGTCCTGTTGCTGCTGGACTCGCGGTCGCGTCGATGGCTGTGGCGCCCCGAACCCTATGGGGCGCTTTTGATTGCGATACTGCTGTTCTCACCGGTGATTGTCTGGAACGCGACACACGGATGGGCCTCGTTCGTGTTCCAGGGACCGCGGAGACTCCAGGGACCGCTCGAATTTTCGCTTCATGAACTCTTGGGCGCCGCCCTGGTTCTGCTGACGCCGGTCGGGCTGATGGCCGCCCTCGCCGTCCTAGTTCCGGGACGCAATCGGGGGGCTGCGGCTGACACGCAGGCCTCATCGGCCGACCGGCGCCGTCGTCGTTTTGTTGCGGTCTATAGTCAAAGGCAGAACCCTGCATACGCGCCTGGCGGCCCGCATTTACTCCCACCGAATTCATCCCGCTGCCGGAAGCGTAACTGCCTTCAGAACTTATCAGATCATCGGCAGCGCAAAAAAAAGAAAAGGCCACCCAAGTGGTTAAGCTTGGGCAGCCTTGGTTAGATTTGGATTTCGAGCGAGTTATAACAAAAGTGGTTGCGGGGGCCCGCAACCACCGAGAGCCAAACTCGCTCGTCGTGGCTGTTTAATGCGGGGCAACGATGCGGGGGCGTCAGTGCCGTTTTGCGCTCTCGCTTAATTTCGCCCATCGCCCTCAGGAAAAGCTCGTACTCAGGTTCCCGGTCCTCCAACATAAAACCAAGATTACGAAGCTGTTCTGAAAGCTGGATTAGACGTACTAGCTGGATTAGACGCACTAAAGGCGACAAGACATCGGATCAACTCTCTTGGTTACTTGAACCGCCGCCCTCTCATACGTAAGCGCAACGTGGTTCTAAATGCATGCTCCACGTCGGTACACGCTGCGGGGCATTTCAATGCCTCGTCCGCCCCTCGGTAGCCTGGATCTCCGCGATTGCTCGCACAATCCACTTCCATACCGCCGCCCCTTCCATGTCCCCACACTCGATCAGGGCGTCGGCACGCATCGCTGCCCCTTCCCCTCTACAATCTCGATCAGCTTGCGGATCGCGCCGATGAACAGGTGCTCATCGTGGAAGGCGAAAAGGCGGCCGAGGCTGCCAAGACGCTGATGCCGACCATGGTCGCCGTCACGTGGCCCGGCGGCGCCAAGAATGCGGCCCGTGCCGATTGGTCCCCTCTCGGTAGGCCTCGACGTCCTACGTGCAGGGCTAGTTTTGCTGTTTCCGCTCGTCGATGCGGTCTGGCAGATCTATCTGCTGATCTTTCTTCTCAATGCCGGTTCCGCCGCTTTCACGCCGACCTTTCAGTCAGCGATTCCGGACGTATTGCCGGACGAGGCGCGCTACATGCGGGCGCTCTCCCTGTCGCGGCTCGCCTACGACCTGGAGAACCTGCTGAGCCCGACGTTGGCCGCCTTGCTCCTCACGGTCGCAAGCTTCGACGTGCTTTTCATTCTCAATTCCGCCGGGTTCATGATTTCCGGCGCCCTTGTCCTGTCCACCGCGGTACCCCCTGCGGTAGTCAGCGAACGAGGCGGCGGCCTGCTGGACAATCTGACGTTCGGTATCCGGAGTTATCTTGCGACACCGCGCTTGCGCGGATTGCTCGCGCTCAATCTGGGTGTCGCGACGGCAGGGGCGATGATCATCGTCAACACGGTCGTCTATGTCCGCGACCGGCTCGGCGGCAGCGAGACGGAGGTGGCGCAGGCGATGGCCGCGGCAGGGGCCGGCACGATGGCCGGCGCCCTCCTTTGGCCGTGTTTGCTCGATCGCCTGTCCGACCGGCTCGTCATGTTGACCGGCGGAACCATGTTGGGTGTGGGTCTCGCGTTGGGCGCAATTTTCCAGCCGGGTTTCATCGGCCTGCTAGCCATCTGGCTGATGTTCGGCGCCGGTTCGTCGTTGGTGCAAACGCCGAGCGGTCGGCTCGTCCGAAGATCGAGCAATGCATCGGATCGTCCGGCGTACTTTTCGGCTCAGTTCGCTCTGTCACACGCCTGCTGGCTGCTGGCCTATCCGCTAGCGGGTTACCTGGGTGGCGTACTTTCGTTCATGGCCGCATTTGCGATCCTTGCGGCGGTGGCCGCTGCGTCGACTGTCGTCGCCATGCTCGTCTGGCCGCCCGGCGCGACGGTGGAGTGAGCACACGTACCACGAGATGGTTCACAGCCACACGCATGTGCACGACGAGCATCACCGGCACAATCATGAGGGGTGGGAGGACCCGGAGCCCCATACGCATGCGCATCGGCACGGTCCAATGCGTCACGGCCACGCTTTTGTTATTGACATGCACCACCGGCGAGGGCCCGCATAGCATGGCCCAGATCTTCGGTGCGACTCACGGTCGCGAACTCGTGATCCAGCTTGTGCTTCGGCAGCACTATGATCATATCTATAGAGTCATGGGACACAGACCGTCGCGCAAAGTGTTCGCCTTATTTCTCGGGGTCTTCATGGCCCTGGGTATGAGCCTGTCCGCGGTTCAGGCGGGCAGTATGGCGGTCAAAATGAGCTTGGCAACCGATATGGGCGCCTCGGAACAAAGCGGCTGCGGCGGTTGTAGCGGCGACGGCGGTGCCCAAATGGGGACGTGTCATCCGGTCTGCACGGTTGCTGCGGTCGCAGTACTGCCATTAGGGCCGGTTGTCGCTACGGCTCAGACGTCCCAATTGCCCCCTCCCCCCGATCTGGCCTGCTCCGGCAGGGGATCCTCGCCAGACCCATCTCCTCCCAGAGCCGACTAAAGAGCGCGACGCGCCGTCAGAGCCCCAGGGCCTGACGCGCTGTCAAGACACGCGGGCGCCGATGAATTTCGCCGCATGCGGCAGATCGAAGGAGCGCGTCCACATCCAAGTGGCGGCCTCCCGAACTTTCTGACCGATAGATCTGACCGATAGAGAAGGGTCATTTTATGACCAGTCATTCAAGCGCTTCCGTATCGCGCAGGACATTCGTCTTGGCGAGTGCTGCCCTGTTGGCCCGGCCGGCATTCTCCGCCTTCCCAGCGCATGCCTCCGCCGTCCGAGAGTATCGTCTGACCGCGGCGCCCGGGCGCGTTCCGCTCGTCGGGGGCGAGCATCCGGAAACCGCCGTCTGGGCCTACAACGGCGCGGTTCCGGGTCCCGAGATACGCGCGTGGCAGGGCGAGCGGCTGCGCATCGTGGTCGAGAACAAGCTGGACGAGGAGACCACCGTCCACTGGCACGGGATCCGCGTGCCGAACGCGATGGATGGGGTGCCGCATCTGACCCAGAAGCCGATCGCGCCCGGCGCGAGCTTCACCTACGAATTCGACGTCCCCGATGCCGGAACCTACTGGTACCACCCGCATCAGCGCAGCTTCGAGCAGGTCGGCCGCGGCCTCTATGGCCCCTTGATCGTCGAGGAACGCGAACCGATCGCCGTCGACCGCGAATTCTACTGGGTGCTCGACGACTGGCGGCTGCAGGCGGACGCGCAGATCAGCGGCGACTTCGGCAACATGATGGACATGAGCCACAACGGCCGCATCGGCAATACGGCGACGGTCAACGGGCGCATCCGGGAAACCTTCGAGGTGCGCAGGGGAGAGCGGATCAGGCTGCGCCTGATCAATGCCGCGAACGCCCGGACCTTCGCTCTCGACTTCGCGGGTCATGCGCCGCGGGTCATCGCATTCGACGGCCAGCCGGTCGAGCCCCATGCGCCCGCCGGCGGACGGATCGTCCTCGGCGCCGCCATGCGCGCGGACCTGGTGATCGACATGACCGGAAAGCCGGGCGAGCGATTCAGGGTCAGCGACACTTTCTATCGCGGCCTCGAATACCGCCTGCTCGATCTGGTCTACGCGGCTGAGCCGCTGCGGGACAGCCCGCCGGATGCCCCGGTCGCGCTCGCGCCCAACACCATGCCAGAACCGGACCTGAAAGCCGCCGAGCGCCACGAGGTGGCCTTCGGCGGCGGGATGATGGGAGGCATGATGACCGCCATGATGGGCGGCCGACGCATGGACATGCGCGAGATGATGCAGAATGGCATGGCCTGGACGGTGAACGGCGTCGCGGCGACCGGGCACATGCTGGACCCGTTCCTCACGCTCGCTCGCGGCCGGTCCTACCTGCTGGCGATGCACAACGATACCGCGTGGCACCATCCGATCCATTTGCACGGCCATGCGTTCCGCGTGATCAGCCGCAACGGCCAGCCGACGCGATATCGCGAATGGCAGGATACCGTCCTGCTGAGCCCGCGCGAGCGCGCCGAAATCGCCTTCGTCGCCGATAATGCCGGCGACTGGATGTTCCACTGCCACATCCTTGAGCATCAGGCCGCCGGGATGATGGGCGTAATCCGGGTGGCGTGAGGGAGGAAATTGAGAATGCGCCTCGTGTTATTTCTGACTTTCGGCTGTGCTCTCGGCGCTCTTTCGATCGGCGCAGGCAGCGCTCTCGCCGCAGGCGACGTCCGCGCTGGCGCGCAAGGGTTCCGGGCTTGCGCCGCCTGTCACACCCTCGAGTCCGGTCGGCACTTGACGGGCCCCAGCCTCGCCCATTTGTGGGGTCGCAAAGCCGGCACTATGGAGAGTTTCTCGCGCTATTCCCCCGCGCTGAAGTCGGCAGACATCGTGTGGAACGACGAGACCCTCGATGCCTGGCTGGCCGATCCAAAGGCGTTCGTCCCGGGTAACTTCATGACCTTTCGCGGCGTCAAGGATGCGAGGGCCCGGGCCGACCTGATCGCCTTTCTCAAGGCCGCCGGCGGCGACGGCTCGACCGGCCAGACCGCACAAGGGAACATGATGGGTGGGGGGATGAAGGGGGGGCCGCAATCGCAGAACCTCAAGGCGCTGGAGTCAACACAGCAGGTCACTGCGATCCGCTACTGCCGTGACACCTACCGCGTGACCACGACGGCCGGCGAGCTGCCGCCCTTCTGGGAGCGCAATCTTCGCTTCAAAACGGATTCGAGTGAGACCGGCCCGGCACGGGGTCGGCCGGCGATCATGCCCGCCGGGATGATGGGCGATCGCGCGTCCGTGATCTTCGCCGATCCGGTGGAGATCGGTGAATTCATCCAAAAGAAATGCTGACCGAAAAGCCAAAGGAGCACGTTCCATGAGCGCCACCTATTACGGAAGAAGACACCTGATCCGCACCGTCCTCGCAGGTGCGGTGCTCGCGGTGGTGGCAACGCCGTCCGCAGTAACCGCCGGTGAGAAGCCTGCCGCGACGCTCTACAAGAATCCGCAATGCGGTTGTTGCGAAGAATATGCCACATACCTGCGGCAGCATGGCTATCGGGTGACGGTGAAACCGACACACGACCTGTCACTGATCAATCGCCAGCATGACGTGCCGGAGAACCTCGAGGGCTGCCATATTACGCTGATCGACGGCTATGTGGTCGAGGGCCACGTGCCGGTTAAGACGATCGACCGGCTGCTCACTGAACGTCCCGCCATCAAGGGTATCTCCCTTCCCGGAATGCCCCAGGGTTCGCCGGGCATGACGGGCGCCAAGACCGCGCCGTTCACGATCTACGAGATCACGAACGGAACGCCGCGAATCTACGCTGTCGAATGACGGAGGGATCGAAGATGCGGCCTTCTACCAGCCTGCTTCTCGGCGCGGCGGCCATCGCCGCAACGACCGCGGCCAGGGGAACGTTCTGGCCACCGCCTTCGACCGGGTGCGCCGATCCCGACGACGAACGCCAGGTGGCGCGCGGCAGCGCGGTTTACCGGCAGCATTGCGCGAGCTGCCATGGCGCGAAGCTCGAAGGCCAGCCGGACCAGCGGGTCCGCAAGCCCGATGGCCAATTGCCGGCGCCCCCGCACGACGAGACCGGCCATACCTGGCATCACCCCGACGAGACCCTGTTTCGCATCGCCAAGCTCGGCCTCAAGCCGCAGCAGGCACCGGAAGGCTACGACAGTGACATGCCGGCCTTTGGCCCGACCCTGAGAGATGCGGAAATCTGGGCGGTGCTCGCCTTCATCAAGAGCCGACGGCCGGTAGACACAAGAGCGCTCCAGAGCCGCCTGCACCAGCGAGGCCACCGATGATGGACTGCATGATGAACGGCGTTGGCGGGATGTGGGGCATGGGCCTGCTCGGCCTCCTGGTGATCGTCGTGCTGCTGCTCACGGCCGCGGCCCTCGTCAAATACCTGTTCTTCGACCGCGGACGCAGGAAAGACGATGACTGAACCTTCGATCACGGCGATGCAAGAAAAACGGTCTTTGACCCGGGTGCGCCTGGTGTTCCTGGTTCCGGTCGTCGTCTTCCTCGCATTGGGGATCGTCCTCGGCTGGGGACTGACGCGCGATCCGCGGGAAATCCCGTCGGCGCTGATCGGCAAACCGGTGCCCGAGTTCGCTCTGCCGCCGGTTCAGCGCCGGGCGCTCGGGCTCGCGAGCACTGACCTGAAGGGAGAAGTGTCGCTGGTCAACGTCTTCGCATCCTGGTGCACGGCGTGCCGCGAGGAGCACCCGCTGTTCTTGCGCCTCGAGGCCGAGGGCGTCGTTCCGATCCACGGCCTCAACTACAAGGACCGGCGCCAGGATGCCGCCCGCTGGCTCGACACGCTGGGGAACCCTTATACGCGGACTGGCGCCGACCGCGACGGGCGCGTCGCCATCGACTGGGGCGTCTACGGCGTGCCGGAGAGCTTCGTCATCAGCAAGGACGGTCGTATCGCATACAAGCACGTCGGCGCCGTCACGCCCAAAGTCTTGCAGACGACGATCCTGCCGCTGATCGAGGCCCTTCGCCACGGCGAAGCGGTCCCCGTCGGTGCTGCCGATGGCGGGACCGTTGGTGCTGGCCGGAAGCGCAGTCGATGACGGAAGCTCGGCGGCGATATATGCAAATCGGACTGGTGGCGACGGGCGCACTGGCGCTCGCCACGCTCGCGCTCGTCGCGTATTTCGGAGGCGCCTTTCTTTCCGACCGCTCCCCGAATAGCGGGGCCGGACCCGGAACGACTGCGGTTCCGTCAGCGGGGCCGGAGGGGGGCTCCGCCGCCATGTCCATGCACCACACGCCGCAGCCGCTGCCGCTGCCGGAGCTCGGGTTCGAAGACGGCGACGGCAATCCGCGCACCCTTGCCGACTTCCGAGGCAAGGTCGTGCTGCTCAACATTTGGGCCACGTGGTGCGGCCCCTGCCGGCACGAGATGCCGACACTCGACCGGCTACAAGCGGAGCTCGGCGGACCGGGCTTCGAGGTGGTGGCTCTGTCCATCGACCGCGCCGGCATCGATGTCGTCACGGAATTCTATTCCGAGGTCGGCGTCGACCACCTCGCCAAGTACATCGACGAGAGCGGCAAGGCGGCGCGGCAGCTGAACGCGGTTGGCCTGCCGACGACCCTTCTCATCGACCGCGACGGCCGCGAGATCGGACGTCTTGTAGGTCCGTCGGAGTGGGATACGCCAAAGATGGTGGCGTTCCTCCGTCAATACCTGCCCAAGGACTCCGGCGCCTTGTTGCCCCGCGCTGCGAGCGAATGGGTAGGCGGACCGGCAGAACGTCCGGTTCCCTTGGCGGCGCCGCCCCGAGTTCGTCGACCGACGAACCTTGACCTACCAGTCGGCGGAAACACCACGCCGTCCGCAACCAACGAAGGAACACGATCATGACCACGCCTCGACCGGCCGAAACGGCCGAGACTTCTCTAACGCGGGATCTGGTTTATGCGGCGCGCTACTATCTTGGTGGCCGTCGCGGCCTGCTCATCCTGGCCGGGTTGGCGTTCCTCGCCGGCCTGGCGCTGAACTGGAGCTGGCTGGTCGCGGCCGGAATCGCGCCGATCCTCATCAGCGTCTTGCCCTGTATCGCCATGTGCGCGCTCGGACTCTGCATGAACAGGGCGAGTGGGAAGTCGTGCTCGACGGGCGCGAGCACACCGGAACCAGCGGCAACGGCGAACGACGCGGCGCCGACTATTCGACCGCTCACGCTGGAAGTTTCACCAGGCCCCCGTACCGGCCCGCTCCCGAGCGACGTCGTCGAGGCACCTATCTCAAACCCCGGATCTCAACCTCAGAAGGAAAGGAGTACGACCGATGCGTAAATCGATGAAAACCCTTGCTGTCACCTCCGCGCTGGTCGCGGGCCTGGCGGCTGCACCCACACTCTACGCCCATGATTCCGAGCGATCAGGCGGCTCAATGATGGGGCGGGGCATGATCGGCCAGGGCGGCATGATGGGCCAGGGCGGCATGATGGGAATGATGGGGCAGATGAGCGGGATGATGGAGAACTGCAACAAGATGATGCAGTCCATGAACCGTGACGGCTCCGGAAAGCCAAACGAGCAGTGGCGCAAGGACGCGCCCGAAGCCGACAAGGCGCCCGGGAAGAACGGCTGAGGCAGAGGCCGCTCCGCGATTCGTACCGAGGATGGCGGAGCGGCCCGTCTCTGGCTCTGGAGCAATGATGTATATGGCGAAGAATATCGTGCCGGCTCTTGTGCTGGGCCTCGCCCTGATCGCCGCCCCGGCAGCGCTCGCGCACTCCCTCGAAGAACTCGAGTCGATGCTGGGCGATAGGGAGAAGTACTTCCAGCCGATGGATAAGGAAGCGCCGGACTTCACGCTCAGCAACGCCGACGGGGGGACCGTCCGCCTCACGGATCTCCGAGGCAAGGTCGTCGTCCTGCACTTCATCTATGCGAGTTGCCCGGATGTCTGTCCGCTGCATGCCGAACGCATCGCCGAGGTCCAGTCCATGGGCAACCAGACTCCGATGAGGGACGCGGTCCAGTTCGTCAGCATCACCACCGATCCGACGCGCGATACGCCGGATATCATGCGCAACTACGGCGGGGCCCACGGGCTCGATGCGGTCAACTGGATCTTTCTCACCACGAGCCCGGGCCAACCTGAGGACGCGACACGAAAGCTCGCCGAGGCGTACGGACACAAATTCAAGAAGACGGAAGACAGCTATCAGACACATGGCATCGTTACCCATGTGATCGACAAGGAAGGCCGCTGGCGGGGAAACTTTCATGGCTTGCGCTTCTCCCCGCCCAACCTGGTGCTGCTCGTCAACGCGCTTGTCAACGACTATCACGATGGCGCGGCCGTCGGCAGTGAAAGCCTATGGGACAAAATCCGAAACCTATTCTGAGGAACGAAGGACTTTGCCGATGGATGCATTGCCCACGGTGGAAGATGCGCCGCCTCGGCGGCTGGCGGGAATCGCCACGGCCAGGAACGGCGCTTGGCTTTCCATGCTGCGCCGCTACCTCCTGTTCATCGCAGTCGCGAGCCTCGTTTGGGAGGTTGCCCAGCTTCCGCTCTACACGATTTGGACAGAGGGGACGGTAGGCGAGATCGCCTTCGCCGTCCTTCATTGCACCGGCGGCGACCTGTTGATCGCCGGCGCCTCCATCCTCGGCGCCCTGCTGCTTTTCGGCAACGGACGTTGGCCGGTCGAGCGGTATGGCGTGGTGGCCACGGTATCGATCGTTACCGCGGTTGCATTCACCATTCACAGCGAGTGGCGCAACGTGGAAGTCCTGGGAAGCTGGACCTATTCCGAATGGATGCCGACACTGCCCGTGATCGGGACCGGCGTTTCGCCGCTCGCGCAATGGATCGTGATTCCGATGGCTGCCTTCTGGTGGGGGCTGCGGGCGATCACCTCGGAGAGCCGGTCGATGAACAGGAGGGTGCTCGCAGAGAGGAGCTTCGAAAAGGACGGGCCATGACGACAGGCGGAACAGCCCCATGATGGAAGCATGGAAAATCACAGCGCGAATGGTGATCGCGGTCGTGCTTGCCGCTGTTGTCGTCGGCGCCGCGCTCGGATGGTTCGTATTTGACGCTGTCAGCGACGCCAGGGAAGAAGTCTCGGGCGTGCCGGCGGACATACATGTTGATGAGTTTCAGCGTCAAGTACGGCGTTACCTCGTCAACAATCCTGAGGTCATCGTCGAGGCAATACAGCGTCTCGAATCGCGCCGCACCGCCGCCGAGCAGGATGAAATGAAAAGCGCCATAAGAGAACGGGCGGATGAGCTGCTGCGCGACTCCGCAAGTCCGGTCGGCGGCAATCCGCAAGGCGACGTCACGCTTGTCGAATTCTCCGACTACAACTGCCCCTACTGCCGGCGCGTCGCGCCGCTGTTGGCCGAGGCCGAGGCATCGGATCCAAAGCTTCGGATCATTTACAAGGAAATTCCGATACTTGGACCGGACTCGCTGTATGCCGCCAAGGCGGCGCTCGCCGCCCACAGGCAGGACAGGTACGTCGCATTTCACCGGGCGCTCATGGACGCCAAGGGTATCGCGGCCGAGGGGCTTGTCATGGCGGTTGCAGCCAGGATCGGTCTCGACGTCGAGCGGCTCAAGGGTGACTTGGAAGACCCGTCGATCCAGGCGGCCATTGACCGCAATATGGCCCTGGCGCGGACGCTCAGGATCACAGGCACGCCGAGCTTCGTCATCGGCGAGGAGATACTGCGCGGCGCCGTCGATCTTGAGACGATGCAGGCGTTGATTCGCCAGGCGAGGGCGACAAAATGATGCAGCGAAAGACCAGAGGAGAATAATGTCGAGCCCACCGGATATCGGCATCCTGATCGCCTTTGGGGCCGGTATCGTCTCATTCCTGTCGCCGTGCGTCCTGCCGCTCGTTCCGGGCTACGTCTCTTTTGTGGCCGGTCGTGCCAACATGCAAAAGCCGGCTGGTATCGCGGCAGCGTCGCGTCTTCCCGCTCTCGTCCTGAGCGTCTCCTTCATCCTCGGATTTTCTACCGTCTTCGTGCTGCTGGGTGCGAGCGCGACAGCACTCGGGCAGTTGCTTCTCAGCTATCGCTACGAACTGAACATCGTCGGTGGCGGAATCGTCATTCTGTTCGGGCTGTTCCTCGTCGGCGTCCTCCGGCCATCGTGGATGATGCGGGAGTTCCGTTTCCATACGGCGATCCCCGGAGGGAAGCCTCTAGGGGCCTACGTCCTCGGGCTTGCCTTTGCCTTTGGCTGGACGCCCTGCATTGGACCGATCCTCGGCGCCATCCTCACCGTAAGCGCGTCATCGGCGACAATCATGGAGGGCGTGGCTCTGTTGACGACCTACTCATTCGGGCTCGGCGTGCCATTTCTGCTGGCGGCGCTATTCACCGATTCGCTCATGGCGCGCCTGAAGGCGATTGGGCGTGTCGGTCGAGTACTTCAGTTTCTGGCCGGCGCAGTCATGATCCTCATGGGGTTCGCGATGATAACGGGCCAGCTCACCGTCCTTGCCTACTGGTTGCTCGACGTATTTCCGCCGCTGGCAAGCGTTGGATGAGTGCTGAAATGTCACTTGTGCACCGGCTTCAACGGCCGTGAAAGAAGCCGTCCATTCGTCAGCGATCGGGATTTGACGTCGTCCGCACGTCCGGGCTTAGGTAACTGGACTGCCTGCCGCTGCCTGCGGCTCTAAGCCAGGTCTCGTCAGGGGCCGGCACCATAGCAACGCGCCGCCAACGTTCCATCAATGACAATTACCGTATGGCCGCAGTCTTCCAAGGCTGAGGGCAGGTGGTGCTCCGTGAAGCCTGCGAAGCTCAAAGTACGGTAATAATCCAATCAGTTCCGGCCGAGCAAGAACGCCACGCCCATTCCTAAAGCGGGTTGGCGCTGGCATGCCGGTGCTCCAAGAAGAAACGCAGCATCTCCCGCGAGGCGTCTGGCCCCCGAGGATCCGTGTAGGAGCCGGATGTACTGCCCCCAGCCCAAGCGTGCCCGGCTCCGTGGATCGTCCATTGTTCGCAGAGCGTCCAACCGGAGGCGTCTGCGTAGACCATACGGCTGTAGGCATGGCCCCTGGCGGTTTGACCGCGCTGCACGGTTGATCTCAGCCCGTTTGCAGACGCCGTTGACTGGGCGACAACCGCATCCCCGTTGCGGGGATGGACGATCTCGTCCTGGTCACCGTGGAAGACGATCATCGGGACAAAGCGGCTGCGCTGACAGGCGCCCGGGGCCCCCTCACGCATAGCGGTAAAGGCGGAGGGAAGGTCGCGAGCGGCTCCGGCGGGCAAACCGGAATGCACACCAACCGCCGCATAGAGGTCAGGATACGCGGCGCCCATAATGGCCGCCGCCGCCCCGCCAGCCGAGAGCCCCGCGATGTAGACGCGGCTCGAGTCCACCGGATGGACACGCATGATCTGCCGCGTGATGCCAGCGATCAGGGAGGGCTCGCCCTGATCGCGCCGCTGATCGTTTGGGCTGAACCAGTTCCAGCACTTCTGGGCGTTGGCCGAAGAGGGTTGTGCTGGGTACGCCACCAAACAGCCGTGCTCCTCGGCGAGCGTGTTCATTCGAGTGCCGGCAGCGAAGTCGTCGGGCGACTGGGTGCAACCGTGCAGCATCAGGATAAGCGGAAGCCGTTGGCTAGTGCGGTTGCTGGGAACGTAGAGCTTGTAGGCACGTGTCCCGGCCGCATTGGTGTAGCACTCCGTCGTGAAGGAGGCGCCGTCGGGTAGAGGATCGGGAGCGGGCCGCGGAACCCCACCTATCCCAATATCGGGAGTGGCCGGCATCGCTCGGGCGGCGAGGCCGCGCAATGTGTTGACGGTTGGCCAGCTTGGGCTAAGACATAGGAAGCCGCTTGATCGAACCGCTCTTTACCGATCTCGGTGAGGTAATCCTCGATCTGGTATGACTGGCTCAGGATGACAACGCCGCACCATTGGGCAGGAACGGCTCGATAGGGCATGGCACAGACGCCACGGGCGAGCAGGAGATAGATCGCCGGCAGGATTACAATCAAGTTCCGCGACGTAAGGACCGGCGTGGGGACCAACGACTGGATGAAGGCGGCCAGGAAGGGCGCGATGCACAGGTGCCGGAAGGCTGCAAGCCATACTATGCGCTGCCGGTGTTCAGTCGCCACCAAGGGCGGTTGATCGTTTGTTTCGTGCGCCGCTTCGTCGAATCGGCACAGCGCTTTCCGGAACGGCCGCGGCTTAGCCGGTCGCAAATGGACGCCCTGGAGATGGTCAGCGAACTTGCAACCCGTCCCGAGTTCCGCCTCGACATCACGTTCGATCCAGGTGATATCCAGTTCGTCAACAATCTGACGACGATGCATTCTCGCACCGGATACGAAGACTACCCGGAGCCCGAGCGCAAGCGGCACCTTCTTCGGCTCTGGCTTGCTGTTCCCGGCGGATGGCCGCTGCCCAAGGCATTTTACGAACGATATCGCGCAACGACTCCAAGCGGCCGGCCCGCCGGCGTCGTCGCGATGAGTGAAGATGGGGTTACGCCTCTCGACGTTGCGTAGATGCGCCGACTGCCCTTGTCTGCGCGATATCCTGCGAGAGGACTTCCAAAGGGATTGGATGCGCTTTGGGCATAGCTGCAAACTTGCCCAGTCGAATAATGCCAGATCGATGATGTCTCCCATCTTGCAAGCACCGAAGTCGCTATGGTGTGGATCTCGATCGGATCACCGTCGGTGACGAATGCCACGCCTGCGATGGGCTTGCGGTCGACCGCACGCGCTTCCCGCCTCCCGATTTCGGCAAGCGTCGTTGGGATGGCCGCCGACCCCCGCCCCGCACGCAAAGGCGAATTTTGACGATGCGGAAACAGAGTGTAGACTCACGGTTGATCATTCGGCCGGGCCGGCCGGGGAAAGCCATATAATAAGGCTGCCATCACCGCAGCGATCCTTTGGGAGGATACACAATGGCCACAATTTTCCGTGGAACAGCAGCGTTTGCGGTTGGCCTGTTCGTCATTGCATTGATTGCCGCGCCTGCTCATGCGCGCAAGCTGACCTACTCGAGTTTCCTCTCCGCAAACCATCCGGTTCACCAGGCGCTCGACAAATTCTTCGCGCGGATTACCAAGGAAACCAACGGCTCACTGACCTTCGAAACCTTCCCTGGAGGCTCGATGGGCGGCGGCAAGGCCGCGCTGAACATCGTACGCGACGGCCTGGTCGACTCCGCTTTCATCAATCCCGGATACATGCCGAGCAATTTGCCGATGGGCGCCGTGATCGGCGCGATGTTCGCGCCGGACACGATGGCGACCGCCGGTGCAGCGAACGAGATGGAACTGTTCCATTGCCCGGGCTGTGCCGCCGAGCTCAAGAAGAACGGCGTGAAGCCGCTCGCCTACTACGCAACCGCCACCTATTCGCTGATGTGCGTCAAGCCGATCAAGACGACGGACGACGTCAAGGGCCTGAAGGTACGCACGGCCGGCGGTTATAACTTCCTGGCCCTGAAACTGGGCGCGGTTCCGGTCAACCTCACCGCGAGCGAAATCTACGAAGGATTGCAACGCGGTCAGCTCGATTGCGTGTTGGGCGCGCCAGGATGGCTGCAGTCCTACAATCTGGCCGACTTGATCAAGAGCATCGTCGACATGCCGATGGGCGTCTACCACGGCATCCCGTTCTTCAACATGAAGCAATCGGTCTGGGACGAGCTCAAGCCTTCCGAAAGGCAAATCATCATCAAGAATCTGGCGAAGCTGGTGGCCGAACTGTCGGAGATCTACATCGCCGAGAACGAGTACGCACGGAAGATAGCGGAAGAGAAAAAGATCGCGTTCGTAAAGCCCGACGAGAAGATGGTCGCCGCTTTCACCGCCTACGCCACGGAAGAGAACGCGCGCATCCTCGAAAAGGCGAAGAAGGACGGCGTCAAGGATGCGGACAAGATGATGGCCCGTTTCAAGGAAAGCCTCGTGAAGTGGGAGAAGATCGTCGGCGACATCAAGGGCGATCCTGCGAAGTTCGAGGCGGCGCTGGAAAAGGAAATCTTCAGCAAGCTGAAGCCTTGATCGGCGGGTTCTCTTGGCGATAACGGGGGAGCGCCGATGGAAACGGTCCTAGAAAAATCGATTGGCGCTCTCACGACGGCGTTGATGGCGATCGCGGGCGTGTGCATCACCCTGATGATGGTGCACGTATCGCTCGACGTATTGATGAAATACATCTTCAATCTGCCCATTCAGGGCACGTTGGAAATCGTCTCCTACTACTACATGGTGGCGGCCGTCTTCCTGCCGCTCGGGGCGGTCGAGCGGAACCACGGCCAGATCTTCGTCGAAGTCTTCACGCAACATTTGGCGCCGCGCCGCATTGCGGCAATCGACGGCTTCGCAAAACTGCTCGGGCTCTGCTATGTCGGCGTCCTCACCTGGATGACGGGCGTCGAGTCGATTCGCCAGACGCGCGACCTCGAAGCTTGGGATGCGGTATTCTTCGATATTCCGGTGTGGCCGACGCGATGGTTCCTGACATTGGGTTGCGGCGCGATGCTGCTGTATATGGCGCTGCATGCCTACCGTGATCTGCACGCTGCCTTTACCGGGCGGGGCCTCTCAGAGGCGGTAAAACCCGCCCCCATAGTGATGGAATAGCTCATGGCGCCGATCGAAGTCGGTTTTGCCGGACTCGGCCTGGTCCTGGTCCTTCTGGCGCTGCGCGTGCCGATCGCGGTCACCCTCGGCGGCGTCTCGATCATCGGCATCTACATTATTCGCGGGCCGAGCGCCGCATTCGGCGCATTGGGCACATTGCCTTACGACTTTGCGGCGCACTGGACGCTGGCGGCGGTGCCGATGTTCCTTCTGCTGGGCGCGCTCTGCCACCACAGCGGCTTGACTGGAGGCCTCTACACTGCGGCGAGGCTCTGGTTCAACCGATTGCCGGGCGGACTCGCGGTCGCGAGCAACTTCGCATCCGCCGGATTTGCCGCGGTATCGGGCTCGAGTGTCGCCACCGCGGCGGCAATGGGACGCCTGGCGATCCCCGAGATGCTGGCGATGAAATACGACAAGGCGCTCGCCACCGGCACGATTGCGGCGGCCGGCACTCTCGGCGTGCTGATCCCACCCAGCATTCCATTCGTCATTTACGGCTGGTATACCGAGCAGCCGATCGGAAAGCTGCTCATCGCCGGCCTCCTGCCGGGGCTGCTGACCGCGGCCATCTACGCGATCATGATCGTGCTGCGCTGCATTGCGAATCCCAACCTCGCGCCGCGGCTTCCCGCCTCGGCGACCCGTCACGAGAAATGGCGGGCGCTCGGGAAGATCTGGCCGCTTCCTATTCTCATCCTCGGGGTCATCGGGGGAATCTACGGTGGCGTCGCGACGCCGAGCGAGGCCGGCGCCTTCGGCGCCTTCCTCGCCTGTTTCATCGCGATAACGCAGAAGCGCATGGACTGGACTGTATTCAAGGAAAGCGTCACCGAAGCCTTGCGGACCACGTCGTCCATCCTCTTCATCGCCATCGGCGCAATCCTGCTGACACGGTTCCTGGCGGTCGCCGGGGTACCCGCCTTCGTCACCGAAAAGGTGGTCGGCGATCTCGCTCTCAATCCCCTGACGCTGGTGATTGCAATGTCGGCGGTCTACGTGGTGCTGGGGATGTTTCTGGATCCGCTCGGCCTGATGCTCCTGACCCTGCCGATTTTCCTGCCGATGTTCCAGGCGCTCAACCTCGACCTGATCTGGCTCGGCGTTCTAGTGGTGAAGTATCTGGAGATCGGTGTGCTGACACCACCGGTCGGATTGAACGTTTACGTAGTCAAGGGCGTGGTGGGCGACGCGGTGCCGCTCGGCACCGTGTTCCGCGGCGTCGGCTGGTTTCTGGCCTGCGAGATCGTGATCATGACACTGCTGATCGCCTTCCCCGAGATCAGCCTGTTTCTGCCAAATTTGATGTAGGCGAGTGTGTGATGGAAGGAGCAACCGATATGGCGAAAACGGATGATAGCGGCCGCTATGCCGTCGTGTGGCCTCGGAGTGAGCGGCAATTACAAGTGAAGCCCCTGGCCAAACGGCTCGATACGCTGAACGGAAAGACCGTCGCCCAGCTATGGGACTACCTGTTCCGCGGCGACGAGATTTTCGCCATGCTGGAAGAGGATATGCGCAAGCGTTATCCCGACGTCCGCTTCGTGAGTTGGAAGGAATTCGGCTCGACGCACGGCCAGGACGAGCGCACGATCCTCGCTTCCTTTGTTAAGCGCTTTCCGGAATTGAGCGTCGACGCCGTCATATCCGGCATGGGCTGCTGAGGCAGCTGCACGCCCGCCGTGCTGCGGGCAAGTGCGGCTGCCGAAGACGCGGGCGTCCCGAGCGCGTCCCTCGTCTGCGAAGGTTTCATCGGGCAAGCCGGCACGACCTCGGTCGGCCTCGGCATGCCGAACCTCCCCCTCGCTCTCGTGCCCGGCCACGTCGGCGCCCAGAGCACCGAGGAACTGCGGCGAAACATCCGCGAGGTCACATGCGACGCCGTGCTGGCGAACCTGATCGAGCAGCCCGCCGAAGCCGCCTCGATCACCGAGCCCTCGCCGCGCGAGATCGTCTTCGAAGGGAGCTTCGAAGAGGTCAACCGGCTGTTCTATGAGAACCAGTGGAGCGACGGCCTCCCCATCGTCCCGCCGACCCTCGAAAAGATCGAGGAATTCCTGGCTTTCACCGATCCCAAGCCGGACGAGGTCCTCGGCATCCTGCTGCCCGACAGCCGGGCGGCGACGATCTGGAGCGTCGCCGTGAACGGCGTGATGGCGGGGTGCCGGCCGGAATACATGCCCGTACTCGTTGCACTCGCCGAGGCGATGGCCGACCCGGATTACGGCGTCGAGCACAGCGGAAACACGCCGGGCGGCGAGACGCTCATCACGCTCAACGGCCCGATCATCAAGGAGCTGAATTTCAATTACGAGCAGGGCGTGCTGCGGGACGGATTCATGCCCAACACCTCGGTCGGCCGGTTCTGGCGGCTCTACCTCCGCAATGTCGCCGGCTTCCTGCTGCATCAGAACGACAAGGCGACCTTCGGCAACACCTGGCGCGTCGTGCTGGCCGAGAACGAGGAGGTGCTGAAAAGGATCGGCTGGGAGCCGATCAGCGCCGACATGGGATTCGCCGCCGGCGACAATACCGTGACGATCGCCCGCTATACCGGCGGCGATCTGATCGCCTCGGTCTCGGGCGACACGCCGGCGCGGATGATGCCCTATATCGCCGACGCGGTGCTGAAGCAGAACGGCTGGCAGCTCGTCTTCACCGTCGGCACGTCGCTGGGAACGCTCCGGCCGCTCCTGGTGCTGAGCCCGATCCTCGCGCAGACGCTAGCCCGCGCCGGCTGGTCGAAGCAGGACGTGAAGCAGTATCTTTACGACCACGCCCGCTTGCCGGCGCGAAAGTTCGAGGCGTATCTCGGCGAATGGACGGATCATCCCATCCGATCCCTCAAGGAGCAGGCAAATCTCGGCAAGATCCCCAAGGTATTCTACGAGTCCGACGATCCGGAACGGCTTGTGCCGATCGTCTTCGAGCCGGACGACTTCATGGTCGCGGTCTCAGGCGACCTGCTACGCACCAACGCCTACACCTTCTCGCACAACGGCATCCTCGGCTACACCGTGGCGAAGCAGATAAAGCTGCCGAAGGACTGGGCAACCAAGCTCGCGCGAGCCAAGGCGCGGTAATCGAGGCGGATGGACGCGCTCTGGATCCTCCTGCCGTCGGGCCAGCGGCGCTCGGGCGAATGGATCGACGACACGCTGGCGCGTCGCGTCGTGGAGGCGGGCATGACGGCGAAGTGGCCGCTAGCCGGCGTCTTCCCGCGCCAGCGGGTGGAGGTAGTGCGCGGCAACGATCCCTTTGCCGAGGTAAACGCGCTGTTCTACCGGCGGGGCTGGACTGATGGCCTGCCCATCGTCCCGCCGACGCTGGGTCGGGTCGAGGCCACCGTCCGCGCCAGTGGCCGGCCGGCGCAGGAGGAAGTCGCCGTGCTGGAGCCGCTCGGCGGCATGGCGACGGTTGAGAAGATCGCCGCCAACGCCGTGATGGCCGGCTGCGTTCCCGAGTCCATGCCGCTCGTTGTCGCCGCGGTCGAGGCGATTGCCGATCCGGATTTCAATCTCCGCGGCGTGCAAACGACGGACGAGAACGTGGCGCCGCTGTTGATTGTCAGCGGTCCAATCGCACGCACCCTAGAGATCAACGGCGGCTGCGGCGCGCTCGGAACCGGTTGGCAGGGCAACGCGAGCGTCGGGCGCGCTGTCCGGCTGATTATGAATAATATTGGCGGTGGCTGGCCGGTGGTCGTCTCCTTCGCCGGCCTGGGACAGCCGGCGCGCTACACGCTTTGCTTCGCCGAGGATGCTGGCGCCAGCCCCTGGGAGCCGCTGCATGTCGAGCTCGGACACGAAGCCGGCGCCAGCACAGTGACCGTGCTGCGCGCCGAGACGGCGATCAACGTCACCGGCGGGCTCAAGGAACTGACCAGCGTCATGGCGTCCGCCGCGTCCGGGTTTACGATGCTGCACGAAGGCAAAGTCGCGGTGGTCCTCGCCCCGTTCGTCGCGAGACGACTCGCCGCTGCCGGTTATTCCAAAGCCGACGTGAAGGCGCATCTGCGGGAGCACGCGCGAATGCCGGCCGCCCACTGGCGGGAATCCTGGCTGAACACCGGGAACGGCGCAAAGCGCAGATGGCCCGCCTGGGTGCTGGAAGCGGCCGAGGTTGGAACAATTCCCGTCTTGCGGGATGCTGAGGACATCACGCTCGTGGTCGCCGGCGCCGACATTCCGATACCACAGTGCGCCTATTTCCCGAGCTGGGGCTTCCCACCCTGTCGTGTTACTAGACGCATCGAATTGCCAACCTAGCCTTCACGAATTCGGAGCAGGAGAATGGTTTTGCGCCCGCGCGGACAATATGACGTGATCGTTGTGGGCGGCGGTCTCTGCGGCCTCTCTGCCGCCCACTTTGCGGCGCGGTGTGGCGCGAGCACAGCACTGCTGGAGAAAGGCGTCCTGTTCGGCGGCCAAGTCGCGACGGTCGAGCATCTCGATGGGCTGCCCGCCGCCGGCACGGCATCGGGCTCGGCCCTGGCCGCCGACCTCGCTGACAAGTGTCGGTCGCTCGGCGTGCGCGTCATCGAAGCCGAGGCGGATCGTCTGACCGCCAATGCCGGGATCGAGATCACAGCGGTCGGCGGCGGACAGGCGCATCGCGCGAAGACCGCCGTCGTCGCCTCCGGCGCTGCGCTGCGTACGCTCGACGTGCCCGGCGCAGCCGACTTCGCCGGCCGCGGGCTCTCGCAATGCGCGTCCTGCGACGGGCCGTTCTTCCGCGGCGAGGACGTCGTGGTCGTCGGCAGCGGCGACGCGGCGGCCCAGGAGGCGCTCGTCCTAGCCGAGTTCTGCCGCTCCGTCGCCGTCGTGTGCCGAGGCGCGCTGAAGGCGAAGCAGTGCTACGTCGACCGGTTGTCGTCGAACCCGAAGGTCGGTTTCGTCTGGGAGAGCGAGGTAGACGCCATTCTGGGGGACCAGGCCGTGACCGCGGTCCGGCTGAGAAACCGCAAGGATGGGCGCGTGACCGAGCGGCCTTGCGTCGCCGTGTTCCCGTTCATCGGGACGCTACCGAGCAGCCGCTTCATGCCCCAAGAGCTGCTCGATCCCAGTGGCTACGTGGAAACGGATGCCAACCTGCGGACGAAGCACCCGCGCGTCTTCGCCGCCGGCGCGGTCAGGCGCTGTTATGGCGGGCAGGCCGCCCAGGCGATTGGCGAAGGCGTGTCCGCCGCTACAATGGCGTTAAAGGCTCTGTGACCGTTCTTGGCTTATCGTCCTCCGTGCGGAAGCGACGGAGATCGTCGTTCTCGGTTACATGCATCACATCGGCTCTACGAGAGGCCACAGTCTCGTTCAGTAGCACGTGGATCCGAGGTGGACGTCAGGGACGCCATGGTGGCCCCGTCAGGGTTACCAGTACACGCTCGTTACGTTGTTCGTTCGCGCCGCCACGGTGACGTGACCCACGTGCTTCAATTAACGACATCATGATTCCCTAAAACAACTGATTTACGAGATCGGGAGCAGACTGGAGAAGAGCGCTGATTTGTGCGGGTCGGCGAATAGCAATAACGCGGGGGTTTTACGAGAACGACCGCCTCAGCCCCAGGAGCGGCCGTGGAGATTGCGCCGCAACGCGTCGGGTTCTGACCCATCGCGCAATTGCGTGACGGCGACTTTGTAGAGAAGTGGCAAGCTGTTGTCTTGGCCAATGCCGTCGTCTCAATATATCAAATCGCTGTAACAGCTCTGATTTGGCGCAAATTGAGATTTGGCGCAAACTGAGTTTACGCCCTTCCTCCAGGACAAGAATTGACGTTGCAACCGCGGCGATACCGCCGCCACGTCCGGCCGCGGCGTAGCCGGCAGCCGGCCGCGCGATCCGGCGAACTACTTGGCTGCCATTACCATGATCTCGACCTTCCAGTCGGGGGCGGCAAGCGCGCTGCACAGACCGGCGCGGACCGGCGGGTTGGCCGGGTCGACCCAGGCATCCCAGACCTCGTTCATCGCCGCAAAATTGCGCATGTCGGTGACCCAGAGCTGCGCCCACAGGAGCTTCGATTTGTCACTGCCACATTCGGCCAGCAGCTTGTCGATCTTGGCCAGGATCTGCTTCGTTTGCGTCGCGACATCGGCCTTCTGGTCGTCGCCAACCTGGCCGGCGAGGTAGACGACGCCGTTATGCTCTACGGCCTGGCTCATCCGCGGGCCAATATGATGGCGGGTAGTGTTACTCATGGTGCTGCCTCCTCGATTGTTCTGTGCTGGTGTGGCGGTCTGAAGACGGGCCGCACTGGTCCATACCAGCCGGCGCCTGCGGCGATGGATCATAGGGGAAGAGAAGGGCAAGCGAACAGGGCGCACCTCATGACAGATAAGGGTTGCCGAAGCTACTTTCGCTCTGCCCCCAATACCGGATGTCGAAACGGCGATGTCCGCTTTGCCACGTGTTATGGCCGCTTCAGCACCCAGAGCGGGCGTGGTGGGACCTGCCGGTTTTCGGCAGCTTTTGACCCAACGACGAATTTTTTGAGCCGCCATGGGTACGTTGATTGTTCTCTCTTTTCGCCATGCTCTCACCTAATCGATCCGCCCTGCCCTGCGATGGCTCCATTTGGTTCATGGTGGCGGCGTCTTGGGGCCCCCACTCATGTGCGGTTGGACTCTTGGCCGCCATAGACTTCCGTCGGTGCGAGGGGGCTGCCGGCAAACACGTTCTTGCCCGTCTTCTTCGTCGCGGATCGCCAAGCGGCCAGTTCCTTCGGGCCAAATTCGGCTTTCGGTGACGGGTCGATATCGACATGGCCATAAGTATCGATCCCGCGCACCAACATCGCAGAATCGCGATGTGCTCGCGCTTCCGTGTGCGTCGGCATCATTTCCACCAGTACGATAAGGCGGCGTTCATCCGATAGGCTGACGCCGGAACCGTGAATAATCCCAGCGTTGAACAGGCCGATCTCGCCCGGCTTCAGCACGATATCGACGGCTTTCGACTCGTCTATATCGACGGAGATGTATTGGCCACGCGACAGGATGCTATCCGGATTGCCCGTATCCGTATGCGGCAGAACGCCGGTTTTGTGCGTGCCGGGGATTACCTTGAGACAGCCATGCGCGACGGAGCATTCGGCGAGCGCGAGCGCGCCGATCACCAGGATGGGCTTGATCGGGTTATAGGCGCCGTCCTGATGCCATCCTGCATGAGTTCTGCCGTCCGGGTCTTTGGTTCGAAAGGCCATGCTGTAGCAGAGAATGTTTGGCCCGATGAGGTCTTCATAAACGTCGAGGATGCTGGGGTGGCGCGCGATATCCTCGACCCAAGGACACAGCAGATGCGACTTGCTCTTAAGTTTTTTGACGTCGTTTGGGTAGTTTGTTTCGAACCGCTCCAAACAGCCCCGAAAATGCTTAACTTCCTCCGGCGAAAGGACGGGGACAGGAGAGAGGAAACCGTGATTGTGGAAATGCTCGACCGCTTCTTTGGAGAGAGCCTTAGGCATTTTAATATCCCTAGATTGGACCTCGGATCACCGCGCCACGCGTAGCTCCCAGAACACATAGGACACCATAAGACCAAACCCGCTAGAGGTGAGCTTTGGGAGACTAAATCGGCTGGAGATTCACGTCCGGCCGACCGCATCCTCACCATTTTCTAGCGGCAAAACGGTTTTGCATATTCGGCTTCCTGGTCATGGATGCGCATGCCTCGCTCGAGAATGCCGGCCTTCTGTTCTGGTGGCACAACGATAATACCGGTCTCGCCGCCGAAGACGATGTCGCCTCCTACCGAACGTTCAATTGACCGGTTTGATCGGATTGCCCTCGATCGCAATCGACCGCTTGCCGTTCGGTCCGACAGGAATGTCGCCCATCAGCGTCGTGCGGTGAATTTCGCGGGCAAACTCGGAGTCGACGATGTCCTTCGGACCCATGTGGAGCACCTGCCGGTTGTCCCACATGGCCAGCGAATGATCTTCCCATTTGAAGCGCACCGTGAACTCGGGCCGGGCCGCATGGGTCATGAGCATGGCCAGCAGCGCGCTGCTTTCGGTCGGCGTGAACCCGACGATACTCTCCAGAAAGCTGGGGCTGACGTAGAGCGCCCGCTCGCCCGTTTCCGGGTGGACCCGCACCAAGGGATGCTCGCTGACGATCCGGTTCTTGTTAAGCGTCTCGACATACTCCCGGCTCACATTGACGCCGGCATTGCCCTGGTAGCGGTGAATGCCGCGCAGCGTATCGACGATGGCTCGCATGTTTGGCGACAAGGCCTTGTAGGCCGCGACCATGTCGGCGAACTGCGTATCCCCACCATAGGGCGGCATCCGGTCGCCCCGCAGGATCGAGATCGCAGGCGGATTGATCGCCGGCGTTACGTCGGCATGCCAGCCGGACCAGGGATGGAGCAGGTCTTCGCCCTTATATCGCTTGTTCCGGCGATCGCGATCGATGGAATAGACCTCGGGAAAGGCGTCGTCCTGATGGCCGTAGACGGCATGGGCCGGGGTGCAGGTGCCGAATTGGCGGCTGAATGCGACCTGCTGCGCGTGATCGAGCGGCTGGTTTCGGAAGAACAACACTTTCCACCGTAGGAACGCGGCGCGCACTTCGCCGACCTGTTGACCGGGCAGCGGTTTCGTGAGATCGACGCCGGAAATCTCCGCGCCGATGGTCATCGCCAACGGCTTGATTTCGATGGTTTGGGGCGCCTCTTCGGCGCGCTGCACGGCCATGACGGGTCCTCCGATGCTTACGACAAATTCCTGCACCTAGGGTACCGCAGTTCCGGGTTATGAGCTAATCGAGGAATACTTCGAAGCGATTGGCATACTTCTGCTCTTGGCTAGGCGAGGCGAACTCTTGTCCTTGCCGGCCCAGATTTACTGATCTCCTCGTCATCGACTTCGATGCGGTTGATGAACTGGCGGTCCTTCGCCGCGCCGAAGACGAGCGCCTTATCTTGCCGGCATGCGACGGTGGACAGATACCCTGTCCTTGCCGATGTCGAAGGTCATCAGGTCCTCGCCGACCTCGAGCGGACCGTCATAGGTCTCGCGCGTCTGCGCGACCAGCTCTTCCGGCGTTAGGGCGGGGACTTTGCCCCTGGCGAGAAGAACGAGATGTGTGTAGACGCCGAGCTTCGGCCGGGTGCGGCTGAATATCGTGCCTACCTCCTGTGGCGAGGTGTGGTGCGCCATGACCCGCTTCACCTGCGCGTTGGCCAGAAGCTCGGGCCGGACCGCCGCCGCCTCGTGGATGAGAAGGTCCGCTCCGGTGCCGTGCTTGATCACGTTTTCGCTGAACCGGGTATCACCCGAGATGACCACTACGCGACCATTGTAGTCGACCCGATATCCGTAGGCGGGCTTGATGTGCTCCCCGTGATCAACCTCGAACGCGGTGACTTGGCACCGCCGAGGGCGCCGTTGTCCCGACAGGCGGGTTCACGAGCGCCGAAATGTTGATGATATTTCGGGGAAACCAACGATAATCGGCGCAGAGGTCAGTGATGGATACGTCCGGCCGGAAGGTATTCCGTTTCGAGGGCTTTGCGCTCGACCAGATCCGTGGCTCCCTCAGCAACGGAAGTCAGGAGATCGACCTAAGGCCCAAGACGTTCGCGGTTTTGCAGTTCCTGGTCGAGAACGCCGGGCATCTTCTTTCCAAGGACGAAATTCTGCGGGCGGTCTGGCCCAATGTCATCGTCACAGAAGATTCGCTGGTCCGGTGCGTGCACGAGGCGCGTCTGGCCCTGGGCGACAGCGATCAACGGTTGATCCGTACGGTGCCTCGGCGTGGCTATCTGTTCGATGTGCCGGTGATCGGGTCGGAGGAGAAGGCGGCTCAGGTCTTCGCGCCTGTCGAGGCCGGGTTGCATGTGTCCAATGCGATGCCGGCGGTCGCCCCGGGGCGTACGAGCAGCGCGCGGGGCCGGCGCATGATGTGGCCGACGCTCGCGGTTGCGACTCTGATGGTGGCTCTCGTCGGAGCCAGCATCTTCGCGTGGCATTCGCCGAGCGGTCCGGCGATGCCCATTCAACCGTCAATCGCCGTGCTCCCGTTCGCCAACCTGAGCGGCGACCCGCGTCAGGATTTTTTCAGCGATGGGATAAGCGAAGATCTGATTACCAACCTTTCCAGCTTTTCTGATTTGTTCGTCATCGCGCGCAATTCGTCTTTTGCTTACAGGGGAAAAACCATCCGCGCCAACCGGGTCGGACGGGATCTGGGCGTTCGCTATTTGCTCGAGGGCAGCGTCCGCCGCGACGGGCAGCAATTGCGAATTACGGCCCAGCTCGTCGACGCCCAGGCCGAAAAGCAACTCTGGGCGAAGCGTTACGATCGAGCCTGGGCGGATGTTTTCGCCGTTCAGGACTTGGTCACGCAAGAGATCGTCGCCACTCTCGCATCCAGCGTCAGATTGGCGGACGTCACGCGAATGAGCCGAGTACCGGCGGGGGATCTGTTGGCTTACGAGCTGGTCCTCCGAGCCAGAGAGGTTTCGTTCCGGACTTCGACCAGAGAATCGACGCTTGAGGCGCGTGAACTCGCGCGGCGCGCCATCATGATCGACCCAACCATTGCATCGGCATATGTGGAGCTCGGCCGCACCTACTACCGGGCGTTCGCCCTCGAATGGGACGGGCCGGGCGCGCTCGATCTGGCGTCGGACGCCGCCCAACGCGCCATTTCCATGGATCAGTCGTCGGCCAGTGCGTACGAGCTTCTCGGCCGCGTTCACCTCCGCCGCGGCCGTCACGATGCGGCGATTGCGATCTTGCAAAAGGCGATCTCACTCAATCCGAATAGGGCCGACAGCTACGCGAGCCTTGGAGACGCGCTGACGTTCGCCGGACGTGCGGCAGAGGCCGTTCCGCTGCTCGAAAAGACGATCCGGCTGGATCCGTTTTATCCGCCCCAGATCGACATGTATCTCGGCCGGGCCCTCTATTTCGCCAAGCGCTACGACCAGGCGGAGCTATCGCTTGACCAACTGGTACATTTCGTCGAACCTCCCGTACTGCCGTAATAGAATTGCCCGATCTCTCAAGCGGTTTCGCTACGTTCACTCAACCACGCGGCAATCGCATGGCTCAGGTGCACATCCAACTCGTCGTCCGTCATGCTTGTGGTAGCCCGGCTTGGTTGCACTGGGATAGCCAAAGCGGCCTCCTCTTGCGGCGACAGTTGGGCACCGCACGCGCGTTTGATCATGGCCGAAATACGCATATCGAGTTCTTGATCGCTAAGGGACTGCAGCGGCCGGTATGTACCTTTCGACCTGCTTTCGAGCTTCACGAGCCTCCGCTCAAGGCCTTTCATTTGCGGACATCTCCTCCAACATGGCGATGCGTCGTTCGAGTTCGGCGGTCTCAACTGCCTTGCGGAATTGATCGATCAAGCTGGCGAACGCTGCGGCCTCGCCCGAGGTTATTTCACCTTCGCCAGCCGCCTTTAGGATGGCGCTCATTGCGGTCGCCGCATCCCCTGCCTTTGCAAGCGATGGAAGTTTGACCGACACCGGCGCCTCTCGCCGCGGCGGAACCAGCCGCTCCAGGCACAGGCGGAGCGCTACAGTGTCACCCATGAGGGCCATTTCCACCGCTTTTGCGGCAAGGGCTTCTGCTTGGTTATCGAGGAACGTCTGGGCGATGATGGTGGCCCTATTCCGAGCTCCGAGCGGACGCCCTTTCGGGTTTCCACTCGTCCCCTTCACGAAAGGACGACCACGCCGCCGCTGTTTTCGTGCTGTTTTTTCAGCCATCCACCGTCGCCCGGGACCACCCCCGCGCCTCCGCAATGTGCCATCTCGAGTTCGCCAGACGTAACCCGTAAATCTCACTGGCGATTTGCCGTCAGTCACTGTTGTTCGATTCGACCTCCTCGAGCGGATCGCGTCCTCCTGGCAACCGAACAAAATCTCTCCCATTGCGACCGTCAGATGGTCCCCGATATTGATAGGTGCCCTGATTGAACCATAGGCGAGCCGAGCCCTCCCAGTCGCCATTGCGCTGCTTGACACAACGAAGCACCACGCCAGCCTTGTTTATCTCTTCCCGATATTTTTTGGCCGCCTTTTCTTCTACCGGCTCGCCTCGCTTCTCCAATTCCTCACGAGGCCGGTTGCGCCAAATCAGTAGGATGTTGGCCGCGTTCGCAGTGATTTCCATTGTGCCTTTGACGTCGTCGGCCGTCGGGGGCCGGCGATCCTGATCCGACTTGCGGGTGTGTGCTATCAAGTGGACATGCACACGTTTCGCAACCGCCCAATCAACTATCTTGAACACCGCTTGCTCCTGGGCGTTGTAATCATCAGTCGCGACCCCGAGCCGCATAAAACTATCGATGATGAACTGGTCGCAGCCGTACCGTGCCCGCGCGTACTCAAAGATCTCAAGCAAAGTATCGAGCTTACCCTTGCCGACCAGATCGAAAATTAACAGTCCGCTGGTCAGCCACTCGAGGGCCTGACGGATCATCGCTTCACTCGGGCGCCCCCCAACATTGGCGGCTTGTTTCACCATGCGGCGCAACGTCTGCACCGGTTCCAACTCAAACGAAGCCATGCAGACTACCGACCCTTCTTCGACCCAGCCAACGGTCGCATACGATAGCAGTATGCTCTTGCCCGAGCCTGTCTCTCCCGACCAAATCGTCACTTCTCCTGGCCGGAAATACAGCTTCGACCTGATGTCCTCAAAGGGCAAAGTGTAGCCCGTGCGCACGCCAGGATCCGGATGGAACAGGTCGACGACCGAGTCGAGGTAGTCGATCGGCCGGTGCAGGCCTTCCGGCTCCAGCGTTTTGGCGTTAGCAATGCAGGTGGCTATTTCGGCCATGGTGATACCGTCCACCAAGCACTCGTTGGCGTCCTTCCGCGGCAACTTGACGACAGGGCACCGGAGATAACCGAGACGTTTTCGGCTTCACGGGACGCTTCCAGTTTCGTTTCGGCCTGACCTTGAATTGCGGCCGCTCGACGCCGAGATAGCGGGAGATATCATCCAGAGCCTCGATGACAGTCTGTCCCTTGGCGTGCCGCCAAAGGTCGATCAGATCGCCACCGTCACCGCCGCCGAAATGGGACCACACTCCGACCTTAACGCCGCGGAGTGCCACCTTGATCTTCCCGTGGCCCGGGTCATAGACGAACTCAGGACCGATAAACTTGCCCTGCGGGTACAGGTGTTCACAGACCGCGGCGACCCGCTCCTTGAGCGAGCTTTTCAGGGCGAGGATGTCAGTCAAAGGGGGCCTCCCTTCCGACCAGATCGGGGGCAATGTAGTCCTCCCCGACCCAATGCGGCTGAGCCGGCCGGCCCCGCCCACTACTGGTTTGTAGAGCGACCGCCGCCTTCTGGTCTTGGGTGCGCATGTAGTTCGACGTCGGGTAAAACCAACGTTTCCGCTTATCGATATTTTCTGGCCGCTCGTACCACTGGTCGCGGCTGATCAGCGTGCCGTCGAATAGCTCGAGCTTAACCAGGGTCGGACACATCTTCTGCCACTCACGGTAATGCTGATGCGTCAGCCTGACCGTCGTGCGTTCGAAAGCATACGCTCTGCCGGCGGTGGCGCCGTCAGGCGCTCCCTCTTGCTTCTTTTCTTCTTTCCTTTCTTTCTCTCCTTTTCCTTGTGGTCCAGAGGTGGTTCTTAGGTGGTTCTCGGGTGGTTCGCAATTTCCGGAACGGTGGGTCGGGTCGTCGTCGGTTGCCATTACGTGTGACTGATACTTATTGTAATTGATGATTGTGACTATGGTCCCCGCATTTGGTGCTGGGTGGTTTGAATTCAGAACCACCATCTGTTCGTCGACAAGCCTTTGCAAAATGCCGCGGAACGCCTTTCGACCCATTCGAAACTTCTTGGCAATCCCTCGTTCGGAGATGAGGAGCTGGCCGCGCTCCAAGTTGACGGGCCCGAATTTCGAGGCCAGCCGCTTCGGCTGCCAAGCGGCGGTATCGGTCATCCAGGCCCACACTGCGGCTTCCACATAGTCGCGGAAAGCAGGATGGTTCCACCGTCGACGGTAAGACTTGGTAAAGCCGTTGTCGGACAAGACACCCCCTCTAGAAAACCGCCATCACCACCAAACGGGCCGAATTCAGATCCTTTTGCAATCGCAGTTCGGCTATAAGCAGGTTCGATTCGTCGCGTATGATCAAGCGCATGTCATCGCCGGCGACAAAGGTAATGAAGAGCTTCAGTTGACGGGGCAAAAGCCTCCCAACAACTACTTCACCTATCTCCTGCTCGACCGGGGTGGCGGCGCCTTCCATTCGTCATGCGCCCGCGACGCGCTGTTCGCGGCGCTCGACGTCCTTGCGGGCAGTTGACGGGCGGAGATGCCAAATCCCTTTCAGCTTGAAGGCCGGGATATCGCCACTCTCGCAGAGACCATAGACGCGGCGCTCTTCCCGCTTTCCAGCGCTCTCCCCGTAATAAAATCGCGCGATAGCAGGGACGCCGACGAGTAGGTTTTCCCCGAGGCCTTTATCGTGCATTGCGACCCTCACGAATTTTGTGGTCCCTTACGGGGCCGATAAACATACTTTTCTAAATATCGCCCAATTCCCGGTATTGCAACATTCTTTTTTGGGTACTAAATAGTCCCAAATATTCTATATGAACGGACAGGTAGTTGGATTGCCAATGCCAAGAAAAGCAAAGCTCGGACGGCCAAAGCTACCCCCCGCGGACCGGCGAACAAACGTTATCAAGATTCGGATGACGGGTTCTCTGAAGAGCGCCATTGAGGAAATGGCAAAGTATGAGGGTTGTTCTTTGAGCCGAGCCGCAGAGATGATGCTCGAGCGCCATTTCACGAGCGGTTTAAGATATGGTGAACTGTATCGTTCGCAGATGTTCGGCAGGTTAATGGCCGCGGCGTTCACAATGGGCGGCGAAAAGGCGTGTACCGCTAAACTCTCTGGAAATGATGACCACCGAATCGGCGGGGAGCTTGCGCTCTCTTCGCCCGACCAACAGTGGATAAGCGACCCTTATTGCTATCGTAAGGCAGCCGAGGAAGTCATGAGGGCGTTGGCCCGGTATCGACCTCCAGGCGAGGTTGAGGGCCCGGCGAGCCATCTGGTCAGCGACTCGGAGCGGGACGAATGGTTTGGCTCGCTCTTGTCGTTCTTCGAGCGGCACGCGGAACTGCCTGCGATGCCTGCTTCTACGGTCCCCGTAGTCCCCGCCACGGCCGCGATTGCCAGGCGGGTCGACCTCGAGAATCGCGCCCGCCGGCTAAGGCGGGATAAAGAGCGGTTGGAGCGCGATATGGAGCGGTTAGAGCGCGAGAGAGCACTCATGGACCGTGAGGAACCCGGTGACTGGGCGGGAAATTTTGGCTATATCGATGTCCCGGCGGATTTGATGCGCGACGACGAGCAATTCGCGATTGAGGTCTCCGGCGACGCCATGGCCGAGGCCGGCATCTTAGACGGCGACACGGTGATCATGGTACGGACCGACATCGCACCAGATGGCACAATCGTGGCCGCCCTCATCGATCAGCGAGAGGTCGTTCTGCGCAGGTACTCGCGCGACGGGGACTGGGCCGTGCTCGAGGCTGCGCACCACGGATACGAGACCCGGAGGGTCGAATCGGAGCGCGTCGTAATCATGGGCCGGCTGGTCGGCATGATGCGTCAATTTGATGAATCGTCGCAGCGGGCGGCATTCCCACGCCTCGCATGAATTTGACCTCAGCCTCGACCGGGCTGATGCACACCGGCCGCGTGAAAAAACGAAGGAAGGCGAGAAGGAAGTCAAGATGGCGATCAAGAATCCTGCCATGATGCCGAAGGGTCACCAAAGCGGGGTGCTAATGAAGATCTCTCGCCGCATATTCGCCGCAAGGAGAAATATGTAAAGGATAGAAATGGCTGAAAACGGCCAGAAATAGACTGCGGCAAATTGCGGCAACAGCAAGTGTCCCGAGGGGCCAAAATTTACTTTAACTTATTGATTTAGAAGTGGTAGCGGAGGAGGGATTTGAACCCCCGACACAAGGATTATGATTCCTCTGCTCTAACCAGCTGAGCTACTCCGCCCCAGGGCGCCGTGCGGCATGCACATAACCCTGCCGCCGGGGACTGTCAAGCCGCCGCCGCTACCGCGTCGCGCCGGATCCAGCCGCCGCCGAGCACGCGGTCGCCGTCGTAGAATACGCAGGCCTGGCCGGGCGAGACGCCATATTGCGGCTCGGCGAAGACGACATCCGCCTCGCCTCCCGGCCTCACCCCGAGCGTCGCCGCCACAGGCGCCATCGCCGAGCGCAGCTTGACCGAAACGCAGATGCCGTGTTGCGGCGCCCCGTCGCCGCCGAGCCAGTTGACGCCGGCGAGCGACAGGCCGCCGCGCGCGAGCGCGGTCTTGGGGCCGACCACCACGCGGTGCGACGCCGGTTCCAGCCGCACGACATAGAGCGGGTCCGAGTCCGCATCGCGCCCGCCGATGCCCCCTCCAATGCCCAGGCCGCGGCGCTGGCCGACCGTGAAGCGGATGATGCCGTCGTGGCGGCCCAGCACCCTGCCCTCGAGGTCGACGATCTCGCCCGGCACGACCGCTTCCGGCCGCAGCTTTTCGACCACGCTGGCGTAGGAGCCGTTCGGGACGAAGCAGATGTCCTGGCTGTCCGGCTTGGCCGCGACCGGCAGCCCGAAGCGGGCGGCGAGCGCCCGCGTCTCCGCCTTCGCGAGCCCGCCCAGCGGGAAGCGCAGGAAGGCGAGCTGTTCCGGCGTGGTCGCGAACAGGAAATAGGACTGATCGCGCGACGGATCGGCGGCGCAATGCAGCTCCGGTCCCTTCCCGCCCTCGACGCGGCGGACGTAGTGGCCGGTCGCCAGCGCGTCCGCGCCGAGGTCGGCGGCGGTCGACAGGAGGTCGCGGAACTTGACCGTCTGGTTGCAGCGCACGCAGGGGATCGGCGTTTCGCCACGGGAATAGGCGTCGGCGAAATCGTCGATCACCGACTGGCGGAAGCGGCTTTCGTAATCGAGCACATAGTGCGGAATATCGATCCGCGCCGCCACGTTGCGCGCGTCGTGGATATCCTGGCCGGCGCAGCAGGCGCCCTTGCGCCCGGCTGCCGCGCCGTGATCGTAGAGCTGCAGCGTGATACCGACGACGTCGTAGCCCTCCTCGCGCAGCAGCGCCGCGGTGACGGAGGAATCCACCCCGCCCGACATCGCCACCACGACCCGCGTCTCCGCCGGTTTCTTGTCGATCGAAAGGCTGTTCATGGCTGGGGAATATAGGCCGCCCGGCCGGAAACGCAACGTGCCCCCCCGGGGGGGCAGGGCAATCGCATTTGAGGGTGCTCGCGGCGATTGGGACAAGGAGGGTGCGTGCTTCGACAGGCTCAGCATGAGGTTTCTTCTCAATGCCACGACGATTCTCCCTCATCCTGAGCCTCCTCATCCCGAGCTTGTCGAGGGACGAAGGACGCACGGCATTTGTGCAAGATACGCAAATGCGATTGCCCCCCCCGGCGAGAGACAAGCAACGGACTAGCGGTTGGCGTAGCTCACGGGCTGCTCCGGCGGCGCTGCGTCGTGGGCAACGCTGCCGCGGGTGATGACCGGCAGCGGCCGGCCTGCCGCGGCGCGCATGACCGGCGGCCACTGCTCGTGCGCCGGCAGAAGCTTGCCGCCGCGCATGATCCCGCCGGCGGGAATCCAGGCATCCTGCCGGCGGACGGGAATATCGAAAACGACCCGATAGGGCATGTTTCCGTCCGGCCCGACCTCCTCGACCGCGCTGAGGCCCAGCTTCTCGCGCCCGAGGATCGACAGCACGCCGCCGCCGGACGGGCTGGGGAAGAAGCGGATCCGGTAGATGCGGCTGTCCTCGCCGAGGCGGAGATACTCGGCGGCCGCCCATTCGACCTGCGGGATCAGCACGACGATCGCCTTGCCGCCCTCGCTGATCCAATAGTCGAAATTCAGCGGGCCCGTCGTGTCGAGCACGATGCGCAGCTTGTCGGGATGCCGCCCCAGCCGGATGCCCTTGACCGTGACGCCGGCGTTCCTTCCGAACGCCTGATCCCTGTCCGCGCCGATCTCCGCCGCCGCGGCCACCTCCGCCATCGGCGGGAGCGCCCCCGCCGCGATCAGCGCGACGAAGCAGACCAGTCCTGTCGACAGCTTCAAATCGTCTCTCCCCCGCGCCCAACCCCCGCGCCAAAGATGTTGAGTGCACGGCAAGGCCGGACCACAACATCTTGCGTCATGCCGGAGATTAGAGCGAAGCGCGCCCGCGGGCAACGCGAAACTCGGCCGCAGCGGTCAGCCGCGATCGAGCCCCATCTGCCAGAAGGAGACTTCCAGCTCGGTGGCGGCGCGGAAGGTCTGCACCAGGGCGTCGAGGCGCCCGCTGCCGCCGCGCCGCGCCATCAGCAGGTCGAGATTGCCGGCCGCGGCGGCCGCGACCTTCTGATAGTCCGCGCCGGCATACATGGCGATCCAGTCGGCGTAGGGGTTGTCGTCGCGAAGCGTGGCCGGGTCCTCGTCCAGCCATTGCCCGATCTCGGCATAGCCGATCACGCAGGGCGCCAGCGCCACGTGCAGGTCCAGCAGGTCGCCGGCCATGCCGCGCTCCAGCACGAAGCGGGTGTAGGCGATGGTCGCCGGCTCCTCGGGCAACGCCTCCATCTCCGCTTCCGTGAGGCCCCAGCCGGCGCAGTAGCCGACGTGCAGCCGCATCTCGGTATCGACCAGGGCCGACATGGTGGCGGCCGCCGCGCGCAGGTCGGCCAGCGTCTCCGCCTTGTAGCCGGCCAGCGCATAGGCGCGCGCGAAGTGGATCAGGAACAGGTAGTCCTGCTGCAAGTAATGGCGGAAGGCGGATTCGGGCAACGTGCCGTCGCCCAGCCGGCGCACGAACTCGTGGCGGATGTAACGGTTCCACTCCCAGGCGCAGGCTTCCTTGAGGTGGTCGAACAGCTTCACGCCCGCCATCGACATGGCCTCATTCCTCCAGCAGCAGATTGCGGGTGCTCTCCGGCAGCCGCACGACCAGGCCGTCGAGCTTCTCGGTGATGACGATCTGGCAGCCGAGGCGCGACGTCCGGGTCAGCCCGAAGGCGAGGTCGAGCATGTCCTCCTCTTCCTCGCCGGGCGGCGGCAGACGGCCGGACCATTCCTCGTCGACGATCACATGGCAGGTCGAGCAGGCCATCTGGCCCTCGCAAGCGCCTTCGATATCGACATCGTTGCGATGCGCGATGTCGAGCACCGAGAATCCGACCGGGGCGTCCACTTCCTTGCGAACCCCGCCCCGGACGATGAAGGTCATTTTCGGCACGCGAGCAGACTCCGGTTACGCCCGTTCATAGGCCTGGCTGGAGGTGCGCTGGCTCCGCACCGCCGCGGCGATCATATCGGCGGCGCGGTCCACCTCCGCCTCGGTGGTAAATCGGCCGAGACCGACGCGGAGCGCGTTATGCAGGAATCGCGCGTCGAGGCCAAGGGCGCTCAACACGTGCGACGGCCCGACCGTGGCCGAGCTGCAGGCGGATCCGGTGGAGACCGAGAGGCCGGTCAGCCGCATCATCAGGTCCTGCCCCTCGATGTCGGGGAAGGAGAAATTGAGATTGCCGGGAATGCGGCGCGCGAGGTCGCCATGCAGATGCACGTCGGGCACGGCGCTGCGGAGCCGGGCGAGGAAGCGGTCGCGCAGCCGCGTCAGCCGCTCCGCTTCGGCCGCCATCTCGTCGGCCGCAACCGCGCAGGCCGCGCCCAGCCCGACCGCGAGCGGCGCCGGCACGGTGCCGCAGCGGAGCCCCCGCTCCTGCCCGCCGCCGTCCATCAGGGGCTCGATCGGCACCTTCGGCCGGCGGCGCACGTAGAGCGCGCCGATGCCCTTCGGCCCATAGACCTTGTGGCCGCTGATGCTCAGCAGATCGATGTTCATCGTCTTGACGTCGAGCGGGATCTTGCCCGCCGCCTGCGCCGCGTCGGTGTGAAACTTCGCGCCATGCTCGCGGCACAACCGGCCGATCTCGGCGATCGGCTGGATGACGCCGATCTCGTTGTTGACCGCCATGATGCTGACCAGCGCCGTGCGCTCGCTCAGCGCCGCGGCAAGCTCGGCGAGGTCGATCAGGCCGTCGCCGCCGACCGGCAGATAGGTCACCTCGAAGCCCTCGCGCTCGAGGCGGCGGCAGCTTTCGAGCACGCATTTGTGCTCCGTCTCGCAGGTGACGACGTGACGCCGGCCCTCGCCCGCCGCGCGGGCCGCGCCCTTGATTGCCAGGTTGTTCGATTCCGTGGCGCCGGAGGTGAAGACGATCTCCTTCGCCGTCGCGCCGATCAGCGCGGCGACCTGGCGGCGCGCATCCTCGACCGCCTCCTCCGCCTGCCAGCCGTGCCGGTGGTCGCGCGAGTGCGGATTGCCGAACTTCTCCGTGAACCACGGCAGCATGACCGCGAGCACGCGCTCGTCCACCGGCGTCGTCGCCTGGTAGTCGAGGTAGATCGGCATCTCGGTTGCGTTCGTTTTCGCGCCGTTGGACATGGTTTGCCGCTCCCTTGAACTATGCCGCGCTCTGCCGGGTCCGCGCCGCCAGCTTGCCCCAGGCAGCCATGAAGGACTCGATATCCGCTGCCCCAGTCTCGGGCCCGAGGCTGACGCGGATGGCGCAAGCCGCGAGGCCGTCCGCCACGCCCATCGCCCGCAGCACATGGCTCGCCTTGATCTTGCCGGACGAACAGGCCGACCCGGCGCTGACCGCGACCCCGGCGAGGTCGAGCGCCATCACCTGCGCTTCCGCGCTCACGCCCGGAAGCGCGATGCAGGCGGTGTTGGGCAGCCTGTGCGCCCCGTCGCCGAACACGACGGCGTCCGGCGCGCCGGCGCGCACCCGCGTTTCCAGCTCATTGCGAAGGCGTTCGACCGCGCCAGCCTGCGCCAGACCCGCGGGTACCGCGCGCGCGGCCGCGCCGAAGCCGGCGATGCCCGTGAGGTTTTCCGTCCCGCCGCGAAGGCCACGCTCCTGCCCGCCGCCGCGCATCCCGGCGTCGAGCGTCCCTTCCAGCCGCAGGATCAGCGCGCCGACGCCCTTCGGTCCGCCGAGCTTGTGGGCGGACAGCGATAGAAAATCGACGCCGAGCGCAGTGAAATCCACCGGCATGCGTCCCGGTCCCTGCACCGCGTCGCAATGGACCAGCGCGCCCGTCTCGCTCGCCAGGGCAACGACCGCGTCGAGCGGCTGGATCACGCCGGTCTCGTTGTTGGCGAGCATCACGGAAACGACGCTCTGTCCGCCGCCCTCCGCGAGCAAGTCGCGGAGATGCCCAAGGTCGATCACCCCATTGCCGTCGACCGAAATACGCGCAGCCGTGCCCACCGCGTTGAGGACGGACTCGTGCTCGACCGCGGACACCAGAACCCGCGGGCGTCCGCAGCAGCGAAGCGCCATGGCGTTCGCCTCCGTGGCGCCGCTGGTGAAGACGACTTGTTCCGGCCTCGCTCCGACCGCCCCGGCGACCTCGCGGCGCGCATCCTCGATCGCGGCGCGGGCTTTGCGGCCATAGGCGTGCACCGAGGAAGGATTGCCGCAGAGCCGAGCCGCCGCCATCATCGCGCCGGCCACGGCCTCCGGCATCGGAGCGGAAGCGTTGTAATCGAGATAGGTCATTCGCTGAGACCAGCTCCGGCTCGGCCCGAAAGCCGGGCGATCGTCGGGTTATTCGGCTGCGGCAACGTGGCGGTGCTGATGGATCACCCCGCTCTTGCCCAGGACCCGGCCATCCGCAACATCGGCAAGCGTGATCGAATTGAAGAACAGGTGGATGAGATTGCTCAATTCTTCCCAAAGGTCGTGCGTCGCGCAGCGCGACTTGTTGCCGGTGCAGCCGGCCGCCGAGCCCGGCGAGCATCGCGTCGCGCGGATCGGCTCGTCGACGGCGAGGATGATGTCGGCGATGCGCGTCTCGTCCGCGCGGCGCGACAGAACGTAGCCGCCGCCCGGACCGCGCACGCTGCTCACCAGTTCCGCGCGCCGCAGCTTGGCGAAGAGCTGTTCCAGATAGGACAGCGAGATTTCCTGGCGCTCGGCGATCTCGGACAGGGCGACGGGCCTGCCGCTGCCGCACTTGGCGAGATCGACCATCGCCATCACCGCGTAACGCCCCTTCGTACTCAGTCGCACTGCATGCTCTCTCTCATCCCATTCCGTCTCGGCGCCGGCCCGAACCTTAGTAGGAGCGCGCCTTGGACTCCGGTGATTCCCCTGGTCCTTCGAAGCCCGCCGCGACCGCCGGGGCCTTTTCCTTGGCCTGGCCTTCGAGCTGATCGACCCGCGCCTGGAGCACGGAAACCTGCTCCATCAGCCCTTCGATCGCACGGGCGACCGGATCGGGCAGGTCGCCCATTGGCGTGCCATAGGGCGAGAAGCCTTCCGCCCGCGCGCCGCGCCGGGACTGAACTATTCTGCCGGGAATTCCCACCACCGTCACGCCGGCAGGAACGTCTTTCGTCACCACCGCGTTCGCGCCCACCCGCGCGTCCGCGCCGACCGTGATCGGCCCCAGGATCTGCGCGCCGGAGCCGACGATGACGCCGTCCTGCAAGGTCGGATGCCGTTTCTGGTCGCGCTGGCTGTCGGAATTGACCGACGGCGCGACGCCACCGAGGGTCACATCGTGGTACAATGTCACGCCGTCGCCGATTTCCGCGGTCTCGCCGATCACGACGCCCATGCCGTGATCGATGAAAAAACGCTCGCCGATGCGTGCGCCAGGATGTATTTCAATGCCGGTGATGAAACGATTGAACTGCGACAGGGCCCTCGCGGCCACCCGCCAGCCGGCGTTCCAGCCACGGTGGGCGATGCGGTGCAGGACGATCGCATGAAATCCGGAATAGCACAGAATGACCTCCCAGCCCGAGCGGGCGGCGGGGTCGCGTTCCATGATGGCCGATATCTCTCGACGGAACATCTTGAACATTGCGCTGACCATCTAATCTTTATGTCACAATGGCTTTTTCGGTTTTTGCGGTCTTTTGGTAGACTGACGCGAGGCAATCGCACATTTTGCCAGCATCCATACCACCCAATCAGCCGTTGACGCTTTCGAAATCGATATAGATTGACCCTACATTGGGGTCAAGTATTCATGCGGGACAGTATGAAGGATGGATTTATACGGCAGATCAATGCCATGATCCGAAATCGGACCTGCCCGGCCGGCCCCATCCCATTCGAACAGAGAATTGAGACGGTACGAGAGATATGCCCGAGGTAATCATTAACGGCCCCGAAGGGCGGCTCGAAGGCCGCTACCACCACAGCAAGGAGCCGAACGCGCCCATCGCGCTGTTCCTGCACCCCCATCCGCAGCACGGGGGCACGATGAACAACAAGGTGGTGTACACCCTCTACCAGAACTTCGTGCGCCGCGGCTTCTCCTGCCTGCGCTTCAATTTTCGCGGGGTAGGCCGGTCGCAGGGCTCCTTCGCGCGCGGCGAGGGCGAGCTGTCGGACGCCGCGACGGCGCTCGACTGGATGCAATCCTTCAACGAGAACGCAAGCGGCTGCTGGATCGGCGGCTTCTCGTTCGGCGCCTGGATCGCGATGCAGCTTCTGATGCGCCGGCCCGAGATCGACGGATTCATTTCCATCGCGCCGCCCGCCAACATGTACGATTTCACCTTTCTGGCGCCCTGCCCCGCTTCCGGCCTGATGGTGACCGGATCGCAGGACGAGATCGTTCCGCCGGAATCGGTCGCCAAGCTGGTCGACAAGCTGCGTCAGCAACGCGGCATCGCGATCGGCCATGCGATCATCGACGGCGCGAACCATTTCTTCGCCAACGAGCTGGATGAGCTGAACGCCATCGTCAACAAGTATCTCGACGTCGCCCTTGCCCCGCCCGGCGGCAAGGCCGCCAACGCCTGACGGTCAGGGCTTGACGGAAAAGTGCCGCCCGCCGCAAAGCGGCGACGGCGCGCCCGTCGTGCCGGGCCAGCTTATCGGCAGCCCGCGGAGCGACCGCACGGCGAGATAGGCGAAGGCCTGCGCCTCGATGAAATCGCCGTCCCAGCCGATCGCCTCGACCGGCGCCAGCGGCGAGGCCAGCCGCGCCGCCAGCATGCGCATGAGCACGGGATTGCGGCGCCCGCCGCCGCAGACGATCCAGCGCCTTGGCGCAGCCGGCAGCAATGCGACCGCGCGCTCGACGGCGGCCGCGGTGAAGGCCGTGAGCGTCGCCGCGCCGTCGGCGGCGTTCAAGCGCGCCACGGCGGAGGGATCGAAATCGCCGCGGTCGAGCGACTTCGGCGGCGGCGCAGCGAAATAGCGATTGTCGAGCAGGCGCGCCAGGATGCCCTCGTCGACCCGCCCGGAGGCCGCCAGCCGGCCGTCCTCATCGACCGGCACGCCGGCCTGCCGCAGCACCCAGTCGTCGATCAAGGCGTTGCCCGGGCCCGTGTCGAAGGCGATGAGGCCGCCGTCCGGCCCGATCCAGGTTATGTTGGCCACGCCGCCGATGTTGAGCATGGCGACCGGCTTTTCGAGAGAGGCCGCCAGGGCGGCGTGAAACGCAGGCGCCAGCGGCGCCCCTTGCCCGCCCGCGGCGACGTCGGCGCTGCGGAAATCCGCGACCACGTCGATGCCGGTCTCGCCGGCGAGCAGCGGCCCGTCGCCGATCTGCCATGTCCGGCGCCGCTCCGGCCGGTGCAGGATGGTGTGTCCATGGAAGCCGACGACGCCGACCTTTCCGGACGGAATGCCTTCGCGGTCCAGCAAGGCGCGGACGATCCCGCCGTGGGCCAGCGTGAGATCGCGCTCCAGGGCGTCGATCGCGGCGTCGCGGGCTTCGCTGCCGAGCGCGGCGCGCAGCCGTTCCCGCATCGCGCCGTCGTAGGGAACGGTAACCGCGCCACGCGGCCGGATATGGTCCTCGCCGTCGGTCTCCACGACCGCCGCGTCGATGCCGTCGAGCGAGGTGCCGCTCATCAGGCCGACGGCCAGAATGCTGCCGCCGCTTCCGAAAGACGGGCTAGAGGTCATTGTTCCTCATATGCGACTGTGCTAAAGGGACCGCCCTCTCCACAAGGCAAGCGAAAGGTATCATGAACGCGTTCCGTTCGGATTTCCTTAATGCCGTCGCCGAGCGGGGATTCCTGCACCAGTGCACGGATCCCGGCGCCCTGGACGCCCTGGCGAAAGACGGCAGGATCGCCGGCTATATCGGCTTCGACGCCACGGCCGATTCGCTGCATGTGGGGAGCCTGGTTCCGATCATGCTGCTGCGCCTGCTGCAGCGGATGGGCCACCGCCCGATCGTGCTGATGGGCGGCGGCACGACGAAGGTCGGCGACCCGTCCGGCAAGGACGGGCAGCGGCAGCTCCTGTCGGACGAGCAGATAGCGAAAAACCTCAATGGCATAAAAGGCGTCTTCGAGAAATTCCTTCAGTTCGGCGACGGCCCGACGGATGCCGTCATGGTCAACAATGCCGAATGGCTCGACCGGCTCGAATATATCGCCTTCCTGCGCGACTACGGACGGCACTTCTCCGTCAACCGCATGCTGTCTTTCGATTCGGTGAAGCTCAGGCTCGAGCGCGAGCAGCCGCTGACCTTCCTCGAATTCAACTACATGATCCTGCAAGCTTACGATTTCGTCGAGCTCGGCCGCCGCTACGGCTGCCGCCTGCAGATGGGCGGATCGGACCAGTGGGGCAACATCGTCAACGGCGTCGAGCTGGGACGCCGCTCCGCGGACCTGGAGCTGTTCGGCCTCACCTCGCCGCTGCTGACGACCGCGAGCGGCGCGAAGATGGGCAAGACGGCGAGCGGCGCGGTCTGGCTCAACGAGGAGCGGCTGTCCGCCTACGACTACTGGCAATATTGGCGCAATACGGAAGACGCCGACGTCGGCCGCTTCCTTCGCCTCTTCACCGAGCTGCCGATGGCGGAGATCGCCCGACTTGAAGCCCTCCAGGGGTCGGAGATCAACGAGGCGAAGATCGTCCTCGCGAATGAGGCGACCCGCCTCTGCCGCGGCGCGGACGCCGCGGCCGCCGCCGCCGAGACCGCGCACAAGACCTTCGCCGAAGGCGCCATCGGCGACGCGCTGCCGCGCATCGATATCGCGGCAGCGGAGCTCCGCCCCGGCATCCCCGCCTTCGCGCTGATGACGCGCGCCGGGCTGACCCAGTCGAACGGCGAGGCGCGGCGGCTGATCAAGGGCGGCGGCGCGCGCATCAATGACGCCCGCGTCGAGGACGAGGCCGCCACCGTCAGCCTTTCCGACGTCAACGACGAAGGCGTGATCAAGCTTTCCGCGGGCCGCAAGCGCCACGCGCTGGTGCGGCCGGTCTAACGGGCAGCCGCGCGCTATTGGCTTGCCGGCGGCTTGTCGGCGCCGAGGCCGAAGAGGTTTCTGAGGAAGCCCGGGGCGAGCGCGGACAGCGGGTTCACCTCGACCCTCGCGTCGTCGATCGGCCCCTCCACGCGGTAGGTCGCGGCGATGATGCCCTCGTTCTCGCCGCCTGTCAGCAGCGGGCCGATCACCGGGATCTTGCCGAGCACCTGGTTCAGCGCATAGGCGGGCACCAGCGTCCCGCTGAGGGCCATGGTGCCGCGCCCGAAATCGGCAACGCCGTTGCCGGAAACGCCGATGGACGATCCGTAGGCGCTGGCCTTGGCAAAGGTCGCCTGGCCATTGCTGTAGGAATACTGCCCTTCGAAGGCGTCGAAGGCGAGGCCCTTGCGCGACAGCGCATCGCCGATGCCGGTCAGCGACGCGACCTGCAGCACGCGCGCGAGCAGCGGCGCTTTCGACAGCGTGAAGCGGGACGCGAAGAAATCTCCCTCCAGCGGCGCGTCGGGCGTGCGGCGCAGCCCGCGTATCACGAGCGCCCCGCCGACGACCCGGCTATTCGACGGCGACATGCCGAGCACGGCGCCGAAGTCGTCCGCGGCGACACGGAAAACCTGGCCGTCCGGGCCGGGCATGTAGCGAACGCTGAGCGCGGCGTCGCGCCCGAGATCCCCATCGAGCGCGAGCCCTTGGATACGTCCGTCGGCGTATTTGACCAGCAGGCTCGCATCGGCAAGCCGGCGGTCGTCGCCCCAACGCAGCTCGCCGAACTGCGCCTTGATCCCGACGGGCGGAACGACGGACGGAATCTTCGGCGCATCCGCGCCGCCGCCGGCATTCATCTGAAAATCGAGGATGCCGGCAAGATCGAAGCGCTTGCCGGTGACGTCCGCGTCGACGGAGCCGTCCGGGCGCAGCTCGATCCGGCCGCGCAGGTCGTTGCCGGCATTCTCGTAACGCTCGAGCGTGGCGATCCAGGCATTCCGCTCGGGCCCGAATGCCTCGGCGGACCCGAGCAGCCGCGCCCCGCCGGCCTCGACGCCGACCTTGCCGATCCGCTGCAGGCCGTCGCCGTCGAAGGCCAGCGCCAGATCGGCTTTCCCGGGAACGCCTGGGGGCTTTGTCCATCCCAGGGCGGGCAGGCGCAATTCCATGTCGGCGATCCCGAGATCGATCAGCATCTCGCCCTTGCCGCCGCGTTGCTGCGTGAATGCGACCTTGGCATCGGCCGGGCCCGAGAGAAAGCCGAGGTCCGGCAGGCCGAATCCGGGCTTCCGCATATCGGGAACGCGGCCGGCGAAGACGAGCTTGCGCTGCTCCTGTGCGTCCGGCGCGAAACGCTCCTGCCACTCGGCCGTCGCAGGGACACCGGACAGCACCAGCGATCCCCTCGCCGTCAAGGCCGCATTGTCCGCCTTCACGGTCAGCTCGCCGTCGCTCACGGTCAAGCCGCGCGGCGCCGGCGCGATCGCGAGGTTGTGCAGCTTTCCCGATGCGGCGAACTTGACCATCGCCGGGGTCAGATCCCGGCGCAGCGGAAAGCGGAGCTCCGTCCGCAAATCCGCGTCGCCGGAGACGGCGGACGGGGAAACGGTGTACGCGCCGAGAAAGCCCAGCGGCTGCTCGTCCAGCACCTGGGCGACGGTGCGCGCCGGCCCGTGCATGGCGATGTCGATCGCGATCTTTTCCTCGTCGCCGTCGAGGCCGGACATGTTGACCGCCGCGCTGTCCACCGCGACGTCCCGGAGCTTGCCCTCGGTCACCGCGAGATCGAAGCGCGTCCTGTCGAAGCTCGCGGCGCCGCCGACGCCGGTGAATTTCGACATCGGCGCCAGGTAGTCGACCGAGAGACCGCGATACTGCAAGGTGCCGCGAATGTCCTGGACGCGCGCGCCGGCCAGGCCGTCGTTGGGCACGACGGCGTCGATGGCGAAGCTGCCCGCCTCGACCTCCCCTTCGGCGATGTTCGTCGTCACCCAGCGGCGCGCCGTCGGGCCGAGGCCGAGCGGCCAGAATCCGTCGAGCGCGCCCATCGGCACGGCCGCGACCGTTCCTTCCGCGCGGATCCGATAGGCCGCGCCGTCGCGGCTCGCGGCGCCGGCGAGCTGAAGCCGTGGTCCGGCGAAGTCGATAGCCAGCTCCTCGAGGTCGATCTCCGCACCGTCTTCGCGCAGGCTCGCGGCGAGACGGAGCCCCGCCACCTTGGCGCGCCGCGGCAGGATCCCGGGGAGCTCGATCTCGCCCTCGCCGCCGGTAAGGTTCACGCGCAGGAGCTGAAAGTCGCTGGAGGAAAGGGCCTTGCCCTCGATCCGCCCGCTGACGGGAATGTCGATCCCCGCCAGCGATGCGATGGCCGGCGTAGCGCGCGCCAGCGCGCCGACCCGGACATCCTCGAGCCGGGCGAAAACCTGCACCTGCGCGCCGGCCGTGGGATACTGCAACGCGATGACGGCCCGGCCCGCCTCGCTGGCGAGCTGCAGCCGGAGCCCGCGAAGCTGCCAGCCCTGCGCGACATTGAAGTGCGCGCTTCCGGAGAAAGGCATGCGCACGCCGGCAAACTGGCTGAGGTGCGGCACGGCGCGCGCGATCAAGGTCGGCTGCAGCTTGTCGAAGTCGACGCGCCCGCCGATGCGGCCGGTCTTCCGGTCGTGCAGGACCGTCGCGGCCAATTCCGTGCTGGCGCCGCCGTTCTCCACCACCATGTTGAAGCGGCTCTCGATCATGGCCGGCCGAAAGACCGTTATCATGTCGGCGGCGGGCATCGTCCAGAGTTGGCGATTGGCCTCGTCCACATAGCGTACCTTCGCGGAGAGGATCGAGAAACGATCGAGATAACGGAACGGGCCCCGCCCTTCGCCCGCCGCCCGCAAGATCTCCGACGCGGCCTCGGCGAGCCCTTCGGCCGGGCTTTGCGGGTCGTCGCCGTCTGCCGGAACGGAAAAGTCGAAGCGGCCGTCGGGATGGCGCGCGAGCACCGCGCGCAGGCCGGATACGTCGAGCCGCGAGATCGCCAGGTCGCCGCGCAGCAGCCCCTTTATCGACAGCCCTATGGAAACCTCGGGCAGCACCGCAACGAGCCTGCCGTCCGAGCCGAAGACGCGAATGTTGAGCCCGCGCAGGTCCAGCACGCGGCGCCATCCGCCCCACTGCAGCGTCGTCTCGTCGATCTGCACCGCCAAGGGCATGCCCTCGACGGCGAGGCTGCTTTCGATCGCGGGGGTGAGGAAGTCGAGGGATACCGGCCCATTGGAAAGGCGCCAGACGGCGAGCGTGCCGAGAATTGCGATGCCGACCGCCAGCGTGACGAAGAGCTGCGCCACCCGGACGACGATGCTGTGCACGATTCCCTCGCCCCTCCTTGGGCTTATCCCGTAGTATAGTGAGATTCGCGTGATTTCCCAGGAATTTGGCATGTCCGCTATCGACCTGAGACTGCTGCCGAAGCCGGCGTTTCCGGACCGGGCCGAGATCGGCCTCGCGCGGTGGCGGGACGCGGCCGGCAGCATCGAGGACGGGGCGGCGCTGCGGCGGGTCGCCGGCGACGAGGCGGGACGGGCGGTCCTGGCGGCGCTGTCCGGCAATAGCCCCTATCTCGGCGACCTGCTGGTCCGCAACCCCCTGATCGCCGCCGAAGCGATCCTTGCCGGCCCGGACGCCGTCTACCCGAAGATCGCCGCCGAGGTGCTGGCCGGCGCGGCGAACGAGCTTTCGCACGACCGCGTCATGGCCGTCCTGCGCCATGGCAAGGGCAAGGTCGCGCTGCTCGTGGCGCTGGCGGACATCGCGGGACTCTGGCCGCTGGAGAAGGTGACGCGGGCGCTCAGCGACTTTGCCGACCTGTCGCTGCAGATGACCATCCGCTGCCTGCTGCGTCAGTTCGCGGCCGGCGGCGTGTTCGATATCCCCGAAGGCGAGGCGCCGGAGCTGGACGCCGGCCTCACGATCCTCGCCCTGGGCAAGCTCGGCGGCCAGGAGCTGAACTATTCGAGCGACATCGACCTCATGGTCTTCTACGAGCGGCAGAAGCTGCGCTCTCCCGACCCGGACAGCCTGCCGCAGCAGCTCGTGCGCCTGGTGCGGCAGATGATGCGCGGCATGGACGAGCGGACCGCCGACGGCTACGTCTTCCGCACCGACCTCAGGCTCCGGCCCGATCCCGGCGCGACGCCGCTTGCCATCCCCATCGCGGCGGCGGAATCCTACTACGAGAGCGTCGGCCAGAACTGGGAGCGCGCGGCGATGATCCGGGCCCGCGCCGCCGCCGGCGACATCCGCCTCGGCGAAGCCTTCCTCGACCACCTGCGCCCGTTCATCTGGCGCAAGCACCTCGACTTCGCCGCGATCCAGGACATTCATTCGATCAAGCGCCAGATCACGGCCTATCGCGGCGGCGCGGCCATCGCCGTCAACGGCCACGACATCAAGCTCGGGCGCGGCGGCATCCGCGAGATCGAGTTCTTCGCCCAGACGCAGCAACTGATCTGGGGCGGCCGCTTTCCGTCGCTGCGCACGCGCCAGGTGATCGACACGCTGGGCGCGCTGGCGGATCTCGGCCGGATCGAGCGAAGCACCGCGCAGGAGATGGCCGAGGCATACCGCTACCTCCGCCGGCTCGAGCACCGGCTGCAGATGGTCAACGACCATCAGACCCACGCGCTGCCCAAGACCGATGCGCAGATCGAGCATATCGCGCTCTTCATGGGCTATCCCGACGGCGAGGCCTTCCGCAAGGACTTGCTGGCGCGCCTCGGCGGCGTCGAATCGCACTACGCCGAGCTGTTCGAGGAGGAGCCCGGCCTCGGCGGCGCGGGCGCCCTCGTCTTCACCGGCGCGGAGAACCATCCGGAGACGGTGCAGACACTGGAAGGAATGGGCTTCAGCGACGGCGGGTCGGTCTCCACCATGATCCGCCGCTGGCATCATGGGCGCTACCGCGCGACGCGCTCCGTCCGCTCGCGCGAGCTTCTCACCGAGCTTATGCCGCGCCTGCTCCAGGCATTCGCGGAGCGGACGAATCCGGGCGCGGCCCTCGCCCGTTTCGACGCCTTCCTGGCCGCGCTGCCATCCGGCGTGCAGCTCTTCTCCCTGTTCTACGCCAATCCCATCCTGCTCAACCTGGTGGCCGAGATCATGGGCGACGCGCCGACGCTCGCCGACTGGCTCAGCCGCAACCCGCACCTGCTCGACAACGTGCTGACCGGAGATTTCTACGCGCCGCCGGAGGACGCGGACGGCTTGCGCGCCGGCCTCGAGACGCTGCTGCGCGAAGCGCGCGACTTCCAGGACGTGCTCGACATCACCCGGCGCTGGGCGAACGACCGCAAGTTCCAGGTCGGCGTGCAGATCCTGCGCGGCATCAGCGACGGCCACGCCACGGGCCCGGTGCTTTCCGACGTCGCCGAAACCGTCATCCGCGCGCTCTGGCCGCATGTGGAGCGGGAGTTCGCCGGGCCGGGCGGCGGGCACGGGCGCATGCCGGGCGGCGAGCTGGCGGTGATGGCGCTCGGCAAGCTCGGCGGGCGCGAACTGATGCCGCAATCGGACCTCGATCTCGTCTTCGTCTACGACGTGCCGGAGGACGCCGACCCTTCGGACGGGGAAAAGCCGCTGTCGTCGAGCGTCTATTACATGCGCCTGAGCCAGCGCATCGTCGGCGCCATCGAGGCGCTCACCGGCGAAGGCCGCCTCTACGAGGTCGACGTCCGCTTGCGCCCCTCGGGCAACAAAGGGCCGAGCGCGAGCCGGCTCGACGGCTATATCCGCTACTTCGAGGATTCGGCCTGGACATGGGAGCATATGGCGCTGACCCGGGCGCGCACGATCGCCGGCTCGCCGTCGCTGATGCGCCGGCTCGACGGCATCATCCGCGACACGCTGACCCGGCCGCGGGATCCCGGCAGGCTGGCCGTCGACGTCGCCGACATGCGGGCCCGCATGGCGCGGGAGTTCCGCGGCACGTCCCGCTGGGACATCAAGCATCGCCGCGGCGGCCTGGTCGATGCGGAGTTCATCGCGCAGTATCTCCAGCTTCTCCACGCCGCCGAACATCCGGAGATACTGTCGCCGAATGCCGTGACGGCGCTCGCCAGCCTGTCGAAGGCGGGCCTGCTCGACGCGGGCATCGCCGCAGACCTGATCGACTCGCTGCAGCTCTGGCATCGCATCCAGACCGTGATGCGCGTCACCACCAGCGACGCGCTGGACGACGAGGCGAGCCCGGAGGGACCCCGCAACGCGGTCGTACATGCCGCCGGCGTCGAAAGCTTCGCCGCGCTGACCGCCAGGATGGACGAGACCGCCACGCGCGTGCATGCTCACTTTGCGGCGCTGATCGACGCGCCCGCCGATCTCGCCCGGCCGCTGCTTCCCGGCAAGGACGACCGGAAGGCGGAGGGCGCGTGACGGCAGCGGCGCAACATGGTGGCGCAACACGGCGGTACAACATGGCGGCGCACCGCCGCAGCATAGGGAGCGGCAACGGAATGAGCGTAGGTGTCGGAGACAAGGCGCCGGATTTCCAGATGGCGACCGACGGCGGCGGCGAAGTCTCGCTGAAGGCGTTGAAGGGCCGCAACGTCGTGCTCTATTTCTATCCCAAGGACGATACGCCGGGCTGCACCAAGGAAGCCTGCGGCTTTCAGGAAGCGCTGCCGGATTTCTCCCGGATCGATGCCGAGATCATAGGCGTATCGAAGGACAGCGTGGCCCGGCACAAAAATTTCAAGAGCAAGTACGGCCTCGAGTTCAGGCTCGCCTCGGACGAGGACGGCGGCGTATGCGAGAGCTATGGCGTCTGGACGGAAAAGAAGAATTACGGCCGCAGCTACATGGGGATCGAACGCTCGACCTTCCTGATCGACGGCAAGGGCGTAATCCGGAATGTCTGGCGCAAGGTCAAGGTCGACGGCCATGTGGATGAGGTGCTGCAAGCAGCGAAGGCGCTCTGAGGCCAGAGCCGGGATTGCCGCCGCGGCGGCCCGGCTGCGCGGCATCGCCGCTGCCGTCGCCGTTCTCGCCTGGCCGGCCGCCGCGGCGCCGCAGGAGCGCGGCTTCCCTGTGGACCTCGAGCTGGTAATCGCGGTCGACGTGTCCGGCAGCATCGACGCCGAGGAAGCCCGCCTGCAGCGCGACGGCTATGTCGGCGCGTTCGCCGACGCCGAGGTCATCGGCGCGATCACGGGCGGCATGCTGGGCAGGATCGCCGTCACCTACATCGAATGGGCGGGCGCGCGGCACACGCGCACCGTCGTCGACTGGACCCTGATCGACAGCGCGGCGAGCGCGCGCGCCCTTTCCGCCAGCCTCGCGAAGGCGCCGATCGAGACCGAGCTGTGGACGTCGATCAGCCACGCCATCGACGTCGCCATCCCGAAATTCGCCGCCAACCGCTTCGAGGGCGCGCGCAAGGTGATCGACATCTCCGGCGACGGCCCCAACAATCAGGGCGGCATGGTGACGAGCTTCCGCGACCGCGCGGTGGCCGCCGGCATCACGATCAACGGCCTGCCCATCGTCAACGACCGCGCCGGCCCGTGGGGCTGGCCGGCGATGCCGGACCTCGACCTGTACTACGCCGCCTGCGTCATCGGCGGCAGCGGCGCGTTCTACGTCGTGGCCAACAACTTCGCCGACTTCGCGCGCGCGGTGCGCCAGAAGCTGCTGCTGGAAATCGCCGGCAGGGTTCCGGGCGACGCCCCCGAGCGCATCTTCAAGGCGGCCGCACGCGAGCCCGAGCGCAAGGCGCCGCCCTGCGACGCCGGGGAGCGGCGCGTGCAATGGCTGCTCGACGAGCAATGACGGAGCGTGATTCTCTCGCGTCGGCCGCCTGCGCGATACTGAATGCCGCCGAGCCCATCGCGAAGGCACGGCTCACCGGGGAGGCCGCCGCGCGATGGCGCGCCGGTGTCCTCCGCGGGATCGGCGACGAGACGCCCCCGCTGCGGCCGGCGCGGCCGGCACGGCCGGCACGGCCGGAACTGCTGGCGCCGAAGCATGTAAAGCGCCGGCGCATCTCGCCGCACCCCGCGGGACGCATCGCGTTGCTGCACGCGCTCGCGCACATCGAGCTCAACGCCATCGATCTCGCCTGGGACCTGATCGCGCGCTTCCGGGACGCGCCGGGGCTTCCCCGCGCGTTCTTCGACGACTGGGTCGGCGTCGCAGCGGAGGAAGCGAAGCATTTCATGCTGCTGAATGCGCGGCTCGGCGCGCTCGGCGCAGCCTACGGCGATCTGCCGGCGCATGACGGCCTGTGGCAGGCGGCGCAATCGACGGCGCACGATCTCGCGGCCCGCCTCGCCGTCGTGCCGCTGGTGCTCGAAGCGCGCGGCCTCGACGTCACACCCGGCATGATCTCCCGCCTGGAAGCCGCCGGAGACGCCGAAAGCGCGGCGATCCTGCGGACCATCCATGACGAGGAGATCGGCCACGTCGCGGTCGGTCGCCGCTGGTTCGAGCATTGCTGCCGCCGCGCCGGCGATGACCCGGTGACGGAATTCCATCGGCTGGTGCGAAAGCACTTCCGCGGCGCGATCAAGCCGCCGTTCGACGAGGCCGGCCGCGCCGAGGCGGGCCTGACGGCGGCGTACTACATGCCGCTTGCGAGCACCAGGGATCGCATTTGAAGGGTGCTCGGGACGATTGGGACAAGCGGGGTGCGTGCTTCGTCCCTCGACAAGCTCGGGATGAGGAAGCTCAGCATGAGGATTTTTCTCAATGCCACGAAGACTCACCCTCATCTTGAGCTTGTCGAAAGACGCACGGCGTTCGTGCAAGATACGCCCCCTTACCCCGCCTTCTCGGCTTTCGATCCGCCGGCGACGCGCGCGGCGAGCGCGGCTTCGAGGAACGGGTCCAGGTCGCCGTCGAGCACGCCTTCGGCATTCCCCTTCTCCACGTTCGTCCGGAGGTCCTTCACCATCTTGTAGGGGTGCAGGACGTAGGAGCGGATCTGGTGCCCCCAGCCGATATCGGTCTTGGCGGCGTGCTCGGCCTGTGCCTGCTCCTCGCGCTTCTGCAGCTCCCTTTCATAGAGCCGCGCCTTCAGCATCGTCATCGCCTGCGCCCGATTGCGGTGCTGCGAGCGGTCGCTCTGGCACTGGACCACGATGCCGGTCGGCATGTGCGTGATGCGGACCGCGCTGTCGGTCCGGTTCACGTGCTGGCCGCCCGCCCCCGACGCACGATAGGTGTCGACGCGCAGGTCGCTGTCGACGACTTCGATCTCGATCGTGTCGTCGATGACGGGATAGACGCCGATGGAGGCGAAGCTGGTGTGACGGCGCGAGGCCGCGTCGTAGGGCGAGATGCGGACGAGCCGGTGCACACCGCTTTCCGTCTTCAGCCAGCCGTAGGCGTTGACGCCGCTTACGCGGATCGTAGCCGACTTCAACCCCGCCTCGTCCCCCGCCGATTCCTCGATGTACTCGACCTTGTAGCCGTGCTGCTCGCTCCATCGCGTGTACATCCGGAGCAGCATCTCCGCCCAATCCTGCGATTCCGTACCGCCGGCGCCGGCATGTACTTCGAGATAGCAGTCGTTGGCGTCCGCCTCGCCGGAGAGCAGGCTCTCGAGCTCCATTTTCGCCGCCTGGTCGCGCAGCGCGGCAAGCGCCTTCTCCGCTTCGGCCGCGACGTCGGCTTCGCCTTCCGTCTCCGCGAGCTCGATGAGCTCGACGTTGTCCTTGAGCGACGACTCGAGCTGGAGATAGGACCCGATGCCGTCGTCGAGCCGCGTGCGCTCGCGCATCACCTTTTGCGCGCGCTCGGGCTCTTCCCACAGCTTGGGGTCTTCAGCGAGAGCGTTCAGCTCTTCCAGTCGCAGTTTTGCGGCATCGAGGTCAAAGATGCCTCCTCAGCAGTGCGAGCGACTGCTGGATCTCGTCGACGAGTGCTAGGATTTCGGCGCGCAAGACTACCTCCGCCTGAGTGACCGAAGCCGGCCGCAGCATGTAAGCGAAGCCGCGGGCAATGGCAAGGCCGGCTTGCGCGAATGCGGGCGCTCGGGAACGTCCGTGTCAGTACAGGCCGCGGGCGGGCGACGCGGGCGCTTCGCTCGGCGCTTCGCCCGGCTGATCGGCATTGCCGCCGCCGATGAAGGTGCTTTGCGTCGCCGCGTCCGGCTCCGTGCCGATCTTGTAGGCCTCCAGTATGAAGTTCCTGTCCCGGTTCGAGGCCGGCTTGCCGGTGGTTGCGTTGACGCGGACGAGACGGATGCCGGGCGGTATCCGGAAGGGCACCGCCGGGTGGCCGGCCAACGCCTGCTCCATGAAGTCCTTGAACACCGGCGCGGCCACGGTCGAGCCCGCCTCGTGGTCGCCGAGCGGCTTCGGCTGGTCGTAGCCGATGAAGACGCCGACGGCCAGGTCCGGCGAGAACCCCATGAACCAGGTGTCGCGGCTGTCGTTCGTGGTGCCGGTCTTGCCCGCCAGCGGTTTGCCGATCTCGCTGATGCGCCGCCCTGTCCCGCGCTTCACCACGCCTTCCAGCATCGAGACGATCTGATAGGCGCTCGCCGGGTCGGCGACCTGTTCGCGCGTGTCGGGGATGACCGGCGCCTCCTGCCCGTTCCAGGCGGCGACATTGCATCCCTCGCAGGACCTGTTGTCGTGGCGGAAGATCGTCCTGCCGTTACGGTCCTGAACCTTGTCGACCAAGGTCGGCGTGATGCGCTTGCCACCGTTGACCAGCATGGCATAGGCGTTGGTGAGCCGGAGCAGCGTCGTCTCGGCTGCCCCCAGGGCCATCGATAATTGCGGGGGCATGTCGTCGGCGATGCCGAAACGCTTCGCCGTCTCGACGATCGGCTCCATGCCGATGGTCTGCGCGAGGCGCACCGTCATCAGGTTCCGCGACCGCTCGATGCCGATGCGCATCGGGCTCGGCCCATAGAACCGCTTGGTGTAGTTGGCCGGCTTCCACTTGCCGAGGCCGGGGCCCTGATCGATCACGAAAGGCGCGTCGAGAATGATCGTCGACGGCGTAAACCCGTGATCCAGCGCGGTGAGATAGACGAAGGGCTTGAATGCGGATCCGGGCTGGCGATGGGCCTGGGTTGCCCGGTTGAATTCACTCATCTCGTAGTCGAAGCCGCCGGACATGGCGAGGACACGGCCGGTATGCGGGTCGAGCGCCACGATCGCGCCGCTGACCGCGGGAATCTGGCGAAGGGCGAAGGTTCCCGGCGGGTACTCGGCCGCCTTTCCGTCCTTCCCCGCTTCGCCGCGGGTGACAGCTTCGACCAGAACGACGTCGCCGACGGCGACGACGTCGGAAACCCGCTTGACCGACGGGCCCACCTTCTGATCGTCGAGAGTTTCACGCGCCCAGCGCATTTCCGCCAACGGAATGCGGCCGCGCGCGGAGTTGCTGAACCCGATCTCCGCATGCGCCTCGGCGACGTCGAGCACAACGGCCAGGCTCCAGGTTCCGCTGCCGGGCGGCGGCGTCACCTCCCTCAGGTAGCCGACCCAGTTCCCGCCGGAAGAGATGCGCGCCACGGGTCCGCGCCATCCGTGGCGCCGGTCGTAGTCGAGCAGCCCCTCCCTCAAGGCTTTGTCCGCGATACGCTGCAATTTCGAATTAAGCGTCGTGCGCACGGACAGGCCGCCCTCGTAGAGGCCCCGGTCGCCGAACCGGTCGACCAGCTCGCGGCGGACCTCCTCGAGAAAATAATCCGCCTCTACGATCTGGATCGCGGAGCGCGGCACGACCTTGAGCGGTTCCTGCATCGCCGCCTCGGCGGCCGCCTGCGTGATGTAGCCGTCTTCCTGCATGCGGCTCACCACCCAGTTTCGCCGCGAGATGGCGGCATCGTAGTGGCGGATCGGATGATAGTTGTTCGGCGCCTTGGGCAACGCCGCGAGATAGGCTGCTTCCGCCGTCGTCAGCTCGTCCAGCGGCTTGTTGAAGTAGTTGAGCGCCGCCGCCGCGACGCCGTACGACCCGTAGCCGAGATAGATCTCGTTGAGGTACAGCTCGAGAATGCGCTGCTTCGAAAAGGTCCGCTCGATGCGGAACGCGAGGATCGCTTCCTTGATCTTGCGCTCGAAGCTCAGCTCGTTGGTCAGGAGAAAATTCTTGGCGACCTGCTGGGTGATCGTCGATGCGCCGATGGGCCGCCGGTCGCGCTGCGTGACCACGTTGACGGCGTTCGTTATCACCGCCCGCGCGAGCGCCGTGAAATCGACGCCGGGATGCCGGTAGAAATTCTGGTCCTCCGCCGCGAGAAAGGCCCCGATAAGGGGGCGCGGCATCGCGCTGACCGGAACGAACACGCGCCGCTCGACCGCATATTCGGCGATCAGCCGGCCGTCGCCGGCATGGACCCGGGTGACGGTCGGCGGGTCGTACTGGGCGAGTTGCTTGTAATCCGGAAGGCCGCGGCTGTATTCCCACAGCAGATAGAGCGTGGCCCCGACCACGGCGACCGAGAAGAAGAACAAGAAGGAAAATAGAAAGACGAACGCTTTGATTATTCGCGACATTGGCGTGCCGAGCAGCTCCGGGCAGAAAACCCGCACCCCGCTCCCAAACGGCAGGGTGTAAGCACCAAATGTGGCGAAGTTATGATCTGCTCAGCCTTTCCTTGCGCTCGAAGAATGCCTCCGTGGCGCGCAGGATGGACCGGGCCAGCGTCTCGTGGTGGCGCGGACTGCGGAGCAATTTCTCGTCGTGCCGGTTCGAGAGGTAGCCCAATTCCATCAGGACCGACGGGACGTCGGGCGACTTGAGGACGGCAAAGCCGGCGAAGCGATGGGTATTGCGCAGCAGCCTGGTGCTGGTGCCGACTTCCTTGATCAGCGTCTCGCTGAACAGGGCCGACTCGTTCATCGTCTGCCGCTGCCGCAGCTCGATCAGGAACGACGCCACAGCATCGGACTGGTTGGACAGATCGATGCCGGCGATGGCGTCCGACCGGTTCTCCTTGGCCGCCAGCGCCGCCGCTTCGCGGTCCGACGATTTCTCGGAAAGCGTATAGATCGACGCACCGCGCAGGCGCGAATCGCCGTTGCTGTCGGCGTGCAGCGAGATGAACAGCTCCGCGCCGGCCGCCTCCGCCAGTTGATAGCGCTTGCGCAGCGGCACGAAGACGTCCTCGTTCCGGGTCAGGTGGACCTTGTATCGCCCCGTCGCCTCCAGGGCATGCTTCACCTTTTGCGCGACCTGGAGCGTGATCTCTTTCTCGCGCAGCCCGGAAACGCCGATCGCGCCGGGATCGGGGCCGCCATGACCGGGGTCGAGCACGACGATCCGCTTCTGCGGGCCCAGGCCCTTGCGGTCGGCCGGCGCCTTGGGCGGCGGCGCGATGGCGCTGCGCGCCGGCGGATCCACCCAATCCTTGGAGGCGAACTGCCGCTCCGACTGGCCGAACTCCGCGGCCGTAACCGGCTCGAGGTCGAGAACGAGGCGATAAGGATGCCCCTTCGTGGCCGGCAGAATCACGTGGTTCGCGAGTTTCGCCGGCCTGTCGATATCCACGACGAGGCGGCTGTTGCCGGCCTGGAACAGGCCGAAACGGTAGCTCGTGATCACGCCGCCCGACGGGCTTCGCGGCGTCTCGGGGATCTTCCACTGGACTTCCGGCAGGTCGATGACGATGCGGTAGGGGGCCTGCAGGGTAAAGAACCGGTAGGGCACCCTCTCGCTCAGCTCTATCACCATGCGAGTCTTGCCGGGGTGCACGCCGATCCGGACGTCGGAGACGTCGGCAGCCCCGGCAGAACCTATGGTCGTCAGCAACAGGGCAATGATCGCGATGATCCGCGCGTACACTCTACTCTCGCCCTCTCGAAATCCAGCAAACAACCGGATCCGACATCTTGCCAAACTCAAATCGAAGGTGGCGGCTATGCCACGGCCCGGGAATATATACTTTATTAAGATTTGGCTTCAATTGAATTTAACGCTTCTTATTCTAAAAATGCGTTGATGGCGAATAATAGATTGTCGTCCCAACCCTTCATGCTTATTTTAGGACCAGCGTACGATAGCACGCATGCATCCTTTGGAGGCAACCTGCCCCGCGCCGGCGCATCAACGCCGCAAGGATAGCAGAGCTTGCTGCGACGTAACCAGTTTCTACCGCCGGAGCGGCCCTTTGCCGCTCCGGTCAACCAAGTAAGGTAACGATGGGCGACGCGAATCCAGCAATCGGACCCGAGGGCGGCGCCAAGCGCATTCGCCCCGGGCTTCGGTCCGCCACGGACGCCGCCACGGCTTGCGCCAGCGCAAGCCGCACGGCGGCGCAAGCGCCATCGTTGCATGCATTCATTCGTACAGGCGCCGGAACAACGGGGTTGATTCGCGCAATCGCAGCTGCCCGCGCGCCGGAGACCATCATCGATGACAAGACGCATGTTGATCGATGCCTCGCAGTCCGAAGAGACGCGGGTCGTCGTGCTACACGGGAACCGACTTGAGGAATTCGACTACGACTCGGAATCCAAGAAGCAGCTCAAAGGCAATGTCTACCTAGCCAAGGTCACGCGGGTGGAGCCGTCGCTCCAGGCCGCTTTCGTCGAATACGGCGGCAACCGCCACGGCTTCCTGGCATTCAACGAAATCCACCCCGACTACTACAAGATCCCGGTGGCGGATCGCCAGCAGCTTTTGGCCGACGAAGCCACCCTCGACGAACACGAGGATTCGGACGAGCCCGAGCATGTCGAGACCGTCGGCGGCGACGAGATCGAGGATGCGGAGCGCCGGCGGCGCCGGCTTCGCCGGAACTACAAGATCCAGGAAGTGACCAAGCGCGGCCAGGTGCTGCTGGTGCAGGTGGTCAAGGAAGAACGCGGCAACAAGGGCGCCGCGCTCACCACTTATCTCTCCCTGCCCGGCCGCTATTGCGTGCTCATGCCGAACACGGGCCGCGGCGGCGGCATCAGCCGCAAGATCAACAACGCGGGCGACCGCAAGCGGCTGAAGAGCATCGTCGACGACCTGGGCATTCCGGACGGCATGGCGGTCATCGTCCGCACCGCCGGATCGGAGCGCACAAAGGCCGAGCTCAAGCGCGATTTCGAGTATCTGATACGGCTGTGGGACCAGATCCGGACCGACACGCTGCAATCCAGCGCCCCGTCCCTCATCTACGAGGAAGCGAACCTGATCAAGCGGGCGATCCGCGACATGTACACCAAGGACATCGAGGATGTCCTGGTCGAGGGCGACGAGGGCTACAGGACCGCCAAGGACTTCATGCGGACCCTGATGCCGAGCCACGCCAAGCGCGTGCAGCCGTACAAGAACGACGGGGTCCCGGTATTCCAGCGTCATCAGGTGGAAGGCCAGATCGACGCGATCCACAGTCCGGAGGTGAAGCTGCGCTCCGGCGGCTACATCGTCATGCATCAGACCGAGGCGCTGGTCGCCATCGACGTCAACTCCGGCCGGGCGACGCGCGAGCGTCACATCGAGGAAACGGCGCTGAAGACCAACCTCGAGGCGGCCGAGGAAGTCGCCCGCCAGCTTCGCCTGCGCGATCTGGCCGGTCTGATCGTCATCGACTTCATCGATATGGAGGAGATGCGCAACAACCACACGGTGGAGCGGCGGCTGAAAGACGCGCTCCGCTCCGACCGGGCGCGCATCCAGGTCGGCCGCATCAGCCACTTCGGCCTGCTGGAGATGTCCCGCCAGCGCATGCGCCCGAGCCTGATGGAGATATCCAGCGAGGTCTGCCATTACTGCGGCGGCAGCGGCTTCCTGCAGTCGGTCGAATGGACCGGCCTGCACGTGCTGCGCGCCATCGAGGAAGAGGCCCTCAAGCGGCGCGCCCAGGAAATTTCCGTGACCATGCCGGCGAGGGCGGCGCTCTACGTGCTCAACAACAAGCGCGCCAAGCTGCACGAGCTCGAAACCCGGTACGAGATGAAGATTCTCATCGTGGCCGACAGCGAGCTCGTCGCGCCGGACTACAAGCTGGATATCCTTCGCACGAAGCCGGGCGAGCATGCGCCCCAGCGCGAAGCCGCCGAGGAGAGCGCGGAGGACCGGTCGGGCCGGCGCAAGCGCCGCTCGCGACGCCGCCGCCATCAGGACGAAGGCGCCGATGTCCGCAGCGCGCAGGGCGAAACGGCGTTCGAGGAGGAAGCAGAATCCCACGCCGACGACCAGGCCGACGACCAGGCGGAGGATGAGGCCGTCGCGGCCCAGGAAGGCCCTGCGCACGAAGGTACTGGCCACGAAGAGGCCGGCCTCGAGGGCGACGGGCAGCCGAGGCGGCGCAAGCGCGGGCGGCGCGGCGGCAGACGCCGCGGCCGCCGCGGCCGGCAGGACGAACAGCTCAATGCCGACGGCACGGCGGAAGCCCACCCGGCACATGCCGGACCAGGGGCCGAGCCTGGGGACGAAACCGGGGCCGAAACTGGGGCCGCAGAGGACTACGACGACGCACCGGAAGAGGAGTCATGGCAGGCGGCAAGCGCCGGTGAAGACGGCGAACCGGATGCGATGGCCGACGAAACGGCCGCCGCAACCGAGGAGCCCGCGGAAGAAGCCGCCGAGGCGCCGCCGGAGCGGAAGCGCCCGCGGCGGCGCCGTGGGCGGCGCGCCGCGGCAACCGGCAATGGAGCCGATACGGCCGAGGCCCGAGCCGATACGCCCCAGCAAGCGGAGGAGCCCGAGGCTGAGCCCGAGTCCGCCGCGGAAACCCGGTCTCGGGAAGCGCCCTCCGAGGATGGCGATACGATCGAGGATGCGCCGCTGGCGGCGATGGAGCGCGAGCCCGCGGTCGAGCCGAGCGAGGAACCCCGGAATACCACGAGCGTTGATCCCGACAAGCGGGCAACGCCGTCACGGCCGGAGCGCCCGGATGAAGGTCAGGAGCCGAAAACCGAGGTCGCCTACACCCCCGAAACCACCGCGGCCGAGCCGTCCGCCGTCTCCGCGGAACAGCAGCAGCGGAAGAAATCGGGTTGGTGGAATCGCAGTTGGTGACGGCCGGCGGGCCGGGTTTCCCGCCTAGATTGAGCGGTCTCCGTTACGACAGATTTGACCGATTCCGACGAGTTCGGTAACCTGCGTCGAGTGTTGCCTTTTCGAAGACATCTTCCGCACCCTGGTTGCGTGCGGAAGGAGGATGGGCACCGATGGCAAAGGGTACCGCCCGGCGGAAAGACGAGTTGCGCGATGCGTCCGGCGCACCGCCCGGCTCGCAGGACCGGTGGCTGGATTCGCTCACCTTTCGAATCGCCATGCTGGCGGCGAGGCCTTCGATACGGCGCGGCCGTGTCGAGATAGCTTTCCGGGACGATCCGCCGGTCGTTCTCGGCGACGGCACGGGCGTTCCATGTAGGGTGCAGGTCAATTCGACCCGCTTCTTCCGGCGGCTCTTCCCCTCGCCCGACCTCGCCATCGGCGAAGGCTATGTCGGCGGCGAGTGGGACCTGCTCGAAGGCGATCTCGCCCATTTCATCGGCGTGCTGCTTCGCAACGACGAAGACCTGCGGCAGCGGAGGGCGGTGAAAGCGCTCTCCACGCTCTTCGAATGCCTCGCCGATCCGCACAAGGCGAACGACCCGCGCCACAGCCGCAGCAACGCGGCCTATCACTACGACAAAGGCAACGACCTTTATGGTGCTTTCCTCGATGAAGGCATGAACTATTCCTGCGCCTTCTTCGAGCGCCCGGATCAGACCCTTCGCGATGCCCAGATCAACAAGCTGCGTACGACCGTGCGCCGCCTTGGCGTCGCCGCCGGCATGTCCGTGCTCGACATCGGATGCGGCTGGGGCGAGCTCACGCGGACGGTAGCGCGCCAGACGGAGGCGGAGCGCGTCGTCGGGATAACGCTCGCCGAGGAACAGTTCAAGCTGGCGCGCGCGCGCGTCGATACCGAGCACGGCAACCGGTTGAGCTATCTGCTCGAGGATTACCGGCTTCACGCCGCGCACAGCCCGGAAGCCTACGACAGGATCGTCAGCGTGGGCATGTTCGAGCATGTCGGCAAGCACCAGTTCGTCGCGTATTTCAACGCGATCAAGGCAATGTTGAAAACCGGCGGCTCGGCGCTGGTGCATTCGATCATACGGCCGCACAAGGGAACGACCAGCCCCTGGGTCGACAAATACGTCTTCCCCGGCGGCTACATCCCGACGCTGGGCGAGATCGCCGCCAGCGCCAAGCAAGCCGGCCTCCGCCTGTCGGCCGAGCCCTTCGTCCACGAGAGCTTCCACTACGCCAACACGCTCAGGCACTGGCGTCGGCGCTTCAATGCCGCCTACCCGGCGCTCGACCACAGCCGCTACGACATCCGGTTCAAGCGCCTCTGGAACCTCTATCTGGCAGGGTCGGAATCGGCGTTTGACAAGACGGGCTTCCAAGTAGCGCAGGTCCGCGTGGAGAAACCGGCCTAACGGCCCGGCGCAAGCTCTCCGGGCCTAGAGCAGCCTGCGTCCGATCGGACGCAGATAAGTTGCTCTAACCTTTTAAGATAGATCAATTTATCTGCAATCAGGTGATTCCACCTGATTGCAGATTGATCTAGCGCCGCCGGCCGGCCAGCAGCGCCGCGGCATGCTTCACCGTGGCAGGCGTCTCGGCATAGGAGAACCGGACGAAGCGGTGGCCGCGCTCGGGATCGAAATCGAGACCCGGCGCGAGCGCCACGCCCGTATCCGCAAGTATCTGGCGGCAAAACGTGTCGCTGTCGTTGGTCAGGTGGCCGACGTCGGCGTAGATGTAGAAAGCGCCGTCCGCGGGAGCCAGCTTGTCGAACCCGGCCTCCGGCAATGCGCGCAGCAGCAGGTCGCGGCTCGCGCGATAGCTATCGACGCGCCGGTCGTTCTCGTCGCGGCAGCCGAATGCCGCCACCGCGGCCAGTTGCGACAGCGTGGGCGCGGAGATGAACAGGCTCTGGCTCAGGCATTCGATGGCGCGGGCCAGGTCCTCCGGCACGACCATCCACCCGACGCGCCACCCGGTCATCGAGAAATACTTGGAAAAGCTGTTGATGACGATCGCCGACGGGGCGATGCCGAGCGCCGTGTCGGCCCGCCTGTCATAAGTGATGCCGTGGTAGATCTCGTCCGAGATCATGCGGATTCCATGCAGGTCGCAGTAGTCGGCCAGATCCTGCAGCTCGGCCCGGCGCAGCATCGTCCCGGTCGGATTGGATGGCGACGCGACAATCAGGCCGTCGAGCGGGCCGTCCCGGCGCGCGCGGTCGAGCAAGGCCGGCGTCGGCTGAAAGCGGTCCGCCGCCTCGGCCTGCAGGCAGACAGGCTCCACGCCCAGCGCCGAGAGGATGTTGCGGTAGCAGGGATAGCCGGGGGACGCCAGCGCCACCCGGTCGCCGGCATCGAAGGCGGCGAGAAAGGCGAGCACGAAGCCGCCCGACGACCCGGTCGTCACGACCACGCGGCCCGGATCGAGCGGGATGCCGTAGTAATCCTTGTAGTGCCGCGCGACGGCCTCGCGCAGCGCCGGAATGCCGAGCGCTTCCGTGTAGCCGAGCTTGTCGCCGTCCAGCGCCTGGCGCGCCGCATCGAGGACGCCTTCCGGCGCCCCCGTTCCGGGCTGCCCCACCTCCAGATGATAGACGGCCTTCCGGGTCGCGGCGCGTTCGTTGGCCGCGCGCAGCACGTCCATCACCATGAAGGGAGGTATCCCGGACCGCGAAGAGACCTTCGGCGCCAACGCCCTATTCCAGCTTCAGCAGAAGCGTAACGCCGAGACCGTCGTCCCGGTTGTCCGACTCGGGACTGCATTTGGCGTTGCGCAGGGAATCCACCGGCAGGCCGGACTCGCAGTAGACGACATTGAGGCGCCCGAGGGCATCGAGACGGCGCACGTCATGGCCCCGGCGCGTGAGCGTCTCCACGCGCGGTTCCGATTCCGACGCTTCCACGATGACGCTGGTGTTCGCCGGATTGGCGTATACCCTGCCGCCTTTCATGGCGTCGGCCAGCGGCTCGCCGTCCAGCAGCGTTCGGGCCGCAACGTTGACGATGGCTGGCGGCACGGCGGGCCCTCCCGCGCCGGCGGCGGCGAAACGGAAGACCTTGTTGTCGCCGTCCGTCACGATCACCGGGCCGAGCGAATACGGGTTTCGCGATCCGACGCCCGGCGCCTGCGCCAGAAAGGCGCCGATCCCCGGCACCAAGCGGCCGGTGCCGAACGGGTTGTACAGGGTCACGGTGCAGGCGACGGCGAGGCCCGTTCCGTCCACGACGATGAAGCCCGTCCCGGAAGGATTCTCCTGCGTATCGGCCGACCGCCCGGCAAAGGCCGCCGGCGGCGTCACCAGCTCGGGATCGTAGTTCGACATGAGGCTGCGGGCGCGCTCGGCCGACAGGAGGCGTTGCGCCTCGGCGCCGGCATGGCCGTTGGCGGCCAGCCATTCTCCCCGGTCGCTGAGCGCCCGGCGGGTGACTTCGGCAAGCAGATGCATGCGCTCTTCGGCGGGCGCGGCGGCATAGCGGCCGTCGGTGACCAGCATCTGCCACATCTCGGCGGCCGCCAGGCCTGCGAGTGCCGGCGGTCCGGCGACGAATAGCCGGCCGCCGTCGAAATCCACCGCCGGCGCGTCGCGCCACTGCGGGACGAAGGCCCGGAGATCGGGCTTGGTGAGGGTTCCGCCCGCCCGCTCCACGCCGGATACGAGTCGGTCCGCCAACGGGCCCGTGTAGAAGGCGCCGGCGCCGCGCATCCGTATCTGCCCCAATGTCGCGCCCAGCTCGACCTGATACACCGTAGCGCCTTCGGCCAGCGGCGCGCCCGCGCGCGTGGCGAAGACCGCCCTCGCCTGCTCGTCGGCGAAGAGCGGCGCGGCGGCCCGCGCCAGATCCAGCGCCGCAGGCCGCGCCAGTATGACGCCGCCGCGGGCGAGGCTCTCCGCCTTGACCAGAAGCTCGGACCAAGGCAAACGGCCATAGCGGCTGTGCAGCACCGCCATTCCCCGAACGTTGCCCGGCACCGCCGACGGCCGTTCCCCCTGCGCCAGGCCGCTGCCCGGCGCCGGGGCGATGAAATCCAGCATCTCCGTGCGCTTGGCGCTCGGGTCATGGACGAGGCATGCGCCGCCCCCGCCGAGCGAAGCAACGGACGGCATGGTGACAGCGAGGGTGAAATAGAGGCTGACCGCAGCATCCGCGGCCGTCCCGCCCCGCGCCAGCGACTCCTGCGCCGCCACGACGGCGGTCGGCTCGTCGGCGACGACCGCAGCATATATATAGGGAGTCGGATCCGGCAGCATCTTGCCGAATTGTTCGGTAATCTTGCCGCCGCCGCATCCCGACAGGGCCGTCAGGCCCAGCACCAGCGCGGTAACCAGGAACCGCGAGCCTTTATTGGACCACATTCGGTTACTACATAACTGACGTATCATTCGAAGGATTGGCCCGTTGTCAGGAATCCGTGCATCAGCTTCACTCCTACTGGCCTGCCGCCTGCTGGTTCTGGCGGTTGCCGTGTTGGTGCTGCCCGGACGCGCCTCGGCCCAAGGCGTTTCGCTTATCCGCGATACGGAAATCGAAAATACCATTCGCGTCTATACCGCGCCAGTGTTCCAGGCTGCGGGAATCGATATTTCATCGGTGCAGATATTTCTGGTGAAGGACCCGCGTCTGAACGCCTTCGTCGCCGGCGGCATGAAGATTTTCATCCACACCGGGCTGTTGCAGCAGGCCACGGACCCGAGCCAGGTGATAGGCGTGCTGGCGCACGAAACGGGCCACATCACCGGCGGCCATCTTGCCCGCATCAAGGAAGGGCTCAAGGCCGCGACCACCCAGGCCATCATCGCCTCCGTGCTGGGCGGCGCCGCGGCGGCGGCGGCCGGCCGGCCGGAAGGGATCGGCGCAGCCATCCTCGGCGGCTCGGAGATCGGGCAGCGCAGCATATTGAGCTACACGCGCGGCATGGAGCAGTCGGCCGACCAGGCGGGCGCGAAATTTCTCGAACGCAGCCACCAATCGGCGCGCGGACTGCTCGCTTTCATGAAAACGCTGCAAGCGGAAGAAGGGGTGTATGGCTCGAACCGCGACCCCTATCTCAGGTCGCATCCGCTTACCGCGGACCGTATCCGGTTCATGGAAAACCATGTCGCGCATTCGCGCTACTCCGATGTGCCGACGCCGCCCGATCTCATCGCGGCGCATGCCCGGATGCACGGCAAGCTGAACGGCTTTCTCGACGACCCGGCGAACACCTTCCGCCGGTACAAGGCGGACGATCCCAGCATGGAGGCGAAATACGCGCGCGCGATCGCCTTCATGAAGCAGAATGAAACAGCCAATGCCCTCGCCATCCTCGATCCGCTGATCGCGCAAACGCCGAAGGACCCATTCCTGCACGAGCTCCGGGGCGACATCCTCAGGGACGCGGGCCGGGCGCGCGATGCGATGGCCTCCTACAAGGCCGCGGTCGCCATCATTCCCTGGGCCGCCCTGATCCGGATAAGCCTGGCGCAAACGCAGATCGAATTGAACGAGCAGCCGCTGCTGGAGCAGGCGGTGGTGAACCTCAAGGAAGCGATCCGCTACGAGCCGCAGGTGTCGCACGCCTGGCGCCAGCTCGCCATCGCCTATGGCCGCATGGAAAAACACGGGCTCGTCTCGCACGCGCTCGCCGAGGAAGCGATTCTGACCGGCGACTACCGCACCGCGATTCGGCTTTCGACACGGGCGATGAAGGTCCTGCCCGAAGGGTCGCCGGAGTGGCTGCGCTCGCAAGACATCGAGATCCAGGCCAAGCGGATCAAGAAAGAGATGGAATAGCCGCCGGGACCCGGCTGCCGCGCGCTTGCCGTCCGAACGGCGGTGGGGGATAGTGGCGAGCCGGGGCCGCGATCCCGGAAAACCACAGGAAACACGCCTTTGCGCCGCATTCATCTCGTCCTGCCGCTCACGACCCTGCTCTTCGCCGCCGGGGCCGCCGGGGCCACCGGCGCGATCGCCGCGGACGCGCCGGACAAACAGGCGCTGGATCAGGCGATCCGCAGCTACCTGCTCGAGCACCCGGAAGTCATCATCGAGTCGCTCGAGAAGTTCGAGCAGAAACAGCGCGCGGCGCGCGATCGGGCCTCGGCCGACGCCTTGGCTTCGCGCCAGGACGAGCTCTACAACCATCCCATGACGCCGGTTACCGGCAATCCGAAAGGCGACGTCACGATCGTCGAGTTCTTCGATTACCAGTGCGGATACTGCAAGCGCGCGATGCAGACCGTGCTGGAAGTCCAGAAAGAGGATCCCAGCGTCCGCATCGCCTGGAAGGAGCTGCCGATCCTGGGCCCGGCATCGAAATTCGCCGCCCGCGCGGCGATGGCGGCGGAGCGCCAGGACAAATATCTCGACTTCCACGTCGCCGTCATGGGCAACCGCGGGCCTTTGACGCCGGACACGGTATTCCAGCTCGCCAAGAAGGCGGGTATCAGCGTCGACCGGCTGAAGCGCGACATGGCCGATCCCGCGATCGAGAAATACCTCCAGGATACCTTGCAGCTCGCCCAGCAGCTCGGCATCAACGGCACGCCGGGCTTCGTCATCGGCGGCAAGCTGGTGCCGGGCGCGATCGAAAAGGACCAGTTGAAAGAGCTGATCGCGGAAGCGCGCAAGCCGGGGTAACGCCTTATCGGGCTAACGGTCCTCGGCCCCCAGCGCCTTCACCGCGCGGTAGAAGTTCGCCTTCCCTTCGAAGCCCAGGCCCGGCAGGTCCGGCAGCCCGACGTAGCCGTCGGCGATGCGAAGTCCATCGGTGAAGCCGCCGACCGGCTGGTGCGTCTTGGGATAGGCCTCGGTGCCGCCGAGCGCCAGGCCCGCCGTGATCTGCAGCGACAGCAGGTGGCCGCCATGCGGATAGATTCGGCGGCGCGACCAGCCGGCCTCCTCGACCATGGCGATCGTCCGGATGTACTCGCAGATCCCGTAGCTCAGGGCGCAGTCGAATTGCAGATAGTCCTTGTTCGGACGCATGCCGCCATAGCGCAGCAGATTCTTCGCGTCCCAGGTCGACATGAGGTTTTCCCCGGTCGCGAGCGGGCCGTCATAGCCGCGGCCCACCTCTGCCTGCAGGTCGAAGTCGAGCGGGTATCCCGGCTCCTCGAACCAGCGGAGCCGATAGGGCGCGATGGCGCCGGCATAAGCGAGGGCCTCGCCGGTCTCGAACCGCCCGTTCGCGTCGACCGCGAGGCGGTCCGCCGGCACTACCTCGAGCACCGCCTCGATCCGCCGGAGATCCTCGTCCAGCGGCGCGCCGCCGATCTTCATCTTGATGATGGTGAAGCCGTCGTCGAGATGGCCCCGGATCTCGTCCTGCAGCTCGGTAAGGCCGCGTCCCGGCGCATAGTAGCCGCCGCCGACGTAGACCGGCACCCGGTCGGGCAGTTCGCCGTTGCCGTAACGCTTGGCCAGGAAGGCGTAGAGCGGCTCGCCCGCGATCTTGGCGGCGGCGTCCCAAACCGCCATGTCGAGCGTCGCGACGGCGACCGCGCGGTCGCCGTGGCCGCCGGGCTTTTCCTTCTGCATCATGCAGCTCCACACGCGGAACGGGTCGAGGTTGTCGCCCGCCTCGTTGAGCAGCGATTCCGGATTGGCGGCCAGTATCCGCGGTATCATGCGCTCGCGGCAGATCGAGTTCAGGCTGTAGCGGCCGGTGCCGCTGAAGCCGTATCCCACGACCGGCCGCCCGCCGCGCACCACGTCGGTGACGACCGCAACCAGCCCGGTCGTCATATCGCTGAAATCCATGACGGCGTTCGAGCGCTTCTCGCCCGTGGAGATGGTCGTCTCCCGGATGTCGACGATCCGCATGCTGTTTCTAACTCCGTGTCGTTGGCTGCGCTCTGCCGCGCTAGGCGAGATTATCGATTTTCACAATTTCGGCAATGCCATGCGGCGAAAAGCCGAAAATCCGGCCATAGAAGCCGAGCTCGGCCTCGAGCGCGCGCTTGATATTCTCGGCGCGGCGGAAGCCGTGGCCCTCCCCTTCGAACAACAGGCAGGCGACTGGGATTCCCTTGCCGCGCAGCGCGGCGACCATGTCTTCCGCCTGGTTGGGCGGCACGACCTTGTCTTCCGTCCCCTGGAAAAAGATCACCGGGCAGTCGAGCCTGTCCGCGTGATGGATCGGCGATCGCGCCCGATAGGTCTCGCGCGCTTCCGGCCATGGCCCGACCAGGCTGTCCATGTAGCGCGACTCGAACTTATGCGTATCGCGCACCAGCGCTTCGAGGTCGCCGATGCCGTAATGGCTCGCACCCGCGGCGAAGACGTCGCCGAATGTAAGCGCACATAATGTCGTATAGCCGCCGGCGCTGCCGCCGGTTATGGCGAGGCGTTTCGGATCGGCCAGCCCCTGCGCGGCGAGCCAGCGGGCGCCGGCCGCGCAATCCTCCACGTCGACGACGCCCCATTGCCCCGCGAGCTGGCGCCGATAGTCGCGGCCGTAACCGGTGCTGCCGCCATAGTTGACCTCGAGCACGGCGAAGCCGCGGCTGGTCCAGAATTGCGTCTTGAGGCTGAAGCCGCAGCCGGACTGGCCGGTCGGGCCGCCATGGCTCTTGACGATCAGCGGCGGCAGCTCGCCGCCGGGCGGCGAAAATTCGCTGTTCTGCGGCGCATAGTAGAAGGCGTGCGCAACTCGGCCGCCCGCGCTCTCGTAGCTCACCGCCTGCGGCAGCGACACATGGCCGGGATCGATCCGCGCGCCGGAGGACCGCCGAAGCGTTTGCACGGTTCCGGCCGATGGGTCGAGCGCGGCGATCACCGGGGTGTCGCGCAGCCCGCCGCCGACGAATGCGGCGCGTGCCGGGCCGGCAACCAGGCCATGCATCTCGACGAAAGGGGCGACCATGGTTTCGGCCGTTCCGGCGGCGGTGTCTAATGTCATCAGCTTGGCGATGCCGTCGACCTGCCCGACCGCGAGGATGCGCGCTGGCGACAGAAATCCATATGTGCGCATGTTGAATAGCCACTGCGGCAGGCCGAGCTCGAGCGGCAGCGGGCAGACCGGGCGCACCACGCCGTCCGCCCAGCGGTAGAGGTTCCACCAGCCGGAGCGGTCGGAGACGAAGAAAAGCTCGCCGCCGGGCGACCATTCCGGCTGGAACAGCGCCTCCGCGGCGCCGCCGGCGACGGTCTCCGTCTTCCCGACCGCGCCGCCATCGGCGACCGGCGCGACGGACAGCGTGCAGCCGTCCCACGGCATGTTGGGATGGGTCCAGGACAGCCAGGCCAATTGCCGGCCGTCCGGCGACAGGCGGGGCGCCGCGTAGAAATCGGCGCCGGCAGCCAAGGTTTCGATCGTGCCGCCGGCCGCGACCGCCACCAGGCTGTTCGCAGGCTCCTTCCCGCCCGCGCCGTGGTCTTCCAACACGGCGATGAGGCGCCGGCGTCCGGCATCGACGATCAGGTCGGCGAAGCGCCGCGATCCCGCCGGCGTGACCGCGACCGGCGCCTCGCCCGCGTCCTGACGATAGATGCGCTGGTCCGCGTCGTTGCAAAACCAGACCGTCCCCGCATGCACGGCGAAGGCGCCGCCGCCATATTCATGGACCCGGGTGCGCGCGCTGTATTCGGCAGGCAAGATGTCCGCGACGGCGCCCGAGGCGTCGCACCGCTCGATGGCCGTCCGTCCGCCTTCCGACGGCCGGAGCACGCTCCAATAGACATCGCCGCCGTCGAGCGCTATCTGGCCGAGGCCGACGCTGCCCGCCGCGATCAGGTCCGCCGTCACCGGCGACCGCCAGGTTCCGTATGGCGCGGTTTGCGGCAAGGTCATCGCTCCCCTGACGCGGGGGCCGCGTAAGCGACCGACATGGCGGCAGATATGGCGACCGGCATGGCGACTCTTGCCATTTCCCCGAATCTGCGTGCACATATAGCCGGTCGACAACGCAGCATGGCAGGCGATCCCGCGTGGCAGAGCAACACAAGGTTTTGGTCCTGAACGGCCCCAACCTGAACATGTTGGGGGTTCGCGAACCGGAAATCTACGGCCGCGCCACTCTCGCAGATATCGAGGCCGGTTGCCAGAAACGCGCGGCCGCGCTCGGGCTGTCGGTCGAGTTCCGGCAGTCGAACAACGAGGGCGAGCTGGTCACCTGGATACAGCAGGCGCGCCAGTCGGCGGACGGGATCGTCATCAATGCCGGCGCCTTCACCCACACCTCCGTCGCGCTGCTCGACGCGCTGTCGCTGTTCGAAAAGCCGATCATCGAGCTGCACCTGTCGAACATCTACGCGCGGGAGGAATTCCGCCACCGCTCCTACATCTCGCCTGCGGCGAGCGGCATAATCTGCGGTTTCGGCGCGAGCGGATACGAGCTTGCGCTCGACGCCATTAAGAGATTATTGGCAGGTGACTGATATCCCACGCAGCATCCGGCGAAGCGGGCAGCGGGCCCGAGCGATGAAAAAGGACGGCGATGCCGAAGCTTCAAGTCGATAAGGCGCTGATCCGCGAGCTGAGCCAACTGCTCGACGAAACCAACCTGACCGAGATCGAGCTGTGCGAGGGCAGCAGATCGGTGCGCGTATCGCGCGCCGCCGCCGCCACGTTCGCAGCGCCCGCGCCGGCCGCCGCCGTCGCCGCGCCCGCACAGGCCGCAGCGGCATCGAACGGCGCGGACGCGACCGACGAAGCCGGCGCCGTGCGGTCGCCCATGGTAGGGACGGTCTACCTGTCGCCGGAGCCGGACGCGCCGCCATTCGTCAAGGTCGGCGATGCGGTGTCGGCGGGCCAGACGCTCCTCATCATCGAAGCGATGAAGGTCATGAATCAGATACCCGCGCCGAAAGGCGGCACGGTCAAGAAGATCCTTGCCGAGGATGCCCAGCCGACCGAGTACGGGGACATCCTGGTCGTGATCGGATAGGCACAATCTTGTTCGAGAAGGTTCTGATCGCCAACCGCGGCGAAATCGCCCTCAGAATCCACCGCGCCTGCCGAGAAATGGGCATCCGGACGGTGGCGGTGCATTCGACCGCCGACGCCGACGCGATGCACGTCCGCCTTGCCGACGAATCGATCTGCATCGGCCCGCCCCCGTCCAGGGACAGCTACCTCAACATCCCGGCGATCCTGTCCGCGGCCATGATCTCGGGCGCCGACGCCGTCCACCCGGGCATCGGCTTCCTGTCGGAAAATGCGACCTTCGCCGGCATGGTGGAGGAGCACGGCCTCGTCTTCATCGGCCCGAGCCCCGAGCACATCCGCCTGATGGGCGACAAGGTGCGGGCCAAGGAAGCGGCGATCGAAATCGGCCTGCCGGTCGTGCCGGGATCCCCGGGCGCGCTGCGCGACGCCACCGAGGCGGTTGCCGTGGCGCGGGACATCGGTTTTCCCGTGCTGCTGAAGGCGGCGGCCGGCGGCGGCGGGCGCGGCATGAAGATCGCGCAGAGCGCGGAGGAGCTGCCGCAGGCGCTGTCCACCTGCCGGGCCGAGGCGAAGGCCGCATTCGGCGACGACACCGTCTATCTCGAGAAGCTCCTGGTGCAGCCGCGGCATATCGAGCTGCAGGTGCTGGGAGACGGCAAAGGCCAGGTGCTGCATTTCGGCGAGCGCGACTGCTCGCTGCAGCGCCGCCACCAGAAGGTGCTCGAGGAAGCGCCCTCGCCCGCGCTGAACGAGGAAGCGCGCGAGCGGATCGGCGGCACCGTCTGCCGGGCGCTCGCCAAGCTGAAATACCGCAGCGCCGGCACGGTTGAGTTCCTGTTCGAGAATGGCCATTTCTATTTCATCGAGATGAACACGCGCCTGCAGGTGGAGCATCCGGTGAGCGAGATGATCAGCGGCGTCGATCTGGTGCGCGAGCAGATTCGCGTTGCGGCCGATGGGCCGCTCGGGATGACGCAGGCGGACATCGTGCTGTCCGGCCACGCGATCGAATGCCGCATCAACGCCGAGCATCCGGAAACCTTTGCGCCGTCGCCCGGCCGGATCACCGATTTTCATGCGCCGGGCGGGCTCGGCGTCCGCGTCGATTCGGCGCTCTATTCCGGATATACCGTCCCGCCCTACTACGACAGCCTGGTCGCGAAGCTGATCGTGCACGGCAAGTCGCGCAACGAATGCCTGATGCGGCTCAGGCGCGCATTGGAGGAATTCGTCATCGGCGGCATCGACACGACGATCCCGCTGCACCAGAAGCTCATGAGCGAAGGCGACGTGATCAACGGCGATTACCATATCCATTGGCTGGAGCACTGGCTCAGCGAAAAGAGCAAGGACTGAGCCGATGGAGATGCCGGACCTCACCCCGGACATGCTGCTCAAGGCCTATGCCGTGGGCGTCTTTCCGATGGCGGAGGACCGCGACGATCCGGGGCTCTTCTGGGTCGATCCGCGCATGCGCGGCATCATCATGCTGGACCGCTTCCATGTCCCGCGGAGCCTGCGCAAGGTGATCCGCCGCCGCATGTTCGAGGTCACTTACGACCGGGACTTCGAAGCCGTCATCGAAGGTTGCGCCGAGTCGACCGAGGACCGGCCGCGGACCTGGATCAACGACAAGATCATCGAGCTCTACGCGACGCTGCACCGCATGGGCCATGCGCACAGCGTCGAATGCCGGCTCGCGGGAGAGCTGGTCGGCGGCCTGTACGGCGTGTCGCTGGGCGGCGTCTTCTTCGGCGAGAGCATGTTCAGCCGCGTCACCGATGCGAGCAAGATTGCGCTCGTCCATCTCGTGGCGTCGCTCCGTCTCGGCGGCTATCGGTTCATCGACACGCAGTTCATCACCCGCCACCTCGCGCGATTCGGCACGGTCGAGCTGCCGCGCAACGAGTATCGCAAGCTGCTGAGCCAGAGCCTGGGCATCCGCGCGCGGTTCGTGACGGATCCCGACCCGGCGTATATCGAGCATATCGCCGCCCCTTGCGGCCCGCGATGACGGCGCTACGCGCCTATCGTTTCGCGTCGGGATCGGCGGCGGGCGGCGGTGCGACCGCCTGCGTCCGCTTGCAGTCAAGCACCCACACGTCGTAGACGGGATTTTCGAGCGAGTTCAGCGCCGGACTCGACGCGAACATCCAGCCATGGAAGATATCGGCCCGCTGCTCGCCCGTGCGCGCTTCGTAGATGTCGAGGAACGCTTTCGACTCGGGGGGCTCCTCGGGCGGCGCGCGATCGCAATATCGCGGCTGAATCTCGAGCGTGCCGAATCGCACGGTCTCGCCGATTCGCGCCTCGAAGGTCGATACGCGCGCGGTGACCTTGTCGAGCCCTTGCAGCACGACCGTATCCCCTTCGATCGCCGAAGCCGCGAGCGGGAACAGTACGCCGAGCGAGGCCCAGAAAACCGCCCGAGCCGCCGCGGAAAGCCGTTTGCCGCACCGATGATTCACGCAGCCTCCCGCGCTGGCGGCCCTGCCCGCGACCGGCCAGGCCGTTGCGCCCGACACGCCGGCAATGGACACCGGGCCTGACGGCGCCGCCCTATTTGGGGCCGCCTTCGTCGCCGGTTACGAGGAAAATGACCTTGCCCAGCAGCTCTTCCAAGGAGATCACGTCCTTGGTGTTCGTCAATTCGCCGCCGCTTTGCAGCATCTGCTTCGAGCTGCCCGGCTCGAGCTTGACATATTTGCCGCCGAGGATCCCCGCGCTCGATATGCGGACTGCCGTATCGTCCGCGAGCTCGATGTTGTCGTTGATCTTCATCGTAACGACCGCGCGGTATTCGCTCTGATCGATCCGCTCGCCGACCACCGTGCCGACCTTGACGCCGGCGACGCGGACGTCGCTGCCGACGGTCAGGCCGTCGACCGCATTGAATTTCGCGATGACGTCGTAGCCCTGCGCCGGGCGCAGGTCGCTCACGCTGTAGGAAAAGACGAGAAAGAGCACGGCGACCAGGATGACGATCGCCCCCATGCCGGTCTCGATGATGTTTCGGCTCATTCCTTCACCCAAGCTGTGGTGAGACCAGGGGCAATTCCCAGGGCAGTTCCGGGGGCGCTTCCATTGGATGCCTGATTGGGCTTGCGCGCCGGGGTCTGCTCGTTGCTTTCCTTCTCCTTCGCTTCCTTCTCCTTCTCGCGGGTTCTTTCCGCGTTCAGGATCACCTTCTCGAGGATCTCCTCAAAGACGATCGAGTCCTGCGTGTAGTCGAACTGCCCGCCGGGCTTCATCATCTCGATGTCGCCGCCGGCCTGGATCTTCAGATATTTTCCGCCCAGCAGGCCGTCCGTGACGATCATGACGACGCTGTCGAGCGGAATCTGGATGCCGTCGCGGATCGTCATGGAGACCACCGCGCGCTGGCGTTCCTCGTTGTAGAAGAAATCCGCGACCTCGCCGACGGGAATGCCCGTGAGCAGTATCTTGGTGCCCTTCGCGACGCCGTCGATCGAGCCGAAGCTCGCCTTCACATCGTAGCCCGACTCGGTCTCGCGGTTATCGGCGCGTTGCGACAGGAGAAAGGCCGCAACGCCCACCATCACCACCAAGGCGCCGACGAGCGTGTTTACGGCCTGCTTGTTCATCCGCCCCATGCCCGCGTCACATCGGCCGCCAGGGCTCGTAGTCGCCGGTGGCCGGCGCACGCTTGCCGCCTTCCAAGGTATGTCCGGGCGGACGATAGGCCGCGACCGTTCCGGTCAGGTTCGGCCGGTGCGCCTTCTGCCAGGACGGCGCCTTTCCCTTCGATTCGACGGGCGCCTGATCGGTCGTGTAATGCAGCCATGCGTGCCAGGACGGCGGAACCCGGCTCGCCTCGTCCTCCTGCTTGTAGACCACCCAGCGGCGGCGGCGGCGGCCCGTCGGCTTCGAGCGCTCCTGGTAATAGCAATTGCCGAAGCTGTCCGTGCCGACGCGCTCGCCTTGCAGCCAGGTCATCACACGCGTTACCAAGGTCGTCATCGGCTCTCCAATACGCTTCGTGCGAGGGACCGGCGCGGGCCCGCGCAAACGCAGCGGAATATGGCACCCGGAACGAATGCCGTCCAGCATCGCGCCCACCGCCCCAAACCGCGCCCCAACCGGCGCCCCGTTCAGCGCGCGAGGGAAAGGCGAAGACCTCGATTGGGCCATGTTTTATTAGCGATGTCATCGGCAATCATTTCGAACCGCTAAATATTGACCTGATTACATTACCGACCACAAAATATATTGCAATCGTCAATAAATTGTGGGTACCATCGTGGTCGCTTCCTACATATTGTGAACCGCTCGTTTGGCGCGTTGGGGAACGTAAAAAGCGGCTCCTGAGAAGCTCGCAGGAAGCATGGGGGATCGGGGAAGCTGTCGCGCAAGGTCGTGCCTCAACGATTCCCAGTTACCGGAACATGGTGGGGCTGGTGACGTGTCGCCGGCACGAAGGTTTCAGTTGGGAGTTCGGACTTAATGCGCATCAAGCGTCGTTTCACCAAAGAGGACAAGTCGCCATACGCGGATCTCAAGTTCCGCCGCACGAAGAGTGAGATTCGCAACCCCGACGGCTCGATCGTCTTCAGGCTCGACGACATCGAAGTGCCCGAGAGCTGGAGCCAGGTCGCCTGCGATGTCCTGGCGCAGAAGTATTTCCGCAAGGCCGGCGTGCCGAAGCGGTTGCGCCGGATCAAGGAGAAGGGCGTGCCGGCGTGGCTGTCCCGGCGCGCGCCCGACGAAAAGGCGCTGACGCAGTTTCCCGAGGACGAGCGCTTCGGAAGCGAGACGCGCGCCACGCAGGTCTTCGACCGCATCGCCGGCACCTGGGCCTACTGGGGCTGGAAAGGCGGATACTTCGACGCCGAGAAGGACGCGCGCGCCTATTACGACGAGATGCGCTACATGATCGCGCACCAGATGGCCGCGCCGAACTCGCCGCAATGGTTCAACACGGGGCTGCACTGGGCCTACGGCATCGATGGCCCCGGCCAGGGCCACTACTATGTCGACTTCCGCAGCGGCAAGCTGACCGGCTCGGACTCGGCCTACGAGCATCCGCAGCCGCATGCCTGCTTCATCCAGTCGGTCAACGACGACCTGGTGAACGAAAACGGCATCATGAGCCTGTGGGTGCGCGAGGCGCGCCTGTTCAAGTACGGCTCCGGCACCGGCAGCAACTTCTCCAGCATCCGCGGCGAGAACGAGCCGCTTTCCGGCGGCGGCCGCTCGTCCGGGCTGATGAGCTTCCTGAAGATCGGCGACCGCGCGGCGGGCGCCATCAAGTCGGGCGGCACGACCCGGCGCGCCGCCAAGATGGTCTGCCTCGACGTCGATCATCCGGACGTCGAGAGCTTCATCGGCTGGAAGACCATCGAGGAGCAGAAGGTCGCCGCGCTCGTGACCGGCTCGAAGATCTGCAACCAGCACCTCAACGCCATCGTCGCCGCCTGCCACGGCGCCGACGCCGACGACGCGACGCGGTTCGAGCCGAAGCAGAACCTCGCGCTCAAGAAAGCCGTGATCGCGGCCCGCAAGGCCATGATCCCCGAGAACTACGTCCAGCGCGTCATCCAGTTCGCGCGCCAGGGATATACCGAGATCGATTTTCGGACCTACGACACGGATTGGGATTCGGAAGCCTATCTCACGGTATCGGGGCAGAACTCGAACAACTCGCTCCGCATCACCAACGACTTCATCGCCGCCGTCGAGGCGGACGCCGACTGGCGGCTCACCAACCGCACCGACGGCTCGGTGGCGAAGACCATCAAGGCGCGCGACCTCTGGGGTCAGATCGCCGAGTCGGCCTGGGCGTGCGCGGATCCGGGCGTTCAGTTCGACACCACGATCAACGAGTGGCACACCTGCCCAGAATCGGGCCGGATCAACGCCTCGAACCCGTGTTCGGAATACATGTTCCTCGACGACACGGCCTGCAATCTGGCGTCGTTCAACCTGATGACCTTCCGCGACGCGTCCGGCGCATTCCAGGTCGAGGCGTTCGAGCATGCGGTGCGGCTCTGGACCGTGACGCTCGAGATCTCGGTGCTGATGGCACAGTACCCGTCGCAGCAGATCGCCCAACTTTCCTACGAATACCGCACGCTGGGGCTCGGCTACGCCAACATCGGCGGCCTGCTGATGGCGCATGCGCTGCCGTACGACAGCGACGAAGGGCGCGCGTTGTGCGGCGCGATCACCGCGCTGATGACGGGCGCGTCCTATGCCGCGTCCGCGGAGATGGCGGGCGAGCTGGGTGCGTTCCCGGGCTATGCGCGGAATGCCGACGCCATGCTTCGCGTCGTCCGCAACCATCGCAACGCGGCGCGCGGCGGCGACGCGCCCTACGAGGGCATTTCGGTCGCTCCGGTCGCGCTCGACCACGAAGGTTGCCCGCAGCCGGCCATCGCAAAGGCGGCCGTCGATGCCTGGAACCGCGCCTATGAGCTGGGCGCGCGGCACGGCTTCCGCAACGCGCAGACCACCGTCATCGCGCCGACCGGAACGGTCGCCCTGGTGATGGACTGCGACACGACGGGAATCGAGCCCGACTTCGCGCTGGTCAAGTTCAAGAAGCTCGCCGGCGGCGGTTACTTCAAGATCATCAACCGCACGGTGCCCGAAGCGCTCAGCCGCCTCGGCTACGACGAGGCGCAGATCGAAGAGATCGTGGCCTACGCCGTCGGCCACGGCACGCTGGCGGGGGCGCCCGGCGTCAGCCATGCCGCGCTCAAGGAAAAGGGCTTCACGAAGGATGTGCTGAACAAGCTGGAGAACTCTCTCGCCAGTTGCTTCGACATCCGCTTCGCTTTCAACAGGTGGAACCTGGGCGAAGAATTCTGCGTCGGGGCGCTCGGCTTCACGGCGGCCCAGCTCGACGAGGTGAGCTTCGACCTGCTGGCGGCGCTCGGCTTCACGGCGGCGGAGATCAACGCGGCAAACACCTACTGCTGCGGCGCCATGACGCTCGAGGGCGCGCCGCATATCGCGGACGAGCATCTCGCGGTGTTCGACTGCGCCAATGCCTGCGGGCGGATCGGCAAGCGCTTCCTTTCCGCGGAGAGCCATATCCGCATGCTGGCGGCGGCGCAGCCTTTCATCACGGGCGCGATCTCCAAGACGATCAACATGCCGAACAACGCCACGGTCGAGCAGTGCACGGACGCCTACATGCTGTCCTGGCGGCTCGGCCTCAAGGCGAATGCGCTCTACCGCGACGGCTCCAAGCTGAGCCAGCCGCTGCAGTCCGCAATTCTCGAGGACGAGGAGCTGGTCGAGGACGTCGTCGAGCAGCCGGCCGCGGCCTCCGCCGCGCTCGTCGCGGAGCGGATCATCGAGCGTGTCATCGAGCGTTCGGCCAGCCGGCGCCGGCTGCCCCATCGCCGCAAGGGCTATACCCAGAAGGCGATCGTCGGCGGCCACAAGGTCTATCTCAGGACCGGCGAATACGAGGACGGCACGCTCGGCGAGCTGTTCATCGACATGCACAAGGAAGGCGCCGCTTTCCGCAGCCTGATGAACAACTTCGCGATCGCCATATCGATCGGCCTGCAATACGGCGTACCGCTCGAGGAATTCGTCGAAGCCTTCACCTTCACGCGGTTCGAGCCGTCGGGCATCGTCGAAGGCAACGACGCGATCAAGATGGCGACGTCGGTGATCGACTACATCTTCCGCGAGGTCGCGATCAGCTATCTCGCCCGCGAGGACCTCGCCCATGCCCAGCCGTCCGACATGCTGCCGGACAGCCTCGGCACCGGGTCGCGCGAGGGCAATCTGCCCGAACAACCCGCGGACACCATTGCCGCACTGCAAAAGCTGGCGAGCAACGGCTATGTCCGCTCCCCGAACCTGTTTGTGATATCCGGCGGCGCGAAAGCGCAGAACCGCAAGCGCGCCGCCGCAACGAACGTGGCGACCAGCTCTTCGGAGAGCCAGGTGGTCGCCGCGTCCTCCGTCACGGCCTCGGCCGTGGCGGTGGAAGCCTCAGCCTACGCCGCGGTCCAGCCTTCGCTGGAGCGCATTCGCGAGGCTCAGGCATTGGGATACGAGGGTGATGCCTGCGGTGAGTGCGGCAATTTCACTCTCGTCCGCAACGGAACCTGCCTGAAGTGCGTCACTTGTGGCGCGACCAGCGGGTGCTCCTAGCGGCTTGGTCCCACCCTGGCACGGTGCTCCCTGTGAACTGGGGGGTGGTGTAAGCCACCCCCCATTTTTTCGCGACGCAGCCATGGTCCGCTGAGCGCTTTCGGCTGTTCCGCCGCTCGGCTATGCTGGTGGCCGGAACGCATCGCATCGGGAACATCGGATCTCATGACAGGCAGAATAGACGCGCGTCTCGAGCAGCTCGGCATCGCGCTGCCCGCCGCCGCGGCACCCGCCGCCAACTACGTGCCCTTCGTCCTCACCGGGACGCAGTTGTGGGTGGCCGGACAGATCACCTTTTGGGACGGCAAGCTCAAATACCGCGGCAAGGTCGGCCGGGACCTGCCGCTGGAAGACGGCGTCGCCGCGGCGCGCGTGTGCGGCCTCAACATCATCGCCCAGGCGAAGGCGGCGCTCGGCGACCTCGACCGGGTCGTCCGCGTGGTGAAGCTCGGCGGCTTCGTCAACGCGCTGCCGGATTTCACGGACCATCCGAAGGTGATCAACGGCGCATCGGACCTGATCGTCGACGTGTTCGGCGACGCTGGCCGGCATGCCCGCTTCGCCGTCGGCGCGAGCGGCCTTCCCCTGGATTCCGCCGTCGAAGTCGATGCCGTCATCGAGTTTTCCTGAACCGGCCGCCGGCCGGCGAAACATCCTGGGCAGCGAGGCGTAATTCGGTCATGCCGGACGGCCAGCCCTCCCTCACCGTGCGCGCCGTCGAGCGGATTTCCGCCATCCCGGCCGGCGACTGGGATGCCTGCGTCGCGGGCGCCGGTGCGCCGGACACGCCGTTCGTCAGCCACGCGTTTCTCGACGCGATCGAGGAAAGCGGCTGCGTCGGCAGCAGGACGGGCTGGCAGCCGCGCCATCTCGTCGTCGAGAACGGCGACGGCGCCGTGGTCGCCGCCGCGCCGCTGTACGTCAAGGGACATTCCTACGGCGAGTACGTGTTCGATCACGCCTGGGCGCATGCCTTCGAGCGCGCAGGCGGCCGCTATTACCCGAAGCTGCAATGCGCCGTCCCCTTCACGCCGGTTACCGGCGTCCGGCTGCTGATCCGGCCCGGCGCCGCTGGCGGCATGACGCCGCACGGCCTGCGGAGCGCGCTCGCCAACGGCATGAGCGCGCTTGCCCGGCAGACCGGCATCTCGTCGCTCCACGTCACATTCTGCACCGAAGAGGAAGCGGCGGTTCTGCAGGAAGCAGGGTACCTGATCCGCCACGACCACCAGTTCCATTGGCATAACCGCGGCTACGCGGATTTCGACGATTTTCTGGCCGGCCTGACGAGCCGCCGGCGCAAGAACATCCGCAAGGAGCGGCAGAGAGTGGCGGACGCCGGCATCCGCATGCTCGCGTTGTCCGGCGACGACATCAAGCCGCGGCATTGGGACGCGTTCTATCGCTTCTATACGGATACCTACGACCGGAAATGGGGCGCCCCCTATCTGACCCGTGGCTTCTTCTCGATCCTGCAAGAGGGCATGGCCGACAAGGTCGTGCTGTTCATCGCCGAGCATGACGGGCAGCCGATCGCCGGGGCGCTCAATTTCCGCGGCCGCGACGCCTTGTTCGGCCGCAACTGGGGCTGCGACCTGCGGTTCAAGTTTCTCCATTTCGAGGCCTGCTACTACAGCGCCATCGACTACGCCATCGCGCACGGCCTGCAACGGGTCGAGGCCGGCACGCGGGGCCCGCACAAGCTGCAGCGGGGTTACGCGCCGGTCCGCACCTACAGCGCGCACTGGATCGGGGATTCGGGGTTCCGCCGCGCCGTATCCGAATACCTCGACCAAGAACGGTCCGCCGAAGCCAGCGATGTCTCCGAGATCGCCGAATACCTGCCCTACCGCCAGGGCGACGGCAATCCGGAGAAGGAATAGTATCCTAATACAGCGGCCTGCCGTACACCCCATGCCGGCGCGGCATGGGGGCCGGGTGCATGTGACCGGGATCACCGCAATTCCGAGTAATTCGAGTAATAGTCGTAAATATTTGAGTAATAAACACCCGATATACACTATCGAAACTCAGCTGGTACCATGCGCAACATCGTCCTAATCGATCGAGACGAAGGCGAAGCCGACCTGCTTACCACGCAGTTGCGGCAATTCGGGTATTCCGTTACGCGCTTCGACGGCGCGCCGCATGAGAAGGCCATTCCGGAGCTCACCGACTCGGTCGCGCTGCTGGTCAGCCTGCCGCTGGGCGCGGACGCGGCGGCTGAGATCGAGGAAGTCTCGAAGCTTTGCGACGGTTTCGGCGAGTATCCGCCGATTATCCTGCTGTCCCCGGATTCGAAGGTGACCACGCGACTGGCGGCCGTCCGGGCGGGCGCGGCGGCGCTGCTGATGCGCCCCGTGAGCATGCTCGACCTGGTGGATACGCTGGACCCGCTGTCGGAAGAGAAAGTGGACGAGCCGTTCCGTGTCCTCATCATCGATGACGACCCCAGAATCTGTAAATATTATCAAATGATTCTCTCGGAAGCCGGCATGCAGACGATGGTTTGCAACAAGCCGTTGGAAGCCTTCCAGGTGCTGTCGGAGTTCCGGCCCGAGCTCATCATCATGGATCTCTACATGCCGGAATGCCGCGGCAAGGAGCTCGCCGCGGTGATCCGCCAGGAACCGGCCTTCGATTCGATCCCGATCGTGTTCCTGTCCTCGGAAGACGACCTGCTGAAGCAGCTCGACGTCATGACGATCGGCGGCGACGACTTCCTGACCAAGCCGATCCGGCCGGAACACCTGGTCATGGCGGTCTATACGCGGGCGCAGCGGTTCCGGTCGCTCCGCACCCTGATGCTGCGCGACAGCCTGACCGGGCTGCTCAACCACACGACGACGAAGGAGCATATCGCGGTCGAGATCACGCGCATGCGGCGGGAAGGCAAGCCGCTTGCCCTGGCGGTCATCGACCTCGACCATTTCAAGGCGGTCAACGATACCTATGGCCACGCCGCCGGCGACCGCGTGCTCAAGACGCTCTCCAGCCTGCTGCGCCAGCGCCTCCGCTCCTCCGACGTGATCGGCAGGACCGGCGGCGAGGAGTTCGCCGTCGCGCTGGCGGGCGTCGATGCCGACGCGGCCATTTGCATCATGGACGACATCCGCATCGCCTTCTCCAAGATCAGCCATCAGCATGAAAAAGGCGAGTTTACCGCCGCTTTTAGCTGCGGCCTCGCCATTTTCCCCCATTACGGCGACCTCTCCTCGCTGGCGGACGCCGCCGATCGGGCGCTCTACCAGGCCAAGGCGGCCGGGCGCAATAACGTCGTCATGGCAGACGGTTAGCCGTCATCCGTCCCGCCCGAAAGGGCATTCCATCCCTTACGAGGAATTTTTTGCCGGCCCAGTGACCCTAGTCACAGCGGCGGCGCCTGCGCCGTGGCATGAATATCCCAACGCTGAAAGAGCGCAGGAATGGGATGGAAACCGATGATCAGCATGACCAACGAACGCACCTCGGGCCTCTACAGCGAGCGCTTCATTCCCGAGGTCCCGCGCCTTCGCAGCCGCCGCGCCGGCCGCCTCCAGCCGCTGGCGATCTACTCGATCTTCGTGAGCGTTTCGCTGGTGCTGCTGGGCAGCATGGCGGTCGCTTCCCTGCCGATGTGACGATCGGCCCATCGGCCGATCCCAGGCCATAACCTGGCCGCAGGACCGCGCCCGCGAAACCGGTCATCCGATAGCTTCTGAGAATGCGTCCTAAGGCACCGTTTCCGGCACGCGCTTGCTGGACCCGCTGCCCCGCTTGCCGGACGGCGGCGTCTTCGGCTCCGCGGGACGCTCGGCATAGGTGAACACGGGCTTGTCGTCGGCGATATCGATCTTGACGATGCCGCCCTTCGCCAGTTTGCCGAACAGCAGCTCCTCGGCCAGCGGCTTCTTGATGTGCTCCTGGATCACGCGCCCGAGCGGGCGGGCACCGAAGTTCTGGTCGTAGCCGCGCCCCACCAGCCATTGGCGCGACGCCGCCGAGAGCTCGATCACGACGTTGCGGTCGGCGAGCTGTTCCTCGAGCTGCATGATGAACTTGTCGACCACGCGCGCGACCACATCGGGCGGCAGGCTGGCAAAGGTAATGACCGAATCGAGCCGGTTGCGGAATTCCGGCGTGAAAGTGCGGTTGATCGCCTCCTGGTCCTCGCCGATCCGCGCGTCGCGCGCGAAGCCCATCGCCGGCTTGGCCAAGTCCGAAGCGCCCGCATTCGTCGTCATGATCAACACGACGTTGCGGAAATCGACGGTCTTGCCGTTATGGTCGGTGAGCTTTCCGTAATCCATTATCTGCAGCAGGATGTTGAAGACATCCGGATGCGCCTTTTCGATCTCGTCGAGCAGCAGGACCGAGTGCGGATTCTGGTCGATGGAGTCGGTCATCATGCCGCCCTGGTCGAAGCCGACATAGCCGGGAGGCGCGCCGATCAGCCGCGATACGCTGTGCCGTTCCATGTACTCGGACATGTCGAAGCGCACGAGCTCGATGCCGAGCGTCAGCGCCAGCTGGCGCGCCACCTCGGTCTTGCCGACGCCGGTCGGGCCTGAAAACAGATAGGAGCCGATCGGCTTTTCCGGCTCGCGCAAGCCGGCGCGCGACAGCTTGATCGAACTGGCCAGCGCCCCGATGGCAGAATCCTGGCCGAACACGACCAGCTTGAGATCGCGCTCCAGATTCTCCAGCGCCGCCCGGTCGTCCTTCGAGACCTGCTTCGGCGGGATGCGGGCGATCATCGCCACGACCCGCTCGACATCGCGGACGCCGATCTGCCGCTTGCGCTTTGATTCGGGCAAAAGCATCTGCGACGCGCCGACCTCGTCGATGACGTCGATCGCCTTGTCGGGCAGCTTGCGGTCGTTGATGTAGCGCGCCGCCAGCTCGACCGCCGTTCGGATCGCTTCGTTGGTGTAGCGGACGCCGTGATGCTTCTCGTAATAGGGCTTCAGGCCGCGCAGGATCTTCACCGTATCCTCGATGCTCGGCTCCGACACGTCGATTTTCTGGAAGCGCCGGACGAGCGCGCGGTCCTTCTCGAAGTGATTGCGGTATTCCTTGTAGGTCGTCGACCCGACGCAGCGCAGCGTGCCGCTCTGCAACGCCGGCTTCAGCAGGTTCGACGCATCCATCGCGCCGCCGCTGGTCGCGCCGGCGCCGATCACGGTGTGGATCTCGTCGATGAAGAGGATCGCGCCCTCGGTCTCCTCCAGCTCGCGGATCACCGCCTTGAGCCGCTCCTCGAAATCGCCGCGGTAGCGCGTGCCGGCGAGCAGTGCGCCCATGTCGAGCGAGAAGATCGTCGCGTTGCGCAGCACCTCGGGCACTTCGCCCTGAACGATGCGGCGCGCCAATCCTTCCGCGATCGCCGTCTTGCCGACGCCCGGGTCCCCGACATACAGCGGATTGTTCTTGGTCCGCCGGCAGAGGATCTGGATCGTCCGATCGATTTCGCTGCTTCGGCCGATGAGAGGGTCGATTCGCCCTTTCTTGGCCTTCTGGTTGAGGTTGACGCAATAGGCGTCGAGCGCCTCGCTGCCACGCTTGTTCACTTTTTCCGCCGTCGCATCCTCGTCTGCGCCACCCACCGGCCGCGCCTCACTCTTGCCCGAAACCTTGGCGATTCCATGGCTGATATAGTTGACCGCATCGAAACGGGTCATGTCCTGTTCTTGCAGGAAATAGACCGCGTGGCTCTCGCGCTCCGAGAACATGGCGACGACGACATTGGCCCCCGTCACCTCTTCCCGGCCGGAGGACTGCACGTGAATGGCCGCGCGTTGCAACACGCGCTGGAAGCCTGCCGTGGGCTTCGGGTCCTCGACCGTGTCGACCAGGAGCATGTCGAGCTCGTTGTCGAGGTATTCGGCGATATCCCGCCGCAGCTTCTCGATATCCACGCCGCATGCGCGCAGAACCGCGACCGCGTCCTGGTCTTCGGTCAAGGCCAGCAGCAGATGCTCGAGCGTGGCGTATTCATGATTGCGCTCGCTCGCCAAACCGAGCGCCCGGTGAAGACTCTGTTCGAGATTGCGCGACAACATGGGGTGATACTAGTCCTTCTCGAGCGTGCAGCGAAGCGGATGCTGATGTTGCCGGGCAAAATCCATGACCTGCGTCACCTTGGTTTCCGCAATTTCGTAAGGAAAGACGCCGCAAACGCCTACCCCTCGCCTGTGAACGTGTAGCATGATCCTCGTCGCTTCCTCCCGGCCCTTCGAAAAGAACCGCTCGAGGACATGGACAACGAACTCCATCGGAGTAAAATCGTCGTTTAACATCAACACTTTGTACATCGACGGCTTCTTTGTCTTGGGCTTGGTCCGCGTGACCACGCCCGTGCCGCTGTCGCCGTTGTTGCCGTTGTCTTGATTGCTCATGGTCGGACGCAATACTACACCAAGTCACTATAATATTGGACACGGAACACGTGGTTAAAGGCCCCCTGGACCTTAAGGGGCGCTAGTGGGCGATAATCTGGCTGAGCGATGGCGGCGATGCAACGCGATACCCGGCCGGCGGCGGCGCGGCGCGGGACCAGAAGGACCGCTGGCGCTGGAATCGCGGCGGCTCCGCTCGATCTCGCGCGGCGCCTGCCGATGCTGCTTGCCGCCGACGCCGGTCCCGGAACGGCCTATGGCGCCGCCATTGGACCGCCCGGTCCCCGGCCGCAGCGCGCTTTTCCCGCGGACAGGGGCCATGCGAAGCATTGCCCGGTCTGCCGGCAGGCATTCGGCCATTATCCCAGCTTCGGGCTCGATCGCCGGCGCAACGCACGCTGCCCCGGCTGCGGCTCGCTGGAGCGGCACCGCTTCCTCTGGCTCTATCTCGAACGTGCGTTGGGCCTGCCCGGGCGCCGGCTGTCCATCCTGCATATCGCGCCCGAGCCGTGCATACGGAACCGGCTCGCCGGCGCGCCCCACCTGTGCTACGCCGCGATCGACCTGTATCGGCCGGATGCGCCCCTCAAGATGGACGCCACGCGGCTCGCCTTCCCGGACCGATGTTTCGACCTTGTGATCTGCAGTCACGTCCTCGAGCATGTGACGGACGACCGGAAAGCGCTCGCCGAGATGGCGCGCGTGCTGCGCCCGGGCGGACGGGCGATGATCCTGGTCCCGCTCGACCTGCGCCGTCCGGCCACGCACGAAGACGCGGGGGCGGCGAGCGCCGAACAACGGCTCGCCGCTTTCGGTCATCCCTATCACGTCCGGCTCTGCGGCGCGGACTACGGCGAGCGAATCGGCGACGCGGGCTTCGCCGTCCGCAGGGTGGACAGCGCCGCGCTCTCCGGCCACCGGCGCCGCTACCACCGGATCAACAAGACCAGCCTGTTCGACTGCCGGCGGCTATAGGCGCTTTCATGCCCGCAAAAGCAAACGACCCGCGGGCGTGGCGCCGCGCGGGTCGTGCTCGACAAGTATAACAGGTCCGACAGGCGGCGTCGGTATCAGGCCGCGGTCTGCTTCAGGACCTTCTCGATCGCCTGGTTGACCTGAACCTGGATCGGCTCGAAAGCCTCATTCGCGACCTTGATCGTCATGTCGTTGATCTTCTTGCCCTCGGCGACGATGGTATCCATGCTCGCCTTGGCGTAGCCGCTCTGGACGTCGACGACATCCTTCAGGGTCTTGGCGGCGAACATCGCCTGCGCCACTTCGACACCCGCCTCGGCGGACACCTGGGCAAGATTGAAATAAGCCTTGCCGATCGTCTCCGCACCCTTGGCCCAGAGATTGCCGGCCTTCACGAAGGCCTCGACGTTCTTCTGGGTGATCTCGGTGAGATCGTCATAGCCCTTGATCAGCGATTGGCTCGCCTTCTCCACCTGGTCCTTGGTCATGTTGAATGCCTGCTCATAAGTTTCGGTCGAAGCCTTGACGGCCTGTCCGACCGTCTCTTTGCCCGCGGCAATCCTGAAATCCGCGCGGGCGGTTTTTGGCTTGCTGGTCATGTCTGTACGCTCCATCGAAATGTCGTTGACATTGCCGGCGATCCGGCCCGGCCGTGCTGGGGTGGATCAAGCCGCGCTGTTGTGTGCAAAAAAATTTGTGCGCCGCAACATGACCGTTATATGGCGTCCTATGCCTCGATGTCAACGCATTTTTGTGCGGTGCAGCAAAATAAATTTTGCTTTGCACACAAAGGGGAGGATTAACGACCTATTCAAGGATTTGGTTTAAACTGTGGCCAAATGATGAATAAGGGGCTACGCCCGAAGAACGGGTAGTCCGACGGAGCGTGGCTGCTGTATAAAAAAGTTAACCAGTTTTGCGAAAGATTCGTCGGGGATTCAGCACTCTATGCGGACACGGCGGGTAGACAATCAAGAATAATTTAATTACTTTGCATTCGTGGCAAATCTCGCCGGTTTTCTTGTTCGTTTCAGAATTGGGAAGAAATATGACTGTGTCAGGGTGGAACAAAGTCAGGTTTTCTTGCCGTTTTCGGCAAATCGTTATTTTCCTCGCATTTGCAACCGTCGCGGCGACAGCGGGCCAGGCGAATGCCCGCAACGCATCGATCGTCGTGGATTTCGAAACCGGGCGCGTGCTGCACGCGGTCAATCCGGACGTGCGCAACTACCCGGCGTCGCTCACGAAGATGATGACGCTCTACATGGCGTTCGAGGCGATCGAAAAAGGCCGGCTGAAAATGTCGCAGGCGCTGCCGGTTTCGGCTCGTGCGGCGGCGGCGCGGCCCTCCAAGCTGGGCCTCAGGCCAGGCTCGACGATTTCCGCACACGACGCCATCCTGGCGATGATGACGAAGTCGGCCAACGACGCAGCGGTCGTCGTCGCGGAAGCGCTCGGAAAAACCGAGCGCAAGTTCAGCCAGATGATGACGCGCAAGGCGCACGAGCTCGGCATGAACCGGACTAACTTCCGCAACGCTTCGGGCCTGCCGAACCGTCGGCAGCTCTCGACGGCGCGCGACATGGCGACGCTCGCCAAACACCTGCTCACGGATTTTCCGGAGAAATACCGTCTGTTTTCGACTCCCGAGTTCGAGTATGACGGCCGCCGCTACCGCAACCATAACGCCCTGCTGGAGAGCTATCCCGGCGTCGATGGCGTGAAGACCGGTTATACGAATGCGTCCGGCTACAATCTCGTTGCGTCCGCGAAGCGCAACGGGCATCGCATCATCGGGGTGGTCTTCGGAGGCAAGTCCTCGAGGGCCCGCAATTCCCGCATGGAGCACTTGCTGGATGCCGCCTTCGCCGACCTGAAGAAGCCCGATGCGCCAGGCAGGGCGCCCCAGATCGCATCGGCCGAAGCCACTGAAAATATCGTCAATGCCTCGCTCCACAAGCCGGAGACGCCGGCTGTTCAGTCCACCGGCGGGAAAGCCGGCTGGGGCATTCAGGTCGGCGCTTTCAGCGACGATGCGCCGGCCCGCAAGGCCGCGAGCAAGGCCGCAAAACACCTCCGGAAAAAGATGCGCAGGAAGGCGCAGGTTCTCGTGGTGCCGGTGCAGCAGGGGACCGATACGCTCTATCGGGCTCAGCTTGTAGGGTTGTCCCGGAATTCGGCAACCGAAGCCTGCCGCCGTCTACAGAGCCGGAAGGTGAACTGTGTGCCTGTGCCGCCGGCGCTAAACTAAACGGTCGGCAGGAAGCCCTCTCAAAAGTCGGCCGGAACGGCGACGCCGCTCTCGCGGAGATGACCGGCGACCGTGGCCTTGAGCCGCTCGAGGCCATCGGCCGTCGCCGATTCGCAGCGGACCACCAGCACGTTCTGCGTGTTCGAGGCGCGCAGCAGCCACCAGCCGTCCGCCGTCTTGACGCGGACACCGTCGATCGTGGAAATATCGGCGCCGTTCGCGGTCGATCGGGCGATCAGCTTCTTGCGGATGTCGTCGACCAGCGCAAACTTGCGCTCCTCCGGCACTTCGAACCGGATCTCGGGCGTGTTCAGCACATTCGGAAGCGAATCGCGCAGCGCCGACATGCTGCTGCCGGAGCGCGCAACGATGTCGATCAGCCGCACCGCGGCATAGAGCCCGTCGTCATATCCGTAATACCCGTCGCCGATGAAGATATGGCCGCTCATCTCGCCCGCCAGCGCCGCGCCGAGCTCGGCCATCTTGGTCTTGATGATGGAATGGCCCGTCGCGCTCATGACCGGCTTGCCGCCGAGGCGCGCGACCTCTTCGAACAGGACGTCGCTCGCCTTCACGTCGGCGATCACGGTCGCGCCGGGAACGCGCGCCAGTAGGTCGCGCGCCAGGATGGCGAGGATCTGGTCGCCCCACAATACACGCCCCTTCCCGTCGACCACGCCGATCCGGTCGCCGTCGCCGTCGAAGGCGACGCCGAGATCGCACTTCTCGCGGGCGACCGCCTCGCGGAGCTGGGCAAGGTTCTTTTCGACCGTCGGGTCGGGATGGTGCGCCGGGAACGTGCCGTCCACCGTCTCGTTGAGCAGGATGTGCGTCCCGGGGATCATGGCGGTCAGCCGCGTCATCGCCACCGCCGCCGCGCCATTGCCCGCGTCCCAGGCAACCCGCAGCCCGCGTTCCGCGCGGTAATCCTGGGCGAGGCGCGCGACGTACCGGTCGAGCACTTCCTCGCTGCGGACGCTGCCGGCGCCGCGGCGCCAGTCGCCGGCCTCCGCGCGCACGCCGAGCTTCTGAATCTCCGGACCCCAGAATGCCTTGTTGAACAGGACCATCTTGAAGCCGTTGAACTCGGACGGATTGTGCGAGCCGGTCACCATGATGCCGGCGTCGGTGCCGAGCACGCGCGCGGCGAAATACAGCATCGGGGTCGGCCCCATGCCGATGTCCACGACCGACAGGCCCGTCGAGCGGAGCCCCTCGTGCAGCGCTGCCACCAGCTCCGGGGAGCTCAGGCGGCCGTCGTATCCGACAGCGATCGTCGAGCCGCCGCTGTCGCACAGCACGCTGCCGAAGGTGCGGCCGAGCGCCAGCGCATCCTTGGCGTCCAGCGTCTCGCCGACGACGCCCCGGATGTCGTATTCGCGCAGGATCGTCGGATGGAATTTGTGCCCGGTCGCAGTCAACGGACTCGCTCCTTCTTCCTAGCTCTTCAGCGGCGCCGGATCCGACCGGCCGATCGATTTGTAGGTGAAGCCCGCCTCCACCATGGTAGCCGGGTCGTAGACGTTGCGCAGGTCGACCATCACCGGGCGCTTCATCAGCGACTTCACCCGTTCGAGATCGAGCGAACGGAACTCGTTCCATTCGGTAACCAGCACGATGGCGTCGCTTCCCTCGATGGCGGCATAGGAATCCGCACACCACTCGACACCCGACAGAAGCTTCTTCGCCTCTTCCATGCCCGCCGGGTCGTAGGCCTTGATGCGCGCGCCACGCGCCTGCAGCGCCGGAATGATGTCGAGGCTCGGGCTTTCGCGCATGTCGTCGGTGTTGGGCTTGAAGGTGGTGCCCAGCACGGCGACGGTCTTGCCCTTCACCTCGCCGTTGCAGGCCGCCACCACGCGGTCGGCCATCTTCTTCTTGCGGTCCGCATTCGCGACGACGACGGAATCGACGATGCGCATTTCCGCGCCATGCTCCTGCGCCGTCCGTACCAGGGCGAGCGTGTCCTTCGGAAAGCACGACCCGCCGTAGCCCGGTCCCGGGTGCAGGAACTTGCGACCGATGCGGCCGTCGAGGCCGATGCCGCGGGCGACGTCGTGCACGTCGGCTCCAACCCGCTCGCAGAGATCGGCGATCTCGTTGATGAAGGTGATCTTCGTCGCAAGAAAGGCGTTGGTGGCGTACTTCACGAGCTCGGCCGTTTCCCGCTTGGTGAAGAGGATCGGCGTCTCGAACAGGGACAGCGGACGGTACAGCGCCCGCATCACCTCTTGCGCCCGCTCGCTCAGCGTCCCGATGATCACGCGGTCGGGGCGCATGAAGTCTTCGATGGCCGAGCCTTCGCGCAGGAACTCGGGATTGGATACTACGTCGAAGTCCGCGTGCGGCAGCGTCTCGCGGACGATGCGCTCGACTTCGCGTCCGGTGCCGACCGGGACCGTCGACTTGGTGACGATCACCGTATAGCCGTCGATCGCCTCGGCGATCTGCTTGGCCGCGGCGTAAACGTAAGATAGATCGGCGTGGCCGTCGCCGCGGCGGCTCGGCGTGCCGACCGCGATGAATACCGCATCGGCGCCGGCAACGCCTTCGGCCAGGCTCGTCGTGAAGTGAAGCCGGTTCGCCTTCGCATTGGCGTCGACCAGCTCTTCCAAACCCGGCTCGTAGATCGGAATTTCGCCGCGTTTCAAGCTGGCGATTTTGCGCTCGTCCTTGTCGACGCAGGTGACGTCGATGCCGAACTGAGAAAAGCAGGCCCCGGATACAAGCCCGACATATCCGGTTCCGATCATCGCGATGCGCATTTGTGCTTATCCTTGTTGTAGACGCCGCCGGCCGCAGCCTTTCGCGGCGCCCCCCGGACCTACGGCCGGAGGGGCGTCAGCGCGGCCGTGCGTATTGCGCAAGCACGTCCCGTACGGCCTCCCCGAGGTCGTCGCGATCCAGCGCGAAGGCGATATTGGCTTCGAGAAAGCCCACTTTGTCGCCGCAGTCGAACCGCCGCCCTTCGAAGCGAAGCCCGTGAAACGGGGCCTTGCCGATCAGTTTCGCCATCGCGTCGGTCAACTGGATTTCGCCGCCGGCGCCCTTCTCCTGCCGGTCGAGCTGCCCGAATACCTCGGGCAGCAGCACGTAGCGGCCGATGATCGAGAGGGTCGAGGGCGCTTTTTCCGGCGCCGGCTTTTCCACCAGCCCCTTGATCGAGGCCAGCCGGCCGTCGTCGCTCTCTAGGTCGAGGATGCCGTATCGGTTCGTATGCTCTTTGGGCACGTCCATCACCGCGACGACGTTGCCGCCGGTCTTCTCATGAACGTCGATGAGCTGGCGGAGGCATGGCGTCTTTGACATCACCAAATCGTCCGCGAGGAGGATGGCGAAAGGCTCGTTGCCGACAAACTCGCGGGCGCACCAGACCGCATGGCCCAGGCCCAACGGCTGCATCTGGCGGGTATAGGCGATCTGTCCCGGCGTCGGCAGCCATGCTTTCGTCTCGTCCAGCAAGGCGCTCTTGCCGCGCTCGACGAGGGTCTGGTCGAGCTCGTAGGAAATGTCGAAATGATCTTCGATGGCGTGCTTGCCGCGGCCGGTCACGAAGACGAGCTCCTCGATGCCGGATGCCCGCGCTTCTTCAACCGCATATTGTATTAACGGCTTATCTACAACCGGAAGCATTTCCTTGGGCATCGCCCGCGTGGCCGGCAGAAACCGGGTCCCGAGCCCGCCCACAGGGAAAATGGCTTTTCTTACACGTTGAGTCATCGAAGGAATTTGGCTGATCCGCGCTTCAACACACCTCGGCCTATGTGCCATACGGCCAGAGGGGGCGCAACCGTAACAGATAGTGGCTTACCGGTCACCAAGTAGTACCTCTTTAGCTTCATTGATCCGCGCGGCCAGGTAGTCGGAGCCGCCGTGATCGGGGTGGAACTGCTTCATTAGACGGCGGTGAGCCTGTTTTATTTCATCCTGCGTGGCGTCGGGGCCGACGCCCAGGATGGCGCGCGCGTCGCCGGCGCTGATCGGCCCGCCGGCCGCCTTGCCCGCACCGGCCGCCTTTTCCGCCCCCTCGTCCGGCCGGGCGCGCCAGGCTTCCCCGTGCATCCGCTCGAGATAGGCCTGCAGCACCTGGGCCGACGCCTGGTCGGCGGCGAGGGCCGCGCGGTAGAGCGCGGCCACCTCGTCCAGCGAGAGCTGCGACAGGCGCTTTCCCGCGAACGGACCTTCCTGGACCGCGCCGTCCATGTCGCCGCTGTCGTGGTCGAGCTGCATCACGACGAAGCGCGTGCGCACCTCGGACGCCTGTCCCACGGTGGGGCCCCGTGCCGATTTCATCCGGTTCCTGAGCGCCCGCGCCCGGATGATCCAGGGCACCAGGAAGATCGCCAGCCCATAGAGAAACTGAAACTGGCGGGTCGCCAGCAGGACGATGGCGACGATGACGCCGAGGGCGAGCGCGCCCCAGCGCAGCGCGCGCAGGATCTGGCGCGGTTCGGCGCGGAGAAACCAGTGCAGGAGCAGCCCGGCGCCGGCCAGGGCAAGGACCACCATGAAGACGCGGACCATGGGCGCCTATTTCTTGCGGTCGAGCTGATGCGTCAGGCGCAGCCGGCCGCCGCCGCGCCTGCCTTCGAAGTCGAGCAGGGCCTGGCGGCCGCCCGCGGCATACACCGCCACGGCCGACAACAGGTCGCGAAGCTGCTGCGCGCTCGCGGAATCGAAGGGGCAATAGGCGCCGCCGGACAGCCGGGCGATCTGCTCGAATGCCCGACGGACGATCGGATCGCCGCCTTCGTGGAACAGGAATACCGGCGCCCCCAGCAGGCCGAGCTCGCCCGCGAGGTGACAGAGGCGGTCGATATCCTCCTCCATCGCATCGCCGACGAAGACCAGGGCGTCGACCTTGCCCTTGGCGGACTCGCGGATCGCATGGGTCAGCACCTTGCGGATCTGCGTCTGTCCGCCGAGGCAGCGCACGCCGGTCATCAGGCGCAGCAGCTCGGGCGCATCCGCGGCCCAGCGGCTGGCCCGGCATTCGCCGAACCCGCGATAATAGAGAAGCTGCACCTCAAGGCCGCCGAGCGCGGCCGTTTCCGAGAACATCTCCGCCTGGATGTGGCAGGCGCGGTCCCAGGTCGGCTCGCGGCTGGCGGTCGCATCCAGGGCGAAGACGAGACGGCCTTTCCGCCCGGCCGCCTTCGGATTCGCCGTGGCGGCGACCTTGCTGAGAAAGTCCGTAACGTCGGCGTCCGGCGACTTATCGGGAAGTTTCCCCATACCACAGGATATAGGGATGGCGGCCTAGATCGAAAGTGTCTCCATTCCGTTATCCTGCGGCTCGTAGACCGAGCCGTTCGGCCGCACCTCGATCGCGGGCGTCAGGCCGATCGCCGTCAGCAGCGCCCTCACCTCCTGGCGCGCGGCGACGTGGGACATGTTGAGCCGCATGTTGGCGTCCGCGCTGCGCAGGTCGAGCAGCGTCAGCCCCTTCAGGAACAGCTCGCGGAAGATCACCCGCTCGCCGAATCCCGGCGCAAGGCGGAAGCCGATTCGCTTCGCCAGGGCCGCGAGCACGTCCTCCATGGCCTGGGTATTGCGCGACCCGATGGAGGCGAGGCGGTTGCGCATCACGATCCAGTCGATCTTTCCGCCGTCGCGGATCGCCCGCGCCTTGCGCTGCTCCCAGACCATCTCCGCGTAGCTGCTGGGCCGCAGCACCTTGTAGGTCTCGGGATGGACCTTCGCCAGCAGGTCGAGATCGATGAAGCTGTCGTTCAGCGGCGTGATCAGCGTGTCCGCATAGCTGTGGCCGATTCGGGACAGGTTGCTGTCGCTGCCCGGCGTATCGATGACGACGAAATCATGCACGGCGGCAAGGCCGCTGACGCAGGCGTCCAGCCGCGTCTCCTCGTCGCTGCGCGCCAGCGTCGGATTCTCGTAGAAGCTCCGGCCCATCATGTGATGCTCCGGCATCGCCATCTCGATCCCGGTCGACTCCATGAAAGTGCGCCGGTTCTCCAGATAGCGCGTCAGCGTCGCCTGCGGGTCGTCGAGGTCGATGCTTCCCACCGAATAGCCGGTATTCAGCAGGCTGACGACGAGGTGCATCGAGGTCGTCGACTTGCCAGACCCGCCCTTCTGATTGCCGACGACGACGATATGAGCGTTCGACATGATGTTCAGCTCCGCATATTTCCAGCCAAGCGTCCCGCTCCTGCCTCCAAGTATGCCGGCGGCGGCGGGGCGGAGCCAGACGTCATGACAAGGCCTGACCGGCCGCCGGTACTCTCGCAAACGCGCGCCATGGCATCCCCCCTCGTGGCGTGTTACGACCTTCTCCTGGGGGTGGACTGTATTCCGCGGAACAACATCCGGCAAGAAACAGAAGCAGGCATACCAGATTTCGTGCAGCATGACGGGCGTGATCGATTTTCTCAACCGGCGATTTTCCGCCGATTCCAGCGGCTCGCTGCGCAATGCCCTGCTCGCCGCAGCCATGGCCGCGCTGTCGGCGTGCCAGGCGCCGGCGCCGTCTGGCCCGGAAGGCTCCTGGTCGATACTGCCCGCCGGCGCCGCGCGGCTCACGCTCAACCTGGCCGGCCTTCCGGGCGAAGCCCGGCACGCGCGGTTCCGCAGCGCCGACGGCCGCTACGTCGAAGAAACCGCCCAGTGGGGCGGCGACTCCGGCGCGCCCAGCGCGGGCGTCCGCCTCAGCGAAGCCTCGCCCGGCCCGCCGCTCACCGACCCGGACGGGCCGAACGCAATCATCCCGAGCTGGACGGCATTGCAGGACAAGCGGCCGGCCTTCACCGAGCCGGGCTCGGCGCAAGCGGCATTCGGACCGGTGTCGTGGTGGCGCGCCAGCCTCGGCACCGCCGTCTGCGTCCTGTTCCTGCATCGGCTGCCGCCGCAGCAAACGGCCGCGGCCACCTTGTCGGGCTACTACTGCAATCCCCCCGGCTCGCCGCTTTCGTCGGACGCCGCGGTGACCGTCGTCCAGAGCATCGGCTTGCGCCCGCGGCCGGAAGGGCAATAGAAATCGGGAAGCGCGCGAGCGGCGCCGCAAGCACAATCAAGGTCAGGGAGAAGCCGATGAGCCTATTCGACATGGACGGCATGACCGCCGTCATCACCGGATCGACCAAGGGGATCGGCAAAGCCATCGCCCAGCGCATGGCCGAGCAGGGCGCAAACGTGGTGGTATCGTCACGCAAGGAAGACCAGTGCGCCGCAGTCGCCGGCGAGATCAACCGCGATTGGGCGAAGAAGGGCAACAAGGCGATCCCGATCGCCTGCCACATCGGCCACAAGGAGCAGCTTCAAGCGCTGACCGACAAGGCGACCGCTGCCTTCGGCAAGATCGACGTGCTGGTCTGCAACGCGGCGGTCAATCCGTATTTCGGTCCGTCGAAGGACATTCCCGACAGCGCCTTCGACCGCATCATGGAAAGTAACATCCGCAGCAATTTCTGGCTCTGCCACATGGTGCTGCCGCAGATGGTCGAGCGCCGCAGCGGCTCGATCGTCATCATCTCTTCAATCGGCGGGCTGCGCGGCAGCACGACACTCGGCGCCTATGGCATCTCCAAGGCGGCGGACATGCAGCTCGCCCGCAATCTTGCGGCCGAGTACGGTCCCTACAACATCCGCGCGAACGCCATCGCGCCCGGCCTCGTCCGCACCGACTTCGCGCGCGCGCTGTGGGAGGACGAAGACAACCTGAAGCGCCGCACCGCGACCACGCCGCTGCGCCGGATCGGCGAGCCGGACGAGATTGCCGGCGCCGCCGTGATGCTGGCGACGAAGGCCGGCTCCTTCATCACCGGCCAGACGCTGGTGGTCGACGGAGGCGTCTGCATCGCGTGACCTAGAGCGCCAGCGCGAGCCGGTAGCCTTCGTCGAACGCGCGCACCGCGTCCAACTCCGCCGCCTCGCGCGCGCCGCCGATCAGATGGACCGCCGGGCCGGCATCCTGCAGCGCCTTCGCGAGGCCGGCCAACGGCTCCTGCCCGGCGCAGACGATCACGGTATCGGCGGGGATGCAGCGCTCCTCGCCCGCGGCGGTTATATGCAGCCCCGCATCGTCGATGCGCCGGTATGTTGCGCCGCCGACCGTCTCGACGCCGTGCCGGCCGAGCACGAGGCGATGGATCCAGCCGGTCGAACGGCCGAGCGTATCGCCGAACCGCCCCGCCCGGCGCTGCAACATGACGATGCTGCAGCCGTTCGGCGTTTCCTCGTCCGCTGGCCCGAGCGCGCCCGCGCTCAGCCGTTCCCGGTCGATGCCCCAGTAGGCGGCGAAGGCTTCGGGATCCCTGTGCGAATGCCCGCCGCGCTCGGCGAGGTAGAGCGCGACGTCGAAGCCGATTCCGCCCGCACCGATGATCGCCACGCGGCGGCCCGGCTCCACCCTTCCGGTCAGCACGTCGGCATAGCTGGCGACGCAGGCGTGGCCGATGCCGTCGATCGCCGGACGGCGCGGCGTCACGCCGGTGGCGAGCACGATGTCGCCGAAGCCTCCGGCCGACAGCTCTTCGGCGGTCGCGGCGCAGCCCAGGCGAACCTCGACGCCGGCGCGCATTATTCGGTCGGCGTAGTGGGCGATCGTCTCGGCGAACTCCTGCTTGCCCGGAACGACCTTGGCGAGATTGAACTGCCCGCCGAGCTGCCCTTCGCGCTCGAACAGCGTCACGGCGTGGCCGCGCTCCGCCGCCGCGGCCGCGCAGGAGAGCCCGCCCGGCCCGCCGCCGACGACGGCGATCCGCTTCGGCCGCGCCGCGGGCTGCGGGCGCAGCAGGGTTTCGTTGCAGGCCCGCGGGTTCACCATGCAGGTCGACGGCTTGCCGACGAAGTAGTGATCGAGACAGGCTTGGTTGCAGGCGATGCAGATGTTGATCGCCTTGCGGTCGCCGCGCGACGCCTTGGCGACGAAAGCCGCATCCGACAGGAACGGCCGCGCCAGCATGACGAGCGAAGCAGCCCCGCTTTCGATCATCGCCTCCGCCGTCTCCGGCGTGTTGATGCGGTTGCTGGCGGCGACGGGAATCGAGACCGCTCCGGCGATCCTCGCCGTGGCCCAGGCGAACCCGGCGCGCGGCACCATCTGCGCGATCGTCGGGACGCGCGCCTCGTGCCAGCCGAAGCCGCTGGTCAGGATGTTTGCGCCGGCGCCTTCCACGGCACGCGCCAGCGTGGCCGTCTCCGCGCCCGACAACCCGCCCTCGACAAGGTCGAGCGCCGAGATGCGGAACAGGATGAGGAAGTCGTCCCCGAGACGCTGCCGCACGCGCCGCACGACCTCGGCCGGAAACCGCAGCCGGTTCTCCAGCGCGCCGCCCCATTCGTCGCCGCGCCGGTTGGTGCGCGGCGCCAGGAACTCCGCGATCAGGTAGCCTTCCGAGCCCATGATCTCGACGCCATCGTATCCCGCCTCGCGGGCCAGCGAAGCGCAGCGCGCATAGTCCCCGATCGTGCGCTCGATGTCGGCGGCCGTCATCGCGCGCGGCGTCTCGCGGTTGATCGGCGATTTCAGCGGCGACGGCGCGACCGACTTTGTGTGATAGCCATACCGCCCACTGTGCAGGACCTGCAGCGCGATCCGGCCGCCCGCGCCGTGAACGCGACGCGTGATGACTTGGTGGCGCAAGGCGTCCTCGCGGCTCGCCATCGTCACCGGATGCTCGTTGAGCCTGCCTTCCTCGTTCGGTGCGAAACCGCCCGTGACGATGAGCGGCACGCCCGCGTCGGCGCGCTCGCCGTAGAAGGCGGCGAGCCGCTCCATGCCGTCGGGCAACGCCTCGAGCCCGGTGTGCATGGAGCCCATGACCACGCGATTGGGAAGCGAGAACGGCCCCACGTCTATGGCGGAGAGAAGATACGGATAGGGCGGCGGTGAATGCATCGGTGCGGTATTCGAGCGGCTCACGGGACTCCTACTTAGCGCAGAAGCCCTGTCGGGCCAAATGTCAGAGGCAAGCCAACCGCTCGCGGATCAGCGCGTAGTAGCCGTCGGCGTCGATGCCGGTGACGACGCGGCAGCTCGCCGCTTTGCCGGTCACGCCCCACCAATCCGCGACGGTCTGGCCCATCGTCAGCTCGGATTCGGTCTCCACCGCGACATGGCATTCCTTGCCGCTGAACAGCGCCGGCCGCAGCAGATAGGCGATGACGCAGGGGTCGTGCAGCGGTCCGCCCCGCGCACCGTAGCGCTCGATGTCGGCGCGGTCGTAGAAGGTCAGGATCGCAGCCGCCGCGGCGGCGGCCGGCGTGCCGATGCCGCGGATCGCGTCCAGCCGCTCGGGCGTGGTGATCGCCTTGTGCGTCACGTCGAGCCCGAACATGGTGAGCCTGGCGCCGCTCTCCAGCACGATGCGGGCCGCATGCGGGTCGGCATGGATGTTGAACTCCGCCACCGGCGTCACGTTGCCGGGGACCAGCGCCGCGCCGCCCATGAAGGCGATCTCGCGCAGCTTGGGCAGGATGCGCGGCTCCTTGACGATGGCGGTCGCGACATTCGTCATCGGCCCGACCGGGCAGAGCGTGATCGCGCCGTCGTCGGCCGCGAGGCAGGTCGCGATAATGAAGTCTACCGCGTGGGCGTCGGCGAGCGGCAATGAGGGCGCGGGCCAGTCGTAGCCGTCGAGACCCGTCTTGCCGTGCACCCGCTCGCCGGTGTTGAGCGGGCGCAGCAGCGGCCGCGGACAGCCGGCATGGACTGGAACATCGCGCCGGCCCGACAGCTCGACGACGATCCGCGCGTTCCGTTCCGTCATGGCGAGCGGCACGTTGCCGGCGACGCAGGTGATGCCGAGCAGGTCGATCTCCTCCGGCGAGGCCAGCGCCAGCAGGAGCGCGATGGCGTCGTCCAGCCCGGGATCGCAGTCGACGATGACCGGGCGGCCGCTCATCCCGCGCCCTGTCCCGGCCGCGAATGACGGATCGCATGGGTGAGCAAGATGACCGGGCCGATTCCCGCCGCGACGATGGCCAGCGCGCCGAGCGCGCAGTCCTCGAGCAGCTCGCTCTTGGCGTACTGATAGACGAAGGTGGACAGCGTCTCGTAGTTGAAGGGGCGCAGCAGCAGCGTCATCGGCAGCTCCTTCATGCAATCGACGAAGACCAGGAGCCCGGCGGTCAGCAGGCTGCCCCGCAGCATCGGGAAATGGACGCGGCGCAGCACGGTGGAAGGCGAATGGCCGAGCGCCCGCGCCGCGTCGTCCATGTTGCGCGTCACCTTGGCGAGCCCGGCTTCGATCGTGCCGAACGACAGGACAAGGAAACGCACGACATAGCCGAGGATGACGGCGACGATCGTGCCGCTGAGCATCAGCCCGGTGGATATGCCGAAGGCCTGCCGCATGTATTCGTCGATCCGGTTGTCGAGCCACGCGGCGGGAATGACCGCGCCGACGGCGAGGATTGCGCCGGGCATGCCGTAGCCGAGGCTCGAAACCCAGGCGAGCGCGCGCAGAGGCTTGCTCTGCTGCAGGCGCAGCGCGTAGGCCATGAAAAGGCCGATGGCGACGGTCGCCACGGAAGCGATGCCGGCCAGCGTCAGGCTGTGGATTGCGGCATCGACGAAGCCGCCCTCGAAGCTCGCCTTGTAATGCACCAAGGCATAGCGCAGCAGGATCGCAGCGGGCACCACGAACCCCAGGAGCACCGGCAGCAGGCAGCAGACAAATGCCAGCGCGGCCTGGAAGGGCGGCAAGGCGAAGCCGACCACCGGCTTGTAGCGAGCCCGGGTCTCCTGGAACTGACGGCCGCGCCGGGCCTGGCGTTCGAGGACGAGCACGACCATCACCATGAGCAGCAGCGCCAGCGAGAGCTGCGCCGCCGCTTCGATGCTGTACATGCCGAACCAGGCATTGAAGATGCCGAGCGTCAGGGTGCGCACCGCGAAGTAGTCGACCGTGCCGAAATCGTTCAGCGTCTCGAGCAGCGCGAGGGACAGGCCGACCACGATCGCCGGGCGCGCCATCGGCAGCCCCACGGCCCAGAAGGTACGCCAGGGACCGCGGCCCAGCGTGCGGCTCACCTCCAGCACGCCCGACGACTGATGGAGGAAGGCCGACCGCGCGAGCAGGTAGACATAAGGGTAGAGGACCAGCGTGAACATCGCGATCGCGCCGCCGATCGTCCGGATGTGCGGAAACCAGTAGTCGCGCGCCGAGGTCCACCCGAATACTTGGCGCAGCGCCCCCTGCAACACGCCGGCGTAGTCGAGCAGGTCCGTGTAGGTGTAAGCGATCACGTAGGCCGGCACGGCGAGCGGCACCAGCAGCGCCCATTCGAAGACATTCCGGCCGGGAAAACGGTAGTAAGTTACGAGCCAGGCGGTGAGCGTGCCGATGGTGAAGGTCCCGATGCCGACGCCGAGCGCCAAGATCAGCGTGTTGCCGACATACGTCCAGAGCACCGTTTCGAGGAGATGACGCCAAATCTCCGGCGCCGGATGAAGTGCTATGCCGACAATGGTCAGAATCGGCAGCGCGACGATGAAGGCGACGCCGAGGAGGCCGAGAAACCAGCCATTGAGCCACTTGCTGAACCTGGGCGCCCGCGCCCCGGCGAGGACAGGCGGCGACGGCTGAAAAATCCGCTCTGCCATTTCAGTATCCGTCGGTCCTCGATCCCTTCCCAGCGCGGCAACAAAGCCATCTTTGTAACGGGGTGATGGAGAGCTGCCGTGCGTCCTTCGACAAGCTCAGGATGAGGGGAAATCTTCGTGGCACGAAGAAAAGCCTCATGCTGAGCTTGTCGAAGCACGCACGATGCCGCTCCCAATCTTCTGTCGAGCCCGGCAAGACGCCATATGCGATAGGCCCCACTTGCGGGGGAGGATTTAGGTGGGGGTCTACGAAATCGCGCGTTTGCCGAGTATCCCCCCACCCCGGCCCTCCCCCGCAAGGGGGGAGGGAGAAGAAAAAATCCGAGCCAAACCCGGCTCACCAACCGGCGCGGTCGATGATCTTCTGCGCCGTCGGAGAAAGATCGGCGATCTTCTTCAGGCTGACCTGGTCGCTCTTGAACTTGCCCCAGGAAGCGATCTCCTCGTCGATGGCGACCGCCGGATTGGCCGGGTACTCGTAGTTGTCGGCCGCATACTTGTGCTGCGCAAAATCGCCGGTCAGGAACTCGATCAGCTTGATCATGTTGGCCTTGTTCTTGGCGTATTTCGTAAGGCCCACGCCGGAGATGTTGACCTGCGTGCCGCGGTTGTCCTGGTTCGGGAAGATCAGGTAGACCGAATCCGCCCAAGCCTGCTGCTCCGGCTTGTCCTTGTTGAACTTCATCAGGCCGAAGTAATAATTGTTGATCAGGGCGAAATCGCATACGCCCTCCTTGATCGCCTTGACCTGCTCGCGGTCACCGCCCTGCGGCTTCTGCGCCAGATTGGCCACCAGCCCCTTGGCCCATTCTTCGGCTTTCGCCTCGCCATTCGCGGCGATTATCGAGGCGAGAAGCGCTCGGTTGTACACGTGGCTGCCCGACCGGGTGCAAATCTTGCCTTTGAATTTCGGATCCGCCAGATCCTCGTAATTCTTGATGGTGCCCGGCTTCACCCGCTCCTTCGACGCGGCGATGACGCGCACCCTGCGGGTAAGGCCGATCCACAACCCGTCCGGATCGCGCAGATAGGCGGGGATGTTCTTGTCGACGACAGCGGACTTCACGGGCTGGAGCTGTCCCGCCTTGGCATGCTCCGTCAGGCGCGAGATATCGACGGTGAGGATGCCGTCCGCCTTGGTGTTCTTCCCTTCGCTCTCGATCTTCTTGACCATTCCCTTATTGACGAAGACGACATTCGCCTTGATGCCCGACTGCTTGGTGAACTCGTCGAGGAACGGCTTGATCAGGAAAGGCTGGCGATAGGAGTAGATATTTACCTCTTCGGCGGCCGAGACGGCGCCGGCTCCGATGAGGTTCAATCCTGCGACGGCGGCGAGCAGGACGAGACTGCGATGCATGACCATTTTTCGACAGGGCCCCTAAATGGTTCTCGAAAATCCATGCGATTAATTCGCATTGACGGAGTCCTCAGCGTAAAAGAAATCGGAGGTTGCCGCAAGTCACTATCATTAGCGGCTACTCTTCAAGATTGAGCAACGCTGCGTTGCCGCCGCTCGCCGTTGTATCCACTGCGACGCTGCGCTCGAGCGCGAAACGGTGCAGGTAGCGGGGTCCGCCGGCCTTGGGGCCGGTGCCCGACAGGCCCTCGCCGCCGAAGGGCTGCACGCCGACGACGGCGCCGATCTGATTGCGGTTGACGTAGAGGTTGCCGGCGCGAAGGCGCCGGCGGATGTGCTCGATCGTCGAATCGACCCGGCTGTGAACGCTGCAGGTGAGCCCATAGCCCACGCCGTTGACGGCGTCGATGACGGCGTCGAGCCTCGCGTCGTCGTAGCGCACGACATGCAGGATCGGCCCGAACACCTCGCCCGGAAGCTCGGCGATGCCGCCGATTTCATAGGCGCAGGGCGCGAAGAAGGTGCCGTGCGCCGTCTCCGGCCCGAGCGGGAGCTTGCGGATCGTCCGCGCCCGGGCGTCCATGCGCGCTTCGTGCTGCCGCAGCATCGCCAGCGCGTCGGCGTCGATGACAGGGCCGACGTCGGTCGAGAGCTTCGCCGGGTCGCCGACGCGAAGCTCGTCCATCGCCCCCGCCAGCATGGCGATCATGCGGTCCGCGACGTCGTCTTGCAGGTACAGGACGCGAAGCGCGGAACAGCGCTGCCCGGCGCTTTGGAAAGCGGAAGCCAGCGCGTCCTTCACCACCTGCTCGGGCAACGCCGAGGAATCGACGATCATCGCGTTCTGCCCGCCGGTTTCCGCGATCAGCGGCACGATGGGGCCGGGCTTCGCTGCGAGGCTGCGGTTGATCGCGTGCGCCGCCTCGACCGAACCGGTGAAGGCGATGCCGGCGATCCGAGGATCGGCGGCCAACGGCGCGCCGACACCGGGCCCGTCGCCCGGCAGCAGGTGCAGGACATCGCCCGGGATGCCTGCCGCATGCAGCAGGCGCACCGCGCGGTGCGCGATCAGCGGCGTCTGCTCCGCCGGCTTGGCGACCACGGTGTTGCCCGCCGCCAGGGCCGCCGCGATCTGGCCGGTGAAGATCGCCAGCGGAAAATTCCAGGGCGAGATGCAGGCGAAGGCGCCGCGGCCGCGCAGCCAAAGCTCGTTGCGCTCGCCGGTCGGCCCCGGCAATGCCTGCGGCGCGGCGAAGCCGGCCCGCCCGCGGGCGGCGTAGTAGCGGAGGAAGTCCACCGCTTCGCGCACTTCCGCAATCGCATCGGGGATCGTCTTCCCTGCCTCGCGGATGCAGAGCGCCATCAGCTCGGCGTCGTTCTCTTCATAAAGGCCGGCCGCCCGCTCCAGCATCGCCGCCCGTTCCGCGGCATCGGTCGCGTCCCACTCCTCCTGCGCCGCAACGGCCAGCGCCACGGCGCGCTCGCGCCCGGCGTCGGACGCGAGCCGCACATCGCCCATGGCGCGGCGGCGGTCCGCCGGCTCATGGGCCGCCGCGGCGGTTCCGCCCTCCTGTTCCTCGCCGCCGATCAGGGGCGCGGCGCGCCAGGAAGCCGTCGCGAACCCGGCAAGCCTTCGGTCGAGCGCCGTACGCGCCGGCGGGTCCGACAGGTCGTAGCCGCGCGAATTGACGCGCGCGTCGCCGAACAGCCGACGGGGCACCGGGATCTGCGGATGGCGCCGCGTCGCCAGCTTCGCGATATGCGCCACGGGATCGGCGACGATGTCCACGACAGGCAGCTTCTCGTCGACGATGCGGTTGACGAAGGAGGTGTTGGCGCCGTTCTCCAGCAGGCGGCGCACGAGATAGGGCAGCAGGTCCTCGTGGCTTCCGACCGGGGCATAGACGCGGCAGGGGATGCCCATCGCCTGTTCCGGCACGACTTCTTCGTACAACGCCTCGCCCATGCCGTAGAGGCGCTGGAACTCGAAATCGCGGCGCTTGCCCATGATCTCGAGCACCGCCGCGAGCGAGTAGGCGTTATGAGTCGCGAACTGCGGATAGAACGCCTTGGCGTCGCGCGCCATCAGCCGGGCGCAGGCGAGGAAGGAGACATCGGTCGACGCCTTCCGCGTGAACACGGGATAATCGTCGAAGCCGCCCTCCTGGCTGCGCTTGATCTCCGTGTCCCAGTAGGCGCCCTTGACCAGGCGCAGATTGAAGCGCCGGCGCTGGCTGCGCGCCAGCACGCCGAGCCATTCGAGCAGCGGCGCCGCCCGCTTCTGGTAGGCCTGCACGGCGAGGCCGAAACCGTCCCAGCCCTTCAGCGAGGGGTCGCCCGAGACGGCGGCGATCACGTCGAGCGACAGGTCGAGGCGGTCCGCCTCCTCCGCGTCGATGGTGAGCCCGGCGTTGCAGGACTTCGCCAGCCGCGCGAGGTCGAGCAGGCGCGGGACGAGCTCCCGCATCACCCGCCCGCGCTGCGCCGGCTCGTAGCGCGGATGCAACGCCGACAGCTTGACCGAGATGCCCGGCTCCTTCGCGTCGGCATCGCCGATCGCACGGATCGCGTGCTCATATGCGGCGAGGTAGCGGTCGGCGTCGGCCATGGTGCGGGCCGCCTCGCCCAGCATGTCGAAGGAATGGCGGTAGCCGCGCGCCTCGTCCTCCCCGGCCCGGTCCAGCGCCTCTTCGATCGTGCGGCCGATGACGAACTGCTGGCCCAGGATGCGCATCGCCTGGATCAGCGCTTCGCGGATCACCGGCTCGCCGCTGCGCGCGATCAGGCGGCCGACGAAGCCGCCCAGGTCATGCTCGTCCTCGCCCAGCCGGACGAGCCGGCCGGTCAGCATCAGCGCCCAGGTCGACGCGTTGACGAAGAAGGACCGCGAGCTGCCGAGATGCTTTTCCCAGTCGGCCTCGCCGATCTTGTCGCGGATGAAGCGGTCGCGCGTGTCGGCGTCGGGAATGCGGAGCAGCGCCTCGGCGAGGCACATCAGGGTGACACCCTCGCGGTTCGACAGCTCGTATTCCTGCAGGAAGGCGTCGAGACCGCCGTCGAGGCCGCCAAGGGTATGCGCCGATCCGCGGACCGCCTCGACCAGCCGCGCCGCGGCCGCCTGCACGCGCTTGCGCGCGGCAGCGGGAAGCGACGCCTGCGCCAGGCGCTCGGCGACGCAGGCCTCCTCGTCCATGCGCGCGGCGCGGCGCACCGCCTCGCGCAGGGGATCCTCGTGACTCTCCGTTTCGCCGATCATCCGTCCCTCACCCGCCCGCCGCGATGATACGACCACCGGCGACAAACGGAAACCGGCGGGCTATAGACAGCCGCATGGAAGCGGAGGCGGTCCGATCGAGCGCAATGCCCGAAGTCCTCCCCCCTTGCGGGGGAGGATTTAGGTGGGGGGTCCGCCGCCCGGGAAGGCGCAAGTCACTCGACGTCCATAGCACCCGCCACCCTAACCCTCCCCCGCAAGGGGGGAGGGAAAATAAAGGCGCCGCCGCCCATGACGCCTGACGCCGGGCACGATCCCCTCGCCGGACGCAAGGTGCTGATCCTCGTCAGCGAGGACTGGTACTTCTGCTCGCACCGGCTGCCGGTCGGCAAGGCCCTGCGGCAGGCGGGCGCGGACGTGGTGGTCGTCACGCGCATACGCGACCACGCCGCGCCGATCCGCGCCGCCGGGCTGCGGCTTCGCCCGACGCAGCTCGACCGCAGCGGCGTGAACCCGCTGCACGACCGGGCGACCATCGCCGAGCTGCTGCGCATCTATCGCGAGGAGCGGCCGGACATCGTCCATCACGTCGCGCTCAAGCCGACGCTCTACGGCGCCTATTGCGCCTGGCGCACGGGCGTTCCCATCGTCATCAACGCGCTCGGCGGGATGGGCTTTCTGTTCATGGCGCGATCGTCCCGCGCCCGCCTGCTGCGCGGCGTGGTGCGGAAGCTGCTGGGCCTCCTGCTCAACCGGCCGAACAGCCGGACCATTCTGCAGAACCAGGACGATGTGAATCTCCTGGTCGAGAAAGTCGGCGTAATACCCGGAAACTTAATCATGATCCGCGGCTCGGGCGTGGATACCGAGAAATTCAAGCCGACGCCGCCGCCCGGCGGCACGCCGGTCGCCGTCTGCGTCTCGCGCATGCTGCACGACAAGGGGATCGGCGAGCTGGTGGAAGCCGCACGCCTTCTGAATCGGAAAGGCGTCGGCATTCGCGTTAGGCTTGTCGGATCGACCGACGACAACCCCGCCTCGATCGACGACGCGATCCTCGCGGACTGGGCGGCGGAAGGCGCGGTCGAGGTCGCGGGCCCCTCGACCGACATCCCCGGCGAATACGCGCGCGCGCATATCGCGGTGCTGCCGTCCTATCGCGAAGGCTTGCCGAAGTCGCTGCTGGAAGCCGCCGCCGCGGGCCGGCCGATGGTCGCCACCGACGTGCCGGGCTGCCGCGAGATCTGCCGCGACGGCGAAACCGGGCTGCTGGTTCCCGCCCGCAGCGTGGAACCGCTGGCGGCGGCGCTGGAAAAACTGGCTGCGGATCCGGCGCTGCGCGAGCGCCTCGGCGCCCGCGCCCGCGCGATCGCGGTCGCGGAGTTCGCGGAGGAGATCGTCGTCCGCCAGACGCTCGATCTCTACCGCAACCTGCTCGCCGGCGTGCCGAATCGGACCCGCTGACGCCTACTCCGCCGCCGCGCGTGCGCCCGGTGCGGGCGGTGCGATCAGCAGGCGGACCAGGTCGCCGATCTCGCCGATCTTCTCGATGCCGTCGACCGCCGCGATGATCGCATCCGACGAGCCGGCCGGCATCACAGGGTCGACGAGGTAGCGGAACTTCTCCTCCACCTCGGCCGGCGACATCGGATTCTCCGGCAATCCCTTCGAGAAGGGCACGCTCGCCGTGAGCCGGCGGCCGTCGACCGTCTCGACCTCGATGCCGGCGCCCTCGTCCACCCGCTCCCACTTGTCGTTGGCGGCGACGCGCACCTTCACCTTGCGCGCCGACTCGAGCAGCTTCGGATCGCGGAAATCGACATCGAGATAATCCCAGAAGCCGTTGCCGCCCTTGACGCCGCTGCCGCCGTGATGGAGCCGCATCGCCATGCTGAACGGCAGGCTGAACTGCGCGCCCAGGATGTCCGGCGGCTCGACGATCGAGCCGATGTGGCTGAGGATCGGCTCGCTGTTGGTCGCGACCGTGATCTGCTTTACGTCCTGGGGCCTTAGCGGCGTCTTCTCGCGCACCACATCCAGCGCGTCGAAGGCGGCGTGGATGAGATGGCAGCAGCTATACGGCTTCAGCCCGTTGTCGAGCAGGTGGTAGCGCTTGCCGAGCCCGTCGGTCAGCCGCTTCAGGTCGTATTCGCCGGCGAAGACCTTGCAGAACCCCTTCTCGCCTTCGAGGATCGAGTGCGGCCCGGTGATGCCCGCCTGCGCGAACAGCGCGGCGCGCACGCCCGCCTGCGCCGGGATCGCGCTGTGGATGCGCTTCACGCTGCCGCCGGTCTTGGTGTACTCGATCAGCCCGGCTGAATGGCTGCCGGCGATGCCGAAGGCGTTCAGCGTCGTCTCCTTGTCGAAGCCGAACAGCACCGCCCCCGCCGCCGCGCCGCCAAACGGCCCGACGCCGACCGGCGGATGATGCCCCTTGTAGATGAGATGGGGCGAGCAGGCCCAGGAGATGCGGATCTGGATCTCGTAGGCGGCGACGACGGCGACGAGAAGCTGCTCGCCGGTGGCGCCCGTGTATTCCGACAGCGCCAACGCCGCCGGCACCGCGATGCCGCCCGGATGGGTCGGGCTCTTCAGATGCGTGTCGTCGGTCTCGTTGGCGTGGTTGAACGTGCTGTTGAGAAAGGCCGCGTCGTCCGGCGACATCCTGTCGCCGAAATACGCGACGGTCGAATGCGTGCCGCTCCGCGTCTTCCGCATCATGTCGTAGTATGTCCGGCTCCACGGCAGGGTCGCGCCCGCGATCTGGCAGCCGAAATTGTCGAGGATGAAGCGCCGGGCATGCTCGCGCACGTCCTCCGGAATGTCCTCGTAGCGCAGCCCGGCGACCCATTCCGCCAGCGTTCGTGTCTCATGCATATTCGAATTCCTCGCCTAGAGTTGGTATCGGGGCTGCGATTCGCCGTGGCCAGATGATATCGTGCCGAGCGGAACGGTCGCAAATTTCGAGCCGAGCGGGAGCATCCATGCTTTCCTGCTATCATCGATCGGCCAAGGGACGGAGGGCGCGATGCTTTCGGCCGAAGACAACGACCTGCTGACGCGGACCGGCGCCGGTACCGCGATGGGCGCCTACTTCCGCCGCTTCTGGCAGCCGGTGGCGCTGTCCGAAGAGCTGGCCGAGCCGGACGGCCCGCCGATCAGGGTCACGGTCATGGGCGAGGCGCTGGTGGCGTTCCGCGACACGAAGGGCCGCATCGGCCTGATCGGCGCGCACTGCCCGCACCGCGGCGCCGACCTCTTCTTCGGCCGCAACGAGGCATGCGGGCTGCGCTGCGTCTATCACGGCTGGAAGTTCGACGTGACCGGCAAGGCGGTCGACCTGCCGAACGTGCCGCCGGGCGCGCGCCACCACGACACGGTGCGGGCGAAGGCCTATCCGGCGCGGGAGTACGGCGGGATCGTCTGGGCATGGCTCGGCCCGGCGGCCGCCGTGCCCGAGTTGCCGCGGCTCGAATACGGCCTGATGCCGCCGGAGCGGCGCTACGTCTCGAAGCAGCTCATCGAGTGCAACTGGGCGCAGGTGATGGAAGGCGACCTCGACACCTCGCATTTCTCGTTCCTGCACATGCCCGCGCCGTCGGTGCCGTCGAACGAGAACCCGGACGCGCCGGCGGACGCGCGGCGGCTGCGCTGGATCCGCAACGATCCGATGCCGGAGTTCCAGATCCTGGAGCACGAGGTCGGCTTCGTCGTCGGCGGCGCGCGGACGGCGGACGACGAAGGCGTCTACTGGCGCATGACGCAGTTCATGCTGCCGTCGCACGGCACCGGGCCGTCGACGATGCCGGGCGAGACCTATTTCGGCTTCACCGTCGCGCCGATCACCGACACGGCGAGCTGGATCTACGTCTACGCCTGGAACCCGGAACGGGAGATCGGGCCGGAGGAGCGCGCGAAGTTCCGCAAGGGCCACGGCATCATCGCCGAGACCGGCCCCGGTTACGTGCCGCTGCGCAACCGCTCGAACGATTTCGAGATCGACCGGGCGGTGCAGAAGACCGCCACCTTCACCGGCGTGAAGGGCCTGGCCGAGCAGGACCTGATGATCCAGCAGAGCCAGGGCTACATCGCCGACCGCACGGCCGAGACCCTGACCGCGACCGACGCCGCGGTCGCCAAGTTCCGCCGTACCCTGCTCGCCGAGGCCAAGGCGCTTGCCGCCGGCGAGGAGCCGGAAGCCCCCTGGCGCGCCGAGGCCTACTGCACCCGCCCCGGAAGCTGGTTCGCCGCCGAGGGCACCGACTTCGAGGACGTGCTGGTCGAGCGGTTCGGCGACCGGCGCGGGCGCGTGCGGGCGGCCGAGTGAAGTTGCTGCCGGCGCGCATGGATTCCGCGGACAAGCCGCGGAATGACGGATAAGTTTGGTGGCCCTATCCCCCATCGTCAGGCCGCGGCTTGTCCGCGGCATCCATCACGCAGGAGGAAACGAATGAGCGCGGAAGCAACATTGAAGAAGCTCGGCATCGAGCTGCCCTCGCCGCCGAAGCCGGTCGGCAACTATGTCGGAGGCGTGCAGGTGGGGAGCCTCCTGTTCATGTCCGGCTGCGGTCCGCGCAAGCCCGACAATTCGTCGATCACCGGCAAGGTCGGGCGGGGGCTGAGCACGGAGCAGGGCTACGACGCGGCGCGGCTGGTCGGCGTCAACATGCTGGCGAACGTGAAGGCCGCGCTCGGCAGCCTCGACCGCGTGAAGCGGGTGGTGAAGGTGCTGGGCATGGTCAACGCCGATCCCGAGTTCAAGGAACACCCGAAGGTCATCAACGGATTCTCCGACCTGATGGTCGAGGTGTTCGGCGACGCCGGGCGCGGCGCGCGCTCCGCAGTCGGCATGGGATCGCTGCCGTCGCAGATCGCGGTCGAGGTCGAGATGATCGTCGAGGTCAGGGACTAGCCGCTTTCGCCCAGGCTTCGGGCAGGATGCTGCGCACATCCCCGATTCCGCATTGCGCGGCGATCCAGCTCTCGGCGAACAAGCCGTCCTTGTAGCTGGACCTCTCGGACTCCCGGACCGTCACCGCGCCCTCGAGCCCGTCGCTGACGGGCGACAGGGCGCGTGCGTCCAGGGCGGAGCCTTTCGCCCCCGCCATGATCAGCGTCGCGGCCCGGACGCGCGGCGCGAAGGCCCGCAGGTCGAAATAGGATAGCGTGCGCCCGACGGCCTCGCGCCGCTCGGGGTAGAGGCGCAGGTAGTCGTTGATCTCCTCCAGTGGATAGGCGGCCGTCTTCGCGGCCCGGGCGAGGGTGTCGTGGAACAGCTCCGGCGTCGCGACGGCATGCGTCGCGCTCGGATGGAGCGCCGCCGTGATGAGCGCCATGTCGTTGCCGGCGACCACCACGCGCCGCGGATCGAGCTCGGGCCGCGTCAGCAGGAAGTCGAGCCCCCGCACGCAGTCGGCGGCAATGCCCCTGAAAATATAAGTGCCGCCGCTGTCGATCCCCTCCGTCAGCAATCCCGGAAAGGACGCGGCGTATGGCTTGTCCGCGTTGCGGTATCCCCGCGCCGCCAGCGCCAGGGTGATATACCGGCTGCGCTGCAGGCTCGCCGTTCCCTGGGGCGCCGGCTGCATCACGCTTTGATAGCGCGGCGCGTAATAGATCGCCGGAAACGGTCCCTTCCCCGTGGGGATGCTGAGATAGGCGAAGATGCGGTACGGCCCGATGCTCGTCAGATGCACACCGTACATCGTGGCGAACGCCGTCGTGCGGAGCGGTATCGGCTCGATCTGCGCCGCCGCCGGATAGGCCGCCAGCGCGTCGAGCGTCGCTTGCCAGTAGGAGCCGAAATCGCCCGGCGCGCCCGCCATCATGCCTTCCCTTCCGTGCCCTGGAGATGCCGCGCGAAAAATTCGTCGACGATCGCGCGATGCGGGCCGTCGCGGCCCGCTTCATGCCCCTGGCCGTCATAGGCATAGAGCCGCTTGTCCGCGGAGCCGAGCCGGTCGATCAGCGCATACGCGGTTTCGGCCGGGGCGATGTTGTCCTGCAGCCCGGCGTTCACGATGATCGGGCACGCGACCTTGCCGGCGAAGTTGAGGCAATCGAAATACGGCAGCGTTTCCTCCACCGCGTCCCTGTGCTCCGGATACATGCGGAGATAGTCGTTGATCTCGTCATAGGGCGTCGTGCGCGTCAGCGCGATCGCGTCGAGGAAGCCGCAGAGGAACGGCGCGCCGATTGCCGCCGCCTTGATCACGGGCCGCACCGCCGCGGTGACGACCGACAATCCCGCAGCCTGGCTCTGGCCGGTGATGCCGATGCGCCCCGGATCGACTTCCGGCCGCGACAGCAGGAAATCGACGCCGCGCCAGGCGTCCGCGAACAGGCCGCGATAGCCATAGGTATGCCGGTCGATGATGTTGTGGGTCATCAGGCCGGGATAGCCCGGATTGAACTGGCCGTTGCTGCGGAGCTTGCCGCGCACCGCGACCGACAGGGCGGCATAGCCCTTGCGCGCGAGATCCTTCGGGATCGCCGGCTCGCTCTGGTAGCCCGGAAAGGTGAGGATGGCGGGCAGCTTTGCCGCCGCGCCGCGCGGGCGGCAATACCAGCCCGCGATGCGCACATCGTCGAGGCTGGTGTAGGAACTCTGAAAGACTTCCACGTCTTCCGTGCTGCGCAGGGGATCGGGAGCCATCTCCGGCGCGAGCGGGATCGCCTCGAGCCGCGTCCGCACGTCGTTCCAATAATCGTCGAAATCTTTCGGCTTTCGCACTTTCGAGCGAAACCTGCGTTGCGCCGGCTCGGGCATGGGAAGGCTCTATGAGGTGAACGGTCGCCGCCATCCTATCGCCGACCGCGCCGCGATCACAACTGACGCGCCCGCCACGCCGCGCTAGATCAATTTGCAATCAGGTGGAATCACCTGATTGCAGGTAAATTGATCTATCTTAAAAAGTTAGAGCAACTTATCTGCGTCCATAGGACGCAGGTTGCTCTAGCATCGGGCGATTCGAGCAAGCTTTCGCGCGACGAGGTAATCATGGGCGCATCCTTCCTCAGCGACAACGCCGCCGGCATATCCCCGCCGATCCTGGAGGCCATCGCCAAGGCCAATGCGGGCGACGCGCCGGCCTATGGCGACGATGCGTGGACGCGCGCCCTGGATGCGCGCTTCGCGGATTTCTTCGGTCGCGCGGCGCAGTGCTTTCTCGTCGGTACCGGCACGGCCGCCAACGCACTGGCGCTGGCCACGCTGTGTCCGCCTTGGGGCGCGGTGTTCTGCCACGAGGAGGCGCATGTCGCGGTCGACGAATGCGGCGCGCCCGAGCTGTTCACCGGCGGCGCCAAGCTGGTCGCCCTGCCCGGCGGCGACGGCAAGCTCACGCTCGACGGCTTGCGGCACAGCCTTGCGGGCTTCCGTGTCGGCGATCAGCACCAGGCACAGCCGGCAGCGGTTAGCCTGTCGCAGTCGACGGAGGCCGGCACCGTCTACCGGCCCGACGAAATCGCCGCGATCGCCGCGTGGGCCCATGAACAGGGGCTCCTAGTGCATTTGGACGGCGCGCGCTTCGCCAATGCCGCGGTTGGCATCGGCTGCAGCCCGGCGGATATCTCTTGGCGCGCCGGCGTCGACATTCTGTCTTTCAGCGCCACGAAGAACGGCGCCTTCGCCGCCGAGGCGGTGATCGTCTTCGATCCGGAGCTAGCCAAGGATCTTCGGTTCCGGCGCAAGCGCGCGGGACACCTGTTCTCCAAGTCGCGCTTTTTCGCCGCGCAGTTTCACGCCTATCTCGAAGACGATCTGTGGCGCCGCAACGCGGCCCACGCGAACCGCATGGCGGCAACGCTGGCGCGCGGGCTCGGCCGGCTTCCGGGTGTCGCGATCGCGCATCCGGTGGAAGCCAACGAGGTGTTCGTCCACATGCCCGACACGCTGGCGGCCTTCCTGCGTCAAAGCGGCTTCCTGTTCCACGACTGGCCGCCGGCCGGCTCCGGCAAACGGCGGCTGGTGGCCAGCCCGACGACGGCCGAGGCGGACGTGAATGCCCTGCTCGCGGCTGCTGCCCGGCACGCTTAAGACGCGGCAACCGCCTCCGCCAGCGGCGCCGACCAGGCGTCGTAGCTGTAGACGCTCTCGATCTCCGCCTTGATCTTCTCCATGTCGTTGAGCCGGGAGATGAGCTGGATGCGCGCCGTGCGATCCTTCCGGCTGTCTTCGTAACGGCGTAGCGCCGCCCCCATCCTGTCGCGCTCCACGCCGTCGAGGCAGCGCGACAGCACGGCGGCGTCCTCGATGGCGGTGGCCGCGCCCTGCGCCATGTAGGGCGTCATCGGGTGGCAGGCGTCGCCCAGCAGCGTGATCCGCTCCGCGCTCCAGCGCGGCAGCGGCTCGCGCTCGAACAGCGCCCATTTATGGACCTCCGGACAGGCCGCCAGGACTGCCTGCACCTTCGGGTGAAAGTCGCGGTACGCCGCGCGCAATTCCCCGAGGTCGCCCTTGGCGGACCAGGACTCGACCTCGAAATCCGGTTCGGGCGTGCTGGTGACGAAGTAGATCTCGTCGCGGCGCGGGTTGACGTAGTAGATGACGATGTGGCGGTCGGGTCCCCACCACTTGGCGCAATCGTCGATCGCCGCGCCCTCCATGAGCGAGGCTGGAAAGGTCGTGCGGTAGGCGACGCGGCCGGTGAAGCCAGGCTTCTCGGCGCCGAGCAGAACCTCGCGGACGATGGAATGGACGCCGTCCGCGCCTATAACGAGATCGGCGTCGGCGCGGCTGCCGTCGGCAAATGCGAGAGTGACGCCGTCCTTCGTCTCGCGCAGACCCGTCAGCTTGCGGTTCCGGCACACGATCCCGTCCGGCACCAGATCCGCCAGCGCCGCGTGCAGGTCGCCCCGGTGCATGTAGAAATAGGGCGCGCCGTATTTCCGCTCCACCTCGTCGCCGAGCCGCCGTTCCCAGGTGACCTCGCCCGTATCCCATTGACGGTTGAGCGCCGCGTCGGGGCGAAAGGCCATCTCGCGCAGCCGCGGCTCGAGCCCCAGCTTGCGCAGAACCTTGACCGAGTTCGGGCCCTGCTGGATGCCGGCGCCGATGCGGGCGAACGCGCGCGCTTGTTCATAGATGCGAACGTCGTGCCCGACGCGCCGCAGTGTCGCCGCCGCCGTCAGCCCGCCGATGCCTGCTCCGACGATGGCGATCGAAAGCCCGCCTTTCGTCATGGCGACGCCTTCTCCACGCGCCAGTTCTCGATCATGCGGCAGCCGCTCTTGCGAAGCAGGTTGTAGAGCGGGCAGCGCCGCTCATAGGCGATCTTCAGCGCATCGATTTCGCTGTCCGATGCATTGGTGCGAATCCGAATATCGCTGACCGCCTCGAACGGCGTGGGCTCCACCCCGTCCAGCCCCGCGATGCCGCGCGGATTCCAGACGATCGACACCCGCGCGCCGATCGACTGCAGCGAAATCGCCTGCTCGCGGGCGATGCGCTGAAGGATGACCGGGATGTCCGCCGCGAATGCCGCGACCAGGAAGCCGGTCGGCGTCGGTCCGGCGTTTTCACCGCCCGCCCCGCCGGCGAAGCCCGCCGGCTCGTCCGAGACCAGCACATGTCCGCTCTTCAGCGTTATGACGATCTTGGCGCCGCTCTTGAACTCGGCCTCGGCCCAGTTCTCCCGCCGCTCGGGGATATCGTCCATCCGCATCGCCATCCCCCTACTCCACGCTGATGCGGCGGATCGCGTGCTTGTCGACCGCCTTGAGGTCGATCGCCGCGCCGAGGCCGGGGCGGTTCGGGATCGTGCAGTAGCCGTCCGACAGATCCATGACCGGCTCGGGCGCGATCGGATCGGGGGCGATCTGCGGCAGGCCCATCGTGAACTCCGCGCCGAAGGCGTGGTTCGGCGTCGCGGCGCCGAGATGCGCCGCCGCCAGCGCCTCGAGATGCGAGCCGTTGGCCGTGCCGGCGCAGTTGACGTCGTAGCCCGCCGCCTCGGCGACGATGCCGATCTGACGGCCGCGCCACAGCCCGCCGCATTTGTAGAGCTTGATGCCGAGCACGTCGGCGGCGTCCTCGCGCACGACGCGGGCGGCGTCCTGCGGCGAATAGACCGATTCGTCCGCCATGATGGGCGCCTTGATGCGGTCGCGGATGCGCTTCAGCCCCGTCAGGTCCGAGATCGGCACCGGCTGCTCGAAATAGGCGATGCGTACGTCGTCCAGCGCCTCGGCCAGCGCGATCGCCTCGCGCACCGCCAGGCTGCCGTTGGCGTCGAGCGCCAGCTCGACCTTGTCGCCCAGCAGCTTCCGCACCCGGGTCAGCGTCTCGATATTCTCCGCGCAGCGCGCGGCGGGGCCGACCTTGAAGCAGATGTAGGGCGTCTTATGCTCGTGGTAGACGCGCTCGGCCTCCGCCACCATCTCGTCGACGCTGGCGACGCCGACGGACCATTCGAGCGGCATGCGGTCCTTGCACGCGCCGCCGAGAAGCGCGTGCGCCGGTACGCCGAGCGCCCGCCCCAGCAGGTCGTGCAGCGCCACGTCGAACATGGCGAGCGCGGACGGGTTCGGCGGCAGCTTTCGCTCCATGTCGCGCAGCAGCTCCGCCCGCCGCCACGCATTGCGCCCGATCGCGAGCGGCCCATAGTAGTCGCGGAGCGCGGCGACCGCGCTCGACGCCGTGTCGGCCTGGAACGGGTTGTTCGGCCGGATCTGGCCCCATCCGGTGACGCCGCCCGCGCGGACCGCGACCAGGACGGAGCGGCCGACCATGCCCGTCTCGCCGTACTGGATCGGCCCGGTCGGCAGCGTGCGCCGGAGGCCGGGGAGAATGTCGAGCGGGATGATCTCGATCTCCTCGATGGTCAGCGCCGCCAGCGCCGACAATGCGCCCTCGCCCATCTTCGCGGTTCCCGTAGCCATCGGCGTCTCCTCCCTGGCGGCGGCGAAGTAGGCGCGCGCCGGATGTTCTGATATGACGGTGGCCCGCCAACCCGTATCCCCGGACTCTACCCATGTCGGCAGCAGCAAGGGAAGCGCACCCCTCCGGACCGTCGCGCGCGGGCAGGATCGTCGCGGCGATCCTGCTGGGCGCGGGCGCGATCCTGCTGGCAGGGCCGCCGCTCGGCGGCATGGAGCCCAATGCCGTGCGCGCGCTCGGCCTCATCTTCATCGCCGTCGGCTGCTGGTCGACCGAGGCTCTGCCGCCGCACGTCACCAGCTTCCTGTTCTTCGTGCTGGCGCTGGTGCTGCAGGTAGCGCCGCCCAATGTCGTGTTCGCGGGCTTCCATGCCGGGGCGATCTGGCTGGTCTTCGGCGGCGTCGTGCTGGGCCTGGCGCTGCACCGCACCGGCCTCGCGACCCGCATCGCCGAGACGGTGCTTCTGCATTTCGGCGCATCGTGGAACCGCCTCGTCTTCGGGGTGGCGATGACCTCCTTCGGCTTCGCCTTCGTCATGCCGTCGGCGATGAGCCGGGTGGTGCTGCTGGTGCCGATCGTCACCGCGCTGGCCGAACGGGCCGGCTACCTGCCGGGCACCCGGGGCCGCGACGGGCTGGTGATCGTGGCGAGCTTCGCCACGGTGGTCGCGCCGATGGGCATCCTGCCCGCCACGGTGCCGAACATCGTCATGACCGGCCTGATCGAGAGCATCTACAAGATCACGCTGCAATACGGCCCCTTCCTGGTGCTCAACCTGACGGTGGCGGGGACGCTGGCGCTCGTCACGATCATCCCGCTCGCGATGGTCGCCTTCCGCGACAAGCAGCCGGAGCCCTTCCACCCCGAGCCGCGCAAGCCGCTCGGCCGTCAGGAACGGCTGCTCACCGTCATCCTGGCCTGCACGCTGCTGCTGTGGACGACGGACTCGCTGCACCACACCTCGCCCGCCTGGGTGGCGCTCGGCGCGGCGGTGCTCTGCCTGCTGCCGGTTACCGGCCTGGTGCCGCCGAAGGCGCTCAGCGAGAACGTGAACTACACGCCGTGGTTCTTCGTCGCCGGCATCATCGGCCTGGGCGCGGTGGTGGCGCATACCGGCCTCGCCAAGACGCTGGGCGCGCTGCTGATCCAGCTCGTGGGGCTGGCGCCGGGCCACGACGCCTATAACTTCGGCGCGATGCTGGCGGTCGGCGCGATGCTGTCGCTGGCGGCGAACCCGGCCGGCACGTCGGCGGTGCTGACGCCGCTCGCCGGCGAGATCGCGCGCGCCACCGGCTGGCCGCTGGAGACGGCGATGCTGTCGCAGGTGCTGAGCTTCATGTTCATCCTGCTGCCCTACCAGATCGCCCCGGTGCTGACCGCGATGCTGCTCGGCGGCGTCGCCTACCGGCGCATGCTGCGCTTCTGCCTGGCTTACAGCGCGATCTACGTTTCGGTCATTACGCCGTTGAATTTCCTATGGTGGCGCTGGCTCGGGATGTTCGGGTAGGACTCCTGACCGGGCGCCTATTTGCGTGCCGGCCAATCGTCCGGTGACGCGACTTGGGGCATCCCGTCCACGAGATGCGCGACGATCCGCGGCACGGCGACCATATTGAGCTCGACGGCTTTACGGAACACGTTCTGTTCGTTTCCGAAATAGTTGTCCGAATTGAAATAGCTGGTCGGGTGCCAGAAGCAGCAATAGTCCAGCTCGAACAGGCTCTGGATGAGGGCGGGCGATTCATTCCGCCGGTTGTTCTCGAGGTACAGGATCGGCCGGTGTCGCTTGAGAGTCGCGGCGGCGCCCCGGATAACGTCGTCCTCCATGCCCTCGACGTCGATTTTCGCGAAGTGACAGGCGTCGAGGCTTAACGCATCGATTGTCGTCATCGGGACCGGTTCCAAGGCGGTTCCTTCGGCCGAAGGGTCCTTCAGGGAAAAGGCCCCCTGATTGCCGACATTCATCAGACCCGCGCGCGGCACCCGTACCGTACCCGCCTCGCGGCCGACCGCCGCCCGTATCGGCTCTGCGTGATCTATCCCGTTGAGGACAAGATTTGCGCAAAGCATCTGAAAGTTGCTCCGCAACGGCTCGATGGCAATGACGCGGCCCGCTGCTCCGACCGTCTTTGCGAGAAACACCGTATGCGCCCCGATGTTGGCGCCGATATCGAGTACGGTGTGGCCCGGGTGCACCACCTTTCGGAACAGGCGGACGTCGTCTTCGCAGTATTCGCCGTAGATCTGCAGGGACCGGCCGATATAGGCGTCGTTGGCGTTGTACAGCATCACGCCGTAACGGCACTGGCGCAGCTCGATAGCGGCGTTCTTGAAGATCGGCGGCGTTGTCCGATTTGGACGCATATCGACGGGTGGCAGCGGCGGTCTCCGGCTTGGCGATGCGGCGCTTGGCATGGAACGGGAGGGAGCCTAATGAAAATCCCGGCTCGGGAACAGCGCCTTCGCCTGCTCGCGGGGGTGCTTGGCGCGCGCGGCCGGCGGCCGGCGGCGGCGCAAGGCGGCGGCGCGGGTGTCGAGGTCGACATTCCGCTTCACCTCGTCGGCGGGGCTCACCGTCAGCGCGAACTCATCCATCTCGGCCAGCGCGTCGAGATGCCCGGACAGGTCTTCCAGCTTGTCGGCCACGATATGCGCCACGATGCCTTCGCGCTGCAGCCGGCCGGTCACGCGCAGCAGCCGCGCGGTCAGAACGATGCGGCGGAACTTCTCGAAGGCCTTGGGCCAGACGATGATGTTGGCGACGCCGGTCTCGTCCTCCACCGTGACGAAGATGACGCCCTTGGCGCTGCCCGGCCTCTGCCGCACCAGCACGAGGCCGGCGACCGTCACCCGCGCATCGGCCGGCGTCTCCATCAGCCGCGCCGACGGGATCGCGCCCAAGGCATCCATCTCGCCCCGCAGCAGGTCGAGCGGATGGCGCTTCAGCGACAGGCGGAGCCAGGAATAATCCTCCACCACCTCCTCGCCGATCGGCATGTCGGGCAGCGCGACCTCGGGCTCCTCGCCGCGCTCGGCCTCGCCCGCCGCGGCGAAAAGCGGCAGCGGCGCCTCGCCCAGCCCCTTGACCGCCCACAGCGCCCGGCGGCGGCTCAGGCCCATCGAGCCGAAGGCGTCCGCGCGGGCCAGCGCTTCCAGCACCGCGGGCTTAAGCCCGCTGCGCCGCCACAGCGCCGCGGCGTCGCGGTAGCCGTTGCCGCGCTCGGCGACGACGGCCTTGGCATCTTCCTCGGACAGTCCCTTGATCTGCCGCAGGCCGATGCGGAGCGCCATCCCGCGCGCCGGATCGGGATCGATCTCGAGCGCCGCGTCCCAGTCCGACAGGTTGACGTCGGGCGGCAGCGCCGTCACGCCGTGCTCGCGCGCGTCGCGCACGATCTGCGCCGGGGCGTAGAAGCCCATCGGCTGGCTGTTGAGGAGCGCGGCGGCGAAGACCGCCGGGTAATGGCACTTCATCCAAGCCGAGACATAGACCAGCAGCGCGAAGCTGGCGGCGTGGCTTTCCGGGAAGCCGTACTCGCCGAAGCCTTCGATCTGGTTGAAGCATCTCTCCGCGAATTCAGGGTCGTAGCCGCGCGCGCTCATCCCGGCGACGAACTTCTCGCGGAAAGTATGGATCGTGCCGACGCGGCGGAAGGTCGCCATGGCGCGGCGCAGCCGGTCGGCCTCGGACGGCGCGAAGCCGGCGCCGACGATGGCGATCTTCATCGCCTGCTCCTGGAACAAAGGCACGCCCAGCGTCTTCGCCAGCACGTCGCGTAATTCCGCCGAGGGATACTCGACCCGCTCCTCGCCGTTCCGCCGCCGGAGATAGGGATGCACCATGTCGCCCTGGATCGGCCCGGGGCGGACGATCGCCACCTCGATCACCAGGTCGTAGAAATCGCGCGGCTTCATGCGCGGCAGGAAGGCCATCTGGGCGCGGCTCTCGACCTGGAAGACGCCGATCGAATCCGCCCGGCACAGCATGTCGTAGACCTTGGAGTCCTCCGCCGGCACGGTGGCGAGGTCGTAGTCCTTGCCGTAATGGCGATGGATCAGCTCGAAGCCCTTGCGGATGCAGGTCAGCATGCCGAGCGACAGGATGTCGATCTTGAGGATGCCGAGCGCGTCGAGGTCGTCCTTGTCCCATTCGATGACGGTGCGGTCCGCCATCGCCGCGTTCTCGATCGGCACGGTCTCGGAGAGCGGGCCGCGGCTGATGACGAAGCCGCCGACATGCTGCGACAGGTGGCGCGGGAAGCCGATCAGGATGCCGGTCAGGCGCAGCGCCAGGCGAAGCCGCCGGTCGCCGGGGTCGAGGCCGATCTCGCGCACCTGGGCGTCGTCGATGGCATCGCTCGACCAGCCCCAGACCTGCCCCGACAGCGCGGTCACCGTGTCGCCGCTGAGGCCCAGCGCCTTGCCGACCTCGCGGATCGCGCCGCGCGCCCGGAAGCAGGAGACGACGGCCGTCATGCCGGCGCGCTCGCGGCCGTATTTCCCGTAGATGTACTGGATGACCTCCTCGCGCCGCTCGTGCTCGAAGTCGACGTCGATGTCCGGCGGCTCGTTGCGCTCGGCCGAGACGAAGCGCTCGAACAGGAGGTCGAGGCGCGACGGGTCGACCGCGGTGATGCCGAGGCAGTAACAGATCGCCGAATTGGCCGCCGAGCCCCGCCCCTGGCACAGGATGCCGCGCTCGCGGGCGAAGCGGACGATGTCCTGCACGGTGAGGAAATAGGGCGCGTAGCCGAGCTGCCCGATCAGCGCCAACTCGTGCTCTATCGTCGCCTTGACCTGCTTCGGCGCGCCGCCGGGATAGCGCGCCTTCGCGCCTTCCCAGGTGAGGCGGGCCAGCGTCTCCTGCGGCGTCAGGCCCTCTGCGACGGCCTCGTCCGGATACTCGTAACGCAGCTCGTCGAGGCTGAAGGCGCAGCGCCCGGCGATCTCGACCGTGCGGGCGAGCGCGTCCGGATAGCCGCGGAACAGGCGGGCCATGCCGTCCGGCGATTTCAGGTGGCGCTCGGCGTTCGCGGCGAGGCGATAGCCCGCCTCGTCGACGGTGCAATGCTCGCGGATGCAGGTCATGACGTCGGCCAGCGGCCTGCGCCCCGGCTCGTGCATGTGCACGTCGTTGGCCGCGACCAGCGACACGCCGCACGCTTCGGCCAGCGCCGCGAGCCGCGCCAGCCGGCGGTGGTCGTCGCCCTGTAGCAGATTCTGCGCGGCGAGATAGCAGCAGCCGGGGAAAGCGGCGGCCAATGCGCGCAACTCGCCGGCAAAGACATCGTCGGGCAGCGCCGGCGCTTCCGGCGGCAGCATGACGAACAGCATGCCCTCGCCATGCGCGAAGACATCAGCCCGGGAAATATCGCATTCCCCCTTCGGCGCGCGGCGGCGGCCAAGCGTGATCAGGCGGGACAGCCGGCCATAGGCGGCGCGGTCCTGCGGAAAGGCGAGCAGGCTCGCCCCGTCGAGCAGATCGAGCCGGGCGCCGACGACCAGGTGGATGCCCGCCTCCTTCGCCGCAATATGCATGCGCACCACGCCGGCGAGCGTGTTGCGGTCGGCGACCGCGATCGCCGCATGGCCGAGCGCGATCGCCTGCCGCACCAGTTCATGCGCATGCGACGCGCCGCGCAGGAAGCTGAAGTTCGTGGTGACCTGAAGCTCGGCGTAGGGGGTCATGTCACAGCTCGACCCGCCGCTGCCCGCTTCGCGTTGAATGTGGCCGTCGAAACTGGCCGTCCCGAGACGCGAAACCGATGCTGCTCCGGCATCCGTCCGTGGATTGCCGCAACAAGTGCGGCAATGACGATAAGTGTTTGGTTATAAATAAAATCGTCACTCCCCGGCTTGTCCGGGGAGTCCATGCGCACCGATCCGGCGGGCCGCCGAATGCTCAACCGAACAGCAGTGGACATCCGCCTGGAAAGCGGCTTTACCTGAATCTTCATGCGAACAGCCCGTGCAGGAACCAGCGGGGGGCGCCGTCGCGGCGGGGCTGGGTCTCGCGGAACAGCCAGAAGCGCCGGCCCTCCTCATCCTCGACCCGCCAGTAGTCGCGCGGGCCGCGGGCCCAGGCGGGGCCGGGCCGCCACCATTCGGGGGAGATACGCTCCGGCCCCTCGGCGGCGCGGAGGCGATGACGCACCCGCCGCCACAGGAAGGCGGCCGGCGGGCCGTCCTCGGGAACGGGCGAGACGGTCTCCAGCGGCTCGGGCCGGGATAGCAGGCGGAGTGGCCGCGGCGCGGCGCGGCGCCAATCGCCGGCGTGCCCTCGCTCTGCGACCGGAACGGCCCGCGAGGCGCGTTCCGGCAGATGGCTTTCGAAGGGCTCAAGCGCGACCAGCCGGCCGAAGCCGAGACGGTTGCCCAGACGATCCAGCAAGGGCGCGAGCGCGGCGTCCGGCTTCGGCCCGATATTCCGCGTGCCGGGGGCCGTGACCTGCGCCGTGACCTGCGCCGGGGCGAGCGGCTCGGTGACCGGCGCTCCGAGCGTCGCCATCTCGACACCGAAGCCGGGGTCGAGATGGCCGAGGCGCTCGGCGAACAGCCGGGCGAGATGCGCGGCGTCGCGCGCCGGGTACGCGGTGCCGACCGCCGCGCCCTGCACCGAGCCGTCGACCCGGTAGAGCGTCAGCTCGAGCCGGCGGCAGCCCTGCTGCGCGCGGTCGAGCTGCTCGCAGAGGTCGTGCAGCAGGCGGTGCAGCGCTTCTGCGATGTCGTCGGCTCGCCCGACCGGCTCGGCGAAGGCGAGGCGCGCGCGGAAACGCGGCGGCGGGCGGCCGGGCGAAACCGGCTCGGCGATGCGGCCCTGCGCCTGGGCGAGGCGGCGCATCACCGCGTCGCCGAAACGCAGCGTCACCGGCGCGCGCGGGAGCGCATAGAGATCGCCGATGCGCTTCAGGCCGAGGCGTCTCAACCCGGCGACCGCGTCCGGCTCCAGCCGGAGCGCCGCCACCGGCAGCGCGGCCAGCGCCTTCCCGGCGCCGCCCGGCGGCACGATGCGGTTGCCCTCGCCGTAATGCGACAGCGCCCAGGCCGCGCCCGGCGTATCGGCGAGCGCGCCCCGCGCCGTCATGCCGAATCCGGCGAGGCGCGACAGCAGGTCTCGCAGCATCGCGCGCTCGCCGCCGAACAGATGGGCGCAGCCGGTCGCATCGAGCCAGACGCCGTCCTCGCCTTCCGGCGTGGTCCAGGGCGTGTAGCGCCCGCACCAGGCCGCGATCCGCGCGAGCAGGGCGGCATCGGCGGCAGGATCGGCCGGCAGGGTAGCGAGCGCGGGCGCGACGGCGCGCGCATCGGCAAGCGCCATGCCGGGTGAAAGACCCGCCGCCTGCGCCGCCTCGTTGAGCGCCGAGACGAGCACCCGCCCGGCGCTTTCCCGCGTCAGGGCGAGCGGCTCATCCCGCCAAGCGCTCGGCCGTTCCCGCCGCAGCCGGTCGATGGCGAGAACCGGAAACCAGAGAGAGATCACGCGTCGCATCGCACCAATCCACTGTCCATGTTCTCTGCTGTATCTCACCGATCCCGCCGCGGCAGCGCAGCAGCTCGAGCCGCCAGCGCGCGCCTTCCGCCGGCGCGCTGAGCGCGCCCAGCGCGGGGAGCGACTCGGCCCGCCAGCGGCTGAACACCGCGCTCGGCGACAGCGCGCCGTCCTCCGCCCCGTGCCGCAGCACCAGCCCGGTGACGCCGCCCGTCTCGGCGGCGAGTTGCAGGCGGCGGCTCGCAGTCAGCGCGATCGCCCGGTCCGGCTCGCCGGCCACGACGGCGAGAGCGGGATCGCGCAGCCCCTCCTCCATCGCCCACAGCATGTCCTGCCGGCTGGGGCAGCGCGCGACGACCAGCCGCCGCGTGTCGAGCCCGAAGGCCGCAAGGCCCGGCCCATACAGATCGGTGGGCGAGCGTTCCATGACGCACCACAGCACCGGCCCCGCGAAGCGCCCCGCCAGCATGGCGGCGAAGCCCCCGGCGGCGCTGCCCGTCACCTCGTGCACCGCCCCGGCCGCGAGCCCGCCGCCCGGCAGGGCATCGTCGATCGCGGCAAGGCCGAGCGGCACGGCGCCGCGCTGCGCCGCGGCCGTCCCGCCGCGCTCGATCCGGGCGATGGCGGCGCGAAGGGCGGAAAGGGTGTGCGGCATCCATACCTTCGGATAATTGTTCCTGTTTTGTTCTTATCCTGGAACGGCCGGCCGGTCAAGGCCGGGAAACGGGGCCTTCCCAAACCGGATTCTGGCGATAAGCTGACGTGCGACATCCACTTCACTACCGGAGCGAGCCCACATGCGCCTGAACGCCATCGAAGGAATCGCCACATTCCAGGACGAGATGCGCGACTGGCGGCGCGACATTCATGCCCATCCGGAGCTCGGCTTCGAGGAAATGCGCACCTCGGACATCGTCGCGGCAAAGCTGGAGTCGTTCGGCCTGGAGGTACACCGCGGCCTCGGCAAGACCGGCATCGTCGCCTCGCTGCGCGTCGGCAACAGCCCGCGGGCCATCGGGCTTCGCGCCGACATGGACGCGCTGCCGATCCACGAAGAGAACACGTTCGAACACCGCTCGCGCCACGACGGCAAGATGCACGCATGCGGCCATGACGGGCACACGACGATGCTGCTCGGCGCGGCGCGCCACCTCTGCGCCACGCGCAGCTTCGAGGGCTGCGTCCACTTCATCTTCCAGCCGGCCGAGGAAGGCCTCGGCGGCGCGGCGGCGATGATCCGGGACGGCCTGTTCGAGCAGTTCCCGATGGAGTCGATCTACGGCATGCATAACCTGCCCGGCCTCGAGGCCGGCCGCTTCTCCATCCGCCCCGGCCCGATGATGGCCGGCGCCGCCTTCTTCGATATCGACATAAAGGGCGTCGGCGCGCACGCCGCGTGGCCGGAGCGCAGCGTCGACCCGGTCGTCGCTGCCGCGCATATCGTCACCGCGCTGCAGACGATCGTCGCGCGCAACGTCCGCTCCACGGATGCGATGGTCGTCTCGGTCACCAAGATCCACGGCGGCGAGGCCTACAACGTCATCCCGCAGTCGGCGCGGCTGGGCGGCACCGTGCGCTGCTTCTCCAATGACATGATGCGGCTGGCCGAGGACCGCATGCGGCAGATAACGGAGAATCTGGCGGAGGCCTTCGGGGCCAAGGCGACGCTCGACTTCCGGCCCGTCTTCGTGCCGCTCGTGAACACGCCGGACGAAACGCAGTTCTGCGCCGACGTCGCAGCAGACCTGGTCGGCGAGGAGAACGTCAACCGCAGCCAGTCCCTGATCATGGGCTCCGAGGACTTCAGCTTCATGCTGGAGAAATGCCCCGGGGCCTATATCCGGATCGGCAACGGCGCCGATCCGAACGTCGGCATGCTGCACAACCCGAGCTACGACTTCAACGATGAGATCCTGGCG
>WHUA01000017.1 GCA_009377445.1 Alphaproteobacteria bacterium | reverse complement strand
CCTGCGGAAGGCCGACGAGCGCTCCGTCGAAGCAACCTGGCGCCGCATCGGCTCCTTGCTCGACCACTTCACACCGGCCGAATGCGCAAACTACCTCATGAACGCCGGATATGCGTCAATCTGAATGGATCATGCTCTAGGGGAAGCTGGATACGTCGTGACGCGCTTCCAGTCCCGTGCTCCAGAGCCGCTGACGCCTGCGCCCGATGTCATCGACATAGCCGAGCCTGCGCTTCCTAAGCCGCAAGGCCGCATCGCTGCCCCCGCCCATCGCGACCCGAACCACAGCTTGGCCGAGGCCATGCGTGCTGGGCGCGCAACCCTCCTCGGAAGGAGACGATAATGACCCGCCGTATCTTCGTCGCTAGCCACGCCACCGGGCACATCTGCACCGGGGCTTCCTGCCCGGCCTGTAACCCGGACAACCAAGACGCGGTTATCGCTGCGATGGTCGAGCGCGCCTTGGCGAGCCATGCCGCACAAGCGCCCCTCGCGCCGTCGCGCGGCGTCCTCAGCCATCAGCGTATCGCCGCGCATCGCGACGACAACGTGGTGCTGCTGCCGCCCCGTTACATCACGAAGTAACCACCAGCTAAGAGGGAGAACCAGACATGCCTGAATTCGTAGTTATCGAAGCCGACGACCCGCGCTTCGACCGGCCCGCCGCCCTTCCGGAATTTTCGGGCGACGACAGTATCGACCCGCGCACGGTCGTCTTGCCGAACTTCTCGGATGCGCACTTCAAGGTCACCGTCGCCGGTGCCAGCGACGACCAGCTTACCGAACAACTGCTGTCGTCGCTGCGGACCATCGAGGAGATCGGTGACGACAACGGGCACAAGATGTTCGTGCCGGGTGAGGACGGCCTCGCCCCGAGGTCCTGGCACGACAAGATGGAAGCGCGCGATGCGCGCGGCGGCATCGTGGGCACGTCCGCCGCCAACCGCACTTATTATTCGAACGTGCGCGCAGCCGAGCGCCGCATAGCTGCCATTCGCGCGGAGATCGAGCGGCGCAGCCTTGCGCGGAAGCAGGAAGCCGAGCGCAAGGTTCAGTCCGAACGCGCCGACCACCAGCGTGTGCTCGACGCCGCCGCCCAGGAAGCGGCGCAGCTAGCCGCCCACATCGAGAAGGTCGCGCCCACCCTGGCGCAGATCGCCGCCCTGGCCGAGGCTATCGAGATTGCCGCCGAACAAGTGAACCTCAACAAGCGGCTCCTCGGTTTGCAGTCGCGCGTGGCGGACGCAGCCCGTCACCTCGGCGTCGAGCCGCCCGAGCTTCCGCCCGTGCCTGAGGTGCCCGAGGCCGCGAAGCGTCTGTTTTGGGCGCTTCACAAGTGCGGCATGCAGACCGGTAAGCAGGGAATTGGGTGACAGTGAATTGGCATTATCAAGCTGTACATGAGAACACGCTGGTAGATGCAATCAAACGTGTTGTATACGGGTCCCATCTTATCGGAGGCGGCAATGAGTGATTCTCGGAGTAGTTCCAGCGAAGCCGACGCTCGTGCAAGGTGGGATTACGAACAGAAACGGGCTTTGGCGGAGCGTGTTCACGATCAAGAACTAGACTTCATGTACCGCGCGAACGAGGCCGCGGTGACCGCCGGAAATCACGTGATGCGCGCTCTTGTTATCATCAACGGCGGCGCTGCAGTCGCGATGCTCGCTTTCATTGGTCATCTTATATCCGCCGACAAAATAAAATTTATGGCCAAGTTGGCAGAGCTAACTTCGCCGCTTATCTGGTTCGCGTCTGGTGTAGCGTCCGCCGCAGTCGGGATTGGGTTTGCCTACTTCGTCAACTACTGTATTGGCGCCGCGTCTTCCGCCAAGTCGCGGCATTACGAGCACCCGTATATTAGAGAGACAACCGCGTCTGTGCGATGGGGCCGGGCAACTTACGTTTTACAAATTCTTTCAATGCTTTCTGGTGTCGGTTCCCTGCTGTTATTCGTGCTCGGCATGTTGGAAATTCGTAACGTAGTCGCCGCGCTTCACTGAGGTAGACCAGTTTTCGCAGATTTCCGCGCGCGTCGGCAACACGAATCCGTTGAGAGATTTAGCGCCGGCCCGCAATGCGCGATGAGCACGGCCACGGGCAGCACGGCGTGATGGCTGCACCGGTTACACCAGCCGAAGACGCCGTCTATATGTTCCCGGACCTGGGCCAGCGTTGGCGGCACCGGAGTTTCGTTACGCGCCCGAACGGGTTGACGGTGATCCGGGAAATAAAGATAAGCCTCAGACGCGACACCTGATCCAATTGATTATTGGTGCCACGACTTAGGTCGCTTTACACACTAAAAGAGAGAAACCGGCAACGCATCCAGCAACGAAGCAAATCCCGGAAATAACCGCTAATTTGTTGGGCACATTGCCAAGTGTGAGGCCGACTGATTCTGCTGGCGTCTCGATGTCTTTCCGAGGAATCTCAAAAATGCTGTTGATACGGGTTAGTTGTTCAATTGATTTTTTCTCCCGGACTAGCGTCCATATCGCACTAATCCCTATAAAAATAAGTCCGAATCCAAAGAGGCCCAAAGGGGCAATCAGTATTCTTGAAAATCCCCCATCCTTCCAAGTTGAGCCAATGAAGCCGAGCGTAGCGAGTGCAGCACCGGCATTACCTACCCACAAGCTCGTCAAAGCTTGCCGATAAATCCGCTCCGCTCGCTCAAGCCTCGGTCGCAAAAATGCATTTACCTGTTCCTGGCGAAGCCGCTCTTCCTTAAAGAATTGAGGATCATCGTCTTCATCGTGCATGGGCGCTCTCCGAATTGTCGCCAACCAATAACTTATTAGCGCTTGTACGTTAAGCGAGGACTACAACTGTTCAGAAACCGTGCTGGTGGCCCGGTCCCTCCCGGCCTCTCCTGTGACCACGGAGCACCCCGCCACCCGCCGACATACCGCCCGGCCTGCTCGTGCGTCTCCCGATCCCCTCTCCGTGGCACGAGTGTACCTCCGGTGACCGGCCGGACGGTCGCCCGGAGCCCTTCGGGCTGTGCCCTGTAGCCCCAGCGAGCCCCGAGCGGTCTTTGAGAGAGTTGTCCTGGTGCCAAAAGTGGCCGAAAGCCGCGGCCGGCGGTGGTGGGCGCTAAAGGACTCGAACCTTTGACCCGCTGATTAAGAGTCAGCTGCTCTACCAACTGAGCTAAGCGCCCCTGCCGGCCGCCATTCTTCGCGGCGGCCGTTATCGCCGACGCCGGATGAGAATCCGACGGGGCGATATAGCAAAGCAAGTCACCTTTGTCGATAGCGGCCGCCCGGATTCGGCGCCGTCATCCGAATTAGCCCACCGGAGGTCAGGATTCGCCGGCGTGGCGGCCGATCCGCACATCCCGGTGGATATAGGCGTTCATCAGGAACCCGCAGCCGCCGAGCACCGTCAGCATCGCGGTGCCGCCGTAGGAGATCAGCGGCAGCGGCACGCCGACCACCGGGATCAGTCCCATCACCATGGCGGTATTGATGAACACGTAGAGCAGGATGGTCACCGTGACGCCCATCGACAGCAGGCGGCCGAAGTGGTTGCGGCAACGGACGGATACCGCCAGGCCGTAGACCATCAGCAGCGCGAAGAGCAGCAGCACCATGAGGCCGCCGACGAGGCCGAACTCCTCCGCCAGCATGGTGAAGATAAAGTCGGTATGGCGTTCCGGCAGGAAGTTCAGGTGGCTCTGAGTGCCTTGGAGGTAGCCCTTGCCGAAGACGCTTCCGGAGCCGAAGGCGATCTGCGACTGCAGGATATGGTAGCCCGCGCCGAGCGGATCGGTCTCGGGATTGATGAAGGTCAGAACGCGCTGGCGCTGATAATCGTGCATGAAGTTCCAGCCGATCGGAATGCACGCCAAGCCGACGACGATCACCACCGCAAACTTCCACAACCGGACGCCGGCGAGAAAAAAGATCGCCCCACCGCCCGCCATCAGCATCACGGCGGTGCCGAGGTCCGGTTGCTTCATGACGAGCGCGACCGGCGCCAGAACCATCGCCAAGGGCGCGATGAGAAACACGGGGCGGCCGATATCTTCGATGTTGACGCGATGGAAATAGCGCGCGAGCGCCAGCACCAGCGCCATCTTCATGACCTCCGACGGCTGAACCGACAGCGGGCCGAATCGAAGCCAGCGCTGCGCGCCCATGCCGATGTGGCCGATCACGTCGACGGCGATCAGCATCGCAACGGAAATGCCGAAGATGACATAGGCGTAACGCAGCCAGATGCGGATATCGATCACCGCGACGATGAACATGCCGATCAGACCCAATGCAAAGCGCCCGAGCTGCTTGGAAGCCCAGGGGTCCATCGCGCCGCCGCCCGCCGAATAAAGCATGGCGATGCCGACGCCGCCGATCACCGTGATCAGGAATATCAGCGACCAATTGATCTGCCACAGGCGCTGGCGCAGCGTCATCTCGGTCTGATAGACCGCCTGATATGGCAATATCCTCATCGCGCCGGCCCCTTGTCGACGGGCGGCGCTGCGGCGATGCGGCCCGGCATGACCGATGACGAGTCGCGGCGCTGCGCCTCGAGCAGGACGTCGCGGGCGATCGGCGCCGCCGCCTTCGAGCCGCCGCCGCCATGCTCGACGATGACCGACACGACGTAACGCGGCGCGTCGACCGGGGCAAATCCGACGAACAGCGCGTGGTCACGCTCCCGCCACGGACGGTCTTCGTTCTTGCGCACCCCGCGATCGCGCTCCGCCAGCGAAATTCGCCGCACCTGCGAGGTGCCGGTCTTGCCGCCCATGGCGAACCGCTTTTCGGTGATGCGCGAGCCGAACGCCGTACCACCCTGCGGGTTGTTGACGACCTCGACCATTCCCTGGATCACGAGCCGCCGCGACGCATCGGCGACGCCGATCGGCGGGAAGCTGTGCGGCGGCTCGTCCGCCGGGTCGACGCCCGGCGGCGCGAGCGTCAGGCGCGGCGTCACCGCGAAGCCGCCGTTCACGAGCCGTGCGGTCATCACCGCAAGTTGCAGCGGCGTCGCCAGCACGTAGCCCTGGCCGATCCCGGCCACAAGCGTCTCGCCAAGCTGCCACGGCACGCCGATCGCCGCGAGTTTCCAGTCGCGGGTGGGGATAAGGCCGTTGCGTTCGCCGGGAATGTCGAGGTCGAGGCTTTGCCCCATGCCCAGCCGCTTCGCCATGGCGGAGACGCGGTCGATGCCGACCCGTTTCGCCAGCTCGTAGAAATAGACGTCACAGGAAAGCTTGATCCCGTCGAGCATATCGACCGATCCGTGCCCTCCCTTCTTCCAGCAATGGAACTTCTGGTTGCCGAGCTGAACGTGGCCGTAGCAGCTCGTGCGGAAGGATGGCGGGATATTCGCCTCGAGCGCCGCCAGCGCGACGGCGATCTTGAATGTCGAGCCGGGAGCGTATTGCCCGGCAATGACCTTGTTGGTGAGCGGCGTATCGGGATTGGTGATCAGGCGGTTCCATTCCTTGCCGCTCAGGCCCTCATTGAAGGCGTTCGGGTCGTAGCTCGGCACGGATACCATCGCCAGCACGTCGCCCTTGTGCGCATCCATCACCACGACCGCAGCCCGGCGCTCCTCGCCGACACGCTTCGCGACGAATTCCTGCAGGCCGATATCGATCGTCAGATGGACGTTCTGACCCGGTTGCCCTTCCTGGCGCCGCAGCTCTCGGATGACCCGTCCAAGGGCATTGACCTCCACCTCGGCATTGCCGGCCTTGCCGCGAAGCTGCAAATCGTACTGCCGCTCGATACCGGTCTTCCCAATGCGGAACCCCGGCAGCTCGAGCAGCGGATCGCCGGTAAGGTCCCGTTCCGAGACGGCCGCGACGTAGCCCAGCACATGCGCCGCGGCGCCGTCGAACGGGTATGAGCGCGTCTCGCCGACATCGATGTTGATGCCCGGAAGGTCCGGCGCATTCACTTCGATGCGGCTGACCTCCTCCCAGCTCAGGTTCTCGCGCACGGTCACCGGGACGAAGGCGCGCCTCCGGCGCACCTCGCGCATGATCCGGCGGCGCTCGTGTTCCGGCACCTGAACGAGACGGTCGAGGCGGTCCAACATCTGCTCGATGTTTTCCGCCTCCTCCGGCACGATGACGACGCGGTAGTTTTGCGCGTTGGTCGCGAGCGGCGCTCCCCGCCGGTCGAGGATGCGGCCGCGCGGCGGCGGCAGCAGGCGCAGGCTGATGCGATTCTCTTCGGCGAGCACGCGGTAGTGGCTCGATTCGACGACCTGCAGGTAGTACATCCGGGCGGCAAGCCCCGTAAACATCAAGGCCTGCCCGCCGGCCAGTATCATCGCCCGGCGCGTAAATAATCTGCCGCGGTCCTGCTCCGGCTTCACGTCATGCCTCGCGGAGAATGCTGCGGTGGGTCAGCACGAAAATATAGGCGACGACGGGATAGAGGGCGGCGGCGGTGAGCTGTTCCACAGCGACCGGCAATACGGGCATGAATTGCGCCGACAGCACCGACATCGCCGCCCACTCCAAGGCGCCCACGACAACAGCAACGGTGGCAAATCCCCACCACAAGACGATGAACGACTTGCCGAAGAAGTATCGGCGCTGCGAAACGACGAGGCCGTAGATAACGAGGAGCGTAAATGCGTTCAGGCCGATAGGCAGGCCACTGAGGATATCCTGGAACAGGCCGATCGCGAACACCGCCGGCGCCGGGATCAGATCCGGCTGATGCAGCGCCCAGAAATAGACGGCGATGAGGGCCAGTGCCGGCGCGATCGGCGTTGCCGCCGGCAGTTGCATCGGCACCTGCGACAAAACCACCAAGCCAAGCGTAATCAACAACGGCGTCAGGCGACGCACCGCCAGATCGATCCGCATCCATAGGCTGGTCTTCATCATCGCCGTATGCGCCGCTTGTTCCGGTTGCCCTCGGCAACCGCGTCGCCGTCTTCGTCGGCATCGTTGAGGATGCCGTCCAGTCCGTAATCCATCAGCCTGACGTATTCGATATTCGTTGCGTCGGCGAAAGGCATCACGCGCACGCCTTCGTCGCTGACCGCGGACACGACGCCGACGGGCAAGCCCACGGGGAAGGCTCCCCCGTGCCCCGAGGTCACGATCCGGTCCCCGACCTGAACCGAGGTCGTCGCCGGAAGATACAACAGGCGCGGCGTCACCGAATTGTCGCCCGCAAGGATCGCCCGCTCGCGCGACCGCTCGATCACTACCGGGATACGGCTGTTCAAGTCGTTGATCAGGAGAACGCGCGCCGAGCGTTCGCCGACTTCCGCGACACGCCCCAGCAGCCCTTTTCCCGAAAGCGCCGCATTGCCCTTCGCGACACCTTCGCGCCGGCCGGCGTTGACGAGAACGCTCCGGACGAATGCGCCGCCCGAATCGCCGATTACCCGCGCCGTCACCGAGGTGGCGTCCTGGGGCGGCGTGAAGCCCAGCAACTCCTGGAGCTGTTTGTTTTCCGCGAGAAGGGTCCGCGCGGCATTCTGCCATTTCAGCAGCCGCTCGTTCTCGGCGCGCAGGATGATGTTTTCCTCGCGCAGCCGGGCCAGCTCGCGCGCTTCGGCTATGACATGCGATATCGTCACCGCCGGCCGCGACAGCGCGTCGAGCACGGGCGCGGTCATATCGGTGACGGTCGTGCGCGCGCGCTGGAATATATGCGGGTCGGCTCGCCCCAACAGGAGAATCCCGAGGGCCGCGGCGAGCAGGAAGACATAGGCGAATCGGTGCGCAAACCCCCGCAGCGGAGCCGTAATCCGCAGGATATGTTCAGGGCGATGCCGCACTCAAGCTCCTACACCGACGTTCCGCTGCCGGCGGCCCCGTCGAGACGCCTGCTCAATACATGCTGATGAGGACGTTTTTGAGCGTCTTCATTTCTTCGAGGCATCGTCCGGTGCCCAATGCAACGCATGACAGCGGATCATCCGCTATGGATACGGGAAGCCCGGTCGAATGACGCAGTACGTAATCGAGGTTCCCCAGCAATGCGCCGCCGCCGGTCAGCACGATGCCCTTGTCGACGATATCCGCCGCTAGCTCCGGCGCGGTATGTTCAAGCGCCACCTTGACCGCCTCGACGATCGCGCCGACAGGCTCGGCGAGGCTCTCGGAGATCTGCCGCTCGGTGATGACGAGCTCCTTCGGAACTCCGTTCATCAGGTCCCGGCCCTTGATTTCGATCACGCGGCCTTCGCCGTCGTCCGGCGCGCAGGCCGAGCCGATTTCCTTCTTGATCCGCTCGGCGCTGCTTTCGCCGACGAGAAGGTTATGATTACGCCGGATATAGGCGATGATCGCTTCGTCCATCTTGTCGCCGCCGACCCGGACCGACCGCGAATAGACGATGCCGCCCAGCGAGAGGACGGCGACTTCCGTCGTGCCGCCGCCGATGTCGACCACCATCGAGCCCGTCGGCTCGGTAACCGGCAGGCCGGCGCCGATCGCCGCGGCCATCGGCTCCTCGATCAGGAAGACGCGCCGCGCGCCGGCCGCTTCCGCCGATTCCTGAATCGCGCGGCGCTCCACCGCGGTCGAGCCGGACGGCACGCAGACGATGACCTGCGGCGATGCGAAGCTGCGGCGGTTGTGCACCTTGCGGATGAAGTGCTTGATCATTTCCTCGGCGACGTCGAAATCCGCGATCACGCCGTCCCGCAGCGGGCGGATCGCCAGGATGTTGCCGGGCGTGCGCCCCAGCATCATCTTCGCCTCGTCGCCGACGGCCAAAACCTGCTTCTTGCCTTTGACCTCGGCGATTGCGACGACCGAAGGCTCGTTCAGAACGATACCGCGCCCTTTCACATAGACGAGGGTGTTCGCCGTGCCCAGGTCGATCGCCATGTCCGCAGATAGCATTCCAAGAAGACGACCGAACATCTCTAATGTCCCATCTTGTTGATGTTTGTTCCGACGCTGGACACTGTTCTAGCGCTCCTCATCCCGTAGTCCCCCCACCGTGGCTATTCCGAGGCGCTTCCGTGGCGCCCACGATCCCCATATTCCGGCCCAGCCCCGTCGCAGGGCATGCGACCAAGCTAGCAATCAACGCGCGCCGACGAAAGCGCGATCGAGTGTGTTCCGCAACGGATTGAAGTTACCCTCGAGCACTGGGCGATGCGCTGCTCCACCCGGCCAGTTGCGACACCCCTCTACCCCTCGTCGTCGGCCTCTAGCGCCATCCTGTCGCACGCCGAGCGCAAAGATGGTTAACGACTATAAGCCACAAACATGAATGCTGGGAAGTCTTTCACCAGCAACACTCCAAGTCTTTTAGCAGTTAACCAATCTAAATTTCATACCTGAACTGTCGTTAATAAATAACTAACGGGACGGCTCGCGCGGCGGCAAACCGTCCCGTCAATAACGACCCTCACCGGCTCAGGTAATGCCGGTTCCTAATTCTTGCTCTTGTCGACGAGCGCATTCTGGCCGATCCACGGCATCATGCCGCGGAGCCGCGCGCCGACCTCTTCGACCGAGTGCTCGGCGGCACGGCGGCGGAGCGCCTTGAAGCTCGACTGGCCGGAGGCGCATTCGAGCATCCACTCGCGCGTAAAGCGGCCCGACTGGATATCGTCGAGGATCTCCTTCATCCGCACTTTGACGCTGGGGTCGATGACCCGGGGCCCCCGCGTCAGGTCGCCGTATTCCGCGGTATTCGACACCGAGTAGCGCATGTTCGCGATGCCGCCCTCGTAGATCAGGTCGACGATCAGCTTGACCTCGTGCAGGCACTCGAAGTAGGCCATTTCCGGCGCGTAACCCGCTTCGGTCAGCGTCTCGTAGCCCGCCATTATGAGCGCCGTCAGGCCGCCGCAGAGGACGGTCTGCTCGCCGAACAGGTCGGTTTCGCATTCCTCGCGGAAGGTGGTCTCGATGATGCCGGCCCGGCCGCCGCCGATCGCGCTGGCATAGGAAAGCGCCATGTCGTGGCAGTTCCCCGATGCATCCTGATGGACGGCGAGAAGCACCGGAACGCCGGCTCCACGCTGATACTCCGAGCGCACGGTGTGACCCGGCCCCTTCGGCGCGATCATGAAGACGTCGAGATCCTTGCGCGGCTCGATCAAGCTGAAGTGGATATTCAATCCATGGGCGAACGCCAGCGCCGTGCCCTCGCGCATGTGAGGGGCCAGATGGTCGCGGTAGAGCGCGCCCTGATGCTCATCCGGCGTCAGGACCATGACGACATCGGCCCATTTCGCGGCCTCCGTCCCATCGAGCACCTTGAAACCCGCCGTTTCCGCCTTCACTGCGCTGGCGGAGCCGGGCCGGAGCGCCACCCTGACGTCCTTCACACCTGAATCGCGAAGATTTATCGCATGGGCGTGGCCCTGACTGCCGTAGCCGACAATGACCACCTTCTTCGATTTCACCAAATTGACGTCGGCATCACGATCATAATAGACCCGCATGGCCGCACTCCCTTGTGCTTGATTTATCCAGTCCTCTGCTTCCGGCGGCGCGGTTTTACAGCGCCTTTGGCCCCCGGGCAATGGCCACAACGCCGCTGCGCACGACCTCGGTCTTGCCGAGCGCCCGCATCAGCTCGATGAACGCCTGCACCTTCGCCGGAGAGCCCGTCATGGCGAAGCCGAAGGACGCCGTCGTCGTATCCACCACGTCGGCGCCGAAGATTTCCGCCATGCGAAGGGATTCCCGGCGCTCGTGCGAGCGCGCCTTGGCAACCACCTTCACGAGCGCCAACTCCCGCTCGACGAAGGCTCCCTCCGCCGTCAGGTCGTGCACGTCGCTGACCGGCACCAGGCGATCGAGCTGATTCTTGATCTGCTCGATGATCATCGGCGTGCCGGTGGTGACGACCGTGATGCGCGAGATGCTCTCATCCTCGTTGACCGCGGCGACGGTCAGGCTTTCGATGTTGTAGCCGCGGCCGGAGAACAGCCCGATCACGCGCGCCAGCACCCCCGGCTCGTTCGAGACGATGACCGCGAGGGTATGCCGCTCCACATTGGGATCGGGCGCCTTGATTATATACGCGGAAGCGGGCTGCGCCGACGCCGGCGGCCGGTTACGCCCGGCCGCCGTCTTCACAAGACCGGCGCGCGTGTCGTCGCGCGCCGACGGCCGCTTGGTCCTGGCCATTCTCACGTCTCCCCTAGACCAATACCATGCCGTTTTCCGACACGGTCTGCTCCCCGGTGACCACGCCGCTGGATCCCAGGATCATTTCGTTATGCGCCTTTCCCGACGGAATCATCGGGAAGCAATTCTCCGCGGGATCGACCGAGATATCGGCGATCACGGTCCGGTCGACCTTGATCATCTCCTTGATCAGGTCGTCCACCTCGTCCGGCTTGGTCGCGCGCATGCCCACGCCGCCGAACGCCTCGGCCAGCTTCACGAAATCGGGCAGCGCGGCCGTATAGCTCTCGGAATACCGCCCGCCATGCAGCAGCTCCTGCCATTGGCGGACCATTCCCATGTATTGGTTGTTGAGAATGAAGACCTTGACCGGAAGACGATGCTGGATCGCGGTCGACATCTCCTGAATGTTCATCAGGATGGACGCCTCGCCGGCTATGTCGATCACAAGCTTTCCGGGATGGCCGATCTGGACGCCGATCGCCGCCGGCAGGCCATATCCCATCGTCCCGAGGCCGCCGGACGTCATCCAGCGGTTCGGCCTCTCGAACTTGTAGAACTGCGCCGCCCACATCTGGTGCTGACCGACCTCGGTCGTGACGAAGACATCCTCGTGCTTGGTCAGCTCGTACAGACGCTCGATGGCGTATTGCGGCTTGATGATCTTCTTGTCCATTCTGTAGGCGAGGCAGTCGCGTTTCCGCCATCCGTCGATGCGCGCCCACCACGCATCGAGCGCCTTGCCATTGCGCCGCTGCGTGACCTTGTCCTTCCACGCCTTGGCGAGCTGGCCTACCACGGTGCCGACGTCGCCGACGATCGGCAGGTCGACCTGCACGTTCTTGTTGATCGACGAAGGGTCGATATCGATGTGAATGATCTTCGCATTCGGGGCGAAAGCGTCGAGACGGCCGGTGATGCGGTCGTCGAAACGGGCGCCGACGGCAACCATGACGTCGCACCCATGCATCGCCATGTTCGCTTCGTAGGTACCATGCATTCCCAGCATGCCGAGGAACTGCCGGTCCGATCCCGGATAGGCGCCGAGCCCCATCAAGGTCAGCGTGCAGGGATAGCCTGTCATGCGCACGAAATCCGCAAAGCGCTTGCAGGCCTTCGGTCCGGAATTGATGATCCCGCCGCCGCCATAGAAGATCGGCCGGTCGGCACCGGCGATCAGCCTGACCGCCTCCTCGATCGCCGCGGCTTCGCCCCGCAGCTTGGGCCGGTAGGTGCGCGGCTGGACTTCGTCCGGACCGACATACGGGGCTTCCGCGAATTGAATGTCCTTCGGCAAGTCCACCACCACCGGCCCGGGCCGGCCGTTGCGGGCCACATAGAAGGCCTCGTGCAGGGTGCGCGCCAAGGCAGCCGACTCCTTCACGAGGTAATTATGCTTGGTGCAGGGACGGGTGATGCCCGTCGTGTCGCATTCCTGGAAGGCATCGTTCCCGATCAAATGCGTCGGTACTTGGCCCGTGAGGCACACGACGGGGATCGAATCCATCAGCGCGTCCGTCAACCCGGTCACCGCGTTCGTCGCCCCGGGGCCGGAGGTGACCAGCACCACGCCGACCTTGCCGGTCGACCGGGCATAGCCTTCCGCCGCATGCACCGCGCCCTGTTCGTGGCGCACAAGGACGTGGCGGAGCCGGTTCTGCTTGAAGAGCTCGTCATAGATCGGAAGGACCGCGCCGCCGGGATAACCGAATACGACCTCGACGCCCTGGTCGATCAGGGCTTGTACGATCACGCGCGCTCCGGTCATTCCGCTGTTCCCCGGCATGACATATGCTCCTTGCTGGCGCCGCTTTCCGACTGTCCCGCGGCCGCACATTCGCTGGGCTTCACGATACCCAATGTTTTATGGGCAAAACGCCGCGTTTCCAAACGTTTCACACAGGAAAGCGCTGCGCTGCACATAGAAAAACGGGCGCTCCGGCCCGTATGAAGCCGGAACTTAGGGGCTCATGAAGCCGTGGTCAACCCCTTTTTGCAAATAAATGAAAAGATTTCATCGCGGATATTTTCTGAAAATTTCTCCTCTATGACAATATCAGCAATAATCTGTCGTGAAAACCACGTGTACTGCCTCTTCACATAGTTCCGCGTAGCCTGTTGCGCCGCGGCAATCGCCGCCTCGCGATCGAGGCCGTCATCGAGATAGGCGATAAGCTCCGCCACCCCCAGCGCCTTCATGACAGGCAGCGCAGGATCGAGCTGCAGGTCGCGTAGCCGCCGGACCTCGTCCAGCGCGCCTTCCTCCACCATGCGCCGCAGCCGCGCGTCGCATGCGGCGTAGGTGGCGTCTCGAGGCGGCATCAGGAGGATCGTCCGGAAACCGATGCCGGGGGGCGGCCCGGACGGCGGCCGATCCTGCCAATCGACGATCGATACGCCGGTCGCCTCGAAAATCTCCCATGCGCGCAGCAGGCGCTGCCGGTCGGTGGCCGCGAGCCGTGCCGCGGCCTTCGGATCCGCCTCTCGCAGCGCGTCGTGGATTGCTGTGGTCCCGGCCGGCGCAAAGCGCGCTCGAACGGCCTCCCTGACCTCGCCCGGAACGTCGGGAAGCGGCGAGAGGCCCTCCATGAGCGCCCTGAGGTAGAGGCCCGTCCCCCCGCAGACTATCGGCGCCCTGCCCTGCTCGCGCGCCTCCGCGATAGCCGCCACGGCCAGCGAACGCCAGCGCGCGGCGGAGCACGGCTCGGCGGCCGGGATCACACCGTACAGACGATGCGGCGCCCGCGCCTCATCCGCGGCGTCCGGACGGGCGGTCAGGACCCTCAGCTCCCGGTAGACCTGCATGCTGTCGGCGTTGATGACCGTGCCGCCGAACGTCACCGCCAAGTCGAGGGCCAGCGCCGACTTTCCGCTGCACGTCGGGCCGGCGACGACGACGGCCGGAAATCCTTCATTGTCTGACATGGCATCGCAGGATACAGATTGCTCCGAAATGAACAACGTCCTCACGCTGATCGCCGGCCGCGGCCGGCTCGACGAGCCGACCGTTTCCCATGTCGAAATGACGCTTCGGGGCGCCGGCGCGGCGGTTGCGCCGCCGGAGTGGCTGGCCTACGGCGTCGCCGCAGACCTGCCCTTCGATACGATCGAGGCGGCGGACGCGGTCGACCTGACCTACGAAGCGGTCGAAGATGCGCCGATCGACGCGGTGGCGCAGCCCGCCGCCGGCCGGCGCAAGCGCCTGCTCGTTGCCGACATGGAATCCACGATCATCGAGAACGAGATGCTCGACGAGTTGGCCGATGAAGTCGGCATGCGCGACCGCATCGCGGCCATCACCGCCCGGGCCATGAACGGAGAGCTCGACTTTGCCGGCGCCCTGCGCGAGCGCGTCGGCCTGCTTGCGGGGCTCGAGGAAGCGGCGCTGGCGCGAGCCCAGGCCAGGATCCGCATCATGCCGGGCGCCCGGGCGCTGGTCGCAACCATGCGCCGGGCGGGCGGCTATTGCGCGCTCGTGTCCGGCGGCTTCACTTTCTACACCGGCCATGTTCGCGATGCGGTCGGCTTCGACATGGACCAGGCGAACCGGCTGGAGATCAAGGACGGCAAGCTGACGGGAAAGGTCGCCGAGCCCATACTCGGGCGAGACGCCAAGCGCGAACGGCTGCGGACGCTGGCCGAGCAGCGGGGCGTTCCGCTCGCGTTGACGATGGCGGTCGGCGACGGCGCCAACGATCTGGACATGCTGGCCGAGGCGGGGATCGGCGTCGCCTTCCACGCCAAGCCGCTGGTCGCGCGCAGCGCCGGCGCCCGGATCGACCATGCCGACCTGACCGCGCTGCTCTATCTGCAAGGCTACCGCGAGGAAGAGATCGCCCGCTGACGGGCGCCCGCCGGTCCATGCGGCCAATCAAATGCGGACTGCGATCGTGCGCTTGGGTATGAACAGGACCAGTGCGTTGGCGAACAGCATGATTCCGGCCAGGCAGTAGAAGACCGCTACGAGGCCGTACCGGTCGGCGACGAGCCCGCCCAGGATCGGCGCCAGCGCGCCCAGGATCGCCTGCGTGCCGAACATCAGGCTGGTTGCCGAGCCGCTGAATCTCGGCGGCACCAGATCCATCATCCAGCTCTGCACGACGGGCCTTATGGAGAACAGGAAGAAACCGAGCAGCGATATGCCGGCCACATAGAGCGTCACGTCGCTGATGAACGTGAGCGTCAGGATGAGCACGCTCGACAGCCCGAGCGCCCCGAAAACGATCGGCCGTCGCCCGATCCTGTCCGACCACAGGCCGGCGATCGGCGATGCGACAAGACCGCCGATTTGAATGATCATGAGCGCCGCCCCCGTGTAGACCGTGCTCTTCTGCATTACATCCACGATGTAGAGCGGCAGGAAGGCGAACAGGCCGACCTGCGCCATCGTCCGGAACGCGGCGGTCAACGCCAGCACCATCACCGCGCGGTCCTTGAGCAGAGACGCGTAGCCCGAGAAGTATTCGCCGATGCCCATCGCCGAGGTTTCGCGCGAGACCGCCTTGTCGGACGGCAACAGCATCGCGATCAGCACCACGGACATGACGATCGACGGTACAGCGCTGATGAGAGCCGTATGTCCCCAGCTCAGCCATGTCAAAAGGATGCCGGCGATCATGGGCCCCAATGCGTCCCCGGCGTTCGCTCCCATCGCATGAATCGACAGAACGTAGCCCCGTTGCTGCGCATACCGGTCTGCAAGGTAGGCGATCGCGCCGGGATGCCACGCCTGGTTGGCCGCCCCCATCAGGCCTATCATGAAGCAGAGCGTCACGAAGGCGCTGGACAGCCCGAACACCAGCATGGCAGCCGCGCCGACCAGCAGCGCGATCACCTGCACCAGGACACGCCGGCCGCTTACATCGACCGCAAGGCCGGTCATGAAATTCGCGAAGAACGAGCTTATGTGATAGCAGGAAAGGAACAGCCCCGCCTCCGCGTAGCTGAGGCCCAGGCTTTCCTTGATCACAGGCAGCAGGATGTAGAGGGTGCCCGTGATCCAGTGGGTTGCGCCATGCCCCAGCGACAGCATGAGGACCGGACCCTGGCCGCGCACGCGCAAGATCGTGGAAAGCGTCGAGCTGGCCATGTCGATATTCGCCGTTTTTCCGGTGGGTCGGGACAGGGTGGAACAGCCTTGCTACACCCAGCGGGCGTGACTGTCTAGTCGGCTGCCTCCGCCCGCGTTTCCTCCTTGGGCAGGAAGAACACGACGAGATTTGCCAGCAGCAGCACCGCGCCGAGGAAATAGAATACCGCCACGAGTCCGTAGTGGTCCGCGATCACCCCGCCGATGATCGGCACGATCGCAGACTTGAACGCCTGGATCGAAAACATCAGGCTGATCGCCGAGCCGGCCATGGACCGCGGCACCAGATCCATCATCCAGCCCTGGATGACGGGCCGGACCGCGAACATCGTGAAGCCGAGAAGCGAGATGCCGATGACATAGGCGGTCCCGTTGCCGACGAATGTCATGGCGATGATGACGACGGTCGAGGAGCCGAGCCCCATCATCAGGACGCGGCGGCGCCCGATGCGGTCGGCATAGGCGCCGGCGATGGGCGACGCCACCAGGCCGCCGAGCAGCAGCGCCGTCAGCGCCATGCCGGCATATGCGTAGGGCAGTCCAAGGACATCGATGATGTAGAAGGGCAGGAACAGTTTCAGGCCGCTCTGCGCCATGCTGCGGAAACCGGCCATCATCGACAGGCCGAGGACAGCCTTGTCCTTGACGATGCGCAGCAGGCCGACGGCGTAGGTGGACAGATCGACGCCAGGGCGGCCTACGCCGGCAACCGGCCGATCCTTCGGCAGCAGGACCACGAGGAACACGACGCTCATGAGCAGCGCCGGGATCGCGTTCACATAGGCGCCGCTCTGCCAACCCCACGCCGACCAGGTGAGAATGGCGCCCGCGGCGACCGGGCCGATGGCCTCCCCGATGTTCGACCCGATTCCATGCAGCGACAAGACGAATGCCCGATTGCCGGGATACTCGGAGGAGAGGAACGACATCGCGGCCGGGTGCCAGAGATTGTTGGCCGCTGCGATCAGGATTCCCATGAGGGCGATCATGTAGAAATTTCCGGAAAGGCCGAGCCCTATCAGGGCCAAGCCGGAAATCAGGAGCGAAACGATCTGAAACAGTATGCGCCGGCCGCTCATGTCGACCGCCGGTCCGCCGATCACGTTCGAAGCCAGCGAGCCCACGTAGAAGACCGTGCCGATCAGGCTGATTTCGGCATAGGAAAAGCCGAATTCCTCACGGATTTTCGGCAGCAGGAGAAAAAACGTCCCCATGATCCAATGGGACGCGCCGTGCCCCATGGAGAGCAGATAAGCCGGTCCGAACGAGCGCAGGCGAAGCGGAGAAGTCGTTGCCGGGCTGCTCAATTCGGGGTTCCAGCGAAGGAATTGGGAAGAACCCTAGATTAGTCGGTCCTACCCCGGAATGCAAAGCGCCGCCGGCCCCGTGACCGGCGGCGCTCGCAAGACATGAGCGCAGTGAGAACGGCGCTAGCCGCCCTTCTTCTGCAACCGAAGCGGGACAAACCGAAGCGGGTCCTCGCCCTGGCGGAATTTCACCAGGAGCAGCACCGAGCGGCGTCCGGCCTTGTCCGCCTTCTCGACCTGCTGCAGCACGTCGTCCAGCGACTTCACCTTTTCCTGATTGATCTCAACGATGATGTCGCCCGGCTGCAGCCCCTTCTCCGACGCGTTGCTGTCGTCATCCACGCTGGTGACCACGAGGCCGTTGACGTCTTCCTCGAGCTCGAACCGGCTGGCGAGGTCCTTGCTTAGCGGCGCCAGTGTCAATCCGAGCTCCTTGAACTCCTGGCCCCCCTTCTCGCTCGGCGCGCTTTCGGCCGGCTCCGTCAGCGCCGCCTGGTCGACCTTCTCCAATTCGCCGAGCTGCACGGCAAGCGTGCTGCGCTTGCCGTTTCGCCAGATCACCACCTGCACCTTCTTGCCGACATCCGTCTCGGCCACCATTCGCGGCAGTCGGCGGGATTCCGGCACGTCGCGGCCGTCGAATGAAATAATCACGTCGCCGGTCTTGAACCCGGCCGCCTCGGCCGGGCTTTCCTTGACCACGCCCGCCACCAGGGCGCCGTTGGGCTTTTTCAAGCCGAGGCTTTCGGCGATTTCCTCGGTTACCGCTTGGATCTGCACCCCGAGCCAGCCTCGCTTCGTCGCGCCGTATTTGCGCAGCTGCTCGATCACGCCGACGGCAAGTTGCGAAGGGATCGCGAAGCCGATCCCGATGCTGCCGCCGGAGGGCGACAGTATCGCCGTGTTGATGCCGATCACTTCGCCCCTGATGTCGAACAGCGGTCCGCCGGAATTGCCACGGTTGATCGGCGCATCCGTCTGAACATAGTCGTCATAGGGGCCGGAACGGATGTCGCGGCCGCGCGCAGACACAATGCCCGCGGTAACCGTCCCGCCGAGGCCGAGCGGATTGCCGATCGCCAGCACCCAGTCGCCGACGCGGGCCTTATCGGAATCGCCGAAGTTGACCGCCGGCAGATCCTCGGTTGCCTTCACCTTCAAGAGGGCGAGATCGGTCTTCGGATCTCGTCCGACGAGCTTCGCTTCGAACTTGCGCTCGTCATGCAGCACAACGGTGATCTGGTCCGCCCCTTCGATGACGTGATTGTTGGTGACGATGAAGCCGGTCTTGTCGATGATGAAGCCGGATCCCAACGAAGTGCCGCGGCGCTGCGGCGACTCGCGCCGCTTGCGTTGAAACTGCTCGAAGAAATCCCGAAAGGGCGATCCCGGAGGAAAGTCGAACTGCGGGATGTCCTCGGCGCGGCCGGTCACTTTCTGTGTCGTTGAAATATTGACGACGGAGGGCAGCAGCTTTTCCGCGAGATCGGCAAAGCTTTCGGGTGTGGCCCGGGCATCCACCTCGGCCGGAACAGCGACCGCAAACAGCAACAGGAAGCCAAAGAGAAAAATAGAGAGAGCGCGCCTCGGCCGAACCTCGGCGAGACTTGATTTCGACCCGTTCATGCACAACCCCGTCGGCGTTCCCAAGGACCGCATTCAAAATTCCCGTGATAACACTGCAATCGTGCGCCCCTGCTCTTCGCAAGCGGATTTGGTGCCGCACACGAATAAAGTCAACAAGCCGGCTTCACTATAGCGCAGGCGCGCGGAAGCTGTGCCAAGAAAGTGGCGAGAATGAGGTTGAAAGCTCAACCGCGCCACCGGCGCTAACCGCGGATTAACCATACGACGACAAATCCCACGACCGCAGCGCCGAGCCCCGCCCGGCGCAGCAACGCAGGGGGCAGCTCGAGCGCCTGCGCCATCATGCGTTGCATTCCCTCGGGAAAGAGCGCGTACAGCGCGCCCTCGATCACAAGCACGAGGCCGAGGGCAGTGAAGAGATCCTCCATCGTCCCGGACGCCGGCCAAGCCTATCGGCCTTTTGGCGTACCTTGGGCGGATCCGCTTTCGAAGAAACGGAAGAACTCGCTGTCCGGGCTGAGGACCATCGTCGTTCCGTCACCCACGAGATTCTGACGGTATTCGGCCAGCGACTTGTAGAAATCGAAAAAAGCGGGATCCTTGCCATAAGCCTCGCCAAGCACCTTGTTCCGGCCGCCCTCGCCCTCGCCGCGCATGATCTGGCCAAGCCGTTCGGCCTCCGCCAGCAGAATCGTCTTCTCGAGGTCGGCCTTGGCCCGGATCTTTCGAGCCTCCTCGCCGCCTTCGGCGCGCAACTCGCGGGCTTCGCGCTCGCGTTCGGTCCGCATCCGGTCGAATACCGATTGCCGCGTCTGCGTCGGCAGTTCCGTCCGTCCGATCCGGATATCCACGATCTCAATGCCATAGGAGCTTGCGGCCTCGGAAACCGTCGCCTGAATGGTCGCCATGATGTCGTTGCGCTTTTCGGATAGCAGATCGCGCAGTGAGACGGTGGCGATGACACGCCGCAGGCTGGAATTGATGATCTTGCCGAACCGGTCACGGAGGACCTCTTCCGTTCCGACGCGCCGGAAGAACGCCAGCGGATCGATAATACGGTACCGCGAATAGGCGTCGACGATGATGCGCTTCTTATCCGTCAGCAGGACCTCGAAATTCGGCGGATCGAGATCGAGAATGCGGTTGTCGTAAAAGACAATATTCTGGACGACGGGGATCTTGAAGGACAGCCCCGGCTCCCTGATGACCCGCTTCGCCTCGCCGAACTGCAACACGATCGCCTGCTTGGTCTGATGCACCGTGAACAACGCGCTCGTCGCAACGAACCCCGCGACGACCAAGACGATCCCGAGCACAAGTAGCTTATTCTTCATCATCTCCGCACCTCGCTCGAGGATTGAGCGGATCCCTGCGATCCGCTGGGCGATCCGCTGGACGATCCGCTAGACGATCCGCCGGCCTCCGCGCCATCGGCGGGCGCCTTCGAACGCACCGGGATCCGTTTCTGGAGCTCCGGCAACGGCAGATAGGGCACGACCCCGCCGCCACCTGCGCCGCTCTTCTGATCGATGATCACCTTCTGGGCGGCGCCTATCACCTCACCCAACGCCTCCAGGTACATCCGCCGGCGCGTCACATCCGGCGCGGTGCGGTAGGCCTCATAGACGGAGGTGAAGCGCTTCGCCTCGCCGTCCGCTTCCTTGAGCAGCCGCGCACGATAGGCTTCCGCTGCGCGGGTGATCTGTTCGGCCTGGCCGCGCGCTTCGGGAATGATCGAGTTTGCGTAACCCTGCGCTTCGTTCTGAAGGCGCGATTTATCCTGCCGCGCCCGCTGCACATCGTTGAAGGAGTCGAGTACATCCGGCGGCGGGTCGGATTTCTGGAGCTGAACGGCTTCAACCAGGATACCGGCGCGATAGCTGTCCAAGACCGTCTGCAGCAGAGTGTCGGCCTCGCGCTCGATTTCCGCGCGCCCGACCGTGACCGCCCGGTCGAAGTTCGTCTGTCCCACCACCTCGCGCATCACGCTTTCCGCCGCGACCTTCACGGTCGCCTCGGGATCGCGGATGGCGAACAGGAACTGACCGGCGTCCTTGATCTTCCACAGGACGGTGAAATGCATGTCAACGATGTTCTCGTCGCTGGTGAGCATGACGGCTTCTTCGTTCACGTCGCGGACGGTACCGCGATTCGCGCCATCGGACCCGCCGCGATAACCGATCTCGACGCGGTTGGAGCGCGTGACCTTCGGCGTAAAGACGCCACCGATCGGTGTCGGCCAATTCCAGTGAAGGCCTTGCAGCGTCGTCGCGCCGTTCCATTTCCCGAATATGAGCTCCACCCCCTGCTCATCGGGCTGCACGCGATAGAAGCCGGTTACCAGCCACAGACCGATCACAACGACGAGTATCAGGGGAATGAATTTGCCCGGCGATGCGCCCCCGGGAATCATGCTCTTGAGCCTATCCTGGCTACGGCGAAGCATCTCCTCCAGGTCGGGGGGCGGGCTTCCTCCTCCGCCGCCGCGGCCGCCCCAGGGGCCCTGGCCGCCTCCGCCGCCGCCCCACGGTCCGCCGCTCTGATTCTGCCAAGGCATCGAGTGTCCCCCCGGTTGGTGTCCTGCGCCAGCGCCCGGCAATCCTAACCATCGGCCGAGCGCCCATTATTAATCCGTCTTCCCGGCTCTTTTCAACCGAGGAAGGGGATCATATATGACAGCGAAGCGCAGCAATCAAATTTCAAACGCTGCCGTTTCAAGCGATATTGGCGGAATCGGGGAGTTTTCAAGAATGGCGCAGGTGACCGAGCGAGAAGTTCTCGACCGGCTGGGGACGGTAGTCGAGCCCGGCAGCGGCAAGGATATCGTCTCGCTCGGCATGGTATCCGGCGTCGTGGTGCGCGGCGGGAACGTCGGTTTCTCGATCGAGGTTTCCCCCCAGCGCGGCGCAGAGATGGAGCCGGTGCGCAAGGCGGCGGAAGATGCGGTTCACGCTTTAAGCGGGGTCCTCTCCGTCACCGCCGTCCTGACCGCCCACCGGACAGCCTCGGCGGCGCCGCAAGGAAGCCCGCAGTCCCAACCCCAGCGCCCCCCACGGCACGGCGCGCAGGGCCAGCAGCCGCTGGCGCCGGGCGTGCGCTTCATCGTCGCCGTTGCGAGCGGCAAGGGCGGCGTAGGCAAGTCGACCACGGCCGTGAACATCGCGCTGGCCATTGCCGCCGCCGGCCACAAGGTCGGCCTCCTCGACGCCGACATATACGGCCCGTCCCAGCCCCGCATGATGGGCATCAGCGGAAGGCCGACCAGCCCGGACGGCAAGATTCTCGAGCCGATGCAGAATTACGGCATCAAGGTGATGTCGATGGGTTTCCTCGTCGACGAGGAGACGCCGATGATCTGGCGCGGGCCCATGGTCATGAGCGCCCTGCAGCAGATGCTGCGGGACGTGAACTGGGGCGAGTTGGACGTCATGATCGTCGACATGCCCCCCGGCACCGGCGATGCCCAGCTCACCATGGCCCAGCAGGTGCCGCTGGCGGGCGCCGTCATCGTCTCGACGCCGCAGGACATCGCCCTTCTGGACGCGCGCAAGGGCCTGAACATGTTCCGCAAGGTCGACGTGCCTGTGCTGGGGATCATCGAGAACATGAGCTATTTCCTCTGCCCGAACTGCGGCCACCAGGCCGACATCTTCGGCCATGGCGGCGCCCGGTCGGAAGCGGCGCGGCTGGGAATAGAGTTCCTGGGCGAGATTCCGCTTCACCTGGACATACGCGAGACATCGGACAGCGGGCAGCCGATCGTCGTCAGCCGCCCCGAGACGGAACATGCCGTTGCCTATCGCGCGATTGCCGACCGGATCTGGCAGCAGCTGACGGCCGGCACGGGCACGCAACCGCGGCAGGCGCCACGGATCGTCGTGCAATAGAAGTCGTCCCAGGCCGCCCGACATGGACAGGCGTCGATTTGTAACGAGCTCCCTCTATCTCGGGGGCATGCTGATCGCAGGGGCCGGCGGGATTGCCCGCGCGGCGGACCCGCTCGCAAGGCGGACGGTAGACGGCCGCCTGCAGGATGGCCGCTGGCGCCTCGACATGCTCGGCCGGCTGAACGTCATCCGCCAAGAGAAGAATTTGGGGGTCCTCAGAATAGACGAGCGCCTCAACCGGGCCGCTCAGCTTCATTCCGACGACATGGCGGACCGCAACTACTTCGATCACCAGACACCCGAGGGCTCGCGCATGACCGACCGGGCCGATGCATTCGGCTATCGCTGGCGGCTGCTGCTCGAGAACATCGCCGCGGGCCAGGATAACCCCGCCGACGCGGTCGCCGGGTGGATGAAATCGTCGGAGCACCGCGCGGCCATACTGAACGCCAGCGGGCGCGATACCGGCATGGGACACAGCTACCGCACGCCGGACGACGGCGGCATGCGCCACTACTGGACCCTGCTGATCGGCATGGAGTGAGCGCATGGCCGGAATGCGGCGCAAAGGCCTTGATATCGATTTCTCCGTCTGACACGCTCGCCGGACAGAAGAACCAGGAATAACGGGAATATCGAGATGCAGACACGTGCAGCCGTTGCTCTCGAGGCGGGCGCCCCGCTCAGTATCGAGACTGTGGACCTCGATGGACCGAAGGCAGGCGAATGCCTCGTCGAGATCAAGGCGACCGGCGTCTGCCACACCGACGAGTTCACGCTCTCGGGCAAGGACCCCGAGGGCATCTTTCCCGCCATCCTGGGGCACGAAGGCGCCGGCGTCGTCGTCGAGACCGGCCCGGGGGTAACCAGCCTCAAGCCGGGGGATCACGTCATCCCGCTGTACACGCCGGAATGCCGCCAGTGCAGCTACTGCCTCAGCGGCAAGACCAACCTGTGCCAGGCCATCCGCGAAACGCAGGGGCGAGGCCTGATGCCCGACGGCACGACCCGCTTCCGCCTCGGCAAGGAGCCGGTATTCCACTACATGGGCACGTCGACCTTCTCCAATTTCACCGTCGTGCCCGAGATCGCGCTGGCCAAGATCCGGCAGGACGCGCCCTTCGACAAGGTGTGCTACATCGGCTGCGGCGTCACCACCGGCATCGGCGCGGTGATCAACACGGCGAAGGTCGAGCCGGGCTCGAACGTCGTCGTCTTCGGCCTCGGCGGGATCGGCCTGAACGTCATCCAGGGCGCCCGGCTGGTCGGCGCGGACATGATCGTCGGCGTCGACACGAACCCGAGGAAGCGCGCGCTCGCCGAGAAGTTCGGCATGACCCACTTCGTCAATCCGGACGAAGTGAAGGGCGACCTGGTGCCCTATCTGGTCGAGCTGACCAAGGGCGGAGCCGACTACAGCTTCGAGTGCATCGGCAACGTCAAGCTCATGCGCCAAGCCCTGGAATGCTGCCACAAGGGCTGGGGCGAGAGCACGATCATCGGTGTCGCCGGCGCGGGCCAGGAGATCTCCACCCGCCCCTTCCAGCTCGTGACGGGCCGCGTCTGGCGCGGCACCGCCTTCGGCGGCGCCAAGGGCCGCACCGACGTTCCCAAGATCGTCGACTGGTACATGGACGGAAAGATCAACATCGACGACCTCATCACGCACACGATGCCGCTGGACAAGATCAACAACGCGTTCGATTTGATGCATAGCGGCGATTCGATCCGCAGCGTCGTCACGTATTGATCGGCCGGCGGCTCGACGCGGCGCCAGACCTCTGCGTACCGATTTTGACTTCTTGACGCGATTCGCGCGCCGAAGGAACCTGTGCTGAACGGGCTGATCCCACACCGCATGAGCAAGATATCACCACCGAAGGCCGACCGGCGGCCTGTCATCATCGAGCGCCACGGCGAGCGGGCGGACGACCCTTACGCCTGGCTGCGCGACGAGAACTGGCAGGAGGTGATGCGGAATCCCGCGCTTCTGGCGGCCGATATCCGCCGCTATCTGGAGGAAGAAAACCGCTATGCGGAAGCGAACCTCGCGCCGACAACCGGGCTGCAAGAGCGCCTGTTCGAGGAGATAAAGGCGCGCATCAAGGAAGACGATTCCACGGTTCCCGCCGCCGACGGCCCCTTCGCCTACTACCGCCGCTTCGCGGTCGGCGGGCAGCATCCCATCCTCTGCCGGCACGGGACGGCCGGCGACGAGCGGATCGAGGAAATCCTCCTGCACGGCGACGAGGAAGCGGAGGGCCTGAAATATCTCAATATCACGACCTCGCAACACAGCCCGGACCACGCGGTGCTCGCCTATGCCGTCGACCTCAACGGATCGGAATACTTCGCCATCCGGTTCAGGGACCTAGCGACGGGCGAAGCGCTCGACGACGAGATCCCGAACACGCACGGCTCCTTCGCCTGGGCGAACGACAGCCGGTCGGTTTTCTATACGGTGCTGGACGAAAGCCATCGGCCGCTCCGCGTCCTGCGTCACGTCCTGGGAACGCCGGCAAGCGCCGACCGCCTGGTCTATGAGGAGATGGTTCCCGGATTCTTCGTCGATGTCGACAAGACCGAAAGCCAGCGATACATCGTCATCACGGCGCATGATCATGAGACGACCGAAGTTCACCTGATCGATGCCGATCGGCCGGAGAGCGCCCCCATTCTCGTCACGCCGCGCGAGCGGCATGTGGAATACGACGTCAGTCACCACGATGACCGCCTGATCATCCGCACCAATGCGGACGGGGCTGAGGATTTCAAGCTGGTCGAGACGCCGCTCGATGCGACCGGACGCGAACACTGGCGCGCGCTGGTTCCGCATCGCCGAGGCCGCCTGATCGTCGGCTATTACGTCTTTCGCGATTACCTGGTGCGGCTCGAGCGCGAGGACGCGCTTCCCCATATCGTCGTTACCCGGTTCAGCGACGGGAAGGAGTACGAGATCACTTTCGACGAGGCGGCCTACAGCCTCGCGCTCATCGGCAGCCTGGAATATGCGACCGACACGCTGCGCTTCGCCTACAGCTCGATGGCGACGCCGGAGCGCATATTCGATTACGACATGGCGACCGGCAGCCGGGTCCTGCGCAAGGAGCAGGAAGTGCCGAGCGGCCATGACCCCGCCGATTACGTGACCGAGCGTATCCACGCAACGAGCCATGACGGAAAGCCGATCCCGATCTCCCTGCTCTACCGCAAGTCGACACGGCTCGACGGCAACGCTCCGGTCCTGCTCTACGGATACGGCTCGTACGGCTTCGCCATGCCGGCCGCCTTCATACCGACGCGGCTCAGCCTCGTGGACCGCGGCTTCATCTACGCCATCGCCCACGTCCGTGGCGGCATGGAGCGCGGCTTTCACTGGTATCGGGAAGGCAAGACGCTGCGGAAGAAGAACACCTTCCTCGACCACATCGCGGTCGCCGAACAATTGATTGCGGACGGTTACACGCAATCCGGCAGGATCGCGGCGCAAGGGGGCAGCGCGGGCGGAATGCTGGTCGGGGTCGCGGCCAACATGCGGCCCGACCTGTTCAAGGCGATCGTCGCAGACGTGCCGTTCGTCGACGTTCTCAACACCATGTGCGATCCGACGCTGCCGCTGACGCCGCCGGAATGGACGGAGTGGGGCAATCCGATCACCGACCCGGAGGTCTACCGCTACATCCGTTCCTATTCGCCCTATGAGAACGTCGGGGCGAAGGACTATCCCAACATTCTGGTCACCGCCGGCCTCACCGACCCGCGCGTAACCTACTGGGAGCCGGCGAAATGGGTCGCCAAGCTGCGGGCGCTCAAGACCGACGATAACCTGCTGCTGTTCAAGACGAATATGGAAGCCGGCCACCATGGCGCGGCGGGGCGTTTCGACCGGTTGAAGGAAACCGCGATGGCGTTTGCCTTCCTGCTTCAGGTCTTCGGGCTGGCTGACCGCGACGCCTGATTGCGCCGCCGTTCGAGCGTCACGAAGCTGACCGGCGCCCGGTAGATGTCCGACCGGTCCTCCCGAGTGACCTCCTCCCACTCGGCCGCGTCGGCAGCGGGAAAAAAAGTATCGCCCGCCACTTTTTCGTGGATTTCGGTAAGGTAGATGCGATCCGCGAGCGGCATCAGCGCGCTGTACAGCGTTTCCCCGCCGATGACCATGATTTCGTCCGCGCCGCATTCCGCGGCCCTCCGGCGGGCGATCGCGACCGCTTTCTCGATGTCGTCGGCGGAGTCGACGCCATCGGGCAAGGCGTTGCCGTTTCGGCTGACGACGATGTTGGGCCGCCCGGGCAGGGGCCGGCCGATCGAATCGAAGGTTCGCCGCCCCATCACGACCGGCTTGCCCATCGTCAACGCCTTGAAATGTTTCAGATCGGCCGGAATTTTCCACGGCAGGGCGCCGTTCGCGCCGATCACCCGGTTGTCGGCCATCGCGACGATCAGCGCGAGACGCGCGGTGCGCTCCGTCAAACCGCGACCTTTGCCGGAATATGCGGATGGAAGCGGTAGCCGGTCAGATTGAAGTCGTCGTAGCGGAAGGAAAAGATGTCCTTCACATCGGGATTGAGCGCCATCTGCGGCAGGGGATAGGGCTCCCGCCGAAGCTGCAGCTCGGCCTGCTCCAGATGATTCAGATAAAGATGCGCATCGCCGAAAGTGTGCACGAATTCGCCCGGCTCCAAGCCGCATACCTGCGCCAGCATCAACGTCAGCAACGCATAGGAGGCGATGTTGAAGGGGACGCCGAGGAAGGTATCGGCGCTGCGCTGATAGAGCTGGCAGGAGAGCCTGCCCTCCGCGACATAGAACTGGAACAGGCAATGGCAGGGCGGCAGCGCCATGCTGTCGACGTCGGCCACGTTCCAAGCGCTGACGATGAGCCGGCGCGAATCCGGGTTGCGGCGGATCTGCTTCACCAGCGCATCGATCTGGTCGATCGACCGTCCGTCCGGTGTCGGCCAGGACCGCCACTGCTTGCCATAGACCGGGCCGAGGTCGCCGGTCTCGTCGGCCCACTCGTCCCAGATAGAGATGCCGTGCTCGTGCAGGTAGCGAACGTTCGTATCGCCCTGGAGGAACCACAGCAGCTCGTGAATGATCGACTTCAGGTGCAGTTTCTTGGTGGTGACCGCCGGGAATCCATCCGCAAGGTCATAACGGTTCTGATAGCCGAAAACGCTGAGCGTGCCGGTGCCGGTCCGGTCGTTCTTCCGGACCCCGTTGTCGCGGATGTGCCGCATCAGGTCGAGATACTGCTTCATGAGGCTACTATACCGGTTCCGGATACCTCTATGAATTAGATGGCGGATGGGCCCCCGCCAATCGTTTTTGGTTAATTTCGGCATATCAAATGTTTACGAACCGGCAAATTTCGCCCCTCGCAGCCGGCCGCGCCCGCGATTCGGGCCGGCTGCCGGCATTCGGCGCTTTAACAACGGCTCGAGCCGCCCTATATTCCCTGTGTCGGGCAACCGACTATGGCGCTAAATGGCCTGGTGAAATAAGCGCAGCGGACCCGGGGGCAGTACCCGGCGCCTCCACCAAATTCGACAGCCGGCGATGCTCGCACCGCCGGCTTCATGGGGGCGAAATAGGATCGACGCGCGTGGTAAAGATCTGGCTTGTTCCCGGTATGGTACCACCGTTATCGGACCAATTCGCTAATTGCGAACGATAACTTTGCGGGCGAAGCCCGCCTCGCTGCCTAATTAAAACCTAGGTAAGCGCGGTTCGGGGGGCACCGGGCAACAGAAGCCCCCCACTTTCATTCTCGCCCTTCCTCGCGTATCCATTTTATCGCCAGCGCGGTTGTGCTAGAACACCGTCTAGCGCGATGACCGAGGATCTCTTGCAATACGACAAGCTAGTCGAGCGGGCATTGAAAAATGTCGTCCGCGAGGCCCTGATGCATGTCTCGACGCACGGGCTGCCGGGAGCGCACCATCTTTACATCACCTTTCGCACCGACCATCCCGGCGTAGCCATTCCCGAGGAGTTGCGCGCGAAATATCCGGTCGAGATGACCATCGTCCTGCAATACCAGTTTTGGGAGCTTCTCGTCGGCGACGAGGGATTCCGGGTGACGCTCAGCTTCAACGACCGGCAGCAACGGCTGGTTATCCCCTTCGCGGCCATCAACGCCTTCGCCGACCCGTCGGTGAACTTCGCCTTGCAGTTCCAACCGGCGGAAGCGGCGGCGCAAAACGACGACGCCGAGAAGCACGGCACCGGCAAGGACGCCGCCAAGCCGGCGGCGAAAGACGGCAACATCATTCCGCTCGATACCTTTCGGAAGAAATGACTGGTCGGAAGAAATAAACGGCGTCGTCCCGTGGCGGAGCGTCGACGCGCCAGCCCACTGGGAGGCTTGCATCATGCAGCATGTAACCATCGTGACCGGCGGAAGCCGGGGCATCGGCGCGGCGACCGCCCGGCTCAGCGCCGGCTATGGCCATTTCGTCTGCGTCGCCTACAAATCCGAGACCAGCAAAGCGGAGGAGGTCGTCAAGGCGATCGAAACGGCCGGCGGACGGGCGATGGCCGTCAGGATGGATACCGGCGTCGAGGCGGATGTGGCGCGGCTGTTCGAACGGGTGGGCCGCGAGCTTGGCCCGGTGACCGGGCTGGTCAACAACGCCGCAATGCACGGCCCGCGCGGCCGGCTCGAAGCGCTCGCCGCCGACGACATCGAGGCCGTACTCCGCGTCAACGTGGCGGGATACTTTCTTTGCGCCCGCGAAGCCGTGAGGCGCATGTCGACGCGCCATGGCGGCAAGGGCGGCGCGATCGTCAACGTTTCATCGGGCTCGGCCAACAACGGCTCGCCCAACGAGGGCATTCTGTACGCGGCCTCCAAAGGCGCCGTGAACAGCCTGACGATCGGGCTCGCTCAGGAAGTCGCGAAAGACGGGATCAGGGTGAACACGGTCAGCCCCGGCCTCACCTCGCCCGGCATGCCGCCCCAGGAAAAGGTGGCGGAGATCGCCCCGCGGCTGCCGATGGGCCGCGCCGGACGCCCGGAGGAGATCGCCGAGGCAATCTGCTGGCTGCTGTCCGAGAAGGCCTCGTACACGTCCGCGGCGAACATCCGCGTCGGCGGCGGACGGCCTTGACGACCGGGGCAATTCGTCGTTTTTAGCCGCCGGTTCCGAGCGCAACCGGCGAAGGAAAGGCGACCATGAGCGAGGCCAAGTTCGAGTTCTATCCGATGTTCCCGCTGGGCCCGGATGCGACGCCGTACCGGAAGCTGTCGGACAAGCATGTCGGCACGGCAAAATTCAACGGGACGGACGTCCTGACCGTCGAGCCGGAAGCCCTCACCCTGCTGGCCGCCGAAGCCTTCAAGGATGTCAGCCACCTGCTCAGGCCGGGGCACCTCAAGCAACTCGCCCGGATCCTCGACGATCCGGAGGCATCGGAAAACGACCGTTTCGTCGCCTACGACCTGCTGAAGAACGCCAACATCGCGGCGGGCGGCGTGCTGCCCATGTGCCAGGACACCGGCACCGCCATCATCATGGGCAAGAAGGGCCAGCGCGTCTGGACCGGCGGCGAGGACGAAGCCGCGCTGTCGGCCGGCGTGTTCCGGACCTATACCGAGACGAATCTACGCTACAGCCAGGTTTCCCCGGTGTCGACCTATGTGGAAACCAATACCCGCAACAACCTGCCGGCGCAGATCGACCTCTATGCCGACGAGGGCGACGCTTACAAGTTCCTGTTTATCGCGAAGGGCGGCGGCTCCGCCAACAAGACCTTTCTGTTCCAGGCGACGCCCGCGACGCTGCACCCGGAAAAGCTCATCGCTTTCCTCGACGAGAAGATCCGGACATTGGGGACCGCCGCCTGCCCGCCCTACCACCTCTCGATCGTCATCGGCGGAACGTCGGCGGAGATGAACCTCAAGACCGTCAAGCTCGCGAGCTGCCGCTACTATGACACCCTTCAGACCGAGGGCGGCGATAAGGGACAGGCGTTTCGCGACGTCGCGCTCGAGCAGCAGATACTTGGCCTGACGCAGAAGATGGGTATAGGCGCACAATTCGGCGGCAAATATTTCTGCCACGACGTCCGCGTAATACGGCTGCCGCGGCATGGCGCCAGCATGCCGATCGGACTCGGCGTGTCCTGCTCCGCAGACCGGCAGATACTCGGCAAGATCACAAAGGACGGCGTGTTTCTCGAGCAGCTCGAGACGGACCCGGCAAGGTACCTCCCCGACATCGCGGAAGACGATCTAGGCGGGGACGCCGTCGCCATCGACCTCGACCGGCCGATGCCAGAGATATGCGCGGCGCTGACGAAGCATCCGGTAAAGACCCGCCTCGCGCTCAATGGGCCGATCATTGTCGCGCGGGACCTGGCGCATGCCCGCCTGCAGGCGCGTCTCGATGAGGGGGGCGACCTGCCGCAGTACTTCAAGGACCACCCGATCTATTACGCCGGGCCTGCGAAGACGCCCAAAGGCTATGCTTCCGGCTCCTTCGGTCCCACCACTGCGGGACGCATGGACTCCTTCGTCGACCGCTTCCAGGCGGCCGGCGGGTCGCTGGTCATGCTGGCGAAAGGCAACCGGTCCGACCAGGTGCGGCAAGCCTGCCAGAAGCACGGCGGCTTCTATCTCGGGTCGGTCGGCGGCCCGGCCGCCCGGCTGGCGCTCGACTGCATCAAGAAGGTCGAGTGCATCGAGTTCGAGGACCTCGGCATGGAAGCGATCTGGCGCATCGAGGTCGAGAACTTTCCCGCCTTCATCGTCACCGACGACAAGGGAAACGACTTCTTCCGCGACCTCTGATCCGACGCTCTGCCAATGAAAAACGGGCCGCATCGTCGATGCGGCCCGTTCAATTTCGCCCGCGATCGCAGTCAGTCGACGACGCTCTCGCGATATCGCTCGAACACCGCGAGGGCGCGGAAAATCGTGCCTTCGGGAACCAGCCGCGCGTGCAGGGCCGCTTCGAAGTGGCTGAGGCATTTGTTGAAATCGTCGTCGTTCAGCCCCTTCTTGGGTGACAGCCACTGGTGGCCCGGCGCAGAGACCGGCCTGCTGCCTGCTTTGATCGCGGCGGTCAGGAACGATTGCATCGCCTTTCCCTGACGCGTCATGTCCAAGCTGCCGAAGCGGGCCGACAGGGTCCGGTCCGCGGCAATCTTTTCATAGAATCCGTGCACGGCCGCCGCGAGCGCCGTGTCGCCACCGAGAAGCTCGAACAGATCCTTGGACGGCGCAATGGCTTTCGGCGGACAGGGCGCCGCAGACTTCTCCGGCACGGCGATCTTCGATTTGCCAACCTCGATTTTCTTCGACGGGGTCGAGCTTTTTGCACCCGATCCCTTCGAAGACGGCACAATCGCGCTTTCTGCGCTGGCCGATCCCTTGGCAGCTTCGCCTTCTGAGACAGGGGCCGCTTTCGCGGCGGCGGCTGCGGATGATTTCAGTTTGCGGAAAAGATTCTTGCCGTGTTTGGCCGGTGCCGCGCTCTGCTCATCGTCTTCGTCGGCGGCAGCGGCGGGCTCTTCCGTCGCGGGCGCCGGCAGCGATTTCTGCGCCGCCGCCTGCATATTCGTGGATTCTTTTTGACGGCGCGCGATGAACTGGATCGGCGGCGTCTGCGCGATCGTCTCCGGGGAAAGGATCTGATTTACGTCCAGCACCGCCAGCAACTCGCCGTCGAGCCGGTATATCCCCGTACAAAGCTGCTTGAGCTTGGGATCGAGCGTCGCAGGCGATGCCTCGAAGTCCGTCCTGTTCAGCAGGCGTACTTCGCCGATCTGATCGACAAGAATGGTATAGAGGTCGCCCTTGAACTCGACGGTCACGCCCATGCGGCTATTCGAATCGTCGCTTCGGCCGAGAATGCGCCGCAAATTGATGACCGTGACGATCCGCCCCCGCAGATTCATGATGCCGGAAATCGCCGACGGTGTCCGCGGTACCTGTGTGATCTTGTGCGTTTCGACGATATCCTGAACGCTCAGGATCGGAAGCCCGAATAGCTGCCCCTCGACCGTCATCGTGACGAGCTGCTCTTCGTTGCGGGTCGAAACCGCCCTATCTTCCACAAGTGCCAGTTCGCTCATTGCAAGCCCTGCATGCAAAACAGTGTCAACGGAAGATATGGTTTCTACGGCAATATCTTTAACGTCTCCTTTACGGCGCGCCGCGCGGTTTAACCTTTCGGAAAGCATAAGATGGCTGATGGGTTGCTTGAGCTGTTGAGGTCCGGCCCGCCCGGCGGCGATGGCGCCCTCGTGCTTGCGCATGGGGCGGGCGCGGGCATGCGGTCGCCCTTCATGGAAGCCTTCGCTGAAGGGCTCGGAGAGCGCGGCATCCCCGTGTACCGGTTCGAATTTCCGTACATGCGGGCGATGACGGCCTCGGGCAGGCGCCGCCCCCCGAACCCCGAGGCGATCCTAAGGCGGTGCTGGGCCGAGGCGATCGACCGTTTGACGGGCCGGCCCCTCGTCATCGGCGGAAAATCCCTCGGCGGCCGGATTGCGAGCCTGATCGCCGACGAAAGCGCCGTCGCGGGTCTGGTCTGCCTCGGCTACCCTTTCCATCCTCCCGGCAGGCCGGAGCGCACCCGGACGGCGCATCTCGCCGATTTGCGCACGCCCACGCTGATATGCCAGGGAACCCGCGACCCCTTCGGTTCGTTTGCGGAGATTGGTGGTTACCGCCTATCGCCGGCAATTACCGTTCAATGGCTAGAGGACGGCAACCACAGCCTGGAGCCGCGCCGCTCGTCGGGGCGAACTATTGCGGGCAATTGGAACGATGCAATGGATCGAATTGCGGAATTCACGCGCGCTGCATGCCGGTAAAGTCCGGGCAGCGCATCAAGAATCCGTGAATGCGTATTGCCAATGGCAACGGTTGAAGTCACCGTTGCGCGGTATATCTATACGTTAATCGGCAACGTAGAATTCGTGAAAATGACAACATCATCGGACCGGCAGGAAATTCCATCGCCGTCTGGCGCCGATACTTCGGGCGCCATGGATGGCGGGCCACTCGGCGCGATGAAGAAGCGTTCCGTCGTCATTACCGGACACCGCACGTCGGTTTCGCTGGAGAACGCTTTCTGGGACGCGCTCAAGGCAATCGCGGGCCGGCGCAATTTCACGGTTAACCAGCTCGTCACGGAGATCGACAAGCAGCGCGACGGCAACCTTTCGAGCGCGATCCGGGTGTATGTCCTGACCTCGCTGCAAACCGATCTGGCGAATGCGCGCAGCGCCGGTCAGACCTCAGCGGCTGAGCCCCTGCAATAAGTCCTTCAATACGTCTTCCGGCTTTCGCTTTCGATCTGCCGCCGGCGCCGGCGCGGGCTGCTGCGGCTCGACGATCTTGGCTCCGGACTGCCCGCCCCCTTGCGGCTGGGTCGAAACCGGCCTTCCCCGCAGCAAGGTGCCGCTGACCTTTCGCAAATAGGGATCGTCCAGCGCGCCGGCCACCTGGGCGGTGAGGTACGGGTCGCTGTCCTGGCCGAGGGTGATGTCCGTGACGCTGTCGAGAGTCCATCCCGGCAGATTTGCGGTCCCAGCGGTCAGCGCACGGCCGCCCCGGCCGACCAGAACGAGATTGCGGGTCGTCGCGACGCCGCGTTCCACGATGATATCGCCGTTCAGCGTCGACGGTCCCTCGAAGGCGGAAACGAGCACGTCCGTGCCCTGAACGGCGTCCGTGATGCCCCGGATTTCCTTCACCTTGCTGCCCAGCAGCGCTCCGGCCAAGCCGGCGACGGCGCCCGCCTGCCGCGTCTCGCTCGACATCTCGGTGTTCAGTTGGCCGGCAATCCGGGCCGAGCCGGCCAGCCCGCTGACGAACTCGCGCTCGCTTCCGCCGAGCGTATTCAGGGTGGCCGTCACGGTGACCGGGCCGCGCATCTTCGCGCCGAACCGAACCGGCCCCAACCGGGCCTGATAGTTGCGCAGGGCCACGACGAGATCGGAGACCTCGACGCCGTTCAGGCTGGCATTGAGCGTTCCGGCGATCTTCCGTTGCTCGGCGGCCAAGGAGCCCGTCACCGTCACCGTCCCGGCCGAGAAATTCGCGTGGAACCGCTCCAGCGACAGCTTGCCTTCGTCCAGCCGGACCCGCAGCTTCGAATCCTTGAGGCGATAGGGGTCCTTCGCCAGCACGGCCATGTCGAGATCGACTTCCGCGTCGAACGCTTCGAGCATCGCAATGTCGATCGGGTCGGACGACCACCGCGACGGCGACGGCGCGGTCGTCCCGCTCGCCGCGGCGGGAATGATGCGGTACTCGGGCGTGGCATCCGAGCGACGCCTGCTTTCGGGCGGCAGGAACAGGTCCAGCGATACCTCGCTCGTGCTGATCACGGCGCGAAGCTTAGGTCGCGGCTCGCCCAGCGTAACTTCAGCGAGCCCGCGCAAGGCGACCGGCCCCGCGTGGCCATTAATGGCGTCGGCCTTGACGTGATTCCGCGACCCTTCCAGCCGGAAGGACACGTCGACCGGACCGAGCTTGCCGGCGGCCGGGGAGTAATCCTCCATGCCGAGCCGCACCAGTTGCACGAGCTCCGGCGAACGGACCGATGTCGCAAGCTTGAATTCCGGTGCGGCGAGCAACGCCGTCGCCGCGCCGTCGATATCCACCGTGACGCCCAGCCCCTCCAGACGCGCCGTGACGACCATGCGTTCCAGGTTGCCCGCGAGCTTGCCGGATGAGGCGAGCCGGCCATTGCCCTTGTGATTCATCAATTGCGGACGGTCGACGAAGCGCGCGAAACGCGCAACGTCCGTAACTTCGACCGTGTAATCCGCGTCGATCGAAGGCTGGTCCTTCGACCGGTCGAGCCTGCCTTTTATCGAGCCGCGCAAGCCAGCGAGATCGCCGATTCCCGCGTGCCGGATTTCGAGGCCACCGTTCAAAATCGTGAAATCCGCGCGCAGGTCGGTCGCTGGCGTGCGCGCCACGATCAGGCTCTTGATCGTGGCGTCGATGTTCGCATCGAAGCGTTCGAGGACGCGCAACGCGTCTTCCAGGCCCCCCAAACCTCCCGATTGCCCTGCGTCCTGCTTTGCGGCCGTGTCGGCCGTGGAGGATGGCGCAGGCGCCGGCTGCATCGCGCTGTCTCTGCCCGCGACATACGCATCCAGATTCACTCGGTCGACGACGAGACGCAACCCGAATGCCGGACGATCCCGCAACACCAGCGCCAATCCGCCGGTCAAATTGCTCGAGTCGAGCTGCATTTTGATGTCTTTGGCGGTGAGATTCTTCGGCGCGCCGGTCACGGTGGTGGACAGTGAGAACCGGCGCAGGCGATCGGCCGGCACGGAGCCGATATCCACCCCTACCCATTCGAGAATTTCGCGGAGATTGTCGGATCGGCTTGAAACATGAAGGTCCAGGTCCGGCTTTCCGTCGACTGCCGCGATGCCGCCCTTCACGGCGACGAAAGAATTGCCTGGCATTACCGCGCTGATGTCCTCGATAGCGGCGCGGCCGTCCTTGAGCGCCGCCTTGACCGCCAGATCGCGAACCAATGCGCCGTTGAACTGAATGATATCGGCGGCAATGGTCAGAGAAGCGTCGAGATTCGCCGGCAAGGAAAATGGCGTTTCCACCGGATCTTTCGCCTGCGGATCGCTCGCCGGCCCCGAAGCCGGGGTTCCGGGATTTTTCCCGGCGGCCGCAGCGGGCGCCGCGTCGGCGGGCTTTCCGCCGTCGAGGAATGCGTCGAGATTGAGGTTGCCGCTCCGGACCAATCCGGTCAGCCGCGGCGCGTCGCCCAATTCTGCCGTGAATTCGCCGGTGGCCCGGGCGTCGCCAAACTCGATTTCGATGGCGCTCAGCGACACGGCCTTTTCCGAACCCGCCAGGTTCCCGCGCAGCGTAAACGGCTGATCGAATACACCCGGCGCGCTCATGTGGAAGATGGACTTGACGAAGGATGCGACGCTCTTGGAAGTCGCCTCGAGCTCTCCATTGACCGCCGAAGCGCCGTCAGGCGCGGAGACGGTGCCGTTCAGCCGCAGCTTCGAGTCCCCGTCGGCGGTCGTCACCTCCGCCATCACGAACAGCGGCGCTTCCGGCTTGATCACCCCGGTCGATGCGCGCAATACGATCGGAATGCCGTGCACGCTTGCCGCGCCATCGATGCGAAAGGGCCCGCGCAGCGAGTCGAAGGAAATCTCGGTATTGAGGCTCTCCATTCTTTCGAGAGTCCCGGTGGATGCATCGTGATAGCTGACCGTGCCGTTCACGATACGAAAGCTGTCCAGCTTCACGTCGAAGGGAAGTCCGCTTCCGGGCTCATCGGCGCTTTGCTGCTCGGCCGGCACTTGCTCTTGCTTGGCGGCGAAGTTCCAATTGACGCGGCCATCCTTCAGCTTCTCGAGATTGACCGTAGGGCGCACCATCGTCACGACGGTGGAGAGGCGGCCTTCGAGCAGAGGTGCAAAAGCAAAGCTGATGCGCGCTTCGGGGAGCCGGACCATCTCCGGCGAAACCGCGCCTTCGATGCTCGACAGACGCACGTCTTCGACGCGCAATGCCGGGCTCGGCAGGATCGTGACGTCGATGTTGCCGCGGATCGCCAGGTCCCGCCCGGTCGCCTCCCGCACCATCGCGGTGATTTCCTGCTTGTGGGCATTCCAGTCGACGAAGCTCGGCGCGATCAAGATCGCTGCAATCAACAAAACACCGACGGCGATCAGGCCAATCAGCAGCTTCTTCACAAATCAACCCCTCTCGGCTGAAGCGCCACGATCCGGCTCGGCCAGAACGATAGCGATAAACTAAGGGTTCGACGGCAGCCGATCAAACCGTTTCCATCTGCCTGATTTATGCCTGCGCCGCGGCTATTTTAGGGCGTCTGCGAAGCGGCGGTGCAACGCGGCGAAGTCGCCGAGAGCATTGCCGGAAGGCACGAAGCCATCCTTCAATCCGGCCTCGCGAAACCCGGCGATGCGCGCTGCGTCCCGCGAGAACACATGAACCGGCACCAGCCGGCTCGCACCCGCGCCGCTGACGAGACCAGGCGGCTGATGATCGCCGAGCACGACAACCAGTGCATTTTCCGGCGCTCGCTCCGCAAGAAAGCCTTCGATCATCGCGAGGTTATATAGCATCGCCTCCCGGTAGGCCGCACGCGCCGCGTTCCAATCGCCCAGCGGCTCGCGCGAATTGTCCGGCGCCCGCGCATAGGCCTCAGGTTCGATCGCGCGCGCCCAATCCGCGAGATAGGGCGGCACCGGCGCGAACGGCATGTGGCTCATGATCGTCGGGTAGACCACGAAAAGCGGCTTGCGGCCGGTCGCCCGTATCTCCCGCTCATCGAGCCTCCCGAGCGAGAACTGATCGGGGATTTCCCACCATCCGAAAGGCGGCCCGGCATAGTCCAGGTCGGCCGCGGCGTAGATCTTGTCGAAGCCGTAGAACTTGCCCTCCGGCCAGGCCAGCTTCAATCCGGGCATCAGCGCGACGGTGCGGTAGCCGGCCTCTGCGAAATCGCGGACGAAGCTCGTCCGATCGCTGCTAAGGAGCAGTTCATAGTCGCGGTTCTCCGATACCGTCGTGCCGGTTAGAAAGCTGGAATGCGCCAGCCAGGACGCGCCGCCGAAGGTCGGCGATTCGAACAAGCCCGAGACGACATGCCAGCCCTTGGCGGACAAATGCCGGCCGGCCTCGGCGGCGCGGACGCGGATTTCACCGGAGATGTCGGGCAGGCGGTAGGCGACCTCGCCATAGGACTCCAGGAAGATCACGAAGACGTCCGCGCCATTCAGTGCCGCAGGATCCGCCGGCGGCCCCGGAGGCGACACCAACCTGTCGTCGCGCGGACCGATCAGCGCCTCCGCCAGGAATTTGGCCTGTTCCGCGTATACCGTCGAGACCGGAAAGGCAAAGCCCCTGCCCGCCCATTGGAACGCGGGCAGTGACGACGCAAAGAAGAAGACGATGCCCGCGGCCGCAATGCCGCCGGTCGCACGGCGCAGCGGCTTGTCCGAGAGGCATCGCGCGATGGCGCCGACGCCCCAATGGATCGACAGCAGTAGCATTACGGGTATGGCCAGCGCAGCCGCGGCGATTCCGAGGATTTCCGACGCGGAACGGGCGCCCACGGTCATGGCGGCCACCTCGGGCAGGTGCGGCAGGTCGAAATAGAGATTTATCGGACGCCCGAACAAGGAATGCGCCGTCACGGCGGCGTAGCGGCCGGCGATCAGCAGAAAGAGCGTTACCGCGAGGCACCAGGCGAGCGGCCGGCCGAGCTCCGCCCTGCGCTCCAAACAAAACGCCAGAAAGACGAGCAGAACAAGCAGCTCGACCGATACCCCGGCGCCGATCGTGACCCACAGGCTGGGCCACGCGTTTTGCAAAGTGAGTGCGGCATTGAAGGCCGCACTCACCGCAAGTACCGTCAGCAGCCGGGGCACCCGTTCGTTCAGCATCGGCGACGCACCGTCGCGTGCTCCCTTCCGACACCCGACTCAGCGATCTCAGGTGCCGGTAAAGGCCGGCTTGCGCTTTTCCATGAAGGCTTCGCGCCCTTCCTTGTAGTCGTTGCTGTCGAAGCACTCGCGCTTGAGCCCATCGATCATGTCGTAATCGCGCTCGTCCTTGTCCTTGAGAATTTCCGCGATGATCAGCTTCGACGCCTTCATGGAGAGCGGCGCGTTCATAGTAATGGCGTCGGTAAATTCCGCCACCGTCTCCTCGAGCTTGTTCACGGGAACGACCCGGTTGATGAGCCCGATCTGATAGGCTTCCGCCGCGCTCAACCGGCGCGCCGTGATCAGGATCTCCTTCGCGAAGGACGGCCCGACGAGACCGACCAGCCGCTTGATGTTCTCGAAGGTGTAGGCGATGCCGAGCCGTGCGGCGGGAATGCCGAACTGGGAGTCCTCGGTCGCGATGCGGAAGTCGGCGTTCATGGCGACGCCGAGGCCGCCGCCGAGGCAATAGCCGCGGATCATGGCGATGAGCGGCTTCTGGAAATTCACCAGCCCCCGCCGGGCTTCCTCCGAGATCCGGTCGTATTGCGCCGCGGCGTCGGCGTCGCTGCGCTTCTCCTTGAACTGGGAGATGTCGGCGCCGGAGACGAAGGCCTTGTCGCCCGCGCCCTTCATGACGCAGCACTTGACCGACGGGTCGCGCGCGAAGTCGTTCATGATCACGCCGATCGCCTGCCACATCTCGAGCGAGGTCGCGTTTCGGCGCGCGGGATTGTTGAAGGTCATCCAGCCAACGCCGTTCTTCTTTTCGGCGATCATCTTGTCGGTATCGAGTTTCATGTCGTCCTCTTGGATTGTCGCGTTGCCGGGCGCGGCAAAGCCGCGCTGCCGGATCAAATGACGTTCTTGCTGCGAAGCGTGGCGATCTTGTCCTTGCTGTAGCCCAGCTCCGCCAGAACCTCGTCGCTGTGCTCGCCCATCTCCGGTGTCGCCCGCCGCATCTTCTTCGGCTGCGGCGTGCGCTCCATCATGATCGGCTGGCCGACGATGGAAACGGTTCCCAGCTTTGGGCTCTCCATCGGAACCGCCATCCCGAGATGCTTGACCTGCGGGTCGTCGAACACCTGCTTCACGTTGTAGATCGGCCCGCACGGCACGCCGGTCTCGTTCAGGAGATCGACCCAATACTGGCTCGGCTTTTTCTTGGTGAAGGAGGAGATTTTCTCGTTGAGCTCGTCGCGATTCTTGCGGCGGGCGTCGAAGGAGTTATAGCGCTCGTCCGTCACCAGTTCCGGCGCGCCCATCGCCTTGCATAGCCGATCGAACAGAACCGTGCCGGACGCGGCGATGTTGATATGGCCGTCCGCGGTCGGGAATACGCCGGTCGGAATGCCGGTCGGGTGGTTGTTGCCCTCCTGCTTCGGCACCTCGCCGTCCTTGAGATACCGGGCTGCCTGGAAATCCATCATCGAGATCATGGCCTGCAGCAGGGAGGTATGGACCCATTGTCCTTTACCGGAGACCTCGCGCTCCAGCAGCGCGATGAGGATGCCCTGCGCGAGGAACAAGCCGGCGGTCAGGTCGCAGATCGGGATACCGACACGAACCGGCCCCTGGCCGGGGATGCCGGTCACGGACATAAGCCCGCCCATGCCCTGGGCGATCTGATCGACGCCGGGCCGCTTGCCGTAGGGCCCGGTCTGGCCGAAGCCGGCGATGCTGCCGTATACGATGCGCGGATTCACTTTCTGACAAGCCTCGTAGTCGATGCCGAGGCGATGCTTCACCGCCGAGCGGAAGTTCTCGACCACCACGTCCGAGTTCTTGACCAGGTCGAAGAAGACTTCCTTGCCGGCGTCGCTCTTGAGGTCGAGCGTCAGGCTCCGCTTGTTGCGGTGCAGGTTTTGCAGGTCGAAGCCATGCCGCGAGCCGATCAGGCCGCCCTTATCCTTGTTGATTGCGACCGGCGCTTCGATCTTGATGGTTTCTGCGCCCCAATCCGCAAGCTGGCGAACCGCCGTCGGACCGGCGCGATGGGCCGTGAGGTCGATGACTTTGAACCGTGAGAGAGGCAAGCTGTTGCTCGACACCGGTTTTCTCCCGTTCGTACGTTAGAGTTGGCAGCCGGGCCGGAACGGCTTCGGCCAAAAAAATTGAGGGGATTTCTTCCAATTATGTAGCCTATCGGCGGCCGGCAGTAAATTCGGGCCTTCCGGCCGGCCGTGGCGCGGCGGACGGGCGTCAAAAACGCAGGATTTTCCCCGGGTTCATGATGTTCTGCGGGTCGAGCGCCTGCTTGAGCGCCCGCATTACGCTGACGGCTTCGCCGTGCTCCGCCGTCAGGAACTGCATTTTGCCCTGGCCGACGCCGTGCTCGCCCGTACAGGTTCCGCCGAAAGCGAGCGTCCGCTCGATCAGCCGTTCATTGAGCGCGTGCGCGCGGTGCATCTCCTCGGCATCGTTCGGATCGACGATGATCACCAGGTGGAAATTGCCGTCGCCGACATGGCCAACGATCGGCGCGACAAGGTCCGACCGATCGATGTCGGCGCGCGTCTCGACGATGCAATCGGCCAGCCGCGATATCGGCACGCAGGCATCGGTGGCGATCCCTTTCTTGCCCGGTGAAAGCGCAATGGCGGCGTAATAGGCGTCGTGCCGGGCCTGCCAGAGCCTGGTTCGCTCCTCTGCCTGGGCGGTCCATCGGAACGCGCTACCACCGAAGTCATTGGAGATCGCCTTGACCATCTCGGCCTGCTCGGCGGCGGATGCCTGCGTGCCGTGGAACTCGAAGAACAGAGTCGGGCGCGCTTCGTAGCCCTGGAGCTTGGAATAGGCGATGCAGGCCCGCATCTGGACCTCGTCCAGAAGCTCGATGCGGGCGACCGGAATCCCCGACTGGATCGTCAGTATTACCGTGTTCACCGCATCCGCCAGCGTCGGAAACTGACAGACGGCCGACGTGACCGCCTCGGGAATGCCGTAAAGGCGAAGCTGCACCTCGGTGATGACGCCGAGCGTCCCTTCAGAGCCGACGTAGAGGCGGGTCAGGTCGTATCCCGCCGCCGATTTCCGCGCCCGTCCGCCGGTGCGCACGATGCGGCCGTCGGGCAGCACCACGGTCAGGCCCATCACGTTCTCGCGCATGGTGCCGTAGCGCACGGCATTGGTGCCGCTCGCGCGCGTCGCCGCCATGCCGCCGAGCGAGGCGTCCGCGCCGGGGTCGATCGGAAAGAACAGCCCGGTGTCGCGCAGGTATTCGTTGAGCTGCTTGCGGGTAACGCCCGCCTGCACCCGGCAATCAAGGTCCTGTGCATTGACCTCGAGCACGGCGTTCATGCGCGTGAGGTCGATGCAGACGCCGCCATGCAGGGCCTGGACATGCCCTTCGAGCGAGGTGCCAGTACCGTAGGGAATGACCGGAACGCGGCGCTCGGCGCAGAGTCGCACGACGGCGCTTACTTCCTCGCTGGTCTCAACGAAGCAGACCGCGTCCGGCGGAACGACCGGGAAATAGTCCTCGCCGCTGCCGTGGTGCTCACGGACCGCCAAGGCGGTCGACATGCGGTCGCCAAGAATGCCCGAAAGCGCCGCCAGAAACGCGGAATCCACTGCTACTCGGGCGGTATCTGCCGTAACGGGGGTCACGCTGTACCTCTCGACCGGCGCCATCGACGCTCGGCATGACAGTAGTCCCGGGCACCGGCCGGTTCAACTGGCGGCAAGAGAGGGTAGAAAGCCGTGCTCTCAGTTGTCGAGGACGTATTCGACTTCGGAGCCGTCGCGGGCCTCGAACAGGACACGGACCAGCGAGCCGTCACCGCTGTCGTACCAAAGGTCGCGGCTGTAATCGCCGGAAAGTCTGTACCGCCGGGTCTGGATGGACTTACCGGCGACGGTCAGGACCTCGTCCCCCAGGAAGGCGACTTTCGTCGCCAACACCGTGCCGGTGACGGTATCCAGCAGCCTTTGCCGCTCCACCACCACCGAATTCCAGAGACTGGCGGGCACGGCGCTCGAATCGACCTCGGCCGGACCGGCCTCGCCGCCCACTTTCAGCACCCGGCCTTCGGCCCTGACGTCGAGGGTGACCGGATTGCCGTTGTCGTCGGTGTTCGAGACCATCCGGACCAGCCGGTCGCCGTCCCAGATCTCGCGCGATTCGTGGCGGAACCGGTAAACCGGGATCCAAAGCAGCCGGAAATCGATATCGGTGTGGATGTCGACGACGACATGGCGGCCCTGCCGGTCGATGCGATAGATTTGGGAGCCGATCGGCGCGCCGTTGCGGGTCACGGTAAAGGAGAGCTGGCCGTCGCCTGCCCCACCCGTGGCCACGGCCATCGCCTTGTGCGCACCGGCCAAGTGCGCCCCGGCGAACGCCAAGCCGGCCAGCACAACGCCGATCGCCCACCGCATGGGTATTTGTCGCGCCAAAGGATACTCCCAACCGTATGTCTGGCCCCGTTCGGCGGGGCTCACGCAACCTGGAATACGCGGCATATTTAGATCAAATGCCGGGCGATACAAGGACGGCCGTCACACCATTGACGCAATTCACTCCGCGGCTTGCCGCCGTGCAACAGGCGGACCGAAGCCGCCGCCGCCGGGGGTTTCGAGCACGAAGACGTCGCCCGGCCGCATGACCGTCGCGTCGGTCCCGGTCATCGCGTGACGCGCGCCACCGGCCCGCTCGACCCAGTTGCGCCCGCAGCTTCCCGCCTCGCCGCCGGCTATGCCGTACGGCGCAACCCGGCGATGGCCCGACAGAATGGCGAGCTCCATCTCCTCGAGGAAACGCAGCCGCCGGCGCGTCCCGTCGCCGCCCCGGTGCGCCCCCCTGCCGCCGGAACCGGGGCGGATCTCGAAACATTCCAGCAGGACCGGAAAGCGCCATTCCAGCACCTCAGGATCGGTCAGCCGCGAATTCGTCATGTGGGTGTGGACCGCCGAGGTCCCGTCGAATGCCGGCCCGGCGCCCGAACCGCCGCACACGGTCTCGTAATACTGGTGGCGGGCATTGCCGAAGGTGATGTTGTTCATCGTCCCTTGCGCCGCCGCCATGACGCCGAGCGCGCCATAGAGCGTGTCGGTAATGCACTGCGAGGTTTCGACGTTGCCCGCAACGACGGCTGCCGGATAGGCCGGCCGCAGCATGCATCCCTCCGGAATGACGATCTCGATCGGCTTCAGGCACCCTTCGTTCATCGGGATATCGTCGTCGACCAGCGTGCGGAAGACATACAGGACGGCGGCACGGCAGACCGCGGATGGCGCATTGAAATTGCTCGGCCGCTGCGCGCTCGTGCCGGTGAAATCGACGCACGCGCTGCGCCTTTCCCGATCGATCGAGACAGCGACCTTGATGACGCTGCCGTCGTCCATCTCGTAGGCGAAGCTGCCGTCCTTCAAGACGTCGATGACGCGCCGGACGGATTCCTCCGCGTTGTCCTGGACATGGCCCATATAGGCCACCACCGTATCGAGGCCGAAATGCTCGACCATCCGGCGCAGCTCGTGCACGCCTTTTTCGTTGGCCGCGATCTGCGCTTTCAGATCGGCGATGTTCTGGTCGATATTTCGGGCCGGATATCGGCCGGATGCGAGCAGCGCCCGCATTTCCTTCTCGCGAAACGATCCGCGTTCGACCAGCTTGAAATTGTCGATGAGGACGCCTTCCTCATCCACGGTGCGCGTGTCGGGCGGCATCGAGCCCGGCATCGTCCCGCCGATGTCGGCGTGATGGCCGCGGCTGCCGACGTAGAAGAGAATGCGCTTGCCCTCGGCATCGAACACCGGCGTAATCACGGTGATGTCGGGCAGATGCGTCCCGCCGTTGTAGGGCGCGTTGAGCACGTAGACATCGTCCGGCTCGATGCCACCCGCGTTGTTGACGATCACCGCACGCACGCTTTCGCCCATCGAGCCGAGATGGACCGGCATGTGCGGCGCGTTGGCGATCAGCTGCCCCTCCGCGTCGAACACGGCGCAGGAGAAATCGAGGCGCTCCTTGATATTCACCGAGTAGGCGGTGTTCTGCAGCGTGACGCCCATCTGCTCGGCGATCGACATGAAGAGGTTGTTGAAAACTTCCAGCATCACGGGGTCGCAATGGGTCCCGATCGCCTCGCTGCGCCGGAGCGCGACGACGCGCGTCATCACGGTATGCCCCTTCTCGGTAATCTCCGCACGCCAGCCTGGCTCGACTACCGTCGTCGCCACCGGTTCGGCAATCACGGCCGGGCTGTCTATCCGGTTACCGGGCCCGAGATCGCCGATGTCGTAGACGGGCGTTTCGCGTAGTTCGCCGGCCATGCGCGCCCGCACCCTGCCGCGCGGGACGGACAAGGTCGCCGCCGGGGCGGCGGAAACGGGCTCGGCGACAGGCGCGGAACGGCCGACCGCCTCGGCTACCGCCGTCTCCGCCACCAGCGGCTTGTCCGACATGACGAAGCCGTAGCGCTGGCGGTGCGCCTCCTGGAATGCGGCCGCCATAGCCGAAGCGTCGGCGAAGTCGACCACCTGCGCCGTGTCGGTTCCCTGGTACTTCAGATGGACCCGGCGGTGAATCTCCACCTCCTCCGGGGCGACGCCCTGACGCGTGATCTCTTGCTTCGCCGCGATCGCGAGGCTGTCGAGCCCGGCGGCGAGCTGCGGCATGAGTGCCTCGTCCAGCACGGCTTCAACGGTCTTCTCGCGGATCGCGCGAATGTCGGCAAGCCCCATGCCGTAGGCAGAGAGCACGCCGGCAAACGGATGGATGAACACCTTCGTCATGCCAAGCGCGTCGGCGACGAGGCATGCGTGCTGTCCGCCCGCGCCGCCGAAGCAGCAGAGCGTGTACTCCGTGACGTCGTAGCCGCGCTCGATCGAGATCTTCTTGATCGCGTTGGCCATGTTCTGCACGGCGATCTTCAGGAAGCCGTCGGCAACTTCCTGTGGGCTGCGCCTGTTGCCGGTCGCCTGCTCGATCTCCGCCGCGAGCGCATGGAACTTTCTTTCGACGGCCGCCGCATCCAGCGACTGGTCCTGGCCCGGGCCGAAGACATGCGGGAAGAAATCCGGGTGCAGCTTGCCCAGCATGACGTTGCAATCGGTGACCGTGAGCGGACCGCCCCGCCGGTAGCAGGCAGGACCCGGATTGGCCCCGGCGGATTCGGGGCCGACGCGATAGCGCGCGCCGTCGAACACGCAGATCGAGCCCCCGCCAGCGGCGACCGTATGGATCTGCATCATCGGCGCGCGCATGCGCACCCCCGCGACCAGCGTCTCGAAGGCGCGCTCGTATGCACCGTCGTAATGGGCCACATCGGTGGACGTGCCGCCCATGTCGAAGCTGATGATCTTGTCGAATCCCGCCTGCGCCGCCGTCTGCACCGCGCCCACGATGCCGCCGGCGGGACCGGAGAGAATGGCGTCCTTCCCCTGGAACAGCCGGGCATCCGTCAGGCCGCCGTTCGACTGCATGAACATCAGGCGCGTGTCGCCCATCTCGCCGGCCACCTGATCGACGTAGCGCCGCAGGATCGGCGACAGATAGGCGTCCACCACCGTGGTATCGCCGCGGCCGACGAGCTTCATCAACGGGCTGATCCAATGACTGGCCGAGACCTGAGTGAAGCCGATCTCGCGGGCGATGTCCGCCGCCTGGCGCTCATGGTCGGTGAACCGGTAACCGTGCATGAACAGGATCGCAACCGAGCGTATCCCGGATTCGTAAACCTTTTGAAGCTCGCGGCGGGCCGCGGCCGCGTCGAGGCTCAACAGCACCTCGCCGGAAGCGGATACCCGCTCGGGAAGCTCGACGACCGTCTCGTAAAGCATTTCCGGCAGGACGATGTGGCGGTCGAAGATATTCGGCCGGGCCTGATAGCCGATCCGCAGCGCGTCGCGAAAACCCTTCGTCGTGATGAGCGCGGTGCGGTCGCCTTTGCGTTCGAGCAACGCGTTGGTGGCGACGGTCGTGCCCATCTTTATCGCGTCGATCGCCACCGACGGGATGGCACCCGTCTTGCCGATGCCGAGCAGGTGGCGAATACCCTCGACCGCCGCGTCCCGGTAATTCTCGGGATTTTCCGAAAGCAGCTTGTGCGTGACCAGGCGCCCGTCGGGCCGCCGCGCGACGACATCCGTGAAGGTGCCGCCGCGATCGACCCAGAATTGCCATGTTTTGCCTGTCATATGCGTCCCGCGAACCTATATTTCGTCTTCGACGGCGCGAAATGCCGTCGATGAGCCGCCATTCTCGACGAATAATGGCCGAGGACGCAGCAAAGTCCACCATTGCAATACCGTTTACGTATTTTTGACCCGTCGGAGAGATCATTCAGCGTGCGCCAGCTTCCCATCGTCCAAGCCGCCGTCAAATGGATCGCGCGGATCTCAGCGATCGCGCTCGTGCTCCTGGCCGGCCCGTTCACGCTCCTCGTGTCGAGCGACGTGGGCGGCGTGGAGTGGTGGAACGCCTCGCGGGAGGTCACCGGCCTGGCGCCCGCCCCGGCCGCGCATCCGGAAGCGCTCGTCCAGGTATACGCGGCGCGCGCCTTCAAATGGCGCGGGGCATTCGGCGTCCATACCTGGGTCGCGACAAAGCCGGCGAAGGCCTCGGAATACACCGTCTACGAAGTGATCGGCTGGCGCGCCCGGCGCGGCATGTCCGCCCTGGCGGTCCATCACAACGCACCCGACCGCCAATGGTTCGGCAGCACGCCGGACATCATCGCGCAGGTCAGCGGCAAGCCCGCCGAAGCGGCCATCGAGAAGATCGCCGCGGCGGCCGCAGCATATCCTTACAAGGACGTCTACACGCTGTGGCCGGGTCCCAACAGCAATACCTTCACGGCGTGGGTCGGCCGCGCCGCGCCGGAGCTGAAGCTGGATCTGCCACCGACCGCCATCGGCAAGGACTGGCTCGACATAACCGCGGGCAGCATCCTTGCGCCAGCGCCGAGCGGCACCGGATATCAGGTCTCGCTGTCCGGCCTGTTGGGCGTGCTCGCGGGGATCGAGGAGGGCCTGGAGCTGAACATCGCCGGCCTTACCGTCGGCGTCGATCCGCTGGACTTCGCCGTGAAGCTGCCGGGCATCGGGCGGCTCGGAGGAGGCGGATCGCTGACGCCCCCCTCCGCGGCGGAAACCGCGCAGCGCTGAAACGGCGGACCAATTGTCGCTCCTGGATTGCAGCGCGAATCCCGGCCCGATAGGGTGATCGGCATGTCCATTTGGGGAAAAATCCTGGGAGGAGTCGGCGGATTCGCGATCGGCGGCCCGCTCGGTGCGATCATCGGCGCCGTTGCCGGACACGCCGTCGACCTCATGCGCAACGCCCAGACGCAAGACGGCGACGCGACCAAGACGGTCGCCTTCACCATCGGCGTCGTCGTGCTCGGCGCAAAGATGGCCAAGGTCGACGGGCAAGTGAACGCGGACGAGGTGAAGGCATTCAAGCAGGTCTTCCGCGTGCCGCCGGACGAGGTCAGGAATGTCGCGCGCGTCTTCGACCAGGCCCGCAAGGACAGCCACGGATTCGAGCCTTACGCCCGCCAGATCGCCGGCATGTTCGAAGGCAATGAAGCGGTGCTCGAGGAGCTGCTTTTCTGCCTAACCTTCATCGCCCGCGCCGACGGCGCCCTCAGGCCGCAGGAAATGGAGTATCTCAGGGAAGTGTCGCGCATTTTCGGGCTGGACGACTCCGCGTTCGAGCGCGTGACGGCGATCCGCCGCGAGCAGGACCGCGCCGACCCGTATCAGATACTCGGCGTGTCCCGGACGATCTCGGACGGCGGGCTCAAAGCCGCCTACCGCAAGCTCGTCCGCGATCATCATCCGGACCGGCTGATCGCCCAGGGCATGCCCGCGGACTTCATCGATCTCGCCAACCGCAAGCTGGCGGCGATCAACGTCGCCTACGATGCCGTCGCGGCCGAACGAGGGCTGCGATGAACGTCCGGCGGATCGTCGAGCGGCCGTCGCCGAATTTCGACGATCGACCGGATGCGACACCTATCGACATGCTGGTGCTGCACTACACCGGCATGACCAGCACGGAGGCGGCGCTCGATCGCCTGTGCGATCCGGCGGCGAAGGTCAGTGCGCACTATCTCGTCGACGGGGACGGCGCCGTCTACGGCCTGGTTCCGGAGAGCAAGCGCGCCTGGCACGCCGGCCTCGCCTGTTGGCGCGGCCATCGCGGCATCAATGGCCGGTCCATCGGGATCGAGCTCGCCAATCCCGGGCACGAGTTCGGCTACCGCGATTTTACGGCGCCGCAAATGGCCTCGCTCGCCGATCTGGCGTTCGCCGTCCTGTCGCGGCATCCGATACCGCCGCGCAATGTCCTCGGACATTCGGACATCGCCCCGGACCGCAAGCTCGATCCCGGCGAGCGCTTCGATTGGCGCGGGATGGCCGACCGCGGCATCGGGCTGTGGCCTTCGGCCACGGCTGCCGAGGGAGACGCCCTGAGCCTTCTCGCCGAATGCGGCTACGACACCGCCACGCGGCAGGTCGTCGCTGCATTTCAACGCCGCTACCGGCCGCAGCGGATCGATGGCCGCCTCGACCAAGAAACCCGGTCCCTGCTGGGCGGCGTCGCCGCCGCCGTCCGCCGCACGGCGTAGCCCCGCCCGATGCAGGAAAGAGTTACCATCCGGCAAAAATGCATTATATCTCACGCGCCAGACGGTCGGATGGCCGCCTTCCGGCACGGGAAACCAGCCGGGGGGAGGAAAGTCCGGGCTCCACGAAAACACGGTGCCGGGTAACGCCCGGCGGGGGCGACCCCAGGGAAAGTGCCACAGAAAGCAAACCGCCTGGCAATGGCGCGAGCCGCTGCCGGGCAAGGGTGAAAGGGTGCGGTAAGAGCGCACCGCGTCGCCGGCGACGGTGACGGCACGGTAAACCCCACCGGGAGCAAGACCCAATAGGGACGGTAATGGCGCGTTTTCGGCCCGCCGTCCGGGTAGGTCGCGCGAGGCGTCCGGCAACGGGCGTCCCAGATGAATGGTCATCCCGCATCTTGCGATGCGGACAGAACCCGGCTTACAGACCGTCTGGCTTTTTCTCGCGGATGTTCCAGCCGCAAGATAATACGAAATATCCAGAGAAGAACATAATCGGAACATTATTGGAACATCTTCGCGCGGTATTTTACTATTACCGCCCGGAGGCACCACACCTTGTGCAGAATAGTTGAGTAATAACGATTTCTGGATTCATAAGTTCGTTTGGCAAGAACATGTAATAGTTTTGCTTTTACGGCCTGTATTCTTCAAATGATTTGACGTCCACGAATTTCCCATGATATCCCACGATATCCCAACTTCAACGGCCTGGTCCCGGTCACTGGGCAATAACGGGTCGGGATAATAACGGTGCGCTGCACCGCACAGGCGGCAATGCATTCAGGGGATAGCTGCCGAAATGGCACTGTTTACCGGCACGTATGCGGACAATCGGATCGACCGGAAGGGACGTGTGTCGCTTCCGGCCAAGTTCCGTGCCGAGCTGCCGCCTGAAAACAACCGCGAGATCTTTATCTATCCGTCGTCCGACCTGAAGGCGCTCGGCGCTTGCGATCGCGCGCACATGGAGCAACTACGCGATGCCGCGGGCATCAGCCCCAATGACGGAGAAGACGGCGATTACGACTGGCTGTTGGAAAACGCGTGCAACATCACCGTCGACTCCGGCGGCCGCATCATCATTCCCGCCGAGCTGTCGGACTACGCCGGAATCGCCGAGACGCTGGTGTTCGTCGGGCGCGGCCACCGCTTCCTGATCATGTCGACGGATGCCCACGGCGCCTATCGCAAGCGTGCGCTGGAGCGCCGCCGCAACGGTGCGCCCAAGCGGACGGGGGGCGACGCATGAACGCGTCCCCGCACAAGCCCGTCATGCTGGCCGAGATGCTCGCGGCGTTGGCGCCACGCGACGGCGCGTCCTACGTCGATGGGACCTTCGGCGCCGGCGGCTATTCCCGCGCAATCCTCGATTCCGCCGATTGCTCGGTCTGCGCCGTCGACCGCGACGATGACGTCGTCGCCGACGGGCGCGAGATGGAGCGCGCCTATCGCGGCCGCTTCACCCTTCTCTGTGGCCGTTTCGGCGACATGCTGTCCTTGCTTCGGCATCACGGAATCGAGCAGGTCGACGGCGTGGTGCTGGACCTCGGCGTCTCGTCGATGCAGCTCGACCAGCCGCAACGCGGGTTCTCCTTCCGCTTCGACGGTCCGCTCGACATGCGCATGTCCCGGTCCGGGACAAGCGCAGCCGACGTCGTGAACGGCTTCGAGGAACGCGCCCTCGCCGAGATCATTCGCGACCTGGGCGAAGAGCGGTTCGCCCGTCGCGTCGCGCGCGCCATCGTCGAGGCGCGGAGCCTGGCGCCCATCACGCGCACCGAACAGCTCGCCGACATCGTGCGCCGGGCGGTTCCGCGTGCCAAAGACGGGCTCGATCCGGCGACAAGGACCTTCATGGCGCTGCGGCTCCACGTGAACGACGAGCTGGGTGAGATCGGCCGCGGCCTGCAGGCGGCGGAAGAGATGCTCGTCGCCGGCGGGCGCCTGGTCGTCATAACCTTTCATTCGCTCGAAGACAGGGTCGTGAAGCGTTTCATGCAATCGCGCAGCCGCAGCACGCACGGCGTTTCGCGCCATGCGCCGCAGCCGGGCGACATGCCGCTGCCGAGTTTCAAGCTGACGCACCGCCGCGCCCTCGCCCCCGGCGAAGCGGAGATCCGGTCCAACCCGCGCGCGCGTTCGGCGCGGCTCCGAACGGCGGAGCGCACGGAAAATCCCGCCTGGCCACCGCAACCCGAAAGGATCGCCGCATGAAGACCTATAGCCTTCTTGGATGGCTGTCCCTCATCGTCGTCGCCAGCTACGCGATGTTTCACATCAGCTACGAGGTGGAACAGGTGGAAAACGAGCTATACGGCGTGAACCGGCAGACGCTGGCGGAGCAAGAGGCGATCCACGTCCTCAGGGCGGAATGGAGCCACGTCAACCGTCCGGAGAACCTCCGCGAACTGAGCCGCGAGCTGCTGCCGAACCTGCAGCCGCCGAAGATCGATCAGATCGGCTCGCTCCAGGAACTGCCGCACCGCAACGAGGAAGGGATCCTCCCGGCCTCGCTCAGGACGGTGGCGCGCCAATGACCAACAAAATGACGAACTCGGCCGAAGGATCAGAACGATGATCGGCAAGATACGGTCGTTCCGCAGCAATCACCGCCGCACGCATGCGAATCCGACACGCCGCCGCCCCTGCGTGCCATCGAAGATGCTGCCCGCGGACGGGCCTGCGCGCGAGGCGATCGAGACGGGGCGGACCCGGCTGCTCATCACCGGCGCGGTGATCTGGGCCGCCTTCGGTTGCATCGGCCTGCGGCTGGTCGACCTTTCGCTGCTCCATCCGGCGGAAGAGCCCAGCCACGCGGCCGTGAGCGAGCGTATCGAAACCGAGCGCGCCGATATCCTCGACCGGAACGGCGTGATCCTGGCGACTGGGCTGGCGACCGCGTCGCTCTATGCGAATCCGCGCCGCGTGATCGATCCGGACGAAGCCGGGCGTCAGCTCGCATCGGTGCTTCCGAACGCGGATGCGACCGAACTGGCCAAGCGCATGCGGCTCGACCGGACCTTCGTCTGGCTGCACCGCAAGCTGACGCCGCGCCAGCAGTGGCAGATTCTGCGCCTCGGCATTCCCGGTCTCGATTTCCAGCGCGAGGAAGCGCGCGCCTATCCCGTCGGCCACCCGCTTGCCCATGTCCTCGGCTACGTGGACATCGACAACCACGGCATCGCCGGCGTCGAGAAATCCTTCGACGACCGCCTGCGCGGCGACCGCGAGCCGCTCTCGCTGACGATCGACGTGCGGCTGCAGCACGTCATGCACGCCGCCTTGTCCGACGCCATGAAGGAGTTTTCGGCCATGGGCGCGTCGGGTGTCATTCTCGACATCAAGACCGGCGAAGTGCTTTCGCTGGTTTCGCTCCCCGATTTCGATCCCTACAGGGCCGGCAGCGCCGACGAGGAACAGCTCCGCAACCGGGCAACGCTCGACGTCTATGAGCTCGGCTCCGCCTTCAAGGTCTTCACCACCGCGACGGCGCTCGACACCGGCGTCGTTGCGATCGACGGCGGCTACGACGCCACGAAACCGATCAAGATCGCGCGCTACACCATCCGCGACTATCACGCGAAGGGGCGGTGGCTGTCGGTGCCGGAAATCTTCATGTACTCGTCGAATATCGGCTCGGCGAAGATGGCGATGGACTTCGGCACGGAGGCCCAGCGCGACTATCTTTCCCGGTTTGGATTGCTCGAGCAGTCGCCGATCGAGCTGCCGGAGGTGGGCGCCCCGATCACGCCGGACATCTGGCGCCCGGTCAATACGATGACCATCTCCTTCGGACACGGTATCGCCGTAAGTCCATTGCAGATGGCGAGCGCAGTTGCGGCCATTCTCAATGATGGCGTATATCTCGCGCCGACTTTGGTAAAACGGGAAGCCGGAAGTCCCAAGCCGGCCGGCCGGCGGGTCGTTTCCAGGAAGACTTCCGACGAAATGCGGCGCCTGATGCGCCTCGTCGTCGAACAGGGCACAGGCAAGAAAGCCGACGCGGAAGGCTATCTCGTGGGCGGCAAGACCGGGACGGCCGAGAAGCAGAGCGGCGGATCTTACGCCCGCAAGAAGCTGATCTCGTCCTTCGTCGGGGCGTTCCCGATGAACGCGCCGCGCTACCTGGTTCTGGCAGTGCTGGACGAGCCCAAGGGAACGAAGAAAACGTATAATTATGCGACGGGCGGCTGGGTCGCCGCTCCGGTCATCAAGCAGGTGGTCGAGCGAATGGGACCGGTTGTCGGCATTGCGCCGGTCGACCCGGCATCGCCGAACCTGCAGGCGGAAATGGCTGTCAACGTGACGAGCGAGGGGCACACGCTTGCGTCTTTTTAGCCTGTTGGGCGAAAACCAGAAGGGCTCTGCGAAACCGGGTGAGGATAGAGAGATCACCGGGTTGAGCGCGGACAGCCGGAGCATCCGCCCCGGCTTTCTGTTCGCCGCCCTGGAGGGCTCGAAACAGGATGGGCGCGCATTCATTCGCCAGGCGATCGACGCGGGCGCCGCTGCCGTGCTCGGTCCGCCGGACCTGCTGCACGACACCCTCGCGACCGATATCCCCGTCATCACCGATCCGAATCCGCGCCGCCAGCTCGCGCGCATGGCCGCACGCTTCTACTCGGCGCAGCCGCGCACCATCGCCGCCGTGACCGGAACGAACGGCAAGACCTCGGTCGCGTACTTCACCCAGCAGCTATGGAATGCGCTGAAGCATCCCGCGGCGTCGTTGGGCACGCTTGGCGTGCGCGGGCCGGGCCTCGCCGGCGGCGCCAGCCTGACGACGCCGGACCCCATCGAGCTGCATCGCGTTCTGGCGAGCATGAAGCAGCAGGGAATCGACCACCTCGCGATGGAAGCGTCCAGCCACGGCCTTTCCCAGTTCCGGCTGGATGGCGTTCAGGTCCGTGCGGCGGCTTTCACCAACCTGACCCGCGATCACCTGGACTATCATGGCGACATGGCAATTTACCGGGCCGCCAAGCGCCGCCTGTTCAGCGAGCTCCTGCCCGAACGCGGAATCGCCATCCTTAATGCGGAGAGCCCGGAATTCGGCGCTCTTCGCGGCGTCGCCGAGGATCGCAACCAGCAGGTCGTCTCCTTCGGCCTGCGTTCCGGCAACGTGTCGTGCCTGAGCGCCGTCCCCTCCGACGCAGGCTGGCAGCTGCACCTTCGCGTGCTGGGCGAGACCTTTGACGCCCATTTCCCCGTGCCCGGTGAGTTCCAGGTCGCCAACCTGCTTTGCGCGCTTGCGATCGTCGTCGCCTGCGGCGACAAGGCGGGCGCTGCCGCCGCCCAGATTTCGCGCTTGAGCGGTGTCCCCGGACGCCTGGAGCTGGCGGCGCGCCTCGAGAACGGCGCGTCTATCCTTGTCGACTACGCACATACGCCGGACGCCCTTGCCGCGGTGCTCGCCACGGTGCGGCCGCACGTGCGCGGGCGGCTTGGCGTCGTCTTCGGCTGCGGCGGCGACCGCGACAGGGGCAAACGCCCGGAGATGGGCCGCATCGCGGCCGAGCGGGCGGATTTCGTGATCGTCACCGACGACAATCCGCGCAGCGAAAAGCCCGCCGAGATCCGGCGCGCGATCATGGATGCCTGCCCCGATGCGCTCGAGATAGGCGACCGGCGGGCCGCGATCGCCGCGGCGATGGGGGAACTGTCGGCAGGCGACGTTCTCGTGCTTGCCGGCAAGGGACATGAGGAAGGCCAGATCGTCGGCGACGAGATTCTGCCGTTCAACGATGCGGAGGTGGCCCGAGCCATCGCAGGAGGGCCCGCATGACGAGCGCCCTCTGGAGCCATGCCGAAGCCGAAGCCGCAACGGCGGGACGCGCAACCGCGGCGTGGACCGCCGGCGGCGTTTCGATCGACAGCCGCAGCGTCGCGCCCGGCGATCTTTTCATTGCCATCCGGGGCGACAACGGCGACGGACACCGCTTCGTCGGCGATGCCCTCGCCAAAGGCGCCGCCGCAGCGATGGTTGCCGAGGATTGGCAGGACGTCCCGGTGGAAGCGCCGCTGCTGGTCGTGCCCAACACGGACGCAGGGCTCGCCGATCTCGCCCGCGCCGCCCGCGCTCGCACGGCCGCGAAGATCGTCGGCGTGACCGGCAGCGTCGGCAAGACGAGCACCAAGGAAATGCTGGCGCTCGCGATGGGCAAGCTCGGCAAGACCGCCGCGACGCAAGGGAACCTGAACAACCATTGGGGCCTGCCCCTCAGCCTTGCGCGGCTGCCCCGCGATGCCGAATTCGGCGTCTTCGAGATCGGCATGAACCACCCGGGCGAAATCACGCCGCTCTCGCGCATTTTGAAGCCGGACGCAGCGATCGTCACGACTGTGGAGTCCGTGCATCTCGAGAATTTCGAGAGCGAGGAAGCGATCGCGGACGCCAAGGCGGAGATTTTCGCCGGCATGGGCGCGGATGGCGCCGCGGTGCTCAACCGCGACAACCGGCACTTCGACCGTCTCCACGGCAAAGCCAGTTCCGCCGGCCTGCGCCGCATTTGTTCCTTTGGAACGGCGCGCGACGCGGATGTGCGGCTTGTTTCCCTTTCCCCCGACGACCAGGGCAGCGATATTGCCGCCTCGGTGGACGATCGGATATTCGTCTACCGCCTGGGCGCGCCGGGCAAGCACCTCGCGACGAACAGCTTGGCGGTGCTCGGCGCAATCCACATGCTCGGCGCCGATTTCCAGAAGGGCCTGGGCGCGCTTGCCGAGTTCCACGCCATGAAGGGCCGCGGCGAGCGGCGCACGATCCGGGTCGCCCATGGAAGCTTTACGCTGATCGACGAGAGCTACAACGCAAGCCCGGCGTCGATGCGGGCGGCCATCGACATGCTCGGGGCGGCGCGGCGCGGCTCCATCGGGCGCACGATCGCCGTGCTCGGCGACATGCTGGAGCTGGGCGCCGGCTCCGATGCCGCGCATGCCGCCCTCGCCGCCGATATCGCGCGCAACGGCGTGGACATCGTCGTCACGGCAGGCCCGCGCATGGCGATGCTCGCCAAGGCGCTACCGAAAACTATCGAAGCGCATCATGGCGCCGACAGCGACTCCATCCGGCGCGTCGTGCTCGATCTCATCCGGCCCGGCGATGTGATCATGGTCAAGGGTTCTTACGGCAGCCGGATGATTCCGATCGCGGAGGCGCTGTCCGGCCTCGATTGCGACCGGTCGGACAACGCCGCCGCAGGAAGGGGCTGAGAGAGCCATGCTGTACAACCTCCTCGCCCCGCTCTCCGAAACCTCCCTGGCGTTCAACTTGTTCCGGTACATCACATTTCGGACCGGGGGCGCCATCATGACGGCGCTGCTGCTCAGCTTCCTGCTCGGTCCGGCGATCATCGACTGGCTGAGAAGCACGCAGAACGGCGCGTCGAACATCCGCGAGGATGTGCCCGAAGGACATCTGGCCAAGGCCGGCACGCCGACGATGGGCGGATTCCTGATTCTGCTCGCCATCGTCATCAGCACGCTGCTGTGGGCGGACCTCGGCAACGGCTACGTCTGGGTCGTGATGCTGGTCACCATCGGCTTCGGCGCGGTGGGTTTCGCCGACGACTACATGAAGCTGTCCCGGCGGAACTCGAAAGGGCTGCCCGGACGGGTGAAGCTCCTGCTCCAGATCGTGATCGCCACTGCGGCGGCCTTGTGGATTCTCGCGCTGACCCGCGAGCCGCTGGCGACCGGGCTGTCCATTCCGTTTTTCAAGACGGTACTGATCCACCTCGGCTGGTTCTTCATTCCGTTTGCGGTCTTCGTCACCGTCGGCGCCTCCAATGCGGTCAACCTCACCGACGGGCTGGACGGGCTGGCCATCGTGCCGGTCATGATCGCCGCTGCCTGCTTCGGCTTCATCGCCTATCTCGTCGGCAACTCCATCTACTCGGAATACCTGCAGCTTCTCTATGTGCCCGGCACGGGCGAGCTGGCCGTATTCTGCGGCGCGCTGGTCGGCGCGAGCCTGGGCTTCCTGTGGTTCAACGCGCCGCCGGCGATGGTGTTCATGGGCGACACGGGTTCCCTCTCGGTCGGCGGCGCGCTCGGCGCAATCAGCGTCGTCACCAAGCACGAGCTGGTGCTCAGCATCATCGGCGGATTGTTCGTGCTGGAGACGATCTCCGTCATCGTCCAGGTCGCCTCGTTCAAGCTGACCGGCAAGCGCGTGTTCGCCATGGCGCCGCTGCACCATCACTTCGAGAAGAAGGGATGGGCGGAATCGACAATCGTCATCCGGTTCTGGATCATCGCCTCGATTCTGGCGCTGGTCGGGCTGGCCACCTTGAAACTGCGGTAGGGTGGCGCAATCGGCCATGATCGATCTCTCCACATATCGCGGACGGACCATTGCGGTCATGGGGCTCGGCAAGTCGGGCCTCGCGTCGGCCCGCGCACTGAAGCGGGCCGGAGTCCGCGTGATCGCCTGGGACGACGAGGCGGCCCGGCGCGACGCCGCGAGCCGCGAGGGAATCGCCGTCGCCGATCTGGCGGAAGGGCCGTGGAAGGGTGTCGATCTCCTGGTTCTCAGCCCGGGCATACCGCATAGCCATCCCTCGCCGCACCCGATCGCCGCGCGTGCGCGCGCGAACGGCTGCCCGATCGTCGGCGACATCGAGCTGCTCGCCCGCGCCTCCTCCGGAGCCCGTTATATCGGCATCACCGGAACCAATGGAAAATCGACGACGACGTCGCTCATCGGCCATCTCCTGAAGGAAACCGGGCGGCGGGCCGCGGTCGGCGGCAACCTCGGCATGCCCGCGCTGGAATTCGAGACGATGGGCGAAGACGGCTTCTATGTCATCGAGATGTCGTCCTATCAGCTCGAGCTGACCGAGCCGATCCCCTTCGACGTGGCGATCCTGCTGAACGTCACGCCCGACCATCTGGACCGGCATGGCGGGATGGACGGCTACATAGCGGCGAAGCGGCGGATCTTCGACGGCCAGGCAGACGGCCATTCGGCCGTAATCGGCGTCGACGACGACATCTGCCGCGGGATATTCGACACGCTGCGCGCGGCGAACCGCCAGCGCGTCCTGCCGATCTCCGGCGAGGAACGCGTATCCGGCGGCGTCTATGCGGTCGACCGTTTCCTCTACGACGACACGGACGGCGGAAACACGCCGATCGTCAGCCTGGACGAGATACTTACCCTGCCCGGCGCGCACAATGCCCAGAACGCCAGCGCCGCCTACGCTGCGGCGCGGATGGCCGGGCTGCGCCCCGACGAGATCAGCGACGCCATGCGGAGCTTCCCCGGCCTTGCTCACCGCCAGGAACTGGCGGCGGAAATCGACGGCGTTCTTTATATTAACGACAGCAAGGCGACGAATGCCGAGGCCGCGGCGCGCGCCCTTTCGTCCTATCGCAACATCTATTGGATCATCGGCGGCCTGCCCAAGGAAGGCGGCCTCGGCGCCGCCAGGCCGTTCTTCGACCGCGTCCGCCATGCCTTCCTGATCGGCCAGGCCGCCGAGCAGTTCCGCGACGAGCTTGCCGGCGTCATGCCGGCGACGATGTCGGGAACGCTCGATTCGGCCGTCGGCGCCGCGCACGAGAAGGCGCAACGCGACCGGCGCCCCGGCACCGTCGTCTTGTTGTCGCCGGCCTGCGCCTCCTTCGACCAGTTCGCCAATTTCGAGGAGCGCGGCCGCCGGTTCTGCAGTCTGGTCGCGGCATTGCCCGGCAGCGCCCGCAACGTCCGCGGCAACGGAGCGGCGGCATGACGGCGACATCGAGAACCGGCATGACCATCCCCTTGACGCGTACCGATACGTCGGTGCTGAGCCGTTGGTGGTGGACTGTCGACAAGTGGTCGCTTTTCCTGCTCTGCGGGCTGACGGGACTCGGCCTGCTCATGACGAGCGCCGCGAGCCCGGCGGTCGCAGAGCGTCTCGGGCTGCCGCCGATGCATTTCGTCATGCGTCAGGCGCTGTTCGTGCCGCCGGCCCTGTTGATCCTCTTCATGACTTCGATGCTGTCGCCGAGGCAGGTCCGCCGGGCCGCCATCGTCGTATTCATGCTCTCCGTCGCGCTGCTGATCCTGACCCTGTTCGGCGGGACCGAGATCAAGGGCGCGCGGCGCTGGCTGTCGATCGGCGGAACGTCGCTGCAGGTCTCCGAATTCGTGAAGCCGGCGTTCGCCGTCACAGCGGCATGGATGTTCGCGGCGCGGCGTATGGGCGAGGACATCCCAGGCAACATTATCGCCACCGCGCTCCTTTTCGTCGTGCTGTCGCTGCTGCTCGCCCAGCCCGACGTGGGACAGACCGTCGTCGTGGTCGCGGTCTGGTTCAGTCAGCTTTTTCTCGCCGGGCTGCCGATGCTCTGGGTTGCGCTGCTCGTGCTCGTGGGCGTCGGCGGCCTCGCCACCGCCTATTTCGTCTTCCCGCACGTCGCGAGCCGCGTCGATCGTTTTCTCAACCCGCAATCCGGCGACACCTTCCAGGTCGACCGCGCGCTGGAGGCCTTCATGAATGGCGGCCTGTTCGGCACCGGGCCGGGTGCGGGCACCGTCAAGGCGCACCTGCCGGATGCGCATGCGGATTTCGTCTTCGCCGTCCTGGGCGAAGAGTTCGGCATGTTCGCCTGCCTGTTGCTCGTCGCAGTATTCGGCGCGATCGTCGCGCGCGGCTTCATTCGCGCGTTGCAGGACAGCGATATGTTCATCCTCCTTGCGACGACCGGGCTGCTGGTCCAGTTCGCCTTGCAGGCGCTTATCAACATGGCTTCGGCCGTGAACCTGATGCCGCCGAAAGGCATGACGCTTCCCTTCGTGTCCTATGGCGGGTCTTCCATTCTGGCGATCGCGTTCGGCATGGGCATGATGCTCGCCCTCACACGAAGACGGCCGGGAGAGCAGACATGACGGCCAAGAGACGCGCCATCGTGCTCTCCGCGGGCGGCACCGGCGGTCATGTATTTCCCGCCCAGTCGCTGGCCGACACGCTGACCAAGCGGGGTTTCCCGATCGCCTTGATCACCGACCGCAGAGCCACCGCGCTCGGCGGCGCGCTCGCCAACGCCGAAACCTACCGGATCAATGCCGCCGGCATCAGCGGCCGAAATCTGATTCGGCGCGGCATGGCGTTGGCGCAGCTCGGGTTCGGCTATTTCCAGGCGAAGCGAATTCTCGCCGAGATCGATCCCCTGGCGGTCGTCGGATTCGGCAGCTACGCCTCGGTGCCCGCGGTCTTCGCCGCGTCGGCGCTGGGCAAGAAGACGGTCATTCATGAACAGAATGCGGTGCTCGGCCGCGCCAACCGTTTCCTCGCGCCCCGCGTCACCCGCATCGCCACCGCATTTTCAGCGGTCGCCAATCTGCGGGACGACGACAAGGGCAAGACCGTCTTCACCGGGAACCCGGTTCGCCCGGAGATCGTCGCGATCGCCTCGAAGCCCTACCCTCGCCTCGTCGACGGCGGCGACATCGACTTGCTGGTTTTCGGAGGCAGCCTCGGCGCGGCCGTGTTCAGCAAGGTCGTTCCCGAGACGATCGCGGCGCTTCCCGAGGCTATGCGCAATAGGCTGCGGATCACCCAACAATGCCGACCGGAAGACCTGGACGCGGTGCGCGCAGTTTACGCCGCGTCCGGCGTCACGGCCGAGCTCGCGTCATTCTATAGCGACATGCCGTCCCGGCTTGCGGCAGCCCATCTCGTGATCTGCCGCGCCGGTGCGTCGACCATCGCCGAGCTCACCGCCGCCGGACGTCCGGCGATCCTGGTTCCCTACCCGCACGCGACCGACGACCATCAGATGCGGAACGCGGAATCGATCTGCGACGCGGGCGGCGCCTGGATGATCCCACAGCACGCATTCAACCGCGAGAGCTTGTCGACGCGCCTGACGGCGCTGATCGCGAGCGCCCGCACCCTGCAGACGACGGCGCTCTGCGCCGGCCGCATCGGCATGCGGACGGCGGCGGAGAACTTGGCGAACCTCGTCGTCGAGGTCGTCGGCACGGGCAAGAACGGCAGCAGCAGGCCCGACATCCTGCGGGAGGCAGCCCGATGAGAAGCATGCCGCTTTCGATAGGAACCATCCATTTCGTCGGCATCGGCGGCATCGGCATGTCCGGCATCGCGGAGGTCATGCAAAACCTCGGCTACAGCGTGCAGGGCAGCGATCTTTCCGAGAATGCCAACGTCAAGCGTCTCCGCAGCCTGGGAATCGCGGTTCATATCGGCCACGACCCGTCGAATTTGGGCGAAGCCCAGGTCGTCGTGGTTTCGACCGCCGTGAACCCGGACAATCCGGAGGTGGTGGCCGCGCGAACGGCCCTGGTCCCCGTCGTCCGCCGTGCCGAGATGCTTGCCGAGCTCATGCGCCTCAAATGGTCGATCGCCGTCGGCGGAACGCATGGCAAGACGACGACGACCTCGATGATCGCCTCGATCCTCGACACGGCGGGCGTGGATCCGACTGTCATCAACGGCGGCATCATCAATGCCTACGGCACGAACGCCCGCCTTGGCGATGGCGAGTGGATGGTCGTCGAAGCGGACGAATCCGACGGGACCTTCGTCAAGCTGCCGGCCACGATCGCCGTGGTGACCAACATGGACCCGGAGCATCTCGACTTCTACGGGACATTCGACGAGGAACGGACGGCCTTCCAAAGCTTCGTTCAGAACGTGCCGTTCTATGGCTTTGCCGTGCTGTGCATCGATCATCCCGAAGTACAGGCCATGGTCGGCAAAATCTCGGACCGGCGCATCCTCACCTATGGCTTCAACCCGCAGGCGGAGGTCCGCGGCATCAACCTCGCCTCCGGCGCCGGCGGCGTCAGCTTCGACGTGGTCATCGACGGCAGGGTCGACGGATCGAATACGCTGAAGGGCGTGCGGCTACCGATGTTCGGCGAACACAATGTGCAGAACGCGCTTGCCGCAATCGCCGTCGCCAAGGAAATGGGGATCGACGAAGATGCGATCGTCAAGGGGCTCGGGCAATTCGGCGGCGTCAAGCGGCGTTTCACGAAGACCGGCGAGTCCGGCGGCGTCACGGTGATCGACGACTACGGCCACCATCCGGTGGAGATAGCCGCCGTCCTGAAAGCGGCGCGGTCGGCGACGCACGGCCGTATTATTGCCGTAGTCCAGCCGCATCGTTACACGCGACTGTCAAGCTTGTTCGAGGAGTTCTGCGCATGCTTCAACGACGCCGACACGGTGATCGTCGCCCCTGTCTACCCGGCCGGCGAAAAGCCAATTCCCGGATACGACCGCGACGCACTGGTGAGCGGCCTCAAGACGCGCGGACATCGTCACGCCCTCGCCCTCGATGATTCCGAAGACCTGCCCCGGCTCGTTTCGACGATAGCGAGCGCCGGCGACCTGGTCGTCTGCCTCGGCGCCGGCACGATCACCTATTGGGCGAACGCGCTGCCCGAGCAGCTTGCGGCAATCCAGACGGAGCCAAGGTGATGCCGATGGCCGCACGACGCCCGACCGATCACCTCATCGACCGCCTTCCGCCCGTGCGCGGCGAGTATCGCCCCGGCGTCGCGCTCGCGCGTTTTACCTGGTTCCGCGCCGGCGGCCCCGCAGAGATGCTGTACATTCCTGCCGACGAAGAGGATCTGGGGCGGTTTCTGGCGCACACCCCGGAAGATATCCCGCTCACCGTCATCGGCGTCGCTTCCAATCTGCTGATCCGCGACGGCGGCATTCCCGGCGTGACGATTCGCCTGCGCAACGCATTTGCAAGGCTGGACCGTACCGATGCCGGCGTGCGCGCTGGGGCCGGCGCACTCGACATAAACGTCGCGCGTTTCGCAGCCGACGAGGGGTTGTCGGGTCTCGAGTTCCTGTCGGGCATCCCGGGAACGATCGGCGGCGCGCTGCGCATGAATGCCGGCGCCTACGGCAACGAGATGAAGGACGTGCTGGTGCGCGCCACCGCTTTCGACCGGCAAGGCAATCGGCACGCGCCCGACGGCGCCGCCATGGGCTTCGGTTATCGTCGCAGCGGCGCGCCCGAGGACTGGATCTTTCTTTCCGCCGAAATGTCCGCGTTGCCGGCCGCGCCGGAAAAAATTGCCGGGCGCATGGCGGAGATCGGCGCCGCACGGAACGACACGCAGCCGGTACGCAGCCGCACCGGAGGCTCGACGTTCAAGAACCCGCCGGGCAAGCACGCCTGGCAACTGATCGACGCGGCGGGTTGCCGGGGGTTGACCGTCGGCAAGGCCATGGTGTCGGCGAAGCATTGCAACTTCCTCATCAATACCGGCGGCGCGACGGCGCATGAGCTGGAATGCCTGGGCGAGGAAGTACGCCGTCGCGTTTTGGCGCACAGCGGCGACGACCTGCAGTGGGAGATCAAGCGGGTAGGCGTGGACGCAAACGGAGGACGCGCATGAGCAAGCGGGTGGCGGTCCTTAAAGGCGGGTGGTCGAGCGAGCGCGACGTGTCGCTGACCAGCGGCACGGAATGTGCAGCGGCGCTGCGCAAAGCCGGCTATACGGTGACGGAAATCGACTTGCGACGCGACCTCGGTGGGCTGCTTGCGGCTCTCAAACCTGCCCCCGCGGTGGTCTTCAACGCGTTGCATGGACGCTATGGGGAGGACGGCCACATTCAGGCCATTCTCAACATTCTCGAGATTCCCTACACCCACTCCGGCATGCTGGCGTCGGCGATCGCAATGGACAAGGCACGGTCGAAGGAGGTGTTCAAGGCGGCGGGCCTGCAATGCCCCGACGGCCATCTTGTCCGCGTGAGCGATCTTCCGAAGGGGGTCCTGTTCGACCCACCCTATGTCGTCAAACCGAATAACGAAGGATCGAGCGTCGGCGTTCGTATCGTCATGCCGGGCGACAACCAACCGCACGAACAGGCTTGGCCGTACGGCGAAACGGCGCTGGTCGAGCCCTATATTCCGGGCCGCGAGCTGACGGTCGCGGTGCTCGGCGACCGCGCGCTCGGCGTCACCGAGCTGCGGCCACATCGTGGCTTCTATGACTACGAGGCCAAATATACGGACGGAAAGACCGTGCACCTGTGCCCTGCGCCGATTCCGGATTCGATCGCGCAGCAGGCCATGGAGAGCGCGGTGATCGCCCATCGGGCGCTCGGATGCCGCGGCGTCACCCGCTCCGATTTCCGCTACGACGACACCCAGCGCAGCCCGGGCGAGCTATTCCTGCTCGAAATCAACACGCAGCCCGGCATGACGCCGCTCTCGCTCGTGCCGGAACAAGCGGCGCATGTCGGATTGCCGTTCGAGGATCTGGTGAGCTGGCTGGTGGAGAACGCATCATGCGACGCATGACCCGCAGCAGCCGGAGCAGGCGGTCGAACAGCCCGCGCGGCCGGTTCTGGTCGCCGCTGCGCAGCATCTCATCCCGTTATCAGGACGCATCGCCCTGGCAACAGCGCTTGATCATGACCGGCGGCGCCTTCGCCATTGTCGTCGCCGCGACCGCCATGCTGACCTGGGCGCACAAGGCCGACATACCTGGGCGCATCGCCGCAGCGGCTCACGCCGCCGCGGTCGACATGACGCTCAAGGCCGGGTTCTCGGTTCAGGAGGTCTATGTCGCGGGCCGCAAGGAAACGGCGCAGCCGGAGCTGATTGCCGCGCTGGGCGTGAAGATCGGCGATCCGATCCTGTACTTCGATGCCGGCGCGGCCCGGGATCGGCTGACGGAACTGGGATGGGTCGAGGACGCGCGGGTCGAGCGCCGCCTCCCCGGCCGCATCGTCGTCACGCTGAAGGAGCGCACGCCGATCGCCATCTGGCAGCACAGCAGGAAGTTCCTGCTCGTCGACCGGAACGGCCATGTGATCGGGCCGGAGGGCCTGGACCACTATTCTCACCTGAAGATCATTATCGGCGACGATGCGCCGAAGCATGCGGCCGATCTGCTGGCCATGCTGGAGCGCGAGCCGGATATGCTGCAGCGCGTGACCCATGCCACCTGGGTCAGCGGCCGCCAATGGAACATCCGTATCGAGAACGCGATCGACGTGCGCCTGCCCGCCGACAACCCTGAAGCCGCCTGGCAGAAGCTGGTGGAGATGGAGCGGGAGCACGGCGTCCTGAAGCGGGACATCACGGGTGTGGACCTGCGCGTGCCGGATCACACGAGCGTCCGCATCAACCGCAAGCCACAGCCCGCCGCAGCCCGCGGCAACCAGACCTGAACCGAGCGACGGATCGAGCACGTGTCGAGAGCACACAAAACCCTGGCAAGAGATGGCATCGTCGCCGCGCTCGACGTCGGCTCGACGAAGATCTGCTGCTTCATCGGGGAGATGGACGAGCTCGGCATCATCCGCGTGGCCGGGATCGGGCACCAGGCGAGCAAGGGCGTCAAGGCCGGCGCGATCATCGACATGGAAGCGGCCGAGCAGGCCGTGCTGTCGGCGGTGCATGCCGCGGAACAGATGGCCGACGTGACCGTCCGCTCGGTCTTCGTCAACCTGAACGGCGGCCATCCGGCAAGCAACTCCCATTATTTCGAGCACCCGCTCCGCGGCGGCGCCATCGACGACGGCGATATTCGGCGCCTCCTGCACGAATGCGGCACCGAGGCGGACGATTCGGTGCGTTCCCTCATTCACGCGATCCCGGTCGGCTACAAGGTAGATGGCGAGAACGGTATTCGCGATCCGCGTGGCTTGCACGGCAGCTCGTTCGGCGTCCGGATGCACAAAGTCACCGCCGCGACGAGCGCAATCCATAACCTCGTCACCTGCGTCTCCCGCTGCCTGCTCGACGTCGCGGACGTGGTCGCGAACCCATATGCCGCCGGGCTCGGCTGCCTCGTCGAGGACGAGATCGATCTCGGCGTCACCGTCATCGACATGGGCGGCGGAACGACGTCGATCGCGGTGTTCTACGACGGCGCCTTGATCTATGTGGACTCCGTCCAGATCGGCGGCAATCACGTCAGCAACGACATCGCCCGCGGCCTTTCCACGCCGCTGCCACAGGCCGAGCGCATGAAAACCCTGTTCGGAAACTGCCTCTCCTCGCACGCCGACGACCGCGAAACCATCACGGTGCCCCAGGTCGGCGCCGAAGAGGATGCCCGGGCGGTCCAGATACCCAAATCCTTCCTCGTCGGCATCGTGGCGCCGCGGATCGAAGAGACGCTGGAACTGGTGCGGGCAAGGCTGGAGGCGAGCGGCCTCGACAAGCTGGCCGGCCGCCGGGTCGTGCTGACCGGCGGCGCCAGTCAGCTTCCCGGCGTCGCCGAGCTTGCCCGGCAGATCCTCAACAAGCAGGTCCGGCTCGGCCGGCCGCGCGGGTTGACCGGCCTCGCGGAAGCCACGTCCGGGCCCGCTTTCTCGGCCTGCGCCGGCCTGCTGTCTTTCGCGGTGGACGATCGCGGCGACGCGCGCGGCCTCGCGATTCCGAAGAACGATACGACTGGCGGCTTCTTCAGCCGCATCGGAGGGTGGTTGCGTGAAAACTTTTAGGACTAGCCCTCATTCGCACCCCCGCGGCAATTCCGTGGGAGGACTAACGCCGATAAATGCGGCATATTTGGCACTGTAAGAGTGGAGAAACAGGTATGACAATCAAGCTGTCAATGCCCAATGTAGAATCCGAGCTGAAGCCTCGGATCACCGTGGTCGGCGTCGGTGGCGCCGGCGGCAACGCCGTCAACAACATGATCGACTCGAACCTCGCCGGCGTCGAGTTCCTCGTTTGCAATACCGACGCGCAGGCACTCGGCCAGTCGAACGCCGACCGGTGCATTCAGCTCGGCGTCAACATTACCCAAGGGCTGGGCGCGGGCGCCCGTCCCGAGGTAGGCCGGGCCGCGGCCGAAGAGGCGCTGGAGGAGGTGCTCGACCACCTCGCCGGCAGCCACATGGTGTTCATCACGGCCGGCATGGGCGGCGGTACCGGAACCGGCGCGGCGCCCGTCATCGCGCGTGCCACGCGGGAGCAAGGCATCCTGACCGTCGGCGTCGTCACCAAGCCCTTCCATTTCGAGGGCATGCAGCGCATGCGGCTGGCGGAAGCCGGTATCGACGAGCTGACCCAGTATGTCGACACGCTGATCATCATTCCGAACCAGAACCTGTTCCGCGTGGCGAACGAGAAGACGACCTTCGCCGACGCGTTCCACATGGCCGACAACGTCCTCTACTCCGGCGTCCGCGGCGTCACCGACCTGATGGTCATGCCGGGCCTGATCAACCTCGACTTCGCCGACGTCCGCACCGTGATGAGCGAGATGGGCAAGGCGATGATGGGTACGGGCGAGGCGGAAGGCGAGCGCCGCGCCATCGAAGCGGCGGAGGCGGCGATCTCCAACCCGCTGCTCGAAGACATCACGATGGAAGGCGCCCGGGGCGTGCTGATCAACATCACCGGCGGCCCGGACATGACCCTGTTCGAGGTCGACGAGGCGGCAAACCGCATCCGCGAGGAAGTCGATCCGGACGCGAACATCCTGTTCGGCTCGACTTTCGAGCCGGACATGGAAGGCAAGATACGCGTCTCGGTCGTGGCCACCGGTATCGACGCGGCGGAAATGAAGACCAGGCCGGAGCCGTTGCGGTCCCCGACGATGACGGCGCGGGCCGCGGCAACGGCCCCGGCGGCGCCCGCGCCCGCGCCCGCGCCCGCGCGCCCGACCGAAGCGATCAGCCCGATCGCCGAGGCCGAGCAGGCGGAAGTTGCGCAGGAGGCCGAGTATGTCGCCGACATGGCCGAGGAGATCGAGGTCGACATCGTCGCCGACGCAGATATGCCGGCCGCCGTCGCGGTCGAGCCTCAGCCGGTCGCCGCGCGGCCGGAGCCTCAGCCGTCCCGGGTCGAGCCATCGATCGCCTTCCGCCGTCCGGAGGCCGCTCCGGCCGTGGCCGCCCCTGCCCCCGCGGCAGCGGCGCGTCCGACGGCCGTTCCCGGCCGTACCGATCCGGCCGGCCGGCGGGTCCCCTTCATTCCGCCGAAGCCGATGACGCCGAATACGGCCGCCGGAAAGGACGACCGCGAGCCGTCGTTCATCGCCCCCCGCTCCGCGGAGCACGTCAACGACCTGGGACAGCCGTCCCGGCGGCGGAGCCTGTTCGAGCGCATGACCGGGGTTTCGCGCCGCGAGCCGGGCGAGGCCGCCCCTGCGGCCCCGCGCGAGCCGGTCGAGCCACGGCTACAAGGCAATATGCCGCCGCGCGCCGAAACGCCGGCCGCCAAGGCGATGCCGGAGAATCCTCCCGCCCGGGTACAACCGGAGTCTGCACCTCAGCAGGCGAAACAGGCCACTTCGGAAGAAGAGGTCCTGGAGATCCCTGCCTTCCTGAGGCGGCAGGCCAACTGACCTCCATGACACTCTGAACGTGCCAAACTTGTGCGGCCGCTCCACCAAGCGGCCGCATTTTTCTGCCGAAACAGCGTGTAATAATTCGTAACAAAGTTTGATTTGTAGTATTTAACCACGATTGTTACATCACTGTTCTAGAAGCCAAAATTGCTGATGTAATCAGCAAGCATCTTGCGGTCGGAAGTTCAGAGGGGGACCGCGCCAATTGGGAGATTTTGGTGTGGGGGACTCGTTGAACCACCGTTCGGGTGCCGGCGGTACCGCAAGGCCGGCACGACAGAAAACCCTGAAAAGCAGCATTCATTGCAGCGGCGTCGGCCTGCATAGCGGCGACAAGATCTCCATGTCCCTGCATCCGGCGGAAATCGGCACTGGAATCGTCTTCCGGCGCTCGGATGTTCGCGGAAAGAATGCCGAGATTGCCGCGCATTTCGAGAATGTGAGCGATACGCGGATGTGCACCTCGCTGGCAAACCGCGCCGGCGTCGGCGTCGCCACGGTCGAGCATCTGATGGCGGCATTCGCCGGCTGCGAAATCGACAATGTCGAGGTCGAGATTTCCGGTCCTGAAGTTCCGATCATGGACGGCAGCGCGGAACCCTTCGTGTTCCTCGTCGAATGCGCCGGCATCGAAGAACAGAGCGCGCCGCGGCGCGCGATTCGCATCTTGAAGCCGGTCGCCACGCGCATCGGCGACGCGGTGGCCAAGATTGCGCCCGCCCCGGATTTTTCGGTGAAACTGGCGGTCGATTACGACAACCCGGCGATCGGCGAGCAGGTCTTCGACCTGGAAGTGAATTCCAAGATATTCAAGTCCGAGATCAGCCGGGCGCGCACCTTCGGCTTCCTGGAGGAAGTGGAAGCGCTGCGCAAGGCCGGCTTGGCCCTCGGCGGATCGTTGGAGAACGCGATCGTCGTCAGCGGCGACCGCATCCTCAACGACGGCGGGTTGCGCTTTCGCGACGAGTTCGTGCGCCACAAGGTGCTCGACTGCATCGGCGACCTCTATCTCGCGGGCGGGCCGATCGTCGGCTGCTTCACGGGGCGCCGCATCGGGCATGCCGTCAACAACCAGCTCCTGCGGGCGGTCTTTGCCGATCGCGATGCCTGGACGCATACGACGGTGGAAGACACGCGTTCCACGCCGCTCGAGCGTTGGATCGACACGCCCGCGGCGGCGGTCGCTTGACTTCCGGCGCCGCCTGACAATTCTATGTCCTTGAAGGTCGTGGCCGGCGCTGCCAACTGGTAGGCGGCCGCGACCGCCGGTGCTATATAGGAGCGATCGTTGCGCCCCTATCCTCACCCTGAAGGCCAAGAATTGCATATGGTTGCCGCGAAGACGCCGAACGACCGGGCCGGATCTGCCCGCAATGCTCCGGGACGCCTCACCCGCCATTTGTGCCTGCTTCTCTGCCTGACCGTGCTCGCCGGCTGCGACACGATGAAGACGATCTTCGGCACCGGGGAAGAGGAACATAAGCACGCCGAGCGTTCCGTCGAAGAGATATACAACAACGCCATGGACCTGCTGCAGACCGGCTGGTACGAAACGGCGGCCAAGGAATTCGACGAGGTAGAGCGCCAGCATCCCTACTCCGTGTGGGCGACCAAGGCCCAGCTCATGGCTGGCTACTCCCATTACAAGGACGGGCGCTACGACGAAGCGATCATCTCGCTCGATCGCTTCATCGAGCTGCATCCGGGCAACCGCGACGCGCCCTATGCCTATTATCTCAAGGCGCTGTCCTACTACGAGCAGATCTCCGACGTCGGCCGGGACCAGAAAATGACACGGCTCGCTCTCGACGCCATGCGTGAGGTCGTACGCCGCTTCCCCAATTCGAGCTATGCCCGCGACGCCCGCCTGAAGCTCGAGCTCTCGCAGGACCACCTTGCCGGCAAGGATATGGCGATCGGCCGCTACTATCAACGCCGCACGGACTATCTGGCCGCGATCAACCGGTACCGTGCGGTCATCGAGCGCTACCAGACGACGACGCATGTTCCGGAAGCGCTGCACAGGCTGACCGAATGCTATCTCGCGCTCGGCATTACCGACGAAGCGCAGATGTCCGCGGCCGTGCTCGGTCACAATTTTCCCGGCAGCCAGTGGTATGAGGACAGCTACGCAATGCTCGACAACCGCAATCTCCGGCCCCAGCGCAAGGAAAGTTCCTGGCTGAGCTGGATGTGGGACTGGGCAACCTGACCGGCATATGCTGACCGGGCTCAGCATCCGCAATATCGTCCTGATCGAGGGGCTGGACCTTTCCTTTTCAACCGGCCTCAGCGTCCTCACTGGTGAAACCGGCGCCGGCAAGTCGATCCTGCTGGACTCTCTCGGGTTGGCGCTCGGCGCACGCGCCGAGCCCCCGATTCTGCGGCCCGGAACCGACCGCGGCAGCGTCGCCGCGACCTTCGAGGTGCCGGCCTCGCACGCTGCCGTAGCCTTACTGGAAGAGCATGGCCTGATGGCCGACCAGACCGTCATCCTGCGCCGTGTCATCGGCGCCGATGGCCGCACCCGCGCTTTCGTCAACGACGAGTCGGTCAGCGTGAACCTGCTGCACAGGATCGGCGAATCGCTGGTCGAGATCCAAGGCCAGTTCGATGAGCGCGGCCTGATGAATCCCACGAACCATCGCGACATCCTCGACGGCTTCGGCCAGCACGCGCACGTCAAGGCGGAAACCCGCGCCGCCTACGAAGCGTGGCGCGACGCCATAGCCGACCGGGCGCGATCGGCCGAGGAGGCCGCGGCCGCGCGCCGCGACGAGGAGTACCTGCGAAGCGCGCTGGAGGAGCTGGAGACGCTGACCCCCACGGCCGGCGAGGAAAAGCAGCTTGCCGAACGGCGGGCCCTGCTGCAGAACGCCGAAGCGCTGCTGAATGCCCTCAATGCCGGCTACGCGGAGATCGACGGCGACGACGGCGCCGAGTCGAAGCTGCGCGCGGCGCTGAGCCACATCGACCGCATCGCGGACAAGGCCGGGAGCCTGCTCGATCCTACGCGGGGCGCAATCGAGCGGGCCGTCGCCGAAACGCAAGAGGTCATGGCGGCGCTTCGGCATGCAGCGGATGCCATCGAGCTCGACGGGCAGGACCTCGAGACGATCGAGGAGCGCCTGTTCACCCTCCGCAGCGTCGCCCGGAAGCACGGCCTCAACGTCGACGACCTGCCGCTCCTGCGCCAGCGCATCGCCGAACGGCTCAAGCTGGTGGACGACCAGAGCCACTCGCTGGCACGGCTGGAGCAGCGGGAGCAGGTTGGCCGCCGGCGATTCCTCACGCTGGCGCGCACGCTGAGCGACACGCGGCGCGCATCCGCCAAGCGGCTGGACGCCGCCGTGAATGCCGAATTTCCGCCGCTGAAGCTCGAGAAGGCGTCCTTCGTCACGGCGCTCGAGGAGTTGCCCGAAGGCGCGTGGGGTCCCGAAGGCACCGACCGCGTTTCGTTTCTCGTCACCACCAATCCCGGCGCGCCGCCTGGCCCCCTGTCGCGCATCGCGTCGGGCGGCGAGCTGTCGCGCTTCATGCTGGCGATCAAGGTGGCGCTCGCGGAGGTCAACGCGACGCCGACCCTCGTATTCGACGAAGTCGACAGCGGCATCGGCGGCGCCACGGCGGATGCGGTCGGCGTCCGGCTCGCCCGCCTCGCCGAGCGCGTGCAGATCCTCGTCGTGACGCATTCGCCCCAGGTGGCGGCGCGCGGCAACGTGCATCTCCGCGTCGAAAAGCGCGAAGCGGGAAGCCTCGCGGTCACCGGCGTCGACCGGCTCGACGAAAATGCCCGCCGCGAGGAGGTCGCCCGCATGCTGTCCGGCCGCGACATTACCGACGAGGCGCGGGCGGCGGCCGGCCGGCTCCTTCAGGGAGAGCGCTGATGGAGCCGCCGCAGACGCCGGTCGAAGCCCTTACGGAAAAGCAGGCGCGCCGCGAGCTGGCGCGGCTGGCGATGGAAATCTCGCATCACGATGCGCTCTATCACCAGCAGGACGCGCCCGAGATCAGCGACGCCGACTACGACGCGCTCCGGCAGCGCAACGAGGCCATCGAGACGCGCTTCCCGAAGCTGGTCCGATCGGACAGCCCGAGCCGCCGGGTCGGCGCGCCGGTTGCCGCGGGCTTCGCCAAGGTGAAGCACAGCCGGCCGATGCTGTCGCTGTCGAACGTCTTCTCGGAAGAGGAGGCGCGCGATTTCATAGCACGGGTCCGGCGTTTCCTCGGGCTGACCGAGGACGACCCGATCGAGATCGTGGCGGAGCCGAAGATTGACGGCCTGTCGGCGTCGATACGCTACGAGCAGCGCGCCTTCCTGAGGGCGGCCACGCGCGGCGACGGCATGGTCGGCGAGGACATCACGGCAAACCTGCGCACGATTGCCGCGCTGCCGGATAACCTTCCGAAGGGCGCGCCCGATCTGCTGGACGTGCGCGGGGAGGTCTTCATGACACGCGAAGACTTCTTCGCCCTCAACGAGCGCCAGGAAGAGCGCGGCGAGAAGATCTTCGCCAACCCCCGCAATGCCGCTGCCGGCAGCGTGCGCCAGCTCGACCCCGCCATCACGGCCCGCCGCCCGCTGAGCTTTTTCGCCTACAGCCACGGCGAAATCAGCGCGTTGAAGGTCAATTCGCACTGGGAGTTCCTCGAGCGCCTGCGCGACTGGGGTTTCCCGACGAATCCGCTGTCCCGCCTGTGCCGGAACGCCGAAGAGGTGCTTGAAGCGCATGCGGACTTCCTGTCGCAGCGCCCGAGCATCCCCTACGATATCGACGGCGTCGTCTACAAGGTGAACCGGCTCGACTGGCAGGAACGGCTCGGCACCGTCAGCCGCGCGCCGCGCTGGGCCACCGCGCACAAGTTCCCGGCCCAGCAGGCGGAGACGATCCTGAAGCGCATCACGATCCAGGTGGGACGCACTGGCGCTCTCACGCCGGTCGCCGAGCTGGAGCCGCTTACCGTGGGCGGCGTGGTCGTCGCCCGGGCGACGCTGCACAACGAGGACGAGATCGCGCGGAAAGATATCCGCGAAGGCGACACGGTCATCGTCCAGCGCGCCGGCGACGTGATACCCCAGGTCGTCGGCGTGGTCATGGGGAAACGGCCCCGCGGCGCGAAGCCCTATGCCTTTCCGGCGGAATGCCCGTGCGAGCTGAAGACGCCGACGATGCGCGAGCCCGGCGAGGCGGTCCGGCGCTGCACCGGCGACCTCGCCTGCCCTTACCAGCGCGTCGAGCGGCTCCGTCATTTCGTTTCGCGCGATGCCTTCGACGTCGAGGGCCTCGGCGCGAAGCATATCGAGGCCTTCTGGACCGACGGCATCATCAAGCGGCCGGGTGACATCTTTCGTCTCAAGGCAAAGCGCGCCGAAATCGCCGGGCGCGAGGGCTGGGGCGAGCAGTCGGCGGGAAAACTGGTCGCCGCCATTGACGACCGCCGCGAGATCGGCCTCGACCGTTTCATCTACGCGCTCGGCATACGCCAAGTCGGTCAGGCGACGGCCCGCCTGCTGGCGCGCAACTATGGATCGTTCGCCGCCTTCAAGAGAGCCATGATCGATGCCGCGGACCGCGAAGGGACCGCCTATCAGGACCTGATCAATATAAACGGCATCGGGCGGTCCATGGCGGAAGACATCGTCACCTTCTTTTCCGAGCCGCATAACATGGACGAGGTAGACGACCTCGAAGCGCAGCTCGCCATCACCGACTTCGCGGCGCCCGCGACCGCCGGATCGCCGGTGGCCGGCAAGACCGTGGTGTTCACGGGATCGCTCGAACGCATGACGCGCAACGAAGCAAAGGCGCGCGCCGAATCCCTTGGGGCGAAGGTCGCGGGCTCGGTGTCGAAGAAAACCGACTACGTCGTCGTCGGCGCCGACGCCGGGTCGAAGGCGCGCAAGGCGGAGGAGCTCGGCGTCAAGACGCTCAGCGAAGACGAGTGGCTGGCGTTGGTCGATGGTTAGGCTTCCTCGAAGCTGCTGACCGCATTCAACCCTCAGTGTCGAATTGAGACAGCGTTCTTGGCGCATCCTCGAAGATAAACGGATTCAGCAACCGTCGCCGCCAGAGGACCTTCTGCTCGGTTTGGTTCAGTTCAGCTTCTTCACAGACGGCTGGCCAGTGCTCGCGCATCGCGACGAGTTGCTGTTCGATTATCGTTTCGGCCTTTTTCTTGCTCAGCCGGAAGTGGCTCGCGGCTTCAAGGCAAACTGTGAGCTTGCTCATACGGCTCTCACCGGTAATGAGCATCGCCTGGCTTGCCTCACCACCTGTCCGATTTTGAGGACAAATGTCATATGCAGGCGTAAGAGCAAGGGTCTTGCCATCCCAGAATGCGGCATGATTGCGAGCATGATCGTCGGTGTTACCGCACAGAATGTTGAAGACGAGACGGCCATAGAGTTCGTGGAGCGTTTCCGTCGGTGCGACAAAGCGGTGGCGGATTATGTCCGCAAGTTCTTCATAGCTCGCATATCGCGCCATCATTTCATCAAGTTCGAGGAGCGTCAGGGCAGACACCATTCCTTTGCGTAGCCAACCCCTCGCTGATCTCTCGCGATCAAACCGCTTGATCAGCAGGACATCTTTTCCGGCAGCTTTTTCGAGCGTCACATGAGCAACATTAAGACCAACATGGGATGCGAGGCGCATCGCGACGAACTCACCTTTGACGACGTTGTACACATCAGTATTCGATGCAAACTTCGCAACATACTTCTCGGATTTCGTTTCGATGATCGCCTTCGGGCGTGCGCCACCGACGGAGCTCCCATGAAAAAGCGCCTTATCAAGTTCCGGGGCAATTGGCGTGCCGGCTTCGACCATGTTCGCAACGCTGAGCAGTTCTTCCAACTGCGCTGCATCGCCACCGCGCGGTATGTACTCGCTCGCCGAACATTGGAAATCGAGTGCACCGATACGATCGGAGCCCGATTCCAGCATGTAGGTCAGTTCATCGAACTGAGCAACATCGATCCGATCGCCCTTGAGGCCGAGTTTGCGGTTGACGATGACCCGTCTGCCCCAGGCATCGGGGGCGGCGTCCCGGAGGCAGCTCGGCATGGAGAGCCCCGTAAGCGGCAGTATCGTTCCAGTCCGAAGCGGCAGCTCAGGCTCGTAAATTGGGATCGCATTGTTCCGCTCGAGGTAGCTGCGGCCATATGTGAAGATTAGTCTATCACCGTCCTTTTCGATGCGGCCCGCAACAACCGGCTCAGTTTCCTCCGGCAGCCAAATCCACACATAGGCTTCATTGCGGCGATCATCAGAAGTCATCTTTGACCGCCCTTGGTGCGGGACGAGCTGATTTTGGCAACAGCGTCAACATTTGCTGATTGGAAACGATGTTGCCCGAGAGCATGCGTTGATCGGCATCGAAAAGCCTGACGCCGACAATTGCCGCGACCTCGAAGACAGCTCCAATAGAGCAACCCGGATCGCCACGCTCGATCCTCTGTATCAGGCCGCGCGAAACATCGGCGCGCTCGGCAAGTTCCGCGAGGGTCAGTTTGCGGTTTATACGCCCCAGACGGATCATCTGCCCGAGCAAAACAATGGCGTCCCGGCTGTAGCGGGAATATGCACGGGCGACTGGTTTGGACATGCGAACTCCTTTGATCCATAAATAAGGCGGAAACCTATCTTCCGACCTATTTATAGATCATATTACGACAAAAGGCGCCGAATGTCAACAAATGATCTATTAAAGGATCATAAAGGCTATTGACGACCTGTTTATAGATCAATTTGGGCGTGAGCAGCCAACGCGGAACCGGACCGGACTCTAGCCGGCCAGCGGCCGCGTCGCCTCGGCCAGCCATGCGGCGGTCTTCGCGTCCACCAGCGGGGTCAGCGTCTCCCGGACCCGCGCATGATAGCGGTCGAGCCAGCCGGCTTCGCCGTCGCTCAGCAAGGCGCGATCGACGAGCGCCAGATCGATCGGCGCGAGCGTGAGCGTGTCGAAGCCGTATAGCTGCCGCTCCGCGCCCGCCAGCCCGTTGCAGGTAACGACCGTCACCAGATTCTCTATGCGGATGCCGAATGCCCCCGTCTTGTAATAGCCGGGCTCGTTCGACACGATCATGCCCGGCTGCAGGGGCACGGCATCGCCGGCCTTGGAGATCCGGTGCGGCCCTTCGTGCACGCTGAGATAGCTGCCGACGCCATGCCCCGTGCCATGGTCGAAGTCGAGCCCGGCCTGCCATAAGGCGTGGCGCGCGAGCGTATCAAGCTGCCCGCCATGCGTGCCCTTCGGGAAGCGCGTCGACGCAATGGCGATATGCCCCTTGAGGACGCGGGTGAAGCGGTCGCGCATTTCCGCGGTCGGCTCGCCCACGGCGACCGTGCGGGTGATGTCGGTCGTTCCGTCGAGATACTGGGCGCCGGAATCGACGAGGTACAGCTCGCCGGTGCGTATCTCGCGATTGGTGGCCGCGCTGACGCTGTAGTGCACGATGGCGCCGTTCGGACCGGCGCCGGAGATCGTCCGGAAGCTGAGATCGCGGATCAATTCGTTCTCGAACCGCAAGGCACGCAACTTCTCGGCCGCCTCCATCTCGCTGAGCCCGCCCACCGGCGCACGCTCGGCCAGCCAGGCGAGGAACCGCGTCACTGCCGCGCCGTCGCGGGTATGAGCACGGCGCGTGCCCTCGATTTCGACGGCGTTCTTGCAGGCCTTCGGCAGGGCGCAAGGGTCGGCCGCGTTCACGATCTTGGCCCCACCGGCCTTCAGCCGGTCGAAGACATAGCTCGCCGCGCTTGCTTCCTCGGCCTGGATGCGGACGCCGCCCGCGCCGAGCGCTTCCAGCGCGGCGCCGAAACCGGACGGATGCTGCACGGATACGCCGTTGCCGAGATGGGCGGCCACTCCCGGCGCCAGCTTGCGCGGATCGATGAACAGGTCGACCGATCCATCCCGCCGCACGATCGCGAAAGAGAGCGGCAAGGGCGTGTGGGGCACGTCGCCGCCGCGGATGTTGAGCAGCCAGGCGATCGAGTCCGGCATCGTCAGCACGGCGGCCTCGATGCCTTCCTTGGCCAGCACGGCGCCGATCCGCGCCCGCTTGTCCTCGGCCGGCGATCCCGTATAGGCAAGATCGTGCGGCGTCACCACGCCCAAAGGTGCGGCAGGCTGGTCCCGCCAGACGGCGTCAACCGGATTTCCTTCCACCGGCACGAGCGCGCCGCCCGCCCGCTCGGCGGCGCGGCGGTAGCGCGCGACGGCGGCTTCCGTCAGAAGCCAGGGGTCGTACCCCAACGCCGACTTCGCCGGCAGCGTTTCCGCGATCCAGTCGAAGGCGGTCTTTTCGGCGATGTGGTGAGGGATGAAGAGCGCCGCATCCACCTCGTCCCGCACCTGCAGCGTGTAGCGGCCATCGACGAAGACGGCGGCCGTGTCCGCGAGAACGACGGCGAGCCCGGCCGAGCCGGCGAAACCGGTGAGCCAGCGCAGCCTTTCCGCCCGCATCGGCACGTATTCGCCCTGATGCTCGTCGGTGCGCGGCACGATGAACCCGTCCAGCCCGCGCCGGCGAAGCTCGGCGCGAAGCTCGGCGAGCCTGTCCGCCGGAGCAGGCCCCGCCGGAAAATGCGCCGGCAGGCGCCGCGCCATATCCGCCTTGAGCGCGCCCAGCTCCCGGCGCAGCGCCGGTCCCGCCTTCGGCGCCAGCAGCGCCATCCATTCATCCGGATCGTGCGGCTCGGGTGCTGCCAGGACACCGGCCACGATGTCGCGCACCGCGACGGCCGGGAGGTCGGCTCCGGCCTCGCGCAGCAAGCCGTGCAGCTTTGCATCACCCTGATATTCCGTCGTTTTCCGAGCCATCGATACCCCGTTGAAAGCTCTTGTAAGATAGTCGCAGTCCCGCACGAAGCAAGCGCCGCCGATCTTAGCGGCGCAGGATCAGCGTACGCCAGCCGTCGATCGTTATCCGGCCGTCCAGGACCAGTCCGCAGCGGCGATAGGCGCCGAGCACCATCGGCTCCTGGGCGGCGAGCAACCCCGACAGGATCACGCAGCCGTCCTCGCGCAGGTTGCCGGCGATATCGCGCGCCAGCACCATGAGCGGCCGGGCCAGGATATTGGCGACGATCAGGCGGAATCCTTCCTCGGCGCGGATGTTCCGGGTACCGAGACCGGCAGCCCGGACGGCCTGGACGCGCCCCGCGACGGCATTGATACGCAAATTCTCCCGGCAGACGCGCACGGCCTCGGGATCGATGTCGGCGGCAATGACCCGCCGGCACCCGAGCTTTGCGATCGCGATGGCGAGAATGCCGGAGCCGCACCCGAGATCGAGCGCCGGGCCGTTTCGCAAGGCCGGGGCCAGCCTGTCGATCGCGGACAGGCAGCCACAGGTGCTGCCATGCCCGCCCGTGCCGAAAGCGGTCGCCGCATCGATTTCGACCGCAATCGAGCCGGCGGGCAGCGGCCCCGCGTGATGCGAGGGATGAACGAAGTAGCGCCCGACGCGGACCGGCTGGAACGATTCGAGGTTTTCCGCGAGCCAGTCTTTTTGCGGCAGCGGCTCGCAGCCGAGCGGCGGCGCGTCTATCCCCGCAGCCGCGGCGGCAACGAGCAACGACGCGGCGAGCAGCGCCTGGTCCGGCCGGTCTGCGGCGTAGGCTTCGACCGTCCAGAGGCCGTCCGGCGTGTCGCCGAATGAGGCCACGGCCAGGGAGAAGGGCTCCAGCGCGCTGGCAAAAAGGTCGACGGCCGCTGCCGGCGCCTGTAACTGGATCTTCCAGCCTGCGGCAGGCAGCGTCATTGCGTCAGGTCTTTTCGACGAAAGCGGCGACGACCTTCTTGGTGCCCGCGTTGTCGAATTCGATCGTCAGGTGGTCGCCTTCCACGATGCGGATCAGGCCCATGCCGAATTTCTGATGGAAGCACCGGTCGCCCCGGGCGAACCCGGCGCCGGAACCGTGCAGGGCTTCCGGCTCGGCCTCGATCAGCCGCGCGCCGAGGCCGCGCGATTGCAGGCGCTGCCATCCGGGCCCGCCGCGCGCCGGCGACCCGGCGGCCGCGCCGCCGGACGCCTGGAAAGATGAATCGATTGCCCCGGGATAGAGCCCGCGGTCGCTCTCGACGGAGACCTGCTCCGGCGGCAGTTCTTCCACGAATCGCGACGGGATGGCGCTTTGCCATTGATTGTAGATCCGCCGGTTGGCGGCGAAGCTGATCATTACCCGCTGCCGCGCGCGCGTCAGGCCGACATAGGCGAGGCGGCGCTCTTCCTCCAGCCCGGCGACGCCGTTCTCATCCATCGACCGCTGATGCGGGAACAGCCCTTCCTCCCAGCCCGGCAGGAAGACGGTGTCGAATTCGAGGCCCTTCGCGCTGTGCAGCGTCATCAGGCTGACCATGTCATCGCCCGAATTCTCGGCATTCTCCATCACCAGGCTGACATGCTCGAGGAAGCCTGCGAGATTCTCGAAATCCTCGAGCGCGGTGACCAGCTCCTTGAGGTTTTCCAGCTTGCCGGGCGCTTCCGGCTTCTTGCTGTTCTGCCAAAACGCGGTGTAGCCCGACTCATCGAGAACCGTCTTGGCGAGCTCCACATGGGACGCCGCCTCGGCAAGGCCGCGCCAGCGCTCGAAATCGTTCAGAATGGCGCCGAGGCTGCGCCGCGCCGCGGGCCGCAGCTCGTCCGACTGGACCAGCTTGATCGCCGCAATGTAGAGCGGGATGCCCTGTGCGCGCGCCAGCGCATGGACCGCCTGCAGCGAGGCCTGGCCAACGCCGCGCGCCGGCTTGTTGACGATCCGCTCCAGCGCGAGGTCGTCGTCCTGCTGGTGGATCACGCGCAGGTAGGCGATGGCGTCGCGGATTTCCTCGCGCTCGTAGAAGCGCGGGCCTCCGATCACCCGGTAGGGCAGGCCCAAGGTAATGAACCGCTCTTCGAATTCGCGCGTCTGGAAGCCCGCCCGCACCAGGATCGCGATCTCGTCGAGCTTGTGCCCCTTGCGCTGAAGCGCCTCTATCTCGTCGCCGACGATGCGGGCTTCTTCTTCGCCGTCCCACACGCCGCGCACGGTCAGCGGCTCGCCCTCCGTGCGGTCGGTCCAGAGTGTCTTACCGAGCCGCCCCTCGTTGCACGCGATCAGGCCGGAGGCCGCGGCGAGAATGTGCGGCGTCGACCGGTAGTTCTGTTCGAGCCGGATGACCTTGGCTCCGGGAAAGTCCTTTTCGAAGCGCAGGATGTTGTCGACCTCGGCGCCGCGCCAGCCGTAGATCGACTGGTCGTCGTCGCCGACGCAGCAGATGTTCTTGTGTCCCTGGGCGAGCAGCCGGAGCCAGAGATACTGCGCCACGTTCGTGTCCTGATATTCGTCGACGAGAATGTAGTGAAAGAGTCGCTGGTACTCGGCGAGAACGTCGGGATTCTTGAGGAACAGCTCGAGACAGAGCAACAGCAAGTCGCCGAAGTCGGCGGCATTGAGGACGGACAGCCGCTCCTGATACTGGCGATAGATCTCGATCAGCCGGCCGTTGGCGAGCTCCCCAGCGTCGCCCGCCCTGACCTTATCGGGCGTCATGCCCTTGTCCTTCCAGCGTTGGATCACCGAGATCAGCATGCGCGCCGGCCAGCGCTTCTCGTCGATGTGCTCGGCCTCCAGAATCTGGCGCAACAACCGGATCTGGTCGTCGGTGTCGAGGATCGTGAAATTGGACCGGAGCCCGACCAGCTCCGCATGGCGGCGCAGGAAGCGTGCGCCGAGCGAATGGAAGGTGCCGAGCCAGATGCCGTCGGCGACGCCGCCGACGAGTCGCTCGACGCGGTCTTTCATCTCGCGGGCGGCCTTGTTGGTGAAGGTCACCGCCAGAATCTGATAGGGGCGGGCGCGCCGGGTGAACAGCAGATGGGCGAGCCGCGTCGTCAGCACGCGCGTCTTCCCCGTGCCGGCCCCGGCGAGCACGAGGACCGGACCGTCGAGCGCCTCCACGGCCTCGCGCTGCACCGGATTGAGATCGCGGAGGTAAGGCGCCGCCGCATGGCTCGGTGGCTCGCCAGGTGGCGCTGTCAGGTCGTCCAACGGATCGCTCATCACGGCGAAACTATACCATGGACGCGGCGATTCAAGGCGCTCGCCGGGACCTACTAGCGGCCTGCACGTGCCGTCTCACACCGCTGTTCGAATGTCGAAGGATGCCGCGCCCTGCCTCGCCGGCAGGGCAGGATTCAGTCGGCGACGGCGTCGAGCTCGGTTTCGGCAATGGCGCGATTCCGGCCGGACCGCTTCGCCTGGTACAGACCGTCGTCGGCGCGCTTCACGAGGGCGGCGATCGGCTCGCCGGAGCGATACTTGGACACGCCGAGCGACAATGTAATGTTGCCGATATCGGCGCCGGTCTGCTTTTTTCGCAGATGCTTGCCCGCAACCATCGACCGCACGGACTCGGCCAAGGCAAACGCCGCATCCAGCTCCGTGTTGGGCAAGATCACCGCGAACTCTTCGCCGCCGTAACGGGCGGCGGTATCGACGGCCTTCACGGTGCGCTGCAGCATGGTGGCGACGAAGCGCAGCACCTGGTCGCCGGTCTGGTGACCGTGCGTATCGTTGAATCTCTTGAAATGATCGATGTCGGTGAGGATAAGGCAAAGCGGCGCCGGACTCTTCGTCGCGGATTCGATTTCCTGGCGGAGCGTCAAGTCGAAGCACTTGCGATTGGCGATTCCGGTGAGGCCATCGGTCATCGCCTCTTTCTGGACGTCGACCAAGCTCTCCTTGAGCGTGGCCACTTCCTGCGAGGAGACCTCGAGTTTCTCCTGCAGCGCCGCGTTCTGCTTGATCATCTGCTGCGTATTTTCGGCGAGCGCCTTGACGACCCGCCCGATCGCCTTTGGATCGGTCAGGCCGGCAAGCGAACCGGCGCCCTCGGCGAGAGCGGTGCTGAACAGTTCCGCGTCGTCATTGGCCTGGCTGACCGCGCTGAGGACGTCGTCGAGCATCCCCGTCAGGTCGTGTCCGGCTTCGAAGAGGGCCAGGTCGCGCTGCTGTTGTCCGACGAATTGCTCGTGGAGCTCGCTGAGTGTGGACGCTACGAGCAGTTCCGGGCGAGCGAGAAGGCCGTCCAGAACCTTGGCCAGCCGCGGGTCGCTCTTGCTGGCATAGGCATACCATAAGGCAAAGTTCTGCGGAGTCGCCGGCAGGCCGTGCGCTTCCATCAACCGCATTGCCGCAGACGAATGTTCCGCCGCGGTGGTCAGATCATCTGCAACTGTCACTGCAGCCCTCTAATTCCAGCCATCGCCTGTAGCCGGGCGGTTGGAATTCCCACAGGACCTCTTTCTAGACGATCTTGCTTAACAAAGATTTAATTGCCGTAGTTTCAGTCAGTTAAAGCCCCGACGGCGGATCAGCCACGGCGCATGCCAAGGACCCGCCCGGCGCCCCGCGGCGGAGGCAGGGACGCATGCGCATCCTGCACCTGCCGCAGCCGCTCCAGGATGGGCCGGCTCATCGGACCGACACGGCGGACCGTAAGGTCGATATGCAGCGACAGCAGCTCGTTGGTCGCCGCCAGATAACCTTGCTCCGCATGGTACATGCTGTGGAAGTACCGGAACTTGCGGTCGTCGGATTCCAATAGCTGCGTGGTGAACCTGAGCGGGTCGCCTTCGACCACCTCGCGGATGTAGGTCACGTTCATGTCGGCGACGAAGGTCGTGACGTTGGCCTTGGCCTTGTAGTCGTGGTCGAGGCCGATGTAGTCGAGGAAGGCGTCGGTGACGTGATCGAACGCGAGCACGTAGTAGGCGACGTTCATGTGGCCGTTGTAGTCGATCCACTCCGGCAACACGGTCGACGTATGGATCGCGAGAGGCGCAGGTATCGGCATGGCGGAAACCTTATAGGCTGGTCGGCACGATCGGCGGGATTTCCCCGATACGCGAACCCAGCGGCCGGCGCAAGCGCATTGTCCTCTCAGCGGTCGTAGGCGAGATTTGGCGCCAGGATCCGTTCCGTCTGCTCGAGGCTGAGCCCCTTGCGCGCCGCATAATCCTGCACCTGGTCTCGGGCGATCTTGCCGATGCCGAAATAGCGCGATTCGAGATGGGAGAAATAGAAGCCGGATACCGCCGCCCCGGGCCACATCGCATAGCTCTCGGTCAGCGTGATCGAGGCATTGCGCTCCGCGTCGAGCAGGTCGAACAGCGTCCGTTTCTCGCTGTGGTCGGGGCAGGCCGGGTATCCCGGCGCCGGTCGGATGCCCTGATAGCGCTCCTTGATGAGCTGCTCGTTCGTCAGCTCTTCGTCCGGCGCATAGCCCCAGAATTCCTTGCGTACCCGCTCGTGCATGCGCTCGGCGAAGGCTTCCGCGAAGCGATCGGCGATCGCCTTGAGCAGAATGTCGTTGTAGTCGTCGTGATTGCGCTTGAAGGCGCTCAGATGCTCTTCGATGCCGATCCCGGAGGTCACGGCGAAACCGCCGATGTAATCGGCCACGCCCGCCTCCCGCGGCGCAATGAAATCGGCAAGGCAGTAGTTGAAGCGCCCTTCCCGCTTGTTCATCTGCTGGCGCAGGAAATGAAACCTGGTCACGACCTCGCGCCGGCTCTCGTCGGCATAAACCTCGACGTCGTCGCCGACGGCATTGGCCGGGAAGAAGCCGATCACCGCATTCGCCTGCAGCCATTTCTCCGAAACCACGCGCTCGATCATCGCGCGCGCATCGGCATAAAGGCTCCGCGCCACCTCGCCGACGATACTGTCTTCGAGAATATTCGGATAGTTGCCCGCCAGCTCCCAGGTGCGGAAGAACGGCGTCCAATCGATCCGGGAGACGAGCTCGGACAGGTCGTAGGACTCGAACTTGCGGATACCGAGGAAGCCCGGCCGCTTCGCCACCCCCTTGGACCAGTCGACCGGCGGGCGCGCGGCGCGCGCCTCGGCGAGGGTCGCCTGCTTGACGCCGCTGCTGACGCCTTCGCGGCTGCGGCGGATCGCCTCGTATTCCTTCTTGGTCTCGGCCTCGAAAGGCTCACGCTGATTGTCGCTGACGAGGTTGGAGACGACCCCGACCGCACGCGACGCATCGACGACGTAGACGGTCGGCCCATTATAGTTCGGCGCGATCTTGACGGCGGTGTGCACCTTCGACGTTGTGGCGCCGCCGATCAGCAAAGGAATGGTGAATTTCTGCCGCGTCATTTCCTTCGCTACCGTCGCCATTTCCTCGAGCGACGGGGTGATCAGGCCGCTGAGGCCGATCATGTCGACCTTCTCGCGCACGGCGGTTTCGAGAATCTTCGGATAGGGCACCATGACGCCGAGGTCGATGACTTCGAAGTTGTTGCATTGCAGGACGACGCCGACGATGTTCTTGCCGATGTCGTGAACGTCGCCCTTGACCGTGGCGAGCAGCACCTTGCCTTTCGCCCGGCTGCCCTCTTCCTTCGCCGCCTCGATGTAGGGAATGAGGTGGGCGACCGCCTGCTTCATCACGCGCGCGCTCTTGACCACCTGCGGCAGGAACATCTGGCCGGACCCGAACAGGTCGCCGACGATGTTCATGCCGTCCATCAAGGGTCCTTCGATCACATCGATCGGGCGGGCCGCGGCGAGACGAGCTTCCTCGGTATCGGCGACAATGAATTCGTTGATCCCCTTGACCAATGCATGGGCGATCCGCTCCGCGACCGGCGCCTCCCGCCATGACGAATCCTCGGCCGCCTTCTTCTTCTGCCCCTCGACCTTGTCGGCTACCTCGAGCAGCCGCTCGGTCGCGTCCGGGCGACGGTTGAGGACGACATCCTCGACGCGCTCGCGCAGGTCGGCCGGGATCTCGGCGTAGACGGCGAGTTGCCCGGCATTGACGATGCCCATGTCCATGCCGGCGCGGGTCGCGTGATAGAGGAAAGCCGCGTGGATCGCCTCGCGGATCGGGTCGTTGCCGCGGAAGGAGAAGGATACGTTGCTCACGCCGCCGCTGATCAAGGCATGCGGCAGCTTCCGCTTGATCTCCCGCGTCGCCTCGATGTAGTCGACGGCGTAGTTGTTGTGCTCCTCGATTCCGGTCGCGATCGCGAAGATGTTGGGATCGAAGATGATGTCCTGCGGCGGGAAGCCGACCTTGCGGGTGAGGATTTCATATGAGCGCGTGCAGATCGCAAGCTTGCGCTCCTGCGAGTCGGCCTGCCCCTTTTCGTCGAAGGCCATGACCACGACGGCCGCGCCATATTTCAGGATCTCGCGCGCCTGGGCGACGAAGGGCTCCTCGCCCTCTTTCAGGCTGATCGAGTTGACCACGCCTTTGCCTTGCACGCAGCGCAGCCCGCGCCCGATGACCGACCATTTCGACGAGTCGATCATGATGGGCACGCGCGCGATGTCGGGCTCCGACGCCACGAGCATAAGGAATTTTTCCATCGCCTGCTCGGCGTCGAGCATCGCTTCGTCCATATTGACGTCGATGATCTGAGCGCCGTTCACGACCTGCTGCCGCGCGACGTCGAGCGCCGCGTCGTAGTCGCCCGCCATGATCAGCTTCTTGAAACGGATTGAGCCGGCGACATTGGTGCGCTCGCCGATATTGACGAACCCGGTAACCGGTCCGATGGTCAGCGGCTCCAGGCCGCTCAACCGGCACAAGGGCTCGATCTCCGGCAGCGGCCGTGGCTCCATCGTCCTGACCGCGTCGGCGATCGCCGCGATATGGTCCGGGGTCGTGCCGCAGCATCCGCCGACGATATTGAGGAAGCCGCTGCCCGCGAACTCGCAGAGCTGTTCGGCCATGTATTCCGGCGTATCGTCATAGCCGCCGAACTCGTTCGGCAGTCCGGCATTGGGATGGATGCTGACAAAGACATCCGACGTCGCGGACAGCTCCTGGATATGCGGGCGCAGATCCTCGGCGCCGAGCGCACAGTTGAGGCCGATGGAGAGCGGCCGCGCGTGCGCTACCGAATTCCAGAAAGCCGCCGCCGTCTGGCCGGAGAGCGTCCTGCCTGACGCATCCGTGATCGTGCCGGAAATCATCAGCGGCAACTTGATTCCCGTCGCTTCCTCATATCCGCGGACGGCATAAATGGCGGCCTTGCAATTCAGCGTGTCGAACACCGTCTCGATCATCAGAAGATCGGCGCCGCCATTCGCCAGCCCGCGGATCTCCTCGGTGTAGGCCTTCACCAACTCCATGAAGCTTATGTTCCGGAAGCCTGGATCGTTTACATCGGGCGAAAGCGAGGCGGTCCGGTTGGTCGGCCCGAGCACGCCGGCGACGAAGCGCGGCCGGCCGGGATCGCGCGCCTGCACCTCGTCCGCCGCGGAGCGGGCGATACGGGCGCCTTCGTAATTCAACTCGTAAACGAGCGACTCCATGCCGTAATCGGCCTGCGCGATCGCCGTCGAATTGAAGGTATTCGTCTCGATGATATCGGCGCCGGCTTCGAGGTACGCGACGTGTATGTCGCGTATGATCTTGGGCTGGGTCAGCGTGAGAAGATCGTTGTTTCCCTTGAGGTGCCGCGACCAGTCGGCGAAGCGGGCGCCGCGGTAGCCCTCTTCCTCGAGACGGTGCGCCTGGATCATCGTGCCCATGGCGCCGTCGAGCACCAGGATGCGCTGGCGCAGCAGCGAGCGCAGCACACGTTCCGTCTCGACGCGGTTCACAGAAGCGTTTCCGTCCATCGTATTATTCCTGTCAGGCGGCGTTTTCCGCCCGCGGGCGGACGCCGAGGCGCCAGCAGATCGCCTTCGTGAGCGCTGCCCGATTGAGCGTGTAGAAATGGAAATGCTCGACACCTTCGCGCGACAGGCCTTCGCACTGCTCCACGGCAACGGTTCCGGCGATCAGGTTCCGCGTCTCCGGATCGCCATCGAGGCCATCGAACAATTCGGCCATTCGCGCCGGGACGGAAGTCCCGCATTGCTGGCTGAACTGCAGGACCCTGGCGAAGTTCGTCACCGGCAGAATGCCCGGCACCAGCGGCACGGCGATGCCTGCCGCGGCGACGCGATCACGAAAGCGCAGAAAGCCGTCGTTCTCGAAGAAGTACTGCGTGATCGCGCGCTTGGCGCCGTTGTCGATCTTCCGCTTCAGATTGTCTATGTCCGCCTCGAGCGAAGGCGAGTCGGGATGGCATTCGGGGTACGCCGCCACGGAGATGTCGAAATCGGCGATCTTCCGCAATCCTTCGACAAGGGCGGCGGCATTCTCGTACCCGTCCGGATGGGGGGCGTAGGGACCTTGCCCCTTCGGCGCGTCGCCTCGCAAGGCGACGATCTGGCGGATGCCGAATTCCCACCATGAGCGCGCCAGCCTGTCGACATCGTCGCGCGAAGCGCCGACGCAAGTGAGATGCGCCGCCGGCGACACCGTGGTTTCCGTGTGGATGCGGCGGACGATCCGGTCCGTCCGCTCGCGCGTCGAGCCGCCGGCGCCATAGGTTACCGAGAAGAATGACGGGGCGAGCGGCGCGAGCGATTCGATCACCTGCCAAAGCCGGTCCTCCGACGCGACATCCTGCGGCGGAAAGAATTCGAAGCTCACTTCGGGCGTATTGGCCATGACGCTCAGGTCCGCGCTTCGAGCTCGAGCGTCTGAGCGCCGCGCGCCGGCGCCGCGGCGTCGCGCGCCGCGGTCCAGAGGCATACGGTCAGCGGCTTGCCCGGCAAACGGATCGTCCGCCCCGCCGAAAGCCCGGCGGCACGGAACCACGCTTCGACCTCGCGGTCGTCGAAGCCGAGCCAGCAATGCGCGTGCTCGGTCCGCAGGCTCTGCTCCTCGTGCGGGGCGAAATCGATCACGACGAGCCGGCCGCCCGGCTCCAGGAAACGGGCGGCTTCCTTTACGGCCGCCGCGGGGTCCTCCGCATAGTGCAAAACGAGATGGAAGGTCACGGCGTCGAAGGTTTCGTAGGTCAGCGGCAACTGGTTCATGTCGCCATGGCGGACGTGGCAGTTCAGCAGCCCACGCTTGTCGAGATTGACGCGTGCGACCGTCAGCATCTCCCGCGACAGGTCGACACCGACGCCGCGGCGGATATCCTTGCCGAAGACTTCCAGAATGCGACCCGTCCCCGTGCCGATATCCAGCAGGCCGCGCACTTCCCGCCGGGGCAGAAGCGTCAACAGCGCGCGCTCCACCTCTTCGTCATCGATGTAGAGCTTGCGGATGCCGTCCCACTGGCCGGCATTGCGCCGAAAAAAGGCGGAGGCGACGTCGGCGCGCACCTTCTTCACCGATTCGAGCCGCTCCAGATCCCGCGCGACGATATCGTTTTCCGCCGGCACGAAACCCACGAGGCCGCGGGCAAGCGTAGCCGCCTCGCCCGTATCCGACAGCCGGTAGAAGGCCCAGGTCCCCTCGCGCAACCGTTGCAGCAGCCCGGCTTCGACCAGCACCTTCAGATGCCGGGAAACGCGCGGCTGGCTCTGGCGCAGGATCGTCGTGAGGTCGCTGACGGTCAGCTCGTTGCGGGCGCAAAGCGCTAAAATCCGAAGCCTGGTCGGCTCCGCCGCCGCTCGCAATCCCTGAAGCAATTGATCCATCGGCATAAATCCGCCCTGAGCAACAAGAGCGCTCGAAATTATAAGTTCATATATAAGGATATCCTTATTTTGTAAAGCATAAATTCGACCCGCCGGGCAATCGGAGAACCGTCACGCCGGCGATCATGGATTCCCCGCCCCCGGCCGCCGCGCCGGTTGCCCGGTTCCGACGGCCGCTCCCGAGAGACGTATCTGCAACACCCGGACGGAGAACTATCCGTGCCGGGATTTGTCCCATATGGTTTTTTAACAGTTGCTGTGTTACGAACCTGATACGTTAAAATTCATGTGCGTGACGTCGAGCACAGCAAGAAGACCGGATCCGTCAGACGCAATGGCGTGCGTGGGCGGATCAATTTATGAGGCGAACTGCCTGTGCGGCGAGCTGCCATGACGGGCGCCAACGCATTCGGCGCACCGGGCTATGACATGGGGTGGTGAAGTTGCTGGGCACTGATTTATGGTTACGCCTCAAGCCGTTTGCCTCCGCGATGCTGGTCGTGGCGGTTCTCGCCGGTTGCGCTGGCACCCCGAAGACGGCCGGTGATACGATCGAAGACATCTCGGATCCTATCGAGCCGATCAATCGCGTCTTTTTCGAATTCAACATGTTTCTCGACCGTACGATCCTTCGGCCGGTGACGCGGTTCTACGTCGACTATGTGCCTGAAGCGTTCCGCGTGCCCGTCCGCAACGTTCTCGAACTCCTGAACACCCCGGTCGTCATGATGAACGAACTGCTGCAGGGCGACATCGATCGCTTCATGCATACCGCAGGCCGTTTCACCGTGAATCTTGTGGCAGGCTTCGGCATTCTGGACATTGCCGGCGAGAAAGCTCCGCCGCTCGATGAAGATTTCGGCCAGACGCTCGCGGTTTGGGGCGTTCCGAGCGGCCCATACCTGATGCTGCCGCTTCTCGGCCCGTCCAACATCCGCGATGCGGTCGGCAGGGGCGTCGACACGGTTGCAGACCCGGCGCCCTATATCGTGTCGAACCACACGTCGGATACGAATTCCTATCTTTTCAGCGGCACGCGTTTGGGCGCCACCGCCATCGACAATCGCTCCAGGATCCTGGGCGAGCTGGAAGAGCTCGAAAGGACTTCGCTCGATTTCTACGCGACGGTCCGGAGCCTCTACACCCAGAAACGGCGCGACGACATCCGCAATGGCGGCTCCGGCGAGCCCGTGCCGATTCCCGAGATTTCCTTCGAACGCGACGATAGCATCCAGCGGCAGCGGTCGAGCGCCACCACGCGCTGAGACCGAGGCTAACGGCCGCCCGGCATCTCAGGCGGCCGGCCGTTCGATTTCCTAGAGCATGATCCATTCAGATTGACGCATATCCGGCGTTCATGAGGTAGTTTGCGCATTCGGCCGGTGTGAAGTGGTCGAGCAAGGAGCCGATGCGGCGCCAGGTTGCTTCGACGGAGCGCTCGTCGGCCTTCCGCAGG
>WHUA01000010.1 GCA_009377445.1 Alphaproteobacteria bacterium | reverse complement strand
TCAACAACAGGCGGCTGCTCGAGCCGATCGGCAATATTCCTCCGGCGGAAGCCGAGGCGCGCTACTATGCGCAATCCGATGAGCTCGCCATGGTGGCGTGACTCAAACCAAACGGCCTCCGGCAAACCCGGGGCGGTTCAGTTTCTCGGATTAATCCAGCGAACATTCGCTACTAAGAAGAGGATGCTCTGTTGCTTTTCCGGTGATCCTCCATGGGAGGGAATGTATGGTCCTCCATTTTCTTTGTATCGTTTTCGAATAGACACGTCAGACAGTCGATTTGAAAACTTCGATTATCTGGATAACGTGGGGGTCCTTGGAACTGCATTTCGAAGTGGTAATGTCGGAATAGTCTGCGTTTTTGATGGAGGTCTGCACCGGCAGTTTCGTGCACATCGATATGAATTTCTGCGAGAAGAAATTTTGCACCCAATGCAATTCAACGAGGTGATAGCGAGAATATTTTATGATCAAACGGTGTTGGACGATCAGGCCCGCGATGTAACATATTTCTGGAATGAGAAGCGCCGCGCCGTTATTTCAATGGTGCATACCTCGCGTTTCTACGATCCTTACTTGCATGATAACCACGACAGGAAGCGGTTTGCACACTTTCTAGCTCGCTATACATTCTGCGATCCACAGCAAGTGGTTTCAGGGGACGGTGACAGATTCTACACAATGCTTATTGATAACGATGGGAAATTTATGAAGTTTCCTGTTACGGAGGCGGAGATAGCAATGGCACGCCACGATCCAAATCGGAGAGTGATTGGCCCCCTTAATGCCAGACGGCGTGAAGATCCTCCGCTAGATTAGCTCACAAAATAAGTCAAAAAGTTAACTTTCGGCCGGATCGCGCTCACCCTGTAATAAGTCTTTTGTCTTCTCGGCAGAAAAAATTCCGTGAAGACCCCTATCGCCCCGCCTCCTCACCGCACCCTCACCCCGCCTTCGCCTCCTTCCGCCGCGCCGCCTTCGCCTCCAGCCGCTCGCGCTGCTTGTCCAGCGTGACCACGTAGCGGATGTGCTTGCCGCGTCCCACTTGATCGAGCTCGTCGCGGACCTCGAACGCGAACGCCACCTTGCGGCGGTCGATCTCCTCGACGGTGGCCGTGACCTCCACATGCATGCCGAGGAGCGACGGGCCCATGTGGTCGAGCTCGATGCGGGCGCCGACGGAGTTCTCGCCCTCCTCCAGGAACTCCATCAGGAAATCCCGGCAGGTGACTTCCATGTCGCGCGTCATCGAGGGCGTCGCATAGACGCGGAGGGCCTCGCCCATGAAGCCGATGGTGCGGTCCTTGTCGACCTCGAAGCGTCGGGTCCGGCTCATGCCGGCGGTCAGGCCTGGTTTCATCGCGCGGTCTCCTGCATGGGTTGCCCGGACGGTTCGAGGGTATGGCGATCGGGCCGGTTCGGGCAAGCGGGTGCGCGCATGCTAAGCTTTTCCTCTCGCGGCAACGGGGAGGGCGCGGCATGGCCTACGATCTCGTCATCCGGAATGCGCGGCTGGCCGAAGGCGGCGGCGTCGTTGACGGCCTCGACATCGCGGCCGCGGGCGGGCGCATCGTCGCGGTCGCGCCGGGGCTGGCGCTCGAAAGCGCCGGCGAGGTTGTGGATGCCGGCGGGCGCTTCGTCTCCCCCGGCCTCGTCGAATCGCACTTCCATCTCGACAAGGCGCTGATCGTCGACCGCTGCGCGCCGCCGAAGGACCGGCGCACGCGCGACCACATGCAGCGCACGGCGGCGATCAAGCATACCTTCACGGTCGAGGACATCTACGCCCGCGCCAAGGCCGTGCTGGAGCGCTGCCTGCTGAACGGCGTCACGCACATGCGGACCCAGGTCGAGGTCGACCCGAATGTGGGGCTGCGCGGGTGGGAGGCGATCGAGCGGCTTGCCCGCGACTATGCCTGGGCGATCGACCTGCAGCCCTGTGTCTTCCTGCAGGAAGGGTGGACCAATGTCGAGGGCGCGGAGGGGAACGTGGTGGCGGCGCTCGAGCGGGGCGCGCCCGTCGTCGGCGGCGCGCCGCGCTACGACACCGACCGCCCGGCGCAGATCCGCCGCATCTTCGCGCTCGCCCGCGAATACGATGTGGATATCGACATCCATCTCGACGGCGGTCATACGACCGACGACCTCGACATCTGGCAGGTCTGCGAACTGACCGACGCGATCGGCTGGGGCGGGCGGGTCGCGATCGGCCACGGCTCGAAATATTCCTGCCTGCCGGACGCGGCGCTGGCGGCGCTCGGGCGGCGGCTCGGGGACAGTGGCGTCGCGGTCGAGGTGCTGCCCGCGACCGACCTGTTCAACAACGGCCGCCACATGGAGCACAGCGTCATCCGCGGCGTCGCCGACGCCAACGCATTAATAACCGCTGGGGCGAACTGCGCGATCTCGACCAACAACGTGATGAACCCGTTCACGCCCTTCGGCGACTGCTCGCTGGTGCGCATCGCCAACATGTACGCCAACGTCGTGCAGCGCGGCACGGACGCGGACCTCGCTGTCTGCTTCGAGATGATCACGAGCCGCGCGGCGCGCATCATGCGGGCGGCGGATTACGGCATCGCGGTGGGCAATCCCGCCGACCTCGTCGTCTGGGACGCGCAGTCCCCCGCCGAGGTCGTCGCGACGATCGCGCAGCCGCTGACGAGCTTCAAGCGCGGGCGGCGCATGTTCACGCGGGAGATCGCGGCGCTTTCTTCTTTTTCTCCCTCCCCCCTTGCGGGGGAGGGTCGGGGTGGGGGACTTCTTCCGAAGTCTTCGGCACGCCCTTGACCCCCCACCTAAATCCTCCCCCGCAAGGGGGGAGGACTTTGTAAATTGCCGTCATCGCGGCGCCGAAAATCCGTTCGGTTTGCAAATAATTCCTTAAAATAAATCTCAATGTCATCTTGTAAATTTTTGTTTCAGAACCATTTTTACATTAGCGGCGCATCCCTGCCGCCAATAATTCAATAATGAAAGTGACCCCGCATGTCCTTCAAGAATTTCTCCACGACACACAACGCGCCGAGTAAAGACAAGCCCGCCGGCAACGTGAAGGCCGCGCCGCTCGTCGATCAGCCGCCCGCACCGCCCAAAGCGCCGGCCGCCGCCAAGCCCGCGCCGAAGTCCTGAGCATCGGAAGGGAGCCTTCGGCGGCTCCCGATGACGCTGCCGAGATGGCGACACGCACCAGCACGCACACGGTGACCTTCGCGCGGCCTTTCGTCCTCGGCGACCTGGACGAAGTGCTGCCGGCGGGCGCCTACAGCGTCGAGACGGACGAGGAGCTCATCGAAGGCATCTCGTTCATCGCCTACCGGCGCGTCTCGGTGCTGGTCCACCTGCCGTCGAGCAGCGGCAATGCGGCCCTGACGCGGACCGTCGTCCTGCACCCGCGCGAGCTGGACGCGGCGATGCTGCGCGACGCCGCGACTTCCACCGAGGGGCTGCGCGCATGACGGAAGACCGCGCCTATCTCGACAAGCAGCGGGGCATGGCGGCGCCGGGCGCCGCCGAGGATCCGAAGTCGCGCCAGTGCCTGAAATGCCGCAAGCAGTTTCCCAGCGAGTGGGCCGGCCAGCGCGTCTGCGCGCGCTGTAAGAACAGGTCCGAATGGCGCAGCGGCGCGCTCCCGCGCTCGTATTGATGCGCGAGAAGGGATCTTTCCCCTTTATTCCGCTCTTCCCCTAAAAGCCGTCATTCCCCGCTTTATGCGGGGAATCCATGCGCCGGGTGCTTTGTTCGATGCGAGTGCGCCGGTGTGAAACGTCGAGCCATGGATAGCCCGAATAAATCGGGCTATGACGGTTGGTGATGTCACTCTTCCCGTTGCTCCACGTATTCCCGGAGCGCGCGGTTGATGTCCGTCTGATAGCCCCGGCCGCCGCGCGCTTGGTCCTTGAACCATGCCAGGACGTCGGCATCCAGGCGCAGCGTGATCTGTTGCTTCACCGGGCGGTAGAACAGGCCGCGCTTCGCGCCCGACCAGTCGCGGGCCTCCGGCGCCTCCGACGTGTCGATCGCGTCGTCCTTCAAAGCCTTCATCGCCTTGATCTCGGCCTTTTGTCTTGCCGTCGGCGGTTTGGACGGCGGAGATTTAGAACGCGTCCTCTTCATAGGCTTTCCTTTCATGCGCAGTTGCCTTTCGCGCGCTGACGATCCGCCCGATCTCCTCGCTGGTCTCCGGATCGGCCTCGGGCCAGGTATGAACGACGAGCACAACGACGCCGCCTATCATTCCGATGGTCTGCCACCGCTCGTCATCGGACGTCCGATCCAAACGGGACAAGGCGAGCGGATCGTCGAAGGCAAGCTGGGCCGTCTCGAAGCTGAGCCCGTGCTTCCGCTCGTTGGCGCGGTTCTTGTTATTATTCCACGTCCAGCGCACTGCCGCTCACCCTGAAATAACTACAGAAATGTAGTTACACTCATGGGGTATGTCAAGCGATGGGGCATCCCGTTATCACTCTTCCTGCGCGTGCCGCATCCGCATCGCCATTACCGCGCCGAGCAGCGCGAGTAGCGACAGCGCGGCGAGCGCGGCCTCGAGGCCGAGGGCGAGCAGGGCGCTGACCGCGCCGCCGATGACCAGCAGCAGGACGCCGATGATGCTGTTGCTGAGCGCGACGTATTCCGCCTTCCGCCCGCCGCCGATGTCGACCACATGCGTCTTGCGGCCGATGCGGACGCCGGCATGCGCGACGTTGAGCACGAACAGCACGGCGGCGTAGAAGGCCGTGCCGCCGGCCAAGCCCGGCGCGAAGGCGAGGGCGGCCAGCACGGCGAAGCCGAGCGCGCCCGCCATGGCCGCGCCCAGCGCCATCGCCGCGCGGCTCGACCGGTCCGACAGCGCGCCCCAGACGGACGCGCTCACCGCGCCCGCCAGCCCCGAGGCGACGACCAGCCAGCCGAGCGCGTCCAGCGCCCCGCCCATCGCGCGCTGCGCCAGCGCGACGTAGACCGGCCCGGCCAGCGCGGTCGAGATCATCAGCGTGCGGGCAGCGAGGAACTTCTGCAGCTCGCGGTCGCCGGCCAGCAGGGCGAGCTGGCCGCGCGCCAGGTCGCGCAGGCTGCGTGCGCCCTCCATCGCGCCGGGAAACTCGACGACCCGCTGGAACGCCGCCGCCGCCAGCAGCCACGCCACGCCGGCCGCGGCGATCAGCGCGTAGAGCAGCCAGTGGGGCCGCGTCGCTTCAGGGCCGAAGGCGAGGTAGAGCCCGACCGCGGCGGCGGCGATCCCGGATGCCGTCGCCGAATAGCCGCTGACCCGGCCGCGCCGGCCCTTCGATACCGTCTTGCCGAGCGTGTCCTTGGCGGCGACCGAGGCCGCGCCCCGCGCCAGGCTGAACGCGGTGAGCAGCGCCACGATGATCCAGCCGGCCGCCGCGCCGCGCAGCCCGGACAGCGCGACCCCCGCCATCGCCAGGATGCAGAGGCCCTCGGCCACGCTGCTCCATACCCACCAGCCTTTCCGCACCGGGTACCGGCGGATGAGACCGCCGATCAGGATCTGCGGCAGGAGGGCCAGCGACTCCCGGATCGGAACCAAAAGCCCGGTCAGGTAGACCGGCGCGCCCAGCAGGCCCAGCAGCCAGGGCAGCACCACCTTGGGATTGGACAGCGCGTCGCCGGTCTGGCTCAGCGCCTGCGACAGCACGTGCCAGGCGAAGTTGCGCGGCTGCTCGAGGCACTGCTCCTCGGGGATGTCGCGGCAGAGGCGCGCGTCGTCGTCGCCGGTCAGCAGCGCGTAGAAGCGCATCGCGAAGCCGAGACCCGACCGCCCGGCGCCTTCCAGCTCTGCCGCATCCTGCGCCATGCGCCGACTCTCGCCCGCCGCCGCCGCCGCCGCAAGCTGGGGCCGGAACGGTGCAGGGGCCTTGATATGCCCGCGATGCCGACTAGGTTCCTAACAGGTCCCGACCTCCCTGTGGGACCGAAGTGCGCCTCGTGCCGCTCCTCCCTCTCCCCCCTCGTGGAGCGCGCGCGAGGCCTTTTGCATCCGGCGACCGAGCCGCCTCATGCTTCGACAGGCTCAGCATGAGGATAATTTTTCATTATATATCAATATACTGGACCTCATCCTGAGCCTGTCGAAGGATGAGAATCCCCATTAACGCCTCGTAAAGACTGGCAGGCTACAAAGGCGGCCGCGAAGGGGAGAACTTCCGAAATGTCCGCTGCCACCAAAAGCGGCGCCGCCGAACGGCGGCGGCTGCCGCGCGAGAAAATCCTGAAGAGCGGGATCATCGTCTACGAGCGGGGCACGAAGACGATGGACTGCATGCTGATCAACTTCTCCGAGGAAGGCGCGAAGCTGCGCCCGCTCGACGCCTTGGCGCTGCCGCAGACCTTCGAGCTGCGCATCGGCCGCAACGCCGTCTATTTCTGCGAGTTCCTGCGCCGCACCGGCTGCGACATCGGCGTCCGCTTCCTCGCCAAGGGCATGGACCGCGCGGACGATTGAGGGGGGGCGATGCCCCCAATGCGGCAATCCGCCGCCAGCCAAGCCGCATCCCCGCGTGGACACGCCCCGCCGGGTGACGCAGGATGGCGCGCATGACATCCGGGCGGGCGGCATCTTTCAGACGTTTCGCGGCGCAGCTTACGCTGGCGCTGTTCGCGCTGCGCGCCCTCGTGCCCGTGGGCTACATGCCCGATTTCGGCACCAATCGCGCCACGGCGGCGGACGGGCAGGTCCGGATCGTCATCTGCACCGGCTTCGGCAGCAAATCCATCCTGGTGGATGAGGCCGGCAATCCCGCCGCAGACCAGGATGACAGCCAGCCAGGGCATGGCGACTGCCCCTTCGGCACGGCGTCCGGCGCAGCGTTCCTGACGCCCGAGCCGGCCATGGCGCCGGTCCACGCCGGGCTTGCGAAGGGATTCGTCCCGCCCGCGGGCGCGCAGGCATTGCCGCCGCCGGCGCAGGGACCGCCGCTCGGCCAGCGCGCGCCGCCCATCCGCCTCGGTTGATTTCGCCCCGGACGCAGCCCGCTTAAGCGCGGCGCGGCGTCCTCCGCCGAAGCTCTCCGAGGAATACCGAAATGTCCGTCCGACTTCTGCGCATGGCCGCTCCGGCCGTGCTTCTCGCCATCACCGGCGCGCCCGCCGCCGCGCATATCACGCTCGAAACCGCCGCCGCGCCCGCCGGCAGCTACTACAAGGCCGTCTTCCGCGTCGGCCATGGCTGCAAAGGATCGCCGACCACGGCGATCCGCGTCCGCATTCCGGACGGCGCCTCCGGCGTCAAGCCGCAGCCGAAGCCCGGCTGGCAGGTCGCGACCGTCAAGGACGAAGCCCATGGGGAAGGCGCGCACGCGGGCCACGGCAGCCATGCCGGCGCCGCCGTACGCGAAGTCGTCTGGACCGGCAAGCTGCTGGACGAGCATTACGACGAGTTCGTCATCCGGCTGAAGCTGCCGGACACGCCGGGCGCGACGCTGCTGTTTCCCGTCGTCCAGACCTGCGCGCAGGGCGAGCAGCGCTGGGTCGAGACCGCCGAGCCCGGCAAGCCGGCGGCCCACGACCGGATGGTCGCGCCGCTGCTGCGCCTGACGCCGAAGCCATGACAAGCGCGGTACCCGATGCGCCCCGGAACAGGGCGCCGTCGGTCGCGGTGCTGGCCGCGATCATGGCGGGAATATCGCCGTCGGCGGCGGCGCAGGATTCAGCCACACCGATCACGCTGCCGGAGATCACCGTCACCGGCGAGCGCCCGGAGTCGCTGACCGTTCCGGCCGCCGGCGCGGCGCGGCGCGCGATCGAGCGCACGCCGGGCGCGGTCGAGGTCGTGCCCGACACGGTCTGGCGCGACACGCAGGCGTCGACGCTCAAGGACGTGCTCGGCTATACCCCCGGGGTGTTCGTGCAGCCGAAATGGGGCGAGGATTCGCGGCTGTCGATCCGCGGCTCCGGCCTGTCGCGCAATTTCCACCTGCGCGGCGTCCAGCTCTATCAGGACGGCGTGCCGGTGAACAACGCCGACGGCGGCGGCGACTTCCAGGAGATCGACCCGACCGCCTTCCGCTACACCGAGGTCTACAAGGGCGCGAACGGACTCCGCTACGGCGCGAACGCGCTCGGCGGGGCGATCAACTTCGTCTCGCCGACCGGCTACGACGCCGACCTGCTGCAGGGCCGCGCCGACATCGGCAGTTTCGGCTTCCGGCGCGCGCAGGCCAGCAGCGGCGGCGGCGACGGCGTCTTCGACGGCTTCATCACCGGCTCGTGGACGGCGCAGGACGGCTTCCGCGACCACAGCGCGGGCGAGTCGCTGCGCGCGTCGGGCAATGCGGGATGGCGCTTCGGCCCGGACGCGGAGACGCGCTTCTATTTCAATCTCGCCGACATCGAGCAGGAGATCCCCGGCTCGGTCACCCGATCTGCGGCGCTGATGTCGCCGAAGGCTGCGGCCGCGAGCAACCTCGCGCAGGACTACCAGCGCAACATCACGTCCGGCCGCATCGCCAACAAGACGACGCTGCGTTTCGACGGCACGACGCTCGATCTCGGCGGATTCGCGGTGAACAAGCACCTGGTCCATCCGATCTTCCAGTACCTCGACTACGACTATTACGATTTCGGCGGCTTCGGCCGGCTGACCGATGCGCGCAGCATCGCGGGATACGCCAACCGGCTCACGCTCGGGCTCAACGTGACCGGCGGCTGGATCGACAACACGCAGTCCGTCAATCTGCCGGGCGGCAGCAAGGGCGCGCTGCTGTCGCAGTCGACCGACCGCTCCACCACCGCCGTCGCCTATGCCGAGAATTCCTTCGACATCCGCAGCGACCTGTCGCTGATCGCCGGCGCGCAGTTCGTGCATGCGGTGCGCGAGCGGGAGGACGAGCTTGCGGCCGCGCCCGACACTTCGGGCAAGCGGACCTACGACTTCTTCAATCCCAAGGGCGGCGTGATCTGGCGGATCGATCCCGGCTGGCAGGTCTTCGCCAACGTCTCGCGCAGCGGCGAGGCGCCGACCTTCGGCGAGCTGAACTTCACCAACGCCGCGCTGTCCGACACCAAGGCGCAGCGCGCGACCACCTTCGAGATCGGCACGCGCGGCGAGAAGCCGGATCTCACCTGGGACATTGCGCTCTATCGCGCGCATCTCCGGAACGAGTTCCAGTTCTTCGATCTCGGCGGCGGCAATTTCCAGGTCACGAACGCGGACGACACGATCCACCAGGGCATCGAGGCGGGCTTCGGCTGGGCGTTCTGGAAGGAGATCCTCGCGAAGGGCAGCGCCGCCGACCGGCTGTGGCTCAACGCCGCCTATACCTTCAGCGACTTCCGCTTCGACGGCGACGCGGCGTGGGGCGACAACGTCCTGCCGGGCGCGCCGCGCCACTACCTGCGGGCGGAGCTGCTCTACAGGCATCCGATCGGGATCTTCGCCGGGCCGAACGTCGAGTGGGTTCCCGAAGCCTACTACGTCGATAACGCGAACACGGTGGAAACCCGGCCCTACGCGCTGCTCGGCTTCCGCGCGGGCTACGCGGTCAACCGGAACGTCTCGCTGTTCGTCGACGGGCGCAATCTCACCGGCGAGAAATACATCGCCAGCACCAGCGTCGTCGCGGCCGCCAACGCCGGCTCCGCCGTGTTCGAGCCGGGCAGCGGCCGGGCCGTTTACGGCGGCCTGCGGCTGAGCTGGTAGCCGCATGAGGTACAATCAGTAAGAAGAGGAGATATCGATGAAGCTCTTGGCAATCGTCTTCGCCGTCACGGCCATGCTGCAGGCGGCGTCGCTCGCCCTTGCGCAGGGAACGCAGCCCGCCCCCGGCATCCAGGTTTCCGACCCCTGGGCGCGGGCGGCCGGCAAGGCGGCGCATTCCGCCGTCGCCTACCTGGTGTTGGAGAATTCGGGCGAGGCGAGCGACAAGCTCGTCTCGGCGTCGACCCCGGCGGCCGGGCGCGTGGAGCTGCACACCCACATCAAGGACGGCGACATCATGCGCATGCGCCAGGTGCAGTCGGTCGAGGTCGGTGCGCGCTCGAAGGTGCAGCTCAAGCCCGGCGGCCTGCACCTCATGCTGCTCGACCTGAAAGGCCCGCTCGCGCAAGGAACACATTTCCCGCTGACCCTCCGCTTCGAGAAGGCGGGCGAAGTGACGGTCGAGGTCGCCATCCAGGGCGCGGGCGCGATGGGGAAGGGGCACGGGGGCGGACATGGCGCCCACGGACATTGAATGGATGCCACGGACAAGCCGTGGCATGACGGTAATTATTTGATCATAAACAAAAATCGTCACTCCCCGGCTTGTCCGGGGAGTCCATGCGCCGACAGCCTTTTTGCTCATTCCGAGCCCATTTGCTAGGGTCGCGGCCATGGCCGATATCCTGCGCATCGCCCACTGCTCGGACATCCATCTGGATGGCGACGGCCATTATTTGGGCGAGGGCGGGGATGCGCGCGAGGGCTGCCGCCGCGCCTTCGCCCGGGCGCTGGCCGAGATGCGGGCGCATCGCCCCGACGTGATGCTGCTGGCCGGCGACCTGTTCGACGCCAACGACGCGACGCCCGATACGATCCGCTGGGCCATGGAGATTCTCGGCCGGCAGCCGTTCCCGGTCGTCATGATCCCCGGCAACCACGACTGCATGGAAGCGGGCGCAATCTACCGGCGCTACGACTTCAACAGCATCGCCAACGTCAGCATGCTGTCGGCGGAGGCGGGCGAGGTCGTCCGCCTGGACGCGCTCAGCCTCGCCGCCTGGGGCAAGGGCATGGTGGACCACACGGCCGCGTACAGCCCGCTCGGCGGCTGTCCGGAGCGGCCCGCCGGCTGCCGGTGGTTCCTCGGGCTTGGGCACGGGATTTTCGTGCCCGACGGCGAGAGCAGCCACCGCTCGTCGCCGATCCACATGCGGGAGATCGAGGCCAGCCCATGCGACTATCTGGCGCTCGGCCATCACCACGCGGCGATGGAACTGGTCACGCCCGCCACGGCGGCGGCCTATTCCGGGTCGCCGACGGACAGCATCGGGCGGGGCGCGACCTATGTCGTCGTCGACCTCGCGCCCGGCCGCCCGGCCGCCTTGGCCGTGCACCGGATCGAGTAACCGGACGCACACAGCAAGGTTACTGGTCGCGCCGGTGGCGGCTCGGGTAAAATCTGCCGCAGTCGGGGTACGTGGGGCTAATTCGTTCAGGATGAAGAAAATGAGCCATACTGCTGAACTCGCACATGATTTGGATTTCGTCGAAGCGGACTTGAACTATGTCGTGGACGACGGGCAGCCGTCGATCCGCTACATCGACTGGCCCGAGGAAGAGCACAAGGCGCATCTCCCGGCCTACGAGGCGCGCCGCACGCGAATCTGGAACGGCCGCGCCGCGAACGAGCGTTTCGCCCTGCCGACGCACGGCTTCACCCTGGTGCAGCACCGGACGGCGGTGAAGGATTTCTATGACGAGGACGAGGTGCGCCGCGTCTACTACCCGGAGGTCGAGGCGCTGATCAAGGCCGAGAGCGGCGCCCAGCGCGTCGTCGTCTTCGACCACACCGTCCGCACGGCGGACGACGGCCGCCACGCCCAAGGCTGGATCCGCCAGACGGTCAAATCGGTGCACAACGACTACACCGAGCGCTCCGCGCCGAAGCGCGTGCGCGACATCCTGCCGCCGGACGAGGCGTCGCGATTGCTGCAGCGGCGCTACGGGATCATCCAGGTCTGGCGCTCGGTCGCGCCGCGCGTCGAGTCCGAGCCGCTCGCCATGTGCGACGGGCGGAGCATTCCGCAAGTAGGCTTCATCCGCAACGAGCGGCGCTACCGCGACCGCACGGCGGAGACCTATCACATCGCCTACAACCCGGCGCACCGCTGGTTCTACTTCCCCTACATGACGCGGAACGAGGCGCTGGTGTTCAAGGTGTTCGACAGCGACGCGTCGGCGGGCGTGCGCTTCACGGCGCACACGTCGTTCGACGACCCGACGACGCGGCCGGACGCCAAGATCCGCGAAAGCATCGAGATGCGCGCCTTCGCCTTCTATTGAGACAGTCCCAGGGAGGAACGTCCATGGACCGCAAGACAGCCGGCGATTTCGACCAGGAGCTTCTGGACCTCTACGACAGCTACGCCCACAGCCGCATCGACCGGCGGGAGTTTTTCGAGCGGGCGTCGAAATATGCGGTGAGCGGGCTGACCGTCGCCGCGATGATCGAAAGCCTGATGCCGAACTACGCGCTCGCCAACCAGGTGCCGGAGAACGATCCGCGCATCAAGGCGGAGACGATCGAATACGACTCGCCGCAAGGTCAGGGAAAGATCAAGGGCTACCTCGTGCGCCCCACCAGCACGACCGGCAAGGTGGCGGGCGTCGTCGTCGTGCACGAGAACCGCGGCCTCAACCCTTACATCGCCGATGTCGCACGCCGCGTGGCGACCGCCGGCTACATGGCGCTCGCCCCGGACGGCCTGACGCCGCTCGGCGGCTACCCCGGCAACGACGATGCGGGCCGCGAGATGCAGCGGAAGCTCGACGGCGCCAAGCTGACGGAGGACTTCATCGCGGCCTTCGGCTACCTCAAGGCCCATTCCGGCTCGACCGGCAAGGTCGGCGTCGTCGGCTTCTGCTTCGGCGGCGCCGTGTCGAACGCCATGGCCGTGCGCCTGCCGGACCTCGCGGCCTCGGTGCCGTTCTACGGCCGCCAGCCCACCGCCGCGGACGTGCCGAAGATCAAGGCGCCGCTGCTGCTGCATTACGCCGGGCTCGACGAGCGCATCAACGTGGGCTGGCCGCCCTACGAGGCGGCGCTGAAGGCGAACGGCAAGGAATACGTGGCGCACATGTATCCCAACGTGAACCACGGCTTCCACAACGACACGACCCCGCGCTACGACGAAGCCGCCGCGAAGCTCGCCTGGACCCGGACGCTCGAGTTCTTCAGGGCGAAGCTGGCGTAGGGGCGGCACGCACCCCCCACCTAAATCCTCCCCCGCAAGGGGGGAGGACTTTTCTTCTTCTCCCTCCCCCCTTGCGGGGGAGGGTCGGGGTGGGGGGGTTACCCGGCATCCCGAATCCGCCGGCGCCGCGTTTCCGCATCCTCTTCCTCGGACCTTCCGCGCAGCAGGAAGACGAGCGGCACCATCAGGACGATGAGAATCGCCATCATCTGGAAATCCTGCATGTAGGCGAGGAACTCGGCCTGGCGCTCGACCTCGCGCGACAGGCGGGACAGCCCGGTCAGCGTGTCGGTGTCCCATTGCTCGGGCAGCACGCCGTGCTGGAGCAGCGCGTTGTAGGGGCTGATGTGCTCCAGCATCCCGGCGCGGTTGTCCTGGGTATTGCGCACGAACTGGCTGATCAGGAAGGAGACGCCGACGCTCGATCCGAGCCGGCGCGACAGGCTGATGAAGCTGGTGCCGTCCGGCCGCAGCATCGGGCTCAGCGTCTGGAACGCCATGGCCGTGACGGAGACGGAGAAGAACCCGAAACCCGCCCCCTGGACGCCCACGGTCAGCGCGATGGTCGTGGCGTCGACGTCGCGGGTGAACTCCGACATGGCCCAGGTGGACGAGGCCATCAGGAAGATGCCGATGAAGACGAGCGGGCGCGGCTGCATGCGCATGAGCAGCGGCCCGGCGATGACGGACGCGATCATCGTGCCGATGCCGCGCGGCATCATCAGCACGCCGGAGGTCGAGATCGGGTAGTTCATGTGATGCTGGAGGATCGGCGGCAGCAGGCTCGCGAAGCCGACGATCATGATCGACAGCACGAAAATAAACAGCATGCCGATCAGGAAGTCGCGGTTGGCGAAGATGAGCGGGTCGATATAGGCGTTGCGCGCGGTGATGACGTGCATGGTGAACATGTAGAGCGCCACGCAGCACAGTCCGGCCCAAACGACGATCTCGGTGGACTCGAACCAGCCCTGCCGCTCGCCGCGGTCGAGCATGAGCTGCAGCGCGCCGATGGCGACGCTGAGCGCGACGAAGCCGAAGAAATCGAATCGCGGCGCCGACAGCTCCTTGGCCTCGGGCACGTAGCGCACGACGAGCCAGAGGCCGAACAGGGCGAGCGGTATGTTGCTGAGGTAGACCCAGTGCCAGCTCAGGTATTCGGTCAGCACGCCGCCGATCAGCGGCCCGATCATGACGCCCGACATGCGCCCCGTGGTAAGCCAGCTAAAGGCGGCGCCGTGCATCTCCTTCGGGTAGGTGGCCAGCATGACCTGGTTGCCGAGCGGCCCCATGCCGGCGGCGGCAATGCCTTGCAGGAAGCGGTAGAACACCAGCTCGAGCAGCGAGCTCGACTGCGCGACCAGGATGGTGCAGACGAGAAAAGCCGCGATCATGCAGATCAGCAGACGCCGGCGGCCGTAGCGCCGGCTCATCCAGGCGAACAGCGGCGTGAAGATCGCCGCCGCGACGAGGAAGGAGGTCAGCACCCAGGCGGATTCGTCCACGGTCGCGGACATCGCGGCGCGGATCTCCGGCAGCGCCACGGCGGTCGAAAAGGTGTCCATGCCCTGCATCGCCGCGGCGGTGGTCATCGCCAAGGCGATGAGGCGGCGGCGGCCGGGCGTTATCGGCTCATCGGCAAAGGCGGCGGCGGTGCTCACGGGCGCATGATACAGCGAATTCGCTGGATCGCGGCAATGTCAGCCGCCGAGGAACAGGCGCCCGACGTCCGGGTTCTCCAGCAATTCGTCTCCGGTATCGGCGACGGCGAGCCGGCCGGCGACGAGAACATAGGCGATGTCCGCGAATTCCAGCCCTTTCTTCGCGTTCTGCTCGACCATGATGATCGTCTTGCCGTCCTTTCGTTGCAGCTCGCCGAGGATCTCGAACACCATGTCGATGTAGCGCGGCTCCAGCCCGATCGACGGCTCGTCGACCAGCAGGATGTCGGGGTCCATGACGAGGGCGCGGGAAATCTCCAGCAGGCGCCGCTCGCCGCCGGACAGGACGCCGGCGGGCTTGCTGCGCCGCTTGGCGAGGTTCGGATACCGGTCGAAGATCTTCTCCGCCGCTTCCTTGGCCAGCGCCGGCTTCGCCAGAAGGTAGCCGCCCATCCACAGGTTTTCCTCGACCGTCATGCCCGGGAACACGGACTTGTCCTGCAGGATGTAGGCGACCCCGGCCTCGCCCAGCTTCTGGTTCGCGGACAGCTTGGTGATGTCGCGCTGCCGGTCGCCGTCGCCGATGAGGATCTCGCCGGAGAAGATGTTGGTGAAGCCGTAGATCGAATGCAGCACCGTCGATTTGCCGGCGCCGTTCGGGCCGATCAGGCAGAGCGATTGCGACCGCCCGACCTGCAGGTTGAAATCGTGCAGGATCTCCATCTTGCCGTAGCCGGCGCGGAGGTTGCGGATCGTGACATAGGGGGCCGATTTCGCAAGCGCGGCAATCTTCTCCTTGCTGACGTTGTTGCCGAGGCGCTCGGCTTCCCGCTGGACGCTCTCGACCGATATAAGGGGGGCCGACATCAGGCAGCCTCGCTTCCGTGGTGGGTGCCGAGATAGGCGTTCAGGACGCGTTCGTCATTCTGGATCTCGTCCGGCCTGCCGTGGGCGAGCAGCCGCCCGTTTGCCAGGCAATAGATGTTGTCCGCCAGGTCCATGATGACGGGCATGTTGTGCTCGATGACGAACAGGGTGACGCCCAGCTCGCTGACGGCGCGTTTCAGCCGGTCGATCAGCCCGTTGATGAGCGTCGGGTTGATGCCGGCGGTGGGCTCGTCGAGGAGCAGCACTTTCGGCTCCCGCATCAGGGCCATGGCGAACTCGAGCAGCTTCTGCTGCCCGAAGGACAGGCTTCCCGACGTCAGGTAGCGCTTCTGGTACAGGCCGACGAAGTCGAGAAGCTGCTCCGCCCGGCGGGTCGATTCGGCAGGATAGCCGCGAAACATCGACCAGAACGCATCGTCCCGGTCGGGAACGGAGACCAGCATGTTGTCGACGCAGTTCATCCGCTTGTAGACGCGCGTCTGCTGGAAAGTGCGGAGCAGGCCAAGCCGGCTGATCTGCTGCGTCGTCATGTTGGAGATCTCGCGGCCTTCGAAGGTGATCGATCCCGCATCGGTCGGGTGATAGCCGACGATCGAGTTGAACAAGGTCGTCTTGCCCGAGCCGTTCGGGCCGATCAGGCCGGTGATCCGCCCCGGCGGCACCTCGACCGAGATATCCTCGTTCGCGATGACGCCGCCGTAAGCCTTGCTCACGCCGTGACACTTGATGATGGCCTCCATCAGGCGGCCTCCTTCTTTGCCGTTCCCGCCTCGAAGCCGTCGTCCATGGAGCTCTTCTCGTCGACGCGAATCCCGAACCACTCTGGCCACTTCTCCTGCATCCAGCCGACGATGCCCTGCTGGAAGAACACGACGCTGACGATGATCAGCCCGCCGAGCGCCACCCATTGCCAGCCCAGCATGTAGGTCCAGGTGAGCTGCCTGACGACATGGAAGAGCGTGGCGCCGATGACCGGCCCCCACAAGGTGCCCTTGCCGCCGATCAGGCACATGACGATCATGAAGATGCCGAAGGTGACCACAGGATAGGCGACCTCCAGCGGCTCGATGAAACCGATCATGTTGCCGTAGAGCCCGCCGGAGATGCCGAGGAAGAAGGCGGTGATCGCGAAGCCGAGATTTTTATAGCGCTTGGTGTGCAGGCCCATCGCCTCGGCCTTTTCCTCATCGTCGCGAATGGCGTTGGCGACGAGCTTGAAGCGCGTCGAGTACAGCCATTTCAGGAAGGCGAAGGCGGCGACGGCGAGGAGCATGCACAGCACGTAAAAGAAATATGCGCGATCGTCCGGCTCCCCGGGATAGGTCGGCAGCGCGACGCCGCCGCCGCCACCGACGAATGGCCAGGCGCCGAAGAGCTCGCCGGCCGACAAGGCGACGCCGAGCGTGCCGATCGCGAAATACGGGCCGCGCAATCCCAGGATGAGCTGCCCGAACACGAGCGCGAAGAGCGTCGCCACAGCCGCGGCAGCCGCTAAACCCAGCGTCAGGCCCGTGAAATACTGGCCCGGCGCGAAGTGGACGTTCACCGCGCCGGAATGGGCGGTGTATTCGGCGACGTCGTAGAACAGGCCGACCTGCACGATCATGCAGGTGTACATGCCGATGCCGAAGAAGAAGACGTTGCCGAGCGAGTTGTAACCCATCTGGCCGCCCATGATGTCCCAGGTGAGCGCGAGCAGGATCATCACCCACAGGCCGGCGATCGAGAAAGTATAGCCCGGGAAGAGTATCGGCGCGACGAACCCGGCGACGAGGATGGCGCCGTAGAGGATGCCTTTCGGCAAGCTGCCGGTCATTGGAGCACCTGCCGTTTCCTGCCGCGCTGGAACTGCTTGAAGAGGAGCACGACCACCAGCAGGCTGACGACCGTGAACTGCTGGAGCTGCGCGCCCAGCGTGAAGCCGGCGTACTGTTCGGCGACGCCGAGCCCGAGCGCGGCCAGGATCACGCCGGGCAGGTTCCCCAAGCCGGCAGCGGTGACGATGACGAAGGCCCGGATCGAATAGGGGATGCCGTAGAACGGCTGGATCACCCAGATCATCGCGATCAACACGCCGGCGGCGCCGCAGATCGCGGAGTTCAAGGCGAAAGTGAAGGCGTAGACCCGGTCCGTATTGATGCCCATGACCCGCGCGGCCCGCGGGTCCTGCGCGGTGGCGCGGATCGCCTGGCCCATGCGGCTCATCTTCATGAAGCAGACCAGGGAGGCGGCGAGCACGGCCGTAATGCAGAGCGTGATGAGCTTGACCTGGGCCACCGTGACCATGCCGCCGAAAATCGCCAGGCTGTCGAAGCCGGCGTTGATGGATTGAACCTCGGGGCCGTAGATCTGATTGAGGATCTGCTGCATGACGAGCGCCAGGCCGAAGGTGGCGAGCAGGGAAGTGAAGAGATCCCTTTCGATGACCCGGCAGATGATGATGCGATAGATCGCCCATCCGAACGCGAACATCGCGATGGCGACGATCGGCAGCGTCAGGAACGGGTTCATGCCTTGATTGACCAACATCCAGGCGAGATATCCACCCATTATGACGAAGTCGCCCTGGGCGAGGTTCTTGAGGTTCATTACGCCCCATACCAGGGCCAGTCCGTAGGCGGCGAGCGCATAGACGGCGCCGATGAAGATGCCGTCGAGCAGAAGCTGCACATTGAGAACAGGCGCCGAGATCAGGAGCTCTAGGCTGGAGAGCATGCGGAAACCGCTCCTTTATGTCGACCGGACGGGCCGCCGCCCACGAAGTAGGCGATGCGGCGGCCCGTCCGGCCCGTATTGCATGAACGCGATGGGCTCAATACGCCACTTTGCGCGGGAACTCGAGCTTGGCAGTCGCGTACTTCGTCGGGGCGACGACCTTGTACTCGCCATCCTGGATCTGCCGGAGAACCATCGGCTTCACCGGATTCTTTCCCGTGCTGTCGAACTTGACCGGCCCGTAGAAGGTCATGATGTCGAGTTTGGACAGCGCGTCCCGGACCTTCGTAGCGTCCGTGCTGCCGGCCTTTTCCAGCGCTTCCTTCCACACGACGACGGCCGCGGTCGCCTGCGCCGCCTGATAGGGCACCTCTTTGTAGCCTTCATAGGTCTTCTTGAAGAGGTCCGCGAACTCCTGCGCCGTGCCGAAGTACTTGCCCTTGTAGTTCAAGGTTTCGGCCCATTGGGTCGGACAGAGGACGCCCTCGCTGACCTTGCCGAAGTTCTGGATCACCTTGGCGGATTCGCAATGGGTGATCGTCATGATCGGCACGTTCACCTGGAGCTGCTTGATCTGGCGCATGGCGGTCGACGCGCCTTTCTCATGGCCTGAAACCAGAAGCACGTCGGGTTTCAGCGCCTTCACCTTGGTGAGCGTCGCGGAAATGTCGTTGAGGTCGCGGGGCATCTTGTCGTCGACGACGACCTGCATCTTGTATTTCTTGGCCCGCTCGATTGCGCCGGCGCGGACATCGAGCGAGAACGGATCGTTCTCGAAGACCATCGCGACCTTCAGGCTCGACGGTTTCTTGCCGTTCTTCTCCGCCATCTCGGCTGCGAGATCGATCGAGCTTTCGACGTACTGCTCGGAGGTCGAGATGATTCCGAACATGTACTTGTAGCCCTGCGTGAAGAGAGAGCGGGACGCCGCCTCCGCCTCGACCATGGGCACCTCGTATTTCTCGATGATCGGCGCGGCTGCTTTCGTGGTTGCGGAGCTGTAAGGCCCAAGCAGCAGCTTGATGCCGTCCTGCTTGATCAGCCGCTCGAACAGCTCGGCCGTGCGAAGGGGCGTCGACTCGTCGTCGTAATACTTGATGGCGATCTTGTAGGTCTTATCGCCGATCTTGACGCCGCCCGCCTCGTTGATGCGCTTGACGCCGAGGTCGTAGCCGCGCTGCGTGTTGAGGCCGTTGGTGGCGTACTTGCCGGTCAGCGAAATCGCCGAACCGAGAGTGATCGTATCGTCGGCCGCCGCCGCCGGGGAAATCGCTCCCGCGGCGCTCAGGCCGATGGCGGCGATCCCCATCGCCACCGGATAACGCATGGACATACGCATTCTTCCCTATTCCTTCTTCTGTTTTCGTTGAGCCCTTTCGGGCGCTGCTTCGGACCCGTCCGGGACGGGCGGGCGCGCAAACGGCCGTTGGCCGCAACGCGCATCACACGCAGTTGCAACGGCTATTGACGGAATTGGCGGTCCAAGTTTCTGCCGCAGCATCGCGTCCTCACCTGTTGTTCTATGCGGACGTATATATGCATGCGCCTGGCTATCGTTTTCCGGCGCCTGGGGATACCTCCTGACGCCAAAGGATAACGCGTGCTGTCCGCCGGCAAGCTTCGCATAGATATGCGCGCTTGCACTTTGGCTGGATTATACCACCCGATGATGATTAGGAAAGGGCGCATTGGCTGCGGCGCCGATCGTCACTCCGCCGCCGCCGGCGCCGCCTTCCGCCCGCGCTTGAGCTGCAGCACGCTCAGGATGCCGATCAGGTACATCGCGGCGATGGCGATGAAGACGCCGCGGAAGCGGCCGCCGTCCATCAGCCAGCCGAACAGCAGCGGGCCCAGCGCGCCGCCGAGGTCGAGGCCGGAATAGACGAAGCCGAACACCTTGCCCGTCGCGCCCGGCGGCGTCGCGCCGCGCACCAGGACGTCGCGCGACGGGTTGGTGCCGCCGAGGCAGAAGCCGCCCACCGCGAGCAGCGCGATGACCGCCGGCATGGGCAGCGCGAGGAAGGCGATGCAGCTCATGGCGGCGGCGCCGATGGCGAGGCCACAGGAGGCGATCAGCGCATGGCGGCGGACACGGTCGGCGAGCTCGCCGCCCGCGAGGATGCCCATAGCGCTGCCGGCGAGATAGGCGGTAAGCCCCGCCGTCGCGAGCGCGAGCGGGGCGCCGTAAATCTCGACCAGGGCCGTGACGGAGAAGTTCTGCACCCCGATCAGGGCGCCCGCGATCAGCGCGAAATAGGCGAAGGCGGCCATCAGCGGCAGGTTGCTCACCAGCCGCCCGTAGAAGGCGAAGCTCGGCATCGCCTCCGCGCCGGCCGCCGCACCGGCAGGCAAGCGCAGCGCGGCGCGGAACCGGTAGATCACGCCCGCCGCGATCAGGCCCAGCACGCCCGCCGTGATCAGCCCCGCGCGCCAGCCGGCGAAGCTCGCAACGCCGTAATAGATCACGATCGGCGACAGGAAATAGCCGCAGGTGCCGCCGAAGCCGTGGATGCCGTATGCGCGGCCGAGGCGCTCGGGGCTCACCTTCGCCGTCAGGATCGCCAGGTCGGCGGGATGGAAGACGCAGTTGCCGACCGCCGCGACCACGGCGAGCGGCAGCAGCACCCAATAGGCCGGCGCGAAGCCCATCAGCAGCACCGACACCGCCATGGTCGTGATGCCGAACAGCATCAGCCGGTCGCCGCCGTAGCGGTCGACCAGGATTCCGACGAAAGCCTGGCAGACGCCCGACACGCCGTAGAACAGCGAGACGATCAGCCCGAGCGCCGTGTAGCTGACATCGAAATCGTCGCGCAACAGCGGGAACAGCGGCCCCAGCGCGATCTGGTAGAAATGCGACAGCATGTGGGCCAGCCCGACCAGGCCGATGACCAGCGCGTCGGAGCGGCCTTCCGGGGCTCCAGCGGGAGCTGTCTCGATCGCGGTCATGCGGGGAATCGCCGTTCGTTTGCCGGGGTCCCCATGGTGGGGCAGCGGGCGGCGACATGCAACCGCGGGGAGCGAGCATTGACCAAATAACTAGAGTATCGTCACAACCCGGCTCGACCGGGTTGTCCACGGCTCGGCATCCGTCTTGGCACCCTGCCATGGATTCGCCGATTAAATCGGCGAATGACGACGTTGGTGGACAGGGGTGGACAGATTTGACAGCGGCCCTGCACCGCGGCGAGACTCTCTCCATTCGGCATCGAGGGAAAGGGCCGCGCTATGCAGACCACGGTTATGGCGTCGAACTTTGCCGTCAGGATCGAAGGGGTCGACCTGTCGGAGCCGCCGGACGACGCGGCCTTCGAGGCGCTGCGCGCCGCCTGGATGCAGTACAAGGTCGCCGTCTTCCCCGGCCAGGAGCTGGAGGACGGCGAGCTGCTGGCCTTCGCCAGCCGGCTCGGGCCCATCTTCAAGCATATCCAGTCGACGCTGCACACGGGCGAGAAGGACGTGATGTACATGTCCAACCGCGAGCAGAAGGCGCTGGTGCAGGGCGAGCTCTACTGGCACACGGACCAGAGCTACACGCCGAAGCCGGTGTTCGGGACCGTGCTCTACGGCATCGAGATTCCGAAGGAAGGCGGCGAGACGTGCTTCGCCGACCTCGCCGCCACCTACGACACCCTGCCGGACCGCCTGCGCGGGCGGGTCGAGGGCGAGCGCGCCGTCTACGCGGCCGAGAAGCCGGGCCACAAGCGGCGCGTTTCGCTTTCCGACGAGGAGCGCAAGAAGATTCCCCCGGTCGTCCATCCGCTGGTGCGCACGCATCCGTATCTCGGGCGGAAGGCGCTCTACCTCAGCCCGACGCATATCTCGAAGATCGGCGACCTGCCGGAAGCGGACTCCGAGGAACTGCTGGCGGAGCTGACCGACCACGCGACGCAGCCGGAGCGCGTCTACGTCCATGAATGGACGCCCGGCGACGTGATCATGTGGGACAACACCTCGGTCATGCACAAGCGCAACCATTTCGACCCCGGCGAGCGGCGCTTCCACAAGCGGACCGGGTTCTACCTGCCGGATACGCTGAGCACGCCTTTTTGATGGGCGGCGCCGGCCGCGCTAATATCGGTGCACATATCGGTGCGCGTATCGGTGCACATGGCGAGAAGGAGCTGCCCATGCCCGTAAAGACCAGACAGATCGGACCCTGCTTCGCCGGCGAGATCGACGGCATCGATCCGGCGAAGCCGTTGAGCCCCGCCGAGGTCGATGCGATCCATGCCGGCATGGACGAGTATGCCGTGCTGGTCTTCCACGGCCGGCCCATGACCCAGAAGGAGCAGCTCGATTTTACCCGCAGCCTGGGCGAGCTGGAGCACTCGACCGGCACCAGCCTGCGCGCGGCGAAGGATATCCGGCTGCCGAGCGTGTTCGCCGACGTGTCCAACCTCGACAAGGACGAAAAGCCGTTCCTGCGCGACGACCGGCGGCGGCTCTTCGCCATCGGCAACCGCCTCTGGCATTCCGACAGCTCCTTCAAGACGACGCCGGCGAAGTATTCGCTGCTCCATTGCCTGAGCGTCGCGTCCAAGGGCGGCAATACCGAGTTCGCCGACATGCGCGCCGCCTACGACACGCTGGACGGGGAGCGGAAGGCGCTCGCCGAAGGGCTGGTCTGCGAGCACTCGCAGATCTACTCGCGCCAGCAGCTCGGCTTCATGGACCTCACGGAGGAGGAGAAGCTGCGCTTCGCGCCGGTGCTCCAGACCCTCGTGCGCACGCATCCCTCGACCGGGCGGAAGTCGCTTTATCTCTCGTCGCATGCGGGCAGCATTATCGGCTGGCCGGTGCCTGAGGCGCGCTTCTTCCTGCGCGACCTGACCGAGCACGCGACGCAGCGGAGGTTCGTCTACTCGCACAAGTGGGCGGTCGGCGACCTCGTCATCTGGGATAACCGGCGGACCATGCACCGCGCGCGGCCCTATCCGCCCGAGGACAGGCGCGACATGCGCCGCACGACGCTCCAGGGCGAAGGCCCGACCGTCAGCCAGGCGGCGTGAGGAGGACTGAGTATCCTCATTGAAAGGTGCAGAGATTCATATCAGGTATCCACTAGATATTGTGCCTGAAGGGCAGCAAATGTTATATATGGAGGCAGTGCGACGCTGAATTTAGGATTGAAGACTTAGGATAGAGATTATGGCACGGGCTAAAACGCCGGTGTCGGTGACTTTAATGCATCGCTGGGAGAGAGAATGGACACTGGAATTGAGGTGAAGGCTACTACGATTGCCCGCAAAGTTGCGGCCTTGAAATTAACGTTGCTCCATGAGGTTTCAGAAAAGCGTAGCGGTACTGCCGGAGTGCGTAGGAAGGCAGCACGTAAGAAAAAGTCCACGAATTCTCGGTCGTCCAAAAAAGCACCGGGTCGGTGAGTAACCGTCTCTATAGCGACGGCGACAGCAACAGAGAAATAGACCCCACTACTAGGGATACAACAGGGGCTGAGCCCTATCGATCTCCGTACCGGCGCGATTATGCAAGGCTAATTCACAGTCCCGCGTTTCGCCGACTGCAGGGTAAGACTCAGGTATTTCCTGGTGACGAATCCGACTTTTTCCGAAATCGGTTAACGCACTCCTTAGAGGTCGCGCAAATCGCAAAGTCTATAGCGATTCGGCTGAATAATACGGAACCGTTCTTTAAAGAAAATAATATAAACATTGATTTAGTTGAGTTGGCTGGACTAGCACATGACCTCGGGCATCCTCCATTTGGCCATAATGGTGAGGCGGCGTTAGATCAATGCATGAAGGGTATTGGTGGCTTCGAAGGAAATGCACAGACGTTCAGGATGCTGACAAGGACGGAGAAGAAAGATGTTGCAAGCGACTTTCCCAGTCCACTAGACGCAAAAGGCCGCGACAACAGGCTCGGGTTAAATTTTGCTCACCGCTCGCTGGCGGCAATACTTAAATATGATCGAATAATACCCGGCTTTCGAAAAATAAATGCTGGCCTCGTAAAGGGTGTTTTTGAATCCGAGAAGAAGATATTTAATAATGTGAAGAAATCCGTATGTCCGAATTTTTCAAAGGAAAAATATTTCAAAACAATAGAATGTAGCATTATGGATTTAGCTGATGACATTGCATATTCGACTTACGATTTAGAGGATACTTTTAAGGCGGGTTTCTTGGATCCGTTATCAATCTTGAGTTCTCCTTCCGGTATTTTTGAGCGTGTCGCATTGAAAGTAAGTAAATCAATGGACAACGAGGTTGATACGAAGGATGTGATTTCTGTGTTTTTAGGCCTGTTTGAGGGCCTTAGCGAAAATGCTGAGAACAGCAGTCCGCTGGTTATGGCTGCGAATTGTGCTCTTGCTTCGTCTCAACTAGCATCAAATGGATATATTCGAACAAAATTCACCGCAGATTTAGTTAGCGAGTTTTTAGCGGGCGTCAAATGTCAAATTGATGCAAAACGACCGATGTTGAGCCAGGTGCGGCTTAATCCCGAAACCCATTTGAAGGTGGAAGCTCTGAAGCACTTCACTTTCGAAGCCACGATTATGTCGCCGCGGCTTCGTATTTCTGAGCAGCGAGGATTCGACATAATCAAAGCGCTATTCGAGAAGCTGGATAGTGAAAAAGGGCACATGCTACTGCCACACGATTTTCGGGAGCTTTATGCGGGCTTTTACAGCGATGCCGACAAGAAGAGGGTAATTGCAGATTTCATTGCCGGCATGACAGATAGTTATGCTGTAGAGTTCTATGGGCGGATATTTTCAGAGAACCCCCAGACGATTTTCAAACCATTCTAATTGTCCCGTCATTTCCCCTTAGCGCCCAATATCGGATAAGCTTGAGTCTCCAGAGCAATCGTTCAAGGACTTTATTGTTATCGTCCTCAGTTGCACATCACATGCTCCCTGTGTTTGCCCATTTGGATAGCTGGCGCGCCTCAACAACGGTTCGATCAGTGTAATGACCGCAATCTACAAGAAGCCCGTCACCGGCGCGGCCGCGTGGATAAGCGCGGACATGAAGGACCCGGCCGGCTGGACGCATGTCCTGACCGGGGACGAGATCGCCGACCTCGACCGGGCGCTCCGGGACGTGCAGAAGCGCGGCCTCGCGATGGCCGGCGTCGGGCGGAAGGACTTTCCCCTGCCGGCGCTGGAGCCGTTCCTCCGCGACCTGGAGCGGACGGTGCGGACCGGGCGCGGCTTCGCCCTGATCCGGGGCATTCCCGTCGAGCGCTACACGGACGAGGAAGTGTTCCTCATCAAGTGGGGCATCGGCACGCATCTGGGCGAGAAGGTTTCGCAGAACGTCTACGGCGACCTGCTGGGCCACGTCTACGACTACGGGAAGGACCCGGACTCGACCCGCACGCGGGGCTACCAGACCAGCGGCGAGCTGCGCTTCCACGTCGACCGCGCCGACATGACCTCGCTGCTCTGCCTCCGCAAGGGCCGGGCAGGGGGGCGGAGCCGCGTCGTCAGCTCGATGTCCGTCCACAACGAGATCCTCGCCCGCCACCCGGAATACCTGCCGCCGCTCTACGAGGGCGTGCCCTATATCCACATCGAGGAGGCGGGCGAGATGCGGAGCTGGAAGGAGCCGGTGTTCAGCGTCACCGACGGGGTGCTGAGCTGCTCGATCCGCCGCAACACCGTGCAGAAGGCGATCGAGCGCTCCGGCATGGCCATGAGCGCGCTGGACACGGCAGCCCTCCATTGCTTCGATGCGATCGCCGAGGACCCGGAATTCGTGCTCGAAATGGAGCTGGAGCCGGGTGACATCCAGTTCGTGAACAACTATACCATCCTGCACGGGCGCACGGCCTTCGCCGACGGCCCGTCGCCGGAGAAGAAGCGCCACCTGGTGCGTCTCTGGCTGAAGTTCTTCACGCCCCGCCCGACCGCCGCCTTCATCCGCGAACAGTATAACGGCATCGAGAAGATGCTGGAGCGCAAAGCCTCCTGACAGCGCGAAGCCGGCGATAACCAGACAGGAACGAACGATGAGCTATTCGCGTATCGTGGTGAAACCGATTGCCGGCGCGCTCGGCGCCGAGATCGAAGGCGTCGACCTCGCCAAGCCGATCGATGACGCCACCTTTGCCGAGATCCGCCGCGCGCATCTCGACTACCTCGTGATCTTCTTCCGCGGCCAGAAGATCACCGACGAGGAGCTCGCGGCCTTCGGGCGGCGCTTCGGCGAGCTGGCGCCGCTGCCGCCGCACCGGCAGTTCCCCGGCAAGTTCCCGGAGCTGCTGGTGATCGACAAGAAGCCGGAGGACAAGCTCAACTTCGGCTGGGAGTGGCATTCCGACACGACCCATCTGCCGGTCCCGACGCTGGGCTCGGCGCTGTACGCGAAGATCATCCCGCCGGTCGGCGGCGACACGATGTTCGCCAACCAGTACATGGCCTACGACACCTTGTCAGACGGCATGAAGAAGCTGCTGGACGGGCTTGTCGCGGTCCATTCGAACGGCCGCATCCTGCGGACGCTCGAGGAGAAGGTCACGCCCGCGCCCGGCAGCGAGCCGGCGTCCGCGGCCTGGGCCAACGGCCGCGCGGAGCACCCGGTGGTGCGGACGCATCCCGATACCGGGCGCAAGGCGCTGTTCGTGAACGTGATGCACACCGAAGGCCTGAAGGGCATGACGATCGAGGAGAGCCAGCCGCTGCTGCAATATCTGTACGCCCACGCCAGCCGGCCGGAGTTCACCTGCCGCTTCCGCTGGACGGAGGGCGCAGTCGCCTTCTGGGACAACCGCAGCGTCCAGCATCTCGCCATGAACGATTATCCCGGCCACCGCCGCTTGATGCACCGCGTGCAGGTCAAGGGGACGAAGCCGGTTTAGGGGAAGGCGGGATGGGGCGTGCTCGTCATTCGACACGCTCACGATGAGGGCGGCATTCGAAAAAGGGGACAGAGCCCTATTTCGAAATAGGGCTCTGTCCCCTTTTTCCGTCTCAGCGCAACGGTAGCCCTCATGCTGAGCTTGTCGAAGCATGAGCCGGCATGGCCGTGGGAGCGTACTCATCCTTCGACGGGCTCAGGATGAGGGCAACGTTGTTGTTCTGCCCCGACCTTGTCGACACGAAGCATGAGACGGCGCGATCGCCGGGTCACTTCCGGACGGCGACGATAAACCCCTGTCCCAGCCAGCTCAGCGAGGGCTTCGCCAACAGCGGCTCGAGCTTCGCGGCCGCCCACACCGATTGACGCGGCATAAGGGAGTCGATGTGAGGCGGCAGGACGTTTGCCGAAAAATACGTCATGCCGACCAAGGAAAGGCCCGTCGCGCGCAGCAGCGCCATCCTTTCGTTGGGCCTGAACTTTCGCGTGCTGAATCCCTTTGCGGAGAAATCCCTGACGGCCACCAATTTCGATTTGTTCAGGGCTTCCTTGATATGCCAGAGGCACGACCGGACAATCGGGAATGCGTAGTCGTTCACCAGCCAGTGAGGGCTGCGCGCATTCAGGAACGAGAAGACCGCGATCCCGCCGGGCTTTACGACCCTGGCCATTTCCTTCAGGTAAAGCGCTTCTTGTTCCTGGGAGACGTATTCGAGCATTCCCAGGCACAACAAGGCATCGATGCTATCGGAAGGAATCGGGAGCTGCCGCGCATCGCCAACGGTGAACTCAATTCCTTCGAGGTTGCCGAACCGGCGATGGCCCTCGTCGATCATGCGACTGGCCAAATCGATCCCGTGATAGCGGAAGCCTCGCTCGAGGCATGGCCCGGCAAATATGCCGGGGCCGCAACCGACGTCGAGTATCCTTCCCCCCTTCGAGGATTGCAGAACGCCCATGACGATCGCCTGGCGCCTTTGAAAGAAATAGGCGGACGGCGATGTGTCGAGGGCCTCATGCGCGTAGTGATCGGCGTATGCGGCCGCGTCGAGACTGTTGAAGTATCGGGCGACCCGGCCGACGGCGTCGTCGGCCGCGGGCGATTGCGCACCCTCGATGGCCATACCGAGATCGTTGCGGCGGAAGCCCCCGCGCGCCTTGCGGTAATCGCTGACTATCCCGATGACACGCACCTCCCTGATTGTCCATGCGGTCACAGCATTTTTCAATAGGGCTAACGCGTTGACGCTCGCGCTCGTTCCTGCTGCGCCGGCGCGCTATTCTTGGGTACCCCCGGCTGATTAGCGGATTTGGCAACTTCGGATGGGCGAATGTGCAAAACGTCGCGAAGTAAAAGCGGGAAGGGCGCTTCTCTCTCTACCCATCGCGCGTGACTGGGCGTATAGATACTACATTCGGGATTTCAACCCGGGCCGGACGTGAGGACCGTGTCGGAGATGGCCTGTCGCATAGTTTGCATCATCCGGGCCGTCTTGGCCGCCGTCATCCTGCTGTATGCGCCGCCGCAGGCGCAGGCGAAGCCGCCGCATCATCCCAGGGCTCTGTTCATCGGCTCCTATCACCCGGAGTTCCCGTCCTTCTTTCCGCAGGTCCGCGGCCTGACCGCGGGGCTCGCGGAGGCCGGCTACGCCCGCGACAAGCTCACGCTCGATATCGAGTTCATGGATACGAAGCGGTTTCCGGTCGGCGAGATGGCGCCGCGCTTTCGTGCGGGCCTCGCGGCGAAGCTGGCCACGCTGCCGCCATACGATATCGTCTTCGTTGCGGACGACAACGCATTCGAGTTCGTCCTCGACAATCAGGAAAGCCTGTTCCGCGGCATTCCGATCGTATTTCTCAGCGTCAACAATGCGAAACGGGCTCTCGCGCAGGATGCCAACCCGATGGTCGTCGGCGTGATCGAGCGCCGGTCGGTCGAAGAGACGCTGCGGCTGATCGAGCGCCTGTACCCGGACGCGGAAAAGGTGCACGTCGTGATCGACAATACGCGAACCGGCGTAAGGAATCGTAGGTCGTTCGAGAGCGCGGACCGCATGACCGAACGGCTCGATATCAAGCTTCATTCGCTCGCCGAGGAGACCTATGCCGAGTTCTTCGAGACATTGAAGCGGCTTCCTCCCGGGGCTCCCTTGTTCATCGACTGCTCCGCGCGCGACCGCGACGGCCGGGCGCTGGATTTTTACGGCTTTCTCCGCGGCGTCAAAGCCGTCTTCAAGGGACCCGTCTTCGCCGTGCAGTCCCATGGGCTCGGTTACGGCATGCTCGGCGGCAAGCTGGTGAGCCACGAAGAGCAGGGCCGCGCCGCGGCGGGGCTCGGCGCGCAGATCCTGAACGGGACACCCGCCGCCAGCCTGAAGGTGATCGCGAACAGCCCGAATGTCTTTGCGTTCGACTACAAGGAGGTCCTCCGGCTGGGCATCGATCCGGCGCTGCTGCCGCCGGACGCCCGCTTCATAAACCGGCCGGCCAGCGTCTTGCACGAATACGTCGGCTGGATGCTCGGCGGCATCGCCTTCATCGCTTTCCAGACCTTCATGATCATTCTGCTGCTGCTGAATATCCGGCAGCGGAGGACCGCCGTGACCTCGTTGCGCGAGGCCACCTTCAACGCCGAGCGCGCCAACCGGGCCAAGTCGGAGTTCCTGTCGCGCATGAGCCACGAGCTGCGGACGCCGCTGAATGCGATCATCGGCTTTTCCGAAGTGCTCAAGCGGGAGCTTCTCGGGCCGATCGGCAACGGGCGGTACCGGGGCTACGCCGAAGACATCCATACGAGCGGGGCGCATCTTCTCGCGATCATCAACGACGTTCTCGAGATGACCAAGGTGTCGGCTGGCGAGGTGCGGCTGCACGAGCAGACGCTTGCCGCGCGGGACCTGATCGACAATGCCGTGATGCAGGTCGAGTTGAGCGCCCGGAAGCACGGCGTGATCCTGGTCCGGGAGCCGGGCCCGGAGGCGCTGCGGCTCCGCGTGGACCCGCGCCGGATAACGCAGATACTGCTGAACCTCCTGTCGAACGCCATCAAGTTCACGCCAAAGGGCGGGACGGTCGGGGTCGGAATCCGGGTCGGCGGCGACGGGACGGTCGAGGTACGGGTAAGCGATACGGGCATCGGCATGTCGGGCGAGGACCTTGCCGAAATAGTGCTGCCGTTCCGGCAGGTCGAAACCGCTTTTTCCACCTCGCACGAGGGAACGGGGCTGGGCGTTCCGATCGCGCTCGAACTCGCCCGCCTGCACGGCGGCACGCTGCGGTACGAGAGCGTGCCCGGCGCCGGCACCACCGCCACCCTGCTGCTGCCGGCCGTGCGCGTCGTCCAGCCCGAGGCGGTGATCGAGATCGCCCGCGCCAGGGCGAAGCCAGCGGCCTGGCATTGACAAGCGCTTCGTCCAGGGCGCATAGCGGAGAGGATGGCCGCATGCGTGCCTGGGCGGCGCCCGATCGACGGCGGCGCGGCATGGCGGCCTTTGGAGGACATCTTGGTGGAAGAAGCGAAGTTCGACCGTGACGCGATCGGTCGCCTGGCCAAGGCATTGGCCTTCGTCTGCGGGCCCGAGCATTCGACGACCATCGCCCTCAAGGCCGCGGCCGAGAGCGGCACCGAGCGCGACATCAAGAAAGCCCGCGCGCTGTTTCTCAAGCTGAAGCCGGGAGACCGCCGCGCGGCTTTGACGATGCTGTCCGATTGATGCCGGCGGATAACCCCTCGACCAAGCTGGCCGTTCTCATCGACGCCGACAATGCCTCGCCGCGCATTGCCGACGGATTGTTCGACGAGATCGCCAAGATCGGCGAGGCCAGCGTCCGCCGCATCTACGGTGACTTCTCCGGCCCGCGGCTCAAGGCATGGGCCGACATCCTGTCCAAGCATGCGATCATCCCGCATCAGCAGTTCGCTTACACGTCGGGGAAGAACTCCTCGGATATCGCGCTGGTGATCGACGCCATGGATCTCCTGCACAGCGGATTGTTCGGCGGATTCTGCCTGGTGTCGTCGGACAGCGATTTCACCCGTCTTGCCGCGCGCATTCGCGAGCAGGGGCTCGACGTCTACGGCTTCGGCGAGCAGAAGACGCCGGAAAGCTTCCGCCAGGCATGCCGGCGCTTCATCTACACGGAGAACCTGCTGCAGCAGGTTCCCGCGCTTGAGAAGGACGCGGCGCCCGGCGCGAGACCGCTGCAATCGCCCAGCGCCGCGGTGCCGATCCTCAAGAAAGTCATTTCGCAGATGGATGACGAAGACGGCTGGGTGGGGCTCGGCGGGGTCGGGCAGCAACTCACCAATCTCGCGCCCGACTTCGACCCGCGCACCTACGGCTACACCAAGCTGAGCGACCTCGTCCGCAATACCAAGGCGTTCGAGGTCAGCCAGCCGGGCGGCCGCGCGCTGCGGATCCGCCTCAAGCCCGCCGCAGCGGAAAAACCCGCCAAGGGCCGGAAGGGCTGAGTTTCCCCGTATGCGCGGCCCGATGGCCCCTTCAGAGCAAATGACCGATGGATCGTCTGCGCAGCCTTCAGGTGTCCATCTCGGCGGAATGGCGCGGCGGTTGCTCGGGCTGTCAGGAACGCGTCGCCTGCGGCGAGTAGGAAGGCAGCGGGTGGATCGCGACGCCGTTCGGCGGCGCGAGGTCGACGAAGAAACGGTAGCGCTGGGGGTGGTAGTGGATGACGACATATTTCGTCGGCTGTCCGCCGACCGCAAAGTAGGAGCGGCGGACCCGGATGATAGGGCTGCCGGGGGCGAGATCGAGATGCTCCGCCAGCTCTTCGTCCGTCGCGATCGCGTCCATTTCCTGCTCCGCGCTTTCGATCGGCTGGCCCAGGCGCCTTTCCATCGCCCGGACGGACGAGAGGTCGCCGTGATAGTCCAGCTCCGGCGTTTCTTCGCCGTCCAGCACCGCGACGTAGCCGTCGTTGAGCGCAAGAGTCTGCTCGTCGCGATGGATGCGATAGCGGGTGTGGTGGACCTCCGCCCCGGCCGGCAGCAATAATGCCTGGGCGACGGCCGGGTCGGCCGTCACGACCTCCGCGGCGAGAACCTGCCTCGAGAATTGAACGGGGCCATCCATGTAATCCAGGACGCCGGAAAAATGAAAGCTGCGCATCTCCCGGGCGCGGTCGGTGACGAAGGTGCCGACGCCTTGCTTGCGGACCAGCAGCCGCTGCTGCACGAGCTCGGCGACCGCGCGGCGGACGGTGATGCGGCTCACCCTGTATCGCCGGCAAAGCGCCTCCTCCGGCGGCAATTGGGCGCCCGGCGCGAGGTTTCCCGAGAGGATCTTCCCGCGCAGATCCTGCGTCACGCGCTGGTAAAGGGTGCCCGAAGCGGCATGGGCGACGACGAAATCGTCCAAAGTTCGGCGCTCCAATCGAAGTCGATATTTGAATCATTATAATGTCATATATGCCGGGGTCAAACCGCCGCTCAGTACTGAATCCGCGAGGTCACGGCGCCGTCGATGATCAGGTTGGTGCCGCTGATGTAGCTCGCGGCGGGGCTGGCGAGGAAGACGATCGCGTTGGCGACCTCCTCCGGCTTGCCGAGGCGGCCGAAGGGCGCGCGCTTCATCGCTGCATCATACATCGCCGGCTGCTCGCGCTTGCGCCTGTCCCAGACGCCGCCGTCGAAATAGATCGCGCCGGGCGACACCGTGTTGGCGCGGATGCCTTTGCGCCCGTAGGCGACGCAGAGGGACTTCATGTAGGCGATGATCGCCGCCTTGTGCCCGGTATAGGCGCGGACGCCGCCCGCGATGTTCACCCCCGCCGTGCTGGCGATCCCGACGATCGACGCGGCGTCCGATTTCTCGAGGAAGGGCAGGGCGGCCTCGACCGCGCGCACGGTGCCGAGCACGTCGACCTCCAGTCCCAGGCGCCATGCGGCCTCGTCCGCCTTCTCGACCAGCGCGCTCGCGTTCGGGACCAGGATGTCGAGCCCGCCCAGCGCCCCCGCCGTCTTCGTCACCCAGGCGCGCAGCGCGTCGCCGTCGGTCACGTCGACGGCGCCGCCGACCACCTTGCGCCCGGATTTCGACAGGGCGCCGACCGCCTCGTCGACCTGCTTCCTGTCGCGCGCGCAGAAGCCGACGTCGCAGCCTTCCGCGAGCAGCAGCTCGACCGTCTTGCGGCCGATGCCGCGCGTGCCGCCGGTGACGATCGCGCGCTTGCCCTCGAGTCCCAGATCCATGCGTTCTCTCCCGTTGATATCTTATGCGCGCGTGCAGCGCTGCACGATGGCGCGGAGCATAACCCGGCGCTCGGCCGGATCGTAAGCGCCTTCGCCGCGATGCATCGTGCTGTGCTCGTCCCACATCAGCAGGTCGCCGGGCCGCCAATTGTGGTGATAGACGACGTCGCGGCGGGTGGCCTTGTCGACCAGCTCCAGGACGAGGGGCACGCTGTCCTCTGGCTTCATGCCCTCGAAGCTGCGGACGTGCGTGGGATTGACGTAGAGCACGGGCTCGCCGCTCGCCGGATGCGGCCGCACGGCGGGATGGCGCACGTCGCTGTGGCCTTCCGCCTGATCCTCGTCGAGGGAGTTGTCGTACATGCCGCCGCCCGGCCCGCCGCCGTGGCGATGCAGGCCGACGAGGGGGGCGATGCGCGTCCTCTCGCCATCGGTCAGGGCCGCGTAGGCCGCCTTCATGCTGACGAACAGCGTGCCCGCGCCTTTCGACGGCGTCTCCAGCGCATGCAGGATGCCGATCGCGGGCGGATCGTCGGTGTAGGTCCCGTCCGTGTGCCAGGAGGTCGCGCGGGTGACGCCGAAGCGGTCGACGGAGCCGTCCGCCTCCACGTTGGTCAGCCACGACAGCCCGGGAAAATCCTTGTGGCGGTACTTGCGCAGCACGTGGTGTTGCAGCGGGCCGAATCCGCCGGCGAAGTCGTGAAATCGCGGGGCGTCCAGGTCCTGGCCCCGAAAGACCAGGACGCCGTGCTCGATGACGGCGTCGCGTATCCAGGCGCGGACGCCACGTTCCAGATCGCCCGAGAGATCGATGCCCTGCACCTCGGCGCCGATGACGGCGCCGACCGGCGTGACGGTAACCCCTGCGGGCGCGGCGGCCTTCGGCATGGCGATTTCCTTTCCGGCAGTGTGCGGCAGGTCAATTACCGGACGTTACGGCGGTCGCTGTCAATATCCGGGGAGGACTCGTATCGTCGGCCGGCTCGGCAAGGTGGCGAGGGAGACGACCGTGACCGGCTCCTTCTCGACCTCGATGCGGAACTCGCCCTTGAGCGTGGCGATGAAGCGTTGCAGCGACGAGCCGGCGAAGTAGTGCATCGGGATCACGAGGCTGGTGCGGAGCTGCTTCACCACCTCGGTCATTTCCGCGAGGTTGAGCGTGTAGCTGCCGTCGACCGGCACGAACAGGACGTCGAGGCGGCCGATCCGCGCAAGCTGCTCGGGCGTCGGCTTGTGATGCAGATGGCCGAGGTGGCCGATGCAGAGATCGGCGACTTCGAAGATGAAGATGGAATTGCCGAAGGGCTCGATCGACCCGTCCCACCGCTTGATGTCCGTCGGCACGTTGCGGATGAGGACATCCTGGATCTTGAGCTTGTGGTCGGCTGGGCCGCCGTTCGGGTCCCAGCCGCGCAGCACATACTGGATCGCCGGATCGGGGTAATCGGTGAAATGCGTGTCGTGGGCGTGGTTCATCGTGACAACGGTCGGGACCGGCCCTACGCCCGCATAGCCGGCATAATCCGTCGCGATGATGACGCCGGCTGGGGTCTGAATGCGGAATGTCGAATGCGTGGCGAAGGTGATGCGCACCTCGGGCGCCGCCGCCTGTGCGAGCCTGACCGGGACAATGCCCGGCGTGCGCTCGACGAAGGCGATGCAGCGGCTGAACTCCGCCTGCGCCGGCGACACCCAGGCGGCGAGGGAAAATACAGCCGCCAGTATCATGCGCATCATGGTTGCACCGCCCGTTCGACCGTCGTTGACGTATTGTGGCGGGTCGATCCGGGGTGGGCCAGTCACAAAGAAGTGCAACCGGGCGCGGATATTGTCGTTAGCGGCTTGGGAGAGGAGGGGTGCCCCGTATTTCTACGGGTTTCGCAGCCATCCAGCCTACCCTATATAGGAGCGGCCAACCGCACGGAACGGAAATACCGCATATGGATGAATTGCTGACGCTCGCCGCCGACCCCTCGACCTGGGCGGCACTCCTGACCCTGATCGTGATGGAGGTCGTTCTCGGCGTCGATAACCTGATCTTCATCTCGATCCTCACCAACAAGCTGCCGGAGCACCAGCGCGCCAAGGCGCGGCGCATCGGCATCGGCGGCGCTCTCATCTTGCGGCTGGCGCTGCTCGGCACGATCGCCGTCATCGTCAAGCTCACCGATCCGCTGTTCAGCGTGTTCGACAACGAATTTTCCTGGCGCGACCTGATCCTGATCGCGGGCGGCGGGTTCCTGGTCTGGAAGGCGACGAAGGAAATCCACCATCACGTCGATCTGGACAAGGGGCCGGACCTCTTCGACCGCAGGCAGGCGACCCTCGGTTTCGCCGCGGCGATCGGCCAGATACTGATGCTCGACATGGTCTTCTCGATCGACAGCATCATCACCGCCGTCGGCATGACGCCCCATGTCCCGATCATGGTGGTCGCCGTCGTCGTCGCCGTCGGCGTCATGCTGCTGGCGGCCGAGCCCCTGGCCAATTTCATCAACGCCAACCCGAGCGTCGTGATGCTCGCGCTCGGCTTCCTGCTGATGATCGGGACCATACTGGTGGCGGACGGCTTCGGCTATCACGTCCCGCGCGGATACATCTATGCGGCGATGACGTTCTCGGCGCTGATCGAAGGGCTGAACATGCTGGCGCGGCGGCGCCGGCGGGCGGTGCAGGCGCGCGCGAAGGCCGGCGAATAGCTCAGAAATAGCCGACGAGGCGGCCGAGCACGATGACGCCGAGCCAGATGGCGAGCGACGTTGCCCCGAAAATCCGTTGCAGCGCGATCGGCAGGGGCTCGGCGCGGCGGCGCAGCGCATAATAGGCGAGGATGTTGGCAAGGCCTGCCGCGACCAGGAGCATCTTCGCCTGGAACAGCTCTGACGCGGCGTAGGCGTTGGCCTTGGTGATGAAGAGCAGCCCGCCCGCCGTGACGGCGATCGCGAATCCCGTGGCGGCCACGGGCGTCAGTATGCGGGAGAGCGCGGCCAGCGGCATCGTGCTCCACGCGCCCATCATCCGGAGATCGAGCGACGCGATCGCGCCGAACAGGAGCGCGATGCCGACGATGTGGCCGGCGTTGACCAGCGGGTAGAGCCAGGTCGAGCCGCGCAGCGCCGCTGCGGGCGGCGACGCATGCAGCGCCGCCAGGATGTCGGTGAGCATCGGGAAGCCGCCGGTTTACGAAGCGCGGTCCGGATAGAGGTCATGGTCCTTGCCGGCGATCACGATGCGCTCCGCCTTCATCAGCCGCTCCGCCTTGTTGGCCGAGCGGTGGCCGTGGGCGGTGACGGTGGTGCCGATGGCGAGCACGCTTTCGGTCAGGCCGGCGCGCTCGTTGCGCCAGGGCTGGCCGATCTCGACCACCCAGTCCTCGCCCTTGGCGTCCAGGGTCAGCTCGCCGTGCGGATTGCCGAGCTGAACCGCCTTGATCCGCCCGGTCAGCTCGAACTCCTCGTCGGTGGCCCATCCCCAGCCATGATGCGCGCGCAGCGGATTCGAAAGGAGCGCGGCCGAGATCGCTCCCAGGAGCGCCACGCCGCAGCCCTGCATGAAAGTACGCCGGTTCATCCTTGCCTCCCTGAAACCTGGACTCCTATTGACATAGGGGAGGCGGTGCGGACGGAAAGCCCCCCAGTGGACCGCCGCGGCCGGCGGTGGCATGCTCTACGCACCCTGTTGCGGAGGCATTGGGATGGGTGGCATTCCCTCGCGTTCGCCGGCGCTGGCTCGCGCTATGGCAGTCCTGTCGGTGACGGCGGCCGTGACGGCGGGCATTGCCTGCAATGCGGCGCGCGCGGAGACGCCGGTCGACCTGGAGCTGATACTGGCGATCGACGTGTCGCGCAGCATCGACCGGGAAGAGGCCCGGCTGCAGCGCCAGGGTTATATCGATGCGTTCCGCGACCCGGCGCTGATCCGCGCCATCGGCTCGGGCTTCATCGGCAAGATAGCCGTCGGGTACTTCGAGTGGGCCGGCATCGAGACCGCGCAAGTCATCATATCCTGGACCCTGATCGACGGCGAGAAGAGCGCCCGCGCCTTCGCGGAAGCGCTGAACCGGAGCAAGCCGCCGGGATCGGCCCGGCGGACATCGATCAGCGACGCCATCAACTTCGCGCTTCCGTGGTTCGACGGTAACGGCTTCGCCGGCACGCGCCGCGTCATCGACGTGTCGGGCGACGGTCCCAACAACGACGGCGACCTGGTGACGCTCGCCCGCGGGAAGGCGCTCGCCGCCGGCGTCACGATCAACGGCCTGCCGATCATGGGGCACAGCAGGGGCCTCTACTCGCGCTTCAATCTTCCGGACCTGGACCTCTATTTCCGCGATTGCGTGATCGGCGGCCCGGGCGCGTTCCTCGAGGTCGCGGTGGATTTCCCCGACTTCGCCCGCGCGGTGCGGCGGAAGCTCATCCTCGAGATCGCCGGCCGCACGCCGCGCAACGGCGTTCGCGTGCTCCCGGCCCAAGCCGGCCCCGACACCCGCATCGCCCCGCCCTGCAACATCGGCGAGCAGATCCTGCTGCGCTACGAGGACCCTTAACGGAAAAGGGGACAGAGCCCTATTTCCGGGAGGCCGGTGCGCATGGACTCGCGGAACAAGTCCGCGAGTAACGATCGTGTTTTAAATCAAATGCTTACCGTCGTTTCCGGATTTGTTCCGGCAAACCACGTGCTGGTTTTGGCAAAATAGGGCTCTGTCCCCTTTTTTAAATAGGGCTCTGTCCCCTTTTTTGCCTCAGCCGCCTTCGAGCTTGGGGATGAAGAAGATCTCGCTGCCGGCCTTGACGGGCTGGTATTGCGGGTTCTCGTGGATCTCGCCGTCGATGGCGACGGTGGTTTCTTCCTGCAGATGCTCGCCGAGGCCCGGGTAGCGCTCGTCCAGCGTCTTGATGACATCGCGCAGGGTCCGGGCCTCGAGATCAAATTCCTTGAGGCCGCCGGTGTACTGGTGGCTGAACCCGTCCGTGAAAACGACACGGACGGGTACCGGAACAGCGGTCACTTAGAGCTCCGTTCCCTTGCGGTGATCGAGAGCTTCGAGCAGCTTCGGCGGCGACATGGGCAGCGACTCCATGCGCCGGCCCACCGCGTTGGCGATCGCGTTGGCGATGGCCGCCATCGGCGGGCAGATGTTGACCTCGCCGACGCCCTTGACGCCGAACGGATGGTTCGGGTTCGGCACCTCGACGATGAGCGCCTCGATGTTGGGCAGGTCGGACGCGACCGGCATCCGGTAGTCGAGGAAGCCGGCGTTCGTGAGCTTGCCCTTGTCGTTGTAGATGTACTCCTCGTTGAGCGCCCAGCCGATGCCCTGCACCACGCCGCCCTGGATCTGCCCTTCGACATAGGCGCGATGGATGGCGCGGCCCGCGTCCTGCGCGGCGACGAAGCGGAGGATCGTCACCTTGCCAGTGTCGGGGTCTACCTCGACGTCGCAGAACTGGGTCGAGAAGCCGGGCGCCTGGCCGCCGGCGTTGACCGAGCCGGTGGCGCCGATCGGCCCGCCGGTGGCCCCCGCCTTCGCGGCGAGCTCGGCCAGCGACAGCGGATCGAACTCGCCGACGTTGGTGCTGGCCGGCCTGGCGTGGCCGTCTTCCCAGACGACGCCTTCGACGTCGACGTCCCAGATCATCGCCGCGCGCTTGCGCAGCTCGGCGATCACCTTCTCGCAGGCGCCGACGACTGCGAGGCCCGTGGCGTAGGTGACGCGCGAGCCGCCGGTCACGTGCGTGTAGGGGACCGCGGTCGTGTCGTTCACCAGTGCGCGCACCTTGTTGTAGTCGATGCCCAGCGTCTCGGCCGCCATGATCGCCATGGACGCGCGCGAGCCGCCGACATCCATGCTGCCGGTGGCGACGACCGCGGTGCCGTCGGCGTTGATGTTGACGGTCGCGCCGGACTCGCCGCCGCCGTTGAACCAGTAGCCCGACGCCGCGCCGCGGCCCTGGTTCTTGCCCAGCTTCGTCTTGTAGCCGGGATGGTCGAGGATCGCCTGCACCGTCTCGGCGTAGCCTTCGTGCGCGTGCTTCGGGCCGGCGATGGTCGGCGTGCCGATATGGGCGGCGTTCTTCATCCGCATCGCCAGCGGGTCCATGCCGATCTTCTTGGCGACGATGTCCAGCACGCTTTCGACCGCGAAGGCGGAGATCGGCGAGCCGGGCGCGCGGTAGGCGGCCGATTTCGGCCGGTTGCACACCACGTCGTAGCCGGTCGCCTTCTGGTTCGGAATGTTGTAGGGGGCGAAGGCGCAGAGGCAGGCGTTCATCACCGGGGAGCCGGGGAAGGCGCCCGCCTGGAACTTGAAGATGCCCTCGGCCGCGACCAGCGTGCCGTCCTTCTTCGCGCCGATCTTGACCCACATGGACGAGCCCGAGGTCGGGCCGGTCGCCTTGAACACTTCGTCGCGCGACATGTTGATGCGGACCGGGTGGCCGCACTTCTTCGAGAGCAGCATCGCCACCGGCTCGAGGTAGACGACGGTCTTGCCGCCGAAGCCGCCGCCGATCTCCGCCGGGTTGACCTTGAGGTCGCCGAGCTTCATGCCGACCAGCTTGGCCGTCAGGCCGCGCACGATGAAATGGCCCTGGCTCGAGCTCCAGATCTCGCCCTGGCCGTCGGCGTCGTAGCGCGCGAGGCAGGCGTGCGGCTCGATATAGCCCTGGTGCACGGCGGCGGTGCGGAATTCCTTCTCGACGACGACGTCGGCTCCCTTGAAGCCGGACGCGACGTCGCCGATCGCGAAATTGAGCTGCTTGGAGATGTTGGACGACTTCTTCGGCGCGGGCTCCACGCCGCGCGTCTTCATGTCCTCGAACAGCAGCGGCGCGTTCGGCTTCATCGCCTCGTCGACGTCGATGGCGTGCGGCAACACTTCGTAGTCCACCTTGATCAGCGCGCAGGCCTTGGCCGCCGTCTGGGCGTCGACCGCGGCTACCGCGGCGACGGAGTGGCCTTCGTAGAGCGCCTTCTCGCGCGCCATGATGTTGCGGGTCACGTGCCAGAAGTTGACCGCGACGCGCTCGGCGCCGATGTAGGCGAAATTCTGGTCGGGGAAATCCTTCGCGGTGATGACCGCCTTCACGCCGGGCAGCTTCTCCGCCTTGGACGTGTCGATGGACTTGATGCGCGCATGCGCGTGGGGGCTGCGCAGGATCTTGCCGTAGAGCGTGCCGGGCAGGGTGTAGTCGTTGCCGTATTTGGCGGTGCCGGTCACTTTCGGCACGCCGTCCGGACGCACCGGCGCGGTACCGACCCATTTAAACGGTTTCTTGATCTCGTTCATGGCAAGCCCCTTCGGTGGCAGCGACCCTCAGGAAAGCCGATAGCATCGGTCGCGAGGCCGGGCAGGGATATCGGGGTTTCCTGCGGGAGGCGATTCGAGACGATTCGGGTCTGGGGGCCGGGTTCAATTCCTCGATATCGAGTTTAACGTCCCGGGAAATCCGGACGCAAGCCGAATAACCTGTATTTGCAGAGCAGCTCCTTGGAGAGGAAGGTTGTTCCGGTTGCGCGAGGATCAAGCGCCGATCCTCAAATGCCGTCAGGCGAATGCCCCGAATCCAAGCCCCAAGGTGAACGCGCCGAGCGTGGCGAAGCCGAGATAGGCGGCGAAGACGGGCGGCCGGGCGAGCGCCCAGACCGCGATCGCGGCGGGGATCGAGCTGACCCCGCCCGCGAGCAGGAAGGCCATGCCCGTGGTGGGCGCCATGCCCTGCTCGATCAGGCCGGCGACGAGGGGGAGCGCGGCGTAGCCGTTGAGATAGGCGGGGATTCCGACCAGCGTCGCGCCGGCCACCGTGAGCCAGCCGCTGCCGCCGATCCAGGCGCCGACGGTCTCCGCCGGCAGGTAGGCGACCATCAGGCTTTCGAGGAGGAAGGCGACGGTCAGCCATTTGCCGAGGAAGAGGCCGTTGCTCAGCGCGGTCTTCGGGAAGATCGCGCGCCGCTCCGTCTCCTTCCAGAACGCCCAGACCACGTCCTTGCCGCTGCGTACCGATGCGCTGCCGCAGCCGCCGTTGCCGACGCCCTCCCGCAACGGATCGGCGAAAAAGCCCGCGCGCATCAGCAGCAGCGTGCCGAAGCCGCCGAGCAGGCCGACCGAAACCGCGGCAAAGGTTTTGTAGACTGCGAAGTCGAGGCCGAGCGTGCCGGTGGTCACGAAGAACATCGAGGGGTCCATCAACGGCGACGCCAGCCAGAAGGCCATCACCGGCGCCAGCGGCACGCCCATCGCCAGCAGGGCCGCGATGACCGGGATCACGCCGCAGGAGCAGAACGGCGCCAGCGCGCCCATCAGGGCGGCGAAGACGACCATCCTGCCGACATTTCCGGTGAAGGCTTTCGCGATCAGCCGCTCGGCGCCGCTGGCCTTGGCGTAGGCGGCGACGCCGATCGACAGCAGCAGGAAGGGCGCCACGCCGATCAGCGCGCGCAGCGTGAAGCGAAGGCTTTCGGCGGCCTGCGACGGCGCCACGGCCGCGAGCAGCAGGACGGCGATGAGCGCCACGATAGCGACGGGGTCGATCTTCGACAGCGCGCGGCGGCCGGGCAGGGTGACGTCAACCATGTCGCTTCTCCATTATTCCGAGAACAATCGGAATACAAAGCCAAAAAAAGGCTACGCGGCGTCCTCCGCAGAGGCCTTCGCGTCGATGCAGCATACCTTCGTGAGCGAGCCCAGCGTCTCGTCCATCGCCTTGTAGTTCGCATGGCAGAAAAGGGTCGTGCCGTCTCTCTGCTGATAGACGAGGCCGACCGAGATGAGGCGGTGCAGGTGATGCGACACCGTCGACATCGCGATCCCGGTGCGGCGCTGCAGATCGCTCACCGGAACCCCCTCATGCCCCGCGCGAACGAGGATGCGGTAGATCTTCAGCCGCGTTTCGCTGCCGAGCGCGCAGAGCCGGTCCGCGATCAGGGAATCGTCCATGAGGGGAGTGTACTCGGCGCGGTGGTTTGTGCAAGTATATTTTTAGGAATATCGGAATATACGCTGTCATTCGCTGCCTGTCGACCGGGGCATGGATGCCACGGTCAATCCGCGACATGACAATAACTAACTGGAAAACGAAAAAGAACCGTCACTCCCCGGCTTGACCGGGGAGTCCATGGCAAGCAAGCAGATATCGGCGCGGAGCCTCAAATAAGGCGCGGGCCAGCCCATCTTCTCGGCGGGAGGGGTCGAGGCGCCGTGCCGTGGACCGCCCGGTCAAGCCGGGCGGTGACGATCTTTGTGGTGGGCGGTATCTCCTGCTGCCTCTTGCGCGCCGATAATATATCGACTATTCATGATATATGGATAAATCCCAATCCCTCGAAGCCCTCTCCGCGCTCTCGCAGGAAACGCGGCTGGACGTGTTCCGGCTGCTGACGCGGGCGGAGCCGGTGGGCCTGTGCGCGGGCGAGATCGCGGATGCGATGGGCGCGCGGCAGAACACGATCTCGGCCAACCTGGCGATCCTGGCGCATGCCGGGCTGATCCGCAGCGTGCGGGAAGGGCGCAACATCCGCTACTTCGCCGACCTCGCGGGCATGCGGCGGCTCCTGTCCTTCCTGATGGAAGATTGCTGCGGCGGCCGGCCCGAAGCCTGCGCGCCGCTGCTGAACAGCCGGACGGGCGGCTGCGGCATGACGGACGCGGCGCCGGAGCCGATATTCAACGTGCTCTTCCTCTGCACCGGCAATTCCGCGCGCTCGATCATGGCGGAGGCGATCTTGAACCGGCTGGGGCAGGGCCGGTTTCGCGCCTTCTCCGCCGGATCGCGGCCGAAGGGCGCGGTGCATCCGTCCACCCTGGCGCTCCTGCGGCGGCAGAGCCACGACCTCGGCTTCGCGCGCTCCAAGAGCTGGGAGGAGTTCGCGGCGTCCGGCGCGCCCGGTCTCGATTTCGTCTTCACCGTCTGCGACGACGCGGCGGCGGAGGCCTGTCCGGTCTGGCCCGGCCAGCCGATGACGGCGCATTGGGGCGTGCCCGATCCGGCTGCCGCCGAAGGGAGCGAGACGGAGCGAAGCCTCGCCTTCGCGGACGCCTACCGGATGCTCGCCAACCGGATCGCGATCTTCGTCAATCTGCCGATCGGGAGCCTGGACCGGCTGTCGCTGCAGCGGCGCCTGGAAGAGATAGGCAAAACCAAGAATACCGAGGAGTTGGTTGCACATGACGCATGACGTTGCGACGGCGGGCGCGCCGCCCGCCGGCGGGATCGGCTTCTTCGAGAAGTGGCTCTCGGTCTGGGTGGCGCTGTGCATCGCGGCTGGGCTGGCGCTCGGCAGCGCGCTGCCCGGCCTGTTCGCCTTCCTCGCGGACCTCGAATACGCCTCGGTCAACCTGGTCGTCGCCGTCCTGATCTGGGCGATGGTCTATCCGATGATGGTCAACGTCGATTTCGCGAGCCTGCGCCACATCGGCGACCGGCCGAAGGGGCTCGTCGTCACCATCGTCGTGAACTGGCTGATCAAGCCCTTCACCATGGCGGCGCTCGGCGTGCTGTTCTTCGAGGTGCTGTTCCGGGACATGATCGCGCCTGCCGACGCGCAGCAGTACATCGCCGGGCTGATCCTGCTCGGCGCCGCGCCCTGCACGGCGATGGTGCTGGTGTGGAGCCAGCTCACCCGCGGCGACGCGACCTACACGCTGGTCCAGGTGGCCGCGAACGACATCATCATGATCTTCGCTTTCGCGCCGATCGTGGCGCTGCTGCTCGGCCTGACCGACCTGACCGTGCCGTGGGAGACGCTGGTCCTGTCGGTCGTGCTCTACATCGTGATCCCGCTGGCCGCCGGCTGGGCGACGCGCAACTGGCTGACCGGACACGCGCGCCGTGGAGAGAGCGGGGAGGCGGCGGTCGCGCGCTTCACGGCGATGGTGAAGCCGGTCTCCATCCTCGGCCTGCTGGCGACGGTGGTGATCCTGTTCGGCTTCCAGGGCCAGGTGATCCTCGACCGGCCGGTGCTGATCGCGCTGATCGCGGCGCCGCTGATCATCCAGTCCTACGGCATCTTCGTCATCGCCTACGCGGCGGCCTGGGCGTGGCGCATCCCGTTCAACGTCGCCGCGCCCTGCGCGCTGATCGGCACGTCGAACTTCTTCGAGCTCGCCGTCGCCGTCGCCATCAGCCTGTTCGGCCTCCACTCCGGCGCGGCGCTGGCGACCGTGGTGGGCGTGCTGGTCGAGGTGCCGGTGATGCTGTCGCTCGTCGCCTTCGCGAATAGGACGCGGAAATACTTCGCGGAATAAGCCTCCTCCAATTCGACCCCGCCCGCCGAATCCTCTATCCTGGTAGCAGTGCCTGCGACGCAATGCCCGTCGGGCTACCGCCACCCATGGGAGGATTGACAATGCAGTACAAGAGAATTTCCGCCGACTGCCACATCGACATGTGCTGGATGCCGCCGAACCTGTTCGTGTCCGAGGCGTCGCCGAAGATGAAGGAGCGCATGCCCTTCGTCACCGACGGCCCGGACGGCCCGTACTGGACCTGCAAGAACGGCACGTCCTTCGGCCTCAAGAACGGTGTCGGGCCGTCGGGCGCGAAGTACGTGCCGGGCGCGCATGCCCGCGCCGACCTGATGGCCGCGACGAACCTCTACGAGGACGGCAAGAAGGACATCCGCCGCGTCTCGACGCCCGCCCTCCGCATCAAGGACATGGAGCGCGACCATGTGGACGCCGAGGTGATGTACGGCATCCTCGGCGCGGCCTCCAAGCTCGCCGACCACGAGGCGGCCAACGAGATGTACCGCATCTACAACGACTGGCTCGCCGACTTCTGCAAGGAGTATCCGGAGCGTCAGCTCGGCCTCGCCTGCCTGCCCTACGGCGACGTCGAGGCGGCGGCGAAGGAGGTCTACCGCGTGAAGGATCTCGGCCTCCGCGGCATCGAGCTGTCCTGCTCATGGGACATGCAGCCGATGTACCACCCGATGTGGGAGCCGCTGTGGAAGGCGATCAACGACGTCAACCTGCCGCTGCACTTCCATACGTTTCCGTCGGTGCCGCTGCACCTGCGCGAGAAGCTTCCCCCGGAATGCCGCCGCGCCGCGATGTTCACCGGCGTGTCGGGCTTCCAGATGAACCTGATCAACATCATCGCGGCGGTGATCGGCGGCGCGGTGTTGGAGCGCTACCCGAACGTCCGCATCGCGCTCGGCGAAAGCGGCATCGGCTGGCTCGCCTACGCGCTCGACCGCATGGACTTCGAATGGGAGGACCGCTTCCACGACCTCGACCTCAAGATGAAGCCGAGCGAATACTGGCGGCGGCAGTGCAAGGCGACGTTTCAGTACGACATCATCGGCGCGAAGCTGGTGAACGAGATCGGCGTCGAGTCCCTGATGTGGGGCTCCGACTATCCGCACGGCGACGGCGTCTGGCCGGAGTCGGACAAGTACATCAAGGAGCAGTTCGCGGGCCTGCCGGCCGACGTGGTGCACCAGATCACCTGCGAGAATGCCGGCAAGTTCTACGGGCTGACCAACTAGTCCCGGAAGCCTTAAAAGTCCTCCCCCCTTGCGGGGGAGGATTTAGGTGGGGGGTATGGACGAGCTGAGTTCTTCAAGGCCCCCCCCCACCCCGACCCTCCCCCGCGAGGGGGGAGGGAGAAAATAAAATCGGAAAGCCGCTGCCACGTTGCGCGCCCGGGTTCACACCACCCGGTCGTTGGCGGGATCGATCAGGTGCATCTCGTTCATGTCGACGGTGAACGGCATCGCCTCGCCGACCGGGCCGACGGCGCGCGGACGGGCGCGGGCGCAGATCTCGATTCCGTCGATCGAGAAGAACACCATCGTATCGATGCCCATCGGCTCCACCACCTCCATGCCGGCCTCGAACTCCTCGAAGCCGCTGCCGGCATTCGGACGCCGGTCGGAGATGTGCTCGGGCCGGATGCCGAACACCATCTCCCGGTCGAGGTGCGAGCGGTAGCGCGCCGCGCGCTCGGGCGGGACGGCGAGCGACAGCTTGTCCGTCAGGCGCAACGCGAGGCTGCCGTTGCCGCCGGAGACCACCCGGCAGGGCAGGAAGTTCATCGACGGCGAGCCGATGAAGCTGGCGACGAAACGGGTCTTCGGCGCGTTGTACATCTCGTCCGGGGTGCCGACCTGCTCGATCAAGCCGAAGTTCATCACCACGATCCGGTCGGCCAGCGTCATCGCCTCGATCTGGTCGTGCGTCACGTAGACGACGGTGGTGCGGACGCGGCGGTGAATCTTCTTGATCTCGGTCCGCATCTGAACGCGGAGCTTGGCGTCCAGGTTGCTGAGCGGCTCGTCGAACAGGAAGACCTGCGGATTGCGCACGATCGCGCGCCCCATAGCGACACGCTGCCGCTGGCCGCCGGAGAGCTGCTTCGGCCGGCGGTCGAGCAGCTCGCCGATGTTGAGAATATCCGCCGCGTCGCGCACCCGGCGGTCTATTTCCGCCTTCGAGGTCTTCCGCAGCTTCAGCCCGAAGGCCATGTTGTCGTAGACGGTCATGTGCGGATAGAGCGCGTAGTTCTGGAACACCATCGCGATGTCGCGGTCCTTGGGCGGGACCTCGTTGACGACGCGGTCGCCGACCCGGATCTCGCCCGCGGTGATGTCCTCGAGCCCGGCGATCATCCGCAGCGTCGTGGTCTTGCCGCAGCCCGACGGGCCGACCAGGGCGATGAACTCGTTGTGCCTGATGTCGAGGTTGATGCCCTGAACCGCTTCGACCCGGTCGTATCGCTTCCAGAGGTCCCTCAGTTCGATTGCCGCCATGTTTCTTCTCGCTCCCCGAGGATAGACCCGGCTACTTGATGGCGCCCGAGGTCAGCCCCGAAACGTAGTAGTCCATGAAGAATGAATAGAGCACGACGATCGGTATCGCGCCGGTAAAGCAGGCCGCCATCAACGACCCCCAGTAATAGATGTCGCCGCGGATCAGCTCGGTGAAGACACCGACGGAGAGGGTCTTCGCCGCCTGGTCCTGGATGAAGACCAGGGAGTAGAGGAACTCGTTCCACGACAGCGTGTACGAGAACAGCACGGCGCAGATGATTCCGGGCATCGCCATCGGCAGGACGACGCGGAACAGCGCGCTGAGCCGCGAGCAGCCGTCGAGATAGGCGCATTCCTCGACCTCCACCGGAATCGTCCGGAAATACCCCATCAGCAGCCACATCACGAAGGGGATCAGGAAGGTTGGGTAGGTCAGGATCAGCGACCAGTAGGTGTCGCGGATCGGGACGACGCTGTCGACCGCGTTGACCACGTTGATCAGCGGGATGAACAGCAGCGACTGCGGTACGAGGTAGGTGATGAACACGGCCACGCCGAACATCTCCACGCCGCGGAAACGGAGCCGCGCCAGGGCGTAGGCCCCAAGGGTGCCGACCGACACCGAGATGACCGTCGACACCGTCGCCACGATGACCGTGTTGAGCAGCCAGTGATCGAAGAACCCGGTATTCTGGGCGAGGTAGACGTAGTGGTCGGTGGTGATGCCGGTCGCCCAGAACGGGGACTTGGAGAGATTGTTGATCTCCTGATTCGACTTAAGCGACGTAATCACCATGATGTAGAAGGGAAACAGGGCGAACGCGATGTAGGGCAGCAGCGCCAGGTAGTTCGCAAGCTTCTTGCGCTGCCGCCACATCGGCGTCCGGTTGAGGGCGAGCGACGTGCGCTCGCTTTTCGCCATCGCCGGCATTGTCGCGGTGTCAGAGCTCATAGGCGGTATCCCGTCGTATCAGGCGCAGCAGGAAGATCACCGTGAACGCGAGAATCGGGAACAGGAACAGCGAGACCGCTGCGCCGAGGCCGATGTCGTGGTTCAGGATGCCATAGGTGTAGGAGTAGGTCGCGAACAGGTGCGTCTCGTTCATCGGCCCGCCCCGCGTCAGCACGAAGACGATATTGAAATCGGCCAGCGTGAAGATCGTCGAGAACAGGATGACGACGGCCAGCACCGGCCTCAGCAGCGGCAGGGTGATCTTCCAGAACTTGTCCCAGGTCGAGGCGCCGTCGATCTCCGCCGCCTCGTAGAGGTGGTCGGGAATCGACACCAGGCCGGCGAGGATGGTGATGACGAAGAACGGCAGGCCGCGCCAGAAGTTGACGAAGATCACGGAAGACAGCGCCAGGGTCGGATCGGCTAGGAACTGGTAGGGACCGAGCCCCATCTCCGAGAACGGCCAGACGTGCTTCAGGATCCAGTTGATGTGGCTGTAGGTCGGGTCGAGGATCAGCCACCAGCCGAGGGTGGTGAGCGCGGTCGGCGCAACGAATGGGATCAGCATCGCCCCGCGGAAAAAGCGCTTGAACGTGGTTATGCGCTGAAGCAGCAGGGCGCAGATCAGTCCGAAAAAGACCTTGCAGGCGACCGAGATGACGGCGAACAGAAGGGTGTTCCGGAGCACCTTCGGGAAGATGTCGTCGACGGTCAGGATGTAGATGAAATTATCCAGCCCGATGAAGCTCGCCGGCTGGCCGATGAAGGCGTCCGAAAGCGAGTACCACACCGCCAGCCCGAACGGGTAGACGACCAGGCTGACCATGATGATCGCGGACGGCAGGATGAAACCGTACCCGTCGATGTCCGGGCCGACGGAGCGGCGGAGGCGCGACCGCACGGAGAGGGGCGGCCGCGCCTCGGCCCTGCCGATATTGGTGACGGCGACCATACCGCGCCCGCTACGCGTGGCGCTTGTAGATCCGAGTCAACTGCGCTTCCAGCTTGGCGACCGCCTCTTCGGGCGTCGCCCTGTCAGTGGCGCAGGCCGCCATCGCATCGGGCAGCAGGAACTGGTCTTCCACCGTCTGCGTCGCCGCCGTGGGTACGCCCGGATAGCCGGCCGCGTGGGTGTACCAGCCAATGTACGGCGCGAAGTAGTACTTCGGGCTCGACGCGTAGATCGGATGCATCGCAAAGCTCGCCAGCACAGGCTGGTTGTAGCCTTGGCTCGCCGTCAGGTGCTTGTCGATGTTCTCCTTGGTGAAATGGAAGTCGAGGAACTCCTTGGCGAGCTGCGCATTCTCCGAGAACTTCCAGACGCCGATGGCCTGGAATGAGGCCGCCATGTGGCGTCCCCCCGGACCCCTCGGTGGCAGAACATGGTTGATCACCTGGTGCAGCGGCCGGTCGGTGCCCGGAATCAGCGCTTTGTCGCGCACCGCGCTGCGATAGGCGCTGACTGGATTGAAGGTCATGCTGCACTTGCCGGAGACGAGGCAGACGTTGTTGTTGCGATCGTCCCAGGCCAGCACCTCTTTCTCCATCCCCTCCTTGTACAGCGCACGGACGAACTTGAAGGCCTCGATGCTCTCCTTGGAGTTCACGGCGACGGTCTTGCTGTCCGCTTCGACCAGCTTGCCGCCGTGCGACCACAGGATGCCGCGCGTGACGTTGTTGGAGTCGTTGGAATGGGCGAGCTGGATGCCGAGGGGGTGGCCCTTCTTCTTCAGCTTACCGGCGATGCGCCGCACGTCTTCCCAGGTGTCGGGCAGGTCCTCGCCGACCTCGGCGATCAGGTCGGTCCGCGCCACCAGCGGGAAGGAGATGAAGTACCATGGCAGCGCCGTCTGGCGGCCTTCCTGGCCCTTGCCCACGGTGTCGGTCGTCCAGCCTCCGCCGCGCTTCGCGATCTTCTCGTAGAGGTCGTCCATAGTTTCCAGATGCTCGGAGTAGAGATAGGAGTTGGCATTCCGGAGACTGATGAGATCGTGTCCCTTCTGGCCCTGGACTTCGCCCGCCAGAACTGCCGGAAGCTGCAGATGGGCCACGCGGTCCACGCGGACCTTGATGCCGGCCTGCTTGCCGAATTCCTTTAACTGCCGTTCCAGCTCTTCGTCCGATTTGGGCACGAAATGTGACCAGGTGAGCAGCTTCAGTTCGCGCTCCTGGGCGAACGCCGGCGGAATGCCGGTGGCCAGGATACTCGCTATGCCGCCTGTCACGGCGGCCGTCTCGCTTATGAACTTGCGGCGGCTTTTTGGCTCGCCGAGAATATTGTCCAATGAGTTTTTCGTCGATTTGGCCATTGTTTCCTCCCTTGTCCGGGTCTTTGCCCGGAACTCGTTTGTGCAATGGGACCGACGTCGCGTTTCACCCGCGCTTCTTTCTCCCGTTCAGTTCAAGTTGCTTTGGATCGTTCAGGAAATCGGACGCCATGGAACCGGTCGGCGGCCGTCGAAGTATGCTGGGAATTGCGCGCGCGTCACCAGCCTCCGGCGTGGTTTGCCGGAACTGCGACTTCACCGCATTGGTCAGTAACCGATGCATGCGCGACATCCTATCGCGATCCGTTCTCAGGGCGCCCTTCAAGCAGAGCGTTTGAAGTCGAGCAAATTCGACAATCCCCGAACGAACGCCGGTTCCACACGGCAGAGTAGCCACGCGAGCACGCGGTGGCAATCCAAACTTCGATGCGGGTAGGCAAAACATTCGGTGTCGCTGCGAAACCCGCAAAAACTCCTCCCCTCTTGTGGGGTAGGTCAGTCGCATCTGCATATCTTGCACAAATGCCGTGCGTCCTTCGTCCCTCGACAAGCTCGGGATGAGGAAGCTCAGAATGAGGGTGAATCTTCATGGCAATGAGAAAAGAACCTCATGCTGAGCCTCCTCATCCCGAGCTTGTCGAGGGACGAAGCACGCACCCCGCTTGTCCCATTCGCCGCGAACACCCTCAAATGTGATTTCTCCCCCTTGCGGCGGAGCGGAAGTCGCGGCGCCCCTACCAGCTTCCCGTGTTCGGCATCGACGCCCAGGGCTCCTGCTGCGGCAGGGCCGCGCCGTCCTGCAGCAGCTCGATCGAGATGCCGTCGGGCGAGCGGATGAAGGCCATGCGGCCGTCGCGCGGCGGCCGGTTGATGGTGATGCCGGCATCCATCAGGCTCTGGCACAGCGCGTAAATATTCTCGACGCTGTAGGCGAGGTGGCCGAAATTGCGCCCGCCTGTATAGGCCTCGGGATCCCAGTTGTAGGTCAGCTCGACCACCGGCGCCTTGGTGTCGCGCGCCATGCCTTCGTCCCGGGAGGCGGCGAGGAAGATGTTCGTGTAGCGGCCTTTCTCGCTCTCCGTCCGGCGCGTCTCCACCATGCCGAGCTTGTTGCAGTAGAAGTCCAGGGACTTTTCGAGGTCGGAGACGCGGACCATCGTGTGGAGATACTTCATCTTCATTGTTGCGGACTCCCTTTCCTGGCGTCGCGGCGGAAGCCCAACTATCTCAAACTCCGGCGGCCTCGCCAACCGGCTTTGCGGCGGCCGGGACTCGGCGGCCGGGGCGGGGCGCGCTCAGGATGCCTTGCGCTGGCGCTCGATGCGGTGACGGGGAAAGCGGATCGTGAAGGTGGAGCCTTTGCCTTCCGTGCTCTCGACCAGCAATGCGGCGTCGTGGATGGCGGCGAGCTGCGAGACGATGCTGAGGCCGAGGCCCATTCCGGCGAAGTTGCGGGCGGTGAGCGGCTGCTGGGCGCGGCTGCCGGTTCCCTGGAAGAAAGGCTCCGAGATGCGGGGCAGGTCGCCCGCGGGGATGCCCTTTCCGGTATCCGACACGTAGAGGTCGCCTCTGCCGTCGGGCCCGATTTCCCAGCCCGCTGTGATCTGCGCGCCCGCGCCCGCATGCTTGATCGCGTTCGACAGCAGGTTGTCGACGATCTGGATGACGGCGCGCCGGTCCGCATACAGCCTGCCCGCCCCGGCGGCCAGCCCGATGCGCGGGCCGGCGGCACCCGCGGCATGCTTGCCGGCAAGGAACCGCGACTGAGCGTCGCGCAGCTCCGCCGGTACGTCGATCCACGCCTCGGAGATCTCGTACTTGCCGACCTCGATCTTCGACAGATCGAGAATGTCGTTGACGAGGTTGACGAGGTGCTGGCCGCTGCGATGAATGTTGCCGACATACTCGGCGTAGCGGGCGTCGCCCAGCGGCCCGAAGAGCTGCCCTTTCATCGCGTCGGAAAAGCCGATAATGGAGTTGAGCGGCGTCCGCAGGTCGTGGCTCATGTTCGCGAGAAACGCCGACTTCGCGCGATTGGCGGCAGTCGCCTCCTCCATCGCCGCGCGAAGCTGGGCCGTGCCTGCCGCGATTCGGTGGCGCATGTAGTGGTTGATGCCGAGGCTTGCGGCCAGCATCGCGCCGAGACCGCCGATGAGCCAGTAGACCCAGGACGGGACCGCCGCCGGGGCCGGCGGCCTGAGCCATTCGTCGACCAGCGCGTAATAGATCGAGCCGGGGTCCGACTTGAGCGCCGCGACCGCGATGTCGAGGTTGCCGATGATCTCGTGGGCGACGCCGTCGTGGAAGGCGAAATAGGCGGCCGTGGGCGAAAAGATCACCTCCGTCCTTTTCAACGGGAAGCCGCGTTCGTTGGCGAGGGCGAAATACCGGTTCACGATTCCGACGTCCGCGCGGCGGTCGGCGACCGCTTGCAGGACCGCGTGCTGCGAGCTCGTCGGCAGAATGATCGTCGACATGGCTTTCGTGCGGATGAGGGCGAGCAGGTTCCGGTGCTGGATGCTCCCCTCCAGGACGGCGACGCGGCGTCCGTCGATGTCGCTGATGTCGTCGACTTTCGTGCCGCCGGGAACGTACAGGTAGGACCAGCTCGTCAACACGGCTTCGTTGCTGAACTGAAAACGCGCTTGCCGCTCGGGCGACTTCGCGACGTCGGGCATGATGTCGATGTCGCCCGCCTCGAGCATGTCCAGGCATTCGACCCACAGGCAGGGAATATAGCTGACGGTCCAGCCCTGTTCCGATGCGATCGCGTTGATCAGCGCCGGAAAGAAACCCTGGCCCCGGCCGGCCGCGTCGAAGTAGATCTTCGGCGAGTTCTGGTAGACGCCGACGCGAAACGCGCGATCCTGCGCCGCCAGTTGATGCGGGCAGGCGCAGAAGGTCAGCGCGAGCAGGAGGGCGGCGCGACGGCGCCACCCGCGGCTCGCCGGACGGTCTGGATCGGGTCGATGGCGGCCGATATGCAAGGTCCCGTTTCCCGGCGCGGTTGCTGTCACCGCCCGCCCAGCATAGGGAATCGAGGTTAACCGTCGCCTAACGGCAGGCGGTATGCCGCTATGCCCGGCGCCGGCCGGCGGACGCCCGGCTTTACAAGAGCCGGCTTGTCTTGGACGATCTTGCTGGACGATTTCTTTCGATCGCCGGCGCAGCGGCGCTTGCGTGGACGACAACAATGTCCGGGGGATGGAACATGGCGTCGATGAGCAGACAACTGGCCGGCTGGGTGGCCGCGCTCACATACGAGGACCTGCCGGCGGAAGTGGTCGACCGGGCGAAGGGCCTCACCTTGCAAGGCCTGTCGTCCGCGCTGCTCGGCTATGGCCGGCCCGAGACCGACCTGGCCCTCGAGATGATGCGCGAGGAGGAGACGGGCGGCGGCGGCGTGGCCACGGTGCTGGTGCACGGCGCCAAGCTCACCAAGGCCGGCGCCTGCCTGGTGAATTCCGAGCTGATCTTCGCGGGCGGCAAGTGGGATACCTTCCGCATGCTCACCCATCCGGGCTGCGCCATCCTGCCGGCGGGCCTCATGGCGGCCGAAATGGAGGGCGCATCCGGCAAGGACTACGTCACGGGCATCGTCGCGGGCTACGAGGTGATGCTGCGCATGGCGGCCGACTTCATCCCGACCGTCATGTCGCGCGGCTTCCACGCCGGGCCCGTGTTCGGCATCTTCGGCGCGGCGATTGCGGCGGCAAAAATCGGCGGCCTCGACGCCGGCCAGATCCACGGCACGATCGCGCAATGCGTCAATCTTGCCAGCGGCAACCTCGAGGGCATCCGCAGCGGCGGCAAGTCGCTGCGCGAGGGCGGGGCGGTGCGGAACGCGCTGCTGGCCGTGGCGATGGCGCGCAACGGCACGCCCGGCGGCGAGACGGTGCTGGAAGGCGAAGCCGGGTTTTATCACGCGTATACAGGCAACAACGCGGGGAAGCTCACCTACAGCTTCACCGCCGACAACAAGGCCAGCCTGGACAAGATCACTGCCGGTCTCGGCAAGGACTGGATGTTCCTCGAGACGCTCTACCGCATCTACTCGACCGCGGGCTACAACATCGCCCATGTCGACGTGACGGCGGCGCTGTGCGCGGAGCACGACATCGCGCCGGAAGACGTGGACCGCATCGAGGCGGTGGCGAACTGGCTCGAGACGGAGTATCCGAGCCCGGCCTTTCCGGTGCGGAGCCGCGCGCCCGGCGTCGGCAGCACGCAGTATTATTCCGCCTACGGCGTGGTGAAGCGCGGCTTCCCGCTGCTGAAGTTCGTGGAGCACGGATACGGGCCGGCCGACCCGCCGGCGGTGCTGGAGCTGATGCAGCGGGTGACGATCGTCCCGTCGCACCGCCAGACGCTGTTCGGCCCGACGGTGACGATCCACCTGAAGGACGGCCGCAGCGTGACGCGGGCGGGGACGGGCCGCGAGTTCATCTGGGACTTCGACGAGGAAGCGCGGCGGATCCGCGAGATCATCCCCGGCATCCCGATCCCGAAGGCGCAGTACGAGGACCTCATCGCCGCCTGCCGCACCCTCGACGGACTGGACAAGGCGGCGAAGCTGATCGCGCTGACGGTGGCGAAGGCGTAGGCTTGGTTGCCATGGACACTCCGGTCAAGCCGGAGTGGGACGATTTTTATTTAGATTCATAAATCGATGCGGCGCCGGCACCCGTCCGTCGATTGCCGCAACAAGTGCGGCAATGACAGTAAGTGTTTGGTTATAAATAAAATCGTCACTCGCGGACTTGTTCCGCGAGTCCATGCGCTCGGGCGTATCCGCTCAATCGTTTGCTAAACCGGACAGCAGTGGGCGTGTCTGTGGCAACCATCGTTCCCCTAGAAAGGCACGTCGCCTTCCAGCAGCACCCGGTGCATGACGCGGCCTTCCGCCGGGTCGTAGTCGCGATGGGCGATGTGCAGGACGGCGCGGTTGTCGCACAGCAGCATGTCGCCGGTCCGCCATTTGTGACGGTAGGTGACATCCGGCGTGATGACGCGATCGAGCAGGCCGTTGACGTAATCGAGGCTTTCCTCCGGCTCCATGCCCTCGATACGGGCGAGCTTTCCGGGATGGACGTAGATCGCCTTTTTGCGCGAAACCGGATGCGTGCGGATCAGCGGGTGGGTTTGCGGCACGCCGTATTTCTTCCGGTCTTCCGCGCTCACATACTCGCGGTCCTCGATCTTGCTGACGGTCTTCAGCTTGCCGAGCGCGTCGCGCTCCTCCGCCGGCAGGCTGTCGTAGGCGCGCTGCATGTTGGCGAAGCCGGTGTCGCCCCCGGATTTCGGCAGCTTCACGGCGTAGAGCGCCGTGATCTTCGGCGGCCGGGCGTGATTCGTGTGGTCGGTATGCCAGTCGCGCGATCCGATCGGCGCATATACGCCGTCCGGCGCCGCCTTGGTGCGCCGGCTGTCGAGCACCGCGATCTCCGGGTGATCCTTCATCAGCAGCCCCGTCAGGTGCTGGTGCATGGTGTTCCCGAACAGGCGCAGCGCCGCAAGATATTGATCGGGCGAGAATTTCTGGTCGCGGATGACGAGGACCAGCCGCTCGGTCAGCGCCTGCTCCATCCTGGCGGCGTCGGCCTTGTCGACCGGTTCGCGCAGGTCGATCCCGGTGACTTCGGCGCCGAGCGCGTCCGACAGGGGCGTGATGGCGAGCGTCTTGGCGAGCGTCATGGCTGTCCTCCTATGGCAGTGGCCGCATCCGCCGTAATTCTAGTGCACGAGGCACGCAGGGGTGAAATCCGGCCGCCGGCTGCTTGACCTCCGGCGAGGCCGGTCCCATATCGGCCATGGCGGGGACGACCCTGCCGCTTCCGCACAAATCGGATGGGGACGGCCCCATTTCCAGAGATGGAGTTGGAAATGGCTTGGGCTGTTCTTGTCGTCGCTGGGCTTTTCGAGATCGGTTGGGCCGTCGGGCTAAAGTATACCGAGGGTTTCCAGCGGCTCTGGCCGTCGCTTGCGACCGTGGTTGCGATGGTCGTCAGCATCCTGCTGCTGGGCTTGGCGCTCCGCACGTTGCCGCTCGGCACCGCTTATGCGATCTGGACCGGCATCGGCACGGCGGGCACCGCCGTTCTGGGGATAATCCTCTTCGGCGAATCGGCGGAACCGTTGCGTCTCGCCTGCATTTGCCTCATCGTGGCGGGTATCGTCGGGCTCAAGCTCTCGTCGCCATAGCAGGAGGCTGCGATGAAGAAGCCCCCGTTCCGCATTCCATTCGCCACCTGTGCGGCGCTGCTGGTCGCGACCGCCTGCGCACCGGCGACGCCCGACCGGGCGATGTCGCCGGATAAGATCGCCGCGCCGGCCCGCGAAGCGACGTTTTCCTGCGGCCGGGAAATTGCCCACACGCGGTTCGAGGCAGACGCGCTCGACCTTCGTCTCGGCGACGAACGTTTCCAGCTTAAGCAAGTCCGGTCCGGTTCGGGCGCCCGTTTCGAGGGGCTATCCGATAACCGCCCGGTCCTTTTCTGGAACAAGGGCCGCGAGGCCATCCTGGAAATCGGCGGACAAACCTATCCGACCTGCCGGCAGCTCGGTAAGCCGGACATCGCTTCCGCCGCCGCCGCCAGCGTGCGGAACACCGAATGGGTCGTCGAGGATATCTCCGGCAAGGGCATCGTCGACCGGTCGCGCGTGACGATGAAGTTCGCGCCGGCTGGCCAACTCTCGGGCAAAGCCGGATGCAACGGCTATGGCGCCGGTTACGAGATGACGGGCGACCGGCTCAAGGTCGGGCCGATACGCGCGACACGGATGGCGTGCGCGCCCGCGCTGATGAAGCAGGAGGCTGCGTTCCTCGACATCCTCGGCGCTGCGGAAGGCTTCCGGATTCGCCCCGATGGGGCGCTGGTGCTGTCGGATCCAGCGGGGCGGACGATTCTCGCCCGGCGCGAAGCCCGATAGCCTGCCGGCTATTGATAGGGCTTATTGCGGTACGGATAGCACCACTCGCGGTCGAGGGTGAGGTCGAAATGCTCGCCGAGGGCGCGGATGGCTTCGCCATGCTCCGTGTAGGGATCGCGGTTGGCCGCGCCGACGATGATGATCTGGAAGTTCGCGTTGTCGACGCCGCCGGGCGGCAGCATCGCCGTGGCAAGGCCGTTGCCGTCGTGATCGCGCAGCGTCAGGAACAGCGGCATTTCGCGCTGAATATGCGAATCGAGCCCGATGTTCTGCTCGATGTAAACCGTCGACGCCGGCTTGAAGCTGCTCGCCGCATGGTCCCTGTGCCGCCGGAAATGCTTCTCGACCGCATGGTCCAAAAGCGCGGATTCCCGCGCCGCTTCAGTTTCCGTCTCGATCCGAAACCAGGTCTTGCCGTCACGCGCGTCGCAAACGTATTTCATTCCGATCTACCCGCTTCCCGCAAAGACGATGCAGCCGCATCGATGATACACCGTTTGCCGGTCTTGCTTCCGTCCTCTTTCTCTAACTGGTACGGCGCGGCCCGGCGGCAATCCGATGGCGCAAAAAATTCGCGCGAACGCCTCATTCGCCCTCGACGGCGAAGCCGACTTTCATGACGACTTGAAAATGTCCGACCTCGCCATCGGTGATGTGGCCGCGAATCTGCGTCACTTCGAACCATCGAAGCTGCCGGATGCTTTCCGCGGAGCTGGCGAGTCCCGATTTGATGGCGCCGGTGATGCTCTCGGCCGATGAGCCGGCGATTTCGACGATCTTGTATGTCTGGTTCTCCAACGGATATCTCCTTTTGTCGGGTGCGGCGCTCTCCTCGTAAACGGGCCGTGCCGGGCGCAGTTCCGGGCGGGCCGGCTGAGCCGGCGATTGCGGCCTTTCCATGACGCCGCGATAGCGGCACGATGGGCCGGACTGCGAGATCGGGAGGAAGGCATGCCTTGCAAGACGTTGACGGTTCTGGGCGCGGCTCTGGCCGCAGCTCTGGGCGTGGCGGCGGCGCTGTTGTCCGGAGCCGCCGTCGCGCAGGAGCCCTTGGCCGGACAGGAGCTTCGCTCCGCCGTTTTTGCCGGCGGTTGCTTCTGGTGCGTCGAGGAGGCCTTCGACAAGGTGGCGGGGGTGAACGACACGACCTCGGGCTACACCGGCGGGACGATCGCGAATCCCACCTATGAGGAAGTGTCGGCCGGGGGGACGGCGCATGCCGAGGCGGTCCTGGTCCACTACGACCCGGTCAAGGTTTCCTACGAGACGCTGCTCGACGTGTTTTGGCGCAATATCGATCCGTTCGACGGCGGCGGGCAGTTCTGCGACCGCGGCGGCTCCTACCGCAGCGCCATCTTCTACAGCGGGGAGAAGCAGCATGTGGCCGCGGAGAAGTCGAAGGCGGCCGTCGGGGCGCGCCTGGGCAAGCATGTCGTGACGGAAATCGAGCGTCTCGGACCGTTCTACCCGGCGGAGATGTATCACCAGAATTTTCACCAGGAGAGCCCGCTACGCTACAAATTCTACAAATGGAATTGCGGCCGGGCGCAGCGCCTCGAGGAAATCTGGGGAAAACCGAAGGGCTCCTGAGCAGGCGGACCTAGAGATGCGCATCGCCGTCATCGGCGCCGGAATCGCCGGCGCGACCTCCGCCTATTACCTCGCGCGGGCGGGTCACGAGGTCGTCGTCCTCGACAACCAGCATCGGGCGGGATTCGGCACCAGCTTCGCCAACGGCGGCCAGCTCAGCTATTCCTATGTCGAGCCGATGGCGAGCCCGGACCTGCTGCCGAAGCTGCCCAGAATCGTGATGGGGCTCGATCCCGCCTACGTGATGACCCGGCTGTTCGACGTGCAGCTCATGTTCTGGGGGATCAAGTTCCTCGGCCAGTGCACCGGTGCGCATTACCAGGCGAACGCGCGCAAGCTGTTCGGCCTCGCCGTGCAATCGAAGGCGGCGCTGCACCGGATACTCGACGATTGCCTGCTCGAATTCGACTACAGCCGGACCGGCAAGCTCGTCCTCTATCCGGATGAGCCGTCGCTCGATCGCGCGGCGGAATCGATCGAGCTGAAGCGCGAGTTCCAGATCCGCCAGGAGAAGCTGTCCCGCGCGGAATGCGTCGCCCGCGAGCCGGCGCTCGCCGGATTTCGCGGCGACTTTGCCGGCGGGCTGTTCGCCGAGGGCGACGAAGCGGGGGACGCGGGCCAGTTCTGCCGCGCGCTGCTGGCACATTGCCAAGCTCGCCTCGGCGTCGCCGTCCGCAACGACTTCCAGGTGCTGCGCATCGTCCGCGAGGGCGACCGCGTGGCGCATCTCCAGACGTCGGACGGGCTGTTCCACGCCGATCATTTCGTTCTCGCGGCCGGTCCGGCGGCGGTCGACCTCGGCAGGACGGCGGGCCTGCGGCTGCCGATCTATCCCATCAAGGGGTACAGCATCACGCTGCCGGCGGAGGCGGCGGCGCCCGCCGTCAGCATCACGCATGTCGGCCACAAGGTGGTGTTCTGCAAGCTCGGCGGCCGGATGCGCGTCGCCGGCTTCGCCGAGTTCGCGCGCGAGAACCGGGCGCTCGTCTACGACCGCATCCGCGCGCTCGCGACGCTGTCGCAGCGGCTGTTCCCCGAAGCGTGCGACTATCGCGGCGCGCTGAACGGCTGGGCGGGCGAGCGTCCGATGACGCCGGACGGGCTGCCGATCGTCGGGCCGTCGAAGCTGAAGAACCTCTCGCTCAACGTCGGCCACGGCATGTTCGGCTGGACGCTGTCCTGCGGCGCCAGCGAACGGCTGGCGGAAGGGCTCAGGGCGTAGCTTACTGCCGGCGCAATCGCTCGGCCGCGGCGGTCATGCCGGCGCCGGGCGTGACCGGATGCCCGAGGTCGGCGAGCGTCCGCTCCAGGTGCAGCAGGTCGACGACGATATCGGCGTCGTCGAGATATCCCATCGTGCCGAAGCGGATGACCTTGCCGGCGAGCTTGTTGCGCGCGCCCGCGATCACCGTGCCGTAGCGCTCGTACATGTGGCGCACGATTGCGCCGCCTTCGAGCCCGTCCGGCACGCCGAATACCGCGACCGTGTCCGATATGATCGGCGACTTGGTGAAGATCGGAAGACCGAGCGCCTGGCCGCCTGCCCGGAGCGCCTCGCCCAGCCTGCGATGGCGCGCCAGGACCTCGGGCAGTCCTTCCTCGAAGATCATGCGCAGAGCTTCACGCAGGCCGGCGGCGATCGATACCGCGGGCGTGAAGGCGGTCTGGCCCTTGACCGCGGCGTCGCGCGCCCTGCGGAAGTCCCAATAGAAGCGGGCGCGGCCGGCATCCTGGTCGATCGCCTTCCACGCCTTGTCGCTGACGCTGGCGAGCCCAAGCCCCGGCGGGCACATGAATGCCTTCTGCGACGCGCCCAGCAGGATGTCCACGCCCCACGCGTCCTGTTTCATCTCGATGCCGCCGAGACCGCTCACCGAATCCACGACGAGGAGCGCCGGGGTCGCGCGCACGACCGCGCCGATTTCCGCGAGGTCCGCGACCGCGCCGGTGGAGCTTTCGTTGTGGACCGCGACGACGGCGCGATAGTCGCCGCCCGCGAGCCTGGCGGCCAGGCTATCCTTGTCCACGGCCTGTCCCCAGGGCACGTCGATGGTGTCGGCATCGCCGCCGAGCGCCTTGGCGATGGTCGCGAACCGCTCGGCGAACTGGCCGTTGGCGATGACGAGCGCCTTGTCGCCCGGCGCCAGCACGTTCGCGAGGCTCGCCTCCATCATGCCGGTGCCGGAGCAGGCGAAGAGAAGGATCTCGTTGGCCGTGCCGGCGACCTTGCGGAGGAGGCCCGCCGTCTCGGCCAGGATCTCCGCGAACTCCGGGCCGCGATGGTTGAGCACCGGGCGCGCGAGGGCGGCGCGGACACGCTCCGGCACGACGGTCGGGCCGGGCAGGCGGAGGCGATAGGGCGCGGACATTCGATACTCTGCAAAGGTTGTTGGGACGGCGGCGGGAAGATCGTCCTTTCGACGCCGGCTGTCCACCGGTCAGCGGGCGAATGTCGTCGGAGGGTGCGATAGGGAGAAGTCCGCGACTTGGCGGCAAGACCCGTGCAAATGGATTCCCCGGACAAGCCGGGGAATGACAATTTTTATTTTTAAGTCAAATAGTTGCCGTCATGCCGCGGCTTGTCCACGGCATCCATTGGCGGGGTCGGCGGTGGCGGGCGATCGGTCGAATCGCGCCGCCCAGCGTCGGTTTGCCGCGGTCTATCCTTCCACGGACCGCCCGAAGACGCGCTCGAAGCGGGCAGCGAATTTGGGCCAGGCTTCGGGGTTGATCAGGCGGGGCGGGCGTTTGCCGCGGAGGATGTCGAGCACCTGCTCGGCGTTCCATGCGGCCATGTTGTGGCGCGAGTCGAAGGTCACGCCCGCGGTGTGGTAGGTCGCGATGAAGTTGTCGAATTGCAGCAGCGGATGGTCGAGCGGCGGCGGCTCGGTCACCCAGACGTCGAGCGCGGCGCCGGCGACCTGCTCGTCCGCGAGCGCCTCGGCGAGCGCCGCCTCGTTGACGATGCCGCCGCGGGCGCAGTTGACGACGAAGGCGCCGGGCTTCATCAGCCCTAGCTCCCGCGCGCCGATCATGTCCTTGGTCTCGGCGTTGTAGGGGCAGTGGACGCTGACGTAATCGGATTGGGCGAGGAGATCGTCGAGCTTCGTGGCCGCCGCGCCGCGCTCCTTGAAGTCGGCGGCGGTGATGTAAGGGTCGTAGGCCAGCACGGTCATATCCAGCCCCTTGCCGCAGATGCGGGCGACACGCCGCCCGGTGTTGCCGAGGCCGATCAGGCCCACCGTCTTGCCCTTCGCGTCCCAGCCCTTGAATATCTCGCGGCGAACGCCGCGCTCCTTGCGGAGCGAGCGGTCCGTCTGGAACATCTTCTTGGTGAGGGCGAGGATCATGCCGACGGCGTGCTCCGCCACCGCCTCGGCGTTGGCGCCGGTCTGATTGACGACCAGCACGCCGGCCTCCGTGCAGGCCTGCACGTCGACCGGGTCGTAGCCCGCGCCGGAGGCGGAGACCACCAGCAGGTCGGGGCAGCGCTCCAGGAAGGCCGCATTCGCCTTGAACTGGTCGGGCACCTCGTCGCGCGTGCTGGTGATGCAGTAGGCGTGGCTCGTCTCGACGACCGGCCAGTTCTCGGCGTCGGGCGCGTCGAACTCGAGCCGGTGCATCGCGACTTCCGGCTCGTTGTCGAGCATGTCGGCGACGTTCGGCGACTTGCCGTCGTCGAACCAGAAGACGCGCTTGGCGTTCGAGGCGGGCTTGCGGGCTGTCATGGGGTTCCGTTTCCTCTTTTGATTTTTCCCTCTCCGCCCCACCGGCGGAGAGGGTTGCATCGGTCTTAGAACTGGTTCACGACGCCGCCGTTCACCTGCAGCATCTGGCCGTTGATGAACCCGCCGGAGTCGGACACCAGCAGGTCGACCATGGCGGCGATGTCGTCGGCCGTGCCGAGCCTTCCGGACGGATTCGCCTTGCGCAACGCCTCCAAGCGCGGCGAGGCGGGATCGGCCTCCGGCCCCGGTATCGTGCCGGGCGAGATGATGTTGGCGGTGACGCCCTTGGGCCCGAACTCCCGCGACAGCGATTTCGTGAGGCCCCAGGCGGCGTGCTTGGAGACGCTGACGGCCGCCGATTTCCCGGGATAGCCCTGCTGCGCCATCATCCCCGTGAAGTTGACGATCCGCCCCCAGCCCTTGTCGATCATGCCCGGCAGGCAGGCGCGGGTGAGGTGATAGACTGAGTAGAAGTTGATATCGACGATGCGCTGCCATTCCTCCTCGGTCGTCTCGAGGTACTTGCCGTCGGGGCGGACGGCGGCGTTGTTCACCAGGATGTCGACGCTGCCGAACTTGTCGATGGCGGACTTGGCCATGGCCTGGACCTTGGCGCGGTCGCCGATGTTGCAGATCGCGACCATCGCCTCGGCCCCGAGCGCGCGCACCTTGCCCGCGACCTCCTCGCAGGCCGCCTGGTCGCGCGAGCCGTTGATGACGATGTTGTGGCCGGCCTTGGCCAGATGCAGCGCGATCGCCCTGCCGATGTTCTTGCCCGATCCGGTGATCAGCGCCGTGCGCTTACCCTGCGCCATGTCGAATTCCTTCCGTGGAATGGGTTGGTTTGGGAGTGTTTAGCATCCCGCGGCAGGATGCCGGAATGCCGATTCGCGCAAAGGTGACAGGTCCGTAGGGCAGGAGGCAAGGGGATATCGTGCCGGTGGATGGATCGGCGCGCATGGACTCCGCGGACAAGCCGCGGAGAGACGTCAACTGTATGCTCTGAAAATAAAGAATCGTCACACCGCGGCTTGTCCGCAGTGTCCATGGCGCCGGCGGGACGGTCTCAACGCGCTCCCGCTCGGTAATTGTGCTGCCCCTCCGCGAGGCGGCCGAGCGCGTCGTAGATCTTGCGGTCGATCTCGATGCCTTCGCGCGAGAGCCGCGCCCGCTCGCGGTAGCTGCGCTCGCCGGGGATGCGGATCTCGGCGACCCCTTCCTGGCGCGGCGTCGCCTTGATCGCCGCGATCTGTTCGGCCAGATCCCGTTTAAAATCGGCGAGCGGCACGAACAGGTCCGGCTTGAAGGCGATGGTAAGATAGCCGCGGATGTCTTCCTTCTCGCGCGCGCCGGCGCACAGCACCGCGAAGGCGTGCATCGCCAGCGACAGCCCGAAGCCCTTGTAGCCGCCGGAAGGCCCGCCGAAGGGCAACAGCGCGCCCGCATGCGCGCGTCCGGCGTCGGTGGTCGGGCGGCCGTCGGCGTCGAGCGCGACGCCTTCCGGCAGCGGCGTGCCGAGCCGCTCGCGGAACTTCACGTCCGACGCCATGAAGGCGGAGGTGCCCATGTCGATCACCAGCGGGTCGCCGTCGGCCGGAAAGCCGAAGGCGATGGGGTTGGTACCGAGCATCGGCTTCGCGCCGCCGAAGGGTGCCACCGCGGCATTGGCGCTGACCGTATGGATGCCGACCAGCCCGGCGCGCGCCATCATCTCGCAGTAATGCGCGCTGCGCCCGCTCATCCAGCTATTGGACAGGCAGACGATGGCGAAGCCGTGCCGCTGCGCCCGCTCGATGGCGGCCTCGGTCGCGCGGTAGACCGCCAGCATGCCGACGTTGTTGCCGCCGTCCATCAGCAGCGACACGGTCGTTTCCTTGACCGAGCGGATCGGCGTGCGCGGCGCCTTCCAGAAGGGGCTGTCGACGATGTTGAGCAGCTTCGGCAGGCCGGAATACTCGTAGCCGCAAAGCGCCGCGTCCATCACATGGGCGGCGAGGATGCGCGCCTCCTCGGCGTCGAAGCCGATGCCGCGCATGGCGCTTTCGCCGAGCGCCTGCCCCTCGGCGGCGGTGAGGCGGATGCGGCCGGTCATCCGAGCTTCCGGCGGTAGAGCGCGAACAGCCGCTCCCAGTGCCGCTCCGCCGCGGGCTTGTCGTAGCACCAGCGTTCCGGGAAGGCGAAGCCGTGGTGGACGCCGGGATGGATCTCCAGCTCGCCCGCCGCGCCGGATTTCTTGAGCAGGCCGCGCAGCTCCTCGACCATCGGCAGCGGGGCCAGGTCGTCATGCTCGGCGCAGCCGATGTAGAGCTCGCCTTTCACCTTGCCGAGGTTCTTGTGCGGGCTCTCCTCCGCGTCGCTCACCAGCCATGTGCCGTAGAAGGATGCGGCGGCAGCGACGCGGTCGGGATAGCGCGCGGCGGACGCCAGCGCATAGGGTCCGCTCATGCAGTAGCCGTGCACGCCGATCGCGCCCTTCCTCACGTCCTTCTGCGTGTCGGCGAAGGCGATCATCGCGCCCACATCCTCCATCACCGGCGGGATGGTCATCTTGGTTCGGATGGACCGCATGCGGTCGCGGTCCTTGCTGCCGTCCTTCAGCACGTCCGGCCCGAACTTCGTGTCGCGCCCGGCGCGATAGTAGAGGTTCGGCAGCAGCACGTAGTAGCCGGCGCTCGCCATGCGGCGCGCCATGTCGCGCAGCTCCTCGCGGATGCCGGGCGCGTCCATCAGGATGAAGACGGCGGGGAAAGGGGCATTGCGCTCCGGGCGGCAGGCGAAGGTCTCCATCGCGCCGTCCTTGGTCTCGATATCCAGCGTGTCTTCGATCATGGGCGTGGCTCCCTCGACGGTTACCCGGCACGGCTGAACTCACGCTGTCCGCCGGATCGGCATAGTGGCAGGGCCAGTTTGTACCGGCGATCGCGGGCGTGGCAAGCGGCCGGGCATGCGGCGCGCCTTGCGGACGGGCTAAAGGAATTATTGCCTTTGCGATGAATGTCCGTAGGCTTGGCGACGGCGAGCCGCGATCTTAAGGTTTGCTCAACGCAGCCCAACGTATAGCTGAAACGCTCGATAAGAAGTCCGGCCGGGCGAAAAGGCCCGGCAACGCCCTCACGAAGGGCCGCAAGGGGAGGAGACAGGTGAACTATCTGGACGGGACGATGTCCGATCGTAGCTCGACGCCTGCGCGGCAGTAATGCGGCTCGGCACGCAAGCAGCGATAATTGCGAGCCTCACGGTCGTGACCGTGGGGGCATGGCTGGCGCTTTCGAGTTGGGACGGAGGGGCGAAGCCCAGCAAGGAAGCGGCCCTCCGGTCCTCCGCCACGCCCGTGTTGGTGGAGTCCCTGGAACTGAAGCAGGATCAGGTAGTGGTCCGGGCGGTCGGCACGGGCGAGGCGCTCCGCTCCGCGTCCATCCATCCGAAGGTCACCGGCAAGGTCGTCGAAATTCTGTTCGAGGCGGACCAGCGGGTCACGAAGGGTATGCCGCTCCTCCGGTTGGACGACGAGCACGAGCGGCTGACGGTCCGCCTCGCACAGGTGGCGGAGAAGGAGGCGAAGCGCCAGCTCGACCGGCTGACGCGGCTCGCAAAATCGGGATCCGTATCGATAGTGCAGCTTGAGACGGCGCAGACAGAATACGAAAGTGCTACCATAAGGCTCGCGCAAGCGCAGGCGAATCTCGCCGACCGGGTGGTCGTAGCGCCATTCGACGGCGTTATCGGACTTTCCGACATGGATATCGGCGATCGCGTGACCGAGGAGACGCTGATCGCCACCCTCGACGACCGCTCATCCATTCTGGTCGAATTCGCCGTGCCCGAGGAATACGTCGGCAGGATCAAGCTCGGCGGCACCGTCGTCGTCCGCCCCTGGATGGACTGGGAGCGGAAGGTGCACGGAACGGTTTCCGCTACCGACAGCCGCATCGATCAGGCCACGAGGTCGATGCGCGTTCAGGCGCGGATACCCAACCTGGACGATGCGATCCGCCCCGGCACCGCTTTCGACGTGCAGATGTCTTTTATCGGTAAGGCGTTTCCCAGCGTCCGCGAAGTCGCCGTGTCGTGGAGCGGCGACGGCGCCTACCTTTGGCGAATTGTCGACGGGAAAGCCGATAAGGTCTTCGTTAATCTTGTGCGGCGCGACGAGGGAACGATCCTGGTCGACGGCCCGCTGGCCGAGGGCGACCGGATCGTGGTCGAGGGCGTACAGGGCTTGCGCGACGGCCAGGCCGTCGACGCCCGGGCGTGGAGCGGCGCCGCCGCGTCGACGGAGGCGCCCTCGTAATGTCCGGTGTGAGCGAGCTTCCGGCAATCGGCGTGCGGCGTCCGACATTGATCGTCGTCGCCAATCTCCTGATCCTCATAGCGGGCCTGGGCGCGCTGATGGGCGTCGAGGTGCGGGAGCTCCCGGACGTGGACCGCCCGGTGGTGACGGTGCGCGCTTTTTTCGATGGCGCTTCGCCCGAGACGATGGACGCCGAGGTCACGAGCGTGCTCGAGGGTGCGGTCGCGCGTGTTTCGGGCGTCAAGTCGATCAACGCGGCCAGCGAGGAAAACAACGGCCGCGTGCGGGCGGAATTCCATTCGAGCGTCAGTCTCGACGTGGCCGCCAACGACATTCGCGAGGCCGTCGCGGCGGTAGAGCGCGAATTGCCGGAAGGCGTCGAGGACGTGACCGTCGTAAAGGCGGATGCCGACTCATCCCCCATCATCCAGCTCGCGGTCGTGAGCGACAGCCTGTCCCAGCAGGCCCTGACGCGGTTGGTCGAGGACGATATCGCCACGGAGCTGTCGGCGATCCCGGGGGTGGCGAGCGTCGATCCGTTCGGCGATCAGGAGGAGGTCTTGCGTATCGTCGTGCAGCCGATGCGCCTCGCCAGGTTCGGCCTGTCGATCGACGACGTCGCCAACGTTCTCAAGAGCACCAGTCTCGACGTGCCGGCAGGGAGCTTCAAGTCCGACGACCAGCAGCTTCTGGTTCGCGCTGATGCATCGGTCTGGCGTTCCGCCGATGTCGAAGCGCTCGAGCTGCGGTCCGGCGTCCACCTGGGCGATGTGGCGCAAGCCTTCTACGGACCGGCTGATTCGGACACCATCAGCATGCTCAACGGCACGCGGGTGATCGTTCTGGGGATCGTGCGCCGAGCCCAATCCAATACGATCGAGATTTCGGACGCGGTCGATCGCGCCATCGAGCACCTGAACGAGCGCCTGGAGGATGCGAGGGTCGTCAAAATCTCGGACGACTCCTATTTCATCCTGGGTTCGGTGAAGGAGGTCGTCATCAGCCTGGCCATCGCTATCCTGGTGGTGGTGGGCGTAATCTACTTGTTCATGGGCGCATGGCGCCCGACGCTGATTCCCGCCGTGACGATCCCGATCGCGCTGGGCGGGACGATAGCGGCCATCTGGCTGCTCGGCTTTTCCGTCAACATCCTGACGCTGCTGGCGCTGGTCCTGGCTACCGGGCTGATTGTCGACGATGCGATAATCGTCGTGGAAAACATCCAGCGGCTGCGGACGGAAGGCTACAAATCATATGCAGCCGCCGTCGTCGGGACGCGGCAGGTCTTCTTTGCGGTCGTGGCGACGACGGCGACGCTGGTCGCTGTCTTTCTCCCCATTGCCTTCCTGCCGAGCACCGCCGGCAGGATGTTTGCCGAATTCGGCTTCGTGCTTGCCATCGCCGTCGCAATCTCGGGCTTCGTGGCCCTCTCGATCTGTCCCATGCTGGCGTCGCGCATGCCGTCCGATCCGGAAGGCGACGAAGCCAGAGATGATTCGAGGCTGTCGAAGATCGGGCAATGGGCGTCGTCGATATATCGTCGGATCCTGGAGTTCACATTGGCCGCCCGGTTCCTGACCGTCGGCACGGCGATCCTGATCGGCCTGCTCGCGGTCGCGGTATATCCGACGATCGGCGAAGAATTGATGCCGAAGGAAGATCGGGGCGCCATACACATCCGGATGCAGGGACCCGATGGGGTCGGTCTCGAATATATGGACCGGCAGGCGGCGAAGGCCGAGGCTATACTCGAGCCGCTCCGCGAACGCGGCGAGATCACGAATATCCTGTCGATCGTCGGCCGCTGGGACATGAACCGCGTCTCGATCACGGCGCCGCTCGCGCCCTGGTCGGAGCGGTCGCGTAGCCAGGCCGAGATCGCCGCCGAGCTGCGCCCCAAGCTCAGGGCCATTCCGGGCGCGACGACCCAGATTCGAGCGCCGAACAGCCTGAACCTGCGCCGGGCCGGGGGCAGCATCGAGTTTGCGCTCACCGGTACGCGGTATCCGGAGATCGCGGTGGCGGCCGACAAGTTCCTCGTCGCGATGCACGAGCGGCTTCCGCAGTTGGAGGACCCGGAGGTCGAGTATCAGCAGACCCAGCCGCAGCTCACTGTCAAGGTCGATCGCCGGCGCGCCGAGGATCTCAGCGTGCCTATCGACGGAATCGTCAACACGCTGCGTGCGATGATCGACGGTTACGAAGTCGTCGAGCTGAGCGTGGACGACCGCTCCATACCGGTGCTTCTGGATTCCGCGAGCGGCGCGATCGACGATCCCAGCGACCTGCATAACCTCTTCGTTTCGACCAAGCGTGGGGAGCTCGTGCCGCTGTCCGCCTTCGTCGCGCTCGAAGAGATCGGCACGGCGGCAGAGCTCGATCGGACGGCGCAGAAACGGTCTATCGAAATCGAATCGGTGCTGCCGCCCGATTACACCATGAAACAGGCGGTGACCGATATAAAAGAGATCGCGCAAGACGTCCTGCCGCCGGGCATCGGGCTGCGATTCATCAACGAAGCGGCGACGCTCGAGGAAACGTCGAACGAGGTATCCATCACATTCGTTATCGCGGTCCTGATCGTGTTCCTGGTCCTGGCGGCGCAGTTCGAGAGCCTGTTGAGCGCTCTCGTCATCATCCTGACGGTGCCGTTCGGATTGGCCGCCGCCGTGTTCGCGCTGAAGCTCACCGGCTCGACGCTCAACATCTATAGTCAGATCGGCCTGATCATGCTGGTCGGGCTGATGGCGAAAAACGGCATTCTGGTGGTCGAGTTCGCCGACCAGCTGCGCGACCGCGGCCAGCGCGTTCAGGAGGCGGTCCGCATTGCCGCCATGACGCGCCTTCGGCCGGTGATGATGACGATGCTGGCAACGGTTCTCGGCGCCTTGCCGCTCGTAATCGGGAGCGGCGCCGGGGCCGAGGCGCGGAGCGCTATCGGCTGGGTCGTCCTCGGCGGCCTCGGCATAGCCACGGTCTTCACCCTGGTTCTGATCCCCGTCTTCTACAGCCTGCTGGCGCCCCTGGCCCCGGCCCGCGCGCACGCCGGCGTCCGGCTCGACCGCGAGCTTCGCGAGATGGAGCGCGGCTCCGTCACGCCGCTCAGCAACGCGGCGGAATAGGATCGGCTGTATACTGCCGCCATGCCGGTGGATCGGCAGCGGCTGAGGAGGGCCAATCTCATGAGCGGCGGTGAAAAGACACTTGCCGGCAAGGTGGCGCTGATCACCGGCGCGGTCCGGCGGTCGGGCCGGGCGAGCGCGCTGGAGCTGGCGCGCCACGGCGCGTCGGTCGCGATCAACACGCGCCGCTCGGTCGACGAGGCGAACGCGGTGAAGAAGGAGCTGGAGGCGCTCGGCGTGAAGGCCGGTGTCTACATCTGCGACGTGACGGACGAGAAGGGCGTGGCCGGCATGGCCGGCGCCATCGCGAAGGAGCTGGGGCCGGTCGATATCCTGGTCAACAACGCCGCCGACCGCGCCCGCGTGCCGACCTTGGAGTTGAGCTTCGAGGAGTGGCATCGCGTCGTCCACATCATTCTCGACGGCGCCTTCCTCTGCTCGCGCGCCGTGCTGCCGCACATGATCCGGCAGAAGTGGGGCCGCATCGTCAACATCAGCGGCTCGGGCAACCTCGTGGGCTACGCCGAGCGCGTTCACGTGCACGCGGGGAAGGGCGGCCTCGACGCGATGACGCGCAGCTTTTCGAGCGAGTTCTGCCAGCACGGCATCACGGTGAACACGGTGAGCGTGGGCCTGATCGGCGGCCAGCGCTCCGCCACCTCCGGCCCGCATCCGGCCAACGTCCCCGACGCGCCCCCGATCGGCTTCAAGGGCGAGCCGACCGACATCGCGAACGCGGTGGGGTTTTTGTGCCAGCCGGCGTCGCGGTTCATCACGGGGCAGACGCTGCACGTGAACGGGGGCGAGTATATGACGTGAGGAATGAAGAAGCCGTCACTCGCCGACTTGATCGCTCCGATGCTTCCACCGGGCGAATATATGCGGTGACACTCATAAAAAGTCGTCACTCGCCGACTTGATCGGCGAGTCCACGCGACGTTTGGGCTGCGACCAACAATGAGAGATGAGCGGCAGACTTGGGCGGCGTGCCCATGGACTCCCCGGTCAAGCCGGGGAGTGACGATTTTGTTTTATATCGCAATATATTAGACGTCATGCCGCGGCTTGTCCGCGGCATCCATCTTAGCCCCACGCCTCGACGGCGAACTCCTCGATCGCGTCGTCCCGATACGCGAACCCCAGCCCCGGCCCATGCGGCAGCATCAGCCTCCCGTCCTTTATCGTCACCTGCGTGTCGATCAGCTTCCGGAAATTCACGATCCGGTCGTCGATGAAGCATTCGGCGTAGGGCACGTTCGGCAGGCTCGCCGCCAGGTGCACGTGCAGCTCGTGGTAGGCGTGCGGGCAGACGGAGAGGCCGTGGCTCGCGGCGGTGGCCGCGATGCGGCGGAACTCGGTGATGCCGCCGCAGCAGACGGCGTCCGGCTGCAGGATCAGCGCCGCGCCCTTGTCGATGATCTGCTGGAAGCGCCAGCGGCCGGACTCGATCTCGCCGGTCGCGACCGGCACCAGTGTCTGCTGCGCGAGCCGGGCGTGGTTCTCCAGGTCGTCGGGTAGGAAGGGCTCCTCGATCCAGTACGGGCTGTAGGGCTCGAACACGGCCATGTAGCGGAGCGCCGTCTCCAGGTCGCGCCAGCCGTTGTTGCAGTCGAGCATGAGGTCGGCCGCGCCGATCGCGTCGCGCGCGTGCGAGATACGGTCCTCCTCCTCGGCGAGGCCGAGCCGGCCGACCTTCATCTTCACCCCGCCGAAGCCCATCGCGCAGTAGCCGGCGAGCTCGTCCGCCAGCATGTGGGGCGTCTTGCCGTCGAGGTAGTAGCCGCCGCTGGCATAGGCGCGGACGGAGTCCTTCGCGTAGCCGCCGAGCAGCTTCCAGAGCGGCAGGCCGCAGGCCCGCGCGTTGCGGTCCCAGAGCGCGATGTCGAGGGCGCTCAGCGCCCGCATCGCCGATCCGGTACGGCCCTGCAGCAGCGACTCCTGGTACATCGCTTCCCACAGCCCCTCGACGCGAAACGGGTCCTCGCCGATCAGCACCGGGCGGAGGAGGGAGCGCACTGCCGCCGTGGTGATGTTGCCGCCGCCGCTGCCGCCATAGGTGAAGCCGATGCCGGCGTGGCCGTCGTCCGCCTCGACCCGCACCAGCACGAAGTCGCGCGCCGTCACGCGCCGGGTCGAAAACGAGGTCGGGCTGTCGAGCGGCACGCGGACGAGGGCGGCGCGAACGTCGGTGATCTTCGCCATTTGGTGGTTCTCCTGGTTTCTGCGCCGATGATAGGGCCGCCGCGCCGATCCGCCCAGCTTGCTCCGGATGCCGGTCAGGTGGCAGAGTCGGGGCAGTCCGGAGCGAACGGAGGAAAGGATGAAGTACGAGCGGATCGAGGTCCGGCCCATCGCGGGCGCCTGCGGGGCGGAAGTGCACGGGGTCGACCTGGCGAAGCCGCTGGACGATGCGACCTTTGCCGAGGTGCGGCGGGCCTTCATCGAGAATCTGGTGATCTTCTTCCGCGACCAGGAGATCACCGAGGAGCAGCACAAGGCCTTCGGGCGGCTCTTCGGCACGCTCAACATCCATCCGCGCTACATGCCGCTGGAAGGGCACCCGGAGATCTTCCCGATCCGCAAGGACCCGGAGCACACGGAGAATATCGGCGGGGTGTGGCATTCCGACCTGACGCACCTGCCGGCGCCGCCGCTCGGCTCGATCCTCTATGCGCTCGACGTTCCGCCGGCCGGCGGCGATACCATGTTCGCCAGCCAGTACCTCGCCTACGAGGCGCTGTCCGACGGCATGAAGCGGATGCTCGCGGGCATGAAGGGGGTCCACGACAACCGCATCCAGTCCAACAAGGTCGCGAGCGAGCGCAATTCCGCGCGGTCCAGCAAGCTGCGCCAGGACAACCAGGAGGACGAGCCGGAATGCGAGCATCCGGTCGTCGTCACGCATCCGGAATCGGGGCGCAAGGCGCTGTTCGTCAACATCATCCGGACGCACCGCTTCGCCGGCATGACGGAGGACGAGAGCCGGCCGCTGATCAAGTATCTCTGCGACCACGCGACGCGGCCGGAATTCACTTGCCGCTTCCGCTGGGAGAAGGGCTCGATCGCGTTCTGGGACAATCGCTGCGTGATGCATTACGCGCTGAACGACTATCCCGGCTACCGGCGCTACATGAACCGCGTGACGGTGGACGGCACGCGGCCCGTGTGAGGATTACTTCGCGCCGGCCTTCTTGATCGTGCCGCAGGCGATGCGCCCGCCGCCGCCGCCGAGCGGCTTCGGCTGGTCGGAGTAGTTGTCGCCGCCGTCGTGGATCATGAGCGCGCGGCCCCACAAATCCGCGACCTCGAGGTGCGGCGCGGTCACCGCCTTCGTGGCGCTGCCCTTGTCGTCGACGGTGAGCGCGGGAAGATCGCCCTTGTGGCCCTTGCCCTCCGGGCCCTCGTGCTTGCCGCTCTCGTCGGGATCGAAATGGCCGCCCGCGGCGAGGCCCGGCCCGGTCTTGCCGTCGGCCGCCTTCGAGCCGCAGCTCGCCTTCTCGTGCAGATGGAAGCCGTGCTGGCCGGCGGAAAGCCCGCTCAGCTTCGGGGTGAGCCGAAGCCCGTTCTTCGTGTCGACCGCGCGAATGGTTCCGATGTCCTTGCCGACGCCCGCGGCCGTGACGGCGCGCATTTTGATCGTGATGTCCTCCGCCTGCGCGGGCAGGGCGGCCGCGGCGATGAGCGCCGCGCCGAGCACGATTGCAGTCCTCACGATGCTTCTCCTTTGAAAGCGCCCGGTGGGGGCGATGGAGAAAGATTAACGCCGAATGCGGCGACGGGTGTCTGAATTATTCGCGAGCGGCCCCCCACCTAAATCCTCCCCCTCGCGTGCAGGGGAACCGCATTTGTGTATCTTGCACGAATGCTGTGCGTCCTTCGACAGGCTCAGGATGAGGGGCAATCTTCGTGGCATTGAGAAAAAAACCTCATGCTGAGCCTGTCGAAGCACGCACCCCGCTTGTCCCATCCGCCGCGAGCACCCTTAAATTCAATAATAGCTCTTCAGCACGTCGTCGATGATGCGTTCCAAGTCCTCGACCGTGCTGCAGGTCTTGGCGATGTGGCAGAAGGTGCGGTAGCGCGGCATCTCGGAATCGCCGCTGCCCCAGAAGGTTTCGGGCTCGGGGTTGAGCCAGATGACGGACTTGGAGCGGTCGTGCAGGCGGCGCATCAGGTCGATGCGCGGATCGGCGTTGTTGCTGCGGCCGTCGCCGAGGATGATGACCGTGGTGCGCCGGTCCACGCCGTCCATGAATTCTTCGTCGAAGTCGGCCAGCGCCTGGCCGTAGTCGGTCGAGCGGAAGCCGATCTTCTCCAGTATCTCCGGAATCGCCTGCTCCACCGGCCGATTCTCGAGGATCTCGCTGACCTCGACCAGATGCGAGGAGAAGGCGAAGGCGCGGAGCGTCTGGATCACCTCGTTCAGCGAATAGAGGAACAGCAGGAGGAACTGCGCCGCCGCGGCGACCGACTGCGAGACGTCGCAGATGACCACGATCTTGGGCCGGTCGATCTTGGTCTGCTTCCACACCGTCTCGAAGGGAATGCCGCCATGCGGCATGCTGCGGCGGAGCGTGCGGCGCACGTCCAGCACGCCGCGCTTGGTGTGCTTGCGCCGCCGGTCGTAGCGCGTCGCCAGCCGCTTCGCCATGCGCCGCACGATCCGGCGCATGCGGTCGAAATCGCGCTGCTGGATGGCGAACAGCCCGGTCTTGCGGAGGAATTCCTCGCGGAGTTGCTCTCCGGCGGCACGGGCATAGAGCTCGTACTGCCGGGCGATGTACTGCCGCGCTTCCCCGAACAGGTCGGTCCGGCCCTGTTCGAGCCGTCCCGCGAGCGCCACCGACGGCGGCGCGTCCGAGCGCGTCAGCGTGGCGATCAGCGCTTCCAGCTCGCGAAGCCCCATGCGGTCGAGGATGCGGCGGGTCATCAGGCCGCGCTGGGTGGCGTAGCGGATGTTGGCCGCGCCCGCCGCGTTCGCCGCCTGCTCCATGGCCTGGGCGAGGTCGGCCGCGCTGCCGCCGAGCAGCAGTTGCGCCAGCGGCAGTTCGACCTCCGGCGCGCCGGGAATCGCGGCGCTTTCCGCCCGTCGGCGGAACTCGTCGCGGCTGAAGAACATGTCGAAGCAGGAGTCGAAGCGCGTGACCTCGTCGGACGTCTTCGCCAGTGCGGCGCAGAGCGCATCCTTCAGCAGCGTGCGGTCGGCATAGCCGACGGTCTCCACCGTGCGGTGCGCGTCGATCGCCTCGGCGGGGGAGACCTGGACCTCCATCCCCCTGAGCGCGGTGAGAAAGTGTTCGAGCGTTTCCTGCATAGGGCGAGCCTACCCGTCTCCTGTCGCATATGGCTAAGACGCAAGCCGTACCCTCTCCGCCGGAGTGGCGGAGAGGGTGGCGCGCGCAGCGCGCCGGGTGAGGTGTGATCGTGGTGACTGCCGTGCCAACCACCTCTCCCTGACCCTCTCCGCCCACGGGGCGGAGAGGGGAAAACCTGGGCCAAACCCACGTTCTCTGAGGTGGCTGGGAGCATGCAACGCATCGCTAAGCTTGCGCCGCCTTTCGCACGATCTCCGGGATGCTCTTCCGCACGGCCTCGATGTCCTGCTCGAACTTGAGCAGCACGTTGAGCGTGTCGCGCACCAGCTCCACGTCCAGCGAATCCACGTGCAGGAGCATCATCACCCGCGCCCAGTCCAGCGTCTCCGAGATCGACGGCAGCTTCTTGAGGTCCTCCTCGCGCAGCATCTGCACGAAGGCGACGAGCTGCCGCCTGAGGCTGTCCTCGATGCCGGGCACGCGGGCGGCGACGATGCGCTGCTCCAGCTTGGCGTCCGGCAGCGGGATGAACAGGTGCAGGCAGCGGCGCTTCAGCGCGTCGCCCATCTCGCGCACGTTGTTCGAGGTCAGGAAGACGAGCGGCGCCACGGTGGCCTGGATGGTGCCGATCTCGGGGATCGAGACCTGGAAGGCGGAGAGCACCTCCAGCAGGAAGGCCTCGAACTCCTCGTCCGACTTGTCGACCTCGTCGATCAGCAGCACCGCGCCCTTTTCCTGGCGCAGCGCCTTGAGCAACGGCCGCGGCTCGAGGAACTTCTCCGAAAAGAACAGGTCGCCGAAGTCGTGCAGCCGCTCCATGGCCTCGTCCAGCCCGTCCGCGTCGGCGAGGGTGTCGCCCATCTTGTCCTTGAGAAGCTGGGTGTAGAGGAGCTGCTTGCCGTATTTCCATTCGTAGAGCGCCTTGGACTCGTCCAGCCCCTCGTAGCACTGCATGCGGATCAGCGGCAGGCCGAGCCATTGCGCGGTCGAAATCGCCAGCTCCGTCTTGCCGACGCCGGCCGATCCTTCGACCAGGATCGGCTTGCTGAGGTTGCGGGCGATGAAGATGGCGGTCGCGATCCGGCGGGACGCGATGTAGCCGACGCCGCCGAGCCCCTCGACGATGCTGTCGACGGAGGCGGTCTTGGCGCCGTCTGGGGCGCCGGCTTTGGGCATGTCGTTCATACGTGTCGGCTGTCCCTGGGGGTTGGAGTCTGGCGCTTCGCCGAGGTTTTAGCGCATTCGCGCGCAGGCGAACAGGCCGCCCGCCGGGAACCGGGGTTTCGGGGCGCCGTTCGTCCTGCGGGCGTCCGGAGGAGGCGAGGGAAGCGGAGGCGCGATATGCCTGTCTGGCGGATTGTTCCGGCAGCAATCGATATTTCGGCAGCGTGGCTCGACTACGGCCGCTGGTCGGAAGTCGTCGTGCGCGCCCCCACGGCGGCGCGGGCGCGCGTCTTCGCTTCCGCCGCCCTCGACGACCGCAGCGAGCCGATCGGCAACGAATCGTCCGCCGGCTACGCCAGCCTGGAGAGCGAGAAGCTCTACCACGTCGTCCGTATCCAGGATGCGGACGGCGAAGGCCCGGACGCGGTGCTCAAGGCGCTCCGGGACAACGGTCCTTCGCACTGAGCCTGCCGAACGTGATCGAGCTTCGATAAACTCGGCATGAGGGCAAGGTATTGCCGCTGCGCGAAACTTGCGGCATGAATTGCTACGCTGACTTGTTGCGGCGGTGTCGCGCTGGCGGGGAGGGGACTTTGCGGACCAAGGCGTATCTGCGGCGGCTGGGCAATGACCTGCCGTCCTGGGTCGAGCGCGGCTGGGTGACGGCGGCAGGGCAGCCGGCCATTCTCGACCATGTGGCGGCGAACGTGTCGGGCGTGCGGCGTGCGCCGCTGGCCTTCGCCATCCTGGGCGTTCTGCTGCTCGGCACGGGCGTCATCCTGTTCTTCGCCGCCAATTGGGAGGCGCTGTCGAAGCTCGCCAAGCTGGTCATCCTGTTCGGCGGGATGTGGGCGGCGTATCTGGCCGCGGGCTATGCGATGGCGCGGACGGACCGCACGGCCAACGCCTTCGCCCATGCGCTGCTGCTGCTCGGCACGGTCCTGTTCGGGGCCAACATCAACCTGATCGCGCAGATCTATCACATCAGCGGGCACTACCCGAACGCGATCTTGCTCTGGTCGATGGGCGGGCTCGCCGTCGCCTGGCTCGCGCGCTCGCAGCCCGCGGCGGTGCTCGGCTTGATCATCCTCACGCTGTGGTCCGGCATGGAGATATTCGACTTCGAATGGCGGTTTCATTGGCCCTTCGCCGTCGCGTGGGCGCTCTTCCTGCCGCCGATCCTGCTGAACACATGGCGCTTCGCGGCGGGCACTGCCATGCTGGCGCTGCTGGTCTGGGGCGTCATGACGTATCTCGACTGGGACCATTTTCTCGCCCACAGGGCCAGCGACCGTTTCGCCGTCGCGGAAGCATTTTTCCTGGTTGCCGTCGCGCTGATGCTGGCCGGTGTGATGATGGAATGGCGCGAGCGGCTTCGCCCGCTGACAAGTATCGTGCAGCGCTTCAGCATCGTCGCCGCCTTGCTGTCGCTGCTGGCGCTGACCCTTGGGCGGGCTCATGGCGATTTCCTGTGGTCGGGCAGCGCCTTCGCGGCGAGCGCCGGCTTGAAAGCGTTCCTGCTCGCCGCGCTTTTCGTGGTCGTGGGACTTGGCGTCCTGGTGCAGCGCCGAACGCGCGATGCATTGGCTCCGGCCGTGGTGCGGTCGGGATTGGCCCTGCTCGCCGCTATCCTGATCCTGATTCTCGTCAGCCTCGTCCTTCCGCCCAATGGCATGCCGCAGCTTGCGGTCTACATCAGCTTCACCCTGCTCTACTACGCCGTCGTCATCTGGCTCATCTATGTCGGATATCAGAGGGGCGACCCGTTTCGGGTCAATGCGGGCTTCGTCTTCTTCGTGTTGGGCGTGCTGCTCCTTTACTTCGACAGGCTGTGGAGCCTGATGGACCGCTCCTTGTTCTTCATCGGCGGCGGGCTGCTTCTCTGCGCCGGTGGGTACGCGCTCGAGGCGCAGCGCCGGCGGCTGGTCCGCGGCCTCGGGCAGCGTGAGCCGGAAGGAGGCGCCGCATGAGCGTCCGCCTCGGCCTCATCGTCGCCGTCGCGCTGCAGACGATCGCGCTGATCGCGATCGTCGGCGTGAAGCAATGGACGCTTGCCACCGGAACGCCGGTGCTGCTGGAGACGCAGCCCGTCGATCCGCGCTCGCTGTTTCGTGGCGACTACGTGATCCTGCGCTATGCGATCAACAGGCTCGATGCCGGCCTGCCCGGCATGCCGGGTGTCTTCAAGCCAGGCGAGACGCTGTACGTGACGCTGCGCGAGGATGCGCCGTTCTGGAAACCCGTCTCGGTCCATTCGGCTCGGCCGGAGCCTCAACCCGGCGCTGTCGTCATAAAAGGCGAGATCCGGTATGACGCACGCGGGGTCAAGGCCGTCGAGATGCGTTACGGCATCGAAGAGTATTTTGTGCCGGAGGGCGAAGGGCGGGAGATCGAGCGCCCGCGCCGGGACGGCAAGGTATCGATCCTCGTCGCCGTCGACCGCTTCGGCAACGCCGGAATAAAGGCCGTGCTCATCGACGGCGTGACGCGCTACGAAGAGAAGCTGTTCTAGGGCGCTGCGGAAAGGCTCAGCATGCGTTGTGCCTGAAGCTCATGCTTCGACAGGCTCAGCATGAGGATTCTTTTGTAAGATCAATTCCATCCACCCTCATCCTGAGCCTGTCGAAGGATGAGTACGCGCAGATGCTTCGACAAGGCCGGGATGAGAGACCCCGGCGTGCGGCTCACGCCACAGGCGCCGGCTTCTTGCCGTAATCCGCGTCGCTGACATGCTCGAACCACGCGGTGCCTTCGCCCTTGTCGTTGATCTCCGACATGGCGAGGTGGGTGAACAGCATGTCGGGCGCGGCGCCGTGCCAGTGGCGGGTGTTCGGCGGGATGAGCGCCGTGTCGCCGGGGTGCAGGATCTGCACCGGCTCGCCTTCGAGCTGGACGCGGCCGACGCCGGAGACGGCATAGAGCACCTGGCCGACCGGGTGGCTGTGCCAGGCCGTCCGCGCGCCGGGGGTGAAGTGCACGTTCGTCGCACGCATCCGCGACGGCGATTTACCGACCACGACCGGGTCTTGCAGCACGACGCCGGTGAAATTCTCGGCCGGGGCCTGCTTGGTCGGCCGCTTGCCTGCACGGTGGATTTCCATCGTTCCTCTCCTTTGGTTTTTCTTACGCCTGGGAAAAGCATAGCGCATCGCCGCCGCCTTGGCACATTGCCGGCGGCCCGTGCCGGCGGCCCCTGACGGCGTATGGGTTCTCAGATTTCCAGGATGCCGGAGCGGCGCTCCGGGCCGTCGAACGGCACGTTCTGGCGCCGCCGGTCGGGGCCGACGAAATCCTGGGTGATGATGAAGCGTCGCGGCGACTCGATGACCGCGTGCAGGCGCGAGTAGAGCGACGCCGCCGTCACCGGCTTGCGCAGTATTTCGTTCGCGCCGGCGTCGCGGGCGTGCGCGACGTGGACCAGCTCGGTATGGCCGGTGCAGACGATGATCGGGAGATAGGGGTCCGGGCTCTTCGGGTTGGTCCGGATGTAGCGCGTGAACTTCTTGCCGTTCATCGGCTTCATGTTGAGGTCGCAGATCACCAGATCGCAGTCGTAGGCCTCGAGATAGTCGATCGCCGCCGCGCCGTCCGTCGCTTCCCTGACGTGATTGTAGGGGAATCCGATCGCATGCAGGAGCTGCCGGTACAGGCTCCGCATGAAGTCGTTGTCGTCGATGACGAGGATGCGCAGGCGGGAGAATTGCAGTGGCACTGTCTTGGTCCCGATATCCAAATCGTCCCCAATCGTGCGCCGCACACTATTGGGAATGAAAGCACAGGGCAAGCCTCTTTCGCCGCAGTCGCCCCAGTCGCCGCGTCCCGTCAGTTCATCAGCTTCCAGCTTCCGTCCGGCTGGCGGCAGGCGGTGCCGTAGGTTTCGGAAACTTTCCCGCCGACCGTCGCCTTCGCCTGGTACTCGCGGCAGTACATGCCGTTCATCGGCTCCGACGTGCGGACGGGCATCACCTGATACTGCGCGTTATGCCCGCCGTCGTTCCAGACGATCGTCTCGCGGTCGGGCACGTGCTCGAAGGTGCGGCTGAAGCAGGTTTCCTCGGCGCGGGCGAGGCTCTGGCCGACCTGCTGGCCGAGGACGAAGCCGACCAGCGTGCCGACCGCCGTCGCCGCGAGCTGCCCCTTGCCCTTGCCGATCTGCGCGCCGGCGAGGCCGCCCGCGGCGGCGCCGACCAGCCCGCCGATCGTCGGCCCGTCGAGCAGGTCCGCCCGGCAACGCCCGCCGAGCAGCCCGGTCGGGAAGGCGTAGCTGCCTCCGCCCTGCTTCCGGCGATACCCGTGCGCCGGCGCCCAGGGCGGCGGGCCCGGCTGGAAGTAGCCGGCGCTGTCGCACTTCCATTTCTCTTCGTAGCCGCGCGGGCCGTACTTGTATTCGTATTTACAGTCGCCGGCCCGGCCTTTGACCTTGCCCTTGCCGCCGTGCTTGTCGTGCTTGTTGCCTTTGCCGTGGCTGTCGCCGCGCGCCCAGGGCGGGTCCGCGTAGGCGCCGGAGGGGAGGGAGAGCGCCAGCGCGACGAGCGCGGCAATCGCCAGAACGCCGGGTTTGGTCATGGCAAAGTCCTTCAGTCCGAGAGTCCAGTGGCAAGGCTATTGGGAGGTGGTTAACAACTCGTTATCCGCCCCAGGCGCGGGAATCGTTCGGCCCGGCCGGAGTGGGGTCTGGGTGAGGCCGTAGGGTGTCGCCAGCACGGGGGCGGGGACGCCGCCGGGGGTGTCGGCTTCCAGGAACAGGTTTCGGTCGCGGCAGAGCGGCAGGCGGAACAGCTCGTCGAGCTCCAGCACGCGGGTCGCGACCAGCCCGGCTGCGCGCAGCCGAGCGCCCGCTTCCTCGCTGGAAAGGCTGGCGCCGCCTTCCTCGCCGAGCACAGCCAGCGCCGGCGCTTCCGGTCCCTGCGCGACGACCCAGCCGTCGGAACACGTGATGCGGCAGCATTCCGGCAGTGACGGCGCGCCGTCGGGCCAGGAGAGCTGCGTCGTCCAGGCCAGCGCGTCGCGCATCGATATGTCGATGTGCTGTCCTTCGCCGGTGCGGTCGCGGTGGCGCAGCGCCGCCAGCACGCCGAGCGGCGAGATATGCGAGGCGAGCAGGTCGGCGACCGACGCGCCGGCCTTGATCGGTGTCTCCGGTGAGTGGATCAGCGACATCAGGCCGCTCCGCGCCTGCACCACGGTATCGAGCGCCGGGGACTTCGCGCCCTTGCTGCCGTAGCCGGAGACCGAGACGTAGATCAGCCGGGGATGGCGCTTCAGCGTGTCGTCGGGGCCGAAGCCCATGCGATCCAGCGCGCCCGCCTTGAGGTTCTGCAGCAGCACGTCGGCCGACGCCACGAGCCGCTCCAGCGCCGCCTGGTCGTCTTTGCTCGTCAGGTCGAGGACGATGGACCGCTTGCCCGCGTTGTAGGTCGCGAAATAGCCGCTCACGCCGCCGAAGTTGGGCGCCCACTTGCGCCCGGTCTCGCCGCCCGCCTGTTCCACCTTGATGACCTCCGCGCCGAGGTCGGCGAGGTAGCGCGTGCCGAGCGGCCCGGCGGTGAACACGCCGACCTCGATCACCCGGATGCCGGCGAGCGGCAAGGCGGCCGCGGCGTCCGGCTGCGCGGGAGCCTTCCGGCGAAGCGCCGCCAGGATCGGCGCGATGTCCGTCTTCGACGGCGTCACCCGGTCCGCCGCGCGCGCCGGGCTCCGGCTCATCGCGATCAGCGGGGCGGGGCAGACCTGCGTCCGCCCGTTCGGCAACGCGATCTGGCGCACCGGCCGCGCGTCCGCGGCGGCCAGCAGCTCCGGTATGGTGACGACCGGGCCGGCGGGAATTCCCGCGCCGTCGAAGGCGGCCACGGCCTCGACCGTCGTCCTGCCGCGCGTCCACGCCTCGATCGCCGCGTCGACCGCCCGGTGGTTCGCCTGGCGCGCGTTGGTGTCCGCGAAGTCCGGTTGATCCGTCAGCTCCGGCCGCCCGATCAGCCCGGCGATGCGCCGCCAGTGCGGCTCGGTGCTGGAGCACATCAGCACCCAGCCGTCCCGCGTGCGGTAGGCGTTCCAGGGGCAGCACAGCGGATGGCGCGAGCCCGCGCGCACGTCGTGCGCCTTGCCGATTCGCATATGGCCGAGATAGGCGCCGGTCAGCGCGACGCTAGCGTCGAAGGCGGACAGGTCGATGCGTTGCGCCGGGCCGCCGGTATCGCGCACGCGCAAGGCGGTGGCGACGGCGGCGGCGCAGTTGACGCCGGCGAAGAACTCGACCAGCGGCGCGCCGATGAATTCCGGCGGTCCGCCTTCCGCGCCCGTGGTCGACATCATGCCGCCGATCGCCTGCAGGATCGCTTCGTTGGCGTCGTCCGGAAGGCCATCCATGCCCGCGCTGCCGAAGGCCGACACATCGCAGCGGATCAATCCAGGCGTGGCATCTTCAGCGGGCGGCAGCGGCGGCGACTGGATCAGCACGTCGGCGCGGGCCAGGATCTCGCGCCATTGCGTCCGCGCCTCGTCCCGATCGTGCGACAGCTTGATCCGCGTCTTGCCGGCCAGCGCCAGCGGGTGACGCCGCCAGCCTTCCGGCTCCGGCGGGGCGGGCATCGAAGGGTCCTCGACCCGCAGCACCGTCGCGCCCAGCTCGCTCAGCAATGCGGCGCCGATCGCCCCGGCCAGACGGCCGGCGCGTTCGACGACGACAATTCCCTCGAGCGCGGTCATCGGCTTTCCTTCACCGGAACGCCGCGATCCCGGTGAGCTCCCGGCCCTGGATCAGGGTCAGGATCTCGTTGGTCGCGTCCGGCACCGGCAGCATGCGGCAGTCGCGCAGCATGCGCTCGAGCCCCGTCTCGCAGGCGATGCCCATGCCGCCGTGGACGTGCATGGCGAGGTTGATCGCCTGCTCGCAGGCGGTGGTGGCGTAGCGCTTCGCCATGGCGGAGAGGCCATTCGAGCGCTGGCCGCGGTCGAGCGCCTCCAGCGCGTGGTAGCAGACGAGGCGGCTGGTCACGACGGCGGTCTCGATGTCGGCGAGGTTCTTCTGGACGAGCTGGTGGCCTGCGATCGGCTTGTCGAACTGCACCCGGATGCCGGCGTATTCGCAGGCCATGTCGAGCGCCTTCTGCGCCAGGTGAACCGCGGCGAGGCCGACAAGCGGCCGGTTGCCGTTCCAGGTGACGGTCAGCATGCGCGCCGCGTCGCCGCCGGCTTCCAGCAGGTTGCCGCGCGGCACGCGGCAGTCCTCGAACACCGCTTCCGCCAGATGGCCCTGGCGCAGTCCGGTCGTCTCGATCTCGCGGATCTCCACATCGGTCTCGGCGGGCTCGACGATGACGCGCTTCAGCGTGGTCCGGCCCTTCGCGTCGGTCTCGCCGACGCAGGCGACGGCGATGACGTCGGCGACCGAGCCGTTGGTGATCCACATCTTGCGCCCGTTGATGACGATCTCGTCGCCTTCGATCCGCATGCGGGTGGCGATGCCGCGCGGGTCCGAGCCGGCGCCCGGCTCCGAGGTCGCGCTGCCGCAAATTTTCTTGCCGGCGAACAGGTCGGGCAGGAAGCGCTGCCGCTGTTCCGGCGTGCTCTCCGCATGGATGCGCGAGATCGTGCATTCATGGCCCATGACGGAGATGGCGAGCCAGGGCGGAAGCTGCTCATACATCAGGCCGTAGTTCACCATCGAGAGGCCGCCGCCGCCTTCCTCGGCGGAAAGGCGGGGTGCGGTCAGGCCCTGCGGTGCGAGCACCTTGTAGATCCCCAGCATCTCCTCCTTGGGAAGGGAGACGTCGGGATCGTTCCGGTCGAGCACCGGGCGGATGTCGCGCTCGACCATCCGCCTTGCGGAGTCCTGTATCAGCGCCTGCTCTTCCGAGAGGGCGAATTCCATCGGGCCTGCTCCAGCAGTGTGTGCCTTGCCGCCGTTTATTGTATTCTTTTGCGAGGGCGGGTAACCACCCGTCATGAGGTCTGTCCGTACGACCGTACGGTAAAGCCCGGCTTTCGAGCAAATCCCTGTCCGATGCGAAGGAATTGCGACGTCCATGTCCACAACTGCGCCTGTGTCCAAAAAGCCCGTAATGGCCGTCCATACCGAGGGCAGTGGGCCGCCCTTGATCATGCTGCATGGCGGCTTCGGCTGCTGGCGGCACTGGGTCCGCAACGTCGGGCCGCTGTCCGAGCATTTCACCGTGCACGCCTTCGACCTGCCCTGCTACGGCGAATCCGCGCCGGTGCCCAAGGAATTGCCGGGCGACGAATACCTCGACATCGTCTACCGCGAGATCGGCCGCCGCTTCCCCGGGCCGGAAAAGCTGCGTTTCGCCGGCTTTTCCTTCGGCGGCGCGATCTCGACCTACCTGTCCGGACGGCTCGGGGACCGGGTGAGCCATCTCGCCCTGATATCCCCCGGCGGCTTTCCCCCCAGGAAGGGCGGTTTCCGCAACATGATGAGCTACAAGGCGGCGCGCGGCAATGAAGAGTTGATGCAGAAGACGGTTCGCCACAACCTGCTGCAGCATATGCTGTTCTACTACGAATCGCTGGACGAGCAGGCGATCGAGATCCAGCGCTACTGCGTCGACCACACGACGTACGACAGCCGCAAGGTCAGCCGCGGCGGCGGCCTGGCGGAGAACCTGGAAAAAATCACCTGCAAGCTGATGCTGCTGTGGGGCGAGAAGGACGACTTCGACTTCCGTCCCGCCGACGAGAGCATCGCCCAGATCCGCGCCGTCATTCCCGAGGTGGAGGTGCACCGCATCCCCAAGGCGGGGCACTGGTCGGCCTACGAGAACGCGCCCGAGGTCAACCGCCGGCTGATCGACTTCCTGACGCGGGACGGATAGCCCGGTGTCCGATCCCCTCGGCATCCACCAGCGCCTGCATGTGGAGCGCCGCGGCTCCGGCCCGCCGCTGGTCCTGACCCATGGCGGCGTCGGCTCCTGGAAGCACTGGGTGCGCAATGTCGGCCCGCTGTCGGAGCATTTCACGGTCTACGCCTTCGACCTGCCCGGCTTCGGGCGGTCGCCGCCGATCGACCGGAAGGCGGACCGCGACGCGTACCTCCGCCATTGCTGGGACGGCATCGCCGCCGCGGTGCCGAAGCAGGGACCGGTCTATCTCGCCGGCTTTTCGTTCGGCAGCGTGGTCGGCGCGCATGTGGCGGTTCGTTTCGGCGACCGCATGGCGCGGCTCAGCTTGATTTCGCCGGGCGGCGTGAGGTCGATCCGCGCCAACGAGCCCGACTACGAGAAGATGCCGCCGGAGGACGCGCCGGAGGCCGAGCGCCGCGCCGTCGTGCGCCGCAACCTGCTGAAGCTGATGCTGCACCACCCCGAATCCGCGGACGATGAGGCCGTCGACATCCAGCACGAGAACATCCGGCTCACCCGCTATCCCAGCGTTCGCGTGAGCCGCGGCGACTGGCTCCTCGACGACCTGCGCCGCATCCGCTGCCCGCTCCAGATCGTGCTCGGCGAGTTCGACACGGTGATCTATCCGTCGCACGCGCACCGCCTCGACCATATCCGGAGCGCGAAGCCGGATTTCCGCGTCGACATCGTTCCGGGCGCGGGCCATTGGATGCAGTTCGAGCGGGCGGACGCGGTGAACCGCGCGCTGATCGAGTTTCTGACGGGAATAGGGTAGGGCAAGCCAGTTTATCATTCCCTCCCCCTTGCGGGGGAGGGTTAGGGTGGGGGCCTTTCGACGGACAGGGCGTGAGGCGGAATGATGTGAGCTCCAGCGGGTCGCTCACCCCCCACCTAAATCCTCCCCCGCAAGGGGGGAGGACTTTGCAGCGCTCGATTCTGCGCCATCGCCGCGATGCGGTACTCTATGCGCCCCTGCAGCGGCGGAACGAGCGAGGAAGCTAAATGGCATACGAGACGATCACCACACGCAAGGAAGGGCCGGCCTACATCATCACCTTCAACCGGCCCGACAAGCGGAACGCGATCAGCACGGTCGTGATGGGCGAGTTGATGGACGCGGCGGCCGAGGCGGAGGCCGACGCGGCGGTGCGCGGCATCATCGTCACCGGCGGCGAGAAGTTCTTCTCCGCCGGCGCCGACCTCAACGACGCGCAGGCGCTGTCATCGCCCGCCGAGACGGTCGCCTACATGCGCCGCTGGCATCGCCTCTGCCGCGCCTTCGAGGAGAACGCCAAGGCGGTGATCGCGGCGATCGAGGGCTTCTGCATGACCGGCGGCTGCGAGTTCGCGCTGGCCTGCGACATCCGCATCGGGGCGGAAGGCTCCAGCTATGCGATCACCAGCTCGCGCATCGGCACGGTCGCGGGCGCGGGCGGCACGCAGCGGCTGCCGCGCCTCGTCGGCCAGGCGAAAGCGCTCGAGATCATGTTCGCGGCCGAGCCGATCGATGCGGCGGAGGCCTATCGCATCGGCCTGATCAACAAGCTGACGCCCAAGGGCAATGCATTGGAGGAGGCGAAGAAGCTGGTCGATCTCTACGCCACCCGCGCGCCGCTCAGCCACGCCTTCGTCAAGCGGGTGGTCTACAGCGGCATGCAGATGGATCTCGCCTCGGCGCTCGACCTCGAATCCTTCGTCGTTACCTCGATCTACGAAACCGCCGACCGCAAGGAAGGCATCGGCGCCTTTCTCGAGAAGCGTCCCGCGAAGTTCCAGGGCCGGTAGCATCGTCATGGCGGATGCATCGCGCGCGGGCGGCAAGCGCACCTTGCCGCTCGCCGGAACCAGGATCGCGGACTTCAGCCGGCTGCTGCCGGGGCCGTGGTGCAGCCAGCTACTCGGCGATTTCGGCGCCGACGTCATCAAGGTCGAGCAGCCGGAAGTCGGCGACTACAGCCGCCACAATCCGCCTGCCTTCAAGGATGGCAGCGTCTACTTCCACAGCGTCAACGGCAACAAGCGCAGCATCGCCGTCGACCTCGCGCAGCCCGACGGGCTGGCGGTGGCGCGCCGGCTGTTCGAGACGTCGGACGCGGTGATCGAATCCTTCCGTCCGGGCGTGCCGGAGAAGCTGAAGATCGACTACGCCTCGGCGCAGAAGCTCAATCCGAAGCTGGTCTACTGCTCGATCAGCGGCTACGGCCAGGACGGGCCGCTCGCCCGCGTGCCGGGCCACGACCTGGTGATCCAGTCGATGACCGGGCTGATGGGGATGAACCTCGACCGCGATCCGCAGCCGACGCCGCCCGGCTTCCTCGCCGGCGACTACGCCGGGGCGGCGATGGCGACGATCGGCGTGATGGCCGGGCTGATGCAGGCGAAGCAGACGGGGCAGGGGTGCTACATCGACCTCTCGATGTTCGACAGCCTGTTCTACATGAACAACATCGTGCTCGCCGGCGCGATGGCGCGGCTGTCAGGGCAATCGGGGATGCCGATGCTGCAGGCTTTCGGCGGTAACCCGCGCTACAACGTCTATGTCTGCAAGGACGGCAAGCCGGTCGCCGTGTCGCTGCTCGAAGCGCGGCAGTGGAAGCAATTCTGCGAGGTTATCGGCCGGACAGACATGATCTTCGCCGACGAGGGGCCGGAATCGCGGCTGTCGGATCACGGCGAGCGGTCGGCGCTGTTCCGTTCGACGATCCGCGATTTTTGTGCCTCGATGGACCGCGCGCCGCTGCTGGCGCTGATGGAGGAGCACCAGATCCCGATCGCGCCCGTGAACACGCCGGACGAGGCGCTGGCCGAACCGGTCGTCGCGGCGCGCGGGCTTGTGGGCTATACTGACCATCCCGTCGAGGGCCGCATTCCCCATCTCGTCAGCCCCTACAAGCGGGCGGGGCTGACCCGCGACGCGCGCAAGGATGCGCCGGGCCTCGGCGAGGACAGCGACGATGTCCTGCGCGATCTCGGCTATGCCGACGCGGACATCGCCAAGCTCAGGAAATCGGGAGTGGTGACGTCATGAGTGCAATCCAGCAGACTCCGAATGCGGAAGCCGCCGGCCGTTTCATCGCCTCGGCGAAGCGGCAGAATTTCCCGGCCGAGGTGGTCGACGCGGCGCGAATGTGCCTGGTCGATACCGTCGGCGTGGCGCTCGGCGCGAAGGACGAGCCGGCGGGGCAGGTGGCGCGCAAGGTCGCCGGCAACTGGGCCAGCAAGGGCAACGCGCAGGTCATTCTGGGCGGCAAGGCCGCGGCGGCGCCGGCCGCGCTGGTCAACGCCACCATGGGCCACTGCCTCGACTACGACGACACGCATGTCGGCGCGGTGGCGCATCTCAGCAACCCGACCTGGAACGCGACCCTCGCGATGGGCCTGCACCTCGGCGCGGGCGAGCGCGACATGCTGGCCGCCTTCATCGCCGGATTCGAGACGGGCGCCCGGCTCGGCAACAACGGGCTAGGCCAGGTCATCAACCTGCGCGGCTTCCACTCGACGGGCGTGTTCGGCTGCCTCGCCTCGGCGACGGCGGCGAGCGTGCTGCTCGGGCTCGACGAGGACGGCGTGCGCAACGCGCTCGGCGCGGCGGCGACGCAGACCGGCGGGCTCGTCGGCTCCTTCGGCACAATGGCGAAGCCGTTCCATGCCGGCAAGGCGGCGATGAACGGCATCCTCGCGGCGGAGCTGGCGGCGGAAGGCTTCGTCGCGGCGCAGGACATGATCGAGCCGGAAGGGCCGCTCGCGACCTCGCTGGTGCAGGACCGGGCGATGCCGCTGCAGCGCCTCGATCTCGCGGCGGAATGGGAGCTGACGCGCAACACCTTCAAGCCGTATTCCTGCTGCCTGCTGACGCATCCCGTGGTCGATTCCGCGCGCAAAGTGTCGGACAGGATCAAGGGGCGGGACGTGGCGGAGATCGTCATCCAGGTCGGCGCGCCCGCCGTCCATCTCGCGGGCAAGCCCGCGCCCACGACCGGGCTCGAAGGCAAGTTCAGCACCGCCTACTGCGCCGCGCTGGGCCTGACCGGGCACAAGGCGACGGCCGGCGATTTCGACGACGCGACGGTTGCGGACCCGGTGCTGCAGAACCTCGTGCGCCGCACCCGCCTCGTGGCCGAGGACGACCGAGACACGCGCTCCGCCCGCATCGAGATCAAGTTCCTGGACGGCGGCTCGATCGAGTCCGCCACCGGGATGGCGCTCGGCAACCCCGGCAACCCGATGAGCTGGGACGACATGCGCGTCAAGTTCGACGCCCTGGTCGAGCCGGTCCTCGGTAAGCCCGACGCCGCGACCCTGTTCGACGTCCTCCGCCGCTTCGATACCGGCGCGGCGGCGGAGTACGTGCGGCTGGTGGGGCGGGGGTAGGGGCTCTGCGTACCCTCTCCGCCGGAGTGGCGGAGAGGGTGGCGCGCGAAGCGCGCCGGGTGAGGTGGCGATCGCGCTGATTGCCGTGCCAACCCCGCCTCACCCTGACCCTCTCCGCCCATAGAGCGAAGAGGGCGCCAAGCTATTTCCAATGTTCCCGCGATTGTTTGCATTAATCCGGGGGGTGCAACGGTAGGTGCCATGGGGCCGAGGTTCGGCCTCCCTCGCGCGCATGCCTACACAGAACTGATCTAACGGCAGGCTTGGCAACTGCCACCACCGATTGGTATATGGCTGTCATTGCCGCCACCGATGGATTTCCCGTGGCCACATGCAATGATGCACTGATCCTGGCAAAGCTCGAACGTATGTTCAGGGCTGATTGAATGCAGTTCGTTCGCCACGGCCCCGACATTCCCGAGCGGCTGTTGCAGTCACACGAGGACGGGCGTGTTGTGTTCTTCTGCGGCGCGGGCATCTCCTATCCGGCGCGCCTGCCGGGATTCTCTGGTCTGGTGAAGAAGCTCCATACGGCATTGGCGACCGCACCCAACGCGGTGCAACAGGCGGCGATTAAGGCTGGGCAATTCGACACCGCTATAGGCCTCCTCGAAGTGGACATCGTCGGCGGCCGCGAGACCGTGCGCCGGGCACTAGAGGGCGTTCTGACTCCCGATCTCAGCGCCCCGTACGCAACGGCGACGCACGAGGCCTTGCTAACGTTGGGCAAGTGCCGTGATGGTCGCATCCGAATCATCACCACCAACTTCGACCGTCTGTTCGAGGAAGTGATCACCACCAAGTCGCTGTCGGTTGAGCGCTTTCAGGCACCGTTGCTGCCGGTACCTAAAAACCGCTGGGACGGACTGGTGTATTTGCATGGATTGTTAAGCGCTGCACCGACATCGAGCGAACTGGATCGGTTGGTTGTCTCCAGCGGTGACTTCGGTCTGGCCTACCTCACCGAACGCTGGGCGGCGCGCTTCGTCAGCGAGTTGTTCCGCAACTACACGGTGTGCTTCGTTGGCTATAGTATCAATGATCCGGTGCTGCGCTACATGATGGACGCGCTGGCAGCGGACCGTCTGCTCGGCGAGTCACCACCTGAAATGTTCGCCTTCGGCAGCTACTCCAAAGGCCGGGAGGAGGAGCGCGCCAATGAATGGCGGGCAAAGAATGTTACGCCGATCCTCTATCGCGAACACTACCGCCACGCCTACCTGCACAAGACGCTCCGAGCGTGGGCCGAGACCTATCGCGACGGCGTGCGCGGCAAGGAGCGTATCGTTGTGGAGTGCGCCATCGCGCGCCCTCTCGCTAGCACCCAGCAGGACGATTTCGTCGGTCGCATGCTGTGGGCGTTGAGCGATCCGAGTGGCTTGCCCGCCAAGCAATTTGCCGATTTGGACCCAGTGCCATCGCTGGATTGGCTGGAGCCCTTGAGCGAGGAGCGCTATCACCACGCCGACCTGGGCCGGTTTGGCGTCACGCCCAGTGTAGCCGTGGATGATAAACTCGCCTTTAGTCTGACCCGCAGGCCATCGCCATATCCCCTGTCCCCCTTGATGACTCTCGCAGATGCGGGCGCCCGTAGCAGTCACTGGGACGACGTGATGCGCCAATTGTCGCGCTGGCTTATCCGCCATCTCGACGACCCCACCCTGTTGTTGTGGTTGGTCAAGCGCGGCGGGCAGCTTCACGACGATCTAGTTCGGTGGATCGAACACCGCCTGGACGAGTTGGCCAAGCTAGAGCGCGATGGCAATACGACCGAGTTGACGCGCATTCGTTCAAGCGCGTCCAATGCGATTCCGGGCCCACCGATGCGCATACTGTGGAGATTGCTGCTCACCGGACGAGTCAAGTCACGGATACGGGACTGGGACCTTTATCGCTGGCACGATCGCTTCAAGCGCGATGGTCTCACCGCAACCTTGCGCCTGGAGCTGCGCGAGATTCTAACGCCACGCATATCACTGCGCGAACCCTTCCGCTGGGCGGCCGAGAATGGCGAAAGCCGAGAGCCAGAAAGCATCAAGGAGCTGGTCGAGTGGGAGATCGTGCTGTCGGCGGATCACGTTCATTCGAGCATGAATGATCTGCGCAACGATGAGATCTGGGCTGTCACGCTGCCAAAGCTGCTGTCCGATTTCAATATCTTGTTGCGCGACGCGCTCGATCTCATGCGTGAGCTCGGCAGCGCTGAGGACAGGGGCGATTTGTCCTACATACATCAGCCTTCGATCAGCGAGCACCCACAAAACCGGGGCTTTCACGACTGGACAGCATTGATCGATCTGACCCGGGACGCCTGGCTGGCCACGGCGGCACAATCGCCAAAGCGGGCAGCATTCGTGGCGGAGTCTTGGTGGGACACGCCTTATCCGTTGTTCCGGCGTCTCGCGTTCTTCGCGGCAGCGCAGGACAACGTGATACCGCATCGCAACGCACTCGACTGGCTGTTGGGGCATGACCGATGGTGGCTGTGGTCGGTGGAAACCGAACGGGAAGCCATGCGCTTGCTGGTCGCATTGGCGCCGCAACTCGATGAGTGCATGCTCGGGGAACTTGAACAGGCCATCCTAATTGGACCGCCTCGCGCTATGTTCAAGGACGACATCGAGCCCGAGAACTGGACACGGATCGTGGATCGGGAGATTTGGCTGCGACTGGCAAAGATCGCTGAGACTGGCGCGGTTTTGGGGACGGCCGCCAGCGAACGGTTGGAGGCACTTTCGGCGCAGTATCCGGAGTGGAACCGGGCGGCAGATCAGCACGATGAGTTTCCTTTCTGGATGGGCGAGGGTGACGACTGGCGCAAGTTCGTCGCTACACCGCGTCGTCGCCGTGAGCTGATCGAATGGCTCAGGCAGCAGCCTGCCGCCGATCATTGGCAGGAAGATGACTGGCAACAACGCTGCCGCGAGAACTTTGCTACCACGGCCTGCGCCTTGTGCGCTTTGGCCAAAAACGGTGTCTGGCCGACAGATCGATGGCGAGAAGCTCTGCAGGCTTGGTCAGAGGAAAAACTACTGAAACGATCTTGGCGATACATGTCTCCGGTCTTGGCCGATGCCCCCGAGGAAATACTGGAGACCCTCGCCCATGGTGTTAGTTGGTGGCTGCAAGCGGTGGCCAAGACGTTTGAGGGCCGTGAATCTCACTTCTTCGCACTCACGCGCCGCATCCTGGCGCTGGATTATCAGAAAGGACTCGATACCGACGATCCCGTCATGCGCGCCATCAATCACCCGGTAGGTCATGTGACGGAGGCGCTATTGCGTTGGTGGTATCGGCGCTCGTTGGAAGATGGGCAGGGTCTGCCCGAAGAGATCAGGCCCACGTTTACCGAACTTTGCAATACTCAGATTGATAAGTTCCGGCATGGCCGCGTTTTGTTGGCGGCACATGTCATAGCTTTATTCCGCGTCGACCGTGATTGGGCGACACACGATCTATTGCCGCTATTTGATTGGCGGCGCTCCGAAGATGAAGCGCGCGCGGCTTGGGAGGGCTTTCTGTGGTCACCCCGCTTGTATCGCCCCCTGATGGAAGCACTCAAGCCGGCCTTCCTAGACACCGCGCACCATTATGCAGCGTTGGGCAAGCACGACGGGCAATACGCATCGCTGCTGACATTCGCGGCTCTCGACCCGGGCGACACGTTCACCTCCGCTGATCTGGCCGGTGCCACCCGGGCACTGCCAGCAGATGGATTGCACGCCGCCGCCCAGGCATTGGTGAGAGCGCTCGAGGGTGTAGGCGATCAGCGGGCTGACTACTGGACCAACCGAGTCGTCCCATACCTACATGTTGTCTGGCCCAAGACCCAAAAAAATATTTCACCCACCATCGCCGAAAGTCTCGGCCGCCTGTGCGTCGCAGCGCGAGATGCATTCCCAGAGGCATTGGCGCTGCTCCGTGCCTGGCTGCAACCACCGGACCACCCGCACTATCTGGTACGTCAGCTTCACAAGACCGGTCTCTGCGGCAGGTTCCCGGAACAGGCGCTGGAATTTCTGAGTTTGGTGATTGGCGACCAGACGCAATGGCCTCCCAGCGACCTTGGCGCATGTCTAGAAGCGATCCGGGCTGCTGCGCCAGAACTTGAGAATGCTCCACACTTTGAACGGCTGATGGCGTATTGGCGCCGGCACGGGGGAGGATGAGATGGCGGAGATCGTCATCCAGGTTGGCGCGCCGGGTGAGGTGGCGATCGCGGTGATTGCCATGCCAACCCCCACCTCTCCCTGACCCTCTCCGCCCCCAGGGGCGGAGAGGGAAGCGCAGCGTTTGCATTTTTCCCCGCCGCCTGCTCGAATTGCCCGGGACATTGTAATTCGAGGGGGAAAGCCATGGGGCTCGAAGTCGGAGGATTGCTCGGCCTGATCATCCTGATTGCCGATGTGTATGCGATCGTGAAGACCGTGCAGAGCGGCGCCTCGACCGGCGCCAAGGTCGTCTGGATCGTGCTGATCCTGCTGTTGCCGGTCGTCGGGCTGATCATCTGGTTCGTCGCCGGGCCGAAGGGCGGCTGACGCGGCGGCGATTTCGGTATCTAATAGGCTCGTAAAGAACAACAACACGACCGGGAAGCGTCCATGGCTGACTACGATTACGTCATCGTCGGAGCCGGGTCGGCGGGCTGCGTGCTCGCCAACCGGCTGACGGAAAATCCGAACACGAAGGTGCTGCTGCTCGAGGCGGGCGGCAAGGACCGCCACATGTGGATTCACATCCCGGCCGGGTTCGTGAAGACCATGGACATGCCGGGCATCAACTGGCTGTTCGACTCCGAGCCCGACCCCAACACCGGCAACCGGCCGATCCCGATCCCGCGCGGCCGCGTGCTCGGCGGCTCCAGCTCGATCAACGGCATGCTCTACGTGCGCGGCCACCGGCTCGACTACGACGGCTGGGCGCAGCTCGGCAACCGCGGCTGGTCCTACGACGACATCCTGCAGTACTTCAAGAAGTCCGAGAACCGCGAGAACGACGTCTCGGAGTATCGCGGCGTCGGCGGCCCGCTCAACGTCGCCGACATGCCGGAGCGGCACGTGCTGCTCGACGCGGTGATCGACGCCGCCGAGAACGCGGGCTATCCGCGCAACCCGGACTACAACGGCGCGGAGCAGGACGGCTTCGGCTATTTCCAGGTGACGCAGAAGCGGGGACGCCGCAACAGCGCCGCCGCGGCCTATCTGCATCCGGTGCGCAGCCGCGCCAACCTCACCGTCGAGACCGGCGCGCACGCGCGGAAGGTCCTGTTCGACGGCAAGCGCGCCGTCGGCGTCTCCTACGATCTCAACGGCAGCCCGCGCGAAGCGCGCGCCGGGCGCGAGGTGCTGCTGTGCGCGGGCGCGGTGCAGTCGCCGCAGATCCTGGAGCTGTCGGGCGTCGGCCGCCCCGAGCTGCTGCGCGGGCACGGCATCGAGGTGCGGCACGCGCTGCCGGGCGTCGGCGAGAATTATCAGGACCATTACGTCTGCCGCACGGTGCAGCGGATCAACTGCCCGATCACCCTGAACGAGAAGACGCGCGGGCTGTCGTTGGTGGGCGAGGTGATCAAATACGCGGTCACCGGAAAGGGCGCGCTGTCGCTGACCGCCGGCATCGTCTATGGCTTCGTGCGCTCGCGGCCGGAGGTCGCGTCGCCGGACATCCAGTATCATATCGCCCACGCCAGCTTCAAAGACCCGAAGAAGCGCATCCTGGACCACGAGCCCGGCCTGACGATCGGCCCGTGCCCGCTGCGTCCGGAAAGCCGCGGCACGATCCACATCGGCTCCGCGGACGCCTACGCGCCGCCGAAGATCCGCCCGAACTTCCTCGGTACGAAGACGGACCAGGACACGATGGTCGCGGGCATCCGCATCGCGCGCAAGATCGCGGCGGCGGAGCCGCTCGCCGGCTATTGCTCCTACGAGGATCGGCCGGGGCCGGACTACAACAGCGACGAAGAGCTGCTCGACTACGCGCGGACGACGGGCGCCACCGTCTACCACCCGGTCGGCACCTGCAAGATGGGGCAGGACACGATGGCGGTGGTCGACAGCGAGCTTCGCGTGCACGGCATTCAGGGGCTGCGGGTGGTCGACGCATCGATCATGCCGCTGCTCGTCTCGGGCAACACCAACGCGCCGACCATCATGATCGCGGAGAAGGCGGCGGACATGATCAAGGCGGCGGCGCGATGAGCGCGTCATCCTTGCGGGTCGAGCCCGGCTTCGCCTTTCCGGCGGAATGGATCGCCCTGGACGCGGCGGAGCAGCGCCGCCTGCACGGCCACTGCGGCATTCCGCCGGCGCGTTACGGCGAGTATTGCGACGCCGGGCTTCTCGCGCGCCGGACGATCACCCTCAACACCGCGGCGATCCAGGCGAGCCGGCCGGGGCTTGCGCCGGTTCACGTCGTCCACCGCCTGCGCCAGCACGCGCCGGCGCCGCTCGGCGAAAAGCTGAGGCTCGACGGCCGCTACGTCGAGATCGCGGACGCCCGCCGCGGCCAGATCGCGCGCAGCCGCTGGGAATACCGGCAGGACGACGGCACGCTGCTGCTCACGGTCGAGCCGGACGTGATGATGGTCGATCCGGAAGGGAAGGGCGATGCGGGCGGCAAACGCTCCACCGCCGCGCCGCGTGAGGAAGATACGCGCGAGGAAGATACGGGCGGCTGGGCCGTTCTCACGCGGAAGCAATGCACGCCCGAGACGACCTGCGGCTACTGCCTCAACACCACCAACCTGATCCACACCGATCCGGCGACGGCGCTTCGCTACGGATTCCGCGCGCCGATCATTGCCGGAAACCAGACGGTGAACTTCGTGCTGGAGGCATTGTCGCTCGACGCGCGCCCGCAATCCTTCGACATCGAGATCCGCTTCCGCAAGCCTGTGTTCTGGGACGACGCGGTCGCGATCGAAGGCCGCCGCGGCGCCGCCGGCACGCTGACCGGCATCCGCGCCGTGAACGGCGAGGGCGCGACGGTCGCCGACGCGACGGTGAACGCGGTCGCTTACGGCGTGTAGGACGAGGGTGATCGCGGCAATTGGGACAAGCGGGGTGCGTGCTTCGACAGGCTCAGCATGAGGTTTTTCTCAATGCCACGAAGATTCCCCCTCATCCTGAGCCTGTCGAAGGACGCACGGCAGAACGTGCCTGCGTCGGGAATTCAATTGCGCTGGGCGGGGCCCGCCGGGTCCAGGGCGGACACGTCGCGGCGGTTGGCCGGCTTGGGCTTCGGCTGACCGGCGATCTTGGCCCGCATGCGCGCCTGTCCGCCGTCGAAGACGACTTCGGCGGTCCGGCCGACATTGCAGAAGCTCTGCATCGCCCGGCTGTCGGGCGCGATCGGCAGATCGACGAGCACGGTGGTCTGGCCGGATTCGAGCGAGGCGCTCTCCGCGCCGAGCTGGTCGCCCTCCGTGGCCGCAATCGCGCCGCGCAGGCCCCGGACCTTGGCTTCGATGGTGTTGGATTCGCCGGGCAGGCGGACTTTCGCCGTGTCCCCCGGCTTGATCGTCGCGAGCTGCGTTTCGTCGAGGCTGACCTCGAGGAAGGCGCGGCCGCAGTCGAGCACGTTGACCAGCGCGTCGCCGGCGCGGACCGGCGCGCCCTTCGGGCTGGCCGTGTCCCATACGACACCGGTGACGTTGGCCGTCTGGCTGACGACCTCGTCGACGGCGACACGCTTGGTTTCGGCGGCGATCTGTCCCTGCAGCTCCTGCGAAGTCGCCTCCAGGTTCTTCGTCTTCGCGTCCAGTTCGACCAGGCGCAGCATGATCTCGTCGTCGCGCTGCTGCGAGTAGGGGACGTCGTCGCGGTTGTCGCCGACGAAGACGCCTTTTTTCGCCGATTCGAGATCCACGCGGATGCGCTGGATGCGCGCCGTGCTCGCGGCCACGTCGTTCTTCGCGACGATGGCGGCAGCCGTCGCCGAATCGAAATTGGCCTGCGAGGCATAGCCCTTGGTCTTGAGCTTCTGCTGGCGGCTCAGCGCGTCGTCGGTCTGTGCCAGCCGCGCCTTGAAGATGTTGTGCAGCGCCTCGGCTTCGCTGAGCTGGGCGGCGAGGCGGGCGATCGTTCCCTTGCGGTAGTTCTCCATCCGCGTCTTCAGCGCGTCGCGCGCCTCGCTGAGGGCCTCGATATGGCTGGCGGTCGCGGCGAGCTGGCGCTGCGTTCCGGCCAGCCGGCCCTTGAGGTCGGCGAGCCTATGCCTGTCGTGCTGCATCGCCTTGACGCTTACCAGGACGTCGCCCGGCTTCACCGCGGCGCCCCGCGCCGGCGCGGCGCGCTCGACCCGCCCGTCGAACGGGCTGGCGATGCGGACGATCGGCGCATTGACGATGGCCGAGGCGGTGAAACTCGCCTCTGGTTCCGGGCTTCGGGTGACCGCGGCGGCACCGAGCAACAGCACGGAGACGCCGAGGCACAGCGTGCGGGCTTTACGAATAATCATTTGATTTTTCTATAATATTTATGACGCATCAGTCCCTATCGACCGTTGCGCAAAAGGCTATGGGAAGTTCGTGAACGAAGCGTTAATGGTTGGGGCCGGAATGCGGCAGGCGTTGCAATTCAGCCGCAGTCAGCCCCAGTCAGCCCCAGTCATCCCCAGCAGTGCTCGTCGAGGAAGGCCTCAAGCTGCGGCGCCCATTTCCGCCAGTCCACGCCGGGGCCGCGGTGGCCGTAGTCGCTGTCGATCTCGACATAGCGGGCGTCGACCCCGGCTTTCTTCAGGAGGGCGATGGTGTCGGGTGCGATCGCGGGCGGGAAGAGGGCGTCGCTCCGCGACAGGGCATAGAGCAGCGGCGCCTTGATGTCGGCCACGCCGGGCTTGGCATCGAACCGCACGGCGGCGGCGCGCAGCACGATCATCGTGTTGGCGTCGAATTCCTCCGCCCATTGCGAGGCCATGGCGCGCATGCGGCGGGTGCGCTCCGCCGGGTCGGGAACCGTGTCCTCGAGCTGCTTGGCGACGCCGTAGCCGGTCAGCGTCTCGATGCGGAGCTGGACCAGGGCCTCGAACACGCCGGATTCCTTCTCGCGCCCGTAATAGTGCCCGCCGTTCCAGCCGGGGCAGGCGGCGAAGCGGTCGCGGAAGGCGTCGACGCTCTCCGGCGTGCCGCGGCCCGTGATGGCGGACGCCACCGGAATCAGGGCGCGCATGCGCTCGGGGTAGGTGACGGCCCATTCGAAGGTGAGATAGCCGCCGTAGGAGAAGCCGGCGACCGCGGCGAGCTTGCCGATCTTCAGGTGGTCGAGCAGCAGCGCCTGCGCGCCGATGATGTCCTTGGTGGAGATCTCCGGGAAATCCGGCCCGTAGGGCGCGCCTGTCCGGGGATCGATCGAGCCGGGCCCGGTGCTGCCGTAGGCGGAGCCCAGCATGTTGGCGCAGACGACGAAGAAACGGCCGGTGTCGATCGCCTTGCCGGGGCCGATCAGGCCACTCCACCAGCCGGCGTCGTCGCCCGCCGCATGCGGGCTGCTGGTGTAGCCGTGGCAGAGCAGGATGGCGTTGCTCCCGTCCGGCGCGAGCCTGCCCCAGGTCTCGTAGGCGACCTCGAGCTGCTCGAGGATCCCGCCGTCCTTCAGCGGGAAATCGCTGGACCTGAAGACCTTCGACGTCGGCAGCAGCATCGGTTTTCCTCCTGCAAGCGTCCCGGCCTTGCGCTGCCCGTCATGGTAGCGCCAAAATGCGGCAAATCTCTACTTTTCTTGCCACGTGCGACTCCATAGACTGCGCGGCTCAAAAAAAAGGATCGCGGCATGGTTGAGATTAAAGACCCAAAGGCACAACCACGATATCAGGATGTCGCGGACATCCTGATCGACGAGATTGCCGACGGGGCGTTTCCCGTCGGCTCGATGCTGCCGACGGAGCTCGATCTGTGCGAGCGCTTCGGCGTCAGCCGGTACACGGTGCGCGAGGCGCTGCGCCGGCTGGAGGAAATAGGGCTGGTCGCACGCCGGCAGGGCTCCGGCACCGTGGTGCAGGCGACCAATCCGGAAACCGGCTATGTGCAGACGCTGCACACGCTGGCCCAGCTCCTGCAGTACCCGCCGGAGACGCGTCTCTACGTCAAGGAGACGAAGATCATAAAGACCGACCGGCGCAATTCCCGGCTGCTGCAGTCGCCGGCGGGGCATCCGTGGTTCCGCATCAGCGGCGTCCGCCGGGTACACTCGTCCGGGCACCCGATCTGCTGGTCCGACATCTACGTCGCGCCGGAGTACCAGGGCGTGACCGAGGCGCTCGAAGCCCGCGCCCGGCCCGTCTACAGCCTGCTCGAGGACGAGTACAAGGTGCAGATCGACCACGTCGCCATCGAGCTGTTCGCCAGCACGGTGCCGGACGAGCTCGCCGAGGCGATCGAGGTCGATCCCGGCACGCCGGTCATGACGATCATCCGGCGCTACACCTCGCGCGAGAACAAGCTGTTCGAGGTGTCGGTCAGCATCCATCCCGAGGGCCGCTTCACCTACTCGATCGAGCTGAAGCGGGAGTGGCGGCTGCCGGTCGGGGTGTGACGCTGGCTGCGGCATGACGGTAGGCGCTGCATCTAATTAAGAATCGTCACACGCCGGCTTGACCGGCGTGTCCATGTCGCCGAGCCTGGATTCGCCGATCAAGTCGGCGAATGACGAGTTTTGTTTACGCAGTGTGCACTCCCCGTCATCGATCCGTCATTTGCCTTCGCGCCTGTGCTGGTGTCTGCTGATCGTCCGACCCATGCGAAGCGGGAGCAGCCATGTCCGTCATCACCACCGTCGAAGAGCTCGCGGCCCTCTATGGCCAGCCGGGCGAGACCGCGCTGGTCAAGGAAGTCCCGGAGCTGACGCCGGAATACCGCGCGCTGATCGAGGCGTCGCCCTTCGTGGCGCTGGCGACCAGCGGGCCGGAGGGGCTCGACTGCTCGCCGCGCGGCGATCTCGCGGGCTTCGTCCGGGTGCATGACGCGCGCACGCTGATGATGCCCGACCGGCGCGGCAACAACCGGACGGACTCGCTCCGCAACATCGTCCGCGACCCCCGCGTGGCGCTGCTGTTCCTGCTGCCGGGCTCGGGCACGACGCTCAGGCTCAACGGCAAGGCGCATCTCTCGACGGATGCGGCGCTGCTGCAATCCTTCGCGGTCGAGGGGCAGGCGCCCCGCTCGGTCATCGTCATCGCGATCGAGACGGTCTATTTCCAATGCGCCCGCGCCATTGCGCGCTCGGACCTGTGGAACCCGGCCAAGCACATCGACCCGGAGGCGATCCCGACCCCCGGCCAGATCCTCTCCCGCATCACCGACGACCGCGTCGGCGGCAAGAGCTACGACCAGGAATGGCCGGCGCGGGCGAAGAAGAGCATGTGGTGAGGGGCCGGTCCCCCATTTGTCCTGTCGCCTTCGCTTTGGCATCATCCGGGTTAGCCTGATCCCCTGACTGGAGCCAAGCCATGCCCGCTTTCCGCAGCTTCCTCTTCGCCCCCGGCAACCATGCGCGCAAGGTCGAGAAGGTGTTCGGCTGCGGCGCCGACCACGTCATCCTCGACCTGGAGGACGCGGTCGCCAAGGCGGAAAAGGTGGCGACGCGGGCGCTCTTGGTCGAGGCGCTGAAGAAGCCGCGCCGATGCGGCGGCTACGTCCGGGTCAACGCCTACAAGACGGAGTTCTGCTACGGCGACGCGGCGGCGATCGTCGGGCCGTGGCTCGACGGCATCATCTTCCCGATGTGCGAGAGCCGCGAGCAGATCGTGGCGTTCGACTGGCTGATCGGCGGGCTGGAGCGGGAGCGCGGCCTGCCGGTGGGCGGCATAGACATCATCCCGATCATCGAGACGGCGAAGGGCATCGCGGCTGCGCGCGAGATCGCCGCCGCCGGTACGCGGGTGAAGCGCATGGCCTTCGGCGCGGGCGACTACACGCTCGACATGAACATGGAATGGACGCTCGGCGAGAGCGAGCTGGAGCATGCGCGGGCGGAGATGGTGGTGGCGTCGCGCGCCGCCGGGCTGGAAGCGCCGCTCGATACGGTGTGGGTGCACATCAAGGACCTCGACAACCTCGCCAAGTCGGCGAAGCGCGCGAAGCAGCTCGGCTTCCAGGGCAAGACCTGCATCTACCCGCCGCAGGTCGAGATCGTGAACCGCACCTTCACCCCGACCGCGGAGGAGGCCGCCTTCGCTCGTCGCGTCGTTGCCGCCTTCGAGAAGGCCGAGCGCGAAGGCTCGTCCTCGATCCAGCTCGACGGCTATTTCATCGACTACCCGATCGTCTACAAGGCGCAGAAAACGCTCGACGCGCTCGGCGCGATCGAGGCGGCGGGGTAGGGCGCGCCCCATAAAACACCGCCGTCATTCGCCGACTTGATCGGCGAATCCACGGGCCGGCTCTCCGTCTTTACGCAAGCGTTTGTTACAAAGACCCGTCGCGTGGATGCCCCGATCAAGTCGGGGCATGACGTTTTTATTGTAATATCAGATGGTTATAAAGAATCCTTCACGCCATCCCCGGCTCCGGCACGGCGAAGTCCTGGGGGCGGAGGAAGATCGTCGTGCGCTTGGCGAAGCGGGGGAGCTTTTCGTCGAAGGGGTCGCGGCGGTGCAGCAGGCGGGCGTTGTCCCACATGATCACGTCGCCGTTGCGCCAGCTATGGGTGTACACGAACCGCTCCTGCAGGATGTGCGCGAACAGCTCGTCCAGCAGCGGCTGCATCCTGTCGGCGGGCACGCCCTCGATGGCGCAGGTCTTGTTCGGGTCGAGGAAGATCGAGCGCTGCCCGGTCGCCGGGTTGGTGAGGATGATGTCGTGCGTCGCCTCCGGCGTCTTGGCGTGGATCTCCTCGACCTTCTTCTCGTCCGCGAAATCGCGCTGGAAGCTCGACGACGGGCGGTAGCCGTACTTCGCCGTCGCGCGCTTGCCCTCGATCTTCTTGCGCAGCTTCTCCGGCATCGCGTCCCAGGCCAGCGCCGTGTTGCACCATGACGTGCGCCCGTCGTCCGCCGGCATCTCGGCCGCCTGGAAGATCGAGCCGCTCGCCGGGCGCAGCCGGTAGATCTGGTCGTGGTGCCAGTGCAGCTCGTAGGCGCCGAGGCCGCCGAGCGGCGTCCCGTCCGGGCGCTTCAGCGCGGTGACGTAGATGACTTCCGGATGCAGCGGCGAATGCATGTCCGCGCGCACGATGTGGTCGAGGTCGCCGAAGCCGCGGCTGTAGCTCACCAGCTCCTTCTCGCTCAGCGTCTGGCGGCGGAACAGCAGCAGCGGGTCCTTCTGCCAGAGCCGGTAGACCGCGTCGAAAGTTTCCCGGTCGAGCTGGGCCAGGTCGACGTCGAGCACTTCGAGGCCGAAGTTGTCCTGCAGCGGGCGGGTGCGTAGGTTCATGAGCGTTGGTCCCTCGGGTCAGTTCGTTTTCATGCTTCGACAAGCTCAGCATGAGGATAGAGAGCGCTATTGTTCCTCATGCTGAGCCTGTCGAAGCATGAGGCCGCTCGGTCTCAAATAACCCCTTCCTTCTCCAGCGCAGCCAGATCGGCCTTCGTCATCCCGAGCAGCGCGCCGTAGATCTCCGCGTTGTGCTGGCCCAAGGCCGGGCCGAGCGTATCGACATGGCCGGGCGTGCCGGTGAGGCGCGGCACCACGTTCGGCACGGCGAGGTCGCCGACGCGCGCATCCTTGACGCGGGCGATGTTGCCGCGTGCGGCGTAGTGCGGGTCCCGGAAGATCTCGTCGACCGCGGCGACCATGCCGCAGGGCACCTCGGCGGCATCGCAGAGCGCGATCGCCTCCGGCTGCGTGTGCTTCTGCGCCCATGCGCTGACCAGCCCGTCCACGGCGGGCCGGCTCTTCTCGCGCTTGGCGATGGTGCCGTAGATGCCGTCGCCGGCCACCTCGGGACAACCCATCAGCGCCGCCATGCGGGCGAAGATCTTGTCGTTGGTGCAGGCGATGGCGATCCAGCGTCCGTCCTTCGTTTGGTAGTGGCTATGCGGGCAGACGTTGACCGCCGCCGCGCCCATGCGCTGGCGGATGTAGCCGAACTTGTCGTAGGCCGGCGCCATCTCGTCGAGGATGCGGAAGATCGGCTCGTAGAGGCCGATGTCCACCACCTGGCCCCGGCCCGTCGCGTCGCGCGCGCGGATCGCCATCAGCACGCCGAGCGCGCCGTAGAGGCCCGACATGTAGTCGGCCAGCGTGGCGGAGCCGGGCGTCGCCGGCGGCCGGTCGGGGTCGCCCGAAAGGAAGGATATGCCGCCGAAGGCGTTGCCGATGCGCCCGAAGCCGGGCTTCCTGCTGTACGGTCCCGTCTGGCCGTAGCCGGAGACGCGCAGCATGATCAGGCGCGGATTGACCTCCTTCAGCGTCTCCCAACCGAGGCCCCAGCCTTCGAGCGTGCCCGGCTGGAAGTTCTCCGTCAGCACGTCGGCTTCCGCGACCAGCCGCTTCAGCATCGCAGCGCCCTTGGCCGACTTGAGATTGAGCGTGACCGACTTCTTGTTGCGCGCCTCGGACAGCCAGACCAGCGTCTCGCCGCATTCCGTCACCGTGCCGAGGCGGCGGCAGGGATCGCCGACCTTCGGCATCTCGACCTTGATCACCTCGGCCCCGAACTCCGCCATGATCGTCGCGCAGTAGGGCGCGGCGATGTAGGTCGCGATGTCGATGACGCGGAGCCCGGCGAGCGGCCGTTCGCTGCTGGAGGTGTCGTGGCTGTCGGGCACTTCGGCGTTCCTCAATATGCGAACTGGCGCCCTCATGAATATGCGAACTGGCGCCCTCATGCTGAGCTTGTCGAAGCATGAGTTGCTCCGACGTCCGAGCGGGCTCATCCTTCGACAGGCTCAGGATGAGGGCGGATGGCGTGCCGACCAACGAAGCCGGCCGCTGTAGCAGCCACTATAGCCTTCCCTGCGCGGCGGGAAAAACGCATATTGGTCCGGACAAATTTCGGCCGAACGGGAGGACGTCATGAACACCGTCGTCAAGCCAGCCGCCCTGAAGCGCACCGCCGCCGCGGACGGCACGATCTCCGAGCGGCTTGCCGCCTTCGCCGCCGGCCTCGACGCCGCGCGCATTCCGGCGGAGGTGATCGAGCGGGCGAAGCTGCACATCCTCGACTGCTTCGGCATCGGCCTCGCGTCCACGACTTACGAGTTCGGCCACCGCATGGCGAACGCGATGCACGCGCTGGGCGGCGACGGGGCCTATCCGGCGATCGGCCTGCCGCTGCGCCTGCCGCTGCGGGATTCGGTGCACCTCAACGGCACGCTGATCCATGGCCTCGACTTCGACGACACGCATGGCGCGGGCGTCATCCACGCCTCGACCAGCGCGATCCCAACCGTGCTGGGCGCGGCGCTCGCGAACGGCGCGGGCGGGAAGGAGGCGCTGGCCGCCTACCTCGTCGCGATGGAGGCGAGCGCCCGCATCGGCATGGCGGTCAACGGCGCCTTCCACAAGGCGGGGCATCACCCGACCGGGCTTGTCGGCGCGTTCGGCTGCACGCTGGCGGCGGGGCGGCTCGGCGACCTCAGCGAGCCGCAGATCGCGCACGCCCAGGGCATCGCGCTCAGCATGGCGGCCGGCAGCCTGGAATTCCTCTCCGACGGCGCGTGGACGAAGCGCCAGCATCCCGGCTGGGCCGGCGTCTGCGCGATCACGGCGGCGGGCATGGCGAAGCAGGGCTTCGCGGGACCGAAGCAGGCCTACGAGGGACGCTACGGCCTGTTCAAGCTCCACCTCGGCGCGCATGTCGGCGGCGACGCGGACTACGACCTGGAAGCCTGCACCAAGGGCCTCGGCCGGGAATGGGAGCTGTTCAACGTCGCCTTCAAGCCCTATCCGGCCTGCCACTTCAACCACGCCTTCGCCGACAGCGCGCTGGCGCTGCGCGCGAAGCACAAGCTCAAGCCCGAGGACGTGAAGTCCGTCACCGCGCTGACCGGCGAGCGGCAGATCGCCGTGGTCTGCGAGCCCGAAGCCGACAAGCGCCGCCCGAAGAATTCCTACGAGGCGCAATTCAGCGTGCACTACATCATCGCCGCCGCGCTCGTGCGGGGGCGCTTCACGCTCGACGAGCTCGACGGGTCCGCCTTCACTGACCCCGCGATCCTGGCGCTCTGCGACCGCGTCGCCTACAAGGCCGACCCGGCGATGAATTCGCTCCGCTACTATTCCGGCGGCGTGGTGATCGAGACGGCGGACGGCCGCACGCTGGAGCATCGCGAGATGCACAACCGCGGCTCCGACGCCAACCCGCTGTCCGCCGCCGACATCGAGGCGAAATACTGGTCGAACGCGACCCGCGCCGTCGGCCGCGGCCGCGCGCAGCGGGTGCTCGACGCGGTGATGGGCCTCGACAAGGCGAAGGACCTGCGCGCGCTGGGCGACGCGCTCTGCCTCGCCTGAGCGGGCCGGCCGCTCAGGATGCGGCGGCGTAGACGCGCTCGCGCGGCCGCCGGACGCCGGCGAACGGGCTGCGCGTCAGCCATCTCGGCATGGCCTGGATGATGCCGCGACCGCCTTGGAGCTCGATCAGGTCGCGGCGCCGCGCCTCGGCGAGGGAGATGTCGCCCAGCCAGATCTGCGTCAACGTCTGCAGGCCGCTCCGGACGTAGAGGTCGACCGGAAATCCCGGGTCGTCGAAACACAGCTCGACCTCGCCGTCATGGACGACCAGCCACCAGAACCGCTCCGCCTCGGGAGTGTCGAAGAGCTCGAACTCGACCGTGGTGCGCTGCGGCGGAAAGGCGGCGGCGTCGATGGTGCGCCGCATGTCCCACATCAACAGCCCGGCGTCGAGATCGTCCTCGTGTATCCGCGAGCGCACCCATCGCTGCCCCCATTCGCCGAAGGACATCACAATGGGCCGCAGCTCCTCGCCGGCCGGCGTCAGGCAGTACTCGCCGCCGCGCGTGTCGCCGAGGCATTTGCGCTCGATGACGCCGTATTTCTGCAATTCCCTGAGGCGGTGCGACAGGAGCGACGGCGACATCAGCGGAACGCCCCGGCGCAGGTCGTTGAAGCGCCGGCTGCCGCATAGCAGCTCGCGCACGATCAGGATGGTCCAGCGCTCGTTCAGAATCTCGGCGGCCTTCGAGACGGGACAGAACTGGCCATAACTCTTCATGGCGGTGCCTCCTTCGTCCCAATGATCGGGTGCGCCCGGCGCGGGGGATAGTTCAGTTTCCGAACTTGTCGCCGACGTCTTTCGGCCGGACGCTGTCACCCTATGCAGGCGACTCTGCGCCTGTCCATCAGGGAGTGCAACACGATGACCCAGATAAAAATGGCCGCCAGAAGCGGCGGTGTGGTCACGCTTAAGGAAGAGGCGTTGAAAGAGCTCGCTGGCCGCTTGAGAGGAAAGCTCGTCCTTCCCGGCGAGGGCGGCTACGACCAGGCGCGGACGATCTGGAACGCGATGATCGACCGCCGGCCCGGCGCCGTGGTGCGCTGCGCGGGCGCAGCAGACGTCGTGCGGGCCGTGACCTTCGCGCGCGATCACGATCTCGTACTTTCGGTCCGCGCCGGCGGGCACAACATCGCCGGCAAGGCGGTGGGCGACGGCGCCCTGTTGCTCGATCTCACGCCGATGAAGTCGGTACGCGTCGATCCGGCGCGGCGGACGGCGTGGGTGGAGCCCGGCGTCACCCTCGGCGAATTCGACAACGAGGCGCAGGCCTACGGCCTTGCGACGCCGCTCGGGATCAATTCGACGACCGGCGTGGCCGGCCTCACGCTGGGCGGCGGCTTCGGCTGGATCAGCCGCAAATACGGCATGACCGTCGACAATCTGGTTTCGGTCGATATCGTCACCGCGGACGGCGCATTGCGGCGGGCGAGCGAGACGGAGAATCCCGACCTGTTCTGGGCCGTGCGCGGCGGCGGCGGCAACTTCGGCGTCGTCACGTCGTTCGAGTTCCAGCTCCATTCCGTCGGCCCGGAGGTGCTTTCCGGCCTCATCTTCCATCCGCAGGAGCGGGCGAAGGAGCTGCTGCCGCGCTACCGGCGCATCGTCGCCGAAGCGCCGGACGAGCTGACCTGCTGGGTCGTGCTGCGGAAGGCGCCGCCGCTGCCGTTCCTGCCGGAGGCGGTGCACGGGACGGACGTGCTCATCTTCGCCGCCTGCTATGCCGGCGACATGAAGGACGGCGAGACGGCGGTCGCGCCGCTGCGGGCGCTGGGCGCGCCGATCGCCGACGTCATCGGCCCGCACTCCTTTGCCGGGTGGCAGGCGGCCTTCGATCCGCTGCTCACGCTGGGTGCGAGAAACTACTGGAAGTCGCATGATTTCACGGAGCTTTCCGAAGCCGCGACGGACGTCATGCTCGATTATACCGGGCGGCTGCCGACGCCGGAGTGCGAGATCTTCATCGGCCACCTCGGCGGCGCCGTGAACCGGGTTGCGGCGGACGCCACCGCCTATCCGCATCGCGATTCGGACTTCATCATGAATGTCCACACGCGCTGGCAGGACCCCGCGCAGGACCACGCGTGCGTGCAGTGGGCGCGTGGCCTGTTCGAGGCGACGAAGCCGCATGCGACTGGCGGCGTTTACGTGAACTTCCTCGGTGAGGACGAAGCGGACCGGCTGCCGGGCGCCTACGGCGCGAACCTCGCCCGGCTCGCCGCAATCAAGGCGAAATACGATCCTGCGAACCTGTTCCGGGTGAACCAGAATATCGCGCCGAAGGCCGCCTGAGCCGTTCATCACCCGGCGGCCGGTTCCGTCCGGCCGCCGTCTTTGGAAGACCGGCGCACGCCGGCGGCCGGTCCGGCCGCCGGGCCGCGATTTGACAGAAATTCCGCTGCGGGCTTGGTTAGGGGGCACCGTTGCTCCCCGACCGAGAAAGGACGATATCCCATGCGCATCGCCGACCGCAGCATCGCCAAATACGAGCGCCTCGAAGGGCCGACGCGGCCGGGCAAGCCGCGCAAGACGGGCCTCACCGTGATGATCGACGCGGGGCCGAGCGATTTCGGCTGGACGGGGACGACGGCGCTCGAAGACCTGCTGGAATACGGTTGCGAGTTCATCGACTACGCGAAGATCTATGCGGTCAATGGGCTGATCTTCCCGGTCGAGCTGTTGAAGAAGGTGACGGCGCTCTACCGCGATTACGGGGTGAAGCCGTTCTGCGGCGGAATCCTGTTCGAGACGGCGTTTCACCAGAACGCGCAGGACGAGCTGATCACGCACCTCAAGCGCATCGGCTCGAACGGGCTGGAGATCTCGGAAAACTACCTCGAGCTGACGCCGGAGGAGCGCCGGCGCGAGATCGACCGCTTCCAGAAGGCCGGCTTCGAGGTGGTCTACGAGTTCGGCCGCAAGGAGCCGACCGAGCCGATCTCGCTCGACTACATGGGCTCGGTGGTGCAGGAGATGACCGATCTCGGCGCGGCGCACGTCATCATCGAGCAGAGCGAGCTCGACATGCTGGCCCAGGGCTCGCCTGGCGAATACAAGAATCTGCGCCACCAGAAATGGTACCCGCACATCGTCATCGAGCCGGACCCGTACCGCTTCCCCAAGCAGCACGTCGAGCTGATCCAGGAGTTCGGTCCGGACGTGAGCCTCTGCAACGTATCCGCCGAGCAGGTGCTGAAGCTCGAAGGCTTCCGCCGCGGCATCGGGCGGGCGGTGCATTTCTCTTACTTATCGGACGCGCTGAAGCAGAAGCGCTGATCGGCGGGGCGGCCGGGGCGCTTTCACCGCTTCTTAAGGACTTTTCGCCAGCATCCCGGCCTTCGTCTGGCAAGCGCGGGTTGGCAAGCATGCGGTTCTGGCCGTCTCTATTCGCCTGGGCGCTGGCGATGGCGCTGGCGTTCGGCAGCGCGGTGGCTGCGGACGGCGCGACCGCGATCGCGCGGCTGGCGGAAACGGACGTCAAGCACTGGATCGGCCACCCGACGATCGTCGATGCGATCCGGGCGCAGAACGACCGGCACCGGCATGTGTTGCCCGACGAGATCGCCGCCCTCGACCGGATATGGCGCAGCGAAACCGTCTCGGTCAGCAAGCCGATGATCCAGGCCCTGATGGCCAACGCGCTGTCATCCCTCCTGATGCAGAAGAAGCTGGCGAGCAAGGGCCTCTACACCGAGATCTTCGCGATGGACGCTCACGGCCTCAACGTCGGCCAGAGCGACCCTACCTCGGACTATTGGCAGGGCGACGAGGACAAGTGGCGGAAGACCTTCCTCGCCGGCCCGAATTCCATGCATATCGGCGACGCGGAGCGGGACAAGTCGACGCGCGTCCTGCAGCGCCAGCTCAGCCTTCCGGTGGCCGACCCGGTTAGCGGCAAGGTCATCGGAGCGATTACCGTCGGTATCGATGTCTCCCGGCTAAGCGCCCAATAAGAGTTGTCTTATTGGATAGTTCTACCTTTACGAGATTTTAATCGCTCTGTGGAACCTTCCGGGAGTGGAATGATCTTTTTTTGAGCAGAGGGGACGCAATGCGTATTCATTCGATGATCATCGGCGCCGTGGCGGCGGTCGCTCTGGCCGGCGCCGCGCTTGCCAACGAATTCGCCGCGCCGATCACCAAGCTGGCCGATTCCGAGGTCCGGCTGTGGATCACGGATGCGGCGGTGGTCGACGCCGTGAAGGCGCAGAACGTGAAGCATGCCGCGCTGACGCAGGCCGAAATCGACGCGCTCGACAAGAAATGGCGGGCCGAGACCGGCGCGAGCAGCCAGCCGATGATCAAGGCCGTCATGTCGAACGCCCTTTCCAAGTTCCTGAAGGCGAAGAAGGACGGCAGCAAGGGCGTCTACACCGAGATTTTCGTGATGGACAACAAGGGACTCAATGTCGGCCAGAGCGACGTCAGTTCCGACTACTGGCAGGGCGACGAGGCGAAATGGAAGAAGACCTACGCCGTCGGCGCCAAGGCGATCCACATCAGCGATGTCGAGAAGGACGAATCGACCCAGACCTTCCAGAGCCAGCTCAGTCTGCCGGTGGTCGACCCGGCGAATAACCAGGTCATTGGCGCCATCACCCTCGGCATCAATGTCGAGCAGCTCGCGCATTGAGCGCGGCGATGCCGGGAACGGGTGAAACGGCGGGCGGCAGCGGCCTCGGCTACTGGACGCTCGGGAAGAAGCTGGTCGTGGTCATGGCGGTCGGCGTGGCGCTCGGCTACGCCACCGTCATCGCCATCCAGGGCATGAGCGAATCCCAGCGTCTGCGTCATCATGCGTCGGCGGCCAACACGGAGGTCACCGCGCTTCTGGCGGCGCAGATCGGCGGCGGGATCCGCTTCAAGAAGGCGGACGCGATCGCAGACGCGTATGCCCGCCTCGTCGGGCAGGGCAAGACGTCGGTCGGCCAGCTCTGGACGCTCACCAGGGACGGCGAGACGGTGACCAGCTTCGAGGCGAAGGGCTTGAAGGAACGGCTGGCCGGGCCGCCGAAGGATCTTGTCGAAAAGGCGCTGGCGACCGGACAGATCGCGCGCTTCGCCACGCACGGCTACGAGGTCCTGGCCGCGCCCGTTCAGTTCGGCGCCAAGAAGGAGACCGTCGGCGCAGTCGTCGTGCGGTGGAGCTTCGCCGCGCTGAACGACGAGATCGGCGCCAATATCGTTCGCCAGGCGATCACGGCGCTCGTCCTCGCCGCGGTCCTGGTGTCGATGCTCATTCTCGTCACTTGGCGCATGATCACCAGGCCGATACATGCCGCGGAGCGCGGCATGCGGGCGCTGGCCGCCGGCGACCTCGGCATCGCGATCACCGGCCTCGACCGGCGCGACGAGATCGGCAACATGGCGCGCGCGGTGCAGGTGTTCAAGACCAACGCGGCCGACAAGGCGCGGCTCGAGCGCGAGAGCGAGGAGAGCCAACGGCGGGCGGAGGAAGAGCGCAAGGCGGCGCTGCACGCCGTCGCGGAGAATTTTGAGAAGAGCGTCAGCGGCCTCGTCGATTCCCTGACACAGTCGGCGACGGAGATGCGCTCGACCGCGCAAAGCATGTCCGGCACGGCGCAGCAGTCCAACCAGCGCGCCGCCGCCGTCGCCGAGGCGTCCGAGCGGGCGTCCGAGAATGTCGGCACCGTCGCGACCGCCGCGGAGGAGCTCTCGTCCTCGATCGAGGAGATCACGAAGCAGGTCGGCCATTCGACCGCGATGGCCGAGGAAGCCGTCGCGGCGGCCCAGGCCGCCAGCGCCGACGTGCAGGGGCTGAGCGAGGCGGCGCAGAAGATCGGCGAAGTCGTCGAGCTGATCACCGCCATCGCCGAGAAGACGAACCTGCTCGCCTTGAACGCGACGATCGAGGCGGCGCGCGCGGGCGCGGCCGGCAAGGGCTTCGCCGTCGTCGCCTCCGAGGTGAAGACCCTCGCCACCCAGACGGCGGCGGCGACCGAAGACATTTCGAGCCAGGTCGCCAACATCCAGTCGGCGACGACAGGGGCGGTGAGCGCCATCACGTCCATCGCGGCGCTCATCGACAAGCTCAATACGATCTCGGCATCCATCGCGGGCGCGGTCGAGCAGCAGGGCGCGGCGACGCACGAGATCGCCCGCAACGTCCAGGAGGCGGCGAACGGCACGCGCGACGTCAGCCGCTACATCGGTGACGTCACCACCGCTTCCGCGGAGACGGGCGAGGCGGCCGGAACCGTTCTCAGCGAGGCCGAAGGGCTGTCGAAGCAATCGGTGGCGCTGCAGACCGAGGTCGATACTTTCCTCCGGGAGATCCGCGCGTCCTAGGCGGCGCACGCGAACTTATTTCATGCCCGTTCAAGGAGCAGCCCGTGGATTGCCGGATCGGCGCGCATGGACTCGCGGAACAAGTCCGCGAGTGACGATTTCATTTATAACCAAACACGTATCGTCATTGCCGCACTTGTTGCGGCAATCCACGGACGGGTGTCGGCGTCGCATCGATTTCGCGTCCTGGGACGGTCGGTTGCTGCAGACGCCAGACGGTCCGCCAGTCCGACATTTACTTGATATAAAAAGACAATCGTCACTCGCGGACTTGTTCCGCGAGTCCATGCGCACGCGCCCTAAACCGCGACCGCGCCGGAGGGCGGGGTCATGATGTGGGCCATGCCCTGGAACAGGCCGCTGTCCGGATCGCGCAGCGCGACGTTGGGGCAGGCGTAGTGGTGCGGGTAGACCGTATTCTCGCCGAAGACCACGGGCATCTGCGGCTCGATCGCCTTGACCACCGACGGGTCCAGCATCGGATCGACGGTGCAGCGCCCTTCGCCGCTGACGTCGATGCGCGGATGCGAGCAGGCCTCCTCCAGGCCCATGCCCCGCACCGCGACCATCGAGGCGACCTGGAAGACCGCCGGCATGATCCGCCGGCCGCCCGAGCCGCCGATCGCGAACCAGGGCTTGCCGTCGCGCGAGACGATGACCGGGCACATGTTGGACAGCGGCCGCTTGCCCGGCGCGAGCGCGTTCGGGCCGCCCGGCCGCGGATCGAACCACATGATGCCGTTGTTCATCAGGATGCCGGTGCCGGGGAACACCACCTTGCTGCCGAAGACGGACAGCAGCGTCTGCGTGACGCAGACCATGTTGCCGTCCTTGTCCGCGACGGTGAAGTTGGTGGTGCAGCCGGGGTCGGCGCTGTCGTTGCTGTCGCCCATCGTGCGGAAGCGTTCCTCGTAGGCCTTGGCCAGCGCCGCCGCCCAGGCGGCGAAGACCGCCGCATCCGGCGCGCCCCGGCCCGCGGCCTTGCCTTCGGACAGCTCGATCGCGCGCAGCAGCGTCGGGCCGGCGGTGAGGCCGGGCGCCGCGTGCAGCTTGCCCTTGCCGAAGGCGCGCTCGATCGGCTGCGCCTCGCTCGCGGCATAGTCCGCGAAATCCTCCGCCGACAGCCGGCTGCCGCCCGCCTTCGCGTCGCGCAGGATCTGCTGCGCGATGTCGCCCTTGTAGAAGTCGTCCGCACCGGCCTCGGCCAGCCGGCCGAGGGTGTCCGGCAGCTTGCCGAGCGAGAGATGCGGGATCGGCTTGCCCTGGTCCGCCGTCGGCGGCAGCCCGCCCGGCAGGTAGGTGTCGCGGCTGGCGAGGAAGTTGCGCAGCTCCTTCGCCGCGCCGAGCGTGCGCAGCGACATGTACCAGGTGACGGGAAGGCCGCGCTTGGCGAGCGCGATGGCCGGCGCGAGCAGCTCGGCCCACGGCATGCTGCCGTAGCGCTGGTGCGCGAACGCCATGCCGGCGACGAGGCCGGGAACTGCGATCGCGTGATAGCCGACGATGTTGCGGTTATCGACCACGTTCGGCCAGGCGAACAGGTCGCCGCTGCTGCCGCCCGCGGCATCCAGCGGGTAGTCCTCGACCCGGAGCCCTTTCGGCGCGACCATGCCCATGTTGACGCAGCGGAACTTTCCTTCCTTCGCCAGCGCCACCTGCACGTAACCGCCGCCGCCGATGCCGCTCATCCAGGGCTCGACGGCGGCGATGGCGAAGGAAACGGCAATGGCGGCGTCCACCGCATTGCCGCCCGCGCGCAGTACCTCCGCGCCGACTTCGGCGGCCGCGCGGTGCTGGCAGGCGACGACGCCGTTTCCGCCGGATGCAACGGGTTTGCGGATCACCCAGTTCTGATGGAACTGGGTGTTGGGGAAGATCGGGTTGGTCATGGGAGAAGTATTCCCGCCATTCCGCATGGCTGGCAAGCCTCCTCGCGTTTTGACACGATCGCCACCGCAGTAGATGCTGTCCGGTCTTAATTCACGCGTTTGCGATGACGAAACCGGAGGGCTGAAATGCAGGCGGCGGTTGAACGGACGACGGCGGGATCGGTAGCGGAAATGGGCGCGACGGAGGCGCTGGTGCGGTTCGCCAGCGGGCTTCGTTACGAGGACATTCCGGAAGCTGCGCGCCACGCGGCACGCCGCCACTGCCTCGACACCGTCGGCGCCATTCTTGCCGGCTCGCGTCAGCGCGCCACACGGATCGTCGAACAGACGCTGCTGGAGCTCGGCACCAAGGGAACGGCGGCGGTGGCGGGACTCGTGCCCCGTTTCGGTCCGCTGTCCGCCGCCTATATCGGGGGCACGGCGGCGCATGGGCTGGAGCTGGACGACGGCTACCGGCCGGGGTCCGTCCATCCCGGCGCCGTCGTCATTCCGGCGTTGTTCGCCGCTGCGTCGACCGGCCGGTACGACGGCAAGCAGTGGATGACGGCGACGGTGGTCGGCTACGAGGCGGTGTGCCGGCTCGCCGCGGCGATGCACCCGGCATCGCGCTACAAGGGTTTCCACAACACGCCGGTCGCGGGCGTGATGGGGGCTGCGCTGGCGATCGGCTCGCTGCTCGATCTCGACGAAGAGCGGATGGCGCACGCGCTGGGCTTGGCCGCAAGCAGCGCCGGCGGGATATTCGCCTTCCTGAAGGGCGGCGGCGAGGTGAAGCGCACCCATCCCGGGCACGCCGCCCGCGAGGGCGTGCAGTGCGCCTTCGCGGCGAAGAACGGGCTGACGGGACCGTCCGGCGTGCTGGAGATCGCGGAAGGATTCTTCGAGACGTTCTCGAGCGACGTCGATGCGTCCGTCGTCACGGCGGGACTGCTCGACGGCGACCTCGTCATGTCGCGCTGCTACATCAAGCCGCACGCCGCCTGCCGCCACCTGCATCCGGGCATCGACGCCGTGCTCGATATACTGGCGACGGAAAAGATCAAGGCGGACAAGGTCGAGCGCATCGAGGTCGGCTCCTACGAGATCGCCGCCGGTCACGGCCAGGCGAAATACGACGACATGCTGTCGGCGCAGATGAGCTATCCCTTCGCGCTCGCCACTGCGCTGGAGCGGCGGGCCGTCAACCTCGACCATTTCGACGCCGCCGCGCGGGCGGACAAGGCGGTGCTGCGGCATGTGCCGAAGGTGCGCGTGTTCGCGGACGCGGAATGCGAGGCGGCCTATCCGAAGCAGCGCCCGGCCAAAGTCGCGGTGCATATGCGCGACGGGTCGGTTCACGAGCGCCGCGTCGACGAGCCCTACGGCGGCGCCGCCAACCCGGTGAACGACGACGCGCTTACGGCGAAGTTCCACAGCCTCGCCGATCCCGTGCTGGGCGTCCTCCGCGCCGAAGAGGCCGAGCGCATGCTGTGGAACCTGGACGACGTGACGAACATTCAGAACATGATCGACCGGCTCGTCGGCGTGGAGTGACCTGAGAGATTCGCCGCTCGTTTTCGCCGGTAACTCTGCTTCTAAGGCCGCCGGACCGATGTTAAGGTTCACGCCGGCAGCATGGGAGGAGAGGCGCTTGTACACGAAACGCATCGTCGAAGTGCAGGGAAGCCCGATGGACGTGCTCGTCTTCGAGCCGCAGGGCAAGGGGCCGTTTCCCGGTCTCGTGGTGGCGCAGCATATCCCGGTCGCGCATGCGGGGCTCGAAGGCGACCCATTCCAGATCGACGCCGGCGAGCGGCTCGCGCGGGAAGGCTATGCCGTCGCCATGCCGCATTTCTTCCATTGGTGGCCGAAGGAAGCGGACATCGAGATCAAGCGCAAGGGGTTCCGCGACGACCGCGCGGCCGCCGACTTCGCCGCCGCGTACAAGCTCCTGGCGGGCCTCGACAAGGTCGACGAAGATCGCATCGGCGTTCTCGGGCACTGCTGGGGCGGGCGCCTCTGCTGGCTCGGCGCCTGTCATATCCCTAAGTTCAAGGCCGCGGTCATGCTCTACGGCGGGCGCATCAAGACCGGCATGGGCGAGGGGAGCGTGCCGCTGATCGGTCTTGCGGACCGCATCCGCTGCCCGGTGATGGGGCTGTTCGGCAACGAGGACCAGAACCCGTCGCCGGCGGATGTGGACGAGCTCGACGCGGCGCTCACCCGGGCCGGCGTGCCGCACGAGTTCCACCGCTACGACGGCGCCGGCCACGGTTTCCAGGACTATACCAACCCGGACCGCTACCGCCGCGAGGCTTCGGACGACGCCTGGAAGAAGCTGTTCGGATTCTTCGGCAGGCATCTGCGGTAGGCGCGTGCCGGGTTGCGCAATACATCGCCCTCATCCTGAGCCTGTCGAAGGATGAGTACGCGCCGGCGTCTGGGCGCTCTCATGCTTCGACAGGCTCAGCATGAGGGAGAGGTCTGGTCCTAGAATAAGCGAATTGGACTCGTCCTGAGCCGCGTCAGCCGGGCTTCTTCAGCATGCCGTCGAAGTTCTCGCGCAGCTTCTTCACCTTCGGCTGGGAGATGTGGACGATGTAGGGCTGACTTGGATTCCGCGCGGCGTAGTCCTGATGGTAGTCCTCCGCCTCGTAGAACGCGGTCAGCGGCTCGAGCGTGGTCGCGATCGGGGCGCCGAACAGCTTGTCGCGCTCGATCTGGGCTATGTAGGCCTCGGCGACGGATTTCTCGGCCGCGTTCTTGTAGAAGATGGCGGAGCGGTATTGCGTCCCATGGTCGTTGCCCTGCCGGTTGAGCTGCGTCGGGTCGTGGGCGATCGAGAAGAACAGCTTGAGGATCTTGCCGTAGCTGACGCGCCGCGGATCGTAGGTGATCTCGATCGCTTCCGCGTGGCCGGTCGTGCCGCTGCAGACGGTGCGGTAGTCGGCGGTCTCCGCCGCGCCGCCGGTATAGCCCGAGCGAAGGCCGAGGATGCCGTCGACTTCTTTGTACACCGCCTCGGTGCACCAGAAGCAGCCGCCGGCGATCACCGCGGTGTCCGTCTCCTTTCCGTCGCCGGGAAGGTCGGCCTCGGGGTCGGGAAAGCTGAAGGGGTCGATGCGGAGCGAGCCGGACATGAAATCCTCCATTGCAGGCGTTCCCTGCAATTTAATCCGATTTTCCGGCCGGGCGAGAGTCTCTCGCGGAATTGAACCGTGGCTAGTCCTGCAGGACCGCCGCGATCTTCGCCGAAAGGGCTTCGAGCGTGAAGGGCTTCGCGATGACCTGCACGCCGGGGTCCAGCACGCCGTCGTGGACGATGGCGTCCCGCGTGTAGCCGGTCGTGAAGATCACCTTCAGGTGCGGCCAGCGCCGGGCGATCTCGTCCGCCAGGGCGCGGCCGTTCATGCCGGGCATGACGACGTCGGTGATCACCAGCTTGATATCGTCCGACTTGGCGAGGACCTTCAGCGCGCTCTGGCCGCTGTCGGCTTCGATGGCGGTGTAGTTCAATTCCTGGATCATCTGCACCGCCAGACGGCGCACCGCGGCGTCGTCCTCGACCACCATGATCGTGTCCCTGGCGCCCGGAACAGGTGTGGCGGCGGCCGCCGGGTCCGCGTCGCCGGCCGCATCCGATTTGCCCAGATAGCGGGGCAGGTACAGCCTGACGGCGGTGCCGCTGCCGGGCCCGCTGACGATCCTGACGTAGCCCTTCGATTGCTTGATGAAGCCGTAGACCTGGCTCAGGCCCAGGCCGGTGCCCTGCCCGGTCGGCTTGGTCGTGAAGAACGGGTCGAAGGCCCGGTCGACGACGTCCGGCGGCATTCCCTGGCCGTTGTCGGTGACCGTGATGAGGACATATTGCCCCGGCGCCACCTCGTCGGCCGCAATCGCCTGGGAAGCATCCTGGGAAGCATCCAGATCGGCATTAGCGGTCTCGATCGTCAGCTTGCCGCCGCCGGGCATGGCGTCGCGCGCGTTCACGGCAAGGTTTATCAGCACATTCTCCAGCGCGTGCACGTCGGCATAGGTGCGCCAGAGACCGCCAGAGAGGACCGTCTCGACGGCGATGTTCTCGGGCAGGCTGCGGCGCAGGATATCTTCCATTCCGACCAGCAGGCGATTGGCTTCGATCGGCTCGGGCGACAAGGCCTGCTGGCGCGAGAAGGCGAGCAGCCGCTTGGTCAGGTTGGCCGCGCGGTCGGCCCCTTGCATCGCGCTGTCGATGAATTCGCCGATTTCGTGATTGCCGCGCGCCAGGCGGCGTTGCACGAGATTCAGGCTGCTTATGATCACCGCCAGCATATTGTTGAAGTCGTGGGCGATGCCGCCGGTCAACTGACCGATCGCTTCCAGCCTCTGCATGTGGCGAAGCTGCGCCTCGCTTTCTTGGCGGCGGGCCATCTCGGCCACGAGCTTCGCGTTGGCGTCCGAGAGCTCGGCTGTCCGCCGGCTCACCTGCTGCTCCAACGTGGCGTTCAGTTGCGCCAACTCCTGCGAACGGTCGTGCAGCTTGTGCGAGACCTCGGACAGCGCGCCGCCGAGTTGCCGGACCTCGCTCACCGCCGACGCCGGCGGATCGACCACGTTGCCGGATCCGACGGCATGCGCCAGCATCCCCAGCCGCCGCATCGAGCCGACGAGGTACCGCGCGGCGAGAAAACCCAGCAGCAAGGCAATAGAAACGAGCGTGGCGCCCAGCAGCACCAGGTAATTGAGCTGCTCGCGCAGCGGCTGCTGCAGCGTTTCCTCGGGCAGCTCGATGGCGACGGCCCAGGCGCTCAACGGGGCGTCGGCCACCGTCGCCAGCGCGGGAATTCCCTCGAGGGTGACCGTGCGCAGCGTTCCGTTGCGCCCAGCTTTCACGGGCTCGGCCAGTTCGGGCACGAGCGGGCGTCCGGAGAACTGATCGTTCCTGTGGGACCGGACGAACTGCGTGCCGTTCTGATCGACGATCGAGACGATCCAATCCTTCGGCACGCCCGGCTGAGCCAGGACGCGGGCGAAATCGGCCGGCTCGACGATGGCGTGCAGCGTCCAGGTGACGTTGCCGGCGGCCGTCACGGGGATGATGACGCGGGCATAAAGATTGCCGCTGTCTGAATCGCGCTGGACGCTGGTTATGTATGGCCGGCGCGTGTCGACCGCCGGCACCACTCCGTCGACCATCAGCTTGGACGCGCCGCCTCCCCGGGGTACCGCCGTGTCGATCAGAATCCGTCCGCTGGCGTCGGCGAGCTCGAATTGCCGGGCAGTCTTCTCCGCTACCGTGCGCAAACGGTATTCGAAGAGGCCGAGATCGCTTGCATTGAGAGCAGGCAGGCTGGCGAGCGTCGCGAGCACGGAGGCGACCGCGGCGAACTCCGAATCGATGGCCCGCGCCACCGCCTTGGCGCTCTCTTCGAGTTGTATCGTATCGCGGCTCCGTTCGCTGATCGCATAGCGCTGGAGCAGGATTCCGCTGAAGATCAGGGGCGGAACCGCACCAATTGCCACGAGCGCGAGAAGAACGGCGCGAAGCGAGATATCCCGTTTCAATCTGTCGCGGATACTCACCTCGATAATCTCCCTGATACCGGATGACAAACAACAAGAACTGTTGCCGGTTCCATGAGCAACTTTAAGCGCCCGTTGGGGCAGGACTATGGCGGGCCGGTGCCGGCCGGGCGCAATTCGCGATTTGGGGGTATCCCGCATGGCGGTGGCGGCTATACTCGGCCCGGGAGAAGGCGGGCAAGACTCGTGAGACAAGGAGCAACCCATGAGAGACCAAGCGAGACATTTTCCGGCAGAGCCGGGGCGAGCGAGGTTCGCCCTGCTGATCGGTCTAGGCTTGCTCGGCGGGCTCCTGCCCGGCGCGATGGGCACGGCCAACGCCCAGGTCGGCTCGGCCGCGATACCCGACAACGCGCACGCCGCGCCGTATGGGAACGGATGGAACTGCAACCGCGGCTATCGCGCGGCAAGCGGGCGGTGCGTCGCCGTGAAAGTTCCGGCGAATGCCTATCTCGATCCGTCCGGCGACGGCTGGGAATGCAAGCGGGGCTATCGGGAACGCAGCGATAGCTGCGCTCACATCAACGTGCCTGCGCATGCCTATCTGACGGAGAAGGCTTACGGGAACGGCTGGACGTGCGAGCGGGGCTATCGCGAGAAAGACGGCGGCTGCGTGGCGGTGACCGTGCCGGCGAATGCCTTTCTCGAAGCGTCGGGGACGAGCTGGCGATGCACGAGAGGGTATCGCAAGGAAGGCGAGCGCTGCGCGCCCGTCACCGTCCCGGAGAGCGGCTACCTGGACACCTCGGGCGCGAGCTGGAACTGCGATCGCGGCTTCCGCAGGGTGGGCGAGAAATGCGTCGCGGTGAAGCTGCCGCTGCATGCCTACCTGGTGGATCAGCCTTACGGCCACGGCTGGGACTGCGAGCCCGGCTACCAGCAATCCGATGACAAATGCGTCGCCGTGAAGGTGCCGGCAAACGCCTATCCCACTTACACGAGCTATTCGCCCGGCTGGAAATGCAATCGCGGCTTCCAGGAAGAAGGCGATGCCTGCGAAAAGATCGTCGTTCCGCGCAACGGCTTCCTGACGGCGTCGGGAGATCGCTGGAAATGCCTCCGCGGCTACGGCAAGCAAGGCGCGTCCTGCGTGAAGCTCGCAGTGCCGGCGAACGCCCATGTCGGATACCTGGGGAACGATTGGCGCTGCAACGAGCCCTATCGAAGAGATGGGGAGCAGTGCATTCGGCCGGTCGGCATCCCCTGATGCAGGCTCGCCGGGTCCGCGCGCTTTCTTCATTTGCGGTTCGAAGTCCTTCAGTTGTAGAGTGCCGGTCAAGACCCGCGGCGGACGCGGCGTTACTCCTCCGGCGGGCGCTGTACCCGTGACTCCCAGAACATGCCGAAGAGCGGCTGGCGAATGCTTAGATTGAGTGGGAAGCCAAGGAATTGGTTTGAGGCGGCGCTTGTCGGCGCCGGCTTCCCATTGCTTCTGGCCGCGCTGATCCTGGCGTCGGCCACGCCATCCGCCTATCCGTATCCGCCGGCCCTGGTCGACACGCACGCGCAGACGCTCGACGCCGGCGGCGGGGCGTCGGAAGCCATGGCGATCCGGTGGTCGACGGAGATGGTCGATTTCGTAGGCTGGGAGCTTTATCTCCACAGCGCAACGGATGGAATTTCGAGCTTCGGCCTGAGTGCGGCCGGCGGCCGGCTGCCCGCAGCCGCGCGCGGCGTCGCGGAGTCCCGGCTGGCAGTGGCGGCGGCGGCGTTGCCGGCCCACATGTCCTATCAGCCCCAGGCGCCGCCGTCCTAAGTCCGTTCGGTGGGCGGCTGGACCGCCCGCAGGCTTTACGTTATTACCACTTTGGGACCTATGTTGTGTCGCCGCGCCGGGCATCCATCCGATATTCCCTGCGCGCGTAATCGGCCATAGGTGAGGACGATGCACGGGACCGAACGGCATGAGCGGTCCCACGCACAAAAGATGCTGCTTCCGCTTTGGACCGGGACGTCGGTTCGCCAGGGCGGCTGCAGTGTATTTTCAGGGAGGCGGAAAATGGGTGCAATCTACGGCTCGTCGCTTTCGAGCGCGAGCGTCCTGCTAACGCCTGATGTCGCAAGAAAGCCGGCGCCGGTCTGGGCAACCACGATCGCGCCCACGGCTCCGCTCGTTTCGACAAAGCGTTCGACATAGGCGAAGCAGGATTTGCGCCGGGGACGGCCATGAACATGAGAATGTGTGCACTTCATAACCAAGAGGTCTTCTTTCAATGCTCGATATAATTGCGTCGACGTTCGTGAACCTGTTCACGGGCACGATGCCACTGTACGTGTTGCTCGGCGTGGCCGTCGGGCTGATCGTGGGTATTCTGCCGGCGCTCGGCACGACTGCAGGCATGGCGCTGCTCGTGCCCTTCGTCTACGGCATGGAGCCGACGCAGGGACTGGCCATGATGATCGGCCTGCTCGCCGTCGTGGCGACGGGCGATACCGTCACATCCGTCCTGATGGGAATACCCGGCGCGACCTCGTCGCAGGCGACCGTGCTGGATGGATTTCCCATGGCGCGGAAGGGTGAGGCCGCCCGCGCGCTCAGCGCCGCCTACTTCTCGTCGATGGTCGGCGGCGTCTTCGGCGCGCTGGTGCTGACCTGCGCCATCGTCGCCGCGCGTCCGGTCATCCTCGCCTTCGGCACCGGCGAAATGCTGATGCTCGTCATCCTGGGCATCACGATGGTGAGCATCCTGTCGGGCGCCAGCCTGGTCAAAGGGTTCGTGTCCTGCGGGCTGGGACTCACGCTCGGCGCGCTGGGCACCGCCCCGGCGACCGGCGAGATGCGGCTCATGATCAGCAACGATCCCTACCTGAGCGAAGGCATTCCGCTTGCGGTCGTCGCGCTCGGCATCTTCGCCGTGCCCGAGATCATCAACATCCTGCGCCAGGGCGTAGCGATCTCCGACCGGGCGCCGCTCGGCAGAGGCTGGGGCAAGGGGATCATGGACACCTGGCAGAACAGGTGGCTGGTTCTTCGCTGCAGCGTCATCGGCGTCGTCATCGGCGCGCTGCCGATCGGCGGCTCCGACTGGTTCGCCTATGGGCATGCGGTGCAGAGCAGCAAGAATCGCGAGAATTTCGGGAAGGGCGACGTCCGGGGCGTTCTCGCGCCGGAGTCCGCCAATAACGCGAATGCAGGCGGCGCGCTGGTGCCGACCCTGATATTCGGCATTCCCGGCTCCGGCTCGACCGCGGTGCTGCTCGGCGGGCTCATCCTGATCGGCATTCAGCCCGGACCGTCGATGCTCGACGAGCATCTGGACCTGACCTATACGATCATCTGGTCGCTCGCCCTCGCCAACATCTTCGGCGCCGGCGCGTGCTTCCTGATCTCGGGGCACATGGCGAAGATCACCGCCATACCATTCGTCTACGTCGCGCCGTTCCTGATGATGGTCATCTTCTTCGGCGCGTTCCAGTCGACGCGTCACTGGGGCGACCTGATTTGCCTGTTCGTCGTCGGCATGCTCGGGACGTTCCTCAGACGATTCGGCTATGCGCGGCCGGCGTTCCTGATCGGCTTCGTCCTGCAACACAACATCGAGACGCTGCTCTACCAGACCATCCAGATCTACTCGCTGGTAGACCTGTTCTCGCGGCCTCTGATGTGGGTGCTGCTCTCGATCAACATCGCGTCGATGGTTGTCGGCCTGAAGTTCCGTCCGACGCTCGAGACCGAAGGCAAGTCCCGGGCGATGACGGCGTCCGAAATGACCCCGCAGATCGTTTTCCTGGGGCTGGCGATCGCCGGCATTGCCTACACCTTCTACGACGTGTGGGACATGTCCTTCCTCGGCCGGATCTTCCCGCTCTGCGCGGGTGTGCTGGTGCTGATCTTTGCGTTTATCGGACTCATCGAGCTGCTTCGGCGCAATCCCGAAAGCCCGATGACCTTCGATTCCGAGGTGGGCTGGCGGGGAGGTTCCGAAGGCTACAAGGTCGGCCTCTACTACTATATCGGCTGGCTGACCGGCTTCATGGTCCTGATCGCCCTCTTCGGCTTCCTGCTGGCGATCGCGATCTTTTTCGTGATCTTCCTCAAGAACCGGTCGGATGCCAGGTGGATCAGTATCGGCATCATGGCGGGCTGCGCCGTGGGGGCGCTCTCCATACTGTCCTACGTGTTTACGCTGCAGTTCCCCGGCGGGGTGCTGCAGGATCTCGTTGCGATGCCATGGCCCTTCAACTAGGCCGATCGGCGTCGCAGGAACGGTCGTTCGAGCTGCCGGGGATATTTCCCCGGCAGCGCCGTTCCAACCGGCGGCGGACGACAGCCAACGAACGGTTGGCCCACGAATGCTTGAAATGACTGGGAAACGATTTTGTTGGACCGGGCTGCTGTGCCTCGGTATGGGGCTGCCGCTGCTGGTCACGTTGGCGCTGGCGGGGCTCGGCGTCTCTTTGCGTGTTTCTGCCGAATCCGTCCAGGACGTTGGCGACCGCTCGCCGGCGGCGGGTGAATGGGCGGCGGATACGTCGGCGACGATCAAGCTGACTGCATGGCGGGCTTTCATCGTCGGCTCGACGCCTGAATTTTCCGCTTCGGGCGCGGTCCCCGCGGCCAAGCCGCTTGCCGGCGCTGCGGTTGCGATGCCGCGGCCCTGGACGGTCTCGCCGGCCGCGGCGGCGGTTCCGCCCAGCTTCTACCACCCGCAAGCGCCACCGTCCCGGGCGTGACCGGAGCCGTCCGCCCCATGGCGGCCGCGCTCCTCGTGCAGCTTAACGCTCGCGATGCGCCATCGCGCCGGCTCAGCCGGATCGACGTGGCGGCGCCCGCGACCTGATCGGACGGAAACGATGCGCATCCCGCGTTGGAAACTTATCACCTATATCGTCGTCATCGTCGTGGGCATCATCCCGGCGCTGCCGAACCTGCTGACGCCCGAGGTGAGGAACGCCTTGCCCGACTGGCTTCCGAAGAAGACCGTCACGCTCGGTCTCGACCTGCGCGGCGGCTCGCACCTCGTGCTCGAGGTGGATTGGCGGACGCTCGTGCAGGAGCGCCTCCAGGCGCTCGCGGACGACGCCAGGGCCAAGCTGCGCGAAGCCAAGATCGCCGACGCCACCGTCGCGATCGAGAACGAATCCGTGACGGTGACCGTTGCCGATCGCGCCAAGAGCAGCGACGCGGCGCGCGCGCTCCGCACGCTTTCCGGCTCGCAATCCGCGTTGCCGATCTATGGGGGGCAGCCGGCGATCGAGGTCGCCACGCCGTCCGAAGGCGTGGTCCGCCTGACCCTGTCGGAAAGCGGCGTGCGCGAGCGGGTCAATGCGGCCATCGAGCAGAGCCTGGAGATCGTGCGGCGCCGGATCGACGAGATCGGCGTCGCCGAGCCGACGATCCAGAGGGTCGGCGACGACCGCATTCTCGTCCAGCTTCCGGGCGTCCAGGATCCATCGCGGATCAAGGCGCTGCTCGGCAGCACGGCGAAGCTGACATTCCATGTCGTCGCGCCGCCGAACAGCCGGCGGTCGCACATGCAGCTCACGCTGCCGGCCGCGGACAGCCCGACGCAATACACCATCGAGCGCCGCCCGATCCTGACCGGCGACCGGCTCATGGACGCCGCGCCGACCTTCGACCAGCGCACCGGCCGGCCGGTCATCTCGTTCCGCTTCGACACGACTGGGGCGCGCATATTCGGCTCCTTCACGCAGTCGCATGTGGGCTCCGAGCTTGCGATCGTGCTCGACGGAAAGGTGCTGAGCGCGCCTGTCATCCAGGAGCCGATCCTGGGCGGCTCGGGCCAGATCAGCGGCCGCTTCACCGTCGAGGAGGCGAAGGACCTCGCCGCGCTGCTCCGGGCCGGCGCACTGCCGGCGCCGCTCACCGTCATCGAGGAGCGGACCGTCGGCGCCGACCTCGGCAGCGACGCCATTTCGGCGGGCTCGTGGACGGGCCTGTTCGGCTTCGTGCTGGTGTTCGTGTTCATGATGGCGCTGTATGGCTGGTGGGGCCTGATCGCCAACTTCGCGCTCGCCCTGAACGTGGCGCTCACCTTCGGCGCGCTGAGCCTGCTCGGGGCGACGCTGACGCTGCCGGGTATCGCCGGCATCGTGCTCGGCATCGGCCTCGCGGTCGACGCCAACGTCCTGATCAACGAGCGGATACGCGAGGAAACGCGGAACGGCAGAAGCGCCTTCATGGCGCTGGATGCAGGGTTCAAGCGCGCCTATGCGACCATCGTCGATTCCAACGTCACGACGCTGATCGCCACGCTGCTGCTGTTCATGTTTGGCTCGGGCCCGGTCCGCGGGTTCGCGATCACCATGGGCATCGGCATCCTCTTCTCGATGTTCACCGCGGTGTCGGTCGTTCGCGTGATCATGCAGTACGTCGTGCAATGGAAGCGCCCGAAGCAGCTTCGCATCGAGCCGCCGGTTCGGCTCTTCCCGGACGGCACGAAGATACAGTTCATGCGCGCGCGCTACTTCGGGATCGGGATGTCGATCCTGCTGTCGCTGGCCTCCGTCGTCCTGTTCATCAATCCGGGGCTCAACTACGGCATCGACTTCCGCGGCGGCATCCAGATGGAGGTCGCGACGCAAGGACCGGCGGATCTCGCCAAGCTGCGTTCGACGCTCGATACGGTCGGCGTCGGCGAGGTCTCCCTGCAGGAGTTCGGCAGCGCGTCGCGCGTCCTGATCCGTGCCGAGCGGCAGACCGGCGGCGAGGAAGCCCAGGACGCCGCGGTCGAAAAGATGAAGAAGGCGATTTCCGGGGCGCAGCCCGGCGCGACCTTCGAGCGGACGGAGATGGTGGGGCCGAAGGTGAGCGGCGAGCTCGCGGAGGCGGGCGTCCTTTCCGTCGTGCTGGCGAGTTTGGCGATGCTCGCCTACATCTGGTTCCGGTTCGACTGGCCCTTCGCGGTCGGCGCGATTGCGACGCTGATCCTGGACGTTACCAAGACGGTAGGCTTCTTCGCCCTGACCGGCATGGACTTCAACCTCACGGCCATCGCCGCCCTGCTGACGCTGATCGGCTATTCGGTCAACGACAAGGTCGTCGTCTATGACCGGATGCGGGAGAACATGCGGCTCTACAAGCAGATGAGCCTGCGCGACCTGATCGACAAGAGCATCAACGAGACGCTGGCCCGCAGCCTGTACACCTCGGTGACCGCCTTCCTCTCCCTGCTGCCGATGGCGATCGCCGGCGGCAGCGCGGTGGAGAGCTTCGCGGTGCCGATGCTGTTCGGCATCTTCATCGCGGCCAGCTCGTCGGTGTTCATCGCCGCGCCGATCCTGCTGTTCCTCGGCGACTGGCGCCAGAAGCGGCGGACGCGGATCGAAGCCGCCGCCGAGGCGGTGGCGACGGCGGGCGCGCCGCCGCCGGAGGGGGAGCGGCGGTAGCGCTCATCCCTCCACCGCGCGGATCAATCCCGCCCAGCGGTCGAGGAGGGGGAGGATGGTGTCCTCCTTCTCCGACGGCAGGCTGACGCAGGCGCGGACGATGCCGAGTTCGCGGTAGCGCTTCAGCCGCTCCGCGTCGTCGTCGGCGGCCCAGGCGGTTATGGGAAGGGCGCCGGGATCGCGGCCGGCTTCGGCGAGCATCTGGCGGAAGCGCTGCAGGAATTCGGTCACGTCGGCATACTGCATCCGGGTGATATGCGGCATCCAGCCGTCGCCGAAGGCGATCGCGCGCCGGGCGCCATAGGGAAAGGCGCCGCCCACGATCACCGGCGGGTGCGGCTTCTGCACCGGCTTCGGCCAGGTCATCATCGGCCCGAAATCGACGTGCTCGCCGTGATATTCCGCCTTCGACTGGGTCCAGATCGCCCGCATCGCGTCGATGCGCTCGCGCATCACCTTGAAGCGCGTCGTGAACGCGGTGCCGTGGTCGGCCATCTCCTCGGCGTTCCAGCCGGCGCCGACGCCGAACAAGAAGCGCCCCTGGCTGACCTGATCGATCGAGGCCACCGACTTCGCCGTCTGGATCGGGTCGCGCTGGACGACGAGGCATATGCCGGTCGCGACCTTGAGGGCCTTGGTTGCCGCCGCCGCCGCGGTGAGCGATACGAACGGGTCCATCACGTCGTAATAGCGCTTCGGCAGGTCGCCGCCCGCCGGGTAGGGCGACTGCCGCGACAGCGGGATATGCGAATGCTCCGGCGCCCAGACGGATTCGAAGCCGCGATCCTCGAGCGCGCGGGCGAGGGCGGCCGGGGTCATGGAATAGTCGGTGAAAAACATCGAGGCGCCGAAGTGCATCGTCCTTCTCCCCTGGGACTGGCTTCATCCATCGGGCCGTCCTGACCGGCGGCCCCCGAAACTATAGGGCGAAGCGGCGCAAGCAAACAGGCGGATGGGGCATGCTGATTTTTAAATCGATAAAACCGATGATACAAATCGATATTACTGTTCTTTTCGCCGAAACAACGGCATAATGTCTTCTCGACGAGATGAGTATTTCGACCGTCCGCGGTGGCCCGAGAGCCGGGTCGCACGTGCAAATGCACATCCCGAAGCGGGGCGTTGCAAGCTGAGACGGTTAACGCTGGAACTCCGTCGAATTGTGCATTTGCGGTTTCGGTAGGGTTCGATTTCACGCATCAGGGCCGCCTGTTGGCGTCGTGATTCTTGTCACGTCGCGGGAAAAGAAAATGCTTTTCTAACAGGGTAGGAGAAACGCACATGCGTTCTTTTCGATTGAGGCCTCTTGTCTACGGCAGCGTCGGAGCTGCCGCCGCGTTCGGTTTGGCGTCCGCCGCCGGCGCGGCAGAAACCCCGATACGCGGCGGCGTACTGAATTTCGTCGTCGGCAGCACGATCCCGTCCTACGACGCGCATCAGGAAACGACCTTCGGCGTGATCCATCCGCTGGCCCCGTTCTACAGTCTGCTGATCCGGGTGAATCCGGACAATCCGCAGGCGACGGACGATTTCGTCTGCGACCTCTGCGAAGGCAAGTTCGAGACGGCGGCCGACGGCATGACCTACACGTTCAATATTCGCAAGAACGTAAAGTTCCACGACGGCACGCCGCTGACCGCCGCAGACCTGAAGGCGACCTACGACAAGATCGTCTTTCCGCCGGAAGGGATTCCGAGCTCGCGCAAGGCCTGGTACACCCAGATCGCCTCATTCGAAGCACCGGAAACCTACAAGTTCGTCATCAAAATGAAGCGGCCATTGCGGGCGATCGTTCCCGCGCTGGCTTCGCCTTACAACTTCGTCTATTCCAAGAAAGACCTCGATACCAACGGCTATAGCTGGCACAAGACCCACATCAACGGCACCGGCGCGTTCAAGTTTGTCCAGGAGCAGCCGGGCGCGTTCGTCGAAGGCGCGCGTAACGAGAGCTACTTCATCGAGGGGCGTCCCTATCTCGACGGCTACAAGGCAATCCAGGCGCCGAAGATGTCGGTCCGCCTGCAGGCCATCCGCGGCGACCGCGCGGCGATCGAGTTCCGCGGTTTCCCGCCCAAGGCGCGCGATGACCTGGTTGCGGCGCTCGGGGACAAGATCAAGGTTCAGGAAGGCAACTGGAACGTCCTCATGGGGGCGGGCCCGAACCACAAGATCAAGCGCTTCCAGGACGTGCGCGTCCGCCAGGCTCTCGCCTATGCCTTCGACCGTTGGCAGGGCGCGAAATTCATGTCGAAGATCGCCATCGTCAAGACGGTGGGCGGCGTCGTCTTCCCGGGCCATGAGCTTGCAGGCTCCAAGGAATGGCTGACGACGCTTGCCGGGTTCGGAACGGATGCCAAGGCATCCCGCGCCAAGGCGAAGCAGCTTCTCAAGGAGGCCGGATATCCGAACCTCAAGGCGACGCTGTGGAACCGCGCCGTCGATCAGCCCTACAAGATGATGGGCACGTGGTATGTCGACGAATGGCGCAAGATCGGTGTCGACGCCCACCAGAAGGTGGTCCCGACGGGGCCGTGGTACGCGGGTCTGCGCCAGACGCGCGATCATGACATTGCCATGGACAACAATGCGCCCAGCGTCATCAACCCGGCGATCGACGTGTCCAAATGGGTCAAGGGCGGTGGCAGCGAATATACGAACCACCAGGACAACAAGGTCACCGAGCTGTACCTCGACATGCTCAATGAGCCGGACAAGAAGAAGCAGTTCGACAAGATGCGCGCGTTCGAGAAATATCTCATCCACGATCAGGCGCATTACATTCCCGGACTGTGGTGGTACCGGATCGTCCCGCACCGCAGCTATCTGAAGGGCTGGAAAATCGCGCCGAGCCACTACCTGAACCAGCAGCTCGACAACGTCTGGATCGATCCGAAGCTCATGTAACGGCATCCTGCCCGACTGTCGATCCGCCCCCTCATGCCGGAGGGGGCGGCTTCTTTCTCCGCCATGAATGCGCGCCGCTCGACCGGCAATCGGCTGCAACCGGCCCGAATGCCGGAGTTTACAACCGTTTAGATGTGACCGAAGATATGGCTGGGGCAGGGAAGGACCGGCGCGGCGCCGGCAGGGTCCGGCGTCGCGCTAAATTCATATTCACCAGGGATAAAGGGCGACTAGGATGAAATATAAGATCGAAGAGATTGAAGGAATCGGGGCTGCCTTCGGCGCGAAGCTGAAAGCCGCCGGGATCGCGGACACCGACAAGCTCCTGGAGCGGTGCGGCGCCAGGAAGGGCCGCGGCGAGGTCGCGAAGGAAACCGGTCTCGACGAGTCCCGGCTGCTGAAATGGGCGAATATGGCCGACCTCATGCGGATTTCCGGCATCGGCGAAGAGTTTTCGGAGCTGCTGGAAGCCGCCGGCGTGGACACGGTGAAAGAGCTTCAGCACCGGAACGCCGAGACGCTGGCCGCGAAGATGGCGGAGCTGAACGCCGCGAAGAAGCTGACCCGCGCGGTGCCCGCCGCCTCGCAGGTAACCAAGTGGATCGAGCAGGCGAAGACCCTGACGCCGATGGTCTCGCACTGAGCGGACGAACGAGTAGCCCGGATTGCGCGCCGCCGCATCCGGGCTACGCGTGCGTTCTTGCGACCCGCCGGACGCTCAACCGGAAACCGGGATCTTCAGCAGCCGCGCCGCGTTCAGCCCCTTGATCCGCCGCCGGTCCTCGTCGCCGATGTCCGGCACCCTGCCGATCAGGTCGTGCGGATCGTAGTGCCCCATGTCGTAGGGATAATCGGTGCCGAGCAGGATATGGTCGCTGCCGTGCTTCTCGATCAGGAAGGCGAGCTGGTCCGGCTCGAACACCATCGTGTCGAAATAAAATCGCTTGAGATAGGTGCTGGGCGGGGACGCGATGTGCTCGCGGCAGTCCGCCCGCGCGTGGTAGCCGTGATCGAACCGCCCCGGATAGGCGCCGGCGTAACCGCCGCCATGCGCCGCGCAGATCTTCAGGCCGGGATGGCGGTCCATCACGCCGTCGAAGATGAGGTGGCCGATCGCCACCGTCGTGTCGAGCGGGTTGCCGATCAGGTTGGTGAAGTAGTGATTGAAGAAGCGGTCCGGCTGGGTGAAGCCTGACGGGTGCATGAAGATGACGATGTCGAGCTCTTCCGCCTTGGCGAAGAATTTGTCGAGCCGCTTCTCCGACAGCTCCTTGCCGTCGACGTTGGTACCGATCTCGACGCCGCGCATGCCGAGCTTCTTGACGCAGCGCTCGAGCTCCGCGGTCGCCATGTCGGCATCCTGCAGCGGCACCGCGCCGAGCGCGACGAAGCGGTCGGGATGGTCGGCGACGATTTTGGCGAGATGGTCGTTGATCGCCATCGAGGCCTCGCGTCCGACGTCGGGCGGCGTCCAATAGAAGAACTGCCCCGGGGCGGGGGAGACGGCCTGGATGTCGACGCCCATCCGGTCCATGTCGGCAAGGCGGACCTCGACCGAGTTCATCTTCGGTTTGATGTCGGCCGCCTGCTGCTTCGCGACTTCCTGCGTCAACGCGTTGGCGTGGCGCTCCGGCGCTCGGGCCTTGCCCTTGGTCGCGGCCGCGACGATGTCCGACGCCTTCTGCGCCGCACAGTGGCAATGGATGTCGATGGTGAGGGTCTTCGTGCCGTCCGTCGCCCGGTGCGGCCGGCCCTGCGATGGCGACGGTCCGGCCGGCGCGCAGGTGTACATCATGATGACGCGTCCTCCCTGCTTATGGTTGTACAAAGCAGGATGACACTCATTCCGACAGCGCGCTAGAGCAACCTGCGTCCTGTCGGACGCAGATAAGTTGCTCTAACTTTTTGAACTAGATCAATTTATCTACAATCAGGTTTCAACCTGATTGCAGATTGATCTAGCCGGCGCCCAATGCCGTCCGGGCGGTTCTGCCGCCTGTCCTGAGATAGCGGATCGCTTCCCGTTCGGCGACCGGCCGCGAGAAGTGATAGCCCTGACCGAAGGCGCAGCCGATGGCGAGGAGGGCGTCGGCGCTTTCGATGCCTTCCGCGACGGTGGGAATGTCGAGGCCCCAGCCGAGCGCGACGATCGCGTTGACGATGTTGTGGCTGGCCCGGTCCGTGTGCAGCGCCTGGATGAAGCTCCGGTCGATCTTCAGCGTGTCGATCGGGAACCGGTTCAGGTAGCTCAGGCTCGAGTAGCCGGTGCCGAAGTCGTCGAGGGCGATGGTGCTGCCGAGCGCCCGGCAGGCCGTCAACGTCTCGGTGACCTGCTCGGGATCCTTCATCAGGACGCTCTCGGTGACCTCGAGCTTGATGTCCTCAGGCCGGGCGCCGGCCTCGTCGAGGATCTCCCTGTAGCGGTCGAAGAAATCCCGCCGCTGCAGCTCGATGCCCGAAATGTTGACGCTGACGAACAGCGGCCGGCCCGGCGGCAGCGTCTGTCGGAAGGCGCGAAGGCTGGCGCAGGCCTGCCGCAGGCACCAATCGCCGAGCGGGACGATCAGGCCGCTGGCTTCCGCCGCGGGTATGAACGCGACCGGCGGCACCAGCCCGCGCTCGGCATGCCGCCAGCGGACCAGCGCCTCGAAACCCTCGGTCTGCCCGTCGCGCAGGCGGACGATGGGCTGGAAGTGCAGCTCGAACTCGCGGTTCTTGATGCCGGCCTCGATCTCCCCCTCGAGGCGCATCTGGGCGAGCGCATCGATGCGGTGGACATCCATGTCGGGGACCGGTCCGACGGCGGTCGACGCCGGCTGGGCCGCGGGCCCATCATCGGCGCCCAAGCCCGAGAGCGTGTCGCGGAAGCGGGTGAGGAGGACGTCGAGGATGAGCCGGACGACCGGGTCGGCGGATTCGATCCGGTGGGCGATTTGGCCGTTCGTGAGGGTGAGGAGAACGCAGTCTTCCAGCGCCTGCACCGTCGCGGAACGGGGCATCTTGTCGATGATCGCCATCTCGCCGAACAGGTCGCCCGGACCGCGCTCGGCGATCTTGGTCGCCGTGCCGTTGCTTTCGATCAGGACGGCGATGCGTCCGCGCTCGATGATGTAGGCGCAGTCGGCGGGGTCGCACTGGCTGAAGACCTTCTGGCCCTGGCGGACGGCGATGCGAAGATGGGATTCGCTCATGCGATCGCGCCGGCCAGAACGAGGACGTACGCAAAATGAGTCACATGATGTGCGGCCTGGTCGGCGCCGTGCAGCCGCCAGAAGCGGCTTTCCTCCGGCCGCCAGGCGCCGTAACCGCCGACCATCGATTTCGTCCGGTCTATCGCCGCGTGGACGGCGAAATCGAGCGGCGCGAGCCACCAGAGCGCCGGCTGCACCGCGATGACGAGCAGGAAGGTGCCGCCCGCGTGGATCGCAGCATGGAGCGTGAGCGGAAGAAGCCATTGCCGCCGGGCATCCTTCCCCGCGACCATCGAAGCGGACTGCAGCATGTAGTCCGCGATCAGATGCTTGACGGTGAAGAACCCGAACAGCCCGATGACGGGCAGGGTGGCGACGTTGGCGGTGAACGTGAAAGCCATGTGGCCGGCGCGTTGGTGAAAACGGCCAATGTTTTCCGACATTTTGGTTAACGAAGCGTTAGCCGGGCCTTGGCCTCAGACGAAGAGATCGACCAGCCTGCCGCGGTGGGGGTGCGGCGTCGGGCCTGCGAAGCGTCCATTGTCGGAACCGGTACGGCCGTGGCGTCGCAGGCCGTGGACCGGGTCTGCGGGCTCGACGCGGCACTGCGAAACCCGCCGGAACGCCGGAAATGTGGGGCAATGGGCGGGGGCTGTTTCGGCTGCGCGCATGCGGCCATCCTGCCGCGGGGCCGCCGCCGGCCCCACCGCCCGAACGGACGATCGCCCTCCCCCGAAAGGACCAATCCCTTCGGAAAGGAAAAGGGGACAGAGCCCTATTTTGCGGCCGCTGGACAGCACCGTGGGGGGCCGGGTTAAATGCAGCGCTGTCCTCGAGGGAAGGAACCGCCCATGCGCTGCGAAGTCGTTGCCATCGGGACCGAGCTGCTGCTCGGCCAGATCGTCGATACCAACTCGTCCTGGATCGGCGAGCAGCTCGCGCTCGCCGGGATCGACTCGCATTTCCAGGTCAAGGTCGGCGACAACTTCAAGCGCATCGAATTCTGCATCCGCCAGGCGCTCGAGCGCAGCGACGCCGTGATCTGCTGCGGCGGCCTGGGGCCGACCCAGGACGACATCACCCGCGAGGTGATCGCGCACGTCATGGGCGCCGGGATGCGGCGCGACGAGGCGATCGTCGACAAGATCCGCCACATGTTCGAATCGCGCGGCCGGACGATGAGCGACAACAACCGCCGCCAGGCCGACATACCGGTGGGAGCATCGCCCATCCCGCAGATGCCGGGGACGGCGCCGGGATTGATCTGCCCGGTCGGCGGCAAGGTGATCTACGCCGTTCCGGGCGTGCCGCACGAGATGCGGGAGATGATGCTCGGCACCATCCTGCCGGACCTGCGGCGGCGCTCGGGACAGACCACCGTGATCCGCAGCCGCGTGCTGCGCACCTGGGGCCATAGCGAGTCCGGCCTCGCCGAGGTGCTGGCGAAGCGGATCGAGGAGCTCGACACGCTCGGCACGGCGACGCTGGCCTTCCTGGCGAGCGGCATCGAGGGCATCAAGGTGCGCATCACGGTCAAGGCGGACGACGAGGCGACGGCCCTGCGCGTGCTCGCCGCCGAGGAAGCGCTGGTGCGCGGGCTGCTCGGCGACGTGATCTTCGGCATCGACGAGCAATCGATGGAGACGGTCGTCATCGAGCAGCTTCGCCGCGAGGGCAGGACGCTCGCCGTCGCCGAGCTGCTGACTGGCGGCATCATGGCGTCCCGGCTGACGGCCATCGAGGGCGCCGACGCCGTGCTGCGGGGCGTGCGGGTGCTGAACGGCCACGCCGAACGCGGTACCGGCGCGGAACGCGCCGCCGCCGCCGCGGCGCGTGTCCGTGAAGAGCTCGGCGCGGACATCGGCATCGCGGCCGTGGCGCCGGACGAGGCGGAGGGCCATCCGCGCGGCACGGTGTTCCTCGACGTCGCGACGGCGGACGCGCACTACGCCGTCAGCGTGGCGGTCCCGGGCGACCGCAACCGCTACCGCAACTACGCGGTCATCAGCCTGCTGAACTTCCTGAGGAAGACGGCGCTCGGCGCCCGCGAGGGCCGCGCGGCGTGAGGGCCGAGCAACGGAGCGACTCATGCTTCGACAAGCTCAGCATGAGGAATCTGATTATAGATCAGCCATATATCCCTCATCCTGAGCCTGTCGAAGGATGAGGTGCGCTCCGCTGCGGTCGCTCACCCGCCCTTGTTCGGCGGCGGCCCGAGCAGCTTGCCCAGCTTTTCCGCCAGCACTTTGTCGTCTTTCGCGGCGACCAGGACCTCGTTGTACTGCTCGACGGTCAGGCCCTTGCCCTTGATGGCCGTTTCCATTTCCTGGCGGGCGGCCGTGATGACCTTCTTCTTCGCGGTGTCGTCGGCGGCGGCCTGGAACTGCGGCGCATACTTCTTTCGGACGGCGAAGACGGCCTTGGCCGCGGCCGCGAAAGCGTTGAGCTGCTTGTCCGAGTAGTTCTTCTTGGGCGCGACCGCTCCCGGCTTGGTGTCGGCGGCTACCGGCGCCGTCGCCGGCAGGAGGGCGCCGATCAGCGCCATGCCAGCAACGATCGCCGCTTTCCGTGCAAACTCGGCCATTCAACCTCTCCCGATGTTGGCTGGATTAGGGCCCACCATGACTCCCCGGCGCCGGGCTTTCAAGGCGTCAGCGCGCGAGCTTCGGCAGAAGCGTGAGGCCGAGCAGGCCGAGCGCGGTGAAACCCGCACCGGCGAAGAATGTCGCCGCCGGGCCGGTCGCGTCCCACAGGTATCCGGCCACCACGCTGGCGATCAGCAGGACGATGCCGCCGGCAAAGTTGAAGATGCCGAAGGCCGATCCCCGGAGCGATGCCGGCGACGCATCGGCGATCAGCGTCGCCAGCAGGCCCTGCGTCAGCCCCATGTGAAGGCCCCAGAGCGCCACGCCCGCCATGACCATCCAGACCCCGCTAGCGAGAGCGAGCACGACGTCCGCCAGGACCAGCACGGCGAATCCCAGCGCCAGCAGGGCGCGCCGGTCGATCCGGTCGGCGAGCACGCCCGCCGGATAGGCGGAGGCGGAATAGACGACGCTCATGACGACCAGCACGAGCGGCACCCAGGTAAGGCCCAGTCCGACCGAGTCGGCGCGCAGCACCAGGAAGGCCTCGCTGAAGCGCGCGAGGGTGAGAACGCCTCCCACGACGACCACGGCCCAGTAGGCCGCCGGAAGCAGGCGCAGGTCGGCGAGCCTGACCGGCGGCCGCGCCTCGCCGGGCTTCGCCGCCGCCTCCGGCTCCTTCACGCCGGCCAGCACGATCGCCACCGACAGGAACGCCGGAATCACGGCGAACCAGAAGACCATGCGTATGTCGCCCGCGAACAGCGCCATCAGGGCGATGGCGAGGAGCGGGCCGGCAAACGCGCCGATGGTGTCGAGCGATTGGCGCAGGCCATAGCTCGCGCCTCGCAGATGGAGCGGCGCAAGCTCGGCCACCAGCGCATCGCGCGGCGCGCCGCGGATGCCCTTGCCGATGCGGTCGGTGAAGCGGGCTGCGAGCACCCAGCCGATGGTCGGCGCCAGCGCGAACATCGGCTTGGTCAAGGCGGCGAGGCCATAGCCGATGACGACCAGCGCCTTCCGCTTGCCGAGCTGGTCGCTGACGAAGCCGGAGAAGACCTTCGTGATCGAGGCGGTCGCCTCGGCGATGCCTTCGACGATGCCGACATAGACGGCGCTCGCGCCGAGAACCGTCACCATGAAGACCGGGAGCAGGCTGTGGATCAGCTCGGAGGAGAGATCCATGAACAGGCTGACGAGGCCGAGCGCCCAGATGCCGCGCGGAATGGCGCGGAGGCCCGCCGGTGCGCCGCCTGCAACCTGTTTCGCGTCCATGTTCGTCTCGTGCTGGGCCGCCCGATGTCGCCGCTGCGCCGGGCACTATAGCGCTAAAGCGCGGGATCTTCGACGCCCGCCTCCGCAAATCCCTTCGCGCGCAGCAGGCAGCTATCGCACACGCCGCACGGCCGCGGCCCGGCGTCGTAGCAGCTCCAGCTCAGCGCGAGCGGCGCGCCGAGGTGGACGCCGAGCCGGACGATGTCCGCCTTGGACTTGTCGATCAGCGGCGTTGCGACGCGCATCGCGCAGCCGTACTGCGTGCCGATCTTGCTGCCGAGGCGAAGGGTCTCCGTGACGGTGGCGTAGAACTCCGGGCGGCAGTCGGGATAGCCGCTGTAGTCGAGCGCGTTGGCGGCGATGTAGAGCACGGGGTCGATGTCATCGGCCGTGCGCCCTTCGGTCTCGATCGCCTGAAGCACGCGGCTTTCCAGGCTGGCCGCGGCCAGCGTCAGGAAGAAGGTATTGCGGAGCGGGACGTAGGTGACCGGGATACCCGTCGCGATTTCCGCCGGCGCGCGGCCTGCGGGCAGGTCGAAGCGCGTCGCGTCCGTCAGCGCGGAATGCGCCGCGAGGCCGCGATAGAAGCGCACGTCGACCACGCGGTGGGCGATCCCCAGGGCCGCCGCGACCTTGCGCGCCGCATCGAGCTCGATCGCGTGGCGCTGGCCGTAGTCCAGCGTCAGCGCGAGCAGCTCGTCGGTCTCGTCGCGGGCGAGGCAGGCGAGGGTGGTTGAATCGAGGCCGCCGGAGAGCAGGATCTGGCCGATGCGGCGCGGCACGGCCGGACGCTCAGCGTTCGGGGCTGGGGGCGGCGCGCCGGCGCAGCAGCCACAGGACGGCGACCGCCAGCACCGTCATCCACGCCTTGCCGACCACCTGGCCCGGCAGGTACTGCAGGCTGCCGAAGGCGAGGGTCAGGAAGATAACGCTGTCCGCGACCAGCCCCACGATGTTGGAGGCTGCGACCGCGCCGATCCAGTTGCGCCGGCGCAGCGGCGTGTAGACGGCGAAATCCAGCAGCTCGGAGGCGAGGAAGGCGACGCCGCTCGCCAGCGCGAATTTCGTCGAGACCAGTCCCGAGATGAGCGCGCCCGCGACGATCGCGGCCGCGATCCAGCCCCGGCCCACCCGCTCCTGCGCCAGGTCGCGGAAGGTGAAGGCGAGCCCGGCGAAATAGACGCCGGCCGGCGCGACCAGGTCGGGCCCGACCGGCACCAGCCCATATACCTCGATCGCCCAGTTGGCGCAGAAGATCGTGGCGATGAAGAGGGTCAGGTAAGGCACGGCGCGGGCTCCCGGCGGCTGGCGGATTGGCGGGCAACAGGTGGCAGGCCGGAACGGGGATGTCAATCCTGCCGCGGCGCCGGGGCGGTCGGTCCGGCGCGCGGCGGCGAAGGATGGCGGATCTCTGGCATATGCGGCAACCGACTGTCCCAGAACGCGAAACCGATGCGGTTTCGGCACCCGTCCGTGGATTGCCGCAACAAGTGCGGCAATGACGATAAGTGTTTGGTTCATAACAAAGTCGTCACTCCCCGGCTTGTCCGGGGAGTCCACGCGCACCGGCGCATCCGTGATTCGACCGGCAGATATGAGGGTTAAAACATCTATTACGATTGTTAAGCGATGAGTTCTTTAGTATAAATAATCATAAATCAGCATATCGACCCTGACCGCCGCTCCGCGAAGATATGATCACCGCCGCCCAATTGCGCGCCGCCCGGGCGCTCCTGGGAATCGACCAGCGCCAGCTTGCCGAGCTTTCCGGGCTTTCCGTTCCGACGATCCAGCGTATGGAGGCCAGCGACGGTGTCATTCGCGGCAACGTGGACTCGCTGATGAAGCTGATCGGCGCCCTCGACGGCGCGGGCATCGAGCTGATCGGCGACGGCGCGACCAGCCGGGGCGGCGGCCGCGGCGTGCGGCTGAAGCCGCCGCCCGAAGGGTAGGCGGCCATGGCGATCGCGATCCTGCTGTGGTGCATTGCGGCGCTGATCGGGACGGCGGTCGTCGCGGTCGCCGCCGCCCGGTCGCGGCATGCGATGCGCACGGTCTACGCTCTGTGCTTCGCCGCCTGCGGTATCGCCCTTTCCGCCGCGCTCTTCCACCTCGCCGCCGGTGGCGGGGCGGCGCAGACCCTGACCCTGCCGCTCGGGCTTCCCTGGCTCGGCGCATGGTTTCGGCTCGACGCGCTGGCGGCGTTCTTCCTCGTTATCGTCAATCTCGGCGGTGCTGCGGCAAGCCTCTATGGCCTCGGCTATGGGCGGCACGAGCCGGCGCCGCATCGTGTCCTGCCGTTCTTCGCAGCGTTCCTCGCCGGCATGAATCTCGTCGTGCTTGCGGACGACGCCTTCACCTTTCTCCTGTCGTGGGAGTTCATGTCGCTCAGCTCCTGGGCGCTGGTCATGACGCATCATCGCGAGCCCAGCAACCTGCGGGCCGCCTACATCTATATCGTCATGGCGAGCTTCGGCACGCTCGCGCTGTCGCTCGCATTCGGTCTCCTCGCAGGGTCCTATGTCCAATACGGCTTCGAGGCGATCCGCGCGGCCGAGCATGAGCCGCTCGTCGCCGCCTTCGTGCTGATGCTCGTTCTCCTCGGCGCCGGTTCCAAGGCCGGCATCGTGCCGCTGCATGTCTGGCTGCCGCTGGCGCATCCGGCCGCGCCCAGCCATGTCTCCGCGCTGATGAGCGGCGTCATGACCAAGGTCGCCGTCTACGGCTTCGTGCGCATCGTCTTCGACCTGCGCGGCGATCCGGTGTGGTGGGAAAGCATGGTCGTGCTGGGCCTCGGCGGCGGGACCGCGGCGCTGGGCATTCTCCACGCGCTGATGGAGAAGGACCTCAAGCGCCTGCTTGCCTACAGCACGATTGAGAATATCGGCGTGATCTTCGTCAGCCTCGGCCTCGCGATGGCGTTCCAGGCGAACGCCATGCAATGGGCGGCGGCGCTGGCGCTCACCGCCGCGCTGTTCCACGCGCTCAACCATTCCTTCTTCAAAAGCCTGCTGTTCTTCGGCGCGGGCGCCGTGCTGACGGCGACGGGCGAGCGCGACATGGAGAAGCTCGGCGGCCTCATCCATCGCATGCCGGCCACCAGCTTTCTCTTTCTCGCCGGCTGCATGGCGATTTCCGCCCTGCCGCCGCTGAACGGCTTCGTGTCGGAGTGGCTGATCTTCCAGGCCGTGCTGCAGAGCCCCGACCTGCTGGAATGGGGGCTCCGGATCATGGTGCCGGCGGTCGGCGGCCTGCTGGCGTTGTCGGCGGCCCTGGCCGCGGCGTGCTTCGTCAAGGCGTTCGGCGTGACCTTCCTCGGCCGGCCGCGGACGCCGGCGGCGGAGCGGGCAGGGGAGGCCGACCGCTTTTCGATCGCGGCGATGGCCGTCCTGGCCGCGCTCTGCCTGCTTGCCGGAGTCCTGCCGGGCTTCGTCATCGACGGCCTCGCGCCCGTGACGCTGGCGCTGATCGGCGAAAGCATGCCGGTTCAGGCGAGCCTGCCGTGGCTGACCGTCGTCCCGATCGCCGAGAGCCGCAGCTCCTATAACGGCTTGCTCGTCTTTCTGTTCATTGCGGTGTCCGCCTCGCTCGCGGTCTTCGTCATTCACCGCTTCGCCTCGCGCGCGTTGCGGCGCGCGCCGGCCTGGGATTGCGGCTTTCCCAACTCCAGCCCGCTGACGCAGTACACGGCGGGCGGCTTCGCCCAGCCGATCCGCCGGGTCTTCGGCACGCTCGCCTTCCGCGCGGTCGAGCACGTCGACATGCCGCCGCCGGGCGATACGCGGCCCGCCAGGCTTACGGTCGAGCTGCACGATCTCGTCTGGGAATGGCTCTATGCGCCGGTCGAGCGCGCCATCGGATTCGCGGCGGTTCGCCTCAACCATCTCCAGTTCCTGACGATCCGGCAGTATCTGACCCTCGTCTTCCTCGCCCTCGTCACCCTGCTTCTGGCGCTCGCGATATGGTCGTGATCCCCGACATCCTCGTCCAGGGCGCGCAGATGGCGCTGGTGCTGCTGCTTTCGCCGCTGCTCACGGGCTTCGTGCGCAAGGTCAAGGCGCGGCTGCTGCGAAGCCGTGGCGCATCCGTCTTCCAGCCGTACCGCGACCTGCTGCGGCTCATGCGCAAGGAAGTGGTGCTGGCCGAGAATGCGTCCTGGCTGTTCCGCGTGACGCCCTACATGATCTTCGCCGCCACATGGGTCGCGGCGGCGCTCGTCCCGACCTTCGCGACGGGACTGATGTTCAGTTGGACCGCCGACCTCATCGCCATCGTGGCGTTGCTCGGCAGCGCGCGCTTCTTCCTCGCGCTCGCCGGCATGGATGTGGGGACCAGCTTCGGCGGCATCGGATCGAGCCGCGAGGTGATGATCGCCTCGCTCGCCGAGCCGGCGATGCTGCTGATCATCTTCACGCTGGCGCTTCTCGCGGGGGCGACCCAGCTTTCGACGATCGCCGCCTTCATGGCGTCACCGGAGGTCGGGCTGCGCGTATCGCTCGGCATGGCGCTGGTCGCTCTGGTGATGGTGGCGATCGCCGAGAATGCCCGCATACCGGTCGATAACCCGGCGACGCATCTGGAGCTCACCATGGTGCACGAGGCGATGGTCCTCGAATACTCCGGGCGGCATCTCGCGATGATCGAGTTCTCCGCGTCGCTCAAGCTGCTGCTCTACGTCTCGCTGATCGCGTGCCTGTTCGCGCCGTGGAACCTGGCGGGGTCCGGCGCCGGTCCCGCGTCCTATGCGGTCGGCGCCGGCGCATATATCGGCAAGCTGGCGGCGGCCGGCGTTCTTCTCGCGCTGTTCGAGACCGCCACGGCCAAGATGCGGGTGTTCCGCGTACCGCAGTTCCTCGGCGCGGCGCTCATGCTCGGCCTGCTCGCCACGCTGCTGCTGTTCGTCTCGCGGAGCCTCTGACATGGGCGACATCGTCTTCGACATCGCGCATATGCTGGCCGGCGGCCTCGTCCTCGTCAGCTTCATGCTGCTCTACCAGGACCGGCTCTACGCGCTGCTCAATATCTACGCGCTGCATGCGCTGATGCTGACGCTGTCGGTCGCCTGGCAGGCCTTTTCGCAAGCGGCGCCGCATCTGTACGTGACGGCGGCGATCGCACTCGTCTTCAAGGCGATCGTCATTCCGGTCGCGCTCCACCGCATCATCCAGCGCCTCGGCATTCATCGCGAGATCGAGACCGTGGTCGGCGTCGGCCCGACCATGCTCGCCGGCATGGGGCTGGTCGCGCTGTCGCTGGTCGTGATCCTGCCGGTGACGCCGGAGGGCGATCCCCTGGCGCGCGAGGATCTCGCCTTCGCGCTGTCCGTGGTGCTGCTGGGGCTCCTGGTCATGGTGACGCGGCGCAACGCGGTCAGCCAGGTCGTGGGCTTCATGTCGCTGGAAAACGGGCTGGTGCTGGCCGCGACCGGGGCCAAGGGCATGCCGCTGGTCGTGGAGATCAGCGTCGCCTTTTCGATCCTGATCGCCTTCATCGTCATCGGCGTCTTCCTGTTCCGCATCCGCGAGCGGTTCGACACCGTCGACATCGGCGCGCTCGACGACTTCCGTGGAGAGCGGCGATGACGGGGGGCGCATTCGACGCGCTGGCGGCGATCCTGCTGATCCCGATCGCGGCGGCGGCGGTCCTGGCGCTGCTGCCGGGCTACCGCGTCACCTCGCGGCTGAACGTGGCGGCGTGCCTGCTCACGATGCTGGCCGCGCTCTCGCTGTTCGTCACCGACCGGCCGGAGCCGGGACAGTATCTCCTCGTCGACGACCTCAACATCGTCTTCATCGTGCTGAATACCTTCGTCGGCTTCACCACGAGCGTCTTCAGCGCCAGCTACATCGCGCACGAGCTGGAGACGGGGCGGCTGACGCCGACCTACCTTCGCTTCTACCATGCGATGTACCAGATCATGATGTTCGGCATGAACCTCGCGTTCGTGTCGAACAACATTGGCCTGATGTGGGTGGCGGTGGAGCTGGCGACGCTCACCACCGTGCTCATGGTCGGCATCTATCGCACGCACGAGGCGCTCGAGGCGGCGTGGAAATACTTCATCCTCGGCAGCGTCGGCATCGCGCTCGCCTTGTTCGGGACGATCCTCGTCTACATGACGGCGCGCCCGGTGATGGGCGAAGGCAACGACGCCATGGTCTGGACCTTGCTGATCGGGCGAGCGGCGGAGTTCGACCCCGCGCTCCTGAACGTCGCCTTCGTGTTCCTGCTGCTCGGTTATGGGACGAAGGTCGGTCTCGCGCCGCTGCATGCCTGGCTGCCCGACGCGCATGCGGAAGGCCCGACGCCGATCTCGGCGGTGCTGTCGGGGCTCCTTCTCAATGTCGCGCTCTACGCCGTGCTGCGCTTCAAGATACTGCTCGCCGCCAGCCCGCAGGCCATCGCCCCCGGCCCGTTGATGGTGACGATGGGGCTGACGTCGCTCGTCTTCGCGTCGTTCATGCTCTACCGGCGGCGCGACATAAAGCGCATGTTCGCCTATTCCTCGATCGAGCATATGGGCATCATCGCCTTCGCCTTCGGCATGGGCGGGCCGCTCGCCAATTTCGCGGGCCTGCTGCACATGGTGATGCACAGCCTGACCAAGTCCGCGATCTTCTACGCGGTCGGCCATATCGCCCAGGTCAAGGGCACGCAGAAGATCGCCGATATCCGCGGCCTGACCGAAAGCCATCCCGGCCTCGGCTGGGGCCTCGTGGTCGGCGTCGTCGCCATCGCCGGCCTGCCGCCGCTCGGCATCTTCATGAGCGAGTTCCTGGTGGTGACATCCACATTCGCGCGGCAGCCGCTGCTGGCCATCCCGCTGGTCTTCGGGCTCCTCGTCGGCTTCGGGGCGCTGCTGCTGCGGCTCGGCGGCCTCGCCTTCGGCGAGCCGAGCGGCGGCCTGGGGAAGTCGCATGCGTCCTACGCGCCGATGTATGCGCATCTCGCGCTCGTGCTGGCGGCGGGCGTGTACCTGCCGCCGCCGCTGGTGTCCTGGTTCCAGCATGTCGCGAGGCTGCTGGGATGATGCGGAGAAAGAACGGGTCATGCCCGGGTTGAGCGATCTCATGCTTGAAGGCAGCCGGGTGCAAGGACACCGGCCGGCGCCGCGCGCCGTCGTCGACCCGGCGGTCTGGAATTTTACCGTGGGCAAGATCGCCGAAGGGCATTGGACCTTGCTCGGTTTGTGGGGCGAGGCTGCCGCCGTGCATATGGCGCTGCTCGACGAAGACGCCGGCGAGACCGCGGTCGTCAGCCTCGACTGCCCCGACGGGCGCTATCCCTCGGTCGCGCAGCGGCATCCGCCGGCGCTGCGCCTGGAACGCGCGGCCCGCGACCTGTTCGGCCTGACGCCGCGGGGGCTGCCCGACATGCGGCCCTGGCTCGATCATGGCCGCTGGGCGGAAAGCGATCCGGCCTCGCAGCCTTATGATTTTCTTCCGGCGGAGGGCGAGGGCCTGCACCAGGTCGCGGTCGGGCCGGTCCATGCCGGGATCATCGAGCCTGGGCACTTCCGCTTCACGGTCAGCGGCGAGACGGTCGTGCGCCTGGAGCAGCGCTTCGGCTATGCGCACAAGGGAGTCGAAAGCCTGATGGCGGGCGCGGCGCTGACGCAGGCTGCCAGGCTTGCCGGCCGCGTGTCCGGCGACAGCACCGTCGCCTATGCCTTCGCCTTCGCCCGCGCGGCCGAGGCGGCGCTCGGCGTCGAGCCGCCGGAACGGGCGCAGTGGCTGCGCGCGCTGATGGCGGAGCTGGAGCGTCTCGCCAATCACTTCGGCGACTTCGGCGCGGTCCGCAACGACGCCGCCTTTCCGCTGCTGCACGCGCATGCCGCCGTGCTGCGCGAGCGCGTGCTGCGGGCGGCGGACGCGTGTTTCGGCCACCGCTTCATGCGCGACCGCATCGTGCCGGGCGGCGTCGCGTCGGACATGGCTGCGGGTTCCACGGATATGCTCCACGGCCTGGTCGCGGACCTCCGGCAGCGCTTTCCGAAGCTGGTCGAGCTGTATGACAAGACCGCCTCGCTGCAGGACCGGACCGTCGGCACGGGAATCGTCAAGCCGCCGCTCGCCCGGCAATACGGCGCCGGGGGCTTCGTCGGCCGGGCGTCCGGACGGCCCTTCGATGCGCGCCGGACCGTCGGCTATCCGCCCTACGATGCGCTGCGCTTCGACGTGCCTGTGCTCGATCGGGGTGACGTCGACGCCCGCGTCTGGATCCGCATCCGCGAAGCCGAGCAGAGCATGTCGCTCGTCGAACAGATCCTGCGCGGCATGCCCGGCGGGCCGATCGCGGCCGATCTTCCGTCACGGGCGGGGGAGGGCATGGCGCTGGTCGAAGGCTTCCGCGGCGACGTGCTCGCCTGGATCAGGATCGGCGGCGACGGCAAGGTTGCGCGCTGCCATTTGCGCGATCCGTCCTGGTTCCAATGGCCGCTGGTGGAAGCCGCCGTCGAAGGCAACATCGTCGCGGACTTCCCGCTGTGCAACAAGTCGTTCAATTGCTCCTACTCGGGGCACGACCTGTGAGGGCGCGCCGCCATGCGTAAGCTGCTGCTCGAGGGCCTGCTGCGGCGGCCGCTCACCGAGCCCGCGCCGGAAACGGAAGACGCGGCGCTGGCCGCGCTCGCCGCCGCGCTCGAACGCGCCGCCCGCCGCCGGCTCGGGCGCAGCCTCTCCATCCGCGAGGTGGATGCCGGATCGTGCAACGGCTGCGAGCTGGAGATCCACGCGCTCAACAATGCGTTCTACGACGTGGAGCGCTTTGGCATACGCTTCGTCGCCTCGCCGCGTCATGCCGACGTGCTGCTGGTCACCGGCCCGGTGACGAAGAACATGCGGGAAGCGCTGGCGCGCACCTACAACGCGATGCCGAATCCGAAATGGGTGGTCGCCGCCGGGGATTGCGCCCTCGACGGCGGCTGCTTCGCCGGCAGCTACGCGGTGGTAGGCGGCGTCTCGCAGGTGGTGCCCGTCGACCTGCACATCCCCGGCTGCCCGCCGTCGCCGACCGCGCTGCTGAAGGGGCTGCTGGCGTTGCTGGAGAGCGTGGGATCGGCGCGTACTCATCCTTCGACGGGCTCAGGATGAGGTCTACTTAGTTGTTCTGACACAATTATAGCCCTCATGCTGAGCCTCCTCATCCCGAGCTTGTCGAGGGACGAAGCATGAGCGGGCACGACGACGGCCTCCGATTGCGCCCAGCGTGATTCAAGTCGAAACTAACGCCATGCCGATGATAACGGACAAATCCCCCGTCGCCTTCGCCGATCCGCTGCCGGCGGAAGTCGACGTCGTGGTTATCGGGGCCGGCGTGGCGGGAACCGCGACCGCCTATTTCCTCGCCGAGCGCGGCGTGAAGGTGCTGCTGTGCGACAAGGGCCGCGTCGCGGGCGAGCAGTCGAGCCGCAACTGGGGCTGGATCCGCCAGCAGGGGCGCGACCGCGCCGAGCTGCCGATCATGATCGAATCGAACCGCATCTGGCGCGGGCTCGCGGCGAAGACCGGCGAGGCGGACCTGACTTTCACCCAGTCCGGCTCCCTCCATCTCGCCGAAACCGACGCGCGGCTCTCGGCCTTCGGATCGTGGCACGCGCAGGCGCAGGAGCATCAGCTCGACACGAGGCTCCTGTCGGCGGCGGAGATCGAGGAGCGCTTCCCGCATGTCCGCGGCACGTGGCTCGGCGGCATCGAGACGAAGAGCGACGGCCGCGGCGAGCCGTTCGTCGCGATTCCCGCGCTCGCCCGCGCGGCGCGCCGGCTCGGCGTGACCGTGATCGAGGAATGCGCCGTCCGCACGCTCGACATCGCGGCCGGGCGCGTGGCCGGCGTGGTGACGGAGAAGGGGCGGGTGCGCTGCGCCCAGGCGGTGCTGGCGGGCGGCGCGTGGTCGACCTATTTCGCGGCGAACGCCGGCATCGACCTGCCGCAGCTCGCCGTGCGCTCGACCGTGGCGCGGACGGAGCCATGGCCGTCCTCCTACCTGCACAACACGAACACGCCCGGCCTCGCCATCCGCAGGCGGACGGACGGCGGCTACACGGTGTCGAGCGGCGTGCTCGCGGAGCACTATCTCGGCCCGCGCTCGTTCAAATACTTCACGAAATACCTGAAGCTGCTGAAACTCAGCGCAAAAGACGTGCGGTTGCATCTCGGCGCGCCGAAGGGCTATCCGGGGGCGTGGGGCTCGCCGAGCCGCTGGACCGCCGACGAGGTGACCCCGTTCGAGCGCATGCGCGTGCTGAACCCCACGCCGAACCCCGCCGCGGTGCGCGACATCGAGGCGCGCCTGCCGCTGCGCTTTCCCGAGCTTAAGGGCGCCAAGCTCGCCGAGGCCTGGGCCGGCATGATCGACGTGACGCCCGACGCCGTACCGACGCTGGGCGAGAGCGATGCGATCAAGGGCCTCTACATCGCGACCGGCCTCAGCGGCCACGGCTTCGGCATCGGCCCCGCAATCGGCCGCATCATGGCCGACCTCGTCTCCGGCCGCGCCCCCGGCCACGACCTCACCCGCTTCCGCCCGCAACGCTTCTTCGACGGCACCCCGATCGTGCCGGGGCCGTATTGAGGGGTGTGCCAACTCATGCTTCGACAGGCTCAGCATGAGGGATATAGTCTTGCGCAAAATCACTGATCCTCATGCTGAGCTTGTCGAAGGTGATATTATACTTGACGTACCCACGTTGATTTCGTATATTCGGATCAGCAAAGGGAATCAACGTCATGTCCATTCTTTCGGCTCCTCATTTCCACAACGAAGAAGCGGCCTACGCATTCGTAGAAGCCCGCGTA
>WHUA01000003.1 GCA_009377445.1 Alphaproteobacteria bacterium | reverse complement strand
CTCATGCTTCGACAAGGCGATATCATACTTTACGTACCCATTCGGGGCTGGGTATGTTATATAGAAGCATACCGCTCGCGGATTTGGCGGATTTTGTTCATCCGAGGTCTTCCCAGCGAAAGGCTCTGGCCCTGCTACGCGCGTATTTCGATGAGACTGGGATTCACGATGGCGCCCTAGTCACTGCGATTGGTGGTTTTGTGGCGACACAAGATGCCTGGTCGGAACTCGAAACGGAGTGGGTAAAGTTAATCGACGAATTTGCAAGCCGTGGCGTGCGCCAGTTCCACATGACGGACTTCCTGGCCCAGAAGGGTGAGTTTGAGCGCATGGATGGTCCACTGCGGAATTACATGCTGACCCGAATCTCGGAGCTGCTGGCGAGCGCCGATGTGCGCGGGATTTTCTCTGCGGTTGTCTGTGATGATTGGGTTTCGACGGTTCGCGACGCTGAGTTTCTAAGTCAGTTCCCAAAGCCGTTCTTCTTGTGTTTTGAAGACGTGACCCGTCAGTTGTGGGAATGGTCGGGAAAGTATGCGGGCGGGGAACCGGTTGCGCCCATGTTCGCGCATCAGCCCGAGTATCATGACCGCATGGCGGCGGTCGGACAGTACCTTGCCAATACGGACTGGTATCCGCGGTTTCTAGTATCCATCACATTCGGAACACCAGACCGGTTCATACCCTTACAGGCAGCGGATTTTGCGGCGTTCTCGGTTCGTGAAGATATAGAGAACCGGCACTATGAGCCGGGCGCCGGCCATCAAACCGTGGCGTTTCATACGGCGACGCAAGGTAATTACGTTCATGGGCATTGGTTCAATGCGAAGGCGTTGGAACTAACCGTTGAGCGATTCTGCGAAACGGGCGAAATCTATCCCTTGTGCCGCTTTGAATGAGCGGTTTCTGATTTCTCCTTTGGCGGAACGATCTTCTTAAACGCCCGCTCGAACGCTTCTTCCGACTCGTCTGTCCCAAGCTCACGGGCTTTCTCGATAAAGCGCTTCTTCTGCGCTTCGTCGTCTGGCTTGGTCTTTGTGCGCGGCATGGAACCTCACTATGGAAAAAATCTACGTCACTGTAGCCGATGAGCCCGACCCGTTCGAATATCAGATAGTCGGTACTTTTGATCCGCGCCACATTTCGGGCATATGTAACGGAAGGGTTCTATTACGTTGCCTGCCGCATCGGCCGGCAAAGCCTTTAAGCGCCGAACCCAGCCACAAGCCCGGCATTGAATAACCGGCGCGGTATCTCCGGTCTGGAGTTCGTCATCGTCCGCCATCTAAATCGCCGTCCTTTAGCCATTCGGTATACTTGATGTGATCTAACATCCTGCGCCACTGCCGCCGGGTATAGCGGCGTAGCGCGGGCTTACCGCTAAGCAGTCGTTCGATAGGTCAACCGCCGTCCGACGACGCCCTTCAGGGCTTTCTCGGCCCGCTCCACATCGTCAACGCCATTCGCGATGCGCTCGTTGTACCGGAAATCGAACTCGGCGAGGTAGCGGTGCAGATGCTCTTCGCTGCAATGCTGGTAGACACCCTTCATGCCGCGCTTGAAGATGCTGAAAAAGCCCTCGATGGTGTTGGTGTGGGCTTCGCCGCGCCCGTATTCGCCAACGTTGTGGCGCACGACTTGGTGGTCGGCAAACTTGCGACCGACCTTGATGTAGTGGCGCGCTTCGTCGGTCATCAAGCGGGCTTCGCGGTCTACGTTTTCCAGGACGATCGAGCGCACGGTCTTGGTGTTTAGCTTGTCCACGACCATTGAATGCGCGCGGCCCGTCTCGCGATCAACGAGGGAAAGCACCTTCATCTTGTGCTCGTAGCCGTGACGAATTTCCTTGCCCTTCTTGCGGCCGATAAAGGTCTCGTCTACCTCGACCATGCCGCCGTTGCCGCCCATCGGCGACAGGCTGGCAGGGCGCATTGCCTCGCGGATACGGTGCGACATGAACCAGGCGGTTTTCAGGGTCACGCCAAGAGTGCGATGAAGCTGATTGGAGCTGATGCCCTTCTTGCTGGCGCACATCAGGTACATGGCCTGGAGCCACTTGTTGAGCGGCACATGGCTCGCTTCGAAGATGGTCCCGACCTTGACCGTGAAGGGCTTGCGGCAGGCATAGCACTTGTAAGCGCCAATGCGGGTGCTCTTGCCCTGCATCTTGCTGCTGCGGTCTACAACGCCGCAGTGCGGGCATACACGGCCTTTGGGCCATACGCGGGCTTCTACGAATGCGTAGGCCGCTTCTTCGTTGTGGAAATGAGGAGCCGAAAGAATGGACATGACGTTGATTCCCTTTGCTGATCCGAATATACGAAATCAACGTGGGTACGTCAAGTATAATATCACCTTGTCGAAGCATGAGCTTGCTCGAACGTTGGTGCAGACTCATCCTTCGACAGGCTCAGGATGAGGGCTACAACATTGATCTAAAAGACAGAAATTCTTAGATGCTTCGCTCGCCCTACAACGCCGGATACCGCTTCAGGTGGTAGGCGTGATCGCCGAACATCAAGTCGATCATGGTCAGCCGCTTGAAGTAGTGGCTGATCTGCATCTCGTCGGTCATGCCCATTCCGCCGTGAAGCTGGATGGCGCTCTGGCCGATGAAGCGCGCGGATTGGCCGATCTTCACCTTCGCCGCCGCGACCGCCTTGTCGCGCCGGGACGCGTCCTCGTCGTCGAGCCGCAAGGTGGCGATCAGCGCCGCCGAGCGGGATTCCTCGCAGGCGATCAGAATGTCGACCATGCGGTGTTGCAGCGCCTGGAACTTGCCGAGCGGCCGCCCGAACTGCTGGCGCGTCTTCAGGTAGTCGTTGGTGAGGGACTGCATGGTATCCATGATCCCGACCGCTTCGGCGGCAAGCGCGGCGATTCCCCGCCGCGCCGCGTCCTCGATCAGCGGCATTCCCCCGTCGACGCTGCCGATCACGGCGTCGGCCGGCACCTCGACATTCTCGAGCGCGACCTCCGCGGCCCGCAAGCCGTCGATCGTCTGGTAGGCGCGCCGCGAGACCCCTGCGGCATCGGCATCGACGACGAAGAGCGTGATGCCGGCCTTTTCGCGCCGGGCGCCGGCGGTGCGCGCCGAGACGACGATCTTATCCGCGCCGCCGCCGTGGAGCACCACGCCCTTGTGGCCGCTCAGCACGAATCCGCTGCCGCTTTTCGCGGCCTTCGTGTCCACGTCGAACAGGTCGTAGCGGGACTGGCGTTCGGCGAAGCCGAAGGCGAGCTGGATCCGTCCCTCGGCAAGCGGCGGCAGGATTTCCCGTCTGGCCGCGTCGGTCCCGCCCTGCAGGATGAGGCTGCCACCGAGCACGACGCTGGCGAAATACGGCTCGACGACGAGGCCACGGCCGAACCCTTCCATGATGACCATCGTCTCGACGGGGCCGCCGCCGGTCCCGCCATACGCCTCCGGCAGCGCCGCGCCGAGCCAGCCGAGCTCCGCCATGATGCGCCAGTTGTCGCGGCCGAAGCCGTCCGGCGATGCGACGAGTTTGCGCCGGTCGGCCAATCCGTAATTTTCACGAACGAAGCGGTCGACGCTGTCTTTCAGCAGCTGTTGTTCCTCGTTGAGCGAGAAATCCATGAGCCTCCCTGCGTCTCCCTGCGTCTGGTCAGAGTCCGAGAACCATTTTCGCGATGATGTTCCGCTGAATTTCGTTGGTGCCGCCGTAGATCGATGTCTTCCGCATATTGAAATACTGGGCCGCGAGGGGCGCGGCGGCCTGCGGGCCGACCGGATCTTCGTTGTAGCCGTGCTCCAGCGCTTCCGGCACGAAGGGCATCGCGTAGTAGCCCATGGCCTGCATCAGAAGCTCGGAAATCTTCTGCTGCAGCTCGGTGCCGCGGATCTTCAGCACATTCGCTTCCGGGCCGGGCGCCTCGCCCTTCGCCGACGCGGTCAGCGCCCGCAGCTCCGTATATTCTAAGGTGTGCAGGTCGATCTCGATCTGGGCGATCTCGCGCCGGAAATCCTCGTCGTCGATCAGGTAGCCGTCGCCGCACGGCTCGGCGGCGGCGATCTGGCGGAGCTTGTCGAGCTGCGCCTTCGACGCGCCGATGCGCGCGATGCCGGACCGTTCGTGGCTCAGCAGGAACTTCGCGTAGGTCCAGCCCTTGTTCTCCTCGCCCACGCGATCCTCGACCGGCACCTTCACGTCGGTCAGGTAGACCGTGTTGATCTCCTGGCTGCCGTCCATGGTGCGGATCGGCTTCACCTCGACGCCTGGCTGCTTCATGTCGATCAGCAGGAAGGAAATACCCTCCTGGAACTTCGCATTCGGGTCGGTGCGGCAGAGGCAGAACATGTGGTCCGCATACTGCGCCATCGTCGTCCACGTCTTCGATCCGTTGACGATGTAATGGTCGCCCTTGCGTACGGCCTTGGTCTGCAGCGAGGCCAGGTCGGATCCCGAGCCGGGCTCGGAATAACCCTGGCACCAGAAATCCTCCGCGCTCACGATGCGCGGAAGGTAGTGCTGCTTCTGCCGCGGGCTGCCGAAGGTGTAGATGACCGGCCCGACCATCTTGATGCCGAAGGCGACGAGGCGGGGCGCATAGGCGCGCGCCTGCTCTTCCAGGAAGATGTAGCGCTGCACCGGCGTCCAGTTGGTGCCGCCGTGCTCTTCCGGCCACTCGGGCACCAGCCATCCCTGTTTCGCCAGGATCTTGTGCCAGCGTACGTAGTCGTCCTTGTAAAGACGGAGGCCGCCCTTCACTTTTTCCCCGATGTCGGCCGGCAGGTTCCGCTCGATGAACGTCCGGGCCTTCTCCTGGAATGCCTGATCTTCCCCCGAAAATCGGAGATCCATGGACCATCTCCCTTGCCGTGTACGAAGCCGTCCCCTGTCCGGCGCCGAAGCCTTTTCCTATATCACCCGCGGCTGTACGGTTCCGTCAAGTGAATGACGCCGTTTCGGCCCGCCGGTGCGGGGCTATTCGCCGGATTTGCGCGCGAACTTCTCGACCAGCTCGGCGGTCGACTGAAGGAATATTACGGCATCGCGCGAACGGGCCTGCTGCGCGATCTCGCGCAATTGCTGCGCCACGTCGATCAGCTGCGCTTCGAGCCTGCCTTCTACTTGGATCATCGTCCTGGACTCCACCAATCCAGAAATAACGCCAACAATAACGGCCTATCGTGTAAATAATATGACGGCCAAATACTTTGGCGGGAGCGCACCGTCGGCGGCGATATCCCTCGACCTGGCCCGCGCGGCCGCGCCGTACCCGGCTTAATTCCTTGCGGCTTAAATCAAAATTAACTAATCCGGCTTATGGCATGCTTACTCTCATGTCGGCCGGGGTGGCGGCGCCGTGACATGACGGGTGCTAACGAGAACGGGCATGACCTCCGAGCCAGCACACGAACAGCCCGACGGGATCGAAGAATCCAATAACGTCAGGCCGAAAGAGATGTCATCCTTCGGCAATTCATCGCGCCGTGCGATGGGCATCGCCGATCTCGACATCGAAACGATCCAATGGCTTAGCGACGACCTGAAGGAAGGGTTCGCGCTGTTCGATGCCGACGACCGGCTGGTGGTCGCGAATCCCGAATACATCCGTCTGCACGATGCGGTCGCCGATATCCTGAAACCCGGCATGACTTTCGAAACGCTGCTTCGCACCATGTTTGCGCGCGGCGTGCTGCACGGCGCGACGGAGGACGAGGAGGAATTCGTCGCCAACCGGCTTCGCCAGCACCGTAATCCGGTCGGCCCCCTATTGCGGCGCCTGGCCGACGGACGGGCCTTCATCATCAAGGAGACCCGGCTCGGCGACGGCAGCGTGATCTGCCGCGAGAACGACGTCACCGAGTTGGTCGCCGCCAAGGAAGCGCTTCACGAGAGCGAAGAGCGCTTCAAGGCGCTGGCGGAGATCGCCTCGGACTGGTTCTGGGAATCGGACGCGCAGCATCGCTTCACGTCCATCACCATGTCCCAGCCTCTCGCGCTCGGCACAATTCAGGGCGTGCTCGGCCAAACGCGCTGGGAGCTCGTGGGCGCCGACCCGGTGAACGACCCGCACTGGGGGCAGCACAAGGCGGACCTGGACGCGCACCGGCCATTCAAGGATTTTCACTACTCCTTCGTGCCGCCGACGGGAATGTCGCAGCACTTCCGGGTGAGCGGCAGCGCGGTCTTCAACAAGGCGGGCCTTGCCATCGGCTACCGTACGATGCCGAAGGACGATGGCGGGCGGCGGCATTTCCACGTCAGCGGCGTGCCGGTCTACGACCGCTCGGGCCGGTTCACCGGATACCGCGGGACCTCGCGCGAGGTCACCAACGAAATACTGACCGAGCGCCGCGCCGCCGTTGCGCATCAGCGGCTGCTGGACGCCATCGAGGCGATGCCGGAAAGCATCATACTCTGCGACGCCGAGGACCGGATCGTGCTCTGCAACAGTGCGACCTACACGCGGCTGCCCTGGTGCAAGACGCTGCTGGAGCCCGGCATGAAGTTCGAGGACGTGCTCCGCGACATTGCCTTCACGGGATCGGTCGGCGCGGCGCGCGGGCGCGAGGAGGAATGGGTCCGCGAATGCCTGGAGCGGCACCGCCAGGCATCGGGCAAGCGCGAATACCGGCGGACCGACGGCCGCTGGGTGCAGATTGCCGAGCGGAAGACCGCCGACGGCGGCACGGTCGTCATTCGCGCCGACATAACGGATGAAAAGCAGAAGGAGCTCGAACGCGAGGCCGCGCTGACGCAGGCGCGCGAGGAGAACCGTGCGAAGTCGACATTCATCGCGCATTTCACGCACGAGCTTCGTTCGCCGATAAACATGATCCGCCTTCTGGCCGAGAAGCTCGCCGGCCGGTCGGGAAAGGGCGAATTGTCCGCCGCGCAGGCAGAGGCCGCCCGATCCATCAACCAAGCGGCGGAACAGACGCTGCGGCTGGTCGACGACGTGCTCGACATGTCGCGCATTCAAGTGCGGAAATACGAGGTGAAGCCGCAGCGTATCGATCTCGCCAAGCTGATCGGCGAATGCTGCGTCGCGGCGGCCGGCGACTTGAACGACGGCCCGGAGATCGCCATCGAGTGCGCGCCGGAACTGGGCTTCGTCCATGCCGACGAAGCGGCGATGCGGCGGCTCCTCATCAGCATCATCGACAACGCATGCCGCACCGAGCCGGAATACGGATGCGTGAGGGTCACCGCCACCTCGACCGGGGACAGGATCGAGGTTTGGGTCCACGAGAATGGCGGCGCCCCGAGCGAAGCGGCTATCGACATGCTGATGCACCCGTTCGAGCATTCCTCGGTAGAGCCTGCCTCGGCGCGCGCGAGGCCTTTCGGCTTCGGATTGGCCATCGCCAGCGCGCTCGCCGGCGAAATCGGCGGCCTGCTTTCGGTAACCGCGCCGCCCGAAGGCGGGACGCGCGTGGTTCTGAGACTGATGCGCGCGGCGTCGGAGTAGGCCACGCCCTTACCGCATTGCGGCCGCGCCTCGATTTTCTTCCGACCGTCATCGGCTTTGATCGGCAGGCCGATCTTTACTAGGGTGTCGCAGTTGGCCCGGAAGGCCTGCGACGGCGGACGATCCGCACCCTGTGGAGCCGATTTCGATGACCGAGTTACCGATGGGCAGTCCCGACGATGCGGCCGCCGCTCCCGGCGCCGCCGTGAACGCCGGCACGATCCGCGATCCCATTCCGCTGCATGAGCTGGGTTCGGTGAAGCTGACGCCGGACGGGTCCTTCGAGGCCGGCTCCCATGCGTCCTTCACGCTTACCTACACCGCCGGTAAGTTCGGCATCGACGACAGCGGGTCGCTCCGCGTGTGCTTCCGTTTCGCATCCGACCAGACGCGACCTCAGTTCGAGGACCCGGCACGGCCGAACTACACGACCATCGAGGCGTCGAACAAGGCGGTGCTGGAGTATCGCTACGATCCCAAGGGCAACGTCCGGCCCTGGGACCGGACGCTTTACATCAAGGTCGTGAAAGGCTTTCTCCGCGAAGGGGACACCATCACCATCCGCTTCGGCGTCACCGACGGCGGCTCCCCCGGCATGCGGCTCCAGACTTTCTGCGAGGACACCTACGAGTTCCGCGTCCTGGTCGACCCGATCGCCACCTTCAACTTCCAGGCCATGCCGGAGCAGCCGGTGATCCGCATCGTGCCCGGCAAGCCGGAAAGCTATGTCGCGGTCATGCCGACGCTGCGCCGGATCGGCGAGCGTTTCTCGCTGAAGCTGAAGGGCGAGGACAAGTGGGGTAACCCGTCCGACAAGTGCGATGCGCGTTTTCGCCTGCGCACCTCCATGCCGGTCGAAAACCTGCCCGAGAGCGTCACCTTCAAGCCCGGCTCCTTCGCCCTTGTGATCGACAATCTGAGCGTCGCCGGCACAGGCGATCTCGCCATCGAGCTGATTGCCGCGGACGGATCGGTCGCCGCGCGGGCGAATCCGCTTCGTATCGTCGAGGACGCGACCCTGCTGCCCTACTGGGCCGACCTGCACGGCCAGTCGGAAGAAACCATCGGCACCAACAGCGCGGAGGCTTACTTCGCCTTCGCGCGCGACCGCGCCTTCGTCGACGCCTGCGGCCATCAGGGCAACGATTTCCAGATCACGACCGAGTTCTGGAACGATCTCAACCGCATCTCCGCCGCCTTCGACGCCGCCGGCCGCTTCGTGACGCTGCCGGGATACGAGTGGTCGGGCAATACCGGCCTCGGCGGCGACCGCAATATCTTCTTCCCGGAAGAAGGGCGGCAGATCCGCCGCTCTTCGCACGCGCTGGTCGAAGACAAGTCGGACATCGCGACCGACTGCAACCTCGCGTCCGAGCTGTTCGATGCCTTCGTCCGGGACCGCGAGCTCGACGTCGTCGCCTACGCCCATTGCGGCGGGCGCTATGCGGACGTGAAGCTCGCCCATGACGGCCGTATCGAGAAGTCGATGGAGGTGCATTCGTCCTGGGGCACCTTCGAGTGGCTGGCGCAGGACGCCTTCGAGATGGGCTACCGCGTCGGCATCGTCGCCAATTCCGACGGGCACAAAGGCAGGCCGGGCGCCAGCTATCCCGGCGCGTCGCTGTTCGGCGCGATCGGCGGGCTGACCTGCCTGTTGACGACCGATCTCAGCCGCGAAGCCATCCTCGATTGTCTGCGGAAGCGCCACCATTACGCCACGACGGGCGGGCATGGCGGGCGCATGGTGATCGACGTCGGCGCCACCTTCAGCGCCGACGCGACGCTCTATCACGACGACCCGGCGCTCGGCCCGGCGGCGGGCAGAGTGGCGCGGCAGGCGATGATGGGCGACATCGTCCATCTGCCAAGCGGCGAGGCGGAGCTCAGCGTCGACATCCTCGCGGCGGCGCCGATCGAGCGCGTCGATCTGTTCAACGGCCTCGACCATGTCGAGACGATCCGCCCCTATGGCCCGGACCAGCTCGGCAACCGTATCCGCGTCATGTGGGAGGGCGCCGAATACCGCGGCCGCTTCCGCCAGGTGATCTGGGACGGCACGGCGCATCTATCGGACAACCGCATCCTCGACGCCAGGCCGTTCAACTTCTTCAACCGCGACAAGTCGCTCGACCGCGCCGGTGACACCGGCCTCGCGTGGAAGGCGCTGACCACGGGCAACATCGGCGGCTTCGACGTCTGGGTCGAGGACGCCTATGGCGGCACGCTCAAGATCGAGACCCCACTGGTGTCCTGCGGCGTGCCGCTGGAGGAGATCGGCTACGACGACGAGGTCTTCGACAAGAGCGGCATCCTGCCGCGCTACCTCAAGCTCTTCCGGCTGCCGGCGGAGAACCCGCACCGCGCCATGCGCTTCAAGCGGCGCGTGACGCTGCGCGAGACCGGCGACAACCCGCTGTTCATCCGGCTGACCCAGGAGGACGGCACGCTCGCCTGGACCAGCCCGATCTACGTGTTTCGTTGAGCGCCGGCGATGGGTCCGCGCCGCTCCATCAACGTCATCCTCGTGCCGGGCGCGGATGCGCTGGAATTCGGCTCCGATATCGCGGAGGCCGGGCGGCGCGGCATTGCGGTGCATTCGCTGGTGCTGCCGGCATATGAGGGACATCCGATCGACGCCCGCCGCCCGTACTATGACGCGGTGGCGAAGCAGATCGCAGAGACCGTCGAAGCGATCAGGCGGACCGATGAGGGTGCGCCGATGTTCGCCATCGGCCGCAATCAGGGCGCCAGCATTCTCGCCTATGCCTCCGCCCGCTCCGGCGTCTTCGATGGGCTGGTCTTCACCGGCGCGATACCCGAGCTCAGCAGGTACCGGGCGGACGGCGGGCTTCCATCGGCGCGCAAGTTCCGGGCATCCTTGTCCGGCCCGGCGGAACTGGCGCGGATTCCCGAGATGCGTGACATGGACCTCACGGTGTCATTGCGGCGGATCCCGCCGGAAATCTGCCTGCTCCAGATAGGCAGCGAGGACGACTGGATGGACGAGGCGTCCTTCGACGCATTCCGGGCGCTGGAGCGCAGGTTTCAGGTCGCGTGGATCGCGGACGGCCACGCGATGATCTCTCCCGCGGCGCTCGACGGCCGCTGGTCGTTTATCGAGCGGCGGGCGCGGGCGTCATATTAGGAATTGTCCGTCATAGCGGAAGGAGCCGCCCGTGCGGTCCGTGCGCGACCAATTGCTGATGGTGGAGGAGCTGAGGCAGGCAGGCGCGCGCGAGCAGGCGCTGGCGCTCTGCCGGGATCTCGTCCGCGAGGCGCCGCGCAACCCCGATCCGCTCCGCGCCGCCGCACAGATCGCCCTCGAGGCGGGCCGCCCTCAGCTCGCGCTGCCGATGCTCGAGCGGGCGGCGGCGCTTGCGCCGCATCGCGCCGATCTGCATTGCGATCTCGCGGCCTTGTTGCGGGACCTCGGCGAGGACGCGGGGGCCGAGGAGACTTTCGCGAAGGCGGTCGCCGCCGACCCTGCATGCCAGGCCGCGCAGTTGGCGCTGGCCGAGATATACGAGGCGCAAGGACGCGTCGGGGACGCCATCCGGCATCTCGACATGCTGGTCGGGCTCAATCCCGCTGCGCTGCAGCCGCGCACGCGCCTCGCGCTCCTGCTCGCGGCCAGCGGGGAGGAGGAGCGCGCCGCCGAGATCACGCGCGAGACGATGCGCTACGCGGAGACCGCGCTCGCCGAATCGTACCGCCGCATCCGAAGCCAAGGTCCGGGCACGCCGGCCGACGAGAAGGACGTGGAACGGCTTGCATGGTCGTATGCATTGCTGAGCGGTGCGCTCGCCGGGGCCGACATCGCGCGTTTCGAGGAGCGCCGCGGCGAGATAGGCGCGGCGCTCAGGAGCTATCGCCGCGTGCTCGGCGTGCTCATCGGAGAGGCCTAATCCGCCGCCACTCGATGAATGCGCCGCAGGCTTCGCTTGCAGGCGTAAACGGGGGCGCCGGTTCCGTGACCTCGACCGTGAATCCGGCTAGCTGCGGGCCGTCGCCGAGGTCGAAATGCGACCCAGGCGCGATGTCGTCGAGACGCGAGGGGCTCAGGACGAACAGATCGTCCCTGCCGCACCGGAATCTGAGTCCGCCGCCGGCACTTTCCGGCGGATTGCCGATAAGCCTCGTGAGAAAATCCTGGTGCCGATGCGGCTTTTCGGTGACGAGGTAGATCGCGGCGATGCGGCGCGCGCCGTTTGCATGGCTCTGGAATGCAGGTTTCCAGAAATGCCGGGGAGACCTGTGATGGCAGGTGAAGAAGGCGATTTGCGGCATTTCCGGACTGGTGGCGAAGGCGAGGCTGAAGGCGACGGTAACCAGCTTGCCATCGGGAAGGGTGGCCATTCGTTCGAAGTCGAAAGGCTCATAGGATTCGATGCCGGCCGCCCGAAAGGCGGCTGCCTCCGCCCGGCTGTCGCCGCCGCTGAGTGCAAGCATCGATATCCCGTTGCGGCGCCCGGCGAAGTCGCGGTTATGCGCGCCGAAGCTGAAACGGGGCGGCGATGCCGAAAAGTCGTGCGGGTCGAGCGCCGCCGGGCGGTCGACTTCCAGCAACTCGATGAAGTTGCCGCCGGCAAACTGCGCGAGCCGGTTCGACGTTCCCATGCGCACATCGTGCTCGGCGCGGGGCGTCAAGGTGAAGCCGAGCGCCTCGTAGCGCCGCGCCGCATCGTCCAGCCTTCCGGCCGCCAGCACGATGTGATCGATACTCCGGCCCTTCGCCACGCCGCCGCCGCTCCTGCCTAAAATGGATATCCTTTCGATATGGGTATGCAACCGCCCGCCGATCAAGGCTGTTGACCAGATGATCCCCTGACGCTTCGATAGCGGCAACCGGCAACAACGAGGAGACGCATCTCATGCCCGCACGCTCGGAAAACGCGCCAGCAACGATCATTCCGGCATTGCGCTATCGCGACGCGGCCGCAGCGATAGAATGGCTCTGCCGCGCGTTCGGATTCGAAGAGCATCTCGTCGTTCCGGGCGAGAACGGCGCCATCGCGCATGCGCAGCTCGCTTTCGGCAACGGGATGATCATGCTGGGCTCCGGCCGCGACGGCGACTACAACAAGCTGATCGTGTCGCCGGACGCCGCCGGCGGCGTCACGCAGGCGCCCTACATCGTCGTCGCCGAGGTGGATGAGCACTACGCCCGCGCAAAGGAAGCAGGCGCCGAGATCGTCATCGACATCGCCGACCAGGATTACGGCGGCAGGCTATACGTCTGCCGCGACCCGGAAGGCCATGTCTGGAGCTTCGGCAGCTACGATCCGTGGGCGTGACCATGGGCGTGACCTTGGGGGTGGGCCGCGCGCCTACAGCCTCACGTCGTGCCGCGTGCTGCCCCAGTCGGCGGCAAGCGCCACGGCGCGGTCGACGTCTTCCTCGAGCATGAAGCCCTCGGCGGCGAGCTTCTCCGCCGCCGCCTTGATCGCCGCCACGTAGGCTTCCTTCGAGCCGTAGCGTTCCAGCACGGAGCGGCGCGGGTCGCGCGTCGCCTTGCGCTCCTCCGGCGTGTCGGGAAGCGGGATGTAGGCGCCGTCGAGCTTCAGCGTGTAGCCGCGTCCCTGGCCCCGCGCCCGCATGTTCCAGGCGGTGTAGGTGCCGAGCGGCGCCTGCACCATCGGCGCGCGGACGCCGGGGATATCGTTGCCGTCCGCGTCGGCGGCGGGCAGCAGCACGGCATAGCCCTTGGCGTCGAGCACGTCGGGCGGCAGCTTGGTGATCAGCCCGTCATCGGCCGTCGGCCCGAAATCCATGTACGGCAGGCCGTTCGGTCCGTGCGGCAGCGGCTGCGCCGGAATATTCGGGAACGTCTCCAGGTACTGCTCGAACGGCACCAGCGTGCCATCCTTTCGCGTCGGCACCCGGGACGGCGGCGGCGGCGTGCCGTCCGTGGCCCACCGGTCCATGGCGTCCAGCATGGCGCGGAAGAAGGGTGAGGTGTGCACCGTGTTGACGAAGTTGGTGCCGGCGCCCGGCCGGCGCGTCTCCTTGATCAGCGGGCTCGCGAAATGCTGCGAGCTGGCCCAGAGAAAGACGCGCACGTTGGCCGGCTGCGCCAGGTCGTTGCCGCGCGTGTCGGTGTGCACGAGCGAGCCGCGCCGCTGCCAGTACTCGGTCGAAGTCTGGGTGTGGATGACCAGCGGGTCGGTCTCCGGGCACTTCAGGATGGCGTCCGCCTTGCCGGTGAAATGGTCGGTCGAGTGCGCATAGGAGAAGGGGAAACGGTCGCCGTACATGTAGCCTTCCTCGTAGACGCCGCCCGCGCCCGAGATCAGGTTGGCGAAGCGGTGGTGCATGCGCATTCGCCCCGCGCCGGCGACATGCGGCAGCACGCCGTCGAACACCTTCCGCCCCTCGGCATCCGCGTTGAAGCCGCGGTAGACGTAGTCGCGGATGCAGCGCCCGGTCTGCGACCGGCCCCAGGTGTAGGCCTTCTCGATCTTGCCCACCGGGTTGGCGTTGCCCGCCGCGTCCTTCTTGCCGTAGCGGAGATGGCCGACGAGGTCGCGCACCGCGACGTGGCCCAGCCCCAGCACCAGCGGGTCGCGCCCGGTATAGACCAGCTCGTAGATCCAGCCAGGCTGGAAGCCCTTCTTCAGGTAGACGTGCCGGTCGGAGGGGTGGATGCCGATCTCGGCGCCCTGGTCGTCCTGCCCTTCGCCGCCCTCGATCATGGCGAAGGCCCATTCGCTCGACGGAATCGCGATGCGCTCGCTGTCGGGATAGCGCCGCTTCGTCAGCCGCGCCTTGGCCGTGTCGAGCGAGACGGTCGGGTGGCTCCGCGTCGACGCACGGCCCGACAGCGGCAGCCAGAAGGCCGGCGTGGAAACCGCGTATTCTTCGAGCACCGTGCCCGTGATCGGCTGCCCCTTGTCCGTCGCGACCGGGATGTTCATCAGCACGCGGCCGTTGCCCGCCATCAGGTCGCCCTGCCACGCGCTCCACACCACCGTGTAGCCGCGCCGGAACAGGAAACCGTTGCCCGCATGCGCCAGCGTCCTCGGGTCGTTGGTGCCGGGCGCGTCGTTGTAGAACTGCAGCATCCGCATGTTGCCGCGGTTGCCGAAATCGTGGAACAGCCGCTTGCTGCCGCGCGCCGGATCGGCCGGCTTCAGGATCAGGAAATCGGCGGAAAACTCGACCAGCCCCTTGGCGTTCACCGGCGCGTTCTCGATGTCGAACACGGCCGCCTGTGCCGGCGCCTTCGGATCGACCGCGTAATAGGCGGTGCCGCGCAGCCGCTCGTACGCGCCGGTGTCGCCGAACGAATGCCCGTCGGCGAAGCTGCCGCGGTCATGAATGCGAAGCTCGATGAGGTTGGTCACGGTGCCGTTCCTTTTCTACGAGGAGCTTGAAGCAGGGGAGATCAGTCTAGCGCTGCGACGAGCATGCCGGGAAGGGCGGGCGTCGGATTGAGCTGTAGGTTAGCTCCGCAAGTCGGCGAACGGTTCGGCGACGCCGCGCAATATCTCATGGTGCAGCGCTACTTGCCGCTTCGTGTCCATCAGAACCTCTCACTGTCGTTGAAGGCGTGCTCGTGCAGCCGGCGCTCAGCGCCGTTGGCGAACACGACGATGTCGCCGGGCATGAATTCGGCGATTGCCCGGTTGTCGAGGTAGTAGTGGAAGAAATCGGGCGGTCCGAAGAGTCGGGCGGCCGAGAAATATTCCTCGCCCCGAAACCCGACAAAATGCACTGCCCGTTCCACCACACAAACACTCCCTGCCGATTGATGGCCGCCGTCAGCTTGGCGCACGCCAGCTTGGGATTGGCCCCTTCCATCTCGCCGGCGCTGAACGAAAGGCCGGAAAGTCGAGAGACATAAATTCCCCAGCGCCGCCCACGATAGCGGATGCTGTAGGGCGTCCGGAAAAATCCCGCTTGTCGCTTGCCGGCAACATCCTTCATCCCCTCAGTTCCTCGCACAGCCGCAGGCGTTCGCCCTGCAGCTCGATGAGACCGTTGTTCCGCAGCACGGCGATGCCTCCATTCCAGTGACCGCCTCTCGGCTGCTTTCCGATGGCTTCTGCCATGGCGACCTTGGGCACGAAATCAGCCTGTTCCGACAAGTATTCTATCATCTCCGGCGCTGGGCTGGGCAGCTTGCTCCGCCACATGGCGTGGATCTCGGCTGCCGTCTGCGGCACCTCGAAGAAATCGCCGGTCAGAATGCGCACCGTCATGCCGGCAAGATCTCGTCCGGCACGTCGAACCGCCCGAGCGCGCCGCACGTCTGGTTCAATTGACCCAGAGAGCGCTATCGGTGACGGGGACTAAGGTGCTGATTTTGTTGGTGGGCGCGACAGGGATTGAACCTGTGACCCCCGCCGTGTGAAAGCGGTGCTCTCCCGCTGAGCTACGCGCCCGCCAATGGCGGAAGGTTGGACATCTACGCCGGGGTCCGCGGACTGTCAAGCTACCGCCTCCATCGCCCTTCCTTCGTCATTCGCCGACTTGATCGGCGAATCCAAGCGCGGTCCGGGAGACTCGCCGGTCGAGCCGGCGAGTGACGGCTTTTTGGGAGGTCACCGGCAGTCAATCAAGGGCACCTAGCGCCACTCGCTCTGTCGCCATTCCTCCGTCGCCTACTGGCGGCTCAGGCTGGCGATCGCCTCGGGCAGATCGGCGAAGCGGTCGACCAGCCGGTCCGCGCCGAGCTCGGCCGCCGGCACATTGGAATAGCCGTAGCTGAGGGCGATCGAGCGCACGCCCGCGCCGATCGCGCAGCCGATGTCGTTCGGGCTGTCGCCGATCATGATCGCGTCCTCGTGCGCCGCGCCGAGGCGCTCCAGCACGCCCAGAAGATGACCGGGATCGGGCTTCCGCACCGGAAAGCTGTCGCCGCCCGCCACCGCCCTGAAATAGCGGGCGAAGCCCAGTCCTTCGAGGATCTTGACCGTCGGCTCGTAGAGCTTGTTGGTGCAGATCGCCATGACGTGACCGGCCGCGTGGAGGCGGGCCAGCGTCTCCGGCACCCCGTCATAGACCGGCGTCTCGGCGATCGGCGCGTCGTTGTAGATGCCGATGAAGCGCGTGAGGGCGGCATCGAAGTCGTCGGGCATCCCGCCGGTCGCCTCGAAGCCGCGCTCGACCAGCTTGGCGACGCCGTTGCCGATCATCCGCTCGACCTGCGGCAGCGTTACGCCCGCCCGGCCATGCTCCTCGAGCAGCAGGTTGAGGCAGTGCCGGATCTCGGGCGCGCTTTCGATCAGCGTGCCGTCGAGGTCGAAGACGAGGACAGGAAGCGGTGCCGGCATTGGTTTTTCAGATGGGCTCTGGGGCGGGTTTTCGGGCGGTTTTCGGAATATTAACCATTTTCGCATACTTCATCCGCAGGCTGGGAGTCCGGCTCGCGGCTGCTGCGCCCGTTTCTAGCCGTATGACGCACGGGCACCAAGCACTTTTCGCCGGGCGGTAGCCGCCGCTTTCCTGTAAGACTGGGTAATATATCGTTACTTGGCGGCCTTTAACTGCTGTGGCAGTTTTCGGCTCGACACCGGAATAACACGCCCCGATCAGAGTCCTACTGCGCATGAACACCGCCGAAGTCGCCGCTGTCGTCCTGGCCGCAGGATTGGGGACGCGCATGAAGTCCGAGCTCCCCAAGGTCCTGCATCCGATCGCCAGCCGCGCGATGGTCCTACACGTGCTGGCGGCCGCGGCGGAGCTCGATCCGGCGAAGAGCGTCGTCGTCGTCGGCCCGGACATGGAGCAGGTCGCGAAAGCCGTGGCGCCGCATCGCACCGTGGTCCAGCACGAGCGCCTCGGCACGGCCGACGCCGTCAAGGCCGCGCGCGAAGCGCTGGCGGATTTCCGCCGCGGCACCGTGCTGGTTCTCTTCGGCGACACGCCCATGATCACGAGCGCAACGCTGCGCCGCATGCTGGACGCACGGGCAGCGGGCGCGTCGGTCGCGGTTCTCGGATTCCGGCCGGAGGATCCCTCCGGATACGGGCGTCTCCTGCAGGACGGCAAGGGTAGGCTCGCCGCCATCGTCGAAGACCGCGACGCGACCGAGGAGCAGCGGGCGATCGGCCTCTGCAACTCCGGCGTCATGGCGGTCGACGCCGCACGGCTGTTTTCGCTGGTCGACCGGGTCGGCAAGAACAACGCGCGCGGCGAGTTCTATCTTACCGACATCATCGGTCTGGCAAGTGCCGAGGGGCTCGATTGCGCCGTCGTCGAAGCGGATGCCGACGAGCTGATGGGCGTCGACAGCCGGGCCGCCCTGGCGCGCGCCGAGGCTGCGTGGCAAAAGGCGCGCCGCCGCCGCGCGATGGACGAGGGCGCGACGCTGCTCGATCCGGACAGCGTGTGGTTCAGCTACGACACCAAGCTCGGCAGCGACGTCGTCATCGGCCCCAATGTGTTCTTCGGCCCGGGGGTGACGGTCGAAGACCATGTCGAGATCCTGTCCTTCTGCCACTTCCATACGGCCACCATCGAACGTGGCGCCATCGTCGGCCCCTTCGCGCGGCTCCGGCCCGGCGCGGTGATAGGGCGCGACGCGCATGTCGGCAATTTCGTGGAGATCAAGAACGCGGTGCTGGGCGAGGGCGCCAAGGCCAACCACCTCAGCTATGTCGGCGATACCGACGTCGGCGCGAAGACCAACATCGGCGCCGGCACGATCACCTGCAACTACGACGGCTACCTCAAGCACCGCACGGTGATCGGCAAGTCGGCCTTCATCGGCTCGAACACCGCCATCGTGGCGCCGGTGACGATCGGCGACGGCGCGGTGATCGGCGCCGGCAGCACGGTCGTGCGCGACGTGCCCGCGGATTCGCTGACCATCGCGCGCGGCGAGCAGGTCGATATGCCGGGGCGCGCCAAGGCGCTGCGCGAGAAGCTGGAGCAGCAGAAACGCGCGCAGAAAAAAGAACAGGCGAAGAAGGACAAGAGCTGAATGTGCGGCATCATCGGCATCGTCGGGAAAAAGCCGGTCGCTCCCCTGCTGCTCGACGGCCTGAAGCGCCTTGAGTACCGCGGCTACGATTCCGCCGGCATCGCCACCCTGGTGAACGGCAACATCGACCGGCGGCGGGCGGAGGGGCGGCTCGCCAACCTCGCGACGCTGCTGGAGGGCAAGCCGATCGCCGGCACCATCGGTATCGGTCACACCCGCTGGGCGACGCATGGGGTGCCGAGCGAGAAAAACGCGCATCCGCACGCGACGGGCAAGGTCGCCGTCGTCCACAACGGCATCATCGAGAATTTCCAGGAACTGCGCGACGAGCTGGCCGCTCACGGCAACAAGTTCGAGACGGAGACGGACACCGAAGTCGTTGTCCATCTGGTGACGCGTTACCTGAACGACGGCCTGCCGCCAAAGGAGGCAGTCGCGGCCACGCTCCAACGGCTGCAGGGCGCGTTTGCGCTGGTGCTCATCTTCAGCGGCCATCACGACCTGATGATCGGCGCGCGGCTGGGCAGCCCGCTCGCCATCGGCTACGGCGACGGCGAGATGTATTTCGGCTCCGACGCGCTGGCGCTGGCACCGCTGACGCAGCGCATCTGCTATCTCGAGGAGGGCGACTGGGCCGTCGTCTCCGACCGGCAGGCGACGATCTACGACACGGCCGGGCAGACCGTCGACCGCCGCGTGGTGGAGACCGCGCTGTCCGGCGCGATGATCGGCAAGGGCAACTACCGCCACTTCATGCTGAAGGAGATCTTCGAGCAGCCGACCGTCATCGGCGACACCATGCATGCCGTCCTCAATCCGGCGGAGCGGACGATCACCCTGCCGAAGCTGCCGATCGACCTGGCGACGGTGCCGCGCGTCTCGATCAGCGCGTGCGGCACTGCCTATTACGCCGGCCTCGTCGGCAAATACTGGATCGAGCGGCTGGCCCGCGTGCCGGTCGAGATCGACGTCGCGTCGGAGTTCCGCTACCGCAACATGCCGATGGTCGAAGGTGGCCTCGCGCTCTTCATCAGCCAGTCCGGCGAGACGATGGATACCTTGTCCGCGCTGCGCTACGCCCGCGATCAGAAGCAGCATATCGTTTCGGTGGTCAACGTGCCCGAATCCACCATCGCCCGCGAATCGCACGGCGTGCTGCGCACGCTGGCGGGGCCGGAGATCGGCGTCGCGTCGACCAAGGCCTTCACGACGCAGCTCACCGTGCTCGCCGCCTTCGCGATCGCCTTCGGCCGTGCGCGCGGCACGCTGCCCGCGGCGGCGGCCGCCGACCTGACGGGCGCGCTCGCCGAGGTGCCGAGCCGGACCGCGGAGGTCCTGGCCCGCGCGGCGGACATCGCGAAGATCGCCGAGCAACTTGTCGAGGCGCGCGACGTGCTCTATCTCGGCCGCGGCACGAGCTTCCCGATCGCGCTCGAAGGCGCGCTCAAGCTGAAGGAAATCTCCTATATCCACGCCGAAGGCTATGCCGCCGGCGAGATGAAGCACGGCCCCATCGCGCTGATCGACGAGGCCGTGCCGGTGATCGTGATCGCGCCGGGCAACGATCCGCTGTTCGAGAAGACCGCGTCGAACGTGCAGGAGGTGATCGCCCGCGGCGGGCGCGTGATATTCATTTCCGATGCGGACGGCATCGGGCGTCTGGAACGCCAAGCGAAGCCGGCGGCGACCATCGAGATGCCGCGCGTCGACCCGTTCGTCGCGCCCATCCTCTATTCGATCCCCGTGCAGCTCCTCGCCTACCACACCGCCGTTCTCAAGGGCACCGACGTCGACCAGCCGCGCAACCTCGCGAAGTCGGTGACGGTCGAGTAGCGGCACGGCTGGCAGGAACCCTATTCCTGAGGCATTGTTCACCTAGAAGGCGCCGTCACGCGCCCTAGATCGCTTTGCATCACCGAGAATAGGGAGACGCAGCCATGAAACTGAAGGACTCCAGCCTGTTTCGCCAGCAATGCTACATCGACGGCGCCTGGGTCGACGCCGACGGCGGCGAGACGATCCCGGTTACCAACCCGGCGACCGGCGAGACCATCGGGACTGTGCCGAAGATGGGCGCGGCGGAGACGCGCCGCGCGATCGAGGCGGCCAACAGGGCCTATCCGGCGTGGCGGCGCAAGACCGCCAAGGAGCGGGGCGCGATCCTTCGCAAATGGTACGACCTGCTGCTGGCGAACCAGGATGACCTGGCGGTCCTGATGACGACCGAGCAGGGCAAGCCGCTCGCCGAGTCGAAGGGCGAGGTGGCCTACGCCGCCGCTTTCATCGACTGGTTCGCCGAGGAGGGCAAGCGCGTCTACGGCGACACCATCCCGTCGCCGAACCCCGACTGGCGCATCGTCGTGACCAAAGAGCCGGTCGGCGTCTGCGCGGCGATCACGCCCTGGAACTTCCCGTCGGCGATGATCGCGCGCAAGGTCGGCCCGGCGCTGGCCGCCGGCTGCACCATGGTGTCCAAGCCGGCGACGCAGACGCCCTATTCCGCATTCGCGCTGGCCGTGCTGGCGGAGCGGGCCGGCGTGCCGAAGGGCGTGTTCAGCGTGCTCACCGGCAAGTCGGGCGAGATCGGCGACGAGATGACAAGCAACCCGATCGTCCGGAAGATCACCTTCACCGGCTCGACCGAGGTCGGCAAGCTGCTGATGAAGCAGGCGTCCAACACGGTGAAGAAGGTCAGCATGGAGCTCGGCGGCAACGCGCCCTTCATCGTCTTCGACGACGCCGACCTGGATGCGGCCGTTACAGGCGCCATCGCCGCGAAATTCCGCAACACCGGCCAGACCTGCGTCTGCGCCAACCGCATCCTGGTGCAGGACGGCGTTTACGACGAATTCGCCGACAAGCTGGCCGGGGCGGTCGCCAAGCTGAAGGTCGGCGACGGCTTGAAGTCGGCGGTCGACCAGGGTCCGCTGATCGATGCCAAGGCGGTCGACAAGGTGGAAGAGCATATCGCCGATGCGGTGGGGAAGGGCGCCCGCGTCGTCGTCGGCGGCGAGCGTCACGAGCTCGGCGGCACCTTCTTTCAGCCGACCGTGCTCGTCGACGTGACGACGCAGATGGCGGTCGCGCGCGAGGAGACCTTCGGGCCGGTGGCGCCGCTGTTCCGTTTCAAGAGCGAAGAGGACGCGGTGGCACTCGCCAACGACACGGAGTTCGGCCTCGCCTCCTTCTTCTTCAGCCGCGATATCGGGCGCATCTGGCGCGTCGCCGAGGCGCTCGAATCCGGACTCGTCGGGGTCAACGCGGGCGTCATCTCCACGGTCGAAGCGCCGTTCGGCGGATTCAAGGAGTCGGGCGTCGGCCGCGAAGGCTCGAAATACGGCATCGACGACTACGTCCAGATCAAATACGTCTGCATGGCCGGCGTGACCGGCTGAGCAGCGCTGCTACCGTCCGCCGTTGCATTCGGAACCGCCAGAGGCCCGGAGGTCTATTCCTATGCCCAAGTACGACTACGACCTGTTCACCATCGGGGCCGGTTCGGGCGGCGTCCGGGCGAGCCGCTTCTCGGCCAATTTCGGCGCGCGGGTTGCCGTGGCGGAGGAGCGCTTCATGGGCGGGACCTGCGTCAACGTCGGCTGCATCCCGAAGAAGCTGTTCGCCTACGCCTCGCATTTCTCGGAAGACTTCGAGAACGCGGCGGGCTTCGGCTGGTCGATCGGCGAGCGCAAATTCGACTGGCCGACGCTGGTCGAGAACAAAAACAAGGAGATCGAGCGGCTCAACGGCATCTACGAGCGGCTGCTGAATGCGGCGAAAGTCGAGATCTTCAAGGCGCGCGCCCGCGTCGTCGATCCGCACACCATCGAGGTCGCCGGCAAGCGGGTGACCGCGGAACATATCCTGGTGGCGACCGGCGGCTGGCCGGTCGTTCCGGACATTCCGGGCAAGGAGCTGGCGATCACGTCCAACGAGGCGTTCTTTCTCGAAAAGCTGCCCGGGAAGATCTTGATCGTCGGCGGCGGCTACATCGCGGTGGAGTTCGCGGGCATTTTCGGCGGCCTCGGCGTGGACGTGGTCCAGCTCTATCGCGGTCCCGTCTTCCTGCGCGGCTTCGACGACGACGTGCGCCACTTCCTCGCCGACGAGATGCGCAAGAAGGGCATCGACCTGCGCTTCAACCACAATGTGGACTGCATCGAGCGCAGCGGCGACAAGCTGTGCGCGATCCTCGACAGCGGGCTCGAGGTGAAAGTCGACGCGGTGATGTACTGCACCGGGCGCGCGCCGAACAGCCGAGGCATCGGGCTCGAAGAGGCCGGCGTCGAGCTTGGGGCCGACGGCGCGATCAAGGTCGACGATTATTTCCAGACCTCCGTGCCGTCGATCTACGCCATCGGCGATGTCATCGACCGGATGCAGCTCACGCCGGTGGCGTTGGCGGAGGGCATGGCGGTCGCCAACACGCTCTTCAACGGCAAGCGGACGAAGATGGATTACGCGAATGTCGCGAGCGCGGTATTCAGCAATCCGAATGTCGCCAGTGTCGGGTTGACCGAAACGCAGGCGCGCGAGAAATACGGCCGCGTGCGCATCTTCACCAGCGACTTCAAGGCGCTGAAGCACACGCTGAGCGGCAGCGACGAGCGGACCTTCATGAAGCTGGTCGTCCGCCGCGAAGACGACCGCGTGCTCGGCTGCCACATGGTCGGGCCGGATGCGGGCGAGATCGTCCAGGGCATGGCGATCGCGCTCAAGTGCGGCGCGACCAAGGCGCAGTTCGACGCCACCATCGGCATCCACCCGACCGCGGCGGAAGAGTTCGTCACCATGCGCACCGCGGCGCCGGACGACGGGGAGAAGGACGGCAAGGCCGCGTGAGCGGCCGCGTCATAGCCGCAGCAGCAAAGTTCCGCCGGAAATGACGAAGGCGGCGGCGAGCCGCCACGGGGTCAGCTTCTCCTTCAGCACCACGGTCGCGATGACGATGGCGAACAGCACGCTGGTTTCGCGCAGCGCGGCGACCGTGGCGATCGGCGCCTGCGTCATCGCCCAGATCGCAATCCAATAGGCGCCGAGCGACAGCGCGCCGCCGGCAAGGCCGCTTTTCCAGACGCCCTCCATGCGGCGGACGCCCTTCCATCCGCGCATGGCCAGGCAGACGATCGCGATGAGGACCGCGTCGATGACGAACAGGTAGATCGTGTAGCTCATGGCCGATGCCGCCTGCCGTGCGCCGAGGCCGTCGACCAGCGTGTAGCCGGCGATGAAGCAGGAGGTGCCGAGCGCATAGAGCACGGCGGTGCGGTTGAGACCTCTCGCCTGGTGGCCGCCGCGCAGCGACATCAGCAAAACGCCGGCGACCAGCACCCCGATGCCGGCGAGATTGGCGCCGTCGAGCCCTTCCTCGAGCGCGACGAGGCTGACCGCGGCGACGATCAGCGGCGCGGCGCCGCGGGCCAGCGGATAAACCTGCCCGAGGTCGCCCGCCTTGTAGGCCTGAACGAGGAATATCTTGTAGCCGGTGTGCAGGACCGCCGACGCCAGGATCCAATACCAGACGGCGCCCGTCGGCACCTCGGTGAACGGCAGGCAGGCGAGGGCGACCGCGCCGGCCGCCACCGCCACCAGGGTGACCGTGAGGAACTGGTCCAGGCCGATCTTCACCACCGCGTTCCAGCCGGCATGCATCGCCGCGGCCGCGAGCACGGCGAAGAATACAGTCGTATCCATAGACACAAATCCTTTCCAGGCGATCGAGCATGCAAACCCGCGTGATATTTTTTAATTAGCGGATTATGCTAGTCCCGGAAAATCGATATAAAATCACGCCCAATATGATATTTTCTCACAAATGCCTCGCTCGCTCCCATCGCTGAACGCGCTGCGCGCCTTCGAGGCGGCGGCTCGGCTCGGCTCCGTTACGGCGGCGGCCGCGGAGCTGCACGTCACGCATGGCGCGGTCAGCCGCCAGGTGAAACAGCTCGAGCAGGCGCTGGGGACGGCGCTGTTCCACAGGGCCGGCGCCGGGCTCCGCCTTTCGGAGGCGGGCGCGCGGCTGCTGCCGGTGCTGACCTCGTCCTTCGACCTGATGGAGGCGGGGGTTGCCCAGGCGGCGCGGGCGCGTGGCGGCAATCTCATCGTCTCCTGCCTCGGCACCTTCACGATGCGCTGGCTGATTCCCAGGCTGTTCGCTTTCCGCGCGGCCCATCCGGACATCGAGGTGCAGCTCTCGGCGTCGGACGCGCCGGTGAATTTCCTCCGCGACCGTTTCGATCTCGCCATCCGGACCGCGCGGCCGCCCTGGCCGGCGGATATGATCGCGAATCCCTTCATCGTCGAAGAGGTCGGGCCGGTGCTGAGCGCGGCGCTGCAGGAGAGGCTGAGGCTCAGGACGGTGGAAGATCTCGCCCGCGCGACGCTGTTGCATACGGATACTCGGATCTCGGCCTGGCCCGACTGGTTCGCAAGCGTTGGGCAGGCCGAGGTTCAGCCCGCCGCCGCGCAGACCTTCGAGCATTTCTATTTCATGCTGCAGGCGGCGGCGTCCGGTCTCGGTGTCGCCATCGGCCCGAAGCCGGTGATCGAGGACGACCTCTCCGCCGGCCGCCTCGTCGCGCCCTTCGGCTTCGTGAGGAGCGGGCTCAGTTACGTCTCGCTCCGCCCGCACGCGGACGACAGCCGCGCCGCGTTGTTCGAGGCGTGGCTGCTGGAGCAGTCGGCTGCGTGAGGCCGGTCACGCGCATTTTAGTTCATGGCGCGGAGCGTCGGCGTTAGAGTCCGGACAGATCCATCACGACCATCATCGAACGGGGGAATGCACCGTGCCCGATACCGTCATGAACACCGAAGCCGCCGTCCGCGAGCGCTATGCGAGGGCCGCGCAGGCTGCCGCCCCCAGCCTCTGTTGCGCGGTCGACTACGATCGCCGATACCTGGAGGCGATCCCCACCGAGGTGATCGAGCGCGATTACGGCTGCGGCGACCCGAGCCGATATCTGCGGCCGGGCGAGACGGTGCTCGACCTCGGCAGCGGCACGGGCAAGATCTGCTTCATCGCGGCGCAGATCGTCGGGCCCGAGGGGCGCGTCATCGGCGTGGACATGACGGACGAGATGCTGTCCGTGGCGCGCAATGCCGCGCCAACCGTTGCCAAGAATATCGGCTATGCGAATGTGGAATTCCGCAAGGGACGCATTCAGGACCTGGCGCTCGACCTCGACGCGCTCGGCCGCACGCTCGCGGAACGCCCGGTCAAGGATGCGAACGGCTATCTCGAAGCCGAAGCGCTCGCGGCCGATCTACGGCGGAATGCGCCGATGATCGCGAGCGACAGCGTCGACGTCGTGGTCTCGAACTGCGTGCTCAATCTCGTCGACGCCTCGGCGAAGCGGCAGCTCTTCGACGAGATCCTGCGCGTGCTCAGGAACGGCGGACGCGCGGTCATCAGCGACATCGTTAGCGACGAGGAGATACCGGAAGCGTTGCGCCGGGATCCGACGCTCTGGAGCGGATGCGTTTCCGGCGCCTTCACCGAAACCGGTTTTCTGAAAGCCTTCGAGGAGGCGGGCTTCTGCGGCATCCGTGTGCTCGACTACGGCGCCGTGCCCTGGCAGACGATCGAGGGCATCGAGTTCCGCTCCATCACGGTGGAGGCGTCGAAGGGCAAGCAGGGGCCGTGCTTCGATCGGAACCAGGCCGTCATCTACAAGGGTCCGTTCAAGGAGGTGGTCGACGACGACGGCCACCGCATGGAGCGCGGCAAGCGCTACGCGATGTGCGCCAAGACCTTCGGCTTGTTCAGCCGCGCGCCTTACCGCGACCACTTCATCCTGGTCGAGCCCGCCGTGCCGGTATCGCCCTTCGAGGCGCAGGCTTGGGACTACGCGCGCTCCCCGCTCCGCGATCCGCGCGAGACGAAGGGGGGTCGCATAGAAGCGGACCCGGCGGATGCAACGCCGGACTCCGCCTGCTGCGCGCCGCCGACGCCGACCTGTTGCGGCTGAAAGGCGGGCTGCGAGCGATCGCCCAACGTGGTTGCCTGTGCATGCATGGATGCCGCGGACAAGCCGCAGCATGACATAATTGTATGTATTTAAATAGAAATCGTCACTCCGCGGCTTGTCCGCGGAGTCCATGAGCGCGATCTGGCCGCCTAATTCACCCCCACCACGTCCCCCAGCACCGGGCCGATCTCGTCGTTCAGCACCAGATCGGCGTAGCGGTCGAGGTCGGTGGGGTCGCGGGTGAGGATGACGAGGCGGGCGCCATGTTCCTTCGCCATCAGGGGGAAGCCGGCCGCCGGATAGACGACGAGAGACGAGCCGATGGCGAGGAACAGGTCGCATTGCAGCGTCTCGATCTGGGCGAGGCGCATGGCGTCTTCGGGCATCGACTGGCCGAAGGAGATCGTCGCCGTCTTCACCGCGCCGCCACAGTGGTTGCAGAGGGGCAGCGTCTCGTTCTTCAGGAAGGCCTCGCGGATCGGCGGGATCTCGTAGCGGGCGGCGCATTCGAGGCATGAGGCGTAGGTCGAGTTGCCGTGCAGCTCGATGATCCTGTCCTCCGGCACGCCCGACCGCTGGTGCAGCCCGTCGATATTCTGCGTGATGACGGCGGATATCTTGCCCGTGCGGACCAGCTTCTCGACCGCCCGGTGGCCGCGGTTGGGCTCCGCCTGCAGCATCGCCCCCTCGCGCGAGAAGCGCTGGCGCCAGTATTCCCGCTTGGCGGCGTCGGAGACCACGAAATCCTGGTACATCACGGGCTTGAATTTCTCCCAGACGCCGCCGGGGCTGCGGAAATCGGGGATACCGGACTCCGTGCTGATTCCCGCCCCCGTGAACACGACGGCCCGTTCGCTCTCCGCCAGCAGCCGGCCGAGCGCCGACCGGCGATCCTCGCGCGTATTCATGATTGCCCCGTCTTGCCGAAACCGATCCGCGGATCATATCAGCTAAGCCGCCCGGAACCCGCTCCTTTTGCTGTGGAAAACCGGGCATAATGGTCGTACAAGCACGGTTTCCAGGAGAGCACAAAGCTGGGTGGAGGCTGATCATGGCCGAAAAATGGACGCGGGATAGCTGGAGACAACTGCCGATAAGGCAGGTTCCGGAGTATCGCGATGCCGCGAAATTGGAGGCGGTGGAGCAGGATCTGCGCCGGCAGCCCCCGCTGGTTTTCGCCGGCGAGGCGCGCCGGCTGAAGGCGTCGCTTGCCAAGGTGGCGGAAGGCAAGGCTTTTCTGCTCCAGGGCGGCGACTGCGCGGAAAGCTTCGCCGAGTTCAGCGCCAACAACATCCGCGATACCTTCAAGGTCCTGCTGCAGATGGCGGTGGTCCTGACCTTCGGCGCGGCCTGCCCGGTGGTCAAGGTCGGCCGGATGGCGGGGCAGTTCGCCAAACCGCGCTCCGAGCCGGCCGAGGTGCAGAACGGCGTCGAGCTGCCGAGCTACCGCGGCGACATCGTCAACGGCATCGACTTCGATGCCGCGCAGCGCGAGCCCGACCCCGACCGCATGCTGAAGGCCTACCATCAGTCCGCGTCGACGCTGAACCTGCTGCGCGCCTTCGCCCAGGGCGGTTTTGCCGACCTGCACAAGGTGCATCAGTGGAATCTGGATTTCGTCGCCGACGGCTCCCAGGGCGAGCGCTACAAGGAACTGGCCGAGCGCATCGGCGAGGCGCTCGACTTCATGGAGGCGTGCGGCCTGACCGGCGACGCGGTGCAGCAGTTGCGCGAGACGGAGTTCTACACCAGCCACGAAGGGCTGCTGCTGCGCTATGAAGAGGCGCTGACCCGTCAGGACAGCCTGACCGGCCTGTGGTACGACTGCTCGGCCCACTTGGTCTGGATCGGCGACCGGACGCGCCAGCCGGACGGCGCGCATGTCGAGTTCTTCCGCGGGATCAACAACCCGATCGGCATCAAGTGCGGCCCGACGCTCGAGACGGACGACCTCATGCGCCTGATCGAGACGCTCAACCCGGCCAACGAGGCGGGGCGCATCACGCTGATCTCGCGCATGGGCAGCGACAACGTCGAGCGCTACCTGCCGACGCTCATCCGCGCGGTCCAGCGCGAGGGCTTCACGGTGGTGTGGTCGTCGGACCCGATGCACGGCAACACGATCAAGTCGACCACCGGCTACAAGACGCGGCCGTTCGACCGGGTGCTCACCGAGGTCAAGCGCGTGTTCGACGTGCACAACGCCGAAGGCAGCTATGCCGGCGGCATCCATGTGGAGATGACCGGGCAGGACGTCACGGAATGCCTCGGCGGCGCCCAGGCGATCGGCGACGACCAGCTCTCCCGGCGCTATCACACCCACTGCGATCCGCGGCTCAACGCCAATCAGGCGCTCGAGCTGGCCTTCCTGATCGCGGAGGAGCTCAAGGCGCAGCGCATCGGCAACCGGCGCAAGCTGGCCGCCGCCGCGTCCTCTTAGTTCGAAGCCAATCGCAATTAACTAACCGGATCCTCCCTCTCTGCCCCTCCGGGGCGGAGAGGGTACATGGAACGCCTCACGCCGGTAAGCGATTGGCCCGCCGCCGGTCGCGGCCGGCCCGCATGCGCTGGTGCAGCACCATCGAGCTTTCGACCAGGGCCCAGACCGACACCGCGATATAGAGCGCGAAGATCAATCCCGCCGTGCCGTCGAGGGCGCTCGATTTCCCGGAGAGCACGAGCAGGATCAGCACGATGACGAGCAGCGGACCCGCCGCGAAAAACATCAAAAGATAGAGGATCACGCCGAACTTGGTAAGATTGGCCGCCGTGTCGGCCTGGAGAAACGACAGCCGCCACAAGCGCTGTGTGGCCCGCCAGCCGCTGAGGGCGTTCGCGGCCGCATTGTCCGGCGCTTTCGGCAGGCGCGAGACCATGCGAATCCTGGCGCAGGCGAATCCGCCGTTGTTGAGCGCCAGCACCAAGCCGACGCCGAGCGCCATTGTGACCGTATGGGCGAGAATCGCCAGCGGCAGGCTCAGCGCTTCCATGTAGAAGCCCAGGATATCGAAAAAGAAATAGTGGATGCCGGCAAGCAGCAGCGCCACGCCGACAGCCAGCTCGATCGTCTCGGCCCGCAGCAGCTTGAGGATGTCCTGCGCGCCGACGATGCGTGCCGCGTCCGGGTGCCAGGGAAGGCGGAAGACGGACGGCACGAAGGCGATCGCGCCATTCGGCAGCCGGCAGAAGAAGCCCGAGGACGAGCGGACGACGCCGCGGGGCGGCATCGTGACGATCCGCTGGTATGTTCCGCCTGCCATCCAACCTCTCGAAAATCGCGGCAGAACCCCCTGGGTGGCGTCGGAAACGCTTGATTTTTCGCGGGCGGGGGCGATAGTCCGCAAGGACGCTGGCCGCAGTCCGCGGCCGTCGAAGAGCGTAGATCACATTTATGACCGAGCGGTTAACCATAGCCCTGGCCCAGTGCAACCCGGTTGTCGGCGACGTGGCCGGGAATATCGAGCGCATCCGCGCGATCCGGGACGCGTGCAGCGGCGTGGATTTGATCGTCTTCTCTGAATTGGTGGTATCCGGATACCCACCCGAGGATCTCGTGCTCAAGCCGTTCTTCCAGGACAAGGTCGAGGCGGCCGTGGCCGAGCTGGCGAAGGAGACCGGCGCCGGCAAGCCGGCCCTGCTGGTGACCGCGCCCTGGCGCGAGAACGGCAAGGTTTACAACGCCGTGCTCCTGCTCGACGGCGGCACGATCGCGGCCAAGCGGTTCAAGCACGACCTGCCCAACTACGGCGTGTTCGACGAGAAGCGTGTGTTCGCCTCCGGTCCGATGCCGGGACCGATCAATTTCCGCGACGTGCGGCTCGGCGTGCCGATCTGCGAGGATATCTGGAAGGCGGATGTCGCCGAATGCCTCCAGGAGTCGGGCGCCGAGATCCTGCTGGTGCCGAACGGCTCGCCCTTCGAGACCGAAAAGCATCACGAGCGCCAGATGCACGCCGTGGCGCGGGTGACCGAGACGGGCCTGCCGCTCGTCTACGTCAACCAAGTGGGCGGCCAGGACGAACTGGTGTTCGACGGCGGCTCCTTCGTGCTGAACAGCGACTGTTCGCTCGCGGTACAGGCGCCGCCATGGCGAGAGGCGACGGTCGTCACCGAATGGCGCCGCGCCGCCGCCGGCGGCTGGCGTTGCGAGGGCGGCGAGATCGCCCCGCCGCCGGACGGACTGGAGGCGATCTACAATGCGATGATGCTCGGTCTGCGGGACTATGTCCGCAAGAACGGCTTTCCCGGCATCGTCATCGGCATGTCCGGCGGCATCGACTCCGCCCTGAGCGCCGCGGTGGCGGTCGACGCGCTCGGCAGCGAGAACGTCCACGCCGTCATGATGCCGTCGCCCTATACCAGCCGGGACAGCCTGGAGGACGCGGAAGAGGCGGCGAAGCTCATGAGCATCCGCTACGACGTCGTCGGCATCGAGCCGGCGATGAAGGCCTTCGAGGCGATGCTCGAGCCGATCTTCGCCGGCCGGCCGCCCGACACGACGGAGGAGAACATCCAGGCGCGCACGCGCGGCATCCTGCTGATGGGCATCTCCAACAAATTCGGCTCGATGCTGCTCACCACCGGCAACAAGTCCGAGATGGCGGTCGGCTACGCGACGCTCTACGGCGACATGAGCGGCGGCTATTCCGTGCTCAAGGACGTCTACAAGACCGACGTCTTCAAGCTGTCGCATTGGCGCAACCGGCAGCGGCCGGACAGCGCGCTGGGGCCGGCCGGGCGGATCATTCCCGAGCGCATCATCACCAAGCCGCCGTCCGCCGAGTTGAAGCCGAACCAGACCGATCAGGACAGCCTGCCGCCCTACGACGCGCTTGACGATATCCTGCGCTGCCTGATCGAAGGCGAGATGGGCCTCGCCGAGATCACCGGCCGCGGCCATGATGCGGCGACCGTGCAGCGCGTCTGGCGCATGCTCGACCTCGCCGAATACAAGCGGCGCCAGGCGCCCCCCGGCGTGAAGATCACGCGCCGCGCCTTCGGCCGGGACCGCCGCTATCCGATCACCAACGCGTTCCGGAAGATCCTCTAGCCGCCGCCGATTGACCGAGCGAATCCAATAATTTGTCGACTATGCCGGGGGTGGAACGGTGTGACGGTGGTCCTTGAATCCCGCCAACCGCTGGCATAGGTTGCCGCGTGACCCAGGACCGGCAAGCGACAATGCTCCAGATCTACAACACGGCCAGCCGCCGGAAGGAACAGTTCCGGCCGATCGACCGGCAGCATGTACGCATGTATGTGTGCGGACCGACGGTCTACGACTTCGCGCATATCGGCAACGCGCGGCCGGTCGTCGTGTTCGACGTGGTGTACCGGCTGCTCGAGCGCCTGTATCCGGACGTCACCTATGTCCGCAACATCACGGACGTAGACGACAAGATCAATGCGCGGGCGAAGGAAACGGGCGAGGATATCCGCACCCTGACCGAGCGCACGGCGCGCCAGTTCCACGCGGACGTGGCGGCGCTGGGCGCCCTCGAGCCGGACGTCGAGCCGCGCGCCACGGACCACATCCAGGAGATGATCGCCATCATCGTCGAGCTGCTCGACAAGGGCTATGCCTACCACGAAGACGGCCACGTGCTGTTCCATGTGCCGTCCATGCCGAAGTACGGCGCGCTGTCGGGGCACAGCCGCGACGAGCTGATCGCCGGCGCCAGGGTCGAGGTCGCACCCTACAAGCGCGACCCGGCGGACTTCGTGCTGTGGAAGCCGAGCGAGACGTCTCTGCCCGGCTGGAACAGCCCGTGGGGCCGAGGGCGGCCGGGCTGGCACATCGAATGCTCGGCGATGAGCATGAAATATCTCGGCCAGAGCTTCGACATCCACGGCGGCGGGCGCGATCTCATCTTTCCGCACCACGAGAACGAGCTCGCACAGAGCCGCTGCGCGCATCCCGGCTCGCAGTATGCGAAGTACTGGATGCACAACGGCTACCTGATGGCCGAGGGCGAGAAGATGTCGAAGTCTCTCGGCAACTTCTACACCATCAACGAGCTGCTGCAGGAATTCCCGGGGGAGGCGATCCGCCTCGCCCTGCTGCAGACGCATTACCGGCAGCCGCTCGACTTCACGAAGGAGAGCCTGCGCCAGGCGAAGCACACGCTCGACCGCTTCTACGCGGCGCTCCGCGGCGTCGCCGACATTGCGCCGGGCGACGCCAAGGCGGACGACGTGATGGCCGCGCTCCTGGACGACATCAACACGCCGCTGGCGCTGTCGGCGCTGCACGCGGCGCTCGGCGACCTCAACAAGGCCGGGACGGATGCGGAGAAGGCGCGGCTCAAGGCCATCCTCCTCGATGGCGGCGAGGTCATGGGCCTGTTGCAACAGGACCCCGAGGCGTGGCTTCGCTGGCAGCCCACAGGCGGTGCGGGCCTCAGCGACGGCGAGATCGAAAGCCTCATCGCCCGCCGGGCCGCTGCGCGCAAGGCGAAGGATTTCGGCGAGGCGGACCGCGTCCGCGCGGTGCTCTCGGAAAACGGCGTGATCCTCGAGGACAAGCCGCAAGGCACGATCTGGCGACGCGGCTGAGAGCTAGCTTGCGCCCACTTCTGTCCGTTTCGAGGTGCTCGGGCAGATGGATGCCGCGGATAAACCGCGGCATGACGTAATTATCTGAACTAACAAAAGAACCGTCACTCCGCGGTTTATCCGCGGAGTCCATGCGCACTGGTCTGACCGGCCACGGGACGTTTAACCGGACCGCAGTGGCTTGCGCCGCGCTTCCGGCGCTGCGCTATACTTCCTCCGCGACATCGAAGCTGCGGCTATGGGAGGAGCGCCATGCTCACGGGAAAGACGGCCCTGATCACCGGATCGGTCGGCGGGATCGGCTACGCCACCGCGGTGGCGCTCGCCGCGCAGGGCTGCAACGTCATGCTCAACGGCTTCGCCGACCCGCGCGAGATCGAGGAGAAACGGGGCGCGCTGGAGAAGGCGCACGGCATCGAGGCGCGCTACAACGGCGCAGACCTCCGCAATATCGCCGAGATCGAGGACCTGGTCGCGGCGACCGAATGCGAGCTCGGCCCGGTCGATATCCTGGTCAACAATGCCGTGGTCCGGCATTTTGCGCCGGTCGAGGAGTTCAAGGCCGAGGACTGGCAAGCGGCGCTGGACGTCAACCTCTCGGCGCCTTTCCATCTCATCCGCCTCACGCTCCGTGGCATGAAGCAGCGCGGCTGGGGCCGCATCGTCAACCTCGCCTCCGCGCTCGGCGTTATCGCCATGCCGAACCGGGTCGACTACGTCGTGACCAAGACCGCCCTGATGGGGCTCGCGCGCGCGATCGCGATCGAAACGCAGCAGGAGCCCAACATCACCGTGAACTCGGTCTGCCCCGGCGCGGTGCGCACGCCCGCGGCCGAGACGCGGGTCGCCGCGCTCGCCGAATCCAAAGGCATCGGCGTGGAGGAAGCGACGCGCGAGTTCCTCGGCGGGCGGCAGCCGACGGCGCGCTTCATCGATCCCGCGCAGGTCGGGGCGCTGATCGTCTTTCTATGCAGCGACGCCGCGCGCGAGATCACCGGCGCCTCGCTCCCGATCGACGACGGCTGGACGGTCTCGCCGTGAGCATAAGAACATAGGGAGCAACGACAATGCCGAAGGTCAAATCCGAAGACGCCACGATCCATTATGAAGTCTGCGGGCCGGAGAATGCCCCCGCGCTTGTCTTCGCGCACGGCCGCGGCGGCAACGCGTCCTGCTGGTGGCAGCAGGTGCCGCATTTCGCCGACCGCTATAGGGTCGTCGTCTTCGACCACCGCGGCTTCGGGCGTTCCGCCTGCGCGCCGGGAAAATTCCTCGTGCGCTACTTTGCGGACGATCTCGCCGCCGTCCTCGGCGCGGCGGGGATCGGGAAAGTCTCGATCGTCTGCCAGTCGATGGGCGGCTGGACCGGGCTGCGCTTCGCGCTGGCGCATCCGGAGCGGGTGCGCTGCCTCGTGCTCGCCAACACGCCGGGCGGCGTGATGACCGATGCGCTCCGCGAGCACGCGAAGAACCGCCCGAGCACGATCGAGAACGCCGCCTTCAACAGCTATGCGCTCGCGCCCGACTACCACACCCGCAATCCCGCGATGGGCTACCTCTACAACCAGATCGGCGCATTCAACACCGGCGAGGGGCCGGTCGGCTGGTCGGGCATGGCGAAGGAGGAGCGCGACCTCGACCCGGCGCGGCTCGAGGGATACCAGACGCCGACGATGATGATCACCGGCGCGCAGGACCGCATCTTCCCGCAGGCGATGCTGCACGACGTGGCGCCGCAGATACCCGGCTGCGAGGTCTGCGACCTGCCGCGCGTCGGCCACTCCGCCTATTTCGAGGACGCGCCCGCCTTCAACAAGGCGGTGGATGCGTTCCTGTCGCGGCACGCCGGACGCTAACCCCGGTCCTGCCAGCGGTGCCAGGCGATAGTGAGCCGCGCCAGCGGAATGCTCAGCGCATGCAGCGGCAGCGGGCGCAGCGGGGTCGCCGGCACCGGCAGCTCCGCCAGGGACTTGCCCCGGACGCGCTCGGCCAGGACTTTGCCCATCCCCGTCGCCATGGCGATGCCGCGGCCGCTGTAGCCGAGCCCGGCGTATAGCCCCTCGGCGAGCTCGTGCAGGTGCGGCAGCCGGTCGGTGGTGACGGCGACGCGGCCATCCCAGATATGCTCGAGCGCGACGTCGCCGACCTGCGGGAACACCGTCTTGATGTGGTCCCCGACGATGCGGTTGACCGGCCCGCGGACACCGGCCGTGAACAGGGGCGCGGCACCGACGACGAGGCGCCCGTCCCGGTCCTTGCGGAAGGACCACAGCGCGCGCCGGCTGTCGGAGATGCTGTGCCCCTGCGGCAGGATGCTGCGCGCGATATTGTCGCTGAGCGGCGCCGTCGCCGACTGAAACAGGCGCACCGGCACGATGCTGTGCGCGAGCGCGGGCCAGAGATCGCCGCCATAGGCGTTGGTGGCGAGCACGACCTTCTCCGCCGTGACGGTGCCGCCGGGCGTCCTGACCTGCCAGCGCCCGTTGCCGCGCTCGATCGACAGGGCGGGCGAGGCGCCGTGGATCGCGGCGCCGGCCTTCTGCGCGGCGCGGGCGAGACCGCGCGTGTAGCCGAGCGGCTGGATGTTGCCGCCGCCCCGGTGCATCCATGCGCCGATATAGTGCGGGCTGCCGGTAATCTCGGCGGTCTGGTCCCGGTCGAGGAAATCGACCGCTGCGCCGCGCGCGGCCCACTGGTCGTGCTTGGCGCGGGCGACCGCCAGCCGTTCCGCGTTGTGCGCGGGCATCAGCCAGCCCTTGTGCACCACGTCGCAGTCGATGCCGTGCCGCCGGATGAGGTCGAAGACGAGGGCGGCGGAGTCCTGCACCCAGCGGTTCAGCGCCTCGCCGCGCTCCTTGCCCAGCTTCGCCACGATCTCGTCCGGGCTGTGCTTGCTGTAGCCGGGGACGACCTGCCCGTGGTTGCGGCCCGACGCGCCGAAGCCGGGATGCTCGGCCTCGACCAGCACCGTGTCGACCCCGGTTTCTGCGAGGTGGAGCGCGGCGGACAGGCCGGTGAAGCCGCCGCCGACGATGCAGGCGTCGGCGCGCCTGTCGCCCTCGAGCGGCGGCGTCTCCGGGGCGGGGGCGGCGGTCGTCGACCAGAGGGCGGAGCGCGGGTCGGACGTCTTCATGACGCGTCAGCGCACGGCGACGATCTCGAGCTGGACCAGCGTCTTGCCGTCGAGATCCGCCTTGATTGCGTGCCGCGCCGGGCGGTCGTGCTCCTCGGGGAACAGCTTCAGCCATTCGCGATTGACGGCGTCGCGGTTCGACGTGTCCTTCAGGAACACCGTGACCTTGGCCACGTCGCCGAGGCCGAAGCCCGCGCCCTCGACCAGGATCTTCAGGTTGGCGAAGGCATTCGTGACTTGGGCGTCGAAGGTGTCCGGCACGCCGCCGTCCTTGCCGTAGCCGCCGATGGCGCCGGAAAACAGCATGTTGCCGATCCGGGTGCAGTGCGAAATCGGGTTCTTGTGCCTGACCAGCCCCGGAATATGCATGCTCTCGCGCTTCGCCATGGTCGTTTCCCTGTCCTCGTTAGCTTTCTGTGGCCGCCAGCATAGCCGAAGACGCGCGCGCCCGCTAAAACACTCCCATGGCGGGAACGGACAAATCCAGGGAATCGATCACGGGCGGGCCGACGGTGATCCTCGTCGAGCCGCAGCTCGGCGAGAATATCGGCTTCGTCGCGCGCGCGATGCTCAACTGCGGCATGACCGACCTCAGGCTGGTGCGGCCGCGCGACGGCTGGCCGAATGCCAGGGCGCGCGCCGCGGCGTCCGGCGCCGACCGGGTGATCGACGCGGTGCGCCTGTTCGCCTCGCCCGAGGAGGCGATCGCCGGCCTCGGCCGCGTCTTCGCGACGACGGCGCGGCCGCGCTACATGATCAAGCCGGTGCAGACGCCGCGCCGGGCCGCCGCCGAATTGCGGGCCGAGGCGGCGCGCGGCGTGGCCTGCGGCCTGATGTTCGGGCGCGAGCGCGCGGGCCTCGACAACGACGAGCTGGTGCTGGCCGATACCGTGATCCAGGTGCCGCTCAACCCCGCCTTCAGCTCGCTCAGCCTGCCCCAGGCGGTGCTGCTGGTTGCCTATGAATGGTACCAGGCGGGCGACGAGACGCCCCCGGAGGAACTGGTCCTGGGCCGCACCCTGCCGGCGAGCAAGGCCGAGCTGCTCTATTTCTTCGAGCGGCTCGAAGGGCTGCTGGACGCCTCCGGCTTCTTCCAGGTCGACGACAAGCGGCCCGGCATGGTGCGCAACATCCGCAACATCTTCCAGCGCAAGCACCTGACCGAGCAGGAGCTGCGCACGCTCCACGGAATTCTCACTGCGCTCGATCCGGAAAAGAGGCGGGGCGGTAGGTGACCGGAAAAAGTGGACAGAGCCCTATTTCCTGAAATAGGGCTCTGTCCCCTTTATCAGGGCGGGTTTGACAAATCGGCCGCAATCCCTATAGTCCGCCCACCTTCCGGTAACGTGGACCCGCCGCGTGCGGGATCCCGCCATGCAGATGGCTGACTGGATCAGATAACGCCTGACAAACCAGGGTTTTAGAGCATGACCAAACGCGTACAATCGAAGTACAAGATCAATCGCCGCCTCGGCGTCAATCTCTGGGGCCGGCCCCGCAGCCCCTTCAACAAGCGCGAATACGCCCCCGGCCAGCATGGCCAGCGCCGCCGCAAGCCGTCCGATTTCGGCACGCAGCTCGCGGCCAAGCAGAAGCTCAAGGGCTACTACGGCAACATCGGCGAGAAGCAGTTCCGCCGCTACTACCAGACGGCGGCGCAACTGCGCGGCGATACCGGCGAGCAACTGATCGGCCTGCTCGAGCGCCGGCTGGACGCGGTCGTCTACCGCGCCAAGTTCGTGCCGACGGTGTTTTCCGCCCGCCAGTTCATCAGCCACGGCCACATCAGCGTCAACGGCAGGAAGGTCAACATCCCGTCCTACCTGGTGAAGGACAGCGACGTGATCGAAGTGCGCGAGAAGAGCCGGCAGATCCCGATGGTGCTCGACGCCATGGAGTCGGCCGAGCGCGACGTGCCCGACTACATCACGGTCGATTCCCGCAAGGTGGCGGCGACCTACGTGCGCACGCCGAAGTTCGAGGACGTGCCCTATCCGGTGAAGATGGAGCCGAACCTCGTCGTCGAGTTCTATTCGCGGTAACCGGCCGCCGAAACCGCACCGTTGCGGGAAGGGGCGCAGGATGCTGCGCCCCTTTTTCATGTAGGATGGGCCGGTGACGGCAATGGAGGGAGACAGCCATGCGCCTCGGGCTTGTACACGGCGGCGGCGCCGCGCGGTTCTCGGTCGACATGGAGATGGTGCTCGAGGCGGAGCGCCTCGGCTACCACTCGGTCTGGACATCCGAATCCTACGGCTCGGACGCGATAACGCCCGCCGCCTGGATCCTCGCCCGCACGACGCGCATCAAGGTCGGGACGGGCATCATCCAGATGCCGGCGCGGGCGCCCGCGATGGCGGCGATGACCGCGATGACGCTGCAGTCGATGTCGGGCAACCGCTTCATCCTCGGCATCGGGCCGTCGGGGCCGCAGGTGGTCGAGGGCTGGTACGGCGTGCCCTACGGCAAGCCGCTCGCCCGCACCCGCGAATACATCGACATCGTTCGCAAGGTGCTGGCGCGGCAGGAGCCGCTGACCCATGAGGGCGAGCACTACCAGATCCCGCGGACCGGCGAGGGCACGACCGGCCTCGGCAAGCCGCTGAAGAGCATCCTGCACGGCGATCCGTCGCTCGAGATCTACACCGCCGCGATCACGCCGAGCGGCGTCAGGACGGCGGCGGAGATCGCCGACGGCTTTATTCCCATCTACATGAATCCTGACCGGTTCGAGGTATTCGGCGACGCGCTCTCCGAAGGCTTCGCCAAGGCCGGGGCCGGCAAGGGGCTCGAGAATTTCGACGTCGCGCCCTACGTCAACGCGGCGATCGGCGACGACCTCGACGCATGCCGCAGGCCGATCAAGGCGCAGCTCGCGCTCTACATCGGCGGCATGGGCGCGCGCGGCAAGAATTTCTACAACGACCTCGCCAAGCGCCTCGGCTACGAGGCGGCGGCGGTCAAGATCCAGGACCTTTACTTGGCTGGCCGAAGGCTGGAGGCGGAATCCGCGGTGCCGGATGCGCTGGTCGACGACATCGCGCTGGTCGGCCCGAAAGCGCGGGTGCGCGAGCGGCTCGCCGCGTGGAAGAAGGCCGGGGCGGAGGGGAAGATCGGCACGCTGATCTTGCGCAAGCCGAATTTAGATGCGCTCAGGTTCTTTGCGGAGGAGCTGCTGTAGAGGCTGGCGCGGACACCCCCCACCCTAACCCTCCCCCACAAGGAGGGAGGGAAATTTATTGAGATGGCAAATACTTAAAAGTCCTCCCCCTTGATGGGGGAGGATTTAGGTGGGGGTGAGGAGCGCGGAACGCAATATCAGCTCACGCGTCGACCTTCACGCCGCGGCTCTCCAGCAGCTCCTGGAGCTCGCCGCTCGCGTACATCTCGCGGACGATGTCGCAGCCGCCGACGAATTCGCCCTTGACGTAGAGCTGGGGGATCGTCGGCCAGTTGCTGAACTCCTTGACGCCCTGGCGAATGCTCGGATCTTCCAGCACGTCGATGCCCTTGAACTTGGCGCCGAGCTCGCCCAACACCTGGACCACCGCGGCGGAGAAGCCGCACTGCGGGAATACCGGCGTGCCCTTCATGAAAAGGACCACGTCGTTGCTTTCGATCTCGTTCTTGATCCTGCTGGAAACCGTCGTGTCGGTCATTGCGCCATCCTCATTCTGAAAAAACCGTTCGCCCGGCCGGTCGGGTCAGGCATCGTCGGGTAAGGCGGTCTGCAGGGCGAGTGCGTGCAGCTCGTTGCCCATGCGCCCGCGCAGCGCGTCGTAGACCATCTGGTGCTGCTGGACGCGGCTCTTTCCCTTGAAGGAAGGCGCTTTGACGAGGGCGGCATAGTGGTCGCCGTCGCCGCGCAGGTCGGAAATCTGCACCTGCGCCCCCGGAATCGCTTCCTTGATCATCCGTTCGATTTCAATCGCGCTCATTGCCATCTTTGTTGGAGCCTCCCCGTTGGCGCTCAGGCCGATCCCATGAACCCCGGTAACCAGCCCTCGTGCGCCGCCCGTAGCTCAGCCAACGATATGGTGCAGGCCCCCCCGACTGTCAACGACGCTCCGCCGGTCCGGCCGATCGCGCGTGCCGGGACACCGGCCTTTCCTGCCGCTTTCATGACGGGCTCCGGATCGGCGACGGCAATCAGATACCGCCCCTGGTCCTCGCCGAACAGCCAGGCATGGGCGGGAAGGGCGTCCGCCGGCGGGTCGATCGCGGCGCCGATGCCGCCCGCGAGCGCCATCTCCGCGATGCCGGCCAGGAGCCCGCCGTCCGACAGGTCGTGACAGCAGCGCACCGCGCCGTCCGCGATCAGCCGCCGCACCAATTCGCCGTTGCGGCGCTCGGCGTCCAGGTCCACCGGCGGCGGCGCGCCGTCCTCGCGGCCGCAGATCTCGCGGAGGTAGAGGGAAGCGCCGAGCCAGCCTTCCGTCTCGCCGATCAGCAGGATCGTGTCGCCCGCCTGGGCGAAGGCAGCCCGCGGCGCGGTCGCGAGATCGTCGATCAGGCCGAGGCCGCCGATCACCGGCGTCGGCAGGATCGCCTCGCCTTCGGTCTCGTTGTAGAGCGAGACGTTGCCCGACACGACGGGGAAGTCGAGCGCACGGGCCGCGTCGCCCATGCCCTGCACGCAGCCGACGAACTGCCCCATGATGCGGGGCCGTTCCGGATTGCCGAAATTGAGGTTGTTGGTGAGGGCGAGCGGCGTGGCGCCTGCTGCGACGAGGTTGCGCCAAGCCTCGGCCACCGCCTGCCGGCCGCCCGCTTCCGAATCGGCGAGGCAATAGCGGGGCGTCGAATCCGTCGTCATGGCGAGGCCACGCGTCGTGTCGTGGATGCGCACGACCGCGGCGTCGCCGCCCGGCCCGCACACGGTGTCGGCCATCACCATGTGGTCGTACTGCTCCCAGATCCAGCGCCGGCTGCACAGGTCGGGCGAGCCGAGCAGCGTCTTGAGCGCCTGGAGCGGATCGGCGGGCGCGGGGACATCCGCCGAGGCGACGCGGGGACGGGCGGGGCTCGGCTCCCAGGGCCGGTCGTAGAGCGGCGCCTCGCTGACCAGCGGGTCCACCGGAATGTCGGCCTGCACCCTGCCGTCCTTCCTGAGGATCAGCCGGCCGGTCTCGGTGATGCGCCCGATCACCGCGAAATCGAGCTCCCACTTGTGGAAGATCGTGCGCGCCGCGTCCTCGTGCCCCGGCTTCAGGACCATGAGCATCCGCTCCTGGCTCTCCGACAGCATCAGCTCGTAGGCGGTCATGCCGGTTTCGCGCATCGGCACTTGGTCGAGGTCGAGCTCGACGCCGACGCCGCCCTTCGACGCCATCTCGACGGAAGACGAGGTCAGCCCCGCCGCGCCCATGTCCTGGATCGCGACGATGGCGTCGGTCGCCATCAGCTCGAGGCAGGCCTCCAGCAGCAGCTTCTCCGTGAACGGGTCGCCGACCTGGACGGTCGGGCGCTTCTCCTCGCTGTCCTCGGAGAACTCGGCCGAAGCCATGGTCGCGCCGTGAATGCCGTCGCGCCCGGTCTTGGAGCCGACATAGACGACCGGGTTGCCGGGCCCGGCGGCGGCGGAATAGAAGATCCGGTCGGCGTCGGCGATGCCGACGGTCATGGCGTTGACCAGGATGTTGCCGTTGTAGGCCGGGTGGAAATTCGTCTCGCCCGCGACGGTCGGCACGCCGATACAGTTGCCGTAGCCGCCGATGCCCGCCACCACGCCGGCGACGAGGTGCCGGGTCTTGGGATGGTCCGGCGCGCCGAAGCGGAGCGCGTTGAGATTGGCGATCGGCCGCGCGCCCATCGTGAACACGTCGCGCAGGATGCCGCCTACGCCCGTCGCCGCGCCCTGATAGGGCTCGATGAAGCTCGGATGGTTGTGGCTTTCGATCTTGAAGATCGCGGCCTTGCCGCCGCCAATGTCGACCACGCCGGCATTCTCGCCGGGCCCGCAGATAACGCGCGGACCCGTCGTCGGCAGCGTCTTGAGCCAGCGCTTCGAGGATTTGTAGGAGCAATGCTCCGACCACATGACGGAGAAGATGCCGAGCTCGGTGATGCTTGGCGTGCGGCCGAGGATGCCGAGCAGCGTCTCGTATTCCGACGGCGTCAGGCCGTGCTCCCGGATGAGCTCCTGCGTGACCGCCGCCGGCTCGGGGCGCTCTGCCTCGACGCCTGTCATTAACTTGTCGGTTTCGCGCATGTGTCGAATTCTGCCGTGCCGGCGCCGATTAGATGTAAGCCATTGCGGCCAGCGCTCTTTTCCCTCCCCCCTTGTGGGGGAGGGTTAGGGTGGGGGGTGGCCGGCGCAAGCCTCTCAACAGATTTTCGGGGTCTATACCCCCCACCTAAATCCTCCCCCTCAAGGGGGGAGGACTTTGTAGCGAGAGATGCGTGAATGCCACCTGTCATCAACCGAGGGCCCGCGCCATCGCGTCGAACATGAGGCGCCCGTCGGTTCCGCCATGCAGCGGGTCGGCGGCGCGCTCCGGGTGCGGCATCAGGCCGAGCACGGTCTTCGCTTCGTTGAAGATGCCGGCGATGTTGCGGCTCGATCCGTTGGGGTTGCCGTCGGACGCGGTATCGCCCTCGAGGGGCGCATAGCGGAAGGCCACGCGGCCTTCGCCTTCCAGGCGGTCCAGCGTGCCGTCGTCAGCGAAATAGTGGCCGTCGTGATGCGCGATCGGGAATTCCACCACCTGGTTCGCCGCATAGCCGGCGGTAAAGAAGGTCTGGCTGTTCTCGACCCTGAGCGCCACTTTGCGGCAGACGAATTTGAGGCCGGCGTTCCGCATCAGCGCGCCCGGCAGCAGCCCCGCTTCGGTCAGGATCTGGAAGCCGTTGCAGATGCCGAGCGTCGGCACGCCGTCCTTCGCCCGCCGGACCACGTCCCGCATGATCGGCGAGCGCGCGGCCATCGCCCCGGCGCGGAGATAGTCGCCGTAGGAGAAGCCGCCGGGGACGACGATCAGGTCGACCTTGGGCAAGGCGCTGTCGCGGTGCCAGACCATGGCGGGCGCTTCGCCCGTGGCGTCGCGCAGCGCCACCGCCGCGTCGCGGTCGCAATTGGAACCGGGGAAGACGATGACCGCTGCCTTCACGGTGTCGATTTGCTCCCTTGCGATGCTGCCGCTGCCGCCTCTTCCGGCGTCAGGGCTCCAGGTCGATGACGTAGTTCTCGATGACCGTGTTGGCGAGCAGCTTGCGGCACATTTCCTCGAGCTGCCTGAGCGCCTTGGCGGGATCTTCCTCGACCAGGTCGATCTCGATGACCTTGCCCTGGCGCACCTCGTTGACGCCCTCGAAGCCGAGGGCCTCCAGGGCATGGCCGATGGCCTTGCCCTGTGGGTCGAGTACGCCGCTCTTCAGTGTGATGTGTACGCGTGCTTTCACGGAAACCGTATGCCCTACTGCACCATCTCGGGACCCTTGAGGTCCGTCGGCCCGCCTTCCGGCAGGATTCCAAGGCGGCGCGCCACTTCCTGGTACGCCTCTTCGACGCCGCCCAGGTCGTGGCGGAAGCGGTCCTTGTCGAGCTTCTTGTTCGTCTCGATGTCCCACAGGCGGCAGCTATCCGGGCTGATCTCGTCGGCCAGCACCACGCGCATGTCGCCGTTCTCTTCGTAGAGCCGTCCGAACTCGACCTTGAAGTCGACGAGCTTGAGGTTCACGCCGAGGAAGAGGCCCGTCAGGAAGTCGTTGATCCGGAGCGCGAGCGCCAGCATGTCGTCGAGATCCTGGGGCGTCGCCCAGCCGAAAGCGGTGATGTGCTCCTCCGAAACCAGCGGGTCGTCCAGCTCGTCCGCCTTGTAATAGTACTCGACGATCGAGCGGGGCAGCTGCATGCCCTCGGTGAGGTTGAAGCGCTTGGCCAGCGATCCGGCCGCGACATTCCGCACGGCGACTTCGATCGGAATGATCTCGACCTCGCGGACGAGCTGCTCGCGCATGTTGAGACGGCGCACGAAATGCGTCGGCACGCCGATCTCGCCGAGCTTGACCATCAGATACTCGGAAATCCGGTTGTTGAGCACGCCCTTGCCCGTGATGGTGCCGGTCTTCTTGTGATTGAAGGCCGTGGCGTCGTCCTTGAAGTACTGCACCAGCGTCCCGGGCTCGGGCCCCTCGAAGAGGATCTTGGCCTTGCCCTCATAAATCCGTCTCCGTCTCGACATCCGGTGAAACCTCTCGGCGAATAGCCCTCAATCAGCTCCTGGCAGTTCCTGGGGCTGTCCTGGGCCGTTGATATACCAATTGCCCCGCCCCGGTACAATCGAGGCATTGAAGCGCAAGGGGATTAGAGATTCAGTGGTTAATTCCAATGATTTAGATATAGGCCGCCCAGGCCGGACGGCAAGCGGGAGGCGCCGGGCCGGTGAAAAGCGGCCCGGATTCAGCCTCGATGCGCCCGGCCGGACTGCCGTTCCGTCAGTTCCGTCCACAGGGTTTGGGGCCCCCGCGCGGCCGTCCGGCGGCCCAGCTCCTCCGCCCAATGGCTTTCCGCCCCGAATTCGGGACGCCAGGACCACAGCCGGCGGGTCGTGAAGTGGAGGGCGTGCTCGTAGGTGAAGCCGATGGCCCCATGCACCTGGTGCGATACGGCGGCCGCGAGGCCGGCAGCCTCGCCGGCGACGATCTTTGCGCAGGCGACCTCGAAGCGCGGGTCGCCCCGGTCGGCCGCCCGGAAGGCGGCGGCTGCGGCCATCGTCGCCTGGGCGGATTTCGCCGCGAGCGCCGCGAGCTGGTGCTGGATCGCCTGGAATTTGCCGATCGGCCGGCCGAATTGGACGCGGTCCTGGGCGTATTGCACGGCTTCCGCAAGCGCCCTCTCGCAGGCGCCCGCCATCTGGGCGCTTCGCGCCATCGCGCCGTAGAGGCGTACCGCGTCGCCGTCGCCCGAAGTCTCCACCGCGGCTCCAATTTCGGCGGGCGCGGCGTCGAAAGCGAGGGTGTCGCGCGGCTCGCGCGCGATGTTGAGGTCGCGTTCGACGGCAGCGCCCAGGACCGGAAGCAGCGCCGGCCTCAGCCCGCCCTCGATCTCCGTCAGGGTTACCACATGGCCTGCGTGGCGGCCGGAGGGAACGGCGGTCAGCCGCCCGGAGGCGCGCCAGCCGCGGCTTTTGACGGCTCTGAGGCCCGTGGCCTGTCCGCGATGTGCGATCGTCAGCGGGCCCGGCGGAACCGGCATGCCTGCCTGCGACAGCAGCCAGCCGGCGACGATGGTCTCGGCCAGCGGAACCGGCGCGGCGAAATACCCTGCCGCGCGCAGGACGACGAAGACGTCGTCCCAGCTCGCCCCGACGCCGCCCTGGTCCTCCGGCGTCAGCGGCTGGGTCAGGCCATTTTCCTCCAGCGCCGACCACAGCGCGGCGGGCCATTCTCCCTCCTCGGCCGCTTTCAACGCGTCCCGGGTGACGAGGTCGCCGAACAGCCGCGTCACGGATTCCTGCAGGATCTCCTTCTGCTCGCTCATCGCAGGCCGAGCCCCCGGGCGATGATGCCGCGCACGACCTCGCGCGTGCCGCCGCGCAGCGAGAAGGAGACCGAGGCCTGCGTCACATAGGCGAGCGACGCGCCGAACTCGTCGCCGCTGCCGAGCAACGGCTCGCGGCCGAGCAGGTCGTGGGCGATGCCCGGGATGCTCTGCTCGAAGGTGACGCCCAGCTCCTTCACCATCGTGCCCTGCAGCGCCGGGTCCTGCCCCGACTGCTGCATGCCGGCGACCGACAGCGACATTTCCCGCATGGTGGCGATCTGGGCGACCATGCGCCCAATCTCGACCGCCGAGCGCGGATCGGGGTCCTGCGAGCATGCGCCGATAAGCTGGGCGATCATCGGGTAGTTGCTCATGTAGCGCTCCGGCCCGGCGCGCTCGAAAGCGAGCTCCGCCAGGACCTGCTTCCATCCGTCGCCCGGCTGGCCGATCAGGCGGTCGTCGGGCAGGAAGACGTCCTCGAAGTAGACCTGATTGAAATCGTGGTCGCCGGTCATGTTGTAGATCGGCCGGATGGTGATGCCCGGCGTCTTCAGGTCGACCAGGAACTGCGACAGGCCGTCGTGCTTCTCCGCCTTCGGGTCGGTGCGGAACAGGCCGATCATGTAGTGGCATTTGTGCGCGCCGGAGGTCCATACCTTGGCGCCGTTCACCCGCCAGCCGCCGTCGACCTTCTCGGCCCGCGTGCGGATCGAGGCGAGATCGGAGCCGGAATCCGGCTCGCTCATGCCGATGCAGAAATGGGCTTCGCCCCGGACGATCCGCGGCAGGATCTCCTGACGCTGCGCCTCGGTGCCGAACGTCAGGATCAGCGGCCCGCTCTGCCGGTCCGCGATCCAGTGCAGGCAGACGGGCGCGCCGGCTGCCAGCATCTCCTCGAGCACGACATAGCGCTCCAGCGCGCTGCGCTCGCCGCCGCCGTATTTCTTCGGCCATGTCATGCCGATCCAGCCCTTCTGCGCCACCTTTCTGGTGAAGGCCGCATCGCCCTCGGCCCAGGATTTCGCCAGCCGCGACGGCGCGTAGCCGGCGAGCGCCTCGGCCAGAAACGCGCGCACCTCATGCCGGAGGGCTTCCGTTGCGGGCGGCAGATCGCAAGGCTCGAACAGAGTGGGAGAGGTCATCGCGAAATCTTCCTCCTATGCCGGCAGGGTGACGGGCTGGAATTCTGCGTCATCGGGCCGGCCTTTCGCAAAGAGCCAGACGTCCTTCGCGCCGTCGCGAATTTTCGCCTCCGGCGAGGCGAGCGCGATCAAGCTGCTCGAAGACGTGCCATAGCCGTAGTCGGTGACGATGCACATCGCCCCGCTCGGCCCTGCTTCCGCGCGCGCGTCCCGGCTGGCGAGGATGCTGCGCCAGGATGACCAGTCGCCCGCATCCGGGTCGGGCACGCCGGCCTGCTCGAACCGGGGAAGATAGGTCGCGATGCGGAAATTGCCCGTGTCGTTGAGGTTGGCCGAGGTCAGCATCGACAGTCCCGCCGGAATGGCGACGGCTTCCACCGGCGATCGGCCGTCGCGGCTGCAAAGCCAATATGCGTCGCGGTTGTCGGCGATGACGAGATTGAAGGTGCGATAGGCCTCGGGATCGATCGCCGCCAGCGCATCCGCCGCATCGGTCGCATCATTGTGATCGAGCGCGTCCAGGACCAGCTCCCCGCGGCTGCGCTTGCCGGCGGCGGGGCCGAGCGAATCCGTCCGGTTGAGAATGGCCGCCGTCACGCCCGCGGCGTTGCAGCCGAGCCAGCTCCCGCCGGCGAGCCTGTCCCGTCCGGCGACCACGCCTGGACGGTCCGGCCAATGCGTGCCCGGCGGGTCCCAGGGGCGGCTCAGCATCTCGTCTCGGTTGGCTGCGATGAGCGTCGGCCAGCGATGGCCGGGCCGGCGCAACAGAACAAGGGTACACATGCTCCGTCTCGCATAGCATAGTTCCCCGGGCATGGGAAAACGTCGGATATGGAAATGCGACGCCCGGAAGGTTATATCCATGGCTGGCAAGCATTGGACGACGGGATACAGGGCTGCCTGCATTCGCAGACAAGGAACGAACAAATGACTCAGTTCAAAGATCGCGAGAAGGGCTTCGAGGCCAAGTTCAAGAAGGACCAGGAGCTGCAGTTCAAGGTGACGGCGCGCCGAAACAAGCTGCTGGGCCTGTGGGCCGCCGAGAAGCTCGGGATGGACGGAGAAGCGGCGGCCGCCTACGCGAAGGAAGTCGTGGTGTCCGACTTCGACGAGCCGGGCGACAAGGACGTGCTGCGCAAGGTCATCAAGGACCTCACGAACAAGGGTATCGCAGCGACCGAACACGGTATCCGGCGCGAGATGGAACGGCTTATGGAGCAGGCGAAAGACGAGATCTCGAAGGAGATTTGAAAGACCGCCGCCGGATCCTTGCCGGCATCATCGGCCGGCGGGCGCCGGGGACCCTTCGACGGCGGACGAAACCGGCTGTGCCGCCGTCGCGCCCGGCTGTTTCGGAGCCGGCGCGGCGCCCAGCTTCGCTTGTTGATTTTCAATCGGTAAAGCGAGGGCAATCTCGCGATACGCTGCTGCTCGCCCGCCCGAATCGGGCATTGCACGCGCCGCGCGAAGCGCAAGATTCCCTTCGCCACGCCGCGCGGCCGCGACCGCCACCGCCGTGAGCGCCTTTATCTTCGGGCTTTGCCGGCGGTCGAAGAGCCGTTCGAGCTCGTCGATGTCGGCGATCGGGTTTTCCGAGATTCGCGCCGCGGTGTCGAATGCCAGCAGAAGCTCCCCGATATCGAGCTGCGCCATGGCGATGTCGCGCAACAGCTCGGGAAAAATCTCCTTGTCCTTATTGAACCACGCGATGCGCCACGCCATGCCGAGCGACCGGTCGGCGGCATCTTTTTCCTTTCCGTGCATCTCGGCGCGGGCGATGCGGGTCATGACCGGAACCTTGGCCGCATCGTCCGGGATCATTTCGAGAAGCTTGTGCGCCGCCGTTAGCGCCTTGGTTCTCGCCGATCCCTTTTTCATCTCATAGAGCGCCTCGAACACGAGAGGAAGCCCGACGGCGAGCGTCGCGGCGTCGGGCTTCGCACCGGTCGGCTCGACCGCGTCGAGCAGGAGCGTCTCCGCCTGCTTCAGGTCGCCTTGGCCAATGTGAAAACTCGCGCCGCGGGCGAGAACCTGCGCCCGCATGCCGGGATCCGGCGTGTAGTCCGCGATCTTCACCGCCTCAATCGGCTTCCCGTTGCCGAACAGGATTTCAGCCATCGCGAACAGCGCGGATTGCTGGGCCGCCGGATCGGCGATCTTGCCCGCCGTCGTGAACGCGTCGGCGAGGCGTCCGGCATGGGTCTGCTCCTTCACGATATGTGTCAGCAGGCCGGTCTTGATAGCGCCTTCCTCGTGGCTGTCGGCATCCTGGACGGCGAGATAGAATAGCGGGACCGCACCTTCTATATTGCCGGTCGCCGCAAAAGCGCGGGCGACCGAGGCCAGCGCGTAGCCGCGGCGGATGTCGGACTTCAGCGACCGTACGATCTCCATGGCGCGTCCCCGCTCGCCCGCGCGCACCATCGCGGCGGCCAAATCGGCGATGACCGGCACGCCTTTGCCGAGCGTGCTGTCGGGACGCAAGCTGTAGCAGTAATCGAGCATCTTCCGCGCAAGCGCGCCGTAGCCGAGCGCGGTCGCGCGGTCCGAGATATCGAGCAACAGGCGCGTGCGGTCCTGCTTGCCGAGAGGCGCCTTCTTGGCGTCTTCGAATGCGATGCGCAGGCTTTCGGCGCCGCCGGCTGCCGTGCGCTTGCTCGGGTCCGCCGCCTGCGCTTCCGCCAGCTCGATGAATCTGGCGATGCGCTGCTCCGGCGCGGTGATCCGCGCGGTTGTGCGGCGCGCCGCGGCATAGTCGCCGTATTCTGCCTGCCGCTGGCTGACCAGCCTCAGCACAACGGTTTCGTCCGACTGCGCGAATATCTTGCGCGTGAGGGCGTCGGCCTGATTGACCAGCGACGCCGCGGTGTTGAGCTCGCCCCTTCCGTAGTGATACTCGGCGAAGTGAAGCAGCGCATAGGCGCGCCATACCGGATCGTGCACGACCGAAAAGTCGACCATGGCGTCGCTCAGCCGGTCGCGTTTCAGAAACGCGCCGATCACGCCGGAAAGCGCCTGGCCCAGGTCTTTCGGGTTCTGGAAAGCGATGGCGGAGATGCGGATCTGCGTCAGCGCGTCGCCCTCGACGACCTCCGTCACCGGATCGAGGACCGGCGGCTTCGCGGCATCGTCCGGCGCTACCTGTTCCGCGATCGCCTCCTGCGCTTCGGCGGAAGCAGGGATGCCGCACGCCAGCGCGAAGACCGCGACGGCGGCGGCCAGCAGCCGCCACGGACGCTTCGTATCAGGCGCCGGCGAACACGCGATCGAAAATCGTATCGACATGCTTGGTGTGATATCCCAGGTCGAACAGGGATTCGAGCTCCTCACGGGCGAGAAACCCGCCGATCTCTTTGTCTGCCTTGAGCAGGTTCAGGAACGCGCCGTTGCCGTGCCAGACCTCCATCGCGTTGCGCTGCACGGCGCGATAGGCGTCCTCGCGGCTCATGCCCTTCTGCGTCAGCGCCAGCAGCACGCGCTGCGAGTTGTGCAGGCCGCCCAGCTTTTCGAGATTGGCTTTCATCGCATCGGGGTAGACCAGCAGCTTGTCCACCACGCCGGCGAGGCGGGCGAGGGCGAAGTCGAGCGCGATTGTGGCGTCCGGGGCGATGACGCGCTCCACGGAGGAATGCGAGATATCGCGCTCGTGCCAGAGCGTGACGTTCTCCAGGGCCGGGGTGACGGTCGCCCGGACCAGACGCGCCAGACCGCACAGGTTTTCCGTCAGCACCGGATTGCGCTTGTGCGGCATCGACGACGAGCCCTTTTGCCCGGGCGCGAAATATTCCTCGGCCTCGCGTATCTCGGTCCGCTGCAGGTGGCGTATCTCGGTGGAGAGGCGCTCGACCGCGGAGGCGACGATGCCGAGCGCAGCGAAGAAGGCGGCATGCCGGTCGCGCGGGATGATCTGCGTCGACACGATTTCCGGCTGCAGGCCGAGCTTCGCCGCGACGTGCGCCTCGACCGCGGGGTCGATCGCGGCGAAGGTGCCGACAGGGCCGGATATGGCGCAGGTCGCGATTTCTTCCCGCGCGGTCACGAGCCGGCGGCGGCAGCGTGCGAGCTCCGCGTAATGTCCGGCGAGCTTGACGCCGAAGGTCGTCGGCTCGGCGTGAATGCCGTGGCTGCGGCCGATGCAGACCGTGTACTTGTGCTCTTCCGCGCGGCGCCGGATGGCGGCCAGCAGCTTGTCGGCGTCGGCGATCAGGATATCGGCGGCCTGGGTGAGCTGCACGGCGAAGCAAGTGTCCAGGACGTCGGATGACGTCATGCCCTGGTGCACGAAGCGCGCTTTCTCGCCGACATGCTCGGAGAGCTCGGTGAGAAAGGCGATGACGTCATGGTGCGTCTCGCGTTCGATCGCATCGATGCGGGCGATGCGCTTCGCGTCATAGGGCTTGTCGCCGCGCTTCCAGACCGCCGCCGCGGCCGCCTTCGGGATCACGCCGAGCGCCGCCTGCGCGTCGCAGGCATGCGCCTCGATCTCGAACCAGATGCGGAACCGGTTCGCAGGCTCCCAGATCGCAGCCATCCCGGCCCGGCTGTAGCGTGGAATCATGAGTTGGCGGTCTCTTGCGATGATGGGCGGACGGGCATGGTTATGCCAGAGCGGGCGTGGATTTGAAAGCGGTCTTGCCCTACTTTGCCGCCGCCGCACGAAGCCCTAATATCGGCTTCGGCCGCTGAACGAAGGATTAAGCGATGGAACCCCTGAATCAGGCGGAAATCCGCCAAGCCCGCATCGACCTCGCGGCCGCATTTCGCTGGGCGGTGCGCCAGGGGCTGAACGAGGGCATCTGCAATCATTTCAGCATGGATGTGGGCGGCGGCCGTTTCCTGGTGAACGCGCATGGCTGGCACTGGTCCGAGCTGTCGGCGTCCAACCTGCTGCTCGCCGATTTCGACGGCACGGTGCTGGAAGGGGAGGGAGAGGTGGAGCCGACCGCCTTCTACATCCACAGCCGCATCCACAAGAGCTGCCCACAGGCGACCGTGGTCCTGCACACGCATATGCCCTACGCCACCGCGCTGACGGTGGTCGAGGGCGGCCGGCTCGAGCCCTGCGAGCAGAAGGCGATCCGGCTCTGCAAGACCATCGTCTACGACGACGACTACCAGGGCCTCGCGCTCGACAATTCCGAAGGCGACCGCATGGCGGCGAAGCTCGGCGGCAAACGCATCCTGTTCCTCGCCAGCCACGGCGTGGTCGTCACGCACCGCACCGTCGCCGAAGCCTATGACGACCTCTACTATCTCGAGCGCGCCTGCCAGCTCCAGGTGATCGCGCGGCAGACCGGCTTGCCGCTTCGCCGAATTTCCGAGCCCGTGCTGCGCCATACCGAGGAACAGTACGAAGGCGACCGCCGAAGCGCGCCGCTGCACTTCGCCTCGCTGAAGCGCATCCTCGACCGCGACGAGCCCGATTACGCCAGATGAAGGAGTGAGAGGAATGCCGGAGGTAGGCCTCACCGTCGCGTGCGCCGACTACGACCGTACCCGCCCGATTCTCGACGGGCGCGTCGGCATCGAGGGCTGTCGGGTCATTCCGGTCGCCATCGAGCCGGAAGATTCCTTCCCCCGCGCCGTCTCGCGCGCCGAGTTCGACGTGTCCGAGCTTTCGCTGAGCAGCTACTTGCTGCAGCATTCACGGGGCGATTGTCCCTACATCGCCATCCCGGCCTTCCTGTCGCGCTCCTTCCGCCACGACTGCTACTACATCCGCGCCGACAGCGGCATCCGGGAGCCGAAGGACCTGGAAGGCCGGCTGGTCGGTGTGCCCGAGTACCAGATGACGCTGGCGCTGTGGGGCCGGGGCATTCTGCAGGACGAATACGGTGTCGATTTTCGCAAGCTGCGCTACCGCACCGGCGGCGCCAACAAGCCCGGACGCAAGGAACGGCTGCCGCTGCGCCTGCCGGACCACATGGACGTGAAGCCGATCCCCGCCGACCGCTGCCTCAACGACCTGCTGCTCGCGGGCGAGATCGACGCGATCATGGCGCCGGGCCCGCCGAAGGCATTCGTCGACGGCCATCCCAAGGTCCGCCGGCTGATCGACGACCCGCCAGCGGCGGAGCGCGCCTATTACGAGCGCACCGGCATCTTCCCGATCCTGCATTTCGCCGGCATCCGCCGTGAACTGGTGGCCCAGCATCCGTGGCTGCCGGAGCGCGTCTTCGCCGCCTTCGTCGAGGCGAAGAAGATCGCGATGCAGGAGGTCCGCGCGCGCGCCGCCGCCGGCGCGAACCCGATCACGCTGCCCTGGTTCGCGGCGGAAGTGGCGCGCACCCGCGCGCTGATGGGCGAGGATTTCTGGAGCTACGGCGTCGCCGCCAACCGCCGCGAGCTGGAGGCCATGTGCCGCTATTCGCAGGAGCAGTACCTGTCGGAGCGCCCGCTCGCGGTGGAGGAGCTGTTCGCGGAGTCGACGCTCGAAATGTGAGCATATCGGGGCGTGAGAATCCGCGCGCGCTCCTCGCGGATTTGGAGGTTGTCCCGCGGGCGGTCTATCCTGTCGAAGCTGGTTCGGACGGTGCGATCCGGGCCCGTTGCGCAGCATTCAATGGACAATGAAACAAGGCAGCGCATCGGGACGACGCACTTCATGGGGTGGCCTGCGGGCCGCTTAACGGGTCGAAGCGAGGATTGACGCATGGCGGGAAACGGCAGCACGGCACTGAACGGCATACGCGTTGTGGATCTGACGCAATTCGAGGCGGGGCCGTCCTGCACCGAGGCGCTGGCCTGGCTCGGCGCGGAGGTGGTCAAGGTCGAGAACCCGAAGGGCGGCGATCCGGGGCGGCTGTCGTCGTCGGAGGACGGCAAGACCGACTCCTATTACTTCCTCGTCTTCAATGCGAACAAGAAGAGCATCACCTGCAATCTGAAGAGCGAGGAAGGCATCGGCATCGTCAAGAAGCTGGTGAAGGAGGCCGACGTCTTCATCGAGAATTTCGCGCCCGACGCGATCGGCCGGCTTGGCCTCGGCTACGACGTGATCAAGGAGATCAACCCCGCGATCATCTATGTGCAGATCAAGGGTTTCGCGGAAGGCAGCCCCTACGAGAAGTTCCTCAGCTTCGACATGATCGCGCAGGCGACCGGCGGCATCATGAGCATCACCGGCGAAGCCGACGGCATGCCGCTGAAGCCCGGCCCGACGCTGGGCGACACCGGCACCGGCATGCTGGCGGCGATCAGCATCCTGGGCGCGCTCTACCAGCGCAAGGAAACCGGCAAGGGCCAGCACATCCAGGTGGCGATGCAGGACGCCATGCTGCAGTACAGCCGCATCGCCTATTCGACGATGGCGGCGACGGGCAAGGCGGCCAGCCGCGCCGGCGCGGGGACGATCACCGGCGGCAACGCGCCGATGGGGCTCTATCCGTGCAAGCCGGGCGGACCGAACGACTATGTCTATCTCTACGTGACCCGCGCCAACAACAGCCACTGGCATCGCGTGCTCAAGGTGATCGGCCGCGAGGATCTGATCGACGACGAGCGCTTCGATTCGCCGCGCAAGCGCGCCGCGCTGAAGAAGGAAATCGACGCGATGGTGCTGCCGTGGATGAAGACCCGCACCAAGCAGGAGGCCATGCAGGCGCTCGGCTCCGCTGGGATCCCGGCGGGCGCGGTCTACGATACCATGGAGCTCTACAACGAGCCGAGCTTCGAGAAGCGCGGCATCTTCCAGCGGATCAAGCATCCGACGCGGGGCGAGTTCAAGATGACGGCCTGGCCGGTGAAGATGTCGGGCAACAACGTCAAGGTGGCGCCGGCGCCGCTGTTGGGCCAGCATAACGAAAAGGTGCTGACAGAATGGCTCGGCATGTCGGCTGACGAGGTAAAGACCCTGAAGGACAAGGGTACGCTCTAATAACTTGCACAGAGATCATCGACGAACATTGGGAAACGCACATGACAATCATCGGATCTGAAGTCGTAGCGCGGGCGCTCCGCCAGCAGGGCGTCGATACCTTCTTCTACATCATGGGCGGACCCATGATGCATGTGGAGCTGGGCTGCATGAACAACGGGCTCCGCGGCATCGACGTGCGCCACGAGCAGGCCGGCGCGATGGCGGCTTTCGCCTATGCCAGGCTGCTGAACCGGCCCGGCGTCTGCATGGCGGCGTCGGGTCCGGCGACGACAAACCTCGTGACCGGCGTCGCCCACGCCTGGGCGGACTGCACGCCCATTGTGGCGCTCGGCGGCGCCAGCCCCGATGCGTCGAAAGGCCGGGGCGCGTTCCAGGAGATCGACCAGCTTCCGATGTTCGAGCCCTGCACCAAATGGGCCGCCCGCGTGCACAGCGCGAAGCGTATTCCGGAGCTGGTCAACCGCGCCGTCCGCGAAGCGATGGGCGGCAAGCCGGGCCCCGTCTATCTCGACCTGCCGGGCGACATCCTCTATGCGGAGGTCGACGAGAATGCGCTCGAATGGCCCGATCCGTGGGACCCGTCGAAGCGCAGCCGGCCCGCGGGCGACCCCGCCCAGATCAAGCAGGTCATCGAGCTGCTGAAGAAGGCGAAGCAGCCGGTCATCATCTCGGGCACCGGCATCCTGTGGTCGGAGGCCGCGGCGGAGTTGAAAGGCTTCGTCGAGGCGGCTGGCATCCCGTTCTACACGACGCCGCAAAGCCGCGGCGTGATCCCCGAGGATCATGCGTACTGCTTTCTCACCGCGCGCTCGACCGCTTTCCGCGACGCCGACCTGATCATGGTGATCGGCACGCGGATGAACTACATCATCGGCCATGCCGCGCCGCCGCGCTTCAATGCGAATGCCAAGATCGTCCGCGTCGACATCGACCCGGACGAGATCGCCGGCAGCCCGCGCAAGCTCGACGTCGGCGTCATCGGCGACGCGAAGACGGTGCTGGCCCAGCTCACCAGCGGCATCAAGGGCAGCGTGACGCCCGACACCTACAGCGGGTGGCGCGACCGGCTGCGCGGCCGCAATTCGTCGAAGACCGCGGAGCAGGAGGAGATCCTCTCCAATCCGAAGACGCCGGTCCATCCGCTGCGCCTCTGCAAGGAGATCCGCGACTTCATGGACCGCGACGGCATCCTCTGCGTCGACGGGCAGGAGATTTTGAACTTCGGCCGCCAGGCGATCCCGACTTTCACGGCGGGCCATCGCCTCAACTCGGGCTGCTTCGGAACGATGGGCGTCGGCCTGCCGTTCGGCGTCGGCGCGAAGGTGGCGAAGCCGGACAAGCAGGTGGTGGTCCTGCACGGCGACGGCTCGTTCGGCCTGAACGCGATGGAGCTGGACACGCTCGTGCGCCACAAGCTGCCGATCCTGGTCGTCATCAGCCTGAACGGCGGCTGGACGGCCGACCCGAAAAAGGAGAAGCCAGGCCGCGATCTCGGCTACACGCGATTCGACAAGATGGCGGAAGCGCTCGGCTGCTACGGCGAGTTCGTGGAAAATCCGAACGAGATCCGCGACGCACTGGAACGCGGCAAGGCCGCCGTGAACAAGGGCCAGCCCGCGCTGATCAACGTCAAGACCGACTGGACGGCGCGCGCGACGACGACGGCGTTCTCGAACTACTCGACGTGATTGTTTCGCTATAACCCTCTCCGCCGGAGTGGCGGAGAGGGGAAAGAGGAATCATCGAGCTTGAGCTCTCACACCCCGTCCTCCCGCATCTCCTTCACGTAGCGGCGCCAGCGGGCGGCATAATGTTCGGCGGTGGCCCGGATCATCTCGATATGGCGCTCCTCGACCTGGCGCACGACCTTGCCGGGCGAGCCGAAGACGAGCGAGTTGTCGGGGATGATTTTGTGTTCCGGCACCAGGCTGTTGGCGCCGATGATGCAATGCTTGCCGATCTTCGCGCCGGTCAGCACCACGGCGCCGATGCCGATCAGCGATTCGTCGCCGACGACGCAGCCGTGCAGCATGCACATATGCCCGACGCTGACATTGTCGCCGAGCGTGCAGGGATAGCCCGGATCGGTGTGCAGCACGCAGCCGTCCTGCACTTGCGTGTTCTCGCCCAGCGTGATCGGCTCGTTGTCGCCGCGGATCACGCTCGACCACCAGACGCTGGCGCCCTTCTTCAGGATCACATTGCCGATGGCAATCGCGTTGGGGGCGATCCAGCTTTCCGGGTCCGCCTGAACGCGAACGTCGCCGAGGGCATACTTCATTCTTCAGTCTCCTGAGTTCGTGCGGAAATGAGATAAGTTGCGTTCTATCGAGCCTCGCACTTCGACAGGCTCAGCATGAGGCGCTCACAAAGAAGCCCTCATGCTGAGCCTGTCGAAGCATGAGTCAAAATAGACTCACGCGCTTTCGGCTAGCGGCGGCTCGAAGGCGGTGATCGCGGGCAAGTCGCCGTCGTAGAGCTCGACCTCGACCAGCGCGCTGTGCGCGATCGGGCCCTGCGCCAGCTTCGAGGTGCCGCGGTCCGGGGTCAGCACGTTTGGATTGCCGTGCTTCTCCAAGCTGCCCGGCTGGCCGCGCTCCACCGGGTCGTACCACGCGCCGGTGGAAAGCCGGATCACGCCCGGCCGCACGTCGTCGGAGACGACCGCGCCGGCGAGGATCGCGCCCCGGTCGTTGAAGACGCGCACGACGTCGCCGTCCGCGATGCCGCGCGCTTCCGCGTCCGCGCGGCTGAGCGACACCGGCTCGCGGCCCTGCACCTTGCTTTCCTGGCTGACGCGGCCGTCGTCCATCTGTCCGTGCAGCCGCGTCTGCGGCTGGTTCGACATCATGTGCAGCGGGAACTGCCGGGCACGCTCGCCGCCGAGCCATTCCTCCGGCTCGAACCATGTCGGATGTCCGGGGCAATCGTCGTAGCCGTAGCCGGCGATGGTTTCCGAGAAGATCTCGATCTTGCCCGATTGAGTCTTCAGGGGGTTCGCCTGCGGGTCCTTGTAGAAATCCTCGAAGATGACGAAATGCTTCGCCGGCTCCGGAGTCTCGATATAGCCCTCTTTCCAGAAGGTTTCGAAATCGGGCAACTCGATGCGGTTCTTCGCCGCCTGCTGGCGCGAGACGTTGTAGAGGTGGCGCAGCCACTCCTCCTCGGTGCGGCCTTCGGTGAAGCGGTCGCGGAAGCCGAGGCGCTCTGCCAGGCCGGCGAAGATGTCGAAGTCGTTGCGCGCGTCGCCGACCGGCTCGACCGCCTTGTGCATCGCCATGATGAAGCGGTCGCGCGAGCTGGCGCCGATGTCGTTGCGCTCCAGCGTCGAGGTCGCCGGCAGCACGATATCGGCATGCCGCGCCGTCGCCGTCCACCAGATCTCGTTGAGGACGATGGTGTCGGGCTTGCGCCAGGCGCGCAGCAGCCGGTTCAGGTCCTGATGGTGGTGGAAGGGGTTGCCTCCGCACCAGTAGATCAGGCGGATGTCCGGGTAATTCCGGTCCATGCCGTTGAACTGATAGGCCTTGCCGGGGTTGAGCAGCATGTCCGAGATGCGCGCCACCGGAATGAAGCTCCGCGCCGGGTTCTCGCCGGTCGACATCGCCGGCACCGAGAAGCGGTCCACCGGGTTGCCGTAGCCGTGCATGCTGCCGTAGCCGAAGCCGCAGCCGCCGCCCGGCACGCCGATCTGTCCCAGCATCGCCGCCAGGGTCGCCGCCATCCAGTATGTCTGCTCGCCATGCTCGGCGCGCTGCAGCGCATAGGCCACCCCGATCATCGTGCGGCCCGCGGCCATGCGGCGGGCGAGGCCGCGGATCGTCTCCGCGTCGATCTCGCAGATCGGTGCAGCCCAATCGGCGGTCTTCGGCTGGCCGTCCGTCTCGCCCATGACGTAGGGGCGGAACTTGTCGAAGCCGGAGGCGTAGCGGTCGAGATAGGCCTGGTCGTGCAGGCCCTCGGAAATCAGGGTGTGCGCGATGCCGAGCATCATCGCCACGTCCGTATTCGGCCGCGGTGCGAGCCATTGGGCATCCAGGAAATCCGCCGTGTCGTCCTTGAGCGGCGTGATGCTGACGAATTTCATGCGGCCGCCCTTCAGCCGCTCCAGCCATTTGTGCGTCGCGTGCTCGCCCATGCCGCCGGGCTCGACCTGGGTGTTCTTGAGCCCCATGCCGCCGAAGGACACGAACAGGTCGCAATGCGCCTCCATGCTGTCCCAGGTGGTGTAGGGACCGCGCGCCATGCCCTTGTCGCCGAAGATATAGGGCAGGATCGCATGGCCGGCGGCGTTGCTGTAGGAATAGACCTGCGCCGTGAAGCCGCCCGACATGCCGAGAAAGCGGTGGAGCTGGGTCTTGGCGTGGTGGAAGCGCCCGGCGCTCGACCAGCCGTAGGACCCGCCGAAGATCGAGGCGTCGCCGTAATTCTTCCGGACCCGCGTAAGCTCCTTCGCGACCATGTCGAGCGCCTCGTCCCACGGCACCGGCACGAAGGGCTCGGCGCCGCGCTTGTCGGTGCGCGCTCCCGGCCCCTTGCGGAGCCAGCTCGCCCGGATCATCGGTTGCTTGATGCGCGTCTCGGCATAGAGCGTGTCCGGCATGGACTGGATGATCCGCGAGGGATGCGGGTCCTTCTCGAACGGCTCGACGCCGACGAGTCGGCCATCCTTAACCAGCGTATTGAAGGCGCCCCAGTGCGAGGAATGCCTGCGGCGGACGATCGTCGGGTCTTCTTTGCTCATGGTCGGCTTCATCTCTCTCGGTCACGCGTACATTATTCTGATAACGCAAAACCGCCGATCTCGCCAGAGCGGCCCGGAAAGGTGTATGGAGAGCGCCGGATTTCGGTTTCCAAGGCCCGATAAGGAGGCTGCCGCACCATGCCAGAGCCTATTCATGGCCCTACCTCGCACAGCTATTTCTCGCAGCGCCTGCGGCTGCACTATGTGGATTGGGGCAATGCCGGCGCGCCGCCGCTTCTGCTGATCCACGGCGGCCGCGACCATTGCCGCAACTGGGATTGGGTGGCGGAAGCGCTGCGCAAGGATTACCACATCATCGCCCCGGACCTGCGCGGCCATGGCGACTCCCAGTGGATGATGGGAGGCAGCTATGCCATTTCCGAGTATCTCTACGACATCGCGCAGCTCCTGCATCAGACCAAGCTGGCGCCGGTCAAGATCATCGGCCATTCGCTGGGCGCGGCGATCACGCTGCGCTATGCCGGCCTCTACCCGAAGAACGTCACCAAGGTCGTCGCGATCGAGGGGATGGGCCCGGCGCCGCACCGGCGGGACGACCGCAAGGAGCTGACGACGCAGGACCGCCTCAACCGCTGGATCGATCAGCTTCGCGACCTCTCCGGCCGCGTCCCCCGCCGCTACGCGACGCTGGAGGAGGCGTGGAACCGCATGCAGGACGCCAATCCGCACCTCACGCCCGAGCAGGCGCGCCACCTGACGATCCATGGCGTCAACCAGAACGAGGACGGCACCTATAGCTGGAAGTTCGACAACTACATCCGCGCGTCGCCGCCCTTCACGATGCCGTCGGCAGCCTCGGCCGAGCTTTGGGCGGCCATCGAATGCCCGACGCTGCTGATCCACGGGGCGGACAGTTGGGCCGTCGATCCGCGCACCGACGGCCGCGCGGCGCATTTCAAGAATGTCCAGGTCGAGGAATTCAAGAACGCCGGCCACTGGGTGCACCACGACCAGCTCGCGGGCTTTCTGAAGCTCGTGAAGGGTTTCCTGGCCGATTGAGGCTTGATTGATAAGACAAACGGCACACTATAAGAAACCTCATCTTGAGCTTGTCGAAAGATGAGGTAGGCACCGAGCTCTGCATCGCCGCATGCTTCGACAGGCTCAGCATGAGGCCGGTCCCTTTCAAATAGGGAGAGTCCAGGCGCATGTGGCCGCGGAAAGACCTGATCGAGCTGCTCGGCATCGCGCATCCGATCATCCAGGCGCCGATGGCGGGATCGACGACGCCGGCGATCGTCGCGGCCGTATCGAATGCGGGCGGCCTCGGCTCGCTCGGCTGCGCGCGCGATACCGGCCAATCGCTGCGCGAGCGGGCGGGCGAGATCCGGCGGGCCACCAACAAGCCCTACAACCTCAACTTCTTCGTCCATAAGAATCCGCCGCCCGATCCGGACGGCGTGGCGCGCATGGCGCGCCGGCTCAAGCCCTACTACGACGAGCTGGGATTGAGCGAGGCGTCGGAGCCGAAGCAGATCTACCCCGATTTCGACGACAGCATCGTGGACGCGCTGCTCGAGCTTCGTCCGCCCATCGTCAGCTTCCACTACGGCATGCCGGATGCCGACGCGGTCGCCGCGCTGAAGAAGGCCGGCTCCGTCATCATTTCTTCCGCCACGACGGCGGAGGAGGCGCGCTGGCTCGAGGACGCGGGCGCCGATGCGATCATCGCCCAGGGCTACGAGGCGGGCGGCCACCGCGGCACGCGCGAGCCCAACACCGATACCGGGCTCGGCGGAATCGCCCTCATCCCACAAGTCGCCGACGCCGTGAAGGTGCCGGTGATCGCGGCGGGCGGCATCGCCGACGGGCGCGGCATCGCCGCCGCCTTCGCGCTGGGCGCGAGCGGCGTGCAGATCGGCACCGCTTTCCTGAGCACGCCGGAGTCCGGCATCAACCCGCTCTACCGCAATGCGCTGTTGCGCGGCGCGGACATGGGAACGGCGCTGACCCGCACGATCTCGGGCCGCATGGCGCGGGGCCTGCGCAACCGCTTCATCGAGGAGATGCGCGCATACGAGGACGAGTCGCTCGCATTTCCCCTGCAATACGGCCTGACCGGGCCGCTGCAGGTGGCGAGCGCGAAGAAAGGCTCGGACGAGATGCTCGCCATGTGGGCCGGCCAGGCCGTCGCCTTCAACCGCGCAATGCCGGCGGGCGAGCTGCTGGAAACGCTCGTCGAGGAGACTCGCGCGGTGCTGGCGGGGTTGTGACTGTCCTGCTGGATGGATGCCGTGGACAAGCCACGGCATGACGTAAATAACTGTAAATCCGTCACTCCCGGGCTTGTCCCGGGAGTCCACGCACGGTCCCTCAACGGCCGTTACGTCAGGCTCGAATTGAGGATCCCGACGGCGTCGATCTCCACCTTCATCTCCGGGCGCACCAGCTTGCTCACCTCGAACAGGGTGGAGACGGGGAATGGCTCGGTGAAGAACTCGCGGCGCGCCTTCCAGACCGCCTCGCGGTCGTTGATATCCGTCAGGTAGATCACGACCTTGACCACGTCGTCGATCGAGCCGCCGGCCGCCTCCATCAGGTGCTTGATCTTGCCGAGAATGGCGGCCGCCTGCTCGTAGGCGCCGCTTTCTTTTACGTCATCGAATTCGTTGCCGCGCGCGGTCATGCCGGCGACGAAGACCTGGTTGCCGACGACCAGGCAGTTCGACCAGGTGCCGGCCGGTGGCTCGCCCACATGCGGGCTGGAGATGCGTCGCTTGCCCTTCGGTCTCGGTATCTTCACGGCAACCCCCTCATAGAAGCCCCTTGGCGCGAAAGCTCTCATGGCCCCGGCGGCCGATCACCACGTGATCGTGCAGCGCGATGCCGATCTTATCCAGCGCATCCTTCACCTGACCGGTCATCTCGATGTCGCCGCGGCTCGGCGTCGGATCGCCGGACGGGTGGTTGTGGACGATGATCAGCGCGCTTGCGCCGAGCTCCAAAGCGCGCTTCACCACCTCGCGGACATAGAGCGGCGTGTGGTCGACCGTGCCGCGCTGCTGCACCTCGTCGGCGATGAGCACGTTCTTGCGGTCGAGGAAAAGAAGGCGGAGCTGCTCGACCGGCTCGTGCGCCATCGCCGCGCGGCAGTAGTCGAGCAGCCGGTCCCAGGAGCCGATGGCATCGCGGTTCATGACCTCCTGCTTCAGCAGAAGCACCGCGGCCGCGCGCACGACCTTGAGCGCGGCGACCGAGGTCTCGCCCATGCCGGAGACGGCGAGCAGGCGCTCGGGCGCGGCGGAGATCACGCCGGCGAAGCTGCCGAAGCGGTCGATGAGTTCCTTGGCGAGCGGCTTCATATCGCGGCGCGGGATCGCCTGCGCCAGCAGCATCTCCAGCAGCTCGTAATCCGGCATGCCCTCTCCGCCGGTGGCGCGGAATCGGTCGCGCAGGCGCTGCCGGTGGCCGTGATAATGCGGGCGTAGCGCTTTCTGGGTGTCGGAAAGGCCGTCGGCCATGATGCCCTCCGCCAGCGCGCCCGCCGCTATGCGGCGAAGGGCGGCGCGGTGTGACCCGCGGGGGAGAGGGTGAAGATCTCGAAGCCGTCCGCCGTCACGGCGATCGTGTGCTCGAACTGCGCCGAGAGGCTGCGGTCCTTGGTGACCGCCGTCCAGCCGTCGCTCAGGATCTTCACGTCGTAGCGGCCGGCGTTGATCATCGGCTCGACGGTGAAGAACATGCCTTCCTCGAGGCGCATGCCGGTGCCCGGCTCGCCGTAATGCAGGATGCTGGGCGGGCAATGGAAGATCGTGCCGATGCCGTGGCCGCAGAAATCGCGCACCACGGAGTAGCGGCGCGATTCGGCGTATTCCTGGATCGCGTAACCGATGTCGCCGAGCGTCGCACCGGGACGGACCGTCTCGATGCCGAGCATCATCGCGTCGTAGGTCACCTGCACCAGCTTCTTCGCCTTCACGCCGACCTTGTCGCCGACGAGGAACATGCGGCTCGTGTCGCCGTGCCAGCCGTCGAGGATGACGGTGATGTCGATATTGATGATGTCGCCGTTCAGCAGCTTTTTCGCGTCGTCGGGAATGCCGTGGCAGACGACGTGATTGATCGAGGTGCAGATCGAGCGTGGGAAGCCGCGGTAGTTCAGCGGCGCCGGAATGGCGTCGCGCCCGACGATGAAGTCATGGCAGAGCTTGTCGAGCGCGCCGGTGGTGATGCCCGGCTCCACATGCGGGGTGATGAAGTCCAGTACCTCGGCGGCCAGCTTCCCGGCCTTCCGCATGCCGGCAAACTCGGCGGGACCGTGGAGCGTCACCCCGTTGGGCATGGTAACCGTGCTGCGCTGCGCCTGCTTCATGGGTCTCGACTGTTCGTTTCCTGGCGGGTCTCATTACAAAAATAGGGCGAAATCGGGCGGATTTAAAGCCCGCCGGCAAGGCCCGACCGCTCGTGCGCCACGAAACCGCGCTTCGGGCCTTTCCGCAAGCGGAATCGATGCCGAACACGCACACTAGAGCTTCAGCGGCATGGCCCCGGCCACCCCGATTCCGTCGAGCCGCATGTCGCAGGCATAGCACAGCGTCTCGACGCCGCGCGCCTGCGCCACGGCCAGGGCCGCCGCATAGGCCGGGTCGATGTCGCCGGCGATGCGGAAATGATCGCAATCTCCCCGTTGCACCACATACAACATGACCGCCCGGGCGCCGCCGGCGGCCATCTCGCCAAGCTCGACCAGGTGCTTGGCGCCCCGCTTGGTGACGGCGTCGGGAAACTCGGCGGCGGTTTCGCGCCCGGCGAGGCCGCGCCGGAGGTTGACGCATTTGATCTCGACGTAGCAGGGCGGGCGAACGGCGTCCTCCAGCAACAGGTCGATCCGGCTGTTGACGCCGTAGCGCACCTCGCGGCGGCAGACGGTATAGCCGGCCAGCTCGCGGATCGCGCCGGCGGCGACCGCTTCCTCGATCAGGCGGTTCGGGTGCGCCGTGTTGACGCCGACCAGGTGCCCGCCGACGCGGATAAGCTCCCACCGCCAGGCGAGCTTGGCCTTGGGGTTCGTATTTGGCGACAGCCAGACCTCGGATCCCGGCTCGGCGAGCCCGATCATCGAGCCGGGATTGGCGACATGCGCGGTGATCGTCTCGCCGCCGTCCAGCGTCACGTCGCTGAGGAAGCGCTTGTAGCGGCGGACCAGCGTGCCGCGGACAAGGGGTGCGGGGAACAGCAACCGCCGGCCGCCGCCGCTAATGCGCCGCGTGGCTGTTCGTGACGGTGACGCGATTGAGGTGGCGCCTTTCCGCGTCGTCGTAGTCGCTGACCGCGCAATGGATCGTGCAGCGGTTGTCCCACATCACCATGTCGTAGGGCTTCCAGTGATGCCGGTAGATGAACTCCGGCCGCGTCAGATGATCGGTGAGGAAGCGGAAGATCGCGGTGTATTCCGCCTCTTCCATGCCGACGATCGCGTTGGCGTAGGTCGGATCGAAGAAGATCACGTTGCGGCCGGTCTCCGGATGCGCCTCGATGATCGGGTGCTCGGACGGCGGCGCCTTGGCGCGCAGCTCGTCGGTGAGCTGCACGCGGTCGGTGCGGCCCTTGTAGTAGCGCTGATAGACCAGCGAGTAGTCGTAGGTGATGGTGAGAGGGGACAGGATGCCGCGCATCGTCTCCGACAGCGCGTCATGGGCGCGGTAGGTATTGGCGAACATCGTGTCGCCGCCGACCGAGGGGATCTGCAGCGCCCGCAGGATGGACGCGCTCGATCGCCCTTCGAGATAGGAGTAATCGGAATGCCAATGCTGGCCCGAGCCGCGGGTGCCGCCGCCGTCCTTCCGCCGCTCGTTCGAGACGACGAGGATTTCCGGGTGGTCCGGATGCCGGTTCGGGTTGAGATGGTGCGGCGCCGCGGTGCCGAAGCGGCGGGCGAAGGTAAGCTGCTGCTCGGCGGTGATCTGCTGGTCGCGCATTACCAGTACACCGTGGTCGAGCCAGGCCTGATGGACCCGGTCCATGTCCTCGTTGGCCGGCTCCCGCGTCAGGTCGAGGCCGATTACTTCCGCGCCCAGCGCGCCGCCCAGGCGGTTGATGGTGAGGGTCATCGTGCTGTCCTCAAAAGGATATCGGGTGGGGCTTGGTTGCCCCAGTAATACCGCACCGGTCAGTACGTGTCGAACAGCCGCTGAATGTCAGCGGTATTAGCCGTTTTGGTCAGCGCCAGCATGAGCAGGATGCGGGCCTTGGTCGGCGGCAGGTTGTCCGCCAGTACCGCGACCTCGGGCCGGCCCGAGCGGATCTTGACCAGACGGCCGCTGCCGTTCCGCACGCTCTGCGCGATCACGACACCCTTCTTCGCCGCTGCGTTGAGGGCGTCGAGCTGCGCCTGGTTGGACGATCCAGGCAGCATGCTGGCGGTGACGATGCCCTTCGCGCCCGCCGCCACGAAGGCGTCGATCGCGGTGCCGTCGGCGCCGGCATAGGAGAAGGCGATGTCGACCCGCGGCAGGTCCTTGCGGCCGCGGATGTCGAACTCGGTGTCCGGCGAATGGCGGCGGACGGGCTTGCGGTAATAGGCGATCTTGTCCGCATCGGTATGGCCGAGGACGCCGAAATCGGGCGTGCGGAAGGTGTGGAGCCGCATCGTCGAGGTCTTGACCACCTCGCGCGCCGCCTGGATCTCGTCGTTGAGCACGACCAGCACCCCGAGCCCGCGCGATTCCGGCGCTCCCGCGACCCGGATCGCGTTCAGCAGGTTGAGACCCGCGTCGGTGCTGAGCGCGGTCGCCGGCCGCTGCGCACCGACCACGACGATGGGCACGTCGACCTTCGCCGTGAGGTTCAGCATGTAGGCGGTTTCTTCCAGCGTGGCGGTGCCGTGCGTCACGACGAAGCCGTCGAGGCCGGGATTCTCCTCGGCCGTCTTGTGGATCAGCTCGACCATCTCGATCCACTCCGCCGGGCCTATGGCGGGACTGCCGACCGCGCGGAAGCGCACCGGCAGCACGTCGGCGACGCGCGCGACTTCCGGGAACTGCTCCAGCAGCTCGTCCACCTGGTATTTTTTCTTGTTGTCGGCATAGGTCGCGATGTCGAGGCTGTCGCGCCCGACGGAGGAAATCGTGCCGCCGGTGCCGATGACCGCCACGCGGGGTAGTGGGTTATTTTCTGCCATTTGCCGAATTCCGTTTTCAGGTCAGATCGCCGTCAGGTCGATAATGCCATCGATCCGGTCCAGCTTGTCGAGACGCCACAGCGTGTCGAGCATTTTGCCGCGGGTGTCCTTGTCCAGCGTGCGCGAGGCCAGGGTGTGGAACTTCGCTTCGAAGTCGGCGTCGCTCGGCCCGCGCTCGATGTCCTCGGGCGTCTGGCGGAACTCCGCCGAGACCGTCTTGCCGTCCTTCAAGATGGCGACGATGCGGCAGGTCCGTGTCGCCGGGGCGACCTTCCCGAAGGCGTCGACGAACTCGACGGTCATGCGCTTGATCAGGGCCTTCGTGTCCTTGTCGTGGAAGCGCCCGCGCTCGAAGGTTGCCGGCGTGACCTCGCCGTCGATCAGCGCGGCGGCGACGCAGAACGGCATCGAGTGGTCCGCCGTCTCGCGCGTCGTCGGCGCCCACAGCGCCGGGTCCTTCACCGCGGCCGCAAAGTGTTGCGCGTAGGTGTCGATGCGCAGCGATTCGATGTCCTCCACCCGCAGCTTGGGACGAAGCAGGAGCGCCGCGCCGATCGGCACCTGAATGGCGTCGCGCACGGGGTAGGTCTTGATGTTCGTCCGGATGAGCGCGAACTGGTGCTTCGCGAGCTTGCGCGGGATCGGAAACGCGTAGGACCGGCCCATCGTCTGTTGCCAGAGCCCGTACTTGCCCTCGTAGCTGTCTTCCGGACCGGTCATGCCCGCCTGCGCCAGCAGCGCGGCGAAGACGCCCTGGCGCGCCGCATTGGGACCGGCCACGCCTTTCCACATCGACAGCTCGCCCGACCGCGTCTGCATCGTCGAGATATTGGGAATGACGGCCAGCGCCAGCGCATCGCGGAGCTGCTTCTTGTCGAGGCCGAGCAGCCGGCCGGCCGCGAGCGCGGCGGCGGGCGCGCCCGACACCGGCTGGTCCCAGCCCTTGTCGTGGCTCGGCACGAACTCGCAGAATGTGCACTGCACTTCGTAGGAGATGGCGATGGCGAGCATCAGATCCTTGCCGCTGGCGCCGGTGATCTCGGCGATCGCCATGAGCCCGGGGATATTGTCCGACGGATGCGCCGCGCTCAGGCGGAGATGCGCGTCGCTCATGTCGAGGTAGCGCACCATCGCCCCGTTCACCAGCGCGGCCATGTCGGGGGAGGTGCGGACGAGCGTGCCGAACAGACGCGCGCCCCTGTCGCCCGCGACGGGCAGCGCGACGCGGCGGGCGGCGCGGACCGGGGGCGCCAGCAACGCCGCCATGGCGCAGCCCATGGAGTCGATCATGCGGCCCTTGGTCGCCCGGACCATCGCTTTCGGAAGGTCCGAATAGGCGATCCCGCTCGCGAAATCGACAAGCTGCTTCTCGGTTTTGTCCATGGGGAATACTCCGTTACTGCCGGACCCGCGCGCGGCCGGACGGGCGCGCAGGACGAGCGTTGGGGCTTCCCCTTTAGGTCTTATAAAATCGCGCTTGGGTCAAATTGGAAGGCGAAACGGGGGCGTGCCGCTACCCGGCGGCGTTCACCGCCAGCGGCGGTCCCGGAACCCGCATGGGAAGGTCGATCTTGACCGAGGTGCCGCGGCCGGGGGTGCTTTCTATCTCGATCGTGGCGCCCAGCGTCTCCACGAGCTTATGAACGATGGACAAGCCCAGCCCGGAGCCGCGCTCGCCGCTGCGCCGGTCGCCGGAGAGCCGGCGGTAGGGCTTCATCACGTCGCGAATGTCGTTCGCCGACATGCCGATGCCGGTGTCCGACACGACGAGAACGAGGACGCCTTTTTGCGCGTTGCGTTTGACCGACATCGTTACGCGGCCCTTTTCCGGCGTGAACTTTATGGCGTTGGACACGAGGTTGACGAGGATCTGGCGCAGCTTGCGGCGGTCGGTCTCGATGACCGGCAGGTTGGGCTCGATATCGACCCGGAGCTCGACATCGGCCTGCTCCGCGATCCGGCCCAGCATCTCCGCCGTCTCTTCGATGACGCCGCTGACGTTGACGGCTTCCACCTCCAGCGGGTCGGCGCCGGCCTCGATGCGCGACAGCTCGAGGCGGCCGTCGATAATGGACAGCAGGTGCTGACCCGACTGGTATACGTTGTTGACGTAGTCCTTGTACTTCGGATTCTGGATCGGGCCGAATATCTCTTTCCGCATCGCGTCCGACATTCCGCAGATCGCGTTGAGCGGCGTGCGGAGCTCGTGCTGGGTTTCCGCGAAATAGTCGATGCGCTCCCGCGACTCGGTCCGCGCCTGTGACAGCTCCCGTTCGAGCCGCTTTTCCGCATCGCGCAGGAGGTCGAGCGCCTTGTTCAGGCGGTTCGTCCGCTTCTCGATGATCTGCTCCATGGAGTCGCGCTCGGAACGCAAGCTGCGCCCGACGATGTGCAGCATCGCATGCAGCGATACCCGCTGCGGCAGCTCCATCATGTCGCGGGGCAGCGTGAGGCAATCGTCGCCTCGGTCGAGCAGCTCTTTCCGCGCCGCCGGATCGGCGTCGCCGGTCAGGAAGATGACGGACAGGCAACGGTCGGGATGGGCTGCCCGGAGCCGATCGGCCAGCCCTTGGCCGCCGCCATCGAGGCTCGCCTGCAGCAGCGCCACATCGGGAGGGGAGGATGCGCAGGCTTCGATCGCCGTCGTGACGTCGGGCACCGCAGCCAGCGCAGTAAAGCCGGCTGCCTGCAGCCGGTCCTCGATCGCCTTGCGCGAACCCTGGTCCGGCTCGACGATCAGGACGGTTGCCTGTTCGAGGACGTCGCCGTGATCCGGCAAATCCTGGCTCGAGACCGCGTCGTTTCGCGAATTATTGTTCGAATTAGCCATTCGTATTGGCAGACTGTAGATGTTCCTGCTGTTAACGTTACTTCGGATACGTTAAAAACAACTTACCCGAGTAGAGCGTCGTTTAGCAGGCATTCGAATGCGCTGGGGGTTCTCATGGCGTCTCGGGCGATGTGAAGAACCGCGGATCGGTCCGGATGCGGGTTTCCTGCCCGCATCGTCGAGATTACTGCGCAAAGGTTAATGCGGAGGTAACGTCCAGTCCGTCCGGAAGGCGCGGAAACGCGAAGGAAGACGCTGGATGTCCTGGATGAGATCCGGCGTGAGGCCGGGGTCCAGCTCGGTCGTCAGCGTGGCGTTGAGGGAGTCGGAGACGCCGCCGAAGCGCTTCTCGATCTCGCCCACGATGGCGTCGTGTTTCCCGGCGGCGCAGAACATGTGGGCTATGTCGTCCGGGATTTCGGCGGCCATCCTGTTCCATTCCCCGCGTTTCGACATCTCGTGCAGCTTCAGGCCCAGGTCTTCCAGGCCGTGCGTCTCCCACACCGGGAAATAGCTGCGCGTCGAGCCGTAGAAGGCGACGCGGTAGCGCACCCATTCGAACATCCTGTCGACGCTTTCCTGGTCGGGGCCCGTCACCACGTAGCCGCCGCCCGTAATCTCGAACTGCTCCCGCGGCAAGCCGCTTTCGGCCAAGCCCTCGTTCAATTGCGGCAGTACCTTTTCCTCGATGTATTTGCGGGTGCAGAAGGGGTGCAGGCGGACCCCGTCGCAGACCCGCCCGGCCAGCCGCAGCATGGCCGGCCCCACGGCGGCGATCGTCACGGGGATCGGCGGCAGGCAATTCGGCTTCGGCATGAAGTTCGGGGTCATCAGGGTGAACTGATAGTGCTTGCCGCTGTAGCTCAGCTTTTCGCCCTTCTCCCAGCAGCGCCAGATCGCCCGCATCCCCTCGATATACTCGCGAAGGCGCGGGGCAGGGGGGCTCCAGGGCACGCTGAAGCGCCGCTCGTTGTGGCCCTTGACCTGGGTCCCGAGGCCGAGCACGAAGCGGCCGCCCGAAGCGGTCTGCAGGTCGTGCGCCGCCTCGGCCACGACCATGGGGCTGCGGGCGAAGGCGATGGCGATGCCGGTCATGAGCTGGACCCGCTCCGTCGCCGTGGCGGCTACGGCCAGCGGCAGGAAGGGCTCGTGCTGGTTCTCCATGCTTATGGCGCCGTCGTAGCCGGCCGCTTCGATGGCCTGGGCGGCGGGCCCGACCTTGCGCAGGTCATCCTGCGGCAGCACCGTGAGAACGCGCATCCGAAGTATCCTTTCCGCCTTGGTTTGCGACACTTTAGCGCAGTGCGAATGTTATGCTATACTTATCCAAAGGCGACGTTTCAGCCTTGCCCTGCACCACTTTCCGCACCCGTTACGAACCCGATAGAAAGGAACGCCGATGTCTGCGATGGCAGCAATCGCCCTGGCCCCGGAAGAAATCCCCTCGGTTCGCGCCAAAGTATCTCCCGAAGAATGGCAGACCCGCGTCGACCTGGCCGCCTGCTACCGGCTGGTCGACCACTACGGCATGTCGGACCTGACCGGCACGCATATTTCCGCCCGCGTTCCGGGCGAGGACGCCGCCTTCCTGATCAATCCCTACGGCTTGTTCTTCGAAGAGATCACGGCCTCCAGCCTGATCAAGGTCGACATCGACGGCAATATCCTGAGCGAAACCGAGTATCCGGTGAACGCCGCGGGCTACACGATCCACAGCGCGGTGCATGCGGTGCGCCATGACGTGAATTGCGCGCTGCACACGCACACCCGCGCCGGCATGGCCGTCTCGTCGCTCAAATGCGGCCTGCTGCCGATGTCGCAGCACGCGGCCCGCTTCATCGACAACATCGGCTACCACGACTACGAGGGCGTCGCGACGAATCTGGACGAGCGCGAGCGGCTGCAGCAGGACCTGCAAGACAACTGCGCCCTCATCCTTCGCAATCATGGCCTGATGACCTGCGGCAACACGGTGGCCCACGCCTTCCGCCTGATCCAGAAGCTGGAAAAGGCCTGCCAGGCGCAGATCGACGGCATGGCCGCCCGCACCAAGGTGACGGAGATCGCGCCGACGGTGCAGGAGAGCACCAAGAAGCATTTCGCGAAGAAGGAAACGCTCAGCGCCCAGCGCGACTGGCCGGGACTGCTGCGGCAGCTCGACCGGATCGATCCGAGCTACAAGAACTGAGCCGGCGGACATAGAAGAAAAGGAAAGGGACAATGGCAGTACGTGACAACGTGACGCCCGAGGAATGGAAGACCCGTGTCGACCTCGCAGCATGCTACCGGCTGGTCGACTTCTACGACATGTCGGACATGACCGGCACCCACATCGCCGCGCGCGTGCCCGGCGAGCCGGATGCCTTCCTGCTCAATCCGCACGGCATGTTCTTCAACGAGATGACGGCGTCGAGCCTGATCAAGGTGAATTTCGACGGCGAGCAGCTCACCAAGAACACCGACTACGCGGTCAACCCGGCCGGCTTCACCATCCACAGCGCGGTGCTGGACGGCCGGAAGGACGTGTTCTGCTCGCTGCACACCCACACCCGCGCGGGCATGGGCGTCTCGGCGATGGAATGCGGCCTGCTGCCGATGACGCAGCATTCGATGCGCTTCTACGAATGCACGTCCTATCACGACTACGAGGGCGTCGCGACGAACCTGGACGAGCGCGAGCGGCTGCAGCGCGATCTGGGCGAGAACGACGCGCTCATCCTCCGGAACCACGGGCTGCTGACCTGCGGGCGGACCATCCCCGAGGCGTTCCACATGATGTTCCGCCTCGAGAAATCCTGCCAGGCGCAGGTCGACGCCATGTCGACGGGCGCGGAGATGCAGCTCGTGCCGAAGGAAGTCGCGGAGCACACGCGCAACCAGATGACCTCGCGCGGCGGCAGCTTCGGCGCCATGGGGTGGCCGGGGCATCTCCGCCGCCTCGACCGCATCGACCCCAGCTACAAGCACTGACAGAACGGAAAGGAGTCCCGGCCATGGCAAAGAAACCGGCAGCGGCCGGGGCTCCCCGTTTCGAGGAGCCCGATCCCTCGAAGATGGGCGCGGAGCAGCGCCGCGTCTACGACATGGTGCTGGGCAAGCGGGGCAAGCTGCCCGGGCCCTTCCGGATCTGGCTCGCCAACCCGGAATTCTCCGAGATCGCGGAGACGTTCGGGCGGCGCGTGCGCTTCGGCTCCGGCCTGTCGCGCCGCGTCGTCGAGCTCGCCACCATCATCGCCTGCCGCAACGCCAAGGCGCAGTATGCCTGGCATTCGCACCGGAACGCGGCGCGCGAAGCCGGCATCGACGAGGCCGTCATCGTGGCGATCCGCGACGGCAAGAAGCCGGTCATCAAGGATGAGACGGAGGCGGCGGTCTACGCCTTTTGCCACGAGGTGCTCGAAAAAAAGTCGGTCAGCGACGAGACATTCCAGCGCATCGACAAGCTGATCGGCCGCCCGGCGCTGATCGACCTGATGGGGCTGATCGGCTTCTACGGCGTGGTCGCGATCACGCTCAACGCCTTCGACATTCCGCCAGCGGGCGGCGCCGAGCCTGAGCTGAAGCATTGACGCTGGTGACAGCGGCCCCGGGATCGCTATCATCCGGGCGGCATTGTTTCCCAGCCGGCTAACCGGGTCCGATCATGACCACCGAAAAGAAGACCGTCACCGCGGCGCTGCTGATCATCGGCAACGAGATTTTGTCCGGCCGCACCCAGGACAAGAACCTGGCGCATATCGCTCTCACGTTGAACGAGGTCGGCGTGCGCCTGATGGAAACACGGGTCATCCCCGACATCGAGGGCGAGATCGTCGAGGCGGTGAACACGCTCCGCCGCAAGTTCGACTATGTTTTCATCACCGGCGGCATCGGCCCGACCCATGACGACATCACATCCGAATGCGTGTCGAAGGCGTTCGGCCGCCGCTGGGTCGAGCATCCCGAGGCACGCCGCCGGCTGGAGGAGCACTACCGGCAGAGCGGGCGCGAAATCAACGAGGCGCGGCTCCGCATGGCGAAGACGCCGGAAGGCGCGACACTGATCGACAACCCGATCTCGACCGCGCCGGGTTTCCAGGTCGAGAACGTGTTCGTGATGGCGGGCGTGCCGTCGATCATGCGCGCCATGCTCGAAGGCGTTAAGGGCAACCTCGTCGGCGGCGCGACGGTTCTGTCGCGCACGGTGCTCTGCACGCTGGGCGAGGGCACGGTTGCGGAGGGCCTCGCCGCGATCCAGAAGGCGCATCCCGACGTCGACATCGGCAGCTATCCGCAGTATTCGCGGGGCGAGTTCCGTGTCAGCCTCGTGATGCGCGGCACGGATGCCGCGCAGCTCGATTTCGTGATGGCGGAGGTGATGGGCCTGATCCGCGGCCTCGGCGGCGAACCGCAGGTCCTCAATGCCGAGGACGAGGCGGCGAATGGCTAGCGCGCCGATGATGTGCCGCTTGCTCCACCCCCACCCTAACCCTCCCCCGTCGAGGGGGAGGGAATGGCGCCGCAATAATTCTCCCTCCCCCCTTGCGGGGGAGGGCCGGGGTGGGGGGTAGTGTCCCGCCGCATCCTCATCCTCGCCTTCGACGCGCTTCGGCCGGACATGGTGACGCCGGCGCTGATGCCGAATCTGTGCGCCTTCGCCGATGCCGGCTACCGCTTTCCCCACAGCCGATCGACCTTCCCGACCGAGACGCGCGTCAACCAGTCGGCGATGGTGACCGGCTGCTATCCGCAGCGCCACGGCATCGTCGGCAACAAGTTCCTCGATCCCGTCGCCGCGCCGGGCAAGCTCTTCAACACCGGCGACGAGACGCAGCTCGCCGAGGGCGACCGCCGGCTCGGCGGCAAGCTGGTCGACGTGCCGGTGCTGGGCGAGATCCTGGCGCAGGCGGGGAAGACGCTGGCGGTGCTGAGCGCGGGCACGCCCGGCGGATGCCGCATGCTGAGCCACAAGGCGGAGGCGCTGGGGTTCTTCCGCCTCGCGCTGCACCGGCCGGACGCGTCGGTGCCGGCGGCGTCGATCGCGGAGGCCGCACGCCGGGTCGGCCCCATTCCGCCGCACGAGATTCCGTCGCTGAGCTGGCTCACCTACGCGAGCGACACGTATCTCCGCTACATCGAGCCTGAACTGCATCCCGACGTCACCGTCCTGTGGTATTGCGAGCCGGACAACAGCTACCACTACAAGGGCATCGGCACGGAGCCGAACCTGCGGGCGCTCCGCCATCTCGACGCCGAGCTCGGCCGCATCCTCGACTGGCGCGAGCGGGATGGGCCGGGCGACGCGCTGCAGGTCGTCACGCTCTCCGACCACGGCCAGATCACCGTGGCGGCGGAAGGCATCGGCCTTGCCGACCAGATGCGCGCGGCGGGCTTCAGCGTCGGGGAGACGGTCTCCGACGGCGCGGATGCGGCGCTCGCGCTCTCCAGCGCGGGCGGCATCTATGTGCGCGACCGGGACCCGGCGCTGATCCACCGTCTGCTCGCCTGGCTGCAGGAACAGCCCTGGTGCGGCCCGGTCTCGACCCGCGACGGCGAAGGCGCGCTGCGCCACGACCAGCTTCTCATCGACCATCGCCGCGCGCCCGACATCGGCCTCGTGCTGGCGAGCGACGACCGCGCCAATCCGCAGGGCAGCATCGGCCACACGCTCCAGAACGCGAAGTATCCGGTCGGCGGCGGGCTGCACGGCGGCCTGCATCCCGTCGAATTGCAGACCTGGCTCGCGGTGTCGGGCGACTCGTTCCGCGGCGGCGGACGTTCGGCGCTGCCGTGCGGGCTGGTCGACGTGCTGCCGACGATTCTCACATTGCTCGGCATGCCCGTGCCGCCGCACGTGCAGGGGCGCGTGCTGCGCGAGGCGCTGGCGGGCGAGGGGTATGCGGAGGGGGAGGCCGTCCGCGGCACGGCCACGGCGGAGGGTGCCGCGGGCTATCGCGCGCACCTCGCCTGGAGCCGTGTCGGCACGACCCCCTATCTCGACCGCGGCTGGGTCGAGCGCGCCTAGCGGCCGAGCGCCTCGTTGCGGATGCTGCCGGCGGCGGACAGGATGCGCAAATGCGATTGTCCTGCCATTTCCCCCCGGCTTCCCATCCGGAATGGAATTGGGCACACTGATACCGCACCGACGCTGGCGCCCTGCCTGCCGTCTGGGCGCTTTCGGGGGGATGAACTTCATGAAAAAGCCAATTGCGGAATTCATCGGCACGTTCACGCTCGTCATGTTCGGCTGCGGCGCGGCCGTGATCGGAGGGCTGGCGACGGGCTCGACGGCGATCAACGTGCTCGGAATAGCCTTCGCGTTCGGTCTGTCGATCGTTGCGATGGCCTATGGCATCGGCCAGATTTCCGGCTGTCACGTCAATCCGGCGGTCAGCTTCGGCGTATGGATGGCCGGCCGGATGTCGGCCAGCGATTTCATCGCCTACGTGATCGCGCAGCTCCTGGGCGCGCTCGCGGGCGCGGCGGTGCTCTACCTCATCATGTCGGGCAAAGCGGCCGGCTGGACCGGCGGCCTCGGCCAGAACGGCTGGGGCGCGGGCTATCTCGGCGAGTACGGCGTCGTCTCGGCCTTCGTGTTCGAGGTGGTGGCGACCTTCGTCTTCCTGGTCTGCATCCTGGGCGTCACGCAGCGGGGCGCGCCGGCGGCGGTCGCGGGACTCGCGATCGGCCTCACCCTGACGCTCATCCACATCGTCGGCATCAACGTCACCGGCGTCTCGGTCAACCCGGCCCGCTCGATCGGCCCGGCCATCGTCGGCGCCGCCGCCAACCCCACGGCGCTTGCGCAGGTGTGGCTGTTCATCGTCGCGCCGCTGATCGGCGCGGGGATCGCGGGCCTGCTGTTCAAGTCGGGCGTGCTCGCCGCGGACGAAGACTGAGCGGGCGCAAGGCCGGGAGGGGTCGCCCGCCTACGCGATTCCCTCGGTGCCCGGTATTGGCTATGGTGCCGCTCCAGGCTGCCCGCTTGGCGGAACGGTAGACGCAAGGGACTTAAAATCCCTTGGCCGAAAGGCCGTCCCGGTTCGAGTCCGGGAGCGGGCACCACTTCAATCCGCGAATATCCAAGGCAATTTCCGAACGAAGCTTTCTTGTGGCGTGCAGGTGAGCCGCAGATATTGGACGCCGATATTCGGCACGAAAGTCAATTTTCGATAAGACCAATGAAACAGTTGCGCATCATAGCTCTGGCTAGTCCGGAGTATTGCGTGGTGCTGAATGCCTGGTTGCCATGGACTCGAGCGCATCGTTAGGCCAGAGAGGTGCAGCAACGTATCGGCGCTTTGATATCGGGTCTTCACGTCGGCAACCTGAATGCAATAGGGTCGGCCGGCGGCAATCTCTTCGGCACGCTGCGCGACGAGAGCGAGCATTGCTGTAAGCCCGGCAATCAGGATGGGGAGCGACCACCTAAAACCGATGACGACCCACTTCGTGTGTGGGTGGGACGGAAGTGCCGCCTTCGGTAAGATGAGCGGAAAGATCCATGCCGCAACGACAAACGCGAGGGCGAAACCGTGGGACAGCCATGCCCATTCTCGACCTTGCAGAAGGCTTCGCAATTGCAAGGCAACGAACAAAGCTATCAGAGTGCCAATGAGGAAAAGCGGTCCCCGGAAAATCGTCGGGGTCTCTCCCCATGCCGCTAGCTGCTCGCGTGCTTCGCGTCCCGCCCACCACACATAGAGTCCCTGCGCGATTGCGATCAACAGACCGGCTCCGAGGCCGATCGTAACGACTATGAACATCCCCAATAGGTAGCCCAGGTCTTGGTCCGACCAATGCGTGGCGAGAAGCAGACTGAGCAGGTACGTGCAGATCAAGGCTGCGAGCCAGAACAGGAAAATGCCGTAGTTCCGGTTCGGAACGGCAGTTCCCATGAGCAACATGAGCCAGACTATGAACGCGAGCATAAATTCGGTTATCGGCGATTGGTACTATGCTGGATGATCAATGACGGTCGTTTTGAGCGCGGGCCGTAGAGTGAAAGGCCGGGAAGCGCTAGAACTACTTATAAGAGTACTAAGAATTGTTTAAGAAAGGTGTAAGTTGCAAATTGAGGCGGTCTGTCGAATCGCCTCAGATAGCCCTCGTGAGGACTAGGGCCTTAGTGCCTAACTCGTCGCCACCTTGAATCTCTGATCGTCGTCCGTCGCCATCTGGTTCACGAGGTCGATCTCCCAGGCGAGGTATTCGCGCATCGCCTCTTCGCGGTTCTTGCCGCGCTCGCGGGCGGAGAGCCAGACGTCGTCGGCTTCGTCGGCCATGTGCGTGGCGCCTTCCTCGATCGGGAAGCCGGCGGCGGTCCAGGCCTTGGTGCCGCCGGACAGCACCAGGATCGGCACGTTGGCGTCCTTGCCCAGGTCGGCGGCGGCGAGGCCGGCCAGCGCGCCGTCGGGCGAGGCGAGGACGACGGCCTCCGTCTTCGGCAGCTTCTTCAGGGCGTCCACCAGCCGGCCGCGTGTCGCGAAATAGGCGCCCGGGATGTGGCCCTTGCGGTATTGCCGGCTGTAGTCGAGGTCGACGACCGCCGCTTTGCCGGCCTTCAACCTATCGCGCAGCGTTTCCGCGTCGATGGTCGAGACCGAGCTTGCGTCGAAGCCGAGCGCCTTCGGCACGTGCGGTCCCTTCGCCAGCTTGCCGGGGGACGTGTCCATGGTGAGCACGGCGACTTCCGTCCAGCCCATCTGCTTCAGCCAGGAGGCGGTCATCGTCGCGCGCACGCCGTCGTCGTCGACCAGCACGACCCGCGCGCCCCAGACGGCGATGTGGTTGTCGGTCTCCTGCACGAGCTGCCCGCCGGGCGCCGAGCGCACGCCCGGCAGATGGCCGGCTTCGTATTCCTCCGGCGTCCGCACGTCCAACGCGTAGAGCGTGCGGCTGTCCGTCTCGCCGCGGAGCGCGTCGAGCGTCACCCTGTCGAGGCGCGGGATGTCGCAGAGCTTTGCGACGCGGGCCGCGCCGTCCCGCGCGGCCTCGTGTCCGGCCTCGGAAACATCGGGCGGGCGGCGGGTCGCGCCGTTCACCACCTGCTGCCCGGACAGATGCCAGGCCATGGTGCCGTCCTTCAGCGACACGATCCGGTTGCGGAACCCGGCGTTGATCAGCGACTGCGCGCCGATGATGCTGCGCGTGCGGCCGCCGCAGTTGACGACGACCATGGTGCCGGCGGACGGCGTCAGGTCGGCGAAGCGGTAGACCAGCTCCGCCCCCGGCACGCTGACCGCGCCCGGGATGCTGTTGTTGTTGTATTCCTCGTAGGAGCGGCTGTCGTAGATCGCGATGTCGGCCTTGCCGTCGATCAGCGACTTGAGCTCCTCCGCCGTGATCCAAGGCGTGCCGGCCTCGTGCTCGACCACCTCGGCGAAGGCCTTGCTCGGCACATGGACGCCGCTGTAGACGCGATGGCCCGCCTTCTCCCACGCGGCGATGCCGCCGACGAGCACGGCGACCTCGGTATAGCCGAGCTTTGCCATGCGCTCAGCCGCCTTGTCCGCGAGCCCGCCGCCGTCGTCGCACCACACCACGCGCGTGCCGCGCCTCGGCACCAGGTCGTCCACCATCAGCTCCATCCGGCTGAGGGGGACGCAGGAGGCGAGGAGGAGGTGGCGCTTGCCGAAGGTCATCTCCTCGCGCGCGTCGAGAAGGGCGATCTCGCCGCCGTCCTTGAGGGTGGTCTTCAGGTCCTGCGCCGACGTGCGGTCCATGTCCGAGGCTCTAGACTGCGGCGATCGGCTCGCCTTCGAGCGCGGTCGAGGGCTTGCCGTCGACGCCGGCGGGCACGTCGCCGAGGAGCGTCACGCGGTAGAATTGCCGGTCGAACTCCGAATCGAAGATGTCGCGCGGCGCGAGATGCGCGGTCGAGCGGTTGTCCCAGAAGGCGACGCTGCCCGGCTCCCACTTGAAGCGCACGGTGAATTCAGGCCGCACGATATGCTCCCACAGCAGCTCGAGCAGGGCCTGGCTCTCCCGCGGCGTCAACCCGACGACCGACTTCAGGAAGGACGGGCTGACGTAGAGCGCGCGTTCGCCGGTCTCGGGATGGACGCGGACGATGGGATGCTCGCTCACCAGGATGCGCTTCCGCATCAGCTCGTCGTATTCCTTGGTCTGGTCCACGCCCGGCGGCGGCGCGAAGCGGTGCTGGCCGCGCAGCCCGTCGCAGAAGGCCTGCATCGTCGGCGACAGCGCGCTGTAGGCGGCGACGAGGTTGGTGAACTGGGTGTCGCCGCCGAACGGCGGCACGACGTCACCGCGCAGGATCGAGCCGAAGGGCGGGTTAATAGCGGCCGTGATGTCGGTATGCCAGCCGGACCAGGGGCGGAACAGGACCTGGCCCTGGAAGCGGTTCGCCTTGCGGTTCTTCGCGACCGCGTAGATCTGCGGGTAGAGCCCGTCGCTGCCGTAGACGACATGTCCGGCGGTCGTTTCGCCGAACTGGCGGGCGAAGTCGATGTGCTGCTGGTGGTTCATCTGCTGGCCGCGGAAGAACACCACCTTCCATTTCAGAAGGGCGGCGCGGATGTCGCGCACCTGCTCCGGCGGCAGCGGGCGGGTCAGGTCGACGCCGCCGATCTCCGCCCCGATGTGGATGGCGAGAGGCGAGACTTCGACGGTCAAGGCGGCCGTCTCCCGGGTATCCTGCAACGCTTCCAAAGGCATCGATCGCCCTCCTTTGCCGTTGATTTGCCGAAACCGCGGCATCGCGCATTTTCGCACAGATTCCCGGCGAGCGAAAATGCGCCCGTTTGGGCGTCGCGGCCGCCGGGCCGAAGCGATAGTATGCCCGCTGCGGACGAAAGCATTCCGAGGGCGCGTTGACCTCATCTGGGCAGGATCACCTGGCGGGGCGGCTCGCCTCGCTCGACATGTTTCGCGGCCTGGCGATCGCCGGCATGGTCCTGGTCAACAATCCGGGAAGCTGGGAGCACGTCCATGCGCCGCTGCGGCATGCGGAATGGCACGGCTTCACGCCGGCGGATCTGGTCTTCCCGGCGTTCCTCTTCATCGTCGGCGCGGCGATACCCTTCACCCTCGCCGGCTACGGGGACCGGCGCGCGGGGAGGGGGGAGCTCTACCTCCGCATACTGCGCCGCGTCCTTCTGCTGTTCGCGCTCGGCCTCGTCCTGAACTTGGCGACGCCGCTGCTTCAATGGGCGATGCAGGGGAAGGCCGTCGACTGGGACACGCTTCGCATCATGGGCGTGCTGCAGCGGATCGCGCTCGCCTATCTCCTGGCGATGATCCTGATCCTGGCGCTGGGGTGGCGCGGCCGGATCGCCGCCGTCCTGGTGATTCTGCTGGGCTACTGGGCGGCCCTGGAATGGGTGCCGGTCCCCGTCTTCGGCCCGGGCGATCTCCGCCCCGACACGTCGCTCGTGACCTTCATCGACAAGCTCATTCTGACGCGCCCGCATATGTACAAGGGCCGCTTCGATCCCGAAGGCCTGCTGAGCACGCTACCCGCGGTCGCCACCGTGTTGACCGGTTACCTGGCGGGCGCATGGGTGAAGCGGACGCCGGTCGCCAGCCGGGTGACCGTCCGGCTGGCCGCGGCCGGGATCGGGCTGGTGCTGCTCGGCTGGGTCTGGGGCCTGGTTTTCCCGATCAACAAGGCGCTGTGGACCAGCTCCTATGTCGTATACGCGGCGGGCTGGTCGCTGCTGATCCTCGCTGCCTGCTACGAGCTGGTCGAGGTGCGCCGGCTGCGCCGGATCGGATGGCCATTGCAGGTCATGGGCGTCAACGCGATCACGCTGTTCTTCGCGTCCGGTATCGTCGCCCGGCTATTGCTGACCCTCCAAACGGCCGAGGGTCACAGCTACTATCGATGGCTCTACGATACCCTGTTCGTGCCGTGGGCCGGCGCGCTGGGCGGCTCGCTCGCCTTTGCCGTCGCGACGGTCGCCGCCTGGTGGGTGGCGCTTTACATCCTCTACCGGCGCGGATGGTTCCTTCGGTTGTAACGACCCGTACCCGACCGCGAATCCGGGCATCGGCAATGCACTTTGCCCGCGATGGCGGCTTCGCATACCATTGTGCGGGGCATCGCCGTGCACGGCATGTGCCCGAACCGAAGATCCGCCGTGCCCGCGAACGAGGCGCGTGCCGATAGGGAGGAGCCATGTCACTGCGCTTGTCCACTGCTCCGGCCGAGAAGACGGTCACCGAGGAATATCTCAGCCGCGTCCGCAGCATCGCCCCGGTCATCGCCGGGGCCTCAGACAGCATCGAAAGCGGGCGCCGGCTGACGCCAGAGCTGGTGTCCGCCTTGCACGGCGCCGGCATGTACCGCTTGCTCCTGCCCAAGAAGTTCGGCGGCGGCGAGGTCGATCCCGCCACCTTTCACCAGGTGATCTCCGAGGTCGCGCAGTACGACGCCAGCACCGCCTGGTGCCTGGGGCAGGGCAACGGCTGCGCCATGGCCGCCGCCTATGTGGCGCCCGAGATCGCCGACAAGGTCTGGGGCCAGGACCCGCACGCCGTGCTCGCCTGGGGGCCGCCCGGCAAGGCGACCGCCGTGGACGAGGGCGATCATTTCCGGGTGACCGGCATATGGGCCTTCGCCAGCGGCATGCGGCACGCCACGTGGCTGGGCGGCCACTCCACTGTCGTCGAGCCCGACGGCACGCCGCGCAAAGGGCCGAATGGCGGCCCGATGATCCGGACCATGCTGATTCCCTTCGGCGATGCGAAGGTCACCGACATCTGGCACGTCATGGGCCTGCGCGGCACGGCGAGCGATCAGTTCGAAGTGACGGACTACCGCGTGCCGCGGGAATACACGCTGACCCGCGAAGATCCGCTGGAGCTGCACTACGAATCGCCGCTCTACCAGTTTCCGCAGACGGCGCTCTATTCCATCGGCTTCTCCGGCACGGCGATCGGCATCGCCCGCTCGATGCTGGAGTCCTTCAAGGAACTGGCCGGCGAGAAGACGCCCCGCCGGATGAAGAGCGTCCTGCGCGACAACGGCCTGGTGCAGATGGAAGTGGGCCTGGCCGAAGCCCGGCTCAGGGCGGCGCGCGCCTACATCCTGAACGAGCTCGCGGATATATGGGGGGCGGTCCAGTCGACCGGAAAACTGACGGTGCCGCAGCGCATGCGCATACGCCTCATGACCACCTTCGGCATCCACGAGGCCAAGAAGGCGGCCGACGCCGTTTACGACCTCGCGGGCGCGACGGCGATCTTCAAAAGCAGCACCTTCGAGCGGAAGTTCCGCGACATCCACACGGTGACCCAGCAGGTCCAGGGCCGGAAATCCAACATCCAGTCGGTCGGTTCCTTCCTGCTTGGCAACACGCCGGACATGTCGGTGATCTGAGGGCATCTCCACGGGTGTCGTGTTGAATCGGGCGGGCGCGGGTGCGATCATGGCCGCGGCCACCAACCCGGAGACATGCGCAATGCCCGCGACCGACCTGCCCCGTTTCGACCATTCGCCCGCCGCCTGGCGCGGGCCCGAGATGGCGGCGTGTCCGGAGCGTTGGATCTGGCAGCTTGCGCAGGATCAGATCGCCGATCTCGACGAGGCGTCTGCGCGCCTGGACGCCAGCGGCCGCGACATCGTGACCATCACGGCGGAGGACGCGCCGCTGCCGCGGCTCGCCGCGCGCCTCGCCGAGATGAAGCAGGACCTGCTTTACGGCATCGGCTTCGGCCTGATCCGCGGCGTGCCCGTCGAAGGATACGGCCTGCGCCGGTCGGCGATCGCCTTCTGGTGCATCGGCGCGCATCTCGGCGCGGCGGTATCGCAGAACGCCAAAGGCCACGTGCTGGGCCATGTGCGCGACCTCGGCTTCGACTACGCCAAGCCCTCGGCGCGAGGCTACCAGACCGCGGAGCGGTTGCCCTACCACTGCGACATGGGCGACGTGGTCGGGCTGCTGTCGCTGCGCACCTCGCGCTCGGGCGGGCTGTCGAGCATCGTGTCCTCGGTCGCGCTGTACAATGCCATGGCGGAGCGGCGGCCGGACCTGGCCCGGGTCCTGATGCAGCCCACATACCGCGACCGGCGCGACGAGGTGCCCGAAGGCAGAAAGCCCTGGTATCCGATGCCGGTGTTCAATCCGCATGGCGGATACCTGTTCACCCATTTCGTGCGCAGCACGATCCGCAAGGCGCAGCGTTTCCCCGAGGTGCCGCGCATCGCGCCGGAACAGGCGGAAGCCTTCGACTATCTTGACGCGCTGGCCAACGGTCCCGACCTGCACCTCGATATGGAATTCCTGCCGGGCGACGTGCAGTTCCTCTGCAATCACACGATCCTGCACAGCCGCACCAAATACGTGGACTGGGACGAGCCGGGAAGGAAGCGCCACCTCCTGCGTCTCTGGCTCGGCTGTCCGGGCGGTCCCGCCGTCCCGGAGCCCTATGTCGAGTTTCAGGGGCTCACCGGCGAAGGCCGGCCTCGCGGCATTCTCTGTCCCGGCGCCGTGCTCAATTCGCCCCTCGAAGCGGAGGACGGCGGCGCCGGCGACACGGCGAAGCGCCTGCCGGGCGCCGCGGCCGTCACCCGCGCAGCCGTACCAGCCCGTTAATCGTCTCGACAGCCTTGGCGATCTCGACACGCGCTTCCTCGATCACGGCGGGATCGTCTGCGCGATCGGGGCGCAGGCCCAATCCCAGGCCGGCAATTACCCGGCCGCTCTTATTTTTGAGCGGCATGCCGATGGCGCAAACGCCTTCGTCCAGCTCCCGTTTCACGACGGACCAGCCGCGTTCCCTGTCCGCGCGGATGATGCGGCGGAGCTCATCGCGGTCGACCACCGTATAGGGCGTGAACCGCTCGATCGCGGCATTGGCGAGATATTTGTCCAACGCATCGTCGCTCAAGGCAGCGAGCTGAGGCCGGCCCATCGCAAGAATGTGAGCGGGGAAGCGGCCGCCGATCGGAAAGACCCGTGCCGTCAACCGCCGTACCGAGATCCTCGCCACATAGAGGACGTCGTAGCCTTCGAGAATGCCGATGGAACAGGATGAATTCGTTCGCGATGCCAGATCGTGCATGGCTTCGACGGCAAACTCGCCGAACGCCATCGACGAGATATAGGAATAGCCGAGATCCAGGATCGTCGGCTTGAGCGAAAAGTATCTGCCGTCGAAGTGGACGTAGTTCAGGTGGAGCAACGTATGCAGCAGGCGCCGCGCGGATGCGCGGGAAATCCCCGCGCATGCCGCGACGTCGCTCAGCGTCTGTTTTTCGCGTTCCGGACCAAAGGTGCGTATGACCTGAATGCCGCGGGCAAAGGCGTCGACGAACATATCGCTTTTCTGGGAACCGGCCGTGCCGGAGGCGCGCGAAGGTATAGTCTACCCCCCTTTTGCGAATGTTGACGCCCGCAGGAGTGGGCGCTAGGCTCGTTCGTTCTCCGAATAATTGTTCGTTCTGCGAACAATATTAACGGCAGTCCAGAGTGTCGTCAATTATGGGCGATACTCGTTACAGCGTCGCCCGCGTGACAGGTTTTGGTCCTTCCTGTCGCGTGGGCGAATTTCCTTGAGTGAAAGGCAATCGCTCGGTTGCGGGTCAGCGCTCGATCCGGTTGAGCGTCCGTGCGAGCCACAGGCTGAGCGCCGCCATCCCCCCGCCGCAGAACAGGAATACCGGTACGTAGCCGGCCCGGTCGAGCACCAGGCCGAGGAGCGCGATCCCCGACGCCTGGCCCATGAAGAGAAACAACGCGAACAGCGAGACCGCCGACCCGCGCGCATCGGGCGCCATCTGCGTGGCGTTCGCCTGCAGCGTGTTGTGGACCAGGAAGAAACCGAAGCCGAGCAGGAGATTGGCCGGCGCGGCATACCGCCAGGAGGGCAGCACCGTCATCAGGATGAAGCCGATCAGCACGCAGGCGCCTCCGGTGCGGACCATGCCGCTTTCGCCGAGGCGCCGGATGACGGGACGGGATATCAGGATGTAGAGCAGGCCGCCCGCGCCGAACCCCGCCAGCATCGCACCGATCGTTCCATAGTCGATGGCAAAGGTCGTGCGGAGGAACGCGCCCAGATAGGCGAGGCCGCCATAGAGCAGGAAGCCTTCGATGAAAACCGCGACAAGCACGCGGCGCGGGTGGTGCTGCTTCATGATGGCGAGATACTGGGTCAGGATGCGGCCCGGGCGCACCGGATGGGGCGTCAGGCGGCGCACGACGCGCCGCGAGCGCAGCTCGAGGACCAGCAGCGCGGTCACCAAGGCGTAGGCGCCGCCGAGGACCAGGAAGACCGCGCGCCAGCCGGCGATCTCCATGATGATGCCGCCGGCGACCTGGCCGAACAGCAGGCCGAGGATCGTTCCCGTCATAAAGCGCGCGAGCACCTGCTGACGCTGCTCGTAGGCGGTAATGTCGCCGATATAGGCAAGGGACAGTGGAATGGCCGCCGCGGTCGCAGCGCCGGCTGCGAACCGAAGGCAGGAGAGCGCAAACAGCGATTCGGCCAGCGCGGTCGCCGCGACCGCCACCGTGGCCCCGGCGATGGCGGTCGCGATGACGCGGTACTTGCCGAAGCGGTCGCCGAGCGGCCCATAGGCGACCTGGAACATGCCGTAAGCCACGGCAAAGGCGGTGCCGATGACGGAGGCGTTGCCCGGCGTGGTCGCGAACTCGGCCGCAACCTCGGGGAGCAAGGGGTCCACGACCCGCATGGTCGCCATCGAGCAGAAGCCCGCCATGCTCAACAGCACGACCGGCCGCATGCTTGCCGGCCCGGCGGGCTCGCCGGTTGCGCTCATGCCTTGGCCTTTCCTGGCTGCAGTGCCGGCGGGTGGCCGGCCCGATGAATCCCGGTTACGGGGACGAGGCGGCGAGCGTAATGGCAAAGGCGGCCCCGGGCTACGGCAAACTGGGCAGGGCGGGGAGCGCGGCGGCTGATACAACTGAAACAATTTTCCGCCGCGGCGGAAATCGACCGGAAATGCGGCGCGCCTATCTTCGCCGTCAGTCGCAAGGACGCGAGCGGTCGCTCTCGGGTCTGTGGCCAGGAACAACGCCAACAGGAGTGGCGCATCATGCTTGCATTGATTTCCGCGATTTCCGGGATTTCCGGGATTTCCGGTTTCGGCCGCCGCTTCGTGCAGAGATGCCGCACGGAACGCGCCTACCGGCAGCTCGATGCGATGGACGGCCGCATCCTGCGCGACCTCGGCCTGGACCGTCATCAGATCGCGCTGATGCCCGGCGGTGTTGCCACGCACCGGCCGCGCGCGACCTGAAAAGCCCAATTCCACATCTCCCCCTGACGATCTCCCCCAAGGACGATCTGATACGCCCAAGCGGTGCTGAACGGTCCTGTTCAGCATCGTTTCGAGTGCTCGTAACTCGTTGAAATACTTGACAAAAAGCGCCACCCTGTGCTACTCTGTACTGGTGAGGCCACAGAGCGACGACACCCGTTTGTGGCCTCGGATGTAGCCCCAGAGGAGCAATTCGAGATGACCCGCAAGACCACCGAGGACCGTAAGACCGCCAAGACCCGCAAGGACGGCGAAACCAATTTCCCGCTCTCCTTCTCCGCCAAGGATACCCAGGCCGCTTGGGACATGATCGACGAGTTCCTGGCCCGGAAGGCGGCTGAGGCAGCCAAGGTGGAGGGTTGATTGATGGCCCGCATCACCCTGACCGACGCTCGCATCAAGGCGCTTAAGCCGGGCGGCGAGCTTCTCGACGCCCTGCTTCCCGGCCTCATCGTCCGCGCCACGAACCAGGGCCACAAGTCCTACATGCTGCGCGCACGCTTCCCCTGTCAGGTGGATCGTGCGACCGGCGCGCTCGTCCGCATCGAGGACAAGGGGAAGCGCCACCCGACGCGACGCAACATCGCCGAAGTCGGCGCGGTCAAGCTGGATGAAGCGCGCGACATCGCGAGAGCGTGGCTCGCCGTGCTCAAGCGCGACATCGACCCCAAGGAAGAGGAGCAGCAGCGGCTGGCGCAGAGCAAGGCCGAGCGCGCGTGCACGTTCGAGGTGGTCGCGGAGGAGTACATCCGCCGACGCGTGAAGAACTTCCGCCAGAGCGCCAACGTCGAGCGGCGCATCCGGCGCAACCTCATTCCGGCCTGGGGAAACAGGCCGGTGACTTCCATCGCCCGCCGCGACGTGATCGAGCTTATCGAGGCCATGGTTGATCGCGGCATCCCGACGATGGCCCATGCTTGTTTCGGAGACATCCGGTCGTTGTTCAATTGGGCGATCCGGCGCGACATCTACGGCCTCAGCGAAACCAATCCGTGCGGCTTGCTGCGGTCGCAGGAACTGATCGGAGAGCAGACGCCGCGCCAGCGCGTCTTGTCGGATGACGAGATCGCCGCGTTCTGGCGTGCGACGGCCCGGCTCGAATATCCGGCGCGGCAACTGTTCCGGCTCATTCTGCTGACCGGCACGCGGCGTTCCGAGGCGGCGGGTATGCGCTGGCGCGAGATCGATGGCGCGGCCTGGACGATCCCAGCCGCGCGCTACAAGTCGAAGCGCCAACACCTGGTGCCGCTGAGCGAGGACGCCCTTGTCGTCCTGGCCGAGGTGCCCCGGTTCCGAAAGGGCGATTGCGTCTTCACTAATTCGTTCGGCGCGAGTGCCGTGCATGGCTTCGCCAAGCCGAAGGAGAAGCTCGACGCGCTGATGCTGGACGAACTGCGGAAGACGGCTTCCGAGCAGGGCGAAAATCCGGACGAGGTGAAGCTGCGGCCCTGGCAGACGCACGACCTGCGCCGCACCTGCCGCACGCGCCTGTCCGAGCTTGGCGTGGATGAAGTGGTCGCCGAGCTTACGATTGGCCATACGCTGCCTACGCTTATTCGAACATATGCCGTGTCGGCTCGGGCGGACGAGCGGCGCGCTGCTCTGGAAGCATGGGCTTCCCTGAAGGGACCCACCTCGTCGTTCTCCGGCGGAGGCGTATCTGGCACCATCAGCAGCGGCGCGGGCAGCACTGGCCTTAGTAGTTCAGCTAATGTCGAGCCAGCAAGGCCGACGCCGACGCAGATCACCATCAACCTCGCTCCTGGCCGCTATAGCCAAAACGAAGTCCGCGACCTGATTGAGGACCTCAACGAGGCAATCGGCGACGGCGCACGGCTGAGGGTGACATGACCGACGAAGAGTTTTACTTCGCTCTGCTGCGCGCGTCCGCCCGGAGCGCCGCGCCGACAGCCGACTGGCTGGTGGCCGAGGGTATTGCTGGCTGGGAGAAGCTATACGGCTCGGACGGGGCTGCCACCCGCGTCCGGATGCTGGCGGACGCGATGGAGCAGAAATTGGTCGAGGCGCGCCGCCCGCCCAAGCCCGCTCTCAGACTGGTTGACTGAAACCCGACGCGTCGTGCGCCGGGTGGGCGGGGCGCGGCTTATCTCTCTTGGCCGCCCCCGCTCTCCCTCCCGAGCGCCTCCCGTGCCTATGGGGCGGCCCGGCACCCCCTCACATACCGCCCGGCCCGCCCGCGCCGCTCCCGTATACCTCTCCGGGGCGCGAGCGTGCCTCCGGAGCCATGCCGGATGGTCCCTCGGCGCGGTCCGCTCCTGGTGATGTGGCCCCGATGTGGCCCCGGCAGCAAGAGATGCCCCGAAAGCCGCGGCCTCCGGGGGCTTCCACGATCTCCCCCAAAGATCGTTCCTCGAGCCCCGGCCGCAAGGCCGGGGCTCTCCCCGTTTCGGCGCAGGCGTTGGACGGTTTCCCGGATCCGGGCCGTCGCTTATCATGGCGGTGGCTCCGAGGCATCCGAGAGGACTCCCGCCGATGACGATGCGCACCGATGCAATCCTCGCCGTATGGAACGACGTGGCGCCGGCGCGCGAAGCAGAGTTCAACGACTGGTATGTCCGGGATCATTTGCCCGACCGTCTCGCGATCCAGGGCTTTCGGTGCGGTAGGCGCTGGCTCTCGACCGGCGGCAGCACGCGTTACTTCACCTTCTACGAGATCGACGATGTCGGTGTGATGCATTCGCGGGCCTATCTCGACCGTCACGGCAATCCGACCGAATGGACGCGCAAGATCATGCCCGCCTTCGTCGGCATGAACCGCTCGATCTGTCGCGTGACGGCGAAGCAGGGTCGTGGCGACGGCGGCGTCGCCGCCGTGCTCCGCCTCACGCCCGGCGCCGGCGGGGAGGCGGCGCTGCGGCATTGGATCGCGGCCGAGGCGCTGCCGGCGATCATGGGACTGCCCGGCGTCGTCTCCGCCTGCCTGTGGGAGCTCGACCCGCAAGCCAGCCGGATGCCGGATACCGCGGAAACCCGCTTGCGTCAGGGCGAGGACGCGACGATCGCCTGGGCCGTGGTCGTCGAGGCGACGCGCGAGGAGGAGGCCGGCCCGGTTGCCAAGATACTCATGCCGGCAAAGCCGGGGCGGCTCGAGACATACCGACTGTTGTGCAGCCTCGGCCACGATCCGGCCGCGGCGGGACCAGGCGGGAATTAACCATAAATCCTTTATCCCTCCGACCGGGGGAATCGCATTTGCGTATCTTGCACGAATGCCGTGCGTCCTTCGACAAGCTCAGGATGAGGGGCAATCTTCGTGGCATTGAGAAAAAACCTCATGCTGAGCCTGTCGAAGCACGCACCCCGCTTGCCCCGTACGCCGCGAGCACCCTCAAATGCGATTGCCCTTCCTCCGACCGAGGGAGGCCAGCCCCTTCCACCCGATCAAATCGGTGGAATTCGTACCGTCGTCGTACTCCCAATTCACCGGTCGACAAGGCGGCGAATCAGGGCCAGTTTGGGTGCGGTACTCAACCCTGTCCCTGCATCGCGACAGAGATCTACGGGTTTCTGGTGGGGATCGGCAGATTGCCTAAAAGCCCGGCAACGCCGGGCTTTTTCTTTTCCGCCGGGGCCGCGCGGCTACTTTCCGTTCGCGGCCTTCCAGGCCTCATAGCCGCCCGACAACGACGCTACGTCGCCATAGCCCATATCCAGGAGCGTCTTGGCCGCCAGGGCGGAGCGCCCACCCGTGCCGCAATAGAGAATGATGCGGCGTTCCGGCTTCATTTCGCTGACATGCACCGGGCTGTCGGGATCGGCGTGGAATTCGAGCAGGCCGCGCGGCACGTGGATGGAGGCGGGGATCACGCCTTCCCGATCGCGTTCGACGGTTTCCCGGACGTCCACCAGGATGACCTCCGGGACTTCCAGGTGATAGGGAAGATCCTGGACCGAAACGGTTTCGATCACCGCCTTGGCTTCGGCCAGCATCGCCTTGAAGCCGTGTTTCAGCATGGCCTACCTCGCGTGTTGCGGAATCCCGCTTCTTGCCAACGCTTCGGATGCCATAAGGTTCATTCGGAACGGCAGGCGGAATCGGCGGAACTTAAGCGGCGGTAGCGCCGGCCGATATGCCGGCCGGGGACTCGGCTTCGAATTCGAGCGCCAGCTTCGAGAGATAGCCGCCATAGCTGCTGTTGGCGTATTTGCAGGCGAGGATGCGGAGCTGGGCGAGGTCGATGAAGCCCATGCGGTACGCTATCTCCTCGATACAGCCCAGCTTCAGGCCCTGGCGCTGCTCGACGATCTTCACGAACTCGCCCGCCTGCACCAATGCCTCGTGCGTGCCGGCGTCGAGCCAGGCGTAGCCGCGCCCCAGTTGCGCGACTTCAAGCTCGCCCCGTTCGAGATACCATTGATTCACCGCCGTGATCTCAAGCTCCCCACGATCGGAGGGCTTGATCCGCCGGGCAACGTCGACGACGCGCTCGTCGTAGTAATAGAGGCCGATGACGGCCTGGTTGGATCGGGGCCGCTTCGGCTTCTCTTCGATGCGGAGTGGCTTTCCCTTCTTGTCGGCGGTGACGATGGCGAAGCGCTCGGGGTCCGCGACGGCGCAGCTGAACGCCACGGCGCCGCGCGACAGACCGGCGGCTTTCTCCTGAAGCACGCGCTGGAGGCCGCTACCGTAGAGAATGTTGTCGCCGAGCACGAGCGCGCAACGGTCGCCGGCGATGAAGTCGCTGCCGATGAGGAAAGCCTGGGCGATGCCCTGGGGCTCCGCCTGGATGGCGTAGCGGATGGAAACGCCGATGTCGCTGCCGTCGCCGAGCAGCGCACGGTACGCCGCCTGATCCGCCTCGGTCGTGATGACGAGGATGTCGCGAATGCCGGCGAACAGAAGCAGCGACAGCGAGTAATAGATCATCGGCTTGTCGAAGACTGGAAGGAGTTGCTTGCTGACGGCGAGCGTTACCGGGTAGAGACGCGTCCCGGTGCCGCCGGAAAGTAAAATGCCCTTCATTGCCGGCCCCCCCAAGGCGCCGCGAGTAATGAAATTTCCGACGATGAATAGCACAATAAGAAAATAAATATTACCAACTTCCTACCGAGAGGAAGATAAGACGTGCTGAATATCTTGCACGGTTGTCGGCCCGCGCATTCATGACCTCGGCGGGGTCGGATTGGCCGCGCCGCGCTTATCCGCCATAATGCGCCGCGGATTTCGTGGATCGCCATTGCGGCGAAGCGGCTTTCCGCCAATGAATACATCCGAGTGAATACATCCGAGTGAATACATCCGAGGAAGGCAGTGGCCATGAAGCTCTATACCAGCAGGCTCGCGCCCAATCCGCGCCGCGTCACGATATTCCTGGCGGAAAAGGGAATTGAGGTGCCGACCGTCGAAATCGACCTCGTGAAGAAGGAAAATCTCGTGCCGGCGTTTCTTGGCCGCAATCCGCTCGGCCGCGTGCCGGTGCTCGAGTTCGACGACGGGTCCCACCTGTCGGAATCGATCGCCATCTGCCGCTATTTCGAGGCGACGCATCCGGAGCCCGCGCTGTTCGGGACCGGCGCGCGGGCGCAGGCGGACGTCGAGATGTGGAACCGGCGCATGGAGTTCGAGGTGCTTGGCAACGTCAGCGGATGTTTCCGGCACACCCACGCCTACTGGAAGGACCGGATCGAGCAGGTCGGCGACTATGGAGAGCTCTGCCGGCGCACCCTGGAAGAGCGGATGAAATGGCTCGACGGAGAGCTCAGCGGCCGTCCCTATATCGCGGGCGAGCGTTTCACCGTCGCCGACATCACCGCGGTGACCGCCTTCGACCTCGGCAAGGTCGCGAAGATCCGCATTCCGGAGGCGCTTTCCAACCTCACGGCGTGGTATGCCACGGTGTCGGCGCGGCCGAGCGTCGCCGCCACCAGTCCGGCGCGCAAGAGCGGGTAAACGATCCGCTCAGTAGGCGCCCGAGCCTCGCACGACGGTCACGATGGTCCGCATCAGGATGTAGAGGTCGAGCCAGAGCGACCAGTTGCGGATGTAATAGCTGTCGAGCGACTTCTGCACGACGAGATCGCCGTCGCTGCGGGCCGACACCTGCCACATTCCGGTCAGCCCCGGCGCTACGGTCGCGCGGAATTCGCAGAAGCTGCGGTCGAACTGCGCCAGATGGTATTCGGGGAACGGCCGCGGCCCGACGAGCGACATGTCGCCCCGCAGCACGTTGAAGATCTGCGGCAGCTCATCGAGGCTGGTGCGGCGCAGGAACGAGCCCACGCCGGGAAGCACCCGCGGGTCCTTCTTGAGCTTGAAGAAGCGCTGCCACTCCTCGCGCGCCTCCGGGTTCGCGGCGAGATGGCTTTCCAGCCGCGCCTCGGCGTCGCGGTACATCGTGCGCAGCTTGAACACGCTGATGGTGCGGCCGTGCAGCCCACGGCGCTCCTGCGTGAAGAAGAAGGGCCATCCGTCGACCAGCATGATCCACAGCGCGGAAAACACCAGCACCGGCAAGGAAAGGATCGCTGCGGGAAGCGCGATCGCATAGTCGAGCACGCGCTTGACCAGGATGTTGTGGCGCAGCGACAGATTGTTCTTCACCTGCAGCCCGACCATGCCGTCCAGGTCGATCGGCGAGACCCAGAGGCTCTGGATGCCGAACAGGCGCGGCACGAGGATGATGTTCTCGAAGCGCAGCTTGTCGAGGATCGACGCGGCGCTCTGCCCGTCTTCCATGGGAATGGCGAGGATCGCGGTGCGGATCCGCGTATGGTCGAGCGCGCCGGCATGCGCGAGCGGGCCGAGCACTTCGATGCCGTGCACGGTCTGTCCCCATTTCGCGGCGTTGTCGTCGAACAGGGCCACGGGGATGTGGCCCAGCTCGGGCCGCGCCAGCATCAGCTTGACGAGGTTCTCGGCGGTGTCGTTGGCGCCGAGGATGACTGTGGGCTGTCCCCAAAGCCGCAGGCGGATGAGCGCCTTCCGGGTGACCGCCTCCACGAGGAAGGGAATGATGAAGGCGTACAGCATCGTCGCGACGAGAATGCCGCGCGAGAGCGCGTCGCTGCGCTCCAGGTAGTTCCAGGCGATCAGCAGGCCGAACAGGATGAAGCTCGCCATGACGCGCTGCCGCAGCCGCAGGATCGGATTGATGCCGTAGCCCGGATACATGCCCATGAAATGCAGCGCGACGGGCAGCGCAAGCACGCCGACCGCGATGCTGGAAAACTGCGCCGCGCTGATCTCGATCGGCCAGATCGGATGCAGCGCGAGCCGGGTGAGATAGCCCAGGAATACGCACATCTCCAACGCAAGCACGTCGGCGAGCAGGATGATGAGCCAGGCGGGGCGCCATTCCCGTATGTCGCGGGCAAGGTTGCGAGACTCGATGAGTCTTTTTGCTAAGACGAGGTCGAACGACACGACCCAACTCCCTCTGATACCTCATGTTCCCCAGTCGGGATACTTTCGTACCTCGCAAAAGGGGATAACGACTGATCCCTCGGTGTAGTCCGCCCTTTTTCGGCCCGCGCTGCGGCCCGGCCCCACCCGGCGGTTACTCGAAGGCGAAGGTTTGTTGTCGGAACCGGACCAAGCATTTCGTCCGATTTCGTTTTTCTACCTTCTTTTGGGGAGTATGTTTGATGATAGGAAAAAACGGCAAATCAAAATTAGTGTTACATTTCTAATAATAACGTGGTGTTACTCGGTGTATTGGTAATACTACTTTCGCGCCAAAATAAATCGCGCCCTCCCCAAATGGCGGCAAAGCTCAGGTTTTCGATGATCGGCGTCGTCCGGCGCCGACGGGACACCCGAATGCGCCGCCTGCGGGGCAAGCTGCGGTAATGGAAAGGAAGAGGTACCGATTTCGGGAGTGCCGTCGAATTGCCCCGCGCGGCGCGCGCTCAGGCGGCGGAAAATTTCGCGCTGCCGCTCTGCCTCTTCTTCATCTGGGAGAGCTGCAGGCAGTAGAACAGGCCCGGCAATTCCTGGCGGATGCGGTGGCGGTCGTCGAGCTCGAGCAGGTGGATCTTGAAATAGGTCTGCAACAGGTCGAATTCGTGGTTGATGTGTTCGCTCAACTGATCGAACGAGACTTCCTTGTTGTCCAGGGCGGCGCCGACCTTGGCCAGGAATATCCAGTTCAGGAAAATCGACTTGTACTGAGCTGGCTCTTTCATGAGGAGCGCCTTCAGGTTGCTGTTTATCCGCATCGCCGAATCGTCGGCGCGGACGGTGCTCTCGCCGTCCGATTCGGTGCCGAGCGTATCGCGCAGGAACTCGTCCCTGGCGAGGCGGGACTGCCGCAGCGAATCGCTCTCGAAGTCGATTTCGAGCGCCCCCAGCGGTCCGGTTTCTTCGGCCGGCGCGCGGGACGACGGTAGGTTGGCCGACTGGAAAATCCGAGTTAGCGACAGCCGCCGGCTCCGGCGGCGCCAGCCATAGGCCGCCGCGCCGGTCGCGATGATCAAGGCGGCGGCGATGCCGATAGCCCTGTCGGGCTCCCGCGAGAGCCGCCCGACGAGCGCGCGCGCCGCATCCATTGCCGCGGACGGACGGGCTTCGGGCCCGCTGCTTCCGGCCGCAGTCTTGGGCTCCTTCTTGGGCTCATGGTCCACGGCGACGTTGCCTTGGCCGGATTGCGCCCCGGATTGCGCCCCGGATTGCGTACGATCGGTCGGTGAAGAACCGGGTCCGGGTGCAGTGGCAGTCACGGGGGCGGGCGGGGCGGGCGGGGCGTCCGCGCTTCGGGGCGCCGGATCAAGTGCCGCGCCGCTGTCCATCGCGCCGCGACCGGCGCCGGGGAGGGCGCCTGGCTCGGTTCCGGAAGCCGGCTCATCGGGCCGTTTCGGTTCGGCTGCCGTCTCGCCGTCGTCCGTGGCGGCGGGAGCGGACGATGCGGCCGGCGCCGCGCCGCCGGGTGTGGGCGGTTGCGGCATTACGATGTCGGGTTGGGGCAGGGCCTGGGGCGCCGCTCCGCCGGCAGCGGCTTCGGCGTGCGCGGGCGGCGGGTCCTGCACCGCGTTGGACGGCTCCTCGGGCCGCGCGGCCTTGTCCGCGCCGGCTTCGGCCTGTGCCGGGGATTGGCCGGCGGTGTCGCCTACGGTGTCGCCAGCGGTTTCACCGGTGGCTGCCGCTGCGCCCGAGTTTTGCGCGGGCTTGGCCGCATCGTCCGGCTTGGCCGCGCTTTTCTGAAGGTTGGCGGGATCGCGTGAGGTGACGACGCAGGTCTGGTCGTTCTGCTGCAAGAACGAGCACAGCGTTTTCGCCGCACCCCTCTCGTTCATCGGGCCGATGAGAATGCGGAAGAACAGGCCGCGGTCGCCGACGTTCGCTTTTTCGAAGTAGACCTGCTCGCCCGTTAAGGCGGCACGGTTCTCGTCGAAGATGCGCCGCCACTCCCGCTTGGCGGAATCCAGGCTCTTGAGTGAAGCCGCCTGCACGAAATACACGCGCTGGCCCTTCTGCGCGGGCCGTGCCGGGCTTGCCTTCGGCTTCGCGGATTTGGGCTGATCCTCGGCCGGGCCGGCCCGGGCGCTCTTCGCCTCTGCGGACGGCTTGGCCTCGGCAGGCGTTGCAGCGGCCGTTTCCGTTGGTTGTTCCGGCGCCGGCGCCGGGGGCATCGCGACCTTGGGCGCTTCGGCCGCCTGTGAAGCGGCGCCCGGCTCTTTCGCCGGCGGCTCCGCCTGCGGCGCGGGTTCGGCGGCCTGCGTCGCGGACATCTGGGCCAAGGTTGCAAGAATGTCCGCCACGAGCTGCTCGCCGTTGTGGGTGCCGGACTTGCTGCCGGATATCTTCTGGAAGTTGCGGATCGCGTCCTTCGTTTCGGCGCCGAAGCTGCCGTCGACGCGTCCGGGATCGACCGAGCGGTATTTGCTCGGATAGCGGTCGGCCAGAAGCTTCAGCAGGCGCTGGATATTCTGGGTCTGGCGCGGCGCTGCGCCTGCCGGCTCCACATTCGCCTGCGCCAGCAAGGTCGGGAGCAAATCGCGCAACGGCTCGGCGGTCGCGGAACCGGCAGCCAAGCAGAATGCGCTAAAAAACAGGATGTGCTTGAAACACATATCCACGTTTCGGGCCATCGGGAGGCGTCGGCGTGAATCCCGGCGACCCGTCGTCCTTTGCCTTTTGGCGATAGTCCGATTTTCGAATGTTCGCATTATGTAAGCGTTGCTCGCGCACATCTGTGGCGCATTCGGATTAACGCCAACGGGTAACAAACAAGCCAAGCGACCCGGTCCCCCTGAAAGCGCGGGAGTCGGCGAAATTACGCCATATCGCGACAGCGGTGAAGTTTAAAGCGCTTCACTCGAGCCTGTTTAGCAGGTTCCGAATAGTTCTTCAGTAGCCATCCCGTGTGAGCGCGGAGCGTGTCCGGTCTACGCCCTGTTGATTGCAGGATGTTCGGGTAGCCCGATGGTAGAGTGGGCGGCGGCGGGATTTCGTGCTTTGTTCGCCGGCATGCACGTGGATGAGGCGGGGCGCATGAACCTGTTGGAACCCGAAGCGCCGGAGCATCGCCCGGCTGATGCGGCGCGGCCGGGGTCGAAGCAGGTCGGGCTGTTCGGAATATTCGGGACCGGCAATTTCGGCAACGACGGATCGCTCGAGGCGATGGTCATCGCCTTGCGAAAAGTCGCGCCGCGGGAGCCGCTGCTCTGTATCTGCACCGGTCCCCAGGGCGTGACCCGGTCGCTCGGCCTCGAAGCGGTGCCGATCTATTACCAACCGTCGCCCGAAGACGGCGGCCGGGCGGTCTTGCTCGTGAAAAAGGCTGCCGGCAGGGCCGTGATGTGGCTCCATGCCGTGCGCCAGCTCAGAAGGCTAAAGGCCATCATCGTGCCGGGAATGGGCGCCTTGGACGATTTCGGCGTCAGCCCGCTCGGCTGGCCGCTGGACCTCATGACCTGGTTCCTGCTGGCTCGCCTGATGGGCGTGAAGGTCGTCCTGGCGAGCGTGGGGGCAGGGCCTATCCACCATCCGCTCAGCCGCTTGTTCTTCAAGTCTGCGGCCCGCGCAGCGCATTACCGTTCCTATCGCGACCGGATATCCCGCGCCTACATGGCCGGGATCGGACTCGACGTGACGCAGGACCCGATCGTCCCGGATATTGCGTTCAGCCTTCCCCCACCAGCGAGCGCATCGACCGGCGAGGGCCCACTCGTGGTTGGCGTCGGCGTGATGACTTACTACGGCTGGCACAAGGGCCCGGAACGCATCCGCGGCACCTATGATGGCTACATCGCCAAGATGACGGCCTATATCGACTGGCTGCTGGGGCAGGGGCATCGCGTGCGGCTGCTCATCGGCGACGAGACCGACAACCTCGCCGCCGAAGACATCCTTCGGGCCTTACGGGTGAAGGATGCGGCGCGCGTCGATACGTCGATCGCTTTCACGCCGGCAAGCGGCCTTCGGGACGTCATGGCGCAGATGGCGGAAATCGACGTTGCCGTGGTCACGCGATTCCACAATGTCGTTTGCGCCTTGAAAATGGGGAAGCCGGCGATTTCGATCGGCTACCAGGATAAGAACGACGTCTTGCTGGCGGAGATGGGGCTGGCGGATTTCTGCCAACACATCGAGCGGCTCGACCTTGGGCGCCTGCAGGAACAGACGATCGCCCTGATCGGGCACCGGGCCGACTACGAACGCAGGATCCGCGAGGTGCGCTCGCGCTTCATGCAGGAGCTGGCCGCGCAAGAAGAGGTTCTCGCGGCGCTGGTCGGCAGCCCGGAACGGTAGCCCCTCGCCGCAGTCTAGATTTCCTCGTTCGACCGCCAGTACCGCGCCACGACCGTCTTCTGCGCCACGCTCGCCAGGCAGCGCGCCCTCTCGGTGAGGCCGAGCGAGCCCTTCGTGAGCGCAGCCATGGAATATCCCTTGAACAGCTCGAGGTAGGGGAAGGCCTTCGGCGCCTGCGTGTCCATGAATTCTTCGCGCTCGCTCGCGGTCATGCTGGCCGACATCTCGGAGTGATAGCGCTTCATGAAAAGCGTTTCGCGGACGTGATAGAACCGGCCGAGCAGCGCCATCTCCGCCAGGAACACCTTGTCGGAGCCATAATAGCTCTTGAAGAGCGAGGTGCGGTTCATCAGGTCGCGCCGCATCACGCCATACATGTCGGTGCACCAGATCAGCTTGTGCAGCACCTCGTGGAAGCGCTCGTTCGATGAGGCCGATTCGGCGACCTCGATCGGCTCGCGCGGGAAGCGCTGGCCGCTGCGCTTGTCGACGAATGACTGGCCCGCGGGGTCGAACGGGTACGGCTGCCCTTCGGAATCGATCAGCGTCCCGTCCGAATGCGCCAGGATGACCCCCGGGTCCTGCTCCAGGACCTGCACGCAGCGCTCGAGATATGTGGGGGCATAAAGGTCGTCATGCGCGGCCATCTTGAACAGCGGCCCTGTCGACAAGTGCACCACGCAATTGTGGTTCGGGCCCGCACCGATGTTCGATGCCTGGCGGTGGTACTTTATGCGGCGGTCGCGCGATGCGTAGTCCGTACAGATCTCGCCCGTGCGATCCGTCGACGCATTGTCGGAAATGATGAGCTCGAATTCACCAAAGGTTTGCTTCAACAGGCAATCGAGCGTCTCGGGCAAATATTTTTCGCCGTTGTAAACAGGGACCCCGATGGATACGAGCGGAGTGTCGGTCATTGGTCGATTTCCGGATGCGAGATGTGGGCGATGCCCGCGGCAGTTGCCGTGCATTCTAGTTCGGGCGAGGCGGCCATGCGAAAATTATTCATGCTAATCCTATTTTTCTTCATCTCACCGGAAGGCCTGCGGCCGCTTACCGACGCAGCCTCCTGATCAGAGGCGGCGCGAGACAGCACAGCAAGATCACGTTGGCCACGGCCAGCCCGGACATCGTGCCCGGCAGCGCGAACCACTTCACCAGGAAGTAGGAGGCGAGTACGCCGAAAGCGGCCTCGATGATCGCACTGAGGAAGAAAGGCCGCGTATGCTCGATGATCTGCAGCCCCATCCCCACGGGGAAGGAGAAGAAGTGGATGATGTTGATGCAGGCGATCCAGTAAATCAGGAACGAGTAGGGCACGAAATCCGGGCCGTAGAGATAGAACATGATCTCGTCTGCGAAGCTCGATGCGAGGATCGCGACGCACACGTCGAAGCCCAGACCCAGTCCGGTGACTTTGGCGAGGTAGTGGCGCAACCCCGGCGCGCCTTCCGTCTGGTATTTGCGCGAGCCTTTGACCAGGACGACATTCGTCAGGCCCAGAATGAGCACGTTCCGCGGCGCGAGCACGTTGATGGACGCGCGAATGGCGCCGATCGCCTGCGGTCCGAGCACGGAGCCGGCCATGAGGATGATGAGATTGCTGGACAGCCAGCGCAGGATCGAGTTGCCGGTCGTCCATTTCGAGAAACCCCAATGGCGCTGTGCCGTCGCGGCGATCCAGTCCCGGTCCAGCTTGAGCGAGCCGACCGAAAAGGCGCCTGCGGCGACCGCCATCAGGGCGCATCCGCACATGACCCATAGCGTGCCTACGCTGTCGGTCGGCGAATAGCGGAAGAGCAGGAACAGCACGATGAGCCGGCTGCAGCAGTTGACGATGTCGTTGACGAGCACGGCGACGGGCCGCTCGTTGGCATAGAAATAGCGGCGGATGAAATCCTGCATCTGGTCCGCGACGACGGCGGCCGCCAGCGCGAGCGAAAAGCCGGGAACGAACAGGTGCGGGATGATCACGCTTGCGATCTCGCAGCCTGCGAAGACGAAAAGGAAACTCGCGGCGGCGAACGCCAACTGCTGGACGAGGGCCGAGCCGTAGTAGAGAGGCAGGTATTTCGCCCTTTGCTTCGGCCCTATGCTCATCATCGGCGAGTTGATGAACGCATTCTGCAGATCCTTGGACAGCAGGATTATCATCCAGGCGATGGAGAATCGGCCGAACTCCTCGATCTGGACCATTCGGGCGACGAGGATGGTCGTGAGGAAGTTCACTGCGCTCACCAGCGCCTGATCCGTCAGGGCCCAGGGGATGTCGCCCAGCGATCGGCGGAACTTCGATATGCGGGCGATCACGTCCGCTTACTCGCGCAGGGGGAGCCGTCGAGGATGGCGCGATAGATGCTCGTGTAGCGAAGGGCCTTCGCCGGCCAAAGATATTGGGCGCGGAGGCGGCAATAGCCGTTCTGCGCCAGGACGCGCCGCCTTTCGGGGGCGCCGGCGAGTTCGGCCATCGCACGGGCGAGGTCCCGGATCGCCTGATCGGGGCTCTTGGCGCGAACGACGAGACCGGCATCGTGCGAATGGTGCAGCGCAGGGCCGCCCAGGTCGAAAGCGATGACCGGTAGCTTCGCCGCCATGGCCTCGAGGCAGACGCCTCCTCCCGACTCGTGCAGGCTCGGATGCACGAGAACATCGCAGTCGGATAACTGTTGAAGTACTGCATTCCGGGGGATGTTGCCAGTGAAAGAGACGGCTTCCTCGATACCGAGACGGCGCGCAAGCGCCTTCAGCCGGTCGCGCTCGGGACCGTCGCCGATAAGGCAGTACTCGGCGTTCGGGATCTTTGCCCTGGAAAACGCCTCCAGCGCCAGGTGGAAGCCCTTCCAATGCAGAAAGCGGCCGACGCTGACGAAGCGCACCCGCGGTCCCGCCGTGTCGCCCCGCTGGCCGTACATAGCGAGCTCCGCCTCCGTCACGCCGATGGCGGGACAGACGATGACCGGGCCGCCGGCATTGATGCGCCGCACGCGATCCGCGGTTTCGTCCGTGCTCGCCAGCGTCATCGCCGCGCGCCGCGCGGTGAGGCGGACGAAAGGATCATGTTCGCCGGCCCATCGGCCGATGTCGCGGAGGCGCTCGTAAAGGCGCCCGCGTCCGCTGAAGCTCGTCAGGAAAGGCGCCGGCGCGGTTTCCCCGCCGCCCACCGGCCCCCAAAGGAACGGCTTCGGCAACGCGGCCAGAAAGCTCGGCGCCCAGAATTTCACGAAGGTGACGTGATGGACGATGTCGACGTCCTGCGTCGATATCAGCCGTTTGGCAAGGAAGTAGATGCCGATCTGCCAGAGGTAGTAGTAGAGCTGCGTGGGCCGCTTGCTGTCGCCGAACCCGCCGGGCCGCAGGAAACGGGGGAGCTCGTAGTAGACGAACCGCACCTTCGGCATGGGATGTGCCGCAAGATGGGCCTCGATCTCTCCGCGTGCGTCGCCGCGCGTGATGACGCAGAGATCGTGGTGTTCCGACAGCGCCTTGACGCAGTCCCAGCCGACTCCTTGTTCCGAGCCGGTGTTGGGGGCGCAGGCATAGGCCGACAACAGTACCTTCAACCTGCGGGGGGCGCCTTGGGTCATTGCTATGCGTCGGGGAACGCGGACCGTGCGGATGCGCCGGTCCCCGCGGCGCGAATCGGGATCATTTGGAGCCGCATTTCACTTTGGTCGGCGAGCGCCGCTCGACGATTAGCTTGCCGTCCTTTTCCATATGCGAGTCGCGCAGGTTCGACCAGGTGGCGTCGCCGTCCATGTCCTTCCAGAAGGCCTGGTCCTCCCGCGTCACGACATAAGTATTGCGATTGAAGAAGTTGCTGTGGTCGTTGTTGAACTGTTCGATACGGACGTCCGTCACCAGGCCGGTGACGCCGCGGTTGCCGAGATAGACGATGAGGTTGTCATGCACGTTGGTCTTGGTCGTTACCCAAGGGCCGTGCGCCCCGTCGCCGCGCTCTTGGTTTATCAGGCCGATACCGTTGCCGAACTTGGCGGGCACTTCGACGGTGTTCTCGTAGACTTCGACGTCCGAGCTGTTCTGGACCAGGATCTGCGATCCCCACATCCATTCGTCCTTGCCCTTGCCGTTGTTGGTCACGAAATTCTTGCGGATCGTGGCCTTGTATGAAATCTCGTGCTTGATCCCGTCGCCGTCGTTGCCGAAGACGGTGTTGTTCTCGATCAAGATGTTGATGTTGTCGATATCGGTCCACAGGCCGGGCCCGTTGTTGCTGTGGATGCACGAATTGCGCACTACCAACCCGTCGGAGCGCCAGAATTTCGTGCCGCCCGCTTCCCAGCCCCAATTGTAGTTGGCCCAATTGTTATGCGCGATCTCGACGCCGTCGATGACCGCGCCATCGCCTTCGCCGACCATTCCGATCTGCCCGTTGTAGGAATAGGATCCGCCTCGGACGACCATGTTTTTTCCAGGATAGAGCCCGCCGCCGTGGTTCCACCGGGCGACGACGTCGATGACCTGCCAGCCCTTTCCTTCGCTGCCGTCGATCGCGCCGTGCTGCGCCTCCGTTGCGTATTTCTCGATGACTAGGTTGCGGATCGTGACGTTTTCCGCATTGCCAGCGAAGGCATAGGGGGCTAGGCCAATTTCGACTTTTCGCCCGGCAGGTTTTGTCCGCAGATACACCTTGTCGTCCTCGGCAAGCCATTTCCCCGGCGATAGCCGGCTCAGGCTGGCCACCCGCTGGTAAAGCTTGCCGTCGACGAACAGATCTTCACGGTATGAGCAGAGATCGAATCCCTCGTCGCATTCGCCGGAACGGTGCAGCGGCTCGGGAAGGCCGGAGACGGCCCATGTCGCGCCCAGCGGTTTCCAGTTGTCGAGAATCTTCGCGCCGGACAGGACAACCCCGGGCTTGCCGATGAACTTCTGGCCGTTCTTGGGCTTGATCATCTGCATCCGGTAGATGCCCGGCGCGAAATGGAACTCGGCGCCCTCCGGCGCACTCGCGACGGCTGCCTGAACGTCGTCACCGGGCTTCAGCGAGATGGAATTCTGCGCATCGATCTGCTGGCAGCCGAATGCCATCAGCGGCAATCCCGTGACGGCTACAATCGAAATCCTGACGACGTTCCATTTCATGGCTCGAGTTCCAGTTCATGGTGCGGCTGGGCAGCAACCCAACCTCTTGGCCCGCGGCGGGTTTGCCGGGGTCATGCCGGCCCTGCGGCGGGCGGTTTCCTATAATAACCGAAGAAACACGACGATTTTGGGAGCGCCATAGTTCTTATGGAGTATGACCCCGTTCGAAATCGGCGTTGAGAATCGACATCCGGCCCCGACAGCGCAGCGGCGGAACGAGCCTAGCCGTATCGCCTTGGTCGCTATTGGGCGCGAAGATGGTTAATTTTCCGCAACACGCGTATCGCATTGAATTATTATGATTATTTTCCTCATATCCGCCGCGATTTCGGCCTGTTCGCCAACAAGGGGTAACGCTTAGGGGGTGATAGATAGCTGTTGTTGTCGGCCATCCGGGGCGCATAAACAATGCTTATAGACTTGCGGCGACGCAGCGGCGAACCGTCCGGTTCCGCCGTGGCTTCGTCCGAGCGGAGTGGATTTGCAGCAGACCCCACTCAAGGCATTGAAAATATTGGGGACCCTACCGTGAACATGACGATGACGAAGATCCCGAGTTTGAAAGAGCTCGTTGGGGAGGACCTGGACAATATCTGCCAGGATCTTTCCGAAGAGATGGCGCGGATGGAGGGGAAAAATCTGCTCATCACGGGCGGCGCCGGCTTCCTCGGCTATTACCTGGTCCAGGCGCCGCTTCATTGGAACCGCACCCGCTCGCCTGCCAAGCCGATTCGGGTAACGCTCTACGACAACTATATCCGCGGCATGCCTGACTGGCTGTCCAACCTCGAGGGAAACCCAAACCTCACGCTGGTGACGCACGACATGTGCAATCCGCTGCCGGCGGACATGGGCGACTTCGCCTTCATCATCCATGCGGCCAGCATTGCGTCGCCGACCTATTACCGGCGCTACCCGATCGAGACGATGGACTCGAACATCACCGGCCTGCGCAACCTGCTGAACTACAGCCTCGCCCAGAAAAAGAAGGGGAAGCCCGTCGAGGGGTTCCTGTTCTATTCGTCGAGCGAGATCTATGGCGACCCGGCGCCGGACCAGATACCGACGCCGGAAGATTACCGGGGCAACGTCTCCTGCACCGGTCCGCGCGCCTGCTACGACGAGTCGAAGAGATTCGGCGAGACGCTCTGCGTCAATTTCGCCCAGCAGCACGACCTGCAGATCACCATGGCGCGGCCGTTCAACAATTACGGTCCCGGCCTGAAGATCACCGACGGGCGCGCGCTTCCGGATTTCGCGCGCGACGTCATCAACGGCCGCGACATCGTCATGTTCTCCGACGGCTCGCCGAGGCGCACCTTCTGCTACAGCTCGGACGCGATCACCGGCTACTACAAGGTTCTGGTCAAGGGCCGGAAGGGCGAGCCCTATAACGTCGGCATCGACCGCCCGGAGATCTCGGTCGCCGATCTGGCGGAGCTGACCATCGCCACGGCGAAGGAGCTTCTCGGCTACGAAGGCAAGCTCGTCCGTAAGGAGAGCTTGGACAAGGACTACCTGATCGACAACCCCAACCGCCGCTGCCCGGTCATCGACAAGGCGCGCAACGAGCTCGGCTATCAGCCGAAGGTGCTGCCCAAGGAGGGCGTGCGCCGGGCGCTCATCTGGTACGCCCATAACCGCGTCGCGGAGGAGAAGTAGGTGCGTATTTCCGTCATCGGCACCGGCTATGTCGGCCTGGTAACGGGCGTGTGCCTCGCTGAGGTCGGGCACGACGTCACCTGCGTCGACGTGGACCCGGTCAAGGTCCAGACGATCCGCAGCGGCAAGACCCCGATCTTCGAGGAGGGGCTGGAGCCGTTGCTGCAGCGCCATCTCGGCAAGCGGCTGTGGGTGACGGAAACGCTGCGGGATGCGGTTCTCGAAAGCGATGTCACCTTCATCGCGGTCGGAACGCCCTTCGACGGCAAGGAAATCGACCTTACCTATATCCGCCAGGCGGCGCGCGAGATCGGCCGGGCGCTGGCCGACAAGGCCAGCTATCACCTCGTCATCGTGAAGAGCACTGTAATTCCGGGGACCACCGACAATGTCGTCGCGCCGATCGTGGCGGAGGAATCGGGCAAGGTTTCCGGACGGGACTTCGGCGTCGGCATGAATCCGGAATTCCTGACCGAAGGCGTCGCCGTACAGGATTTCATGGATCCGGACCGCATCGTGCTCGGCGGCGCGGACGAGAAGGCGATCGAGACGATGGCGGCCATCTACGCGCCGTTCAAGGATGCGCCGACCGTCCGGACCAACAACAAGACGGCCGAGCTGATCAAGTACGCCTCCAACGCCACGCTGGCGACGATGATTTCCTTCTCGAACGAGATCGCGAACCTCGCCACGCGTCTCGGCGGCATCGATGCGGCCGAAGTGATGAAGGCGGTGCATCTGGCGCGCTACTTCACCACGACCTTGAAGGATGGGCAGCGGGTGACCGCGCCGATCGCGTCGTTCCTCTATGCCGGGTGCGGCTTCGGCGGGAGCTGCCTGCCCAAGGACGTCAGCGCGCTCGCGGCGCAGGGGGCGTCCGCCGGCGAACCGATGCGGATTCTGAACAGCGTGCTCGAGATCAACCGCGAGCGCCCCGAGCGGACGGTCGCGATCCTGCGGAAGCATTTCCCCAGTCTCCGGGGCGTCCGGGTTGCGGTGCTGGGCCTGGCATTCAAATCCGACACCGACGATATACGCCAGTCGCCGGCGCTCCCCATCATCGACCTGTTGCTCCAGGATGGCGCCGCCGTCAGCGCGTTCGATCCGATCGCGATCGAGCCTGCCCGAAAGGCGCTGCCGGAAGGCAAGGTCAGCTTCGCGGAAAGCCTCGAGGAGGCGGTTCGCGGCGCCGAAGCGGTGGTCATTACGACGAGCTGGAAGGAATTCGGCCGGTTGCCGGCATTGCTGTCGGACGTCGCCAATCCGCCGGTCGTCATCGACGGGCGGCGCATGTTGGATAAGCGCTCGGTCCGACGCTACGACGGCATCGGCCTATAGGACCCGCCCGCAGCGTATTTCGCGGACGGGATGCGTGATTGAACAGGGTAGCGGGAACACACAGGGTATAAGCCATGAAGGTCGTGCTTTTTTGCGGGGGACTGGGAACGCGTCTGCGCGAATATTCCGAGACGATTCCGAAGCCGCTGGTCACCATCGGTTATCGCCCGATTCTCTGGAACCTGATGCGCTACTACGCGCATTACGGGCACAAGGACTTCATCCTTTGCCTCGGCTATCGCGGCGACATGATCAAGGACTTCTTCCTGAATTACGACGAGTGCGTCTCGAACGACTTCGTGCTGTCGAACGGCGGCAAGGACGTCGAGCTGCTGAGCAGCGACATTCACGACTGGCGGATCACCTTCGTCGAAACCGGGACTCAGTCGAATATCGGCCAGCGGCTGGTCGCCGTGAAGGAGCATCTCAAGGGCGAGGAATGCTTCATGGCGAACTACAGCGACGGCCTTTCCGACCTGCCGCTGGACAAATACCTGGACAAGTTCTTCTCGACGAATACGACCGCAGGCTTCGTCGGCGTTCACACGCTGCACAGCTTCCATGCGGTCCACACCGACCCGACCGGGATCGTCGACCGGATCGGCAGCCTGAGCAGCTCGGAGATTCTTGTGAACGGCGGGTTCTTCGTCCTCAAGAATAAGATCTTCGACTATATCAACGACGGCGAGGAATTGGTCGAAGAGCCGTTCCAGCGCCTGATCGCGGAAAAGCAGTTGTTCGGATACGAATACAACGGCTTCTGGCGCGCGATGGATACCTTCAAGGACAAGATCACCTTCGACGAGATGTCCTCGAAGGGAAACACGCCCTGGGAGGTCTGGAAGAAATGATCCGCCGCGGGTACTCGATGCGGGGCGCCAGCCGATGATGCCGTTGCAGCTTGGCGTGGATGCGGGGCGGCCCGGTACGTTTCTGTTCCTCGGCGCGCATTGCGACGACATCGAGATCGGCTGCGGTGCGAGCGTTCTGCGCCTCGTCGACGAGCATCCGGAGGCCGCCTTCCATTGGGTGGTCTTCAGCTCCGACGAGCGGCGCGCCGCGGAAACCAAGCGGGCGGCGACCGTTCTGCTCGCCAAGGCGCGGGAGAGCAAGGTCGTCATCAAGCAGTTCCGCAATGCCTTCTTCCCCTTCATCGGCGCCGAGCTGAAGGAGTATTTCGAGGAGCTGAAGCGCTCCGTGACGCCGGACGCGGTCTTCACGCATCATCGCCAGGACCGCCACCAGGACCACCGCACGCTGTCCGATCTGACCTGGAACACCTTCCGCAGCCACCTGGTTCTGGAATACGAGATCCCGAAATACGATGGCGACCTCGGCCAACCGAACCTCTTCGTGCCGGTGACGAAAGCCATGATGGAGCGGAAGATCGAGACGCTCATGGCCTGCTACGCCACCCAGACGAACCACCAGTGGTTCACGCCCGACACCTTCGCCGGGTTGATGCGACTGCGCGGGATCGAATGCGACTCCCCCACCGGCTACGCCGAGGCCTTCCACGCCCGGAAAATGATCCTGTAAATTTCGATTGTCAGCGAGATTAGCCGGCACGTGCAATAGTACGTGCGACTGTGATCGTGCTATTGTTATTGAAATTATCAAATATGTGGAAGTTTCTATATTTTACTCGTTATAATTGTTATCTTCAGTATAATACTCAAAAGTATGAATTACTGTCCGAATGGAGTATTAACGCGCAACGATTCCCGGTGAAGAGTCAGAAAGAAATCACCGGACAAACTCCGTGCGCCTCAATAACTTCGATCTGACACGCCTTGCCCTTGCCGTCGCGGTGGCATTCGAGCACGCCTACCTGGTCGGCCTCGAGCCGCTGCGCGCAACGGCATTCGGCATCACCTTCGACGGCTACAACGCTCTTCAATGCTTCTTCGTGATCAGCGGCTACCTGATCTTTCAGAGCTGGGAATCCTCGAAGAGCGTGGGCAGTTATATCTCGAAACGGATCAGGCGCGTCTATCCGGCTTACGTCACCATCGTGGTCGTGGCGGCCGGCCTGGGCGTCTTCCTGACGTCGCTTGCGCCGATGGCCTATTTCACCTCGGCGGAATGGATCCGCTACCTCGTCGCGAATCTGCTGTTCCTGAATTTCCTTCAGCCGACATTGCCGGGCGTCTTCGCCGACAGCATCGAGCCGGTGGTGAACGGCCCGCTGTGGACGATCAAGATCGAGGTCATGTTCTACATGACCGTACCGCTGCTCGCATTTCTCCGCCGGCGTCTCAATATCGGCTGGATACTCGCGCTCCTGTACGTCGGCTCCATTGCCTGGGCGCAGGTGTTCGCCCATCTGCATCTCACGACGGGCCGGGGCATGTATGAGGTGCTGGAGCGGCAATTGCCGGGGCAGATGGCATTCTTCGTATCGGGCGGGCTGCTGTTCTATTACTTCGGCGCGTTCAAGCGGCGAGCCCATCTTCTCGCCCTGCTGTCGCTGCCGGTGGTGGTCTGTCACCTGAAATTCGGCCTGCCCTGGCTGTTCCCCGCGGCGCTAGCCATTATCGTCATCTATGTCGCCGAGATACTGCCCTATCTCGGGAACTTCGGCCGCTTCGGCGACATGTCCTACGGCCTTTATATCTTCCACTATCCGGTTCTGCACGTCGTTGCCGCGCTCGGGCTGTTCGCGGCGCCGGCTGCCGGCTTCGCCGCCGGCCTGTCCTTTGCGATGCTGCTCGCTTTCCTGTCGTGGCATCTGATCGAGAAACCGGCGCTGCTTGCCTCCTCGCACTACCGGTCTGCGGAGGGGAAAGCCGCAGCGCTCGCCGTGCAGCCGGAGACCGGCGGCAAGACGCCGTAATTCCGTTGTCGTCCGCGTGACATCGTCACGCTGGCGGCCAGCCTGACTCACATGACGACAAGTGTCTGGTTATAAATATGGCCGTCACTCGCGGATTTGTTCCGCGAGTCCATGCGCTCCGGCGTATCAGCTCAATCGTTGCTAAACCGGAGAGTAGTGGGCCCGACCGTAGCATCCAGGCACGGGCCCACAGGGGGCGCCGATCGGCGTCCGAGACGGTTCCCTCACGCGGGCATGCGCTTGTAGGGCTCGGAGTGGTAGGACGCCATCGGGTTCTGCGACGGCCGTCCGACCAGGTATTTCTCGACGCCGTCGTTCATCGCCTTCTTGTAGACGCCAAGGGCGCCGTCGATCGCGTCGACCGTCTTCTGCACGTCTTCGTCGCTGTGCGAATAGCTCATGATGAGCGTCGTCATCATCACGCCGCGCTTGATCGTCTCCTGCAGGAACAGGGTGCGGAACTCCTGCGACGGCTTGCCGTCCTGGTCCTTCGTGCCGAACACCATGCAGCAGGGCTTGCCGATGATGGAGATCTGGTTCTGCAGCCCGTGGCGCGCGATGACCTGTTCCGCGCCCTTGCGGAGGTTTTCGCCTTGCCGCCACAGGTGCTCGATGACGGGTTCGTTCTGATACACGCGCATCGTTGCGATCGCCGCGGCGAGCGCGGGCATCTCCGCCCCATGCGTGGTCGAAAGCAGAAATACGCGCTCGCGGTCGTGATAGAGGCCGCCGAGCTCCATGATCTCGCGCTTGCCGAGCAATGCCGAGACGGAAAATCCGTTCGCCAGCGCCTTTCCGAAGGTGCAGAGGTCCGGGATGACGCCGTAGTGCTTTTGGGCGCCGCCATTGTGCCAGCGGAAGCCGGTGATCATCTCGTCGAGCACGAAGACGGCGCCGTTGTCTCGGCAGAGGCGCTGCACTTCGTGCAGGTAATTGTCCTTGGGGTCGTCATACTTGGCGGGCTCGAGGATGACCGCTGCGATCTTCCCCGGATGGTCGGCGAACATCTTCCGGACGCTCTCGATATTGTTGTACCGGAACGTGACCGAGAGGTTCCGGATGGCCTCGGGTATGCCGGCGGGCATGGGGGTCGCGCCGATGAACCAGTCGTTCGTCGCGAAGAAGGGGTGATCGCCGCAGAAAGCCACGATATCGCGGCCGGTATAGGCGCGCGCGAGCCGCATGGCCGCCGTCGTCGCGCCGGAACCGTCCTTGCAGAATTTCACCATCTCGGCGCCCTCGATCATGCCGAGCAGCTCTTCCGCGCACTCGATCTCGATCTGGTTCGGCCGGTTGAAGTTCGTGCCGCGGTTCAACTCGTGGCGCACCGCGTCCAGCACCGCCGGAAAGCAATGGCCGAGCGTGACCGCCCGCAATCCCATGCCGTATTCGATGTACTCGTTGCCGTCGAGATCCCACACATGGCAGCCGAGGCCGCGGTCGATGAATCCCGGGGCCAGGACGGGGTACTGGTCGTCGCCTTTGGCATAGGTATGGCAGCCGCCAGGAATTAATTCATGCGCCCGCCTGCTGAGGCTGTTCGTCTTGTCGAATTTCATCGCCCGGAACCCCTTGAAAAAGCATGGAATGGCCGTCCGCTAGGGAGGCCGCCATCGGAAAAGCGGTGTGTATTCAACATTTTATAGCTGAGATTCTCGATGGGATGAACGCCAATATAGATACTACCCAACCAGATAAGAAGATCTACCCCGATAGTAGTATAACCCGTTTGGGCCAGCGGGTAACGGACCCGGGAAGGGCCTGGGAAGGCAGATAGGCGGCGGAGCGTTCTATTACTTGGGAGTAATACTATTGGCGGGTTGTGCCCACCTGCCGCTAGGTTAATTTGGCCGAAGATCAGGGCGGTTTCGTTACGACGGAAGATGGAGCGCGGGCGTGAAATTCCAGGAAACAGCGGTCGCCGGCGCCTATCTCTTGGACATTCAGCGTATCGAGGACGACCGCGGCTTTTTCGGGCGGGTCTGGTGCAGCAAAGAGCTCGCGGGAATGAAGCTCGAGCCGTCGATCGAGCAGATCAACGTGGGCTTCAGCCCGAAGGAAGGCACGCTCCGCGGCATGCACTATCAGGTCTCTCCCTTCGAAGAAGTGAAAGTTGTCCGGTGCACCAGGGGGGCCGTATTCGACGTGATCGTCGACCTCCGCAAGAACTCGCCGACGTATTTGAAGTGGATTGGCGAGGAATTAACCGCCGATAACCATCGGATGCTGTACGTTCCCGAGGGATGTGCGCATGGATATTTGACGCTATCCCCTAATTCCGAGATTTATTATTTAACTTCCGAAGTATATTCACGCGATGCAGCGCGGGGGATCCGGTACGACGATCCCGCCATCGGCGTCGTATGGCCGGCGGGCGTGAAGGTTATTTCGGAGGCCGATCTGAACTGGCCTTCCTGCAACCCTTGAGGGCGTGCGGGGAGACATCCCCGAAACCCAGTGTGAAAGTGATGTGAGGCGCTCATGATTATAGTCGATACGATTCTGCAGCAGCGTGAAGAGAAGGGCGACCCGATCAAGGTCGGCCTGATCGGCGCGGGCAACATGGGCAAGATGATCGCGCTGGAATTGCTCGACCAGCCGATGGCCGGCATGCGCCTGGTGGCGATCGCCAACCGGACGATCGACAAGGCGGAGGACGCCTTCCGGCGGGCCAAGGTCGATTCCGTCGTCCGGGCGGACACCGTGCAGGCGCTCGAGAGCGCGATCGCGCGCAAGCAGCCTGTGGTCACCGGCGATGCGATGGCGATCTGCCAGGCGGGCAACATCGACGTCGTGATCGACGCCACCGGACAGCTCGAATTCGGCGCGCACATCGCGATGGAAGCGATCGGCAACGGCAAGCATCTGGTCCTGATGAACGCCGAGCTGGATGCGACGGTCGGGCCGATCCTGAAGGTCTATGCCGACCGCCAGGGCGTCACCTACACCTTCACCGACGGCGACGAGCCGGGCGTGGCGATGAACCTCTACCGGTTCCTCGACCTGGTCGGCTACAAGCCGGTGATGATGGGGCAGATCAAGGGCTTCCTGAACCGCTACCGGAATCCGGAGACGCAGGCTGAATTCGCCAAGCAGCACGGGCAGACGCCGGCCATCGTGGCGTCCTTCGCGGACGGCTCGAAGCTGTGCCTGGAATCGAATCTCATGGCGAACGCGACCGGCTTCAGGGTCGCCACGCTGGGCATGCAGGGCCCGCACTATGCGCACGTCAAGGAGATGCTGAACCTGTACCCGGCCGAGCGGCTGCTGCAGGGCGGCATCGTCGACTACGTGCTCAATGCCGAGCCTTTCAACGGCGCCTTCGTCATCGCGTACTGCGAGAATCCGGGCAAGATGCGCAGCATGAAGTACCTCAAGATGGGCGACGGCCCGCTCTACATGTTCTATACGCCGTTCCATCTGCCGCATGTCCAGATCCCGCTGTCGGTCGCCCGCGCCGCCTTGTTCAACGATGCGACGGTGGCGCCGAAGGGCGCGCCGGTGTGCGACACGGTCAGTATCGCGAAGCGCGACCTGAAGGCGGGCGAGGTTCTCGACGGCGTCGGCGGCTTCACGTGCTATGGCCTGCTCGACAACTACGACACCGCCCATGCGGCCGGCGCGCTGCCCATCGTCGTTTCCGAGGGCTGCCGTCTTAAGCGCGACATCGCGATCGACAAGCCGATCACCTATGCCGACGTCGAGCTGCCGGCCGGCCGCCTGTGCGACGAGTTGCGGATCAAGCAGAACGAGCATTTCGGCATTGCGCCGCAGAAGGCCGCGACGGCCGAGCGCGGCCGCAAGGTCGAGCTCGAAGTGAGCTGATCGCAGGGTCGATGGCGCCGGTGGTGTGATGTCCATATCGAGGCTTTACCTGCACTGCGTCGGGGTCTTGCTGATCGGCTATGCGATCCTCGACAAAGGTTTTGCCTATCTGGGCGTCGCACCCCTTTTCATCGGCGAGATGGTCCTGGGCATCGGCATGCTCTGCCTTCTGGCAGGGGGCATCAGCGCGCGCGTCTTCGGCTCGCCGATATCCTGGGCCCTCCTGATCTTCGGGGCGTGGAGCATGGCGCGCACCATGCCGTATCTCGACGTCTACGGCATCGTCGCGATCCGCGACTCCGTTCTCTGGCTCTATGGGCTGTACGCGCTGCTGGTCGCGGGGGCATTCCTGAAGGGGCGCACGGTCGGTCTCGGGCCGCGTTGGTATGCGTCCTGGTTCCCGTGGTTCCTGGTGATCGCGCCCATCGTGTTCTTCATTTACGAGAGATACTGGAACGTCCTGCCGCGCTTTCCCGGGACGAATGTTCCGATCATCTGGATGAAGGCCGGCGACATGTCGGTGCATCTCGCCGGCGTCGTGACCTTCATGGGGCTCGGCCTGCACCGTCATTTCTTCAAGTCGGTCGGGCCAAACGCGAACCTGAAGGAGTTCGGCCTCTGGATGCTGCTCGGTTTCGACATCATTGCCGCGGGAGCCCGTAACCGCGGCGGTTTCCTGGCCGTGATCGTGGCCTGCCTCGTGATGATGCTGTTCAAGCCGATGAACAGGCTGAACCGCTTCGCCCTGCCCGCGCTCGTCATTCTCGGGCTCGGGCTGACATTCGACGTGCAGATTCCGGTCGGCGGCGAGCGGAACGTGTCCGTCCAGCAGATGGTCGACAACATCCAGAGCATCGTATCCAAGTCCGACAAGGAGTATTTGAAGGAAACCTCGTCCTGGCGGCTCGAGTGGTGGCGGCGCATCGAGGCGGAAACGATCCATGGCGAGTATTTCTGGCTCGGCAAGGGCTATGGGGTGAACCTAGCCACGGCCGCCGACTACGACGACGGCACCGGCAACAGAAGCCCGCATAACGCGCACCTGACGATACTCGCGCGGTCCGGTGTGCCGGGACTGGTACTCTGGATTCTGGTCCTGGGCGTTGTCTCTGCCAGCCTCGTGCACGGCTACTTCCAGGCGCAGGCGGCCAAACAGGACGTCCTGGCAAAGTTGAACGTCTGGGTCTTGGCCTATTGGCTGGCCTATCTCGTGAACGCTTCCTTCGACGTCTACCTTGAGGGTCCGCAGGGCGGCATCTGGTTCTGGTGCGTGACCGGCTTCGCGATAGCGCTCAACGTGGAACAGCGCATGGTATTCGCCCGCACGCGCGTCAAGCGGCGCGTGGCGGCGAGGGCCGCCGCACGGGGGTAGCGCATTTCGGCGCTCGTGCGAACTCATGCTTCGACAGGCTCAGCATGAGGGCGATATTGGTTCTAAAACAAATCGGCAGCCCCTCATCCTGAGCCTGTCGAAGGATGAGGCGATCTCACCCTTCGATCGACTCAGGGAAAGCTCCGATCGTCGGTTCCTGACGCGAACGCCTTACGAATTCCTGCGCAGCAGCTCGTCGAAATAGGCGATCGTCTTCTTCAGGCCTTCCTGAAGCGGTGTTACCGGCTGCCAGTCGAGATGATCGCGCGCCTTGGTGATGTTGGGGCAGCGCTGTGTCGGGTCGTCCTGCGGCAGCGGGTGGTAGTCGATCTTCGACCGGGAGCCGGTCATGTCGATGACCTTCTCCGCCAGTTCCAGGATCGTGAATTCACCGGGATTGCCGAGGTTGATCGGTCCGGTGACGCTGTCGGGGGAATCCATCAGGGCGATCAGGCCTCGGACCAGGTCGTCGACATAGCAGAATGACCGCGTCTGGCTGCCGTCACCGAATACGGTGATCGGCTTGCCCTGCAGCGCCTGCACGATGAAGTTCGACACGACGCGGCCGTCGTTCGGCAGCATGCGCGGGCCGTAGGTGTTGAAGATACGCGCTACGCGGATGTTGAGCTTGTGCTGGCGATGATAGTCGAAGAACAGCGTCTCGGCGCAGCGCTTGCCCTCGTCGTAGCAGGCGCGCGGCCCGATAGTGTTGACGTTGCCGTGGTATTCCTCGGTCTGCGGATGGACGTCCGGATCGCCGTAGACCTCGCTGGTCGAGGCCTGGAGGATCTTCGCCTTCACGCGCTTGGCGAGGCCGAGCATGTTGATCGCGCCATGCACCGACGTCTTGGTCGTTTGCACCGGGTCGAACTGGTAATGCACCGGCGAGGCCGGGCAGGCCATGTTGTAGATCTCCTTGACCTCGACGTAGAGCGGAAAGGTCACGTCATGGCGCATGACTTCGAAGTAGGGGTTGTCCATCAGGTGGACGATGTTGTCCTTCGCCCCGGTGAAATAGTTGTCGACGCAGAGAATGTCGTTGCCGCGTTCCAACAACTGCTCGCAGAGATGGGAGCCGAGGAATCCGGCTCCTCCGGTGACCAATACCCGCTTACGCACTGAAATCTCTCCTGCCAGCCGTATGATTAAAAATGGACGTGCCCTTGGCTTAGACCTTGCGGTATCGCGCTTAATGAACGGTTAAGGGGCGCGGCTACCGGCCGCTGTCCTTCGCCACGCCGAGCTGTTTATTTCCCTCTGCCGGCGCCGCGGCTCTGCCGGCGAAGAAGCGCCGGAAGATGGCGTCATACGCCGCGAGGAGAGGCGGCACCGAATGCTGCCACACGAGCTTCTCGCGCACCCGCTTCGCCCCGTACTCCGACATCCGGCGGCGCCGCTCCGGCGCGCGCAGCAGGTCCGAGATCGCCTCCGCGAGCGCCCGCTCCGAGTTCGGCTCCGCATACACGGCGGCGTCCTCGGCCGAGACCCTGTGCTCGGTCAGCTCGTAGGCGACAATCGGCAGCCCGAAGAACATGTACTCCATGATTTTGTTCATGGTGCTCTTGTCGGACCAGTCGTTCTTCGGGTCCGGATCCACCGCGACGTCGGCGGAGGACAGGATGCGGCAGAGATCCTCGTCGCTGACGCGGCCGGTAAAGGTACAGAGGTCCGCGACGCCGATCTCGGCTGCATATGCCTTGATGAGCGGCTGTTCCGGGCCGCCGCCGACGAATACCGCATGGAAATCGTCGTGTCCGAAGTCGTCGCGGAGCGCCGCCAGGGCGCGCACCAGATGGTCGACGCCATCCTGCTTGCACATCTCGCCGAGATAGACGAGGAGCTGCGCCTTGCCGCGCTTCCAGGACGGGTCCGGCTCATAGACCTTGAAGCGATCGAGATCCGGGCCCGAGCGCACGATGTAGACGTCGTCCGCGGCGAGGCCGCCCCGCTGCTGGGCGACCCGCTTATGGCTCTCGTTGGTCGTGATGACCACGTCGGCGGTCCGGAAGGTCATCCGCTCGAGAAACAGCAGCCCGCGATACATCGGCCCGCTCTCGCGCTGGAATTTCGCCGCATACATCTCGGGCGACAGGTCGTGGTGATCGAACAGGAAGCGCTTGCCGAACAGGCGCCAGAACCATCCGAGCAGCCAGAAGGTCTCGGGCGGGTTGCAGGCGTGGATGACGTCGAAACCGCGCCCGGCAACGGCGATGCGGACCGACTTCATGAAAGTCCTGAGGAAGCACCATGCGAATTCCATGACGAAGCCGAGCGCGCCCTGCGCATCGATCGGCAGCCCGTAGCGGTAGATGTCGACCCCTTCGAGCCTTTCGAAGGACTCGTTGTAGCCCTTGGCCTTCGGACAGATCACGCTTACGGCGTAGCCGGCGGCGGTCAGCGACGTCGCCTCGAGCCAGACGCGCCGGTCGAACGGGACCGGCAGGTTCTGGACGATGATGAGAACGCGGCGGCCGTTACCAGCAGAGGCCATTGTATCCACCGTTGGAGGGCTGGTTGTTGGCGATGCGGACCAGGTCGACGACGCGACGGCTCATGTTGAGGCGCCCGACCACCTCGGCGAAGTAGCTGTCGCTGTTGCCGACGACGATCGTGCCGCCGTGGTTCACCACCTCGTCGACGTCGTCCACCAGCAGCTTGGCGATATGCGGCAGGTGCTCGAAGATATAGGCGCGGTTGGCGCCGACGAGACGGCTCAGGTTCACGTTGTGGTCGAAGATGCGGATCTCGTGCCCTTTGCCGAGCAGGCGCTCGACCAGCTCGACCACCGGGCTTTCCCGGAGGTCGTCGGTGCCGGCCTTGAAGCTCAGCCCGAGCACGCCGACATGGCGCTCGTTCATGTCCAGCACCATCCGAAGCGCGCGCTCGATATGGCGCTCGTTGCTCGGCATGATCGCATTGATCAGCGGCGTGTCGAGGTCGAGGCTCCGCGCCTTGTAGGTCAGTGCGCGCACGTCCTTCGGCAGGCAGGAGCCGCCGAAGGCGAAGCCCGGGCGCAGGTACTTGGAGGAGATGTTCAGCTTGGTGTCCTGGCAGAAAATGTCCATCACCGCGCCGCCGTCGACATTCGCCGCCTTGCTGATGCTGCCGATCTCGTTCGCGAATGCGACCTTCACCGCGTGCCAGGTGTTGTCGGCGTATTTCACCATCTCGGCGATTTCGTAGCTGGTGCAGATCTTGGGCGCATCGAAGCCGGCATTGAGCGATTCGAGCATCGACTGGGTCGTGTGGTCGCTAGCCGCGAACACGACCTTCGGCGGATTGTAGAAGTCCCAAACCGCCGTGCTTTCGCGCAGGAACTCCGGGAAGAAGCCTGCGCCGATATCGTCGCCAACCGTCTTGCCGGAAGCTTTTTCGAGCGTCGGAATCACGAGGCTGCGCAACGTTCCGGGGAGGACGGTGCTGCGCACGACGACGGCGAAGAACGCCGACTTGTCGCGAAGCGCCGCGCCGATCTCCTCGCACACGCGCTTGACGTAGCCGAGATCGAGGTTGCCGTTGGGGCTGCTGGGCGTGCCGACGCAGATGATCGCCAGCTCGCTGTCGCGGATCGCGGCGGCGCTGTCGGTCGTGGCGCTCAGGGTTCCGGCGGCAACGGCCGTGGCGATCATGTCGCCGACGTCCTTTTCGACGACCGGGCTCTTTCCTTGGTTGATCAGCTCAACCTTGCCGGCATTGGCATCGACGCCGATGACGCGGTGGCCTTCCTTCGACAGGCAGGCTGCCGAAACCGCTCCCACATAGCCCAGACCGAAAATCGCGATATTCATAATTCCGTCTCTCTTTTTCAGGTGTTTCTTCCCGCGCTTATGGCGCGGGCGTAGCGATAACGTCGGCGACGCCCGCCGGCTCAAGGGTTTTTTCGCGCAAGTCGATGCGCAATTCGGTCGCAAGGCGGGCGCCGCCCGCAATCCTGCCGCTGCCGACGAGGGTGGTCGCCGCGATCTTCGCGCCGAAGCAGGGCGAGTACCATCCGAGCGGCGGCTCGGCCTGGCCGGACACCGTCGTCCAGCTCAATGCCTCGGGCAGCCGCATGGTGGCGCGCCGGCGACCGGTTCCGGTATCCCAGCTCAACTGCGCGACGTTGCCGTCGAGATAGCAGTCCACCTGCGGGCCGAGATGAAAGGCCATCCGGCAACCGTGTTTTCCGGCGCTCTGGACGAAGTCCTCGATCAGGATCCTGCCGCTGCCGCGTATCAGGCGGACGCTGCGCTGATGGCGCGCATTCGGCGTCAGGCGCGCATATCCGTCGTGTGCGGCGCACCAAACAGCTTCCGGTCCGCCCTCCAAGCCGCTCGCCGAGACGAGCTCGCTCCTGGCCGACTTCAGCCACAGGAACGGGCCGCCCGACACCGACTGGTCCATGCCGTCGAGCTCGAGACAGTTATGGCCGATGGTCGAGCGGAAATAAGAGCGCCATTCCGCTTCGCCCTGATAGGTGTAGGTTCCGGGATCGGCCAGCAGCTCGACGCCGCCGCAGCGCAGCTCGACTGAAAGCGCATCCGCGTGCGCGTGCGCCGCGATAGACAGGAAGCCGTGCGGGCCGTGATCGCAGCGGCACCAGATCTCGTCTGCGGTGCCGCTCCTGTCGCGCAACAGCGTCATGCCGGCGTCGGCAAAGAGCGATGGCGTCGAGCGCGGCCGTGCGCCCGAGGGCATCGGCCGGCCGGCAAGGTGTCGCCACAGCAGTGTCCGCAGGTCCGGATTCGCCGTGCCCGGCCACCAGTCGCAGGCGCCGAAGAAGGCTGCGCCCGTCGCGAGCAGCGAGGGGCAGGGATTGGCGTCGGGGTCGTCCAGCACGAGGCCGCGCGCCTGGTCGCCATCGCCCTGCCGCGGCGGGCGTCCGCGCACGTCGATGATCGCCGCCAGCGCGTCCGTCATGTCGCAGATGCGGTGCCAGAAATCCGACCCGAGCGAATGCCCCGCCGTCTCGCCCTCGACGGCGGCGGCGAGGAACAGCTCGAGTACGAGAATGTGATAGCTCGTCGCAAGCTCGCGGTTGAGGCCACTGGCGTAGGTCTGCGCCCGCGCCTCGCGCTGCAGCGCGCTCGCGGCATGCGAGCGCCACTTCTGCGACTCCGGGAAGAAGGGAAATGCGCAGCAGGCGGCAAACTGTCCGGCTTCTTCGGCGATCACATGATTGTTGGCCGACGATCCGTGGCTGCGGAGCCGCGCGAGATACTCCTGGTGGTGGTGAAGCTGGCGGCGGAACGCAGGGCTTTCGTCGAACAGCGCTTCGACGCCCGGCCAGTCCGCCAAAAGGCGGCGGATCCACACCCAGGAAATCAGCCGGATGCCGATCTCGATGCCGCTGGTCCAGTGAATACCGGAAAGAAAGGGGTTCTCCCGCAGCCAGGATTGCAGCTGCGCGGCCGCGAATTCGGCGTAGCGTGCGTCCCCGGTCAGGAAATAGGCGGCGGCGACGACCGTGATCTGGTGGTGGCGCGACGGCTCCCACACGTATTTGACGGTGCCGGCGCTTTCGACGCGGCGGTGGTCAATGTCGAAGGCGTAATCGTGCTGCGGCGATCGGATGCCGGTCCGCGGATCGAAGAACCAGTCGGGATCTTCCGACAGGCTCTCCCACTCGCGATCGAAGAAGCGGAAGCGGCCCTCGAGCGCGGCGTCGGCCGTGCGCAGGATGCGCGCGGTCACGCCCGCGGGCACCTGGCCGCGGTCGAATCCTGCGAGTCCCGGCGTGAAGGGCGCGATGTTTCGCCCGCACAGTTTCAGCGGATCCGGCTGGCCGGGGCGGACCTGCCGCCCGCGCCAGCGGCGCTTCGTCCATGCGTCGCGCAGCCGGCCGCTTACCTCGGCCGGGGACATCTTGGAAAGCCGGCGGAGATACCAGCTAAGGCTCATCGCGCGGCTCCCGCCTCGGAATAAGAGCCTTCATCCCGCCCGATCTCCGCCTCGTCCCAGCTCGCCCATGCGGCAACGCGCTCGGGCCTGCGGGTCGCGACGCTGCGCGACACCGCGAAGGTCGCCGCCGTCGTCGCGATCAGCGACGCCACGGGAACGGGCATCTCGCCGCCTGATTTGACCGCCGCGACGAAGGCCTCCAGCTCCTGCTTCTGGCCCTTGTCGATGCCGCCGGCCCGCGCCTTTTTGCATTTGCCGCCGCGCCATACCTCGGTCCGGCGGAAGTTGTCCATGCGCGCGACTTTCCCGTCGGCGAAGACTTCCAGCATTTCCTTCGGGTACTTCGGATCGCCGTGGGTCACATAGGCGAGCTTCGCGATCGACCCGTCGGCATAGGTGAGGGTGGCGATCAAGTTGTCGGGATCGTCCGGCGTCGCGATGGCATGGGCCTCGACGGGGTCGGCGCCGAGCCACCAGGACACGGTGTCGATGAAGTGCCCGCCCTCGCCGACGAAGCGCGTTCCCTGCAGCGCGGTCTGGCCGTACCAGCTTCCGGCGTTGAGCGGTCCCGCGTTCACGGTGTAGTGCACCACCTGCGGCCCGCCGGCGACACCCCAGCGCCCGCGCAGCTCGTTGAGAACAGCGGCGAAACGCCGGTTGAAGCCGACCATCAGCCGGTCGTTGCCGGTCTGCTCGATCGTGTCGCGCACCTGGGCGAGCTGTTCCGGCGTCACGGCCAGCGGCTTCTCGACGAACACCGCCTTGCCGGCGCGCAGCGCCTCGCAGACCATGAAGGAATGGCTGTCGTGCCGGGTCGCGATGAGCACCGCGTCGATATCGGCGTCGGCGAGCAGCGCGCGGAAGTCGGTCGACATCCGCTTGAAGCCGAACTTCGTCTTGGCGTTCGCGGCGGACAGCGCCGTCGCGGTGGCCACTTCGACAAGCTCGACGTCCGGGCGGCCCTTCAGGTGCGGCAGCAGCATCGTGGTCGCATAGTTGCCGCAGCCGATCGCGCCGATCCTGACGCGCTCGACGGCGGCCCGGCGGACGCGCAGCGACGGCATGGAGACCGGCTTGCCCGCGGCGGCTTCCTCGACCTGGGCCCCTTCCAGCGGATAGCGGAACAGGATGCCGAGGCCCCTCAACTCGCCCGCGTTGATCTTCTCGTAGACCGAGACCGCGTCGTCGAAGGGAAGGATGTCGCTTGTGATCGGGCCGAAGTCGAGCTTCCCCGCCGCCAGCAGGTCGACGATGCATTCCATGTTGCGCCGCTCGGTCCAGCGCACGTAGCCGATCGGATAGTCGATGCCGCCTTCCTCGTAGTTCGGGTCGTAGCGGCCGGGGCCGTAGGAGCGCGAGAAGCGGACGTCGAGCTCTTTCTCGTAATAGGCGTTCCAGGGCAGGTCGAGCTTGCACTTGCCGATGTCGACGACGCGTGCGCGGTCGCGCGCCAGCTCGGCGGCGATCTCGACCGGCTGGTTGGTGTTGCCGCCCGCGGTCAGGAAAACGTGGTCTGCGCCGGCGCCGCCGGTCAGCACCGACAGTTTCGACTTCAGGGCATCGAAGGTGGAATCGCCGGGAATGGCGCAGATCGCGCCGCCGCATGCCTCGGCCAGCGCGCAGCGCTCCTTCGATACGTCGATGCCGACGACGCGCACGCCCGCCGCGTGCAGGATCTGCACCAGGATCTGGCCCACCAGGCCGAGGCCGATGACGCAGGCCGTCTCGCCGAGCTTGGCTTCCGATTGGCGGAAGCCCTGCATAGCGATCGAGCCCACGGTGGTGAAGGCGGCATGCAGCGAGGTCACGTTCTCGGGCACGGCGACGCACAGGTTCTTCGGCACCCAGTTGTATTCCGCATGCAGCGCGAACTGATTGCCCGCGCAGGCGACGCGCTGGCCGACCTTGAACTCCTCCGCGCCGGCGCCGACGGCGACCACAACGCCTGCCAGCGAGTAGCCGAGCGGCGTATAGCTGTCGAGCCGGTTCATGACTTTCTTGTAGGTCGCGACGGGCCCCTGCTGCGCCAGCGTCTGCATGACCTTCTTGACCTGGTCGGGACGCGCGCGCGCCTTGCCGATGAGCGACAGCTTGCTCTCGTGGATCTTCATGGCTTCCGTGCCCATGGAGATCAGCGAGTAATCCGTGCGGACGAGGATACCGCCCGATTTGCAGGCGGGAATCGGCACCTCGAGAAGGAGGATGTCACCCGACTTATAATTCTGTGCGATCTGTTTCATGGTGCAATGCCTAGAGTCGATTTCGAGCGCCAGCAACTAACGCTTAGGAGTAGTCACAAAGAGGCGGACTGCTGCCGCAGCCAGCTTTCCAGCGTCATCAGTTGCCAGATTTCCTTCGAGCGGTCGGCGGTGCCGGCGCGATCCTCGTCCACCATGCGGCGGAGATAGCCGCCGTTCAGGAAGCCGGACTTGACCATGTTGCCGTGCATGAGAAGGTCCTCGACCATCTCGCGCAGGTCGCGCCGGATCCACGCCCGGAGCGGCGCGCTGAACACAGCCTTCGGCCGGTAGATGATTTCTTTCGGCAGCCACGCCTCGGCGGCTTTCTTGAGAACGGCTTTGGTCTGATTTCCGTCGATCTTGCGCCTTCCGGAGATCGAAAAGGCGGCCGCGACGACCTCGCGGTCGACATACGGCACGCGCACCTCGGTGGAGGCGGCCATGCTGGCGCGGTCGGTGTAGGCGAGGTTGAGGCCCGGCAGGAAGTGACGGACGTCGGTGTAGCACATGCTGTTCACCTGATCGCCGCAGTTCGCCTGGCGGTACTCGTTGTAGATGCCGGCGTGTTCGGCGACCAGCGCGTCGACGGCGCCGTTGAGGTCCGGGTTCAATAGCTCATGAAACTCCGGAACGCCGTAATGGGTGTAGCTGCGACGGAATGCCGCTTCCTCCGGCAGGTCGGCGAAGGCGAGGAAGCGCTTCGCCCAGCGGACGGTGCGGTAGCCCTTGTTCCTGCGTGCGACCGGAAGTCTGTCGACGATCGGCTGGACGACACGGTCTCGCAGCAATGCCGGCAGCCGGCGATAGCGGGCGGCGAGCAGGCAGGCGTAATGCTTGCGGTAGCCGCCGAACAATTCGTCGGCGCCCATGCCGGACAGCAGAACCTTCACGCCCGAGTCGCGCGCCGCCTTGCAGATCAGATAGGCATTGATCGCGGCCGCGTCGCCGATCGGCTCGTCGAGCATGTGCACCATGCGCGGCAGCATGTCGGCGATGTCCGGCGCGATTTCGATCTCGTGCAGCTTGATGTCGTTCTGCTTGGCGATGATGCGGGCGTAATGCAAGTCGTCGGGCATCGCCTCGAGTCGCCGGTCCGCTTCGCGGAACGAGATCGTATAGCCTTCGACGTGGTGTCCCAGCCGCGCCGCGATCACGGTGATCAGGCTCGAGTCGAGGCCGCCGCTGAGGAAGGCCGACACCGGAACGTCGGCCACCATATGCGCCGCCACCGAGCCCTCGATCACGCTGCGCAGCCCGTCGATGCCGATCTCGCTGTAGGAGTCCCGCACCAGCTCGCGCTGCGGGTCGTAGTAGCACTCCCGGCGGAACGTCCCATCGGGGCTAATTTCCGCCCAATGGCCCGGCGGAAGCTTCTCGACTCCGTGGTAGACGCAATGCGATTCGGGAATCCAGTAGTACATCAGCGACGACACCAGCGCGGTGTGGTCGATGCGCAGGTCGCCGCCGGCGGCGATCGAGACCGCCTTCAACTCGGAGGCAAAGATGAGCCCGCCGTTGCGCCGGGCGATGAACAGGGGCTTGATGCCGAACGGGTCGCGCGCGATCACCATGCGCCCGGTCCGGGTGTCGAACAGCGCGAAGGCGAACATTCCGCGCAGCCGGTTGAGGCAGGCCGGCCCCCAATGCCGCCACGCCTCGAGCAGAACTTCGGTGTCCGAGCTCGTCCGGAACGCCACGCCAATGGCGCCGAGCTCCTGCGCGAGCGCCTTGTAATTGTAGATCTCGCCATTGAAGACGATGACGAGGCCGTCCTTCTCGAATGGCTGATTGGCCGCGTCCGACAGGTCGATGATCGAGAGCCGGCGGTGGCCGAGCCGCACGTCGGCGCCGTGCGCGCGCGCCTGGTACACGCCCTCCGAATCCGGGCCGCGATGAGCGATGGCCGCAAGCATCTCCGAGAGCGTCCCGGGGCCGGCAGGAACATTGTAGAGGCCGACGATCCCACACATGATCTTTATTCCGCTAACGTTTAAGTTGGTTAATAAATATTAATACTATCTTAACGAGAATTCGAGCGCCCCGAATCGGAGCGCGATGACCGAACGGGTAGGCCACCCCCTTCGGCCCGAAGTCCCGCAGAAGGGATGACGTTAAATTGATCGTGCGATTCATCGCTGCGGCTGCTTACTTCTACGGGGAAAAGTTCTCTCATACTCGCTATTTACATGTCCGGCGCAGGCGCGTTCCACGGAATACGCGACTGGTCTGCAACCGGGAATTGGTAGCATGAGGTTTTGGGGTCCCGGTTCGCCGTCGCTTGTACTCATCGCGCGGAGTTTGGTCCAAGTCGCGCCCGTTGACATTAATCCATTAGGAATACCCCTTTCGGAAGAAAGACAGGGGTTTAGGGACGTGGTCTACCTCAGTTGCGGGATGCGCGTCCTGCCGACCCTGTACGGAAGGCGCGCAATCGACGCGATATCCGTCGCGGATGGCAGGGTCAGATTCGAAAGTGGTAACACAAGTGCGAAATTGCCTACTCAAAATATTGATCTACCGTAAGAATCGACCTCCAACCTTCCGAATAAAGGCTTCGTTTGACGCGGAACCTAGCTCATAATTGCAACCCGAATGAGATTGCAGGCACGGGCCTTCTAATCGATGCATCCGATAGACAGAATGATTTTCACGAAGATGATTCGGCTCCTGCGCAGCAAGCGCAAGGGATCGGACGCGCCGGAAGATATTTCCTCGTTGATGGAGATGATCGAGCCGACGCCGCCCGCCCGCGAGGTTCCGTCGGCCAAGGCCGGCGATGAAGCAGGCGAAGTGGGCGGCCCGGCGTTTTTCGAGCCGACCTTGAAGGTCGTATCGGTGGACGACCTCGATGAATCCGAGGTAGCGGCTGACCGTAACGGGGTACCGCATCTCAACATACGCGCGGCGCAGGAAAGTGACGAAGGCGTGAAGCCAATTCATCTCGAGGTGCACAACACGGCGATCGATCGCGATGCCCATGCCAAGCCGGCCGCTCGCCGCAGCGGCGGCGGCGCGGAATCGAATGGCGCCGCCTCCGCGCACCACGCGGACGCGAAGAATGAAGAGGTCAAGCCGAAAGGGGGCATGCTGCACACCGTTCCCTTCCGCGAGACGCGCCTGGCGAGAATCGACGAAGATGCGTCGTCGAATCCGGCATTCAATATCTTCGCGAATGCCCGGATGTGGCGTCACGACGAACGCAATCTCAACTATTCCGGGGAGGTCGCGAAGCTCTACCGCGATGTCTTCACGCCGACGCGCCCGAAGCGCAGCTACCGGGACTTTTCCGGCCGCCGGGACATGATCGAGGCGATCATTCAGGCGGTCGAAGAAGAACGCTCGCACGTGATTCTGTTCGGGGAAAAGAGCCTCGGCAAGACCTCCCTGTTGAATATCGTCGCCGAATGCGCGAAGGAAGCGGGCTATCTCGTCGCCCGCATGACCGGGACGGCCGACCTCACCTTCGACCATTTCATCTTTGCAATTCTGGAGCAGTTCTCCGCCCGCATCGCCGAGACGCCGGTGAAGGACATTCTTCAGAAGCGCCTGGGGACGGAGGATCTCTGCCAACTGGTGAATCGCGAGAAGGAGCTCGACGTTCCGGCCGCGATCAAGATCTTTCAACGCCTGACGGAGCATCAGGCGATCGTCCTGGTGGACGATTTCGAGCGTATCGAGAATGTCGAGCTCAAGGCGCGTATCGGCGAGCTGATGGGGGTGCTGTCGGACCAGGGTGCATGGCTGTCGCTGCTGCTGTTCGGCCGGGCCGGCCGCGCGAGCGATATCCTGCCGGAGAGCTTCGAATCGCTGCCCAACGTCACGTGGATCAAGATGCAGCCGATGAGCGACGAAGATGCCGCGCGCGTGGTTATGCGCGGCGTGTCCGCGGTCGGCGTGCAATTCGGCGACGAGGTGACCGAAGCGATCATCCGGCTCGCTCAGGGTATTCCAAGCGCGATCCAGTGGCTCTGTCTCCTCGCCATTCGCCGGGCGACCCAGCGTTATGCGTCGGAGGTCGAGATGCACGATCTCGCCGAGGTCATCAGCCTGGCCGCCAGCAAGATCGATGCGCGACTGTGCGCTTTTTACGATGAGCTTTGCGGGCCGACGCGCGGGACCTGGGCCGATGAGATTCTGTATCTCGCGGTGCAGACGCCGACCGACACGAACGGCGCGTTCTCGACGGACTTGATGAGCCGCCTCTCGCTCGATGCGATCGGCCGGTCGGTGCTCGAGCTGCCCCTGCATTCGGCGCTGAGCCGGTTTGCCGGCGAAGGCGGCCAGGCGGTCCTGGAAAAGGTTTGGACGGCGCAGGGCACCTGCTACCGCTTCATCAATCCGGCCATGCGCGCGATCATCATGCTGAAGAATTGCGGCCGCATGCCCAATATGCCCGACCTGCTTCTCGAACGGGCGCAGGAGGTGGAGCTGCTGCCTTCGCCCGGCGCTGCGCCCGGCGCTGCGCCGGGGGCCGCGTAGGCCGGGGTGCGTCAACTCTGCAATCTATAGTAGAAATTCCTCAGGATTAACGCCGCCACTGTTATCAATTTATCACAGTGGGCGGCGCTTCTCCCTCGAAGGTCGAGGGAGTGTTTGAAACTACCAGGGAAATTCAGGTAGTCTGCCCCCCAATACAGATAATGGGTTGGGATAGGGGCTATGTGGGGAAGTCGCTCGGACAGGATTTTGCGTGCCCGCGCCGGGCTCCGGCCGCGGTTGCTTGCGGTGGTCGGCATGGGGGCCGGCTTCGCATGCGCCCTTGCAGCGCAGGCAAGCGCGCAGGAATTCGCGCCGGAGTATCTGTACTCGCCCGAGATCTTCGGCGAAGACATTCCGCGCGGCGAGACGGTGCGCAACCGCCCACGCCCGGAGGTCGACGCCCTCGGCTTGCACCTCGGCGGCTTCTATCTCTTCCCGTCGGTGACCAACGGCATCTCCTACAACGACAACGTCTTTGCCGCCGACAACGATGCGACGTCGGATTTCATCTATACGCTGGAGCCGCAGATTGCAGTGCGGTCGGATTGGAACCGGCACGCCATCGGGCTCGCGGCGGGCGGCCGGTTCGGCTTCTATTTCGACGAAACCGGCGAGAATTACCAGGACGCTTTTGCCACCGCGTCCGGCAAGCTCGACATTTCGTCGAGCAGCTTGATGCGCAGCACCCTCGGCATTCGACGCGAGCATGAGGAGAGGGGCGATCCCAACGACGTCGCGGGCGCGGAGCCGACCGTATTCTACAACTTCAGCGGCGGCCTCGAAGGCAGCCATCGCTTCAACCGCGTCACGATTTCCGCCGGCGGCGACGTTAGGCGTTACGACTACGAAGACGTGGACGCGCAGGGCGGCGGAACCATCGACCAGGACGACCGCGACCGCATGCAGTACCGCCCCGGCGTAAAGGTCGCCTATGAGCTCATTCCCGGCTACGCGGCGTTCGTGCGCGCCGAAGGCGATATCCGCCGTTATGACGAGAGCGTCGACAACGAGGGCGCCAACCGCGATTCGCAGGGCTACGACGTGGTCGGCGGCGCCGCGCTCGATTTGACCGGGCTGCTGTTCGGCGATGTGTTCGCCGGCGTGCGCCAGCGTTACTTCGAGGATTCGCGGTTCGAGACGATCACCGGACCTGTCGTTGGCGCCACGCTTACGTGGATACCGACGGGCCTCACCACAGTCACGCTCAAGGCCGACAGCGAGGTCATCGAATCGACGGACATCAACTCGTCGGGCTACAGCAGCACCGGCGTCGGCATTACCGTCGACCACGAGCTGTTGCGCAACCTGATCCTGAGCGGCGGCGGCGGGTTCCGTTACGACGATTTCGAAGGCATCTCCCGCACGGACAAATTCTTCACCTTGAGCGCGGGCGCCAGCTACCTCATGAACCGCTACCTGAGCCTGGGCGCGCGCTATAGCTATTCCAATCGGAATAGCAACGAGGCCGGCGCGGACTATGATCGGAACCTCATTTCCCTCCTGCTGACCGCGAAGCTGTAAGGCGGGCTGTCTGAAGACGGGCTGTCTGCCGTGGCAGGCGGCCCGTAAGGTCCCGGCGCGCCGCCACGCGGCCTTTATAATCAATCAGGCGTAATACCAAAGGTGCCGCGAACCCGTGGCCCCCTCCTCATTATAATTCAGCCATATAACCCGGCTGAGGACGGTGTCCCCGCCGGACCATCCGGATGGGCGAGGCGTCGACCGCGTTCGGCGCGAGATGCCCGGCGGGTTCGGTGGAGCGCCCTCGCCGAGGGGACGACACCGGGATGTCAATTCGCAATCGGGGAGGCGAAGGCCGCCATGTCAGAGATTTGCAGTTTTGGAAAGATCGCCGTGCAAAAAACATTCTTCATCGCTATCGCCGCCATTTTCCTAACCATTGCGGCCGCACCGCTGTCCGCCGATTCCGGCTACCGCCTGGGAGCCGGAGACAGGGTCCGCGTCACCGTCTTCGGCGAGGCCGACCTGACCGGTGAATACGAGATCGACGGATCGGGCGTGGTCGCCTTCCCGCTGGTCGGCGAGGTGAAAGCCACCGGCGGCTCGGCGCGTGACCTCGAGGAAGGGATCGCCAAGAAGCTGCGCCAGGGATTTCTCAAGAATCCGACGGTCAGCGTCGAAGTGCTGAGCTATCGGCCCTTCTTCATTTTGGGCGAGGTAAAGCGACCGGGCAGCTATCCTTACAAGAACGGCTTGAATGTCCTGAACGCCGTGGCCTTGGCCGGTGGATACACCTATCGCGCCAAGTCGGACGTTTGGGTGATTACGCGCTCCGGCGACAAAGAATACCAGGAACGCGAAGTCAAGAACGGCAATTTCAATGTGCGGCCGGGCGACACGATTGTCATCCCGGAGCGCTTCTTCTAGTGCGGCAGGGAAAATTTCTGCGGGTGCCGAAAGCCGAGGAAAGGGCAACGACTCGATGCGAACCACAGTCGTTGCCGGAAGTTTCAAGGGTACTTTTTTAGTAATGCTTTTGCTCCTGTCGTAAGGAAATTTTCTCTCGGCTATACATTTCGTTAGGGCTGGCGTTTGCGACGATACAAGAGACAAAGACGCCAACTCCGGTAGAGAAGCGAGTTGCTGCTGAGTATCCGGGTGGGGCCAATCAGCAGTGTCAGGGGTGAGTAGAGTTTCAGCGTGCGGAAATTGATCGGATCGGTGCAATCCGCGGCGGAATTTCGCCGGGATGCCATGCGGCGCACGGATTGTACGGGTAGAAGCGACTTTTTAAACGTCTTCAGCGGGTGAGTTGCAGCGATGCAGAGGAAAATTGCCTACCAATCGAGCCAGGACGACAGTAACGACCGGCCGATTATCGATGTCACGCCGGAGCCGGTCGACGACGTCAACCTGAGCGATATTCTCGACAGGCTTCGCCGGCGCTGGCGGGTGATCGTCGGCATCGTGGGCACCGTCGTGGTGGTGACGTCGGGCTTCCTTTACGTCGTTACGCCGAGCTATTCGGCGAAAGGGCAACTGCTGATCGACAACCGGGCGAACCAGGTCACCAACATGAACTCGGTTGTCGTCGGGCCTTCCTCGGACATCACCGACGTCCCGAACGAGGTCGAGATCCTGAAATCCAGCATTCTCGCCGGGCTGGTCGTCGAATCGCTCGGCCTCGACAAGGACCCCGAATACAACCTGGTGCTTCGCGCGGAGACGATGGAGAAGGAGCCTCTCTGGCGGCGCGCGCAGGACACGATCCAGACCAGCATCAAGAGCTTCTTCGCATCGCCCAAAAAGGAGGCTGCGCCTGAGGACGAGAAGAAGAAATCGCAGCAGGACGAGTGGTTCGAGCAGATCAAGGTCGACCAGGCGCGCGCGCACATCAACGAGGTGTTCCTCAAGAGCCTTTCGGTCAACTCGACCCAGAGTACCCGCGTGATCGATGTCGAGTTCGATTCGAAGGATCCGGTGAAGGCCGCCAAGGTCGTCAACGAGCTGATGCGGACCTATCTGGAAAATCAGGTGCAGTATCAGAAGCGCGGCATGCAGAAAGCGACCGAGCGCCTGGGCAAGATCGCCGCGGAGCTCAAGGACGAAGTCATCGCCGCGGAAAATGCGGTGCAGGACTACCGGTCGAAATCCCGCCTCATCGAAGCGAAAGGCACCAGCGTCACCGCCCAGCAGCTTGCGGAACTGAACTCGCGGCTGGTGCAAGCCCGCGCGGACGAAGCCGCGGCGGCGGCACGCCTGTCGCAGGTTTCGCGGCTGCTGAAGGTTCCGGGCAGCATGGCGGCGGCGCCGGACGTCTTGAGCTCGCCGACTATCATGCGCCTGAAGGAGCGCGAGACGGACCTGCAGCGCGAGATGTCGGACCTGACGACCCGTTATGGCGCGAAGCATCCGAAAATGATCAAGATCACGGCCGAGCTGCGCGGTCTGCGCAGCAGGATGACCGATGAGACCAACAAGGTCGTGGAAGGCCTGTCGAACGAGGTCGCCGTGGCGCGCGCGAAGCTCGCGTCGCTGCAGGGCGGCCTGGGAAGGCTCGAAAACGACGCCATCGACATCAATCAGCAGGAAATCAAGCTGCGCGAGCTGGAGCGGGAAGCCCAGTCCAAGCGCGAGCTGCACCAGACCTTCCTGATCCGCTACCGCGAGACGAGCGCACGGCAGGAAATGATCGAGCCGGTCGCCCGGATCGTGTCCTACGCCGAGCCGCCGCGTCAGCCGGCCTTCCCGAAGCGCACGAAGACCCTGGCGATCGCCACGATGCTGTCCACCCTGATTGCGATCGCCGCGGCGCTGGTGCTGGAAGGGCTCCGGCGCAACTTCGAGACCGCGGAGGAAGTGGAAAAGGTGACGGGGTCGCGCTGCCTCGGCGTCCTGCCGCGGACCCAGAAACCCATGGCGCTGCTCGACGGCCAGCAGCGCCTGCGGCTGCTGAACCCGTACTCGCGCCTCAACCAGGCGATCCAGAACATTCGCTCCACACTTTATCTGGAGAACGAGTCGCGCCATCCGAAGACGCTGCTCATCACCTCCGCGCTGCCGCGTGAAGGGAAGACCACGTTCGCGGCCTGGTATGCGAGCTTCTGCGCGAGCCTCGGGCAAAAGGTCATCCTGATCGACAGCGATTTCGAGCGGCCGAAGATTCACCAGATCATGCAGGTCTCGAACGATGTCGGGCTCGCCAACATCTTTGCCGACGACCTCGACCTGAAAAGCGTGATCCACACCGATGCGAAGACCGGCATCAGCTTCATCACCGCCGGACGGACCGACGTGCGCGGGTCGCAACTGATCGACTCGACGAAGATGCAGGAAATCCTCGACACGTTGTCGTGGGACTATGACCTGATCGTCATCGACTCCGCGCCCGTGCTGGCGCTGACCGACGCGCATATCATAGCGAAGCTGGTCGACAGCACCGTCTTCGTCCTGCAGTGGTGCAGGACCCGGCACGACATGGCGGTTGCCGCGGCGCGCCGACTCCAGAGCATCGACGTGACGTCGATCGGCGGGTTCGTGCTCTCCCAGGTCAGCCCACGGCGTAGCGCCGGCATCATCGGCTACGCGCCCTACGTCGGAGACGACGGCGCCGCCGAGACCAAGATCCAGCGCTATCTCCGCCGGATGGGCCTGCGGTCGGGGACGGAGCGGGCGCCCGCCGCGCCACGGCTCGAGGCTTAAGCGGCCGGGGCGTTCCTGCCGCCCCGAGCGGATTACCTTCGTACGCAGTAGACGGGCCGCCTTCCGGGCGGCCCGTCGTCTGTCCGGGCCCGGTTGCCGCGCGGACTGCGGCGCTTGCTCGGGAGCGCCCTCCGCCTGCGGTCCGGGCATCTCCGGGACCCGAGATCCTGCTTTAGGACTAGTCCTTTAGGATGACAGAATTGAAGAGAATTTAGATAAAAAGCTCTAATCTCAAATTCGTCCTAATTACTCCTTAATCCGAATCCATCCCCCTTCGATCATTCGATAAGCTACCCATACTGGATGAGGGAAGCAGCCCTTTGGGGAACTCGCCTGGTCAGGGCTGCCTACTTCGAAATAAGACGTACACGGGGGTGTCGGTCATGGACTCGGTCACGGTCGGTCTCGTCAGCAACGATCAATTCTTCCGGGAAGGCCTCAATGCGCTTCTCGGGGAAGACGGCTACGAAGTTACCGGTAGCGTCAACGACCATCGCGAGCTGGCGGCAGTGGTGCCGGCCGACAAGACGCCGGTGCTCGTCCTCGTCGACCTCGCCCGCGAGGTCGATGCCGCGGCCGATCAGCTTCGTTTCCTGTCGAACAACTTTCCGGGCGTCACGATCGTCGGCTTCAGCGACGAGAACGATGGCGACTGGTTCGCCTTGTGCGAGGATTACGACCTATGCGGGCTGCTGCGGAAGCAGGTGTCTTTCAAGGCGCTGCTGCACTGCCTCGAGCTGGTGTTGATGGGCGAGAAGGTGATGCCGACCAATTTCCAGCCGTCGCCGCGCAGGCAGTGCGAGGATACGCGCCCCTGCTCGCACGATCACCACGCGCACAGCAACCGCAAGCCGGGCCAGACCATTCCCTGCATGACCTGCAGCCGTCCCTTCGAAACGGAAGATCGGCGCGCCAACAGGATTTGCTCCAGCTGCAAGTCGCGCATCTCCCGGGTCAGCGGCGCGACGGAACACACGCTCCATTACTGACGGCCCTCCACACCGTCGACAATGGCGCCGGGCCGCGGCTTTCGAGGCCCGGCGTCAGCTTTTGCTCCAGACCACCACCTGGTCCCCTGAAGGCTTGAGGCTGGTCCCGAAGCGTTCGGACATCTCGCGCATGTGTCTCAAATCGTCCTGCTCGCCGGCCAAGGGCCTGGCGATGGTTTCATTCTTTTCGTTGTGCCGGACGAAGGAGAAGGCGGCTCTCTGAAGCGCGCCGCCGTCGAGGGCAAGACGGACCATCAGGCCGATCCAGTCCGGATGCTTGCGCGCCCGGTGGCCGGTTTCGAAAGAGAAGCTGCCCAAGCTGTAAAAGATCGGCTTGTCCTTATACAGCTCGATCCCCAGCGGATGGTGCGGTCCATGCCCCATGACCAGGTCGGCGCCGGCGTCGATCGCCGCGCGGCCGATCTCGCGCTGATAGTCCAGGACTTCGTGATCCAGGCCCCAGTGATTGCTGGCGACGAGGAAGTCAACGCGGCGCCGCAAGTCGGCAACGTCGTCGCGGAACCGCGAAAGGGCCTCCGGGTCCGCCCAGGTGACGACCTCCGGCGGCATCCCGGGCCGGGTCAGCGTCTTCAGCTCCTCCACCCTGGGCCGGTAAGCCGTATGGGCCTTTACCGTCGCCACGCCGGGATAGTCGTCGGTCGCCTCATGGCCGTGCGACCAGTAGACCGATGTCCGTTGCATGAAGCCGTAGCGTATGCCGCCGCGTTCCAGGATTATCGGGCGGCGGGCCTCTTCGCGATTGTTCCCGGCGCCGGTATGCGGAACGCCGACGGCGTCGAGCGCTTTCAGCGACGAGCGGATGGCGGGCGCGCCATAGTTGACGTTGTTGGCGTTGCCCACGGCGTGCACGCCGCCCAGCTTGAGCGCTTCCGCCGACTTCAGCGTCGCGTAGAAGCCTTCGTCTTCCACCGAGCGCTCGGTCCCAGGCTCGTAAAAGCAGCACTCGAGATTGGAAAAGACAAGATCGGCCGAACGCAGCTCACCGCCGATGCGGGCGAAGGGGACCGCAGGGTCGGAAACGCCGAGGAGATTGATGTCCCCGGTCAGGATCAAGGAATGTTTCATGTTTCACTCGGCTGGTTCGCGGTGCGTGACGGCTATGATGCCAGTGCACGGCAGGTCGCGGCAAATGGGGGGCAGGAAGGATTGCGGGTCGCTTCTCGGCTGTGCCATCATATCATTGCAACCTTCGAATGCTCAAACCAAGCTCCGGATCGGGGAATGTGGCGGCTGGTCCCGCCTCTGCCTGCCGTTGCATGGGCGGGGCTGCGGCGGGTCGTCTGCCAAACGAAGTCACGAGAAAGGGAATCGAAGCCGATGTCTATCCAGGAGGCCGACCGAGCGGCCGCGAAGGGCCGTTCAGGCGGCAAGAAGGTCGAAGCCGCTGCGCCGCGGCTGGGGCCGACGAAGGCGCTGGCGCGCTTCGTGGCGACGCTTTCCTTCGACGATATCGATGCCGCCGCGTTGTACAAGCTGCGGTGTCATACCCTCGATACGATCGGCGTATGTCTCGCCGGCGGCCGTCAGGAGGTTTCCCGGATGGCGGCCTCCGTTCTGGAGGAGCTGACGGCGCCCGGCGCGGTCCCGGTCCCCGGCCTGTCGCGGCGCACCGACGCGCTGTCGGCGGCATTCCTGGCGGGTACGGCGGGGCACGGCCTCGAATTGGACGACGGCTTCCGGCCCGGCGCCATTCATCCCGGTTGCGTGGTCATTCCGGCGGCCCTTGCCATCGGGCATGTGACGGGGGCCGACGGAAAGCGCTTTCTCGCCGCGATAACGGCGGGCTACGAGGTGGCGGCCCGCATCGCCGCACTTCTGCATCCCCGGCCGCGCTGGCGGGGGTTCCACAACACGTCGGCCATTGGCGTCTTCGCTGCTGCCGCGGTTACCGCGGTGCTCAAAGGCTACAACGAAACCGTCGTCGAGAACGCCTTCGGGCTTGCGGCTTCGAGCTCGTCCGGCATCCGCAGCTATGTGCGCGGCGGCGACGTCAAGCGCATCCATCCGGGCCTCGCCGCGCGGGACGGAATCCTGGCCGCATTGCTCGCGGCGAAGGGTTATCAGGGCGCGAGCGATGTGCTCGAGTGCAAGGACGGGTTTTTCCATTCCTTTGCGGGCACGGAGGAAGACTTCAGCGGCGCCGACATTTTTGCCGCGGGCGGCCAGGCCAATTCGCGTTTCGCGGTGGCTGACTGCTACATCAAGCCGCATGCCTGTTGCAGGCATCTCCACCCTGCGATCGATGCGCTGCTCGACATTCTGAAGACCGAGGACCTGGCCGCCGAAGACGTCACGTCGATCGACGTCGCCACCTACAAGATTGCCGCCACTCACGGCAAGATTGGTTGGAACGCCATGACCACGGCGCAAATGAGCTTTCCGTTCGCGCTCGCGGCGGCGCTGGAGCATCGGGCGGTCCATTTGCATCATTTCGATGACGACGGGCGCAAGGATCGCAACGTCCTGCGCCACTGCGCGAAGGTACATGTGAGCGTCGACGGTGCGCTCGACGCACGATACCCGTCCCAGCGGCCGGTGCGGATCGAAGTGGCGACACGCTCCGGGCGGCGCTTCACCGGCGCGGTGGACGAGCCGCTGGGTGCGGCATCGAACCCGCTGCCGGACGCGCAGCTTCGCGAAAAGTTCCACGCGCTCGCCGATCCGGTGATTGGTTCGAAACGCGCGGAGGGCGTGGCGCGGGACGTGTGGGCCCTGGAGCGGACAGCGGACGTCCGCCCCTTCATCGAAGGCCTTGCCGCTTGAGCAGCCAATCGTCGGGAGGTGAAATGAGCGAGAGGGAGATCGAGGTTACGGCGGTCACGCGCGGGCTCAGCCGCTATCTGGCGACCGCATTGGACCGCGAACTGCCGGCGGAAGTGGCCGAGAAGGGGAAGCAGCACCTGATCGATACCCTCGCAGCCATGGTTTCCGGCTCGCGCCTTCACCCCGGCGAAATGACGATCAAGTACGTGCGTGCGCTCGGCGGCGCGGAGGAGGCGGTCGTCGCCGGAAGCGGCATCGTGACCTCCGCCGTCAACGCGGCGATGGCGAACGGCATGCTGTCCCATGCGGACGAGACGGACGACTCCCACAAGGCGTCCCGCAGCCATCTCGGCTGCGGCGTGGTGCCGGCAGCGCTCGCCATGGCGGAGCGGGAAGGGGCGTCGGGGACGGCGCTGCTGCGGGCGGTGGTGCTGGGCTACGACATCGGCGCGCGCGTCAGTTTCGCCCTGGATACGAACCGGTTCTACAATGCCGGGCACAGCACGCACACTTTTGCGCCGCTGTTTGGCGCCGCCGCCGCAGCGGGCGCGCTGGCCCGGCTCGGCCAGGATCAGATGCGATGGATGCTGTCCTATACCGCGCAGCAGGCGTCGGGCGTGAACTGCTGGCAGCGCGATCTCGACCACATCGAAAAAGCCTTCGATTTCGGCGGCATGGCCGGCCGCAACGGAGTCACGTCGGCAACCATGGTGCAGGCAGGCTTCACGGGGGTCGACGACGTCTTCACGGGCCCACGGAACTTCTTCTTTGCCTACTCGGCGAACCCGCAGCCGGAAAAGCTGATCGAGGGGCTTGGCTCGCGCTACGAGGTGATGCTGACGAATATCAAGAAATGGTCCGTGGGATCGCCTATCCAGGCGCCGCTCGATTGCGTCGAAACGATGCTGGCATCGCAGACCATCGCGGCAGACGAAGTCGGCCACGTCACGCTGCACTTGTCGGATCTGGAGCACAGCGTCGTCGACGACCGTCACATGCCCGATATTTGCATTCAGCACATGGTGGCGATCATGCTGCTCGACCGGACGGTGACGTTCGCTTCCGCCCATGACGACAGGCGCATGGCGGATCGCCGCGTCATCGAGTTGCGCAAGAAGATCGAGTTGATCGGCGAGCCGAAACGCGAGAGGCGCACGGCCGAGGTCGAAATTCGCATGAAAGACGGCAGAGTTCTCACCGCAGGCCAGGACGCCGTACGCGGCACGCCCGAGAACCCGATGACGCGGGCGGAGGTGGATGCGAAGGCGTTCGATCTGATGGCGCCTATCCTCGGCAAGGGTCGGTCACGCAGTCTGATCGATCGTGTCTGGACCATTGAGGAATTGAGCGACGCACGCGCGCTGCGTCCGCTGCTCACCGCCTGAGAGGTTGCCGGAGTCCCCAAAAGGCTCGCCCCCGGTGATTTTTTCACCGGGGGCGGGGCCGTTACAATGATCTTTCGATCGTAGGATCGATGCGGCTTAGTTGGCTTTGCCCAGATCGACGTCGTAACGCACCTTGACGTATTTCGCGATCCAAGCCTTCGCCTCGGGAGAGATCGTGACCGACTCCTTGATGATCGGCACGGCGGGCTCGCCGATGATCTGCGGATAGGGTCCGACTTCCTCTTTGGCTCTCGACAAGAACTCGGGATCCTTCAGCATCTTCCGTGCCGCGTCGCGCCACGCCTCGACGGCGTCCTTGGGCGTTCCCGGGAGCAGGAGAAGCGACTTCGACATGGAAACGCTGACGCCCATCATCGCCTTCCAGGCCTCGAAACCGGCGCCGGACGGCTCCTTGCCGTACGCAGCCTTGTAGACTTCGACGAAATGCGGCACGTCCGGCAGCGCGGGGTCGCGCGTCAGCTTGCCGTTCTCGTCGTAGTTGCCGAAGGTGTAGATCGGAACGGCCGTGCCGTCCTTGATCAGGTGAGCGCGGCCCTTCAGGTACGCCATGGTATTGTCGTAGTTGAGCATGAACTCGCCGCGTTCGAAGCCGAGCGCCATCGGGCCGTTTCCACCGAGGCCCCAGACGCTGTTCACTTCGACGTCGAGCAGGCTGAGCGCAATACGCAACGCAAGGTCCCCCGACGTCGGCGTCTTTCCGCCGAACCCGAGCTTGCTTGGCTCGTAGCTACGCAGCTTCTCGATCTTGCCCTTGATATCCTTCACATCCTGAAGGCCGAGATCCTTGCGGGCATATTGGGTGATGCCGCGCGGCGACAGGATGATCGGGATGTATTCCTTCAGATTGTACTTGGCCCGCGGGTCGCCCAGCGCATAGTTGGCGGCCGTCGAGGTGGACAAGGTCAGCGCCCAAGTGCCGTCCTTTGGCGCCCTCTGTTCGAAATAGACAGCGCCGGTCGTTCCGCCGCCGCCGGGCTTGTTCATGACCAGGATCGTCGGGTTCCCGGGCAGATACTTCTCGAAGTACGGGGCCATCATGCGGGCATAGATGTCCGACCCGCCGCCTTCGGAGAATGGAACGATAATGGTAATCCGCTTGCCTTTGAAATCGGGCGCGGCCTGTGCGTCGCCGACAACGGCGCTGCCGATCGCCGCCATCGCAATTGTTGCGGCCAGTGTGCCGACCGTACGCATAAATCTAGGCTTCCTGAGCATCCAGGAATCCTCCCTTAAGTAGTTGAAGACGGAAGTTCGATAACTCTAGCCGAGGCCCATCGTCTGATGACAATTCCTAACTCAGCCCCGGCTTAAGCTGGCGCAGCATATATTAACGGGCGACTCGATGCCAAAGCAGTATTTTCGATGAATACAATCGATTAGACAGATCAATCCTCTATTTAGATGACACGAATCACGCGAGGGCTAGATAAGGTGCCGGACCATGGTATGGCATAGCCATGGCCATTTTTCTGGGAATAAACGCCCGGCGGATGCCCGCCGGGCGTTGCTGAAACGATACCTCACCGGTCGCCACCGAGGCGGCGGCGGCTACTTCGCGGCAAGCTCCACGTCGTAGCGGACCTTGACGTATTTGGCGAGCCACTTGCGTGACTCGGGCGCGATCGACAGCGCCTGCTTCATGATGGGCTTCACCGCCTCGCCGATGAGCTGGGGATACGGGCCGAACTCCGCCTTGGCCCTCGTCTTGAACTCTTCGTCGGCCAGCATCTTCTTGACCGCCGTGCGCCACATCTCGACGACATCCTTCGGCGTGCCGGGCGCCAGCAGCAGCGACTTGGACAGCGGCACGCTCACGCCCATAAGGGAGCGCCACGCGTCGTATCCCGCGCCGGACGGCTCTTTGCCGTTCACGGCCTTGTAGAACTCGACGAAGGTCGGCACGTTGGGCAGGGCCGGATCGCGGGTCAGCTTACCGTTCTCGTCGAGGTTCCCGAAGGTATAGAGCGGCACTGCCATGCCGCTTTCGATCATATGCTTGCGATTGCTGAGGAAAGAAAGCGTGTTGTCGTAGTTGAGCATGAACTCGCCTCTCTCGAACGCAAGCGCCATCGGGCCGTTGCCGCCGAGACCCCAAACGCTGTTCACCTCGACGCCGAGCAGGCTCAAGGCGACGCGCAGGGCCAGGTCGCCCGACGTCGGGGTCTTGCCCCCGAAGGTCAGCTTGTCGATCGGATGGCTCTTTATCTTTTCGATCTTGGCCTTCAGGTCCTTGATATCCTGAACTCCCAGGTCGGATCGGACGTATTGCGTGACGCCCCGGGGCGAGTTCAGGACCGGCTCGAACTCCTCGAGCTTGAATTTCGCCCGCGGGTCGCCAAGCATGTAGTTCGACGCTACGGAGGTGGATTGGGCGAAAATCCAGGTGCCGTCCTTCTTCGCCTTTTCGTTGAAATAATTGGTGCCGCTGATGCCGCCGCCGCCCGGCTTGTTGAGGATGAGGACCGTCGGCTTCCCGGGCAGGTATTTCTCGAGATACGGCTGCATCATGCGGGTCCAGGTGTCGGTCCCGCCGCCTTCGCTGAACGGCACGATCAGTGTGACCCGCTTTCCCGCCAAGTCCAGAGCCTTGGCTTGGGTGCCGGCCATCGTCACCAATCCGAGCACCGCAGCCGAGGCTGCGAGCGCGGCAGTACGGAATAGCCTGGGTGAAATGAGCATGTAGTGAGCCTCCTTGTTCAATCTCGTTGTCTTTTTGCCGAGGCCCGTGCCGCGTTATACGGCGGAGCTTGCCCATAATCGGGCTTTTGTCTGGCCACAGCAGTTTCCCAGTACGCAGGCCAAGTTAAGCGCCGCCCCGGCAGCGAAGCAAGAACGCGTGCGTGATTCGGGCTGAAATACAATGTATAGGAGTATAACAATCGAATAATACTATCGATTATAGCGATATTATCGATCTTTAGAGCCGACCTTGACTCGTTCGGCGCCTAGCGGAAGACTTCCGCAGCGAATGCATTCACCCACGAAAGGCGTCCGATGTCCGACCTGCCGCGGAAGATCGATATTCAGGAAGAGGGGCCGCGAGAAGGGTTCCAGTTCGAAAAGGGCCCGATTTCGACCAGGCGCAAGATCGAGCTGATCGACTCGCTGTCGGATACCGGCCTTCGCGAAATCCAGGTCGGGTCCTACGTCAACCCGAAGCGCGTCCCGGGCTGGGCCGACGTCGAGGACGTGGTCGCCGGCATCCACCGCAAGCCGGATGTGCGCTATACCGTCCTCTGGCTCAATGAGCGCGGGCTCCAGCGGGCGCTCGCGGCCGAAGGCGTGTTCCTCAAGGGATCGATCACCACCGCGGCCTCCGAGACCTTCATGAAGCTGAACCAAAATCGTGGCTTCGAGGACAACATGAAGGTCCAGCACAACCAGGTGGCGCTCTACAAGCAGCACGGCATCAAGTATTTCCGCGGCTCGATGATGGCCGCCTTCGGCTGCAATTTCGAGGGCGATGTCCCGATCTCGCGGGTGCTCGAGCAGACCGAGGTCGTCCATCGGATCGCCGACGAGAACGGCGTCGAGCTCGACATCCTGTCGCTCGCCGACACCATGGCCTGGGCGACGCCGGAGTCGATCAAGCGCGTCGTGGGCGCGGTGCGCGAGCGCTGGCCCGACCTGCGGATCACGCTTCACCTGCACGACACCCGCGGCCTCGGCTGCGCCAACGCCTATGCCGGGCTGGAGATGGGCGTCGACAGCTTCGATTCGAGCGTCGCCGGCCTCGGCGGCTGTCCCTTCGCCGGCCACAAGGGCGCGGCCGGCAACATCTGCACCGAGGACCTCGCCTTCATGTGCGCGGAGATGGGCATCGATACGGGTATCGACCTGGAACGGCTGCTGGAGGCGGCCCGGCTGGCCGAGGACATCGTCGGCCACGACCTGCCCGGCAAGGTCAAATGGGGCGGCAGCTTGGACGCGCTGCGCGCGAAGCTGCACTGATGCAAAGGCGGGCACTGGGCCGCACCGGCGCGAAGGTTTCCGCGCTCGGCCTCGGCTGCGCGGGCATGTCGCCGGAAAATCTGGCGCGGGACGATGCCGAGGCGATCGCCACGGTGGGTCGCGCCCTCGATCTCGGCGTCGATTTCATCGACACCTCCGACGCCTACGGCAATGGCCACAACGAGGAGCTGATCGCGAAGGCGATCAAGGGCCGCCGGAAGGAGCTGTTCCTCGCCACCAAGTTCGGCAACATCCGCGGCCCGCAGGGGCAGCGCGGCGGCACCAACGGCAAGCCCGACTACGTTCCCGTCGCCTGCGACAACAGCCTCCGCCGTCTCGGCGTCGACGTCATCGACCTCTACTATCTCCATCGTGTCGACCCCGAAGTGCCGATCGAGGATACGGTCGGCGCGATGGCGAAACTGGTGCAGCAGGGCAAGGTGCGTTTCCTCGGCCTGTCCGAGGCGAAGCCGGACGTGATCCGCCGCGCGCATGCGGTGCATCCCATCGCCGCGCTCGAATCCGAATATTCGCTTTGGACACGGGATGCCGAGCGCGAAATCATGCCGCTCTGCCGTGCGCTCGGGATTTCGTATGTCCCGTACTGCCCGCTCGGCCGGGGATTCCTCAGCGGCACGATCCGCGCGGTTGCAGACGTGCCGGACGGCGACCGCCGGCACGATCATCCGCGCTTTCACGACGAGAACCTGCGGCGGAACCTGGCGCTGCTGAAGCCGCTCGACGAGCTGGCGAAGGAGAAGGGCTGCACGCAGGCGCAGATCGCGCTCGCCTGGGTGCTGTCGCGCGGGCCCGACGTCATCCCGATCCCGGGCAGCCGGCGGCGGCCCCACCTCGAGGAGAACGCGAAAGCGGCCGACGTGACGCTCACCGAGGCCGATTGCGCGAAGCTCGAGAAAGTCTTCGCGATCGGCGCGACCGCCGGGCTGCGCTATCCGGAAAAGCAGATGCCGCAGATGAGCTTCTGAGGTCTCGCACCGGCGCCATGGACACCGCGGACAAGCCGCGGTGTGACGATCTCCAAATTACGTCATTCCGCGGCTTGTCCGCGGAATCCATTTGACGCCGGTTCGGCGCTATTCCTTCCCCAGCAGCCGCGGGATCTCGGCGGCGTTCTTCAGGTCGTCCATATTGAGGATGGCCTCCTTGAGCGCGTCGATCTGTTTCCCGGGAAGCGCGTGCTTGGCGAGCTTCTTGAACTTTTCGACCACGTCGGCTTCGGAGGCGAACTTCTTCTCGCTGCCGCGCGCCGCTTCGCAGGTCTCCTCCAGCCGCGTGCCGTCCTTGAGGAAGATCTCGACCCGGACGAGGTGGCGGTAGGCCGCGCCCTTGGCCGTGATCGCCGGGTCGTGCTGCGTCTGGACCTTCTCGGAATAGGCGATCCGCGCCCGGTCGGTGACGCAGTCCTCGGTGAACTGCTCGACGAAGCAGTCGCCTTCCAGCATGTAAGTGGCGACGCAGAAGGGCAGGTTGAGCTGCGCCGAGGTGAGGCCCTCCGGCTTGTACTTCCAGCCCACGTGGTCGACCGTCACCTGCGATCCGTGCACGACGAAGCGCTCGACGTCCTTGGCCTTGAAGGGGTGGCGTTCCTGCATGGCCCGGATCGCATCCAGCGTCGTGTGGTTGCTGCCGACGCAGGAATAGAACTTGAGCGCGATGCCCATCGTTTCGAAGCGCTTGCCGATATCCTTGGTCAGCTCCTCGAGGTTGAAACGGTCCTGCGAGCGCGAGAAGGTGGTGCAGAAGCCGCCATACTCGCTCTCCAGCACGTCGACGATGCCGGTGAAGCCGTTCGCCGCCAGCAGCGCACCGTATAGCCCGCTCTGCGAGGAGCGGCCGGCGTGCATGCGCTTGACCATCGCGCCGTATTGCGCGGCCATCAGGCCGGCAGACTGGGTGCCGGCGATGCCGAGCGCGTGGACAGTCTGCTCCGCCGAGAGCCGCATCCCCGCCGCGGCGCCCGCGGCGGCCGAGAACACGCCGAGCGTCGCGCCCGAATGCCAGCCCTGGCCGATATGCTCCTGGCCCATGCAGATGCCGACGCGGGGGCCGATCTCGTAGCCCGCGACCGCAGCGGTAAGGAAATCCTTGCCGCTGAGCTTCTTCTTCGACATCTCGGTGACCGCGATCAGCGCCGGCAGCGTCACCGCGCCGACATGCAGCACGCCCTTGCGGTGCACGTCATCGAGCTCGAAGCCCTGGACCATGGTGCCGTTGAGAAGGGCCGCGTGCGGCGCCGACAGGCGCTTCTTCATACCCCAGATACGGCAGCCGTCGTCCGTCCGGTCGACGGCGGTGAGCGTCTTGAGAATGATCTTCGTCCATTCCAGATGCGTGCCGTAGAGCGCGCAGCCCAGCGAATCCAGGATCAGCAGCTTGATGCGCTGGCGCACCTCCTGGGGAATGTCTTCGTAGGTCAGCCCGGAGACGAAATTCGCGATCCCTCGCGTATACGGATTGTCTCTCACGCTGTCGTGCGCCATTCGGTCCTCCCGTGATTTGCGGATGCTGGATTGAGGGTCGTAATCTGCCCCGACAATAGCACGAGATCAAATGAGGCGTAGTGCGATGGCTGAGGCGCATCGGTACGATGTGGTGGTCGTGGGCTGCGGCGTGGCCGGGCTGTCCGCCGCCGTCGCGGCTTTGGAATGCGGCGCGCGGGTGGCGGTCCTGGAGCGCGCCCCGGTGGAAGAGCGCGGCGGCAATACCCGCTACACCACGGCCGCCATTCGCATGGCCAGCGAGACCGAGATTTCTCCCGATTTCGAGGATCAGTTCGCCCTGAACGCCGGCTATCACCTCGATCCGAGCCTCGTCGCCGGTGCGGCGGAGGACTACGCAAACTGGCCGGGAATCCTCAAGACGCTCTCCTTCGCCGATCCGGAGCTCGTCTCCACCTTCGCGTCCAGCGCGCCCGCGACCATCGCCTGGCTCAAGCGTCAGGGCGTCCGCTTCGGCGAGATCGGCTATTACGGTCTGACGCCGCGGTCTTCGCCGCGCATCTCGATCAGCGGCGGCGGGCTGGCGCTGATAGAGGCGATGGCCCCGCTCGCCGAGCAACGCGGCGCCAATTTTTATTATGAGACGACGGCGCAGGCGCTGATCCTCGACGACGACGGCCGCGTGACGGGAATCAAGGCTGCGGCCAAGGGCAACCGGACGATCCGGCTTGCCGCCGGCGCCGTGGTGCTCGCCTGCGGCGGCTTCGAAGGGAACGCGGAGATGGTGGCGCACTATCTCGGCGAGAGCGGACGCTATCTCAGGCCCGTGGCGCGCGGCGGCTACTACAACAAGGGCGAGGGCATCCGCATGTCGCTCGACATCGGCGCGGCGCCGGCCGGCGACTACAGCGAGTACCACGCCCAGCCGATCGACCCGCGCTCCGGTGCGACGGAGCCGCTGGTCATGATCTTCACCCAGGGCATCCTGGTAAACCGCATGGGGGAACGCTTCACGGACGAGGCGCCCGGCTCCATCGACGCGCATTACGAGGACATCACCCGCACGATCCGGAAGCAGCCGGGCGGCATCGCCTGGTGCATCCTCGATGCCGGCGTGGACGAGATCGCGAATTGGCAGCGCTGCGTCCGCACGGATCAGCCGCCGGTCGAGGCCGCGACGATCGACGCGCTGGCGCAGGCGATCGGCGTTCCGGCCGGGCCGCTCGCGGCGACCGTCGATGGTTATAACGGCGCCTGTACCGGCGGCGCGTTCGATCCGCATTCGATCGACGGGCTTTCAACGCGCGGGATCAACCCGCCGAAGTCGAACTGGGCGAGGCCCATCGCGCGGCCGCCCTTCAGGGCCTATCCGATCATTTCGTCGAATACCTTCACCTTCGGCGGGCTCAAGGTGACGCCAAGCGCGCAGGTGATGAACACGAGCGGCGAGGTCATCCCCGGCCTTTACGCGGCGGGGGAGACCATCGGTATCTACTACGGCCGCTATCCCGGCGCGACCTCGGTGCTGCGGGGCGCGGTGTTCGGCCGGATTGCGGGCATGCATGCCGCCGGCGCGAACGCGCCGGGTTAAGACAAGCGGGGCTAATACGCCGCGCTAGCCGATCTTCCGCGAGCGGACGGTTGCCAGCGTGTAGCCGGCGAGGTCGGACATGATGTCGGGATGAAGCTGCGGTCCTGTCCATTGGAAGCGCTTGACCGCCTTCACGTCGACCGGGTCGTAGGCCGCCAACCGCGCGAGCAGGCCATCAACCGCATTATCGAGTTCGGCCGGCGGGAAGACGCGGCTCACGAGGCCCGTGGCGAGCGCGGTCTCCGCATCGATCTCCTCGCGCGAATAGACCAGGTCGCAAACCGTCTTTGGTGAGACCTTCGCGAGCGCCGCCATTGCCAGCGTCGGCGCCGTGCCGTGCGCCATCTCGGGCAGCGCGAAGCGCGCTTCGGTCGAGGCGTAGGCGACGTCCGATCCGCCGACCAGCGCGCAGCCGAAGCCGAGCGCCTTGCCCTGCACGACGCTGACGATCGGCACCGGGCAGTTGCGGAAGGCGGCGTAGACCGCGAGGATCTTGCCCATCGCGCGGTTGTGCATGTCGAATGCGTTCTTCGGCGGGCCGCCCGGCAGCGCCTGCTCGCGGCCGTGACAGAAATCCTTGCCATTGCCGCGCAGGACGATGGCGCAGGTCTTGTCGTCGCGGCCGAGCCCGTTCACCGTGTCGGTCAGGATCTCCTTCATCCTCGTGCTCATCAGGTTGCCCTTGCGCGGGCGGTTAAGCGTGATGTGCACGATGCGTCCCTTCCTCTGCACGAGGATGTCCTTGGCCATCGGGTTCTCCCTTCAGGATTTTTTATGGATGAGGTCGAGCAAGTATTCCGGCGTTACCGGTACCTGGGTGATCTTCACGCCGAACGGGCGGAGCGCATCGTCTATCGCGCCCGCGATCGCCGCGGCAGCGGGGATCGTGCCGCCTTCGCCCGCGCCCTTGACGCCGAGCGGGTTGAGCGGCGTCGGCGTCTGCATGTGCGCCTGCTCGATGCACGGTGTCTCGGTCGCGAGCGGCAGCAGGTATTCGCCGAAATTCACGGTCAGCGGCTGGCCGTCGTCGTCGTAGCGCATCCACTCGAAGAGCGCGTTGCCGATGCCGTGCACGACGCCGCCCGCGACCTGTCCTTCGACCATCATGGTGTTGATGATGGTGCCGCAGTCGTGGGCGGTGACGTAGCGCAGGATCTTCACGCCGCCCGTCTCGACATCGACCTCGACGACGGCAACATGGCAGCCGTTTGCATAAGTCGAGCGCTGCGGCGTGAAATAACTGGTGTCTTCCAACCCGACGGTGATGCCAGCGGGCATGGAGAAGCCCGGCATGCCGTTGGCGAATGCGGCAATCTCGCCCAGCGTCTTGCCAACTGCGGGTACGCCCTTGACGAATACCCGGCCGTCGCCGAGGTCGAGATCTTCCTCCGCCGCCTCCAGAAGGTGCGACGCGATCTTGATCGCCTTCTCGCGCACTTTTCCGGCGGCGACATGGGCCGACGAGCCGGCGTTGACGGCGACCCGGCTGGCGAAGGTGCCGATGCCGTAGGCGACGCCGCCGCTGTCGCCGACCGTCACCGTGACCTTGTCCGGCCCGACGCCGAGCCGGTCGGCGACGATCTGCGCGAACATGGTGCGGTGGCCCTGGCCTTGGTCGGACGAGCCGACGCGGGCAAGGATCTGTCCCCCCGGCGTGACCTGCACGGTCGCGCCTTCGAAGGGGCCGAGGCCGGTGCCCTCGATATAGCTGCCGATGCCGATGCCGAGGTAACGGCCTTCCGCGCGCACCGACGCCTGCTCGGCGCGGAAGCCGTCGTATCCCGCGCGGTCGAGCGCGAGCTGCTGGCAGGCCGGATAGTCGCCGCTGTCGTAGACCACCGGGCTGCCGTCGCGGAAGGTAAGCCCCACCGCATACGGCATCCTGTCCGCCGGAACGTAATTGCGCCGCCGCACCTCGGCGGGATCGAGGCCGAGTTCGCGGGCGACGCGATCCATCAGCCGCTCCATCGCGAAGGCGGCTTGCGGCCGGCCCGCCCCGCGCACCGGCGTGGTCGCCACCTTGTTGGTGAAGACGCAGGTGACCTTCATGCGGTAGGCCGGAATGACATAGGGCCCCGGCATGGTGGTGGCGGAGATGAAGGGCGTGATGACGCCCCAGGGAAGATAGGCGCCGCTGTCGTGCATCAGGCTGCCGCGCACGCCGAGGACCTTGCCGTCGCCGTCGACGGCGATCTCGACCGTCCAGAGCTGATCGCGCTCCTGATGCGTGCTGAGGAAATGCTCGCGCCGGTCCTCGATGTACTTCACGGGCAGCTTCGTCAGCAGCGCCGCCGCCGCGGTGGCGATGTGCTCCGGATAGGTCTGCACCTTGCTGCCGAAACCGCCGCCGGTATTGGGGGCGATGACGCGTACGCGGTCGTCCGCCGCGCCCGTCATGCGGCAGTAGACGTCGCGGAGCTGATGCGGCGCCTGGGTATTCGCCCAGATGGTCAGCGTGCCGGTCAGCGTGTCCTGGTGGGCAAGCATCGCCCGGCATTCCATCGGATGCGCCGCGCCGCGATGCTGGAACAGCTCTTCCTTGAAGATATGGGCGGCGCGGGCGAACGCCTGGTCGGCCTCGCCGTAACCGACGGCGAATTCGGCGGCTATGTTGTCGGCGCGTCCGGCGTGCGCGGCGGGTGCGCCGGCCGCGGCCGCCTTGCGGAAGTCGCTCGCGGCCGGCAACGGCTCGTAGTCGACGACGACGAGATCGACGCCGTCCTCGGCGATGTAGCGGTCGTCGGCAAGCACCAACGCGATCGCTTCGCCGACGAAATGCACCGCGTCCTTCGCCAGCACATGCTGCATGACGGGGTACCGGATCGCCGGGTTCGGGACGAGAAGGGGGAGCGGCTGGCGAAAGGCTTCCGGCAGATCGGCATGCGTGACGACCGCGTGGACGCCCGGAATCGCGAGCGCTGCCGACGCGTCGATTCCAGCGATGCGGGCATGCGCGAACGGGCTGCGCACCACGGCGGCCAGCAGCATGCCGGGCAGATGGATGTCGTCGACGAAGCGCCCTTCGCCCTTCAGAAGCGCCGGATCCTCGACCCGCTTGACCCTGCTGCCGACCCAGCTCATTCGCCGGCTGCTCCCTCTCGAATGGCCTTTGCGGCCGCAAGGGCCGCGTCGACGATACCCTGGTAGCCGGTGCAGCGGCAGATGTTGCCGGAAAGCCACTCGCGCACATCCGCTTCGCTCGGGTCCGGGATCGTCTCCAGCAGCTCGGTGAGCGTCGCGAGAACGCCCGGCGTGCAGAAGCCGCATTGCAGCCCGTGATGCTCGACGAATGCCTGCTGCAGCGGCGTCAGCTTGCCGTCAACGGCCATGCCTTCGACGGTCTGCACCGCAGCCCCGTCCGCCTGCACCGCCAGCATGAGGCAGGAGCGGGCGGTGCGTCCGTCCACCAGCACCGTGCAGGCGCCGCAGACTCCGTGCTCGCAGCCGAGATGCGTGCCCGTCAGCGCCAGCTCGTGGCGCAGGAAATCGGCGAGCGTCAGCCGAACCGGCACCTCGCGCGTGATCTCCGTGCCGTTCACCGACAGCATCAGCAGCATCCGCTCAGCCATGCGCCGCCTCCTCGCTGCGGGCCCGGGCACGCGCCGCGAGCAGCGCGCGCTTGGTCATGACGGCGGCGAGCTTGCGGCGGTATTCCTTCGACCCGTGCACGTCGTCCAACCCGGGAACGGAAATCGCTGCCGTCTCCGCTGCCGCGGCGATGAGCGCGTCTTCGGGCGCCTTGCCGAGCAGCATCGCTTCTGCATCGGACAGCCGCACCGGTCCGGTATCGACGCCGGTCACCGCCAGCGCCACGCGTTCGACCTTTCCCTGCGCATCGAGCGCCAGCAGGGCAGCGGTCCCGGCCATCGCGAAATCGCCGTGCCGGCGGGTGAATTCGGCGAAGCCGTAACCGTGGCCCGTGGGCCAGAGCGGAATGGTGATCGCCGCGAGCAATTCGTCCGGCGCGAGGTTCGGCGTCATGAAGCCCTGCGACCATTCCGCCATCGCTACCGCGCGGTCGCCGCGCCTGCCGCGCAGATGCAGCGTGGCGTCATGGGCATGCAGGACGGCGGGCAGTTCCGCAGCGGGATCGAGATGCGCCAGGCTGCCGCCGATGGTGCCGCGGTTGCGGGTCTGGACGTGGCCGACATTGAGCAGCGCCTCGTGCAGCAGCGGACAGCAACGCTGGACGACGGGCGACAGCTCCAGGTCGCGCTGGCGCGTCATCGCGCCGATCGCCAGGGCGTCGCCCCGTTCCTCGATCCCCGCGAGATCGGCGATCCGGTTGATATCGATGACATTGGCCGGCATGACGTAGCGGAAGTTCATCATCGGCATCAGCGATTGGCCTCCCGCGAGCAGCTTCGCGTCTTCCAGCGTGGCGAGCAGCTCCAGCGTTTCGGCGACCGTGTGCGGCCGGTGGTAGGAAAAGGCCGGCGGCTTCATCGCATCACGTCCGGCCGGCGAGGCGCGCGAAGAAGCGCCGCACGATCCGCATCAGGGCGCCGAAGCCGATCGAGAGGGCCGAAACCGCCTCGGCCGCCTGCGGCGTGGCTGCGGCTTCCGGCTTTGCCGCCGCCAGGATGTTCTGCCGCAGGCACTGCGCGAAACGGGCGGTCATCTCCTCCGCCACGCCGGCGACGATGCCCTGGCTGCGCCCGTATTGCGCGACCGGGCCCGAGAGCTGCAGATCGGTGGCGATGCGCACCGTCGTGCCGCCGGCATTCGGCTGCAGCGCGAAGCGAACGTCGGCATTGGCGCTGCCCCGGTTGCGCGTCTCGCGCCCGGATGCCGACAGCCGCGCCGTATGCGCCCGGTCGTCGCGCTCGACGAAACCCGCCTTGCCCTCGAAGGCGAGGCTGACGGGCCCCAGTTTCACCTGCATCCTGCCGGCATAGTTCCGCGCGTCGACGACTTCGGTAAGCTGCGCGCCGGGCACGCAGGGCGCGACCCGCTCGACATCGGTCAGGATGTCCCAGGCCTCCGCCGGCGATACCGGAACGTCGAAGGAATTCTCAAGCCGCACTCCCGGCTCCCTGAATGCTTTCTTATTGTTGAAGGGAGAGTAACATCCGGCGGCGGCAAGCCAAAGCGCTGCATCGGTGCTATCTATGGACGAGGCTCGGCACTCCCACCGGCAGGAGAATTCACATGGCATTCGAGACCATCCACGTCGCCAAGGACGACGAGGCCGGCGTCGCCACGCTGACGCTCGACCGGCCGCCGCGCAACGCGATCGAGCGGAAAATGGCGCGGGAGCTGGAGGAGGCGCTGTCCGATCTCCGTGACGACGAGCGCGTACGCGCGGTCGTTCTGACCGGCGCCGGGGCTGGCTTCTGCGCGGGCGGCGACCTCAAGCTGCTTGCGGGCGAGCTTGCCGATCCCGCGGCGGCGCGCGCTTTCATGCGGGCCTGCCACCGCTCGATCCGGGCAATCGCCGAGATGGAGAAGCCGGTCATTGCCGCCGTCAATGGCGACGCCGCGGGGGCAGGGTGGAGCTTGGCGCTCGCCTGCGATCTGATCGTCGCCGCGCGGCCGGCGCGCTTCATCATGGCGTTCGTGAAGGTCGGGCTGGTGCCGGATCTCGGCGGCGCCTGGTATCTCACGCAGCTCGTCGGGCAGCACAAGGCGCGGGAGTGGATGATGCTGGGCGAGGTGGTGACGGCAGAGGAAGCGGCGCGCTTCGGCGTCGTGAACCGGGTGGTCGATGCGGGCGAAGCCTTGCCGGCTGCGATCTCGATCGCGCGCCAACTCGCCGCGGGGCCGCGCCGCGCGCTCGCCCTGATGAAGGGAATGGCCGCGCGTTACGGCTCGATGACGCTGAATGCGGCCCTGGAGGACGAAGCGGAAGCGCAGGCCGCCGCTTCGCAGACCGAGGATTTCCAGGAAGGCGTGAAGGCGTTCCAGGAAAAAAGATCGCCCGTCTTCAAGGGAAAGTAAGAAAACCCAGCCGCATCCTTCGAGGCTCGCTAGAACCTTTTTCCGTCGATTGGCGTCAGAGTCAGGGCGGCGAGGTCCACATCGTCGAGACATCGGACGTTGATGGCGACCATCTCCGAACCGTCCGGGGCGGTCCCGCGGGCGAAGGATTCCACGCCGCAATCGGGACAGAACAGATGATGAATGTTCTTTTTGGCGAATTGATAGTCCGCAAGCACGTCCTGCCCCGACAGGAGCTTGAACCGTTGCGGCGAAACGAATGTGGGAAGCAGGCCCCGCTTGGTGCAGATCGAGCAGTTGCAGGACAGGATCTGGGCCAGATCGGTCGCCGCCTCGAAGCGCACCCGGCCGCAATGGCACCCGCCGCCGTAGGTCTTCATCTCGGGCATTGCTTACCTCCAATCGTGACGATGCATCGCCGACACAACGACACAACGGGGGGAATGTTGCAATATCAAGCGAGCCGGTTGATGCCGTCGAAGGCTGCGGTCTTGTAGCACTCGGCGAGAGTCGGGTAGTTGAAGACGGTCTCGACGAAATAGTCGATGGTGCCGCCCATGGCGAGCACGGCCTGGCCGATATGGACCAGCTCGCTGGCGCCTTCGCCGAGAATGCTGACGCCGAGCAGCTTGCGGGTTTCGCAGTGGAACATCAGCTTGAGCAGCCCGGTGGTGTCGCCGATGATCTGGCCGCGTGCGATCTCTTTATAGGCCGCACGGCCCACCTCGTAGGGGATGCCGTCGCGCGTCAACTCCTCTTCGCTCTTTCCGACCGTCGAGATTTCCGGAATTGTGTAGATGCCGTAAGGGAAATGACCGCGCACGGCTTCCGCCTGGACGCCGAAGGCGTGGCAGGCGGCCTGACGGCCCTGTTCCATCGATGTGGAAGCAAGGCTGGGGAAGCCGATCACGTCGCCCGCGGCATAGATGTGCGGCACCTTGGTCTGGAATTGCTCGTTGACCTCGAGAAGGCCGCGCGCAAGCGGTTCTAGTCCGGCATTTTCGAGCGCCAGCGCCGCGGTCGCGCCCGACCGGCCGATGCAGTAGAGCGCCTTTTCGGCGCTGACCTTCTTGCCGCTTTCCAGCACGATGGAAACGCGTGGGCCGTTGGCGCAGTCGACCGGCGTCACCGACCTCACGCCTTCGTTGAGCCTTAGCGTCACCCGGTTGTCGCGCATGTGGTAGGCCAGCGCGTCGACGATCTCGGAATCGACGAAGGGCAGCAGCCGCTGCCGCTTGTCGATCAGCGTCACGCGGACGCCGAGCGTGGCGAAGATCGTCGCGTATTCCAGCCCGATGACTCCGGCGCCCATGACGGCCAGCGTGCGCGGCAGCTTCTCCAGGCAAAGGATGTCGTCGCTCGTGAAGATGCGTTGGCCGTCGAAGGGAATATGCGCATCGCGCGTCGTCTCGGTGCCGACGGCTATCACGATGCGCTCCGCCGTAACCACGCGGTCGTCGCCGGCGGTCGGGGCCGCGAGGCGCAGCGTGTGCGGGTCCTTGAAGGACGCGCGTGCGGGGATGACCGCGACGCCGTTGCGCTGAAGCTGATGGCGTGTCACGTCGATTTCATGCTTGATCACCATGTCGGCGCGAAACAGCAGGTCCGCCATGGTGATCTTGTCCTTCACCGAATAGGCTGCGCCGTAGATGCTGCGCTCGCGGTAGCCGGACAGATGCATCACCGCCTCGCGCAGCGTCTTGCTCGGGATCGTGCCGGTGTTGATGCAGACGCCGCCGATCACGGCGCGGTGCTCGGCGATCGCGGCGCGCTTGCCGAGCTTGGCGGCCTGGATGGCGGCACGCTGGCCGGCCGGACCTGAGCCGAGAACGAAGAGATCGTAGTCGTAGGCCGCCATGAGGAGCTCCCCGCCCAGGGGAGACCATTCTCCCGGGCGCTGCGCCGCACACTATCGGGAGGGACCGTTACGGTATGGTTAACGCGGTCTCCGGGGCCGGTTCTTGAAGGAATTCCGAGACCTGATGGGCGCCGGATCTGAAGAATGTAAAGCTTATCGCGCCCGACCTGACGGACCAGGTGACGGACGCGGGCCGCGAAGCCTTTATAACGAGATTCAATGAAGCGTTTGGAAGAGACTGACGCGTATCCCGTTCAAGTTGTTATGCCGCTTCAGATCGCGAGAGAATTTGCACAATGGTCCAATTCGATAGATTATGGGGCATGCAAGGTCCCGACGGTGCGGGGTGACGCAGTAAAGCCCTTCGTGTCGGGTGTTCGTCTATGAAGTGACGGGTGGTGTCGGAACGTCGACACTTGACCAGATCCGAACTACGGGGCGTCCGCGTCTTCTTGACCGTCGCGGCGCGTCTTGTCGTTGGATTCATTATAACAGGAGTGCCCGCATTTGTTGTGCGGGTCGGTATGGGAGACACGAGCCATGAGAATTCCACGCCTCGCCTTTATCGCAACGATGGCGGCAGTATTCGCGTTTGCCGGCCAAGCGGGCGCTGTCACAAACAGCGACGCTTCAAAGAAGCGGATTGCGGAGCTTTATGAGCTTGCCAAGAAGGAAGGCGAGGTCGTCTGGTACACCACCTCCCGCGCTGCGTATCTGAAGGGGCTGAGCGCTTTCTGGAAGACGAAATTCCCTGACGTCAAGCTCACCGTGCTGCGCAAGAACTCGCCCCAACTGGTGCAGACGATCGAGGCGGAAGTCGCCGCCGGCAAGCCGCGCGCCGACATATTCACCAGCTCGCTTGCCTATCAGGGTGACGATTTCAAGCAAAAGGGATGGTTTATCTCTTACAAGCCCGCCACCTTCGACAGGATCGGAAAGGGCTACAAGGATGAGGAAGGGTACTGGATCGCGCAGAGCATGTTTCTTCTGCTCGGCGCCTACAATACCGACGCCATCAAGGACCCTAAGGAATTACCGAAAAAGTATTCCGATCTGCTCGATCCGAAGTGGAAGGGCAAGTTGCTTACCGCCCATCCGCAAACCTCCGGTTCGCATACCGCCTTCTACGGCGGCATTGTCACCCAGAAAATCGACGGCGGCTGGTCCTTCCTCGAGAAGCTGGGCGATCAGGACATGATGTTCGTCAAGGCGAATGCGGAAGCCGCGCGCATGGTGACGGCGGGCGAGCGCCCCGTAGCCGTCGCGGTGTCCTCGCACAACACGCTTGTCGCGCGGGCAAAAGGGTCGCCGATCGATGTCTTCGCCTATGAAGACGGCGTAATGGTCAACATGTCGCCACAGGGCATCCTCAAGACGGCGCCGCACCCGAATGCCGCAAAGCTGTTCAGCGAGTGGATATACAGCGACGAGGGTCAGGAGCAATTCGCCACCTGGGGATTGCAATGGCCGGTGGTTTCGGACGTTCCGGGACCGAAGGGCGCGCCGGACCTGAAGAAGATCAAGCTCATTGTTCCGGATTTGTCTTTCCAGATTTCCGATGAAGGGCGCGAGGGCTTCCTGAAGAAGTTCAATGCGGCAATGAATCGGAATTAAGAGTGGTTGGCCGGCTTGGGTCGTCGCGGCCGCCTTCCTCGGAAGGTTGCGCCGCGGCGATCCGCGCCCGCGGCGCCTGCGCTCGAATGGTTACAGGGAGGAATTGAGGGCCGATGGCCGAGGTATCGAGTAAGCTGGAACTACGAAATCTCATCAAGTTGTTCGGCGAGGTCCGCGCCGTCGACGGCGTGAATTTGCGGATCGCGTCCGGCGAAAGCGTGGTGCTTCTCGGGCCCAGCGGCTGCGGCAAGACGACGACACTGCGTTCGGTCGCCGGATTCATCAAGCCGGACGGCGGGGAGATCCTGCTCGACGGGCAGAAGATCGCCGACGGCAACAGCAGCATGCCTCCCGAAAAACGCCGGCTCGGCATGGTGTTCCAGAACTACGCCGTATGGCCGCACAAGAGCGTGTTCCAGAATGTCGCCTATGGGCTGGTGATCGCCAAGCTGGGGCGCGAGGTGATTGCGCAGCGCGTGCAACGGGCGCTCGAGCTGGTGAAGATGCCGGGGCTCGAGAACCGCATGCCGGGCGAATTGAGCGGCGGTCAGCAGCAGCGTGTCGCGCTGGCCCGCGCCATCGTCACCGAGCCCTCGATGCTGCTGCTCGACGAACCGCTGTCCAATCTGGACGCCGGCCTTCGCGAAGAGATGCGCTTCGAGCTGAAGGAGTTGCAGGAGCGGATCGGCATGACCACGCTGTACGTGACCCACGACCAGGAGGAGGCGCTCGTGCTCGCCGACCGCATCGTGGTGATGAACAAGGGCAAGATCGAACAGGTGGACGTGCCGCGGGAGATCTACCTGCACCCGGCAAGCCGCTTCGTCGCGACCTTCGTCGGCGTCACCAATCTGCTGGATGCGACCGTCGACGCCGTCGACGCGAAGACCGGCCGGGTTCGCGCCGCGAGCGCGCTCGGCGAGCCGTTCTGGGCGAGCAGCCGGAAGGACAAGCTGCAGACCCTCAACAAGGGCGACCGCATCGCGGTTTCGGTGCGGCCGGAGGCGATCTTCGTGAACGGCAGCGCGCCGTCGCTGAACCCGAAATTCCGGGCCCGCGTGCAGAAAAGCGCGTTCCTCGGCAACCGCATCGACCTTCGGCTCGACCTCAAGGGGCAGGAGTTCCGGTGTCAGGTTCCCAAGTTCGAGCAAGATCTCGCGCAGAGTCACGAGGTCGATGTCGAATTCGACAGCGAATTGGCATGGGTGGTCTGAGCGATGGCGACAACCACAGCCGATAGCGGCAGATTACTTTCCGGCCTTGGGCGGAGGCTCGCTCTCGGCTTCGAAGAATTTCAGACGAACATGCGGCGGGAGCCGGTAAAATACTTCGTCATGCTGGTCGCCGTCGCCGCGCTGGCCGGGCTGGTGTGCTACCCGGTCTATCTGCTGTTCGAATTCAGCCTCTTCGACGAGACGGGCAAGTTAACGTTCAGCAACTACACGGCGGTGTTTACGCGGGGCGGCCTGGTCTCGGCCCTGATGAATTCGCTCATTCTCGCGTTTTTCGTCCCGCTGATCTGCCTGTTGGTCGGCCTGCCGATGGCGTGGCTCGTCTCGCGCACGGACATGCCGGGAAAAGGGGTCGTGCGCGCCTTCGCCGGTATCGCCTTTATCGTGCCGTCGTTTATCGCAGTGATCGCGTGGATATTCCTCCTGGCGCCCAACTCCGGGAAAATCAACAAGCTCCTGATGAGCATCTTCGGCCTCGATACGCCGCCGATCGATATCTTTTCCATGGGTGGCCTGATCTTCGTCGAATCGATGCACTTCTATCCGCTGGTGTTCTTCGCCGTCACCGCCGCGCTGGACAACATCGATCCGTCCTACGAAGACGCCGCGCGGAATCTGGGGGCAGGACGTTTTCGAACCGCCACCACGGTAACCCTGCCGCTGGTGACACCGGCAATCTTGTCGGGCCTGATCCTCTGCATCCTGGATGCGCTGGCCGCCTTCGGCGCGCCGGCCGCGCTCGGATTTCCGGTCAACATCCACGTACTGACCACGAAGATCTATACCTTGCTGGCGTATCCGCCGCAGTTGCAGCTTGCGGCTGCGGTGTCGATCCCGATCATCTTCTTCACCGCGCTGTGCCTGTTGTGCCAGAAGTGGTGGATCGGTCGCACCAAGTACACGACGCTGACCGGCAAGATCGGCAAGGCGCAGGCGGTCGAGCTGGGCCGCTGGCGTTGGGCCGCGTTCAGCTTCTGCTTCCTGGTGATCTTCTTCAGCGTCCTGCTGCCCATGACGGCGCTCATCATCCTTTCGCTGCTTAACACCTTCGGGGCGGATATCGCACTGAAGAACATGGTCCTCAGCAACTACAAGATATTCTTCGACGACACTTTCATCGTCTGGCAATCGGTGAAGAACAGCATGAAGCTGTCCCTCGCGACGGCGACGCTGTGCGTGCTGCTCGGCATCGTCTATGTCTGGATCGTCGAGCGGACGAAGATTCCTGGGCGCGGGCTCGTGACTTTCATCGTTATGATCACCTTCGGTTTCCCGGCGGTGGCGATGGGCGTCGGCATCCTGATCGGCTACATCGACGTGCTGTACGGTTCGCTGTGGATCATCTTCGTCGCCTACATGGCGAAGAAGATTCCCTTCGCCTTCATCTTCATGCGCAACGCCATCAAGCAGATCGGCGAAGAGCTCGAAGAGGCGGCGCGGATCTGCGGCGCCACGTGGCTGCGCTCCGTGCGGGACGTGACCGTTCCGCTGATGAAGACCGGCATCTGGGTCGGCTGGGTCCTGATCTTCTCGCTCAGTCTGCGCGAGCTGGCGATGTCGGTCTTCCTGGCGCAGCCGGGGACGGAGGTGATGGCGGTTGCCGTCTACATCTATCTGGAGGAAGGCGCGGTCGAGAACGCGGCAGCCATCTCGGTGGTCATCGCGCTGCTCAGCGTCGTCACCGTCATGCTGGCCCGCAAGATCGCCGGCAAGGGAACGTTGGAGGTCGGCTAGAGGTTACCCGGGGCGCCGGCGGCGATTTGACTTGCCGCCGGCGCATTCGAGGGGCGCGTCCCCGGAAATTTCGCCCGCGCCGCGTTTCGCCTAAATTAGGCCAAACCGCTTGTCAGGAGTCCTTACCATGAGCGCAGTCGTCAAGCCCGTCGCCTTCCGGCAGCCGGGTGAAGCATCCGGCGCCTCCACGGTTTCCGAGAAGCTGGCGGATTTCGCGGCGCGCTTCGAGCTGGAGCAGGCGCCGGCCAAGGTCGTCGAGGTCGCGAAGCTGCATATTCTCGACTGCTTCGGCATCGGGCTGGCCTCGACGACGATGGACTACGGCCAGCGCGCCGTTACGGCGGCGCGCGAGCTGGGCGGCGAGGGGCCGTCGCCGGTGATCGGCATGCCGGTCCGCCTGCCGCTTCGCGACGCGGCGATGGTCAACGGCACGCTGATCCACGGGCTGGATTTCGACGATACGCACCCATCCGGCCTGATGCACTGCTCGGCGAGCGCGGTGCCTACGATGTTCGCGATGGCGACGTCGCGGGGCCGGAGCGGGCGCGACGCGCTGGCCGCCTATCTCATGGGGATCGAGGCCGGAACGCGCATCGCCAAGACGGCGCATGGCGGCGTGCATGTGACGGGCTTCCACACGACGCCGATCATGGGCACCTTCGGCTGCGCGCTGATCGCCGGCCGGCTCGCCGACCTTTCGACCGAACAGCTTGCCGAGGCGCAGGGCCTCGCCCTCAGCATGACCAGCGGCACGCGGGAGTATCATTCCAACGGCGCCTGGGTGAAACGCATGCATCCGGGCATCGCCGCGGCCAGCGCCATCACGGCGGCGGGCTGGGCCAAGCACGGCTTCACCGGCTCGCGCACGCCCTACGAGGGGCCGTACGGCCTCTACAATGCCTTCGGCAACAAGCTGGAGGTGGACCTGGCAACTTGCACCGCGGGTTTCGGCGAGCAGTGGGAGATGCTGGACGTGGCCTACAAGCCCTATCCCGCCTGCCACTTCAATCACGCCTTCATCGACGCGGCGATCAAGCTGCACAAGGATCATGGGCTCAAGCCCGACGATATCGATTCCGTCGTCGCATTGATCCACAAGGAAGAGGTCACCGCCGTCTGCACGCCGGAGGCGCGCAAGCGCCGGCCGCACAGCGCCTACGCGGCGCAGTTCAGTGTGCACTACGTGATCGCTGCGGCGCTGACGCGGGGCCGCTTCACGCTCGACGAGCTCGACCCCGAGGCCTACACCGATCCCGGCATCCTCGCGCTCTGCGACAAGGTGCGTTACGAGGAGACGAGCGAAACGCTGTTCCCGCGCTATTTCTCCGGCACTGTCGTCGTCCGCACCAAAGACGGGCGCGAGCTGAAGCACTACCAGAAATACAATCTCGGCTCGGACGGCAATCCCATCACCGCCGAGAACGTGATCGAAAAATTCTGGAGCAACGCCACCCGCGCCATAAGCCGCCAGCGCGCGCAGCGCGTGCTGGATGCGGTCATGGGATTGGATCGCGCGCCGGACATGCGCGAGCTGGAAGCGGCGGTGTGTTTGGCAACCGCTTAGCCCGGTTGTCGCCGTAGATCAACCCTATGGACCTCATCCTGAGCTTGTCGAAGGATGAGTACGCTCCGACATCGAGCAACCTCATGCTTCGACAAGCTCAGCATGAGGATCCGAGAATTGCCGGCAATGCTGTACGCCTATAGCCTTGACTACGGGACAACCGCCACGGGAGCAGAGCCATGACCGAGCGAGCGCCGCTGGAGGGCATCCGCGTCGTCGACGTCAGCCAGGGCATCGCCGGCCCGCATTGCGGCATGCTGCTGGCGCTGCACGGCGCGGAGGTCATCAAGATCGAGCCGCCGTCGGGCGACTGGATGCGCCAGATCGGCCCGCGCTACGGCAAGCAGACCTCGCACTCGGCCAGTTATAACCGCGGCAAGAAGAGCGTCGTCCTCGACCTCAAGAACCCGGATGCGCTCCACGTCGCGCGCCGGCTGGTCGACCGGGCGGACGTCTTCGTCGAGAACTTCCGCCCCGGCGCGGTCGGGCGTCTCGGCCTTGGCTACGAGGAGGTGCATAAAACCAACCCCGGCCTCGTCTACCTCTCGATCAGCGGTTATGGGCAACAGGGTCCCTATCGCGACCGGCCCTGCACCGACACCGTGGCGCAGGCCTTCTCCGGCATGATGACGATGAACCGGGCGCCCGACGGCACGCCGGTCAAGGCCCAGGTCTTCATGATCGACGCGATCACCGGGCTCTACGGGTTCCAGGCGGTGTCGATGGCGCTGTTCGCCCGCCGGGCGGATGGGGCCGGCAAGTATCTCGACGTCAGCCTGATGCAGAGCATCGCCGCGATCCTGTCGCCGCATCTCCTCGATCAGTATCTCCTGGATGGGCCGCCGCGCCTGCCCAACGTGCCGGGCGGCGTATATCAGAGCAAGGATGGATGGGTCCTCGTTACGCTGCTGCACGAGCGGCAGTATCAGGCGATCTGCCGGGTCATCGGGTTGCCGGCGCTCGCCGAAGACCCGCGCTTCAACGACTTCGAGAAGCGGGCGCAGAACAAGGATATCCTGCTCCCGCTGCTGCAGCAGGCTTTCCTGAAGGAAACTTCGGCCGTGTGGGCGGATCGCATGCGCGAGGCGGATGTGCTCACCAGCCCGGTGCAGAGCCCGCTCGACTGGCTCTCCGACCTGCATGTGCAGGCGGTCGCCGCCGCGCCGATGGTGACGCAACCCGACCTGGGAAAAGTGCCGGTGCCGAACGTGCCCGGCGCCACGCCCAGCCGCGACGGCGACCCGCGCCACACGCTCCCGGACGTGGGCGAACATACGGAAGAGGTGCTGGCCGGTTTGGGGCTGAGCGCGTCGGAGATCGCTGCGCTGACCGGGGGAAGAGCGGCGTGAGCGGAACGAGCCGTGGACTCGCGGATCAAGTCCGAGAGTGACGCTATGCTATTGATTTCAAAATAAAACCGTCATTGCCGGATTTGATCCGGCAATCCATGCTTAACCATCCTCTCCGCCATCCAGCAGGTTGTTCGCGTCGCCGAGATGCGGGTAGCCGGCGTCTCGGCCGGGATCGCGGAACTGTGGGACCACGGGGACGGGGACTGCGGTGAGACTATGCCGCCCATCCACCACGCGACGCCCGAACAGGCCCCGTGCACGGAAATGCGGGTCGGCCATCGCCTCCGCCATGTCCTGGACGATCGAGCAGCAGACGTCGCGTGCAGCGAACGCCTCCCGCCAGTGCGCGGCGGGTTTCGATGCGATGATGCGGGCGACATCCGCGGCGGTCGCCTCTGGGTCACGGCTGTCGTCGCGAAGGTCCGCGGGCAAGTCGAGCAGGTCGCAGAGGTTATCCCAGAACTTCTGCTCCAGCGCGGCGATCGCGGCGAAGCGCTCGTCCGCGGTCCGATAGATGCGGTAGCGGGGCGAGCCGCCGGTGACGAGCTCCCTGCCGGGGACGGGCGTCCGGCCTTCCGCCTCGATCGTCGCGATGGCCCAGTACTGCCAGGCCAGGACGTTGTCGCACATGGCGATGTCGAGATGAGTCCCCTCGCCGGACTTCTCCGCCCCGCGAAGCGCCAGCAGGATGTTGACGACCGCCGGCAGCGAGCCCCCGCCGATGTCGGCGATCAGGCCGGGCGGCGGGACCGGCGCGCCGTCTGCGCCCGCGGACAGCGCCAGCAGTCCCGTGTCGCCGATGTAGTTGAGGTCGTGCGCCGCGGTATTCGCCTTGGGCCCGGTCTGGCCGTAACCGGTGATCGAGCAATAGACGATGGCCGGATTGATCTTGCGGACGTCGTCGTAACCCAGGCCGAGGCGCGCCATGACGCCGGGGCGGAACTGCTCGAGGATGACGTGCGAGTCCACGATCAACCTGCGCAGCTTCGCGATGGTGGCGACGTCCTTGAGGTCGAGCGCGAGGCTCTTCTTGCCCCGGTTCAGCAGGGCGAAATTGGCGCTGGTATCGCCGAAGCGGGGCTCGTAGAGCCGCATCTCCTCGCCGTAGCTGGGTCGCTCGATCTTGATGACCTCGGCGCCCGCTTCGGCCAGGATCAGCCCCGCCATCGGTCCGGGCAGCAGGGTCGAGAAGTCGAGCACGCGGATGCCGCGGAGCGGTTGCGTCATCGCTCCACGAAGCTCCGCCCGATGATCTGGCGGTGCACCTGGTTGGTGCCTTCCCAGATCTGGGTCACCTTCGCGTCCCGCATCAGCCGCTCCACGGCGTAGTCCTTGATGTAGCCGTAGCCGCCGTGAAGCTGCACCGCATCGGTCGCGATGCGCATGGCGAGGTCGGAGGCGCGCATCTTCAGCATCGACGCCTCGACGTTGAAGTCGGCCGCACCGCCGTCGACCAGGCGGGCCACGTACCACAGCCAGTTCTCGCACATGGCCAGATCGGTCGCCATATCGGCCAGCATGAACTGGATGCCCTGGAACTCGACGATGCGCCGGCGCGACTGTTTGCGCTGGTTGATATAGGCGACGGCCTCCTCGAAGGCGGCGCGGGCGATGCCCAGCGCGTGCGCCGCCACGCTCGGCCGCGACTTGTTGAGCGAGGCGAGGAGTATCTCGAGCCCTTGGCCCGGCTCGCCCAGCAGGTTCTCGCGCGGCACGCGGCAGTCCTCGAAGGCGAGGCTTGCGGTCGACGACGCGCGGTGGCCCATCTTGTCCTCGGGCTTGCCGAAGCCGAAGCCGGGTGTGCCCTTCTCGATGACCAGCGCGGTGATCGCACCCTTCGGGTCGTCGATCCCGCTCCACTTGCCGAAGACGAGGTAGAAGTCGGCCTTGCCGCCGTTGGTGATGAAGATCTTGCCGCCGTTGACGACGATATCGTTGCCGTCCGGGGTGAAGCGCGTCTGCATGCCCGTGGCGTCCGACCCCGCCGTCGGCTCGGTGATGCAGAGCGCGGCGAGCGCGCCTTCCACCATGCGCGGCAGGAACTTCTGCTTCAGCCGCTCGCTGCCGATGTCGATGACCGGCTTCATCGCATGGAAATTAGTCGCCCAGATGACGCCGGTCGACGCGCAGGCCTTCGATATCTCGCGCACGCTGGCAAGGTAGACGAGATAGGATAGCGCCGCGCCACCGTAGGCTTCGGGGATGAACATGGCGTTGAGGCCAAGCGCGTTGATGTCCTGGACGTTGTCCCACGGAAATTCGCCGCTGCGGTCGTAGGCCGCCGCGCGGGGCGCGATGCGGTCGCGGGCGAGGGTGCGCACGCTGTCGAGCAGAAGCGCTTCCTCGCCGTCCAGTTTCAGCGAGTCCTCGAGTTGCGCGAATAGCTTCATTCGTGCCCGCTTTCTCCTGCCGAAACCATGCTTACAGCGCCATCGCCTGGCCGCCATCGATGTAGATCGTCTCACCGGTCAGGAATGCGATGTCCTCGCCGAAGAGCGAGGCCACGAGCCGCGCAACCTCTTCCGGCGTTCCGGGCCGACCCGCCGGCGACCGGCCCTTCAGCCAGCGCCGGAATTTCTCGTCCCGCAGCGTATCCCGGTTGAGGTCCGTCTCGATGTAGCCCGGCGCCACGTTCATCACGGTGATGCCGTCGCGCGCCCATTCGGCGGCGAGGCAGCGCGTGATCGCGCCGACCGCCGCCTTGGACGCGCAATAGGCGAGGTTGCGCGCCACGCCGATGCGATCGAAGAAAGAGCCGATGTTGACGATGCGCCCGCCGCCCGCCGCCGTGAGGTGCGGATAGGCCTCGCGGCTCACCATCATGACCGAGGTCGCGTTGGTGCGCATCAGGTCCTCGAAGTCGGCGGTGGCGAGGTTGGCACTGTCGGTCTCGCGGTGGACGTCGGCATTGTTGACGAGGCCGCGCAAGGTTCCCGCTTCCTTGCCGATCCGAGCGAAGGCATCGCGCATACTCGCCTCGTCCGTCACGTCGCATCGTACGCAGATATAGCGTCCGCCCGCAGGCGCATTCGCGGGCAGACCGCCGGCCCGCGACAGGCAGGCCACCGTGAAGCCGCGCGCCGCAAGCTCGACGGCGATCGCGGCGCCGATGCCGCGGCTCGATCCCGTCACGGCGATTGCGCCCTCAGGCATCCTTGAACTTCGCCTCGCGTTTTTCGATGAAGGCCGACATGCCTTCCTGCACGTCCTCGGTCTGGAAGGCGAGGGTGTTTAGGTCGGCCTCGATCTTGAGCCCTTCGCTGATCGGCGTGTCACCGGCGCGCATCACCGCCTCGCGGGCGAGCGCCAGCACCGGCAGGCTGTACTTCGTGAATTCGCGCGCGAACGCCATGCCGGCGGCAACGGCGTCGCCTTCGACGATACGGCTGACCAGGCCGATCCGCTCGGCTTCCTCGGCGGCGACCGTGCGCCCGGTCATGATCATCTCCAATGCGCGCGCCTCGCCGATGACGCGCGGCAGGCGCTGCGTGCCGCCGTAGCCGGGAATGGCGGCAAGCTTGATTTCCGGCAGACCCATCTTTGCGTTCGGCGTCGCGATGCGGAAGGTGCAGGCGAGCGCCAGCTCGAGTCCGCCGCCGAAGGCATAGCCGTTGATCGCCGCGACGGATGGGATCGGCAGCGTGTCGAGCTTGGCGAAGACGCGCTGGCCCAGTGCGGCGAAGCGCTTCGATTCGATGACCGAGCGGCCGAGCAGCTCCTTGATGTCCGCACCGGCACAGAATGCCTTTCCGCCGGCGCCCGTGAACAGGAGCGCGCGGGTGCCGGCCTTGGCGGCTTCGTCGATCGCGGCGGCGATGTCGGCGATCATCTCTGTGTTGAGCGCGTTCAGCGCCTCGGGGCGGTTCAGCGTGATGACCGAGAACTCGTCCCGGCGCGTCAGCTCCAATATCATGCCCTACGCCTCCTTTCGCTTTTGCGGATCGGAAAAGCGCACCGGCGCCGGACGGATGCGGCCCGTGCGCGCCCAGTCGGCGAGCTCGCGCTTGAGGATCTTGCCGCTTGCGGTCAACGGAAACGCGTCCATGACGATGTAATACTCGGGCATGTCGAATTTGGACAGGCCCGCGGCATGGAGGTGCTCGAGCATCGCCTCGCCGGCCGGCGCATTGCTGGCGAGCGGCATCACCGCGAGGCCGACCTTCTCGCCGAGCCTTTCGTCCGGGACCGGGAAGGCCGCGGCCTTCGCCACGAGAGGGTGCTTGATGGCGAGGTCTTCGATCTTCGCTGGGTGGATGTTGTGCCCGCCGCGGATGATGATGTCCTTCATCCGCCCGACGATGGCGAGGTTGCCCTGCGAATCCATCCGGCCCAGGTCGCCGGACAGGAACCAGCCGTCCTTGTTGAAGGGTTCTTCGGTCGCCTGCTGATTGTCGAAATAGCCCAGCATCAGGCAGGCGCCCTTGCCGCCGATCTGGCCGACCTCGCCGATCGGAACCTCCACGTCGCGATTGTCCTGCGCGAACAGACGCACGGCATAGCCGCCGCCACCGCGGCCGCAGGTGCCGCAGATCGTCTGCGGGTCGTCGCCGGGATAGGTGTACTGATGCGACGAGTTCTCGGTCATGCCGTAGACGTTCTGCGGTTTGATTCCCTGCTTCAGGAAAGCCTCGGCCGTCACCGGCGGGATGGGCGCGCCGGCCATGTAGAAGACTCGGACATTGCCGATACGCTCCAGGCCGCGCGACCGCTGGTCTGCAAGGATGTCCATGCCGTGCGTCGGCACGCCCATGACGTAGGTCGCGCCCGCCTCGACGATCCAGTCGAGCGGCTTCATGCCGGCGGGCGGGTCGTTCAGCACCAGCTCGCCGCCGGCGACGAGAACCTGCGACAGCGCGACCCAGAAGATGTGGTGGCTGACGGGGCTCAGGCTGAGCAGCACCGTGCTGGTGTCGTGGCCCCAATCCTTGACCAGGTCGCGAGCGTTCGCGAGCAGGGTGTTGTGCGAATGCAGCACGCCCTTGGGCGTCCCCGTGGTGCCCGAGGTGAAGGCGAGGTAGCAAACCCGGTCGGGGTTGCCGTCGGCCGGCGGCGGGATGCCGTCGCCCGCCTTCGGAAACCCGGGGCCGCTCACGCGCCCCTTGGGTAATCGGAGCACCCGCTTCATCGCGGACAGCACGGCGATGCCATCGAGCACGGCCGGCGAGGCCGCGCCGTAGCCTTCCTCGGCGATTAGCGCGGCGGCGCGGATGCGCTGCAGCAGGGCCGTGATCTCTTCGCCCGTGTAGTTGAGGTGCAGGGACGGATTGCAGACGTAGCCGTTGCGCGCCGACGCGAGCAGGCCGATCACGGATTCGATGCGGTTGGACGTCCAGAGCGAAACGCGCTGCCCCTGCACGACGCCGGCGCCGTGCAGATCGGCGGCGAGCGCGTCGGTCCAGGCGAGCAGCTCGCGCCAGGTGATGCGGCGTGCGCCGTCGCGCATGGCCCAGGCGTCCGGCCGCGCTTCGGCATGGCCGCGCATCAGCGAATAGAAGGTGTCGGGCCGCCACAGCCCTTGTTCGTAGTAGCGGCGCGCCGTCGCCGGATCGTGCAGCGTGAGAACGGTGTTCATCGTGCCGTGCAGGCCTTCCCGATGAAGTTGTCGTAATCCATGGCGGTATTCCGGAATCCCGTGTGATAGTCTCGGCCGGGCAATCCCAACATGGGCAGCCTTTCTTGTCCAGCGCGGGGGGTGGGAGGGCGCGTACGGTTATGAGAATACTTCTGATTCAGGGCGCGAACATGAACTGGCTCGGGCGCCGCGAGCCGGAGATCTACGGCCTGACGACGGCGGACGCGCTGGAGAAGATCCTGGTGCGCCACGCAATGCGCACCGGGCATTCGCTCAAGGTCTTCCAGACGAATATCGAGGGCGAGGCGATCAATCGAATCTATCGCGCGAAGGACGAATCGGCGGACGGCCTGCTTATGAATCCGGCGGGATTCAGCTATGCCGGCCATGCGCTGCGCGATTGTCTCAAGGCGGTCCGGATGCCCTATGTCGAAGTGCACATGACCAACACCGAGAAACGCGGCATTCATTCGGTGACCGCTTGCGTCGCCGACGGCTTCGTCGCCGGCATGGGCGTTACCTCGTATTTCGCCGGCTTCGACGGGCTGGTGGAGATCATTGCGCGGCGTGCCGCGCCGCATCCTTCGACAAGCTCAGGATGAGGGGTATAATGCTGATCTGTCATAAAAAATGACCTCATGCCGAGCTTCCTCATCCCGAACCTGTCGAGGGACGAAGCGTGAGTCCAGCCACATGAGGTATTCGACATGCCGGGCGATCTGCCGGCTCCGATCGTCAACGCGGATTCCGCGCCCTATTGGGAGGGCGCGCGCAATGGCAAGCTCCTGCTGCAACGCTGCCGCGACTGCGGAACGCTGCGCTTCTTCCCGCGCTATCTCTGCACCGCCTGCGGCTCCGACCATACCGAATGGGCCGAGGCGTCGGGACGCGGCACGGTCCACAGCTTCACCATCGTCCACCGCGCGGCATTACCGGAATTCCAGGCGAGGACGCCCTACGTCGTCGCCCTGATCGATCTGGAGGAAGGCCCGCGCATGATGACCAACATCGTCGGCGACGATGCGCTGGACGTTGCGCTCGGCGAGGCGGTCACCATGGCGTTCGAGGAGCGGGGGACGGAGGGCGCGATGGTGCCGCAGTTCCGGCGGGGCGCGGGCGATGTCTAGCCTCCGCAACAAGGTGATCGTCGCGGGCGTTGGGGAGTCCGACATCGGCAAGGTGCCGCATATGACCGGCGTCGGGCTGAATGCCCAGGCCTGCAAGCGGGCGCTCGACGATGCCGGGCTCACCCTTAAGGACGTCGACGGCCTACTCACCGCCTATACCATGACCGAGCCCTACTTCATGCTGGGCACGGTCGTGGCGGAGTATCTCGGCCTCCAGCCGCGCTACTGCGCCTCCGTCGCGGTCGGCGGCGGCTCGCCCGCGGTCATGCTGAAGCACGCGGCGGAGGCCGTGCTCGCGGGGAATTGCGACACGGTGCTGGTCTGCGCGGGCGAGAACCGCGCCACCGGGCAGACGCGCGATTCGGCGGTGGCCGCGCTCACCATCGTCGGCCATCCCTATTTCGAGAACCCCTACGGCCCGCTGATCCCCGGCTTCTACGCCATGATCGCGCGGCGCTATATGCATGAATACGGCACGACACGGGAGCAGATGGCGGCAGTCGCGGTCAACGGGCGCAACCACGCGCTGCGTCACCCCAACGCGCACATGAAGAAGCCGATCACCATCGAGGACGTGCTGACCTCGAAGCCGATCGCCGAGCCGCTCAACATCCTCGACTGCTGCCTGATCTCGGATGCGGCGGGCGCTTTCGTCGTGACCCGCGCCGACCGCGCGCCGGATATGCGGAAGCGTCCAGCCTGGCTGCTCGGCATCGGCGAGTTCCACACGCACGAGCACCTGATCGCCGCGCCGAGCCTGACCGAGTTCGGCTGCCGGCAGTCGGGCGAGGCGGCCTATGCGATGGCCGGGCTGGGGCCGGAGGACGTGGACTTCGCCCAGCTCTACGACTGCTTCACCATCGTGCCGATCATCGAGATGGAGGAGCTCGGCCTCGCCGAGCGTGGCGCCGGCGGCGAGATGTTCCTTCGCAAGGAGACGGCGATCGAGGGGCGCTTCCCGGTCAACACGGACGGCGGGCTCCTGTCGCATGCCCAGGCCGGCGCGGGCGGCGGCATCTTCGGCATCGTCGAGGCCCTGCGCCAGCTTCGCGGCGGCGAGGGGCCGCGCCAGGTGAAGCGCCACGATGTTGCGCTGGTCCACAACGAGGGCGGCATCCTGTCGTCCAATTGCACGATACTCCTGGGAAGGGAGGCGCGATGACGGCCCAGGAAACGCGAGAGCCGCGAGGCATGTTCTTCGAGGATTTCGAGGTCGGCATGACGCTGACGACGCCCGCCCGTACCGTGACCTCCACCGATATCGTCAATTTCGCCTGCCTCACCGGCGACTTCAACGAGGTGCACTGCAATTACGAATACGCCAAGACCACGCCATTCGGCGAGGTGATCGCGCACGGGCCGCTGGTCTACGGCATCGCGGGCGGGCTGCAATATGCGAGCGGCATCAATGACGGCACGCTGCTGGCGCTGCTCGGCATCGACAAGTGGCGGCTCAAGACGGCGGTAAAGCACGGCGACACCATTCACATGACGCAGACGGTGCTGTCGAAGCGCGGGACCAGCACGCCCGGACGCGGCGTCGTGACGCTCAAACGCGAGATCAAGAACCAGCGCGGCGAGCTGGTGCAGGAGATGGAAACGACGCTCCTGTACCGCTGCCGGAACGGAGGATGACGACGAATGTCGAATGATCTGCTGTTCGAAGTGAAGGACAAGGTCGCGATCATGACCTTGAACCGGCCCGAGGCCCTCAATGCCTTCACGCCGGGCATGCTGACGGGGTGGGTCGAGCGCCTGGAGGAGGCGCAGCGCCGCGACGACGTCAACGCGCTTGTGGTCACCGGGGCGGGACGAGGCTTCTGCAGCGGCGGCGACGTCAAGCGCATGGGGGAGGGCGCCGACAATTCGGTCTCCACCACCAAGAACCGGCTGTGGACGATGACCCAGATGGTCGCCAAGCGGATGATCCAGTTCGATAAGCCGACCATCGCCGCGATCAACGGCGTGGCGGCCGGCGGGGGACTCGACATCGCGCTCTGCTGCGATATCCGCGTCGCGGCGGAAAGCGCGCGGGTGGCGGAGACCTATGCCCGCATCGGCCTGCTGCCCGGCGCGGGCGGCGCCTGGCACCTGCCGCGCATCGTCGGCAAGGCGAAGGCGCTGGAGATGTTCTGGACCTGCGATTTCGTCGAGGCGCGGGAGGCAAAGGAGATCGGCCTGGTCAGCCATGTCTGGCCGGACGGCGAACTCATGGATCGCACCCTGGAATTGGCCGCCAAGATCGCACGCGGGGCGCCGCTCTCGAACCGGCTGATCAAGCGCACGCTCAACCAGGGCCTCGACACCGACCTCTGGACCCATCTGGACCAGATCTCCTCGCACATCGCCGTCGTTCGGTCGACCGAGGACCACCAGGAAGCCATCCGCGCCTTCAAGGAGAAGCGGCAACCGGTCTTCAAGGGACGCTAGGCCGGTGACGAACAACATGACTGCCGCGGCCAATCCGCCGCTCACCGGCATCCGCGTGCTCGACTTGTCGCGCATCGCGGCGGGGCCGTTCTGTACGATGCAGCTTTCCGACCTCGGCGCGGAGATCATCAAGGTCGAGCAACCCGGTCATGGCGACGACACGCGCCACATGAAGCCGCCCCAGGCGGGCGGCGAGGCGCACTACTATCTCGCCTACAATCGCGGCAAGAAGAGCGTGGCGCTCGACATGAAGACGCCGGAGGGCCGCGAGATCATCCACCGGCTTGCGGCAAAGTGCGACGTGCTGATCCAGAACTTCCGCCCTGGCGTGATGGAGCGGCTGGGCCTCGGCTATGCCGACATGAAAGATCGCCATCCGCATCTCATCTACTGCTCGATCTCCTCCTACGGGCAGCAGGGAATGATGGCGGACCGGCCCGGATTCGATCCGGTGCTGCAGGCGGAATTCGGCCTGATGTCGCTGACCGGCGCGCCGGACGGCGACCCGATCCGCGCGCCGATCTCGCTCACCGACATGTATGTCGCGCTCTATGCCAGCACGGCGATCCTCGCATCGGTCATCGCGCGCAAGGAGACCGGACGCGGCCAGCACATCGATCTCGCGCTGATGGACGGCGCGGCGGCGGTGATGAGCAACCTCGCGCAGTATTACTTCTGCTCGGGCGAGAGCCCGCCTCGAACGGGCAATACGCACGCGACCGCCGTTCCCGCCGCCGCCTTCCATGCTAAAGGCGGCATGTTCTATCTCGCCTGCGGCACGGACCGGCTGTTCCGTTCGCTCTGCGAGAAGGTGATCGAGCGGCCCGACCTGTTGGAGGATCCCAAGTACCGCACCAACTCGGCGCGCGCCGTGAACCGGGCCGAGGTGATGGCGACGCTGGAGGCGATCTTCGCCGACGGCACGCGGGAGGCATGGGTCGCGCGATGCCGCAAGGCGGGCGTCCCTGCCGGCCCGGTGCGGAGCGTCGCCGAGGCGATGGAGTCGCCCGAGCTGAAAGAGCGCAACATGGTGGTGACCGTGCCGCACCCGACCGCGGGTGCGCTTCGCATGCTGGGCACGCCTTTCAAGCTGTCCGAATCGCCGACGAAGCCGCCCACGGCCCCGCCGCTGTTGGGAGAGCATACGGAGGAGGTGCTGCGCGACGTGCTGGGCATGGACGCCGCGGCCGTCGCGCGCCTCAAGGAGAGCAAGACGATTCGTTAGTCCCCAATGCGACGGAGCCAATGCCATGGACGACCTCTTGACGGAAGAGATCCGCGCGGTGCGCGACAGCATCGTCCGTTTCATGCAGACCGAGGTCGCGCCGAAGATGGACGCGATCGAGGCGAGCGGCGTGTTCCCGCGCGATCTCGTCCGGAAATGCGGCGAGGCCGGCTTCTACGGCGCGGTCTTTCCCGAATGGGTCGGCGGCACCGGCATGGGATATCTCGCCGCGGCGGTGATCAGCGAGGAGCTGGCGCGCAACGACGTGCGCTTCGCCGCCTGCAACAACCAGCAGGGATCGACCTGTCCGTACTCGATCTATTGCGCTGGCACGGAAGAGCAGGTGCGGAAGTATGTCCCGAACCTTCTCGCCGGCATCACCATCGGCATGTTCTCGATCACCGAGTCCGGCGGCGGGTCGGATGCGGCCGGCAACATGAAGACGCGCGCCGTCCGCGACGGCGACGTCTACCGCATCGACGGCAGCAAGATGTGGGCGTCGATGTCGAACGAGACGGATGTGGGCGTGCTGTTCGCCAAGACCGATCCGGACGCCGGCCATCGCGGCATCACTGCCTTCATCGTCGAGCCCAAGAAATATCCGGGCTTCGAGGCGCGGCCGATCCGCACCCTCGGCCTGTCGCAGGCGCTGCGGACCTGCGCGGTGTTCCTCGACGATTTCGTCGTGCCGGTGGAAAACCGCCTGGGTGAGGAGGGCGAGGGTTTCCGCATCGCCATGCGGACCCTGCAGGCGGGGCGCATCACGGTCGCGGCGAAGGCGCTCGGCGTGGCGCGCGCCTGCATGGACGAGGCCGTGCGCTACTGCAACGAGCGCATGATCCGCGGCAGCGCGCTCGGCAGCTACCAGATGGTGCAGGCCGATATCGCCGACATGGCGACCAACATCGAGGCGTCGCGCCTCATGGTCTATCAGGCCGCGAAGCTGATGGACGAGGGCCGGCCGTCGAACCGGCTGTCCTCGATGGCGAAGTACCATGCGTCGCAGACCGCGAAGCACGCGGCGGACAAGGCGCAGCAGATGTTCGGCGGCTACGGCATGGCGCTGGAATCGCGCATCACCTTCCTCCGCTGCTACGCCGACATGTTCTTCACCGGCGAGGGGTCGGCCAACGTGCAGCGCATCCTGATCGCCGAGGATGCGCTCGGCTACAAGAACGCCGACCGCCACCAGGGATCGACCCGCTTCCGCGACCCGGCCGCCGAGCGCCTGCGCGCGGCGGGGTAGGGAATCTCAAACCTTCGCGAACCAGAACTCGATCTCTTCCGTCTCCTCGGCACAGCGGGCGGAATGCTCGACGCCGGCAGCCACGTGGTACCAGTCGCCCACGCGGTAGCGCGTCTCCCGGCCGTCGACCGTGATGAGCATCTCGCCCTTTGTGATGACGCCCCAGTTGTCGGTGGCGTGGGAGTGCGGCTCGATCGCCGTGCCGGCGGGGTATGTAGCGAACAGCACGTCGCAGCCTTCGGCCGGCAGGCGGAAGGCGTCGAAACGGTCGGAGAAGGGTTGCAATGTGCGGATCTTCTCGGGAAAGCCGGACTTGGGCATGGCGGTGTGCTCGCTTGCTGGCGGTTCAGGACAGCTTAGCGAGGGAAGGGCGGGGCGTCAGCCCCATTGGACGCCTATCTGCCACCCTCAGCGCATGCCATGGACAACCCGGTCGAGCCGGGTTGTGACGGACTAAGAGAGAGCGCGCTATTAGTCCCAACTTAGAGCGTCATTCGCCGGCTTGACCGGCGAATCTCGCACGGCCCAGGACGCAAGCATCCCTTAAATCTCCTCGACGATGCGCTTGCCGCTGGGCTCGTTGCGGTCGGGGACTTCGGTGACGCCGTAGCCGGCGGCCCTCGGGATGAGGACGTGGCGGGTGCCGTCCGGCATCTTGCGGTGCTGGCCCAGCACGGTGACGACCGGCTCGCCGCGGGCGCGGTCGAGCGCCTCCGTCACCGTCCGGCTGCGGTCGAGCTTCTTCAGGTTGCAGTAGGTCGGAAACATCACCTGGTAGCCGCCGGACACGAAGGCGTCAATTGCCGCCTGGGGATAGGTCCAGAGCGAATCGAGGGATTCCTCGCCGTCGTGCAGCGCCGCTTGGCCGGCCGGCGCGGGCGCCAGGAAGAAATGCGTGTCGAAGCGCTTCGGCCGAATCACCGGCGTGATCCAGTGCGCGTAATAGACCAGCAGGTCGCAGGCGAGATCGAGGCTCTCCGCCTCGATCATCGTGTCGATGCCGATCTCGTCCCGCATCAGCGCATCGCGGTACTTCGCTTCCAGCGCGCGCACGCGGTCGACCGGCACGATCTCGCGCTTGCCGTGCGGCCGGGCGAGCAGGACGCCGCATTCCTCGAAGGTCTCGCGCACCGCGGCAACGCGGAGCGAAAGCTGGAAGTCGTCGACGCCCGACACGTCGCCGCAACGCTCGCGCAGCATCGGCACGCCGTCCGAAGGCTCGACCTTGCCGCCGGGGAAGACGAGCGCGCCGGCCGCGAAGTCCATCTTCGTGGTGCGCCGGACCATGAACACCTCGAGCCCCTCCGCGCCGTCGCGCAGCAGCAGGACGGTCGATGCCGGAAGCGGCGTCGGCGGTTGCTTGTCTGACATCACGCCTCAGTAGATATGCGGCTCGAAGGCGATCATCGGGTGCTGGCTGAAGACATGCGGCTCGGTCACCGGCTCGGCCTTGCAGATAAAGGACTTATCCAGCTCGCCCCAGTTGTTGACGCCCATCAGGCCGAAGGAGATGTGGATCTCCTCTTCCAGCAGCTCGAGCACGCGCAACACGCCGGGCACACCGGCGGCGGCCATTCCCATGCATTGCAGCCGGCCGACGCCGACCGCATCCGCGCCGAGGATCATCGCCTTCACGATGTCGGAGCCGCGGGTGATGCTGCCGTCGTAGATGATCTTCGCCCGGCCGTCGACCGCGGCCACGATCTCGGGCAGCACGTCGAGCGAACCGCGCCCGGTGTCGAGAGCCCGCCCGCCGTGGTTCGAGACATAGATGACGTCGACGCCGTGGTCGACGGCGATGACCGCGTCCTCGACCGAGCCAATGCCCTTCAGGATGAAGGGCAGGTCGAACTTGTCCTTGAAGTGCTTCACGTTGTCCCAGTCGTAGGCCGCCTGGAACGCCTTTGTGCGCGCAACGCCTTCGGGGTCGTCGACAGCCTGTTGCCGCGTCTTGTGGAAATAGCGGTTGGCGTGGTCGCGCTCGCGCCGGGTGTAGAGGTCGAGGTCGATCGTCACGGCGAAGGCGAGGTAGCCGTTGTCGATCGCGCGCTTGACGTGATCGTCCTGCCATTTCTGGTCGCCGCGGACGTAGAGCTGGAAGATGCGGTGGTTGTCCGCCGCTTTGGCGGTCGCTTCGAGACCCGGCTCGCAGCGCGAGCTGACCATGTGCATGACGTTGAAGATCTCGGACGCCTTGGCCGACACCGCCGCGCCGTCTTCATGCACCGATTCCAGCGAGCCGATCGGGGCGAGCACGACCGGCATGCGGAGGTCGCGTCCGAGGAAGCGCGCCTTCGCTGTGCGCTTCGACACGTCGCGCATCACGCGCGGCCGGAAGGCGATGGAATCGAGCGCCATGCGATTGCGGCGGAGCGTCGTCTCCGTGTCCGTGCCGCCGACGACATAGTCCCACACGCCCTGATGCAGGTTGTTGCGCGCCGCCTTGACGACCTCGTGGATCGTCGCGAATTGCCGGGCCGGTTCGATGGTCATTTCTCGGGTGCCCCTTCTCAATACTTGTTCGGGTCGAGCGCCAGCAGATGGTGCGCGCTGAACACGGACGGATACTCGACGGCGGCGGACGGCAGGACGCAGGACGGGTCGATGTCGTCCCAGCTCGTCGCGCCGCAGAGGCCCATGCCGATCCGAAGCTCGTCCTCCAGGATCTCCAGCGCCCGCAGCAGGCCGCCCTTGCCGCCGGCCGCGAGGGCGCAGCATTGCAGCCGGCCGATGCCGACGAGGTCGGCGCCGAGCGCCCGCGCCTTGATGATATCGGTGCCGCGGAGGCAGCCGCCGTCGACGATGATGGTTGCCTTGCCCTTGGCCACCTCGACCACCTCGGGCAGCACGTCCATCGAGCCGCGCCCGTGGTCGAGCTGCCGCCCGCCGTGGTTCGAGACGTAGATGCCGTCGACGCCGTGCTCGACGCAGAGCGCCGCATCCTCGGCGGTGGCGATGCCCTTCATGATCAGCGGGATGTCGTGCGTGTCCTTGAAGCGCTTGACGTTGTCCCAGGTGTAGCAGGCCTGCCAGCTCTGCTCGTTGTCGGAGACGTCGACGCGCCATTTCTTGACGAAGCGGTTGGCGTAATCGCGCTCGCGCCGGCTGTAGACGGCGGTATCGACCGTGACGGCGAAGGCGTTGTAGCCGGCCTTGACGGCGCGGCGGGCGTGGTCGTCCTCGAATTCGGCATCGCCGCGGACGTAGAGCTGGAAGATCTTGTAGTTGTCGGCCGCGGCCGCGACCTCTTCCAGGCCCGGGCTGCAGCGCGAGCTCAGCATGTGGCAGACGCCGAACTCCTCCGCCGCGCGGGCCGACGCCGAGGCGCCTTCCGACGGGCAGAAGGTCTCCAGCGATCCGATCGGCGCCAGCAGCACCGGCATGCGGAGCTTCATCCCCAGGACGGTCGCCGAGGTGTCGATGGTGCGGACGTCGCGCATGGCACGCGGCTTGAGCGCCAGCCGGTCGAGCGCCCGGCGGTTGCGCTTCATCGTCGTTTCCGACTCCGACGCGCCCGCCATGTAGTCCCACGCGCCCTGCGTCAGGTTCATGCGCGCGGCCCGGATGATCTCGCTGATGGTGGCGAATTCGTTCGATGCGTTGGACGCCATGCTCGCCTCGCTGCTGCTTGAAAGAACCCGCCCCTGGGGTGGGGCGGGCCGGTTGTGGAATTACCGTCCCTTGAAGACGGGGTGGCGTTTCTCGAGGAAGGCGTTGACCGCCTCCATGTGGTCCTCGCTCGACCGGGCGACCGTCATGTGCGACGAGATCTGGTCGAGGTGGGTTACGATGTCGACCTTCTGGCCCTGGTAGGTCGCCCGCTTGATGAGGCGGACCGAGATCGGCGCGCGGCGCGCGATCTTGGTGGCGAGCTTGTAGGTCTCCTCCATCAGCTTGTCGTCGGGATAGACGTGGTTGACCAGCCCGATCTCCAGCGCTTCCTTGGCCTCGACGAAGTCGGCCGTGAACAGCAGCTCGAGCGCCTTCGGCATGCCGACGAGGCGGGGCAGGAACCAGCAGCCGCCCGCGCCGGGCACCAGGCCCATGCGGACGTAGCTTTCGGCGAACTTGGCGCTTTCCGCGCAGACGCGGATGTCGCACATGCTGGCCATGTCCATGCCCGCGCCCGTGGCCGCGCCGTTGACGGCGGCGATGATCGGCTTGTCGAGCTCGGCGAGCGTCTTCGGGATGCGCTGGACATTATCCCAGAGGCGGCTCTTGGACAGGTAGGGGTTGGTGCGCTCCGGGCTCGTCTTCATCGCCTTGACGTCGCCGCCGGCGCAGAAGGCGCGGCCGGCCCCGGTCAGCACCACCACATGGATGTCGTCGTTGTCGCGGCATTCCTGCAGCGCCTCGACCCAGGCGCCGATCATCTCTTCGGTGAAGGCGTTCAGCGCCTCGGGCCGGTTCAAGGTGATGGTCGCGATGTGGTCCTTGGTCTCGAATAGGATCTGGTCGGTCATTCGGCTTTATCCCGTGGTTCGGTGCTCTTTTCTCTCAACATAGGATGTATCGCGCCCGGTGCCGCGCTGTCCAGCCGGGCGGCCGGGTTAACCCGCAACACGGCCGTTCCGGCCGCTTACCGGCGGCACAGCTCGATGACCGCCTCGGCGAAATGCTTGGGCGACTCCTGCGGCACGTTGTGGCCGGCGCGCGGAACGACCCGGCGCTCGTAAGCGCCGGTGAAGTGCTTCTTGTGGCCCTCCGACGAATCCACCGGCGAGACGCCGTCGGCATCGCCGTGCAGCGAGATCGTCGGGACCGCGATCGCAGGCTGCGCTTCGAGCATTTTCTCGATCTCGCCGTAGGCGGGGTCGCCCGCGGCATAGCCGTAGCGATGCCGGTAGGATTGGATGACCACGTCCACGAAATCGGGATTGTCGAAGGATATCGCCGAGGCTTCGAAAGTCGCGTCGTCGAAGTCCCAGTTGGGCGACCAGAGCTGCCAGAGCAGCCGGGAAAGCTCGCCCCGGTTGGCCGTCAGCCCCGCGCGGCCGCGCTCGGTGTGGAAGTAATACTGGTACCAGTGCCGATGCTCGGAGGCGGGATGCGCCGGCTTGATGGAGGCGGGGATGTTCTGAAGGTTGTAGCCGCAGCCGGTCGCGAGGCCCTGCACGCGCTCGGGCCACAGCGCCGACACGATGCAGGCGGCGCGGCCGCCCCAATCGTACCCGGCGACTACCGCCTTCGGGATCTCCAGCGCATCCATGAGCTGCAGCAGGTCATGCGCCAGCGCGCCCTGCTGGCCCGAGCGCGGCGTCTCGGCCGACAGGAATCGGGTCGGGCCGTAGCCTCGCAGATAGGGCACGATCGTCCGGAACCCCGCGGCGTTGACCAGCGGTGCGACCGCGTCGTAGCACCTTGGGTCGTAGGGAAATCCGTGCAGGAGGATGGCGGGAAGCGCATCGGGCGGCCCTGCATCTTCATAGGCGATTTCCAGGACATCGGTCCTGACGTTGCTCAACTTGCCGGGTCCTGCCATGCGATGCCTCCCGTTCGAATTGCCGACCGGTTTGATTTCAGTTGCTCTTCAGCGTCAGTCCGCCGTCGACCAGTATCTCCGTCCCTGTCACGTACTTCGCTTCGTCCGATGCGAGATACAGCACCGCATAGGCGACGTCCCAGCCGTCGCCCATATGGCCCATGGGGACGCGCTGGTTGCGCTCGCGGATGATGCGCTCGACATCGCCGCCGGCGCGGTCGCCGGCCAGCCGCGCTTCCACCAGCGGCTGTGCATCTGGCCGGGAATCACGGTGTTGCAGCGGATGCCCTTGGCCGCGTACTGCATGGCGACCGCCTGGCTGAAGCGGATGATGGCTGCCTTGGTCGCGTCATAAGCAATGTGGTGCGCGCCGGTATAGCTGAGCGCGGCGACCGAGGACATGTTGACGATCGTGCCTTTGCCCTGCTTCTCCATGATCGGCAACACCTGCCGGGTCACGAGATAGACGTGCTTCAGGTTGTGGCTTATCTGGCGGTCCCAGACCTCTTCGGGCATTTCCACCGGGCCGCCGGGGGCCGAGCCGCCCACGTTGTTGTGCAGGATGTCGATGCGGCCGAAGGCGCCCATGCAGGCGTCCACCATCGCCTCGACCGCGCCGGCTGTGGTCACGTCGGCGACGTGCGACCGACAGGCGCCGCCTTCCTCGCCGATGATGCGGCGCGTCTCCTCGGCGGCATCGGGATTGATGTCGACGGCAAAGATCCTGGCGCCCTCGCGCGCCATCAGCACGGCCGACGCCTTGCCGTTGCCCCAGCCCGGACCGACCGATCCGGCGCCCGTAACCAACGCCACCTTGTCCTGAACGCGTCCCGCCATGTCCTCGTATCTCCCTTGTTTCGGCAAATCGGCCGTGGCCGGCCACATGTCACGCGAATTTGTAGCATATGCGCATCGCTGGCGCGGAAACCGGCGGATATTCGCCTTGTTTAAGTTTGCCGCATCTCCATATGCTGTTGGTAGGGGAAGTCGTCTCGACGGCCCGGATGGGAAAGGGCCACCATGGGTGCCTCGACGATGCTGTTGGTCGGGCCCTCGCTGTCTCGTGCGGGCCTCAAAAGCTTACTCGAGGGGGCGCAGTTCAAGATAGTCGGCGAAGTTGCCGATGTCTCGTTGTTGAGCCGCGGCGCCGATCCCGATCCCGACATTGCCTTGGTTGAAGCGCCGGCCGATCCAAAGATCGTGCTGGAGGCATTGCAGCGTTTGGACGAAGTCTTCCCCGACACAGCGGCCGTCATCCTCAGCGACGAGATCTGCATGGCGGCGCTGGCCGGGTGCCTCGCGGCGGGCGCCAGCGGATTTCTCACCAAGGACATATCCCCGGATGCGCTTCTGAGATCGCTGCAGCTTGTCGCCCTGGGGGAGAAGGTATTTCCAACCTATCTGGCGGGCCTGCTGGTTCACGGCGTCCCGGACCGTGGACAGTTGCGCGCGGCGGCGGACAATTCCTGCGGTCTTTCGGACCGCGAGATCGAGACCTTGCAATGCCTCCTGCGGGGCGAGTCCAACAAGCTGATCGCCAAGCGCCTGAGCATCAGCGAGGCGACCATAAAGGTGCACATGAAGAGCGTGCTGCGGAAGATCAAGGCCAGCAATCGCACGCAGGCGGCAATCTGGGCGATCAGCCACGGCTACATGCCGGTCCGCGACAGCCTCGCGGGCGCCGTGGCGAAGGGGCGTTTCGGTCTCGGTTGATCGGCATGGCGCCGCTTCGACGCGGGCCGCCCGCCGCCAAGGCGTTGGGTCCGAAGGCGCGCGAAGCGTCGTTTCTGCCCTCATTCCCGCATTTATTGCCCTTGTTATTGCGTTTCACGACCCTATGTATTAGCGGTCATTCTCCCTTGGGACCGCCGGCCTGTTGTGCCTTCGGGTAGTTAGGATCGCCGCTATTCCTGGGTATATGATGCGCCGTATCGTCGATCCGGCGCCACCTCGCACTACCGGAGTAACAGCGATGCCGACAGGCACGGTAAAATGGTTCAACAGCGCCAAGGGGTTTGGTTTCATTCAACCGGAGGGCGGCGGCCCGGACGTATTCGTCCACATTTCCGCCGTTGAGCGCGCCGGCCTCGGCAACCTCGCCGAGGGTCAGAAGGTTTCTTTCGACGTGCAGCGCGATCCGAAGCGCGGCAAGACGTCGGCGGAGAATCTCAAGGCCGTCTGAACCGTCCAGGCTCCGTATCGACCATGGGGCACCAGCTTGCTGGTGCCCCATTCGCATTCCATCTTTGGAGACAATGCCATGGCGCGCAAGAAACGTTCAGCCGAGAAGGGACCCGTGCTGTTCAACGTGATCTATGAAGACGGCACGCTGAGCTCGAACCGCAAGGTACCGTCCGCCGAACTGGGCGGATTTGACGGCGACGCGCCGGCCCGCGCGTTCATCGAGGCGCAAGACCGCGACATCGCGGAGAAATCGGGCATGTCGCGCGGGCGGATCAAGACGATCGCCCGTTCGCCGCGGCAATGAGCGCGCGTTGAAGGGCGCGCCTCGAGACTAAGCCCGGCCCTCGCTCGCCCGGTTTCGCCGCTTCATCGTTCGAAAGCTGACGAGGCGGCGCTGCTCTTCATCCCATAACGACAGCGGCACGCATTTGAGGCTTTGCCACAGCGTCAGACGGTTCATCTCGCGCAGCTCCGGGTAGCGGTCGAGGCATTCCGCCAGGCGGTAGTTGGGAATCCGGCTGCAAAGATGGTGCACATGATGCGCGCCGATGTTCGCCGTGAACCAGCGCATCACGCCGGGCAGATGAAAATAGGAGCTGCCTTCGAGGGCGGCCTTGTGGAAATCCCAGGCGCCCGCATGAGCCCAGTGCGTGTCCTCGAACTGATGCTGCACGTAAAACAGCCACACCCCGATCGTGGCGGCAAGCAGGGTTATCGGCGCCTGCACCATGATGAAATTGCCGAAGCCCACGCCCAGACCCACTGCCGTGACGATCAGGCCGGTCAACAGATTGCTCAACAATATATCGGGCAGCAGCTGCCAGCGCTTGCGCAGCATGTCCAGCGGCAGCCTGAACTTGAAGACGAACACATAGGTGGGGGCGATGCCGAAAAGGACGATCGGATTACGATAAATCCGGTATGCCAGGCGCCGCCGCAACGGCAGGGCGGCATACTCCCGAACCGTCAGCAGCGTCACATCGCCGATCCCTCGCGCGTCGAGGTTGCCCGATGTCGCGTGATGGATGGAGTGCGCGTCGCGCCAGTATTTATGCGGCGTCAGTGTAAATGCGCCGATGAGGCGGCCGGCCAGATCGTTCGCCCAACGCGACCGGAAGAAGGAATAGTGCCCGCAGTCGTGCTGTATCATGAACAGCCGCACCAGCAGCCCGGCCGCCGGCACGGCCAGCAGCAGCGCGGTCCAATGGCCATATTCGACCGAGATGGCCATCGTGCCCCACAGTGCCGCCAGCGGCACCACCGTGACGGCCAACTGGAACAGGCCGCGCAGCGTGCTCGGACGGGCAAAAGCCTTGAGGCGCTCCGCCCACGCATGTGGAACTGAGCGCGCATTTGGCAGTCTGCTGTTTTGGGAAATTGGTTTGTATCCGTTTCAAGCGGGTCGACGCGGTTTCGATGCGCCAAGTCCACGTTGGGGCGACAGTGCACCGGGTACTACGTCAGGGCAATAGTTAACTCTCGACCCCCCCGCAAATACCCGGGAATTCGGGCAGCTATCTTCCCCGCCACCATTCCTATATGGTGACGGATGGATAAATACAAATATCGGAACGACCGCCTGTCGATATCCGCCGGACCCAGGTGGGACGAGCAGATGCTTCCGACGAATGAAGATGGCGTCGGCCGGCTCGGTGACCGCAGCATCGGCTAAGCGATTAGCAGGAAACAGCTAAGTGGGACCGGCGGCGATGAGGCGCGTATTCCTCATCGGCCATCCCAGATATAGGAGTGCGGCGGAATGGATACACACCGATATCGTGTCGGACAAACGGTGCGATTTGTCAAAGCTTCCCGAAGCAGCGGCCTTGGCGGCACGCCGGCGGGCAGCTTCCGGGTCGTCGGCCTGCTCCCGGACTATCACGGGAACTATCAATATCGGGTTCAATCGACCAGCGACGGGCATCAGCGCGTCGTCGTCGAAAGTGAAATTGCGCTGCAGTGAGGGCTGCCACCGCTCGGCATCACCGTGTTGGCGGCCGGATGGGCGCGCCGGATGACATTCAGCCCAGCCGCAGCAACGCGCAAACCTGAGGGACCGATTCATGCCGCGTGATGCAAAAAGGCCAGCCGCCGCAGGTCATGATGATTTGTACAGGCTGATTCGGACCGACGCTGAGCGCATTGTCAACGAGCTGCTCGCGGTGATGCGCAAGCGGCGCGAGCATGCGGTCGACGCGCATATGCGCGAGAGCGCGCCGATCGGAAAGAAGGGCATCAGGGCGCCAATATCCGAAGCCGATGCGCATAAGCTGGAAGCGATCACGATGTCTCATGCCACGGGACTGGCCCATGCCCTCCTGCAAGGCGCGGTCGAAGCTTTCGAAGATCAGAAGGAAGGCCTGAAACTTCTGAAAGAAATCATCGAGTCGGAGCTCGTGGAGATAGAGCAGGAGGCGAGCTTCGTGAGCCAGGCCACGTCCCGGGGCTCGACGGCTATCAATTGATATCCTGCCGCCGCGGGAGCGGCAGTATCACAGCGAGGAACGACCATGAAAATTGTGCGGCGGTTGCCCCGCCTGTCATTTCGCTCGCTGTTTTTCCTGATGGTTCTGGCGGCAATCCCCGGCGCCGTCTTGGCGCAAGGCGGCCCGGGCAAGGCTCCTCAAAATGCTCATTCCAAGGGATACGGCGGCGGGTGGGAGTGTGACCGTGGGTACCGAGCGTCCGGCGGCGGCTGCGTGGCCATAGAGTTGCCCGAAAATGCGTATCCTGTTCCTGCCTCATACGGGAAGGGCTGGGATTGCAAACGCGGATACCGCCTCGTCAATGAGACCTGCGCCGCGATCGCGATCCCGGCGAATGCCTTCCTCGACCCGTCCGGCTCCCGGTGGAAATGCGATCGAGGGTACCGGCATATCGGCGAAACCTGCACCGCGATCAAAGTGCCGGCGAACGCCTACCTGGAGGAAGCCTCCTATGGCCATGGATGGCAATGCGACCGGGGATATCGGGAGGCCAACGGGGCGTGCGTGGCGATCAAGGTGCCGGCAAATGCGTTCCTGGTCGAGGCATCCTATGGAAGCGGCTGGCTATGCAACCGTGGCTATCGTGAAGCCGACGGGAAATGTCTTGCCGTAAACGTTCCGGCGAATGCCTATCTGGACGACGCCGCATATTTGCACGGTTGGAAATGCAATCGAGGCTTTCAGGAGATCGATGACACGTGCGTGGCCGTCAAGCTGCCCGCCAACGGCTTTCTCCATCGTTCGGGAAACGAGTGGGAGTGTTCCCGCGGCTTTAAGCGAAGCGGCGAATCATGCGTGGCTATTCGGATCCCCCCAAACGGCTTTCTCGACCCTCGTGGCGAGGGTTGGAAATGCGATAGGGGCTATGCCAAGACCGGCGCTTCCTGCGCGCTCATCAAGCTGCCGGCGAATGCCCATCTCGACTATTCGGGGAATGGCTGGGAATGCAACCGGACCTATCGTAATCGCGATGGGGCCTGCGTGCTGAATTAGGCAGGATGCCGGCCGCGCCGCGCCGGACGGTTCACGCCATGGGCGCGCCGAATATCTCCCCTTGCCGCCGGTAGCCGCAAAGCGCCAGGGCGAAGTCCTGTTCCAGCCGCTCGTTGACGCGGTCGGACCGGAGGAAGGCACGGATGCCGCGGTGCACTTCCCCGTCGTCGGGCGCCGCGCTGGCGTGGCGGTCGAGCGGGCCGAAGAACTCCTTTTGCGGCGAGCCGTCGCGCCAGCGGAGCGACAACCGGTCGAGCGGCGCGCTTGCGGCGCAAAGAAATTGCACCGGCCCGCTCTGCACGCTGACGCGCATCCGCCCTGCGGAGTCCCGGTCGGTAATGAAGCCGGCTTCTCCGCCGTCTGCGCCCGCGCCGTCGCTGAACAGAACGGAATAATCGCCGCTGCGGCCGCGCGTCACCATCAGCCCACTGCCGATCTGCATGGCGGCGACGCCGGCCGGAACGGCGATGAAGACCGAGAGCGTGGTTGCGAATTCCTGAAGCGGGGCGACATGGTCGACGACTGCGCTCCTCAGCTCATCCTGAATGGCCTCGATCGTGGTGAGGTAGAGCGCCCGCGCATCGTGCCCTGTCGCATCCGACGCGGCGGCGCCCGCCTTGGCGGATGCGCTTCGCAGATGGCCGAGCGCGGCGCGGACGGCAAGGCGCGCGCCCACATGCGATAGCCTTGCGCGCGATGAGCCGGCGGCGACCGCCCCGATCATGATCCTGTCGTCCAGATGTTCCACCTTGCCGTAAACTTGGCAGGGGTGGGACCGATGGCCTTCATCCTTGGCACGGCGGAAATCGGCGGCTGCTACCCAGGTCATAACCAGATCTCCGTTCTGAAGCCGAAGCTCACAACCCACGCAGGAATCTATTTAGCGTTCTATTTTTCGCTCACCAACGATTTGCCATTGCGGTGGGGCAAATAGCCACAAGTCGTGACAAAAAGATCATATTTCCGAACGGAGAGAATACGGCGGACACAAAGATTTCATTCAGTGTCGGAATAGATTCACTAAACTTTCACACGCGAATCGTGTTAGTTTGTCTTTCCCGCATGGAGTCGAGTTCGTGTCTAGTCCGTTCGATTACACGCGGGATGAGATCAACGACTAGAGGAAGGAGGGTGCCGCTGCGGGCCCGATCTTCCGAAAACGGGGAGCGTTCACCACGACCGGGGATCCCTCTCGCATGCTGCGGGCCGGGGTCCGTAACATTCCGAGGTGAATGCCGATGAACACACCCTTCCGCGTAAAAGGCATAGATCACGTGGTCATTCGCGCGAATGATGTCGGCGTCATGGTGCGCTTCTACAGCGATGTCCTGGGTTGCGTGCTGGAGCGGGCGGATCCCGATATCGGCCTGTATCAGCTTCGTGCCGGCCGGTCGCTGATCGACTTCGTCGACATCCGGAGCGAGCTTGGCCGCGCCGGCGGCGGCGCGCCGCGACCCGATGCGCGCAACATGGATCACCTCTGCCTCGGCGTCGACCCGTTCGACGAGCAGACGCTGCGCCACCACCTCGCGTCCCATGGCGTTACGCCGGGCGACGTCTTTCGGCGCTACGGCGCGGAAGGGCAGGGACCGTCGATGTATATCGAGGACCCGGAGCACAATGTAGTTGAACTGAAGGGACCGCCGGATTAAAGCGTGCTCAAGTCGCCGCGCGCACGACAGACGAGATTGGGGCGGGCCGTTGAGGGAAGCGAGGCACGAAGCCGTCACGGACGGGCGGGAACGCGCCGGGGCCGCACTCCGTCAGGCTATTGCGGCGCACAAGGCCGGCAATCTCGCTGCGGCGGAGGCGGGATACCAGGCCGTCCTGGCGCACGACCCGGAACAGGCGGACGCGCTGCATCTTCTGGGGCTCGCCAATCATCAGCGCAAGGCCGCACGCGAGGCGTTCGCGCTCGTCCGTCGCGCCATAGAGCTGAGACCGGACGTCGCAGCGTACCACCACAGCCTCGGCCGTATCCTCGGAAGCAACGGAAAGCATGCGCACGCCCTGCGCGCCTTCATTCGTGCTTTGCGACTGGCCCCCGGCCACCTCGGCGCCGAGAACGATCTCGCTGCGACGCTCTGCGATATGAGGCGCTTCGGGGAGGCCGAATCGCTTCTGGAGAATTCGCTGGCGCGATCTCCCGGCGATGCCGATCTTCGCTCCACCCATGCCCGTTTTCTGCTGATGACCGGGCGCGCGGAGCAGGCCGTGGTTGCGCTTCACGCGGCCCTGAAGCTGGCGCCTCACCATGTCGGCGCGCTCAACAACCTCGGCGTCGCCCTGAATCTTCTGGGCAATACCGCGGATTCCCGGCTGGCGCTGGAGCGCGCCCTGGCAATCGATCCGAACAGCGTCGACGCCAACACCAACTATGGCCAGCTTCTTCTGCTGCAAGGCGAGTATGCGGCCGGTTGGGCACATCACGAATGGCGGCTGCGCCGGCAGGACTACCGGCGCAAGTTCGCGGTGCCGGCGTGGCGTGGCGAGCCGCTCGGCGGCCGGACAATCCTCATCTGGTGCGAGCAAGGCCTGGGCGATGCGATCCACTTCATCCGCTATGCGCCGATGGTGGCGGCGCGCGGCGGCCGCGTGCTGGTGGAGTGCCGCCGCCCGCTGCACCGCCTGATCGCGGGCGTCGATGGGGTGACGGCGGTGTTCGATGTGGGCAAGTCGGAGGGCTATGCGGCGCATGTGCCGGTAATGAGCCTGCCCCACGTCTTCGGCACGACGCTCGGCGACGTTCCCGCCGCCGTGCCCTACGTTCCGCGCCCCGCGCCGTCGCCGATCGACGGCGGCGGCGCCCGGCTGAAGGTGGGGCTCGTCTGGGCGGGCAATCCGGACAACCTGCGCGATGGCGCAAGGTCGCGGCGCCTGTCCGACTTCGCGCCGCTCGCGGCGTTGCGCGACGTCGCCTACTACAGCCTGCAGGTTGGCGCGGGCGCCGGCGACCCGCCGCCCGCGGGAATGCCGGTCACCAACCTGATGCCGCAGGTCAAGGATTTCTACGACACGGCCGCCGATTTGGCGGCGCTCGATCTGCTGATCACGATCGACTCCTCGAGCGGCCATCTTGCGGGCGCGATGGGCGTGCCCGTCTGGCTGCTGCTGGACAAGGTCGCGGACTGGCGGTGGCTCATGGGCCGGGACGACACGCCCTGGTATCCGACGATGCGGCTGTTCCGCCGCGAGGGCGATTGGCCGAGCCTGTTCGCGCGCGTCGCGCAGGCCTTGCGGCAATTCGAGCCGCGCCGCTAGAGCAACCTGCGTCCTTTCGGACGCAGATAAGTTGCTCTAACCTTTTAAGATAGATCAATTTACCTGCAATCAGGTGTTCCACCTGATTGCAGATTGATCTAGCGATCGCCACGGTCGCGCGAGCGGCCGCGCTTCGCTATGATTCGGAACCGTTCATTCGAGTATTTGTCGCGAGGTGTTCTGAGCGATGCTGATCGGCGTACCGAAGGAGATCAAGTCACACGAGTACCGGGTCGGGCTCGTGCCCGCCAGCGTCCGCGAAGTTTGTCAGCAGGGGCACGAGGTGATCGTCGAAAGCCGGGCGGGCGCCGGAATCGGCTATGGCGACGACGACTACCGGGCTGCGGGCGCCCGCGTCGCCGAAAGGGCCGAAGAGGTATTCGACGCCTCCGAAATGATCGTCAAGGTGAAGGAGCCCCAGCCGGCGGAATGCGACTTGCTTCGCACCGGACAGATCCTCTTCACCTACCTGCACCTGGCCGTCGACAAGGCGCTGACCGAGCGATTGCTGGCGGCCGGCATCGTCGGGATCGCATACGAAACCGTAACCGGGACCCATCGCCGCCTGCCGCTTCTGGCGCCGATGAGCGAAGTGGCGGGCCGCATGAGCATCCAGGTCGGCGCGCATTACCTGGAAAAGGAGTCGGGCGGATCCGGCGTCCTGCTCGGCGGAGTGCCGGGGGTCGAAGCGGCGCGCGTCTGCGTGATCGGCGGCGGGGTCTCGGGCATAAATGCCGCGCGCATGGCGATGGGGCTCGAGGCGAAGGTCACGGTGCTGGAGCGCTCGCTTGCCCGCCTCGATCAGCTCGACATGCGGTTCGGGGGCCAGTTGAACACGATCTATTCAACGGTCGATGCCATCGAGCAGAACGTCCGGACGGCCGACCTCGTCGTCGGCGCGGTCCTCGTTCCGGGCGCTGCGGCGCCCAAGCTCGTGACGGAAGAGATGATCAAGGCGATGCGCCCGGGATCGGTGGTGGTCGACATCGCGATAGACCAGGGCGGCTGCTTCGAGACCTCCCGGCCTACCACCCACGCGGACCCGGTCTATCGCGTGCATGGCGTAACGCACTACTGCGTGACGAACATGCCGGGCGCGGTGGCCCGCACGTCGACGCAGGCGCTGAACAACGCAACATTGCCCTATGTGATCAAGATCGCCGACGACGGCTACGAGCAGGCCCTTGCGGAAGATCCGCACCTGCTTGCGGGCCTCAATGTTTTCGAGGGGCGGGTGACCTATGAAGCGGTCGCGCGCGACCTCGGCTTGCCCTATATGCCGGCAGAGCAAGTCCTGGGCTTATGTTAGCAGTATGCCGGCGCCAGCCGCCGGCTATGGCCGGTCTCGAGATGCTCGATCAGCCTGAACGCGTCTGCCGACAGGCCGGTGAAGGCCACGCCGTACTCGTGCTCTCCGCGCTTGCGTACGATGCAGGCGCCGATCTTCACGCGGCCCTCTTCCGGCACGTCTATCTCGATCAGGATGTCCTTTCCGACCTTGAACCTCTTCACGTCCGAAATGAAGGCCAGGCCGCCAAGACTGATATCCTTGAGCAGCACCGGCTTGCGGTTCACGGTCGCCGGCATCGAGACAACGACGCGCCGGTCTCGTCGGCGATTCACATCCGTCAGGCCGCGGAACTTGTACCCAAGCATGATGGACTTCGCTTTCCGTCCCGCTGGCTGACCGGCGGCGGCAGCTTGCCTATCGAGGCTATGCTGAGCCGGCCCATTCAACCATCGGGACATAATCCCCAAGGATAAGCATACCCCTTTCGTATAGGCGGCCGCTGTGACGATGGTCACCATTTCCTGGCGTTTTGGGCAAATACGGGCAAATTGGACGCATGACGGATAATCAAGCTGTGCCGTCGGCGTGCGGCTTCAGAATGCCGGCCGAATGGGCTGCGCACGAACGGTGCTGGATGGCCTGGCCGTGCCGGGCGGAGCTTTGGGGCGGCAGCCTGGCGGATGCGCGGGCAGCCTACGCGGCCGTCGCGCGGGCGATTACCGTATTCGAGCCGGTGACAATGATCGCGCGCGAAGGGGATGCCGCGGACGCCGGCGTCCAATGCGGCCCGTCCGTGGCGATCATGACGGCCCCGATCGACGATTCATGGATGCGGGACTTCGGCCCGACTTTCGTCGTAAGCGATGGCGGCGAGGTTGCCGGGGTGTCGTGGGAATTCAACGCGTGGGGCCGGAAGTATCGCGGATTCGACGACGACGCGGCGCTTGCCGCCTTGCTGCTCGACCGCCTCGGCGCGCGGCGCTTCGATGCCCCGTTCGTCCTCGAGGGCGGCGCGATACATACCGACGGCGAGGGAACGGTGCTGACGACGGAGAGCGTGCTGCTCAATCCCAACCGGCGCATGGCCGGCTCCCGGGACGCGGCGGAGGCCCTTCTGCGCGACTGGATCGGCGCCGAGAAGGTCATCTGGCTGCCGGCCGGCCTCGTGGAAGACGAGACGGATGGACACATCGACAACGTCGCCTGCTTCGCCGCGCCGGGACGCGTTCTTGCATTGACGGCGCCGAGCCCCTCGGACCCGAACCACGCCGCCCTGGCGGCGAACCTGGCGCTGCTGTCGGCGGAGCGCGACGCCCGCGGCCGCCGGATCGATGTCGTCCCGCTGAAGCAGACGACGCAGGTGGATACGGCCGGCATGCCACTGGCGGCGTCCTATATCAATTTCTATATAGCCAACGACGGCATCGTCATGCCGTCCTTCGCGAGCAGCGAGGACGATGCGGCGGCGGCTACGGTCCGGGAGGCGTTTCCTGGCCGCCGGGTCGTTCAGGTGGACGCGCGGCCGATCATACGGGGCGGCGGCGGCATTCATTGCATCACGCAACAGCAGCCGAGGAAGGGATGCGACAGGTAACGCTTGCAGTAACGCAGATGGCCTGCGGATGGGACCGGGCTGCCAACGTGGCGCAGGCGCAGGAACTGGTGCGCGAGGCGGCCGACCGCGGCGCGAACGTCGTGCTGCTGCAGGAGCTGTTCGAGACGCCCTATTTCTGCGCCGACCAGAAACGCGAGCTGTTCGAGCACGCGCGGCCGTTCGCCGGCAACGAGACGATCGCCACGATGGCGGCGCTGGCCGGCGCGCTCGGCGTCGTCATTCCCGTCAGCTTCTTCGAGAAGGGCGAGTCCGGTTTCTTCAACTCGCTGGCGATGATAGACGCCACCGGGCGCGTGCTCGGCCTGTACCGCAAGAGCCATATTCCCGAAGGCCCTGGATACGAGGAGAAGTACTACTTCTCGCCGGGCGACACCGGCTTCAAGGTCTGGAATACCAGGTTCGGACGGATCGGCGCCGCGGTGTGCTGGGACCAGTGGTTCCCCGAATGCGCGCGTGCGCTGGCGCTCGCCGGCGCCGAGATGCTGCTCTACCCGACCGCAATCGGCAACGAGCCGCAGGATGCGAGCCTCGATTCCCGGGAGCATTGGCAGCGCGTGATGCAAGGGCATGCCGCCGCCAACATGGTGCCGGTCGCGGCATCGAACCGGATCGGCGCCGAGCGGCACGAAGCGGCGACGATGACCTTCTATGGCAGCTCCTTCATCGCCGGCCCGACCGGCGCGATCGTCGCCGAGGCGCCGCGCGACGCGCGCAGTGTCGAAACCGCGGCCTTCGACCTGGATGTGATCGCGTTGCAGCGCCGTTCCTGGGGGCTGTTCCGCGACCGGCGGCCGGATCTCTACGGCGTGCTGTCGCAGGCGGGGCTGCGCCCCGATCTTCGCAAGGATTAAATCAAGCCGCCGGCTCGCGTCCGGTCCATTCGCGGGCGAATGACGCGGCGGCAGGCCGCTTCTTGGGGCGCGCTTCGCCGTCCGCCGTGCCGAAGTAGAGAAATCCGATGATCTCGTCCTTCGGCTTGAGGCCGAGCGCCTGTTTGACGAAGGGGTCGTGCGCATTCTTGCCGGTCAGCATGATTCCGGCGTAGCCCATCGCATGCGCGGCGTTCAGCATGTTCTGCGCCGCCGCGCCGCAGGTGACGATCTGCTCGACCGCCGGCACCTTCGGGTTGCCTTCGACGATGTCGGCGCACACCACGACGATGAGCGGAGAGCGCATCGGCCGGCTCAGCTCCTTTTCGCGGGCGGCGCCGTCCGCCAATGGGTCCCGCCGGCACAGCGCGTCGGCGAACAGCTCGCCCAACTGCCGGCGGGCATCGCCGCGGATGATCAGGAAGCGCCAGGGACGCAGCGACGCATGGTCCGGCGCGCGCATCGCCGTTTCAAGGATCACCTCCAGCTCCGCGCCGTCGGGCGCAGGCTCGCGCAGCATCCGCGCCGGGACGGAACTGCGCGTGAGCAGCGATTCCAGCGCATCCATAGGCCGCGCGGCGGTGGCGGTCGAGTAGTTCTGGGTCATGGTCCGATGTCCCTCTTGCAAGCCGAAGGGCGTGGCGACCGCCATCAGCCGCCCGCGTCCGTCGAATGCGCCGATCAGCACGAAGCCGGCAATGAAGCCGCCGAGATGGGCTTCCCAGGCGATGCCGCTATAGCTATTCGAAACCAACACGGGAAAGATGCCAAATCCCACGTTCAGCAGCAACCAGATGACGACGAAGGTAATGATGGTGGAGCGCCGCCAGAAGGGAATGGCGCTGCTGGAATGCCGCGGCGGCCATATGCTGACCCGCGCGGCGGCGCCGACCATGCCCGAGACCGCTCCCGATGCGCCGAGCAGCAAGGCTTGCTGCGGCTGGTAGAGGTAGGCCCAGAAGAAGGCGGCGGCGAGGCCGCACAGGAAATACAGAATCAGCAGTTGCGCCGCCCCCATGCGCCGGCCGACCGCCGAGCCGAAAGCGAGGAAAAACGCCATGTTCATGGTCAGGTGCATCCAGTCCGCGTGCAGGAAAAGATGCGAGAAGGGCGAGACGACCATCGCAAAAAGGTCGTTTCCGCCACCGGCGGCAGCCTGGTAGCGGGCGGGGATGAAGCCGAACGTCTCGAGCACCCAGTCGTCGCTGGGGACCGGCAGCAAGCTACGCAGCACATGAACCGCGACGGTCAGCCCGACGATCCAGCGGACGGCTGCCGGGGCGTTCAGGATGGGCGCTTCGTTATGGCTGGCCAAGGTCGGTTCCCGGTAGAATGGATTGAGACTTGTAGTGGCCGCCGGCCCTCTTCACAAGTCGATTGCCCGGCGGGCGGCCGGCGGCCAGGTCGGATCGGCGACAGGAACGGAGCGATGAATCTCGCAGCATGGCTTTCCAGAGCAGGCAAGTACCAGGGAAATAACCCGGCGCTGGGGTTGGGCAAGCGCCGCATCGCCACGTACCGCGAACTGGCCGAGCGTGCCGCACGGCTGGCGGCGGGGCTGCGAGGACTTGGACTCGCCGCGGGCGACCGGGTGGCGCTCATCATGTCGAACTGCCCGGCCTATGCCGAGATACTGTTCGGCGCCTGGCACGCCGGGCTGTGCGCGGTGCCGGTGAACGCCAAGCTGCATGTCGACGAGTTCCGCTACGTGCTGGAGAACAGCGGCGCGCGCGCCGTCTTCGTCACGCCGGACCTGGCCCCGGCGGCGGGATCGCTGCGCCTCGACGGGCCGGTACGGCTGTTCGAGGTCGGGACGTGGGAGTACGAGTCGCTCTTCCGCGAGCCGCCGGCGCCCATGGCCGAGACGGAGGCGACCGATGTCGCGTGGCTGTTCTACACCAGCGGGACCACCGGGCGGCCCAAGGGCGCGATGCTTACCCACCGCGTGCTGGCGGCGATGACCTTGAGCTATTTCGCGGACGTCGACGCCATCGACCCCGGCGACTGCATTCTTCACGCCGCCCCGATGAGCCACGGATCGGGTCTCTATATGCTGCCGCATGTGGTCGCGGGCGCCTGCAACGTCGTTCCGGAAAGCGGCCGCTTCGATCCGGCGGAGATGTATGAGCTGATGCCGCACTGGCCGGGGATGACGGTGTTCGCCGCGCCCACGATGGTGAAAAGGCTGGTCGGCCATCCGGTCGATGCGGACACCGCCAACCTGAAGACCGTCGTCTATGGCGGCGGGCCGATGTACGTGGCGGATGCGAAAGCCGCGCTCGATCGCTTCGGCGGCAAGCTCGTGCAGATCTACGGCCAGGGCGAAAGTCCGATGACGATCACCTATGTCTCCCGCGCGGTGCATCTGGATCGCGCGCATCCGCGGTGGGAGGAGCGCCTGGGTTCGGTCGGCGTGGCGCAAAGCGTCGTCCAGGTGCGGGTCGCCGGCGCTGCGGACGATACGCTGCCGCCGGGCGAGGCGGGCGAGGTGCTGGTGCGGGGTGACGCCGTCATGGCCGGCTATTGGGGCAACCCCGAGGCCACGGCGCAGGCCCTGGCCGGCGGCTGGCTGCATACCGGCGACGTGGGCGCGATGGACGGCGACGGCTTCCTCACGCTGAAGGACCGGTCCAAGGACATGATCATCAGCGGCGGCACCAACATCTATCCGCGCGAGGTGGAGGAGGTCCTGCTCGGCCATCCGGACGTCGCCGAGGTATCGGTGATCGGCAGACCCGACCCGGATTGGGGCGAGAGCGTCGTCGCCTATGTCGTGCTGCGGGAAGGCGCATCGGTGAACCCCGCGGAGCTCGATCGCCTCTGCCTCGAGCGGATCGCGCGTTTCAAGCGTCCCAAGGCCTATGAGCTGATCGGCGAGCTGCCGAAGAACAACTACGGCAAGGTTCTGAAGACCGCGTTACGGCAGGTCGACGCCGGGCGCGCGAAATCCCCTACCGGTGCGTGAAGCGCCCGAGGCGCACGGCGGTCTGTCCGGCCGCCATGCGCCGCGACGGCATGATCAAAACGCAATCGTCATAGGGCGTGCGGACCGGTTCGCGTCCGTCCTGCGCGATGACCGTTCCGGCTTTCGCAATGACCTCCATGCCGTTGTATTCCTCGACGAACTTGAAATCGTCGTGCTTAATCGTGACGGCCCCGGTGACGGTGATGAACTTCTGCGGCGGGGAACCGCCGGCGATATGCGCGTCGAGGAAACCGGGGTCGACGATGCCGCTGTGCTTCAGGAAGCGCAGCGTCGTCTGCATCGCCACGTCGGCGCTCGCCCGCTCCCAATGCTGGCCGCATTCGACGAGCAGCGCGTTCTTCGCGCTCGTCGCGTCGCCGAAACCGCCATAGTCGCGCATGCGTTTGCCGGCCGCGTGCCCCACGTCGCTGACGACGAACTCGGGCACGCCGACTGCGGCGGCAAGCCGGCGGCCTTTCTCGAGCGGTCCCGCGAGCATCAGCGCCGGGCAGGACGTCTGCATGGAATGCAGGTCCAGCAGCAGGTCGACGCTGTCGATCAGCGGGCGCAGCTCGCGCGCCCGGCGCAGCTCGTCGCTGGTTCTGCCGCTGTCGAGGACCTCGGCCGACCACACGCGATTGATGTCCTCGTCGATATAGCGCGACAAGCCGGGATAGCGGGCATCGAAGGTCAGGAACGCGCGATAGTTCACGAAGGCGAGGGTGAGCTTGCCCGTGGCCGGGCGCACCTTCTCGCGCAACAGGAAGTCCAGCACGATTGCGCCGCACAGCTCGTTTCCGTGCGTGACGGCCGAAACCATGACATGCGGCCCCGGCCGGCCGCTGTCGAAGGTCGTGACATAGTCGATGCCTGAATCGCCCTCGCGGTAGGCCGTGATGGCGGGCGGGGCGAGCTGAACGGGATATTTGGTCATGACGGGGGTGATCCGGTTATGCGTATGGCGCTGCGAGGGCGTCGGGTCATCTGCCGCAGACATGATCCATCAGCTTTTCCATGAAGCGCTCGCATTTTTCGATCTGCTCGAGGCTGACGAACTCGTTCGGCTTATGCGCCTGGTCGACGCTGCCGGGGCCGCAGACCACCGTCGGTATGCCGCCGCGCTGCTGAAACAATCCGGCTTCCGTGCCGAATGCGACCTTGCCGTGGTCGTTTCGGCCCGCGAGGGATTTTGCGAAGGTGACGACCTCCTCGCCGGGGTCCATGTTCAAGCCCGGTATCGACGACAGCTCCTCGATCGTGAAGCCGGTGGACCGATCGACGGCGTGCATTTGCGGCTCCAGCGTTTCGCGCACGTAGGTGTCGAACTCCGAAAAATAATCTTCGTGGCCGATTTCCGGAAGATAGCGGAACTCGAAATCGAAGGTGCAATCCTTCGGCACGATGTTGAGCGCGGTGCCGCCGCGGATCGTTCCGGTGTGGACCGTCGAATGCGGCACGTCGTAGAGCGCGTCGAAGGGTCCGTTCGCCGCAATGCGCCGCGCCATCCCTTTGAGATAGGCGACGGCCTCGGCGGCGTATTCCACGGCGTTGACGCCGGCGGGCGCCAGACTGGAATGCGCTTCGAGGCCGCGCGTGCGGACGCGGTAGCTGTGCTTGCCCTTGTGGCCGATGGTGACCTGCATGTTCGTCGGCTCGCCCACGATGCACATCTTCGGCTTGACCCCGAGGCCGTTGACCATGTCGATCAGCCGGCGCACGCCGATGCAACCGACCTCCTCGTCGTAGGAGAAAGCGAAATGGATCGGCGTCGTCAGTCCGCGGGCGAGGAACTTCGGCGCGAACGTCAGGCAGACGGCGATGAAGCTCTTCATGTCGCAGGTCCCGCGGCCGTACAGGCGGCCGCCTTTCTCCACCGTCTGGAACGGGTCGCTGTGCCATTCCTGGCCGTCGACGGGCACGACATCCGTGTGGCCCGACAGCAGGATGCCGGCCCGGTCCGGCGCGCCGAGTGTGGCGTAGAGATTGGCTTTCCGCTTCTCGTCGTCGAACACGAGCGTCGATGCGACGCCGAGGCCGGAGAGGTAATCCTTTACGTGCTTGATAAGGTCGAGATTGGAGTCGCGGCTGGTCGTGTCGAACCCGATGAGGGTGCGTATCCAATCGAGACTGGCTGGGCTGCCGTCACTCACCGGCTGTTCTCCGTCGCTGTTACTCGGGTTCGTCGCATGAAGTCCGCTCACGCGCCGCCCGCGAGCCGCTCGGAGGTCGCGTAGTCGGCCAGGCGCGCCATGAATGCCTCGCCCTTCCGCACCTGATCGAGCGTGATGAATTCGTTCGGCTTGTGCGCCTGCGCGATATCGCCGGGACCGCAGACGACGGTGGGAATGCCCGCGCGTTGCTGGAACAATCCCGCCTCCGTTCCGAATCCGACCTTGCCGTGCTTGTTTTGCCCGGCGAGGCGCTTGACGAAGGCCACGACGGCTTCGTCCGGATCGGTGTTGAGGGCGAGGTTGCTGTCGAACTCTTCGAAATCGAAGCCCGCATCCGGCGCCACGGCCTTCATCTCGGGCTCGATCACGTCCTTGGCATGGTGGCGGATGGCGTCGAAAAGGGCCTCCGGATCCACATTCGGAAGGTGGCGTATCTCCATATCGAAGACGCAGCTCTTCGGGACGATGTTGGGCGCCGTGCCGCCACGGATCAAGCCGACCTGCATGGTGGTGAAGGGGACGTCGCATTCTTCGTCGAACGGGCCATCCTTCTGCCATTTGCGCGCGGTCTGCTGAATGAAGGCGATCAGGCGCGCGGCGTATTCGATCGCATTGACGCCTTCGTGGGTCAGGCTCGAATGCGCCTCATGGCCGCGGACATGGGTGCGCACCTTCTTCTTGCCCTTGTGGCCGATGATGACCCCGAGGCTCGTCGGCTCGCCGACGATGCACATCGCCGGCTTGACCGGCATGTCCTTCACCACTTCTATCAGGCGCTTGGCGCCGAGATGGCCGACCTCCTCGTCGTAAGAGAAGGCGAGATGGACGGGCGTCTCGAGGCCCCGCTCCAGGAAGCGCGGCACGAATGCCAAGGCGATCGCGATGAAGCTCTTCATGTCCGAGGAGCCGCGCCCGAAGACCTTGCCGTCCTTCACGACGGCCTCGAAGGGCGCGGTGTCCCATTCCTGCCCGTCCACCGGCACCACGTCGGTGTGACCCGAGAGGCAGATGCCGGCGCGGTCGGCCGGTCCGATCGTCGCGTACAGATTGGCCTTTCGCTTGTCCTCGTCGTGCACGAGGAGCGATTCCACCCCGAATTCGGCGAGATAGCCCCTGACATACTCGATCAGCGCGAGGTTCGATTCGCGGCTCGTCGTGTCGAACCCGATGAGTTTCCGGATGATCGGCAGGCTGATCGGGTCGTTGGCCACGGCGCTTCTTTACGCTCCAATGCATTGCCCGGGCGGGCGGCAGTGACAGCATAGCCAATCCTGAAGGCCGGGCCAGCGGATATTGTCCGGCGCGGGAGGGTTACGGCCGCTATGTCAAAACCATTGCGTCGCCCGCGAAACCGCAACATCTTCGCGATTATGAGGAACGATGCGGATTATGTGAATCCCCGGACCGGCCGGCGCTGGCCCGCGGACCGGGCGCTTTGGCGGGCGCCCGACGACCATGGCTATGTCAACCTGACGCCTGGGCCCGGGATCGAGCCCCGGGAGATCGATACGGCGGAACGGTCGCTGTGGCGTTACGGCAAGGCGCTCCGCCTTTCCGCGACGCCCGTGCGGACGCTGGGCGAGGGGTGGACGCCGTTGCTCGACGGCGAATGGAATGGCGTCCGGGTGCGCATGAAGGCGGAATTCCTCATGCCGTCGGGTTCATTCAAGGACCGCGGGACCGCGGTCATGCTGAACTACCTGAAGCAATGCGGCGTGACGCAGATCATCGAGGATTCGTCCGGCAATGCCGGTGCGTCGGTCGCGACCTACGGCGCTGCGCTCGGCTTCGACAGCCGGATCTTCGTGCCGGCGAACGCGCCGGCCCCGAAGCGCTACCAGATCGCTGCAATGGGCGCAGAGGTGGTGCCCGTGGCAGGGACGCGCGACGACGTCGCCAAGGCCGCCCTGGCGGCCGGCGAAACGCAGTTCTACGCCGGGCACAATCACCAGGCCTATTTCCTCGAAGGAACGAAGACGCTCGCCTTCGAGCTTTGGGAACAGCTCGGCTTTGCCGTGCCGGACAACATCGTCATTCCCTGTGGCCAGGGCAGCAACGTGATGGGCTGCCATATCGGCTTTCGCGAGCTGCGGGAGCGGGGCGTGATAGCATCGCTGCCGCGCCTCTTCGCGATCCAGGCGGCAAACGCCGCGCCCTACTATGCCGCCTATGCGGCCGGAAGCGACGCCCCTGTCGAGATCGTGGCGATACCGACGATCGCCGACGGCATCGCGTCGGCGCGGCCGATCCGCCTGCGCGAGGTTCTCGACGCAGTCCGGGCAACGGCGGGAACCTGCCTCGCCGTGACCGAAGACGAGATCGTGGAGGCACTGCACGGCTTTACCAAACAAGGCTTTTTCGTAGAGCCAACCACCGCCGCCGCAGGCGCTGGGCTCAGCAGGCTGATCGCCGGCGGCGCGATTGCGCCCGGCGAAACGACGGTCGTAATCCTGACCGGTTCGGGTTTGAAGGCAGTCGACCAGATCGGCAGCGCCCTGGGGTTGAGGTCAACCTGAAACTGCACCGGGATTCGCAAAACAACTTATTGTTTTATCTTGTTTCCGCAAAGGGTTCGCGGGGGAAATGCATGCGACGCTATTGAGTTGACAGTCGAGATACGACATGATTCCTGTCGGTAAGGAAATGCCGGCCCGCGCGCGGTGGAGCGCGTGGGTTTGAGAGGTGGAATCAACAGGGTGGTGCAACAGGGGGGCTTCAAGATGGCACGAAGGTCGGTTCGATTTGTCCTGGCGATGGCTGCGGCGGGGTTGTTGGCCGCCGCGGCTCATGCCGAAGAACTGCGGATCGGGCTCCAGACCGAGCCGTCCTCGATGGACCCGCATTTCCATAATCTCGGTCCGAACAACGCGTTCATGACGCATGTGTTCGGCCGGCTGATCGAGATGGACCACAAGCAGAAGCTGGTGCCGGCGCTCGCGGTGTCCTGGAAGGCGATCAACGACACGACCTGGGAATTCAAGCTGCGCAAGGGCGTGAAGTTCACTGACGGCACGTCGTTCACGGCGGACGACGTGGTCTATTCCTTCGACCGCGCCGTGAACTATACAGGCGGCAACTCGAGCTTCCGCACCTACCTCAGCGGCAAGACCTTCAAGAAAATCGACGACTACACGGTTCACGCCATCACCAAGGAGCCGTATCCGCTGATGCCGGTCGATCTGGCGCAGCCGGTCGTCGTATCGTCCGAGGTGAAGGGTACGGGCAAGCCGGACGTCAACGGCGGCCTGACGGTGCAGGATTTCAACGACGGCACCGCAATGGTCGGCACCGGCCCATACAAATTCGTCGAATGGAAGAAGGGCGATCGCATCGTGCTCGTGCCCAATCCCGCCTATTTCGGCGAAAAGGCGGAGTGGAGCAAGGTCATCATCAAGCCAATCCCGTCGGCGCCGGCGCGCGTGGCCGCGCTTCTGGCGGGGGATGTCGACATGATCGACAACGTGCCGACGACCGACGTCGCTAATTTGAAGAAAAATTCCGAGGTCGCGCTGAGCTCCGGCATCTCGAACCGGATCATCTACCTGCATATGGATCAGTTCCGCGACCAGTCGCCGTTCGTCACCGACAAGAACGGCCAGCCCCTCAAGAAGAACCCGCTGAAAGACGTGCGGGTACGCAAGGCGCTGTCCAAACTGATCAATCGCGATGCGATCGTGTCGCGCGTGATGGAAGGGCTGGCGATCCCGGCGGGCCAGTTCCTGCCGGAAGGCTTCTTCGGCGTCTCGCCGAAACTGAAGCCGGAGAAGTACGATGTTGAGGGCGCCAAGAAGCTTCTCAAGGAGGCCGGTTACCCCAACGGGTTCTCGCTGACGATCCATGGGCCGAACAACCGCTATGTGAACGACGCGAAGATCTGCGAGGTGATCGCCCAGATGCTGACGCGCGGCGGCATCCCGACCAAAGTCGTCACCATGCCGGCCAGCGTCTTCTTCAGCCGAGCCTCCGGCGGCGGACCGAACAAGGAGCCGGAGTTCAGCCTGATCCTGGTCGGCTGGGGCTCGGGCACGGGCGAGGCGTCCTCTCCGCTCAAGTCGCTGACCATGACGCACGACAAGGCTAAGGGTTGGGGCGCGTCGAACCGCGGCCGGTTCTCGTCGCCCGACGTCGACAAGATCGTCGAGCAGGCCCTCGCCACCATCGACGACAAGAAGCGCGAGAAGCTGCTTCAGGAGGCGACCGAGCTGGCGATCGGCAAGTATCAGGCCATCATCCCGCTGCACTATCAGGTCAACACCTGGGCGACGAAGGCTGGCTTGAAATACCGGGCGCGGACCGACGAGGACACCCAGGTCATGGACGTCCTCAAAGAAAAATAAGGCTTAGCGCAGACGGGCGGCTACAATGGAGCCGCCCGTAGCGCTTCGGCCCTGGGGGGCGACGGAGCAAGCCCATGTCTGTCTACATCATCCGGCGTTTGTTGCAGGCGGTGCTGGTCGTCGCGGCGATGTCCGTCCTCGTCTTCGCCGGCGTGTTCATGATCGGCGACCCGGCGGACATTCTGATCAGCGACGACGCGGACCAGGCGGAGCGGCAAAGGCTGATCGAATCGCTCGGCCTCGACTTGCCCGTCCACATGCAGTATCTGCGCTTCCTCGCCAAGGCGCTGCAAGGCGATCTCGGCACTTCCTTCGTGTTCAACGAGCCGGCGCTGCTGCTCATCCTCGACCGCATGCCGGCCACGCTCGAGCTGGCGTTCTCGGCGTTGCTGCTGGCAGTCGTCTTCGGCATCCCGCTCGGCATGTGGGCCGGCCTGAAACCGGATTCGCTGGCGAGCAAGAGCATCATGGCCGGCTCGATCCTCGGCTTCAGCCTACCGACTTTCTGGGTTGGGATCATGATCATCATGATCTTCGCGGTGATGCTCGGCTGGTTGCCGTCCGGCGGCCGCGGCACCACCCGGGAGCTGTTCGGGATCGATGTGAGCTTCCTCACCGTCGATGGGCTGCTGCATCTGGTCCTGCCGGCGGTGAACCTGGCGCTCTTGAAGATATCGCTGGCGGTCCGGCTGACGCGCGCCGGCACGCGCGAGGTGATTCACCAGGACTATGTGAAGTTCGCGCGCGCCAAGGGGCTCCACCCGCGGCGGATCGTCTTGGTCCATGTGCTCAAGAACATCCTGATACCGGTGATTACGGTGCTGGGGCTCGAATTCGGCTCGCTGATCGCCTTCTCGGTGGTTACGGAAACCGTGTTCGCATGGCCGGGCATGGGCAAGCTGATCATCGATTCCATCAACCAGCTGGATCGGCCGGTGGTCGTGGCGTATCTGATGATAACGGTGTGCATGTTCATCGTGATCAATCTCATAGTCGACCTGCTCTATTCGCTGCTCGACCCGCGCGTGAGATTGCAGGACGTCAAGGGATGACAGCGACCGCGGACGTCAAGGAACTGAAGGGTGTTGCCGCCGAGGCGCCATTGGCCGTCAAGGACCAGACGCCGTTCCGGCGGTTTTTGTCCGACTTCGCGGAAAGCAAAGTCGCCGTCGCCGGCTTTTTCGGCTTCCTGATCATCGTGCTGATTGCCATTCTCGCGCCTTGGATCTCGCCGACCAATCCATACGACCTCGCAACCGTAGATATTCTCGACAGCCGCCTGCCTCCGGGCGAGTCGATGATGACCGGAACGGTCGCCTGGCTCGGCACGGACGGTCTCGGCCGCGACATGGTGAGCGCCATGTTCTACGGCCTCCGCATAAGCCTCGGCGTCGGCGCGGCGAGCGGCCTCGTCGCGCTCTGCATCGGCGTGTGCGTCGGCCTGGCATCGGCTTATTTCGGCGGACGCGTGGATACGGTCATCATGCGGATCGTCGACCTGCAGCTCAGCTTTCCCGCGATCCTCATCGCTCTCGTCCTGCTCGCGACGCTGGGCAAGGGCGTCGACAAGATCATCATCGCGCTGATCGTCGTCCAGTGGGCGTACTACGCGCGCACCGTTCGCGGCAGCGCCTTGGTCGAGCGCAGCAAGGAATATGTAGAAGCGGCCATGTGCCTTGGGCTTTCGCACAACCGCGTCGTCTTCCGCCACCTGCTGCCGAACGTCATGCCGCCGCTCATCGTCGTGGGCACGGTGCAGGTTGCGCATGCGATCGCGCTGGAGGCGACGCTGTCCTTCCTCGGAATCGGCCTCCCCGTGACGGAGCCGTCGCTTGGGCTGCTGATTTCGAACGGCTTCGAATACATGATGAGCGGAAAATACTGGATCAGCATTTTTCCGGGCGTGGCGCTCCTGGTCACCATCGTCAGCATCAATCTCGTCGGCGACCGGTTGCGCGACGTGCTGAACCCGCGGCTGGCAAGGTAGGCCAGCGATGGCGTCGAATACGCCGACCCTGCTGGTCGAGGACCTGAAGACCTATTTCTATACGAAGGCGGGCGTGGCGAAGGCCGTCGACGGCGTGAGCTTCTCCGTGGCCAAGGGCGAGGTGCTGGGGCTGGTGGGCGAGTCCGGCTCGGGTAAAACCGTCACCGGGTTCTCGATCATCGGGCTGGTCGATCCGCCGGGGAAGGTCGCCGGCGGGCGCATCCTCTTCAACGGCGAAGACATTACGGGCGCGAGCGAGGAGCGCATGCGCCGTCTTCGCGGCAGCCGGATCGCGATGATCTTTCAAGATCCGATGATGACGCTCAATCCGGTGCTGCGGATCGATACGCAGATGATCGAAGCGGTGCAGGCGCACGACAAGGTCGACAGGAAGACCGCCTTCGAGCGATCGCGCGACGCGCTCGGCCAGGTGGGCATTCCCTCGCCGGAAGAACGCCTCAAGGCCTACCCTCATCAATTCTCCGGCGGCATGCGCCAGCGCGTCGCCATCGCCATCGCGCTCTTGCATAAGCCGGACCTGATCATTGCCGACGAGCCGACGACCGCGCTCGATGTCACGATCCAGGGACAGATCCTCTACGAAGTCCAGAAGCTGTGCCGCGAACGGGGCATGTCGCTGATCTGGATTACGCATGATCTCGCCGTCGTGGCCGGGCTGGCGGACGCGATCTGCGTCATGTATGCGGGCAGGATCGTGGAGACCGGCGCAATCGCCCAGGTCATCGACCAGCCGCTTCATCCGTATACACACGGCCTGATCGGTTCCGTACCCAGCCATAACCGGCGCGGGCAGCCCTTGGCGCAAATTCCGGGCATGGCGCCGTCACTGTTGAACATGCCGCAGGGCTGTGCGTTCCATCCGCGCTGTCCAAGGGCCGATGCGAAGTGCCTCGAAATCCCCGGCGTGACGACGCCGCGCCAGCCGGATCATCGGGTGCGTTGCTTCCATCCGCATGCCGGGGCGGCGGCCTGATGACCGCCATGATCGAATTGGAGAGCGTCTCCAAGCGCTTTATGAAGAGGCTCGACGTCGCGGAAAAGCTCTTCAACCTGATGGGAGGCGACGTTCGCGAGCAGACCGTGCACGCGGTCGACAAGGTGAGCTTGGCGATCGCCGAGGGCGAGGTCGTTGGCCTGGTGGGGGAGTCCGGCTGCGGGAAATCGACGCTCGGCCGGGTCATCGCGGGAATCCACCCGTCCTCCGATGGGACGGTCAGGTTCAAGGGACACGACATCGAGAAAATGTCGCACGCGGAGGCGAAGGAGTGGGCGCTGCAGGTGCAGATGATCTTCCAGGACCCCATGTCCTCGCTCAACCCGCGGCTCCGGGTGCGCGACATCATCGGCGAGGCGCCGGCTTTCCACGGGCTGGTCAAGTCGAACGAGCTGGACGATTACGTCGACGACATGATGCTCCGCGTCGGTCTCGATCCGTCGTTCCGGCGGCGGTTTCCGCACCAATTCTCCGGCGGCCAGCGTCAGCGTATCGGCATCGCCCGGGCGCTGGCGGTCAAGCCCGCCTTCCTGGTCTGCGACGAGGCGATCGCCGCGCTCGACGTTTCGATCCAGGCGCAGGTCATCAACCTGTTCATGCGCCTGAGGGCCGAGCTCGGCCTGACCTATCTGTTCATCAGCCACGATCTCGGCGTCGTCGAGCATCTCTCCGAGCGCGTGGTGATCATGTATCTCGGCCGGGTGGTCGAAATCGCCGGCACGGAAGAATTGTTCGCCAGGCCCAACCACCCCTATACTGTCGCCCTGTTGGGGGAAGTGCCGCGGATCGACCGCCGCGGCCAGACCTTCGTGCCGATCAAGGGAGAGATACCGTCACCGATCAATCCGCCATCCGGGTGTCATTTCCACCCCCGTTGTCCACATGCGATGGAGCGGTGCCGCGTGGAGCAGCCGATGCTTCGGGAAATCGCACCGGGGCGCTACTCGGCGTGCCACCTGAATGACCAGTCTTGACCTTGACCACGATCCCCTTGAGCTGAGCAGCGGCAACGCATCCGACGTGGTGTCGATCATCCGCGGCCGTGGCACGGTCGTTCCCGTGGTCTTCGATTCGCCGCACAGCGGCGCGGTTTATCCGAGCGATTTCAATCATATAATTCCTCTCGACAAGATCCGCCGCGCCGAAGACATGTATGTCGACGAGCTGTTCGGCGATGCTCCTGGCCACGGCGCGGCGCTTATCGCCGCCTTGTTTCCGCGCAGCTACATCGATCCCAACCGCTCGCTCGAAGACCTGGACCCGGAATTGCTGGCGGATAGCTGGCCGGGCGTCGTACGGCCCGGCGAGAAGGCCCGGCTCGGCCACGGCCTGATCTGGCGGCTGTGCCCGCCGGATATGAACCTCTACATCGAGAAGCTGTCGCCGGAACAGGTCCGGCGGCGGATCGACGGCTACTGGCGGCCATACCACGCGGCACTGCGGAAGGCTCTGGACGACCTCTACATGCGGTTCGACGCGGTCTGGCATGTCAATTGCCATTCCATGCCTTCCATGGCCCGCGGGCCCTTTCTCAACGGCGGCGGACAGCCGGATTTCGTTCTCGGCGACCGCGACGGCACGACGGCCGCGCCGGACTTCGTGCATCTAGTCCGCGATTGCCTGCGCGAAATGGGCTACACCGTGAAGATCAACGACCCGTACAAGGGCGTGGAACTGGTGCGCGCCTATTCCAATCCCGCGCGGCGCCGTCACAGCCTGCAGATCGAGATCAACCGCGCGATCTACATGGACGAGGCGAGCTTCGAGCGATTGCCCCGGTTCCGCGCGCTGAAGGCGGATCTCGGGCACCTCATCGCCGCGATTTGCGAACAGGCCGTCTAACGGCCGTGCGCCGCCTCACGGCGTGAACTGCTCCTTGATGATACGCTCTTCGAGGTCGTGTTCCTTGTCGAACAGCATCCGCACCGGGCGCGTGGGATCTTCGCTCACGTCGACGGCGACGACGTCGCGCACCTCCGTGTAGTCCGCGCAGGCGCTGACCGGGCGTTTCTCCGCTTCGAGCATTTCGAGCCGCACCTTGGCGGTGTGACGCAAGAGCGCGCCGCGCCAGCGCCTCGGGCGGAATGCGCTGATCGGCGTGACGCACAGGATGTCCGACCCGATCGGCACGATGGGTCCGTGCGCCGACAGGTTATAGGCGCTGCTGCCGGCCGGGGTGGAAACGAGTATGCCGTCGCAGATCAGCTCTTCCAGGCGTACCACGCCGTTGATCAGGATGCGGATCTTCGCCGCCTGCTGGGTCTGGCGCAGGAGGGAGATCTCGTTGATCGCCTGCAGCGGCTCCACACTGCCGTCGGCCTTCTCGGCCTTCATCTGCAGCGGGTTGAGCTCCACCGCCTCGGCATTTTCGAGGCGCTCCATCAGGACGTCCGGCTCATAGGCGTTCATTAGGAAGCCGATCGAGCCGCGGTTCATGCCGTAGAAGGCCACCTTCCCGCTCTTGTATTCGTGCAGGGTGTGAAGCATAAAGCCGTCCCCGCCGAGCGCGACGATGATCTCGGCCTCCTCGGGATTAACATGTTGGTAGCGTGCCTTGAGGTATTTTTCCGCCTTTACGGCCTCGGGGTTTTCCGCGGCGACAAAGGCAATCTTCTTACTTGGCATGCAAGGATCCCGTCCCAATTGCCCCTTGTGGAAGGGTGCACAGTATAGCGGAGGCGGTTCCGGGCGCCAGTCGCAACCAAGGCCTCACCGTGACGGAGGATTCCGAATGCCGTTAACCAGTTGCGCGAAGTGGACACCCCTGGCCGCCGTCCTCATGATGGTGGCGGCATCCTGCGCGCAGGCGGACGATCGCCACGCTGAATACTACTACCCAACGCCGGCGAGCTCCGAAATCTATGGGGCCCGCGCCGAGGTGCTGCCCGAGGCAAGCCGCCGCAGCCGGATCGCCTTCGTCACCCATGTGATGAACGAGATGATCCGCAAGAACCCCTATCCGCCGCAGTATGCGATCTTCGCGAAGGGCGGGGAGGCCGAAAAGATGATCATCGTAAGCATCGCCGGGGACAGCTACGATACGCTGTACCGCATGCGCGCATTGCTGGCGATGCTGACGGCCGTGGCGCGGACCACGCCGCTTTTTAAGGAAGAGCGCGTGGAGGACTATTACACCTATCTCGACCTTTGCAAGATGCTGGGCTTCAAGCTGCTCACAGTCAGCGACGGCAAGAAATTCGCGCATCAGATAAGGATCGATTGACCGGAAGGGAGGCGGAATGACCCAGCACGATGCCGTTCTGTTCGCGAACGAAGCATTCTATCTGGCCTTCCGCTCGCGCGACTATGCCGCGATGGCCGATATCTGGGCCTCCGGCGCGCCGGTGGCGTGCATCCATCCCGGCTGGCCGCCGCTGCACGGCCGTGACGATGTCCTGGAGAGCTGGCGCGGGATCTTCGGCGGCGACAACCCGCCCGAGATAAGCTGCCACGCGCCGCGGGCATATGTGTATGGCGACGTCGCGACGGTGATTTGTTACGAGCGCGTTCCGCAAAGCTATTTGATCGCGACCAACGTATTCACGCGCGAAGGCGGCTTGTGGAAGCTCGTGCATCACCAGGCCGGTCCGACGAACGGCGCGCCCGAGGCGTATCAGGACGAAGAGCCGCCGCAGATCAACTAGCGGCCCCGGCTCCCTTCTCCCCGTCCGCACGCGGATCGAGCCCCGCCATCGCCTGCGTCGTCTGCGTCGTCTGCGGCATGGCGATGAAGTCGGTCTGCTGTTCGTCGGGCGCCGAAGCCCGTTGGAACTTGCGGTACAGGATGAAGATCGCGAGCAGGACGTTGATGACCGCGGCGAACGCGAACAGCCCGCCGCCGCCCATCCACTGCATCGCCAGCGACGCCAGAATGGGGCCGGTGCTCGCCCCCATCGAGAAGGCCAGCAGCATCCCCGCGTGGAGCGATACCGTCTGCTGCGGCCGCGACAAATCGGTCGCGTGCGTCATGGCGATTGGATACACCACCGCGCTGAAGCCGCCGACGAGGGCCGACAGCGCAAGCAGCCCGCCGAATCCCGGAGATGGCGCCATGGCCATCGCGATGCAGGAGCCGGCCGTCAGCACCGCGACGACGAAGAGCACGGTGCGCCGGTCGAAGCGGTCCGACGTGCGCCCGATCGGCACTTGCAGCACCAGATTGCCGGCCAGGAAGGCGACCATGAAGAGCGAGACCTGGGCGACGTTGAGCCCCTGGTTGGTCGCGAAGACCGGTCCCAGCCCGACCAGCGAAGCATTGGTGAAGCCGGCGGTGATGGCCCCCGCGACGCCGACCGGCGACAGCCGGTAGAGCGCCGCGAAGCTGAGGCGCTCGTGCCCGAGCGCATCGGGCCCCTTCGCCCGGGTGAGCGCGATCGGAACAAGGCAGAGCGCATAGAGCGCCGCGGCCAGCATGAAGAGGCGGTCGCCGGCCGGGTCGCCCAGGATCAGGAAAAGCTGGCCGATGCCGAAAGAGGCTTTGTTGATCACCATGTAGACGGCGAAGACCTTGCCTTTCATGTCCCTGGGCGCGGCGCCGGCGAGCCAGCTTTCCCCGACCATGAAGCACGACGCGCCGGCATAGCCGAATACCAGGCGAAGCGGAATCCAGGCAGCGGGATCGACCGCGGCTGGGAAGCAGAGGCAGCAGAAGGCGAGCGTCGCCGCAAAGGCCGCGAAAACCCGGATATGGCCGACGCGCCGGATGACCCGGCCGCAGGTCAGGCAGGCGGCGGCGAAGCCGATCGAATGACAGGCGACGACGACGCCGATCGTCGCGGGCGAGAAATTCTCAATCGTCATGCGAAGCGCGGTGAGCGTCCCGAAGAGCCCGTTCCCCAGCAGCATGACGCTCATGCCGAGCAGCAACGCGCCCAGCGATCCAACGACCCGTAACATGAAGCTACTCGCACCGTCCCCGGAAGCGCCGTCACATACACCCGACGCCCGGTGCCGTCCACTGTATTCTCTCCGCCTCGCCGGCGATTGGAAGCCGGGGCGATTATCAAGAAAATGCAATTAGTTATAACTCGTTGTTGTCGAGGCGGTTGTCAGGCATCATGGAGCGGCCATGGACGAATTCATTCTGCGCCCCGACCCGACGAACCCGCGCCTGACGGAGCGTCTTTCCGGGCATGATCACGAGGGAAGCGAGATCGAGACGTCGGTCGTCGTGGAACGGCCGCTCACGTTGTTTCTCAACAAGCGCGAGATCGTCACGATGATGACGATCTGCGACTATCCCGACTACCTCGCGGTCGGCTATCTGGCGAACCAGAACATGCTGCGCGAGGACGACGAGATCGTCGGAATCGATTACGAGGAAGATATCGAGACCGTCGTCGTGCGGACCAAGCGCCAGACGGATTTCGAATCCAAGCTGCGGAAGAAGACGCTGACGTCGGGCTGTGCGCAAGGCACCGCCTTCGGCGACCTGATGGAGCGGTTCGAGGAAGTCGATCTGCCGAAGGACGCGGTCATGCGTACCTCCTGGCTCTATGCGCTGACGCGCAAGATCAACACCTGCCCGAGCCTATACCTCGAGGCGGGCGCGATCCATGGCTGCGTGCTGTGCGAAGAGGACAGGCCATTGCTCTACATGGAAGACGTGGGCCGCCACAACGCGGTGGACAAGATCGCGGGCTACATGCGTCTCAACGGCATATCGCCGAAGGGCAAGAGTTTCTACACGACCGGCCGGTTGACGTCGGAGATGGTGATCAAGACGGTTCAGATGGGCATCCCGATCCTGGCGTCCCGCTCCGGGTTTACGGCGTGGGGCGTCGACCTGGCGCGGAAGGCGGGACTCACCCTGATCGGGCGCGCCAGGGGCAAGCGCTTCGTCGTGCTGTCGGGCGCGGAGCGCGTGGTCTATGACGCCGACGCCGGCGCCGTCCCGGACGAAGCGAAACACCTGCAGCGCAAGTCGAGCCTTGAAGAAGACGCCGCCTGAGGAAACGCGAATCGCAACGCGGCAGACGGACGACGGCGTGGAGCCGGCCCGGCGGGAAGATTCGCGGGAAATTCTCGAAATGATCGACGCGGCCCTGGAAGAGCAGGCGGATTGGCTGCGCATGTGGCACCGCGCGCTGGTATGCGGCTTGCCGCCGGCGCGCGACGTCGTGTCCGCGGAACAGCCTCCGGCCGGCCGCTTCGGAAAATGGTTCGACATCAACAGCGAACGGGGCTTGCTGGATCAGCCGGTCTTCAAGCAGCTTTGGCCGGCATACGCCGAGATGCACGCGCTCGGCTGCGGCCTCGCCCGGAAGGCGGCCGGCGGTGAGCGCTTGTCGGCGGCCGAGTACGACGCCTTCATGGACAAGGCGCAGAGCTTTGCCGCGACCGCCCGGCGCATCCGGGACGCCTTCCAGCGCGCCGTGTACGATCTCGACCCGCTTACCGGCGTGCACAGCCGGCGCTGCATGATGACGGCGCTGGAGCGCGAGCGCGAGCGTTCCATCCGTACCGGCAACGCCGTCTATGTCGGTCTGTGCGACATCGATAAATTCAAGGCGGTCAATGACGAGCATGGCCATCTCGCGGGCGATTCCGTCCTGCTGGCGGTGGCCGGCCGCTTGATCGCCAACCTCCGGCCATACGACGCGATCTACCGGTTCGGCGGCGACGAGTTCCTGCTCGCCTTCGCCGAGACGGACGGCGAACAGGCGGTCGGCATTGCCGACCGGTTGCGCGCCTCGATCGGCCGTATGAAGGTCTTGCCGAGCGACGGCGTGGCGCTCTCGGTTACCGCCACCTTCGGCCTCTGCGTGCTGGATCCGGGCGAACCGGTCGAAACCACCATTCAGCGCGCCGACGTGGCGCTGTACCAGGCTAAGCGCGACGGGCGAAACCGGGTCGTGCTGTGGCACGCGGCGCCTGACCGCGGTGGGCGCCGGCATGGCTGATGCGATCGCGGGCATATTGTTGGCCGGCGGGCTTTCCCGCCGGATGGGCGGCGGCGATAAATGCCTCCGCGCGATCGGCGGCAGGACGATATTGGAACGGATCGTCGAGCGGGTGCGGCCGCAGGTGACGCGCCTCGTGCTCAACGCCAACGGCGATCCCGCGCGCTTCGCCGCATTCGGCGTTCCCGTCGTCGGCGATACGGTGGAAGGCTTTGCCGGCCCGCTCGCCGGGGTACTGAGCGGACTCGAATGGGCGCAGCGCAACGCTCCGGAATGCGGTTGGGTCGCCAGTTTCCCCACGGATTCGCCCTTCTTGCCGCTGGATCTGGTGGCGCGGCTTGCCGAGGCGGTCGGGCGGACGGGCGCCGATCTGGCGTGCGCCGCGTCCGGTGGCCGTTCCCATCCGGTCATCGGCCTTTGGCCCGTGCGCCTCGCCGGCGACCTGCGGCGGGCGATGATCGATGAGGACATCCGGAAGGTCGATGCGTGGACGGCGCGCTATCGGCTGGAACAGGTGCCGTTCCCCATCGAGCCTTTCGATCCGTTTTTCAACACCAACCGTCCGCAAGACCTGGAAGCGGCCGAGGCGCTGATCCGGGACGGCGCCGGCCGTCAGTGACGGCTTTCCCGCTGGATCGTCACGTAGCGGCCGAAGGGCCGTAGCGCGGCCACCGCGCCGCCTTCGCTCACGGCGCGGGCGAGCCTGCCGATGTCCGCGGCGACGAAGCCGGAGAGCGCTGCGATGCCCAGATCGAAGAGCGCCGGAGACAGCGGCGTGCTCGGCCCGATCATCAGGACGAAAGCATCCTTGCAAAGCGTCAGGATGCGCGGCAATGAGCCGTTGATGATGGTCGATGCCGTGACGGCGACGAATTCCGCCTTCGGCAGCAGGGTCTCGATCGCCGATTCCGGATATTCTCCCGGCCGCGGCTCGCGCTCGACCACGGCAATGCCCGGGTGGCGCTCGGCAACGCCCGGGAAGCGGCCGATCACCACCGTGCGCTCGCCCCGGTTCTCGATCAATTCGAGGCCGTTTCGCGGGCTTCCTTCGAGGTCGAACCGGTTCCAGCGGGCGTTGATCGCGGCGACCGCGATGGCGTGTTCGAAGACGTTCTCGGATTGCCACAGCGCGGCGAGGGCAGCAAGCGGCTGGCCGCTGTAGCTGCCGGGCCGCGGCAAGCTGCGGCAGCCGGCTGTGCCCCGCGCCGGCGTCTGAGCCATCCCCGCGCCGCCGCGCGCGGCCACGAGGGTCCAGTTGAGCCCGACGATAACCTGTTCCGCATTGCCCGACATGCCCGACAAGAGGCAGTCGTGGAGGCGGCGGCCGCCGATGGACTCGGATGCGTGAGTCGTCAACTCGAAACCTCCTTCGCATGGACGAACGGTGCGGCGGCAGCGCAGTTGCCGGCTAGCGCGGCGACGACTGCCCCTCGACGAGGACGAGGGAAACCACGGCCGTATTCACCGTTACTTTCCCGGCATTTTCGAAGTTCACCGTCGCGCGCTGACCGATCATCGACTGCACCTGGCCAAGGCCCCAGTCGGGCCTGTCGGGATGCCGCACGAAGTCCCCTGGCAGAAGACCTTGGGTCATTGCCGTCGATGCGGTAACTTGCACGCGGATTCGATCATGGCAAAACCGCGCAGAGACTATCCCCGATGGCTCTCACTGTCGACCGGCGAATAGCCGAGCTTCTGTGTTCACGCATCTGCCACGAGCTGGTTGCCGGCGTCGCGGCCGTCAACAACGGCGTCGAGCTGATCAGCGAAATCGATTCGTCGGCATTCGACGAGACGATGGAGCTGATCGGCTCCAGCGCAAAGCAGGCCAGCGCACGGGTACAATACTACCGCATGGCCTATGGCTTCGCGGGTCACGATGCCCTGCCGAGCCTGGCCGCCGTCACCGCCCTGATAGCGGGACTGACCGCAATGGAGAAGCGCTATAGCCTCGACATGCCGGCCGGCGCGCCGCCGGCGGCGCTGGCGCCGGGATGGGGCAAGCTCCTACTGAACCTGACGGTGCTCGCCATGGACTGCCTGCCGAGGGGCGGATCGGTCACGCCGGCAGTGGCCGCCGCGGACGGCAAGACCGTGCTGTCGGTGGTCGGCCGGGGCGAGGAGGCCCGTGTGCCGGAGCGCTACAGCGAAGTCCTCAAAGGAGCCGTCAGCGCAGGCGACGTTAGCGCCATGAATGTACATGCCTTTTACACGGCCGCGCTTGCCAAGGCTGCCGGCGGAGAGCTCGATGTCGAGGTCGGCGGCGGGACGGCGTCGCTCCGCGTGGGCGTCTGACGGCCAACTCGCTCAATTTCAATCGAATTTACTGGTTCTTAAAGAATATTCGTCAAATTCCCCTGAATAGGAATGGTAAATCCGGCCGATTTCCGGGCGTTCGCCCGGCATCGGCCCGCGGGGGAATATCGCAGTGGACGACCTGTTGCAGGAATTCCTGACGGAAACGACCGAGAGCATGGACACGCTCGATCTCGAGCTGGTCCGACTCGAACAGAATCCGAACGATCCGGCACTGCTTGGAAATATCTTTCGTCTCGTCCACACGGTAAAAGGCACATGCGGCTTTCTCGGCCTGCCGCGGCTCGAAGCGGTCGCGCATGCCGGCGAGAATGTGCTGGGAAAGGTGCGCGATGGCGTCCTGACCGTCACGCCGGATGCCGTGTCCCTGGTCCTCGAGTCCCTCGACCGGATCAAGGAGCTGCTGGCCGCGCTGGCGGCGACGGAACATGAGCCCGAGGGCGACGATTCGGACCTGATCGCGCGCCTGAACGATTTCGCCGACGGCGCCACTGCCGTGCCGGCGGCCCCCGTTGTCGCGACGCCGGCCCCGTCAATGGGCAAGGAAGAGGCGGCGCAAGATGCCGACGAGCTGCAAGCAGCCTTCGATGCGGCTGCGTACAAGGGACCGGGCGTCGTGCCGAGCCCGGCGAACAAGCAGGAAGAGCCTGCCGCAACGAATACCGCGGCGCCCGCGCCATCGGAGAAGGCCGTCGTTCCCGCGAAAGCCGCCGGCAAGGCGCCCGCCGTGCACGCTGCCGAGGGCAAGGGCGAGATCGCCTCGCCGAAGGAGGGCTCTTCGGTCGCCGGATCGATCCGCGTCAACGTCGACCTGCTCGAAAACCTGATGACCATGGTTTCGGAGCTGGTCCTCACGCGCAACCAGCTTCTTCAGCTTCTCCGCGCCCAGCAGGAGAGCGAGTTCGCCGCCCCGCTGCAGCGGCTGTCGCATGTGACCAGCGAGCTGCAGGAAGGCGTCATGAAGACGCGCATGCAGCCGATCGGCAATGCATGGGCGAAGCTTCCGCGCATCGTGCGCGACCTTGCGCTGGAATTGAACAAGAAGATCGACCTCCAGATGATCGGCGCCGAGACCGAGCTCGACCGCCAGGTCCTGGAACTGATCAAGGACCCGCTGACCCACATGGTCCGCAACTCCGCGGACCATGGTCTCGAGACCACGTCGGAGCGCGTCGCCAAGGGCAAGCACGACACGGGAACGATCACGCTCAACGCGTTCCATGAGGGCGGCCACATCGTCATCGAGGTCGGCGACGACGGTCATGGGCTGAATATCGCGCGCATCAAGGAAAAGGCGCTGGCGAACGGCCTCGCGACCGAGAACGAGCTCGAGGCGCTGACCGACCAGCAGATCTGCAATTTCATTTTCCGGGCCGGATTCTCCACGGCGCAGAAGATAACTTCGGTTTCGGGCCGCGGCGTCGGCATGGACGTGGTGCGCACCAATATCGAACGGATCGGCGGAACGGTCGAGCTGCAGTCGGAAGAAGGCAAGGGCACGACCTTCACGATCAAGATCCCGCTCACGCTCGCCATCGTATCGGCGCTGATCATCGAATGCGCGGGCGAGCGCTTCGCGGTGCCGCAGATCAGCGTGCTCGAGCTGGTGCTGGCCGGAAAAGGCTCGGTGCATACCATCGAGCGCATTCAAGGCACCCCCGTGCTGCGCTTGCGCAACCGGCTGCTGCCGCTTGTCTCGCTCCGCGAGATGCTGAAGATCCAGGAGCCGGAGCAGGCGCAGCGGCAAGATATTGCGGATGAAGAAACCTTCGTCATCGTCACCCAGGTCGGGCAGAGCTGCTTCGGCATCATTGTCGACAAGGTGTTCGACACCGAGGAAATCGTCGTCAAGCCGGTCTCGCCGGTGCTGCGGAACATCTCGGTCTTCTCCGGCAATACGATTCTCGGCGACGGCAGCGTCATCATGATCCTCGATCCCAACGGCATCGCGGGCGAGCTGGGCGAAGTTACGGTCAGCGAGCAGCAGGAAATCGGCGGCGCCCATCAGCAGACCTCCAGCGATCAGGAACGCGAGACGATGCTGTTGTTCAAGGGCGGCGACGACGTGCCGAAGGCCGTGCCGCTGGCGCTCGTCGCCCGGCTCGAGGAAATCGACAGCGAGGCGGTCGAATACACCAATGGCAAGCCGCTGGTTCAGTACCGCGGACGCCTCATGCCGCTGGTTCCCGTCGCCGAGAAGGTCGACTTCACCCAGCGCAAAGGGCGCCAGCCGGTGCTTGTCTTCACCGACGGCGACCATTCGATGGGTCTCGTCGTCAACGAGATCGTCGACATCATCGAGGACAGGCTCCACATCGAAATCGGTTCGGAGAAGGCCGGCATTTTCGGCAGCGCGATCATCGCCGGGCATGCGACCGACATCATCGACACCGGCTACTACCTGAGCCAGGCCTATGGCAATTGGTTCGATCACAAGAGAAATCGCCAGAATGGCGCCGGCGGCGGCGGCAGGCAGAAGGTGCTTCTCGTCGACGACAGCGCTTTCTTCCGCAATCTGTTGGGACCGATGCTGACTGTCGCCGGCTATTCGGTCACCGCCGTCGAAAGCGCGTCGAAAGCTTTGTCGATCCACGAGTCCGGCGCCGACTTCGACCTTATCATCAGCGATATCGAAATGCCGGAGATGGACGGCTTCCAGTTCGCCGAAAAACTCCGCTCGGGCGGCAACTGGGCCACGAAGCCGATCATCGCGCTGTCGTCGCACAGCGCGCCGGCGGACATGGCCCGGGGACGAGACGCCGGCTTCACCGACTATGTGGCGAAATTCGACCGTGATGGACTGCTGCAGACGCTGCAGGACACGCTGGCGGCCGGGATCGGCAACGCGTGAGCGCCGGACGCTCGAGCAAGCACTGCGCCGGATGCGAACCGGCGCGACCTGTGGAGAGGATGAATTGATATGAAAACATGTTTGGTCGTGGACGACTCGAAGGTGATCAGAATGGTCGCCCGGAAGATCCTCGAAGAGCTGAACTTCTCCGTCGTCGAAGCGGAAGACGGGAAAGTCGCTCTGGAAGCCTGCAAGTCGAGGCTGCCCGACGGCGTGTTGCTGGACTGGAACATGCCGGTCATGGATGGCATCGAATTCCTCAACGAGCTGCGGGCGCTGCCGGGCGGCGAGCGGGTCGCCGTCGTGTTCTGCACGACGGAGAACGATCTCCAGCACATCCAGGACGCGCTGGCGGCAGGGGCGAACGAGTACATCATGAAGCCTTTTGACAGCGAGATCATCCAAACGAAGTTTTCCCAAGTCGGCCTCATTTGACCCTTCTCGGCGGAAGAGCCGCAGACCCGAACCTTGGTGAGCCGACGGTGCCTGAACAGATTGATCCCATCCGTGTCATGATTGTCGATGATTCTGCCGTTATCCGCGGGTTGTTCACGCGAGTCCTCGAGAGCGACCGCGACATCCGCGTCGTTGCGTCGGTGGGGGATGGCGCGCTTGCGCTGAAGGCGATCGAGCGCACGGACGTGGATCTCGTCCTGCTCGACATCGAGATGCCGAACATGGACGGCCTGACCGCATTGCCCCGCCTGATCCAGGCGAAGCCGGATCTTTGCGTCATCATGGCGTCCTCATTGACCGAACGGAACGCGGAGATTTCTCTGCGGGCGCTACGTATGGGAGCGACCGACTACGTAACCAAGCCAAGCTCTCGCGAAGCGATGCGCGACGCGGACGACTTCAAGCGGGATCTTGTCGCCAAGGTGCGCGCGCTGGGACGGCGCCATGCCGATACGGCCGGCGCATCGCGCCCACGGCCGGTTGCGGCCGGCGGGCGCCCTGTCGCACCCGTTCACTCGAAGGAGCGGGAAGTCCAGCTCCGGCCCGCCGGCAATGCGAAGCCGGAGGTATTGGCGATCGGCAGCTCGACCGGCGGGCCGCAGGCGCTGTCCGAATGCCTCCGGACGATCACCCAGTCGATCAGCCTGCCGATCCTGATCACTCAGCATATGCCGCCGACCTTCACGTCGATTCTCGCCGCGCATATCGCGCAGGCGACCGGCTGGCCGTGCGCCGAGGCGCGGAATGGCGACGTCGTCGAGCGCGGCCACATCTACGTCGCGCCCGGCGGCCACCACATGTTGGTTGAGACGCAGGGGACGCGGAAGGTACTGCGGCTGTCAGATGCGCCGCCTGAGCATTTTTGCCGTCCGGCGGTGGACCCGATGCTACGCAGCATCGCCAAGGCATATGGGCCGTCGGTTCTGGTGATCATCTTGACGGGGATGGGTTACGACGGCCGCGCGGGCGGCGAAGAAATCATCCGGCAGGGCGGCACGATCGTCGCCCAGGACAAAGCGACGAGCGTTGTCTGGGGGATGCCGGGTGCGGTAGCGACCAGAGGTCTTTGCAGCGCTGTTTTGCCGCTCAAGGAGCTGGGGCCACATGTATCGAAACTAGCGGCGTAAGACTCATGAATACGGCGGATTTCGAATTCCTCGCATCCATTCTGAAGCAGCGGTCCGGTCTCGTGCTGGCGCCCGAGAAGGCCTACCTTCTCGAGAGCCGCCTCATGCCGGTCGCCCGCAAGTTCGGGTTCGCCGGGCTCCCGGAGCTCATCGTGACGGTGCGCAAGGAGCGTCCGGAAGAGCTGCTGCGCGACATCACGGAAGCGATGACGACGAACGAATCGCTCTTCTTCCGCGATATGAAGCCGTTCGACCAGTTCCGCAACCTGGTGGTTCCGAAGCTCGTCGAATCCCGGCAGTCGACGCGGCGGATCCGTATATGGAGCGCGGCTGCTTCGAGCGGGCAGGAGCCCTATTCGATCGCAATCATTCTCATGGAGATGCAAAGCCTGCTGGCGGGCTGGGATGTCGAGATCACGGCAACCGATATTTCCGTCGAGATGCTCAACCGCGCCCGCTCGGGGCTTTACACTCAGTTCGAGGTGCAGCGCGGCCTGCCGATCGCAACGCTCGTCAAATACTTCAAGCAAGTGGGCGAGAAGTGGCGCCTCGACGCGGGCGTGCGTTCGATGGTGAAATTCAAGGAGTTCAACTTGCTGGACGATCCGGCTGCGCTCGGCCGGTTCGACATCGTCTTCTGCCGAAATGTGCTGATCTACTTCGACCAGCAGACGAAGGCGGAGGTCCTGGCGCGGATCGCCAAGGCCATGCCGGGCGATGGGGTGCTGTATCTCGGCGGTGCGGAGACCGTACTCGGCATTACCGACAGGTTCGTGCCCATCACCGGCCACCGCGGCATGTACGGCATTGCCGGCGGCGAGCCGGCGCTGAAGAGCGCCTGACCGCCGCGCCGCAAGCTCATCGCGACCACGCCTCGACGGGCGCCGGCAGCCTTTTAAGCCGCCGACGCATTCGCCATATGCTCGCCCGCCGCGTCCTGCGCGATGGGATCCCGCAGGACATAGCCGCGGCCCCAGACCGTCTCGATGTAGTTTTCGCCGCTGCAGGCCATGCTGAGCTTCTTGCGCAGCTTGCAGACGAAAACGTCGATGATCTTGAGCTCCGGCTCGTCCATGCCGCCGTAGAGATGATTCAGGAACATCTCCTTGGTCAAGGTTGTGCCCTTGCGCAGCGACAGCAGCTCGAGAATGCCGAACTCTTTGCCGGTAAGGTGGATCGGCTTGCCGTCGACCTCGACGGTGTGATCGTCCAGGTTCACGCTGATCTTGCCGGTCTTGATGATCGACTTCGCGTGTCCCTTGGAGCGGCGGACGATCGCCTGGATCCGCGCGATGAGCTCGCGCTTCTCGAACGGCTTCGTCAGATAGTCGTCCGCGCCGAAGCCGAGTCCCTTGACCTTGTTGTCCAGCTCGCTCAAGCCGGAGAGAATCAAGATGGGCGTGTCGACGCGCGCGTCCCGCAGGCGGCGCAGGACTTCATAGCCATCGATGTCCGGGAGCATCAGATCGAGAATAATGATGTCGTAGTCGTAGATTTTCCCGATCTCGAGACCGTCTTCGCCAAGATCCGTCGTGTCCACGACGAAGTTTTCCGACTTGAGCATCAACGTGATGCTCTTGGCCATTGCCTGGTCGTCTTCGACAAGCAGTACCCGCATATTGAAATCCCCTAATCTACTCCAAGACCCACGAGAAGGACTGGTGAAGTTATATGGTTAATAGTTTAGCAAAGAGAGTGTAAAGATTGCAATATGTTTTACCTTGGATTTTATTTAGTTACTTTCTACTTTTTTTCGGGCGTACATTCGATTATTGATACTCGGTAATTTTTGCCTAGTCCTGAGTCGGGGGGAACTCTGCAGTCACTTATCGACGATATCGAGCGCGTCCGGACGGTTCGCGCCTATGGGCGGGTCAGCGCGGTGCTCGGAATGCTGGTCGAGATCGACGGCATTCATTCGTACCTTTCCGTCGGCGACCGCTGCGAGATCCTCGGAAGGGGCGGCAGCCGGGTGCGGTGCGAGGTGGTCGGCTTCCGCAACGGGTGCGCCTTGGCGATGCCGTTCGCGGCGCTCGACGGCGTCGGTCTCGGCAACCGGGTGGAGGTCGACGACTGCCCGCCGGAGATATTTCCGCACGAGGGCTGGCTGGGGCGTGTCATCGACGCCTTCGCAGCGCCGCTCGACGGCGGGCCGCCGCTCAGGCGGGGCCCTCGGGCGTACGGCATCCGCAATTCGCCGCCGCCGGCGAGCATGCGCAAGCGGGTGGGCGAGAAGCTCGACGTCGGCGTCCGGACGATCAATGCCTTCCTCACCTGCTGTCAGGGACAGCGCCTGGGGATCTTCTCGGGCTCCGGCGTCGGCAAGTCGCTGCTGCTTTCGATGCTGGCGCGGTACAATGCGGCCGATGTCGTGGTCATGGGATTGATCGGCGAGCGCGGCCGCGAGGTGAAGGAATTCCTCGAAGAGCATCTAGGCCCTGAAGGCCGCGCCCGCAGCGTGCTGGTGGTCGCCACCTCCGACGAGTCCGCGCTGATGCGGCGCCAGGCGGCGCATGTGACCCTGAGCGTCGCCGAATACTTCCGCGATCAAGGCAAGAAGGTCCTGTGCATGCTCGACAGCGTCACCCGCTTCGCCATGGCGCAGCGGGAGATCGGCCTGTCCGCCGGCGAGCCGCCGGCAAGCAAAGGCTACACACCGACCGTTTTCGCCGAGTTGCCGAAGTTGCTCGAAAGGGCGGGGCCGGGCACGGGCGAGGGCAGCATCACCGGCATATTCACCGTCCTGGTCGAAGGCGACGACCACAACGAGCCGATCTCGGACGCCGCGCGCGGCATTCTGGACGGCCACGTGGTGCTGGACCGCGCCATCGCCCAGCGCAATCGGTTCCCCGCCATCAACGTGCTGCGCAGCATCTCGCGCACCATGCCGGCCTGCAATTCGCCCGATGAGAACGCACTGGTCGACAAGGCGCGCCGGGTGATGGCCGTCTACGACGACATGGCGGAGCTGATTCGCCTGGGGGCATATCGGTCCGGCAGCGATCCGGCGGTCGACGAAGCCATCGCGCTGCATGAGCCGCTGGAGGCATTCCAGCGCCAGGCTGTCGGAGAGCGGACGGCGCTGGAAGCAGGCTATCGCGATCTGGCGGCCATTCTGGGATTGGCGGCGCCGGGCGCTGAAGGCGGTACGGCGAAGAGGGCGAAGTGAGCGTTCTTCGCCGCCTCGTGCGCTATCATCGCCATCTCCTCGATGAAAAGCGGCGCAACCTTCGTACGCTCGAAGAGCGTGCGGCGTCGGTCGAAGAGGCGATCGAGCGCCTCGACAAGAGCGTCGTCGCCGAGCAGCGGGTCGCGAAGCGGTCATCGGAGGTGCTGGGCGCGTACGGCGGCTTCGCGCGCGCCGCGCTCGACCGGCGCGGCGCGCTGCTTGGCGCGCTCAGCGAGGCCAACAGCGCCGTCGAGGCGGCGCGCGAGGAGCTTCTGGACGCATTCGCCGAGGTGAAGCGTTACGAAATCAGCCTCGACCACCAGGAGCGGGCCGAGCGGGACGAGCAGGCCCGGAAATTTCAGGGGCAACTGGATGAGTCCGCGCTAAACCTGTACCGGCGCCGCGACCGGGGTTGAACGCAGGCGGGAGATTGGCGCCGCTCCGCGTCATGGGCTCGGCACGTGCAGCAGGATGCGCGGATTGTCCCAGTTCGGCTGCCGGTCCTCGGCGACGACCTTGTGCATACGCGCGGCCGATCCGTCGCGCGGCATCGACACCACGACCCGGACCCAGCGGGGCACGATCTCATTGTTGATATCGTCTAGAATGTCGAGCGCCAGCGGCTCGACGGCCGACGCCGCATCGGCATCGAAGCCGGCGAGGTAGGCGTCGAAGGCGCCGGCTTCCAGAAGCAGCTTGTCCGGCACGAATGTCAGTTGAACCAGGCCGCCGCCGCCGGTGCGGCCATCGAAGGCGACGGCGTAGTCGATGTCGGCCCGCGGATTGCCGCGATGCCGCAGCAATGCGAGCCGCGCCGCGTGGCCGCCGTGGGCCGTCAAACCGTGAGATCCTTCGGCCGTTCCGCAGGCCTCTCGACGGGCGCGATCTCGAATTTCGGCACCGCGCGGAATGCGATCGTGCCGGTGAATCCCAGCGCCGTGACGGTGTTTCCGAAGATCGAGCGGATCTCCTCGCGTATTTCCGGCGGCAGTTCCGCATGCGTGCGCACGACGAGGTCCAGGTGCTTCTTGCGGGTCAGCCCGTCGAACTGGAAAGGCCCGAGCCTGCTCATGTCCACTTCGATCAGGAAGCGGGCGCCGGCGTCTTCGTCCGGGCTCTTTCCGTCTCCCTCGTCCTGCCGCAGCATGAGGCGAAGCTGCTCCAGCCCTTCATTGGTCATTACCGGTATGAAGAAGAGCCGCCAATCCTGGCCGCTCGCATCCGTCGCCGTGCGCTGCATCTGGCTCATTTCCGCCGACAGCCGCGCGCCGATCCCGCCCGGTGCGCGGGCAAGGTGACGCATCGCATCGGCGTCGAGGAAACGGCGAACGTCGCCTGAGAGAACAGCGGACAGGAAGAACAGCATCGATCCCGCCAGGCGCGGCCCCGGCGTGGGAATGACTCCGCCGGCGATCTGGCGGGCCAACGCGGGATCGACGCGCTGCAGCATGGCGAGCGCGTCGCTCAGGGTTTCCCAGCGCCCGCCGAACAGGGAGGGCGGTGCGCCGGACTCTCCCAGCACAGGCGGGCGAAGCGTGAGCACCTCGAGCAGCAGACGGCTTCCCGTGGGAAGCGGCGGCGCGTTCGACAGGACGAGCTCCGCCGATCCGGCCGCCGCGATCGGCGCGCCGCCGGGCTGATGGCCGAGCACGGTTGCGGCGAGCATCCGGCCGCCCGATTGCATGACGAGCGAGGCGGCCGGCGGCAGCTCGTTTCCGGGCGGCGCGACCGCGAGAACCCGAAGCGTGAGGTTGGTGCCGGCGGCCAGGACCGCGCCGGCGGGCTGGGTGGCAGGGGGCTGCCCGGCGGCGGGCGACGCGATGGGCGGCTGGCCCGCCGGGAGGGCGGCTGTGGCGGCCGGCGGAGCCGGGGCGGCCCCGGATGCCGGCAGCGGCGCGCCGCGCGTTACGGAGGCCTGCACGACGCTGCCTTCGGTGAGATGGGTCGTGACCGGCTGGGCAGCCTGCTGCGGCACGGCGCCCGCCGACGCTGCCGCGCCTCGCGCCGGCGCGCCTTGGACCGATCCGGGGAGCGTCCCGGCCGATGACGGCAGATGCAAGGCGACCTGCGGCGCATCGCCGGCGGCCTGCACCTGCAGCAGGATGGAGGTTCCGGGCGCGAGGCTTACGGTCGACTGCACCGTGATGCGGCCAAGATGCGTCGCCAGGACAAGCTGTCCGTTTCCGCTGGAAACGACCTGTGCGCTCAGCGCCTGACCCTGGGCGAGCGTCACGTTTGCAGGCAGGCTCAGTACCGTTCCGCGAAGCGTCGTGGGCGCCGATGCCGGCGGCGCGGGAGGTGTCGGCGGCAGGGTCGGCGGAACGGGTGCGCTCATGGCGGTCTCGGCAGGTTCCGCGCCAAGCGCTCGACGTCGGCCGCGGCGTCGCAGTTCGGATACAGCGTCAGCAGCGGCTTCTGCTGCTGGATGCACTGCCGCACCTTGCCGTCGCGCCGGATGATCCCCGCCAGTGGCGGCTCGAACTTCAGGAAGCTCCGGCACGCCCTTACGAGCGTCTCGTAGGTCTTCTCGCCCGCGCTCTGGGACTCCGCCAGATTGACGACGACGCGAATGTCCGCGTTGGGCCGGTCCGCGATGGTCACCTTGATGAACGCATAGGCGTCGGTGAGCGCGGTCGGCTCGTCGGTCGTCACGACGAAGCATGCACCGCGCGGCGGCGGCAGCGACTGCACGGTCCGGTCGACGCCGGCGCCGAGATCGATGATTACGCTGTCGTACAAGGCTGCCAGCCGCAACAGTTGCTCGCGGAGCGCATTCAGCCGCGGCGGCGGCAGCAGCGCCAGGCTGCCCGAGCCGGATCGGCCAGCGATCACGGAAAAGCCGATTTCAGGCACGTCGATGATGCTTTGCTCAAGCGTGAGCTTGCCGACGATGACCGAGGCCAGGTCGCGGTCGGGCATCAGGCCCAGTTGTATGTCCACGTTGGCGAGGCCCAGGTCGCCGTCGAACAGAAGCGTCTTGCGTCCGCTTTTCGCGAGGGCATGGGCAAGCGTGATCGCGAACCAGGTCTTTCCGACGCCGCCCTTTCCCGATGCGATCGTCATGACGTTCCGCCCGAGAACGGGAAGTTGGGAAATATTGATCGCCGCTTCCGTTGACATGCCTATTTCCAGCCTGTTGCGTGGCGCGCCTGATGGAACCTCGCCGCGTCGTGTTCGCTGTCCGGTTCGCGCAGATTCGAAATTTCGAGCAGAAGCCGCGCCAGCATGACCGAATTGACCGGGCGCAGGCCGTCGACGATATCGGGCATCGCGCTGATCTCGGCAAAGGCGGCGCCGCTGGCGCGCAAGGCGGAAAGAATGCCGCCGAGCCTGCGGCTCATGTCGAGCCCGGTCACAAGCATGCGCGCCGGAGCGAATTTGCGGAATTCGGCCGCCATGTCGCGCGCTTCGAGCGGCTCGCGGCCTGCGCTCATGACAAGAAGCCCCTCGGCCTCCACGGCATCGGCGACGCGCCGCAGCCGCGCCATATCCTGCGGCACGTAGGGATTGACGCTTGTCGTATCGATGATCACGAACGCGCCCGGAAGGCTGGCGACAAGGCGCGAAAGCTCCTCCGGCTCCTGCGCCATCTTCACCGCCACGTTCAGGCGCTTGCCGTAGATTTCGATCTGCTGCATCGCGCCGGCCCTGACGGTGTCGGTGGTGATCATCGCGACCTGCGCGCCTTCGACGACGGCGCGCGCCGCGAGCTTTGCCGCGGCCGACGTTTTGCCCGAGCCGGGCGGGCCGTAAATGAGCACCGGATGGCGGACGGCGGCGTGTGTCACGGGACTGAACTCGAATATCAGATCGAGCGCGCCCGCCAATGTCTGCAACGCATCGGTGGAGCCGAGGTCAGACGCTATGCTGACGATCTTGTCGGTGAGGACGCGGGGGACGCGATGGCTGTCGAGTGCGTCGCCGATCCGCTCGATCACGGCGCCGTCGGTGGTGGCGCGAAAATCGAGATCGGGCTCCGGCGTTTCCACGGCAGCGGTGATGCGCACGCCGTCGCGGCCGTTTTCGCTCGTCGAGACGATGATCGCGTCTTCGCCGAGCTCGTCGCGAACGAGCTTCATGGCCTCGATCATGGTCGGCGCGTGCAAGGTCTTAAGGCGCATGCGGGCCAGGCCGGTTCATCAGATGTGACCCATCGTCTTGATCTTCGCCTTCGGGTGTATCTCGTTCTGCGACATGACCACCGTGATCGGCCTGAAACGCTCGACCACCGAGCGGACGAAGGGGCGGATGCCCGGGCTCACGAGAAGGACGGGCGTTTCACCCTGCATCGCCTGCTTTTCGAAGGTGCTGCGGACGGCGCCGATGAATTGCTGCAGCTTGCTTGGCGCCATGGCGAGCTGCCGTTCGTCACCCTGTCCGACGATCGATTCGGCGAAAGCCTGCTCCCAATCCGGGGACAGCGTTATCATCGGCACGATGCCGTCGGGGTTCGCGGCCGCGTCGGACAATTGGCGCGCCAGGCGCGCCCGGACATGCTCGGTTATCAAGGTCAGGTTTCTGGTGAATGCGGCGGCTTCCGAAACGCCTTCGAGGATTGTCGGGAGGTCGCGGATGGAGATGCGCTCCGCCAACAGGTTCTGCAGGATGCGTTGAACGCCGCCCAGCGAGATGTGGGTGGGTATCAGGTCCGCGACGAGCTTCTGTTGCGACTTGTCGAGATCGTCCAGCAGTTTCTGCGTTTCCGCATAGGACAGCAGCTCCGCCATGTTGTCTCTCACCTGCTCGGTGAGGTGGGTCGTCACGACCGTCGGCGCATCGACGACGGTATAGCCGCGGAACAGCGCTTCCTCCCGGTGGCGGTCGTTGATCCACATCGCCGGAAGCCCGAATGTCGGCTCTGTGGTCGCCTGCCCCGGCAGCGTGATGGCCTCGCCGCGCGGGTCCATGACGAGAAGCAGCGCCGGGCGAAGCTCGCCGGTGCCGGCCTCGATCTCCTTGATCCGGATGATGTACTGGTTGGGCGGAAGCTGCAGGTTGTCCTGGATGCGGACGGCGGGCATGACGAAGCCCATTTCGACGGCGAGCTGCCGGCGCAGCGCCTTGATCTGATCCGTCAGTCGCCGTTCCTGCGGATTGTTGATCAGCGACAGGAGGCCGTACCCGAGCTCGAGCCGGATGCTGTCGATCTGCAGCGCGGCGGTGATCGGCTCCTCGGCCACCGGAACGGCGGCCTCGTCGGCGGCCTGGGCGTCGCGCTTGTCGGTCTCGGCCTGCGCTTCACGGCGATATGTCGTGTAGGCGATGCCGCCGGTAACCCCCGCCAGCAGAAGGAACGGTATCGCCGGTATGCCGGGCAGCGCCGCGGTCGCCAGCAGCATGAGCGTGCCCATCAGGAGCGCGACGGGGTAGGCTCCGAGCTGCTTCAGCGCGCCTTGATCGGCGGTCGTGTGCGAGCCGCTCTTCGTCACCAGCATGCCCGCCGCGGTCGAGACGATGAGCGCTGGAATTTGCGTGACGAGGCCGTCGCCGACCGTCAGCAGCGTGTAGGTCTGAACGGCGTCCGCCAGTTTCATGTCCTGCTGGACAATGCCGATGATGATGCCGCCGATGATGTTGATGAAGACGATCAGCAGGCCGGCGATGGCGTCGCCGCGCACGAATTTCGAAGCGCCGTCCATCGCGCCGTAAAAGCTGTTTTCCTCTTCCAGCTTCGAGCGGCGTTCGCGGGCCTGTTCCTCGTTGATGAGACCGGCGGAGAGGTCGGCGTCGATCGCCATCTGCTTGCCGGGCATCGCGTCGAGGCTGAAGCGCGCGCCGACTTCGGCAATCCGCCCGGCGCCCTTGGTGATCACCACGAAATTGACGATCACCAGTATGGCGAAAATGATGATGCCGATCACGTAGTTGCCGCCGACGACTAAATGTCCGAATGCCTCGATGACCCTTCCGGCGGCGGCAGTGCCCTGATGGCCGTTCTCGAGGATGAGCCGGGTCGACGCCAGGTTCAACGAGAGGCGCAGCATCGTCGCGACCAGCAGGATCGTCGGGAACGCGTTCAATTCCAGTGGCGTGCGGATGAAAAGAACGGTCATCAGGATGACGACCGAGAACGTGATGGATATGGCGAGGCTGAAATCCAGCATCCATGTCGGCATCGGCAGCAGCAGCACGACGAGGATGCAGATCATGCCGACCGCGAGCACGACGTCGCCGCGGTCCTTCATAAAGTCGAGCGCCGGCAGCTTGAACCCGAGGCCACGGCGGGCCGCGGGCGATCCGGCGGCTTCCGTGCTGGCGTCGGTCGTGACGTCGGTCATCGTGTCTCCGTCGCTGCCATGATCAAGACGTCAACACTTCAGATTTCGCCCGGCATCGGAACGGGGATGCCTTCCTGCGTGTATTGCCGCAGCTTGTTGCGCAAGGTGCGGATCGATATGCCGAGAATGTTCGCGGCGTGGGTCCTGTTGCCGAGGCAGTGATGCAGCGTCTCGATGATGAGATCCCGTTCGACCTCGGCGACGGTCTTGCCGACCATGGCGCCGCCGTTGCCGGCGCCGGCGCTCTGGGCTGTGTCGGCCTGGGCCGGGCCGCCGCCCAGATTCAGCATGATGGCGTCCGTGTCGAGCTCGTCGCCCTGGGCGAGCAGGATCGCCCGGTGGATCGCATTCTCGAGCTCGCGCACGTTGCCGCGCCAGCCATGGCTCTTCAAGCGGCTGATCGCCTCGGGCGTGAAGGGGCGGTCGTCCACGCCGTTTGCCTGGGCGTACTTCCTGGCGAAGAAATCGGCCAATACCATGATGTCGGCCGGCCTGCCGCGGAGCGGCGGCAGCTCGACGTTGACGACGTTCAGGCGAAAGAAGAGGTCTTCGCGGAAATCACCGCTCTTCACCGCCTCTTCGAGGTTGCGGTTGGACGTCGCGAGGATTCGCACATCGACCGAGATCGGCTGTGCGCCGCCGACGCGGTCGATCTCCCGTTCCTGGATCGCGCGCAGCAGCTTGGCCTGCAGCCGCGGATGCATCTCGCTGATCTCGTCGAGCAGGAGCGTGCCGCCGTTTGCCTCCTCGAACTTGCCGATGCGGCGAGCGACCGCGCCCGTGAACGAGCCTTTCTCATGCCCGAACAGCTCCGATTCCAGGAGGTTCTCCGGTATCGCCGCACAGTTCACGGCAACGAATTGACGCGAGGCGCGCTTGCTCTTGTTGTGGACGTAGCGAGCCATCAGCTCCTTGCCCGTGCCGGACTCGCCGGTGATCAGCACCGACGCCTCCGATGGCGAGATTCGATCCGCGAGATTTAGCACGGCCTTCATGGCCGGATCCTTGTGGACGATCGTGCTGCTTTCTTCGGCGACGGCTTCGAGGACGGCGGCGATCAGCTCGGCATCGGGCGGCAGCGGGATGTATTCCTTGGCGCCGGCTTTGATGCTAGCCACCGCCGCATTGGCATCCGTCCCAATGCCGCAGGCGACGACGGGGATGCTGATGCGTTCCGAGGCAAGCTGTTCCACGAGGCGGGCGATATTCAGCTTCACGTCGATCATCAGCAGATCGGCGCCACGGCCGGCCCGCAACGCGGTCAGCGCTTCCTCCACGGAGTTTACGTGGCTGACCTTGGCGCCGCGGGACATGGCGATCTTGCCTGCGGTCGTGATGTGGCCTTCCAAGTCCCCAACGATCAAGAGTCTCATTTTATCTTTCCGTTCCCCATACTTTGCCGTTCGCGCGGCGGGCCGGTGCCCGCTCGACGGTCATTGGAAATAGACGATCTTGTTTTCCGGCGGCAGCACCGTGTTGAGCAGCATCTCGAGCCGGCGCGGGTTCTCCTGGCGGGCGATCGAACCGGCCGCCATGACGTGCATTTCGTTGATCAGCGCATCTTCGGAAGCGTTTCGTTCGAGTTTGGCGGCCAGCGGGATGAAAACGAGGTTCGCCAGCACGGCGCCGTAGAAGGTGGTAATCAGGGCTACCGCCATGCTCGGTCCGATCGTTGACGGGTCTTCGAGGTTGCCAAGCATCTGAACCAGTCCGACCAGGGTGCCGATGAGGCCCATCGCGGGCGATATCTCGGCAGCCTTGCGCAGGACGCCGACGGTGCGCACTTGGCGCTCGGTCGTCGCCTCCAGCTCGCTCTGCATAATCCGTTCCACTTCCGGCGCTTCGCTGCCGTCCGCCACCATGGCGACGCCGCGGTAGAGCAGGCCGGAATTGATCAGCTCGGGGAGGTAGTCCTGCAGCGACAGATGGCCCTTGCGCCGGGCGGCGTCGGAAAGCTGCATCAGGTGCCGGGCCACCTCGACCGGGTCCTGCGAGGCGCGGAAAACCGTCTGCCCGACGATGCGGAATGCGATGGCGGTATCGCGCAGCGAAAAGCACGCCACGGTCACGCCGAAGGTCCCGCCGAAGACGATGAAGATCGACGGCAGGTCGAAGAAGGCGAGGGGCCGGCCGCCGATGACGATCGCCGCCAGGATCAGAAGAAAGGCGGCGGAAATGCCGACGACGGTCGCGATGTCGAGCGACATGGCCGGCGGCGGCGTTCGCACTATGCCGTGCGGACGGAGGCGGCGGCCCGATTCTGTTCCATAAGCCATGGCTATGATTGCCGTACTTCTGTTGCGCCGAACCGTCAGCCGCTGCGGTCGGATTTGATGATTTCCGTCATCGTCACGCCCAGCTTGTCTTCCACGACGACGACTTCGCCACGGGCCACCAGCCGGTTGTTGACGTAGATGTCGATGGCCTCGCCGACCTTGCGGTCGAGTTCGACCACCGCGCCGCGTCCCAGCTTCAGGAGCTGGTTGACCTGCATCGTCGCCTTGCCGAGAACGGCCGATACCTGAACCGGAATGTCGTATACCGCCTCGAGGTCGCTCGCGCCGTGGGGGCGGCCGACTTCTTCCTCCGCGGCCGTGATGCCGTCGTTCTGCGGATCGGCCGCAGCCGGCGTTTGCAGCTCGTCCAGCTCCAGATTTTCTTCCTCAGCCATCTATCGCTCCTCCGATGTTTCGAGGGCCTCAACAGGCGGTTCCGTGTCGGCCGGAAGGGCACGGCGGCCCGCGCTTTCGCCGTCGCCCCGTGAAAGGTAATCGTCCAACGCAATCTCGACCTGGCGCCAGATGTCCGCCGCGTTGCGTTCCAGGCCGCCGCCCTGCCACGACACCCGGCAGTCGGATGGCCCCATGGCGTCGTCCGTTTCGATCATGAAGCGGCCGTCGAAGCCGCTCGCCGATGCGGCGGCAGCCAGGTTCGTCTCGAGGGCTTCCGCGTGACCGGGCGCGGCGCGGACGACGATCTTCGGTTGGTCGATCAGCGTGCGCAGGCATTGCTCGAGCAGTGTGTCGATCTCATCCAGGCCGCCGCGCGCCACCAGGCTAGGCAAAATTTTCCGGGCAATCGACGCCATCAGCGTCGCGCCGTCATGCATCAGCTTGACGTTCGCCTCGGCCTGCGCGGCCGCGATGGCGGGCAGCACGCCGGCAATTTCCGCGACCAGCCGTGCGATTTCGGCCGCCGTGCCCGACGCCGCCTCCTCGGCTCCGGCAAGGCGGCCTTGCTCGTAACCGTCCTGCCGCGCCTCGTCGATCTGCTGGCGGCTGAAGGTCGGCTCGGGCGGCTTTTCGTCCTCCGGCTTCGGCTTCTTGGCCGGCCTCCTCGCCGCATCGAACGATTTGTCGAAGAGGAACCGGCGCGTCTCCGGCTGCGGCTTTGCCATCTTTGCGTTGCTCTCCACGATGCGTTCGAGTCCTGCTTGCCGGCAATCGTCAGTAGACGAGCTGATCTTCGCCATCGCCTTCGGCAATGGTGATTTCGCCCTTGGTCGCCAAATCCTTCGCGATCGTGACCATCTCGACCTGTGCTTCCTCGACGTCGCGCAGGCGCACCGGACCCATCGCCTCCATGTCTTCGCGCAGGATCTTGGCGGCGCGTTCCGACATGTTGCCGAAGAACAGCTCGCGGACGGTTTCCGACGCGCCCTTGAGCGCGATCGACAGCTTGTCCTTGTCGACGGCGCGCAGCAGCGTCTGGATGCCGGCGGAATCGATCTTCGCGAGGTCTTCGAAGGTGAACATCAACTGCCTGATCCGCTCGGCCGCGTCGCGATTGCGGTCCTCGAGCATCTGCAGGAAGCGATCTTCCGTCGAGCGGTCGAGATTGTTGAATATCTCCGCCATCATCTCGTGTGCATCGCGGCCTTGCGAACGCGCCAGGTTGGACATGAACTCGTTACGCAAAGTGCGTTCCACATCGTCGATGACTTCTTTCTGGACCGCCTCCATGCGCAGCATGCGCATGATGACCTCCATCGCGAAATTCTCCGGCAGGCTGGCGAGCACGCGCGACGCGTGATCCGGCTTGATCTTCGACAAAACGACGGCGACGGTCTGCGGGTACTCGTTCTTGAGATAGTTCGCCAGGACCACTTCGTTGACGTTCGCCAGCTTGTCCCACATCGTGCGGCCGGCGGGTCCGCGTATCTCCTCCAGGATCGCCTGGACGCGTTCCTCGCCCAGCACCTTGGTGAGCAGCCGTTCCGTGCTCTCGAAGGTGCCGATCAGCGCTCCTGTGGACGAAAGCCGCTCGCCGAACTCGGAGAACAGCCGTTCGACGAGGTTCGAGCTCACGGTGCCGAGCTGCGCCATCGTGGACGAAAGCTCGCGGATCTCGTCTTCGTCCATAAACTCGAATACGCGGCTCACATGCTCTTCGCCCAGAGACAGCAAGAGAATTGCCGCTTTCTCGGTGCCGTTCAGTGATCTGTAGTCGTCGCGTACGCGCATTGCCGAGCCCTACGTCTGGTCCTGATACATCCAACTGCGAATGATCGAGACGGCTTCCTCCGGATGCTTCTCGATGATGTCGCCGATCTTCCGCACCGTCGACGCCTGAACCCGGCCTTCGACCTGCGCAATGTCGAGCATGGCGTCGGCCGCCGCGTCGGCCGCGGACACGAGGCTGCCGCCTGCGCCCATCCGCGTGCCGGCGGGGCCGGCGATCGCTCCGGCAACGCCGCTCTGGTTGGTCAGGAGCGCGGGCTGAGGGTCCATGCCCAGCGCCGCGCCGGGCAGGTGGCCCGGCGTCGTCTCGAATATTTTGGCGATGAGCGGCCGGACGACGAGCAGGATTATCAGGACGCCGACGACGGCGAGGATGAGCACCTCGACGATGCGGCGCAGGTCGGCGGTCGAGAATCCGAGAAACATCGGGTCGTCCACGCCGCCCACCATGCCCGGCACCTCGGCAAACCGCATATTGACGATCTGCACGGCGTCGCCGCGCCGCGCGTCGAAACCGACCGCCGACTTGACGAGCCTCTCGATGTCGGCGAGCTCTTCCGCGCTTCGCGGCTCCATGGCGATTTCGCCGGCGGCGTTGGTTTTGACGCGGTCGTTGACGAGGACGGCGACCGAGAGCTTCCGGACATTGCCGCCCTCGCGGATATGCTTGCGGATCGTTTTCGATATCTCGAAATTGACCGCTTCCTCGGTCCGGTTGTTGGCCGACTGCGAGCCGCCTTCGTTCTCCGCCGTCGGTGCGTTCGGCAGGCTTTGCCCGACGCTGACCGCCCCGGGGTCGTTTTCCCGGTTCTGGTTGGCCTCCGAGATGGTCTGGGTCGACCGGACCACCTGGCCCTCGGGGTCGAATATCTCCTCGTTCGTGACGACCCGGTCGAAGTCCATGTCGACATTGACTTCCGTCCGCACGTTGCCGATGCCCAGGCTCGGCTCGAGCAGTTGCTCCAGGGCCTGCGTCAGGCGCCCTTCGAAGGCGACCCTCTGCTCCTCCGCATTCATCGCCGCCAGCCCGGCCTCGCCGATATCGCCGCCCCGGGCCAGGAGGGTGCCGCGGTCGTCGAGGATCGAGATGTGCTCCGGCTTCAGGCCGGGCACGGCGGTGGCCACGAGATGGCGGACGCCTTGCACCTGTCCGCGATCGAGCCGCGCGGCGCCGCGCATCTTCAGGACGATCGAGGCGCTCGCGTCCAGCCGCTGGCGGCTGAAGACCTCGCGGCGAGGGAGGACCAGGTGGACGCGCGCGGCGCGAACCGAGGTAATGGTTGCGATCGTCCGCGCCAGCTCGCCTTCGAGCGCCCGCACATGGTTGATATTCTGAATGAAGCTCGATGTGCCGAGCGTCTGATCGCGGTCGAACACTTCGTATCCGATGGAGCCGTCCTGCGGCAGGCCCTGCTCGGCCAGCGCCAACCTGAGGCGGGCGACCTGATCGGAGGGAACCCGGACCTGCCGCTGGTTGGCGGCAAGCTCGTGCGGGATGCCCATCGATTCCAACTGGTGCACGATCCGTGTGCTGTCCTCCGGATTGAGGTCATCGAACAGCAGCGCGAGCTGCGAGGTAGATAGCCGCGTCGCCAGGAAGACGAAGAACACGATCAGGCCGATCGTCATTCCCGCCGCCGCCGCAAGGCGCGCGACCCCCAGATTCCGGATTGTATCGAGAAACGCGTTCACGCTGGACCACCCCTGATCGGACGCCGACACCGGGCGCCCACCCTCCCTAGTCCGAGCACGAAGCCGGAATCGCCTGACCGGCCGCAGCGTCACCACCCTTTGACGCGAAAACCTACGGCCTACGCAACTCCAGCTCCATGTCGGAGATGAATCTAGACGAGTCTGGAGTAAAAATGAAGATAAAACTCGGCAAAATTTGCCGAGTCCAAAAAACAGATTCAATTGAATCGGTTAGAACCGATTATCTGATCTTTGAATATAAGAATTGGGGAGGTTCTATGAACTAGAATCGCGCAAGTTTCGGGGATTCATCTTATCGAATACGGCCGGCACAAGCGGCGACCGTCAGCCCGAGCGCGACTCCATGCGCCCGTTCTGGCGATATTCCTTGAGGCGCGTCACCCGCAGGCCGCGTATCCCGTGGCGCTCGATGAGCCGCTCCCACGATGCGTATTCTTCCGCCGTCAGGTTGTAGCGGCGCAGTGCGTCCTCGAGCGAAATAAGGCCCGCCTGGACGCCGAAAACCACTTGGGCTTTCCGGCGCACCACCCACCTGGTCGTATTGGGCGGGGGTAGGTCATTCAGCGTCATTGCGCTCCCATCGGGGCCCACGACGGCGTGACTACCCATTTCCGCGGCTTCCCTCATTAAACCGACTTGCTGGCTGATTCTGTTCGATTGGTCCTTAGCTATACGCGGCAATCTTTAACAAAAGGCTAAGGCGGGGACCCGGCGCAGGGGGGCGCTAGGAATTAAAAACTATATTAGTATCAATATGATAAATGACGTCCAAACGGCAGCGGCCCGGCGGGTTGCCGGGCCGTCGACCTGGGGCGGGAATGCGGGGAGGCGGGGCCGGGCCCCGCCTAAATTAACGGACGATCCGCACGAGCTCGTCGAGCATTTCGTCGGCGGTCGTGATTACCCTGGTATTGGCCGAAAATGCCCGCTGTGTAACGATCATCCGGGTGAACTCGTCGGCGATGTCGACCGTGGACGATTCCAGCGCCGATGGGGCGATTATCCCGGCGCCGCCGCTGTTGGCCGCGTGGGCGGTCGGCGTGCCGGAGAATGTGGTTTCGACGAAGATATTGCCCGTTTTCTCGGCCAGGCCGTTGGGGTTGTTGAAGGTCACCAGCGGCAACTGATACACGTCCCGCGACACGCCGTTGTCGAACTGTACCGTTACGGTGCCGTCTTCGGCGATCGTCACCCCGGTGAGCGAGCCGAATTGACGCCCGTCCTGATCGATGAAGTTGGGTGTATTTGCGCCTGCGAAGTTGGTCAGGCCGTCGGCTGCGGCCAACGTGCCGAGATTGAGCGTCACGGCAACCTGGTCCGGCGCCGTGGCCGTGTCGCTGTCGTAGTCGGCCGTGAAAACCAGGTCGTCGCCGACGAGCGTCGTAATGGTTGCGTTTGCAGCCACGGTGTCGAGCGTTCCATCCGGATTGAATGTGATGGTGCCGAGTGTCGCCGACGCCGCGCCGGTGGCGCCGTCGTCGAATAGCCCGGCGCCCATCGCCCCGGTGACTGTCCATTCGTAGGGGTTGGCGGTCTTCGTAAACGTCATGGTCATGGTATGCGACACGCCCTGCTGGTCGAAGAGCTGGACCGCGAGGTCGTACGTGTCGGTCGCCACGGCTTCCGCGCTGAGGTTGGCGCCGACATCGACCGTCGTCGTTTCCTGCGGCTGTGCCGTCAGGTTGCCGACGTTGACGACGTCGAACGCGCTGAGGACGTTGGTCTGCGCAACCACGCCGTTCGTCACGGGCCAGCCAGTGAGGTAGTAGCCGGCCGTGTTGACGAGATTTCCGTCCTTGTCCGGCCGGAACGAGCCGGCACGGGTGAAGTACACGTTGCCGGAGCCGTCCGGGGAGTCGTTGACGACGAAGAAGCCGTCGCCCGAGATTGCAATGTCAGTCGACGAGGTCGATGCTTCGAGCAGCCCCTGTTGATCTATGCCGCGCAGCACGTTGCTCGCCACGCCACCCGGCGAATGCGACGACTGCGTCGACGACACCGTCACCAGCGTCGAGAACTGCGCCGAGGTCCGCTTGTAGCCGATCGTGCTCACGTTGGCGATGTTGTCCGCGATCATGCCAAGCGCCTGGCTTTGTGCCGCCAGGCCCGTAACGGCTGATCGCATTCCGCCGAAGATGCTCATTTCTCTCTACCCTTTATGATTGGAAGCTCCGGGAGCTTCCCTCGTTTTCCGGACTGGCGGTCACGCGTTTCGCTTAGCCCGGCTCCCCATCTTGTTCGATAACGCGCACCACATTCGCCAAGGGCACGTTCATGCCGCCCAGGCTGAGGGTCGCCTCGCCGTCGTCGATACCGACACCGGTGACGGTGCCCGTAATGGAATAGGCCGGCGTGATGGCTTTATTCTCGGCATTCACGGCGACGACCTGAATCGTGTAGTCCCCTTCCGGCATCGATGCGCCCTTGGTGTCCTTGCCGTCCCATATGAATTCATGGCGGCCTGCATCCTTGTCCGCTTGCTTGAACAGCACCTGCGTTCCGTTCTCGTCGTAAATCGCGAGAATCGATGCGGTCGCTTCCTCGGGCAGCGAATAGATGAACTTCGCCTTGCCGTCCTCGAGCGTCGTCGTCTGGCCCGTGGCCTCGACCTCCTTGCCGATGTAGGAGACCGCGCCGACCATGATGTTGGTCTCCTGCAACGAGATCAGCGATTCGAGATTGTGATTCCCCTGAATCTGCTGCTCGACGCTCGCGAACTGGACAAGCTGGTTCGTGAATTCATGCGTGTCCATCGGCGACAGCGGGTCCTGATGTTGTAACTGGGTCGTCAGGATCTTCAGGAAATTGTCCAGGTTCGACGACAGGTTCGACAGCGACGACGAGCTGTTCGACTGGGTGCTGCCGGGTGTAGAGCCTGTCGTGGATGTGCTGTCTATTGCCATTGTCCGGTCCGCGTCGCGGCCCCTTCGTTAGACGTGAATATCAACACGATCGTTCGAAACGATTTCCGGCCGCATCGGCGGCGCGGCGCGGTCGATTGTGCCTCGGTCGTCGGCGCCGGTCTCTGCGATGCCGCTATTGCTTCCCGTCCCGTTTTGAGCTTGATCGTTCGCCTGGCCCTGGCTTCTCAGCTCGAAGCTGAGGCTATTCGAATCCGCACGCAGCCCCGCATCCTGCAACGAGCTCTGGAGGATGCGCGCATCGCGCTGGAGGAGATCGAGCGTGTCGGCGCGGTCAGCGGTGATAACGGCCGTAACACGGCCCTCGTGGCCCACCTCGAGCCGCACTTCCACCTTGCCGAGCTCCGCTGGCCTGAGCTGGATGCTGATCTTGTCGTTGCCCTGGCTGAGCGACTTCTGGATCTGCACGGCGACCTGATCGGCGATGAATCGCGGCGGCACCGGCAGGTGCCGCTTTGCGGCGGCCGACTCCGCCGCCCGGAAGTTCCCTTGCGGCAACTGTTGCGCGCCTGTTCCCGCCCCGGTTCCCGCCCCGGTTTCCGCCAACGGGAATTGCTCGCTCCGCGCCGCCTGTGGCGACAGCGATCCCGGCTGGCCGGACCCATTGTTCGCGGCGGCGAGGGCGCTGCCGAAGCCGGCTTGCGGCGCCGTTGCCGCCGCCTGCTGTGCCTGTGTGGCCGAAGATTGTGCCGGCTGAGCGCCGCCCGCATTCTGGCCGGCGCCTACCGCGTTCGCGGGTTTGGACGGCCCCTTCGCCTTCTGCGCGGCCATCGAGGAGGCCTGGGCGGCGCTGCCAAACAAGGATGCCGTCGGCTGTTCCGCAAGCCCGCCTTTCAGGCCAGCGCCGGTATCCTTGGACAGAGCGGGATTGCCGTCGCCGGACTGCGCGATCACCGCCGCGCGGCCGGACAGCATATGCCCGAGCGGCGGCGGCTGGTCCTTGGCGTTGCCGTCGACGATCTGAATTCGTGGGGCATCGCCGGCGCCGGCCGGCGCATGCCGCGCTTGCTGCGGCGCGGCCTGAGGCGCGTCGCCTTCCTTGGGCTGAATGAATGGCGTGACGCCTTGGGCGAGCGGCCGTTCGCCGGCCTGCTGGGCGGGCGGCGTGGCGAGGGCGGGCGCAGCTTGCGGCGGCGGCTGCGGCAGCGGAAACGCCGGCGCGGATGAAATGGCTTCTGCTTCCTGCGGCAGCGATCTGTGGGCGGTGGTGGGAGACTCCGCGGGCTCCGGCCGCCCGCTCTCGGGGCGCTCGATCGCCTCGGCCTGGTCCTCCCGGGCGCTTTCTGTGTCGCGCCGTTCCGCGCGGCCGGCTTCCTCCGGCGTCCGCTCGGGCTCGATCCTGTCGTTGCTCGGCAACGGAAGGGTCGTGTCCGGGATTTCCGCGGCCCGGGCGAGCGCCGCGACAGGCATGTTCGAATAGAAGAGGCGGCTCATCATATCCGCGAAGCCGCCCGCGGCCGTGACGTCAGCAGCCTGGGGCGCCCGCCCGCTCTGCGGCGGAAGCGTTCTGTCCAGGAGGGATGTAACGGACGTGCTGATCATGGCTATCGCGTGAGATTGACGTTCGCCGATCACCAGCAACAGCCGGGCCAATACGGTAACAAATTGAATTATATGGTATTATTTTAAGATGTGTCCGCCGATCAGGGCACAAATTGCCGCGGTCACGGAAAAATTGTTCTGTGCCCGAAGGCAGAAATTACCGCTGGACCGCGGCGCGATGCAAAGGAGCGCGCCGTCCGTCCCGGATCGGAACGAACGGCCTATTTCCATGCGCGACGCGTCAGATCGACCGGTCGATCACAAGGCCGCCGGAATTGTCCTCGAACCTCGGCGGGGTCGGGTCGATCAGCTCGCGAAGCTGGCGAACGAGTTCTTCGGCAGGGATCGTTTCGACCACTTCGTCGGTGCGCGTGTCCACGATCTGGAGAACGACGATCTCGAGCTCCCGGTCGAAGTCGAGCTGCGTGCGGCGGCTCGTCAGACGCAGGCTGTCGAGCGCCTGCTGCGCCGAACGGATCTCGCCGTCCTGGCGGCCGATCCGGTCCTGACGGCGGTCGACCGACTGGTTCTCGACTTCGGCGCCCACCGTCACGGCTTGCGCTGCGTTGGCGAGGATGGGCTTGCTTGCGGAATTCGCCTCGGCGCCGTTCGCCGGCGGGGTCTGCGGCGAAGCCTGCGGACCCGACGGAAGAACCGTTTTCGGAACGAGTTGGACGTCCATCGTTGCCTCCCGAACCGGCATTCTGCCGGTTCCTGGTGGTGAAACGCGCCCGCGTCGAAGTTTGCAGGTTACGCGGGGCGAAATGCCGAGCAGGTCCCGGAAACAAGCGACCGCTTTCGGCGGCCGGTCACTGCCCGTTGCGGACCGAGGGGTGTGTGGCGGCGTCGAAACGCCGGCAAACGGTTAACGTCGATCCGGTCGTCCCGATCGATGCAACGCACATGCCAGGGCGGTCGACGCATTTTGAGGGAATCGGTGTTGCCGCGACTTCTTATCGGTTGCAAGCCCGATTGAGAGGGGATCGGAGAGTTGTCAGGTATATATTTGAAAAACAAAGATGAAATTAGCGGTATCAGGGGATGCTCCGAAAATCGAAATTCGGGAAACCTTCTACCGCCGGTCGCCTGATGCGGCGGAGGCCCGTGCGCGGCAGCTAGGCAAATTTTGCCCGGCAAGGCGGACAATCCTGCCGGCATATTCTGCCGGGCTCACGTGTTTCCGTCGCGATACACATAGGTGGTGAATTCGTAGAGCCCATAATCCTGCCGGAACTGGAAGTGGCGCGACAGCCGGCCCGACACCAGGCCCGCCATGGTGTCGAACGGGACATGGAAAAGATCATCGCGCCGCCAATCCACCTGCGCGGACATGACGTTGAAGGCCATGCCCTTGCGGGCGAGGGGCCAGACCGCGCATAGCAACGCCTCCATGTAGGCGAGCATCGCGTCGTCGCTCATGCCGCATTTCTCGGTCAGAACGCCATTCAGAACGACGTAGTCCGCGGGGGCGGGGGCCGCCGCGCTCTCGAGTATGTCCTGGCAGTGGAATGTCGCATCGGGAAATTTGCGCCGGCACAGAGCAACGAATTTCGCCGAAGCGTCGAGGCCCCGGTAGTCGATCTGCGTTAGGCCGTTATCGCGGATGAACTGGAGGAGATGGCCCGCGCCGCAACCGAAATCCAGCAATGTTGCCGGCAAATCGCGCCGGCGGATCGAGTCGAGCATGATCCGGTATCGCTTGTCCGCATCCTGCGGGTTCGGCCAATCCACACCCAGATGGGAATCGCCGTGACGATCGAGGCATGCCTCGTAGTGCGCGATAATCTGACCGTAGCCGGTATCTTGATTTGTCATGTCGGGGTAGGTCCCGCCCGGTTTCGCCACTTACATATCCCACATCGAATTGGACGCGCACAAGCGTGGGACACCGGCAGGGCGAGCGGGGATACCCGATTTGCCGCGGGATTTGACGGCTAGATCGCTCAATCCCTCTCCAGCACCGCAAGCCCCATGCCCGCACGGCCGTAACCGTTGCCGGCGTACAGCATGTAGCGCTCGCCTGCGTGATCGAAAACGAAGGGGTAGGCGATCATCTCGCTGTCCCACCCGGCATCGGAAACTTCGATACCTGCCCGCGCGTCCAGCCGTGTCCAGGTGAGGCCGTCCAGAGACTCCGCGTAACCGATGCGGTAAGGGTAGTCCGTGCCACGGTGGCAGAACCACATGCGCCAGCCGTCTTTCTTCCGGATGACCGACGGTCGAGCGATGGCGACCTCAGTCGGATGCTCCGTGGTGATCACGACGTTCGGGTTTGTTTGCCAGACGATTCCGTCGCTGCTGGTCGCGCGGCGGATATTGTAGTGCGGAGGTTGCGACAGGTCCGGCCATTCCGTAACTGAAAAATACCACATGCTCCAGTTCCCTTCGGACCCAAGTACGCACGGAGTCGATACCATCGTCGGGTCCGAAGGATTGCGGTCGAGTACCGGATCGCCGCTGTGTCTCACATAGGTCTTGCCGTTGTCCTGCGAAATGGCGAGGCCGATGGCAACATGATAAGGATCGGGGCCATGTTGAGACCAGCCTATGTAATAAAGCCAGTGTTCGTCATCTCGACGGACCAGCCATGGACTGCCGACGCCGGTATGATCAAAACATTCCGGTGCGCCCGGCGCGAGTACCGGCTGTTCGGCAATCCGCAGGATATTCTGAGGATTCGTCAAATCAGTCTCGAGCCACACCACGTGTGAACGATTGTTCGCGTCGCGTGAGGTGAACCAAATGCGGAACAGATTGCCCTCAATGAGTTCGGCGAATGGCAGCAGGCTGTGCGACCACATCCACGGGCGCTGCCCGGCAGACTTGAAAATTCGGCCCAATTTGCGCCAACGCATCAGATGCCCCGAAGGCGGTCGCTCGGCACTTTCGATCTTTCCGTCGCCACGGCGGGATAAACGCTGGCCTCCGGCGCGTCGCGCAGCAGCAGCGCGCCGGCGCCGATGACGGACCGCGGGCCGACGTCGAGGTTGTCAGCGACCGTCGCATTGACGCCGATGAAGGAGTTGTCGCCGATGGTCACCGATCCCGAGATGACGGCCTGACTGGCGATGAAGACATTGGCGCCGATCATTGCGTGGTGGCCGATATGATTGCCGCTCCACAGCGTCGTGTTCTCGCCAATTGTCACAAAGGGTTGCACGGTGTTGTTTTCAAGCAGGAACAGGTTGTCCTTCGGCTCGAACCCGCGCCACACCCATGCGCGGCTCGAGACATAGTGAGCGATGCGGTACCCTTTCGCGCGCGCTTCGCGGAGCTTTGCCTCGCGGAGCCGGTTCAGCTTGCCGTAGCCCATCGCGACAAACATGTCGCACTGGTCGGGCGGGAAGCGTTTTTCGACTTCCTCGAAAGGAGCGACCGGCAATGCAATGCCGCCGCCCTGTTCGATGAATGCCGAATCGACGGTGAAGCCGACGACGTCATAGTCGCTGTCCTCGCTGAAATAGTAATTGGCGACCTGGCCGATCTGGCCGGTGCCGAAAATCAACAACCGTTTCATCGCCGGACTGTATCAGTGGCTGGCGTGTCCGGTAAATGTCGACGTAAACTGCCGCCGATATGACCGACTCCCTCGAAGCGCTTCAGACCGCACTGCAATTCCATCATCGGGGCGAGCACGCAAGGGCGGCCCTGTTGCTGCGGCAATTTCTGGCACGAAATGCAAGGCATCCCGACGCATTGCATTTGTTGGGACTTTGCCTGCACGCTCAGGGCGATAGCGTTGAAGCGTTGAAGCAGATCCGCGAGGCGATCGCGATCAAGCCGTCGGAACCGGTCTTCCATACGAACGCGGGCGCGGTTGCGGTAGCATTGGGCGAGATCAAAACGGGGATCGAGTGCTATCGGCGTGCGATCGAGTTCGATCCCGCGTATTCCGACGCTTACAACAACCTCGGAGTCGCCCTGGAGGGCGTTGGCCTGCTCGAAGAGGCGGCGACTGTCTTGCGCCGGGCCATCGCGTTGCGCCCGGATGGCGCCAGCGCCCGGGTCAACCTGGGCAACGTGCTGCGCGCGCTCGGCGAGACCGACAAAGCGGTGGAGCAGTATCGTCGCGCCATCAAGATTGCGCCCGATCTGCCGGAAGCGCACAACAATTTGGGCAACGCCTTGCTGGCCTCGCGGCTGTACGCAGCCGCCATCGAGAGCTTCGACCGGGCGCTTGCGCTTCGGCCCAGTTATTCAGAGGCATATTGCAATCGCGCCCGCGTTCTTGCGATTCGCGGCGATTCCGAGCTCGCACTCGAGTCGTTCGAGCGGGCGATCGCGATTCGCCCCGACCCGCGCTATCGGCTTGCCCATGCGGGCCTGCTTCCCGTCATTCCCCGCTCGGGTCGGCAGATGCGGGAATGGCGTGAAAGATTCGTCGGCGCAATCGCCGCCTTGCTGGCGGAAAATTTCCGCGTGCCGGAGTCGCCCGTCGACTCCCCGGTGATGGCGTTCTATCTCGCCTACCAAGGTGAGAACGACCGCGATGTCATGGTCCTGTTGTCGCAGTTTTTTCGGCAGGCGTATCCGTCGCTGCAGTGGACGGCGCCGCATTGCGCGGGGCGGCTCTCGAAGGCGCGGGCGCCGCGCATTCGTGTCGGTCTCTTCTCCAGTTATCTGTGGAACCATGCGGTGGCGTGGACCATTCGCGGACTGCTCGAGCAGCTTCCGCGGGACCGCTTCGAAATCGTGCTGTTCTCGGTACGTCAACCTAAGGGCGTCATCGTGCCCGAGATCCACGCGGTCGCAGACAATGTCGTCGAGCTGCGCCGTTCGCTCGACGAGGCACGGGCGGCAATTGCCGATGCGTGTCTCGACGTCTTGATTTTCGCCGATATCGGCATGGAAGGCCTCAGCTATGCGCTGGCGCACGCGCGCCTTGCGCCGGTGCAATGCGTGACCTGGGGACATCCCGTCACCACCGGCATTTCGACGGTCGACTACTACATTTCGAGCGACCTCGCGGAGCCGGCGGATGCCGATGCGCAGTACAGCGAGCGCCTGGTCCGTCTCGCCGGAGTTCAGACATGCTACCGGCGGCCGGTGTTTCCGGCCGATCGAAGCCTGCCGCCCGCGCCCGATCTGCCCGTCGGCGCCACGCTTTATCTTTGTCCGCAAAGCCTATTCAAGATTCATCCGGATATGGACGGTCCGTTGTCGGAGATTCTGCGGAGGGATTCGAATGGCATCCTACTAATATTCGAGGGTTTAGACCGGATCATCACGGACAGGTTGCGGGATCGCTGGCGCACGCCGTTTGGTGACGTTATGGATCGTGTGCGCTTCATTCCGCGCGTGTCGGTGGAGCGCTTCCTCGGAATAATAGCGTCCGCGGACGTTTTACTCGACACTTGGCCGTTCGGTAGCGGCAATACGAGCTACCAGGGCTTCGCCGCCGGCGTCCCGATCGTCACACTGCCCGGGAAGTATATGCGGGGGAGGGCGGTGCTGACGCATTACCTGCATATGGGCTTCACCGATTGCGTGGCGGACACGCCGGAGGGGTATGTCGACATTGCCGTTCGTCTGGGAACGGAACCCGACTTTCACCAACGCATGACGTCATTGATACGCGAGCGCTGCCATGTGCTGTTCGACGACGAGCGGGTGGGCGCCGACCTTGTACGGTTTCTCCTGGAGGTCACGGCGTGAGCGAGGTGGCGACATTGCTTGCCGAAGCGGAGCGGCAGCACGAAGCCGGGCAGACCGAAGAAGCATACCAAAGCTGCAACAGACTGCTGCGGCAGGATCCGGAGAATGCGCTGGCGCTCGAACTGACGGGCGTGCTGGCAAGCCGCCTCGGCGATGTCGAGACGGCGGTACGGATGCTCGAGCGCGCAGCGCTTCGGCGTCCGGGGCAAGCGCGCCTTCTTGCCAATCTCGGGGCTGTATATCGGGCAGCCGGGCGGCTCGACGAGGCGGAAGCGCGGTACCGGGAGGCACTGGCAATCGATCCGGAGGCAGTGAACGCGCGGTTCAATCTGGCGAACCTGCTCGCCTTTCGTGGCATGGCAAGCGCCGCGCTTCGCGAATATGCCGCCGTGCTGGAACGTCAGCCGTCCAACGCGGGGGCGTTGAACAACCTGGCTGGGCTGCTGAAGGACAAAGGCCGCTACGCCGCGTCGGAATCCGCGTACCGGGCCTTGATCGCCGCCCATCCGCGGGATGCCGCGGCGCGCAGCAATCTCGGGGCGCTTTGCATGACGCTAGGCCGCGTCGAGGATGCCATCGCGCTCTATCGCGAGGCCATTGCGATGAACCCGAAAGCGCCGGAGCCGCATAACAATCTCGGCGTGGCGTTGCTCGAGGCCGGTTCCTACGAGGAGGCAACGGAATGTTTTGCCGCGGCGAGAGCGCTGGGCGGAGCGGCGGCGGAGATACACGAGAATTCCGGCAATCTCCTGCGCAAGCTGGGGGATACGGAGCACGCGGCCCGATCCTATGAGAAAGCGCGCGCGCTGGGCGGCAAGGGCGGCGTCTCCTTCAAACTGGCGACGTTGCTGCCGGTCGTGGCGGACTCGGCCGCGGAGCTCGTCCGGTGGCGGCAGCGAATGGAGCGCGCGGTGGGCGACCTCGCCTCTGCGGCGCCATCGCTCGCCGATCCCTACGCCGAAGCCGGCGTGACGGCGTTCAATCTTTCCTACCACGACACGAGTAACCGCGATCTCCAGCGTGCGCTGGCCGGGGCGTATCTGGCGGCCTGTCCCTCGCTCGCCTTCACCGCGCCGCATTGCATGGCGGCGCGGCGCGCGCGCAGGGAACGGCTCAAGGTAGGTTTCATCTCGCGTCAGTTTGGCGCCAACGCCGTCGGCTGGTGCTACCATGGGGTTCTCCGCAACATGCCGCGGGACGATATTTCGGTGACCGCATTGCGGTTCGGCGAATCCGACGACCCGTTGTGGTGTAGCATCGCGGCCGAGGTCGACGCCACGGCCGTGCTGCCGGCTTCGCTCGAGATGGCGCGCCGGCGCATCGCCGGACTCGAGCTGGATGCGCTGGTCTATACCGACATCGGGATGGACCCGCTTACCTATTTTCTTGCCTTCGCGCGGCTGGCGCCCCTGCAATGCGTGCTCGCCGGCCACCCCGACACACTGGGCATCCCCAATATCGACCTCTTCATCAGCAGCGAGTTGCAGGAGCCGCCCGACGCCGCCAGCCACTACAGCGAGAGGCTCGTCCTTTTGCCGGGCGCGCCGACCTATTACGACCGCCCGTCGCTGCCGTCGCCGCTCAAGCCGCGCGCGGCCTTTGGCCTTCCCGAGGCGCGGGCGCTCTATTTCTGCGCCCAGACGCTGATAAAGGTGCATCCGGAGATGGATGCCTTGTTCCGCGGGATTCTCGACGGCGATCCCGACGGCATCCTCGTCCTGCCGAGCGGTTACAATGCACGGCTTGCGGAACATCTGCGTGCCCGCTTCGCTGCGTCGCTGGGGGCGCGCGCCAAGCGCGTTCGCTTCCTCCCGGCCATGAGCCATCTCGACTTCATGAATGTCATGGCGCTGGCGGATGTCTCGCTCGATACCCGGCCCTTCGGCGGCGGCAATACGAGCTGGCAGGCGATCGCGGCAGGCACGCCGGTCGTCACCTGGCCCGGCCGCTTCCTGCGCGGACGGTACACGCAAGCGCTATACAGGCTGGCGGGCGCGACGGACACCGTCGTCGACAGCAGCGATGCATATGTCGCGATGGCGCTGCGGCTGGCGCGGGACCGTGCGTTCCGGACCGAGGTCCAGGCTCGGATCGAAGCCGGCTCCGGCCGGATTTTCGCTGATATGACGCATGTCGAGGGAATGGCCGAAGCGCTGCTCCAATTCGCAAAAAACTAGATCTGAGCGCGGATCTCCTCAGCCAGGCGGGCTCCGGGCTCGGTCAGGAGACGGTACAGAATGCTCCACCGCGCACCGCGCCATTCGGGCAGGATGTGAAGGTCCATGCCATGATTGCGGAAGTCTTCCGCACTATAGAGGGAACGCCCTCCTTCGAGATTGACATAGCGGGTAGCGTCGAGCGCGCGCGCCGCCGCCATGACGCGCTCCTGTCCGCGCAGCGCTGGATCCAATCCCAGCTCGCTCGTGCGGACCGTATGAAACGGCAGGCCGAGGGTGCTGCAGCAGAGGCCGAGCAGCCGTTCGAGATAGTCGCAGGCCGTGCCGTCGAGGCGCAGCATCTCGTCGATGAGCGGGTGGCGGCATTCGCGGAGGACCGGGAACCGCTGACATGCCGCCTGCAGACGGGTCGCGCCATCGTCCGGAAATCGCAGGTCTCGAATCAGGGCCTCGACCGGCGCGCGCCGAAGCGGCAGGGTCAGCCACGCGGCCTCGCCGGCGGCGTTCGGCAGCCGGTTGCGGTGCACCCAGCCGCGGCGCGGGAATTGCACGCAATCGAAGAGCGCGACGCGATCCGCTGCCGCGAAGAGGCGAAAATATCCGGCATACGGCAGGAAGTACGGCTGCATTACGGCGACGGTGGTCATGCCGGGAGTCTACCTGTAGAGGAGGGTGAAACGAAGATCTCATCATCATACCGTGCCGGCCTCGCGCCGGCGCGCTGAACGGGCCCATGTCGTCCACCTTGCAGGATACGCTCCGGCGCGCCATCGCGCTGCGCGAAGCAGGCAAGCCGCGCGAGGCGGAAGCCTTGAGCGGCGCGGTTCTCGCGCTCGACCCGGAGAATGCGGACGGATGGCAGATAGCCGGGTTGGCGCGCCTGGACCAGGGAATGAACGTATCGGCGTGTGAAGCGCTCGCCAAGGCGGCAGCGCTCGCGCCCCTTGTTGCAGGGAATCATGTCAACCTTGCAATAGCCTTCGATCGGCTCGGCAAGCCGGATCACGCGATCCAAAGCCTGCGGCGCGCGATCGGTTTGCAGGACGACCTGCCGGAGGCGCATTACAATCTCGGCAATGTCCTTTTGCAAACGGGTCGGAACGCAGATTCGGAAGCGGCATTCGAGCGGGCCGTCGCCTTGCGGCCTCGCTACGCCGAAGCGCTCAACAACCTGGGCCACGCCGTCGCGGAGCGCGGCGACCGGGAGTCTGCGGTCGGCTATTTCCGGCGAGCGCTGGATGCCGATGCGCGCTACGGGCCGGCGTGGTCCAACCTGTGCGGCTGCCTGCTGGATCTGGGGCGGACGGTCGAGGCGATCGACGCGGGCCGGCGCGCGGTGCTTCTGTCGCCGGAGAGCGCAAAGGCGCACTACAATCTCGGCAACGCATTTGCCGCAGCGCCCATACCGGCCGAAGCAGCCGCGTGTTACCGGAGGGCTCTGCAGATAAGTCCGGCCTATGCGGATGCCTTCGTGAACCTGGGCGTCGCCCAGATCAATCTGGGTGACTGCGATGGGGCTATCGCCGCGCTCGATCATGCGCTCGCAATCGATCCCGAGCTTGCGGAGGCGAATTGGAACAAGGCGCTCGCCTTGCTGCTGGCGGGCCGGCTCGGCGAAGCCTGGGAACTCTACGAATGGCGATGGCGCGCCGTCAAAGGGCTGTCCATGCCCAAGATCGACCGGCCCTTGTGGGACAGGGGCCCCGGTCGAGGTCGCACGATCCTGATCCGTTGCGAGCAAGGTTATGGCGACGCGATACAGTTCGTCCGCTATCTGCCGATGGTGCGCGAAAGAGGGTGGCGCATCGTGCTGGAATGCCCGCCCAGGCTGGAGCGCCTGTTTGCGGTTTCGGGGCTGGCCGACGCGGTGATCCCCTTCGGCGCGCCGCGACCGGCGTTCGACGCATGGCTGCCGGTCATGAGCCTTCCCCGCGTCCACCGGACCGAGGTCGCGACCATTCCTTGTACCGGTCCCTATCTGAGCGTTCCGCCGCCGCAGCGACTCGGTGCCGGCGATGGCCGCTTGAGGGTCGGGATCGTCTGGCAAGGGAGCCTGACCAACGGCCGTGGCAGGTTCCGGTCCGGCATGCTGGCCGATGTGGCGCCGTTGAGTCGGATTCCGGGGGTATCGCTTTGCAGCATGCAGTCCCAGATTTCGAATGAAGACCGTCGCCAGCTCGAGCGTCTGTCGATTCCCGACCTCGAGAGCGGATTGCTTGATTTCGCGGACACCGCGGCCGCGGTGCAGGCGCTCGATCTCGTGATCACGGTCGATACGGCTATGGCGCATCTGGCCGGCGCGTTGGGGCGGCCGGTTTGGACGCTGCTGTCCGCTTTCCCGGACTGGCGGTGGATGCTCGACCGGGACGACAGCCCGTGGTATCCGACCATGCGCTTGTTTCGCCAACGGCAGGCAGGCGACTGGACGACCGTCGTGCAGCAAGTGGCGTCGGCATTGCGACGGCATGTCGAGGGTGGAGGGGTGCTGTGACCACGAGCGCGACGATTCCCGTGATGCTGCCGCAGTTGCCCGGCGCCGCCGCGCTGGTGCCGTACCTGGAGGAAATCGACGCGAACCGTTGGTACAGCAACTTCGGTCCGCTGCAGCAACGCTTCGAGGCACGCCTCGCGGAGCATTTCCATCTGCCGAAAGACAATGTGGTGTGCGTGGGGAACTGCACGGCGGGCCTCATGCTCGCTCTTCTCGCGGTGGCGCGGGAGCGCGGCGGCTACTGCATCATGCCGTCTTTCAGCTTTGCCGCGTCGGCCCATGCGGTCCTTGCCGCCGGCCTTGTGCCATTTTTCATCGATGTCGATCCATGCTCCTGGACCATAACCCCCGCGGGCGTGGCGGAAGTGGCTCGGACAGCGGATCGGCCGGTTTCGGCCGTGCTCGTCGTCTCGTCCTTCGGTGCGCCGGTGGACGTGACCGAGTGGGACGATTTTGCCGAGGCGAGCGGCATTCCGGCGGTCATCGATGCGGCCGCGGGGTTCGACGCCGTGGCGGCCGGAAAGTCGCCGGTTGTGGTCAGTCTGCACGCGACGAAGGTGCTGGCGGCGGGAGAGGGGGGCGTCGTCATAAGCCGGGACGCTAGTCTCGTCGCATCGGTCGGGGCGCGCTCGAATTTCGGCTTTCGCGGCGACCGGCGGGCCAGCGCGGCCGGGTTCAACGCCAAGCTGAGCGAATACAACGCCGCGGTCGGCCTTGCCTCCCTCGATGCCTGGCCGCAGAAACGCGCGGCGCTGTGGCGATTGACGCAGCTCTATCGCGATGCGCTCGCCGGCGTCGGCAATATCGGCCTGTCCCCGCAATTCGGCGATGGCTGGGTAAGCTCGACCTGCAACATCGCCTTCGACCGCACGGTTGCGGAGACCGCCATGCGCGAATTGGCTTCCGCGGGCATCGACTCCCGGCAATGGTGGAGCAAGGGATGCCACTGCGAGCCGGCCTTCTCCGAGTATCCGCGGGGCGATCTCTCGGTGACCGAGGAGTTGAGCCGGCGAGTTCTCGGCCTTCCGTTCCACGAAGGGCTGCGCGAAGACGACATCAAGCGCATCGTCGGCGTAGCCGCAGCGGCGGCGCAACGCTGACGAGGCCGGGCGGCGCCACGTCGCCCGCGACCGGGAAAGAACTTCCGGATTTGGCAAGACTTGCCCGGCAATTCGGACACCGTTAACCGGTCCGGTTTCAATATTGTCCTCAAAAATTACGTTATTTCAAACGGTTGTCATTCCGTGCGGCGCTGGCATGCGAGTTGCCGTTAACCATGTCGGATTCGGCGTCTCGTCCGCGGTTATCGGCGCAATCGACCGGGCAGACATGACGCCAGATGTCAAAGCCAGAAAGGAAATGACAGATGGCTAACAGCAAGATCTTTCTCAGCGCAGGCGTACAGTCCAATCTGCTGTCGCTGCAGCGAACGTCGAAGCTCCTCAATATCGTGCAGACACGGTTGTCGACGAACCTGAAGGTCAATTCGGCGATCGACGATGCGAGCGCCTACTTTACGGCGCGCGCGCTGACCAACCGCGCCGACGACTTGAACTCGCTGAAAGAGAATATCGATCTGTCTATCAGCGCGCTTCAGGCGGCAATAGGCGGTATCGAAGCAATCACCGAGCTTGTCGAGCAGGCCAAGGGTCTCGCCAATACCGCGAAGGCCACCGGCGACACGGCCGAGCGGTCGCTGCTCGCCGTGCAGTTCAACGAGCTGTTGGGGCAGATCGACGACCTGGCGAACGACGCGAGCTTCAATGGGACCAATCTGATCAGGGCGACCCCCGACAACCTCGAGGTCGATTTCAACGAGGACGGCAGCAGCGACATAACGATCACCGGGCTCGATTCGACGACGGCGGCGACCGGCCTGAACGTCGCGGCCGCGGGGAACGACTTCGGCGACCTTCCCGCTATCAACGTTACGATCACCCAGCTCAACAGCGCGCTCACGGAATTGCGCACCAATGCCGCGACGCTCGGCTCGAACAACACGGTCCTGCAGACGCGCCTCAACTTCACCGACGAGCTGGTGAATACGCTCAAGGACGGCTCAGGCAAGCTGACGCTGGCCGACCTCAACGAGGAGAGCGCCAATCTGCTGGCTCTCCAGACCCGTCAGCAGCTCGGGCTCAATTCCCTTGCGCTGGCCGCACAGAGCGAGCGCGCCGTTCTAAGTCTCTTCGGGTAGGCGCCCGAGAACGGAGCAGCGGGCCGGAAACCCGCGGGCGTTAGGTACCGGCAGGTTTTGCCGGGCGTCACGGGTATTTTTTGCCGGGCGAAATGGCAGAATTTGCCCGGTTCGCAGGGGTTCGCTGCAGGCACCGAGGCAAAATTTACGAATTTTCAACGAGTTGATGTTTTCCTGCGCGGTGGCACGGGGGTTGCGTCTTTCGACCCCGGACTTCCGGCCGCGGGGAGAATGCTCTTGGCCGGATGCCCCGGACCCTTGGGTCCGAGCCACTTCGCCCGCCGCAGAACGCGGCGGGTAACGATCCTAGAAAGGGAAAACCATGGCTGATAAAATTGCGCTATCAGCAGGCGTGCGGTCCAACCTGCTCAGCTTGCAAGGCACGACCAGGTCCATCGGCACGACGCAGACGCGTCTTTCGAGCGGCCTGAAGGTCAATTCAGCGCTCGACGATGCGAGCGCCTTCTTCACCTCGGTCGCGCTGTCCAACCGGGCATCGGACTTGAACTCGCTCAAGTCGGATATCGATCTGTCGGTCAGCACGCTCGAAGCGGCGATCAACGGTATCGACGGCATCACCGAGCTGGTGCAGCAGGCCAAGGGTCTTGCGAACCAGGCGAAGGCGACGGGCGATACCGCCGAGAAGTTGAGCCTGGCGTCGCAGTTCAATGCGCTGCTCACCCAGATCGACGACCTCGCCAACGACTCCAGCTTCAACGGCACGAACCTGATCCAGGGGACGCCGGACACGCTGACGGTCGAGTTCAACGAAGACGGCACCAGCGACCTGACCATTACCGGTCTCGATTCGACGACGGGTGCTACCGGTCTCAATATCGCGGCGGCGGCCGGTGATTTTGCCGCTGCTAACGATATCGATACCGCATTGTCCCAGATCAACGCCGCGCTCACGGAGCTGCGTACCAACGCGGCGACGCTGGGCTCGAACAGCTCGGTTCTTCAGACCCGCCTGTCATTCACGGCGGACCTGGTGAACACACTGGATACCGGCGCAGGCAAGCTGACGCTGGCGGACCTGAACGAGGAAAGCGCCAACCTGCTGGCTCTTCAGACGAGACAGCAGCTCGGCATCAACTCCTTGTCTCTGGCTTCGCAGAGCGAGCGGTCGATCCTGGCCTTGTTCGGTTAAATCGGCGGCAACGTCGAGTAGGAAAGCGGAGGCTTCGGCCTCCGCTTTTATTTGCGCCCGAGGCCGTGGCAAGACTTCGGCAAGGTTTCGAAATGAGAAAGCGTTTCGCCGACTTCGGTCATTGTGGTATGAAACTTGCGTTGCATGGTGGAATTATAAAGTTTTACTTCGGCAGCATTGGCAGAAAGTCAGACGAATGCCGCTCAAGATCGTCTTGAAACCGGGGGAGAAGGTCGTCATCAATCAGGCGGTTCTTCAAAACGGGCGCGAGAAGTCGGAGATAATCGTACAGAATAAAGCAAGCATTCTCCGCGAACGGGATATAATGACCGAGAAACAGGCAAATAGTCCTTCAAAGAGGATTTATTTTGTCGTTCAAATGATCTATATGTTTCCCGCTAAAGATCGCGAATACCAGGATAGGTTCCACAAGTTCTCAAGGGAATTTGTGGGCGCTGCTCCAAGTGCGTTGCCGCTGGTGATGGATATCGGAAAGCAGATCGCCGTCGGCGACGTGTATGGCGCGCTGAAGCTCTGCCGGAAGCTGATCAAGTACGAGGACGAGGTTGTAAGACATGCAGCAAAATAGCAGGAGCCAGGCGTACCGTTCGTCGCAGCGGTTGGGTTCGAGTGCGCGGGATACGGAGGCGCAGGCCCTTCTGGAAGCGGCACGCCGGTTGGACACAGCGGCCGGCACGGAGGACCAGGATGCCTATCGTGCGGCATTGCGGCTCAACTGGCGCCTCTGGACCATCATCCAGGCGGACGTATCCGGCGAAGGGTCGCCGCTGCCGGTCGATGTCCGGCAGAATATCCTGAGCCTGAGCGTGTTCATCGACAAGCACACGGTGAGCGCCCTTGCGGAGCCGAACAACCGCAAGCTTCGGGTGCTGATCGACATCAATCGCAACATCGCCGCCGGGTTGATGACCAACGTCGAGCCCGCGGGGGCCGAAGGCGTGGCCGCGGAGCCGTCGCAGCCGGCGCCCGTGCGCCGTCCCGTGGGTGGCGACGTTATCGCCTGATCTGCTGGCGTTGCGCCGCCGCCCGCATCACGGGCGCTGGAACCGCCGCAGCTCTTCCGCCACGCGCCGGGTGACCGAAAGCCAGTCGCCAGGCGCTTTTTGCCTGAACAACCTCATTGTCGGATACCAGGGGCTGTCCTCGCGGTCGAGCAGATAGCGCCAGTCGGCAGCATGCCCCAGCATGACCCACACCGGCCGGCCGAGCGCGCCGGCGAGATGGGCCGCTGCCGTATCGACGCTGATGACGAGATCCAGCCTTTCCATGACAGCCGCCGTGTCACCGAAATCGGATAAAACGGGGCCGAGGTCGACAACGCCGGTCGGCAGCTCGGGCGCGGGGTTCTTCCCCAGCCCGTAAAATCGGACCGCACCGTTCTCGAAAAGAGGCGCCAGATACGCGACAGGGCAGGACCGCATGTGGTCGTCCTGGCGTTCGGGATTGCCGGACCAGACAAGCCCGACGTTCAAGCCTTGCGCAAAGGGGAAGGCGGCCCAGGCGGCGGACTTTGCCGGCGGGACCGCCAAGTAGGGCACTTGGGCGGGGATGGTGTCCAGCTTCGTGCCGAAGATGCCGGGCAAGCTGAGCAGCGGCGCATGATAGCGGGCGGCGGGCGCCGGCTCGTCGCGGGAGATGATCCGGACATCCAGCGCCGGCGACGCCTTCGGCAGTGTCGCCATCAGCTCGGCGAGCGGCGGCTGGCATTCGAAGACGACGTGCGCTCCCGTCGCCGAGACGAGCGGCAGATAGCGGCAAAACTGGAGAGTGTCCCCAAATCCCTGCTCCGCATGCACCAGGATCGTGGGCGCCGTTCCGCCGGATTGGCCGTCACCATTGCCATTGCCGCCGCGCCACAGCACGGCGCCGTGTCCCGGACGCCATGCCGGCGCGCGGTCCCCATGCCAGCGCGCATCGTAATTCGTCCAGCCGTTCTCGAAGTCGCCGATGAGAAGCTGTGCGATGCCGAGGCTCGTGCGGATATCGGGCCGGCCGGGCTGGAGGGCCAAGGCTTTCTCGTAGACCGCGACGGCGTCGTGCGGCCTATTGAGATTGAGCAGGACGAGCCCCAGATTGCCATAGCTCCTGAAATCGAGCGGCAGGCGCTCGATCACGGCGCGATAGTGCAGCGCCGCCTCATCCAGACGTCCCGATCCACGCAGGAGATTGGCCAGGCTCCGGTGAGCATCCGGGAAATCCGGCCGCAAGGCGAGCGCTTTGCGGAGACAGGTTTCCGCCTCCGCTGCCGCCCCGGCGGCATCGAGGGCGACGCCAAGGTTATGCAGCGTCGTCAAGTTCTCGGGCTCGAGCAGCATGGCGGCCTCCAGACGGCGGACAGCCTCCTCGATACGCCCGAGATGGCAAAGCGCGGAACCGAGGTTGTTCAACGCGGATACGGAGCGGGGATTGTGCCGGAGCACCTGACGGCATTCTGCCGCGGCGGCTTCGTCGTCGCCCAATTCACGCAAGGCGGCCGCGAGGTTGAGACGCACCTCGTCCCGATGCGGATCGGCGCGAAGAGCATTGCGGTATTGCCCGGCGGCCTCCGCGGCGCTGCCCTGGCGCTGCAGCGCGTAGCCAAAGGCGGCATGGAGCGATGCATCACCGGGCGATTGCCGCAGCGTCGCGCGGAAGTAGGGCAGCGCCTCGCCGTGGCGATCGAGCCGTGATAGACAGCGCGCCATCTCTGCTTGCCAGGCCGGGTTTTCCGGGTCGAGGTCGATGGCGCGCCGCCAAGGAGTCACGGCGTCGTCATCGCGTCGAAGTCGAACCAGCGAGTCAGCTAGCGCCGCGCAGTAGCGCGCATTCGACGTGTCGCACGCCACGGCGCGGACGAAGCAATCGGCGGCGCGGATAGGATCGCCCGCGCGCGATGCCGTAAGGCCGCGAAGATGCCATGCCCATCCATTGCCCGGGCGCTGCTCGACGACCTGCCGCAGGATGGCCTCGGCATGCGCGTAGCGCCCGCCTTCGTATTCCTTCAGCGCTTCGTGGAGAAACCGGCCGGCCGAACCGGTCAGCCATCCCGGCCCGAGCGCGAGTCGATCCGGTGCAGCGGGGTCTTGAGCCATTGTTTCGTCCTACGGACGCGAGGGTCTCGGCTCCGGAAGGCGCTTCGACCGTGCCGCCGGCGTTAGCGCAGATAGTTGGCGAGCGACAGGGTCCCGAGCCGTGCAACCAGCTCGTAGGATGCCTGAAGTTGAACCTGCTGGAAATTCAGCATCGTAACTGCTTCGGCGGTATTCACGTTCTCGATGTCACCGATCGAAGTCGAAGTGAAGTTCATGTATTCCTGGTGCTTTTCCTTCTGTGAATCGAGCAGCCGAAGATCGAGGACGACGTCCCCGGCGAGCTCGCCGATGGTCTTGCTCGTGCCGTTGTCCTCCACGGCCTCGGTCAGCAAGGTAACCGCGTCGTTCATCATCTGCTTCTCGGCGGCGGTAACCGGATTGGTGAACGTCGTCTGCGCCACGTGGTCGAGGGCGCGGATGACCTTTTCGAATGCCGATTCATTGGCGAGCACGCCGTACTGCACGACGACCGAATCGTCGATCCTCACTTCGGCGATCGACGTATCGCCCTCATAGTAGCCCGCATCGACGGTGGCATCGAAGGGCGGCGGCGCAGGGGCCGTGTATATGCCGTTGGCGAGATCGACCGGCTTGGTATCGGTCTTGCCGCCGGCAAAGAGGTAGCGCGAATCGTCGCGCAGATTCATGGTTTCGGTGATTTGATCCAGGAACTGCTGCGCCAGCGCCGACAGGTTGACCGTCGTGGCGGCGTCGCCGTTCAGGTTGGAGCGGATCAACGAGCGCATTTCCCGAGCCATTCCGTCGATCTGCTCGAGGCCGAACTCCATCAGATCGAGGCGCTTCGTGACCGTGTCGATGTTGCTGACATATTGTTCGGCCTTTGCAAGCTCGTTCTTCAGATTCGTCAGGCGCGATGCGTCTTGCGAGAGGCCGCTGAAGGTTTGCGACTTCTTTCCGGTCGCTACCTGGAGCTGGGTATCGCCGAGGCGCGACTGGTTGCGCAAGGTGGCGTCCAGGATCAGTTGCTGATTCGTGAATGTTCCGATCCGCGTTACCATGGCTCAATCTTCCTACCTGACGATGTTCAGCAGCTCTTCCAGCATGTCGGACGCGGCGGTGAGCACCCGCGCCGAGGCGTTGAAGGACTGCTCGAGAATGATGAGGTTGGCCAGCTCCTCGTCGACGTTGACGCCCGACGTGGCGGAGTTCCTCGCCTCCAGCGTCGTAAGGAAGGAGTTGTTGAACTCGAGCTGGTTTTCCGCTTCCGCGGCGATGGTCGACTGCACGGACAGGATGGACGACGCGTAGCGGGCGAAGGTCGTGGTGGTTCCGCTAAGGCCGCCGGCCGCCGAGAACGGGATATCGGCTGCCAATATGCCCGCCAGATCGCTGGCGATCGTCGAATCGCCGGTGGTGATGCCGATGTCGCCCGGCGCCAGGCCGCCGGCGCTGCTGAGCTCTGCCCGCGAGATACGCGCCGGATCGGTGATGACATCGCTGCGTACGGAAAAAACCGTCGATGCGCTGGTGGCGTTGGACGTCATGCTGGCGGTGGACAGAAAGCTTCCCGAATCCGTAATGATAAAGTTGTCCTGGTCGCCGTCCCGAACGATGAGGCGTCGTCCACCGCCGTCGTCGACCACCGATGCGGCGATGTTGGCGCCGGTCAAGGTAGCGTTGGCGTTTATGGTGGCGGCAATGTCTTCGAGGCTATCGGTCGCGGCATAGCCGGCCGTGGTGGAGATGCCGTTGGCGGCGAAGGTCAGCGTGCCGGCAATGCCCATCGCGGTCGTGCTGCTGCTCTGTCGTCCGGTCGAAAAACCGTCGTACTGCGACGTCGATACGTTCGCCTGAAACAGGTCGTTGAGGCCGAGATAGTGCGACAATCCCCGCGTTTCCGTGCCGATCACGGTGACGGCGCTGTCCATCTCGTTGATCGCAATGCCATATCCGCTGGTGGTCGCGTTGATCACCAGCTTCCCTGCGGAATCCAACGAAGCGGATGCGTTCGCCATGCCGTCGATCGCTGCGACGACGTCGTTTATGGTCGTGAAGGCGCCGAGCGCGATGTCGGTCGTCTCGACGACCGTGCCGTCGCTCTGATCGACGATGGCGATCCGCACGGAGCCGGTTGCGGAAAACACGTCCGACCCGTCGAAGCTCTGTGAGCCCGTCAGGCTGGATGGCGGCGGAAATGCCGTGCCCGCGTTGTGGACCGCATTGATTTCATTGGAAAGGGACTGCGAAAGGCGATCGATTTCGCTCTGCAGGTTCGGCATTTCGGTGTCGCGCATGTCGATCAGCGCCTTGAGCCGCCCGCTGGCGATCTCCGCCGTGATGTCGTCTCCGGCGGCCGTTCCGTCGAGAAATATGCCGGTAATGGCCCCGGGATAGGCGCTGTCGTCGGGATCGACGTAGCCGATGCTGGCGCTTACCTGCGTCGCCGCCGAATGCGTCAGGCTTTTGGCGGTGCCGCCGCTGACGAGGAGGCGGCTCGAGCCGGTATAGACGTCGACCGAACCGTCGGTGCGCGAGAACACCCGGATATCGACGTATTCGGCGACGTCGCCGAGCAGCCGGTCGCGCTCGTCCTCCAGCGCGGCCGTCGTTTGACCGAGGGTGGTCGCCCGCGTGATCTGGGCATTGAGCTCGGCGATGCTTCCCAGCTTTTCGTCGACGATGCCGACCAGCCGCTCGATCTCCGCGTCCGCGTCGAGGCGGAGATCCTGCGTCGTCACCGCCAGCTCGTTGAAGAGCTGGCCGAGCTGGCGCGCCGCATTGACGACTTCCACCGCGTTCGCGGCGAATTCCGGCGTCACGGCCAATTTCTCGAAGGCGGTCATCAGCTCGGTGATGCCGTTGGGGATCGTGCGGTTGTTCTCGGGCGAGCCGAAGAGGCTTTGGATTTGCTGCAGGAAGCGATCGCGCACGCTGTATTCGCCGACGGCGCTGCGCTGGCTGCGCAGTTGCGAGATGATGAACTCGTCGACTTCGCGTGAGATCTCCCCGGTTTGCACGCCGGCGCCCTGTCCGACCACGCGCCGCGATTCGAGGTCGACGGTCTTGCGCGTAAAGCCGGGCGTGCTGGCATTCGCGATATTGTCGGAGGTGACCTGCAACGCCGCTTGGGCGGCCGTGAGGCCGCTGAGCGCCGTGCGGAGGGAGAGGGTAAGCGACATCGGATGGCTCCTCGGCCGCCCTAGAAAGTCCTGTTCAAGGACACGGGCAGGGCGTCGCCGGTAGCCGGCGAATGCGCGCGATCGAAGGCAGCGCCCGTATTCGTATACCCGGATGCCGAGATGCGCTGCCGCTCGATCGACGCGGAGATCGTCTGCACCAGACGGCGGTTCATCTCCATGGCGGCGCGCAGCGCATTGATGTTACGGGCGGCCGCGTGATCGAGGTCGGACTTTGCCGTGGTCAATGCATGCCGGTCGGCCGGGCTGGTCTCGGCGATCAGGTTCGGCTTTCCGCCGGCCGCCCGCAACACGGATTCATAATTTTCCGCGGCGGTTTCCTTCGCTTCGCGCAGCTCCGTGACGCGGTTGAAGCGCGCTTCCGTCAGCGCCGTGCTCTCCTCGTCGAGGACGGCGGCGAGCGCCCTGCTGGCCGTGACAAGCTGCCGTGTCATTTCATTTGGGGTCATCGCCCTGGACCTCCTGAAGCCTGATAATTTCCCGCTGCACCGCATCGGCCAGGCCAATTCCGTTGCGCTCCGCGATCTTCTTGCCGTATTCCTGAAGCATCATCGACCGGAAGATTTTCTCGCCGTGCCCGCCGCCGAACAGGCCATCCGTCTCGATCCCGGAAAACATGTTCTCGAGCGTCATCGCGATAAAGAAGCCTTCGAACTCGACGGCTGCCTTGCGCGCTTGTTCGGGCGACATCCGCTTGAGCTTCTCGGCGCTCGGCAATTGCGATGCCCGGACGCTGTTCGCTGCCTGGTCGAGCGTATCGATCGGGCTCATCACAACACCTCGATTTCGGCTTGCAGCGCGCCGGCCGCTTTGATCGCCTGGAGTATCGTGATCATGTCGCGGGGGCCGATGCCCAGCGCGTTGATGCCGTTCACGAGCTCCTGCAGCGTTACGCCCTTGTTGAGGACGCCGAGCTTCCGGTCGGCTTCCTCGTCGACCTGAATGTCGGTGCGGGGAACGACCACGGTTTCCCCGGTGTTGGAGAACGGCTGCGGTTGCGACACTTGGGGCGTCTCGGTGATGCGGATCGTCAGGTTGCCCTTCGCGATCGCCACGGTGCTGATGCGGACGTTGTCGCCCATCACGATGACGCCGGCCTGTTCGTCGATCACGACCTTGGCAATGTGGTCGGGCTCGACGCGAAGTTGCTCGACGTCGGTCAGCAGTTCGACGACGGCGTTGGTGTAGGTTTTGGGAATTCGGAGCTCGACCGTACCGGGGTCGGTGACCCTGGCCGACGTCTCGCCCACGAAGGCGTTGACCGCCCGGGAGATCCGGCGCGCCGTGGTGAAATCCGGGTTCCGCAGCGCGAGGCGAACCTGCTTCATCGAAGCCAGCTCGAACGGAATTTCGCGCTCGACGATCGCGCCGTTGGGAATGCGGCCGCTGGTCGGGACCCCTTTGATCACGCTTTCGGCGGCGCCTTGTGCGGAAAAGCCCGCGACCTGCATGTTGCCCTGGGCTACCGCGTAGATCTCGCCATCGGCAGCCAGCAGCGGCGTGACGAGCAGCGTCCCGCCCAGCAGGTTCTTGGAGTCGCCGAGCGCCGAGACGGTCACATCGATCCGCGTGCCCTGACGGGCGAAGGGCGGCAGCGTGGCGGTGACCATGACGGCGGCGACGTTGTTCGTCTTGAGCTTCGTCTCGCGCGCGTTGACGCCGAGGCGCTCGAGCATGCCGATCAGGCTTTCCTTGGTGAAAACCGCGCTGTTCAGCGTGTCGCCGGTGCCGTTGAGGCCGACGACGAGACCATAGCCGACCAGCAGGTTTTCCCGGACGCCCTCGAAATCCACGATATCCTTGATGCGCGACTGTCCCGCTGCCGGGCCCGCCAGCAGCGCCGCGAGGGGCAGGGCGGCAAGAAATACGAGCCAACGCCCGACTCGGATGCGGCGGGAGGACGGATTCAAGCTCGGATATTCCGCGGTTTGTTGCATGTTGATTGACGTGCTGCCCTATCGTTCGCCAAGCCCGTAGCGAAGGCCGTGCCAATGCGGCGTTTCGACCATAGAAGTTACAATGTTGTTTTATATGGATAAATCTGGCATCGTTCGCTGCCCTGCCGGGACGGTGCCGTCTTTCCGGCAAGCGCTGCCGGGACGCCCGGCAAAGAATTCCCCTCCGGGCGCCCGCCGGGGGTGTAGGCGGCGCGATCGGGTTCATTTCTCGGTGGAAATAGGTTAAGGTCCGGCCATGAAAATTGACCGCACAGGTCCGGTCCGACCGACTGCGCCCGCCAAGCGCAGCGACAAGGCCGGAAAGACTCAGGGCGGCAGCTTCTCGCAGCACCTGAAATCGGGTCCGGACGCAGTAGCCGGCGCCACGCCGGCAAATCCGGTCTCTTCGGTCGATGCGCTTCTGACGATCCAGGAGGTCGCGGATTCGGCTACGGGGCAATCGAAGTCGCGTGCCCGAAAGTGGGGGAATGACGTCCTCGACCAATTGGAGCAATTGAGGATCGGCATCGTCGGCGGCGTCATACCGCGCCACGAGCTGGAACGCATTGCCGCGTCCGTCGACCGGCAGCGAGCCCGCACGGACGATCCTGCGCTCGAAGCGATCCTCGACGAGATCGAGCTCCGGGCCAAGGTCGAGCTGGCGAAGCTGGACCGGGGGCGCTAGGGAAGCGCCCGGTATGCGGCGCTGCGGCTGACCCGCCGGCCCGTATTCCCAGCCGCTCGAATTTGTTCGGGTTCGTAGGCTTGCTACTCACCGGGCGGGCCAGTATATTCCGCGCCGCTTACAATTCGGTACCGTGCCGGGAGTGACATATGGCGAACCCATTGCTGCCGCCCGACTATAGGCCGAGCGAAGACGAAGAGTTCATGAATCCGCGCCAGCGGGAGTATTTTCGCCAGAAGCTGCATTCCTGGCGGGCGGAGCTGCTGCGCGAGTCCAACGAGACCCTGAGGAACCTGCAGAGCGAGAGCCTCGCGGTACCCGACATGGCCGATCGCGCGACGAAAGAGACGGACCGCGCGCTCGAGCTGCGTACCCGCGACCGGCAGCGCAAGCTCATTGCCAAGATCGACGAGGCTCTGCGCCGTATCGACGAGGGCACCTACGGTTACTGCGAAGAGACCGACGAGCCCATATCGCTGCGCCGGCTCGAAGCGCGGCCGATCGCCACGCTCAGCCTCGAAGCGCAGGAGCGGCACGAGCGGATGGAACGTACCCGCCGCGACGACTGAGGCGCCCGGTTCCAATCCCCCAGCCCCCCCACAGCCTGAAACGGCAGAGGCCGATGCCCGTAGCGAGCATCGGCCTCGTCGTTTGCGTCGTCCTTGCGCGTCGGGGAGGAGGAGAGGATCAGGACGGTCGCAAATCCCTCCATTCGGTTTCTGTCACGCGCTGCGCCGTTCGGTCGTCAGAACGGGAACAGAATGTCGATAATCTGCTGTCCGTAGCGCGGCTGCTGCACATCGGACATGTGGCCCCGGCCCCCGTAGGAAAGACGCGCCTCCGCGATCTTTTCGTAGGGGACGGTGTTCTGGTTGTTGATGTCTTCCGGCCGGATGACCCCCATGATCTGCAGTTCGCGGACTTCGAAGTTCACGCGGGTTTCCTGGCGGCCGAGAATCACCATGTTTCCGTTCGGCAGGATCTGGCTCACCACCGCGGCCAGCTTGAGCTGGATCTTTTCCTCGCGATCGATGGTGGCGTCGCCGCGCGACCGCGCCTCGGACGATATCTCGAGCAGGTTATCCGGATTGATCGCTTCGGGCAGGATTCGGCTCAGCGATGTCTCGTAGCCGAGCAGGGCCGGCGCGTCGGCGCCTTCCAGATTGTTGCGGGTGCGTTCGCTGGTATTCTCCAGCTCGCCCTTGTCGTTGATGTCTATCTTCACGGTGACGAGATCGCCGACGCGGCTTGCCCGAAGGTCCTTGAAGAAGGCGCGCGAGCCCGCCCGCCACAGCGAGTTGGGCTCGCGGTGCGGTGAGATCGGCGCCGGCATCGGCAGGCTCACCGGCTTGTAACCCCGCTGATGCGTGGGGTTTTCGATGCCCGTCATCCGCGGCTCCGCGCCGACGTCGGCGAGGCGCTGCAAGGTCGTGCATGCGCTGAGCGCCGCGCCCGCCAGCAACAGGCATGCGAAGGGAGCGCGGTGCATTCTTGTTTTCAGCGGCATGTCGTGCACCGGGCGGTAATTTGCGAAAGCGGCTGGACGGCGACGGTATCCGGTCCCGTGACGATCGCCTCGACGGTTCTTCCGCTGCTCAAGTTCTGCACGCGCACGACTTCGCCGGCCGTACCGTTCTCGCGGGCCTTGCCATGGGCCGTGATCACCAGGTTGTTCGTGCGGTATGTCATGGTGACGATACTGCCGCGGCCGACAAGCTGCGGTTCCCGGATGTCGGCGCCGTTGAGCGGCCTGCCGCTTACCAGCGCATGGCGGGCGCCCATGCCGATGATGCGATCCGGCGAGGTTAGGACGTTTCGGCCGACGACATCGGCGCGCAGTTGCTGCAGACTTATGTCGTCCTTGCCAATGATATCTCCGGCACGCATGCGTCTGGTCAGCACCGGCACTTCGATGAGCTCGTGAACCCGGCCGGCCACCGCCACGGCGGCGGCGCCCGGACGGCGGTCCGGCGCGAAGAGCGTTGCCGAGAACCTGCCGCTCTGCCTGTCCAATTGCAGATGCTTGACCGTCACTTCGGCGGGCATGCGGACGGGCAGGTGAAGCTCCAGGTTCGGGTTGTCGAGGGCAACCTCGAATTTCTTCGCCGCCCCGACGCGCCCCTTCAGCTCTTCGTGCAGCGCGCGGCGAATCCGCTCGTGACCGACGAGGTTGCTGCTGCGCTGCACGCGGCTTTCGTCGAGCCCGGGCGCCGGGCGCCAGTCGAGCTCGTAGGTGCGGGCCACCTGGCGCAGCCATCTGCCGGTCAGGACGACGCTCTGTCCGGGTGCTGGCGCCCGGAACAGCGCCGTGTCGCCCTTCCGGCCGGCGCCGTCGAATATATCCTTGAGACGCACGGTATCGTCATGGACGACCACATGCGGCCGCAGCGTTGCCGCCGAGACTTCGGGCGCGCCGAGCGCCGCCAGGACGCCCGCGGCGGCCAGCATGACGGCGAGAGGTCGTAGGGCGGCGCGGATGTCTTTCATATGCTCTCAGCTGCCTCCGGGCCCGGCTAGCGAAGGTTCGAGATTGTGGCCATCATCTGGTCCGACGTCTCGATGACCTTGGAGTTCATTTCGTAGGCCCGCTGCGCGGTGATGAGGTTGGTGATCTCTTCCACCACGTTGACGTTCGACGTCTCGAGGAATCCCTGTTGCAGCTTGCCGAATCCTTCGTCGCCCGGCGTGCCGACAGTGGCCGTGCCCGAAGCGGGCGTCTCGAGGAACAGGTTCTCGCCGATCGCGAGGAGACCCGCCTCGTTGGCGAATGTCGCAAGCTGGAACTGGCCGACGTTCTGCGGTTCCACCTGGCCGTCGAGCTTGACCAGGACTTCGCCGCTGGAATTTATCGTGACGTCGATCGCGTTCGCCGGGATCGTGATGTTCGGATCGGCGGCAAATCCGTCCACCGTGACGATGGTCCCCTCGTCGCTCATCTGGAACGCGCCCGCCCGGGTATAGGCGGTTTCACCGTTCGGCAATGTGATCTGGAAGTAGCCCCTGCCGTTTATCGCCGTGTCCAGGCTGTTTTCGGTCAGCGTCAGGTTGCCCGGCGTCGTGATGCGGTAGACCGCGGCCGTCTTGACGCCCAACCCGAGCTGAACGCCGACCGGGACGATCGATCCGTCGTCCGCCGACTGCGAGCCGGTGCGGCGCAGGTTCTGATAGAGGAGGTCCTGAAACTCGACGCGGCGCCGCGTGTAGGCGGTCGTGTTCATGTTCGCGATGTTGTGCGAAATGACTTCCACGTTGAGCTGCTGAGCCAGCATTCCCGTGGCGCCGATACTGAGTGACCGCATGGTGCTTTATCCGTTTTCCGTCATTTGTTGCGGCGTTCGTTGGTCAAGGCTACCTGGCGGGGCCGATGATCTGGCCGATGGCGCGCCGGAGCCGGTCATGCTCGTCCTGAAGCACCTTCTGGTTTGCGGCGTAGGCGCGGTGAACTTCGATCATGTTGGTCAGTTCCTGTACCGCATTGACGTTCGATTCTTCAAGCATCCCCTGCAGCACGCTCGCTCCTGCCAGCGGTTGCGGCGCGGCTTCGGCGGCATACAGGTTGTTCGCCTCGCGCTTCATCGCGCGCGGGTTCTCGAAGTTGACGACGCCGATGGTGCCGACGACCTCGGTGCCGGCCGATACGGTCCCGTCGGGTGCGATGCTGATATTCGCGGTTCCGGGCGGAATGCTGATCGGTTGCCCGGCGGTGCTCAATACCCGCTGTCCGAGCTGATTGATGATCTGGCCGTCGGCATCGAGCTGAAAGCGGCCGGAACGCGTGTAGCGCTCGCCGTTTTCCGTGTCGACCATGAAATAGCCGTCGCCGGTGAGCGCGAGGTCGAGCGGGTTGCCGGTATTGGTCAGCGGCCCGTCCCGCAGATCGCGCATCATACCCTTGTCTTGCACGAAGGACAGCGGCGCATCCTTCTGCGGACGGACGAGATATTCGGCGAACATCATGCGCTCGGCCTTATAGGCCGGCGTGTTCATGTTCGCCATGTTGTTCGCCACTGCGTCCATTTCGCGCTTCAGCGCGACTTGGCGTGAAAGGGAGATGAGCCAGGGAGTTTCCATTGCCGCCGCGTTCCGGTTCAGTCGACGTCATCGGTGCAGACGTCATGCCACGGCCGGGTGGCTTGCATTTCAATGCCTTAACGGGGCATTGCAGATGGGTTGCCGGCGCACCCGTGCCTATTTTTGCAAGCTTTGCCCGGCATTTATTGCCTTTGCCCCGGCGGCCGGCGCGCGCTGTTGCCGTGCGCTGAGAACTACACGGCGGAGAGTCTGTAATGGGCAATATTTGTTGATGGAGGCATATGTAATTTACTGATCTAGTCTGTCTAAATGTTGGCCCAAAGCCCTTTTATTTGTTGCCTTGTCATTTTCATATTTGTTAAGTTCGCCACGGCTTGAACAACTCGCGGTGCGGATTTCTATGATTCCGACATCGAGCACAGATCTTTCTCATGACTGATGTGGCGGATCCCGCGCCGGACGAAGTCGCCGACGACGCCGAAGGTCAGGGCCAGGAGCAGCAGTCCGGCAGCAGATCCGGCAAGAAGAAGCTGATCCTCATCGCAGCGGTCGGATTGGTCGTCCTCATCGGCGCCGGGGCCGGCGTCTACTTTTCCGGCCTGCTCGGCGGCGAGAAGGAAACGGCGCAAGCCGGCAAGGAAGAAGCGCCGGATGCGGCAGCGTCCGCCGCGCCGATCACGGCGCACTATCTCGACCTGGACGAAATGGTCATCACGCTCGGTGGCGTCGGCCGCAAGTCGAGCTTCCTCAAGATGCGGCTGAGCCTCGAGCTGAGCAGCCCGGAGGACGAGGCGCGCATCAAGGCCATCATGCCGCGCATCGTCGATAATTTTCAGGTCTTTCTCCGCGAGCTGCGGATCGAGGAGCTGCAGGGATCGCAGGGGCTGTATCGCGTAAAGGAAGAGCTGCTGGCGCGCGTGAACTCCGCAGCCCATCCGACTAAGGTTCGCGACGTGTTGTTTCGAGAGATGCTCGTGCAGTAGCACGCAGATGACGCGGAATTCGAAAGTAGGGTGCGATGGCTGACGAGGTCGACGACGCGGACGGGAAGACGGCGCAGCAGGCGTCCGAGGAAGACCCCGCCGCGGAGAAGGGCGACGACGATCTGGCTGCCGAATGGGCCGCAATGGCCGGTGGCGACGGCGCCGACGGCGCGGACGGTCCTGGTTCCGCGCGCGTCCTCAACCAGGATGAAATCGACAGCCTTCTCGGTTTCCGCGAAGGCGGCGACGAAGCGACCGAGAAATCGGGCATCGAGGCGATCATCGACAGCGGCATGGTGTCGTACGAGCGCCTGCCGATGCTCGAGGTCGTTTTCGACCGGCTCGTTCGGATGCTGTCGACGTCGCTGCGCAACTTCACCTCCGACAACGTCGAGGTCAGCCTCGACAACATTTCGTCGATACGCTTCGGCGATTATCTCAATTCCATACCGCTGCCGGCCATGCTGGCCGTGTTCAAGGCGGAAGAATGGGACAATTTCGGCCTCATCACGGTCGACAGCTCGCTGATCTATTCGATCGTCGACGTGCTGCTCGGCGGCCGCCGGGGAACCGCCGCCATGCGGATCGAGGGCCGCCCCTACACGACGATCGAACGGAACCTGGTCGAGCGGATGATCGCAGTGGTGCTGGCCGATCTTTCCGCTGCGTTCGACCCGCTGAGCTCCGTCAACTTCCGCTTCGACCGGCTCGAGACCAATCCGCGCTTCGCGACGATAGCGCGGCCGGCGAACGCCGCGATCGTCGTGCGCCTTCGCGTCGACATGGAAGACCGGGGCGGCCGTCTCGAGCTGCTGCTGCCCTACGCCACCTTGGAGCCGGTGCGCGAGCTGCTGCTGCAGATGTTCATGGGCGAGAAGTTCGGCCGGGATTCGATCTGGGAGAATCACCTCGCGACGGAGCTCTGGTACACCGACGTCGAGCTGGAGGCGGTGCTGGATTCGACGACGGTAACGCTGGCGGAAGTATTGAGGTGGAAGGTGGGCTCACGTCTCGACCTGTTTGCGACGCCGAGCTCCCTCGTCGAGCTGCAATGCGGCGAGGTCTTGCTGTTTCGTGGATTGATGGGGCGCAAGGGCGAAAAGATCGCCGTTCGCATCGAGCAAAAGTTGGAGACCTGAGAGATGCTTTTCCCACATGTTTCATTCGTTCTCGAAGTCATCGGCGCGTGCCTGTTGCTGATCATGATCATCTACGCGATCCAACTCAACCGGCGGCTCTCGCGCCTGCAGGCCGACAAAGCCTATCTGCAAAAGGTGATCGCCGGCTTCAACGAGGCGACCGAACGCGCGGAATCGAGCATCGGCCGGCTGCGTACCGCGGCGCTGGAAGCGAATGACGCGCTGCAGGCCAATACCAAGCTCGCCAAGGAGCTCCGGGGCGATCTTTCCTTCCTGATCGACCGCGCCGAGAGCATGGCCGACCGGTTGGAGAGCTCCATCGGCAGCGGCCGCGCCGAGGGCGCGGGCGCCGGGGCGCAGATCTCCGCGTTCCGGCCGCTGAAGGGCGGAAAAGATACGGGCGCAGCCACCTCGCACACCAAGGCGGCGCTTTCGCGCGCGCTTGCCGGAATCCGCTGAGTAAATGCTGCAACGATTTCGCATACTGCCGCTGCTGATCCTGGTCGCGGCGGCGATGTTCACGCTGAAACTGGGCACGATCTGGCAGGACATCGTCGGCCTCGACGCGTCGGTGAATGCACGCCGCGCGGCGGCTGCCGACGAGGGGACGCAGGGCGGGGCGAATGCGCCCGGCGCGATGCAGGCGGAAAAGCGGGCGGTGGGCGCCGGCACGCCCGCACCGGCGCAGGATCCCGCCGCCGAATTGCCCGCCGCGGCGCCGCCCGCCAGCGACGATTCTTTCGACCCGCGCGAGCTGAGTCAGTCGGAAATTCGGCTGCTGCAAGCCCTGGCGGATCGCCGCAAGACGCTCGACGCCCGCGAAACGGCGCTAAACCAGCGGGAGGCGCTGCTCAAGGCCGCGGAGCAGCGAATACTCGACAAGCACGCGGCCTTCGTCGCCATGCGCACGGAGGTCAAAGGCCTGCTCGACCAGCTCGACGAGCAGGAGAAGACCCGCATCAGCAATCTGGTCAAGCTTTATGAAAACATGAAGCCGAGAGATGCGGCCCATATCCTGAACGACCTGGAGCTGAATGTGACGCTGAGCGTCGTTCAGCGCATGAACGTGCGGCGCCTGGCGCCGGTCCTCGCGGCCATGGACGCGGACAAGGCGCGTGCCGTCACCCGGGCGCTGGCGACGCGGGAAAAGACCCAGGAATCGATCGCCGGGCGCATGAAAGACAGCCTCGCCGAAGCCAAATAGCTTTATTTCCTCGCAAATTTACCAAGATTTAACGGAAACCGGGTTGTATTCCGCGCTTGTAGGGGAGCGTGCGGCGTCCTCAGCCGCGACCGAATGCGAGGAGAACTTGTTCATGGCCGTTGATTTGAATATACCGGTCCTAATCGTGGACGATTACAAGACCATGCTTAGGATTATCCGCAACTTGCTGAAACAGATCGGCTTCAACAACGTGGACGAAGCCACGGATGGGAAGGCCGCTCTCGAGAAGATGCAGCAGCGGAAGTACGGGCTGGTGATTTCCGACTGGAACATGGAGCCGATGACCGGCTTGGAGCTCCTCAAGGAAGTCCGCGCGGACGACAAGCTGCGTCCGACCCCGTTCATCATGATCACGGCGGAGAGCAAGACCGAGAACGTGATCGCCGCGAAGGAAGCGGGCGTCAACAACTACATCGTCAAGCCCTTCAACGCCGCGACTTTGAAGACGAAGCTGTCGAGCGTCCTCGGCGATTTTTGATCGCACCTGCAATGACGCGCTCGGTAGATCGCGGACTGAATGACTGTCTCGAGCATCTCAGAGGGGAAGGCGATCGCCGCCTTTCCGCGAGGGAGCTCGCCGACATCATCGGAGAGGTCGCGCAAACTTTGATCGCAGGCTCGAACCCAAGCGACGGTCCTGTCCGGACATCGGAACAGGATGGCCACCGGAAGGCGGCGCCGGCGGCTGGCGCCAACGCCGACCCCGACGCCGCGCGCGCGGTGCTTGCCGGGCTCGTTTGCGGCGGCGCGGCCACCGGCCAACTGGCGGCGCTTCAGCGCGAGCTCGACGAGATCCGCTCGGCGATGCAGGACGCGGCGGCGACATTCCTGTCGGCAGCCGAAACGGTCGAGAATATCGCCGGACATCCGGACATGGATCACGGCGACCAGGCGGAGCTTTTTCGGCGCGCTACGGCCATCTACGAGGCGTCCGCATTTCAGGATATCACCGGACAAAGGCTGACCCGCGCGGCCGAGATGCTGCGGCAGCTCGAATGGTCCGTGGTGAGCGCGCAGGCCGCGCTCGGCGACGAATCGGCGGCTGAAGCGGCCGGCCCGTTATCGGATCTGGTCGAACAGACCGAGACGCGGAAAATGGAACGTATCTTGCACGGACCACAGAGTGCCGGGACGGCGAATACTCAAGAGGAGATCGACAAGATCCTGGCAAGCTTTGATTAGCAGTTGGCGTTATGAAAGAAATCAAGACTACGACCCAGAATGAGCCATGGGTCGTTATATTTCTTAGCCTCTTCCTAATATTACTCGCATTCTTTATTCTATTGAACGCTTTGGCGACCATCGAAGAAACGAAAGCGCGCAAGGTCCTCACATCGGTCGCCGCGACGTTCCGGTCCGTCGTGGACGCCGAATCGCGCACGCGGATACTGATTTCAGACTTGGGGCCGGCGCCGGAAGCCCAGGAGGTGATGGAAGCGTTGGAACAGCTTTGGGTTACTTCCGTCCCCATCGCCAGGGTGGAGAAACTCACGCAAGGCCAAGTCATGCAGATGACGATTCCGGTCAACGAGCTTTTTCTGGGCGGGCAGGCTGTGCTGCGCGCCGACCGTGAGGCGCTGTTCGACCGAACGGGCTTGCTGCTCGGGCTCAAGGCGAAGGACGCGGTCACGGAGATCGAGGCGGTCCTCGGCACCCGTCGCGGCGAAGGAACGCTGTCCGATCCGGAAGGCGGGCTGGCGGCCGATCGTGCGGGCCGGATTGCGGCGGCGTTGGTCGAGCATGGCGCCCCCGCGGACAGGCTGGGTATCGGCGTGATGGAGGGCGACCCGAAAGCGCTGCGGCTGCGTTTCGAAATTCGCGATGCCGCCCGCGCGCAAGTTACATTCAAGAAGGAAGACGGCAAGTGAGCGGGCGTCGTCGTCCGGATTTTGGCGGCAAGCCGGCAAAGAGCATCTGGCTCATTACCTTTGCCGACCTTTCCGGCCTCATGCTCGCCTTCTTCGTCATGCTCTATTCCATGTCGACGCTCGAGCTCGACAAGTGGAAGGCTGCGGCGTCTCGCATGACCAGAGGCGATCCGGGATTGGTGCAGCTTCGCCCTGAGCCCGTTTCCACTCACAGCGTGCCGACTGTCGATATCCCGCCGGCACTGCCGCTCGGCTATCTCGGCCAGATCCTGGAGCAGAAGATCCGGCAGGAGAGCGCGCTCGGCGACGTTCGGGTTCACCGCCTCGACAAGCTGCTGGTCGTCTCTTTGCCGGCGGACGCTCTATTCCTGCCGGACAAGGCGGCCCTTACACCGAGCGCGAAGACGGCTCTTTTCCGCATCAGCAGCGCGATCGCGCAGGTCGGCAACCAGATCGACGTTCACGGGCATACCGCGCCCGCGGCGTCGCCCTCGACCGGCACCGACTGGCAGTGGCGATTGTCGCTCGAGCGCGCGGCTGCGGTCGCCGACGAGCTGAGGCGGATCGGCTACCCGCGCAATCCCGCCATCCTCGGGCTGGCGGACTCGCGGTTTCGCTATCTCGATCCTGCAATCCCCGAGCAGCGGCGCCTCGAGCTCTCTCGGCGGGTCGATCTGGTGATCCATACGACGGAAGGTGAATCGTGACGGCGGGCCGCAGCGCGTTGGCGCGCGGTTTCCTGCTGTTTGCGGTGGCGCTCGTCACGGGCGGCGCGAGCCTGGCGAGCGATCGGGTCGGAATCCGCGCCGCCGAACATGAAGGGTTCGCGAGGTTCGTCTTCGATTGGCCCGCGCCGGTCGCCTTTACGACCACGAGCCGCGGCCGGAACCTTTCGGTGCGGTTCGACCGTTCGCTTCGCGCCGACCCGAAGGCGATTACCCGAAAGCTTCGAAATTATGTTGCCGGCGCGCGCCTGTCGGACGATCGAATGAGCGTCGATATCGTCCTGAAGGAAGCGTACCGGCTCGAAACTTTTGCCATGGGCAACGCGGTTGTGTTCGACCTGCGCCCGATCGAGGGCGCGGTCGCCATGCGCGCCGGCGTACAGCGCACCGGTTATGCCGATCGCAGCCGCTCCGCCGATAAAGGCCCGCCCGGTCTCCCGGTGCGCGTCGGCCAGCACAGCAAATATCTGCGGTTGGTCTTCGATTGGACCAAGCCCGTCAACTACAAGGTCCGGGAAACCGCGGCGGGCGTGCAGATGCGCTTCGCACGCGACGCCAGGATCGATATGGCTGCCTTGCGCAAGGATCTGCCGCCCGAGCTCGCCACGGCGGAGGCAAGATCGGACGCCGGCGCGCTCGTTCTCACGCTGCCGCGCAAGCCCGGCCAGCGAATCCGCCATTTCAAGTCCGGCACCAAGGTCGTCCTCGATTTCCTTCAGGATGCGGGAAAGACCGCTGCTGCCCCGGTTGCGGAAGCGAAAGCCGAGCCTGCGCCAAAGGCGCCGGAACGGGCCACGCCGCCTCCGCCGGACGAGGCGCCGCCGCCCGTGGCCGCGCCGGTGCCGGCAGTGCAGGAAGGATCGCCTGTAATCGCCGCGGCTGCCGCCGAAACGCCGGCCGATGGCGCGGCGGCAACGAATGACGGCGCCGCGGATGTCGCCGGCGCGAAGATTACGGCAGCGGAGGGCGGCAAGAAGGGTGTCAGCCTGGTCTTCGAATGGCCTGAGCCGGTCGGCGCCGCGGTCTTTCAGCGCGAACCCTATGTGTGGATCGTCTTCGACAAGCGCGCGCAGCTCAACCTCGCGTCGCTCCGGGATGCAGGCGCCGAAGCGATCGACCTGATCGAACAGCTCCCCGTTGGAACCGGGACGGTCGTCCGGCTGATTCCGAAACCGGGGCTGAGTCCGGCGGTGGATCTTGAAGGCGCGAACTGGGTCGTCCGTTTTCGGAAATCGACGATTTCGCCTCAGGTGCCGATCGTGCTGCGCGTGCGGCCGGAAACGGCCGAAGGCACGCAGCTCGAGCTGCCCGTGTCGGAGTTCGGCCGGATCATCCATATTCCGGATCCGGACGTCGGCGACATGATCGTGGCGGTGACTCTCAGAGCACCCGGGCACGGAGTTGCCGGCCACCGGCGCTACCCCGAATTCGGCCTGCTGGCATCCGCTCAGGGCATCGGCATCGAGACATTGAGCGACGACCTGGAGATTCGCGATGCCGGCGATCGCGGCGTCGTCGTCTCGGCGCCGGGCGGCCTCCACATTTCGGCGGTAAGCGAAGGGGCGGAGAAGAGCAGCAGCTTTCTGGGTCCCCGCATCTTCAATCTCGGAAACTGGTTCCACGGCAAGAACGAGCCGTTCATCCCGGCGCGCCAGGCGATGTTCGAATCGGTGGTCGACGCCGCCGCGGAGCGCCGCGACGACGCCCGTCTCGATCTCGCGCGGTTCTATTTCGCACGCGGTTATGCGCCGGAGGCGCTCGGCGTGCTGCGTACGATCGAGTTCGCGAATCCGGACATGGCGTCGCTACCGGAATTTCGCGCCCTCAAAGGTGCGCTGCAAGTCTACATGGGGCGCCCGTACGAGGCCCGCAAAGCCTTGCTGGATCCCAGCATGGACCAGTATCAGGAAATCTCCCTGTGGCGGGGATCGATGTTCCTGCAAAGCGGCGAGGCGACGAAAGCCGCCGCTCATTTCCGCTCAGGCGAGCCGGTCCTGCAAAGCTACCCGGAGCCCTTGAAGTCGAAGCTGGCCATCGAGCTGACGGAAGCGAGCCTGGCCGATCTCGACCTGGAAAGCGCCACGGTCTGGCTCGATCAGCTCGCGAGCTCGATCGACAAGATGCCGCGGGACCTGGCGGCGCGGGTTGTTTACAACCAGGGTGTGCTGGCGCGGGACAGCCGAAAGCTGGATGACGCGGTAGCGCTGTGGAGCAAGGCGAGGAACGGGCGCGACCGGTGGGCCGCGGCGCATGCGGAATATGCCTTGATCGATCTCGGCCTGCAGCAGGAGACGATTACGCCGGACGAAGCGATCGAGCGGCTGGACCGCCTTCGCTATCAGTGGCGTGGCGACGATCTCGAATTGTCCGTGCTGGACCGCCTGGGAAATCTCTACCTGGCCAAGCACGATTTTCGCCGGGGCCTGAACACGCTGCGCACCGCCGTCACTTATTTCCCTGAAAAGGAACAGGCGAAGACGATAGCGCAGACCATGACGGAGGCGTTCCGGAAGCTGCACCTCGCCGGCGAATCCAATCTGCTGCCGCCGCTCAAGGCCCTGGCCCTTTATGACGATTTCCGCGAATTGACGCCGGCCGGCCCGGAAGGCGACCTGATGATCCAGCGCCTGGCGGACCGCCTGGTCGCCGTCGACCTGCTGGACCGCGCGTCCGGCCTGCTGTCGCATCAGGTGCGCTATCGCCTGAAAGGCGAGGAGCGCGCCAGGGTCGGCGCGAAGCTGGCCCTGATCATGCTGCTCGACCGCAATCCCAAGGGCGCCTTGTCCGCCTTGCGCAACAGCTTCCATCCGAATCTTCCTCCCGACATCGAGGACGACCGGCGCAGGATACGCGCGAAGGCGACGATGGACCTCGCCCGGTTCGACGAGGCGATCGCCCTCCTCGCGGGTGATGTCAGCCGGGAAGCGGATCTGCTGCGCGCCAATATCTACTGGAGCACGAAGGACTACGGCGAAGCGGCGAAGGTGCTGCAGCGGCTCTCGGGCGATCCGCAGGACGAAGCCGCCTATCCGGAGGAGCAGGCCCGCTACATCCTGAGCTGGGCGGTGGCGTTGCGGCTGAAGCGCGACGAGGCGGGGCTTAAGATGCTGCGCGACCTCTACGGCCCGGGCATGAACAAGGGAAACCTTGCCGCCGCCTTCGCCTATATCTCCAGCGAATCGCCGGAAAGCGCGAAGAGCGTCGAAGAAATGTCCCAGCGCATCGTTCAGGGGGATAAGTTCGAGGCTTTTCTCAGGAATTACCGGGAGCGCCTGATGAAGCCCCTTGCGGCATCGCCGAAGGACGCCGGCGGGAGCGGGGCGCCTGCGGCGGGCGAGTCGGCGCCGCCAACGGGCAGGCTGGCGAGCCCGCCCGCGCAGAATGCGAATCCGGCGGCGATTCCGCCTCCGCCTCCGCCTCCGCGCGGATAGGCGTCGTCAGTTGGCCGGTCCGAAACTCTGGACCAGGCTTCCGGCGACGAGGTACCACCCATCCACCAGCACGAAGAAGATCAGCTTGAACGGCAGTGAGATCATCACCGGCGGCAGCATCATCATGCCCATGGACATGAGCACCGACGCCACCACCATGTCGATGATGAGAAACGGCACGAACAACAGGAAGCCGATCTCGAAGGCGCGGCGGAGCTCGGAAATCATGAAGGCGGGTATGAGCGCCTGCAGCGGCGTCGCCTCCGGGGTTTCGACATTCTCCACGCGCGCCATGCCGAGAAACAGGCCCAGGTCCTTCTCGCGGACATGGGCGAGCATGAAAGTGCGAACCGGGGCCAGGGTTCGGTCGAGCGCCTGTTCTTCGGATATCTGCTCGGCGATCAGTGGGGCGATTCCGTCGCGGTAGGAGGCCTGGAGCGTCGGCTGCATGATGAACAGCGTCATGAAAAGGGCGAGGCTGATGATCACGGTGTTGGGCGGCGTGCCCTGTGTGCCGATCGCGGTCCGCAACAGCGACAGGACGATGACGATGCGGACGAACGACGTAACCATGACGAGGATCGACGGCGCCAGCGTCAGGATCGTGAGCAGCGCGATGAGCTGGACGATCTTTCCGGTCGCCTCGCCGCCGGTTCCGAAATCGAGGGTCAGGTTCTGCGCCGCCGTCACGCCCGGCAATAACGTCACGCAAGCGAATGCGAGTAGCGGCGCGATCGCGCGAGCGGAAGCGATGCGCCGCGGTCCGGTGCTCATTGCCGCGGCTCTCCGGCCGACCGAAGCGCGCTGTCGAAGCTTCCGGCATGCCCGGACGAGCGCTGCGGGCCGGGCCGGATGTTGCTTTCGATCAGCAGGTCGGTCGTGTTGCCGAGTAGGATGAGGTGCTCCGTGTCGTCGCGCCGAACCAGGACGAGACGCCGGCGCGCATCCACCGGGGCGACCTCGACCACCGCGAGTCGCCGCTCGGCGCTGCGGCCCTTCGACCGAAACGCCGGCGAGATCCGGACCGCCCCTATTCCGAAGCGGCGCAAGACGAATGCCAACAGTCCGATGAGGCCAAGGACAAAGAGCAACGCCAGAAGAAATCTGACGTATTCAAGATCCACGACTCGACTTACTCCCCCATACGGCGCAAGCCTTCATGCGAGAAGGCTGCCCCGCCCCAGACAAAATCGTCTTACGTAGCAGGCCGCCCGGTTGCCGCCGCGCGCGTTTCCGGCTCCGCGCTTGCCTGAATTGCGGCAATTTTTCTCCGTACTTCTTCGGCGAAACTCTTGAAATCGGCGAGCAGCTCCGTCAGTAGCGGCCTCATCTCGGCCGCGTCTTCCGGGGCGAGATCGGTGATGGCGCCTGCGAGCTCGCGCACCTTTTCTGGAATTCCGGCGAGGTCGACCAGCTCGTTGCGCGACAACGCCATGCGCGCGTTTGCGATCCGCTCGGCCACGACCGCCATGTCACGGCGAATATCGTTCTTCGAATTCATTGGCTCGGTGCCTCCGGGGGCTGAGTGCCGTTGGCGGCGTAGACATAGCGCAGTATTTCGGCCACTGCGATAAATGCCTCCACCGGAATTTCCTCGTCCAGATCGACGGCCGCGAGAATTTCCGCGAGGTCGGCATCTTCGCGAACCTTTATGCCATGCGCGAAGGCCGTTTCCAGGATTTTTTCCGCGATCCAGCCGCGGCCCGACGCTACGACTTTCGGCGCGGTGCTCTCATCCGCCGGTTGGTAACGGATCGCGACGGCCGTGCGCACGGGATCGCCTTTCGGCCCCGCATCCGGCGTCGTCTTGCCCGGCACCGTCTTACTCGGCACCGTCGCACCCGTCTTGCGGAACTCCGACATTGGGTCCTTGTCTTCCGCTCTGTCCGTTGTTGATTGGGAATCCTTATGCCACTGAAAAGTATGCGCGGCTTTTACTCGTATTTCCAGCGAAAATGCTCAGTCAAAAATAATCGGACAATATTGCGTCTGACGAATCGATGACGAGGATTTCCTCTATATTACGGATATCGGTTTACATATTAAGATTTTACCGGTAGCTTGGCGCCGAATTTAAGATAAGCCCTGGGTGACGGTGTGACGTTCGTCCTGCGCGATCGGTCGCCGCGCCTTCCCCGAAGGGGCGATGGCATGCGCCATGCAAGCAAGTCGGTTGCGCGAATCGGCCGGACGTCGGTACATCCCGGCGGCACATCCCGGCGCGATTCGCAGGGACGGGGAAGGTTGGCATGGACCTGAGCGGATTTCCGGTCTTCCGCATGATGGCGGGGAAGATGAAGTGGCTGTCCTCGCGTCAGAGCGTGCTGTCGCAGAACATCGCCAATGCCGATACGCCGAAATACCGCCCGCTGGACCTCAAGGAAATCGATTTCCGCAAGCCCGATGCCGGCTCGACTTTTCATGTCGAACTGACGCGCACGCACGAAGCCCATATCGGGCGCTCCGGCGAGCAGCAGGATTTCCGTTCGGACCGGCAAAAGGAAACCTACGAGACCTTGCCCACGGGCAATGCCGTGGTCCTCGAGGAGCAGTTGATGAAGGTAGCCCAGAACAAGCACGACTATGAGCTGATGACGCAGCTCTATCGCAAGCACATGCAGATGTTCCGCATCGCGCTGGGCCGTAACTCGGAATAGTGAGGTTGTCCTATGGGCTTTGAGAAGAGCTTGATTCTTTCCGCGGCCGGCATGAAGGCCCAAGGCGAGCGCCTGCGCGTGATTGCGGAAAACCTGGCGAACGGCGATTCCGCCGCGACGACGCCGGGCGGCGAGCCCTATCGCCGCAAGGTCGTCACCTTCCAGAACGTCCTCGACCGCGAGCTCGACATGAAGCTCGTCGGCGTCGACCGCGTCCGCGAGGACAAGTCGGAGCTGCCATTGAAGTACGATCCGACCCATCCGGGCGCGAACAAGGACGGCTACGTGAAAATGCCGAACGTCAACACGCTGATCGAGATGATGGACATGCGCGAGGCGCAGCGCAGCTACGAAGCGAACCTCAACATGATCGAGGTCAGCAAGTCGATGCTGACCCGCACCCTCGACCTGTTGCGCTAGTTTCGGGGCAAATTGGGACTGACCAGAAAGGTATCGGACAATGGCGATCAATCCGGCTGATGCGATCAGGGCGTTCAACAAGGCGGCCAGCCTGGGAAGCGCCGGCATGGAGGCGCGCGAGAAGCCGCAGTCGACGTTCCTCGAAACGCTCGGCAAGGTGACGGCCGACTCGATCGATGCCAACCGGAAGGCGGAGGCGTTGACGGAAAAGGCAGTGGTCGGGCAGGCGGAGCTGATGGATGTCGTGACGGCGGTTTCGAATGCCGAGATGACGCTGCAGACGGTGGTCGCCGTCCGCGATCGGGTATTGAACGCCTATCAGGAAATCATGCGGATGCCGATCTGACGGGCCGCGGTCTTCATTGCGGGCGTGCAGGCGAGGAGGGGGCGAGTTGAACGAAGCGCAAGTGATGGACTTCGCCCGCGAGGCGGTCTTCACCATGTTGAAGGTCGCGACGCCGATCATGATCGTCGGGCTGATCGTCGGGCTGGTGATATCGTTGTTCCAGGCGCTGACATCGATCCAGGAGATGACGCTTACCTTCGTGCCGAAGATCCTGGTCGTGTTCACGTCGCTGCTGGTCCTGCTGCCCTACATGTTCGAGACCATGCAGCGCTTCATGGAGTCGGTGGCCGACCGCATCGTCGGCATCGGCTGATGCCCCATGCCGACGCTGCAGACCTTGCTGCCGGCAGAGATATTCTCCTACCTGCTCGTATTCTCGCGCATCGGCACGACGATCTCCGTCCTGCCCGGCTTCGGCGAGAGCTACGTCTCGCCGCGCATCCGCCTGTTGCTGGCGTTGACGATCACCGTCGTGCTGACGCCGGTCGTGTCCGACAGGCTGCCGGCGCTTCCTGCTTCGCCGCTCTCGCTGCTCCTGCTGGTGGGCGGCGAAGGCTTGGTCGGCCTTTTCATGGGGAGTATTGCGCGCGTGTTGCTGTCGACCCTTGCGACCGGAGGCGCCATCCTCGCGTTTCTGATCGGGCTCGCCAACGCGCAGCTTTTCAATCCGCTGCTGTCGGACCAGGGCGCGTTGCCGGGCGTCTTCCTGTCGGTGATGGGTCTGCTGATGATCTTCGTGACCGACACCCATCACTTGATGCTGATGGCGCTGCTCGACGGCTACAGCCTGTTCCAGCCGGGCGCCGCGCTTCCCCTCGGCGATTTCGCAAATCTGATGGCGCAGGTCGTGGCCGGCAGTTTCCGCATCGGAATGCAGATCGCGGCGCCCTTTCTGATGTACGCCATCGTCTTCTACGCCGGCATGGGCCTGCTCGCCCGGCTCATGGTGCAGATGCCGATCTTCTTCGTGGCCCTGCCGGTGCAGATCCTGCTTGGCCTGTTTACGATGCTGCTTACCTTGCCGGCGGTCCTTTTGTGGTTTCTTAACTACTATCAAACAACATTCAGCCGGATACTGCTCCCCGGATGACGATCGAGGCCGCGCGTTCGCCGCGCGGACGGGTTCATGTCGGAACAGACTGACGACGCGCAAAAAACGGAAGAGCCGACGCAGAAGAGGCTCGACGAGGCGCGCAGCCGCGGCCAGGTGGCGGTCAGCCGCGAGGTCAATACCTGGCTCATGCTGGTGATCGGCACGCTGATCATCGCCATGATGGCGCCATGGATGATGACCCGGCTGCGCGGCGCGTTGCTGCCTTACGTCGAGGCGCCGCATCTCTTCTCGCTCAATCTCGGCGCTTCCTTGCAGCGGATCGAGGCGACGTTGCTCGACGTATTCGTCGCGACCTTTTTGCCGCTGCTTCTTCTGTTCGCCGTCGCGCTGCTCGGCCCCATCCTGCAGAACGGGCTGATCTTCTCGCCGAAGGCGATGGAGCTGAAGCTCGACAAGTTCAGCCCGGTCAAGGGCGCGAAGCGCATCTTCTCGATGCGGCAGATGATCGAGTTTCCGAAAGGCATCGTGAAGCTGGCCATCGTCGGCGCGGTCGGCTTTATGACCCTCGTGCCGGCCTTTTTCTCACTCGACGTCACGCCGTCCCTCGAATTGTCCGATTTTCTCTACGTCCTCCACCAATTGATCGTGCGAATGCTGGTGGCGGCGCTCGCCGTGCTGTTCGTCATCATGGTCCTCGATCTCCTGTTCCAGCGCCGCCAGCACCACAAGCAGATGCGGATGAGCCGCCAGGAGCTCAAGGACGAGTTCAGGCAGTCCGAGGGCGACCCGACCGCCCGCCAGCGGCTCCGTCAGGTGCGCCAGGAGCGGGCCCGCGCGCGCATGATCCAGGCGGTGCCGGAGGCGGACGTGGTCGTGACCAACCCGACGCATTTTGCCGTCGCCCTCAAATATCAGCCGGACGCGATGGGCGCGCCCAGGCTGGTGGCGAAGGGGGCGGACCTGATAGCCCATAAGATCCGCGAGGTCGCGGAAGAGCACGGCATCGCCATCGTCGAGAATCCGCCGCTCGCCCGGGCGCTCTATGCTGGCGTCGGGCTTGATGAAGAGGTGCCGCCGGAGCACTATCAGGCGGTAGCCGAGGTCATCAGCTACGTTTGGAACATCGAAGGCCGCAGGATGCCGAAGGAGACCGGTGTTGCCGGATGATCAGCGCAAGGCCGCGGCCCAGGGCAGGCGGCGTTCCGCCGGCGGGCCGCCGGGCGCGCCGTCCGCGCCCTTGCCCGTGGAGCGCTATGACATGCCGCCGGTCATCATCGGCAGCGGGGGGCGTTTTTTCCTTCTGGTCCTGTTCGTCGGCATCGCCTTCGGCGTTCTTTACTACCTGGAGCAGACCATCGGGTTCCCGGCCGAAGCGCGGATCCCGATCTATGCCACCGTGGGGGTGTTGGGCTGCATTGCGCTGATCCTGATCTGGGGCGCGCTCCGCGGCCGGCGGCGCATGGTGCAGACGATGGTCGAGCGCATCGGCGCCATCACCGGAGCCGGCCTCGCCATCGAGGAGGCGGAAGGGCGCCTCACCTACGTCAATGGGCCTTTCCTGGAGTTCCTCGGCCTGTGCGGCGCGGAGACGCGGGAGGAGGAAGACCTATGGGTCATGTACGTCTTCCGCATGCAGAACGAGGCCGCGAGCGCGTTCAAGCAACTGCGCGAAGACGCTCTCGAAGGCGTCGCAAGCCGCGAGATCATCCATCTGCCCCGCAGCGGCCGCGATCCGTTGCGGCTCGTGCTCGGGGCGGTGCCGGGCAATGCGGGGGAGGTGATCTGGACCAGCCAGGGGCTGGCTAGCTACCGCCGCGAGGAAGCGCTGTCGGCCGAGCTCGCCGGCCTGCGCAATCAATTGGAGACCGTTCCGGTCGGCATGGCGGTGCTCGACTCCGACGGCCGCGTGATCGAATGCAATCCGGCATGCCGCGACCTTCTCGTCTGCGACGACCCGATCGGCCAGCCGATCGTCGAGTTCGTCCGCCACACGGACCGCGCCGCCCTGGCGCAGCGGCTGTCGGGCCTGCTCGATGATACCCAGATGGCCGTCCCCATCGACGTGGAGATCGAAGGCACCGGCCACCGCGTGGTCTCGATGTATTTTTCGCGCCGGCCCGCCGAAACGGAAACCGAGGCGCATGGCCCCGGCGGCCTGGCGCTGCACATGATCGACACGACGGAAAAGAAGAAGCTGGAGATCCAGTTCGCCCAGTCGCAGAAGATGCAGGCGGTGGGCCAGCTCGCCGGCGGCATCGCGCACGATTTCAACAACCTGCTGACGGCGATGATCGGCTTCTGCGACCTGCTGCTGCAGCGTTACCAGCCCGGCGAGCAGAGCTTCTCCGACATCATGCAGATCAAGCAGAACGCCAACCGCGGCGCGCGGCTGGTGCGCCAGCTTCTCGCCTTCTCGCGCCAGCAGACGCTGCAGCCGCGCGTGCTCGACGTGACCGACGTGCTGACCGAGCTGTCGAGCCTGCTGCACCGCCTGCTCGGCGAATCCATCGAGCTCAAGTTCGTGCATGGCCGGCAACTCGGCAAGGTGAAGGTCGACCAGGGCCAGCTCGAGCAGGTGATCATCAACCTCGCCGTCAATGCGCGGGACGCCATGCCGCGCGGCGGCAAGCTGACCATCGGCACGCGGAACTGCAGCCTGTTGTCCGAAATCGACCGGGCGCATGCGGAGATCATGCCCGCCGGCGACTACATCATGATCACGGTGTCCGATACGGGCATCGGCATGCCGCAGCACGTGCTCGACCGCATCTTCGACCCCTTCTTCACGACCAAGGAGGTGGGCTCCGGCACCGGGCTCGGGCTGGCGACGGTCTACGGCATCATCAAGCAGACCGGCGGTTTCATCTTCGCCGACAGCGAGGGCGAGTCGAAGGGCGCCAATTTCACCATCTATCTGCAGCGCTACGAAGGCACCGAGGAGCGGACGAGCGCTCGCGCCCCGATCGAGCGCCCGCCCGCGGCCAAGGATTTGACCGGCGGCGGCACCATCATGCTGGTCGAGGACGAGGATCCGGTGCGCATGTTCGGCGCCCGCGCGCTGCGCAGCAAGGGGTACCATGTCATCGAGGCGCGCAACGGCGAGCAGGCGATCGAGCTGCTGAGCGATACGCCCATCGACCTCCTGATCACCGACATGGTGATGCCGAAGGCCGACGGCGCCGCCGTCGTCGCCGCGGCGCGCAAGAAGATGCCGACCGTGCCGGTGATCTGCATCTCGGGATACGCCCAGGAGTCGGTCATCCGCGAGGTGGAGAGCCTGGACGACGTCAGTTTCCTCGCCAAGCCCTTCAGTCTCAGGCAGCTCGCCAGCAAGGTGAAGGAAGTGCTGGAGAAGCCGGCGGCGGGATAGCTATGTTGCCGGCGGCTGCCAGCTCGTTTCCGGGTCCATCGGATAAACCGGCCGCGGCAGCTTCTTCCACGGAAAATTCGCGAGGTTGCACGAGGTCAGCCCCGGCACGTCGATCTCGACGATGCGCTCGGGCGGGAAGAGGTGCTGGAAGCCCGCCCGGAAGTGGCCCCGCGACTTGACCACCGTGCTGCGCGCCTTGCCGGCGTCCAGCCCGAAATGCTGGAAATAATCGTTGCTGAGGCATTGCTGGCGGATCGATATGACGACGATGCGAACGCCGCCGAGGCTGAGCAGGCAGGACCGGCCGAGCTGCACCGTGCGTCCCTTGACCATGCCGGCGGTGCCGACGAACTGGCCATCCGACAGCTTCTCCACCACCGTCTCGGCGGTGAAGGGGAGGGAGAACTCGTTCGTCTCGGCGCTATTGAACCGGGCGTCGATTTTGGCCCCTTCGCCCGCCTTGAAGGCCGTCTCCACCAGCGCCGCGTCGTTGAACACGCCGAACAGGGCGTCCTCCACCCCCGCTTCGACGAAGGCCTGCAACACGTAGGTCGTGTTGCCGCGTCCGCCGCCGCCGGGATTGTCCGCCGGGTCGCAGAACAGCAGGTTGGGGCGCTTCCGGTCGCGCCCCGCCTCGAGCGCCATGCGGGCGGCGTCGGCGAGGCCGGTCATGCGGGTCTGGTAGCGCTCCCGGTCGGCCCATCCGGCGATCGCCAGCTCGCGGGCGACCGCCTTCGCCTTGGCCGCGTCCTCGCGGGCGGTGACGATTATGGTCATGCCGTTGCGGTCGGTGTCGCTCCAGGCGAAGCCGCCGAGGATCGAGACGTTCATGATGTCGGGCCCGACCCTGGTCTGGCCGCGGCGGATCAGGTCGCCGTAGGGATGCCCCTCGGCCGTCAGCAGGGTCACCGAGGGGGCAACCAGCGGGATGCGGATCGACGCCGGCTTGGGCCGGACGCCGGCGAACATCTCCAGCATGCAGCGCGCCGCCTCCTGGCCCCGCTCGTAGGCGTCGACATGCGGATTGGTGCGGTAGGCGATCAGGATGTCGGTCGAAGCCACCATCCGGTCCGAGACGTTGGCATGCAGGTCCAGCGTGGCGATCACCGGGACGCCGGGTCCGACGATGCGGCGCACGAGCGCGAAGACCTCGCCGTCCGGGTCGTCGTTCTCGCTGGACAGGCCCGCGCCATGCTCGCAGCAATAGACGCCATCGAGCTTGCCCGCCTTTTCAAGGCCCTTCCGCATGGTGTCGAGAATGTGGTCGAAGAATTTCTGGTCGGCCGGGCCGTTCGGGTGCGCGCTGGCGAATACGATCGGCACCGGCTCCCACGGGCCGGCCGCGTCCATCACGTTGTAAAAGCCGCAGATGCCGCCGTTGATCACCGGGGCGGGGCGGCGGGCATCCTTGCTGATATCCTCGCCGTAGAACAGCCCGCGGTCGCGGAACTCCCTTTCCCCGCATTCCGGCGAGAACCGGTTCGTCTCCAGGTTGAAGCCCAGAATGGCAATGCGTTTCAGTTGCTTGTCGGGCATCGGCATACCTCCGTTGCAAGCGGCGAGTCAGGGGACTGGACGCGACTTCGAATTTCAACATTATAGGCGGTGCATGGGCCGCGTATAGCGCCGGCCGATCCCCGCCGAAGACATATTATTTTTTCAAGGAGAAGCGACAGCATGAGCGACATCGACATGACGGGCGTGGACATCATCGTCGTGGGGGCCGGCAACGCGGCGACCTGCGCCGCCCTCTCCGCCGTCGAGCATGGCGCCAAGGTATTGATGCTGGAAACCGCGCCCAAGGAATCGCGGGGCGGGAACTCCGCCTTCACCGGCGGCGCCTTCCGCTTCTCCTACAACGGGGTCGACGACCTGATGCAGCTCTGCCCGAGCCTCGCCGACGAGGACCTCGACAACATCGACTTCGGCACCTACACGCACGAGCAGTATTACGACGACGTCTTCCGCATGACGCAGTACCGCTCGGACGCGGACCTGGTCGAGGTGCTGGTCACCAGCAGCTTCGAAACCGCCAAGTGGATGACCACGCATGGCGTCGAGCTGATCCCGTCCCTCGGCCGGCAAGCCTTCAAGGTCGACGGCAAGTTCAAGTTCTGGGGCGGGCTGGCGCTGCGCATCAACGGCGGCGGCGAGCAGCTCGTCGCGACGCTGCACGAGATGGCGGAGAAGGCCGGCATCCGCGTCGTCTACGAGGCGACCGCCGTCGACCTGCTCCAGGACGGCGACGGCGGCGCCTCCGGCGTGCGCGTCCGCCACGGCGGCAAGTTGCACGACCTCAAGGCCAAGGCCGTGGTGCTGGCCTGCGGCGGCTTCGAGTCCAACCAGGCGATGCGCGCCCGCTACCTCGGGCCGGGCTGGGACCTCGCCAAGGTGCGCGGGACCGAGTTCAACAACGGCGAGGGGCTGGAGATGGCGCTCCGTATCGGCGCCATGCCCTACGGCCACTGGTCGGGCTGCCATGCGGTGGCCTGGGACCTCAACGCGCCGCCCTATGGCGACCTCGCCATAGGCGACCAGTTCCAGAAGCACAACGTGCCCTTTAGCATCGTCGTGAACGCCAACGGCGAGCGCTTCCGCGACGAGGGCGAGGACTTCCACAGCTATTGCTACGCGCGCTACGGCGGCGAGATCCTGCAGCAGCCCGGCATGTTCGCCTGGCAGATCTTCGACCAGAAGGTGACGCACCTGCTCCGGAGCGAATACCACATCCGCCGCATCACCAAGGTGGAGGCGAATACGATCGAGGAGCTGGCGCCGAAGCTCGACGGCGTCAATGCGCAGAATTTCATCCGCACGGTGAAGACCTTCAACGCCGCCTGCCGCACCGATGTCCCGTTCGATCCGAACGTCCACGATGGCCGCTGCACCGAGGGGCTGGCGATCAACAAGTCGAACTGGGCCAACCCGCTCGACACGCCGCCCTTCGAGGCCTTCGCCGTGACGGCGGGCGTCACCTTCACCTTCGGCGGCATCAAGGTCAGCACGCTGGCCGAGGTCGAACGGCACGGTAAGAAGAAGATTCCCGGGCTCTACGCGGCGGGCGAAATGGTCGGCGGCCTCTACTTCCACAATTACGCCAGCGGCACCGGCCTGATGGCCGGCGCCACCTTCGGGCGCGTTGCCGGCCGCCAGGCGGCGAAGTTCGCGAAGGGGTAGGGGGCCGCGGAGGTCCCCTATTCTTGGCAAGCTCTTACTGAAATTCGATATTCAACGGAACAAAAAAAGAACTTGCGAGAAAGAACAAAATAGGTACATAGTTCGTCATCGGTTGTATCGGGGTTGCATCGCGGCGGTTCGACATCGCCCGAGGCGGGAAGGTCCCGCCGCCGCGGCAGATTGCGTCGCCCCTTGCCCTGTGGAATAAGGAGGGAAGTTAACCATGATGAACCCGGCTCTTCGCCTCGTCGAAAAGGACACCATGGACAAGCAGAAAGCGCTGGAGGCCGCCCTCACGCAGATCGAGCGGAACTTCGGCAAAGGCTCGATCATGAAGCTCGGCCAGCAGACGGCTGTCGAGGTCGAATCGGTGCCGACCGGCTCGCTCGGCCTCGACATCGCGCTCGGCATCGGCGGCCTGCCGCGCGGCCGCGTGGTCGAGATCTACGGGCCGGAAAGCTCGGGCAAGACGACGCTGGCGCTGCACGTGCTGGCCGAAGCCCAGAAGCTGGGCGGCACCTGCGCCTTCATCGACGCGGAGCATGCGCTCGACCCCTCCTACGCCAAGAAGCTCGGCGTCAACCTGGACGATCTCCTGATCTCCCAGCCGGACGCCGGCGAGCAGGCGCTCGAGATCGCCGACACGCTGGTCCGCTCCGGCGCGGTCGACGTGATGGTCATCGACTCGGTCGCGGCGCTCGTGCCGCGGGCCGAGCTCGAAGGCGAGATGGGCGACAACCATGTCGGCCTGCATGCCCGCCTGATGAGCCAGGCGCTGCGCAAGCTGACCGGCTCGATCAGCCGCTCGAAGACCATGGTCATCTTCATCAACCAGATCCGCATGAAGATCGGCGTCATGTTCGGCAGCCCGGAGACGACGACCGGCGGCAATGCGCTGAAATTCTACGCCAGCGTCCGGCTTGACATCCGCCGCATCGGCCAGATCAAGGACCGCGACAACGTGGTCGGCAACCAGACCCGCGTGAAGGTGGTCAAGAACAAGGTCGCTCCGCCTTTCAAGGTGGTCGAATTCGACATCATGTACGGCGAGGGCGTGTCCAAGACCGGCGAGCTGCTCGACCTCGGCGTCAATGCCGGCATCATCGAAAAGTCGGGCGCGTGGTTCTCCTACAAGGACCAGCGGATCGGCCAGGGTCGGGAGAATTCCAAGACTTTCCTCAAGGAGAATGCCGAGATCGCGGCCGAGATAGAGCGCCGGATCCGCGAGAATGCGGGCATCCTCTCGGAAGCCATGCTGCAAGGCCCGACCGCCGAGGAAGCGGCCGACGACGCGGCCGGCATCGCCGGGGAGGCGTAGGTCCATCGAGACGGCTGTACATCCCCAACACCTCCCAACGCCCTAAGAAGACACCCCCAAGAAGCTCCCCCAAGAAGCTCCCGAAGTAAGACACCCAGCACTACCCCTTCGGCATTGCTGCGGCGCGGTCCCCACCGCGCCGCAGCATTGTTTCCGGGCGCCTCGAGCGTCTGGCGGCCACGGCCGGTTGAACGCGGCCAGTTGAACGCGGTCGGGGCTGCCTTAGCTTTTCCAGGACCGGCGCGCGCCGGAGCGTCGCCCTTTGCTGGACAGGCACCGGGGCAGCGGGTTACAACCGATTTCGGTTTTACCTTTTTTCTCAGGGGTTTTGCGGTCGGGCCTCCGCCGCCCCGCCCGGTGAGCAGTACGTGGCGAGTACGTGATGAGCATTCGATGAGCACGACGAACGAAGTTCGCAGCGCCTTTCTTGATTATTTCCGCAAGCACGGCCATGAGGTCGTGGCGTCGTCGCCGCTCGTGCCGCGCAACGATCCGACGCTGCTGTTCACCAACGCGGGCATGGTGCAGTTCAAGAACGTCTTCACCGGCGCCGAGCCGCGGCCGTATTCGCGCGCGACCACGTCGCAGAAATGCGTCCGCGCCGGCGGCAAGCACAACGACCTGGAGAATGTCGGCTATACCGCGCGCCACCATACTTTCTTCGAGATGCTGGGGAATTTTTCCTTCGGCGACTATTTCAAGGATCGCGCCATCGAGCTCGCCTGGAACCTGATGACGAAGGAATACGGCCTCGCGAAGGACCGGCTGCTCGTCACGGTCTTCGCCGAGGACGACGACGCGGCGGCGCTGTGGAAGAAGATCGCGGGCCTGCCCGAGGACCGCATCATCCGCATCCCGACCTCGGATAATTTCTGGGCGATGGGCGATACCGGTCCCTGCGGTCCGTGCTCGGAGATCTTCTTCGATCATGGTCCCGGCGTTTCGGGCGGCCCGCCGGGCAGCCCGGAGCAGGACGGCGACCGCTTTATCGAGGTCTGGAACCTCGTCTTCATGCAGTTCGAGCAGGTCGACACGGACACCCGCGTCTCGCTGCCGAAGCCGTCGATCGATACCGGCATGGGGTTGGAGCGCATCGCTGCAGTGTTGCAGGGCAAGCACGACAACTACGACATCGACCTGATGCGGGGCCTCATCCTGGCCTCGGCCGAGGCGAGCGGCACCCCGCCGGACGGCGAGAGCGCCGTTTCGCACCGGGTGATCGCCGACCATCTCCGCGCCTCCAGCTTCCTGATCGCCGACGGCGTTCTGCCGGCCAACGAGGGCCGCGGCTACGTGCTGCGCCGGATCATGCGCCGGGCGATGCGCCACGCCCACATGCTCGGTTGCCGCGAGCCGCTGATGCACAGGCTGGTTCCGGCGCTGGTCAATGCGATGGGGCAGCATTATTCGGAGCTGGTCCGCGCCGAACCGCTGATCACCGAAACCCTGAAGCTGGAGGAGACCCGCTTCAAGGACATGCTCGGCCGCGGGCTCCGTCTGCTCGAGGAGGAGACCGCGAAGGTCGGCGGCGGCGCGCCGCTGCCCGGCGAAGTCGCGTTCCGCCTATACGACACCTTCGGCTTCCCCCTCGACCTGACCCAGGACATCCTGCGCGGCCAGGGCAGGGGGGTCGATACCGCCGGCTTCAACACGGCGATGGAGCGCCAGCGCGCCGCGGCGCGCAAGGCCTGGGCCGGCTCCGGCGAGGCGGCGACCGAGGCGCTTTGGTTCGACCTGCGCGAGAAGCTCGGCGCGACCGAGTTCCTCGGCTACGAGACCGAGAGCGCCGAGGGCGTGGTTACCGGCATCGTCGCCGACGGCAAGCCGGTCAAGCAGGTCGAGGCCGGTGAGCACGCAATGGTTATCGCCAACCAGACCCCCTTCTACGGCGAGTCCGGGGGCCAGATGGGCGACCGCGGGGTCTTCTTCACCGCCGACGGCGCCGAGTTCGCCGTCGAGGAGACACAGAAGAAGCTCGACGCGCTGTTCGTCCATATCGGCAAGGTGACCCGCGGCGCCATCAAGGTTGGCGACGCCGTCGAGATGCGCGTCGATGGCGACCGCCGCAGCCGGCTCCGCGCCAACCATTCGGTCACGCATCTCATGCACGAGGCGTTGCGCCGGCAGCTCGGCCCGCACGTCACGCAGAAGGGGTCGCTCGTCTCGCCCGACTACATGCGTTTCGACTTCAGCCACCCGAAGCCGATGACGGCGGAGGAGATCGCCGCGGTCGAGCGCGACGTCAACATGCGCATCCGCGCCAACGCTGGCGTGCGCACCCGCCTGATGTCGCCGGATGACGCCGTCAAGGCGGGGGCCCTGGCGCTGTTCGGTGAGAAATACGGCGAGGAGGTCCGCGTCGTCTCGATGGGCCGCGACGATAGCGCGGATGGTGGCGCGGATGGCGGCCCCCAGGACCGCTTCTTCTCGACCGAGCTGTGCGGCGGCACCCATGTGCGGCGCACCGGCGATATCGGCTTCTTCAAGATCACCTCGGAAAGCGCGGTCGCCGCGGGGGTGCGCCGCATCGAGGCGGTGACCGGCGACGCTGCCTACCGCTACGTCGCCGAGCGCGAAGGTATCCTCAACGAAACCGCGAGCGCGCTGCGCGTCGCGCCAGGCGACCTGCCTGGCCGCGTGGCGTCGCTGCTCGACGAGCGCCGCAAGCTCGAGCGCGAGGTTTCGGAGCTGCGCCAGAAGCTGGCTGCCGGCGGCGGGGGCGCCTCCGCCGCACCCGAAGCCAAGGAGATCGCCGGCGTGCGGCTCGCGACCCGCAAGCTCGACGGCGTGCCGGCGAAGGAGCTGAAGCCCCTGGTCGATACCCTCAAGCAGCAGATCAAGTCGGGCGTGGTCGCGGTGGTGGCGGTCAACGACGGCAAGGCCTCGCTCGTCGTCGGCGTCACCGGCGACCTTACCGGCCGTTTCGATGCGGTCGAACTGGTGCGCGCCGGCTCGGCCGCCATCGGCGGCAAGGGCGGCGGCGGCCGCCCCGACATGGCGCAGGCGGGCGGGCCGGACGGATCGGCGGCCGACGCGGCATTGTCGGCGATCGAGGCTGCCATGGCGGCCGGCGCGTAACCGATGGCGGCTCCCAGGTAAACTTGATCGAAACCCAACCGCGGCCTAAGCTTTGCCGCACCGCACCAACCACCGGAATCAGGAAAATCGATGCGTTTCGAAGGAACCGATAGCTACGTCGCGACCGAAGACCTGATGGTTGCGGTGAATGCGGCGATCGCCCTGGAGCGGCCGCTGCTCATCAAGGGCGAGCCCGGCACGGGCAAGACCATTCTCGCCCATGAAATATCCCGGGCGCTGAAGGCGCCGCTGATCGAATGGCACATCAAATCGACCACCAAGGCGCAGCACGGCCTATACGAGTACGACGCGGTCAAGCGTCTGCGCGACAGCCAGCTCGGCGACGGGCGGGTGCACGAGATCGCCAACTACATCGTGCGCGGCAAGCTATGGGAGGCCTTCGAGGCCGACCAGCGCCCGGTCCTGCTGATCGACGAGATCGACAAGGCCGACATCGAGTTTCCGAACGACCTGCTGCTCGAGCTCGACCGGATGGAGTTCTACGTCTACGAGACGCGGAGTGTGGTGAAGGCGCGGCAGCGGCCGATCGTCATCATCACGTCCAACAACGAGAAGGAGCTGCCGGACGCATTCCTGCGCCGCTGCTTCTTCCACTACATCACCTTTCCCGACAAAGAGACGATGGCCGAGATCATCGAGGTGCACTACCCCGACATCCAGAACATGCTGGTGCGGGAAGCCCTCAAGCTGTTCTACGACATCCGCGAAGTGCCGGGCTTGAAGAAGCGGCCGTCGACCTCGGAGCTGCTCGACTGGCTGAAGCTGCTGATGATCGAAGATATTCCGCCGGAAGCCTTGCGCAGCAACGACGCGGCGAAGATGATTCCGCCGCTCTATGGCGCGCTGCTGAAGAACGAGCAGGACGTGCAGCTCTTCGAACGGCTCGCCTTCATGTCGCGGCGCGAGCGCGGCAGCGATTGAGGCGGTAACGCGGCGGTCTCATGCTTCGACAGGCTCAGCATGAGGCTTTTGTCGTATTTGTTGAAAAAGTGACCTCATCCTGAGCTTGTCGAAGGATGAGGGCGCGGAACAGGCCCATGTTCATCGACTTCTTTCTCGAGCTGCGGCAGGCGGGCGTGCCTGTCTCGATCAAGGAATACCTTACGCTGATGGGGGCGATGGAGAAGGGCTGCGCCGACTACGACGTCGACCACTTCTACTATCTCAGCCGGTCCGCGCTGGTGAAGGACGAGCGCAACCTTGACAAGTTCGACCGGGTCTTCGGCCATATCTTCAAGGGGCTCGAGCGGCCCGAAGGCGAGATGCAGACCGAGCTGCCCGAGGAATGGCTGCGCAAGCTTGCCGAGCTGCACCTGACCGACGAGGAGAAGGCGCAGATCGAGGCGATGGGCGGTTGGGACAAGTTGATGGAGACGCTGCGCCAGCGGCTCGCCGAGCAGAAGGGCCGCCACCAGGGTGGCAACAAGTGGATCGGCACTGCCGGCCGGTCGCCCTATGGGGCCTACGGCTATAATCCCGAAGGCGTGCGCATCGGCCAGCACGAATCGCGCCACCGCCGGGCGGTCAAGGTGTGGGACAAGCGGCAATTCAAGAATCTCGACGACAGCGTCGAGCTCGGCACTCGCAACATCAAGGTGGCGCTGCGGCGGCTTCGCAAGTTCACCCGCAAGGGCTTGCCGTCCGAGCTCGACCTGCCCGACACCATCCGCGCGACCGCGCACAATGCGGGATACCTCGACATCAAGATGGTGCCGGAGCGGCGCAACGCGGTGAAGGTGCTGCTGTTCCTCGATATCGGCGGCTCGATGGACGACCACATCCGCATCTGCGCGGAGCTGTTCTCGGCCGCCCGTTCGGAGTTCAAGCATCTCGAGTTCTTCTATTTCCACAACTGCCTCTATGAGCGCGTGTGGAAGGATAATCACCGCCGCCACAGCGAGACGCTGTCGACGTGGGAGGTGCTGCGCACATACCCGCCGGACTACAAGGTGGTCTTCGTCGGCGACGCGACGATGAGCCCCTACGAAATCGTTTATCCCGGCGGCAGCGTCGAGCACTGGAACGAGGAGGCGGGCAACGTCTGGATGGAGCGCCTGTTGCGTATCTATCAGCGGGCGGTCTGGCTCAATCCCCAGCCGGCCGGCGTGTGGGACTATTACGAATCGATCCGCGTCATGCGCCGTATCGTGGGCGAGCGCATGTTCCCCTTGACCCTCGAAGGGCTGGACGGCGCAATGCGCGAGCTGGTCCGTTGACAGCCCCCGCGGGCGATACCGCGCTCGCGCTGGCGGCGTACCGCCGTTCCATGCCATAAGCGCGCCATGCGGGTTGCCGTCCACATACTTGCGTTGCTTCTGCTGACGGGCGCCGCCGGCTGCGATCGCATCAACCGGTTCGCGGGCGGACCATCGAGGACGAGCGTGCCGCTCAATCTGCCGCCCTACCAGCCGCCCGGCAAGCCGGTTGCGGTCTGCTACAATAAGGATACGGCGACGGCGGAAACCATAGCGGCAGCGGCGCGCGAGCTTTGCCCGGAGCTGGGGTCGTCGGTCGAGTACCTGACGGGCGACCTGCATATCAACGACTGCCCATTGCTCAAGAAGCGCCGCGCGGTTTACATCTGCAGGGAGCCCCGGAGCGGCCCGCCGTCCGCCGCTCCCCGTTGACATCACACGACCGGCTGAGCGATTGTTGAATAACGAAGTGGAATTTCGGGAAATTGCGCATCTTCAACTACTTGGGCGGTGCGGCTCACGTTCGGACGAACTGGAATGCCTGCCGCGGAAATGTGCGACGCGCAATGCGACGAGCTGGCACTTTACAGACTGGCAGGCACGCAGCATCGTTGGGCGGAATCCCGCCGGCCGCGGCATCGCGCGCGCCACAATCTCTCACCAACCCAAATCGAAAGAGACCTAGATGATCGATCTCATGTCCATCGCGCGAACCGAGGCCGACAGCGGCGACTTGTTCGGGCTTTTTTCCAAGCTTTACGAGCCTGGCGACGTCAAGCCGAAGGGCCATCCGGATGCCGTGGTCTGGAAGGGCGGCAAATTCGACGGGACGGTCAACCCGGTCGCCCACTCCCTGACGGACGCATTCGCGCTGCTTGGCACCGTCGCCGCGGTCGACGTCCTCGGGCTGCCTTTCTACGCCGTGCCCATGTGGTCGCAATACCGGCACGACACGAAGCTGGCGTCGCTCGGCTGGTTCGGGAACATGCCATGCATCTCGATCAAATGGTCGACGGCGGGCGATGCCTATGTGAACGACGGCAAGGGCGGCAAGGTCGTCGTCATGGGAAAATCGGCCAACGCTCCGCTGCGCACCCAGGCCGGCGTGTACTGCAACGTCCGTCCCTATGGCCCGATAACGGTCGTCCGCTGCATGCCCTGTCTGCCCTACTCGCAGGACAGGAAGGCTTTCAACGTCGACGCCAAGACCGGCAACATCCATTCCGAGATGAACACGCCCGGCGTCCAGATGGCGTATGCGAACCGCCTGTTCCTCAAGATGGTCCACGAGACGGGCCGCCTCGGCCGCGTCGCGATGAAGCCGACCCAGGCGATGGAGGACGGCATCAACGCCGGCCTGCATTCCTGGCTGCTTCAGGGCACGAAGTTCAAGGTCGGCCGCAAGTACGCCGTGGACGGCTATGTCGAGAACAAGGAAGCGGTGGATCGCATCATTTCGCTGCTGCCGAAGGACTTCAAGGCCGGCATGGAAAGCTGGGGCGGGCAGATCGAGCAGCATATCTCCGATACGAATTTCGGCTTGCTGCTCTGGGACCTGATCGAGAAGCGGGACTGCATCATCCTGGCGACCGACCTGGACGGTGACCGCCTCACCGATCTGCTGGCGGACGTGTCCGAGCCGTTGCGGGCTTTCGGGACACGGGTCGCCGACCACTACGGCTTCGGCGACAAGGCCAAGAATCTCTGGCGGGAAATGGGCTACACCACCGGCAACGGGCGCGACATGACGTCGGTCATGCATCGCATGTCCGGCCTGCCGATCCATGAGCAGACCCTCGGATCCGCCGACGCGATGCTGCTGCGTCTCCTCGACGGCGACGAATCCATGGGCGGCACCAAGCAGCCGTATGATCCGCGCATCCATTTCGTGCTCATCCGCGACGCCTATCTCGACGCAAACCCGAAGAATGAGAAGCTGCGCGCTTGGCTCGACGACGCTATTGCCAAATTCGACAAGGTATACGGCGGCAAGCGTCCCGGCTTCCTCGAGGGCTACAAGGCTCTCAAGGCCGCCATCAAGCCCTGGGGCGCGTGATCGGCCGGGGCCGGTAATGCCGTAGCCTCGCGTCGGCGATGTCCGGCGTGAGGCTACGGTTCAAGTCCATTTCGTTTCGAGGGGCTGGCGCTCGGCGGGCGCCTCGCGCAGGGCAGGCAGGACGTCTTCTACCCGGCCCACCATGCGGAACAGAGGGGCGTCGCTCGGCCGCATGTAGCGCTTCGCTGTCATGTGGTCGAAGAGGCGTTGCAGCGGCTGCCAATAGCCATCGACATCGACCATGACGATCGGCTTGTCGTGCAGCTTGAGCTGCCGCCACGTGATCATCTCGAACGCTTCGTCCAGCGTGCCCAGGCCGCCGGGCAGGATCGCGAAGCCGTCGGACAGCTCCGCCATCTTCTGCTTGCGGCTGTGCATGGAGTCCGTGACGATCATCTCGTCGCAGCCGTCATGCGCCAGCTCTAGGTCCCGGAGGAAGGCCGGGATTACGCCGACCACTTCGCCGCCGGCGGCGAGCGCGGCATCGGCAATCACGCCCATCAGGCCGACCCGGCCACCGCCGAAGACGAGACGGACGCCGTTCTCCGCCAGCAGGCGGCCGAGCTGCCGGGCTGCGGATTTGTGGCTTTCGGGTCCGCGCGACGACGAGGCGCAATAGACGCATACCGAGCGAATCGTGGACATGGGTGTGGACATAGGCGTGGACATGGGCGTGGTTTAGGGCGAAGCCTCGGCGGAAGGCAAGCGGGATTTATGCCGTGCCGCCGCGGTAGGGCAGTAGAGCCGGTCATTGCGTCGTGGCGTGCACATGTCTACATATTACCGAATTGAAGCCAGTTGCGAGGGAGCGTGAAGCGATTCGTCCTACCTGCCGTGCTGTTGATCGCGGCCGCGATTGCGGTGGCGCTGCTCTTGAATTGGCCGGCAGGCGAAGACGCGATTCAGGAAGCGCGCCGGGACGCTGCCGCCCCTGCGGCGCCCCAGGATGCGGCGAAGGCCCCGGGCGCCGATTCCCGCGATTCCGCACTTCTGCAGCCGCCGGCCGATCCGCCGAGCTTCGATGTCGTGCGTGTCGAGCCCGACGGTTCCGCGGTCATCGCGGGACGCGCCGCGCCGGGCAGCGAGATCACGCTCAATAGCGGCGAAAAGGAGATCGGCAAGGCGAAGGCTGACCAGAGCGGGGAGTGGGTCCTCGTTCCGGCGCAGCCGTTGAGTCCCGGAAGCGCCAATCTCTCCGTTGCCGCGCGCACGCCCGATGGAAAGGTGGTGAATTCGGAGAAGGTCGTGGTCGTCGTGGTTCCGGAACGGCCGCAGGGAGAAGCCGCCGCGACGCCGGGCGCCGGCAAGAAGCCGCTCGCCGTGCTCGTGCCCCGGCAAGGCGAAGGAGCCACGCGCGTGCTTCAGGAACCCGAGCCCGGACCGGGCATCGGATCGGACGCATTGCGCCTTCAGGTCATCGACTACGACGAAGCGGGCAATCTGAGCCTGGGCGGCAAGGGCAAGGCCGACGCGCTGCTGCGCGCCTATCTAGACAATGCCCTCGTCGGGGAGGCGACGGTCCCGGCGGACGGCAATTGGCGGCTCCAGCCGAACCGGGTAGTGGCGCCGGGAACGTACAGTCTCCGGATCGATCAGATCATCGGCGGGAAAGTCGCCCAGCGCATCGAGCTGCCCTTCAGCAGGTCCGAGGCCATCGCCAAGCTGCCCGGCGACAAGCTCGTCATCGTTCAGCCGGGCAACAGCCTGTGGCGCATCGCGCGGCGGTCCTACGGCGAGGGGCTGCTTTATGCGGTGATATACGAAGCCAATCGCGATCAGATTCGCGATGCCGACCTCATCTATCCCGGACAGGTATTTGCGGTCCCCGAATCGGCCATCCGCTAGGCGGTGCTTTGGGTACGGCCTTTGCGATGACGCAGATGCTTCGGCAGCAGCGACAGGACGACATCGAACAGCGGCTTGGCCTCGGCGATTTGACCGATGGCCGCCGCCAGGATGGTCGCCGGGGGCGCCCCGTCGTCGACCGCCAGCGCAACCGACAGGCCTATGCCGTGATCCGGCGCAAGGCGCACGCGGTATCCCGGCATGCGCCGGGCCCGGCCGAGAACGGCGAGCACCCTGCTGCGGAGCGACGGGCCGTCGCCGGTGAACGGCAGGATGCCCATATCCGCTTGAAGCACGACGGCTGGGCCGCGCTTGCTCGCGCCCTCCGCGGCGCCGTCCGCGGCGCCGTCCGTGACGACGCGGCACGGAACCGAGCGGTAGGTGAATTGGAACAGTATGATGCTGCCGTCGGCCTGCGCGGCCGAGGCGGCCTGCTGATAGCTCATCTGTCCCTCCTCGTGATCAACCGTGACTATCGGGCTCCCGCAGTTCTTTTGCCGACTGCTGTCGATTACGAATTGAAAAGCCGTGGCGCGGCGCCAATATATGCGCGCCAAGATTTACAGTTTCTTACCGTTTGCCCGCCGAGTATTCGGCGATGCATGGAAGGTACAACGGTTGCGGGAAGGACGATACGTTGACTTCGCCTAAGGAAATCCTGCAGCCGCTGATATTCCCGGTTCACCGCGCCGGGTGGCCGTTCATTCTCGCTTTTGCCGCCGGGGCATTCGTCTTGTGGCTGGTCTGGAGCCCGCTCGGCGTCGTCGGGGCCGCGCTCACCGTGTGGTGCCTCTTCTTCTTCCGCGACCCCCAGAGACGTACGCCGACGCGTCCCGGACTGGTGGTGAGTCCGGCGGACGGGGTGGTGCAGATGGTGGTGGACGCCGCGCCGCCGCCGGAGCTGGATATGGGCACGGAGCTGCTACCGAGAATTAGCATTTTTATGAATGTATTCAACTGCCACGTGAATCGAAGCCCGATCGACGGGAGGGTCGTGAAACTGGCCTACCGGCCGGGGAAATTCCTCAATGCATCGCTCGACAAGGCGAGCGAGCACAACGAGCGGCAGGCCGTGCGCATCCGCTCGTCCGACGGCCGCGACTTTGCCTGCGTGCAGATCGCTGGCCTCGTGGCGCGGCGGATTCTCTGCGACTTGAAGCCGGACCAGGAAATCCGAGCCGGCGAACGGATCGGGATGATTCGCTTTGGTAGCCGGGTGGACGTATATCTACCCAAAGGTATTACGCCGATGGCCGTTCCTGGGCAGCTTGCCGTTGCCGGCGAAACGGTCCTCGCGGATCTGACTCGTGACGAGCCTGCCTGGCAGGGAGAAATTCGCTGATGCTTGAACGCCGTCGTTTCCGCAGGGTACCGCGTTTGAAAGGACAGAGCCTGAACAAGCTTGCCCCCAACGTCATCACGGTGGGGGCGCTGGCATGCGGCTTCACCGGCATCCGCTTCGCCTTCGAGGGCAAATGGCAGTTGGCGGTGACGGCGATCCTCGTCGCCGCGGTCCTCGACGCGCTCGACGGGCGCATGGCGCGGCTGCTCAAGTCGGCCAGCGATTTCGGCGCGGAGCTCGACTCCCTCTCCGACGTCATCGCCTTCGGCGTCGCCCCGGCCGCGGTGATCTATTTCTGGGCGCTCAATACGGGCGCCGGGCCGGGCTGGATCGCGGCGTTGTTCTTCACGGTCTGCTGCGCGCTTCGCCTGGCGCGCTTCAATACGTCCATGGGCAAGCTGCCGCCATACGCCTACAACTACTTCACCGGCGTCCCGGCGCCGGCGGGCGCCGGCCTCGCCCTCCTTCCGATGATCGTGAGCTTCGAGACGGGCGCCGAATTCGTGCGCCATCCGTTGCTCGTCGGGTGCTGGCTGGTGGCGGTCGGCGCGCTGATGGTCAGCCGCTTGCCCACTTTCTCCTTCAAGAAGTCCAAGGTGCCGCAGGAATACGTGCTTTTCATTCTGGTCGCGGCCGGGCTCCTGGTCGCGGGCTTGGCCGGCGCGCCGTGGCGGACCCTGACGGTGGTCGGGGTGCTGTATGTGCTGACGTTGCCTTTCGCGTATTTCTCCTACCATCGCCTGCGCCGCGAGGCCGAGCGGATGCACCACATCGAAACGGGCGGCGCCGTACCCGAATCGGCTCAGGATACCACGCAGGGGGACGCGGACGCCGGCCCCGCCGAGGAGTCGGAGACGGACAGGAAATCCAAGGGGTCGCATCTCCGGTCGATCTGACCCTGGGATAGGGCAGGGGAATCGTATTTGAGGGTGGTCGCGACGATTGGGACAAGCGGGGTGCGTGCTTCGACCGGCTCAGCATGAGGTTTTTTCTCAATGCCACGAAGTTTCTCCCTCATCCTGAGCCCGTCGAAGGACGCACGGCATTCGTGCAAGACAGGCAAATACGATTGCCCTGCGGGAGAGGGAGAGGGGGGGAACTTCCGGCCTTCGGTCTTTTCAGCGCGGATGCGCGGCGGGCGCGTCCTCGCCCAGCCGCATGATGTCCTGGCGCGTGCCGACGGTGGCGAGCCGGCTCGCAGCCGGGATGCCGGCGATCGCCGCCACGTCGCGCGCCGCCGCCATCGCGGCCTTCGTCTCGATCCCGGTTTCGATCCCCATCTCGTTCAGGAAATGCACGATGTCCTCGCTCGGCAGGTTGCCGACCGATCCCGCGCCGCCGGGGAAGGCGATGCCGCCGCCGACGCCGCAGATCGAGCCCTCGACCATGGTCGCGCCGGCGTCGAGCGCGGCGACCAGGTTTGCCGTCGCCAGGCCCATCTTCTCGTGCACGTGAAAGCCGAAATCGCAGTCGGGAAACCGGTCGAAGGCGCGGCGGAACAATTCGTTGACGTGCCGCGGATCCTCCATGCCGGTGCTTGCGGCCAGGTAGAACCGCCGGACGCCGAGATTGCGCAGCCGCGCCACGCAGCCGAGCGTGCTTTCCTGCGGGATCACCCCCTCGTACGGACAGAAGAAGGACATGCCGAGCGCCATGATGAACGCGCGCCCCGCCTGTTCGGCGACCCGATGACAGTCGCCGCCCGCGGCGATGACTTCATCCAGCGTCATGTTCTGATTTTTGGCGAGGTAGCGCGCGCTCACCGTCATCAGGCCAAGGATCTCGTCGGCGGCGGTCTCGACCGCGCGCAACGCCCCCCGTTTGTTGGGCACGAGCGCACGGTAGACGGTGCCCGGCCGGCGCCTGATCCGGGCCATCACCTCTTCGGCGTCCCGCAGCATCGGCACGACCCGCGGATGCGTGAAGCTGGTGGCCTCGATGACCGGAAAGCCTGCGTCGCTCAGGCGGTCGATCATGGCGACCTTGCGGTCCGTGTCGATCCATTTGCCGAGCGATTGCAGCCCGTCGCGCGGGCCAACCTCGACGACCGTTACCCTTTTCGGAAAGCTCAGCATTTTCGCCTTTCGCTCAATCGATCTCGTGCCCCGCCGTCGCAAGTTCCTCCTCGGAGAAGCCGAGCTCGTCCAAGAGTATCGCCCGGTTGCTCGATCCGAGGGCCGGCCCGGCGTGCCTGATCCGCCCTGGCGTGCGCGAGAAGTTGCCGACGATATTCTGCATGCGGAGCGGGCCTCCGAGCTCTTCGTCCGGAACCGGCACGATGTTGCCGCGCGCCTGGATATGCGGATCTTCGAAGATTTCCTTGACGTTGTTGCAGGCGGCGACGGTCGCGTCGAACCTGTCGAACAGCTCGATGAGCGACGCGCGGTCGAATTTTTCGATGGCGGCCTGCAGCGCGTCGTCGAGCACGGGGGCGTTCTGGATGCGGAGCCGGTTGTCGAGGAAGCGCGGGTCGCGGATCAGTTCCGGCACGCCGAGCGCCTCGCACATGCGCTCGAAGGTCGACTGCGCGCTACCCGAGATCGAGACCCACTTGTCGTCCTTCGTGCGGTAGGTATTGCGGGGGGCGGTAAACGGCAGGCGGCTGCCGTTCCGTTCCTGCACGATGCCGAGCTGGTCGTAGTCCACGACCTGCGGCCCGAGCAGGGTCAGGAGCGGCTCGTAGATCGCGTACTCGACGATCTGGCCCTTGCCGGAGCGGTTCTTCTCCTGGAGCGCCACCATGGCGAGGAAAGCGCCCATCAGGCCCGCCGTGTCGTCGGCGAGGCCGAAGCCCGGCAACAGCGGCGGCCTGTCCGGGTAGCCGGTGATATAGGCATAGCCGGCGTAGCCCTCCGCCAGCGTGCCGAAGCCGGGCTTGTGGCTGCTGGGGCCCGTCTGGCCGAAACCGGTGAGGCGGAGCATGACGAGGCCGGGATTGATCTTGCTGAGCACGTCGTAACCCAGGCCCCATTTCTCCAATGTGCCCTTGCGGTAGTTCTCGACGATGATGTCGGCGTCCGCGACGAGGCGCTTGACGATCTCGACGCCGAGCGGTGTGCGCAGGTCCGCCGTTACCGATCGCTTGTTGCGGTTGATCAGCTTGTACATGAGGCCAACGCCGTTCTTGTTGTTGCCCCAATAGCGGATCTCGTCGCCGCTGCCGGGCCGTTCGACCTTGATGACGTCGGCGCCGAAATCGGCAAGGAACATGGAAGCCAGCGGGCCGGCGAGAAAGTTGGCGATATCTATCACCTTCACCCCGGCGAGCGGGGGCACGGCGGTCGGGTTGGCTGGCATGGATTGGTATCCCGTCGATCTGTTAGTATCCTGGCGAAGCGCGATCATCGCCTGCCGGACGGCAGGGAAGCAAGGAATAGCGGCTGAAAACGGCCATTTCTTGACCTTCCGGGCCTGAGCGGACGGATCTCACGGAGGAATGGCTTGAGCTTCGAGATAGTGCCGATCGACGGTCAGTTTGCTTTCGAGGTGCGGGGGCTCGATTTGTGGCGGCCCCTCGCCCAGGACATCGTGGACGCATTGGAGGCGGCCTGGAGCAGCCAGGGCGTCCTCGTCTTCCGCCGCCAGGCGCTTTCGGAAGAAGAACTGGTCGTGCTCAGCCGCCGCTTCGGCGATCCCGACCTGATCGTGCGCGACGACTGGCAGTCGGGGAACCATCCGGCGGTCATACAGATTTCCAACATGAAGAATTCTCAGGGGCGCTCGATCGGCGGGCTCGGCTCCGGCGAGCTGGGGTGGCACACGGACCAGTCCTATGTCGCCGATCCCGCTACGGGCAGCGTCCTCTACATGGTCGAAATGCCGCGCGACAACGCGAATACTTACTGGGCGAACCTGCATCTGGCCTACGAAGCGCTGCCGGATGCCATGAAGCGGCGGATCGAGGGGCTGCGCGCGGTTTACGACTACCTCAAGCGGCAGTCGACCTACGACGACGAGAAGCCGATGTCCGAGGAGCTTCGCCGCCGGACGCCGCCGGTGGCGCATCCGCTGGTAAACACCCACCCGGTCAGCGGCCGGAAGTCACTCTATCTCGACCCGACGACGACCGTTGGAATCGATGGCCTGCCGGAAGAAGAGGGCAGGGAGCTGCTGGACGCGCTGAACCGGCATGCGACGCGGCCGGAGTTCGTCTATACCCACCGCTGGCAGATCGGCGACCTCGTCATGTGGGACAACGGTTTCCTGCTGCACCGCCGCGACCCGTTCGATGCGCAGCAGAACCGGCTGCTCAAGCGGACGACGATCCGGCTTTCGCCGCAGCGGCATATCGTGCCGTCGACCACTACTCCGATCGCAGCCTAGGATCGAGCGCGTCGCGCACGCCGTCGCCGAACAGATTGAACCCGAACACGGCGACGGCAATCGCGAGCCCTGGAAATATCGCAACCCAGGGCGCGCTCTCGGCATATTCCTCGGCCCCGCCTTGCAGCATCAGCCCCCACGCCGGCGTGGGCTCCTGCACCCCGAGCCCGAGGTAGGAAAGCGACGCTTCGAGCAGGATCGCCTGGCCGATATTGGCGGTGAGGACGATCAGGTAGGGCGCAAGGACGTTCGGCACCATGTGACGCAGGATTATCCGGCTATGGGAAAATCCCAATGCGCGCGCCGCATCGACGTATGGGATCTCGCGAATTGCCAGCGCGTTGGAGCGGACGATGCGGGCCGCGTCGGGGATGAAGGGGAGGCATATCGCGAAGATCACGTTTTTCAGGTCCGATCCGAAGACGGAAACGATCGACAGCGCGATTATGATCGTCGGAAAGGCGATGAAGACGTCGATGATGCGCTGCAAGATCAGGTCGATCCTGCCGCCGAAATATGCGCTGGCGACGCCGAGGACGAGCCCTGCTGTCGCACCGGTGCCGGCGGCGATGCAGCCGATAAAGAGGGCGGTTCGGGCGCCGAAAATGATCCGCGACAGCAGGTCTCTGCCGAACTGATCCGTCCCAAGCCAATGCTCGACGCTTGGCGGGGTCAGCATATCCTCGAATGAGATGATTTCGGCATTGTGGGGCGCGACGTATTCGGCAAAGACCGCCATGAAGACGAGAGTCGCTACGAGCAAGCCGCCGAAGGCGGCGAGCGGCTGCTTGCGCAGCAGCGCCCAGGCGAGCTGATACCAGGGCGGCCGGTGGAGGTATTCGCGTTGGATATCCTGTGAGACCGACATCGTTCCTGCGCTTTGCCGCGGCTAAGCCGTGCCCGCCCCGGCCATAAGCGAAGACCGCCGCGTTTGTCGCGCGGCGGTCATCGTTTCTCGTTTCAAGGCCGCGCCGTCTACTGCGACCGCAGCCGCGGATCGAGCGTGTCGCGCACCGCGTCGCCGAACAGGTTGAACCCGAACACGGCGAGCGTGATGGCGAGGCCGGGGAAGACCGCGACCCAGGGCGCGCTTTCGACATACTCTTCCGCACCGCCCTGCAACATCAGGCCCCAAGCCGGCGTCGGCTCCTGTACGCCCAGACCGAGGTAGGACAGCGACGCCTCGATCAGGATCGCCTGGCCGACGAAGGCGGTCAGCATGATCAGGAAGGGCGCCATGACGTTGGGCGCCATATGGCGGAGAATGATCCGCGTATGGGAGAAGCCCATTGCCCGGGCAGCGTCGACATAGGGTATTTCGCGGATCGCCAGCGCGTTGGAGCGCACCACGCGGGCGCAGCGCGGGATGAACGGGATCGTGATTGCAAAGATCACGTTCTGAATGCCCGTGCCGAAGATGGCGACGACCGCGAGCGCCATGATGATCAGCGGGAAGGCCATGAAGACGTCCATGATGCGCTGGAAGATCAGGTCGATCTTGCCGCCGAAATAGGCGCTGCCGACCCCGAGAACGAGGCCGCCGAAAGCGCCGACGCCTGCAGCGACCGTGCCGACGAACAACGCAGTGCGGGCGCCATAGATGATGCGGGTAAGCAGGTCGCGTCCGAACTGGTCGGTGCCGAGCAAGAAGTCGAGGCCGGGCGGCACCAGCATATGCTCGAAGGAATTGGCTTCGGGATTATAAGGCGTCAGCCACGGGGCGAATATCGCCATGAACACCATGACGACCACGACGATGCCTCCGAACACGCCGAGCGGTTGCTTGCGGGCCAGATTGGCCGCTCTCTGCAGCCAGGTCCGTTGATCGAACAGCTCCTCGACGCCGGCGTGTACTTGGACTTCTTCAACTGTGCTCATGTTTTATCCTCCCTAGCTGTAGCGGATCCGGGGATCCAGCCAGGCGTAAAAGAGATCCACGACGAAGTTCGTGACGATGAAGATCAGGACCACCAGCATGACCAGCGACTGCGTCATGGTGTAGTCCTGATTCGTCACGGATTCGACGAACAGCTTGCCCAGGCCGTTGAGGTTGAAGACCTGTTCGGTGACGACGAGGCCCCCCATCAGGAACGCGAACTCGATGCCGATGACCGTCACGACCGGCAGCATCGCGTTCTTCAGCGCGTGCCGGTTGATGATGACCTTTTCGAGCAGGCCCTTGGCGCGGGCGGTGCGGACATAGTCCTCGCGCAGCACCTCGAGCAGCGCCGACCGCGTCATGCGCGTGGCGACGGCGGAGTACCGGTAGCCTGTCGCGAGCGCCGGCCAGATGAGCTGGGCGATATTGCCAACAGGATCCTCGAACGGCGAAACGTAGTTGATCGGGGGCATCCAGGCCTGACCGAACCAGGCTTGCGTGGTGATCAGCAGCCCGAGGATGATCAGGATGCCGAGCCAGAAGGAGGGGATGGCGATGCCGGCGATGCTGAACGACCGGACCACGTAGTCGATCCAGGTATTCTGCTTGATCGCCGAGATCGTCCCCAGCGGGATCGAAATGGCGACGCTGACGACGGTGGCCATAATGGCGATTTCGAGCGACAGCTTGAACCGCAGCGCGATTTCATGGGTCACCGGTTGGCCCGTCCACATGGAGGTGCCGAAATCGAAGGTGAACAACCCGGTCAGGAAACGGATGAACTGAACGATGAAGGGATCCGCGATGCCGGTGTTTATCCGGCATAGGTCGATTGCCGCCTGGTCGACGAACGCTCCCTCTCCGGCAAGGCGCAGCATGCATACGTCGCCGGGGATGAGTCTGAGAAGCGTAAAGACCAGAATTGCCGCCCCGATCAACGTCGGGATCATCAACAGAACACGCTTGATTGTGTATTTGTACATAAGCCTTCCCTCGCCGGGTCCTATTCTGCTTATTGGATGCCGTTCTACCGCGGATTGTCTTGCAGATGGTTATTCCAAGTATGCCGCTTCGCGGGGGCTATATCAACGGCCATCAGATCCGCATCCGGATCGATTTGCGCCGCCGCTGCAGCCGGGCGCGATTGCAGAGCGCTCACCTCGGTCAAGCGGACTGCGCGCGATGCGATCGGATATCCATCTTCGCTTCCTTCCCTGTTCGTGCCGCAAGCCGGTTCAAGCCCGGTCTTTGCCGTTCCCGTCGCCGGTCTGTCTGGAAGGCCGGCTGCGGGGACGTATTGTTGTAATTAGTTGATTTAACTGTCCCTTCCGCCACCGATACGGCGGCGAAAGGGACAGGTCCGTGAGGTTAGAGCAGCTTGGGATCGATCCAGACGTTCTCCAGTCCCTGGTTTACGTAATGGCTCGGCCCGCTGTTCCAGCCCTTGAAGTAGGTGCGCTGGACCGTAATCCGATACCACCAGAACGCGGGTAGGTACTGGGCCGAGTCCAACAGGATGTACTTTTCGAATGTCCGCATCTTTTCGTACTGCTTCTGCGGGTCCGTCTCGTAAAGCATCGCGAGGTAGAGCTCGTCCGACTTCTTGTCCTTGGTGTTGGAATAATTGTTTCCGGCCGATCCCATGTACTTCGAGGTATCGATGGTCGGATTGACGATCGTCTGCGCGTTCGGGTCGATCGTCACGTCGAAATCGCGAGTCTGGCGCATGCCGGCGTACCAGGGGCCGGTCGGCACCACCTTCTGGTCGGCATCGATGCCTACTCTCCGCCACTGGTCCACAAACCAGGTGCCGATGATCTTGTACGGCTGGTCGACTGCGCGATTCCAGAGCGACAGTTTCAGCTTGGAATGTCCCGCCTCCTTGAGGAGCTGCTTCGCCTTTTCGCGCGAAGCCTTGATGTCCTTGCCATAGCCCGGCAACTGGGAGAGCCACTCCTTCTTCGCTTCCAGCGGATGGCCGGGAAATACGAGGCCGCCGACGTATTTCGTGATGGCGATCCGCGAGATGGCTTCCGCCGTGCCGTAGCGGTCGAGCGCGTAGGCGAGCGCCTGGCGAACCCGGACGTCGGCAAACTCCGGCTTTTTCTGGTTTGGCGAAGCCCCGAACATCGTGTTCCAGTTGCTTTCCTGGACTTTCACCTTGTCGCCCAGCGCCGCGACCAGGTCGTCGCGCGCCTTCGGCGGGAAGCCGCGGAATTCCACCGCTGCCCGGTCGCCGCGGATAGCCTGCAGGCGGACCGACATCTTCGGCGCTTGAACGGCCCTGAAGCCGTCGAGGTAGGGCTGGCCCTTGAGGAAGTAATTGGGGTTTTTCTTGCCTTCGACGAAGGCGCCCGGCTGCTCCTGAACGAAGAGGAAGGCGCCGGTGCCGTTGATGTGGCGCTGGTGCCACTTATAGCCGTGCGTGTCGAGGTCCTTCTTCGAGTAGACGAAATTGAAGGGGGACGCGAGCGCCGGGATGATCGCCGGCAATGGGCGCTTCATCTTTACGACCAGCTTGTAGGGCTCGGGCGCTTCCACGGATGCGATCTGGGTGTACCAGGACTGGCGGGCGCTTGGCACGCCTTCGGGCGGAAACGCGATCTTGTCGATCGTCGCTTTGAGGTCCGCGGCGGTCAGCGGCGTCCCGTCATGGAACTTCACGTTCTCGCGAATCTTGAACGTGTAGGACAGGCCGTCCTTGGCAACTTCCCACTTGCCTTCGCAGAGGTCGCAGACGAAGTCCGTCGGATCCTGGAGGTTGTCGGGATTGGCCCGAAGCAGGAGGCTGTAGAACGGACCGATCGGATGAACGACGCCGAACGTCTGCTCGAAGTGGGCGTCGTAGGATGGCGGATTGCTCCCCACCACGAAATTCAGAATGCCGCCGCTGACGGGTTTCTCCGCGGCGTTCGCCGCACCCCCCCAGCCGGATACGACCGCGGCTGCCAATAGACCATAAGTTGCTAATCTCGAACTGGACATTTCAGGTTCGCGCTCCTTTAGGATGTGACACAATCGCCACCTCGCGGCGCTGGTGGCAGCGACGCCAAACCGTGACCGAACGATAGAAGGGAAAGTCCGGCTACACTTCCGTACAGGCCACCCAATGACCTGGCCGCAACTCCTTGAACTCGGGGACCGCCTTCGAGCAGCCGTCCACCGCCAGTCCGCACCGGGGATGGAAGACGCACCCGCTGGGCGGGTTGATCGGGCTCGGAATCTCGCCCTTGATGATCTTGTGTTGGCGCCCCGATTCGATCGTCGGATCGGGGATCGGCACGGCGTCGAGCAGAGCTCTGGTGTAAGGATGCATCGGATTGTCGAACAGCTCGTCGCAATCCGCGAGCTCCACCATTTTGCCGAGATACATGACCGCGACGCGATGGCAGAGATGACGCACGACGCTGAGGTCGTGTGCGATGAAGAGATACGTCAGGCCGAACTCGTCCCGAAGATCCTCGAGCAGGTTGATGACCTGCGCCTGAATCGAAACGTCCAGCGCGGAAACCGCTTCGTCGCACACGATGAACTCAGGGTTCATGGCGAGCGCACGCGCAATTCCGATGCGCTGACGCTGCCCGCCGCTCATCTCGTGCGGATAGCGGTCGGCGAAACGCGGGGTCAGGCCGACGACGTTGAGCAACTCGAGCACCCGTTTGTCGCGCGCGTGGCTGTCCGGGACGATGTTGTGAACGCGCATCGGCTCGGACAGGATCTCGCGAATCTTCATGCGCGGATTGAGCGAGCTGTAGGGATCCTGGAAAATCACCTGGATCTTCTGCCGATAGGGCGACATCTCCTTGTTGCCGAGGCCGTTGAGATTGACGCCGTTGTAGAGGATATCGCCGGCGGTCGGCTTTTCGAGCTGCAGGATGCACCGGCCCGTCGTTGTTTTGCCGCAGCCCGACTCCCCGACGAGGCCGAGCGTCTCGCCCTTCTTGATGCTGAATGTGATGCCGTCGACGGCTTTCACATGGGCGACGACCTTCGGGATGATAATTCCCTCGGTCACCGGAAAATGCATCTTGAGATTCCTGACCTCGATCAGGTTCTCTTGCAGTCCGGGTTGCGGCGTCGGTGTCGCCTCCGACTTCCTGATGGCCGTTGCTTCACTCATGATATTGGCTTCCCCGCCGAGGTGAGATTGCTCTTTTCCCAGCAAGCCGAATAGTGCCCCGGGACGACTTGTTCGAGAGGTGGGTTCTCCCGTGCGCAGCGCTCTACGGCGTGGCGGCAGCGCGGACGGAACGGGCAACCGGGCCCGAGCCGCGCGAGATCCGGCGGCTGGCCTTCCACGGGGTCCAGCTTGGCCTGGCGCGGAAGGTCGAGGCGCGGGACCGACTTGAGAAGCGCCAACGTGTAGGGATGCTTTGGATTGTGGTAGACGTCCGCGGCCGTGCCCGTTTCGATGATCTTGCCCGCGTACATCACGTTGACGCGGTCTGCGTAGCGCGCAACGACGCCGAGGTTGTGGGTGATGACGATCAGCGCAACGCCGAACTCGCGGGTGAGATTCTTCATCAGTTCGAGAATCTGCGCCTGGATCGTGACGTCGAGGGCCGTTGTCGGCTCGTCGGCGATGATCAGCTTCGGCTCGCAAGCGAGGGCAATGGCGATCATGACGCGTTGACGCATTCCGCCGGAAAGGTGGTGCGGATACTGGGCGAGGCGCCGCTGCGGCTCGGAGATGCCGACCTTGCCCAGCAGCTCCACCGCGCGGGCGTTCGCTTCTTCGTCCGACATGCCGAGATGGTGCTGCAGGGTTTCCGTGATCTGCATCCCGATGGTGAGCACCGGGTTCAGCGAGGTCATCGGCTCCTGAAAAACCATGGCGATGTCGTTGCCGCGCACATCGCGCATTTCGCGATCGCTGAGCTGCAGCAGGTCGCGGCCCTGGAACTTGATCTTGCCGCCGACCACCTTGCCCGGCGGATCGGCGACGAGCCGAAGGATGGAAAGGGCGCTGACGGATTTGCCGCAGCCCGATTCGCCCACGACCGCGACGGTTTCGCCCTGATCGACCGTATAGGAAATCCCGTCCACCGCCTTGACGACGCCAGCCGACGTAAAGAATTGCGTCTGCAATCCTTCAATCTCGAGAAGAGTAGTCACACTGCCTCCCTGGCAAACTTGTTTCTTTTTTTGAGTAAGGCAAAACGGTAGGCATGCCTGTCCACCTTGTCAACGGCCATATCCTCGGGGCCGATGGCAAGTTCAGACAAGGAACCACGCTTTCCTTCCCCAAACCACCGCTATTACTGTCGGCTGCGGTAGCATATTACTCGCCCGGTGTTACTTCACCTTGGCCGCAACCATCACAGTATTCAAAAACGCGCCATTGGGCGCGTCTTGAATTGGTATTGAACAACAGCCTGCGGAGTAATGTCAATCGCGCGTACCGCGCGGCATTGCCGGGAGCGGCTCCTCGTCTCATTGTTGCGGAGGACATTGGAAGGAGGCGGCGGTCATGAACAAAGAGCTCCCACCCAGGCTCGGCTATGTGGCGCTGGCGATTCGCGAGCCGGCCGAGGCGGCCGATGTGCTCACCAAGCACCTCGGGCTTGCGCAATACGGTGTCGTCCTGGACGGTGAGGAAGCGCTGGCCGTCTCCGTCGGCGGCGCTGCCCTGGTGCTGCTCCCGTTCGGACACGCGGCGCTGGCGGGCGGCACCGAGCCGGGCATCCATCACCTCGGCTTCGAAACGGGCGATCCCGGCGCATGGCTGCGCCGGGCGGGGCTCGCCGCAAGCGGCTTGCGGGCGGCGGCCCGATTCAACCGGTTTACGCAGCATCGGCTGGATCCGCAGGCGACGCTCGGCGTCGACATGCGCGTGAGCGAGCCTCTCGGCCTGCCGGCAGGCGGCAGCGCGCTGGTGGAGCGGATCGACCATCTCGGCGTGGCGTCGTCCGACAACCGCGGCGCGCTGGACCTGTTCGTCCGGTCGATGGGCTTTTCGATCGAGAGCCAGCAGACGGACCTCGAGGTGGTGACGGTGATCGAGAGCTTCACCTCGGACAAATACGGCGTGGTGTACCGCAACCGGCCGCCCGAGCCGGTGGGCGGCCTTCGCGTCGCCTTCGTCACGGTGGGGGAGTGCGAGCTGGAGCTTCTGCAGAATTTCGATCCGAGCCATACCGCGGAGGCTCGCCGCCACGGGCCCGGAACCACGAAGCAGGATCAGGGCGCCATTGCGCGTTATGTCGAACGGCGCGGACCGGGATTGCACCATCTCGCCCTGAAGACGCCGGACATCGACCGCGTGCTGGCGGCGCTCGACCGCGCCGGTCTACGGATGATCGACCTGGTCGGGCGGCCCGGGTCGCGGCGTGCCCGAATCGGCTTCGCCCATCCATCGGCGCTAGGTGGCGTGCTGCTTCATTTCGTAGAGCGCGAGGCGGCCTGACCGCCCACTGCCGGGCGGGCTTGTTAATGCTGCAATGTCGACGCAGGCCGCCGGAGCAAGGCTGCGAACCAGCCCGGGACCAGCTCGCCGACGCGGCTCGCCTCGAATGCTTCCGTCAGCCGCATGGTCGTCGAGGCCAGGAACGGAATGCTCTGCACCGCCAGCAGCATCGCAAAGCCGCGCTGCTCGGTGACGTTGAACTCGTTAAACGCATAGGCGGCGATCGACCCGCCAAGCAGCAGCAGCCCGAGAACGAGTTCCGGCATGGCCATCTGGGCCAGACGGCCCGGCTTCGACATGCCGCCCTTGTCGGTCCGGCGGAAGGGCAGCTTCTGGGCGATGAGCCCCGAGAAGACCGCGCGGGCGATGGTGAGCTGCAGGCTCATCGCGCTGACGGCAGCGCCCACGATCCGCGCCGTCGTCGTGTCGACGCGGCGGCGATACAGCAGCGCGGTGTGCAGCGCCATGATCGCGTAGGCCGTAAACACGGGCGCCAGCAGCGCCGAGGGCGGGAAAGCCACGAGGCCTAACAGCATGAAGGGGATGCCGACCAGGTTGAGAACCGCGAGGCCGACGCCGGCGGCATCGGCGATCCAATTCAGCCAGCCCGTCGCGAAATGCCACTTCTGGCCGAAGGACAGGTCCCGGCCGCCCGGCAGGAAGGCCTTCCAATGCTTGCGCAGGATCTGCATCGCGCCGTACGCCCAGCGCTGGCGCTGGGTGCAATAGGCGGCGACGCTGTCGGGCAGCACGCCCTGGCCATAGCGGCGGTTCGTGTAGTGCGCCACGCCGCCGTTCCGGAAGATTCGGAGGCCGAGCTCGGTGTCCTCGACGATGGTATCGGTCGCCCAGCCGCCGACGTCCAGCATGGCCTGCTTGCGGATGAGAAGCATCGTGCCATGGGTGACGATGGCGTTCTCCTCGTTCCGCTGCACCATGCCGATGTCGAAGAAGCCGGCATACTCGGCATTCATCATGCGCTGGCTCAGGCTGACGCCGCTCTCGGCGTGGTCCTGCGGCGCCTGCACCATCGCCACCTTGGCGTCCGTGAAGGCGGGGACCAAATCGGCGAGCCAATCCGGGCTGACTCGATAATCGGCGTCGATGATGCCGACGATCTCCGCCTTCGGGTCGGTCAGGCGGAGCGCTTCGTTCAGCGCGCCGGCCTTGAACCCGCTGACCTTCGGCAGGTTGATGAAGCGGAAACGCTCGCCGAGTGCCTGGCAATGGGCCTCGACGGGTTTCCAGAGGCGCTCCTCGGGCGTGTTGTTGACGACGACCAAGACCTCGAAGTCCGGATAGTCGAGCCGGGCCAAGCTGTTCAGGCTCGCATTGACCACGTCGGGCGATTCGCGGCACGCCGGCAGGTGAATCGAAACCTTCGGCAAACGGCCGGTTCCGTCCGTCCGTTCTCGCCGGCGGAAAAGGCGGACCGGCTCGTCGCCCCACAGGACCTGCGCCATCTCACCGAACCGCATCAGGGTGAGCGCGAGCAGCGGCAGCAGCAGCGCCACGCCAACGCCGTAGAAAATGCTCTCGCCGATGGTCAGGTAGGAGACCATCGGGTGATGCAGGACGAGGGCGAGTCCCGCGCCCGCGGCATTGGATGCCAGCGCGACGGCGAGACCCTGGGCGAAGGAAAACCGCCGCAGCGCCAGGATGAAGAGGCACATGAGGCCGCCGAAGACGAGGGCGAGGCGCATCGTTCCGCCGTTGTCGGAACGCAGCGGCCCGGTCAGCGCGAACTTGGCCTTCCCGTCCGCATCGAACATGCCCCAGTAGGTGCCGACCGTGCCTTCGTTCGTCTTCCAAGGCTGGTCGAACGCTTCGACGATGTTGTAGTCGATGCCGCGCCGGCGCGCCGTGGAGACGAAGTAGCGCAGGACCGAGCCTTCCTCGATCCGGCTGGTGGTGGCTTCGCCGCGGTTGTAACCGTCGCTCGGCCAGCCGAACTCGGCGATGACGATGTTCTTGTCGGGGAACGTCTCCTGCAGCCGGTCGTGGATCTGTTCGGCATAAGGAACCGCCTGCTCGGGCGGCAGGCCTTCCCAGTAGGGCAGGACGTGCGCCGAGATGTAGTCGACCTCGGCGGCGAGCTTGGGATACTGCAGCCAGACATGCCACGGCTCGGCGGTCGTGACAGGCAGATCGGTGCGAGCGCGCACCTCGCGCAGCAGCGAGATCAGCTCGTCGACTGTGATCTCCTTGCGAAGCAGCGCTTCGTTGCCGACGACCAGGCCACGGATGTTGGGGTAGCGCTTCGCCGCGCTGATCGCCGCCTCCATTTCGCGGCGCGTCGATGCCGGGTCCGTTTCGACCCAGATGCCGAGCGTCACCGACAGCCCGTGCTTCGAGGCGATCGCCGGAAGCTCTTCCATGCCGCGGGTGGCGTTGTATGTACGGATCGAATGGGTCCAATCGGCGAGGATCCCGAGATCCTCGTCGATCTGCTCCGGCGTCACGGCGCCCGGTTTGGCGCCGCTGGGAAGGTCGCGTCCCGGCATGTACGATAGCGACGCCACGCGGCCGGTTACTTCCGGCGCGTAGACGGTGCGCTCGAACTTGCGCCAAATCAGCGCATGCGCGGTGACTGCCACCAACACGCACAGCAGCAGCTTGATGAAGCGTGCCATTTTAGTATTCGTGCCTGACTCTAAAGTGCCCCTGTAGGCGGCGACATCGTCATTGCTCTGCGACATCGGGCGATCCTGCGCATCGGCAGAACCGCTTGTCTTTTTTAGGATTTTTCCGGGACTACGCAAAGAGAACTTATCCATTATCGTCTCGGTAATTTCGGAGTAGTACCGTCGATCGAGAGGATGTTGCCCACATCATCGCGGAGGCTTGGGAAGACCGCCGGCCTTTCCGCCCAGCCGCGTGCGCCGCGGCTCCTCGCGAAGGTTAACACCTCACTTGGGCGGATGTTCCGGGGATAGATTTCCTGGATGCCGATCTCTGCGCACGACGGGGGCGATGTCCCGCTCGGGCGAAGAGATGGCGATGGCCCCAGTCAAGTCAATGGGCACTCGATACCTTCCTGAAAATATTTTTTTGTCTTCGGTTGGCCGATGTATGACGCAGGGGTTGGATGCCCTAATGGCGAAATCAAGGCAATTTTCAGGCGGTCATCCGGGGAAGGAAGAAAGCTGCCGCGGCCCGCATCGCGGCCGCCGGTTCCTGGCCATCGAACAGCGGCTGGTGGACGGTGAACCAGCCTGCGTAGCCGACCTCGTGAAGCGTGTCGATCAGCGGGCGGATGTCGATGGCGGAGGGATCGTCGACGGGCACGTACCGCAAGTGGGCCGGCCCGTGCCGCCGGCTGTGGAACACGATGGGGGAAGCCGGGTCGAGGCGGACGTTCTGGAAGTAGACGTTGGCGAGCTGCGGCGCCAGGCGCGCCAGGTCGCCGGGGCCATGCCCCGCGCGGCAGGCAAGCAGGTTGCCGGGCTCGAAGGCGACCCGGAAATTTTTGCGCCCGATCGCCTTCAGCGCGGCCAGCGATTGATCGATCGTCTCGAACAGGGTTCCCCAATGGTTGATATGGACGAGCGTGAGGCGGCGCTCCGCGGCTTCGTCGGCGGCCCGCCGGGCGAACGGAATGTCGTCCTCGCCGTGCATCATGACGCGGACGAGCCCGCTGCCGAGCGCTTCGGCGAGGTCGAGATAGGGCGCGATGTTGCGCAGCGCCCGGGTTGCCGCGGCGTCGTTGGCGGCGAGCGGTATGTCCCCGCAGACCATCGATGCGGCAAGGCCGAAATCGTCCAGGAGACTTCTGACCGCGCGCACCCGCTCCGGCGGGGAGTCGACCGAGACGACCGACGCGCGCATGGATAGTCCGGCATAGCCCGATGCCTTCGCCTCGGCCGCCAGGCTTTCGAAGGGGAGGGCGGTCACATCCTTGCGCTTGGGCGGCTCGGCGATGCGTACCGAGAGCGAGAGCTTCATGGTAGCTTCATGGCGTTGTCCCCGGCGCCGCGGATCGACGCGTTCGCCGCCAGTTTCGGCCATCGCGCTGCGGCAGTCCAGCCGCGCCGCGCCGCGACTAGGCGGCGCTGCTCGCCGCGTGGGCAGCTTTCCGTTCCCGCTCGATGTCGCGAAGCCAGTTGCGGAAAATCCGCCGGGCGTAGGGAAGCCATCTGTTCACCGGCATGCGCGATGGATCGTTGCACGGGAAATAATGCTTCGGAAGGTCGATCCCGGTCCCTGCTTCGCGGTCGCGCCGGTATTCCTCCGCCAATGTGTCGGCGCCGTATTCCAAGTGGTTGAACATGTAAAGCGCGTGGCGGTCGCGCTCTTCGACCATGCAAAGCCCCGACTGCGGCGAAGCGGCGAGCACGGTCAGGCCGCGCGGAAGATCCTCGCTGCGCGTTTCCGTGTGGCGCGACACAGGCACCGGAAAGCGGCCGGAAAGGCCGTCGAACAGCGAATGATCGGGACGGAGGACCGTCTGGCGGTAGACGCCGAATCGCTTCTGCGGCAGCGCATGTTTTGGCACCCCGTGGAAATGATAGAGCGCGGCCTGGGCGGCCCAGCATATGTAATAGCTGCGATGGACCTTTCTCGCGGCCCAGTCGAATACTTCGGTGAGCTCGGGCCAATAGGTCACGTCTTCGAAAGGCATGTGTTCGATGGGAGCGCCGGTGACGATGAGCGCATCGAACGACGCGTTGCGAATGGCGCTCCAGCGCTTGTAGAAGGTCCCAATGTGAGAGGCGGGAGCGGTATGGCTGACGTAGTTGTCCGGGATCGCCAAGGTCAGTTCTACCGTGTAGGGCGTGCCGGCCAGCAGCCGGGCGATCTGGATCTCGGTATCCGCCTTGCGCGGCATCAAATTGAATAGGACGATGCGGATCGGCGCCGCCGCCTCGGGATGGTGCGCGCGAACCCCCTCCGCTTCGAGTGCGTGACGCGCGGGCAGGCCTTCGGGAAGGATGATCGGCATGGCGGTCTCCTTTGGCCGATACTGCGGACGGTGCAGGCTCGGCCGGCGGCGCATGGCATGTGGCATGCGCCGCCGGTGGATCGAGCTACGCGGCGAGATTCATCCGTACCGCCACATCGAGCGCCTGGCCGATATCGGCGAGAATGTCGTCGATATGCTCGATACCGACAGACAAGCGGACAAAGTTGTCGCTGACGCCTGTCTTGAGCCGCTCCTCGGCAGAGAGCTGCGAATGCGTGGTGCTGGCCGGGTGGATCGCCAGCGTGCGCGCATCGCCGATGTTGGCCACGTGGTAGGCCATCTTGAGCGCGTCGATGAAGGCGCGCCCGGCTTCCCGCCCGCCCTTGATCTCGAAGCCGACCATCCCGCCGAACCCGCCCTTGAGATAGGTCTCGGCGCGGCGGTTCTGCTCCTTGTCGGCATGCATGGTCGGGAAGATGACCTTG
>WHUA01000029.1 GCA_009377445.1 Alphaproteobacteria bacterium | reverse complement strand
GGCGGCAGGACCGAGTGGTAGAGGACGAAATCGCCGATGTTGGCGATGCGCGCCGCGACGTCCGGCGAGTGCAGCAGAACCTGGAACGCGCCGGAGAGCCAGCCGCGCGTGAGCACGATGCGATCGACGAAGTGCTGATGCTCGGGCGCAACATCGTCGTGTCCGGCGAGCAGCGGGATACGCGGCGTGGTACTCATGCCCGAAATCGGCGGCAGCGCGCGGCCCGGAGCATCGTCGCCACGCCACGGTGTGCCGCCGACCGGCAGCGGCGCAAAAGGCTTGCGGCTACGCATCTGATCCGGCGACATCTCGATCTCGAAGGCATTGAGCGGCAGCGCGATCAGCGCGAAGTAGCCGATCGTCACGATCAGTTCCACCAAGGCCTGCAGGCCGAATTGCTCGAGCGCGGCCTTGAAGGTCGCATCGCCTACGCGGTGACTGCCGGAGACGAGCTGCATGCAGAAATCGGCGACGAGCCTGTCCTCCGCCGTCAGGTTGCGCGGCGCCCTGCCCTCGCGCACGTCGTCCACCGTCTCCTGCGACACGCCTGCTCCGAGCGCCCAGTTGACCCAGGCGCTCCACTCGTACGGCGCGTCGAGCGCGCGCGAACCGATCACCGAGACGAAGCCGCGCACGCGCATGGGCAGGATGGACTCGTCGCCCTGCCCGCGGGCATGGAAGTAGTGCCCGAGATGGGCGATCCGCGCCGCCATATCGGGGCTGCTGTTCATCGACACGATGAACGGCCCGCTGATCGGGTGGCGGCGAATCCAACGCACCGCGTCGAAGAAACGGCGCTGATCCTCCGGCAGCGACTCGCGCTCCACTGCAGACAGTCTCGCCACGCTCGCTCTCCTGGTTGCGGCGGTGCGAACGATTATAGGCGCACGCAGCCGTGCCGGCCCCTGGACGCCACTATGTGTTCCGACCGAGATCTATTCTTCGATCAGGCGCATGGATTTCTTCTTCCGTGCGACTCATCGACTCCGGCATCGCGTCTGCGCTACGAGGCGGGAAACGGCTACTTGCCGGCAGATAGCTAACCGCCAGCGGGCTTGCGCAGCGGCTGAAGCACACCGGTACGAATCAGCTCGGTCAGATGGCGTTCGACCTGGCTCGGCGCATCGCCGCCCTTGAGAAGTACGCCGAGCTCGATGTTGAGCACCAGTGCAAACTCCGTCATGTTGGCACTGGAGACGAAAAGCCGCTCGGCGTCGACGACCACGCACTTCGCATGCAAAGTCCCGTGCTGACCGCGGTCGTTGCGCGCGCGCCGATCCAGC
>WHUA01000006.1 GCA_009377445.1 Alphaproteobacteria bacterium | reverse complement strand
ATGGGCTCCGAGGACTTCAGCTTCATGCTGGAGAAATGCCCCGGGGCCTATATCCGGATCGGCAACGGCGCCGATCCGAACGTCGGCATGCTGCACAACCCGAGCTACGACTTCAACGATGAGATCCTGGCGCTCGGCGCCTGCTATTGGGTGCAGCTCGTCGAGACGCGACTCACGCGGCAAGACCTGTCGGCCTGACGGGCGGCATCGCATGGATCGGGCCCGAATTTCACCCTGACGGCCGATTCCGGTAAGTTGTTCCACAGGAACTCAGGCGTCGGAAAGAATTGCATGACCAGACAGCAAGAAGCGTCATTCGTCGACGCCGTAATCGTGGGCGCGGGATTTTCCGGGCTCTATCTCCTGCACCGCCTGCGCGGGCTCGGCTTCTCCACCCGGGCGTTCGAGCGCGGCGGCGACGTCGGCGGCACCTGGTACTGGAACCGCTATCCCGGCGCGCGCTGCGACGTCGAGAGCATGCAGTATTCCTATTCCTTCGACGAGGCGCTGCAGCAGGATTGGCGCTGGCCGGAGAAGTTCTCGGCCCAGCCGGACATCCTCGCCTATGCGAACCATGTCGCCGACCGCTTCGACCTGCGCAAGGATATCACCCTCGAGACCACGGTGACGGCCGCGCATTTCGACGAAGGCGCGCAGCGCTGGCAGGTGGAGACCGACGCCGGCGAACGGGTCAGCGCCCGGTTCCTGATCATGGCGACGGGATGCATCTCGACCGCGCAAATCCCCGGCGTCGAGGGCCTTTCCGCGTACGAGGGCCGGACCTTCCACACCGGCGCCTGGCCCCACGAGAAGGTGGATTTCACCGGCGAGCGCATCGCCGTCGTCGGCACCGGCTCCTCCGGCATCCAGGCCATTCCGGTGCTGGCAGAACAAGCGGCGCATGTCACCGTGTTCCAGCGCACGCCGAACTACTCGCTGCCGTCGCAGAACTGCCCGATGACCGGGGACTACGAGCGGTCGTGGAAGGAGATCTATGCCGACCGGCGCGAGGAAATGCGCCGCAGCTTTCATGGAAGCCTCAAGGACCTCAACGACAAGCCGGCGCTTTCCGTCAGCGAGGACGAGCGCCAGGCGACCTACCAGCAGCGCTGGGAGATCGGCGGCACCCCCTTTCTAGGCGCTTTCAACGACCTCCTGACCAGCAAGGACGCGAACGACACCGCCGCCGCGTTCGTGCGGGAGCAGATCCGGAAAATCGTCAAGGACCCCGTGACGGCGGAGCTGCTGGGCCCCAAGACCTATCCGATCGGCACCAAGCGCATCTGCGTCGACACCGGCTATTTCGAGACCTACAACCGCGACAACGTCGCCCTGGTCGACATCGGCAAGAAGCCGATCGAGCGCTTCACGCCGGACGGCCTCTTCGCCAACGGCCGGCACTATGCCTTCGACAGCGTCGTGTTCGCGACCGGCTTCGATGCAATGACCGGAACGCTCTTCCGCGTCGACATCCGCGGCCGCCGGGGCCGGACACTGAAGGAAAAATGGGAGGCCGGACCGCGCACCTATCTCGGGCTGATGAGCGAGGCCTTTCCGAACCTGTTCATGATCACCGGGCCGGGCAGCCCGTCGGTCAAGAGCAACATGATCATCTCCATCGAGCAGCATGTCGATCTGGTGACCGGCAGCCTCGTCCACATGCGCGACCACGGCCTCGCGGTGATCGAGCCGGAACGGGAAGCCGAGGACGGCTGGGTCGAGCATGTCCAGGAAGCGGCGAACCGGACGCTCTTCCCGCTGGCGAACTCCTGGTACATGGGCGCCAACATCCCCGGAAAACCTCGCCTCTTCACGCCCTATATCGGCGGCGTCGGCCGATACCGGCAAATCTGCGAGCAGATGGTCGCCGACGGCTACAAGGGGTTCCGCTTCGACGCGAAGGCGGCCACGGCAGCGCCGAAGCGCACCGTCGCCGTGTGACCGCCGATCCGGTGCGCACGGACTCGCGGATAAACTCACTCGGATTAGTATATCGAGTGGGAATGGCCGTATCGGACTCCAACGTTCGGGTTGTTGCCGGTCGCAGCATGGATGCCGCGGATGAACCGCGGCATGACGGTAACTATATGAAACTAAGAAAAGATCGTCACACCGCGGTTTATCCGCGGTGTCCATGGCGCCACCGCATCCGATCGAGCTCCGCTTAACCGGACACCAGTAGGATAAACCGTGGGGTGACGTGTTTTTTGTTCAGCACCATGTTTCGATCGTCATACCCGTCCTACTTCTTCTTCGCCGCCAGCGCCTTGTCGCGGATCGCCGTCAGCGTCGTGCGCGCCGTGATCAGGTCGGGATCGACCTTGAGCTCGATGACGGCGGCCTTGCCGCTCGCCGCCGCGCGCTCGAGCGCGGGCAGGAACTCCTCCGTCTTCGTCACCGTCTCGCCACGCGCGCCGAAGGAGCGCGCCCAGGCCGCGAAGTCCGGATTGACGAGGTCGGTGCCGTAGACGCGGCCCGGGAACTTGCTTTCCTGGTTCTGGCGGATGGTGCCGTAGATGTTGTTGTTGAAGACGATGATGATCGGCTTCACGCGGTTCTGGATCGCGGTCGCGATCTCCTGGCCCGTCATCAGCATGCTGCCGTCGCCGAGGATGCCGACGACGCGGCGGTCGGGATAGGTCACCGCCGCCGCTACCGCCGCCGGTACGGAGGAGCCCATCGCGCCGATGCTGCCGATCAGTGCGCGGAACGGCCGCTTGAACTGCAGGAAGCGGAGCGGCCAGCTCGAATACGCGCCGGCATCGACCGAGACGATGGCGTCATCCGGCAGCCAGTCGCGAAGCTGCATCATCGCCTTGCCGGGGTCGAACGGCTTGTCGCAGGGCGTGAGCGTCAGCGTCGCCGCATAGGCGGCGTGCGCGTCCTCCAGCCACTTCCGGCGATGACTCGAGTCGACCGGCTTCATCGCGCGCGCCGCGTCGGCGAATTCCGTGATACCCGACTGGATGCCGAGCGCCGGCGTGTAGAGGCGGCCGATCTCCTCCGCCGCCGGGTGGACGTGGACGAGCTGCTGGTTGTCGCCGAGCCGCTCGAACAAGGTGAAGTCCTGGGTGACGATGGTGTTGAGGCGCGTGCCGACGGCGAGGATCAGGTCCGATTGTTTGACCCGCTCCGGCAGATCCATCGGGATCGGGCCGTAGCCGAGGTCGCCGGCGTAGACCGCGCTGGTCATGTCGAAGTTGTCGTGCCGGCGGAAGGCGATCGTCGTCGGGATGCCGTTCGCCTCGGCGAAGGCCGTGAGCCCCTCCACCGCGCGGTCGTCGAGCGGCGAGCCGACGATCATGAACGGCCGCTGCGCCTTTTCCAGCAGCGCGCGGAGCGCCGCCATCTGCCGCGGCGACGCCTCGGGCTGGACGGGCAGCGCCTTGGGCGCATCGGGAACCGCGATCTCGTCCTCCAGCATGTCCTCCGGCAGCACCAGCGCCACCGGCCCCATCCGCCCGGACGAGGCGAGCTGATAGGCGCGGCTGACGAACTCCGGAATCCGGCCGACCGTGTCGACCTGCGCCACCCATTTGGTGATCTCGGAGAACATGATGCGGTACTCGATCTCCTGGAACGCCTCGCGCTGCACCTCGTACCGGGTCGCGTGGCCGATCAGGACGATCATCGGCGTCGAATCGTGCTTCGCCGCGTGCACGCCGATCGAGGCGTTGCAGGCGCCGGGCCCACGCGTAACGAGACAGACCGCGGGCTTGCCGGTCAGCTTGCCGTACGCCTCCGCCATGAAGGCCGCGCCCGCCTCGTGCCGGCAGGTCACCAGCTTGATCTGCGGCGTGTCGAGCAGCGCGTCGAGGATGCCGAGGAAGCTTTCGCCCGGCAGGCAGAACACCGTGTCCACGCCGTGCCTGAGCAGCGCATCCACCACGATCTTTCCGCCGTGGCGGACCGGAAGATTTCCATGCATGAGAAGCTATATCTGCGCGGTTTTCGGAGAGGAGGACTTAAGGGCGGATGGGAGGCGGAGTCAAATATCGATGACCCCGTAGCCCGGATGAAGCGACAGCGGAATCCGGGTAGACTTCCCCCGCCCGTCGCGGCAGATTGCCCACCGCCGCCTCAGACCAACCGGAACCCGATGGCAAATTCCGTAGCGCAATTCCGTCCCGGCCAGCTCATCCACCACCGGCTGTTCGATTATCGCGGGGTCGTCGTGGATGTCGATCCGGTGTTCCAGGGCACCGAGGAGTGGTACGAGCGCATGGCCGACTCGCGCCCGCCGAAGGATGCGCCGTGGTATCATGTGCTGGTGCACGAGGCGGAGCACACGACCTATGTGGCGGAGCGCAACCTGGAAGCGGACCACAGCATGCGGCCGATCCGCCATCGCCTGCTCGGCGCGCATTTCGACCGCTTCGAGAAGGGCGCCTACGTGCCGCGCCGCCAGACGAACTAAGCATCCGAACTAAGCATCCGCACTGAAGGATCCATCGCGTCATGCCCGAGAGCCCGGCCCGCACCGCCGCCCGCATCCTGATCGAGACGGAGTCCGTGCTGTTCCGCCCCGACGACCCCTTCACCTTCACCAGCGGGCGCAAGAGCCCGGTTTATGTCGACTGCCGGCGGCTGATCTCATTTCCCGAAGCGCGCAGCACGCTGATGGCGATGATGGCGGACCAGATCCGCGGCGCGGTCGACGTGAAGACCATCGACGCCGTGGCCGGCGGCGAGACGGCGGGCATCCCGTTCGCCGCCTGGATCGCCGACCGTCTCGCCCTGCCGATGATCTACATCCGCAAGAAGCCGAAGGGCTTCGGCCGCAACGCGCGCATCGAGGGCGTCATCCGCGAGGGCGATACGATCGTGCTGATCGAAGACCTGGCGACGGATGGCGGCAGCAAGCTCAGCTTCATCGACGGCATCCGCGAGGCGGGCGCGGAATGCGCGCACACCTTCGTCGTCTTCCACTACGGCATCTTTCCCGACGGCATCAAGAAGCTGAACGACGCGGGCGTCGAGCTGCACGGGCTGACCACATGGTGGGACGTGCTGGAATGCGCGGAGAAGGAGAAGTTCTTCGACAAGCCAACGATCGAGAAGGTCGCGGTGTTTTTGGAAGACCCGGACGCGTGGACGCCGGGGTGAGAGGAACGTTCGCGGATTGCCCGATCAAGTCGGGCAATGACGGTAAGTATCTGGTTATAAAATTAATTAGGCCGTCACTCGCCGACTTGATCGGCGAGTCCATGCGCGCCGACGCAGCCGTGGATTCGCCGATTAAATCGGCGAATGACGACTATTATATAACCCCCGTTACACCTATATAACCCCCGTTACACCGACGCCCGCGTTCGCCGCATCTGCTGCACCGCGGCCTCCAGCCCGCGGCGGGCATCGGGGTGATCGGGGTGCAGCTCGAGGGTCCGCTGGTATGAGGCCGCCGCCTCGGCGGCGCGGCCGGCGGCGAACAGGATCTCGCCCAGGATGAAGTGGCCGGCGGCGAGCTCGGGGTTGATCTCGACCACCTGGCGCAGCGCATCGATAGCCTCCTCGAAGCGCTCGCAGTGGGCGAGGCAGACGCCGAGGTTGAAGCGCGGCTCGACCAGCGCGGGCGCGAGCGCCACCGCCTTCTCGTAGGACCGGATCGCGTCGGGCAGCCGCTCCGCCCCGGCGAGGACGTTGCCCTGGGTGACGTGATAGGCGGCTGCGCCAGGGTTCAGCTTGATCGCGCGCTTCACCTGCGTCAGCGCCTGGTCGAGCCTGCCCGCGGCCGCGGCCGTGCGCGCCAGTATGTGCAGCGCATCCGCCTGGCGCGGCGACTTCTCCAGCACCTTGCGCGCGATCGCTTCCGCCGCACCGGGACGCTCGCCCGCGAGGTGCCATTCGGCGACGGCGACCGCTTCCGCAGGATCGAGGCCGGCCTCGCGCAGCCGGTCGGCGGAGCCGAGCGCGTCCGCCGGCACGCCGCGAAAGCTTTTCCGCACGAAGCGCCCATTGAAGAAATTCGTGCTCGCGGCATCCGTCTTGTGGAACAGCAGGAAGGTCTCGCGCCGCGGCGGCAGGCCGCCGTCCTCGCCCGCGGCGATCGCCGCCACGTCGTGGTCGAAGCGGACGAGGACGTGCTGCTCGATCTCGTGCAGCGGGCTGGTAAAGCGGTCGTAACGCAGCAGGTCCTGCACCAGCGCCACCACTGCCTCCGTCCGCTCTGGCACGCGGGCGCGGATGAAGTCGGCGATGTGCCGGCTGCCCTCCTCCCGCCAGGCGACGAGCGAGGACGGCTGCGTCAGCCGCCAGGTCATGTAGTCCTCGATCAGCCGCGCATAGCTCATGCCGCGATGGCGGGCGAGCCATTTGAAGGCGTCGCGCGCGACCTTGTCGTCGTAGAAGCATTCGAGCAGGCGGGTCAGCATCTCCGCCCGCTCGATGTCCTCCTTGCTCATGGTCCGGGTGCGGACAATCTTGCGGTCGCCGCGGTCGACGAACTCCAGCCCCAGCAGCGCAGCGTTGTCGTACATCGGCGTGCCGGGCAATAGCTGCAGGCGATAGGGCTCGATCTTGGTCGCGTCGAGGCCGACGCAGAAATCCAGCGATTCGAGGTAATCCTCGTAGGTGTCCTCCGGCAGGCCGAAGATGAGCTGGAACACCACCTCGATCCCGATCGATTGCAGGTAGCGCACGTTCTCGGTGATCTTGCGCATGCTCTGCTTGCGGTCGACGGCGCGGAGCGCGGCGTCGTTCGAGCTCTGCAGCCCGATCTCGACGACCGAGATGCCCGCCTGCTTCAGGAGGGCCATGAATTCCTGGTCCAGCAGGTCGACGCGCAGCTCGGTGGTGACCGACAGGTCGTCCGAAGCACGGTTCTCGGCGATGAAGCGCAGGATTTCCTTGGCGCGCTTCGGCGGCACGTTGAAGGTCGGGTCCATCAGGAAGACCGACTTGGCGCCGCTTCTGAGGATGTTGCCCAGATCCCGGCGGACCCGCTCCAACGAAAAGCTGTGCAGCAGGTTGCCGTAGTCCTTCGGGTAGTAGCAGAAGCTGCATTTGAAGGGGCAGCCGCGGTATGTCTCGAACAGGATCGAGCGCTTCTCGGCCTTCAGGTCGATGCAGCCGTTGAGATAGGGCGACGGGATGACATCGAGATTCTCGATGAACGGCCGCCGCTCGGTCAGCACGATCTCGCCCTTGTCGCGGAAACCCAGGCCCTGGATGGCGCGCAGGTCCGGCTCGACGGAGGGCTTGCCGCGCTCCAGCCAATGGCAGAGCAGCTCGCGGAAGGTCTCCTCGCCCTCGCCCCGCACCACGACGTCGATCCAGGGATAGGTGTCGAGCGCCTTCTTCGGCACGGAGGACACGTCCGGCCCGCCGACGACGACGGTGGTCGCAGGCGCATGCTGCTTGACCAGGCGCGCGATCTCCATCGTGTGGAGCATGTTCCAGATGTAGCAGGAGAACCCGACCACGTCGGGCTTGCGCGCGGCAATCTCGGCGGCAGTCCGCGCGGCGTTCGAGGCGTCTTCCGGGACCACGACCTCGATCCGGCCATCCCGGCCGATCAGCGGGTCGGTCTCCGCGTAGCTCTTGATATAGAACAGGGAGAGCGGGATGTAGTCGCTCGTCAGATCGATCAGATCTACCTGCACGCATGCCTCCCGCACCGGCTCCGGCGCCGCCATTCGTGGAATGTATGCCGCCGCGCCCGCCAAGCCAACCCCGAGGGCGACGCCGGCGCAAAGGCAGCCGCTTTCCCGCATGCGTAAGACTATTTGAGAACCGTTCTCAACTACGATAAGGTCTTTGATGCCGCCGCAAAAATCGGCCGTTCCAACGGCCGTCCCGGTGGCTCGGGGAGAGGCTACCAGGGCGGCATGGCGTTCAATCACGACGAGACGAGGCTCAAGCTGTACCTGGCGCACAGGGCGGCGCTGATCGACTACGCCGCCCCCATCGTCGGCTGCCGCGCCCGCGCCGAAGACGTGGTGCAGGAGGCCTATATCCGCTTCGTCCCGGCCAGAGCCGCGGAAATACGGATAGAACAGCCCGTCGCCTATCTTTACAGGATCGTCCGCAACGTGGCGCTCGACTGGTCGCGGCGGTTGTCGGCCGAGACGCGGCGAAACGATGCACGGAGCCGGGCCGGCGTTTCGGCGCTGTCCACCCCGTCCCCGGAAGACGTGGCGCTCTATCGCGACGAGCTCCGATGCGTCGAAGCCGCCCTCGCCGAGCTTCCCGACCGGGTGCGCCTCGCCTTCGAGATGCACCGGCTCGGCGGCTGCACCCTGCAGCAGATCGCAGATCGCCTCGATGTCTCGCTCGCGACTGCGGGGCGATGGACCCAGGAGGCGCTGTTCCATATCGCCAGGCGCTTGCAGATCCCGGCGGATTGAGGGAGCTGTGGTGCGGCGTGAGAAATCTGCGCGCGGGGAACGTCGATTAGGTATGGCGAAAGGGGCCAGGCCCGCCCGCCCCGGCGATTTTGCGGGAAAGCGCACAGGATGAGCCGCAAGACCGATATCCTGCCCGACGCGGTTTTGCAGCAGGCCGTCGCTTGGCTCCACCGCGTCCAGGCCGCGCCGAACGACGAAGCGCTCCTGCGCGCTGTGGATGACTGGATCGCCGAGGACGAGGCGCACGGGCGGGCGTGGGCGCTCACCCGGAAGGCATGGACGCTCGCGGGCGACATCAGGCCGGTTTTCGCCGAGACCTGGGAGGACAGACCTGCTTCGACCGGACGCAAGCGCCTCGCGGCTCATGGAATGGGGCGGCAGCGCTTCGCCCTCGCCATGACGGCCGCGTTGGCGGCGTGCCTTGTACTCTTTGTGGCCGCGCCGGAGCTTACGACTTGGCTTCGGGCGAGCTATACGACCGCCGCAGCCGAAGCGCGCGAGATCCTCCTGGAGGACGGCTCCAGCGTCCATTTGAGCGCCGACACCGCGATCTCGACACACTTTGCGGCCGACGGCCGCACCGTCACGCTGTTGCAGGGCGAAGCTTTTTTCCAGGTCAGCCAGGACTCCGCCCGTCCGTTCTCGGTAAAGGCCGGTGCGCTCACCGTGACGGTGACGGGAACCGCCTTCGACGTCGCCTTGACCGAGGCGACGCTGTCGGTGGCCGTCGCCAGCGGCTCCGTGCGCGTCGCCTATGCAGGAACGCCGGGCGCACAGGAATTCGCTTTGTCGCCGGGTCAGCGCCTCGCGGTCGACCGGGAAACCGGCGTGCCCGCCAAGGCAACCGTCGTCGCCGAAGACATCGCCGCGTGGCGCGGCGGTCGCCTCGTCGTGGAAGACGCCGCCGTCCCCGACGTGCTCGACGCCATCGCCCGATATCACCGCGGCGCAGTTCTCGTCGTGAGTCCATCCTTGAAGCAACGCCGCGTGACCGGCGTCTTCGACCTGCGCGACCCTGCGCGCGCGCTCAAAGTCCTCGCAAACCCCTTCGGCGGCGTCGTCCGCGAGGTAACGCCGTACCTGCTGACGGTATCCGACTTTTGAGACATGGCGCCCGCCGTCCGATTTTTTTGCGGCGTCACGAGAACTTCCCCACCCAGCTTCGTCTCCTCTGTTATGCAAATGCCTTTCATTCGCATAACGATACTGAAAACGAGAAATGGGGAATGCGATGTCTCGATCCATGGGCGTGCCGACTAGATTTTCGTGGTTTGCAGCGACTTCTCTCGCGGCATGCCTGGCGGCCACGGCGTCGGCAGCGCAGCCGACGCCCGTAGCATCCGCGCCGCCTTCCCCGCCCTCTCCCTCGGTGGCGCAAGCGCCTGCGCAAAGTCAGATCGCCTTCCACATACCGCCGCAGCCCCTGTCCAGCGCACTTACCGCATTCGGCAAGCAGTCGGGTTACCAGGTCTCCGTCGATCATAGGACGCTCGCCGGCCTCGCAACCCGAGGGGTGAGCGGACGCATGACGCCGGAGCAGGCGCTGCAACAATTACTGTCGGGCAGCGGCGTGACCTGGCGCTTCACCGAGGGCAACAGCGTCGTCTTGACGAAGGCCGGCAAAGGAAGTGAGGGCGCCCTGACGCTCGATCCCATCACCGTGGAGGGAAAAGGCGAGACCGCGTGGGGGCCCGTCGACGGCTACGTGGCGACGCGCAGCGCAACCGGCACCAAGACCGACACGCCGCTGATCGAGACCCCACAGTCGATTACGGTCATAACGCGCCAGCAGATGGAAGACCAGAACGTCCAGAGCGTCGGCGAGGCATTGCGCTATTCGCCGGGGGTGAGAACCGAAGCGGAAGGAAGCTCCTCGCTTTTCGACGTCTTCTCCGTGCGTGGCTTCACGCAGGCCAATGCCGACATCTACCGCGACGGCATGCGCCAGCAACTGTGGAACGGCGACGGCCGCGCCGAGCCGTATGCGTTCGAGCGGATCGAGATCCTGCGCGGGCCTGCGGCAGTGCTCTACGGCCAGGGATCGCCCGGCGGGCTGGTCAACCTCGTCACCAAGCTTCCCACGGCGACATCGTTCCGGGAGGTCATGCTCGAAGGCGGCAGCTTCGAGCGCAAACAAGGCGCGGTCGATCTCGGCGGCCCGATCGACGATGCCGGCACGTGGTCCTATCGGCTGACCGGCCTCGTCCGCGACAGCGATACGCAGATCGACTATGTGCCCGACGACCGGTGGTTCGTGGCGCCGGCCGTGACGTGGCGGCCGAACGCGAAAACCTCCCTGACGTTGCTCGGCGAATTCAAGCAGGACCGGACCATCTACGTCCGCTACCTCCCGGCCAGCGGCACGGTGTTTTCGAATCCCAACGGCACAGTCCCAACCAACCGCTTCCTCAACGAGCCGGACGATTTCTACGATACGGATAACTATTCCGGCGGATACATGTTCCGCCACAATCTCAACAGCGACTGGACCGCGCGTCAGAATTTCCGCTTTGGCCACAACGCCGTGGAGCACCGCTCCGTACAGGCCATCGCGCTCCAGGGGGATCTCCGCACGATGGATCGCTTTGCCTTCGCCGCCGAATCGACGACCGATGTGCTCGTCCTCGACAATCAGCTCGAGGCCAAGGTCGACACCGGGCCGCTCAATCACACGGCTTTGGCCGGTCTCGATTTTCGGCGGCAGAGCTATGATGAGGTCGCCCGCTTCGGCACAGCCTCGGCCATCGATCTTTTCGATCCCGTCTATGGTCAAGGATTCTCGTTGCCTGCCTCACCGTCCAACGATGTCTCGCAGACGCTGGATCAACTCGGCATCTACTTCCAGGACCAGATCAAGCTCAACAAGTGGGCGCTTCTGCTCGGCGGCCGGCAGGACTGGGCGCGAAGCGTCACGGACGACAACCTCGCGAACACCCAAACGAAGCAGAGGGACGACGCCTTTACCTTTCGATCCGGCCTCGTCTATCTCTTCGATACGGGTATTGCGCCCTACGCTGGCTTTGCACAGACCTTCCAACCCGTCAGCGGCACAGATCGCCTCGGCAACGCCTTCGAGCCCAGAACCGGCGACCAGTTCGAGGTCGGCGTGAAATTCCAGCCCAAAGGGCAGGAAACCTTCGTCACTCTCTCCGCCTATCAGATCAAGCAGCAGAATCTGCTGACCCCGGACCCGGTGAACCCGGCCTTCAGCACGCAGATCGGCGAGGTCACATCCCGCGGAATCGAGCTTGGCGGACTTCTGAGCCTCGGATTCGGCCTCGACGTCATCGCCTCCTATTCCTACAACCACGCCGAAGTCACCGAGAGCAACGACATCGATATGGGCAAGCGGCCGACCCAGGTGCCCGAGCACCTCGCGTCCTTGTGGGGGGATTACAAGGTCGAAGGGGGCATTCTCCAAGGGCTGAGCTTCGGCACGGGCGTTCGGTATGTCGGCTCGACCGCCGGCGATTTCGCCAACACGTTCGATGTGCCAGCTTTCACTGTGGTGGATGCCGCGCTCCGTTACGAGTGGCGGAACCTGCGCCTCGCCATCAACGTCAGCAATCTTTTCGACAAGGAATACGTCGCCGGATGCTTCTCGCTCAACGGCTGCGCTTATGGCGGGCGCCGTACAGTGCTGGGCACGCTGCGCTACAGGTGGTGACGGCCGGCGCCGCATTGCGCCGAGGCGCGCGCACGCGGCCCCTTTCGGCCCTTCGCGAACATGCTACAAATCTCGCATTGGCCATTTGCCGGGACGGAAAGGACAGCCGATGCGAGGATTCCGCGCGATTGCCGCCGCGAGCGCCGCCCTGATCCTCGGCGCCGGCCTGCCCGCCCACGCGAAAGACGACCTGGTCATCGGCGTCAGCCAGTTTCCCGGCAACTTCAACCCGCTGATCAACGCAATGGTGGCAAAGACCTACATCCACGGCATGACCCGCCGGCCGATCACCTATTACGACGCCGACTGGAAGCTGGTCTGCGGCCTTTGCACCGAGCTGCCGAGCATCGAGCGGGGCACCGCGCGCTACGAGACGACGGCGGAGGGCAAGCCCGGCATCGCGGTTACCTACACGCTGCGTTCCGACTATTCCTGGGGCGACGGCAAGCCGATCACGACCAAGGATGTCGTGTTCACGTGGGAGGTCGGGAAGAACAAGAAATCCGGGGCGGGCAACTTCGAGCTGTTCAGCCGCATCACCAGCATCGACGTGAAGGACGACCGCACCTTCACGCTGCACGTCAACAAGCGCACCTGCGACTACGACGGGATCAACGATTTCGAGCTGGTGCCCGAGCATCTCGAGCGGAAGAACTTCACCGAGCCCGCGGAGTACGTGAACCGGAGCGCCTACGAAACCGATACGACCAACCCCGGCCTGTGGTTCGGCCCCTACCGCGTCGCGCAGGTCGTCACCGGCTCGCACGTCGTGCTCGAACAGAACCCGCTCTGGAAGGGCAAGAAGCCTTACTTCAAACGCATCATCGTCCGCGCCATCGAGAACACCGGCGCGCTGACGGCCAACCTGCTGTCGGGCTCGATCGACTATATCGCGGGCGAGCTCGGCCTCACCCTCGACCAGGCTCTCGCCTTCGAGAAGCAACACGGCAAGCGCTTCGACATAGCCTACAAGCCGAGCCTCACCTACGAGCACATCGACCTCAACCTCGACAACCCGATCCTGGCGGATCCGCGGGTGCGCCGGGCGCTGCTGCTCGCCGTCGACCGCAAGACGATCACGGAGAAGCTGTTCGAGGGCCATCAGCCGGTGGCGGACGGCTCGATCCACCCGCTCGACACCGTCTTCCACAAGGGCCTGCCGAAGTATCCCTACGATCCGGCGCGCGCGAAGTCGCTGCTGGAGGAGGCGGGATGGACGGAGATGCGGGACGGCATCCGGCACAACGCCAAGGGCGAGCGCCTGCAGATCGACCTCATGACCACCGCCGGCAACAAATCGCGCGAGTTGGTCCAGCAGGCGATGCAGAGCCAGTGGCGAAAGCTCGGCATCGACATTCGCATCCGCAACGAGCCGGCGCGGGTCTTCTTCGGCGAGACGGTGACCAAGCGTAAGTTCAAAGGCATGGCCTTGTTCGCCTGGATGTCCTCGCCCGAGAATATTCCCCGGACGACGCTGCACTCGACGATGATCCCAACTGAGGCGAACAACTGGTCAGGCCAGAACTACACCGGCTACGACAATCCGAAAATGGACAAGCTGATAGACGAGCTCGAGGTCCTGTGCGAGCCGAAGCAGCACATGCAGCTCTGGCACGATCTGCAAACATTGTATTCCACCGACCTGCCGGCCCTACCGCTCTTCTTCCGCGCCAATCCCTACATCATCCCGCATTGGCTGAAGGGCATCCGGCCGACCGGGCACCAGTACTCGAGCACGCTCACGGTCGAAGACTGGCGCGTGGAGAAATAGGGCGGCATGGCGCGCTTCGCCACCGGGCGGCTGCTCGAAAGCCTGATCGTCCTCGGCGCGATGAGCTTCGCGGTCTACGTCCTGATCGGGCTGATGCCGGGCGACCCGATCGACCTGATGATCTCGGGCAATCCGCGCATGACGTCGGAGGACGCGGCGCGGCTGCGCGCGCTCTACGGCCTGGACCGGCCGCTGGTCGAGCGCTACGCGACGTGGCTACTGTCGGCATTGCAGGGCGATTTCGGCTATTCGCGGAGCTACGCCCAGCCGGTGCTCGACATCCTGCTGCCGCGCCTCGGCAATACCATGATTCTGATGGGCCTCAGCCTCGCGGCCACGCTGGCGATCGCGATCCCGCTCGGCGTCTTCGCGGCGGTGCGGCCCTATTCCCCCGCCGACAACGCGATCAACCTGTTCTGCTTCGCCGGCATATCCATGCCGTCCTTCTGGCTCGCGCTGCTCTGCATCATCCTGTTCGCGGTCAAGCTGGGCTGGCTGCCGGCGGGCGGCATGGAGACGGTCGGCGGCAGCGGCGCGCTCGACCGGCTCCAGCACCTGATCATGCCGGTGGCGGTGCTGACGGTGACCAACGTCGGCAGCTTCACCCGCTACATGCGGGCCAGCATGATCCAGACCCTGCGTCAGGATTATATCCGCACGGCGCGGGCGAAGGGCGCGGGGCCGTCGCGCCTTCTCGTCGGGCACGCGCTGCAGAACGCGCTGCTGCCGCTGATCACCATCGTCGGCCTCAGCTTCGGCAACCTGTTCTCCGGCGCTCTGATCACCGAGATCATGTTCTCGTGGCTCGGCATGGGAAAGCTCATGTACGACGCTATCCTCGGCAACGACTTCAACCTGGCGCTGGTCGGCCTGCTGTTCGCCACGGCGGCGACGCTGATCGGCAACTTCCTCGCCGATATCGGCCAGGTCGCGATCGACCCGCGGGTCACCTTCGCCGGCCGCGAGGCGACGCAGTGAGCGCCGCGGCGCTGTCGCAGAGGCCGTCGCGCCGCATGTTGCGGCGCTTCCTCAGGCACCGGCTCGCGGTCGCCAGCCTGCTGACGCTCGCCGTGCTGGGTCTGGCCGCCCTCTCCGCGCCTCTGGTGGAGCGCGCGCTCGGCGTCGACGCCAACGCGGCGGATCTGTTCCTCCGCATGCAGCCGCCATCGGCCGCGCACCCGCTGGGCACCGACGAGCTCGGCCGCGACCTGCTGTGCCGCCTGCTCTACGGCGGCCGGGTATCGCTCGGCGTCGGCCTGATCGCGGCGATCTTCTCGGCGATTATCGGCACGGCGATCGGCCTCGTCGCCGGCTATTCCGGCGGCATCGCCGACCGCCTGCTGATGCGCATCAACGACGCCGTGATCGCGCTCCCGCTGCTGCCGTTGCTCATCGTGCTGGCGGCGGTGGATCTCGGGAAGCTCGGCGTGCCGCCGCCGGTGGCGCAGTCGGAGGATATCAGCCTCTACCGCATCGTCGTCATCATCACGCTGTTCGGCTGGAACACGGTCGCCCGCCTCGTCCGCGCCGAGACGCTGGCGCTGCGCCAGCGCGAGTTCATCCGCGCCGCGGTCGCGCTCGGCACGGCGCCCCGCAGCATCATGTGGCGCCACATCCTGCCCAACGCGGTATCGCCGGTCATCGTCGCCACGACGCTTTCGATCGGGCACATCATCCTGTTCGAATCGACGCTGAGCTTCCTCGGCCTCGGCATCCAGCCGCCCGCGGCGAGCTGGGGCAACATGCTGACGAACGCGCAGGAGGTCATCTGGTCCACGCCGGAGCTGGCGATCTGGCCGGGGCTGCTGATCTTCGTGACCGTCATGGCCTTCAATTTCCTCGGCGACGGCCTGCAGGACGCGCTAGACCCCCGGGCGCTGGACTGAGCCGGGCGCCTTTCGCGCCAAGGGTGAATATTCGAGAATATTTTAAATAAATGCCATGTATATTAGTGATTCTCATCACTGATTATTCGGGTTTGTCGGATCTATATTTGTAATACTGTGAAATAGAATGCCTTAACGCCATAACGGACAATTATAATATTATTCAGGTGAAGAATATGGCCGACGTATCGCAAGTAGAGACGAGCTTTTCCTTCGAGCCGCGCACGGCGCCGGTAACGCCGGCCGAGCCGAAGCGGCCGCAGGGAGCGGATGCGAACAACTCATCGCGTCCCTCGGAACCGTCGGAGGGCGGGCGCAGCGACGCCGCCTTCAATGTCGACCTCAGCAACGCGGCGCAGCAATTGTCGTCCAACGACAACGCGGCGCCCGCCGGCAGCGAGGCTGACGAGGCCCCGGTTCCCGACAGCAGCGTCCGGACGTCGGCGTCAGGCGTAGAGAATTCGGACGATGCCGGATCGCGCACCAACCAGGTCACGAGCTTCGAAAGCGAGCGAACCGGAAACGGCAACCCCGACGCCAGCGAGGCGAGCCGCACGCTCGGCCAGGTCGTGGACACTTTCGCGTAATATTCCGGCGCCTAGTATTCCCGCGCATGACATTCCGGCGGCCTCCAACCGGGGGCCGCCGTCTGCCTTTCGCCTCTGGACATACCGCTCGCTCTGCCGCTTTACTGGAGCCTCTGCGGACCGGGCCGGCGAGGCGAAAGGCGCTCGATGAATACCCTGCTGTTCACCCATAAGGCCTGCATCGAGCACGATCCCGGCACGCATCATCCGGAGTGCCCGGCCCGGCTGCGCGCCGTGCTGAATGCGCTGGAGGCGGAAGAGTTCCAGCCGCTCGATCGCCGCGAGGCGCCGCGCGCCGAGATCGACCAGATCGCCCGCGTGCACGACCGGGACTATGTCCACGCCGTGCTCGACGCCATTCCCACCGAGGGCCGGCGCGCGCTCGACGGCGACACGCATGTCTCGCCCGGTTCCGGCGAGGCGGCGCTCAGGGCCGCGGGCGCGGCCTGCGCCGCGGTCGATGCGGTGGCGGCGGGGGAAGCGCGCAACGCCTTCTGCGCCGTCCGCCCGCCGGGACATCACGCCGAGCAGGCGACCGCCATGGGCTTCTGCCTGTTCAACAACGTCGCGGTCGCCGCGCTGCACGCGCGCGCGGCGCACGGCCTGAAGCGCGCCGCGGTGATCGATTTCGACGTCCATCACGGCAACGGCACCCAGGCGATGTTCTGGAACGACGCGGCGCTGTTCTACGCCTCGACGCACCAGTCGCCGCTCTATCCGGGAACGGGCAGCCTGCACGAGCGCGGCAATTTCGGGAATATCGTCAACGCCCCGCTCGCCCCCATGTCGGGCTCCGAGGAGTTCCGCTCCGCGATGGCGGAAGCGGTGCTGCCCGCGCTGCGGGCTTTCGAGCCGGACATCGTCTTCATCTCCGCCGGCTTCGACGCCCATCGCGCCGACCCGCTCGCCATGCTCAATCTCGAAAACGACGACTACGCCTGGGCCACGGCCGAGCTGATGGCGGTGGCGGACGAGTACTGCGGCAGCCGGGTCGTCTCCACCCTCGAGGGCGGCTACGACCTGAACGCGCTGGCGGCCAGCGCCGCGGCGCATGTCCGGGCGCTCATGGCCGGCTGAGCGCCCGTCCCGCGGCAGGTTGCCTGCCCGATGGCGCGCGTCTAAACTCCGCCCGCGACGGTCCCACCGTCCAAATGGGGAGGATAATGGCGGAACGCAAAGCACAGGCTGACATCCAGACGATGAGCTTCGAGGACGCGTTGAAGGAGCTCGAAGGCATCGTCCGCAATCTGGAATCCGGGTCGGGCCAGCTCGACGCGGCGATCGACGCCTACGAGCGGGGCGCCGCGCTCAAGAAGCATTGCGAAGCCAAGCTTCGCGAGGCGCAGGCCCGGATAGAGAAGATCACGGTCGCGGCCGACGGCGCCGTTTCCTTCGAACCGACCGATCTCGGCTAGCGCTGCCATGGCGGACCTTCCCAAGGCACTGGCCGACGCAGCGGCCGAAGTCGAAATCATGCTCGACACCGTGCTCGCGGCGGACGGCGCGCCGGAACGGCGCATCTACGACGCGATGCGCTACACCACGCTGGGCGGCGGCAAGCGCCTGCGTCCCTTCCTGGTGATGGAGAGCGCCCGGCTGTTCGACGTGCCCAAGGCATCGGCGCTCAGGGCCGGCGCCGCGCTCGAGCTGATCCACTGCTATTCGCTGGTGCATGACGACCTGCCGGCGATGGACGACGACGACCTGCGCCGCGGTAAGCCCACCGTGCACAAGCAGTTCGACGAGGCGACGGCGATCCTGGCCGGCGACGGCCTGCTGACGCTCGCGTTCGAGGTCCTGGCGGACGCCGCGACGCATGCCGATGCCGGCATCCGCGCGGCGCTGGTGCTGGCGCTGGCGCGCGCGGCGGGCGTGCGCGGCATGGTCGGCGGCCAGATGATCGACCTGGAAGCCGAGACGAAGACGCTGAACCTGGCCGAGATCACCGAGCTGCAGAAGCTGAAGACCGGCGCGTTGATCGGCTTCGGCTGCGAAGCGGGCGCGATCATGGGCAAGGCCCCGGCGAAGGACCGCAGCGCGCTCCGCGCCTACGCCGACACGCTGGGCCTCGCCTTCCAGATCGCCGACGACCTGCTGGACGTCGAGGGCAGCGTCGAGGAGACCGGCAAGGCCGTCGGCAAGGACGCGAATGCCGGCAAGGCCACATTCGTCTCGCTGCTGGGCGTCGTCGGCGCGCGAAAGAAGGCCAGCGAGCTGGTCGACCAGGCGGTGTCGCATCTCGCTTCGTTCGATGCGCGCGCGGACCTGCTGCGCCTGACCGCGCGTTTCGTCGTCGACCGGCGCAACTGACCCGTCATCAGACCTACAGGCCGTGAAGGATTCGTAGATGCGTTCTGCGAATAAGTGGCTGCCAAAATACCCTCTCCGCCGGAGTGGCGGAGAGGGTGGCGCGCAACGCGCGCCGGGTGAGGTGGCGATGACTCGACTCCGGCCGATTCATCTCTATATGCGCAGCAACCCCCACCTCACCCTGACCCTCTCCGCCCCCCAGGGGCGGAGAGGGAAGCACGGGTAATCCGGTGGCCGTCAAACCCGGAAAATCGCGCGCTGATCTGCTGCTCGTCGAACGCGGCCTCGTCGAGAGCCGGGCGCGCGCTCAGGCCGTCATCATGGCCGGTCAGGTCTTCAGCGGCGAGCGCCGGGTCACCAAGGCGGGCGACGTCCTCGCCGCCGACGCGCCGCTCGAGCTGCGCGGCCAGGACCATCCCTGGGTCTCGCGCGGCGGATTGAAGCTCGCGCACGCGCTTGCGGAATTCCACCTCGACATAACCGGCCTCGTCTGCCTGGACGTGGGGTCGTCGACCGGCGGCTTCACCGACGTGCTGCTGGCGAACGGCGCGGCGAAGGTCTACGCCGTCGACGTGGGCAAGGGCCAGCTCGCCTGGAAGCTGCGCCAGGACGCGCGCGTCGCGGTGCTGGAGGAAACGAACGCGCGGTACCTGACGCGCGCGCAGGTTCCCGAGGAGATCGATTTCGTCGCCTGCGACGCCAGCTTCATCGGGCTCGAAAAGGTGCTGCCCGCACCGATGGCGCTGACGCGCACAGGCGCGCATCTGGTCGCGCTGATCAAGCCGCAGTTCCAGGCGGGCCCGCGGGATGTCGGCAAGGGCGGCGTGGTGCGCGACCCCGCGGTGCACGCGCGCGTCTGCGACGAGGCGCGCGGCTGGCTCGAGGCGCAGCCGGGCTGGCGCGTGCTCGGCATCGCCGAAAGCCCGATCACCGGACCGGCGGGGAACAAGGAGTTCCTGATGGCGGCGGTGCGGGACGCCTAATACCGCAGCCTGAGCGGCGGCATCTGGAGGTTTCCCGCGGGCGGGCGCAGCACGTCGAGTTCGCCCAGCAGCGGCCCGACACGCGCCTCCATCATTTTCGCGAACTGCGCGCGGAGGCCGAGGCCGTCGGCGATCCAGACGGCGACGCCGCCGCCTTCCGCCGCCATCAGCGACATCAGCCGTTCGAACGGCGTCTCCGGCAGCGGAAATTCCTGGAGGTTGATGTCCTGCTCGGGCGCGATGCCGGCGGCCTCCTTGGCGGCGCCGATCGCGGTCCTGAGGCCGCCCAGTGTGTCGACGAGGCCGACCTTGCTCGCCGCCTCCCCGCTCCAGACGCGCCCGCCGGCGACCGTCTCGACCTGCGCGGCGCTCAGGTTGCGGCCCTTGGCGAGCTTGGCCGTGAAATCCTGGTAGACGGCGTCCATCATCGCGTCGAGCCGCGCCTCTGCCGAGGGCAGGAAATCGCGGAACGGGCTCCAGATCGCCGCATGCTTGCCGGCCTGCACGACATCCCAGGTGACGCCGAGCTTGGGCCACAGCCCCTCGGTCACGAACTTGCCGCCGTAGACGCCGATGGAGCCGGTCAGCGTTCCCGGCGATGCGACGATCCGGTCCGCCGCCATCGCCACGAAATACCCGCCCGAGGCGGCGACGCCCGCCATGCTGGCGATCACCGGCTTGCCCTTGGCGCGCGCGTGCATCACCGCGTTCCACACCGTGTCGGACGCGAGATAGGAGCCGCCCGGGCTGTCGATGCGCAGCAGGATCGCCTTGACCTCCGGCGCGGCCGCGGCGTCGGCGATCGCCTTGGCGACGGATTGCGCCGCGAAGAAGCGCGTATCGTCGAAGGGCGTGGCGCCGCCGTCAGACGAGACGATGGGACCGATGCCGTGGATCAACGCGACGGTGGGCCCGCTCGTATAGGGAAGATTTCCCTCGTCGATGTAATGGCCGAGGGACACCAGCCCCGAGCTCGCGCCGGCGCGCGCCTTCACCGATTCGGCGACTGCGGGCCAGTATTCCAGCGTGTCGACCAGCTTTCGCTCGATCGCCTCCTTGGCGAGCAGCGGGCTCTGGTCGACGCTGGCGCGCGCCGCCTCCGGGGCGATGTTGCGGCCTTTGGCGATCCCGGAGGTGAGCTGCGCGAACCAGGAGTTCGCCAGCTCCTGCAGATTGGCGCGCGCAGGCGCGCTCATGCTTTTCCGCGTGAAGGTCTCGACGGCGGACTTGTATTCCTTGCGCTGCTCCATGCGCGCCGCGACGCCGATCTTTTCCAACGCGCCGGCCACGAAAGGAACCTCGATTGCCACGCCGGTGATCGCCAGCTCGCCGGACGGCTGCATCGCGATCTCGTCGAAGGCGGAGGCGAGATAGTATTCCGCCGTCGCCCCCGGCATGGCCGAAAAGCTGTCGGCGTAGGCGACGGCGAATTTTCCCGCCTCCCGGAAGCGCGAGACCGCATCGCGGATCTCCTGTGCGGTGGCGATGCCGACGCCGGACGACCCCATGCGGACGACGATCCCCGACACGCGGTCGTCGGACTCCGCCTTTTCGAGCGCGGCGACGACGTCGCGCAGGACATGGCCCTCGTCGCGCGACAGCAGGCTGAACGGGCCGCCCGCCGGCAGCTCCGACACACCCTCATTGAGGTCGAGCGAGAGAACGATGCGCTGCGGCAGCGGCTCCTCCTCTTCGCCGCCGATGACGAACCACGTGGCGAACGACGTGGCCACGACGATGATCAGGAAGCCGACGACCGCAAAAACCCAGAGAAAAAACCTGCCGATATACCGCATCGATCCTCCAATGCTCACGAGCCTCGCAGGTTAGCACCTAGATGTGGCGATTTGGAGGTGGGAAAGGCGCCCCCGCCCGATTCCTCCCCCACAAGCAGGGCGAATGCATTCGAGGGTGCTCGCGGCGATTGGGACAAGCGGGGTGCGTGCTTCGACAGGCTCAGCATGAGGTTCTTTTCTCAATGCCACGAAGATTTTCCCTCATCCTGAGCCTGTCGAAGGACGCAAGGCATTCGTGCAAGATACGCAAATGCGATTGCCCTGCCCGCAAGGGGGCCACCGGGGGGCGCTGCGCGCTACGCCATCAGCTCGATCGCCCTTTGCCGCGCGGCCTCCGCCCCGGCCGTCTCGCCGAGGCCGTCCATCGCCGCCGCGGCGCGCTTCCAGCCCCAGGCCGAGCCCGGATTGCGGGCGTTGCGCTCCGCCGTCAGGGCGCGGGCGAGCTTGTAGCGCCCCGACCGCAGCGCGGCTGCGACCAGCAGGCGGAAGAACAGGTCGCGTTGCGCATGGCTGCCGCCAATGCGATAGACCTCGCGCCGGACCGGCGCCAGCAGGTCGACCGCCGCGCCGTACTCGCCGCGTCCATAGGCGGCGATCGCCCGGCAGAGCGGCAATCCGACCTCGCGGAAGATCGGCCCTTCGGTCGTGTCGCCGTGGGCCGCCGCGGCCTCCATCGTGTCGAGCATCGCATCCGCCTTGCGCCGCCGGCCGTCCACGGAGAGCGCCATCATGTAATGCGCGTCGTGGAAGGCGAAGATGTGGTCGTCGATCTTGCCCTCCGCCTTGTCGGCCAATTCCACCCAGCGCTCGCCGACGTCCGCCCCCGCCTCCTGCAGGCGCCAGAGCAGCGCGATGGCGTTGCTCATGTCGAGATAGTCGGCGGTCGTCGTGTCGGCCCGCACCTCGCGGTCGTAGAGATCGAGGATCGCGTCGAACTGCTCCAGCTCGAGGTGGAACAAGCATTTGTGCCACCAGGCATGGAAGCGGAAGTTGTTGCACGCCCCCCAGCCGCCCGACAGCCCGTCGAGCCAGGCGATGCCGTCGCGCAAACGGCCCTGCATCTCCATGACATGGGCCACGGCATGGGTCGCCCAGATGTCCCGGCCGTTGATGGCGACGGCGCGCCGGCCCGCGCTCTCCGCCTCCGCATAGGCGCCGGTCTCTTCCAGGCCGAACGCCTCGTAGCCGACGACGAAGCCGTAGCCAGGCTGCTCCGCGCTCCAATGCGGCAGCACGCGGGCGACGGAATCCCGCATCGCGCCGGAATCGCCGAGATAGAAATGAGTGAAGTGGGCGAGGCGGATCGCCAGTACGTCGCGGGGATGGTCGAGCAGGATCTCCTCCCATGCATCCGTGGCGCCTGCGATGTCGCCCCGGCACCAGGCGCCGAGCGCGGCGACGTGGCGCCGTTCGCGATCCGTCGCGCCTTTCGCGGCCAGCTTCTGCGCGGCCGCCAGCGACTCCTCGGCCTTGCGCTCCAGCGGCGGCGTGCAGAACAGCTTCATGAAGTAGCCGCGGGCGCAAAGCGCCATCGGCATCTCCGGATCGGCGTCGAACACTGCCTTCAACCGGTCGCCGGTATCCTGGCGGAGCCCGAGATAGTGCAGGATCATGTCGTCGTACCGCCGCACAGCCTGCTCGCTCGCGGCGGTCGTCTCCAGGCCATGCTGATCGCGAATCATCGGGACCTCCCGGCTGCTGCTACCGCCCGCATTATGGGTAGATTGGGAGTGTGCCGTCCATCGGCGTATCATGCGAGGATCGTCATTGTCTTCCGAGGGAAGCCTGAACATGATCCGACATTTCGGCGCGCTGATTCCGTCGACCAACACGACGGTGGAGATCGAGTACAACCGGCTCCTGCCCGCAACGCTTCAGGTCCATGTCGGACGCCTCGGCAAAGGCGGCAGCACCCCGTTCTCGCCGAGCCTGGACGAAGACATAGACTACCAGGCCAAGATGCTCGGCGCCGCCAAGGTCGAGGCACTCTGCCTCACGCAGACCTCGGCGAGCCTGTTCGCCGACGATTACGACGCGGGCGTGAAACAGCGCATGACCGCGGGCGCCGGCGCGCCGGCGGTGACCTCGGCCGAAGCGATCGGCCAGGCGGTGCGCGCCCTCGGCGCCCGCCGGATCGCCATCGTCACGCCCTATTCGCTGGAAGTGCTCGAACGGGCGCGGCGCTACTATGAAGGGCGGCATGGCTTGGAGGTCGCGGCGCTGGACGGCTTCGGCGCGACGGACGCCTATGCCATCGGCGCGCTCGGCGCGGACCATGCGACCGAAGCCTTCGCGCGCATCGACCGGCCGGAAATCGAGGCCTTCGTCGTGCCGGGCGGCGCCTTTCCGACGATGAAGTTCATCGACGGATGGGAGCGCCAGTTTTCCAAGCCCGTGGTCACCACCAACCAGGCCGCCCTCTGGGCCATGCTGAGCATCATGAAGGCGACGGCGCCGCTGCCGGGATTGGGGCGCCTGCTGGAACGGATGCCGGCGGCATGAAGCGAAGCCGCTCGCCCGGGGCGCCTTCACCCGGGCCCGGCGCCAAACAGACGAGCCGAATTGAGCGAAGGGCGATTTTCGGTCTTGTGGGCGAAGGCCTCCGGTGTAAGATGTTGTCAACAAGAATGCCGACATGGCGAATAAAGGCGGTCTGGTCCGCTGCACAGGGAAAAGCCTGGGACGATTCCGCCGCTCATTCCGTCTGACCAAGTCGGGAAACTCTGGGGAGTTGGAATCATGAGAATCTCACAGGTTACCATTTACGCGGCCGCTGCCGCCTTGCTGGCGTGCTCCGGCCTTCCCGCCATGGCGGGGAAGAGCAACGATACGCTCACTTGGCTCTCGAACAGCGAGCCCGACAACATCGACATGAATGCGAATACCCTTCGCGAAGGGATCATTCTCGGCCGCCATATCTGGGATGCCTTGATGGAATTCGATCCCAAGACCGGCGAATACCTGCCTAGCCTCGCGAAATCGTTCAAGTGGATCGACGGCACCACGATCCAGTTCGAGCTGCGCGACGACGTCGTCTTCCACAACGGCGAGAAGTTCGACGCCGACGACGTCGTCTACACCATGAAATTCCTCTCCGATCCGAGTTCCAAGATTGCGGCGACGAGCCGGTCCAAGTTCATCGCGGGTGCGGAAAAGCTCGGCCCCTACAAGGTCAACGTCAAGCTGAAAACCCCCTTCCCCGCCGCGATGCAGTATCTCAGCACCGTCGTCCCGATCTACCCGAACGAGTATTATGCCAAGGTCGGCCAGAAGGGCATGGCGCGGAAGCCGGTCGGGACCGGCCCGTACAAGGCGACCGAAATCTCCTACGGCAAGCGTTTCGTCCTGGAGAAGTTCGACAAGTACATGAAGGGCGGGCCTAAGACGCCGCATATCGGCAAGCTCATCTTCCGGCGAATCGAAGAGCGCGGCACCCAGATGGCGGAGCTGCTGTCGGGCGGCGCCGACTGGATCTGGCGCGTCCCGCCGGACCTGGCGAAGAATCTCGACGGCCGCAAGGGATTCACCGTCACCGAGGGTGAGACCATGCGGATAGGGTTCATTCAGATGGATGCGTCGGGCAAGGCCGGCGAGCATCCGATGAAGAAGAAGCTGGTGCGCCAGGCGATCAGCTATGCGATCGATCGCGACACCATCCGCAAGACCCTGTCCGGCGAAGCCTCGCGCGTGCTGCACGCCGCCTGCTTCCCGAGCCAGTTCGGCTGCGACGACACGGGCCTCAAGCGGTACAGCTACGACCCGGCGAAGGCCAAGGCCCTGCTTGCCGAAGCGGGCTACCCGAACGGTTTCGAGACGCCGATTTTCGCCTATCGCGACCGGCCGATCGCCGAAGCGCTCATCGGGCAGCTTCGCAAGGTCGGCATCACCGCGAAGCTGACCTATGTTTCGGCGGGCGCTATCCGTGAAAAGCGCCGCAAGGAAGGCGTACCGCTGTCCTTCGGCACCTGGGGCTCGTCCTCGATCAACGACGTGACCGCCATTCTCGGCAACTGGTTCCAAGGCGACGCCGACGACAACGCCCAGGACAAGAAGGTGATCGACCTGCTGAACCAGGGCAACACCACGGATCAGGAGGTCCGAAAGAAGGTCTACAACGAAGCGCTCAAGATCATCGCCGAGGAGGCGTATTGGCTGCCGCTCTTCTCGTGGGTCTACAATTACGCGTATATCGACGAGCTCGATTTCGAGCCGAGCGCGGACGAGGTGCCGCGATTCTGGAACGCCAAGTGGAAGTAAGGCTATTCGCCAGCCGGGCCGGCCGCCGATAGCGGCCGGCCCGGCGCTTTTCCACCGGAGAGAGGGTCCAGATGCTGAACTTCATGGCCAGGCGCGTGTTCGTCGCGCTTCTCGTGGCGTTCACCGTGTCAGTGATCGCGTTCTCGCTGCTGCGGCTTTCCGGCGACCTCGCGACGATGATCGCGGGCGACGACGCATCCACCCAGGACATAGCGCTTATCCGCCATCAGTACGGACTCGACCGGCCCTACTACATTCAATATTTCGACTGGCTAAAATCGGGCCTCCAGGGCGATCTCGGCGAATCCATGTTCTATCCCGAGAAGGTGATGGACCTGATCGCGGACCGCCTGCCGAACACGATCCTGCTCGCCTGCCTCAGCCTTCTCTTCGCCATGGGGCTCGCGGTGCCGCTCGGCGTGCTGGCGGCGCTCAAGCCCGATAGCTGGGTCGACCGGACGGCGCTGACGATCGCCGTCTTCGGACAGGCGCTGCCCGGATTCTGGTTTGCCCTGATCCTCATGTTCGTCTTCGGGCTGTTCCTGCGCCTGTTGCCGATTTCCGGCTCGGATTCGCTGGCGCATTTCATACTGCCGGCGATCGCCCTCGGCTATTATTCGACGCCGCCCGTGATGCGGCTGACCCGCACCGGCATGCTCGAGGTGCTGAGCTCGGACTACATCCGCACCGCGCGCGCCAAGGGTCTTCCAACCCGGACGATCCTTTTCAAGCATGCGCTGCGCAACGCAATCATCCCCGTGGTGGCGCTTTCCTGCGTCCAGTTCGGCAACATGCTGGGGGGCGCGATCGTCACCGAGCGCGTCTTCCAGTTTCAGGGCATCGGATACCTGGCCTGGGAATCCATCTCGCGCAATGACTTCCCGATTGTCCAGGCGGTGCTCCTGCTCGTCGCCTGCATCTATATCGTGCTCGTGCTGGTCGGCGATCTGCTCAACGCATGGCTCGATCCGCGCCTTCGGGTGAGCTGAGGAGAGGCCGATGGCACCATCCGACAAAGCGATCGCGACCGATGGCGCCGGCGTCGCCACCGCCAGGATGCCCAGCATCGAGACCGTCATGCAGCCAAATGCCGCCACCATGCTGGCGCGGCGCATCCTCGGCCACCGGAGCTTCATGGTTGCCGCCATCATAATGGCCGGCCTGATCCTGACCGCCATCTTCGCGCCCTTGCTGGCGCCGCACGACCCGCTCGACCAGGTCCTCATCCGGCGCCTGATCCCGCCGATCTGGGCCGAGAAGGGCCAGTGGGAGCATCTGCTCGGCACCGACATGATGGGCCGCGACTATCTCAGCCGCATGATCTATGGCGCGCGGGTCTCCCTCCTGATCGGCTTCTGCGCCATGATGATCTCGGGCGTGCTGGGTACGGTGATGGGCGTCTGCGCCGGCTATTTCGGCGGCCGGGTCGACATGGTCATCACCTTCCTGCTCACCACCCGCCTGACCCTGCCGGTCGTCATGGTCTCGCTCGCGCTGGTCGCGGTCGTCGGCGGCTCGCTGCAGACCGTGATCATCATCCTCGGTTGCCTGCTGTGGGACCGCTTCACCGTGGTGATGCGCAGCGCGACGATGCAAGTTCGAAGCCTGGATTACGTCAGGGCGGCCAGCGCGATCGGCTGCTCGACGCGGCGCATCATCTTTTCCGAGATCTTGCCGAATATCCTCGGCAGCCTGCTGGTCATTGCGACCTTCGAGATCGCGCATGCCGTCCTGCTCGAAGCCGCCCTGTCCTTCCTCGGCCTCGGCGTGCAGCCGCCCACCCCGTCCTGGGGCCTCATGGTCTCCGAGGGCAAGGACTACATGCTGTTCGAGCCCTATCTCGTGATGCTGCCGGGATTGGCCATCTTCACGCTCGTTCTCGCGATCAACCTGCTCGGCGACGGCGCGCGGGACATCTTCGCACCGGAGAACCGAAATTGAGCGCCCTGCTCGAGGTAAAAAATCTCAACGTCGATATCCCGCTGGCCGCCGGCATCCTGCACCCGGTGCAGGATCTCACCTTCTCCGTCGACAAGGGGCAGACGCTCTGCATCGTCGGCGAGTCGGGATGCGGAAAGTCGCTTACCTCGCTCGCCCTGATGGACCTGCTGCCGAAGAAGGCGGTCCGGACCGGCACGTCGATCCTGTTCGACGGCGAGGACCTGCTGAAGAAATCCGACCGGCAGATGGCGGATCTCCGCGGCAACCGCGTCGGCATGATCTTCCAGGAGCCGATGACGAGCCTCAACCCGTCCTTCACCATCGGCAACCAGATGGAGGAGATGATGCTCCGCCATCGCCGGGTAAGCCGCAACGAAGCGCGCGAACGGGCGACCTATCTCCTGCAGAAGGTCGGGATCGTCGGCGCGGAACGCCGGCTGAAGCAGTATCCGCACCAGCTTTCCGGCGGGCTCAGGCAGCGCGTGATGATCGCCATGACGCTGATGTGCGGCCCGGACCTCATCATCGCGGACGAACCCACGACCGCGCTCGACGTGACGATCCAGGCGCAGATCCTGCTGCTGCTGGCGGAGCTGCAGCGGGAGTTCGGCATGGCCCTGATCCTCATTACCCACGACCTCGGCATCGTGGCCCGCGTCGCCGACCGGCTCGCGGTGATGTATGCGGGGCAGATCGTCGAGCAGGGCAATGTCGAAGACGTCTTCGGCGAGCCGCTGCATCCCTACACGCGCGGCCTGCTGTCCTGCATTCCGGTGCCCGGCAAGACCGAGCGCGGCGCGCATCTCGGCTCGATCCCCGGGATCGTCCCGAGCATGATCGGCGATATCGAGGGCTGTCATTTCCGCGACCGCTGTCCCCATGCGTGGATGGATTGCGCCAAGGGCGGCGTCGACTTGCGGGCTCTCGACCAACTGCGCGCCTATCGCTGCCTGATGAGCCCGTCGGATTCCGTGGCGCGCGCCACCGAGCTGGAGATGGCGGAATGACCGGCGCACTTCTGGAAACATTCGACGTCACGCGGTCCTTCGCCGTCGGCGCCGGCATTTTCTCGCAGAAGCAGATGCTGAAGGCCGTCAACGGCGTCTCGCTGCGGGTGAACAAGGGCGACGTGCTCGGCCTGGTCGGAGAGTCGGGCTGCGGCAAATCCACCCTGGCGCTCATGCTGCTCGGCCTGCTGCCGGCGAGCAGCGGCAGCATACTGTTCGACGGCAAGCCTGTGTCGCACCTGCCGCGGCTCGAGCTCGCCCGCCGCATCCAGCCGATCTTCCAGGATCCCTATTCCTCCCTGAACCCGCGCAAATCGATCGGCGACATCATATCGCTGCCGCTGCGCGTTCATGGCGCCAGCACCGCGGCGGAGCGCCAGCGCAAGGTCGACGAGATCATGGAGCTGGTGGGGCTGCCGCAGCGCTACATCACCAACTATCCGAGCCAGCTTTCCGGCGGCCAGCGCCAGCGCGTCGCCATCGCGCGCGCCTTGATCATGCGGCCCGAGATCGTGATCTGCGACGAGCCGACCTCGGCTCTCGACGTCTCGGTGCAGTCCCAGATCCTGAACCTGCTGATGGACCTGCGGCAGGAGCTCGGCCTGACCTACATCCTGATCAGCCACAACCTCGCCATCGTGGAACATATCGCGACGCGGGTGTCGGTCATGTATCTCGGCCGGATCGTGGAGGAGAAGGAAACGGAGGCGCTGTTCCGGCGTGCGGAGCATCCCTATACGCAGGCGCTGCTCGCCTCGGTGCTCACGCCCGAGCCGGGGCTGGGCATTCCGGACGCCCAGCTCGGCGTGGAGTTTCCCAACCCGATGGATCCGCCGGCCGGATGCACCTTCCATCCGCGCTGCCCGCATGCCGCGGTTGTGTGTTCGCGCAAGGCGCCGAGGCCGGTGCCGCGCGGCACGGCCGGATTCACCGAATGCCACATCTACGACGAGGCGGAGTCGGTCAGCTTCAAATCCGCCGCCGCATAACCAACCCGGGGACATTCCATGCTCGACCAGCCATCGAAGGCCTATGTGCCGCCGGCCAGCGATTGGGAGCGGGCCGCCCCGGAAGCCGCCGGCATGGACGGCAAGACGCTCGCCGCGGCGGTGGATTACGCGCGCTCGGTCGAAACGCGCTGGTCGCGGGATCTCGAGCGTCCGGTCAACGACCAGATGAACGAGCCGCCGCCCTACAACGAGATCGTCGGGCCGATGCAGCCGCGCGGCGAGCAGAGCGGCGTCATCCTGCGCGGCGGCAGGATCGTCGCCGAATGGGGCACCCCCGACCGCGCCGACATGACGTTCAGCGCGACGAAGAGCTACCTGTCGATCTGCCTCGGCCTCGCCTTCGACAGGGGCATGATCCCCGATCTCGACGCGCCCGTCTGCGAGCAACTCCGCGGGCAGGTCGATGAAAGCCTGTTCGCCCTGCCGCAGAACCGTCCGATCACCTGGCATATGCTGCTCCAGCAGACCAGCGAGTGGTCGGGCGAGTTGTGGGGCAAGCCCGACTGGCTGGATCATCACCGCCACAGCGACCTCAAGGGCACGAAGCGGGCGATGCGGCAGCCCGGCACGCATTGGGAATACAACGACGTGCGCGTGAACCTGGCCAGCCTCTGCCTCATGCACGTGTGGCGGCGCCCGCTGCCCGACGTGCTGCGCGAATACGTCATGGGGCCGATCGGCGCTTCGGAAAACTGGCAGTGGCACGGCTACCGCAACTCGTGGGTCGAGATGGACGGGCGCCGGATGCAGTCGGTCTCGGGCGGCGGCCATTGGGGCGGCGGCCTGTTCATCGACAGCTACGACCACGCCCGCATCGGCCTCCTGCTGCTGCGCCGCGGCCTGTGGGACGGGCAGCGCATCCTCTCCGAACGCTATCTGGCGAAGGCGCTCGCGCCCTGCGGGCAGAACGCCAACTACGGCTACATGTTCTGGCTCAATGGCCCGCAGGAACGGGCGCCCAGCGCACCGGCGTGGAGCTTCTTCCTCGCGGGCGCGGGCCACAATGTGGTCTGGATCGACCCGGAACACGACCTCGTCGCCGTCCTGCGCTGGGTGCAGAAGACGAAGGCCGACGGCGTCTACCGGCGGATTCTCGCCGCGCTCGAGAGCTGACGACCGCGAATTCAGCAGGAAACCGGCCCGGCTTGTGCGCGGCCGGCCGGACAGGCATCCTTAGGTCAGGCGTCGACGCAAAGGAAAAGACAGGCACATGGCGACTATCGAGTTCTTCTACGACTATTCCAGCCCCTGGACCTATTTCGCCTCGGACCGGATCGAGGATTTCTGCGCTAGGAACAAGGCCGAGCTGGTCTGGAAGCCGTTCCTCGTCGGCGGCGTCTTCAACAAGGTCAACCCGACCGTCTATCAGCGGCGCGAGAACCCCGTGCCGCCGAAAGACAACTACTACCGCAAGGACATGGCCGACTGGGCGCACTATCTCGACATCAAGATGGTGCGGCCGAGCGTCTTCCCGGTGAACAGCGTCAAGGCGCTGCGGGGCGCCTTCGTGGCGATCGACGCGGGCACGATCTCCGCCTACTCCAATGCCGTCTTCACGGCCTATTGGCGCGACGACAAGGATATTTCCCAGGACGCCGTGCTGCGGGAGATCGTCGAGGCCGCGGGCATGGATGCCGACGACTTCTTCGCCAAGATCGCCGACGACACCGTCAAACGTAAGCTGTTCGCCACGACGGACGATCTGATCGCCCGCGGCGGCTTCGGCACGCCGACATTCTTCATCGACCGGGACGACATGTATTTCGGCAACGACCGTTTCGAGCTGATGCAGGCGGCGCTCGACCGCAAGTAGCGCGCCCGGACCAAGGACGAAGTACGATACAAAAACCAATAAGCCGCCAGGATAGTTAATCGAAATTCATATTATCTTAAGCCTCTCCGTATAAGTATTCCGACAAAGGGCATCCATTTATATCCGACCCGTCATTTTTACGGTGGGAGCGCCGATCCTGCGTGCCGCTATGACAAAGCTGCGCATTCTCTCGCCCGTTTATTACGTAACGGTCGCCTGCATTGTCGTGGTTGCCGTAGGCGCGGCAGCTATTGTCCACCACACTTCCCAGGAATCGCACCGGGTTTTCTCCCGGGTCATTCTGCTGGGCCAGATGAACAGCTATCTTCTGCAGTCGATTACGTCGGCGATCGACTACATCGACAGGCCCGAACTGCACCGGGCCGAGCTTGCCGGCAACGTCCGCACCGATCTGACCGCATTCAACAACCGCTGGCGTGAATTTCGCGACGGCGAAGCCGCGGCCGACAGCAACGTATCGGACATATTCCAAGGTTTCGACGGCACCGCGGGTTATGTCGATCGATTTGTCGCGCTCGGATACGCGCTCATCTCCGAACAGCCGGCCGCGACACGGTATCTGGCGTACGAGGAGTTTCTCCGCCTCGGCCGGAACCAGATCCAGGCAATGATCATCGCCGCCCAGGTGATCGCGCAGAACGACTACGCCCTGATCAACAAGCGGATGGAGCTGCAGCTTCACGTGGCGCTGGCGGCCATACTGGTGCTGCTGACCGTCGGCCTGATCCTCGCGCACCGGACGCTTTCGGCCATGAACCGGGCGCGGCACGCAGCCGTGTCCGCGGATCATGCCAAATCCGAGTTCCTCGCCACGATGAGTCATGAGATCAGGACGCCGATGAACGGCGTAATCGGCATGGCCGAGCTGCTCGCCCGGTCGGAGCTCGACGAAAAGCAGCGCATGTTCGTGACGACGATCATCAAATCCGGCGAAGCCCTGATCGCCATCATCAACGACGTGCTCGACCTGTCCAAGATCAATGCCGGAAAGATGCGGGTCAGCCCGCGTCCCTTCGACCTTGCCGCAATCGTCGAAGATATCGCGATGCTGCTGTCGCCGCGCGCATCGGAAAAAGGCATCGAGCTCGCCGTCCGCATACAGCCCGACCTGCCGGCGCATTACATCGGCGACGCGGGCCATATCCGCCAGATCGTCATCAACCTTGTGGGCAACGCGATCAAGTTCACCCGGAAGGGCCATGTTCTGCTCGATGTGTCGGGAAGCGCCGAGAACGGCCGCGCCGGCCTGACGTTCAACGTCGTGGACACGGGCGTAGGCATTCCCGCCGACAAGCGCCAGCGGCTCTTCGATCAGTTCTCCGAAGTTCAGGACGCCTCGGTGCAACGTGAGCCGGGCACCGGGCTCGGTCTCGCCATCTCCAGCAAGCTGGTCGCCTTGATGGACGGCAAGATCGGCGTCGCGAGCGAAGCCGGCGCGGGGTCCCGCTTCTGGTTTTCGCTGGACTTGCCGCTCGACCCGGCCGCGCCGCAACGGCACCGCGTGCCGGACGACATAGCGGGGGCGAGCGTGCTGGTGATCGACGACAACCAAATCAATCGGACGGTGATCGTCGAGCAATTGAAAAGCTGGCGTTTCGAATCCTATGCGGTCGACGGCCCAGAAAAGGGGCTGCGGGCGCTGCGCGAATCGGCCAACGCAGGCGCCGCCTTCGACCTGGTGGTGCTCGACGATCGCATGCCGAACATGTCCGGCCTCGACGTTGCGGCGGTGATGCGCGACGACGGGCTTCTTTGCGACGTGCCCGTCCTGATGCTCACCTCGATCGTGGCGGGAGACGGCGACGCGCGGATCCGCGAGGCGGGAATACAAGGCCACCTGACGAAGCCGGTGCGCGCATCCCTGTTCCTCGAGGCGATCGTGACCATACTTCGGGGCAACCGGCCCGCGGGCGACCTGCCGGCGCGCTCGCCGCAACCCCTCAGCGCCTAATCCGCAGGCTAGAGCAACCTGCGTCCGATCGGACGCAGATAAGTTGCTCTAACCTTTTAAGATAGATCAATTTACCTGCAATCAGGTGATTCCACCCGATTGCAGATTGATCTAGGGCGCATCCGCTTCGACCGTCTCGAACGCCGCCGGCAACGTGATCTCGATCAGCTCCAGGTCGTCGGAATGGGCAACCTCCGCATGACGGATGCCGGGCGGCTGGTTGACGCATGAGCCGGCTTCCGCCCGCACGACGCCCACGCCCTCGTAGTCGAACTCGATCCAGCCCTTGAGGATGTAATACATCTGGAACTCGAGAACATGCTTGTGCCAGCCGAACCCGGCGGAGTCGCCCTTCCTGGCGCGGATCACATGCGCCATCGCCCGCCCGCCCGTCGCCGCCGCGATACCGAGGTCGCGGTACTCGAAGCAGGACCGGAGGCCGCCGCTCTCGAATGCCGCGTCCCGGGCATGGGACGCCGAGAACTTGAATTCCCCGCTCTGCGACTTGCCCTTCGCCTTACCGCTCGCCATCCCTTTTCCTCCTGCAGCCGTTCCTGCCGAACGCCTTAGAGGAAAAGCATTGCGCGGCGCGCCGCCGAAGGCAATGGCGGCCGGTCCTCAAGCCACGCTGCGGTGCTCGAGCCGGCGTTCGCCGCGCTCGAAGGCGCCCGCATGCGCCTCGATCGCGTCGGCGATCTGTTCCGCGTGCGACAAGGGCGACATATGCGCCGCGCCCTCCACATCCAGGGTCGCGCAGCCCGGAATGCGGCCGCGCAGGATGCGGCAGATGAGGCGGTAGGTCTCCGTCGTCCTGGCCCCGCAAGCCACCAGCGTCGGCATCGTCAACGCCCGCAGGTCGTACAAGGTCGTGGGATTGTTGAGATTGGAGCGATAGGCGTCGGCCGTTTCGCGCGTCATGCTGAGGAAGCGGTAGCGCGCGTTGCCGGACAGCGATTCCCAGGTGCCGTCGCCATTGTGATGGTCGATGAAGCGCCGCCATGCGCTGGCGCTGCGCCCCGCCTCGTAATCGGCGATGAACGCGTTGGCCAGGCTGCGCTCCATCTCGAACAGCTTGTCCTCGCCTGTCTGCCGCAGCAGCGGGGTCAGCACGGGCTCGATGAGGAACAGGCTCTTCACCAGCTCCGGATAATTCAGCGCGAGCCTTACCGCCACCGCGCCGCCGTAGGAATGGCCGGCGACGTGCACCGGACCTGCCGGCCCCTCCTGCTGCCCCTGCTCGATCACGCCCCGCACCAGCGCGGCCTAGTCGTCATGCGTCAGCTCCCGCTCCCCGCTCCAGGACCCGGTTTCGCCGAAGCCGATGAGGTCGGGGGCGACGACGCGGAAGCGGCCCTGAAGCTGCGGCGCGATCTTCCGCCAATGGGCCGAGGAGGTGCCGCCGGCGTGCAGCAGGACGACCGTCTCGCCTTTCCCGGCTTCCGTGTAGTGCGCGGCAAAACCATTGATCTGGGCGTACGGCATCATGGGCCTCCTCGGCAGATGTTTGATCGTTTCTGCCGAGAACCGTAGGTCTGGCGGATTTCTGCGCGATTTCCGGAAGCGCGGATTATGGTTTCAATTGTTTCATCGGCAGCGGCGCCCGGCGCTGCTTGAGCCAGTCGCCGCCCAGCACGCGCGGCACGCCCCTGAGCGGGCGGTTGTAGCGGTAGACCCAGCATTCCAGGTCGGGCGCGATGAGCCGCACCTGCGCGCGGACATAAGCGGAGAGCTTCGGCCGCGCCGGGTCGTATTCCTCGAACGCGTCCATTACGCCGAATGCCGAAGGGTCCGTGACCTCGAACAGCTCGCCGTGGACGACGCCCTTCCCTTCGCCCAGCGCGGGATAGGGCCCGAGATCGTAGAGAATGCCTTCGAGGCGGCAGCGGCCGAGCCGGCGCATCCGGCCCGCGAGGCCGAGCCCGCGGCGCATGCCGGGATCGCGCAGCGTGCCGTAGAGCGCGATCAGCCGCACTGCGCGCGGTGGCGCAGCATGTGGTCGGCGAGCACGCAGGCCATCATCGCCTCGCCGACCGGCACGGCGCGGATGCCGACGCAGGGATCGTGCCGCCCCTTGGTGACGATCTCGGTGTCCTTGCCGTCGACCGTCACGGTGCGGCGCGCCTGCAGGATCGAGCTGGTGGGCTTGACGGCGAAACGGACGATCACGTCCTGGCCGGAGGAGATGCCCCCGAGGATGCCGCCCGCGTGGTTGGAAAGGAAGCGCACGGTGCCGTCGTTGTTCATCGCCATCTCGTCGGAATTCTCCTCGCCGCGGAGCGCGGCCACGCCCATGCCGGCGCCGATCTCGACGCCCTTGACCGCGTTGATGCTCATCATCGCCGTCGCCAGCTCCGCGTCCAGCTTGCCGTAGACCGGCGCGCCCCAGCCGGTGGGCACGCCGCTCGCGACCACCTCGATGATCGCGCCGACCGACGATCCTTCCTTGCGCACGCCGTCGAGGTAGTCCGCCCAGAGGCCCGCCATGACCGGATCGGGACAGAAGAAGGGATTGTTGTCGACCTCCTCCCAGTTCCAGCGCTCGCGCTCCACATGGTGGGCGCCGACCTGGATCAGCGCGCCGCGGATGCGGATGGCGTCGCCGAGCACCTTGCGGGCGACGCCGCCGGCCGCCACGCGCAACGCCGTCTCGCGCGCCGAGGCGCGGCCGCCGCCGCGGTAATCGCGAATGCCGTATTTCTTGAAGTAGGTGTAGTCGGCATGGGCGGGCCGGAACTTGTCCTTGATATCGCCGTAGTCGCGCGAGCGCTGGTCCATGTTCTCGATGACCATGCTGATCGGCGTCCCGGTGGTCAGGCCATCGAAAACGCCGGACAGGATCTTGACCTGGTCGGGCTCCTTGCGCTGGGTCGTGAAGCGCGACTGCCCCGGCTTCCGCTTGTCGAGCCATTGCTGGATGTCCGGCTCGGCGAGCGCGAGGCCCGGCGGCGTGCCGTCGACGACGCAGCCGATGGCGGAGCCGTGACTCTCCCCCCAGGTGGTGAAGCGGAACAGTTGGCCGAAGCTGTTGTGTGACATGGCTGCCGCCGCCGCGGCTCAGGCTTTCGCCTTGAGGCTGTTGATCAGGTTGCCGACTTCCTCCGCCGCGTCGACCGCCACCATGCCGACCGTGTGATAGCCGGAGTCGACGTGATGCACTTCGCCCGTCACGCCGCTGCTCAGGTCGGACAGGAGGTAGAGGCCCGCCTTGCCCACGTCGTCGAGCGACACGTTACGCTTCAGCGGCGAATTCAGCTCGTTCCATCTGAGGATGTAGCGGAAATCGCCGATGCCGGACGCCGCGAGCGTCTTGATCGGGCCGGCGGAGATGGCGTTGACGCGGATGTTCTTGCCGCCGAGATCGACGGCGAGGTAGCGCACGCTCGCCTCGAGCGCCGCCTTGGCCACGCCCATGACGTTGTAATGCGGCATCACCCGTTCCGCCCCGTAGTAGGTGAGCGTCACGACGCTGCCGCCATTCGTCATGTATTTCATGGCGCGCTGGCAAACCGCGGTCAGCGTGTAGCAGGACACGTCGAGGGTGAGCTGGAAGTTCTTGCGGCTCGTATTGACGTATTTGCCCGTCAGCTCGGTGCGGTCGGAAAAGGCGATCGCATGAACGATGAAGTCGAGACTGTCCCAATGCTTGCCGATCTCGGCGAACAAACCGTCGAGGCTGTCATCGCTACCCGCGTCGCATTCAACGACGAGGGACGACCCGATGGATTCGGCGAGCGGCTTGACGCGGCGCTCGAGCTGCGGCGCCTGGTAGGAGAAGGCGAGCTCGGCGCCGTGCGCCGCGAGCACGCGGGCGATACCCCAGGCAATCGATCGGTCGTTCGCGACGCCCATGACGATGCCGCGTTTTCCGGCCATTAACGATTGCGAATCAGCCATATTCTCCCACCTTCCGGTCCCGGCAAAAGTGCGCGTCATCTTATACAAGAAGGCGCGGCGGTCAAAGGCGACTTCGCCTCAACGTGACTGATTCTTGGCCCTTTTTTCCTCCGCTTCGCCACCGGGCTCCATCGCCCGCATGGTCCGTATGACGACGACGCCGACGCCCGCGATGACCACGAGCCCGGCCATTGCGAGCAGCGCCGCCGCCATGCCCCATGCCGGGCCGAACTGGAGGCTCACCGTCTCGTAGCCTGCCCAGACGCCGAAATATGCGACGAGGAGGACGAGGACGCACAACCCGGCTATATGTCTGACGCGCGGCACAGGCATGGCCGTCTCCCGGTTGCGGCTCTCGATTGTTCTTTAAACGCGCCGGCGGACCATCTGTATAATACAGTCCTGAAAGGGATTTGGTATGGCGAAGCCGGCAAAACCAGTGGATGGGACGCGCCGCCGTTCCGGGATCGGAACGGGGCTGGCATTCGTCGGCTATGTCTTTCAACGCTTTCTCCGCGACAACTGCAACGAGCGGGCCGCATCGCTCACCTTCACGAGCCTGCTGGCGGTGGTGCCACTGGTGGCGATCAGCTTCGCCGTCTTCGCGGCCTTTCCGGCATTCCAGCAAGTGAGAGGCCAGCTCCAATCCTTCATCTTCAACAATTTCGTGCCCGAGATCGGCTCGGTGGTCTACGAGCATATCGACGCCTTCACGCAGAAGACCGGGCAGTTGACGGCCGTGGGCGTCGTCTTCCTGGCGCTGACGTCCGTCATGCTGCTGTCGTCGATCAACGGCACGTTCAACGCCATATGGGAGGTGCGCGAATCGCGGCCGCTGGTCGCCCGCCTGCTGGTCTATTGGGCGGTGCTGACGCTGTCGCCGCTCCTGTTCGGCGCGAGCCTGTCGCTGTCGGGCTACCTGTTCGCGATCGCGGAAGCGACGGGGGTCGAACAATATACGGGCTCGTTCAGCCGCCTCACCGCGCTGCTTCCGGTGCTGCTGCAGATCGCCGGATTCTCGATACTCTATCTGGTCATGCCGAACTATCCGGTGCGCCGCACCGACGCCCTGCTCGGCGGGCTCGCCGCCGGCCTCCTGTTCGAGCTGCTGAAGAAGGGCTTCGGCCTCTATATCAAAACCTTCCCGACCTACGAAACGGTGTATGGCGCGCTCGCGGCCTTCCCCATCCTGCTGATCTGGATGTACCTCGCCTGGCTGCTGGTCCTGCTCGGCGCCGAGATGACCGCGGCGATGCCCGAATGGCGGGCGGGCATCCGCAGCCTGCGGCGCACGATGGTGCCGGCGGCGCGGCTGCTGGCCGCGGCGCTCGCCATCCTGCATGCGCTCCACATCGCCAGCCTGAAGGGCGGCGGGCTCGGCAACAGGCGCATCGCCCAGGCCGCCCCGGTCGCGCCCGACGCGATCGGCGTCGCCCGCGAAAAGCTGCAGAGCAAGCGCTACATCGCGCAGGGCGACAAGCAGGAATGGGTATTGTCGCGCGATCTCGAGGCCTGCACGCTGCACGACCTCAAGCGCGACCTGGAGCTGGACCTCGACATCAGCGACCTGCGCCGGTTGCCGAAGCATGGCTGGGGACGGCGGTACGGGGAGATCGTCGAGCGCCTCGGCAAGGCGGAGCAGCATATCGCCGGCATCTCGCTGCGCAGCCTGCTCACGCCGGAATCCGAGGCGGAGATCATCGAGTTCCCCGAAGGCCAGGCGGACGGCGGCGAGGACGAACCGCCCATCGCCGACCGCAAGACCAGGCTGCTGGCCTTGCTGGGGTTGAAATCGTGAGCAACGCGTAGCCCTACTCCATCCCCACCTTCTTGCGCACGTCGTAGGGATGGCGGAGCGCCCAGCCCTGCAGGAAGGACCGCAGCTCGTCGTCGGGCCTGTCCGGAAGCACCACTTCGAGATGGACGATCTGGTCGCCCCGCGCCGCGCCCGGCTGCTTCGAGACGCCCTTGCCCTTGAGGCGAAGCCGGCTTCCGGTATTCGAGCCCGGCGGCACCGAGACGGAGACCGGCCCGTCGATGGTCGGGACGCGGATCTTGCCGCCGAGGATCGCCTCGTCGAGCGTCACCGGCACGGTGACGTGGATGTCGCTGCCGTCGCGCTCGAACATGGGGTCCTGCTGCACCTGGACGGTGACATAGGCATCGCCCGCGCCGCCGCCGAGGCCTGGCATGCCCTGGCCCTTCAGGCGCAGCGTCTGGCCGTCCTCGGTTCCGGGCGGGATGGTCACGTCCAGCGACTTTCCGTCGTAGAGCGTGATGCGCCGCCGGATGCCCTTGGCCGCCTCGGCAAAGGTGACCTGGACGGTGTATTGGACGTCGTTCCCCTTGGCCTGGGTGGTGTAGGTGCGCCGGCCGCCGGCAGCGCCGCCGCCGCGGCGCGCGCGCCCGAACAGGTCGGAGAAGATATCCTCGAAATCGCCGCCGCCCTGGGTGAAATCGTACCCGCCCCGGCCGCCGCCGCCGGGCTGCGAGTAGGCCCGGTGAAAGGCGCTGTCGTAGCGCGGGCTGCCGTCGGCATTGATCTCGCCGCGGTCGTACTTGCCGCGCTTTTCCTTGTCCGAAAGCAGATTGTAGGCGGCCGAGACCTCCTTGAATTTCTGCTCGACCTCGGTGTTGCCGGGGTTGACGTCCGGATGAAGCTTTTTCGCAAGCTTCCGGTAGGCGGACTTGATTTCGCCCTCACTGGCGCCCTTGGCGACACCCAGCACCGAATACGGATCTCTCATGCGGTCTCGACCCCGTCACACCCTCTATATTGCGATAGAGGAAGAATATAGTGTTTTCCACGGCTTATCCTAGATAAGCGCGAAAGGATGAAATTAGAGCCAAATTCAGTTTAGAAAGTCACAACATAGCCTATCTTAATGGCGGACACACTTTCCCCAAGGGCGCGAATGGCCGAAAAAGACCCGGTAAGCCGCTTTCTCGAGTGGTACGACGAGGCGAAGCGCCGCGAGCCCGACGTTCCGAACGCCATGGCGCTTGCCACTACCGATGCGGGCGGCGCGCCATCCCTCCGCATGGTTCTGCTCAAAGATGTAGATCAACGCGGCTTCGTCTTCTATACCAATCTCGAAAGCCGCAAGGGCCTCGAGCTCGCCATCGGCGGCAAGGCGGCGCTGCTGTTCCACTGGAAGTCGCTGCACCGCCAGGTCCGCGTGGAAGGCCCGGCGGAGCCGGTGACCGAGGCCGAGGCCGACGCCTATTTCGCGACCCGGGACCGCGGCGCCCAGATCGGCGCCTGGGCGAGCGATCAGTCGCGGGTCATGGAGGGCCGGCTCGACCTGGAGAAGCGGGTCGCCAAATTCGCCGCGAAATTCGGCTTCGGGACCGTGCCGCGGCCACCCTTCTGGTCCGGCTACCGGATCGTCCCCGAGCGGATCGAGTTCTGGAGCGAGGGAAAGTTCCGCCTGCACGAGCGGGAAGCCTTCACCAGGAACGGCGAAGCGTGGCGCATGGACAGGCTGTACCCCTGATGGCAGCGAAAGCCGCAGCGCAAGATGCCCTCGGCATGCCGGCAAACAGCCCGGCGACGGGCCGGCTCGCGCGGCTCGCGACCTACGCCTCGGTGTCCGTGGCATTGCTGCTCGTGTCGATCAAGGCGATGGCATGGTTTACGACCGACTCCGTCGCCGTCCTGTCGAGCCTGATCGATTCGATGCTCGACGCCCTCGCCTCCTGCGTCACCCTGTTCGCGGTGCGCAAGGCGCAGGAGCCGGCCGACCGTGAACATCGCTTCGGCCACGGCAAGGCCGAGCCGCTGGCGGCGCTTGCGCAATCCGCCTTCATCGCCGGATCGGCGGCCCTGCTGCTGTTCGAGGCCGGCCACCGCTTCATCGAGCCCTCCGCCGTGGAGCGGCCCGCGCTCGGCGTCGCCGTCATCGCCGTCACCATCGTCGTCACCCTCGCGCTCGTGGCGTTTCAGCATTGGGTGCTTCGCCGCACCGGATCGATCGCGATCAGCGCCGATTCGCTGCATTACAAAGGCGATCTGCTCATGAACGCCGCCGTCATCGCGGCGCTCGTCCTCGGCGGCTGGTACGGCTGGCGTTATGCCGATCCGATTTTCGCGACGGCAATCGCGATCTACATCTTGGTCGTCGCCTGGGGCATCGTGCGCCAGGCGCTCGACATGCTGATGGACCGCGAGCTGCCGGACGACGACCGCGAACGCATCTATGAGATCGCCCGCGCGCATCCGGAGACCCACCGCGCGCACGATCTCAAGACGCGGCGCTCCGGGCAGATGACCTTCATCCAGATGCATCTGGAGATGGACCCGAAGATCTCGCTGCGGCGCGCGCATCAGATCTCCGACGAGGTGGAAAACCGGATACTGGACGCCTATCCCGATGCCGAAGTCATCATCCACCAGGACCCCGCAGGGGTCGACGAGCGGCACATGCGCTTTCGCTGAGGTCTGACGCGATGAACACGACTCCCAGGACGATGGTGCTGACCGGGGCAAGCCGGGGCATCGGCCACGCGACGGTCAAGCGCTTTTCCGCCGAAGGATGGCGCATCATCACCTGCAGCCGCGAGGCGGTGCCGGACGCCTGCAAGCGCGATCCGAACTGGAGCGCCCATATCCCGACCGACCTTTCCGATCCGCAATCGGTCGCGAGCTTCGTCGGCGAGGCGATGGACCTGCTCGGCAACGATCCGCTGCACGCGCTGGTCAACAACGCGGCCGTCTCGCCCAAGACCGACTTCAAGGAAAGGCTGGGCTGCCTCAACGGCGGCATCGACCGCTGGCGCGAGGTATTCGAGCTGAACCTCTTCACGCCGCTCGAGCTGTGCCGCGGCTTCGCAGCGGCATTGAGCCGGGGCGCCAAGCAGGGCGGCGCCAGCATCGTCAACGTCACGTCGATCGCGGGCCACGAGATCCACCCCTTCGCCGGCTCCGCCTATTCGACCTCGAAGGCGGCGCTGTCCGCCCTGACGCGCGAGATGGCCGTGGAATTCGCCACGCTCGGCGTGCGCGTCAACGCGGTGGCACCGGGCGAGATCGAGACGGAAATGATCGGCGAGGAATACGAGCCCCTGATCAACCGCATCCCGATGCACCGCATGGGCACGCCCGACGAAGTCGCAAGCTGCGTCTTCCAGCTCTGCACACAGGATTTCAGCTACGTCACGGGAACCGAGATCTTCGTCACCGGCGGGCAGCATCTTTAGTTCCCCCTCCCTAACCCTCCCCCGCAAGGGGGGAGGGAAAGATACTGAAATACAAAGTCCTCCCCCCTTGCGGGGGAGGATTTAGGTGGGGGGCGCCGCCGCCGTCAGCGAGCGGAACCATTCGAGGCGCGTCTTGAGGTGGCCGATCTCGAGCGTCAGCCAGTCGGCGAGCTTGCCGGAGCCATAGCGGGCTTTCAGGTCTTCCAGGCGCGCGAGCTCGGTCTCGCACATCTCGACCAGCATCGACGACTGCTCGGCCTGCGCGTCGGCGTCGAGCAGATGCAGGAAGCGCATCTTGAGCGCGACGACCAGCCGCGACACGTCGTTGATCGGCGCGCGCACATGCGACGTCATCAGCGTCGCGAATGCCTCCCGCCCCTGCCCCGTGATGCGCAGCAGGCCGTCGGCCGCCGCCACGCCGCCTTCGTCGACAACTTCGATCAAGCCTTCGTAGGTCAGCAGCTCGAGCGACGTGCCCAGCAGATCGAGCGACGGCCCGATGATGCGTCCCACGAAGTACCGCATCTCGGAGGCGAGAGCACCGTAGCGGACGTCGCCTTCCATCAGCATGCCGAGGGCGGCAAGCCGGATGGCTTCGGTCGGGATCAGCGTATTGTCGCGATACACTTTCCGCTCCTCTATGCCGCGCGTTCGAGCGCGAGCGCGCCCCAGACCGTCATCAGGGCCGCGACCAGCTCGTCCATCATCGCGTCCGTGTGCAGCGGCGTCGGCGTAAGGCGCAGCCGCTCCGTTCCCCTGGGCACCGTCGGGTAGTTGATCGGCTGAACGTAGATGCCGTGCACGTCGAGCAGCATGTCGCTCGCCTGCTTGCACAGCACTGGGTCGCCGATCATCACCGGCACGATATGGCTCACCGACGGCATCACCGGGAGACCGGCATTGCGCAGCTTCGCCATGAGGGTACGCGCACGCTCCTGGTGGCGCGCCCTGAGCGCGCCGCCTTCCTGGCCTTTGAGGATCTGTACGCTGCGCAGGGCGCCGGCCGCGATCGCCGGCGGCAGCGCGGTCGTGAAGATGAACCCGTCGCCGAAGGAGCGCACGAAATCGATCATCGCGCTCGAACCCGTGATGTAGCCGCCGATCACGCCGAACGCTTTCGCCAGCGTTCCCTGGATCACGGTCATGCGCTCCATCACGCCGTCGCGCTCGGCGACGCCCGCGCCGCGCGGCCCGTACATCCCGACCGCGTGCACTTCGTCGAGATAGGTCATCGCGCCATGGCGCTCGGCGATGTCCGCCAGGTCGGCCAGCGGCGCGATGTCGCCGTCCATCGAATAGACGGATTCGAAGGCGACCAGCTTCGGCCGCGCCGGGTCGTCCTTCGCCAGCATCCGGTCGAGGTCTTCCGCATCGTTGTGGCGGAAGATGCGCTTCTCGACCCGGCTGTGGCGCATGCCTTCGATCATCGAATTATGATTGAAGCTGTCGGAATACAGGACGCAGCCCGGAATCTTGGCGGCGAGCGTCGCCAGCGCCGTCATGTTCGCGACGTAGCCCGAGGTGAAGAGCAGCGCCGCTTCCTTGTTGTGCAGGTCGGCCAGCTCGCGCTCGAGCAGCACATGGTAATGGTTGGTGCCGGAAATATTGCGCGTCCCGCCCGCGCCCGCGCCGCAGCGGTCGATGCCTTCCTTCATGGCCTCGATCGTCTCGGGATGCTGCCCCATGCCGAGATAGTCGTTCGAGCACCAGACCGTCACCTCGGACACGCAGCCGTCGTCATGGCGGCGGGCATGCGGGTAATCCCCCGCCTGCCGCTCCAGGTCGGCGAAGACCCGGTAGTTGCCCTGGCGCTTAAGCTCGTCGATCCGTTGCGCGAAGAACGCTTCGTAGTCCATGGCGGTCAACCATTCCCCGGAGTCGCTTTTTGTTACCGGACGGGCTTTTTGCAGCCGCCGGTAGATAATGCCCGGCGCAGATCATACCATGCGGAATCGGCCCGCTCCACGCCCCAGATGTCGCAGCAACCCGCGGCTTTCAGCCCTTTTGCGCCACCCATGCCGCCGTGTCGTCGAGCGCCTTGCCGAAGCGGGCCACCAGCTCGTCGATCTCCTTGGCGGTGATGATCAGCGGCGGACAGAAAGTGATGGTGTCGCCGGGGATCGCCCGGATGATGAGCCCGTGCTCGAGCGCCCTGGCGGCGAGATACATGCCGACGCCGTCCTTCGCATCGAAGCTCGTCTTCGTGGCCTTGTCCTTGGACAGCTCGACGCCCGCGACGAGGCCGATGCCGCGCACCTCGCCGACCATCGGGTGATCCGCGAAGGCGCGAAGCCCGTCCTGGAAGCGGCGCATCACGCTCCGCACGTGGCCGACCGTATCGCGCTCCTCGTAGATCTTGAGCGTTTCGACGGCGACCGCCGCGCTCACCGGATGGGCGGAATAGGTGAAGCCATGCCCGAAGGTGCCGATCTCGCCGCTCTGGCGGTAGATCGGCCCGGCGACCTTTTCGTTGATGAAAAGGGCCGAGATCGGCAGATAGGCCGAGGAAAGCGCCTTCGCGACGGTGATGATGTCGGGCTGCAGCTTGTAGGTCTCGGTCGCGAACATGTTGCCGGTGCGCCCGAAGCCGCAGATCACCTCGTCGGCGACGAACAGGATGTCGTGCTTCTTCAGGATCGGCTGGATCTTCTCGAAATAGGTCTTGGGCGGCACGATGACGCCGCCCGCCCCCATCACCGGCTCGGCGAAGAAGGCGGCGATCGTCTCCGGCCCCTCCTGCTCGATCAGCCGCTCCAGGCTTTCCGCCAGCCGGGTCGCGAAATCCTCCTCCGACTCCCCTTCCTCGGCGAAGCGGTAGTGGTGCGGGCAGTCGGTATGGAGGATGCGGTGGATCGGCAGATCGAAGCTGCGGTGGTTCGCCGGAAGGCCGGTCAGGCTGGCGGACGCGATGGTCACGCCGTGATAGGCCTTCATGCGGCTGATGATCTTCTTCTTCTCGGGCCGGCCGAGGGCGTTGTTGTAGTACCACGCCATCTTGATGGCGCTGTCGTTCGCCTCGGAGCCGGAATTGGCGAAGAAGATTTTCGACATCGGCACCGGCGCCATTTCGATCAGCCGCTCGGCCAGGTCGATGGCGGGGTTGTGGCTCTTCGCGTTGAACACATGATAGAAGGGCAGCGCCTGCATCTGCCGCATCGCCGCCTCGACCAGCCTGGGCTCGTCGAAGCCGAGCGAGGTGCACCACAGGCCGGCCATCCCCTCGATATAGGGCTTGCCGTCCTCGTCGTAGACCCAGATGCCTTTGCCCTTGGAAATCACCTGCGGACCGACGGTCTTGTGCCGCTCCAAATTCGTGTAGGGGTGCAGGACATAGGCGATGTCGCGACTGGACGCCGAATTGCCGACTTGGGTCATTGGGTCACTCCTCGGACGCGCCACGGCAGAGGCGCCGGGCGATCGTCATTGATTTAGCGTACATCCTCGGGCGTTTCGAGCAAACGTCGCGTTTTTTGCGGCGCGGCAAATTCCCGCAGCGCGCTATTCGGCCAAGGGTTTCCGGAACTGGTGCGAGGTCGCGTAGCGCTCATAACCGAGGCGCTCGTAAAAGGCGTGCGCCTCATCCCTGGAAACCTGCGAGCCGAGCGAGACGTAGCGGTAGCCGGCCTCCCGCGCCCATCGCTCGGCCAAGGCCATCATGGTGCGGCCGACGCCCCCGCCCCGAAGCCCGTCGCGGACGATGAGGGCCTGGACCACCGCCTCCGGCGGCTTCTCCAGCGCGGCCCGGCCGTAGACGTGCAGCAGCGCGATGAGCGAGCCGTCGGTTCCCTCCGCCGCCACCAGATAATGCCCGCCGGCGGCCGCGATCCGGCCGATCCGTTGCCGGATCTCGCCCTCGTCGAGCGCATAGCCGAGTTGCGCCAGCAGGGGCCCGAGCGCGGCGGCATCCGCCGCCGTCACCGGGCGGACCCGAAAATCCCCGGTAGTGGACATGGCGCCATTCTTCCGCCAGGCGGCGGCGCGTTGCAACCGGGATCAATCCAATCGTTGACCGGAGGGCTATTCACACCATATTCTAATCTTACAAATTAAATAACATTATAATAGTGTTATTTAAACGGGGACTGCGCCATGCCGAAGATCTTCGTCCTGCACGAAAACGCCGAATGGATGGCGCCGCTGCGCGCCGCGCTCGACACCCGGAAGCTCGCTTTCGAGGAATGGCACTTGGCGGAGGGTGCGATCGATCTCTCCGACGCGCCGCCCGAAGGCGTCTTCTACAACCGCATGAGCGCCTCCTCCCACACGCGCGGGCACCGCTTCGCGCCGGAATTCACCGGCAGCGTCCTCGCCTGGCTGCAGGCGCACGGGCGCCGCGTGGTCAACGGCGGCCGCGCGCTCGAGCTCGAGGTCAGCAAGGTCAAGCAGTACCTGGCCCTGAACGCGGTCGGCATTCCGACGCCGCCCACGCAGGCCGCCGTCGGCGCGGACGCGCTCCGCGACGCGGTGCGCAAGGCCGAGACGCCCTTCATCCTGAAGCCGAACCGGGGCGGCAAGGGCCTCGGCGTACAGCTCTTCCAGACCACGGGCTCGGCCCTGGCGGAGATCGACAAGGGCGTCTTCGAGGACGCCCCCGATGGCACGATGCTGGTGCAGCGCTATATCGCGCCGGCCGAGCCGGTCATCATCCGCAACGAGTTCGTCGGCGGCGAGCATGTCTATTCCGTCCGCGTCGACACGTCGGGCGGCTTCCTCCTCTGCCCGGCGGATGTCTGCAACCTCCCCGACTCCCCGCAAGGCTTCCAGGTCTGCCCGGCCGACGGCGGAGCCGCCGGAGGAGCCGACGCCGGGGCCCGGCCCAAATTCGAGATCCTGCCCGGCTTCACCCATCCGCTGCACGCCCGCATGACGCGCTTCCTGGAACGGAACTCGATCGAGGTCGCCGGCATCGAGATGATCGTCGACACGGCGGGCAAGGCCTGGGTCTACGACATCAACACCAACACGAACTACAACCCGGACGCCGAAGCCGCCGCCGGCCTGACCGGCACCGACCGGAGCGGCATGGGCGCGCTCGCCGCCTTCCTCGGCCGCGAGCTGGAACAGCTTCACAAGCTCGCCGCGGCGGACTGAGTACCCGCAAGGTTAGCGTCGGCACCTGTGGACTCGCCGGTCAAGCCGGCGAGTGACGAACGTTAAAGTAGAACCGTCACTCGCCGGCTTGACCGGCGAGTCCATGCACCGCGCTCCAATCGCGCGCCTTCGCCAAAACCCGCCGGATGTGACAAGCGCGGCGGCACCAAGCATAATCCCAATGTCAACGGACGGCCTGCCCCGAAGGGCGTCGTGGCCGCGAAACAGCATTGGGAGTATCGAGAATGTCCGACAAAGCGGAAAAGTCGCCGCTTGCGGTCTTTCGGGAGCATTGCGCGAAAGGCGAGCTCGCCTATCAGGTCACCAAGGACGGCGAGGCCATCTATTATCCGAGGATCGTGGCGCCGGTCACCGGCGGCAAACTCGATTGGAAAGTAAGCAAGGGGCTCGGCACCGTCTATGCGACGACGACCGTCTACCCGCGCAAGGGCGACCCCTACGACGTATCGCTGATCGACATCGACGAAGGCTTTCGCATGATGAGCCGGGTCGAGAAGATCGAGCCGATGAAGGTCAAGATCGGCATGCGCGTGAAGGTGCGGATGATCCCCGCCACCGAGAAGGAACCCGTATATCCCGTATTCGATCCGGTGGAGGGCGCGTAAATGGCAAAGCTACGTGGAAATGCCGCAATCGTCGGCACGGCGGAATCGGACCTCGGCCTCGTCGCCCCGGACATGACCCCGTTCGACCTGATGGCGCAAGGCACGATGCGCGCGCTCGACAATTGCGGGCTCGAGCTGTCGGACGTCGACGGCTATTTCTGCGCGACCAGCCAGTCGCGCATGGCCGCGATGGCGATGTGCGAATACCTCGGCATCCAGCCGAAGTATTTCGATTCGACGCAGATCGGCGGCTCGTCCTTCATGGCGCATGTCGCGCATGTCCAGGCGGCGATCGCCGCCGGCGTCTGCGAGGTCGCCGTGGTCGCCTACGGCAGCACCCAGCGCACCGTGAGCCGCGCCGCGGCGTCGCAACGCGATCCGCTGCCGCATGAAGACCCTTATCGCCCGATGATGCCGCCGAGCGCGTACGCCATGGCCGCATCGCGGCACATGCACCAGTACGGCACGACGCGCGAGCAGCTCGCCGCCGTCGCCGTAGCGGCGCGCGACTGGGCCAAGCTCAATCCGGTCGCCTTCCGGCGCGAGGACCTGACCATCGAGGAAGTGCTGAACGCCCCGATGATCAGCTATCCCTTCACGGTGCGCGACTGCTGTCTCGTCACCGACGGCGGCGGCGCGATCGTCCTCACCACGCCGGAGCGCGCGAAGGACCTCAAGCAGAAGCCGGCCTACGTGCTCGGCACCGGCGAGTACATCTCGCACGCCACGATCACCTGCATGCCGGACATGACGGTCTCGGGCGCGGCTCATTCCGGGCCGATCGCCTACAAGGCCGCCGGCATCGGCGTGAAGGACATCGACGTGTTCGAGCTGTACGACGCCTTCACCATCAATACGCTGCTGTTCCTGGAAGACCTCGGCGTGGTCAAGAAGGGCGAAGGCGGCGCCTTCGTCGCGAGCGGCGCCATCTCGCCCGGCGGCAAGACGCCGGTCAACACCAACGGCGGCGGCCTGTCCTACTGCCATCCCGGCATGTACGGCCTCTTCCTGCTGATCGAAGCGGCGCGCCAGATCCAGGGCGTCTGCGGCGACCGCCAGCAGAAGAACGTCGACATCGCGCTCGCGCATGGCAACGGCGGCGTGCTGTCGAGCCAGTGCACGGTGATCCTCGGCAGCGGGGATACGCTGTAGGCGATCAACCCTCTCCGCCAGCGGGGCGGAGAGGGTGGCGCACGGAGTGCGCCGGGTGAGGTGGGGTTGCTGAGATCAGATCCCCCACCTCACCCCGGCCCTCTCCGCCCCCTGGGGCGGAGAGGGAGTTTCCATGAGCTTTGCTACCGCGCCCAATGCTTCGTATCGAATCCCCTGAACGCCGACGGCAGGCGCTTGATATCCTGCAGCAGGTCCGGCGGAATGCGCGGGTCGATCGCGGGCACATGGTGGGTGTAGACGGTGTCCGACACGCCGCAGTAGCGCTTCTCGATCTCCTTGACGATGATGTCGTGCGTTCCGATGGCGGCGAACAGGCGCACCGTGTCGTCGGATATCTCCTTCGCCATTTCCTTCCACTGGCCCTTGAGCGACATTGCGTGCAGCTTGAGGCCGAGGTCGACCATGCCGTGCGTCTCCCACACCGGCAGGTAGGTGCGGGTCGAGCCGTAGAAGGCGATGCGCTCGCGGATCCATTCGAAGCCCTTCCGCACCGTGTCCTCGTCCGGCGCGGTGAGGATGTAGCCGCCGCTCACCACTTCGAAGTTCTCGCGCCTGAGGCCGCTCGCCGCCAGCCCTTCGGTCACGGCAGGCATGATCGCCTCGTCCATGTACTTGCGGGTGCAGAAGGAATGGAGCCGCACGCCGTCGCAATGCCGTCCCGCGAGGCGGAGCATGCCGGGGCCGACGGCGGCGATCGTGATGGGGATGAGCGGCAGCCCGGTCGGCTTCGGCGAAAAAACCGGCGTCATCAGGGTGAAGCGGTAGTGCTCTCCCTCGTAGTTGAGCTTCTCGCCGTACTCCCAGGCGCGCCAGATCGCGCGCAGGCTCTCGACGTATTCCTTGAGCCGCGGCGCCGGCGCGGTCCATGGCACGCTGAAGCGACGCTCGTTGTGGCCCTTCACCTGCGTGCCGAGGCCGAGTGCGAAGCGCCCCTTGCTCGACGTGTAGAGATCGTAGGACATGTTGGCGACGATCATCGGGCTGCGTGCGAAGGCGATGGTGATGCCCGTCACGAGCTCGGGCTTCGTCGTCCAGGTCGCGGCCACGGCGAGCGGCAGGAACGGATCGTGGCTCAGCTCCGACGTTTTGAGCCCATCGTATCCGTCCGCCTCGAACTTGACCGCTGCCTTCGCCGCCTTGTTGAGATCGTCCTGCGGAAGCGTCGCCACGACACGCATGGTGCTCTCCTTTTTCCTGCCTCTCTCGTGTTTACGTCGGAGGGCTTGTTGCTGGCAAGTTGGCCGGGCTTGCCCACGACCGCCCTGCTGTGCTCAGCTTCATCAGGAAGGAGGCGCCATCATGACCGATACCGTCCTTCGACCGATCGGCGGCCCGGCCGCCTGGCAAGGCGAGACGCTGCTGGCGGAGCGCGACTGGATACGGCTGATCGGCGACGCCGCCACAGCCGAGATCGATGCGGCGCTCGCGCAAGTGAAGCGGCGTGGCATCGACTGGCGCGACCTCGCCAAGGAAGACTTTCCCCTGCCGACGCTCTCGGGTCAGCTCGCCGCCATCGCCGAGGAACTGGAGAGCGGCCGCGGCGTCGTGAAGCTGACCGGCTTTCCGGTCGGCCGCTACGGCGAGCAGGACTTGCGCACGCTCTATTTCGGCATCGGCTGCCACCTCGGCACGCCGGTGCATCAGAACGGCAGCCGCGGCCTCATGCGCGACATTTGCGACAAAGGCGGCACCCGGGTGGAATCGAGCGAAGCGCTGCGCTGGCACAACGACCGGACCGACGTGGTCGGCCTGCTCTGCGTGCGGAAGGCGCAGGCCGGCGGCATCAGCCGCATCGTCAGCGCCGTCGCCATCCACGACGCGATGCAGGCGCGGCGGCCCGACCTGCTGGCCGCGATGTACCGCGACTTCTACCGCAGCACCATCGGCGACGAGGTCGGCGGAGAGCAGCCCTACTATCCGCTGCCGATCTTCGCGCTGCGCGACGGCTATTTCACCAGCCACTTCTCGAACACCTATATCGAGCAGGCGCAGCAGCGCTTTCCAGAGGTGCCGCGCCTCACCGGCGCGCAGAAGGAAGCGCTCGACATGCTGGGCGACCTCGCCGAGGAGCTGTGCTTCGAGATGCCGCTGGAGCCGGGCGACCTGCAGCTTCTCAACAACCACGTGATCTATCACGGCCGCACCGCATTTACCGACGACGCGGGCAGCAGCCAGGATCGCCTGCTCTACCGCCTTTGGCTGTCGATGCCGAACAGCCGGCCGCTGCCGGAGAGCCACCGCGTGCTGTGGGGCAGCGTGGAGGCCGGCGCGATCCGCGGCGGCTTCGGCGTTTCGCCCACATAGAGCAACTTGTCTGCGTCCGATAGGACGCAGGTTGCTCTAGGCCCGCTCAGTCGAACTGATAGGCGACGATCTTGCCGTCGCGCATCAGCGGAACGACGAGCTGCTTCAGCAGCGGGTTGAAGCCCATGTCGGCGGAGCCGGGCGGCAGCTCTAGGATGACCTGCGAGCGCCCGTACTCGTCGATCAGCATCAGCCCGCCGGCCTTCCGATCCGTCACCAGGAAGCGGCCGTCGCCGATCGGCTCCAGACCGCCGAGGTTGCCGATCGGATAGCCCTTGCCGATGTCGCGGATCTTCTGCGTCTCCAGCTCGACGGCGAGGACGTGGCCCGGCTCGTTCGTCTCGAAGCCGCGGACGATGCGCCCCCAGCTCGCGATCCATAGCTCCTCCTTGACGACCTTGATGCCCGCCGGCGCCATGAGCCGCGCGCTTCCCAGCCACATTCCGAAGACGCCGTCGTCCAGGCGGTAGATCGCATCGCCCAGCATGTCCGTGACGTAGATGCGCCCGACGTTGTCCGCCGCCACGTCGTTGAGGAACTTGCTGGGCAGCGCCGGATGCCGGCCGCGCAGCGTCGCCTTCAGCTTGTGGATCACGACGAGCTGGTCGATATCCGCGACGTAGAGGTCTTTGCCGTAGACCGCCATGCCCTTCGGCGCGTTCAGGCCGGTGAACCAGTCCTTCTTGATCAGGCTGCCGTCGGGGCCGACCTGCGAGATATAGCCGTTGCCGTCGCGCGCCGACGGGTCGCCGTTGACGTTGGCGACGAAGAAGCTGTCCGTGCGCGCGTCGTAGAGAACCGATTCCGGCGCATCGAATCCGGAAAGCTCCCACAGCTTGCGCGGCGGCCCAGCCGTCGCCGGCAGCGCGAGAGCAGCGCCCAGAAGGAACAGACAGCCGCAAACCAGCAGCCGGCGCGCGCGGCCTGCCCGCCTCACCCGAGATGCCGGAGTAGGAACTTCACCGTGCGCGCCCAGGAATCCCGCGTCGCATCGGGCCGGTACTTGTCGGCAGCCAGGAAATTCTGGAAGGCGTGGCCGGCGCCGTCGTAACGGTGGAACTCGTGCTCCTTGCCCAGCCGCTTCAGCTCGGCCTCGGTCCGGTCCACGTCGGCGGGCGACGGGTTGTCGTCGTCGTTGCCGTAGAAGGCGATCAGCGGCGCCTCGAGCTTCGCGAGCTTGTCGAAGGGCGAAGGCCCGGCATGGCCCCAGGGCTTGAAGAGATTGCCGCCGTAATAGACGACGCAGCAACGGAAGACCGGGCGCGTGCAAGCACCGAGGTAGGATTGCCGCCCGCCCATGCAGTGGCCGAGGATCGCGAGCTTCTTCATGTCGGCGCGGCCGGAGCTTTCGAGCCAGGCGAGGCCCGCGTCCATGTCGGCGACCAGCTCGTCGTCCTTGAGATTGCCGCGGCGTTTCGCCGGGTCCTTCTCGTTCGGCTGGCGGTGGAAGATATCGGGCGCGGCGGTGATGAACCCCTCGGCGGCCAGCTTGTCGGCGAGGTCGAACTCGAAGTCGTCGAGGCCGGGGCCATGGATCGTGACGAGAACGCCGGGGAACGGCCCTTTCCCTTTCGGCGAGGCGGTGCAGATCCGCATCGGGCTGCCGCCCACCTTCACGTCGACCAGTTGCGCCATGTCGTTCTCCCTGCCGCGTGCCGTTCGATACGGCGAAAGCGTAGCGCCGGGCGGCGAAGACCGTCAACGCCGGTGGCGCCGCACCCCCCACCTAAATCCTCCCCCGCAAGGGGGGAGGACTTTGTGATAGCTTGATTATTCTCCCTCCCCCCTTGCGGGGGAGGGTTGGGGTGGGGGGTCAGCCACCACCCTCGCCCCGTCCTCCATTCACATCCTCGCCCCAGCGTTTGGGCAGGCCGGAATCGATGCCGAAGAGGTCGAGCGCGCGGCCGACCGTCTGGTCGACGATATCGGCGACGCTTGCCGGGCGGGTGTAGAAGGCGGGCACCGGCGGGGCGACGATGGCGCCCATCTCGGTCACCTGCAGCATGGAGCGGATATGGCCTGCGTGCAGCGGCGTCTCACGCAGCATGAGCACGAGGCGGCGGCGCTCCTTCAAGGTCACGTCGGCCGCGCGGGTGAGCAGCGTCGAGGTCACGCCGCTCGCGATCTCGGACAGCGTGCGCACCGTGCAGGGCGCCACCACCATGCCCATCGTGCGGAACGAGCCGGAGGAAATCGCCGCGCCGATATCGCCGATCGGATAGACGACGTCGGCCATCGCCTTGACATCCGCCGCCTTCAGATCCGTCTCGTAGGCGATCGTCATCTCGGCCGACTTCGACATGACGAGGTGGCTTTCGATGGGCAGGCCCAGCAGCGCCTCCAGCATGCGGATGCCGTAGACGACGCCCGATGCGCCGGTGATGCCGACGACGAGGCGAGGCCGGCCGACCGTCTCCACCGCCGGCGCGTCGTCCCTGGACGGCGGCGTCCTGGTCGCCGTGGGTGCGCTCACAGCTTGTCACCGAAGATGTCGCCGCCGAGCACGTCGCGGATCGGCACCTGCGGGTTCTCCAGCTTGCGGCGCCATTGCGCGCTGCGCTCGCCGTTGCGGAGATACTCGCCCTCGGCCGCCCGCTCCGCGGCGAGGTCCCACTCCTCCGTCCAGTCGCCGAGCGAATAGCCGTACCACGGCGATTCCGGCTTGAGCGGCGGCAGGCCCAGCTTCTCCCATAGAACCTTGGCGTGCTCCATGTACTTCTTCTTCGGCAGCGCGACCGGCGGCATGTCGGCCTTCAGCGTGGCGTCGATCAGCAGCGTCGAATCGCTCTCCACCCCCTGCAGCACCGGACCATGGCCGCGCGCCCGGTGCTTCAGAATTTGGATGTCCAACGCCGGGTTGGCGCGGTAGGACATGGCCCAGAATACGGAATCGCCGTTGTCGGGATCGATGTCCTCGTCGATGGCGATGCAGTACTTGCCGACCGCGGGCATGAAGGACGAGACGCCGTAGAGCGCGCGCCAGACCTCGGTCTTCGCCACGCCGCGCTCGAACTGCACCATGACCACCCGGCGCAGGTTGGTCAGCGGCTCGTGCAGCGCCACCTTCTTGACGCCCTTGATGCTGAGCGTGTCGCGCAGATGGCTGAGGAACATCGGCTCATACGCGACGCGCTTGATGACGCTGGATTCGCTCGGCGTCACCTGCGAGATGATCGAGCTGATGATCGGCTGCTTGCGGCGGGTGATCGCCGTTACATCCATGACCATGTTGTATTCTTCGAGCGCGACGTAGCCGTGCGATTCGCCGAACGGCCCTTCCGGCTCGAGATACTCGGGGTCGATCAGCCCCTCGATGACGATCTGCGCTTCGGCGGGGACCAGCAGGTCGACGGTCTTGGCCTTGACCACGTTGATCGGCCCGCCCGCCAGCCCACCCGCGACCCACAGCTCGTCCACCCCCATCTTGACCTTCTGCGGCCCGGTATATTCCACCACGGGCGGGCAGCCGAGGATGATCGCGACCGGCATCTTCTGGCCGCGCGCCTGGTATTTCTTCCAGTGGTAATAGCCGCCTGCCGAAAGCGACATCAGCATCATCACGGCGACCCGGTCGGGCGCCTTCAGGTTGCCGCGGTAGACCCCCATGTTCTGGATGCCGTCGTCCGGATCCTTGGTGATCCAGGTCGCCGCCGTGAAATAGGGCGCGACATCGAAGCCCGGCGTCGAGATGGGAATGGGCAGAGCATCCAGCCCCTTCCCCTCGCCTTGGATTTCCGCGCCCTGCAGCACGATTTCCTGGCAGGGCGCCTTCGTGACGACGGCCGGCTCGATCGGGTTGCCGAGGCCGTGGTCCCATTTCGGGCCGATCTCGGCGAGCGAGTTGACGCCCATGCCGATGCGATAGATCTCGGGATTGGCGGCGAGCCCGCCGACCAGGACCGGGATATCGTATTTCCGCCTTTTGCTGTCGGTGACGTTGGTGAAGAGAAAGGCTTTGCGCTCGGGCTCCGGGATGCCGCCGCGGAACTGCCAGCGGACCAGCGGATGCATCTCCGTGTCCTTGTTGATCGGCGCGTCTATGGTGGTCAGCAGGCCGGCCTTGTCGAGGGCGGCGATATGCTCCTGCAGGTCGTTATAGGCCCGCTTTCCCGCCACGGCCTTTGCGGTATCGTCCATACGTGCTCCTCCGTTCGATGCCGGCGCCTCTACTGACCATGCGCCGGATTTTCTTGTTGGAGCGATGATAGCGCGCTGGCGCCGGCCCAGCCATAGGACCGGCAGGGCCGCCCGTCAGTCGTAGCCGTAGAGCCAGACCGTCGTGCCGTCGTGGACGTTGAAGACCGAATGGCTGGCGCCCTTCGGAATGAACACCTCGTCGCCGGGCGAGACGACGACCCGCCGCCCCTTCACCTCGAGCTCGAGCCGGCCTTCGATCACGGTCAGCACTTCGTTGCAGTCGTGCAGGAAGTCGAGCCAGGCGCGCCCCGGGGGGTCGACGAAATCGTGGCAGGAGTAGCCGCGGCCGCTCCAGTTCTGGGCCACCGCCTCCCGATCCACCGGAAGCCGAAAATAAGCCGGTTTCAGTAAGTCCGTATCAGACATGGCGTATTCCGAGATCCAAAGCCTGCGTCACCCAAAGCGGGTCCTATCGTAGCATGGCGGGCATCGCTGCAACATCCGCAGAAGACGGCAATTTCCGTTTACAGTTTTTTAAATAAATCACCGATAGCCTCGTCGATGGCAGAACGCCGTATGTGATTGAAGAGGGGACAAAGAAAATGGCCCGTACAAGAGTCGGGGCGCACCGCATCGAGCCCAAGATCATTGACGCCATCGCACGCGAGGAGATCCTCGCGGAAAATTTCGACGAGTATGCGGAGCAGATCGAGGACACGCTCGACGAGGACACGGACTTCGATGTCGAGGACGACATCGCCTTCCTGGGGGAGGAATACGACGTCCTGGAGCTCGACGACGTGCTGGAGCTTTGCAACCTGGATAAGCGCGACCCGTTCCGCAACTGACCGCGCGCCTCGGTCAGCCGAAGCGGAACAGCCGCGCGGCATTGGGGCCCAGTATGGCCTGGCGCAGCTCGTCGTCCGGAACCCATCCGGACAGCGCGTCGAGCAGAGCCGGATAGCTGCGCCCGGCCTCGTGGTTGGTCCACGGATAATCGCTCGCCCAGACGATGCGGTCGCGGCCGAAAGCCGCCAGCAAGCGCGCGGCGTAGCGCGCCAGGTCCGGGACTTCCTGGCGGTAGGGCGCGGAAAACTTCACCCACGCCCTGCCTTCCCGCCCGGCTTCGAGCACCGCGCCGAAACCGATCTCATCGGGATCGGCGGCCGGGCTCGGCATGCCGAAGTGGTCGACCACCACCGCCAGCTTCCATGGCTTGAGGCGTAGCAGCACGTCCGCCCAGATCGCGCCCTGGGCGATCACCTCCGCATGCCAGCCGTGCGCCGCCGCCCAGTCGTAGAGCCGGTGATAGAGCGGGCTGGCGTAGTTCGGCATCGACCTCGCGCTATGCAGGTTCAGGCGAAAGCCGACCACGCCGAGCCGGTCCATCGCCTCCAGTTCTGCCTCCGAGATGGCGGGATCGACGACGACGGTCGCGCGGAGCCGGTTCGGATGCGCCTTCAGGCAGTCGAGGATGTAGCTGTTGTCCGTGCCGAGGAAGCTGGGCTGGATCATCACCGCATGGTCCACGCCGTGGCGCACCTGCATCACGAGCGCGTCCTCGATAGTCGTGGCGGCGGCCGGCGCATAGGCGCGGTCGGCGGCGAGGCTGCTAGCCGGCGACCAGGCGTGAAAGTGGCTGTCTACGATCATCATGCCCTCCCGGAACCGGCGCGGCGTTCGCCGCGTTGATCGAAGCCAACCCGCCGCGCCTTCCACGGACGAAAGTATATCAGCTTAACCTTCGGCAGGAGGGGCCTGCTCGTTCACGTGCCGGGCCCGGGGACTCCCGGCGCGTCCCGGAACACTTGACGGTGCCCGTTCTCATGTCGCATGGAGATTGCGCCGCCGTTCGGGGCGGCGCAGCGCGGATCATGCGGATGATCACCGTCTTCGGCTCGATAAACGTCGACATGGTCATGCGTGTGCCGTCGCTGCCGCGGCCGGGCGAGACGATGCTATGCCCGGAATACTTCCTCGCCCCCGGCGGCAAGGGCGCCAACCAGGCGTTGGCCGCGGCCCGCGCCGGCGCGGGCGTGGGGATGATCGGCTGCGTCGGGCGCGACGCCTTCGCCGATACCGCCCTGTCGCTGCTCCGCCGCGAGGCGCTGGATCTGTCGGGAGTCGGCATTTCGCCTCGCCCGACCTGCTGCGCCAGCGTTTGCGTCGACGATGCCGGCGAGAACGCCATCGTCGTCGCCTCGGGCGCCAACCTCGACGTGCGCGCGTCTCAGATGGCGGGGCGAACGCTGCGCCGGGGAGACTGGCTGGCCTTGCAGATGGAGGTGCCGCCCGACGAGAACTGGAAGGCGGCGAGCCTGGCGCGGTCGGCCGGCGCGCGCATCATGCTGAGCGCAGCCCCCGCGGGACGGATTCCGGAACGCGTGCTGCATGGCATCGACGTCCTGCTGGTCAACCGGATCGAAGGGCGAATGGTGGCCGAGGCCGCCGGCGTCGCCGCGGCGAAGCCCGCCGACATCGTGTCCGGCCTGACCAAGCGATACGGCTTTTCCTGCATCATGACGCTCGGCGCGGAAGGCGCGATCTGCTTCGGTCCGGATGGTGGTTTCCTCGTCCCGGCGCTCCCGGTGTCCACCGTCGACACGACGGGCGCGGGCGATGCGTTCGCCGGGGTGCTCTGCGCGTCCCTGGACAAGGGCTTCGATATGGAGGAAGCGGTGCGCCGCGCCTCCGCCGGGGCCGCGCTCGCCTGCACCAAGCTCGGCGCTCAGCTCAGCCTCCCCTACGCCAGGGAGATCGACGCGGCGGCGCGCAGCCTCGGCGGCAACAAGCCCTTCGGCCTCGTCGCCTGACATCGCGAAAATCGGCGTCTTCGCCAAAGGAGGTAGTCGGAATTTTCTCGGCACTTCCCCCGATTCGATGCGATAGTGCGCGCAATAAATTGACCGCGACCGATCATGACGGCGCGGCGGAGGCATCGGGTGATCGCGCAAGACACGACGGGTAAGGCGGAAGAAACGCAAGGATCGACCGAACCGGCTTACGTCGACGCCGCCGGACAGACGTCCGTCACCGTGCCGGATGCGACCTTTCTGTCCGACGCGCAATACGTGCGGCACGGCAGCGACCTGATCGCCGCCGACGCGGCCGGGCGAAGCATCGTCGTCCGCGGCTATTTCACCGCCGATCCGGCGCCGGACCTCGTCACCGCCGACGGCGCGCGCGCCGCATCGCCCGAAATGATCGAGTCGTTCGTCGTGCCGTCGACCGCCGGGCAATACGCCCAGCTCGGCCTGCCGGCGAGCGGCCCCCAGATCGGCCAGGTGTCGGAGCTCAGCGGGCGCGTCTTCGCCGTCCGCGCCGATGGAACGCGGGTCGAGCTCGGGACCGGCGACCCGCTCTACCAGGGCGACGTGATCGAGACCGCGGGCAGCGGCAGCGCCGTCCGCATCCTCCTGGTCGACCAGACGACCTTCGCGATCGGCCCGGACGCGAGGCTGGCCCTCGATCAGCTCACCTTCAATCCGCAGGATCATTCCGGCGAAGTCTCCTTCTCGATGCTCAAGGGCGTCTTCATCTTCACCAGCGGCCTGGTGGCGAAGAAGGATCCGAGCCACATGACCGTCAACACGCCGGTTGCCCTGATCGGCATCCGCGGCACCGTGGTGACGGGCAACCTCGACGACCTCGGCGGCCAGTTCACCGTGCTCAACGGCTCGATCATGGTGGAGACGAATGCCGGCAGCGTGACGATGAGCCAGTCCGGCGCGACCACCCAGGTCACCAACATCAACGCGCCGCCCGCCAGCGTCTTCGTCCTGTCGCCCACCGAATACGCCGCGATCTACAAGGCCGTATCGAGCGTCGCGCCGGGCGTCTATCTGAGCCAGCCGCCGGCCGAAAACCAGGACGCCGACACGCCGGGCGACCAGGGCGCCAACCAGCCGGGCGACGGCCAGCCCGGCAGCGTCGGGCAGAGCGTCGCGGCCCTGCTGGGGCCGGAGCTGATCGGGCCGGGCGCATTCGACACGCTGGTCCAGCTTCCCAGCGTCGCGACGCAGCTCCAGCAGTTGCTGGACGAGTTGGCATCGGGCGAACAGGCGCCGGTGATTCCGCTCCTCGCGAGCGCCGGGGAGACGCTGCCCGAAGCGCTGCAAACGACCGTCGCCGCGCTGGAATCGCTTGTGTTCGACTTCAGCGGCGCCGGCGGTCCGGTCGATTTCCTCGGCAACGACGGCAACGAAACCGTCGTCGGCAGCATCTTCGGAGACAACATCGACACCCAGGGTGGCAACGACACCGTCATCGGCAACAACGGCAGCGACGTCATCCTCGGCGGCGCGGGCAACGATGTGCTGAACGCGAACAACGGCGGCTCGGCCGCGCCGGTCGTCCACGACTTCGTCACCACGGCGGCCATTCCGGCGCTCGCCGACGGGCAGGCGGTCGATCCGGCAGTCGTGAACGGCGTCGATTCGGCGGACCTCACGCTGCAGGCGGACCATACCGTTTCCGTCACCTTCCAGAGCGAGGGGGCGGGCCAGCAGAATTCGCTGGGCTACTACACAATCGGGCCGAACGGCGAATTGAGCGACGTGCAGTTCGTCTGGGACGATGCGTCGGCCAGTGGCAGCGGCGGCGAGCTGCAAGCCGGCGACAGCGTCTCGCTCGACGTCGGGGCCGGCGACACCTTCGGCTTCTTCCTGGTCGCCGACGGTGCCGGGCTGAACGACTTCGGCCAGTTCCAGAACGGCAGCTTCGAGTTCCGCGACGCCAACGGCAACCCCGCCACGGTCGACACCGCGAACCCGGGCCTGTTCTTCGTTTCCGACGACGGCCAAACCGAGATCGCAGTCCAAGGCGCGGTCTTCCATACCGCGAGCCCCGCGCTGAACGCCGACGGAATCGACCATGCGGTCAGCGGCCTCGGCAGCGCCGACGGCCAGCTCGTCATCGGCTTTGAAGACCTTGCCGGCGGCGACAGCGATTACCAGGACCTCGTGGTCGCGGTCGACATTTCGCCCATCGTAGCCCCGAATACCGACAGCGACAGCGTCGACGGCGGGCCCGGCGACGACATACTGATCGGCGCCGCGGGCGACACGCTACTCGGCGGCGACGGCAACGACCTGTTCCAGGTGCCGGACCTGACCTTCACCCAGATCGCCGGCGGCGCGGGAACGGATACGCTGCAGTTCACCGGCGCGGGCGAGAGCTTCAATCTCGGCCAGCTTGCCGCGAACCAGGTAACCGGCATCGAGCGGATCGACCTGACCGGCGGCGGCAACGCCACCCTCACCATCGACGCGGATGCCGTTTTGAGCCTCACCGACGGCGTGAACGCCTTCACCGGCCTGGCCGACAGCCTGGTCATCGATGCCGACGCAGGCGACCAGGTCGACATCGGCGAAGGCTGGACCGAGACCGACACGGCGACCATCGACGGCCAGAGCTACACCGTCTACGGGCACGAGGAAACCGGCGCGCAGATCGCTGTCGGCCAGCAAGCCGGGGTGGCCTGAGAACGCACCGGCTTTCGGCTGGCCCGGCGCGGCAGTGTTGTACTATAACACTGCATGTTCCCGACCGCCGAAACGACCGAGCCGAAGCCTGAGCGCGTGCAGCCCGATTCCGCGCCGCTCGTGACCGCCGCGCATATCTGCAAGTCATTCGACGGGCGCGAAGTCCTGCACGACGTGCAGATCGACGTGCGGCCGGGCGAGATCGTCGCGCTGATCGGCCCGAACGGGTCGGGCAAGTCGACCCTGGCGCGCATCCTGCTGGGCGTCGTCGCGCCCAATGCGGGCAAGGTGACGCGCCGGCCCGGCCTGCGCACCGGTTACGTGCCGCAGAAGCTGCCGATCGACATCGTCCTGCCGCTGCCCGTGAGCCGCCTGCTGACGCTGACGGCGCGTGCGTCGCGAACGCAGATGGAGCAGGTGCTGGACGAGGTCGGCGCGCGCCACCTGCTCGACGCCGCGGCCAACAGCCTGTCCGGCGGCGAGCTGCAGCGGGTCCTGATCGCCCGCGCCCTGCTGCGCCAATCCGACCTGCTGGTGCTCGACGAGCCGACGGCGAACGTCGATTTCAATGGCCAGATCGAGCTGTTCGAGCTGGTCCGCCGGATCCGGGACCGGCGCGGCTGCGGCGTGCTCACCATCTCGCACGATCTTCACCTGGTCATGGCGGCGACCGACCGCGTGATCTGCCTCAACGGCCACATCTGCTGCGAAGGCAAGCCGGGCACTGTCAGCAAGCACCCGGCCTACCTGCAGATATTCGGCCCGCACGCGGCCGACAGCTTCGCCGTCTACACCCATCATCACGACCACGAGCACACCCTCGCGGGCGAGGTGAAGGGGGCCGAAGAGACGCACCGCCATGGGGCGCACGGCGATGGGGCGCACGGCGATGGGGCGCACGAGTGATCTTCGATAACTTCCTGCTCTACGCCCTGCTCGGCGGCATCGGCCTCGCCATCGTCGCGGGCCCGCTCGGCTGTTTCGTGGTCTGGCGGCGCATGGCCTATTTCGGCGATTCGCTTGCCCACTCCGCCCTCCTGGGGGTTGCGCTCGGCTTCCTGCTGTCCATCGAGCTGACGGCCGGCATCGCCGTCACATGCGTCGTCTTCTCGCTCGCCATCGTCGCGCTGCAGGAGCAGCGGCGGATCGCGACCGACACCCTGCTCGGCATCCTGTCGCACACCGCGCTGTCCATCGGCCTCGTGGCGCTGAGCCTGATGGGGTCGATGCGGGTCGACCTGCTGGGCTATCTGTTCGGCGACATCCTGGCGGTGACGGCGCAGGACCTGATCGCCATCTACGCCGGCGGCGCCTTGGCCCTGATCGTCCTTGCGGCGATTTGGCGCGACCTGCTCGCCATGACCGTGCACGAGGAGCTGGCCCGCGCCGAAGGCGTCGCGGTCTTTCGCGTGCGGCTCGTATTCACCCTGCTGCTCGCCGTCGTGGTCGCCATCTCCATGAAGGTCATGGGGATTCTGCTGATAACGTCTATGCTGATCATCCCCGCGGCCACCGCGCGCCGCTTCGCCCGGACGCCGGAGGGAATGGCGGCCCTGGCCTCGGCCATCGGCATCCTCGCGGTGGCGCTCGGCTTGACCGCGTCGCTGCGCTGGGATACGCCCTCGGGGCCGTCGGTCGTGGTCGCCGCCTTCACCTTGTTCCTGGCGAGCCTCGGCCTTGCCGCCGTCCGCGAAAGCGTCCATATCCCGCCGGCGCGGGGACATTGAACGGGCCAGGGCCCCTAGGTGTGCCCCAAGGCGCCGCCGCCGGCCTGCGAAGGAGTTGGTTTCCGTGCATCCCCAACCGACCGGGCCGGAGCTGGGCGCGTCCTTCATCTTCGCGGCGATGCGCCGGGGATTCGGGGGCCACTGCCCGAAATGCGGCCAGGGCAAGCTCTTTCAGGGCTACCTCAAGCCGCTGTCCGCCTGCGCAAGCTGCGGAGAAGATACGGGGCGCATCTACACCGCCGACATCGCGCCCTATTTCACGATCCTCATCGTCGGTCACTTGATCGTCCCGCCCTTGCTGCTGACCGAACAGCTCGCCCAGCCCAATCTTTGGCTCCAGGCGGCCATTTGGCCGACCCTCGCGCTGCTCCTGACGTTGTGGTTCCTGCCGCGCGTGAAGGGATCCATCATGGGGCTCATGTGGGCGCTTGGCATGCGCGGCCACGAACAGCAATAATCGTCCTTCCGCCACGCAGCCTCGGCGGCAGGATCGATAAAGCCACGCATTTCAGGGAGCGAAGCCATGAGCAAGATCGCGATCGTCGTCGAGTTCGACGTCAAGCCGGAACACCGCAAGGCGTTCGAGCAGGTCATCCGCAGCCACGCCAGCCGCACGCGCGAGGCGGAGCCGGGCTGCCTGCAGTTCGACGTGCTGATCCCGCAGCGCGACGCCAACAAGGTCTTCCTGTTCGAATGCTACCGCGACCAGGCGGCCTTCGAGGAGCACGGCAAATCGCCGATCCTCGCGGAAACCCGCGAGAAATATAAGGACATGATCGAGAACCGCCGGATCACCCTCTGCTCGGCCGATTGACCGCCGCGGAGGGCCGCCGGGCGGATCAGCCGGTGCGCTGGATGAGATGATACCCAAAGGCCGTTTCGACGACGCCGCTGCTGTCGCCGACGCCGAGCGCGAACGCCGCGTCGTCGAATTCGGGGACCATCATTCCCGGGCCGAACCAGCCCAGGTCGCCGCCGTCGCGCGACGAGGGACAGTCCGAATTCTCGCGGGCCAGCTCGCCGAAGTCGGCCCCGCCGTCGACCGCCGCCTTGAGATCGTTGATCTCCTGCATCGCCTCGTCCTTGGACCGCGTTGCGGTCGAACGCGACGATCCGGCATACATGAGGAGAATGTGCGATGCGCGAACCTGATCTGCCATCGGTCTGTTCCTTTGCTCCTGCGATCGCGGCTTAAATGCGCCGCTTGGAACCGTGTATAACGGGTTCGGTTGCGCTTTTCGACTCCAAACCCGCCGCCTTTCCGGACGGCGGGAATAAGCCTTTACAAGGGGACAATTCATGACAGTGAGAGTAGGCCTCGTCCATTCGGTGATCCCCGCCATCCGGGCGGTGGAGGACGCCTTCGAGAGCATCTGGCCCGCGGCCCGCACGACGAACCTCTACGACCAGTCGACGTATCAGGACCTGGGGCCGGACCGGTCGCTGACGCCGGAGATCTTCCGGCGGATCGCGTCCCTCATCGGATACAGCGCGAGCTGCGGCGTCGACGCCGTCCTGGTGACGGGCTCGCTGTTCGGCCCGGCCGCCGTCGCGGCGCGGAAAGATGTCACAATCCCGGTCCTGACCTCCTTCGACGGGCTGGTCGACGAGGCATTGGCGCTGGGCGCGCGGCTGTCCATGATCGCGACCGACCCGGGCACCAACCGGATGCTCGAAGCGGAGCTGAAGCAGCGATCCGGCGAGGCGGGGCGGACGCTCGCGCTCAACCCGGTCTACGTCCCCGAAGCGATGGGCCTGTTGCAGGGCGGCGACCGCGAGAGCCATGACCGGCTGGTGGTCGAGGCGGCGGCGGGGGCCCGCGACTGCGATGCGATCCTGCTCGGCCAGTTCTCCATGGGGCCGACCCGCTCGCTGGTCGAACAGCGCACGGGCCGCCCGGTGCTCGACGCGCCGGAGGCGGCGGTACGCAAGCTCCGGTCGCTTTTTGACCGGTAGCGCCATCTGATATAACGGGTGTTCGCGGGCGCCATTCCGCCGCGCCCGCGCGCCCGCACCGATCCACCCACGGGAGCATGGAGACGATGACGCAGAGCGACGCATGGGAGCTGTCCGAGGAGATGCGGATGCTCCGGGACACCGTGCGCCGCTTCATGGAGAACGACGTGAAGCCGGCCGAGGATCGCGTGGCCCACGACGCCTACGAGCTCCCCGCTCCCCTGCTGCTGCCGCTGCAGAAAAAGGCGCGCGAGCTCGGCATCTGGTGCATGCGCTCGCCGCAGGAGCATGGCGGGGCCGGGCTCAGCCTGATGGGCCAGGTCGTGGTCGCCGAGGAAACGTCGCAATGCCGCATGGGCGCGTATGTGCCTGCCTGCGGCGCGGTGGGCGCCGACCCGCCCAACGTCATCTTCAAGGGCGGAAACGCGCTGATCGAGAAGTTCGGCCGCCCGGCGATCGAGACCGGCGAGAAGCCCTTCGTCGCCATCACCGAGGCGGGCGGCGGCGCCGACCCGCGCGGCTCGATCAAGACGCGCGCCGTGCGCAAGGGCGACCGCTACGTGGTGAACGGCGCCAAGATGTACATCACCGGCGCCGGCCAGGCGCGCTGGGGCGTCCTGTTCGCGCGCACGGAACTGAAGAATGGCAAGGATAGCATAAGCTGCTTCGTGGTGGAGACGGACAAGCCGGGGCTCGCGATGAACCCGATCCCGGTCATCCGGTCCTATTATCCCTACGAGCTGGTCTTCACCGACTACGAGATCCCGGTCGAGCACCGTATCGGCGAGGTAGGCGAAGGTTTCGCGCTTGCCGAGCACTGGCTGGTGCACGCCCGCCTCCCCTACTCCGCCGGCGTGATCGGCATCGCCCAGGCAGCGCTGCGCATGGCGATCGACTGGGCCAACCAGCGCGAGACCTTCCGCAGCAAGCTCGCCGACAAGCAGGCGATCCAATGGATGCTGGCGGATTCGGAAGTCGAGCTGCGGGCGGCGCGGCTGCTGACCTATCAGGCGGCGTGGCGCGGCGACCTCGGCCACGACATCAAGACGGAAGCGTCGATCTGCAAGCTCTATTCGACGGAGACGGCCGGGCGCATCGTCGACCGCTGCGTGCAGATCTTCGGCAGCCTCGGCGTCTCCAACGAGCTGCCGCTGGAGCGCTGGTACCGCGAGCTTCGCATCAAGCGGATCGGCGAAGGCCCGTCCGAAGTCCACCGCATGGTGATCGCGCGCGATCTCCTGCGCAATCAATCTGGAAGGAACTGAGAATGTCCGCGCGTCCCCAGCCGCTTGCCGGCGTCACCGTGCTCGACCTGGGCCATATCTACAACGGCCCCTATGCCGGATTCATGCTGGCGATGGCCGGCGCGCGGGTGATCAAGATCGAGCCCCTGAAGGGCGAGCATCTTCGGCACCGCGGCGCCAAGAAGAGCCATTCCGTGCCCTTCGCGCTGCTCAATTCCAACAAGGAATGCGTCACGCTGAACCTGAAGGCGCCGCGCGGCCGCGAGATCTTCCTCGAGATGGTGAAGCGCGCGGACGTGGTGCTGGAAAACTTCGCCCCCGACGCGATGCAGAACATGCGGCTCGGCTGGGAGGACCTGCAGAAGGTCAACCCGAAGCTGGTCTACGGCTGCTCCAGCGGCTACGGCCGCAGCGGACCGCGGCGCGACGACCTCGCCATGGACCTGACCGTCCAGGCGTCGTCCGGCCTGATGAGCGTGACGGGATTTCCCGACAGCCCGCCCGTCAAGGCCGGCGCCGCGGTGTGCGATTTCTCGGGCGGCGTCCATCTCTATGCGGGCATCATGACCGCGCTCTACGAGGCGGAGAAGACCGGCCAGGGCCGCATGGTCGAGGTGTCGATGCAGGAGGCGATTTACGCCTCGCTCGCGTCCAACATCGGCATGTACTACACGCTGGGCGGCAAGGAGCCGCCGCGCACCGGCAACCAGCATGGCGGCCTGTCGATCTCCCCTTACAACGTCTATCCGACGAAGGACGGCTATGCCGCGATCAACTGCACCAACGACGGCCATTTCTACAACCTGCTGATCCCGCTCGGGCGGCCGGAGCTGAAGGACGACCCGCGCTTCGCCGGCAACCACGCGCGCGCCGAGATCTTGGAAGAGGTCAACGCCATGGTCGAGAAGTGGACCAGGACGCTGACCAAGGACGAGCTGCTGGCGATCTCGCGCAAATACAACTTCCCCTGCGCGCCGGTGCGCAACCTGGACGAGGTGATCCACGACGAGCATCTGCACGCCCGCGGCATGCTGGAATGGGTGGACCATCCCGTGCTCGGCAGGCTCGCCCTGCAGCGGAGCCCATTACGCTTTCAGGATTCCGACCTCATGCCGATCGAACCCAGCGCAGAGCTGGGCGAGGACAACGCCGGCGTCTACGGCGGCTGGCTCGGCCTGCCGGCGGCCGAACTGGATGCGCTGAAGCGGGATGGTGTAATCTGACGCCATGAGCGCTACGGCGAAAATCGCGACGCCCCCACCGATGCCGCCCGGCCCGATCGGCGGCGCATCCGCGTGGCGCGGCAGGGAGATGGCGGCGAGCGGCGCGTGGATCCACACGCCGTCCGCCCGCGAGACCGGCGAAATCGACGCCGCGCTCGATGCCGTCAAACGCCGGAAGATCGAAATCCTCGGCGTATCGCGGGCGGCGTTCCCGCTGCCGACGCTCGGCCCCGTGCTGGAGGGTATCCGACGGGAGCTGCTGGGCGGGCGGGGCTTCGTGCTGATACGCGGCATTCCGCGGCAGAATTACGCCACCGCCGACATGGCCACGATCTTCTGGGGCATCGGCGCGCATTTCAGAGGCGCGGTTTCGCAGAACGCCAAGGGACATGTGCTCGGCCATGTGCGCGACCTCGGCTACCGCGTCGACGATCCCAGCGTCCGTACCTACCAGACGACGAGGCGCCAGTACTACCACGCGGATTCCTGCGACATCGTCGGCCTGATGTGCCTGCAGAAGGCGCGCAGCGGCGGGCTCAGCACGATCGTCAGCTCGGTCACGCTCTACAACGAGATGCTGGCCCGCGATCCGGCTTTGACGAGGGTGCTGTTCGAGCCGTTCTGCGTCGACCGGCGCGGCGAGATTCCGCCCGGCATGAAGCCCTACTACGCGATACCGGTGTTCAACTGGCATGCGAGCCTGCTCACCGGCTATTACGTGCGGCGCTACATCGAGTCCGCCCAGCGGCTCGAGGACGTGCCGCGCCTGACGGACCGCCAGCTCGCGGCGCTCGACCTGCTGGATTCGCTGGCGGACGACGACGCCCTGCACTTGCAGATGGATTTCGAGCCGGGCGACATTCAGCTTCTGCACAACCACCAAATCCTGCACGACCGGACCGACTTCGACGACTGGCCGGAGCCGGAACGCAAGCGTCACCTGCTGCGTTTATGGCTTTGCCCGCCGGACGGGTGACCGATGCCCGAGGTGTTCACGCAGCGCTGGGGCAGCGTCGCCATCGGCAACCGCGGCGGCATCCGCGTCGCCGGCGCGACTCTCAACGCGCCGCTGGAGCCGGTCTAGACTTCATCTTTGAACTGTATTCACGGAGCCGTCCCATGAGTTTCGAGTCGCTCAAATACGAGGTGCGCGATGGTCTTGCGATCATCACGCTGAACCGGCCGGAAAAACGCAACGCGCTCGACATTTCGATGCGAACAGAGCTTTCCGAGGTCGTTCTGGACATTCGCAACGACACCACGCTCTACGCGGTGATCATCACCGGCGCGGGCGGCGCCTTCTGCGCCGGCGGCGACATCCAGAGCATGGCCAAGGGCAAGCGGACGAGCTTCGAGAGCCGCAAGCGCATCCAGGACATCTATAGCTGGCTTTACGAATGGGTCAGCCTGGAGCTGCCGGTCATCGCCGCGGTCGACGGCGCGGCCTATGGCGCGGGCATCAACATCGCGCTGGCCGCCGACTTCATCCTGGCCTCGACCCGCGCGCGCTTCTGCGAAGTGTTCGGCCGCGTCGGCCTCATTCCCGACGTGGGCGGGCTGTTCCTGCTGCCCCGCATCGTCGGATTGCAGAGAGCCAAGGAGCTGGTCTTCTCGGCGCGCTCCTTCGACGCGAAGGAAGGCAAGGATCTCGGCATCGTCTACGCCATCCACGAGCCGGATAAACTCATGGACGCCGCAATCGAGCTGGCCGGGCGATTCCGCAACGCATCGCGCCAGGCGATCGGCCTTTCGAAGAACATCATGAACCAGTCATTCAACCTCGACTTCCGCGCGCTCGGCGAGCTGGAGGCATTCGGCCAGGCCGTCGCGCACGACACCGAGTATCATTCGGCGGCGGTGAAACGGTTCCTCGACAAGGAGCCGACGCTGTTCGACTGGGACAGGATGCAGAAGAAGGACGGCGCCTAACCGTCCACGGGCGCGTTCAGCACCGTATCCGGCCCGACGATCCCGCCCGGCCAGTCCACTTCGTCCGGATCGCCGTGGCGCGCGAAATAGGCGCGCGGCAGCGGCCGGCATCCCCTGGCGACGATCCATATCCGCAGCAGGTGACGACGCCGCTCGCGCTCCGGGAAATCCTCATACGCCTGGCGCGTGTGCATGATCACGTGGTTGTTGAGGAACTGCATGTCGCCGCGGTGGAAGTCGATGTCGAGCCGCAGCTCCACCGCCAGCTTCTGCACGTAGTCGAATGCCTCGCGCTGCAGCGGCGTCATCGCGGGCACGCCGGGATGGCGGTGGGCCGAGCCGATATAGGTCGGCTCTATATTCGTCGTGAGATAGCCTTCGTCGTAGTTGAAGATCGGGATCTTGTACCACGGCTCCATGCCGGCCGGGACCTCGCCCCGCCGGTCGCGGTAATAGGGCTCGGCGAGCACCGGCAGAAGATCGGGCCGCCGCCGCTGCAACTCGTTGTGGATGGTGACCGAGCTGGCGATGCCGCTCTCGCCGCCGGATTTCGCCGGGTTGATGCACATCAGCCCGACGATGTCGCAGCAATCGACATGGTAGGGTATGCGGTCGTTCGAGTACGGGCCGCGCTGGTCCGGATTGTTCACCGTCTCGCCGATGTCGGTGATATGCCCAAGCACGTGGCCCTTCGCATTCTGCGACGCGACCCTTTCGCCGAGGTGCATCGAGACGCCCCAGAAGGCGATCGCCCGCTGCAGCGGCGTATAACGTTGCGGCTCGAAACCGCGCATCTGCACGCATCCGCGGCCGTCGAGGATCTCGTCCCTGATGCCGGCGAGCTTGCCCCCCAATGACGGCAACCGGAAATCCCCCGCGGCGATCGACATGACCGGGATATTGCGCGCCTCGACCTCCCGGATCGCGGCGTCCAGCTCCTGCCGGTCGCCGGCCGTGAGGTGAAAGAGGTGCTCGCCGCTCGCCCTCAGCGCTTCCGCGCGCCAGCCCGCCGGGTCGACGACCGGTTGAAACGGCACGGCAGGCTCGCGCCGCCGCGCCGGCCCCATTTCCCGTGCTGATCCCAGGTTAGCCATGCATTCCTCCTACTGAAAGTTTGCAGTCGGCCCTTTGTCATCGGCGTATTCGATACTATAGATAGAACAGGCTAAGCGCGATTCTGCAGCACATCTGCGGTAGAAAAATTTGGAGCCAACCAAATGAAGGCTGCCGCCTTCGACTACGTCCGCCCGGCGACGCTGCGCGAGGCCTGCGGCTATCTCGCCGATGGCGACGGCGAAGCGCGCATCATCGCGGGCGGCCAATCGCTGGTGCCCTTGATGGCGATGCGGCTGGTGCGGCCGAGACTCCTGGTCGACATCAACGACGTGGCGGAGTTGACAGGCATCGCGCGAGACGGAAGCGAGGTCGTCGTCGGCGCCGCCACCCGGCAGGCCGATGCCGGGCGCTCCGGCATCGTCGTGGACGACGTGCCTTTGCTCGCCCTCGCCCTCCCCTTCGTCGGCCACGACCAGACGCGCAACCGCGGCACCGTCGGCGGCAGCCTGGCGCATGCCGATCCGTCGGCGGAGATCGGCCTCGTCGCTGCGGCGCTCGGCGCCACGATGACGGCAAGCGACGGCGAGACGGACCGCCGGATCGACGCGGCGGATTTCTTCCAAGCGCCCATGACCACCACGCTCGAGCCGGGCGAATGCCTGACCGCCGTCCGCTTTCCGGTATGGCCGGGAGCCGGACGCGTCGGCGCCGGCTTTCAGGAGGTGAGCGCGCGGGACAGCGACTTCGCCATCGTCGCGGCGGCGGCCCAGCTCGCGCTCGACCGGGACGGCGTGTGCCGGCGCGCCGCCGTTGCCGTCGCCAATGCCGCGCCGACGCCGGTGCGGCTCTTGCGGATCGAGGAAGCGCTGATCGGCCAACGCCCCGACAACGAGAATATCGAGCGCCTGCTGCCTCTTATGGACGAAGCGATCGAGCCGTCGACGGACCTCCACGCCGGAGCCGATGCCCGCCGCCACATGGCGCGGAGCCTCACGCTCCGTGCCATTCTTCAGGCAGCGGCGAACGCCGCAAGGGAGCCTTAGGGCATGCCCGCCAAACGAATCACCGTCATCGTCAACGGCGAGCCGCATGCCGCCTCCGTCGAGCCGCGCCTGACGCTGGTCGATTTCCTCCGCGACGTGTTGGACCTCACAGGGACCCACGTCGGCTGCGAGCATGGCGTCTGCGGCGCCTGCTCGGTGCTGTTCGACGACCTGCCGATCCGCTCCTGCCTGATGTTCGCCGTTCAAGCGGACGGTCACCGCGTCTCCACCGTCGAAGGGCTGACGGAACCGGGCGGCGGGCTCAGCCTGATCCAGGACTGCTTCTGGGAGACGCACTCCCTGCAATGCGGCTATTGCACGCCTGGCATGCTGATCGCCGCGCATGCCTTGCTGCGGCGCAATCCCGACCCGTCGCGCCAGGAGATCCGCAAGGCGATCAGCGGCAATCTCTGCCGCTGCACCGGCTACGGCCAGATCGTCGAAGCGATCGAGCTCGCCGCCGACCGGCTGAACCAGCGCACGCCGTCGCCGGAGCGGGATGGCCATGACCGATAAGTACCGCTTCCTCGGCCGCCCGCGCCGCACCAAAGAGGATCGGCGCTTCATCGCGGGAAGCGGCCGCTACGTCGCCGATATCCGATTGCCGGGCATGGCGCACATTGCGCTCGTCGCGAGCCCGCATGCGAGCGCGCGTATCGTCTCGATCGACACCGGCGCCGCACTGGCGGTCGACGGCGTGCGCGCAGTGCTCACCGGCGCCGAGCTGCAGCAGGCGACCGCCTCGATGCAGCACGGCGTGCACCTGCCGGAAATCCTCTGGTATCCGCTCGCGGCCGGCGTCGTCCGCTATGCCGGCGAATGGGTCGCCGCCGTGGTCGCCGACGACCGTTACATTGCCGAGGACGCCGCGGAGCTGGTCGCCGTCGCCTACGAGCCCCTGCCCGCCGTCGTCGATCCGGAGGAAGCCTTCGCTTCGACCGGCCGGCTGGTGCATCCGAAGCACGGCAGCAACGTGCTGTTCCACCGCAATTTCATCTGGGGGCCGGTCGAGGCGGACTTCGCCGCCGCGGCGCATAGCCTCGATTTCCGGGCGCGGTGGGGCCGCAGCTCGACGGTGCCGATCGAGACGTTCGGCGCGGTCGCCTGCTGGGATTCCGGCGACGATATCCTCGACGTCTGGGCGTCGGTTCAGATGCCCAAGTACGCCGACCAGATCGCCGATGCGTTGCGCCTCCAGGGCAACCAGGTGCGCGTGCATTTCGACGTCGACGTCGGCGGCAGCTACGGCGTCAAGCGCGGCCTCAAGCATGCCATCCTGGTCGGCTACCTCGCCCGCAAGCTCGGTCGGCCGGTACGGCTGATCGAGGACCGGCTGGAGAACATGTCGGGCGGCGACGCGCATGGCCCCGACCGGATCTTCGATGTCAGCGTCGCCTTCGATGCCGACGGGACCGTGCGGTCGATGAAGATGCGGGCGCTCGACGACTGCGGCGCCTATCCCGGCCGCGCGCCGCTCCAGCTCGGCAAGCCGGTCGGCTCCATCGTCGGTCCCTACCGCATCGGCAGCGTCGCCTACGAAGCCATCTCGGTCTGCACCAACAAGACGGCGCAGGTGGCCGTGCGCGGCTTCGGCCAGGCGCCGACCACCTTCGCCATCGAGACGGCGATCGACCGCGTCGCGGGCTATCTCGGCCTCGACCGCGTCGAGGTGCGGCGGCGCAACTTCATCCGCGCCGATCAGTTCCCCTACACCATCCCGAGCGGCACCGAATACGACAGCGGCGACTACCACGCCGTGATGCGGAAATTGACCGACCTCGCGAACTATCCGGCATTGCTGGAAAGGCGCGACCAAATCCGCAAGGCAGGAAAGCTCGCAGGCGTCGGCATCGCCGCCGCGATGGAGCCCGGCGGCGGCAACGCCGCGTTCGAGCCACTGTTCAACCCGCGCAACGACACGACGCTGTGGCCGGAATCCTGCACGGTCAAGGTCGACCGGCAGGGCGCGATCACGGCGCTGATCGTCACGTCGAGCGCGGGCCAAGGCCACCAGACCCTGGCCGCGACGGTAATCGGCGAAACGCTCGGCTTCGACCCGGTGGGCATCCGCGTCATCCATTCGGATTCGCTGTCGAGCCTGCCCGGCAACAGCCCGGTCGCCAGCCGCATGGCGATCATGCTCGGCGGCGCGGCGCAGAAGGCGGCGGAAATCATCCGCGACCGTGCGATCCGCATCGCCGCGCACAATCTCGGGCGCGATCCGTCCGGAGTGATCTATGCGGACGGCGCGGTAGCGGTGACGGACGATCCGTCGAAACGGCTTTCCTGGGAGCAGATCGTCCGCATCTGCCATCGCCAGTACCATCTCATGCCGCCCGGCATGGAGCCCGGCCTGCAGGCGAGCTACACGCTGCAGGTGCCGAAGGGCGGCGCGATGCCGGGCGAGGACGGGCGGGTGCAGATGTATCCCTGCTTCTCCTTCGAGGCGCACATGGCGCTGGTCGAGATCGACCCCGGCACCGGCAAGGTCGAGATCCCCGAGTACTACGTCGCGCACGACTGCGGCACGGTCATCAACCCGCTGATCGTGAGGGGAATGATGCTGGGCGGCATCGCGCACGGCATCGGCGCGGCGCTCTACGAGAAGTTCGAATATGACGAAACGGGCCAGCATCTCTCCGGCACCTTCATGGACTATCTTCTCCCCTCGTCGCTCGAGATACCGATGGTGAAGATCGCGGAGCACTGCACGCCGTCCCCACTGACTTCGCACGGGCAGAAGGGCGCCGGCGAGTCCGGCTATCCGGGCTCTCCCGCCGCCGTCGCCAGCGCGGTCAACGATGCGCTCGCTCCGATCGGCCGCCGCGTCGACGCCCTGCCGATCCGGCTCGGCTACCTCGCCGGGATGCTGAGAACCGCAAGCGGAGCCGCGCCATGAACATCGACATCCACGCCCATTTCGCGCCGCAATCCATGTTCGAAGATCTCAAACGCAGCATCGGCCGCTTCCCGTCGGTCGAGCTGATGCAGTCGGACGATGCTTTCCAGCTTGCCTTCGCCGGGCGCAAGCCGACGCGCCCCGTCATGCCGAAGCTGCGCGAGACCGGGCAACGGCTACAGTGGATGGACGAGCGCGACATCGGCCATCAGGTGAGCGGCGGCTGGCTCGACATGTTCGGCTACGAGCTTCCGGCCGAGGAAGGCGCCGCGTGGAGCCGCATGATCAATGAGCAACTGCTGCGCGCCTGCGAAAGCGAGCGGCGCCTGACGCCGCTCGCGAGCGTCCCGATGCAGTCCGGCAGGCATGCCGCCGCAGTGCTGCACGAAGCGATGGATGCGGGTTTCCGCGGCTTCATGATCGCGGCGCAGCCGAAGGGCGAAGGCGGCAATCTCGACGATCCGGGCCTCGACCCGTTCTGGGAGGCGGCTTCGGACCGGCGCGCCGTCGTGCTGATCCATCCGGTCTACGACACGACGGATGCGCGCATCCGCGAGCCGGACCTGGTCAATGCGGTCGCCCGGCTCAACGACATGACGGCTGCCTGCGCCCGGCTGCTGTTCTCGGGGCACTTCGTGAAGTATTCGGGAATGAAGGCGGTGCTGACGACGGGCGGCGGCGGGCTGCCCTTCGTCATCGGCCGGCTGGTTCGGAATTTCCACGCCAATCCCGGCAAGTATGCCGACCCGGAGGAAGGTTTGCGGCGGTGCTATTTCGACAGCCTGGTCTTCCAGCCGGACGCGCTGAAATTCCTCTGCGGCAAGGTCGGGGCGGACCGCGTGATGCTCGGCTCCGACTACCCCTTCCCGATCGGCGATCCGGCGCCGGTCGAGGTGGTGCGGAATGCGGCGCTGAGCGCCGAAGACAAAGACAAGATCCTGGGCGGTACGGCAGCGGGGATCTTCGGGATCGGCATTCGCTGAGTGGCGCGTCCCTACTCAAGAAGTTGTTACTTCTTGCAGCGCAGAATGGGTGTTAGGACTTGCGGACGATCATCGGTGATCGACCTGATTCTTCATTTGCCGTCATTCGTTTAAGTATTTAAGCGAGGACGTACGATCGAGCAGGCAAGATAACTCCCCAAAGAGCAATAAAACTTACGCACACGACCTGCGTGGCGGCGCCCTTCGGGCGCCGCTTTTCCTTTTGGGGGGATGGACGGCCCCGGCCGGTCTTGCTCAGGTCTTCCTGGGCGATTCCCGCTCGCCCGCCGGAAGCGGCGCAAGCGTCGACTTCGGCTTGATCGCGGGCTCCGCGGCGGTATCCGCATCCGGTGCGCTGAGCGTATTGGCAGCCGGGCGCTCGAGCCCGGCGTCCAGTGCAGGGGCCTGTCCGGCAGTCCCGGCGGATCTATCGGCCGCCGGGAAGCGGCGCTTAACCAACGATTTCGGGGCCGGCGGCAGGGCGACGAGTTGCGCTTTCGCCTCTTCCGCCAGCGCCAGCAGCCCCGCCCGGTCCAGGTTTCCCGCGAGGCTGTAGGCGAAGGGACCTTCCTGCCAGTAGAAAATCGAGAGGCCGTCATTCTGTACATAGGTAAAGGCGGTCGGCCTTGCGGCCCTCCCCTTACCGATGAACAGCGTGACCGGTTCCAGAGCCTCCTGGCTTTCGTACATGAGCTGGGCCGCCGGACCGCTGTCCGAGGGAAGAATGCGCTCGACGGAGAGCGCGTAGCCGAAGGAACGCAGGTCGGGCGCGCGCAACGGAACGCCGGTCAGCCGCTGCGACAGCCATGTAACGGCCGCCGTCTCGTCTCCTAGCGCCGCACCGGCCGGCAATGAGCGATTGCCCGCGAGCAGGACGTGCGCATCCGTCGCCTGTTGCGTGAAGGCGAGAAAGCGGTCTTCCGCCTCCCCGATCCGGTCATGGAGCGCCGATACGATGCCGGTCCCGCCGGCCAGCACGAGCACGGCCGCCGCAAGGCGTGCGAGCCGACGCGTCCTGCGCCGCCGTCTCAGCGCGCGGTCGAGCTCGGCCGTCAGCGCGTCGATCCGTGGGTTTGCCGGCGGGCCGATGCCGTACAGCCCGTGCAACGAAAGCGTCGCTGCGTTGAATTCGGCAAGCAACGCAGCGTGTCCCGGATGGGCAGCCAGGTATGCCTCGACTTCCGCGCGGCGGTGTGCCGGCAGCTCGCCGTCGATATAGCCATGCAGATCCGTTCTGGCGATGGCCTGACTTCCGGCGCGCGGTAATTGGGTCATCGCACCATCCGCAATTTGCCGTGCGCGTCGGTCGCCATGAGCTGGCGCAGCGTTTCGCGCCCGCGCGAAAGCCGCGACATGACGGTGCCGATGGGAATGCCGAGCGTCGTGGCCGCTTCCTGATAGCTCATGCCTTCGAGTCCGACCAGCAGCACCGCTTTGCGGTAATCGTCCGGCAGAACGCGAAGCGCTCGCTCCAGATCCCGGATCCGCAGCCCTTCTTCCTGCGCCGGCTTCGTGGTGAGCTTATGCTCCACATGGTCGAGCGGAACCGCCACGCCGGCGGTGCGGCCGCGCGAGATCCGGTCGATGTGAAGATTGTGGAGAATTGTAAACAGATAGGCGCGGACGTTGCGGATTTCACTCCACACCCTGGTCCTGGCGATCGCCCGGGCGAGGCATTCCTGCACCAGATCGTCCGCTTCTTCGCGATTGCCTTCGAGAGCATTCGCGTAACGCCGCAGGGCGGCGACATGAAGCATGAGGGCGGGTCCGGTATCCGGCACGGTGAGGTCCTCCTGTGCGGGCAAGATCAATTGACCAATCCCCAAGCGATCAATGACCAATCGCCTGGTTCGTTCCCTGAAGACCTCGAAAAACCCGCGGAGAACCGCCGGTTTCTGACTTTTCGGACTGCATGTGCACGACCGGAATTCGGCGAAGTCGTGGACGATGACCATCTCGTAGCCCCCTCTCACTCATGCGTCCGCGCCGCTTTCCCGCCAGAACCGACAAGCGTCAGAACCGACAAGCGATGTGCGCTGGCTCATGCCCTTTTGGACATTTTCTGTCGCCCCGACCAACGGCCGACGAACGCATACCGCTCAGATCAGTAGACGTGACCGGACATGCTTTATTCCTCTGCGTTGCAATGATTCGATGGCCAGACACTAGGCAGCGATTCGGACGGAAATGCGGCGACACGGTGAACAATCGGCGATCATCCGGAGACGCCGGGGCCGGTAAAAAAGACGGGGATTAATTTTCTCGGGAAGAAAACATGGTAAACGGCGTCTACCTCAATACGACCGCCGCGCCTCGAGGAAGGCGTCGCCGTCACCAGCGGTCCGCCGACAAGCATGGGGATTGAGTATTGGGGGCGATGCAAACATCCGGGCAAACATCCGGGCAAACATTCGGCCGGCAGGGAACCAGTTCCCTCGCAACCGTGACCGGCGCCGCATCGGCCTCAGCGCACTCGTGCGACTCGACTCCGACGCCCGGGCTCCGGCAGAGCGGGAAGCCGGCCGGCCCGACGAAGCATCGCGAAGGAAAGCCGACTTAAGTCTAAGGGTGAATTCGGTAAGCCGGCCCAGATCGCATGCGACTACCCGCGTCGTTAACTACAGTAGGAGACTTGTATGATTCGCAAAATACTTCCAGTCGTTCTTCTGGCAGCGTTCGCCGCCGCTCCCATGGCCGCCCCTGCGTTTGCAGCAGGCGACCAAGCAAAGGCGAAGTGCGAGAAGATCAAGGACGCGAAACTGAAGGCGCAGTGCCTGAAGGATATGTCCTCAACGAAGTAACTGGATCACACACACGCTCACTCGTTTCCGGAACTTCCCTGTTAAACGGCCCTCCGTCCATGACGGAGGGCCGTCTTCCTTTGCACCCGCGGGGCGAAAGGTCCGCGATCCCGTCCTTGGCTCAGGCAGCCAGGTCGACCGGATTCTTGACGTGGCCGACCTGGATCGCCCAAAGGGCCGCCTGCGTCCGGTTTTGCACGCCGATCTTTCGGATCAGCGACTTCACATGGATCTTCACGGTCGCCTCGGTGATCCCGAGCTGGCGCGCGATCATCTTGTTCGGCGAGCCTTCGGTGAGGCAGCCAAGGATCTCGGTCTCACGGTTCGTCAGCACCTCGAGAGCCCTACTGGTATCGCCGCCATTGCCGGTCTGGCGCAACTGGCCGGTCGCCCACGCCGTGGCGAGCTGCGACGGAAAGACCGTCTCGCCCAGAAGTATCAGGCGCAGCGAATGCGTCAGCACCTCCTTGGAGATATTGCTCAACAGGTAGCCGCCCGCGCCGACGCGGAGGCAAGCGCCCAGCTCGTCGACCGAAAGCTCGCCTGACAGCACCAGCACCCGCGCATCCGCGCAGGACATCAGCGCGTCCACGGCTGCGGAGGACGCCTCTGGGTCGCCATTGGAGACATAGACGATGATCTCCGCCTCCGGCGCCTTCGACAGGGCGCCGACGCAGGCCTGCGCGTTATCGAACTCCGCGGCCAGGCGGAACGGCGTGTCTTCCAGAAAACTGCACAGGCCACGTCGAAACAGACCCGTGCCACCCACGATATATAGAGGTGCCTGAGACATAACTCTCCCCCAACGCAAGCACCCCTCCCATTTAGTAGTAGTTCTTTACACCGATGATCAGAAGAAATCTAGTAAAATGTTTAGTTAATTTAGATAGTGTTCTGTTATGTAAAATACACAAATGATTTTCATTACGTTTTCCAAATAAAATGGTAAACGCATTCTGACGAATACTTAGATATGAAGAGGTTTATCTTGGTTCCCGAATCCTCGGAATTCTGCCGACGGCCCGCGGCGCGTGCCGCCGCAGCCATGACTATATAGCTCCTGATAATTTTCGCGAGAATTAACCATTCGGAATGGCGCCCCGATCGCAGAAATATCAAGGCAGGCGAAAATGCCGCAGCGCCGTCTACTCCGCCGCCCTGCTCTCCGCCGGCTCGACGCGGGCGGCGCAGAACTTGAACTCGGGTATCTTGCCGAACGGATCGAGCTGCGGATTGGTCAACAGGTTGGCCGCCGCCTCGGTGAAGCAGAAGGGTATGAACACCATTCCTTCCGGCACGTCGCGGTCCTGCCGCACCCGCAGCGTGATCTCGCCCCGGCGCGTCGCCACGCGGATGAAGTCGCCCGGCGAAAGATCCATGCGGCCGATGTCGCGGGGCGACAGGCAGGCGACCGCCTCCGGCTCCAGACGGTCGAGGTTGCCGGCCCGCCTAGTCATCGCGCCGGTGTGCCAATGCTCGAGCATGCGCCCGGTCGTCAGCACCATCGGATACTCGTCGTCCGGCAGCTCGTCCGGCGGCGTCAGGTCGGTCGGGACGATGCGGGCGCGGCCGCTCGCCGTCGGGTAGCCCGACGCGAACATGATCTCGTTGCCGGGCCTGTCCGGCGCGTCGCAGGGATAGGTCACCGAATCCTCGCGCTCCAGCCGCTGCCAGGTGATGTTCGCGAGCGACGGCATGATCCGGTTCATTTCCGCGAATGCGTCGCGCGGATGACCGTACCGCCAATCCAGCCCGAGCCGCTTCGCGATCTCCTGGATGATCCACCAGTCCTGCCGCGCCTCGCCCGGCAGCGGCACCGCCTCGCGGCCGATCTGGACCTGCCGGTTGGTGTTGGTGAAGGTGCCGGTCTTCTCCGCGTGCACGGAAGCCGGCAGCACCACGTCCGCCTGCCAGGCCGTCTCGGTCAGGAAGATGTCCTGCACGACCAGGTGATCGAGCATCGCCAGCGCCGCGCGGGCATGCGCCTGGTCCGGATCGGACATCGCCGGGTTCTCGCCCATGATGTACATCGCCTTGATCTGGCCCGCGAGAACCGCATTCATGATCTCGACGACGGTCAGCCCGCGCTTCGGGTCGAGCTCGATGCCCCAGAATTCCTCGAACTCGCCGCGGATGTCCGCCGCCTCGACCGAGCGGTAGTCGGGGAAGACCATCGGGATCAGCCCCGCATCCGACGCGCCCTGCACGTTGTTCTGGCCGCGCAGCGGGTGCAGCCCGGTGCCGGGACGCCCCACCTGCCCGGTGATCAGCGCCAGCGCGATCAGGCAGCGCGCGTTGTCCGTGCCGTGCACCGACTGCGAGATGCCCATGCCCCAGAAGATGATCGAGTTGGTCGAAGTGGCGTAGAGCCGCGCGACCTCGCGGATGGTCCGGGCGTCGATGCCGCAGACCTCGGCCATCTTCTCCGGCGAGAAATCCTTCGTGCGCGCGACGAGCTCCTCGAAGCCTTCGGTGTGGGTCTGCACGTACTGAACGTCGTGCAGCCTTTCCTCGATGATCGTGTGGATCATCGCGTTCAGCAGGGCCACGTCGGTGCCGGGCTTGAACTGCAGGCTGTAAGCCGCGTGCCGCGACAGCTCCTGGCCCCGCGGGTCGGCGACGACCAGCTTCGCCCCCCGCTTGGCCGCGTTCTTCAGGTAGGTCGCGGCGACCGGGTGGTTCTGTTCCGGGCGGGCGCCGATCACGATGATGCATTCGGCAGTGTCGGCCGCCATGAAAGGCGCGGTGACCGCGCCCGAGCCGATACCTTCCATCAGCGCCGCGACCGAGGATGCGTGGCAGAGGCGGGTGCAGTGGTCGACGTTGTTGGTGCCGAAGCCGGTGCGCACCAGCTTCTGGAACAGATACGCTTCCTCGTTCGAGCCTTTCGCCGAACCGAACCCGGCGAGCGCCGAGCCGCCATGCGCGTCCAGCACCTTCTTCAGGCCGGCGGCGGCAAGGTCGAGCGCCTCTTCCCAGGTCGCTTCGCGGAAATGGGTCCAGGGATTCGCCGCGTCGAGCTTCAGCGCGCCGTGCTTGGGCGCGTCCACGCGCCGGATCATCGGCTTGGTCAGCCGGTGCGGGTGGGTGATGTAGTCGAAGCCGAAGCGCCCCTTGACGCAGAGCCGCTGCTCGTTGGCCGGCCCGTCGCGGCCGTCGACATAGAGGATCTTGTCATCCTTGACATGGACCGTGGTCTGGCAGCCGACGCCGCAATAGGGGCAGAGCGTGGCGACGTCGCGGTCTTCGAACTCGCGGCGCACCCCCGCGCCGTCCAGCAGGTTGGCTTCCATCAGCGCGCCGGTCGGGCAGGCCTGCACGCATTCGCCGCAGGCGACGCATGTGGACTGGCCCATCGGGTCGTCGAAGTCGAAGACGATCTTGGCGCCGTGGCCGCGGTAGGCCATGCCGATGACGTCGTTGACCTGCACCTCGCGGCAGGCGCGGACGCACAGGTTGCAGTGGATGCAGGCGTCCAGGTTGACCGCGATCGCGACATGGCTGCTGTCCCGCGCGACCATGGCGCGCGCCGGGAACCGGCTGTCGGCGACGCCCATCGCGTCGGCCCAGTTCCAGAACTTGGACCGCGGATCGTGCGCCGCCTCGCGCGTCGGCTGGTCGGCGATCAGAAGCTCCATCACCATGCGGCGCGCGCTTTTCGCCTTGTCCGACGCCGTGCGCACGACCATGCCGGGCGCCGGCTTGCGGATGCAGGACGCGGCGAGCACGCGCTCGCCTTCGACCTCGACCATGCAGGCGCGGCAGTTGCCGTCCGGACGATAGCCGGGCTCGGGCGCATAGCAGAGATGCGGTATCTCCGTCCCCTGGCGCTGAGCGACCTGCCAGATCGTCTCGCCCGGCGCCGCTTCCACTTCCTTGCCGTCGAGCGAGAAGGTGATGGTGGCGGTCATGTCAGCTCCTCCGGAAAATACTTCAGGAGACACAGCAGCGGGTTCGGCGCCGCCTGCCCCAGGCCGCAGATCGAGGCCGACGCCATCGCCGCGCTCAGCTCGCGCAGCAGCGGGCCGTCCCAATGCTTCTCGGACATCAGCTTCACCGCCTTCTCCGTGCCGACGCGGCAGGGCGTGCATTGGCCGCAGCTCTCGTCCTCGAAGAAGCGCATGAGGTTGAGCGCCGCCCCCTTGATATCGTCCTTGTCGGACAGGACGACCACCGCCGCGGAGCCGATAAAGCAGCCATGCTGCTCAAGCGTGCCGAAATCGAGCGGTATATCCGCCATGCCGGCGGGCAGGATGCCTCCCGACGCGCCGCCGGGCAGATAGGCCTTGAAGCGATGGCCGTCGGCCATGCCGCCGCAATATTCGTCGATCAGCTCCTGCGCGGTGATGCCCGCGGGGGCCAGCTTGACGCCTGGGCTCTTGACCCGTCCGGATACGGAAAAGCTGCGGAGCCCGTGGCGTCCGTTCCGGCCCTCGCCGGCGAACCAGCCCGGCCCCTTCTGGACGATGTCGCGCACCCAGAAGAGCGTCTCGACGTTGTGGATCAGCGTCGGCCGGCCGAACAGGCCGACCTGGCTCGGAAAAGGCGGCTTGTGGCGGGGCAGCCCGCGCTTTCCTTCGATGCTCTCCAGCATCGCCGACTCCTCGCCGCAGATGTAGGCGCCGGCGCCGCGCCGCAGATGGATCCGGCATCCGCCGTCGAGGCCCGCGCGCTCGACCCGGGCAATCGCCTGCAGCAGGATGCCGCGCACAGCCGGATACTCGTCGCGCAGATAGATATAGACGGCTTGCGCCTCCACGACCCAGGCCGCGACCAGCATGCCCTCCAGAAACCGGTGCGGATCGCGCTCGAGATAGAAACGATCCTTGAAGGTGCCGGGCTCCCCTTCGTCGGCGTTTACCGCCATCAGCCGCGGGCCCTTCTCCTGGCGCACGAAGCGCCACTTGCGGCCGGACGGAAAACCCGCGCCGCCGAGGCCGCGAATTCCGGAATCCTCCAGCGTCTTGATCAGCGATTCGGCATCCCGCGCCCCTGCGCGGCATTCCCGCAGCAGCGCGTAGCCGCCTTCCGCCGCGTAGGCATCGAAGTCGATGTGCGGCGGGATCTCGGCATGGACGTCGCCGCCCGCGGCAGCCCCGGCCACGCCTTCCACATCCGCATGGTCGACATGGCGGTGGCCGACCTCGGCCACGGGCGCCACATCGCAGCGCCCCATGCAGGGCGCGCGGACGACGCGCACCGAACGGCCGAGCCTTTCCGGCAGCGTCGCCAGCAGCGCCTCCCCGCCGGCCAGCGCACAGGTCAGGCTGTCGCAGACGCGGACCGTCAGCGGCGGCGGCGCGGCCTCGTCGTCCAGCACGATATCGAAATGGGCATAAAAGGACGCAACCTCATAGACCTCGGCCATCGCGAGGCGCATTTCCGCGGCGAGCGCCTGCAGATGCGCCGCGCGGAGGCAGCCATACCTGTCCTGGACGAGGTGCAGATGCTCGATGAGGAGGTCGCGGTCGCGGGGACGGTCGCCGAGCAAGGCGGCTATCTCGTCGCGGGCGCCGGCCTCGATCTGGCGGCCTTTGGGAAAAGCCGCCGATTTGCGCCGCCCAGATCCCGGATCGATCCGCCGCCGCGATCCGCCGCCGCTTTCTGCCGATTCTTCCATCTTCCCCTGAATTCGCATTGTTGGCGACGTTGGTGGCCAGGCTGGTATACAGTATGACATATCCGGAAGTCGGAGAAGGTAGGTCCGATCCGACTTCGGTACTTGCGAGCTTCCCGGTATCTGGTATACTGGATACCAAATACCGGGGCAGCCATTCAAGCCGCCTGTTTCATGGGCGGCTAAACCGTGTCCCGAACTAGCGGAATTCCAATGTCGTCAGCCAAACTGCTCGTCACACCGATCGATGTGAGCTTCGTCCTCAAGGACAAGGTCTATGATGGCCTGAAGCAGGCGATTCTGTCGATGAACGTTTACGCCCAGCCGGGCGAGACGCGGCTCGACGAGCGGCAGCTTTCCGAGGATTTCGGCGTCAGCCGCACGCCGGTGCGCGAGGCGATAACGCGCCTGGAGCAGGAAGGCTTCGTCAAGGTCATTCCCCGCCGGGGCGCCTTCGTCGTGCGCAAGACGAAGAAGGAGATCCTCGAGATGATCACCGTCTGGGCCGCGCTCGAGAGCATGGCCGCGCGGCTGATCACCGAGAGCGCGACGGACGCGGAGATAGCGTCCTTGCGGCGTATGTTCGCGACTTTCGACGATGACCGCGTGCGGGCGCAGATCGACGAGTATTCCGAAACGAACATCGAGTTCCACCAGGCCATCCTGAACATGAGCAAATGCGAGCTGCTCAACCAGATGGCGGAGAACCTGTTCGCCCACATGCGCTGGATACGTATGCGCACGATCGCCGAAGACGACCGCGCGAGCCGGTCGATCATCGATCACATGCACATCATCGAAGCGTTGGAGCAGCGCGATGCCGACTTGGCGGAGCGCCTCGTACGCGCGCACACCTTCGGGCTCGCTTCGCATGTGGACATGACCGCACATTATCTGGACTGACGTTGACAGATGAGTTCGCCGCGTCAGGGCAAGACGACTCTGAGGGAGAAAAATCCATGGCAGTTTCCGAGACTGTTCCCGAGGCCCAGCTGACCGACGGATTCCACCTGCTCATCAATGCGCTGAAACTGAACGGCATCAACACGATCTTCAACGTGCCCGGCATTCCGATTACCGATCTCGGACGCTTCGCCCAGGCGCAGGGAATGCGCGTGATTTCTTTCCGTCACGAGCAGAACGCGGGTCAGGCCGCCGCCATCGCGGGCTTCCTGACCAAGAAGCCGGGCATCTGCCTTACCGTGTCGGCGCCAGGCTTCCTCAACGGTCTCACAGCGCTCGCCAACGCGACGACGAATTGCTTTCCGATGATCCTGATCAGCGGCTCGTCCGAACGCGAGATTGTCGACCTGCAGCAGGGCGACTACGAGGAGATGGACCAACTGGCCGTCGCCAAGCCGCTGTGCAAGGCGGCCTTCCGGGTGCTGCACGCCCAGGATATCGGCATCGGCATCGCCCGCGCTATCCGCGCCGCCTGTTCGGGCCGGCCGGGCGGCGTCTATCTCGACCTGCCCGCCAAACTCTTCGGCCAGACCATGGATTACGAGGACGGCCAGAAGTCCCTGGTCGAGGTCGTCGATCCAGCACCGGCACAGCCCCCCGCTCCGGAGTCCGTGACGCGCGCCCTCAATGTGCTGAAAGGCGCCAAGCGGCCCCTGATCATCCTCGGCAAGGGCGCCGCCTACGCCCAGGCCGACGAAGAGATTCGTGCCTTCGTCGAAAAGTCGGGTATTCCCTACCTGCCCATGAGCATGGCCAAGGGCCTGCTTCCCGACGACCACCCGCAGTCCGCGGGCGCCGCGCGGTCGTTGGTGCTGAAGGAAGCCGACGTCGTGATGCTGATCGGGGCGCGACTCAACTGGTTGCTGTCGCACGGCAAGGGCAAGGCATGGGGCGAGCCCTACTCCAAGACATTCATCCATGTCGACATCGAGCCGAAGGAAATGGACAGCAACGTGGCCATCACCGCCCCTGTGGTCGGCGACATCGGGTCCTGCGTGTCCGCGATGTTGGCGCAAATGGGCGAGGATTGGACCGCGCCGCCGGCGGACTGGGTCACCAGCGTGCGGGACAAGGTGCAAACCAACGTCGAACGGATGGCCCCCCGGCTGCGCAACAACAACGTCCCGATGGACTTCCACGGCGCGCTTGGCGCCCTGCGCGACATCATCAAGGCACAACCCGACACGATCCTGGTGAACGAGGGCGCCAACACGCTCGATTTCGCCCGCAGCATCATCGACATCTACAAGCCCCGGAAACGTTTGGATGTCGGCACCTGGGGCGTCATGGGGATCGGTATGGGCTTCGCCATCGCGGCGGCCGTCGTGACGGGCAAGCCGGTGCTCGCGGTCGAGGGCGATAGCGCCTTCGGCTTCTCCGGCATGGAGATCGAGACGATCTGCCGATACCACCTGCCGGTCTGCGTCGTCGTCTTCAATAACAACGGCATATACCGCGGTACCGACGTCAATCCGTCCGGCGGTTCGGACGCGGCGACGACGGTGTTCGTCAAGGACTCCCGCTACGACAAGATGATTGAGGCCTTCGGCGGCGACGGCGTCAACGCGACGACCCCGGACGAACTGCGGGAAGCGGTCGAGAAGGCTCTGGCCTCCGGCCGCCCGACGCTGGTCAACGCGGTGATCGACGAGAAAGCCGGTACCGAGAGTGGCCGCATCGGCAACCTCAATCCGACGAGTGTCGTCGCCCGGCAGCAGAAGAAGTGATTCAAATTCTCCGCATTCAACGCCAGCCCGATAGGAGCCCGCCATGAAAGCGCTCGACGGCATAAAAATTCTCGATTTCACCCATGTGCAGTCCGGCCCGACATGCACGCAGCTTCTTGCGTGGCTGGGGGCCGACGTGATCAAGGTCGAGCGTCCCGGAGTCGGCGACGCAACGCGCAAGCAGCTCGTCGACGTTCCCGGCGCCGATTCGCTTTATTTCACGATGCTCAATCACAACAAGCGCTCCATCACGCTCAATACGAAGCACGAGACGGGCAAAGCGGTCCTCGAGAGGCTCGTCAAGGAATGCGACGTCATGGTCGAGAACTTCGCCCCTGGCGTTCTGGATCGGATGGGCTTCAGCTGGGAGCGTATCCACGAGATTAATCCGCGCATGATCCTCGCGTCGATCAAGGGCTTCGGCCCCGGCCCGTACGAGGATTGCAAGGTCTACGAGAATATCGCCCAGTGTACCGGCGGCGCGGCTTCGACGACGGGCTTTCTCGACGGCCCCCCGATGGTCACCGGCGCGCAGATCGGCGACAGCGGCACCGGGCTCCACCTCGCGCTCGGCATCGTGTCCGCACTCTATCATCGGGAGCAAAGCGGACGCGGCCAGAAGGTGCTCGCCTCGATGCAGGACGGCGTGCTCAATCTCTGCCGCGTCAAGCTGCGCGACCAGCAGCGGCTGGCGAGCGGCCCGCTGACGGAATATAGCCAGCACGGCCAGGGCATTCCGTTCGGCGATTCGGTTCCGCGTGCCGGCAACGATTCCGGCGGCGGCCAGCCCGGCTGGATTCTCAAGTGCAAAGGCTGGGAATCCGATCCGAACGCCTATGTCTACTTCATTACGCAGGCGGCGGCATGGGGGAAAATCTGCGATCTGATCGGCGAGCCCGGCTGGAAAGACGATCCGGCCTACGCCACCCCCAATGCCCGTCTCGACAAGATTCCCCAGATCTTCGACCGGATCGAGGAATGGACGAAGACCATGACGAAGTTCGAAGTCATGGACGCCTGCAATCCGCTCGACATTCCCTGCGGCCCGATTCTGTCGATGAAGGAGCTCGCACAGGAGCCATCGCTTCGCGAGACCGGCACGATCGTGGAGGTCGATCACCCGGAACGCGGCCCCTACCTCACCGTCGGGTGCCCGATCAAGCTCTCCGACAGCCCCGTGGAGGTCAAGCGCTCACCGCTGCTCGGCGAGCACACCATGGAAATCCTAAGCGACGTGCTCGGCTATTCGGGCGAGGAGCTCGATCGTGTGGTCAAGTCGGGCGCCGTCGGAGCACAGTAATGACAGGGCGAAACCGCCCGCACCTTTTGGGTCCCACCGGATAACGCTGCATCGCCTTGATTCGTGAGGCGGCCAGCGAACAAGGATCATCACGAGATTTCGGGTAACATAGCCGTGCTGTTTCAACCGCGCCCCGTCGATAGGGTGCCCCCGTGCGGCTTTTTTCGTCACCTAAGTACGACCTCAGGGAGGAGGCCAGGCCATGGCAATCAACAAGAAAGCGGTTCGTTCCGTACTCGATAAAGCGATCAAGGCCAAGCGCAGCGCGCTCACGGCCGAGGAGTGCAAGAAGATATGCGCGGCCTACGGCATTCCTTTGCCGCGCGACGCCATGGCGACGTCCGCCGACAAGGCGGCGGGCGCCGCAAAACGGCTGGGCTTCCCCGTCGTCATGAAGATCCAGTCGGAGGATATCCTCCACAAGACGGATGCGGGCGGTGTGGTCGTCGGCGTGAGCAGCGCGGCCGACGCCAAGAAGGCGTACAATACGATCCTTAAGAATGCGCGGGCCTACAACAGGAAGGCGCGCATCGACGGCGTCCAGGTGCAGAAGATGCTGTCGTCCGACGGCGCGCAGGAAGTGCTCGTCGGTGCGGTTACCGACCCGAGCTTCGGCAAGCTGGTCGCCTTCGGCCTCGGCGGCATCCTCGTCGAGGTGATGAAGGACATTACCTTTCGCCTCGCGCCCACGACGAAGTCGGACGCAGCCGCGATGCTGAAGGACATCCAGGGCGCGGAGATACTGAAGGGCGTTCGCGGCTCCGACCCGGTCGACCGCCAGGCGCTCGCCACGATCATCCAGAACGTCTCGAAGCTGGTCTCCGACTTCCCGGAGATCGCCGAGATGGACCTGAACCCGATCTTCGCGCGCAAGAAGGGCGCGACCGCCGTCGACGTGCGCATCCTGCTCGACCTGAAGCCGAAGGCCGCGCCGTTCCGCCCCTCGCAGGCGGAGATTCTCGCGGCGATGAAGCGGATCATGAATCCGGATTCCGTCGCCGTCATCGGCGCGTCTTCCGAAGACGGGAAGATCGGCAATTCGGTCATGAAGAACCTGATCAACGGCGGCTACAAGGGCAAGATTTATCCGATCAACCCGCGGGCCGACGAGGTCCTCGGCTACAAATGCTTCAAGAGCGTGAAAGACATTCCGGGCACGGTCGACGTGGCCGTCTTCGCCATCCCGGCGAAGTTCGTCGCCAGCGCGCTCGAAGAAGTGGGCCAGAAGAAAATTGCCGGCGCCGTCATGATCCCGTCCGGCTTCGCGGAGACCGGCGAGGTCGAGCTGCAGAACCAGATGCTGGCCGTCGCCCGCAAGTACAACGTGCGGGTCATGGGTCCGAACATCTACGGCTTCTACTACACGCCGAAGAACCTGTGCGCGACCTTCTGCACGCCCTACGACGTCAAGGGCAAGGTCGCCCTGTCGTCGCAGAGCGGCGGCGTCGGCATGTCGATCATCGGCTTCAGCCGTTCCACCAAGATGGGGGTGTCGGCAATCGTCGGCCTCGGCAACAAGTCCGACCTGGATGAAGACGACCTGCTGATTTATTTCGAGCAGGATCCGAATACCGAGGTCATGGCGATGCATCTGGAAGACCTTAAAGACGGCCGCGCCTTCGCCGAGGCCGCCAAGCGCGTGTCGAAGAACAAGCCGATCATCGTGCTCAAGGCCGGCCGCACGGCCATGGGCGCCCGCGCCGCCGCCTCGCACACGGGGGCGCTCGCCGGCAACGACAAGATCTACGAGGACGTGCTGAAGCAATCGGGCGTCATCCGCGCCCGCACGCTGAACGACATGCTGCAATTCGCCCGCGGCCTGCCGAAGCTGCCGACGCCCAAGGGCGAGAACGTCGTCATCATCACCGGCGCGGGCGGCTCCGGCGTGCTGCTGTCGGACGCCTGCGTCGACAACGGTCTTTCGCTGATGCGGATGCCGAAGGATCTCGACGCCGCCTTCCGCAAGTTCATCCCGCCGTTCGGCGCGGCGGGCAATCCCGTCGACATCACCGGCGGCGAGCCGCCCGCCACCTACGCCAATACCATCAAGCTCGGGCTCGAGGACGACCGCATCCACGCGCTCATCCTCGGCTACTGGCATACGATCGTCACGCCGCCGATGGTGTTCGCCGAACTGACGGCGAAGGTCGTGGAAGAAGCGCGCAAGAAAGGCATCAATAAGCCGGTGGTGGCGTCGCTGGTCGGCGATATCCAGGTCGAAGAGGCGTCCGAATATCTCTACGACCGCGACATCGTCGCCTATCCCTACACGACGGAGCTTCCGGTCAACGTCCTGGGGGCGAAATATCGCTGGGCCCGTTCGGCAGGCCTGCTCTGAGCGATTCTGAGCGATACGGGGGGGGGTCGCAGCAATGCGGCCCCCATTGTCGCAGCGTGGATCACAGGGCGACAGACACGCGACAATCCGCTATCTTCCGGCCTGACGAAAATTCCACGCACCAACGGACAATGCCGTGCGCCTAAAGGCCGCAAGATCATGCCTCGTCGTTACCAGCTTTCTCAATGAAGGCCACCCCGACACCCCCTGCCCCGATTGGCTGCTCGCCAACATCGCGCTGCTGACGACGGCGGCGCAGCGGCTCGACGTGCCGCTGTTCATGGCGCACGGAAACGCCGCGCCGATCGAGAGCCTCGCCTTCCGGCTCAGCCCGCCGTCGTCGGACGCGCGTTCGGTCCCGGGGTTCGCGACGCGCGAGTGCAACATCGATGGCCTCCCGGACATGATGCGGAGGCTCGGCCGCAAACAGGCGCTGTTCGTCGGATCGCTGCCGATCGTGCAGCCGCTCATCGCGCGGCTGTCCAGCGCCGAGGACGGCTGCACGGCCTACGCCGTCATCGATGCCATCGCCGACGACTCCGCGGCCCTGGAGCCGCCGACGCTCGACAGGATGCGCAAGGCGGATTGTCCGCTCGTGACGACCGAGATGGCGGTGTTCGAGTGGCTCGAGCGCGGCGACACGCCGATCTTTCGCGAGCTCCTGCCGCTGATAAAGCGGCGCGCCCTCAGGCGAGACTTCTCCGCAGAAAGCCGCAAATAGCACCGAACTCGGCCGCCGAGTCGGGACCCAGCAGCCGGGCGCGCATGAATCCGTGGATCATGCCCTTGGCGCAGCGGTACTCGGTCGGCACGCCCGCCGCCTTCAGCCGCTCGGCGTAGAGCCGGCCGTCGTCGTACAGCGGGTCGATTTCCGCGACATGGACGAGGGCGCGCGGCAGTCCCGCGAGGCTGCGCGCCTTGAGCGGCAGCGCGTAGGGATCGCCGACCGGCTGCGCCGAACCGGCGAGGTACCAGTTCCAATAAGAGCCCATCGAGGCCGCCGTGAGGCCGGGCGTCACCGCATGCACGCGATAGCTTTCATGCTTCGTGTCGTCGGTGAGGCAGGGATAGATCAGCACCTGCGCCGCAACGGCCGGGCCGTCCCGGTCGCGGGCGGCGAGCGATACCGCCGCCGCCAGGTTGCCGCCGGCGCTGTCGCCGCTGACGGCGATCCGCGCCGGGTCCACGCCATAGCGTCCGGCATTCCCCGCTACGTCGGCAAGCACGGAAAAGCAGTCGTCGAAGGCGGCGGGATAGGGATTCTCCGGCGCCAAGCGGTAGTCCACGCTGACCACCACCGCGCCCGTCTCCTGCGCCAGCCCCCAGGCTGTCGTGTCGGAGCTGTCGAGATCGCCTTTCATGAAACCGCCGCCGTGGAAATAGAGGACGCAGGGCGCCTTCGCGGCCGCCGCGGCGGGGCGGTAGATGCGGATCGGGATGGCGCCCCCCTTCCCCGCAACCTTGTCGTCGGCCACCGTCATATCCTCGGGATGAGGCCGGCGCATCCGGACGGAGTAAAGATTCCAGCCGGCGCGCATCTCTTCCAGCGTCGTTGCCGGCGGCAGGCCCGCCTTCGAGTCGACAAGAACCTGCATTTCGGGATGCATCGCGACGCTGTCCGGCATGATCGTCCTCGGTGATTGGGGTTACTGCCGAAGCATAACCTGCACGGCGGCGGCGGCAAAATGCGCGGGAGGCCATCGGCCCATCCGGCTCAAGCCCGCGCCGGCCCGCCCTCCGGAAAGTAGCAAGCGGCCCGATGGCCGGATTCCGATCCTTCGGCGAGTGGCGGCGGCTCCCCGGCGCATACCTGCTGCATCTTCCAGCACCGGCTGCGGAAGCGGCAGCCCGACGGGGGATTAGCCGGGCTGGGCACTTCGCCCTGGAGGATGATCCGCTGGCTCTGCCGCTCGCCGGTGAAATCGATCGACGGCTGCGCGGAGAGCAGCGCTTTCGTGTAGGGATGGCGCGGCCGGGCGTAGACCTGCTCCTTGCCGCCCAGCTCGACGATGCGGCCGAGATACATCACCGCGACCCGGTGCGACATGTGACGCACGACCGACAGGTCATGCGCGATGAAGATATAGGCGATGCCGAAGCGCTGCTGGATCTCCTCCAGCAGATTGACCACCTGCGCCTGCACCGACACGTCCAGCGCGGACACCGGCTCGTCGCAGATCAGGATCTCCGGATTGAGCGCCATCGCCCGGGCGATGCCGATGCGCTGGCGCTGACCGCCCGAGAATTCGTGCGGATAGCGCTCCGCATGCTCGCGCCGGAGCCCGACGCTCTCCAGCAGCTCGCGCACGCGGTCCGGCCAGCCGGCGCGAGGCAGGACGTCGCGGTGGATGACCCAGGGCTCGCTGACGATCTGCTCCACGCGGAGCCGCGGATTGAGCGAGGCGTAAGGATCCTGGAATATGACCTGGATTCGCCGGCGGATGTCCTTGAGCTCGCGCTCGCCCGCGGCGAAGACGTCGCGCCCATGGAACAGCGCCTTGCCTGCCGTGGGCTCTTCCAGCCGCAGCAGGGTTCGGGCGACCGTCGACTTGCCGCATCCGCTTTCGCCGACGAGGCCGAGCGTCTCGCCGCGCCTGAGGTCGAAGCTTACGTCGTCGACCGCGCGGATCACCGCCGCCTGCCGGCCGAAGGCGAAGCCGCCGCCGACGTGGAAATGCTTCACGAGCCCGCGAACTTCGAGAATGGGACCTTCACCCGCCATTGAAAACGCTCTTCGCATGATGGCATTCGGCGACGCGCCCTGGAGCGACGGCTACCTTCGGCGGCAATTTGACCTTGCATTCGCCGGTCGCAAACCGGCAGCGCGGATGGAACGCGCAGCCCGACGGCGGCGCCGCCATGTCGGGAGGCGACCCCACGATCGGCCGCAACGATTGGCTGTTCTGCTGCAATTGCGGCACGGATTCGAGCAGCGCCAGCGTATAGGGATGGGCGGGCTTGCCGAGGACATCGCGAACCTTGCCGCGCTCCACCACGCGCCCGGCGTACATCACGGCGACATGGTCGGCGACATCGGCGACAACGCCCAGGTCGTGGGTGATGAGGATCATCGCCATGCCGATCTCTTTCTGCAGATCCTGAAGCAGGTCCATGATCTGTGCCTGCACCGTCACGTCGAGCGCAGTCGTCGGCTCGTCGGCGATCAGCAGGTCCGGGCCGAGCGCAATCGCCATCGCGATCATGACCCGCTGGCGCATGCCGCCGGAAAACTGGTGCGGGTAGTCCCGCGCCCGGTTTACCGGATCGGGGATGCCGACGCGGGCCAGCAGCTCGACGGCCCGCGCCTCGGCCTTTTTGCCGCTGCGCTCGCCATGCGCGCGGAACAGCTCGGCGATCTGCCAGCCGACGGTGAATACCGGGTTGAGCGCGGCGAGCGCGTCCTGAAACACCATCGCGATCTCGCGCCCGCAGCGCCGGCGCCACTGGTTCAGCGGCATCGCCAGCACATCGTCGCCCTTGAAGCGGATCGCGCCGCCGGCAATGAATGCAGGCGGGCACTGCAGAAGGCGCATGATCGCCGAGGCGGTGACGCTCTTGCCCGAGCCGCTTTCGCCCAGGATCGCCGCCGTCTCGCCCGGCCGGACACTGAAACCCGCGCCATTGACGGCATAAACCGTTTCGCGCCCGCTGCGAAACTCGATCTTGAGGTCGGCGACCTCGAGCAGTGGCGCCGCGTTGTCAGGCATCGCCGCCCTTCGGCGCTTCGAGGCGCCAGCGCTGCACGGGGTCGGTCGCGATCCTGAGCCAGTTCGAGAGGACATTGGCCGACAGCGTCGCGAACATGATGGCGAGCCCTGGGAAGAAGGCGAGCCACCACGCCTGGCTCAGGTGATTGCGCCCCTGCGCCACCATCAGGCCCCAGGTGATCTCCGGCGGCTGGATGCCGATGCCGAGGAAGCTGAGGCCGGATTCCGCCAGCATGACGATCGCGAAATCGACGGTCAGGATGGTCAGCAGCGTCGGTGCCACGACCGGCGTAATATGGCGAAACAGGATATGCGCCCGGCTGCCGCCGAGCGCGCGTGCGGCATCGACGAAGACGCGCTCGCGGATCTCCAGTACCTCGGCGCGGGTCACGCGCAGGTAGGACGGGATGCGCGTGATCGCCAGCACGATGATGAGATTGCCGACCCGCGGCTCGAGCATGTAGAGCACGACGACGGCCAGCAGCAGCGACGGAAAGCTTTGGATGATATCGGAGAGGCGCATGATGACGTTGCCGACGGTGCGGCCGATATAGCCTGCGATCAGGCCGAGGAAGCCGCCGATCATCATGGCGACCAGGACGGAGATCAGCGCGATCGAGAGCGTGTTGCGGGAGGCCACGATGAGCCGGGCCAACATGCTGCGGCCGAGCGTATCGGCGCCCAGGATCATCAGCCATCCGTGCTCTATCGAGCCGGGCGGCAGATTGCGGGCGCGGAGATTGAGCGCCGTCGCCGCCTTGCCGAACAGCTCGGGGCCGGCGAGCACGCAGAGGGCGAGGAGGCACAGCCACAGCGCCGCCACGAGCGCAATGGGATCGCGCAGCAGCAGGCGCCACCACGACAGGCCCCGGCGGATGGCGACCGCTTCCTGTTCTGCCGTGATCTGGGCCATTCCCGGTCGTCCTCCAGCCGGCTATTGGTGTCGGATGCGCGGATCGAGCGCGACATAGATCAGGTCGATCGCGATATTCAGCAGGAAGATCGCCGTCGCGGTCAGCATGATGGACGCCTGCACGATGGGAAAATCGCGCTGGATGACGGAATCGATCATGAGCTTGCCGACACCGGGCCAGCCGAACACCGTCTCGACGATGACCGCGCCGTTGATCAGCCCGACGGTGAGATCGCCGGCCACCGTCACGATCGACAGGCAGGCATTGCGCAGCGCATGGACGAAGATGACGGTCCGCTCGGAAACGCCTTTCGCCCGCGCCGTCTTCACATAAGCCGACGCGAGCGCGCTCAGCATGGAGGAGCGCACGACCTGGACCAGCAGCCCGAACGGCCGCAGGGCCAGAACTGTAATCGGCATGATCCAGTAGGGAAACCCGCCGACCCCGGACGTCGGAAGCCAGCGCAGGCTGACGGAAAAAATGAGAATGCCGGTGATCGCGACCCAGAAATCGGGTGCGCTGGCGCCGGCGAGCGAGGCGATGCCGCTGATGCGGTCGAACACGCCGCCCGGCCGGTAGGCGGCCAGCGCGCCGATCACGATCGCCAGCGCGATGGCGATCACCATGGTCGCGCCGGCTAGCTTCAGCGTCGTCGGATAGGCTTCGAGCACCAGCTCCATCGCCGGGCGCTGCTTGCGGAGCGAATATCCCAGGTCGCCATGCGACATGTCCTTGACGAAGGACCAGAACTGCTCGATCGCCGGCCGGTCGAAGCCATGCTTGTGGGCGAACTCTTTGCGAGTCTCCAGCGACGCGTCGAGCGGCAGGAAAAGGTTGGTCGGGTCTCCGGTCAATCGCGCCAGAAAGAATACGGCCACGATCAGCCCGACAAGAGCGAACGCGCTGTGCACAGACCGCCGCGCCAGAAAGCGTGTCATGTGTTCCAGCTCCCAACCGGCCTTGCTTCCGCCTTGCGAAGCGATGGAGCGGCCCGATCATATGCGATCGGGCCGCCCCATGAAGACGTGCTCACGGCCGCTTACTTCTTAAACGTCACCTGCGCGATATGTATTTCACTGTTGGTCGAGATGCTGGGCTTGAAGTTGACCCGCTTGCCGACGCGGGAATAGCCGACCATGTGGTACATGAAAACATCGCACACCATATCTTCGTGGATTCTCCGAAGAGCCTCTTCCCAGGTCTTCCGGCGCTCGTCGCCGGACAGGGCCGATGCCTTGGCGATCAGCGCATCGAGCTTCTCGTCGCAGGTCACGGATTGGGCACCTTTACAGGCATACTTGTTGAATACGGAGAAGACGGCGTCGCCGTTATTGTTGTCGTGCTGTCCCTGGAGCAATACCGGACCCCGGTCTTCGGCATAGGGCTTGGTGAGAATGTCGATCCATTCCGCGACTTCCAGCATACGCATCTTCACCTTGAAGCCGACCGCCTGCAACATGGCCATCGTCGCTTCCATATGCTCGGTGCCGTTCGGATAGAGGTTCGTCCGGCCGATGATCTCGAGCTCCTTGTCGACCGGCACGCCGGCAGCCTTCGCCTCCGCGAGCAGCTTCTTGGCCTTCTCCGGGTCGTATGGATAGGGCTTGAGCTTCGGATTGTGGCCGCTGATGCCCGGTACGACGATCTGGGTAGCGGGGATGACATCGTTGGACAGAACGGTCTTCAACGCTTCCCGGTCGATCGCATAATTCAGCGCCAGCCGCACCCGCCTGTCGTTGAGCGGCGACTGCGTCACGTCGATGCGCAATCGCGTCGTTTCCGAATTCGGATAGCTGAAATCCATGCTCGGATCGGTCGCATCCTGCACGGCGATATTGGGCGCAATATCCGCCTCGCCCACCTTGACCATGGCGGCGCGCACGGCGGACTCCTTCCGCCAGATATAGCGCGCGCCGTCGGCCTCCGGCTTCTTGCCCCAGTAACCGTCGAACCGTTTCAGCGTGATTTCCTGGCCGGGAACCCATTTTTCGAACGTGTAGGGGCCCGTTCCTATGGGATGCAGGACCAGCTTGTCGTTCGGCGTGTTGGGCGACGACAGCGACACCACGCCCATCCGCGTCGGCAGGATCGGAACCGCCTTGTTCGCCACGATATCCAGGGTGTACGCGTCTACCGGCTTGCCCACGATCTTCAGGTCGCCGAAGGACTTCGTGCGGGTTTCGCAATCGAGCCCGCCGGTGCCGCGGGCATTGCCGGACTTGACGCTGGTGTCCATCGTGCGGTGAATCGCCTTCGTGGCCGTCTCGGCATTGAAGGGGGCGCCATCATGGAACTTGACGCCCTGGCGCAGCTTGAAGCGCCACGTCGTGTCATTCACTTTTTCCCAGGAGAGCGCGAGACGCGGCGTGATGCTGCCGTCCTTCGGGTCGATCTCCGTCAGCGTCTCGACGATATTCTGCTTGACGACACGGCCGACGCTGGAGCGATTCGCGTTGCAGCCGTCGAGGCCCTCTGGCTCTTCCGAGAGAACAATGGTCACAGTCTTGTTTTGCGCGGACGCCGCCTGAAACATCCCGCCAAATCCCATGCTGAGCGCCAGGGCGCCCGCATAGAGCGGCAGGTACAGCAGGCGGGACGACATCCTCGCCTTTTCGTGCATATAAGTCCCGTTCATGGCTTCCTCCCGTGCTTTTCATTTTTTGGGGCGTGAAAGCCTGGAAGCGTCCACGAAGCCCACGCCGCAGCACGATGGCGCAGAGCAACCCATATGTTTTGTTACTCGCTTGCTTGAAAAATGCTTCATCATTCGCAACGCGGAGTCAACAGCCGGAAGCGAAAGCCGAGCCGGCCGCCGCTTTGCGGCTCCGGGCCCGTGGGGTCCGCCTCTCGTCAATCGCACGGGATGCGTGAGCCTGCGCGGCTCAATCGGGCCAGCGCCGGTGCACCCACATCCAAAGCTCGGGCTTGGCGCGTATGGCCGCTTCGAGAATATCGCTGATGGCGCGGGTCGTTCGTTCGACATCGTCGCGGCGATTGTCCGAGCGGGCGACTTTCATATCGTGGACGACGATGCGGAAACGCGCGCCTCCCACCCGCTCGACCACGGCGACGAAGATCGGGCATTCGAAACGGCGGGCAAGGGCCGCAGGCGTCCGGGTGGTCATGGCGCTCCTGCCAAAGAACTCGACGGGAATGCCCTCGTTGGTCTTCTGATCGACCACCATGCCGATGCATCGACCCAGGCGTAGCTGCGAGACGATTTCGCGCATCCCGCCATGGCCCTTGGGAATAAGGCGATGGCCCGGAATCGCCAGCCGGGTCCGTTTCAGGAGGGTATCCACATAGGGATTGTTGGTCGCCCGGTATACATCGACCTGGCGCCCGCCGGCACGGAATGCCGCCACGCAGAAAAGCTCCCAGTTGCCGAAATGCGCGGACAGCGCCAGTGCGCCCGTCCCGGACGAAACGGCACGGGCGCACAGATTGCCGGGATCGACGATCTCGACGCGCCTGGGGTCGCTGGCGAGACGCCTGAGATGGGCATACTCTCCGGCGACACGGCCGATGTTGTTCCACATGCCACGGAGGAGGTCCTTGCGGGCGGCGGCGGTCAGTTCGGGAAGCGCCGCCAGGACGTTCCTTTCGGCGATACGATGCGCCTTCGCGAGCGGACCGAGGATCTGGAATATCCAGCCGCCGATTGCCGAGGCTGCGTCGACCGGCAGCATGCGAAAGAAGGCGAAGGCCGCGTATGCGCCCGCCGCTTCGGCCAGATAGCGCAGCCGTCTCCGAGGATCGACGGAGGCCGGCGCCGGATAGGCAGGTTGGGTCAGGTTCGTTTGTACTTGCGGGTCGCTCATGTTTTTTCGGCAGCAGACCTTGTCCCCACCTCGTTGGGTTCCCGCTTATCGCGCATGAGGAGCCGAAAGAAAAGCGGCACGAAGAGAACGGCGAGAAATGTCGCCGCCAACATGCCGCCGATTACGCCGGTGCCGACCGAATGTCGGCTCGCCGACCCCGCACCGGTGCTGACCGCCAGGGGCAGGACACCGAGGATGAAGGCGAGCGACGTCATGATGATCGGGCGAAATCGCAGCTTTGCCGCGTCCACGGCCGCGTCGAAAGCAGACAAGCCGTCGCGATGCCGTTGCGCCGCAAACTCCACGATCAGAATCGCGTTCTTGGCCGAAAGCCCGATGAGCGTCACGAGCCCGACCTGAAAGTAGATGTCGTTCTCGATCCCGCGGAGATAGATCGCGAGAATGGCGCCGAACACCGCGAAGGGCACAGCAGTGACAACCGCGAGCGGCAGCGACCAGCGCTCATATTGCGCGGCCAGGATCAGGAAGACCATCAGGAGCCCGAATAGGAACCCCTGGTAGCCGGTTCCGGCGGTTTGGAGCTCCTGGTACGCGGACCCCGTCCAGCCGACCGTGTAATCCGGCGAGAGCGTCTGCGACACGACCTCCTGCATGGCGGCGATCGCCTGTCCCGATGAGGCGCCCGGCGCCGGGGCGCCCTGGATCTTGGCAGCCGGAAAGACATTGAAGCGATCGACGACGTCGGGCCCGACGATGCGGGAGGCATTAACGAGCACGTTGAGGGGCACCATCGTGCCGCCGTCGGAGCGGACGAAGACATGGCGAAGGTCATCGGGCGATTGGCGGAACGTGTCTTCCGACGACAGGCTTACCCGGTAGGTGCGCCCGAACAGGGTGAAATCGTTGACGTACAGGCTGCCGAATGTGCTCTGCATCGTATCGAAGATGCTCGAGATCGGCACGCCCAGCGCCTTTGCCTTGTCGCGGTCGACATCGATCCGGTACTGCGGCACGCCGGTCGAGAAGGTCGTCGCGACGCCGCTCAGCTCGGCACGCCGATTCGCGGCCTGGACGACGCGTTGCGCCGCTTGCGCGAGGCTCTCCAGGCTGCCGCCGGAACGATCCTGAAGGTAGAACTCGAAACCGCCGGTGGTGCTCATGCCTTGTATCGGGGGCGGATTGAATCCGATCACGACGCCGTCGCGGAAGCCGGCATTGAGCGCGCCGAAGGCGGGCGCCAGATTGCGTGCGTCGAGCTTCGGATCCGTGCGCTCGGACCAGTCTTTCAAATTAATGAAGGAAACGCCGGCGTTGGTCCGTTGCGCACCCGACAGCAGGTCGAAGCCCGCTATCGTCACCACGTCTGCGACGGCGGGATTCTTGGAGACGCCCTCGGTCGCTTTCGCGGTGATATCGAGCGTGCGGTCGAGAGACGCCGCCGGGGGCAGAGAGGTCACGAGAAACACGAACCCTTGGTCCTCCGCAGGCACGAGGCCGCCGGGCACCCGCTCGAACAGCCACCATGTCGCGCCGAGCATCGCCACCACGATGGCGAATGCGATGACCGCATGGCGCAGGAAAAATGCGGTGCCGCTGGTGAAGCGCCCGGTCAGCCAATCGAACCCGCGATTGAACCAGCGGAAGGGAAGCCAGGGCTCCGAATGCCCTTCCTTGAGCATTACGGCGCAGAGGGCCGGCGTGAGCGTGAGGGCCACGATGCCGGAGATCACCACGGAGACGGCGATCGTGACGGCGAACTGCCTGTAGAGCTCGCCGGCAAGACCGCCGAGGAAGGAGACCGGAATGAACACGGCGCAAAGGACCAGCACTACGGCGATCACGGGCCCGCTCACCTCCTCCATCGCCTGGATGGCCGCCGCGCGCGGCGCCTTGCCTTCCGACGCCATGATGCGCTCGACGTTTTCGAGCACGATGATTGCGTCGTCGACGACGATGCCGATCGCCAGGATGAGGCCGAACAGCGTGAAGAGGTTGATCGAGAATCCGAGCAGGTACATGCCCGCGAAAGCGCCGATGATGGAGACCGGCACCGCAATGACCGGAATGAGCGTCGCGCGCAGGGACTGCAGAAACACGAAGACGACGAGCACCACGAGGGCGATCGCCTCGATGAAGGTGATGACGACCTCCTCGACCGACACTTCGATGAAGCGCGTCGTGTTGAATGGAATGTCGTAGCGTATGCCATCGGGAAATCGCTGCGACATGCGCTCCATGGCGTCGCGGACGCTGTCGGCGACTTCGAGCGCGTTGGCGCCGGGCTGCAAATAGACGCCGATCGGAACGGTGGGCGCGCCGTTCAGCGTCGCAACCGTCGAGTAATTCTGAGATCCGAGCTCGACGCGCGCGACGTCCTTGAGCCTCAGCGCCGCGCCGTTCGCGTCCGAACGCAGGATGATCTGCTCGAACTCGCGCGGGTCGGCGAAACGGCCCTGCGTCGTCACCGAGTAGGTAAACGCCTGGTCGCCCGACATCGGCTCTTCGCCGAACCGCCCTGCCGCGAACTGCGCGTTCTGATCGCGAATTGCGGCAGCGATTTCGCCGGGCGTCAAATTATACTGCGCGACCTTGTCCGGCCTGAGCCAGATGCGCATCGAGTAGTCGGAGGCGCCGAAGAGCGAAGCGTCGCCGACCCCGGGTGTCCGGCGCAGCTCGTCGATGACATTGATGAGGGCGTAGTTGGAGATATAGATCGTGTCGTAACGCCTGTCCGGCGACGACATCGTAAGGACCTGGAGGATCGAGCTCGATCGCTTGCTGACGGTCACGCCTTGGCGGCGGACCTCCTCGGGCAAAAGCGCTGTTGCGCGCTGAACCCGGTTGTTCACGTTGATCGTCGCCTGATCCGGATCCGTCCCCGTTTCGAAATAGACGGACAGGCTGAGGCTGCCGGCGCCGGTCGATGTCGAGCGCATGTAGATCATGTTCTCGACGCCGTTGATCTGCTGCTCCAGCGGCGCCGCCACCGTCTCGGCGATCGTCGCGGCGCTCGCCCCCGGGTAGGTCGCCGACACCACCACTTCGGGGGGCACGATTTCGGGATATTGGGCGACCGGCAATACCCGCATCGCCACCAGCCCGGCGATCACGATGACGATCGAAAGTACCGACGCGAAGATCGGGCGATCGATGAAGAATTTCGACATCATGGGCGGGCGGGGGCGGCAGAACCGTCCTTCTGCGCGGCCTGCGGCCCGGAGCCGGCCTCCACCGCCTTGACCGGCGCGCCCGGCCGGACCCGGATTACGCCGTCGACGATGACCCGCTCGCCTCCTTTGAGCCCTTCGCGCACCACCCAGCCCGCTGCGAGCTCGTGGCCGAGCCTGATCGGGCGGGCCTCGGCCGTATCGTCCGCGGCGACGACGTAGACGGACGGCCCCTGCGGCCCCTGGCTGATGGCGCGCTTCGGAATGACGATGGCGTCGGGTAGGGTAACGCCGCGAACCTGCACGCGAACGAACTGCCCGGGCAGCAAGTCGCCGTCGGGATTCGGGAACACGGCGCGCGCCTGAATCGTGCCCGTCTGCAGGTCGACACGCTGGGCGGCGACATCGATAGTTCCGGGCAACCGATAACTGCGGCCCGTTCCGTATCGAAGCGCGACCGTGAGATCCTCTTTTCCGATTGGCGTCGCGCGCCGCTCGTTCAACGCGCGGAACTCCTGCCCCTCCTCATCCGTAAAGGAGTAGTTCACATAGGCGGGATCCAATTGCGTGATCGTCGTCAGGAGGGTTTGCTGGGCCTCGACCAACGTGCCGACGGGCGGCGACAGGAGCGCTGTTACGCCGGCTACCGGGGCCTTTACGGTTGTATAGCCCAGGTTGAGCTTGGCGCCCGCGATTTCGGCTTCGGCGGCCTGAACGGCCGCCTGCGCCTGGTCGCGTTTCGACGCCGCGTCGTCCCGCTGCTTGACGGTCGACACGCCACGGCGAAGGAGCTCGTCGCTCCGCGCGAACTCGTCCTCCGCCTGCCGGAGCGTCGCCTGTGCCTCCTTGAGCTGCGCTTCGGCACGGCTCAATGCCACTTCATACGGGGCCGGATCGATGCGAAAGAGGATCTGATCCGCCTTGACCTGCGTCCCCTCCGGGAAACCGCGCTCGAGAAGCAGGCCGCCGACCCGCGGCCGTACCTCGACATCGCGGAAGCCCGCGACGCGACCCGCATACTCTAGGGGGAGCGGCACCTCCGCCGGTTTTGCGACGACGATGCCGACTTCCGGCGGCGGCGCGGCCGCGCCTTCCGCCGTCCTCTCCGTTCCGGCGTGACGATAGTAGTAATATGCGCCACCGGCGAGGGCGGCCACGATGAGGATGACTAAGACCAAGCGATTGCGCATGAGGCCGCCTCATTCTGAGCGCGGTGGGTCCGGCGGTCAATCAGACGCCGTCCATTCGCAACGTCCATTCGCAACGTCCATTCGCCGAGGCGCAAAACGCGCGACACGATCATTATGTTCCGGCCGCACGCTTCTGCGCCGGTCCATCCTTCGATACTTCCCTCGGCCATAAGATAAGCGTCCCCAGCCCACCGGCAATGAACGAGGCCAGGAAGATCGCGATCTTCGAGGCGGATGCCGCTTCGGCGGAGAATGCGTGCGTTGCGATGAACAGGGACATGGTGAAGCCGATGCCGGCGAGCACGCCGGCGCCCGACAACTGACGCCATGTGTATTCGGCCGGCTTGACGGCGACGCCGAAGCGCACCGCAAGCCAGGCGGCCAGGACAATTCCGGCCGGCTTGCCGACGACGAGGCCGAGAACGATGGCCAGAATCAGGGCCGCGTTTCCCTGGACCACGTCGAAGGACAACACCACCCCGGCGTTGGCGAGCGCGAAGACCGGCAGCACGACATAGCTCGACCACGGCTCGACAGAGCGAAGCAGCTTGCTTGCCGGCGATTCGATCTGATCGTGAATGACGTCCAGCGCCCGCAAGGCCGGTTCCGATGGCCCATGCCGCAAGACATGCTCCCCGGAAGACCTGAGATCCGCCTGCATCACGGTCTCGGCCTGGGCCATCAGGGCGCGGAGGTTGGCGGGCGGGCGGGTCGGCGTCGCCGCCGCAAGGATCACCCCCGCCAGCGTCGCGTGCAGGCCCGACGCATACAGGCAGACCCACAGGGCTATCCCGAGCACCGCATAGGGCAGCGCGCGGTAGATGCCCGACCGGTTGAGCGCGATCAGGGCCGCCGTCGCCGCGACCGAGGCGGCCACGTAGCCCAGATCGATCTGTCCCGCGTAGAACAGAGCCAGGACCACGATGACGACGAGGTCGTCGACGATCACCGCCGCCGTCAGGAACACCCGCAGCTCCACCGGAACGCGGTCGCCGAGCAGAACGATCAGGGCGATCGCGAAGGCGGTGTCGGTGGCGATCGGGATGCCCCAACCGTGGCTCAGCGGCCCCAACGGAACCACCGCGAGATAGATCAGCGCCGGCACGGCCATCCCGCCGATCGCAGCGGCGATCGGCAGCGCCGCGGCGCGCCGGGTGGCAAGCCGGCCGATCGTGAACTCGCGCTTGATCTCGAGGCCGACGACCAGGAAGAAGACGCTCAGCAGGCCGTGATTGATCCAATCGAGAAGAGGCAGCGCAAAGCGCGTGGCGCCGAGCTGAATCCCGAAGGAGACCTCCAGCCAGGATGCGAAAGGCTCTCCCGCCGGCGAGTTGGCGATGACGACCGCGAGAAGCGACATCAGCAGGAGGAGAAATCCCGCCGACGGCCCCCAGCGGACGAAATCGAGAGTCGCCGTGTGCAGCCGGTGGCCGAGCGATCCGAGCATCGCCTCGCCCAGCGCGCTTTCGTCCCAGGCGCCCTCGTAGCGGCGGTTATTGATGAAGAACGTCGGCGTCACGAATGCGCCGCTGCGCCGGGCGCTCTCGATGTCGTCCTGCACCCGCTGCTGGGCGGCGCGGCGCGCGGGTCCGGGGGCTTCTTCGGGCGGCGGAAGCCCGGATTCGACGGCGATCCGGTCGATCTCGCCCGGAGCGAACGCCGGGCCCCGCTTCATGAGGACGTCGTGCACCGTCCAGAACTGCCCGTTCGTCGCGGCGGCGTATTCCGCTAGTTCCGCCGCCTGCTGCGCTTCCTCGCTGACGGTAATCGGGAGCTGGCGGAAAACGTACAGCATCCGGTCGCCGAAACGATCCCGGAGATTGGCCACGACCTCGTGCGCGACGTGGCAGGAGGGGCAGGCGTAGCTGCCGTACTCGACCAGCGTCATCTCCGCCGCGGTGTTGCCCAGAAAATGCTCGCGCCGGAGGTCGACAGGCCGGTCGAGCCGGGTTGGACGGGTGTACGCCAACGATCTGCTCCTTATGAAACGGGAGCTATCTTACGCATGCGGCGGGAATGGCCCAGCGGAAAGTGCCGGGGCGCGAGCACCACAGAATAACCAAAATAGATGGCGTCCCCTAGGGGACTCGAACCCCTGTTTCCGGCGTGAGAGGCCAGCGTCCTAGGCCACTAGACGAAGGGGACGTCCGGTGCGGCGCTCGGGCGACTCATAGCCGAAGCTCAGCAGGCGATCAATGCTTTTCGCCCTGCCCCGCAGCCTCTATGCCATTTCCGGCAATCGGGGTATGGTGCGGCCCAGCCGTCACGACCGCGTCGCCGGCCAACGCCGAGATCGAGAACTGCGAGGATCCGTTATCCGCCATGGACGCCACCAACACGCGACGCCTGATCAAGAAGATGCTCGACAGCCGCGGCTTGATGCCGGAAACGCGGGAAGAGCTGGCGGGCTATCTCTCCGACATCGACAAAGGGGAAATGCACCCGGACGACGCGGCCTATGTCGACGGGCTGGCCCGCAGGCTCGGCCTCGCCGCGGGCGGCGCGCCGGCCAACCCTTATGCCGCGGACGCCCCGGGCGGCGACCTGGGCGACGACCTAGACGAGGATTTCCCCGGCGGCGATGACGCGGACTTCGGCGATACGGCCGCCGCGGTGCAGGCGGAGATCGCGCTTCGCGCGATCGAGCAGGCGCGCGCGCTGCTGGCGCGGCTGCGCGAGCCGAAGGCCAAAGACGCCGGTTCCGGCGCCCAAGCCGACACGGCAACGCTGGACGAGATCGAGAAGGCGCTCGGCGATGCCGCCGAGGCGCTGACGCCCCGCGGCTAAGCGGGTATCCTGCGGCCGTGTTCCCTAACGCGACGGCTGCAGCTCGATGGTGCCGGTCTGGCGCCCGTCCGAAAGGCGGAAGACCATGAGTTGCACCCCGCCGTCCGGCATGGCGAGGAACACCATAATCTTGCCATCCTGCATCTGGGCGCTCTCCACGCTCGCGCCGGCCGGAAGGGCCGCGCGGATGGTGCCGAAGGCTGCCGCCGTGCCGTGCGCCGTGTCGTGCATCATGTCGCGCATCATGTCGTGCCGCCCGTCCTGCGGTGTGTCCTTGGCGGCCATGTTCGAGCCGAACTTGCTGCTCAGACCGTAGACCAGGATCGCCATGCCGGCGATGATGAGGATGCCCATTCCGATGACCAGGGCCTTGAGAGCTTGCATGACCTTTGTCCCGTGGAGTGGCCTGTGAGCGGCGGAGCCCGGCCGAAATCGCCGGACGCCGCCACCTGTACCGTGCCGCCGGCGGAAGCGGGCGCGCGCCTCGACCGTTTTCTCGCCGTCGCCCTCGCCCCGACCGTCCCCGCCCTGTCGCGCAGCCGGATCAAGGCGCTGCTCCAGGACGGCATGGTCCGCAAGGACGGCGCGACGATAACGGACCCCTCCCACAGGGTCAAACCCGGCGAGCGCTATCGCGTCACCCTGCCGCCGCCGGAGGACGCCACCGCCCGGCCGCAGGACATCGCGCTGACCGTCGTCTACGAAGACGCCGACCTGCTGGTCGTCGACAAACCCGCGGGCCTCGCCGTTCACCCCGGGGCGGGCCAGCCCGACTCGACCCTGGTCAACGCGCTGCTCGCCCACTGCGGCGACAGCCTGTCCGGCGTCGGCGGCGTCAGGCGGCCCGGCATCGTGCACCGGCTCGACAAGGATACAAGCGGCCTGATCGTCGTGGCGAAGAACGACGAAACCCACCACGCGCTGGCCGCGCAGTTCGCAGGACGGACCATCGACCGCGCCTATCTGGCGCTGGTCTGGGGCGTGCCCGTGCCGGCCGTCGGCCGGATCGAGGGCAATATCGGCCGTCACCCGCAGCATCGAACGAAGATGGCAGTGGTCGGCGCGGGCCGCGGCAAGACGGCGGCGACGCGCTACCGCGTGCTGCGGCGCTTCGGCGAGGGCGCCAACCCGGTCGCCAGCCTGATCGAATGCCAGCTCGAAACCGGCCGGACGCACCAGATCCGCGTTCACATGGCGCATATCGGCCACCCGATCATCGGCGATCCGGTCTATGGCCGCCGCGCCCCGGCGCGGAGCAAGGCCCTCGCGCCGGGAACAGCCCCCGGAACAGCCCCCGGAACAGCCAAGGCGATCCATGCGTTTTCACGGCAGGCGCTACACGCCCGCTTGATCGGATTTGACCACCCCGGGACCGGCGACAGATTGAAATTCGAGAGCGAGCCGCCAAATGACATGCGCGATCTGATCCGGGCTCTTGGCCCGGCGTGGTAGCCAAGAAATTAAAACGATTCCAATCTGCCTTGACAACAGATTGCAATTGCAGTAAATTAGCATTCATTGGGGAGAGTGCTGAACTAACCTAGTGGAGCAGAGTCAATTATGGCCACCAGTCTTCCCACCCTCGCCATCAGCCCGGAGGGCAACCTCCAGCGTTACCTCCAGCAGATCCGGAAGTTCCCGATGCTGGACAAGGACGAAGAGTACATGCTCGCGAAGCGCTGGATCGAGCATGACGACACGCCCGCCGCCGAAAAGATGGTGACGAGCCACCTGCGTCTCGTGGCCAAGATCGCCATGGGCTATCGCGGCTACGGCCTGCCGATCAACGAGCTGATCTCCGAGGGCAACGTCGGCCTGATGCAGGCCGTCAAGCGCTTCGATCCGGAGCGGGGATTCCGCCTCGCGACCTATGCGATGTGGTGGATCCGCGCCGCCATCCAGGAATACATCCTGCACTCGTGGTCGCTCGTGAAGATGGGCACGACCGCGGCCCAGAAGAAGCTGTTCTTCAATCTTCGCAAGCTCAAGGGCAAGCTCGAGGCGCTGGAGGAAGGCGACCTCCGGCCCGAGCATGTGACGAAGATCGCGACCGAGCTGAGCGTCCCGGAACAGGACGTGGTGTCGATGAACCGCCGCCTCAGCGCGCCGGACCATTCGCTGAACGCGCCGGTTCGCATCGACGGCGACGGCGAGTGGCAGGATTGGCTCGAAGACGACACCGACAACCAGGAAGTCGTCATCTCCGAAGCGCAGGAGCTCGACCGGCGCAAGGCGCTGCTGCGCCAGGCCATGGGCGTGCTCAATGAGCGGGAGCGCCACATCCTGACCGAGCGCCGCCTCAAGGAAGAGAGCTCGACGCTCGAAGAGCTGAGCCAGGTTTACAGCATCAGCCGCGAGCGGGTGCGCCAGATCGAAGTGCGCGCCTTCGAGAAGTTGCAGAAGGCGATGCGCAACGCCGCCGTGGATGCCAAGCTGGAAATGGCGGACTGAGCCCCGTCCGGTCCTCGGACCGGACGCCTACCCCTTCACGCCCTCGGCGATGAGCGCGTCCGCGGTCTGCGGCGCGCGCTCGACTTCCGCGATCCCGGGAATGGCGCTTTCGAACGGCGCCATCCGGCGGGCGCTCAGGCCTGCGGCGGCCATGAGGCCGAAGAGGCTGGCCTCGTCGTACATGCAGCGATGGCCCGATCCGGACAGCAGACCGTAGATGCGCTTCGCAATGGGCCGGTCCCGCGTGTCGACGGCGTGGAGCGAGGACAGGAAATCCCGCGCATCGCTTTCCCCCGACACGTAGCGGTCGACCTCCAGCTTCAGGTCGGGGACCACGAACCGGGCGATGCCGCCCGGCTTCAGGATGCGGGCGACCTCGCGCATGAAGCCTTCGCCGGACGCCCGGGTCAAATGCTCCAGGCTATGCGAGCTGTAAACGCAGCCGACCGATCCGCTGGGCCAAGGCAGCTCCCGCCTCAGGTCGTGCAGCAGGATCGACGGGCTCCAGTCGCAGCGCAGGAAGCGGTGCGACAGCGCGCCCAGGACGGGAAGCTTGCGGAGCCGTGCGCCGACGGCATTGTCGACGTTTATCCACCCCGGCGGCGCGACATCGCCGCAGCCTAGATTCAGTTTCATTCGCGGTGCCGCCGGTCGCCGGCTCTTATCCTTGTTGTTCTCCAGGGCAACCTGATCCCGCATCGGGGGTCGGCGCAGCCCGCTCCAGTGGCCGTGTCTTAGCGGTCCTCCTCCCCGGTGTATAGGGGAAAGGATGCCGCGGCGGGCATGGAAGGCCTACCTCGCCGGCGGACGCGCGCCTTCCGCCTGGCTTCCGGCCTTCTCGTCCGCACCCCGGCGGACCGCTTCGCCCCACCGATCGACAAGCTCGCCTTGCCGCTTGGTGAGCTGGCTTTCCTTCAGTTCCGACGCCACGATCAGATAGGTCGTCACGAACGGGCGCACCACGAAGCACAGGCCCCATCCCGCGACCGCCGCCGAATACATGACGCCCAGAACGAGAGGATCGCCGATGATGTCGAATACCCGCGCGAATCCGCCACCGGACATCCAGAAGTCGACCATCCACGGCAGGCAACCGGCGAAGTTCAGGTAGCCTATCGATCGCACCTGATCCTTCTGCGGGCTCCGGTCGAACAGCACCGCAAGACCGGTGGGAAGCATGCCGACGAGCAGCAAAACGATCGATTCATAGAACGCGAACAGCACGCCCGCGGCCAGCAGCCAGATGAAGATCGAGCCGACGCGCCGCCGCTTTGCCGCTTCCCTTCTTTCCGTGGCATCAGCCATTCAGGCCCCTTCAGATCAGCTTCACCAGAATCGTCACGAGCACCGCCACGGTCGCCGCGACCCCGGAGAACAGCGACGCGACCTGGCTGCTGATGCCGCGGGAAATGACGGCGCGGTTCGCACGCTCGTACTCCAACCGCTCGATCTGCTGGACGATCGATGCATGATCGGCCGCCGCGCGAGCAAATTCTCTTTCGTCGCTCGCCAGCGCGTTTTTGTCGTCGACCGTATCGATCAGGGCATCCAGCCTGCCCGACTTCGCGATCTCCTGCATCCGTGCGCGAATGTCGTCACGCGTATTCCTGTTGTGGTAACGCGCCAATGCGGGCTCCAGCATCGAAGCGACGACGCCGCAGAGAGCGGGCGCCGCCCCGCAAGCCGTCTGCGCCTGGATAATCGCCAGGATGTGCGCCGCGGGCAACGCGTAGCCGAAGTGGTCCTTGGCGTCGCGCAGCTCGCGCAGCTCCGGCACGATATTCGTCTTCAACCGCGCAGCGGCGAAAGCGGCGATATGCCGGTCGACCAGGCTGTCGAACGCGGCGCCCTTGGTCTTGGCCAACCGCTCCAGGGCGGGCACCAGCAGCGTCAGATCGGCAACGTAGTCGTCGTCGAACAGCGGCGAGCGGCACGGCGCGTTGGGATTCAGGGCGTACATGGCCCGCTCGAGGCCGAAACCGATGTCGTCGCGAAGAACGAACGGGCCGATCCGCTCGAACGCCGCTGCGATCCGGATGATGTCGGGGCGAAGCCGGCTGTTCAGGCGGGTGCAAAAACCGGCGAGGTTGTGCCGCAGGATCGTCGCGAAATCCTCGCGCACCGTCTCGTCCGCGAACCCCACCGCAAGCAGGCGCGAAGCGCCGTCGATCGTCGCACGAAAATTCCTTACCCGGACGAGCGACACCGGATCCAGCGCAATGCAGATTCGCGCAAGCTTCGCATCGTCGACGACGTCGCCTTCGGCCCCCGCGGATTTGGCGCTGTTCACCGCCTCGGTCCGGCCGTCGTCGCTGAGGCCGCGCCGCAGCCATTGGTCGAGCTCGCCGCTGCGCGCGAGCTCGAGTCCCTGCGCCCAATTTCGCGACAATGCCTCCGCGACGCTCCGCGCAGTCGTGTGCGTCTGGCCTGCCACCTCGAGAGGACGCGCCGCCTTGCTCGGCCGGACCTGCTGTTTCGGGCTGGTGCGGCGGCCGCCGAGCCACATCTGCAGTTGCTCGAGACTCCAGCGTTCGCTCTCTTCGTCGTTCAGCAGGCCGCGAAACAGCTCGATCATCGCCGACGGAAGCCTGAGCGCGCTCACGAGGGTCGCATAGCTGCCCTTGGCCAGCTTCTGCTCGATCACCTCCTCATCGCTCATTCCCGCCAGCGGATTCCGCCCGGCGAAGAGAACCGCCAGGGTTATGCCCAGGGCATAGAGGTCGTTCGCCGCGCTTCCCTCCTCGCGCCCGGCCGGGTGGGCCATGCCGCACTCGATCGTCTCGTAGATCACGGGCTGCAGGTAACCGGCCGGTGCGGACACGCACTCGCCGAGCATGATCGGCGCCCGGGCCGGATCGGTGCCGTCGAGGTAGAGGTTCTCCGCCCTGATGTTCCGATGCGGCAGGCTGATGAAGGCGAAATCGGCCAGAACCAGGCAGAGCGGCTGCAGCACGCGCCGCAGCAGCGCCTCTTCGCGAAACGGCTCGATCCTGGCATCCGCTGCCGGGAAAAGCCGCGGCCCGTGCGGCCGCTCCAGGACGATCGCCGGCCGTCTACGGCGATCCGCCGGCCAATCGACGACATCCCAGGCGAGCAGGCGCATCGAGTTGTTGTTGTCGAGACGCCGAACGGAGCTGATGGCATCGAGGCGCAAGGGCAGCGACGGGTCGGGAAGGAGCGCATAAACCCCGCGCTTGGCGTCGCGCAGCTCGGTCGCGGCGAAAGCCTTGGATGGGCCATCGTCGAGTTCCGGCAACGGCCGATCGAATTCGATCTGGTACCGGTCGCCGATCACGACCGCTCCGCCGGGATACGCGGTCATGCTCGGAGCCATGGCGCCGCTCGTCGTTTCAATACCCCTTCGGATACGGGCAACGTCCGATGCGGGCAAGCGAAAATTGCAGGAACCCTTCTCCCGCGCCGTCAGGCGGCGAAGGGGTCATGCACGGTGATCGTGTCCTCGCGTTCGGGACTCGTCGACAACAGCGCCACGGGCGCGCCGATAAGCTCCTCAATTCTACGGATATACTTGATCGCCGTCGCCGGCAGCTCGGCCCATGATCGGGCGCCGCGCGTGCTTTCGCTCCATCCTTCGATCTTTTCGTAGATGGGCTGCGCCGCCGCCTGCTGCTTCGGGGACGGCGGCAGATAGTCATACTCGCGGCCGTCGATTCGGTAACCCGTGCAAATCTCGATCTCTTCGATGCCGTCGAGCACATCGAGCTTCGTCAAGGCGATACCGTCGATGCCGCCGACCTGTACCGCCTGGCGCACCAGGACGGCGTCGAACCAGCCGCAGCGCCGGCGCCGTCCGGTGACGACGCCGAATTCCTTGCCGCGCGACCCGAGCAGATCGCCCGTCGCGTTCAGGAGCTCGGTGGGAAAAGGCCCGCTGCCGACACGCGTGGTGTAGGCCTTGGTGATGCCGAGAACATATCCCAATCCGCGCGGTCCCATGCCGGAGCCGGACGCCGCCTGCCCCGCCACCGTGTTGGACGAGGTGACATACGGATAGGTTCCATGATCCACGTCGAGCATGGTGCCCTGCGCGCCCTCGAACAGGATGCGTTTTCCCTCGCGCCGCGCATCGTCGAGAAGCCGCCAGGACGCCGTCGCAAACGGCAGCACCTTCGGCGCGACCTCCTTGAGCGCGGCCAGTAGCTCGCCGCGGTTCACTTCCGGCTCGCCGAAACCGCGCAGCAGGGCGTTATGGTGCAACAGAAGATCGTCGATCTTCTGCGCCATCACCGTTTCGTCGGCGAGGTCGCAGACCCGCACCGCGCGGCGGGCGACCTTGTCCTCGTAGGCCGGCCCGATGCCGCGGCCGGTCGTGCCGATCTTCGCTTCGCCGCGGGCGGCCTCGCGCGCGCGATCGAGCGACCGGTGGAGGGGCAGGATGAGCGCCGCATTCTCGGCCAGCTTCAGGTTTTTCGGGCCGATGGCGACGCCCTGGCCGCGCAGCTTCTCGATCTCTTCGAGCAGCGCCCACGGATCCACGACGACGCCGTTGCCGATGATGGAAAGCTTGCCGGGACGGACGACGCCCGACGGCATCAGGCTCAGCTTGTATTCCGTGTTGCCGACGACGAGCGTGTGGCCGGCATTATGGCCGCCCTGAAAGCGGACGACCACGTCCGCCCGCTCCGACAGCCAGTCGACGATCTTGCCCTTGCCCTCGTCGCCCCATTGCGATCCGACGACCACAACGTTCGTCATCAATTCTCTCCTTCGGACGCGACCGCCACCGGGCTGCCGCCGACCAGAAAATGCGAACACAGGAGGCGCCGGGCTTCCGCCGCCATTTCGGCGTTCTCGGCCAGCGCCGCGACCGTAACCCACCCCTGCGCGCGCAGCGCTGCCCCTGCCGCCTCGCCTGTCCCAGGCGGTAATAGCAGGCGCTTCGCGGGCGGCGGGAATTCCACCGCGCGCAGGAGATTGTGCAGAAACAGGGAGAACCCCGTCGACGGCTCGCCGGCGTGCCCGGCGAGATACCGGCCGCCGCAGCCGAGCTCGCCGCGAACCCCGCGCGCGAAAAAGGTGAAGCTCAGGCCACTGTGATACTCGAAGCCGCGATTTTCGACGGGATCGACCGTGATAACCAGGTCCGGCGCTTCCCGCTGCAGCACCTCCGTCACCGCGATCAGGCGCGCGCGCTCCGCCGCGGGGCCCGGCGGAAGGGTTGCGGACGCGAGCGCAGGCATCGCCTTCTCGACCGGTCCCGCCGCATCGAGAAGCCGGCCCAGCATGCCGGCAGCTTGCCCGCCGATCGCGGCGAGGGCGGCGGCATCCTTGCGGTCCAGCGCCACGCGGATCTTGCGGACCTTCGCGGCATCGAGCGACATCTCGGCGCAGACGCCCGGCACGAGCGTCGGCAAGGTCAGGTCCACGCTCAACTGCGTGACGCCGGACGCCTTGAGCGCCTCGAACGCCAACAGAATCACCTCGCAATCGGCGGCGCTTGCCTCGGCGCCGATCAGCTCGACGCCCGCCTGACGGAACTCGCGGTCCGGCTGCAATGGATTGCCCCTCACCCGCAGGACCGGCCCGCCGTAGGAAAGGCGCAGCGGACGGGGCGCCTTCCTGAGCCGGGTGGTGGCGATCCGGGCGATCTGCGGGGTCATGTCGGCGCGGACGCCCATCATCCGCTGGCTCACCGGATCCATCAGGCGGAAGGTCGACAGGGCCAGCGCCTCGCCGGCCCCGTTCAGGAGGCTTTCCTCGAACTCGACGAGCGGCGGCTCGACCCGCTCGTAGCCGCGGGCGGCGAAAGTCGCCAGCACCAGATTATGAATATCCGCCTCATGCGCCGCATCGGGCGGAAGACCGTCACGTAACCCGTTTGGCAACAAGGACTTGCTTGCCAGATCATCCATCACATAAACAACGTCCCGGTGTCGTGTCGGTTCAGCTTCCGGGCCGGATTGGTACCTTGGATTGACGGTGCGGGCAAGCGAGGAACTTGGTCAGCGCAGCATGACGTTGATGTAGCCGCCCTGGTCGCCGAAGACGATGTCGAGCACGCCGTTCCGGTCGACGTCGTCGGTGACCAACGCGGTCGCCACGGCGCGGTGCAGCTTTACCGACTGCAGGATGGCGAGGTTGCCCTTGGCGAAGGTCACGGCGCGCAGCTCCCGCCGGTCCTGCGAGGGCAGGAGTATGTCGGGGATCCCGTCTCCATTGACGTCGAAGACGGCGGACATGCCGAGCTCGGCGGAGCCGGCGACATGGTTCGAATAGCCGACGAAGCGCGCCACCTCGCGAAGGCGGCGGCCCTCGATCTTGTAGATCACAAGCTGTCCGCCGATGTCCGGCGTTTCCACGGCGGCGATCTCGGCCTGGCCGTCGCCGTCGAAATCCGCCACGCCGACCGGGTTGATCCAGCGGTTCGGCGTGCCGATGGCCTGCGATTCCGCCAGCCGCGTCAGCCGATCGCCGCGCAGCCCCAGAAGCAGCAGCGACGCGCCCGCCTCGTGGTGCGAGCGGACGACGAGGATCTCGTCGCGGCCGTCTCGATCCACGTCGACAAGGCGCGGCGCAATGTCCTCGAACACGGAATCCTCGCGCAGCACGAAATCGACCGGCGCACGGCTGGCGGTCAGGACGCGCACGGACGAAGCCTCGATCTTGTCGCCGAGCAGGCCATGGGGATACCGGTCGGTGCCGTCGGCCAGCCAGGCCATGGCGATGTCGTTGTTGCCGACCGCAATCTTGCCGTTGGGAATGAGGTCGGAGGGCTGCGGCGCCTCCGCGGGGCCGGAAGTAGGATTGAGCCCGAGCCCGTCCTGGGTCGTCGTAACGCGGAAGAACCGGCCGCCGGCCTCGATCTTCACCGAGCCCGTCTCATCGTCCCGGAACACGCGATGGAGCGCCGTCAGTATCCCCGCCGTCTTGGGTTGCCATGCCCCAGACTGCGGTGCCTCGGGCTGCCGTGTCTCGGACGCAGCGGGTGCTGCGATCACGACCGCGAGCAGAACGGCGACGGCGCGCCCCATGCGGAATACCTCAGAAACGCAAAGCTTTCGCCTGCGTCACGTTGGGCAGCGCCGTGATCCGCGCGATCAGGTCCCGGTCGACCGGTTGATCGACCTGGATCAGCGCGATCGCGTCCTTCCCCGGGGCAGTACGGCCAAGGTGGAAGGTCGCGACGTTCACGCCCGCATCGCCGAGCGCCTGGCCCAGTTGACCGATGACACCCGGTTTATCACGGTTCGTCGTATAAAGCATGTGTTCGCCGAGCTCGGCCTCGACCGGGATCTCGTTGATCTCGACCAGACGCGGCCGGTTGCCGCCGAACAGCGTGCCGGAAACGGACCGCGCGCGGCGCTCGGTTTCGACCGTCAGGCGGATGAGCGTCTCGTAGTCGCCCGGATGCTCGTGGATCGTCTCGCTCACCTCGATGCCCCGCTCGCGGGCGACGAGGGGCGCGCTCACCATGTTCACCGCATCGAGCTGCGGGCGCAGCAGGCCGCACAGGATGGCAGAGATCAGCGGCCGGACGTTGAGTTCCGCCACGTGTCCCTGGAACTCGATCTTGGCCGATTTGATGCTGGTCTCCGCGAGCTGGCCGACGAAGCTGCCGAGCTGGGTCGCGAGCGTCATGTAGGGACGCAGCCGCGGCGCATCCTCCGCGGAAATCGACGGCACGTTGACGGCATTGGAAACGGCGCCGGTCAGCAGGTAATCGGCCATCTGCTCGGCAACCTGCACGGCGACGATTTCCTGCGCTTCCTGCGTCGCCGCGCCGAGATGCGGCGTGGCGATCAGGTTCTCGTGCCCGAACAGCACGTTGTCCTTCGCCGGCTCGACTTCGAAGACGTCGATTGCGGCGCCCGCGACGTGGCCGCTGTCGAGCGCCGCGCGCAGGTCCGCCTCGTTGACGATCCCGCCGCGCGCGCAATTGATGATCCGCACGCCCTTCTTCATCTTGCAGATGGACCCGGCATTGATCAGGTCGCGCGTGCTGTCGGTCAGCGGCGTATGGACGGTGACGATGTCCGCCCGCGTGAAGAGCTCGTCCAGCTCGACCTTTTCCACGCCGATCTCGATCGCGCGCTCGGGCGAGAGGTATGGATCGAAGGATATCACGCGCATCCGCAGCCCCCGGGCGCGGTCGGCGACGATCGAGCCGACGTTGCCGCAGCCGATCAGGCCGAGGGTCTTGCCGGTGACCTCCATGCCCATGAAGCGCGACTTCTCCCACTTCCCGGACTGGGTCGAGGCGTTCGCCGATGGAATCTGGCGCACCAGCGCCATCATCATCGCGATCGCGTGCTCGGCCGTCGTCGTCGTGTTGCCGAAGGGCGTGTTCATGACGACGACACCCTTCTGCGTCGCCGCTTCCGTGTCGATGTTATCGACGCCGATGCCGGCGCGGCCGACGACCTTGAGCTTGGCCGCGCGCGCCAGCACCTCCGCCGTCACCTTGGAAGCGGACCGGACGGCGAGGCCGTCATACGCGCCGATGCCGGCGAGCAGGTCGGCGGCGCTCATGCCGGGCTTGAAATCGACCTCGATGCCGCGATCCTTGAAAACCTTCACGGCGTCGGCGCTGAGCTTGTCCGAAATCAGTACGGTCGGCATTGATCCTCTCACGCGGCGAGCGAACGGGAATATTCGCCGTACGCCCAATCGAGCCAAGGCAGCAGTGCCTTGATCTCGTCCGGCTCCACCGTCGCGCCGCCCCAGATGCGCAGGCTCGGGGGCGCCGCACGATGGTTGTTGATGTCGTAGGCTACTTTCTCTTCGGCCAGCATCCCGGCGATCTGCTTCGGCGCCGCGGCAAGCGCGTCGCCGCTCAGCCCGGCGGCGCCGGTGATCGTGACGACGATCGAGGTGCAGGACCGGGCAGCCTTGTCCTTGGCAAGGAAGCCTGCCCACGGCGTCGCTTCGACCCAGGCGGCGATCGACGCGAGGTTCGACCGCGACCGGCGGTACATTTCCTTGACGCCGCCGGCCTGTTCCATCCAGCGCAGCGAGAAGAGCGCGTCCTCGACGCAGAGCATCGACGGCGTGTTGATGGTTTCGCCGCGGAAGATGCCGGCGTCGACCTTGCCCTTCTTGGTCATGCGGAACACCTTCGGCAACGGCCACGGCGGCGTATAGCTTTCCAGCCGCTCGACCGCGCGCGGGCTGAGCACCAGCATGCCGTGCGCCGCCTCGCCGCCCATCGCCTTCTGCCAGGACCAGGTGGTGACGTCGAGCTTGTCCCACGGCATCTCCATGGAGAAGACGGCCGAGGTCGCGTCGCAGAGCGTCAGGCCTTGGCGCTCGGCGGAAATCCAATCGCCGTTAGGAACGCAGACGCCGCTGGTCGTGCCGTTCCAGGTGAAGACCGCGTCGTGGTCCGGGTTCACCTTGGACAGGTCGGGCAGCGAGCCGTATGGCGCATCGAGGACGCGGGCGCCCTTCAACTTGAGCTGTTCGACCACGTCGATCACCCACATGCTGCCGAAGTTCTCCCAGCTCAGCATGTCGACCGGGCGCTGGCCGAGCAGCGACCACATCGCCATCTCGATGGCGCCGGTATCCGAACCGGGCACGATGCCGATCAGGTAATCCGCCGGAATGCCGAGTATGTCGCGGGTCCGGTCGATCACTTCCTGCAGGCGGGCCTTGCCGCCGGCAGCGCGATGCGAGCGGGCGATGAAGGCGTCGCGCAGCACTTCCGGCGACCATCCCGGCGGCTTCGCGCAGGGGCCGGACGAAAAGAAGGGGCGGGCAGGCCGAATATTCGGCTTGTTCATCGCAGCTATTCCTTCAACCAGACACGTGTCGCCGTCACGCATTCGCCGGGCAGGAAGACCGGGGGGCCGACGCCGGGCGGAGACTATGGCTCGCGCCGCCCATCGTCAACGCCCGTTCGCCATGCCGCCTGCGGCAACCGAATGCGGTCCATTGCCGCAGGATGCCTAGTTTCCGGCCAGGCTTCCGGCTGGGCTTTCGGCGCCGAAACACATCTCCGCGAGCCCGCTTGCCAGCGCGCCGCCGCTCGGTGAAGCTGCCAGCAGGCGCTTGAAGCCGGAGGTATCCATGACCATCACTTTCTACGAGCTCGCCGGCGCGACCGATGCGCTGCGCTTCAGCCCGAATACCTGGCGCGCGCGGATGGCGCTCGCGCACAAGGGGCTGGCGCACGACACCGAGCTATGCCGCTTCATCGAAAAGGACAAGATCGCCTTCAGCGGCCAGAAGCTGGTGCCGGTCATCCGTGACGGCGATGCGGTGGTCTGCGACTCGTGGGCGATCGCGTGCTACCTCGAAGACCGCTATCCTGACCGCCCTTCCCTCTTCGGCTGCGACGTCGGCCGCGCGACGACCCGTTTTATGAATGTGTGGACGAGCACCGTTCTGCACGGCGCCTTGGCGCGGCTGCTGCTCGCCGAGATCCACGCCAACCTGCATGAGATGGACAAGGCGTATTTTCGCGAAACGCGCGAGAAGCGCTTCGGCAAGACGCTGGAGCAAATCTGCGCCGACCGGAAAGGCAACCTGGCGTCGGTGCGGCAGCTCCTGGCCCCTGTCGATGCGACGCTGGGGCAGCAGGACTGGCTCGGCGGCGACGGGCCGGCCTACGCCGATTACCTGATCTTCGGCGGTTTTCAATGGGCCCGCGCCGTGAGCCCCGACGCCCTCGCCGAGCCGGGAGCCCCGCTGCACGCCTGGAACGAGCGCATGCTCGATCTCTATGACGGCCTGGGACGTAGCCTGCCGGCGAAGAACGAGTGAGGTTTCGGCATCGCTCATGGACTCCCCGGACAAGCCGGGGAGTGACGATTAGTATTTTGGAATCAAAAACTTACCGTCATGCCGCTCCCCGGACATGATCCGGGGATCAGTCCGCGGCATCCATTGCGCGTTGTTATTTCATCAGATCCGCAAGCGCCTCTTCCGGATGCGCTTCCGCATCGGGCGTGCCGTAGGTCTTCACGACCTTGCCGTCCGGCCCGACGAGGATGGAGATGCGCTTGGGGCGTTCCTGGTCCTTGCTGTCCGCCGCGCCATACGCAACGGCGACGGAGCGGTCCGTGTCGCTCAGGAGCTCGGTGGTCATCCCCACCTCGTTCCGCCAGCGTTTCAGGTCTTCCGCCGGGCTGAAGGTGATGCCCAGCAACACGGTGTTCTTATCGGCGAATTTCCGGGTTCTATCACGGAACCCGTTGGCTTCCTTCGTTCACCCGCCGCCGAAGGCGCGGGGATAGAACCAGATCAGCACGTTCTTGCCCGCGTAATCCGCCAGGCTGATTTTCTTCCCGTCCTGGTTGGGAAGGGTAAAGGCCGGCGGCTTGGATCCGATTTTCGGTAGAGGCATCGTCACCCCTCTGTTGTTGGCAATGGAATCTCGAACACGCCGCCATTCTATCACCATCGGCGGCGAATATAAGCCGCCCCGATTTCGGCTTCGGCGGCCTTTGCTGCTACCCTGTCGAAAGGCGCATCCGAGCGGAGGGAAAACCGATGAGCTACGACCTGGTAATCAAGAACGGCATGGTGGTCGACGGGTCAGGCATGCCGCGTTACCACGCGGATGTAGGCGTGAAGGACGGGAAGATTGCCCGCATCGGGCGGATTTCGGCGCCGGCCGACGAGGTCATCGACGCCGAGGGCCATGTCGTCTCGCCGGGCTTCGTCGACGGGCACACCCACATGGATGCGCAGATCTTCTGGGACACGCTCGGGAGCTGCTCCTGCTACCACGGCGTGACCAGCGTCGTGATGGGGAACTGCGGCTTCACGCTGGCGCCCTGCCGCGAATCGGAAGTCGATTTCGTGTTCCGCAACCTGGAGCGCGCCGAGGACATCGCGCGCGAGGCCATGCTGGCCGGCATCGACTGGCGCTGGGAGACTTTCCCCGAGTTCCTCGACGTGCTTGACACGCTGCCCAAGGGCATCAACTACAGCGGCTATGTCGGTCATTCGGCGCTCCGCACCTATGTCATGGGCGAGCGCGCCTTCGAGGACGAAGCCAGCGACGACGAGCTGAAGACGATGATCCGCCTCGTCAAGGAAGCGGTGACCGCGGGCGCCGTCGGCTTCTCCACCTCGCGCAGCCCGAGCCACATGACGGCCGACGACCGCCTCGTCGCCAGCCGCGTCGCGCCCTTCTCCGAGGTCCAGGCGATCGTCCGCGGCATGGGCGAGCTCGACGCCGGCATCTTCCAGCTCGCGATGGAGCGCGGCGACTCGGACCGCCTGCGGCCATTCTACCAATCGCTGGTCGACCTGTCCGCCGAGACCGGACGGCCGATCACCTTCGGCAGCCTGAGCCGGCGCGGCCAGCCCGGACAGTGGCGCGCCCTCTACGACATCATCGAGCAGGGCAACCGCAACGGCGCGCGGCTCTTCACTCAGGTGCACAGCCGCGAGATCAACACGCTGGTCTCGTTCGAGACGGCCACGCCCTTCGACGGGCGCGAGGTATGGCGCGACGTGCGCAAGCTGCCGCTGGAGCAGCAGAAAAAAGCGCTCCGCGATCCGGAAACCCGCCGCAAGCTGATCGAGTCGGCCAACCGGCCGGACACCGGCCGCAACGCCGCGGGCGCCGAAGCCCGGCCGCCGGAATGGGAATACTTCTACGTCATGGATCGCATCGCCCGTCCGCACGACACGGTCGGCGAGATCGCGAAGCGGCGCGGCATTCAGCCGATCGAGGCAATGATCGACCTCGCGCTCGAGCACGATCTCAAGCTCTTCTTCCGCCAGCCGCTGGCCAACGAGAACCAGGACGATGCGCTGGAGCTGATGAAGAACCCGAACACCTGCGTCACCTTCTCCGATTCGGGCGCGCATGTTTCGCAGATCATGGACAGCTCGCTGCAGACCCATCTGCTGAGCCACTGGGTGCGCGACAAGCAGGCCTTCACGCTGGAGGAAGCCGTCCGCCTCATCACCTACGACACCTCGACCCGCTGGGGCTTCCACGACCGCGGCCTGCTGCGCGAGGGCCTGGCCGCCGACATCGTGGTGTTCGACCCCGAGAAAGTCGCCCCGCGCATGCCCGAGGTCGTCAACGACCTGCCGGCCGGCGCGCGCCGCCTGAAGCAGTATGCCGACGGCATGAAGGCGACCGTGGTCAACGGCCGAACGGTGCTGAAAGACAACACGCACACGGGGGCGCTGCCCGGCCGCGTGCTGCGGGGTCCGCTGGCGGCATAAGCTATCGCCAGACGCGCACGAAAGGGTTATTGCTACTCCTTCCTATCGAATGAGCTGCGTCGAGCCGCCGGCCGGTCTCCGGAGCGATATCGCATTGCAACCGATTGGGCACGCAGGGCGTTCTGCGGATAGGGACACTGTCGGTGCGGCGAATTTCCGCCAACCGGGGATCACAGGAATCAGGGGACAAGGGGTAAAGGATGGCTCGAAAGGTCGAGGTAGGGACAAGGCTGAAAAAGACGGATGCGCCGGGCTACACGCTGGAAGTGATCGAGCTCGTCACGCCCGACGACGGGCTGCCGCACGCGCGGACGCGGGTCAGGCTGATGAGCCATGACCTGGGCGAGCGCCTGTATTCCGTCTCCGCCTTGTCGGACCCGAAGCTGTTCATCTCCGTGTCGGAATAAATCTCTCTCTTCCTGAAAAATCGGCGTTCCGATGGATATCATCGCCGGCGCCCCGGTCCGCATTTCAGCCGATTGACGGAAGCGGCATCCGGCCTCACTATGGGGCGTCCTGGGGGGGCCCCGCGTAGGGGCTGAGATACCGCTGACGAAATGCTGGGAGGCCGCGCGGTGACCCTGAGAACCTGATCCGGGTAATGCCGGCGGAGGGAAGGAATTTAGGACAGAGCCACCCAAGACCAGCCTCACGGCTCTGCCAGACCGCCCCGCAGACTTTCCCGGATCTCCAGAAGGATTTTATTGGAGGTCCGCCATGCCACGCGATCCTGAAGACATCGTCATCACGACCGGCCCCATTCCGGGCTCGAGCAAGACCTACGTCGCCGGCGGCAAGGACAACGCGCTGCGCGTGCCGTTCCGCGAGGTCAAGCTGGAGGCATCGGCCAACGAGCCGCCGGTCCGGCTCTACGACACCTCCGGCCCCTACACCGACGAGAGCGTCAAGGTCGACGTCTACCAGGGCCTGCCGCGCCTGCGCGACCCCTGGGTCCGCGCCCGCGGCGACGTGGAGGAATACGATGGCCGCACCGTGCGGCCGGAGGACAACCACCGCAAGCCCGGCGACCCGCGCACCTATCCCGACTTCCCGGTCAGGAACCGGCCGCTCCGCGCCAAGCCCGGCAAGAACGTCAGCCAGATGCACTACGCCAGGCAGGGCATCGTCACGCCGGAGATGGAATACATCGCGATCCGCGAGAATCTCGGGCGGTCGGAACGCGCCGACGCGGGCGAAAGCTTCGGCGCGTCGATCCCGGACGTCGTGACGCCGGAATTCGTGCGCGACGAGATCGCGCGCGGCCGCGCCATCATCCCGTCGAACATCAACCATCCGGAAACCGAGCCGATGATCATCGGCCGGAACTTCCTGGTGAAGATCAACGCGAACATCGGCAACTCGGCCGTCTCCTCCTCCGTCTCCGAAGAGGTCGAGAAGATGGTGTGGGCGACGCGCTGGGGCGCGGACACGGTGATGGACCTGTCGACCGGCAAGGACATCCACAACACGCGCGAATGGATCATCCGCAATTCCTCCGTGCCGATCGGCACCGTGCCGATCTACCAGGCGCTGGAGAAGGTCAACGGCATCGCCGAGGACCTGACCTGGGAGGTCTACCGCGACACGCTGATCGAGCAGTGCGAGCAGGGCGTCGACTATTTCACCATCCACGCCGGCGTGCGCCTGCCCTACATCCCGATGACGGCGAAGCGGGTGACGGGCATCGTCTCGCGCGGCGGCTCGATCATGGCGAAGTGGTGCCTGTCGCATCACAAGGAGAGCTTCCTCTACACGAACTTCGAGGAAATCTGCGAGATCATGAAGCAGTACGACGTCAGCTTCTCGCTCGGCGACGGCTTGCGCCCGGGCTCGAACGCGGACGCCAACGACGAGGCGCAGTTCGCCGAGCTGCGCACCCTGGGCGAGCTGACCAAGATCGCCTGGAAGCACGACGTGCAGGTGATGATCGAGGGCCCCGGCCACGTGCCGATGCACAAGATCAAGGAGAACATGGACGAGCAGCTCAAGCACTGCCACGAGGCGCCCTTCTACACCTTGGGGCCGCTCGTCACCGACACCGCGCCGGGCTACGACCACATCACCAGCGCCATCGGCGCGGCGATGATCGGCTGGTTCGGCACGGCGATGCTCTGCTACGTCACGCCGAAGGAGCATCTCGGCCTGCCCAACCGGAAGGACGTGAAGGACGGAGTGATCACCTACAAGATCGCCGCGCACGCCGCCGACCTCGCCAAGGGGCATCCCGGCGCGCGCCTGTGGGACGACGCGCTCAGCCGGGCGCGCTTCGACTTCCGCTGGCGCGACCAGTTCAAGCTGGCGATGGACCCGGAGACGGCCGAGGACTTCCACGACCAGACGCTCCCGGCGGAGGGCGCGAAGGTCGCCCACTTCTGCTCCATGTGCGGGCCGAAATTCTGCTCCATGCAGATCACCCAGGAGATCCGCGAATACGCCGAAAAGGGCATGACCGACATGTCCGAGAAGTTCAAGGCGGAAGGCAGCGAGATCTACCAGCCGGCCGAGAAGGTCAAGCAGGCGGCGGCAGGCGACGACTGAGCTCCACACCGATCCGGCATAAGACCGGAGCACCGTGCCTGAAGAAGGCAGCCGAGCGGGGGCGCGATCAGCGCCCCCGTTTTGGTGTGGGGGAGCGGGTGCGCATGGACTCGCGGAACAAGTCCGCGAGTGACGATCTTATTGATGTCTAAACACTCATCGTCATTGCCGCACTTGTTGCGGCAATCCACGGACGAATGCCAGCGCTGCATTGCCGGCGAGCCATCACAGGTTACCCCGCCCCGCACTTTCCTCTAATCTCCCGCCCCATGTACCGCGTTCTCTTCGCCATGCTGGCGTGTCACGCGCTCGTCGCGCTTGCCGTCTTCACATTGCCGATCGTCGCGCCCGCGGCGGCGAAGTCGCTGGGGGTGCCGGCGACGATGGTGGGCTACTACACCACCGTGATGCTGGTCGGCGCGGTTTTCGCGACGGTGATCACCGCGGGCTTCGTCCGGCGTTACGGCGCGCTCAGGGTCAGCCAGATGACGCTGGTCTTCGCCGGGCTCGGTCTTCTGGCGATGCCGCTCGCCGTGTCCCCGCTGGTGGCGCTGCCGCTTCTCGTGGCGAGCGCGGTGCTGATGGGCTTCGCCTACGGGCCGGCCAACCCGGCGAGCTCGCACCTGCTGGCGCGCGTCACGCCGGGCCATCTGCGCGGGCGCATCTTCTCGATCAAGCAGACCGCCATTCCGATCGGCGGGGCGGTCGGCGGTTTCGCGCTCCCCCTCCTCGAAGCGCGCTTCGGCTGGCGGGGCGCGGCGCTGGTAGCGTGCGGCGCCTGCTTCACGCTGGCGCTCGCGCTGCAGCCGTTGCGGCGCAAGATGGATGCGGACCGCGCGCCGCGTGCGCCGCTCGTCGCAGGCAGCGTGGTGGCGGCGTTGCGCCTCGTGCTGCGGCGTCCGGCGCTCCGCCGTCTGGCCGCGGCGTCGGGCGCCTTCGCGGCGATGCAGTTCTGCTTCATGTCGCTGTTCGTGACCTTCGCGGTCGAGCGCACGCACCTGAGCCTGGTCGCGGTCGGGGTCGCGCTTTCCGGCGGGCTCGTGGTCAGCGTCTTCGCCCGCATGCTGTGGGGCTGGGCGGCGGACCGCTTCCCGCCGCGCTACGTGCTGGCGGGGCTCGGGCTCGGCATGTCCGCCGCCGCCTTCACCGCCTCGACGCTCGGCCCCGCCTGGCCGTACCTCGCGGTCGTCGCGCTGGCGGTCGCCTTCGGCTCCACCGGCACGGCGTGGCAGGGCGTCTACCTGGCGGAGGTCGCGCGCCACGCCCCGGCGGACGCCGTCGCCGACGCGACGGCCGGCAGCATGGCGATCACCTTTTTCGGCGCGCTGGCCGGCCCCGGCGCCTTCAGCGCGCTGCACGCGCTGACCGGCAGCGACGCCGCCGGCTTCCTGTTCGTCGGCGCGATCACGCTGGCCTTCGCCCTTGCCTTCCTGCGCGGCGGCAAGAAGGGCCCGGCGGAATAATGCCTCGGCGCGTTATCGGAGCAGGTCGAGCAGCGCAGAGACCTGCGAGACATTGCGGAAGTCGTGGATGAGCGCCAGGCTCGCCTCGACCTGCCGCTCGCTCAACGGCGCGCGCGGGGCCAGCGTCCGGTACTTGGCGTCGATGTCGGCCCAGTCGATCCCGCGGCAGCCGGCGCCCTTCGGCACATGGACGGTGTTCGTCACCGTCCGCCCGTCCGTGGTCTCGATCGTCACGGTCGCGCCCTGCCGGTACGCTGCGGCATTCTCGGTTGGCTGCGGTCCGACGCGGACCTTGTCGATCAGGCGGTGGATGACCGGGTCGCCGATCTTCTCCGCGCCCGCATGCGCCCAGCCGAAGGTGCGATCGGCCACCGCGGCTGCCATGAAGTAGGCAGGGCTGTGCGCCATGTCGATGAGGTCGGCCGGGTGGCGGGGACCGGAAAGCGCGCTCACGCCGGGCCGCGACAGCGTGATGGAGGCCACCTCGTCCGCCGCGATATTGCCCTCGCGCGCCGCGTTGGCCGCGGCCTCGGCCAGCGCGTGGTGGGTGTGCCCGCCCGGCACCAGCTTGACCGCCATGTCCGTGACGATATCCCACTCCCGCCCGAGATCGCGGACGATGCCGCCGCCGTCGGTCCCGCCATAAACGGCACAGAAGCCGTGCGGCGCTTCGAGAATTGTCTCTTCGCCGGTGTATCCCCGCTGCGCGGCCATCGCGGCGTCGATGCCCGATACGGTCGCGAGGCCCGCGTGATATTCGCGGGAGACGCTCGTGTTCGCCGCGGCATGGAGCCCGCCCATCGAGGTGGCGCAAAGCGCGATCGTATGCGCCATCTGCCCCGTATCGAGCCGCAGCAGCCGGCCCGCCGCGACCGCGCCGGCGAAGATCGCCACGAGGCAGCCGTGAAATCCCTTGTTCAGATATCCGGGCGTGATCGACTCGCCGATCCGGCCGGCCGCCTCGTAGCCGAGGACGATCGCCGCCAGGACATCCCGGCCGTTCGCGCCCGCCCGCTCCGCCAGTGCGAGCGAGGCGGCGGTCAGCGGCGTGCCGCAGTGGACGATGTTGCGGAGGTCGCTGTCGTCGGACGCCGCCGCGTCGCTCATCACCGCATTGACGCGCGCGGCATAGGCGGCCGGCAGCTTCGGCCCTGCATCGAACCACACGGACGCATCGGGCCGCCCGCCCCGCTCCCGAGCGAGATCGCGGATGATCGCGGCAGACGGAATGCTCGCCCCGCAGGCGGCGCTGGCGATCGTGCTGGCGATCAGCATGGCCGCGTGGTCGACGGCTTGCGCAGGAAGGTCGGCGTAAGCGGTCTCGGTGAGAAAGGCGGCGAATGTGCGGGCGACGGTCATCGGAACTCCCCCTGTGCGTCGGCGTGTCAGCGGCCGGCCGGCGGCGCGGCGCGCCGCCACCGCACCCAGCCGTTCATGACCCGGCCGTCCGGCCAGGCGCGCGTCAGCCTGAGGATGAGATGGCCGTCGTCCGTCATCTCGAGCTTCCTGACCTCCGTGCTGCCGACCCAGCCGGGATTGATCGCGAACTCCACCTTGGTCTCGAGGGTGCTGTCCTCGACCGTCCATCGGCCGCCATAGGACATGTAGGTGTCGAACGCGCGCAGCTTCTCGTCGTCGGAAGCGTCGGAATGCCATTCCGGCTTGCCGGACAGGACGGGCCGCTCGCCCCAGCAGACGATGGCGTTCATCCATCCGTCGGGCGCGAAGATCACGAAGCCCTTCGGATCGTCGCCGTACCGGGCCCTGGCCTTCTGCCGGTCCGCCTCGCTGTCGGTGCCGCGGTCGACCATGAGCCACGAGCCGACGATGTCGCTTCCGGTTACCATGCATTCCTCGATTGCAGCTGGACGAAACGGCGGACGTATCCCGTCATCCCTGCCCGGCCGAAGGCGCGCAAGAGAAATGACGGCAGCGAGTCGATTGTACCCGACATCGCAACGGTTGGGGAGCGCGCCGGCACCGCGGCATGCGAATGCCGGCGTTTCCTCGCCTTCCCGCGTGGTCTCTCTCCCGCTAGAGCGGCTTGATCGCGACCTTGCGGAACTTGATCACGCCCGCCCCGTGCTGCAGCGTGATCGGCCCTTCGGTGAAAAGCCCGTTCCGGATATCCACGGTCTTCTGCCCGTTGAGCATGACGACGAGATGCCGTCCCTTTGCGGTGATCTCGTACGTGTTCCACTTGCCGCCGGCCTTCGGCATCGGGTCCACCTCGGCGAAATTGACGATTGCGCCGGTGCCGTAGGTCGGGTCCTTGCGCTTGTCGTAGATATTGACCTCATAGCAGGTCGCCGCGCCGATCTTCTTCGGATCCTTGCACCGGAGGAAGATGCCGCTGTTCGCGTCGTCGCTCGCCCAGAACTCGGCGTAGATCTGGAAGTTTTTATACGGGCTCTTGCTGACCAGGTGAGCCGCTTCCTTGCTCGTCTTCTTGTCGGCGACGATGGCGCCATCCTCGATCCGCCAGTTGCTTTCGCCGACGCGGTCCCAGTCGCCCATCGTCTTGCCGTCGACCAGCGTGACCCAGCCAGGGCCGGACTGGCCGGACGCCTGGGACGACAAGTGAATGGCGGCGAAGGCTATAACGAATAGCCCCGTGATGAGGGCAAGCGCGTATGCGCGTTTCGATGCACGTTGCATGGTGGTTTCCTCCCTGAAAGTGGTCGATGAGACTTTGCCGTGCTTGCAACGGTTCTTGCCGAGTTTCCCCGGACGACTCTCAACCTTGCGTGTATCCTATCCGCTTTCCCTCATTCCCGGAAGCGGGATGCGAGCCGGCAAGGCCGGCACGCGAACACGAAGTGTGTGCCATACTGATCGAAGCGGTATTCGGGCATTGGGAGGGCATCGCCTTGAAAAACAGGATCAGGATCGAGATCGCGGATCGCTCCGTCTTCGCAGACGGGCAGGCGTTCGGCGGCGCCGGACCCTATGAGCGGCTGCGCGGACGCGCTTTTCACGCGGTCGATCCCAAGGCCGCGGCGCAGGCCGTGGTAACCGATATCGGCAAGGCGCCGGTCGACAAGGAAGGGCTCGTCGCATTCTCCGCCGAGTTCCTCATGCTGCGTCCCGCCGACCCGCAGAAGGGCAACAAACGGATCTTCTACGACTACGGCAACCGCGGGAATCTCCGCGCGCTGCAGTATTTCAACGACGCGCGCGGCTCGAACGACCCGCGGACGCCGGCGCACGCCGGCAATGGCTTCCTGTTCCGCCGCGGCTACAGCTTCGTCTGGAGCGCATGGCAGGGCGACCTTTTGCCGGGCGACGGCCGGGTGACGATGGACCTGCCGATTGCGACCGAGAACGGCAAGCCGATCACCGGCCCGGTGCGCCAGGAGTTCACGCCCGTGGCGCCGACGCTGTGCTTCCCGCTGTCGGGGCGCGCGGGAACGCGGAGCCACCCGACCGTGTCGCGCGACACGGCGAAGGCGCGTCTGACCAAGCGGCGTTACCCGCAAAACGAGCGCATCCCGATCCCGGCGGCGGAATGGCAGTTCGCGCAGGTCGTGAGCGGCGCGGCGCTGTCGGGCGAGGCGCACAACCGCGGCGCGGAAGAGACCGCGATCATGCCGTCGGATCAGTTCATCTACATGCCGGCGGGTTTCCAGCCAGGCTGGATCTACGAGCTGGTCTACGAGGGGCGCGACCCGCTGGTCATGGGCCTCGGCCATGTGGCGGTGCGCGACCTCGTGAGCTTCCTCAAATACGGCGAGACGGATGCCGCGGGGAACGCCAACCCGCTCGGCCGCATCGAGAAGGCATACGGCTGGGGCCGGTCGCAGACGGGGCGCTGCATCCGCGATTTCGTCTATCTCGGCTTCAACGCCGACGCCGAGGGCCGCAAGGTGTTCGACGGCGTCCTGCCGCATGTGGCGGGCGCGGGGCGGATGTGGCTCAACCACCGCTTCGCCAACGCTGTGTCCATGGCGGGGCAGCAGTACGAGGACCACTACATCCTGGCCGACCGCTTCCCCTTCGCCTACGCCGAGTCGACCGACCACCTGACAGGCAAGACGGACGCCATCCTGAAGCGTCCCGCAACCGACCCGCACGTCATGCACAGCCAGACGGCGACGGAATACTGGCAGCGGCGCGGCTCGCTGGCGCATACGGACACGCGCGGCAACGACCTGGAGCAGCCGGGCAACGTGCGCGCCTATCTCTGGGCCAGCTCGCAGCACATCTCGAATCCGCTGCCGACGACGCCCGACAAGGGCGTCTGCCAGAACTTCAACAACATCGTCGGCACCTCCATGATCTTCCGCGCGCTGCTGGACGCGATGGACGCCTGGGTGACGGATGGAACGCCGCCGCCGGATTCGCGCATTCCGCTGCGGAAAGACGGCACGCTCGCGACCTACCAGGAATGGCGGGAGAAGTTCCCCCGCATTCCCGGCGAGATGCTGACCGCCGGCCCGGCCGAACTGCCGCTGCTCGACCACGGCCCCGACCTGGAGCGCGGCATCCTCTCGAAGGAGCCGCCGGCCGTACTGAACCCGAACGGTTACGCCGTGCTCATCCCCGCGACCGACGCCGATGGCAACGACGTGGCGGGCATCCGCGCGCCGATGGTCCAGGCGCCGCTCGGCACCTATACCGGCTGGAGCGTGCGGGCGCGCGGTTACGGCACGCGGGCGGGCTACGAGTTCAACGGCAGCTATATCCCCTTCCCGGACACGGCCGAGGAGCGCCAGTTCACCGAAGACCCGCGCAAGTCGGTCCTCGAGCGCTACGGCACGCCCGAGGGATACGTCGCGGCGATCGTCGCCGCGGCGAAGCGCCTCGTCGCCGAGCGGCTGATGCTGGAGGAAGACGTGCCCCGCGCGGCGAAGGAGGCGCAGAACTGGGGCCGGCCCCGGCATGTCGTGGGGCTGTGATACCGGGGTGGATTTGCAGAACGGTCGACCCGTCCATGGATGCCACGAATAAATCGTGGCATGACGATTTTATTTATGCATATCAAATAAGTACGTCACACCCCGGCTCGACCGGGGTGTCCATGGCGCCGCGCATGGATTCGCCGATCAAGTCGGCGAATGACGACTCTTTTTTGGACGGCTGTCCCTACCCGCGCGCCATCGCGGCGAGGGCGTCGTCCCAGGCGTCCAGGGTCTGCTGGATGTCGGCCTCGGTCAGCGTCAGCGAGATGTAATATTTGTTCTCGCCCTTGAGGATGCCGCGCTCCCGCAGGAGCGTGTTGAACTGCGCCATGCGCGCCGCGTCGCCGCGCAGCGTGTCGCGGTAATTGCGGACTTCGCCGCCGGCGAAGACCACGTCGAACAGCGTCGGCACGCCGACGACCTGCCCCTCGATGCCCGAGCGCGCCAGGCGCTCGGCGAGGCCGTTCTTCAGCCGCTCGCCGGTCGCGAACAGCGTCTTGAAGCTCTCCGGCCGCTTGAGGATCTCAAGCGTCGCGATGCCTGCCGCCGCGGCGATCGGGTTGCCCGACAGCGTGCCGACCTGCGGCACGAAGCGGTCGGCCCCGCTGCGCGTGCGGTCGAACATCGCCATAATGTCGTCCCGCCCGGCGATGGCCGAGAGCGGGAAGCCGCCGCCGATCGCCTTGCCCAAGGTGCAGACGTCCGGAACGACGCCGTAGTATTCCTGCGCGCCGCCGTAGCCGAGCCGGAAGCCGGTCACGACCTCGTCGAAGACCAGCAGCATGTCGTTCTTCCGGGTGATCTCCCGCATATCCTCCAGGAAGCCCGGGCGCGGCGGGATGATGCGCTGGAACGGCTCCATGAAGACGGCGGCGATCTGCCCCTTGTGCTCGCGGATCAGGCTTTCGACGGCCGCGGTGTCGTTGTAGGGCGCGACGACCATGTTTTCCGAAACGTTGCGCGGAATGCCGGCGGAATCGGGGATCGCGTGAACCGTATTGCCCGGCTTTTTCGGCGTCGTGCTCATGAGGCCGTAGTCGCTGTAGCCGTGGTAGCCGCCTTCGAATTTCAGGATCTTGTCGCGGCCGGTATAGGCGCGCACGAGCCGCATGGCGAAGGCGTCCGCCTCCGAGCCGGTGCTGGCATAACGCACCTTCTCGGCGCAGGGCACGGCGTCGATGATCGCCTGGGCCAGCTCGACACCCTGGCGGTTATTGGCGAAGAAAGTGGTGCCGAGCTGAAGCTGCGCCTGGACGGCGGCCGTCACCTCCGGATGGTTGTGGCCGACGATCATGGGGCCGGAGCCGATCAGGTAGTCGACATACTCGTTGCCATCCTCGTCCCAGACCCGGCTGCCCCGCCCCTCACGGATGATCAGGTCCGCGCCGGTGTTGCCGAAGGTGCCGCCGGGAAGAACCTGTTGGGCGTGCTCGTAAACTGGACTATGGGATTTCGAAATTGCGGACATGTTGCTGGCACCTTCGGTTAGGGACGTTCTTCTCGACTGTGCCGCCTCCGACAGCGGCAAGTCAAACGGATCGACGCGCCGCATGCCTCGCGGCGGCTGAAGGCGACGGTTGGGGGCAACGGCCAGCGGCCAGCGGCCGGCGCGGAAGGCCGCGCCGGCCCTGGTCTTCGCTGCGGCCGATCGGCCTGTTACGCGCAGCCGGCGACGCACTTCCCGCCGCCGTCGAACTCCATCAGCTTGCCGCTGAGCGGAATATAGACCGGAACCTTGACGGCCTTCTTGAAGGTCTCGGTCTTGGTTCCCGGCAGCACCTTGCCGTCCTTGGTCGCCGTCTCGTTGGCGTGGGACGCGATGACGGAGACGGGCTTGATCAACTCGTTGACCACATACGCCGCTTCTTTCGGGCCGGTGGAGTAGGTGCCACCGATGTTCATGACCACGAGCTTCGCCTTGTAGTGGCCGCGCACGACCGTGTCCTGCTCGGCCGTGATGCCGGTGTCGCCCGACAAGTAGACGACGAGGCCGTTGCTGAAGGTGAGGATATAGCCCGTCGCCTGGCCGACATCACCGGCGATCCCGGCGGCTTTCATCGCCGCACCGAGCTCACCGCCGATATACCCCGGATCGACGCCGTTGCTGTGCAGGGCAGGCACGGTCGCGATCGTGACTCCGCCCACCTTGACGCTCCCGCCGAAACGCGCGAGGACCGAGTCCTTCGGATTGCCGCCCAACGCCTTGAGCTTGGCTGCGAAGAAGGCCGGCATTTCGCTGCCCGTCACGATCTTCGCCTTCTTGGCGACAGTGATGAGCGCCGCGAGCGAGTTGGGGTAGGCCGAGACCGACCTGTCGGGCTTGTCACACGTCCCGGCGTTGACCGCCTTGGTGTGCTGATTGCCGGCATGGTCGCCGTGCATATGGCTGACGAGGACGACGTCGATCTTGCCGAGCCGCGGATCTTCCGCCCCGGCGACCGTGCGACCCGGATCGTACAGAACGCGCGTGCCGTCCGGGTCCTCGAAGATCAGCGCCCGGTCCTGACGGCAGAATTCCCCCTCGATCGAGCCAAGGGGCGTGATCTTCACCTGCGCCGCCCAGGCTGGTAGCGCCAGGATTACGGCGAGCCCGGCGGCGACCGCCGCCAATCTAAGTTTGCTTCCCATGCGTATCCCCCGTGTTGCGTTTCTTGCACGTTATGACTTCGAAAGAGGGAATAGTATTGCCGGTTTTTCGCCGGTTTCCCAGCGCCTTCTGATCACATTAAAGCCAGGGCCAGAAGGATACGGCGGCGACAGGCAACATCATGAGAGACGCGGTCGCGGCGGCACGGGGCGCGTAGGGCAAGACGAAATCGAAAACCAGCGCGCTGGCCGACAACACGGCGAACCAAGTGACGGGTCCGACCAGCCACCCGTCCCCGGCAATGCAGACGGCAAAGGCGAGCGCCAGGCACAAGATGCCCCCGGCGCGAAACGCATGGCGCAATGCATTCGGCGGGTCGCGATGCCAGACCTGCCGATGGTGCCGGCGCATCGCCAGCGCAAGAGCGGCGAACCCGGCATAGGCAAGCGAAAGCGCGAGCATGGTCATCACTCGGCCGGCCCCGTTTCCCCGGCCGCCGGAACGCGGAAGGCGCTGCGGTCCGGCCGCGACGCCGCCCGCCGTATCTTCTGGTGCAGCCGCCACGCGGCCCAGGCGAACAGCAGGCCGAAAGCAAGCATCGTCAGGTCGAATCCCGCCAGCATCCAATCGCCCCGCCAGTCCCCGCGCGGCAGGGTAACGCCGAGATGGCGGCCCGTCGTGAGCGCATTGAGAACCGGCAGCAGCGCATAGGCCGCGGCCGCGCACGACAGCAGCTCGACCCACGCCCGCGCGGTCGGACGGGCCATCGCCCAGAGCAGCGCGAGCCCCCAGGCGATGAACATCGCATGCGCTTCCCACGCGGCCCGCCCTTCCATCGCCGCGGGGATCAGCCGGTTGGCCCAGAAATACGCGGCGATGCCGACCGGAAGGCCGACGACGGTGCCCAGGTTCAAGCCTTCCACCAGGGCAAGGCCGAATGCCTGGGCGCCGCCGGCCCTTTGCATGCGCGCCCGGCGCTTGGTCGTCCAGAGCACGAGACCGGCGCCGATCATGGCCGTGCCGACGAGCCCGGACAGGAAATACAGCCAACGGAGAACGGGGCCGGCGAACAAGCCCTCGTGCAAGCCGAGCAGGACGTCCCGCACCGCCTTCGGCGTGGAGACCACCCCGCCCTCATTCCCGAGAGGGGCGCCGGTGACGCCGTCGAAGACCAAACGGTCGCTGGCGCGAAGCGGCGTGTCCTGTATGCCGCCGACCGACACGCGGGCATTCCTGTCCCCAGGTTGGCGTATCTCGATGAAACGTACCTGGCCCCGCCCCCACCGGCGCTCGACTTCCGCAAGCATCGGCGCGATCGGCGCCATCGCGGCCGGGACGCCGGCCCGGCCCAGCCTATTCGCGCGGTCGAATACCTCGTCGAAGAAGATGCGGCGGTTGTCCTCCCCCGGACCGTAGGTCGCGGTGACGACCGGCGCCATGTAGAGATAGCCGAAGAAAATAAGCCCCGAATAGGTGATCATGAGGTGGAACGGCAGCGCCACGACGCTGAGGATATTGTGAACGTCGAGCCACGAGCGCTGCCCCCTGGCGGGCCGGAAGGTGAAGAAATCCCGGAAGATCTTCTTGTGGATGATCACGCCGGTAACGATGGCCATCAGCATGAACATCGTGCAGACGCCGGCGATCCAATTGGCGGCGCTGCTCGGCAGGTAGTGCAGCATTTAATGCATGCGGTAGAGCAGTTGCCCGCCGCCGGTGTCGCGATAGACGACAGGCTCGCCGGTCGCCGCATCGAGGCTCATTTTCCCATTTTTGCCGCGCCGTCCGTCGGGCGCCGGCTGCTCTCTCCAGAAGATCCGCATGTCCAGGTTGTCGCGCGTGACCGGCAGAGAAATGAACCACCGCTCGGCTTCGGGCGCCTTCGATTCCAGCTTGCGCAGCGCCACAGCGATCGCGTCCGCGATCGGAACCTCGGCTACCAGCAACGGCCGCTCCGGCTGCATCCAGCGATCGATCTCGACGTCGAAATAGCCCGCCGTTCCGGTCAGGAACATGAAGAACAGCACCCAGCCGACAAGCAGGCCGCACCAAGTGTGCAGCCAGGCCATCGACTGCCGGAAGGCTGCTTTCATATCACCGACCCCGCACCCAAAAGCCAGGACACCCCGGCGCATGATCCAGCGGCGCCCAGCAGCACCAGCCAGACCGTCCCCGGGTTGCGCGCCGCGAAGGCCCAGACGACGACAGCCGCGTAAAGAGCGAAGCTGAGCAGCATGGCCGTGAGGACGGCCTCCGCCCGCGGCAGCGGCAGGACATGCGACAGCATGATCGACAGCGCCGCCGCAGCCGCATAGCCGCCGAAGGCGGCAGCCGCCGCGCGCGACAGCACGGCGAGCCGATAGGCGCGGGAATTTGCGCTATTTCGCACGCCACCCCCCTCCTTCGGCCGCGCGCGTGGTCATGATCAGAACCGCACCGAGATCGACCCGATCACCGTCAAGGGAATACCCGGATCGATCCGGGTCCGGCCCGACGATGCGGCTATGTAATCGGAGTCGAACAGGTTCTTGACATTGATCCCCGCCCGCCAATGATCCTGTTCGTAGAAGACGGTGGCGTCGGTCCGGATATAGGACGGGAGGAAGAAGGAATTCGACAAGTCGCCTTTCCGCCTGCCCACATAGTACAGGCCCGCGCCGAAGCCTAAGCCTTGCAGCGCGCTCGATTGGAGGCGATAGACCGACCAAAGGCTGGCGCCGTGCTTGGGCACCGATGCCGGCCTGTTGCCGACGGGAATGGTGTTGTCCTCTGTCACCTCGGCATCGATGAACGCATAGGAGCCGATCACGTCCCAGCCCGGCAGAACCTGGCCCGAGACGTCGAACTCGAAGCCCTGGCTCCGCACCTCGCCGGTCTGCACGATGAAATCGGGATCGTTGGGGTCCGCCGTCGCGACGTTCTGCTTCGTCAGGTGGAAGGCCGCCAGGGTGGACGACAGCTTGCCGTCGAAGAGGTCGAGCTTCACCCCCGCCTCGTATTGCGTGCTCGTCGTCGGCTTCGGCGCTTCGCCGCCCGCCAGATTGCCGCTCGTGACCGGACTGAATCCCTCGCTGTAGCTCGCATACAGCGACACGATCTGGTTCGGCTGATAAACGGCGCCAACCCGCGGCGTCCAGGCGCTGTCGGACTGCTCCCGCGTCTCGCCGTCCAGAAAATCGCGCCCGGTGTAGCGCACCGCGTCGAACCGGCCTCCTAGAAGAAGCTTGAGGTCGTCGCGCACCGTCAACTGGTCCTGCAGATAGACGCCCAACCCGTCCGTCGTATTGCGGTCGTCGCGCGCCAGATCGGTGATTTCCAACGGCGTTGCGCCGTAGACGGGACTAAAGATGTTAATCGGAACCAATGTGGGATTGCTGCCGTTGAGGCCCCCCGTCTCGTCGCGGCTGAGATCGACGCCGGCGAGCATTTCGTGCTCAACGCCACCGGTGGCGAAGCTCGCGAGCAAATCCGTCTGCGACATCAGCGAGAAGCCTTCGTTGTCGTTCATCGAGAACCGCCGATTGAGTACGCCGGTCGTCGCATTGACGTTTCCGGCTGCCTCCGCCCGGTAGTCGTGCGAGTTGAACCAGTTCCCCCGGAATCCCTGCCGCAGGCGCCAGGTCTCGTCGAATCGGTGGATGATCTCGCCCGCAAACCCGTACTGCTCATTGAACAGGAAGTCTCCCGGCTCGCCGAGAAACCGGTTGTTCGGAATGTCGGCCACGCCGCTGCCGATGGCGACGAGACCGCGGTCGAAGAGTACTTCGCTCTTCTGGTAACTGGCCTGGAGCCAGACATAGGTTTGCTTGCCGGGCCGCCACGACAGGGAAGGCGCGATTTCGACCCGTTCGGTATTCACGTCGGACGGCTCGCGGAACGTCCCTGAATTCTCGTAGGCGCCGTTGAAGCGGAAGAGCAAGGACTTGTCCTCCGTCACCGGCCCCGAGGCGTCCACCTGGACGCGGGAGAAATCGAAGCTCCCGACCTGCAGCTCGCCGAAATAGGCTGCCGTCTCCTGCGGCCGTTTCGACACGATGTTGATGACGCCCCCCGGCTCCAGGCGGCCATATAGGATGGACCCAGGCCCCTTCAGAACCTCGACACGTTCGACACCTGACAGGATGCGGTTGCCGGAGGTCGGGTCTCGATAGCCGTCCCGCAGGAAATCCCGCTGCGTGAAGCCGCGCAACGTGAACCGGTCCAGCGTGTTGCCGAAGGTATTTTCGCGATAGACGCCGCTCACATTCCGTACGGCATCCTCGATTCCGACCGCCTGTTGGTCCTTGATCACCTGGTCGGGGACCACCTGGATGGATTGAGGAATGTCCCTGATCGGCGTATCGGTCTTGGTCGCCGTGGCGCTGCGGCTGGCGGTATAACCGACCACCGGACCCCACGCATTCTCGCCCTTGCCTTCGACCCGCACCGGATCGAGCGTGAGAACGCCCGGCTTGGCGGGGATCTTTTCGAGTACGACCGTGCGAGCGCCGGAAAAGCGCCAGGTTATGCCGGTGTCGTCCAGCAGACGCGCGAGAGCCTCGTTCGGCGTGAAATTACCGGACACCTCTCGAGCCTGAACGCCGGCAGTCGTTGCCGCATCGACGGTCACCTGAAATCCAGCCTGCCGGCCAAACGCATTCAATGCGCCGGCCAGGGGTTGTGCCGGAATATCGAAAGATTTCCGTTCGTCCGACGGCGGGGCCTGCGCCAACAGCGTCGAGGCGGAGATCCAAGCCTCCGCGCGTGCAGCCTTCGCCGTGAAACACGTTGCCAGCGCCACAATCGCCACCAGACCACCCAAACGGCGGCAGGCGCCAGCCCGCCGCGCCCGTACCGCCCCATGCCACCCGCTCATTCGATCCCCTTCGATCTTATGTTGTATTTGAATGCAGCGCAATTGCGACGCATTCGCTGCATGGGGAGAGACGAACGACGCCGGATTTCTTTTCACGGCCAGGTTTCTTTTCACGGATTGTCGGATTTTCGACGCGTTCCGGATATTGCTTAGGGGGCCGACAGGATATGAAGCATCGGCGTTACCTCCCGGACCCGGCCGCCGAAGGGCTGAACCAGCGCCGGAAGCGCGCGGCCGGGATCGCGGAGATCGTATAGGCCGGTCACGCGCTGCGAAGCCAGCCGATCGCCGGCGACGATAATCCAGCCGGCGTGGTAGCGGCCGATCTCGGCCACCACCTCGGCAATGGTCGCGTCCTCGACGAAGAGCCGGCCGTCGCGCCACGACGCCACCGCCAACGGGTCGACCCGATCGCGAACCGCAAATCCCGTCTCGCGGTCCACGGTGACGCGATCCCCTGCGGCCAGGCTGCCGTCCAAGGCCGGATGAATGCGGCCATAGCGCACGCCGACCGCGCCGCTGCGCACCGCGACCGACACGAATGCCGGGGCGAGCCTGACGTCGAACGTGGTGCCGGTAACGCTGACATCGAGCCCCCCGGCATCGACCACGAACGGCCACTCCGGATCGGGGCTCACCTCGAAGAAGGCTTCGCCGGCCAACAGGCTGACCATTCGCCTGCCGGGCGTGTAGCGCGTTCGGATCGCGCTCTGCGGTCCCAGGTGGACACGCGTGCCGTCCGCCAATGTCACCCGCCGCAGCTCGCCGGTCATGGTGACCTGGTCGGCCTGAATGCGCAAAAGCAACGACGGCGCGAACGCAAGAACCACGCAGGCGGCCATGGCCGCAGCGGCGCCCAGAAACACGCGGCGGAGCACCGATGAGCGCTCCCGTATCCGTTCCGGCGCACGCGACGGCTGCAGCTCGCCCAGCAGCCGCCACGCATTGTTCGCCTGCTCCCACACCCTGGCGTGGCCGGGTTCCTCGGCGATCCACAGGTCGATCCGGCTGCGGAGCGCCCGGTCGGCGGGTGCGTCGCGAAGCTGCATCAGCCAGTCCATCGCCTGCTCCAACCTCCGGTCGGCTTCGTCGCGTGTCGTCATGTCGGCCGCTTCCAGCATCCGGGTCCTGCGATGCGCCCAGGCGCTGGGCGTCGCCGGCGACTAAACCTCTCGCGCCTCAACTTAAGACGAACTGCCCGGGAATTCGTTTCACGTCCCCATGGCGCCGGCCTATCCATCGGAAGGCGCAGGCTTCGAGGGATCGAGCTCGCGCGCGATCCCGACCAGCGCGTCTCGGACGATGCGGTGGGCTGTCGGCACCGACACGCCCAACCGTTGCGCAATCTCGCGCAGCGGGAATCCGCCGAAACGATGCATCTCGACGGCGAGCCGCGTCGCCGGAGAGAGCGCCGTCAGCGCCACCTTGATCCGGCCGAGCTCCTGTCGGTGGCACACTTCCTGTTCCGGCGTCCGCGGCGCGGCGGGAACACTCCACCAAGCCGGCCCCTCCATCTCCTGCCGATGCTCCATCGCACGGCGGCGCGTCCAATCGACGGCCAGATTGCGCACGATGCGGTACAGATAGGCGAGCGGCTGCTCGACCGCCGCGCCGGCCGTCCCACCCGGCGGAACGAAGCGGATATAGGCTTCCTGCACCACGTCCTCCGCCCGCATGCGGTCGCCCACGATGGGCGTGGCATAGTCGACGAGCGCTGTACGGTGCGCGAGAAAAAGATCGAGCCTGGCGCGGTCGTGCTTCACGGCGTGCGTCGTCCTGCTGAGACCGCGATCCGGCGTCTCCTGGGGAATCGGCTCGAGACGGTGGAACAGGGAGAAACCCTAATCCAACTGCGAATAATTATCAACTGCGAGAAATTGAATGAAAAAGCCCCGCCCGGCAAGCGGGCGGGGCATCAGTTTTCAGTTGGAGGCTCGGGTCTATCTCAGCTTCGGATCGATCCACACGGTATCGAGCTGTTGGTTGAGATAGTGACTCGGTGCGATCTTCCAGCCCTTCATGTATGTCCGGTGCGGGTTGATCTTGTACCACCAGAACGCCGGAATGTACTGCGCGGTATCCCCGATGATGTGCTTCTCGTAGGCCCGCATCTTGTCGTACTGCAATTCCGGATCGGATTCATACAGCATGGCGAAGTAGAGATCGGACGCCTTCTTGTCCTGGCAATTCGAATAGTTGTTGCCGGCGTCGCAGATCCACTTCGAGACGTCGATCGTCGGGTTGATGACGGTCTGCGCGTTGAAGTCGATCGATACGTCGAAATCCTTCGTCTTGCGCAGCCCGGCGAACCACGGACCGGACGGCACGACCGACTGATCGGCCTGCATTCCGACCTTCCGCCACTGGTCGACGAACCACGTGCCGACGACCTTGTACGGCTGGTCGACCGCGCGGTTCCACAACGTGACCTTCAGGCTCGGTTGGCCCGCTTCCGTCAGCAGCTTTTTCGCTTCGGCCCTGGCGGCCTTGATGTCGTTGCCGTAGCCGGGAAGCTTCGCCAGCCATTCCTTCTTGCCTTCCAATCGATGGCCCGGGAAGACGATGCCGCCGATCGTCTTGACGATGGCGATCTTCGACAGATGTTTGATCGTGCCCTGGCGATCGAGAGCGTGGGCAAGCGCCTTGCGGACCCGGACGTCCTGGAACTGTTTCTTCTTTTGATTGGGGGTGACGCCCATGATCACGTTCCAGTCGCTTTCCTGGACCTTGATCCTGTCGCCCATCGCGGCGACCAGGTCGTCCCGCGCCTTCGGCGGGAAGCCGCGGAACTCGGCCGCCGCACGGTCGCCGCGGATCGCCTGCAGGCGCACCGACATCTTCGGCGCCTGGATGGCCTTGAAGCCGTCGAGGTAAGGACGGCCGGCGACGAAGTAGTCCTCGTTTCTCTTGCCCTCGACGAAGGCGCCCGGCTGCTGCTGCACGAACCTGAAGGCGCCGGTGCCGTTGATGTGCGACTTGTGCCAGTCGTATCCGTGCTTATCGAGGTCATTCTTCGAGTAGACGAAGTTGAACGGCGAGGCGAGCGCCGGAATGATCGCCGGCAGCGGGCGCTTCAGCTTGACCACCAGCTTGTACTTTTCGGGCGCCTCGACCGCCTCGACCTGGCTGTACCAGGCTTTGCGCGAGCTCGGTATGCCCTCGGGCGGGAAGATGATCTTGTCGAGCGTCGCCTTGAGATCGGCCGCGGTCAGCGGCGTCCCGTCATGGAACTTCACATTCTCGCGGATCTTGAAGGTGTAGGACTTCCGATCGGCGGCCTCCTCCCACTTCCCTTCGCAGAGATCGCAGATGAAGTCGGTCGTGGACTGCGGATTTTCCGGATTGATCCGGATCAGCAGGCTGTAGAACGGCGCGATCGGGTGGATCATGCCGAAGGTGGTTTCCTGATGCCCGTCATAGGACGGGATCGTGCTGCCGACGACGAAATCCAGGATGCCCCCGCGAACGGGGGTTTCAGCCGCTCCGGCAACGGAGGCGAAGGCCAATGCCGCCGACGCCGCCAATGTCCCGGACAAGAGTAGCCTGTGTTGAAAAGCACGCATGGGCGTTTCTCCTACCTGTTTGTAATCTTTATATTTTTTTCCGACGCGACGACGATCACGATGCCAAGAAGTGGCCCGGACGCGTGCCGTCCCTATGAAAGCAAGGGCACAAAGTGCGGGAATGCATCATCCCTGCCATTTGCTTTCGTGGCCCCCACAGCGGGCCACCGCAGACCATCGATTCACCGATCGCGCCAATCCGATTATAACAATCGATTTATACGATGATTACAATTGAAATTATGAATGTCGGCTCTGCCGGCCCCGACCCGTGGTCAGGATCAAGCTTCTCGCCCTACCCGGCCCGGCACGAAAAAACCCCGCCCAAGGCGGGCGGGGTTTCAGTTCGCAATCGGAAGCTCGGAGCTATTTGAGCTTGGGATCGATCCAAACGGTATCGAGCTGCTGGTTGAGGTAGTGGCTCGGCGCGATCTTCCAGCCCTTTACATAGGTGCGGTGCGGATTGATCTTGTACCACCAGAACGCCGGGATGAATTGCGCGGTATCGTCGAGCACGTGCTTCTCGAACGCCCGCATCTTGTCGTACTGCTTTTCCGAATCCGTCTCGTACAGCATCGAGAAGTAGAGATCGGACGTCTTCTTGTCCTGGCAATTCGAGTAGTTGTTGCCCGCGTCGCAGAGAAACTTCGACACGTCGATCGTCGGGTTGATCACCGTTTGCGAGTTGAAGTCGATCGACACGTCGAAATCCTTCGTTTTCCGCAAACCGGCATACCATGGGCCGGATGGGACGACCTTCTGGTCGGCTTCGATGCCGGTCTTGCGCCACTGATCGACGTACCATGTGCCGATGACCTTGTACGGCTGGTCGACCGCACGGTTCCAGAGCGTCACCTTCAACGCGGACTGGCCTGCTTCCTTCAGAAGCTTTTTCGCTTCGGCTCTCGCCGCCTTGATGTCGTTTCCGTAACCCGGAAGCTTTGCCAGCCATTCCTTCTTGCCTTCCAGCTTGTGGCCGGGGAAGACGATGCCCCCCATCGTCTTCACGATGGCGATCTTCGACAGGTATTGAATGGTGCCCTGGCGGTTGAGAGCGAGAGCGAGCGCCTTGCGGACCCGGGGGTCGCTGAAACGCTTCGTCTTTTGATTGGGCACCGCTCCCATGATGTTGTTCCAGTCGCTTTCCTGGACCTTGATCTTGTCGCCCATGGCGGCAACCAGATCATCCCGCGCCTTCGGCGGGAAACCGCGGAACTCGATCCCCGCGCGGTCGCCGCGGATCGCCTGGAGGCGAACCGACATCTTCGGCGCGGAAATCGCCTTGAAGCCGTCGAGATACGGACGCCCTGCGACGTAGTAATCCTCGTTTCTCTTGCCCTCGACGAAGGCTCCCGGCTGATGTTGCACGAACTTGAAGGCGCCGGTGCCGTTTATATGCGCCTTGTGCCAGTCGTAGCCGTGCGCATCGAGGTCCTTCTTCGAGTAGATGAAGTTGAACGGCGAGGCGAGCGCCGGAATGATCGCCGGCAACCGCCGCTTCATCTTGATGACCAGCTTGTATTTTTCCGGCGTTTCGACCGAGGCCACCTCGCTGTACCAGGCCTTTCGCGAGCTTGGTATGCCCTCCGGCGGAAAGATGATCTTGTCCAGCGTCGCCTTGACGTCCGCCGCCGTCAGCGGCGTTCCGTCGTGAAATTTCACGTTCTTGCGAATATTGAACGTATAGGACAACCCGTCCTTCGACGTCTCCCACTTCCCTTCGCAAATGTCGCAGACGAAGTCGGTGGTGGATTGCGGGTCCTCTGGATTGATGCGAATCAGCAGGCTGTAGAACGGTGCGATCGGGTGGATCATACCGAACGTGGTTTCCTGGTGGCCGTCGTATGACGGGATCTTGCTGCCGACGACGTAGTTCAGAATCCCGCCACGGACCGGCGTTTCCGCCGCGCCGGCCGCGGGAGCCGCCACCGCAAACGCCGCCGAAGCCGCCAGCGCCCAAGGCAAAAGGGTCCCCTTTTGGAAAGCACTCATGTGCACTTCTCCTACCTGTTTGTTAAACCATCTTTTTTTTGACGCCCCGACGCTCCACGACGCCAACAACGGCCCGGACGCGTGTCCCGAGAGTCGCAAGTGCGCCTTGCCCCGGCTAGCGCGGGTGCGCACCACGTGTGGTCCGAACGGAGGACCACTGCAGACGAACGACAACACCGATCACGTCAATCAGTTATTTTATCAACCGAACGGGTATGAACAAGCCTTGATTAAAGAAAGTGCAGCCGACGCCGCCCTGAGGTGGATTGCCGCCCCGCCGCCGGCTGTTTCCGCATGTCGAGCCGGCCGGCCATCTTCCGGGTCTCTGCGCCGGTAGGGTGGTATTCACGCGTTCAAATTCCCGTGTGAATGCCTTCAATGCGCCCTGCACGGAGGGATTGCGATTGCCGGCCCCTGCGATCTTCATCAAGATCGTGGGATAGGGCGGCCATCCGGGGGACCGCGCATAGCCAAAATCCAAGTCGTGTGACCCGTTCTTTGCAAAACGCGAGGAGATTGGATTCCATGGTTGCATTCAACGTGAACGGAAAGCGGGTGTCGGTGAACGCGGAAGACGACACCCCGCTGCTGTGGGCCATCCGCGAGCATCTCCAGCTCACAGGAACGAAATTCGGCTGCGGCGCCGGGCTCTGCGGCGCCTGCACGGTGCACGTCAACGGCGAGGCGGTTAAGTCCTGCCAGACCGTGCTGGCGGACGTCGCGGGCGCGTCGATCACGACGATCGAGGGGCTGTCGCCCGATTCCAGCCACCCGCTGCAGAAGGCCTGGATCGCCGAGCAGGTGCCGCAATGCGGCTACTGCCAGTCGGGCCAGATCATGAAGGCGGCCGAGCTGCTGGCGCAGAACAAGACGCCGTCGCGGGCCGAAATCGTCAGCCACATGAACGGCAACATCTGCCGCTGCGGCACCTACACGCGGATCGTCGCGGCGATTCAGCGCGCGGCGAAGGAGGCCTGAGCCATGACCCACATTCAGCGCAAAGCATTGCATGTCTCGCGCCGCGGCTTCCTCGGCAGCGCCGCCGGCCTGACCTTCGCCCTCGCCTTCGGGCCTTCGGGCATTTCGATCATGCCGACGGCGCAGGCGAAGGCGTCTGCGCGCGAGATAGGCGCCTGGGTGCGCATCACCCCGGACGACCGCATCGTCATCCTCACTCCCGGCGCGGAGATGGGCCAGGGCTCGATGACCGGCGTGCCGGTCGCGCTGGCCGAAGAGCTCGACGCCGACTGGGACAAGGTCTCGCTCGAATGGGCGCCGGCCGACGCGTCGGTCTACGGCTACAAGCGCGGCAACAGCCGCTCCATGCTGATCGCCGGCAGCCGCGCGATCATGCTCTACTACGACGACATGCGCCTCGCCGGCGCGCAGGTGCGCAAGGTCCTGTTGCATGCGGCGGCGAAGAAGTGGGGCGCCGACCCGGCCGAGTTGAAGACGGAGCCGAGCGTCGTCGTGCACCCCGCGACCGGCCGGCGCCTGACATACGGCGCGATCGCCGCCTTCGCGGACCCGCCGTCCGCCATGCCCGCCGTGTCGAAGGACGAGCTCAAGAAGCCGAGCGAGTTCCGCATCATCGGCAAAGCAGTCGGACGTCACGACATCCCGCCCAAGGTCAACGGCACCGCGCAATACTCCATCGACGTGCATCTGCCCGGCATGGTCTACGCCTCGACGGTGCACGCGCCGGTGCAGCTTTCGAAGCCGGAGAGATGGAACGACGCCGAGGTTCGCGCCATGAAGGGCGTGTCCGGCGTGGTCAAGCTCGACTACGGCGTGGCGGTGGTCGGCGATACCTACGAGCATGTGATCGCCGCGCGCAACGCGCTCAAGGTGAAATGGGCGGAAGGCGCCGCCGCCGCCGGCTACAACTCCGAGGACGCGCTGTACAAGACCTATGCGGGGCTGGCGCACGGCAAGTCCGCGCAATCGACGAGCGTCAAGAAGTCGGGCGACACAGACGCCGCGTTCGCTGGCGCCGCCAAGGTCTTCAAGGCGAGCTTCATGAGCGATTACGGCTATCACGCGCAGATGGAGCCGCTCAACGGCGTCGCCCGCTTCAACGAGGCCGGCGACACGGTCGAGATCTGGGAAGGCACCCAGGCGCCCGATTCCTCGCGCGCAAAGATCGCCCAGGCGCTCGGCTTCAAGCCGTCGCAGGTCATCCACCACCAGCAATACATGGGCGGCGGCTTCGGCCGGCGCTCGATCACCGACTACACGATCGAGGCGGCGCTGATCGCCCGCGACGTGAAGAAGCCGGTGAAGATGATCTGGACCCGCGAGGAAGACATCGCCTACGGCATGTTCCGGCCGCAGACCTATCAATGCGTTGAGGCGGCGATGGGCGCAGACGGCAAGGTCACGGGCTGGCGGCACTGCGTCGTCGGCGACGGGGGAAGCCTTACCACGGGCGGCATCAAGCTCGACAGCTACTACGGCATTCCGAACCAGGACATCGAGCAGCGCGGCGTGTCGCACGGCATCCGCCTGAAGCATTGGCGGGCGGTCGCCCATCCCTTCAACCTGTTCGCCATCGAAGGGCTGGTCGACGAGATGGCGGCGGCGGAAGGACAGGACCCGTTCGAGTTCCGCCGCCAGCGGCTGGCCATGCCGGCGAAGGCGCAGCGCGTCTTCGAAATGGTGGAGAAGATGTCGGACTGGAAGACCAAGCGGCCGGAAGGCCGCGCGCTCGGGCTTTCGGTCTCGGAGCGCTCGGGCTCGCTCGGCGCGGGCGTGGTCGAGATCTCGCTCGACCGCCGCTCCGGCAAGATCCACGTCCACAAGGTGTGGGCGGCGATCGACGGCGGCACCGTCGTGCAGCCGGAAATGGCCCGCCGCAACATAGAGAGCGGCGTCATCTACGGGCTGTCGAGCGTGCTGAAGGAGCGTGCGACGATCAAGGGCGGCGCGGTCGAGCAGACCAACTTCCACGACTACGAGGTGCTGCGCATTGCCGAGGCGCCGGAGGAGATCCATGTCGAGTTCGTCGAGAGCGACGCCAAGCCGACCGGGCTGGGCGAAATCGGCAACCCGTTCATCTCCGCCGCCGTCGCGAACGCCTTCCATGCGCTGACGGGGAAGCGGCTGTACCACATGCCCTTCACGCCGGACCGCGTGCTGGAGGCGCTCAAGGCCTGAGCCGCACGATGGTTGCCTGAAGCGCGGCTTTACAAGCCGCGGAATGACGTGAAGAGAAAAATTCGTCACTCCGCGGTTTATCCGCGGAGTCCACGCGCGACCGGGCGACCGCTGGGTCGACGGTAAGGTCGATTGGCCAACAACTACGTCGCCGCCGCCTCGTCCACCGGAATCCAACTCTTCTTTTCGCCGGCATATTCGCCGCCGGGATTGCCGCGGACCGTCGTTCGCCACATCAGCCGCTTGTGCGCGGCGGCGTACCAGGTCGCCGCGTGCGCCAGGCTGCGGTTGTCCCAGACCACGAGGTCGCCCTGGTCCCAGTCGTGCGCGTAGGTGAATTGCGGCTGCGTCAGGTGTGTCATGATCTCGTACAGCAGCCGGGCGCCATCGCCGTCCGGCCCCGGCTGCATGCCGGCGAATGGCCCGTCGACCCAATCCATCTGCCCGGCCTCGCAGAGATAGAGCGCGCGCTTCCCCGTCACGGGATGGACCCGGACGACGGGCTGGCGCTGCGGCTGCTCGTGGGGCCGCAGCGGCTGCGGCGTCTCGCCGGCCCGCACCGCCGTCTCCGAACGGCCCGAGCGGGGCTTGACGTGAATGCCGACCAGCCCGTCCACGCGCCGCTTCAGCGCGTCCGGCAACGCCGCGTAGGCGCCAATGCCGTTGGCGAACAGCGTCTGGCCCTGCCCTTTCTGCGTCGGCAGCACGGCGAAGAACAGCGAGATGTCGGGCGGCGGCCGGCGATAGCTCTGGTCCGTGTGCCAGCCGCGGCGGTGCGGGAAGCGCGTCGGCAGTCGCCCATCCGCCGTAAGCGGCGGCTCCGGCCGCGGCGGCGGCTGGCGGCCGACCGGCGGCAGGTTCGACACGATGAAGATCTCCGGCACGCTGTCGTGCACCATGTGCCGCGCGGTCAGCGTCTGGCGATAGTCCTCCACCTCCGGCCCGAACAGCCGGCTGAGGCGCGCCAGCAGCGCCGGTTCGTCCGCGATGCCGTGCATGCCCGGCAGCAGCAGCAGGCCGTCGCCCGCGTAAAGGGCCCGCGGCAGGGCCTCCGGATCGGCCTCCGCGGCGGCGGCAACCGCCGCGGCGTAATCGCCGCCGTTATGGCGGAGACGAACCCGGCGCCCGAACGCGGCGCCCGGCAATAGGCTCACGTCGAACGCGCCACTGTCCTTTTTGCCCGATGACATGCTCGCCTCCCTCCGATCCGGCACGCGATCGCCACATTCATCCTATAGACTACGCGCGTCTGCAGTGTCGCGCACCCCACGCACAACGACGCGCCAAACAGGAGTCGGCAATGAGCATCGACCGGAAGATCGTTCTCTACCATGCGCCGAACACACGGTCGTCGATCGCGCTGACCCTGCTCGAGGAGATCGGCGCGCCCTACGACCTCGAGGCCATCGACATCAAGGCCGGCGAGCAGCGGCAGCCTGCCTACCTCGCGGTCAATCCCATGGGCAAGGTGCCCGCGGTGACGCACGGCGACGCCCTGATCACGGAGCAGGTGGCGATCTTCCTCTATCTCGCGGACCTGTTTCCGGAGGCGGGGCTGGCGCCCGCTATCGGCGACCCGCTGCGCGGGCCATATCTGCGCTGGATGGTTTACTACGCGGCCTGCTTCGAGCCCGCCGTCGGCGACCGCGCGCTGAAGCGGGAGCCAGGGCCGCCGTCGATGATGGCCTACGGCGATTTCGACAGCGTGATCGATACCGTCACGACCCAGCTCGCTGAAGGCCCCTATATGCTGGGGAGAAAATTCAGCGCGGCCGACGTCATCTGGGGAAGCGGCCTCTCCTGGACGACGAAGTTCCAGCTCATCCCCGAACGGCCGGCTATCAAGGCGTATATCGAGCGTTTCGAGAGCCGCCCTTCCGTCGCCCGCGCGAAGGCGATCGACGCGGAGCTCGCGGCGCGGCACGGGGCCTGACCACCCGGAACCGGACGGCGCATCGGCGGTTCGTATAGGAGCCCCAACGGTCAGCCGGAACCGCCCGAACCATGGACCCCGCCGTCATCTTCGGATGGCTCGCCACCGCCGCCTCCACCGTCAGCTTCGTGCCGCAGGCCTGGAAGATCATCAAGACGCGCGAGACAAAGGACATCTCGCGCTGGATGTACATGGTCACGGTCGCCGGCTTCGCCTGCTGGACAACCTACGGCGTGTTGCTGGGCCAATGGCCGATCATCGTCACCAACAGTATCTGCTTCACGCTGTCCGGATTCATCCTCGTCATGAAGCTGCTGCCGAGGCGCGAGAAAGAGGCGGTGGCGGATGCGTTGGATCCCAGGCCGAATGCTTCGTCGGAGAGGGAGACGTAATAGCTCGTTAAGAATTTCTTACTACGGTTATGCCTCCACACAGATCCGAGAGGCATCCGGATGGCTCGCTTTTTCAGCGGTTTTCTCTTGATACTTACGCTGGTGACAGGCTGCGCAACCGAGAAAACGAACGTCGGGGTAATGCCGGCGGGTCGCCCAGTGCTGACCGATGCGCAAGTACAAAGATACCTGAACTCCTATCTTCCGGTTCAGGCCATGGCGAGTGAGTATTGGGGCAAACGCCGGTATACGCCGCCTAACAAGATGCTGCCGCGCCAAGGTACGTTCGAGCGGGCCATTTCGGAGATGCGTGCCGCCGGCACATTGCCGGAGCTTGAACTTCTTGTTCAAAGCCACGGTTTTGAAAGTTTCGAAGCCTGGAAGCAAACGGGGCAACGCATTTCCTTTGCCTACATGACGCTTCGCATGGAATCCCGCAATCCCGCGGGCCTGTTACTCAAGCGGCAAGCACGGACCGATCAACTTGCGAAGACTGCAGAGCGGCAGAACGACCTTATGGCACAACAAGACAATAGGAATCGCGCAGAACTCAAGGCTCTCGACATGATGCAGAAAGAAGCCGAACGCAGCATGCTTGCCGAGGCCGATGCCGAAGTCCTGCGTCCCTATCTTCCGCGGTTCGAGCAAATGAACGAGGAAGCCATCCGGCGCGAGCGGTAATCGCCTTCCATATCAACTGCACGCTTGCTTCATGTTGTATATAAAGAGCGTGATTACCTCTTGCCGGCGTTCGCCGCATTCCCGCTTCATAAGGCATTGCTGGAGATAAGTTTCGAACGCCTCCAGCGCACGGCAGTCGCGGTTTTTCTGCAGTGTGATGGCATAGAGATACCAGTTCTTGGTGCGCGCCGGCGCAAGCGTGATCATTTTCTCCGCTTCTTCGACGGCCTTTCCCATGTCTCCTACCGTCCAGTAATACCGGCGCAATTGATCCCGAACTTCATCGTTCTGGGCGCCAAGCAGCAGCGCCTTGTCCAAATCTCGCTTCGCAGATTCGGGCTCGTTCTGGTCCATATACATTCGCGCGCGACGCCGCAGGAATTCCGGATTATACGGATCGAATATCAGAGCCCTGTCGAGATTCCGCGCGGCCGATTCTCGCGCTTCTAATTTTCGCGACTGTACGGAGGCCAGATGCGCATAGATTTTTGGATTCCCTGGATCCAGAGCGAGCGCCCGGTAGTACTCATCAATCGATTCATCGACCCGGTTCAGATCGGCCAGGGTTGAAGCGCAGCCTTGTCGACTAGAAAAATCGGGGCTGGCCGCAATGATCTTGTCAAAAATCGCCAGAGCCGCTTCTAGCTCGTCGCGCCAGTACAAGTTCCAGGCTTTGTCGTGGTCCTCTATCGTTTCGATCCAGCCAAAGTCCGGGTTGTCTGCGAACATTCCCTGGATGCGGAATTTCAAGGCGTGCTGCTGCGCGCCCGAGCCGACCCACTTAGGGGCGAGTACGTCGTAGTAGGTTCGATACAAGTAGGATGATCGGGGAACGTGACGAACCGCCTCCTTGAAGATTTCCTCCACTTCAACCACGTCGCCCTGTGACGCCGCCATGCCAATCAGCCGCGTCCATGCTTTCGGCGCCTTCGGGTAGAGACGGATCGCCATGCGCAGCGCCGAGGCCGCCTCGCCGAAATAGCGCCGCATTTCTTCGAACCGCTTGGGGTGCGTCAAATGCGTAGTATCTTCACCGCGAACCACCCATCCCAAATATGTGCTGTACGCACCGAATGCCAAATATGGCGCAAACGACTTGGGATACTTCGCGCGCCACTCTTTCAGAGGGCCAGCCAGATTTGGATCTGCCCTCCGAAACGGGCCGAATATGTCGGAGAACCCTACGTCCTTGTCTGGATGCGCCTCCACGAAGGCTTTGCGCTCGGCCACTTTTATTTCGAGTTCCGCGAACCGCCCTTCCATCGCCAATTGGACAATCTGGAGAATAGCCGCCTCAGCCTTTTCGACCTCCCGCCGATCATCTGCCTCGACGCTACCCGGGGCTGCGAGCAAGATTATTGTGAGAATAGAGAGGCACGCATTTCGCAGAAGCCGGACCAATTGCATGGCAAACACTCCCGAGCCACAGAATCAAGAAAGGAAGCGGCTGGATCACAGCGGTAATCCCGACACTTTTATCCAACTTGAAATTGTATTTGGAGTTTATTAACGGGAGGTTTACCCGAAGTCGCCCCGCGCTGCCCTACAACCACCGTTTCAGCAGTCGGAACACGAACGGCGCGAGCAGGAAGGACGAGGTGCTGCGGAAGAAGTGCATGGTGGCGACCAGCGCCGCCTCGATCCCCATAGCCAGCGCGACCAACCCCATTTCGGCCTGGCCGCCAGGGGAGAGCGCCACCAGCATCACGTAGAAGGGGAAGCCGAGCAGCTTTTCGCCGATCAGGGCGAACAGACCTGCCATCACGAGCAGCACGGCCGTCCAGGCCAGCGAGATGACCGCCATGCGGCCGAGGTCGCGCAGCTTCAACCCGATGAAGTAGACGCCGATCGCCCCGCCCAGCACGACCTGCGCCGCGTTGAACAGCCATGCCGGCGGCCGGGCTGCGGTCACGCCGGTCGCGTGCACGGCGATGCTGGCGATCATCGCGCCGATCAGCGGCGGCGCCGGAATGCGGCAGAGCCGCGCCAGCCAGTAGCCTGCGAGCGCCGTCGCGATCAGAATCAGCGCGTCCGCCCAGCCGATCGGCGCGGCTGCGTGCGCCGCCGCCCGGGCATTGGCGAGGAACAGCGCGCCCTCGGTGAAGCGCAGATACATCGGTATGGCGATGATCACCACGACGATCCGCAGCGCGTGCGCCAGCAACACGTCGCGCGCGCTGCCGCCGAACGCCTCGGCGAGGAACGGCATCTCGACCAGCCCGCCTGGGGTCGCCGAGAAATAGGCGCTCGCCCGGTCCTGCCCACCGACCTTGTGGAAGAACACCGTTCCCACCGTCACGACCGACATCAGGTAGACGACATTGAGCGCCACCGCGCCGGCCCAAGCGCCGATGCGGTCGAGGATGTCCGGCGTGAACGCGCTGCCGAGCAACAGCCCCACCATCATCATGCTTGCCATGCGGAGTAGCTTCGGAACCTCGAACGGCACACGCAGAAAGGCCAGCACCACCGTGAAACACATCGCGCCCAGCATCCAAGGAATCGGCGCGGTCAGGTAGCTGAACAGCGCGCCGCCGACGGCGCCGATGCCGAGCGCGGTCGCAATGCGACGACAACGCGGCCAACCGGGCAGGAGTTTCTGCAGGAACGACATGTCGAATCGGAGCTTTCGGGACGGCGATCAGCCGCAAAGGACAGGCCCCATCTATCGCATATCACGGCGCCGATGCGAACCCCCGGCTCCGGAAGATTCTTGCCCCCGCCCCCGTTGACGAGCCCCGCCTTGCGCGCGACGCTACCGGCACGACCTTGACCGGAGGGACCGCGCGATGAGCATCCTGCTCGGGGCGATTGCCGACGACTTCACCGGCGCGACCGACCTGGCGAACATGCTGGTGACGCGCGGCATGCGGACGCTCCAGACCATCGGCGTTCCCTCGGGCCACATGGATATCGGCGATGCGGACGCGGTGATCGTCGCGCTCAAGTCCCGCACCGCGCCGGCAAGCCAGGCGGTCGGCCAGTCGCTCGCCGCGCTCGCCTGGCTTCGCGACCGGGGCGCCCGGCAGTTCTTCTTCAAGTACTGCTCGACTTTCGATTCGACGGCCGAGGGCAATATCGGCCCGGTCGCCGATGCGCTGATGGATGCGCTGGAAACCGGTTTCGCGCTGATCTGCCCCGCCTTCCCGGCCAACAAGCGATCCATCTACCAGGGCCATCTGTTCGTCGGCGACCAGCTCCTGTCCGACTCGCCGATGAAGGACCACCCGCTGACGCCGATGCGGGACGCGAGCCTGATCCGGCTGATGGCGGCGCAGACGAGCCGCCGGGTCGGCCTCATCCCCTGGGCCGTGATCGCCTCGGGCGAAGCGGCCGTTGCAGACGCGATCGACAACCTACGCGCCGAGGGCATCGCCTATGCCGTGGCCGACGCGATCGACGATCGCGACCTGGAAGTCATCGGCGCGGCGGCGGCGACCCACAAGCTGATCACCGGCGGCTCGGGCGTGGCGTTGGGCCTGCCCGGCAACTTCCGCCGCCGGGGCCTCCTGGGCGCGACTGCCGCGCCCGAACTGCCGGATGTGCGCGGCCGCGCGATCGTGCTGGCGGGAAGCTGCTCGGCGGCGACGCGCCGGCAGGTGGCGCACGCCGGCCGGCTCTGGCCGCACCTGAAGCTGGACGCCGGCCGAATCGCGGACGGCGCGCCGGTCGCGCGGGAGGCCGTCGACTGGGCCGGGAAACACCCGCAAGACACGCCCATATTGATCTACAGCTCCGCCGACCCGGCGGAGGTCGCCGCCATCCAGGCGCGCTACGGGCGCGACCGCGCGGGCGCAATGATGGAGGCGACGCTTGGCGAGATCGCCAAGGGGCTGGTCGCCGCCGGCGCGCGCCGCATCGTCGTGGCCGGCGGCGAGACGTCGGGCGCCGTCGTCTCCGCGTTGGGCGTCACCGCGCTTCGTATCGGTCCCGAAATCGATCCCGGCGTGCCCTGGACCGAGACCCTCGGCACGCGCCGCTTGGCGCTGGCGCTGAAATCCGGCAACTTCGGTGGCGACGACTTCTTTGCGAAGGCGCTTGGGATGCTGCGATGAGCGACACGGCGATGAGCGACACGGCGATACGCGACCAGATTGCCCGCTTCGGCAAGTCCATCTTCGACCGCGGCCTTACCGCAGGATCGAGCGGCAACATCAGTGTGCGGGTCGACGGCGGCTGGCTGATGACGCCGACTGGATCGTCGCTCGGCGACCTCGATCCGGCCCGCATTTCTAAGCTCGATACGGCAGGCAAGCATGTCGGCGGCGACGCGCCGACCAAGGAATCCTTCCTGCACGCCGCCATGTACGAGCAGCGCCCGAAAGCGGGCGCGGTCGTCCACCTGCACTCCGTGCATTCGGTGGCGGTGAGCTGCATGGCCGACGTCGACCCCGCCGACGTGCTGCCGCCGCTGACCGCCTACTACGTGATGCGGGTCGGCACGCTGCCGCTGATCCGCTACTTCCCGCCCGGCGACGTCGACCTCGCCAAAGCGGTCCGCGAAATGGCTTCGAAGCACCACGCGGTGCTGCTCGCCAACCATGGGCCGGTGGTGGCCGGGGCCTCGCTGGAAGACGCGGTATACGCAACCGAGGAGCTGGAGGAAACGGCGAAGCTCTTCCTTCTGCTGCGCGATATCCGCACGCGCCCGCTCACCCCGGCGCAGATCGCCGAGCTGAAGAAGCGGTTCCCGGCGAAGGTCTGAGCGCGATCGCCGGCGCTATCTCCTGTCCGGACGGCCGGGAACGATATCGGGACGGCCGGGGTTCGTCGGCACCAGCGGCGCACCGGCGGGACGGTCCGGCAGGCCCCTGGCGCGGTCCTGCCCGGTGTAGGCCTGGTTCAGGCATTGCGCCTTCAGCCCGGGATCGGCGACGTGCTCGCAGCGCTCGAATCGGGCTCTGTCATCGGTGTCGTTGCCGGTCTGCGCGAATGCCGGCAGCGCCAAGCCGGCCGTGACCACAGCCGCCGCCATAGGCATCAAGAATTTCATCGAAGTCCTCCAAATGCTGGTCCGTTCCGGTAGCTCGACGGTGAACGCTTGCGCCGGGTCCCTGTTCCCGGCGCGGTAATATGTTACGCCTCGGCCAGCGGCAGGCGCACGGCATTGCCGCTGCGGAGCGCAAGGGTGACGGCGTCCGTCCATTCCATATATTTCACGCCGGTCGCGAGGTCGGTATGCGTTACCGGTTCGCGCCCGCGTATCGCGTTGATGAATTCCTCCTCCACGCGCCAGCCGCCGCGCTTCGCCGGATCGATCGCGACCTCTTTCAGGTCGCTGTCGCCGCGCTTGCCGGACCACAGGCTCATCTTGCCCGCCTTGTCCTGGCGCAGGCAGATCGTGCCCTCGGTCCCGAAGATGCTGGCTTCGGCCTGCATCGGCGCGAGCCCCAGCACGGTCGAGAAGCTGAAACGCATCTGGCCGCCCTGCTCCATCCGGCTGAGGATATCGACGTGGTCGGGAATTGTCATCGCCACCCGGGCGCCCGACTTGTCCGTGCGGTGCGCCACGACCGACTGGCCGACCGCCTGCACGGTCGACGCCTGCCCGACCCAGCGCATCATCGCCTCGTACCAGATTCCCATGCCCATGATGTTGTTGCCCGACAGCACGCGGTCGTGACGCCAGTGTACCGGCGACTCCGATTTGGGAAAATCGCTGGTCACGGTAACGCGCGCATCGAGGGTGATGAGCTCGCCGATATAACCCGATCCGATCATGCCGACGATCGTCTTGTCGAAGGCGAGCGTGTGCGGGGCCGGAACGATCTGCGCGGTCAGCGCGGGGTGGCGGCGCGATTCCTTCAGCATCCGGCGCGCCTCGACGACATTCATCGCCATGCGCGCCTCGCACAGCACGTGCTTGCCGGCCTTGAGCGCGGCGGTCAGGAGCTCCTCGTGCATATACGGCCAGGTGCCGATGCACACGGCGTCCACGCCATCGTCAGCCAGCACGTCAGTCCAGTTCGCCGCGACCCTCTTGACGCCGAACTCGTCGGCCACCTTCTTGGCGGATTCCGGCGTGCGGTTCGCGACGCAGACGATCTCGACGCCTTCCTGGGCCTTGAAGCCCGGGATGTGACGCGAGCGCGTGTTGCCACCGGCGCCGATCAAGCCGACGCGAATGACTTTCGATGCCATGGGCAGGGTCCTCCTGGGATGGGTTTCCGGAACCGGCGGGTTCCGGCGTTTATTGCGCCAATGATCGGCTTTCAACCCGCACTTGTCACGTCCTTCCTGCATCTTCTGCTATAACGATCTTGCCCCCGCCCGAACCAGGATGCATCGTTTGAGAAGCTGGGGCACAACGCATGCATGGGAGACCCGAATGCTACGCTCCGCCGTTCTCGTCGTCGCTACGCTAGGCCTGCTCCTTTCGGACGCCACGGCCGGCACGCTGGACCGCATCCGCGACAAGGGCGTGCTCAAGATCGGTTTCAGGGCGGACGCCCCGCCCTTCTCCTACAAGAGCCAGATCGGCGAAGCGGCCGGCTATACCGTCTCGCTTTGCCGCGCGGTCGCGGCGCAGATCAAGCAGCAGCTCAAGCGCGACAAGCTGTCGGTGGAATATGTCCCAGTGACGGCGGAGAGCCGCTTCCAGGCAGTCAAGGAGGGCAAGGTCGACCTGCTGTGCGGCGCATCGACCGTGACCCTCGCGCGGCGGGAAATCGTGGACTTCTCGCTGCCCACCTTCGTCGACGGCGCCAGCGTGCTGCTACGCGAGGACGGGCCCCAGAACTTCGGCGACCTGGACGGCCAGAAGGTCGGCGTGCGCGCCGGCACGACGACCGAGGAGGCGCTGCGCAACACGATCGAAGACCTGGCCATCACCGTCGAGACGGTCGCCGTCAAGGACCACCACGACGGCGTCGCCAGGCTGCTCAAGGGCGAGCTGGCCGCTTACTTTGCCGACCGCGCGATCCTCTACTTCCTCATGCGCGGAAGCGGCGCGGCGGACAAGCTGTTCCTCTCGGATCAGCAATTCACCTATGAGCCCTATGCGCTGGCGCTGCAGAAGGGCGACACCGAGTTTCGCCTGGCGGTCGATCGCGCGCTCAGCCGCATATACCGGTCCGGCGAGATTTCGACGGTCTTCAGCGCGGCCTTCGGGCCGGGCGCCGAGCCCACGGACGAGCTCAACACCCTGTACCGGATGAGCGCATTGCGGGAATGACGGAAAGGCCGCCCGCGCGGCGCCCTATCTCACGGCGGAGAATTTCGTCGGCAGCAGCATCTGGTTGTTGACCGACGCGACGATCGGCCCGTCTTTCTCGGTCTCGGCGCGCGCGGAGATCCACGCCGGATCGGCCTGGAAGGCGTCCCATTTCTTTTCCCTGTCCGCCAGCGATTCCCATGCCAGCAGGTAGTAGAGATCCTGGTTCGATCCGCCGATCCCGACGGTCCAGAAGCCGGCCTGGCGAATACCGTGTTTTTCCCATATCTTCAGGGTGATCGTATCGAAGCGCTTGAGCAGCGCCGGCAGGCGCCCCGGCACGCAGTGGTATATCCTGAGCTCGTAGATCATGACGTGTTCGCTCCCATGTGTCGGCGCCAACGCCGCCGCGGTCAGCCGCGAGTTGATCGCCATATGCCTAATTGCTACTCTTTCCCCAGCTTTTTAGCCACCCCGACCCATCAGGAGTGCCCTCCATGCACGACGGCAGCATACGAGTCGACGCCGGCAACGTAACCTTCGTCGTTCGCCAGGAACAATGGGACGCCAACATCCACAGCCACGCCGACCAGGGAGTCATCATCCTGGTCGAAGGCGAAACCGGCGGCAAGGTAGCGCCGCTGCTGCGCTTCAACTGCTTCGACATCGAGCGCAGCTACATCTATGCACCGGACGGCAAGAAGCGCGTTTGCCGGATGGATCCGATCGTCGACGGCAATCCGGTCGGATGGAGCGTCAGGCAGCTCCGCACCAAGCTCCCGGAAATGCTGCGCGCGGCGAAATTCGACGATGTCGCGGCCAGGCTCGATACGGCCCTGGTGGCGAAGAAGCTCGACGAGGTCGAGGCGGCGGCGCGCGAGCGGTTCGTCAATGGCCGGAAGACGGTGAAGCACAACCGCGGCACCGACATGTACGAAGCCGGCAATATCCGGTTCGGTCTCGAGCTGCGCACGCAGGGCAACGACGGCGGGCTCGCGATCCACGTGCTGACCGATCTGGCCGGCACGCCGACGGACTCGTATTCGGAAGAGGCCGAGGTGCTGGCCTTCGACTGCTTCCGCCTCGCGCCGCACTACCACTACGGGCCGCGCTACAAGAACCATCGCATCTATTGGGACAAGACGATCGTGCCGGACCCGCTGGAATGGACGCTCGGCGTCTTCAAGGCCGGCAAGCTGAAGCCGATGATCGAGGCCGCAGGCTATCCCGACATCGCAGCCGGGCTGGACGAAGACCTGATCCGGTCGCTCATACCGGCCATCGAGGCCAAGGCCCGCGAGATGCAGCCTAAGACGACGGCGTAACAATTGTTCCATCCCCTTGGGAGGTTCGCATGAAGAAGAAACAATACGACCGCGCGGCCGAGGATCTCGGCAATATCGTCGGCCTCGAGCACGTCAACGTATGCGTGCCCGACCAGCGCCTCGCGACGCTGTTCTACATCGGCGGGCTCGGCATGACGCGCGATCCCTACCTCGTCACCGGCGTCGTCAACATGTGGGTCAACATCGGCCGCAGCCAATTCCATCTGCCGATCGGAGAGCCGCAGGTGGTGCGCGGCCGGACCGGCCTGGTGGTGCCCAATCTCGACCAGCTCGTGCAGCGCCTGGAGATGGTGCGGAAGCCGCTGGACGGCACGCGCTTCGGCTACAAGGCGGGGAACGGCAAGAGCAACCGCTACCTGGACGTGACCTGCCCGTGGGGCAACCAGATCCGCTGCCACGCGCCGGAGGAGCGCTTCGGCCCGATCGTGCTCGGCATGCCCTATGTCGAATTCGACGTGCCGGCCGGCGCCGCCGACGGCATCGCGCGCTTCTACGGCGAGGTGTTCGGCGCGTCGGTGGAGGTCGAAAAGTCGGGCGGAGGCCGCGCGGCGCGTATCTCGGTCGGCCCGCAGCAGAGCCTGGTCTTCCGCGAAACGAAAAAGAAACTCGTGGACTACGACGGCCACCACCTTCAGGTCTACGTCGCGGACTTTTCGGGCCCGTACAAGCAGCTCCTGAAGCGCAAGATGATCTCGCAGGAAAGCAACCAGCATCAGTACCGCTTCCTGGACATCTTCGATCCGAAGGACGGCAAAGTCCTGTTCCGGCTCGAGCACGAGATCCGCTCGATGACGCACCCGCTCTATGCCCGGCCGATGATCAACCGCAACCCGGCGATCACCAACAACAGATACGCGGCGGGCTATCAGGACCAGGCTTGGGCAATGCCGGTGTGAATGGGGGCGGTTGCAAGTTTTCGTGGGTGCCCGGATCAAGTCCGGGCACGACGGAATTATTCGATTTATAAATACAAACGTCATGCGCGCACTTGATGCGCGCATCCACGAATCAGCCGCCTGCGCACGCCGCCACAGCCTTCCCCCGCACGGCATCCATGAGCTGTCCGACCGTGACGATCCCGGACGGGTCGATCGGGAAGCCGCCGGCCGCCAGCGCCTCGGCCGCCCAGGTGTTGCAGGTGCGGAAAGCGTGGTACGCGCCCTCGCCCTCGTAGAAGTAGCTGAGGCCATACAGGCCGGGCCCTAGACGCCGAACGCGGCTTTCAGCATCGCGCTTGAAAGAGGCCCGGATGAATGCGAGCAGCCGCGCGTAGCCTTCCGCCGGAAGGCGCAGCGCCACCACCTCGCTCTGCGGGAAAACGCTCTCCGGCGCGCCATCGAAAGCGTGCACGTGCATGACCGAATCGTTCCGCAGTAATACGGCTTTGAGACCGAGCAGGAGGCCCGCGTCCGGGGTCTGATAGAAATCCTCGTCGCCCCAGCCGAATTCAAGCCACTCCTTGGCTAGAAGATCCGGCGTGTTCAACCCAAAGTCTGCGACCACGTCGCGCCGGTCGACGATGATGCCGGCGTGCCACTCGTGGCGAAGGACGTAGACGGGCCGGCACGGCGGCGCAGCGCCGGCCGGCCGCACCCATGCCATGACGCCTAGCGCGATCATGCCGCCTAACCAGACGAGCAAGCGCCGGCGATTCGGGAGCGCTTCCGGCGCGGCCGCGGTCGCTGACATCGCACCCGGACCCTTCGTGACTAATTTCCTGCGGCCGTCCGCTTCTTCAGCATGCAGGTACTGCGGAAATTCATCACCTCCGTGCCCTGCTGGTTCAGCGCGGTGAGCTGGAACGTCATCATGCCGCGATCAGGCTTGGAGCGGGACTCCTTCAGCGCCAGCACTTCGACGCGGCAGCGCAACGTGTCGCCGGGCCGCACCGGCGCGGTCCAGCGCACCTCGTCCAGGCCGACGCCGATGATGTTGGAATGCGTAAGGTAGCCCAGGTCGTAGAACAGGCGGAAGCTGACCGCGACGGTTTGGAAGCCGCTCGCGATCAGCCCTTCGAACTGCCCGGCCTCGGCGAAGGTCTTGTCGATATGCATCGGCTGCGGATCGTAGAGCATCGCGAAGTCGACGATCTGCGATTCCGTAAGCGTCGCGCCCCGCGTCTCGACGACTTCGCCTTCGGTCCAGTCCTCGAAGTAGCGGCTGCTCATGCAATGGCGTCCGCGATCGCCTTTCCGAGGTCCTCGGTCTTCGCCTTGCCGCCCATGTCCGGGGTCAGCGGCGCCCCCTTCTCCGAAAGCACCGTCTCGATCGCCTTGACGATGGACGCGCCCGCCTCGGGCTGGCCGAGATGGTCGAGCATCATTGCCGCCGACCAGATCTGTCCGATCGGGTTGGCGATGCGCTGGCCGGCAATGTCAGGCGCCGAGCCGTGTACCGGCTCGAACATGGACGGATGCTCGCGCTCCGGGTTGATGTTGGCGGACGGCGCGACCGCGATGGTGCCGGTCACCGCCGGGCCGAGGTCGGACAGGATGTCGCCGAACAGGTTGCTGCCGACGACCACGTCGAACCAGTCCGGATGGCGCACGAAATGCGCGGTCAGGATGTCGATGTGATATTGGTCCGTCTTAATGCCCGGATATTGCTTCTTCATCTCGGCGAAGCGCTCGTCCCAATAGGGCATGGTGAAGATGATGCCGTTCGACTTGGTCGCCGAGGTCAGGTGCTTGGCGTCGCGCTTCTTGGCCAGCTCGAAGGCGTATTTCAGGATGCGGTCGACGCCCATCCGCGTGAAGACCGACTCCTGAATGACCGTCTCGTTCGGCAGGCCGCCGTAGATCCGCCCGCCCATCGAGGAGTATTCGCCCTCGCAGTTCTCGCGCACGACGTAAAAATCGATGTCGCCCGCCTTGTAGCCGTGCACCGGCGGGGTGATGCCGGGCAGCAGGCGCACCGGGCGCAGGTTGACGTATTGCTGGAACTCGCGGCGGATCGGGATCAGCAGGCCCCAGAGCGAGACGTGGTCGGGCACGTTGGGAAAGCCGACCGCGCCCAGGAAGATCGCATCGTGGTCGCGAAGCTGGTCGATGCCGTCGTCCGGCATCATCTTCCCCGTCTTGGCGTAGCGCTCGCAGCTCCAGTCGTAGTCGCTGAACTTGTACTGGATGCCGTACTTGCGGCCGACCGCATCGAGGACGCGGAGGCCCTCCGGCACAACTTCCTTGCCGATGCCGTCGCCGGGCAGGTTGGCGATGCGGAAATTCGCAGTGTTCTTGCTCATCTCGGGCTCCCTGAAATCCTGCGGCGCAGCCTACCGGCAGGCCGTGGGAAAGGCAAAGCCCGGATCGTGCGCCGCTCAGAGGCGGCGCAGCACCTCGGCGGCGAGCTGGCGCACCTCGTCGGCGGCGACGCTGCTCGGCTTCGTCTCCAGCACCGTGCGGCCGCCGCCGATGCTCTCGGCATAAGCCACGCGGTTGCCGAGATAGGATTTCGCGACCCGAACCTTGTACTGGCCGAGCCGCGTGATCATGGTCGCGGTGAGAAGCGCCCGCGGGGGCACCCGGTTCAACACGAGCAGCACCGGCTTCTTTTCCGCCGCCGCCACCTCGAGGGTCGGCATGGTCGCCCAGAAATCGAGCGGCGTCGGCTGGACCGGCGCGACCACGAGATCGGCCGCCCGGATCGCCGCGTTCGCCGACGTCGTGCCGTGCGGCGGCATGTCGACGACGACGAGGTCGTGCTCCTTGGCCAGCGCCTGCGCCTCGGCCATCGCGCGGGCGCCATTCGCGCGGCGGAACGTGAGATTGGTGTTCTCCTCGCCCAGGTAATGCTCCCGCGCTTCGTACCAGACGCCCAGGCTGCCCTGCGGGTCTACATCCAGGACCGCCACGCTGCGGCCGCGCTTCTGCGCCCAGGCGACGGCAAGGTGCGTCACCATCGTGGTTTTTCCCGCGCCGCCTTTCTGCTGCGCGATATTGATAATCTTTCCTGGCATGACAACCCCCGATCCGCGTCCCCATACTGTGCAGTGCAGCGGCGAATCTAGCAATCCCCATGCCGTAGCGATGCCGCGGAGACGCTTGAATCTGCCTACTTACACATGTAAGGCACCAGAATGGTAAACATTTTGCCAATATCGGAGCAATCGATCGCCCTGGCGGCGGCGGCCCTGCGGCGCGGCGACCTCGTCGCCTTCCCGACCGAGACCGTCTACGGGCTCGGCGCGGACGCCACGGACGACCGGGCGGTCGCCAGGATATTCGAGGCCAAAGGACGCCCGCATTTCAACCCGCTGATCGTCCATTTCCCCGACCGCGAGACGGCGGAAACCTTCGTGAAATTCAACGAAACGGCCGAATATCTGGCTTCCTGCTTCTGGCCGGGCGCGCTGACGCTGGTCCTGCCGCGGCGGCCGGGGTGCCGCCTGTCGCTCCTGGTGAGCGCCGGCCTCGACACGGTGGCGGTGCGCGTTCCAGCGCATGCGGATGCAAACAAGCTGCTGCGCGCAGCCGGCGTGCCGGTGGCGGCGCCCAGCGCCAACCGCTCAGGCCGGCTCAGCCCGACGGCGGCGCAGCATGTGGCGGAGGATCTCGGCGATCGGGCGGCGGTCATTCTCGACGGCGGTCCCTGCCGGATCGGCCTCGAATCGACCGTGATCGACCCGGCGGACGGCAGGCCGTCGATCCTTCGTCAGGGCGGCATAGCGCAGGAGGAGGTCGAGGCGGCGCTCGGAATGGCGGTTGCCGCGGACGGCGGTTTGGACGGCGCGCCACGATCGCCCGGCATGCTGACGGGCCACTATGCGCCGTCCCTGCCGGTGCGCCCCGATGCCGCCCGCGCCAGGCCGGGGGAGGCCATGCTGGGCTTCGGGCCCGGATACGACGCTGCGACGCGCAACCTCAGCGAGACCGGCGACCTGATCGAGGCCGCGGCCAACCTGTTCGCCTTCATGCATGAGCTGGATCGCCCGGAATTCACGGGCATCGCGGTAGCGCCCATCCCCGACGAGGGGCTCGGGCGCGCCATCAACGACCGGCTGCGACGCGCAGCCGCCGGTGGCTAGGCAGGCCTCACTCAGTCGCGGTCGGCCGCTTCCGGCGCCGGCGAGCCGTCCAGGTCCAGGCGGGTTTTTCCGGCCTTATCGGCCTTTGCCTGGGCCTTGGCTTCCTTCTTGGCGGCCTTCTTGCGGTCGCGTTCCTGACGTTCGAAGCGGTAGTTCGGTTTTCGGGCCATTCAGTCCGTCTTCCCTTCGGTTTCTCGTGGGATCACCGAACCGCGGCGGCGATGCGCCGGCTCAGCAATTGCCGGATCAATACTCGGATTCAATACGGAGGACCGGCCGAAACGGCTGACCCCCACCAATCCACATGAACGCAGCCGCGCCGGCCAGGGAAGCCCCGGCCCGGCGCGGTCACGATCCGGCGTCGATACCGTGGCTCAGTCGAGCGCGACGAGATTTTCCGCCGAGGACTTGCCGTTGCGTCCGGCGACGAGCTCGTACTCGACCTTCTGCCCTTCGCGGAGCGTGTGCATCCCCGCCCGCTCGACGGCAGAGATATGGACGAACGCATCGTTCCCGCCGTCACTCGGCTGGATGAAACCAAAACCCTTCGTCGGGTTGAACCATTTTACAATTCCGGTAGCCATGGCTACTCCTTCCACTTGGTGAGTTCAGTCTCGGCCTGCAAACGGAGCTGTGGCCGCAGTCTCCTACAAGTGCACAAGATCCCAGAGTAGCTTGGTCATATGCGTTCAAAGCGCAACAAGTTACGTCGTGGTGGCGTGCAGCGTGTGAACTTTCATTGCACAGGCGCAGCGGAGATTCAAGCACCTCAGTATGAAAATTGCCGGCGCAAAGGGTATCCCCCTGCCGCATTAGTCGCGCCAAACGGCCCGGTTTTCTGCGGGATTCCCATCGAATACCGTGATTCTCCCTTGACGATCCTTGACTTATAGGCACGAAGAGGCCATGTAAGGGGCGTGAAATTCTCGCGATTGCGCGATTCGCCCGGTTTTACCCGGGCGTTATCATTTCGAGACACATTTACCGAATATCCGCTATCTCCAGGTGCGCGTGGGGACCGGCGACCAGCCGAGGTCCCATAGGCTCGTCATCAGACGGGCCTGCTTCGGCGCATAAGGAGATCACTTACTTGACGACTTCGACTTTCGCGGCCCTCGGCCTGTCCGAGAGCCTGTTGCGTGCCCTTGCCGGCACGGACTACCAGACCCCTACCCCGATTCAATCCCAGGCCATTCCGCCGTTGCTGCAAGGCAGGGACCTGCTCGGCATCGCCCAGACGGGCACCGGGAAGACGGCGGCATTCGCCCTTCCCCTTCTTCACAAGCTTTCCGGAGATCGCCGGCCGCCGTTGCCGCGCACCACGCGCGCACTGATCCTCGCGCCGACGCGCGAACTGGCGACCCAGATTGCGGACAGCATCCGGACCTACGGCCGACACACCGGCCTCAAGCACGCCGTAATCATGGGCGGCGTCAGCCAGTATTCCCAGGTCAAGGCGACCGAGCGCGGCGTCGATATTCTCATCGCGACGCCCGGCCGCCTCATCGATCTGGTCGACCAGCGGCGGATCGACCTTCGCCGGACGAGCTATCTCATTCTCGACGAAGCGGACCGGATGCTCGATATGGGCTTCATCCGCGACGTGCGAAAGCTCATCGCCCTGCTGCCGCAAAACTGCCAATCGGCGCTCTTTTCCGCCACCATGCCAAAGGAGATCGCGCGCCTCGCGGGCGAGGTCCTGAGCGATCCGGTGCGCGTCGAGATCGCCGCCAAATCCGTCGCGGTCGACCGTATCGACCAGCGCGTCCATCACGCGGACAGCGGCGCAAAACGCCGATTGCTGTCCGACCTGCTCGCCGATGCGGCCTTGTCGCGCGTCATCGTCTTCACCAGGACGAAGCGCGGCGCCGACCGGGTGGCGAGGCACCTTGCCGACAGCGGCGTCCGCGTCGCGGCCATCCACGGCGACAAGTCGCAGTCTTCGCGCGAGAAGGCGCTCGACAGCTTCCGCGCCGGCAAGTCGCGGGTCCTCGTCGCCACCGACATCGCCTCGCGCGGGATCGACGTCGACGACGTCTCGCATGTGATCAACTACGAGCTGCCCAAGGACCCGGAGAGCTACGTGCACCGGATCGGGCGGACGGCGCGCGCCGGCGCCAGCGGCGTGGCGATTTCCTTCTGCGACCCCAGCGAGCGCAAGCAGCTTCAGGGGATCGAGAAGCTCATCAAGCGGCAGATCACCGTGGTCGGCGCAGGCCCGCGGCCCGAAAAGCACGAGGACGCGGCGCCCGAGCGCCGGAACGGCCCGAAGCGGCATTTCGGACGCCAGCACCCGGCCAACGCAAATGCGAACGGCAAGCCGCGCCGGCGAAACCGCCGCCGCGCCGCGTAAGGGGGAATTTCCGGACGGGTCAGTGGTGCGCGCGATGCAAAATCGCGCCACCCAGCCCTGTGTCGTACGCCAGCCCCAAGGCCGTGAGGGTACAAACCGTCGGGAACATAAGCGGGCGGATCAGTCCCTTCCGCTGCAACGCAGCCCAGACGCCCTCGTTCACAAGTCCCGTCGCATCCTTGAGCATGACCACCGCGTGCCCGACATGAAAGTGGTCGCCATGCGGCGGCGGCATGTTGATCGTGACCTCGCCGCTGTCGCCTTCCGGCGCCGCATTTGGCGTCTCCGCATAGGCCTGCATGATGGTCAGGGCCCTGAGCTGGAGGCTGTTGAGCTTGAGCGGGTTCGTCTTCGTCGGCATGGCTGGCACTCGCTTCGGGGCAGTTCGTTAACGGCATCACGCAGTTTTGACCGTCGCGAGGCCTCTACGGGGGCTCGCCGGCGGGGTAAATTGACATATATCGCGCCTGGGTATCCACCGATTTGAATAGGCGGGCTGGGTCCTGCCATACTACGGTCTGGGAGGGCCGCCCGTCATGCCTCGCCTGCAAAATCCGAAATGCTGGGTCGTCTGCGTATTCGCATGCTTCGGTCTCGCCGCCTGCGCCGATTTCGGCGCGCGCTATCCGATCACGAGCCAGGTCCCCCCGGGCCAGGGGATGATCCGGTTCGCCGATTCGTCGCTCGCCAACGCGCGGCAGGTGCGGGTGTCGCATCTCGGAGCGATGGAGCATGTGGAATATGCACGCTTCGAGACCGACGATGCGATCCTCGAGGCGGTCTATGATGTCGCGCTGAACGTGAGCCTCGTCCTCGAATACGATTACTGGATGTCGAGGATGACGGACACCTGGAACGCGAACCGCAGCCAGGCGAAGTCCTGGGGCCCTGTCCAATCCGTCGCCGCGTGGCATGGCAAAATCGCCTATCAGCCCTACCGGCTGACCTCATCCGGCCGGGATTGCGCCGCCTTCAGCTCGGATTGGGACTACCAGCCGCGGGACTCGCGAGGGCGCCCCTCGCGGGTGTTCTTCGGCTATCTCTGCGCGAAACCGGGCAGGCAATTGACGGACCAGGGGGTCGCGTCGCTGCTTGGGAGCGTGTCGTTTCCCACTTCGCCGGTCGAGGCACTGGTTCCGGTGAACGGGCAACGCAGCACCGACCGGACAGCGTTGGCTGCCGCCAAAGGTGCGGCCGGCTCGTCGACCGGGAACGCGAAGTTCCCCTTCAATTTTGGCACAACCTATTTCGATGGGGGCGACAATTCGCGCAGTCCGTGACCGGCGCAATACCGGCCTTTGACCTGCTGGGCCGCTTGCTCTAAATCCATCCGCAGGAACGGTTTCAACCCGGCATTCGGAAGGTAGACGGCATGTCGCCCGACGCGTCCGCAAAGCCGCCAGCCGGCGAGGCGTTGGCGAAGATCAAGTCGATCGTCGGCGACAAGGGGTGGAGCGATGCGCCCGACGAGCTCGCGCCATGGCTAACCGACCGCCGCGGCCACTATACGGGCAGATGCGCGCTGATGGTGCGCCCGTCTTCGACCGCGGACATCGCCGCGGTCATGACAGTCTGCAACGATTACCGCATCGCCGTCGTCCCGCAGGGCGGCAACACCAGCATGTGCGCGGCGGCGACGCCGGATAAAAGCGGTACGGAGATTCTGTTCAATCTCGGCCGCATGAACCGCATCCGCAACCTGGACCCGCTGAACTACACGGTCACGGCGGAGGCCGGTTGCATCCTGCAGGAAATCCAGCGCGCCGCGGCCGAAGCCGACAGGCTGTTTCCGCTCAGCCTCGGCGCGCAGGGCTCGTGCCAGATCGGCGGCAACCTTTCCACGAATGCCGGCGGCGTCAACGTGCTGCGCTACGGCAACACGCGCGAGCTCGTGCTGGGGCTCGAGGTCGTGCTGCCGTCCGGCGAGGTATGGAACGGTCTCCGCCGGCTGCGCAAGGACAATACCGGCTATGACATGAAGCATCTCTTCGTCGGCAGCGAAGGGACGCTCGGCATCATCACCGCGGCGGTCCTGAAGCTGTTTCCGCTGCCGAAGGACGTGCAGACCTGCTTCGCCGCGGTGCGCGACGTCGACACCGTGCTCGAGCTGCTGGCCCGCGCCCGCGAGGCCAGCGGCGACGCGGTCACCAGCTTCGAGATGATCGGCCGTTTCGGGGTCGACCTCGCGACGGCGCACATACCGGGCGTCGCCGATCCGCTCGACAAGCGCTACGAGCTGTATGCTCTCATCGAGTTTTCGGGCGCGCGCGCCGACAGCGGCATGGCGGCGAACATGGAGGCGATGCTCGAAGGCGCCTTCGCCGACGGCCTCGTGCTCGATGCCGCGATCGCGCAATCGGAGTCGCAGCGCCGCGCCTTATGGAAGCTCCGCGAAGGCATTACGGAAGCGCAGTCGGTCGAGGGCGGCAGCATCAAGCACGACATCTCGGTTCCTGTCAGCGCGATCCCCGCCTTCTTCCGCCGCGCGACGCAAGCGGTCGTCGACTACATGCCCGGCATCCGTCCATGCAGCTTCGGCCATGTCGGCGACGGCAACCTCCACTTCAACTTCTCGCAGCCGAAGCCGATGGACCGGAAGGAGTTCCTCGCGCACTGGGGCGAGGTCAACCGCATCGTCCACGATATCGTCGTCGAGATGGGCGGCTCGATCAGCGCCGAACACGGCATCGGCCAGCTTAAGCGGGACGAGCTGCGCCACTACAAGCCGGCGCTCGACCTCGATCTCATGCGCTCTATCAAGGCCGCACTCGATCCGAAAGGCATCATGAACCCCGGGAAGATGCTGTGACCGCGTACGCGCCGCCGCTCCGCGACATTTCCTTCGCCCTCAACGATCTCGGCCTGCTCGACCGCGTGAAGCCCCTGCCGGGCTGCGAAGAGTTGAACGAGGAGCTTGCCGCCGCCGTCATCGAAGAGGCCGGCAAGCTGGCGCGCGACGTCCTGGCGCCGCTCAACGCCTCCGGCGACAGGCAGGGAGCGACCGTCGAGAACGGCGTCGTCCGCACCGCCGACGGGTTCGCCGAGGCCTACCGCGCCTTCGTGGACGGCGGGTGGCCCAGCATTCCCTTCGATCCGGCGCATGGCGGCCAGGGCCTGCCCTGGCTGGTCGCCGCGCCGGCGATGGAGACATGGATAGCGGCGAACACGGCCTGGTCGCTGGGACCCATCCTGACGATGGGCGCGGTCGAGTTGCTGAGCGCGCATGGCAGCGAGGAGCAGAAGGCCGCATTCCTGCCGAAGCTGGTTTCCGGCGCCTGGACCGGAACGATGAACCTGACCGAGCCGCAAGCCGGCTCCGACCTCGGCGCGCTCAAGGCCCGCGCCGTTCCCGACGGCAGCCGTTACCGGATAACCGGACAGAAGATCTTCATCACCTATGGCGAGCACGACTACACCGACAACATCGTCCACATGGTGCTCGCGCGTACCCCCGGCGCACCGGCCGGAAGCAGGGGAATATCGCTGTTCATCGTGCCCAAGTTCCTGGTGAATCCGGACGGCAGCCTGGGACAGCGCAACGACCTGCGCTGCGTCTCGCTCGAGCACAAGCTCGGCATTCACGCCAGCCCGACCTGCGTCATGTCCTACGGCGACAACGACGGCGCGATCGGCTACCTGGTCGGCGCCGAGAACGAAGGGCTGCGCTGCATGTTCACGATGATGAACAACGCGCGCATGAACATCGGCCTGTCCGGCCTCGCCATCGCGGAGCGCGCCTATCAGCAGGCGCTCGATTATGCGCGCAGCCGAATTCAATCCGGGCCGATCATCCAGCACCCCGATATCCGCCGCACCCTCATGACCATGAAGACGCTGACCGAGGCGATGCGCGCCTTCGCCTACGATGCGGCATCGTCGCTGGACATCGCCAAGCGCCACCCGGACGCGGCCGCGCGCGATGCGGCCCTGACACGCATCGACCTGCTGACGCCCGTGGTAAAGGCGTGGTGCACGGACTGCGGCGTCGAGATCGCTTCGCTCGGCATCCAGGTGCACGGCGGAATGGGCTTCATCGAAGAAACGGGAGCGGCGCAGCATTATCGCGATGCCCGGATCGCGCCGATCTACGAAGGCACCAACGGGATCCAGGCGATCGATCTCGTGACGCGGAAGGTTCTGCGCGACGGCGGTGAAGCCGCCCGCGGCTATATTCAGGAGATACGCGGCGCCAGCGCTGCGCTCGACAGCGCAAAGCTGGGGCCGGCGGCGCGATTGCCGAAGCGCCTGGGACAAGCGGTCGACGCGCTGGAGGAAGCGACGGAGTGGCTCCGGCGGACCGGAGTCGAGAATCAGGCTGCGGCGCTGGCGGGCGCCACGCCGTATCTGCGCCTGTTCGGCACGGTTGCCGGCGGCGCCATGATGGCGAAAGCGGCAGGCGTCGCGGCGGCGCGGCTGGCAGCGGCCCCGGACGACAAATTTTACCGGACGAAGCTTGGAACGGCCGCCTTCTACGGCGACCACATCTTGCCGCAGGCGCAACCGCTTGCGGACGCCGTCATCAACGGCGCCGACAGCGCACTGGCGTTAGAAGCGGACGATTTCTGAGCGACGCAGCGGTTCAGGCTGCTTCGCGAAGCTCCCGCGGCAAGGCGCCGAAGAGGACTTCGTACGCGCTCGGATTCTCGTACATCAAGCAGGTCTTCGCGAACTCATGGGCGGTTACGCCGAAGACGGCGGCGAAGTCCGGATACAGCGCGGCCGGAACCTCGGCGCTGCCCCGCTCGATCGCATGGACCAGCTCGATGTCGACATCGACCTGCTCCGCGAGCTCGCGGCGCGTGACCTGCGCCCCGTGGCGCAGCCCATGGAACCACTTCCCCTCTCTCGGACGAAAACGCTGGATTCGGTTCTCGTCGATCACACACTTGATCGCGTTCATTAGGCTTGCCTACTATTCGTCAAAGACTTCACCCACAAAATTATGGGGCAGGTTTTCATTCTATTGCAAGTTTATTATGTTTTTCTTAATCGCGACAATTTGGCGCGCAACGATTACTGCCCGGATCGGAGCGCCTCCAACATCTCGGCCGTCGTCTTTCCCGTCACCGGGTGACGGCGCTCCGGCGCGATTTCCGCCATCGGCAAGAGCACGAAGTCCCGCTCGGCGATGCGTGGATGCGGCAAGACGAGATGCTGGTTATTACTTATCTTGTCGCCATGATACAGAATATCAAGGTCTATCAGCCGCGGGCCAAACCGGCGGGAAGGCTTACGCCTTAGATTTTTCTCAATTTTCTGTAAAAAGCTCAGCAACGCCTCGGGCTCCAGGCTGGTCGTGCCGCGCAGCACCATGTTGAGGAACGGCGGCTGGTCCTCGACGTATTGCGGCCTCGTCTCGTGAACGGAAGACCGCGCCAGAATCGCCACGGCGGACGCGATCGCGGCCTGCGCCTCCCGGAGGTTGGCCTCGCGGTCGCCGAGGTTGGAGCCCAGCGCGATGAACACTTCCGCCATCAGGCAGCCGTCCCGCCTTCGCCGCCGGCGCCATCGGCGGGCGACCGGATGATCGCATCGACCATTTTAGCGACTCGGGCCGCTCCCTTTACGTCATGCACCCGTATGATATCCGCCCCGCGGGCGATGCCGATGGCGACGCAGGCGGCGGTTCCTTCGTCGCGCTCTCCCGGGCCGAGATCGAGCACCCTGCCGATGAACGACTTCCGGCTGGGGCCGATCAACAGCGGGTAGCCGAGCGGCTTCAGGCGGTCGAGGTGATTGAGCAGCGCCATGTTCTGGGCCACCGTCTTGCCGAAGCCGATGCCGGGGTCGAGGATGATCCGGCCGCGGTCGATGCCCGCCGCCACGGCGTCATCGGCAAGCCTCGCGAGCTCGGCCGCCACGTCCTCCATCAGATGGCGGTACCGCACCCCGACATACTGCGATCCCACGCGGGGATCGCTCTCGACCGCCTTCGGGCGGCTGCGGTTGTGCATCAGGACGACCGGCACGCCGCGTGCAGCGACCAGCGGCGCCATTTGCGGGTCCGCCTCAAGCGCCCACACGTCGTTCACCCAGCCGGCGCCGGCATCGAGAGCGGCGGCGGCGACCGGGGCTTTGCTCGTGTCGACGGAAAGAACCGTGTCGGGGAACCGCTCCGCAAGCGCTGCGATCGCCGGAACGACGCGCTCGAGCTCTTCCGCCACGCTCACCGGATCGGAGCCCGGCCGGGTGCTCTCCCCGCCCACGTCCAGGATATCGGCTCCTGCCGCCACGAACCCGGCCGCCCGGTCGACGACGCGGCCGATCAGGCCCTCGGCGGTCCCGAGGCCATCGCCGGAGAAGGAGTCCGGCGTCACGTTGAGGACGCCCATGACGTAACAGCGCGCGCCCCAGGAGAAACGGCGTTTCGATCGATCCATTCGCTCAAATATCTCGCCGCCAACGGGTTTCAAAGCCGTACCTCAGAGGATATGGTGGACACCGCGTGATTTTACGACACCTCCTCCGCATCGGGGCGCTTGTCCCGCGCGGATTGGAAAACAATATCTGAGTCTGTGTCAAAACCTGGAGCAGCCGAATTGAGGACCGCACATCAGCGCGACGAGGCCGCGCCGACGGCCGTCTCCGATGACGCCGAAGTCGCGCCCACCTACCGCATCATCGTGAGCGATCTCGTGTTGCCGTGGCGCATCGGCGTCCGCCGCCATGAGGAAGATCGGCGGCAACGGGTGCGGATAAATCTGGAGCTGGTGGTCCGCGAGCAGGCGGACCCGATGGCCGACAACTACCAGGAAGTGACCTGTTACGAGAAAATTATCGAACGTATTCGCCAAATGGCTGCAGCCGGGCACGTAAAGCTGGCCGAAACCGTGGCCCACAAGATCGCATCGATGTGCCTGACGGAGCCGCACGCCGAAGAAGTGACCGTGCGCGTGGAAAAGCTCGAGGCCGTGCACGACGCCGCGAGCGTGGGAGTAGAAATCAAGCGATTCCGGCAGAATTCGGCCGGTGACGCGCCCCGCCGCCGGCTCCGGATCACCGGGAAGCAGTAATACTTCGGCACTATCCGGCATCCCCAGGCGAGCCGCCCGCATCGATGGTTAATCACGTTATTTCAATGAGTTATATGTTACTCCGAAATTTCACCGCAATTTATTTAAACACCCGGCAAATTTTGGGTATACAGCCAAGACCAAGGGGCGAGGACTACCTATCCTTTGAGATAGGCAACCGAGAAACAGGTGGTACGGAAATACGATCATGACGAGGAAAAGGCGCATCCTTCATGCCGTTGTCCTGATCCTGACGCTTTCGCTGGCGCAAGGGGCGACGGCTGAGTCCAACGCGAACCCCGGCGATCCGGGCGCTTTCATCGAGCGGCTGGCGAGCCAGGCAATCAACGTCCTGTCGTCATCCAAGGGATCGTTGCGCGAGCGCGAGAGCAAGTTCCGCGACCTTTTGCGCGACGACTTCGCCATGGCACAGATCGGGCAGTTCGTCGCGGGCGGCTATTGGCGCCGGATGTCCGCAGCGCAGCGCGATACCTACCTGAAGCTGTTCAGCGAATGGGTTCTGAAGACCTATTCCGTCCGCCTGGGCGGGTATTCGGGCGAACAATTCCAAGTGATCAAATCGACGCCGGTGGGCGAACGCGACGTCATCGTCTATACGCGTATCAAAAAATCCGGCGGCAACGGGTTCAATGCGAACTGGCGCGTCCGCAAGGATGGCGATCGCTACAAGATCATCGACATCTACGTCGAAGGGGTCAGCATGGTGATCACCCAGCGCTCGGAATTCGAATCGATCTTCAAACGGCACGGTGTTGACGGAATGATCGGCATCCTCCGCGACAAGGTGACGAAATTGTCCGCCGCCTCGTAGAGCGCGGCAACTGCTTGGTATCGGACGGCCGGCATACTTGCCGGCCGTTTTCTTACGCGCGATAGTGTCGCCCGCAAAAGGCGATTCCGCCACACAACAATCATCATGGGGACACGCATGCTGAACGCCGCCATTGTCGGACTGGGCCGTTGGGGCCAGGTTCTGGTCGAGTCGGTTCAGGGGAAGAGCGACGCGATCCGGTTTACCGCGGGTATCACGCGGACGCCGGCCAACGCCGCGGATTTCACCAAGAAGCACGGCCTCACCCTCGGCAGCGACTACGCCGCGATGCTGATGGACCCATCCATAGATGCCGTCGTCCTGGCGACGCCGCACCAGCAGCATGCGGAGCAGATCGTTGCCGCCTGCAAGGCGCGCAAGCATATCTTCGTCGAGAAGCCCTTTACCCTCACCAAGGCGAGCGCCGTGACGTCGGTCGCCGCCGCCGACAAGGCCGGCCTCGTCCTCGCCCTCGGTCACAACAGGCGCTTCCTTCCGTCGGTACTGGAGCTCAAGTCGCGCCTGGAATCCGGCGCGCTCGGCACCATCCTGCATGCCGAGTCGAATCATTCCGGTTTCAGCGGGCTGCGCTTCAAGCCGGGCAATTGGCGCACCAGCCGCGAGGAAAGCCCTGCGGGCGGCATGGGAGCGATGGGCATCCACATGCTCGACATGCTGATCAACCTGTTCGGCCGCATAGAAGACGTACGATCGGTGAGCCTCCGCCGCGCGATCCCGCACGACATCGACGACACCACCTCGATGATCTTCCGCTTCGAGAGCGGGATGACCGGCTATCTCGCCACCCTCGCCGCGACGGCGCAGACGCAGCGCATCGAAGTGTTCGGCACCAAGGGGTCGATCGAGATTCGCAACGAGACGTACTTCACCTTCCGGCCGATCGAGGGAAAGCCGGAACACACCGACTACCCGCGCTTCGACAAGGAACGGGCGGAACTGGAAGCGTTCGCCGCGGCGATTTCGGGGAAAGCGCCCTACCCGCTGCCGACCGCCGATGCGATCCACGGCGTCGCGGTTTTCGAAGCCATCGTCAAATCGGCCGAAACCAACAAAGCCGTCGCGGTCAAGTAATCCTCTTTCCGCCGGACAGGTATTTGAACCAATCGGCGGTCGCGTCGGCGATCGACTCCGGCGTCCACACCGGCGCGTCCCGCCACGCGTCGATGTGCTTCATCAAGGTCGCCACGAGACAGCGTCGCGATTCGCTCAAGATGATTGTTCCCAGCGACCAAAACACGAGCCTCATGTTGAGCCTGTCGAAACATGAGGCGGCTCGATCGATGGAGCAACCTCATCCTTCGACAGGCTCAGGATGAGGAAACCTGATACTGGGCCTGTAGGATCACAGGGCCGCGCCGCGACACTACCATCGGCCGCCGGCAATTCCTACGGCCGAACGCCGGCCTTGAGCTTCGGGCCGAGCTCCGTCTTCAGTCTTGTCTGCGCCAGCGCCACGAAGCGGCAGAGGTAAGGCCGCGTCTCGCGCGGGTCGAGCATGTCCTCGACACCGAAGGCCGCCGCGGTGCGCATCGGCGAGCCGTAGGCGCGCAGCTCTTCTTCAAGCTCCTGCTCACGCTTCTTCGGATCCGGCGCATTGGCGATCTCGCGGCGGAAGGCGACTGCGACCCCGCCCTCGACAGGCAGCGAGCCCCATTCCGCCGAAGGCCAGGCGACGCGGAACTCGAGCCCGCGCTTGTGGCAGGTCGCCATGCCGGCCATGCCGTAGCATTTGCGGATCACCACGGTGACGACCGGGACGGTCGCCTGGGAGGCGACGTAGACGGCGCGCATGCCGTCGCGCAGCACGCCCGCCTGCTCGGCCTGGAGCCCGACCATGAAGCCGGGCACATCGACCAGGAATACCAGCGGGATGTGGAACATGTCGCACAGCTCGACGAAGCGCACCTGCTTGCGCGCCGCCGGGCCGTCCATCGCCCCGCCATAGACCATCGGGTTGTTCGCGACGATGCCGACCGGGTGTCCGTTCAGCCGGGCGAGGCAGGTAACCAGCGCCTTGCCGAAGCTGGGCTGGATTTCGAACGCCGATCCCTTGTCGACGACGAGGTTGATGAGCCTTCGCATGTCGTAGGCGCGGCGGCGCTGCTCCGGCACGATCGACAGCAGCGCGTCCTCGCACCGGTCCACCGGATCGTCCGAGGAAACCACCGGCGGCAGCTCCCAGACGTTCTGCGGCATATAGCTCAGGAATTGCCGGATCAGCGCGAAGCAATGCGCCTCGGACTCCGCGACGTTGTCGATCGCGCCCGCCTTGTCCACCGCGACGGCGGGCCCGCCGAGCTCTTCCTTGCCGATCTTCTGGCCGAGCGACCGCTCGACCACCGCCGGACCGGCGGCGAAGATCTGGCTGGCGCCCTTCACCATGACGGACCAGTGCGACAGGATCGCCCGTCCCGCCGGCCCGCCCGCGGCAGAACCCAGCACGGCGCTCACCACCGGCACCTCGCCCAGCAGGTCGATCGAGCGGTCGAAGCTGTCGACACCCGGAAAGACGGCATGGCCGCGGCGCTTGGCCGAGGTCACGCTGCCGCCCGCCCCGTCGATAAGGTTGACCAGGGGTATGCGGTAGTGATGCGCCATGTCCTCGGCGAAACCGCCCTGCCCGCCCTTCCGCTTGTCCAGCGCGGCGGTGGTTCCGCCGCGCACGGTGAAGTCCTCGCCGCCGACTGCGACCGGCCGGCCGCCGATCTCGGCGAGGCCCATGACGTAAGGCGCGGGCGTGACGTTCTTGAGGGTCAGACCGTCATACGCCTCGCTGCCGGTCAGCTTGCCGATCTCCTGGAACGAGCCCTTGTCGACGAGGCCGGCGATGCGCTCGCGGACCGTGAGGCGCCCCTGCTCGTGCTGGCGCTCGACGTTGGCGGCGCCGCCCTGCTCTTCCGCCCAGCGGCGGCGCTGCTCCAGTTCCTCGATCGGCGTCTTTGCGCTCATTGGGCAGTCTCTAGGCGGTCTCGACGACCGCGACCGCCTGGCCCTCGGAAACGGGCTGCTCTTCCTTCACCAGGATCTCGACCAGCTTGCCGTCCTCGGTGGAGATCACCGGAATCTCCATCTTCATCGATTCCAGGATCATGATCGTGTCGCCGTCGGAGATCGCGTCGCCGACTTTCATCTCGATCTTCCACACCGTACCGGTGACTTCGGATTGAATCTCTTCGCGTGCCATTGCTTTTTTCGAGCTCCTGATGCTTTGGGGTTATCCGGAAATGACGGACTTGGTCAGCCCGGTATGAACGTCGCCCGCGCGGAACGGCTCGGAGCCGAGCAACGCGACGAGCGCGGGAATATTGGTCTTTACGCCGCGAACGTCGAACTCGGCAAGCGCTTCGATCAGCCGCTCGATCGCCTTGCCGCGCGACGCCTCATGGACGATGACCTTGGCCAGCATGGGGTCGTAGAAGGGCGTCACGTCCTGCCCCTCCCGGTAGCCGGTGTCGATGCGGACCGATCGGCCGTAGGGCGGCCGGAAGGTTTCCAGCCTGCCGGGCGACGGGAAGAAGGTCTTGGGATCTTCCGCATACACCCGGGCCTGGATCGCGTGGCCGGAGAGGACCGGCCGTTTCGGCAGGATGGCGGCGAGCCGCTCGCCCGCCGCCGAGCGGATTTGCGAGGCGACCAGGTCGATACCCGTCACCTCCTCCGTCACGCCGTGCTCGACCTGCAGCCGCGTGTTCACTTCGAGGAAGCTCACGCCGCCATCCGGCGCCATCAGCATCTCGACCGTGCCGATGTTGTCGTAGCCGAGCGACTTCATCGTGCCGGCGATCCGGTCCGCCAGACCTTCGGCGAAGTCGCGCGACAGGCCTGGCGCCGGCGCCTCCTCGATGATCTTCTGGTGGCGGCGCTGCACCGAACAGTCGCGCTCGAAGATATGGCAGGCGTCGCCGTGCCGGTCGCCGAGAATCTGGAACTCGACGTGGCGCGGACGGTCGATCAGCCGCTCCAGATAGACCTCGCCGTTGCCGAAGCCTCGTTCCGCCATCGAGCGGGCGCGCTTGATCGCCTTGACTAGTTCCGCCTCGTCGCGGGCCGGCAGCATGCCGATGCCGCCCCCGCCCGCCGCCGGCTTGATCAGGACGGGGAATCCCAGCTTGCGCGCTTCCGCGGCCGGATCGTCGTCCAGCGCCAGCACACGAGAGCCGCCGCCGATCGTCAGGCCGTGCTGCGCCACCAGATCGCGCGCGCGGGTCTTGTGGCCCATGGCGGAGATCCAGCGCGGCGACGGCCCGATGAATGTCGCACCTGCCGCGGCAACGCGCTCCGCGAAATCCGGATTTTCGGCGAGGAAGCCATAGCCCGGGTGCACGCCGTCCGCGCCGGACCTTTTCAGGACCTCGATCAGGACATCCTGGTTCAGGTAGCTTTCGCGCGGATGCGCCGCGCCGATGGCATGGGATTCGTCGGCCTCTTCGAGATAGGGCGCGCCGGCATCCGCCTCGGAATAGACGGCAACCGAGCGGATGCCGAGCGTCCGCAGGCTGCGCAGCACGCGCGCCGCCACGGCGCCGCGATTGGCAATCAGAACCTTCTCGAACATGTCCCTCTTTCAGTAGCTGGTAGGCCAGTTGCTGAGCAGATGACGCCCGATGCCGCCGGTGAGCCGCCGCTCGTGCACCTGCAGCATGCGCTGCAGCCAGTCGCGCGTCTCCTCCGGCTTGATGACCTGCTGCACGGCATAGCAGGCGGCGAGGTCCCAGACGCTGTTTTCCTGCTGGATCTTCTCGTAGGCGGCCTTGAAGAGCGCCGGATCGTCGACTTCGAGCCGCTGGCCTTCCCTGCCATGCACCACGTTCACGGCGAAGGCCGGGTCCATGAAGCTCACCTCGGCGCTGACCCAGGCGCAGACGTCGTCGGCATTCTTGCCGCCGCCCATGTTGATGTAGGCCTGGCCGTAGTTCTTGCGGATCATCACCGTCAGCTTGGGCACGGTGACGAGTTGCAGCGCGTTCATGAAGTTGATGATCTTGCCGGGCGCGCGCTGCTTCTCCGCCTCGATGCCGATGACGAATCCCGGATTGTCGACGAAGAAGACGAGCGGGATGTTGAAGGAATCGCACAGCACCATGAAGCTGACGATCTTGTCGCAGGCCTGCGCATCCATCGCGCCCGCCTTGAACAGCGGGTTGTTGGCGATGAAGCCGACGCTGCGCCCGCCGACGCGCGAGAGCGCGGTGACGGCAGTCCGCCCGAAGCGGGGCTTGAGCTCGAAATAGCTGTCCTTGTCGGCGACCGCCTGGACGACCTTCCGCATGTCGTAGACCTTCGTGCGGCTTTCGGGCACCAGGCCGGCGATGCGCCGCACCGCCTCATCCGATCCCTTCGGCGCCGGGTGCAGGGGCGGCGCCTCGTTGCAATGGCCCGGCATGTAGGAGAGGAAGGCCTTGACCGCATCGATCGCTTCTTCGTCGGTGTCGACGAACTGATCGATCAGGCCGGTTACGTCGGCATGCATCTTCCAGCCGCCAAGCGATTCTCCGTCGATCTTCTCGCCGATCGCCATCGAGACCAGCCGTTCGCTGGACACCGCCATGACCGCGCCCTTCCGCATGACGGCGAAATCGGACATGCAGGTGTACCAGGTGGACGAGCCGTAGCACATGCCGAGCACCGCCGACGCCCAGGGCGATTCACGCAAGCGGCGGTACTGCGTCGGGCTGTTGGCGAGCAGATTGCCCATCCCGAGGCCGCCCATATTGTCGGGGATGCGCGCGCCGGAGCTTTCGCCGAGGAAAACCATCGGCAGGCCGCGCTCGGTCGCGGTGCGCTGCATCTGCGCGATCTTCTTCATGTTGGTCGCCGCCGACGAAGCGCCCTTGACCGTGAAGTCGTTGGCGATCACCACGGCTTCCCGGCCGCCGATCCGGCCATAGCCGCAGAGCTTGCCGTCGCCGGGCGTGTCGTCGCGGTCGCCGGGCCGGGCCGAGGTCGCGAACAGGCCGGACTCGAGAAAGCTCCCCTTGTCGAGGAGGTAGTCGAGCCGCTCCCGCGCATTGAGAATGCCCGCGTTGCGGCGGCGGTCGAGCCTCGCCTTGCCGCCCATGGCGAGCGCCTTCTCGCGGCGCGCCTCGTATTCGCGGTAGAGATCTTCGTATCCCATCTCAGCCCGCTTCCGGCCGGCCGGCCGCGCCGCAATAGATGACGCCCTCCGATTCGAGGGCCGATATCGCCGAATCCGTCATGCCGGCAATCTCCGACAAAACCTCGCGCGTGTCGACGCCGACCTGCCCGCCGGCCTTGTCGATCCGTCCAGGCGTGGCGGATAGCTTCGGCACGACGTTCGCCACGCGGACGGCGCCGAGATCGGCATCCGGGACATCGACCAGCATTTCGCGCGCGGCATAGTGCGGATCGGCGAACGCGTCCGCCATCGTGTAGATGCGGGATGCGGGCACCCCCGCCTGCTGCAGCGTCGCGTCGATTTCCTCGAGATCGTGCGCGGCGGTCCAGTCCGAAATGATCGCGTCGATATCGTCCTCATGCTCGGACCGGCTGGTGAGCGTCGCGAAGCGCGGATCGGCGAGCGCGTCTTCGCGCCCGATCGCCTGCATCAGGCGCTGCCAGGTGGGCTCGCTGACGGCGGCAAGGTGGATGTGGCGGCCGTCCCGCGTCGTATAGAGGTTGTTGGGCGTGTTGTCCGGCAGCCGGGAGCCCGTCCGATTGGCGACGAATCCCAGCTTCTCGTAAGCCGGGACATAGGGCTCCATGAAGTTGAAGGCGCTTTCGTACAGCGCCGCGTCGATGCACTGCCCCTTGCCCGTCTCGTTGCGCTTGAGTAGCGCCATCAGGGCACCATAGGCGGCGTGCAGCCCCGTTATGTAATCGGTGAGCGACACGGCGACCCGCGCCGGCGGGCGGTCGGGATCGCCGGTGATATGGCGCATTCCGCTCATCGCATCGCCGATCACGCCGTAACCCGCGCGCATGCTGTACGGCCCGGTCTGTCCATAGCCGCTGATGCGTACCATGACGAGGCGCGGATTGAGGCGCTCCAGCGCGTCGTAGCCGAGGCCCCAGCGCTCCATCGTGCCCGGGCGGAAGTTCTCGATCAGCACATCCACCTTGCCGGCGAGCCTGCGCACGAGATCGCGGCCCTTCTCGGTCCTGAGATCGATCGAAACCATCTTCTTGTTGCGGAAAATGCTGGACGCATAGAGGGACTTGCCCGCGACGCGCTTTCCCATGCCGCGAACGGGATCGCCGTTCGCCATCTCCACCTTGATGACCTCAGCGCCGAAGTCCGCCATCATGCGGCCGCAGAACGGCCCCGCCACCATGGTCCCCAGCTCCAGGACACGGAAGCTTTCCAGCGGTCGTGTCGCCGTCTCAGCCTTCATGGGGCAATCGACCTCCTCCCGTTCCGATTGTCCCCGCTCGTGGAATCGATGGTGTGGGCTGCGAGGTTCCGGGCGCGCCGGCACAGGCGCATGTCCGACTGTGCCGATGGCCCGATTTATTGTCAACAATCCTGTCTACGATTGCGCCGGCCAAATTACTCAGATGACGAAGTTATGAAATTTCTCCAGATAGTCGCGGGCGCTGCTGAGGATTTCCCGCATCTCCGCTTCCGCTGCGTCCGGATCCCGGCGCGCCAGCGCCGCCAGCAACTGCCGGTGCATCTTGAGGCCGATCTCGGCCCGGCCCGGCAGGATGATAACCCGGCGCGAGATCACCTGCGTCTTGTCCCCGATGAGGTCCAGCATATCGGCAAGAATGCTGTTGCCGGCATGCTCGACCATGCGTGCGTGCAGCGCTTCCAGCGCGTTGAGGTAGGTGTCGAAATCGCCGTCCGCGATCGACTTTTCCAGCGGCCGGCCGAAGCGCTCCACAAGCTCCGCCCAGGCGCCCTCGGGCGCACGCTCCGCCGCCAGCCGCGCGACGTAGGCCTCCAGCACGCGGCGCACATCGTAGAGATCGTACATCTGCCGCGGGTCGAGGCGCACGACGACGGCGCCGCGGTTGGGAATGCGCTCGATCAATCCGCGTTGCTCCAGCGCGCCGAAGGCCTCGCGAATCCGTGCACGCGACACGTCGAATTCGGAGGCCAGGTCCTGCTCGCGTAGCCGGCTGCCCGGCGGAAGCGCATGGCTGGAGATGCGCTCGCGCAAGATGCCGAAGATGTCGACGCCGCCGATGGCGCTGCGTCGCGGGCGGCGCGTCCGTTCGTTCATGCGTTCACCGCCCACGCCCGGCGATCCGTCTGCTCATCGATTTTTTTTGCATTTGTGCCTGCCTCCCGACAACGGCGCCATATTAGACCGCCGCCACCGCATCGCAAGGAAGCGTTGAACCGGCCGCTTCAGGCGACGCCGGCGCGTTCGGCCATCACATGCAGCAGCACATCGCAGCCGGCGGCGAGGTCTTCCGGCCGTGCGCTCTCGCGCTCGTTATGGCTGACGCCGCCCGCGCACGGCACGAAGATCATGCCGGCCGGGGCGGCCAGGGCGAGGTTGCAGGCGTCGTGGCCGGCGCCCGAATAGATCTCCTGCCACGGCAGGTCGAGCTTATCGGCAGCGCGCGCGACGGCTGCGGCGCATTCCGGATCGAATGACACCGACCGCCGGCTGCTGACGTGTTCGATCGACACGGTCACGTTCGATCGCCGCGCAACTTCCTCGCAGGCCGCGCGCATGTCCCTGTCGACGGCAGCCAGCGTGCCGTCGTCGGGGTGGCGACTGTCGACCGTAAACGCCGCCTGGCCCGGAATGGTGTTGCGGGAGTTCGGCCGCACCTGGATTTGTCCCACGGTGATCACGGGATGCGGCGCATGGCGGAAGGCGACGCCGTTGAGGGCGTCGATCATGCGCGCCGCGCCGAGCAGGGCATCGCGGCGGAGCTCCATCGGCAGCGTTCCGGCGTGCCCTTCCTCGCCGTCGACGACGATGCGGAAGCAGCGTTGCCCCTGGGCGCCGAGCACGACGCCGATGGGCACGCCGTCGCGTTCCAGGATCGGTCCCTGTTCGATATGGGCCTCGAAGAACGCCTCGATGGGATAGCCGCCGACCGGCGCCTCGCCGGCATAGCCGATGGCGGCGAGCGCCTGGCCCATGGTGATGCCGCCGCCGTCCGTCCTGCCGAGGCCGACGTCCGGCGAGGTTCTTCCCACGAACGTCCCGGAGCCGATTGTCCCGGGGCCGAACCGCACGCCCTCCTCATCCGTTCAGACGGCGACATCGATGGGCGCCAGCGTGTCGATTCGCGCCGCGTTGAGCGTGCGGACGACCTCGAGCCCGGCCAGGACGCCGTAGATCCCGTCGAATTTCCCGCCGAGCGGCTGCGTGTCGAGATGGCTTCCGGTCATGACCGGCGGAAGATCCGAGTTTAAGCCCGCCCTGCGCGCGAATATGTTCCCCATGCGGTCGATGCGAAGCTCGCATCCTGCCTCACGGCACCAGCGCACGAACAGGTCGCGCGCCTGGCGGTCGAGATCGGTCAGGGCAAGACGGGCGACACCGCCGTTCGGCGTGGCGCCGATCTTCGCCATCGCCATCAGGCTTTGCCACAGCCGGTCCTGCTCGATCCGCACGCCATCGAGCGCCATTGCCGAGCCTCTGCCGATCATGGCCATGCATTGCACTCCCGGCGAAGATTCCTGGCGCAGTATACCGAGGCGAAGAGAAACGGGGCAATCGCCCGCCCTTGCCCCGTTCGCGGGCGCGCCCGATAATCCCGGAACAGCCATGGACCGAGGAGCGCACCGCATGAGCCGACCCTTCGAGGGCATCCGCGTCATCGACATCACCCATGTCCTCGCCGGGCCGTTTGCCTCTTATCAACTAGCCTTGCTGGGCGCCGACGTCATCAAGGTGGAGGAGCCGAAGGACGGCGACCAGGCGCGCCACGCCGGGCCGGACAAGGAGCTGAACCGCCGCAAGATGGGGGTATCGTTCCTCAATCAGGGCTCCAACAAGCGCTGCGTCACGCTCGACCTGAAAACGGCGGAGGGGCGCGAAATCCTTCGCAAGCTGGCGGGCACGGCCGATGTGCTGGTCGAGAACTTCCGCTCCGGCGCGATGCGCTCCCTCGGCCTCGGCTACGAGGACCTCCGTAAGGTCAATCCGCGCCTGATTTACTGCTCGCTGACCGCCTGGGGCCAGGAAGGGCCGCGCGGCGAGCACACCGCCTACGACCAGGTCATACAGGGCTATTCCGGCGTCATGTCGATCACCGGCCGGCCGGATACCGGACCGCTCCGCTGCGGCCCGCAGCTACTCGATTTCGGCATGGGCACGACCGCCGCCTTCGCAATCTCGAGCGCCTTGTTCCAGCGCGAGCGCACCGGCGAAGGGCAATATATCGACGGCTGCCTGACCGACGTCGCCTTCATCCTGATGAGCGCCCAGATCACCGGCTACATGCGGACGGGGAAGGAGCTGGGGCCGCAGACCACCGACCGCGGGCACGCGAGTCATTCCAGCTATCCGACCAAGGACGGCCAGCTTATGGTCGGCGCCAGCAACACCGCGCAGCACACCCGCCTGTTCGAAGCGCTCGGCCGGCCGGAGATGGCCAACAAATCTTACGAATACCGCAGCAAGCACCGCGACGAAGAGGCGGCCTTTCTGCGCGAAGTCTTTATGACGCGCACCGCCGACGAGTGGGAAGCGTTCCTGCAGGCCCGCCACGTTCCGGCGGCGCGGGTGCGCACGGTGGCCGAGGCGCTGCACGACCCGCAGGTCGCGACGCGGGCCATCCATCACCGTCACGACAGCGTGCCCGGCATCGACGGCCCGCTCACCGTGCCCGTAGCCGCCTTCAAGTTCGCGAAGGACGGCCCGCGGGTCGACACGCCGCCGGCGCCGCTCGGCGCGCATAACGACGAGGTTCTGGGAGAGCTGGGCTACGGCAAGGCCGACATCGCCCGCCTTCGTGAAACCGGCGTGATCTGAATCCATCCGACCGAAACGAACCATCCGGGAGACCACCCCATGACCAGGCCCTTCGAGGGAATCAAGATTATCGACGTCACGCATGTGCTGGCCGGGCCGTTCGCCGCCTACCAGCTCGCCGTCCTCGGCGCCGACGTGATCAAGGTCGAGCATCCGGTGGATTGCGACCAGAGCCGCCAGACAGGCTACGACCGCGAGCTGAACCGGCGGAATATGGGAACCGGTTTCATGACGCAAGGATCGAACAAGCGCTCCGTCACGCTCGACCTGAAACAGGAGCGCGGCCGCAAGATACTGAAGCAGCTCGTCAAGGACGCGGACATCATGGTCGAGAACTACCGGCCGGGCGCTTTCCCCGCACTCGGCATCGGCTACGAGGACATGAAGAAGATAAACCCGCGGCTGATCTACTGCTCGATGACCGCCTTCGGCCAGGAGGGGCCGCGCGGCAACCAAACGGCCTACGACCACGCCATCCAGGCGCTGTCGGGCGTCATGGCCACCACCGGCACGCCCGACGTTCATCCGATCAAGATCGGCACCCCGGTCATCGACTACGCGACCGGCACGATGGGCGCCTTCGCGCTCGCCAGCGCGCTGTTCCAGCGCGAGCGCACCGGCAAGGGCCAATACATCGACAGCTCGATGCTCGACGTCGCGCTCATGATGCTCGCGTCCAACATCACCGGCCACATGTACACCGGCAAGACGCCGAAGCCGCACGGCAACCGGCATTCATACGCGAGCAATAGCTGCTACGAGACCAAGGACGGGCTGCTGATGCTCGCGGCCAGCAATCAGGGCCAGTACAACCGGCTCTACCGCGCGCTTGAGCGGCCGGATCTGGGCGGCAAGGACAACGAGTACCGCGAGGACAATCACGAAGCGGAAGCCGCCGAGCTGCGCAAGATCATGGCCGGACGAACGGCCGACGAATGGGAGAATTTCCTTCAGTCGCGGCATGTGCCCGCCGGGCGCGTGCGAAAGATGGACGAGGCGCTCAAGGACCCGCAGTTGGAGACGCGCGACATCCTCCATCGCCATGAGCGCGTGCCGGGCACGGACAAGCCGGTGACGGTGCCGATGTGCGCCTTCAAGCTCGAGCACGGCGGCGCGAGCATCGAAACGCCGCCGCCGCAGCTCGGCGAGCACAACGAGGAAGTCTTGCAGCGACTCGGTTACACCACGGCCGAAATCGAATCGCTGCGCGCCGAGGGCATCATCTGACGCGCGGCCGCCGACTCGGAACGGTTTCCCCGGTGTCGCCGCGCAAGGAGGCTCCGCGTGCGCGCGCGGAAACGGCGGTGACGGCGGCCGGTGCGCGCGGAATGCAGCGGCGGCGATTTCACGCCAGCCGGTAACGTCTTGCGATCGCCGCATGATTCCCACCGCCTGGATTCCCGTATACGAAAGTAGTAGTTAATGGATGTTGCGCTGGGATCACACGCGGAATGTGGCGTTCACGACAACTCGTTTTTGCCATTCTCGTCCGTGCCGGCAGGCCCAAGAATGCGGCCATTGACCCGCATGGATAAGGCGATAAAGATCGTTATGAATGGAGAGCATGGCCATGGCAGGGAAACGTAACGACATCGAGATCGGCGATTTGGTCCGCAAGACCAATTCGACCGATTGGATTTGGCAGGTTGCCGAGTTCGTCACGCCGAACGGCCACAAGCCGCATGCGCGCCTGGTCCGCATCAACAATCCGTCGGACGAAAGAATGTTCGCCGTCGCGGCGCTCAGGGACCGCCGCCTGTTCGTCGAGGCGAGCGACCAGCGCAACCGCATCGCCGCCCGGCCGCCGGTCCATTGGGAGCAGCAGGCCCAGGCCTGACGCCGTTCCAAGGCCGCGCCGCCGAGCCGCCGATTCTTCGGCTCAGCTCATAATCTCCGTCATGAAAATTGGCGCAAGTCACCGGCCGGGCACGAATGGCGGTCCGGTCACTCGAGGCCGCATGCCCACCGGGAATATTCGTCGTTGAGCGTCAACGAGTGCTGCGAAGGCGCGATGTGCGACAACCGCAGCAACATCGACCACTTCGAGCCGAGAACCTCGGCAACGTCGTCGATCACGTCGCCCCATTGCCCGCCCCCTTGCTGCGAAGGGCGGCTCGGGCGAACGACGACGGCGGGCCGGGCCTTGTCGCGCCGTCCGGTGTTCGGATCGACGGGAAACAGCTTGATCCACGCGCGGCTGCCCCAGTCGACCGGACCGTCCGTGACGTAGAGCGTCTGTCCGCTCTTGAAGGCGAGCGATTTGGGCTCGACGAGGTAGCCCCAGCCCTGCCAGCACTCGGCGCTCCGCGCGCCGGCGGAAATGGTCACGCCCGCGGCGATGACGGCTACCGCCAAGAAGCGACGTGCAAGAATACGGATGATCTTCATTATCTGCGCCGCGCCGTGGCACGCTCCCGCCGTTTATCGCCAGCCGCCGAATACAACGGATGTATCCGTTGCCTGAAGAAGGCGCGGCAAACATAGGACAACCTGGGCAGGATTGTTGGGCATATGCCCAAAATGCGCAACGGCGGCCCTTTCGGACCGCCGCCAACGCATTATGACAGTTCTTCCGGCGTCAATCGCTCAGGCGATGTGACGCGCGCCAAACCGATCATACACGACGAGAGAGGAGCCGCCCGACGCCTTACGGCTGGACGAACGACGCGCCTTCATCGATTTGCGGGCCGCGGTCTTCCGCGCGGGCTTGCGAGCCGCCTTTTTGGCAGGCTTGCGAGCCGTCTTCTTCGCCGGCTTGCGAGCGGAGGTCTTGCGGGCCGTTTTCTTGGCCGGCTTGCGAGCGGAGGTCTTGCGAGCCGTCTTCTTGGCCGGCTTGCGAGCGGAGGTCTTGCGAGCCGTCTTCTTGGCCGGCTTGCGAGCGGCAGTCTTGCGGGCCGTCTTCTTGGCCGGCTTGCGAGCGGCAGTCTTGCGGGCCGTCTTCTTGGCCGGCTTGCGAGCGGCCGTCTTACGGGCCGGCTTGCGCGCCGTGGTCTTCCGCTTCGAGGTCTTGCGAGCCGCAGCCTTGCGGGCGACCTTCTTCGCCGGCTTACGCGCCGTGGTCTTCCGCTTCACGGTCTTGCGGGCCGCGGGCTTCCGCTTCGCGGTCTTGCGGGCGGTCGTCTTCCGCTTCGCAGTCTTGCTGGCGGTCGTCTTCCGCTTCGTCGTCTTGCGAGCGGTCGACGGCTTACGACGCGCCGTCGCCGACTTGCGGACCGTACGCTTCTTCGTCGCGGTCTTACGCTTTGCAGTTTTCACAGGCATGTTACATCCCTTCGTTAGGCGGTAATAACCTGACCGATGACTGCATCAAGAAAGACACCCATTTCATTCCTTCAGCGTCAGTCAAACTTGGTCAATAACCGCGGTTACAAACCGTGCAATAAGAGAATTTCGTTACCAAAAAGTTACCGCGGAAACTTATTCTACAATTATAATTTTAAAGTCAACCCGTTTTTTATTGATCCATTACAAGTCGGCCTCTCCGCGTTGTAAGTGAATCATCGTCGCGCGATATGCTTCCCTACACTTTAATAGAGTCGCTGCGACGTTGCGCGCCTCGTGCCGTCTGCACACATGCATATGCCCGAACGCCGCAGATTTCTTGGCTTTCCGCGTGTTCCCGATGGTTGGTGAAGAACGACCCGACGCCCTGTTTCGTTCCATCGAATGCGAAAAACAAGTGCGTGTTCGACGCGCTGCGGCGGCATCGGCGCGCATTCGGCGGTGGGTCTTCCCCGGCAAAAAAAACTGATGCCCGGGATCAAAAAAAATTTGCGGCGGCTTTTGAGCCACGCGATCGCACTCTCGTCGGCAGACTCCAGCGCGTCGGAAATTACACCCGCGCGGGCGTCATTTCGTGCGCGTCGATGCCTAGCTTCGTGTCGGGCCGAACGCCGTCACACCGAGCTCGCGGACGGTGTCGCGAATAGCCTGAAGCGCGCGTTCGATTTCCGGCACGCCGACCCGGCCGATGCAGCCGATTCGAAAGCTCGGCGCGACGGTCAGCTTGCCCGGGTAGAGCAGGAAGCCCTTTTCGCCGACGAGCCGGTAGAACTTTTCAAAGTCGAACGCGGGATCGCCCGGCATGTGGAAGGTGACGATGATCGGCGCCTGCAGGTTGTCCGACAGAAGCGGCCGAAAGCCCATTTCCCGCATTCCGGCGATCAGCGCCCGGCAATTCGCCGCATAGCGCGCGCCACGCCCTGCAACGCCACCCTCCGCCTCGTGCTCCTGGATCGCCTGGTCGAGCGCGGCAAGCACATGGGTGGGCGGCGTGAAGCGCCACTGACCGTTGCCTTCCAGCCCGCGCCACTGCTCATACAGATCGAGGCTGAGCGAGTGGCTGTTTCCTTTGCAGCCTTCGATCACGGATTTGCGGATGATCGCGAAGCCGATGCCCGGAACGCCCTCCAGGCATTTGTTGCTGGAGGCCACCACAGCATCGAACGGGACGCGGCCGCCGTCGAGCGGCAAGGCGCCGAGCGCGCTCATCGCATCGATGATCAGCGACCGGCCATGCCGCTTCACGCAGGCCGCGGCCTCGCTCACCGGATTGAGGATACCCGATGTGGTTTCGCAATGGATCGCCGCGACATGGGTGATGGCCTTGTCGCCGGCGAGCGCCCGGTCGAGCGCCGCAATGTCGTTCGGCGTGTCTTCCGTCGTCTCCAGCGCGAGACACGCACGGCCGAGATACCGGCAGATGGCGACCATGCGCTGGCCGTAGGCGCCGTTGACCAGCACCAGCAGCTTGCCGTCACGCGGCAGCAGGGTGGCGATCGTCGCCTCGACCACGAAGGTGCCGCTGCCCTGTATCGGCACGCAGACATGCGTGTCGCCCGCTTCCACCAGGCCGGCCAGCTTCTCGCGCACCCGCGCCGTCATCTCGATGAACGCCCGATCGCGGGAGCCCCAATCGTGCAGCATCGCCTGCTTGACCGATAGCGACGTGGTCAGCGGGCCGGGCGTAAGCAGCCAGGGATCGCCGGTTTCGGAAAGCATGGGGCATCACTCCAACCGTTGGCGCGGGGCGCGATTTGCGACATGAGAAGCACTGCCGCCTCGTAAGTCAATTCGATGTTTCGCGGCCGTTCCCTGTGCCAGTGTGTCGCTCCGCCGCACGATTGGAAATTCGCCGCGGTGCGCTACATTGTCTCCAGCGGCCGGTGCGCCGCGCGTCCCTGCCGAATGACCGACAACGCCCCAAATGACAGTCAAGGAGGAGCTCAATGTACGAAAAGCTTGAAATGCTGATCGACGGCGAATGGTGCGCCGGCAGCGACGGCAAGTCAGAACCGGTCATCAACCCTGCCAACGAAGAGACGCTGGGCACGCTTCCCCACGCTTCGCGGAGCGATCTGGACAGGGCGCTCGCCGCCGCGCAGCGGGCCTTCCTGTCCTGGAGCGCCACGTCGGCATTCGACCGCAGCACCATCCTTCGAAAGGCCGCGGAACTGATGCGCGAGCGGTCGGACCAGATCGCCACGACGCTGACCCTCGAGGAAGGCAAGGCCTTCGCCGAGGCGCGCGTCGAGGTACTGAGCAGCGCGGACATCACCGATTGGTACGCCGAGGAAGGCAAGCGCGCCTATGGGCGGATCATTCCCAGCCGGGCACCCGGAATGCGGCAGATGGTGCTGAAGGAGCCCGTCGGCCCGGTCGCGGCCTTCACGCCGTGGAATTTTCCCGCCGTGACGCCGATCCGCAAGATGGCGGGCGCCCTTGCCGCCGGCTGCAGTTGCATCATCAAGCCGTCGGAGGAGACGCCCGGCACCTGCATCGCCCTCGCGCGCTGTTTCCAGGACGCGGGCCTGCCGAAGGGTGTCCTCAATGTCGTCTTCGGCGTGCCGGCCGAAGTCTCGGAACGCGTCATCGCATCGCCGATCATCCGCAAGATCTCCTTCACGGGGTCGATCGCGGTCGGCAAGCACCTCCTGAAGCTGGCGGCCGAGGGGCTCAAGCGGACCACGATGGAGCTGGGCGGGCACTCGCCGGTCATCGTATTCGACGACGTCGATGTCGACCAGGTGGTGAAGGTGGTCGTCGCCGGCAAGTACCGGAACGCCGGGCAGGTCTGCGTTTCCCCGACGCGCTTCTTCGTGCAGGATTCGAAGTACCCGGCCTTTGTGAAGGCCTTCGCCACGGCGGCGAAGGCGCTCAAGGTGGGCAGCGGAATGGAGGCCGGCGTGCAGATGGGGCCGCTCGCCAACGCGCGGCGCCTGGACGCCATGGCCGAGTTCGTCGCCGACGCCAGGGACCATGGGGCCAAGATCGAGACCGGCGGCGACCGCATCGGCAACAGCGGCTTCTTCTTCGAGCCGACGGTCATCTCCGACGTGCCCGACGACGCACGCATCATGTATGACGAGCCGTTCGGGCCGCTGGCGCCGATCACGCGGTTCAAGAGTTTCGACGAAGTCGTAACGCGGGCGAACAGCCTCGAATATGGCCTCGCATCCTATGCCTTCACGACATCGGAGAAGACGGCCAGCGCCATTTCCGACAAGCTGCAGACCGGCATGGTTGCGGTGAACGGACTTACCGTCTCGACGCCCGAAACGCCGTTCGGCGGCGTCAAGCACAGCGGTCATGGTTCCGAAGGGGGCGTCGAGGGGCTGGAGGCGTACCTCAACACGAAGTTCGTCTCGCAGGCGCACTGATAGGCTGGCGACCCCACTTTTCGCGGCTGGGCCGCGGCTGGTTCGACCGGCCGCGGCCCATTCCGTTTCCGGCGCTATTGGGCTTTGCCGGCCAGAACCTCGGCATGCTTGCTGCGATCGGCCGGAAGATGCTGTTCGCCGATGATGTCCTTGAGGACGACCTCCCGGACCTCCTCCGGGTCGAGGCCGTGGGCGTCGATCAGGTCCGTGGTGTCGGCGACGATCGCGTCCACGTCCCGCATCGTCTTCAGCCGCTTGAACACGTCCTCGCGGTAGAGGCCCATGCTCTCGCCGATCAGCTCCATGAAATTGACGATCTCGAACGGCCATTGGCCCGAATGCCCGGCGAACTCGCGATGGTCGGCGTGATAGATGTCGGCGAGCGTGGTCACGCCGGCTTCCTCGGCCGCCTTCAGCACCGTCGCCACCAGATTGCGGCGGAAGTCGGGTACCGAACGCAGCGACGTCATCTGGTAGCCGACCTGCGGCGGATGCAGGTCGACGACCTCGAGCCCCGGGATCGCCGACAGCACGCGCTTCACCGCATCGACCACGCCCAATGCGCCGGGATGCTCGTGCAGCGCGACGCGCTTTTTGACCGGGCGCGTCATCATCGTCTTCAACGCATCGAGATGGCGGTCCAGGAACACGGCGAACATGGTCATGTCGAAGGCAGGACCCTTCTCGCCGCCGTGGCTCGGGAGCGAGATCTCGCCGAACTGGATCTGGCACGTCGGACACCAGGATAAGACCTCGGACGTTTTCGTCTGCGCAAAGCGCTCGATCGTCTTGTAGCCCTGCCGTCCGGAATTGGTGTCGTCGCCGGGCCGCCACTGCAGCACGCCGCAGCAATTCGCCGGCCCGCCATAGACCTCATAGCTGATGCCGAGCCGGTCGAGCACATCCAGGCACAGAAGGCCGATATGGGGCGTCTTCAGCATGTTGCAGCCGGTGTAGAAGATCAGGTCCGGCGGCTCCGGCCGTTCGGGATGCGAGGACGGATTGAGCCGCTCGAGCAAGGCCGGCGGTAGCTGCAGCCGGGACAGCACCTTCACGCCGCGGCTCATGTCCTTGAAGCTCTTCTTGCCCGCCTCGCGCCGCGTTTCCTCAGGCTGTCCCTTCTTCAGGGCGCGGCGCGCCAGCGACAGCATGAACCGCGGGTTGACGCCGTAGTCGCAGGCGGTGATGCAATGCCCGGAGCCCGAGCAGACGCTGGCCCAGCGAGCCGAGGCCTCGGGCCCCTTGCCGTCACGGAGAATATCGAGCACCCCGGACACGATCCGCCCCGGCTCCGAGGCATCGATTCCGGTAATGCCGGGCATCGGACAGACCTCGACGCACTTGCCGCAGCGGGTGCAGGAATCGACGATTTCCGCGGCCCGGCCATCGAGCGAGGCGAGGAAACCCTCTTGTTGAACACTCATCCGCCAGACCCAAAGACTGTTATTGTATACAAGATTATACCATCCCGGCGCCCTATAAAGAAGTGGGCGCGGACAGGCGAGCCGAGCCCCATCCGCAACCCACCTTCAACTCAAGCGCAGAGCTTCTCCGGGACATCGCCTTCCGCGATCTCCTCCAGCGCTTCCGGCGCGCGGATCTCGACACGATGGGGATCCGGCGTCGCGATGATGCCCTGGGATTTGAGCGTGCCGATAGCCCTGCAGACAGTCTCATGCGTGAGGCCGAGAAAGTCGGCGATATCGACCCGCGTCATGGGCAGCGTCACCGACCGGCCATCGCCGCCATCGCGCACGGCCTGCTCCATCATCGCGCGGAAGAACGAGGCAACGCGCTCCGCTGCCGATTTCCGCCCGAGCAGCAGAAGCTGATTCTGGGCAAGCGACAATTCCTCGCCGATCGCATGGAGAATCAATCGACGCAGGTCGCGCTCGGTTTCCATCCGCGCCTCGAGATCGGCGCGGCGGATACGAACGACGCTGACCTCCGTCAACGCATCGGCCGTATAGGGATACCAGCTATCGCCGGTCAGGCCGACCAGGTCTCCCGCGTGACAGAAGCGCGCGACCTGCCGGCGGCCGTCGGGCAATAACTTGTAAATGCAAACCGACCCGCGGATGAGCTGATACACATGGTCGGCCGGGTCGCGCTCCCAGAAAATCGTATCCTTCGGGGCGCGGCGCAACACGGTGCCGATCGCCGCCAGCGCACCGCCGCCCGCCGCCCGACGCCGCTGCGATGCTCGATTCCAACCGGAATTGCCGCTCAATGCCGGTTCATAGCCTGGGTCCACATGCCTCATTGCGCCACTCCCTCGGTTCGATGGGTCGACGCCGGACGGCGCCGACCTGAATGAAGTCTCGCGAATTCCGGCGACGGCGAATATTCGGTCAATTACGTACGTAGAACCCCATACGGTGCTGCCGGCCGCGGCGATCCGGGTCAGCGCACCGACCGGTAGATCGTCTCGATCAGCAGGTCGGGGTCGGTCGGTTTCACCAAGACGGCTGCAGCCCCCAAGTCGAGAGCCCGCGCGCGCACGTCTTCGCCTGCCTTTCCTGTAACGACGATGACCGGCAAATGTTGCTGACCCCGGCCCAGTATTTCCATCAGCTCGATCCCGCTCTTGCCGGGCAGCTCGAGGTCCAGCATGAGGCAGGCGCTGCGCCCTGGGTGGAAATGCGCCAGGAACTGCTCGCTCGATGCGTAGGCGCTCACATCGAATCCTTCCGCCTCGAGCAACGCTACCAGGGAATCCCGGACCGGCTCGTCGTCTTCCACAACGTAAACCGCCAATCTTTCGCCCATTGCCATGCGGTGGATGCCGGTCCGCCGAGATCGCTCTCCGCCGCCCGATTGCGGCGCCGCAGACACGCAGTTTCACGGATGCCAGGAATACTCATTTTCAGTCCGGCGCGAAATACGGGGTTTCCCGTACACCAGTCTCCCGGCCCGCTTTGCGCCGGTCAGCCGAGATCCGGCTCGATGCCTGCCGCAAGGGCCAGGCGGACAAGATGAGGAAGGCTGCGCGCGCCCATCTTCTCCATGATGCGGGCGCGATGAATTTCCACCGTTCGCGGGCTGCAGGCCAAAGCGTGGGCAATGACCTTGTTCGGACGGCCGGCCACGAGCTGCTCCAAGACCTCGCGCTCGCGCGGCGTGAGACGCTCGACATTGCCGAGCGCCGACGCGCCCAAGGACTGATTCCGATGCGACTGGCGGGCGATCCGCAGCGCCGCCTCGACGCTTTGCAGCAACGTTTCCTCGCGCAGCGGCTTCTCCACGAAGTCCACTGCCCCGGCCTTCATCGCCCGCACCGCCATCGCGACATCGCCGTGACCCGTGATCATGATTACCGGCAGATCGGGGCGAAGCCCATGCAAGCGCTCCTGCACCTCCATCCCATCCATGCGCGGCATGCGGATATCGAGCAGTACGCACCCCTTGCCGACCGCCCCGCACGCGTCGAGAAATGCGGCGCCGGACGCGAACGGCTCGACTTCGAATCCGAACGCGGACAACAACGCCTCGAGGGAATCCCGGACCGCGTCATCGTCGTCGACGACGTATACCTTGGCCTCAGGTTCAGGCGCCATAATCGCTATCCCTCTACCGGAAGCTCTACCGTGAACACGACCCCGCCGCCCGCGACCGCCGCCGCGCCGATGGTGCCGCCGTGTTCCTCGACGATCGAGCGGCACACGCTGAGGCCTATGCCCATGCCGTTCTTCTTGCTCGTATTGAACGGCCGAAACAGGTTCTCCGCGACCTTCGGGTCCAGGCCCGGCCCGTTGTCGGACACCTCGATCGAAACATCCGCAGGGCCGGCGCGGCGCGTTCGAATCGCGATCGAGCGCCGTTCGCAATCCTGCAAGGCATCGATGCTGTTGCGGACGAGATTGACGATGACCTGCTGAATCTGCACGCGGTCCATCATCGCATGCGGCACGTCGTCCGCCAGATCCATGCTCACGTCGATCCCCTCGGCCTTTGCGCCGACAAGTGCGAGCTCGCACGCCTCGACCACCACCGCGTTGACATCCGCCCGCATCCGTTCGGAGTCGCCTCGCGTCACGAAGCCGCGCAGATGGCTGATGATCTCGCCGGCCCGATGCGCCTGGTCGACGGCCTTGCCGATCAGCTCCGGCACCTTGGGCAACGAAGCGGGTGCGCCGGACTGCAAAAGCCGCCGGCACGCCTGGATGTAGTTGATGACAGCCGTCAGCGGCTGATTCAATTCATGCGCAAGCGTCGCCGCCATTTCCCCCATCGCGCTCAGTCGCGACACATGATGGAACTCGCCCTGCAATTCACGTTGCCGCTCGAGGCTCGCGCGCAGCGCCGATTCGGCCACCTTCAGCCGCGTGATGTCCATGCGCAGGGCGACTAATTCGCCGTTCGACGTCTTATGCTCCATGGCGAGCGCCCAGGAGCCGTCGGAACAGCGGATCTCCGATTGCGTGTGCTCGGGCGACCGGATATGCGCGAGGCGGTCGCGCAGCCATTGCTCTCGCTTCGAAGCGTCCGTTGCAACAACATCGGTTTCCACCATCCGGCGAACAAGCTGCTCGTAATTGGCGCCGGTTCGTAATGCATCCCCCAGGGGCGCCAAGAGCCGCCGCATCTCGTGGTTGATGTGCGTTACACATCCTTCGGCGTCGCAGAGAATGACTCCCAGCGGCAATCCCTCCAGCGCCTCCGCGAGGCGGCGGTCGCTTTCGGCCCGTCCCAGCTCCGCCGCGCGGCGGAGCGATATGTCGCGAATGAATCCGGTGAACCGCTTTCGCTGGTCGAATTCCACCTCGCCGACGGCAAGCTCGATGGGAAAGATGGCGCCGTCCTTGCGTCGCGCAGTCACCTCGCGGCCGATCCCGATGATTCGCCGTTCGCCGGTCTTCAGATAGCGCGCCAGGTAGTCGTTGTGCTCGGCGGCATAGGGTTCCGGCATCAGGCAGGAGACGTTTTGGCCGATGACCTCGCCGGCGGCATAGCCGAACATACGTTCCGCGGTGGCGTTGAAAGATTCGATCGTCCCGAAACTGTCTATGGTGATGACGGCGTCGGGCGAAGTGGCAATGATCATTTGCAGGAGGGACCGGTTGCTGCGCAGCGCCGCTTCGGTAGCGAGCTGATCCGTCATATCGATGCCGGTGCCGATCACGTATTCGACCGAGCCGTCGGCGCGCCGCGAAGCCGTCATCGACCAGGATATCCGCCGGCGTTCGCGGCCCTTGGCAACCCAGTCGCCGGCAAATGTGTTTGTCGCGCGCTCCTCCAGCAGCGCACGGAATATCGCCATTGCCTCGTCCCGTTCACCAGGCGGAACGAGAAGGTCCCAGAGCTTCCTACCGATGGCTTCGGCGCGCGTGTAGCCGCTCACCTGCTCGCAGATGGGATTGAAGTATACGATCCGGCCGCTGCGATCGAGGACGACCAGCATTGCGCCGATAACCTCACCCAGCTTTTCGAGAGATAAGCTTGGTGCCGTAACTTCTTGCGCCATGCCGCCATAATGTCGCATTCGGCAAGCATCGGCAATTTTCATGCCGCGGGCGCGGCGCCGCGTCAGCGCCGATCCGGAAAAATCGCCGCCGCCCTTGCATAATCCGTGGCGGCGCACACGTAGTATATTGCCGGAGCGCCGGCCGGGATTCGCCTCGTCGAGTCTCGCGCGCCGGCATCCGGTTCTGGAAACAGGAGGAGAGCAATGCGAGAAACCGACATCGCCGACTACGCCAAGCGGCTCCTCGACGCACATGGCGGCAAGGCCGAAGCCGAAGCCGCCGCCAAAGCCCGGAAATTCGAGCAGAGCAACGACCGCGAACAAGCGGAGCACTGGCGCCGCATCCGCGCCGCCATAAGCGAGATGCGCGGTTCGCCGCTGAGCTGAGGAACAGTCGAGTTATTGCGCACCGCATGTGGGCGATGGCGCCGCGCCGCGGGCGCTGGGAACGCTGCGAAACATGTTCCCCGGCCCGCTGATGAATGCGGTCGCCAGGGAAATCTCGCACGACCTGACCGGCTTCTCGACGCCCGCGCTCGAGACCTATCCAATGGAACACGGCGTAATCCGACGCCCGGCGGCGAATGGCGTGGTGAGATAGTGCCTTGACCTGTCCGCCTGGATATAGTGGAACCGTGCCCGCCGTCATTCGCGCGCAGACGCAACCTGCCGGCGGTCCCCGTCGCGCCGCGACGCTGAATGGAATGTTCCGCGCATGCCCGAGCTGAAGAAGACCGAGATGTACTTCCCGACGCTGCTGTGGCGCTTCGAGCTGGCGCCCGCAATCCGGGACAGCGTGAACAAGCGCCTGATGAGCTTCCTTACCCGCTTGGATCCCAACCTGCTCGACCTCGCCCCCGGCTCGAGCCGCCAGACGGACCCCAATCTGCATATGATTGCGGAGATGGAGCCGATGGTCGCGGAGATCCGGCAGGCCGTCAAGCAGGTGCTCCAATTCCTCGATATCGCGTACGAGCGGTCGCGCATCACCGGCTGCTGGGCAAATGTCAACGCCGCGCAGACGAGCCATCGCGAGCACATTCATCCGAACAACTATCTATCCGGCGTCTACTACGTGCAGGCGGACGACGGCGCCAACAACTTCACGATCGACGACCCGCGCCCGCAGCGCCACATGATCAAGCCTCGGGTCGTCGAATCCACGCCGTTCAATGCTGCCCGTTTCACGATGTCGGTGAAGCCCGGCGACATGCTGCTCTTCCCCGCCTGGCTGCCGCACTCGGTCGATCCGAACCGCAGCAGCCGCGTCAGGGTCAGCGTAAGCTTCAACGCGATGTTCGAGAATTTCACGGAGACGATGAGCCCGCCCGAGTGGAGCGGGACACTCAAAACCGCCACCCTCCCGCAGCGCGGCGGTTCTTAACCGGCCACGCCGGTTTCCAGACCGCTGCTTCGAGCGGGTACTTCGAACGGGTACTTCGAGCGGGTCAGGCCTTGGACCGCTGCGGCGCGCCCTTCTGGATCTTCTCCTCCCGGGCGCAGTGGCGCTGCGCTTCCTCGACAAGGCGGTCCAGCCATTTCAACTGGTCCTCGGAAGCATCGGTCGCCCGTCTTACGGGGCTCAATGCGACCGTCATCAGCCGCCACGGGATCGCCTTCGTCTGGTCCGCGTCTTTCTCCAGGGTCTGGCACATGTAGGCGGTAAAGACGACCGCCGTCTGCCACCCTTCCTCGCCCAGGCGCACTTTGAGCGCCTGCCAGGCAAGACCTTCGGCGCCGATCTGCGCGCAGAAATTCTGAGCGGCCATTCCGAGGCTCTGCAGAAATGCCTCCCGCCGCCTGAAACCGGCGCGATTCAACATGCCCTGGATGCGCGCCACGAAGGCGCCATCCCCTACCCGTGGTACGATATCAGCCGCCATGGCCAACCACCCGCACAATATCAAGCGCAGCGAATTAGCATGATAATCCGGGGGTTGTACAGTCTTCTGGTGCGCCTGAGCGCGCCTGAACGCGTGCGGGCGCGCCTGCCGGGTGAATTCGTGCCGGTGACTTTCGCTCACGAGAATGTCATAGCCGGGGCTGTAACGTTTCTTGACCCATGACCGGCGCCGACCACATGAATCGGGACTTGCTGCGTCGAGGAGCAATTTGTGCGACGATTTGGCCAGATAGCCCGAATCCTGTCGGTCGTTCCGTTGTTGCTGGCTCTGGCCAGCCCGGCTGCGTTTTCCGCCGCGGTAACGACGGATCATGTTACCGCCCGTATCCTCCCCGAAACGGCAAGCACCCGTCCAGGCGACACGCTTTGGGTTTTGCTGCACCTCCGGCTCAAGGAGGGCTGGCACACCTACTGGCGCAATCCGGGCGATTCCGGCGAGCCGCCGCATATCGTCTGGACCCTACCCAACGGCGTCGAGGCCGGCGATATTCAATGGCCCTATCCCGATCCGCTGCCCTACGGGCCGCTGCTGAATTACGGCTATAGCGCGGAAGCCTTCCATCTCATCCCGATCCGGATCGCAAAGGACTGGCCGGCAGGCAGGCCTGTCAGCCTGCGCGCGAGGGCCAATTGGCTCGCCTGTTCGGACATCTGCGTCCCCGAGGGCGGTGATTTCGAACTGACGCTCGCGACGGCCGCGCCGGCCCAGACGGACGCAGCGACCGCCGGGCTGTTCCGGAAAGCCCGGGAGCGGCTTCCGGTCAAGATCGACTGGACCGCAGGGCTAGCACAGCAAGACGGGAAGATCGTTCTGACCGTCGCGGGAAAAGGGCTGCAGCCCGACAGAATCACGAAGGCCGCCTTCTTTCCTTATAAATGGGGCGTCGTCGAGCCCGCGGCTGCGCAGACGCTCGGCGCCGCGGCGGGCGGCCTGTCCCTGACGATGACGCCCGGCCAGAAGCCCGACCCGCAGCGGCTCGATGGCGTCCTGGTGCTGACGGAGGCGCTCGGCGACGGCCCCGCGACGCGCGCCTACGAGATTTCGGCGATGGCTCGGCCGCAGGAGGGCGCTGCCGCAGGCCCGGCGACGGGCACAAGCGCCGGCACAAACGCCGATTCCGGGACCGCCGCTGCCGCCACGGCAAATGCCGGTATTCTCCAAGCGCTGCTTTTGGCGATCCTCGGCGGCGTCGTCCTGAACCTGATGCCTTGCGTCTTCCCGGTCCTCTCGATGAAGGCGATGGCATTGATCCGCCATGCCGAGAAGGCGCCGCGGACGATTCGCATGCACGGCCTCGCCTACGCGTTAGGCGTCCTCTCCTGTTTCGCCGTGCTCGCCACCCTGCTGATCGCACTCAAGGGAGCGGGAGAGGCGGTCGGGTGGGGGTTCCAGCTTCAATCGCCCCTGTTCGTCGCCGTGATGGCCTATCTGTTCTTCCTGCTGGGGCTGAACCTGTCGGGCGCCTTCGAGATCGGCGGCTCCGCGATCGGACTGGGCGGCAACCTCGCGGCACGGCGTGGATATGGCGGATCGTATTTCACGGGCGTGCTGGCGGCCGTCGTTTCGACGCCGTGCACCGCGCCCTTCATGGGCGCCGCGCTCGGCTTTGCGCTGACCCAGTCCGCGCCGGTGTCGCTCGGCATATTCCTCGCGCTCGGTCTGGGCTTCGCGCTGCCCTATCTCCTGCTCACGTTCGTGCCGGCGCTCGTCCGCCTGCTTCCCCGCCCCGGCGTCTGGATGGAGCGGACGCGGCAATTCCTGGCCTTCCCGCTCTACGCCTCCGCGGCATGGCTGGTCTGGGTTCTCGGAATCCAGGCTGGTCCCGACGGCGTCCTGGCCGCGCTGGCCGGAATGATCCTCATCGCGTTCGGGGTGTGGCTCTGGACCGCGGTACGCGATACCGGAACCCGCGGACGGCTCATTGGGCGAAGCGGCACCGCCGCGGCGATAATCGCCGCTGTCGCGATCGTCGCCGGGCTCGGCATCAACGCCCAGCCCTCCGCCTCGCTGCCGGCGTCGGGCCGGAGCGCGAGCGGCCCGGAGTTCGAAGGCTTCAGCAGCGAGCGGCTTGCCGCGCTGCGCGCTTCCGGCAAGCCGGTCTTCGTCAACATGACCGCGGCCTGGTGCATAACCTGCCTCGTCAACGAGCGGGTCGCCCTCTCCTCCGCAATCGTCAACGAGCAGTTCGACGCGCTCGGCATCACCTATCTCAAGGGCGACTGGACCAATGGCGATCCGCAGATCACCGCCTTGCTGGACTCCTTCGGCCGCAGCGGCGTGCCGCTCTACGTCCTCTACGGCCCCGGCAACGCAGAGCCGGTCTTACTGCCGCAGTTGCTGACCGAATCGCTGGTCCTCGACGCGCTTCGCAAACTCTCCGAGAAATCCAAGATCACCGCCAACACCGACAGGAGCACCTCATGACGGCGAATGCCATGAACAGACGCGACGTCCTCATTCTTGCCGGCACAACCGCGCTGATCGGCGCCGCCGCCGGCCTGATCAAGCCCGCCTTCGCCGCGCCGAATCCGGGCGTGGCCGCCCCCGCCTTTTCGCTGACGGACAGCAACGGCAAGGTCCATGCCCTGAAGGATTATCAGGGCAAGACCGTGATCCTGGAATGGACGAACCACCTCTGCCCCTACGTCGCGAAACACTACGGCACCGAGAACATGCAGGCGCTCCAGCGCGAGACGACGGGCAACGGCATGATCTGGCTGTCGATCATTTCCTCCGCGCCGAACACCCAGGGCTACGTGGAGCCCGCCGAAGCGAACAAGCTAACCGTGGACCGCAAGGCGGCGCCGACCGCGGTGCTGTTCGACCCGAAAGGCGCGGTAGGCCGCAGCTACGACGCGCGCGTGACGCCGCACATGTACATCATCGACGCCAAGGGCACGCTCGTCTACATGGGCGGCATCGACGACAAGCCGACCACCGACTGGGATGACGTCAAGACCGCCAAGAACTACGTGCGGGCGGCGCTCGGCGACATGGCAAACGGACGGCCCGTCGCGGAAACCGTGACGCGCGCCTACGGCTGCACCGTGAAGTACGACACCTCTTCGTCGTAGCTCCGCCATGCCGCGGGGTATTGCCTGGCTCCCCGCGGCCGCGCTGCTGATGGTCTTGACCCTTTGGCCGATGGCGGGCGTGGCGGCGGAGCCGAACGCGTTATGGGCCGCGCTCGCCCGGGGCGGCCATGTCGCCTTGATGCGCCATGCCCTGGCCCCCGGCACCGGCGATCCGGCCGATTTCCGCATCGGCGACTGCAGCACGCAGCGGAACCTGGACGATGTCGGGCGCACCCAGGCGCGGCGCGCCGGCGACGCTTTCCGGCGCAATCGGGTGGCGGTTGCCCGCGTCCTGTCGAGCCAATGGTGCCGGAGCCGCGAAACCGCGGAGCTGCTCGGCATCGGACGCGTGGAGACGCTCGCGGCCCTCGACTCGCTGCATGGCCGGCGCGAGCATGAAGAGGCGCAGGTGAAGGCCATGCGGCAATTTCTCGATAGCCTGACCATCGCCGGCCCGAGCGTCGTCCTCGTCTCGCATCAGGCGACGATCTCCGCGCTTACCGGCGTCTACCCGGAATCCGGCGGGATCGTCGTGCTCAAGCTGAAGAAGCCCGGCGCGTTCGACGTCGCCGGCTCGATACCGGCGCTATGAAGGCCAGCCGCCGCGGCATCCTGCGAGGCGCCGCCGCGCTGGCATTGGGCGGCGGCCTGGCCATGCCGGCAGTGCTGGTTGCGCGCGATCCCATGGCGGATGCGGCCCTCGCCTTCCTCGAAAGCATCGGCGCCGCGCGGCACGACAAGGTGGTTTATCCCTTCGATGGCGAGGAGCGTGCGGATTGGCACTACGTTCCCCGCTCGCGTCCCGGCATTCCGCTCAAGGATCTGAAGAAGGAGCAGCGCGAGCGCGTCTTCGCCCTGCTCCGCACCGCGCTCAGCGAGCAGGGCATGCGGAAGGTCGAGGACGTCATCCGGCTCGAAGGCATACTGGCCGAGATCACCGGCAATACCTGGTTCCGCGATCCGGAAAACTACGCGCTCGCCATCTTCGGCGATCCAGCGGGCGCGGCGCCCTGGGGCTGGCGCTTCGAAGGGCATCACCTGTCCCTCAGCTTCACCGTCGTGCCGGGCCAGGGCTTCGCCGTGACCCCCGCCTTCTTCGGCGCCAATCCCGCCGAGGTCGGCAAGGGCAACCGCCACGCCGGCCTGCGCGTGCTCAAGCGCGAGCACGAGCTTGCCTTCCAGCTTGTCGGCGGACTCGACGCCGGGCAGCGGCGGACGGCGATCCTGCAGCCCGACAGCTTCGGCGACATCCTGACCGGGCCCGGCCGCGAAGACAGCCTGCGCCGGCCGCAGGGCCTGGCGCTGGCGGCAATGGACGCGACGCAGCGCAGCCACGTGCTCGATATCGTCGAGGCCTATGTGCGCAACATGCGCGCTTCCGTCGCGGAGCGGGAAATTCGCGACCTGAGGGACGCCGGACCGGAAAAGCTGCATTTCGCCTGGGCCGGCGGCACGACCCCGGACGCGCCGCACTACTACCGGCTGCACGGACCGACGGTGATCATCGAATACGACAACACCCAGAGCGGCGCCAACCACGCGCATTCCGTTTGGCATGACCCGCGCGACGGCTTCGGCCGCGACCTGTTGCGCCGTCACCACGAGAAAGACCACCGGCGCGGCTGAAGCGTTGCCGGTCCTTTCGGGGGCCCAAGCGCGGCGGCGGTCGTTCATTCTCTGTTAAGCCCTTGGCGCTACAACGCTTACTCCGACAGATTTCAATCTCTACCCTCATGGCCGTCAGCAGCCGACCTTCCCACCCAACGTCCTATCAGCCGCGCCAAGTCCCACGCTTCAAGATTTTCCGTCGAGTTGCCGATTGCGAAGAACCTCGCTTGCTTGCCGGCGCCTAAGAGCTCGAACAGAACCCGCGGAGAGAAGTAACGACATGTCGAAGTTCAAGACTATGAAGTTCAGGAATATGAAGATCAGCGCGAAGGTCGGCGCCGGGTCGGCGACGATTCTCGCCTTCCTCGTCACCGTCAGCATCGTCGCCTTCGCGGCGCTGGAAGGCGGCGCCGGCAACTTCGCCTCCTATCTCCGCGCCGCCCGCGAAAGCAATGAGCTCGCGCGCATCCAGGAGAATCTGACATCGGCGCAGCTTGCGACCAGGACCTTCCTGCTCAAGCAGTCCGACGACTCGATCAGAACCGTCGACGACCGCGTCAAGGCGCTGCAATCGATCATCAAGGAGAGCAGCGGGCTGTTCAAAGGCTCGACGCACGAAGCTGCGCTCGGCGAGATCGCGCGAGGGACGCAAGCCTATCAGGCGGCGTTCAGCGAGATCGTCACCTTGTATCGTCAAAGAACGGCGCTGGTCGAGCAGTTGGACCAGTTGGGCGCGCAGGCGGAAAATTCCCTGACGCAGATCACGTTGGGCGCCAAGGCGGATGGCAAGAACGATGTCGGGTTCGTGGCCGGCATGCTGCTTCGGTCGTTGCTGATGGCCCGGCTCCACGCCAACACCTTTCTCGTCCTCAACGAAGAGGACGCCAAGGAAGATGCGCTGTCCCAGATCGACGCCTTCAACGATAACGGGGAGCAGCTCATGGACACCCTGCAGAATGCCGAACGCCTCGAGCTGGCCGCGTCGGTCCTGAAAACGGCGGCATCGTGGAGGAAGTCGTTCGACAAGATCGCCGGCGTGGTTGCGGCCGGCAATGCAGCCATAAACGAGCGGCTCGACCCGAACGGCCGGGGCATCGCGGCCGTCGCCGAAAAGGCGGTATCCGAGAACAAACGATTCCAGGACGAGCTGGGCCCGCGCGCAACCGGCGCAATGGTCCAAGGGAAATGGCTGGCGGTCGGAATATCGTTCATTGCCATCGTACTCGGCATCATTCTCGCGCTTGTCATCGGACGCCTGATCTCGCGCCCGATCGTCGCCATGACGGGAGCGATGACGACGCTCGCCGGCGGCAACAAGACGGTCGAGATTCCCGCCACCGACCAGACGGACGAAGTCGGCGACATGGCGAAGGCCCTGCTCGTGTTCAAGGAGAATATGATCCGGAACGACGAGCTGCAGGCGACGGCGGCGCGCGAGCAGGAGGAGCGCAATATCCGCGCCGCGAAAGTCGATCAGCTCACGAAGGATTTCGAGGGCCAGGTCTCCGAGATCCTTGGCATCGTCGCCTCCGCGGCCACCGAGATGAGCCAGACCGCCAACGGGCTCGCCACGGCGGCGGAAGAATCCAGCGCGCAGGCGACGGCCGTGGCTGCCGCCTCGACGCAGGCGGCAGCCAACGTGCAGACGGTGGCGAGCGCGGCCGAAGAGCTGAGCAGCTCGATCACCGAAATCAGCGGCCAGGTCTCCAGCTCCACTCGGCTCGCCGACAGGGCCGTCGAGGAGTCGGAAGCGAGCCGCGCGCTCGTGCAGAAGCTCGTGGACAGCTCTGCCAAGATCGGCGAAGTCGTGCGGCTGATTACCGAGATCGCCGAGCAGACCAACCTGCTGGCGCTGAACGCCACGATCGAAGCGGCGCGCGCGGGAGAAGCCGGCAAGGGCTTCGCGGTGGTCGCGTCGGAGGTCAAGACGCTCGCGACCCAGACCGCGAAGGCGACGGACGAGATCAGCTTGCAGATCGACGCCATCCAGGCCGACACCGGCACGACCGCGGAAGCGATCGAGCGGATCGGCAAGCGCATCCGCGAGGTGAACGAAATCGCCACCTCCATCGCCTCCGCCGTCGAGGAGCAGAATGCGGCAACGCAGGAAATCTCGCGCAACGTCGGCGAGGCGGCGAAGAGCACGGACGAAGTGAACAGCAACATCACCGGCGTGAGCCGGGCAGCGCAGGACACGAGCGCCGCCTCCTCGCAGATGCTGCAGTCGTCCCAGGAGTTGAGCGTCAAGGCCGAAAGCCTGAAAGGCCTCGTCCAGACCTTCCTGAGCGACGTTCGCGCCGCCTAAGGGGTTATCGGGGCGGAGACGGCCATCCTCGACGGATGCGCCGTCCCGCTCCGGTTGGAATTCCTCCACGCAGGGATGTAATTTTCCTGAAAAGGCACGTATTGTCGGCCAGCCTCGGCGGCGGGCCCGGCGGCCCTTCGCGGAGCGCCATACGGTGTTGGGGGATCTGCCATGACGCTCGTCTACATCCTACTCGGCCTGATCGCGGCGGCCGTGCTCTACGTCATCGTCACCTACAACCTCCTGGTCAAGCTCAAGGTCCGCGTTAGCGAAGCCTGGAGCGACATCGAGGTCCAGATGAAGCGCCGCTACAACCTGATCCCGAACCTGGTGGAGACGGTGAAAGGCTATGCGCGGCACGAGGCCGGCACCTTCGAAAAAGTGACCCGCGCCCGCAACGAGGCGATGGCCAATCAGGGCGCGCCGCACGAACAGGCGGAAAGCGAGAACCACCTGACGGGCGCGCTCAAGTCGCTGTTCGCGCTCGCCGAAAGCTATCCCGATCTCAAGGCGAACACGAGCTTTCTCGACCTGCAAAGCCAGCTCGCGGAGGTCGAGGACAAGATCCAGGCGGCGCGGCGCTACTACAACGGCAGCGTCCGCGACAACAACACGAAGATCGATCAGTTCCCGAGCAACCTCGTCGCCCGCCAGTTCAGCTTCGAGAAGGCGGAGTTCTTCGAGATCGACGACGCCGACAGCGCCGCGCGTAGCCCGGTCGCGGTGAAGTTCGACTGACGGCGGCGCGGCGGATCGGATCACCGGCATGGAAGCCAAACTGCTTTCCCGCGCGGGCGCAATCCTGCTGCTGCTCGCGGCGCTGCTGACACCGTTTCTTTCGGGACCTGCGGCAGCGGCCGGCCGCGAGCGCATCCTGCAATTCGACAGCGAGATCTGGATCCATCGCGACAGCTCGATGACTGTGCGCGAGACGATCGAGGTCGAGGCCGCGGGCGACCAGATCCGGCGCGGCATCTACCGCGATTTTCCGACCGTCTATGACGACCGACACGGCACACGCATCGTCGTCGCCTTCGAAATCGAGGAGGTCACGCGCGACGGGCAGAGCGAGCCCCACCACACGGAGCGGCAGGGTAACGGCATCCGCGTGTATATCGGCGATAAGGACACGTATGTCCGCCCCGGCCTGCACACATACACGCTCACCTATCGCACCGACCGGCAGCTCGGCCATTTCGAGGGCTTCGACGAGCTGTACTGGAACGTCACCGGCAACGGCTGGGCCTTCGATATCGAGCGCGCGCGGGCCATCGTCCATCTGCCCGAAGGGGCGCGGGTGCGCGATCATGCCGGCTACACGGGCGCCCAGGGCGAAAGCGGGCAGGACTTCGCCTACGACCCGCTGGTCGACGGAATCGTGCGATTTACCGCGACACGCACGCTCAGGCCGGGTGAAGGCCTTACCGTGGCGGTCTCCTGGCCGCCCGGGTTCGTCGAGCGTCCCAGCGGGACAAAGAAGCTGCGCTATTTCCTCAGCGACAACAGCGCGCTTTTGGCGGGCGCCGCGGGACTCGGCCTGCTGCTGTTCTACTACCTCTATGTCTGGGCGAAGGTCGGCCGCGATCCGGAAAAAGGCGTCATCGTGCCGCAATACGAGCCGCCGTCCGGGCTGACGCCCGCCGGCGCGCGATACGTCATGGAGTTCGGCTTCGACGACAAAGCGTTCACGGCGGCGGTCGTGAACATGGCGGTGAAGGGCTTTCTCACGATAGAGGAAGACGACGACAAGGCCTTCACGCTCAAGACGACCGGAAAATCGGCGCCGCTGTCGCCCGGTGAGCGCGCGGTCGCCAACAAGCTGTTCCCCGGCGGGCGCGGCGCGATCGAGCTCAAGCAGAAGAACCATTCGACCCTGAAATCGGCGCAGACGGCGCTGCACGAGAAATTGCGGACCGAGTTCGAGAAGAGCCACTTCGCGCGCAACACCGGATATTTGACTCCGGGCATCGTGCTGTCGCTGCTGGCGCTCGGCCTGATGGCGCTCGCCGCCGACGAGCCGGCCGCCGCCGCCTTCATCACCATCTGGCTCGCCGGCTGGACCGTGGCGATCTACTTTCTGTTCCGTCGAGTCTGGCGCGCCTGGCGGACGGCGCTCGGCGGCGGAGGGATCGGCGGCGCGATCCAGGCGATCGTCATCACCGCCTTCGCGGCGCCCTTCTTCGTCGGCGAGATCATGGGGCTGTTCGTCTACGGCGCGGTCGCCACGATCGGCGGCGCGCTGATCCTGGTGGCAACGCAGACGGCGAACCTGGTCTTCTACCACCTGCTCAAGGCGCCGACGCTGCTCGGCCGCCGGCTGATGGACCGCGTCGAGGGGTTCAAGGAATACCTCTCGGTCGCCGAGCAGGATCGCATGAACATGCTGAACCCGCCCGAGCGCACACCCGCGCTGTTCGAGAAATTCCTGCCCTATGCGCTGGCGCTCGGTGTCGAGCAGGAATGGAGCGAGCAGTTCTCCGGCGTGCTCGCGCGCGCGGGAACGAGCCCGGGCGACGGAAGCATGCCTGGCCATGGCTACCGCCCGGGCTGGTATTCCGGCCGCGGCCTAGACCGAGGGCTCCGCGGATTTTCGTCTGCGCTCGGCGGCGCCTTCGCCGGCGCGATCGCCTCCGCCTCGACCGCGCCCGGCTCGCGCAGCGGCTCGAGCGGCGGCGGCTCGTCTGGCGGCGGCGGGGGCGGGGGCGGCGGCGGCGGTGGGGGGTGGTAGGCGGCGCTATGCGATGACCGCGACCTGCGCCGGGTCGAATTCGACCCATACCGCGGCGCCGACGTCGTGGACCTCGATCGGCAGCGCCGTCACGCGGAGCTGCACGCCGCTGCCGTTGGGCGCAATGCCGTAGTCCCAGTGCTCGCCGAGATAGGCACGCTCCACTACTTTGCCCTGAATCACGCAGCGCCCATCCGGATTGCCGGGGGCGTTTCCGTGCAGCTTCATGCTCTGCGGCCGGACCGACAGGGTGACCGCGCCGCTGCCGTCGCCGGCCGGCCCGGCGAAAGCATCCGTGTGCAGCGTGAAACCGTCGAACACCACGGCATCCCGCTCGCGGCGTCCTTCCAGGAAATTCGTCCGGCCGATGAAGCCGGCGACGAACCGCGTCCTGGGCTTGTTGTAGAGCGTGTAGGGGTCGTCGACCTGCTCGATACGGCCGGCATTCATCACCGCGATCCTGTCGGAGGTCACCATCGCCTCGCCCTGATCGTGCGTCACGTATACCGTCGTGATGCGGAACTCGTCGTGCAGCCGACGAATTTCGAAGCGCATCTCCTCGCGGAGGTTGGCGTCGAGATTCGACAAAGGCTCGTCGAGCAGCAGGATGGACGGCTTGACCACGATCGAGCGCGCCAATGCCACGCGCTGCTGCTGCCCGCCGCTCAGCTCCGCCGGATAGCGCCCGGCGAGCTGCCCCATATGCACGACCTCGAGGATATCCGCCGTACGCCGCTTGATCTCCTCTGCGGGGAGCTTGCGCAGCTTCAGCCCGAAGCCGACATTCTCGGCCACGGTCATGTTCGGCCAGATCGCGTAGCTCTGGAATATCATCGACATCTGCCGCCGCTCCGGCGGCATCATCGCCTTCGGCGACGACAGGACCTGCCCATCCATCTCGATGATGCCGTCGGTCGGTGCGATGAAGCCGGCGATCATCCGGAGCGTCGTCGTCTTGCCGCAGCCCGACGGCCCGAGGAGCGACACGAACTCGCCCTCCTGGATATCGAGCGTCACTTGATTCACGGCCGTCACGTCGCCGTAGGTCTTGGTCAGATTGCGCAGAGCGAGCTTGAACATCTACCGTCCCCGAAGCATGAAATCGCGGCCGACGAGCTTGAACCCCAGCCACACGAAAAATGACGTCGCTATCAGGATGATCCCGCCGAGCGCGGAGACCAATTCGAAGTTTCCTTCCTCGCTCATGTCGTAGATCAGCACCGACATCACGCGCGTTTGCGGACCGACCAGGAAGATGGCCGCGCTCAGCTCGCGCGTCGCCGGAATGAAGACCAGCAGCCAGCCGCCCAGCAACGTCTTCTTCAGCAACGGGGCCACGACGGCGCGGATCGCGGTGAGCCGGCCGCCGCCGAGAATACGCACGGCTTCCTCCATCTCCGGATTGATGCTGCGCATTCCGGCCGCGCTGGTCGCATAAGCGATCGGAAGAAAGCGCGCCGCGAACGCCAGGATCATCAATGTGGCCGTTCCGTACAGCGCCACAGGCGGCGTCGCGTAGGCCGCGTAGAAGCCGATGGCCAGGATGATTCCGGGAATGACGAAGGGCGCCATGCAGAGGAAGGCGAGGACATTGCCCCAGGGCACCAGCCTCCGGGTGACGAGATAGGCGATAGCGAGCGCAAGGCCGATCGCGAGGAACGCGGCCGCGGCCGCGAACATGAAGCTGTTCATGATCGCCTGCTGCGTCATGCTCTGCTCGAACAGGATCTGCCAATAGTGGATGACCGTGAAATTATCCCAGCTCATGGCCCGTCCCCAGGCCTTCGAGAAGGATGCCTGGACGATGACGTATGCCGGCGCGGCCACCGCGAGCACGCCGATCAGCGTGCAATATCCCAACAGCACGAACCGCCAGGGGCCGATATCGATCGGCCGCCGCTCGCCGCCCTTGCCGGTTTGCGACACGTATCCCTTGCGCGACAGCAGAAGGCGCTGCGCATAGATCAGCAGGAGCGTGATCAGGAGCAGCGGCATGGAATACGCCGCCGCGACCTCCATGCGCAGCGGGAATCCGAAGAACTCCCAAAGCTGGGTCGTGACGAAGTTTATCCGCGCCGGAATCCCGAGCAACGCCGGCACGCCGAACAGGGCGATCGCCTCCAGGAACACGATGATGATGCTGCCCAGGATGGCGGGCCAGATCAGCGGAAGCGTGACCTTCCAGGTGGCCTGCCAGGCATTGGCGCCCAGAATGTTCGCCGCTTCCTCCATTTCGGTCGACACCAGGTCGAGCGCCGACTTGGTGAACAGGAAGACATACGGAAACGCATTCAGGGCGATGACCAGGACGATCCCGGTAAAGGTGTAAATGTCGAATAAGCCCGACTCCGCGCCGGTGATCGCCATCCACATCCGGTTCAGCCAGCCCGCATTCGGACCCGCGAGCAGGATCCAGCCGATGGCGGTGAGATACGGCGGCAGGATGAAAGCGCCGAGTACGGTTCCCCACACCAGCCATTTCGCCGGCATGTTGGTGCGCGAGACCGCCCATGCCATGGGAAGCGCAAAGGCAACGCATACCACCGCGGTCGCGAGTCCCAGCATGAGCGAGTTGCGCAGCCCGTCGAGATACCGCGACCGGCTGTACGCCGTAACGTAGTTGGCGAGCGTGAACCCGTCCCCGCCCGTCTTTTCGAAGCTGACGACCAGCAAGTGCGCGAACGGGCTGGCGACGAGGAAGAGCAGGAACAGGATCAGGAGGACCCATAGAATGCTCGCCGGCTCGAAGAACCGGACACGCAGGAGGGCGGTCGAAAGACCACGCCGCACGGTGCCCTGCCCCATTGCCGTTTCGGATGACGTGGCCATCACGGTTCCCGTTCTTGCAATCGGCCCTGCGGCTTGCCGAAAATCCGGCCGATCGGGTTGATGCGCTCCGGTCGATACCCGTCAGTTGCCGAAAGTGTCGCGCCAGCGTTCGATCGTCTCGGGAACCTGCGACACCACCTCTTCCTCCGAGAGTGGGGCAACCTTGATTTCGTCGATCGACGGAACGCCCTTCGGCGGCGATACCGCCGCATTGAGCGGCTGCCCGCCCCACTTCACCAGGGTCTCGGAGTTTTCCACGCTCAACAGGTAGTTCGCGAACAGCTTGGCCGCATTGGGATGCGGCGCGTTCGCCGGAATGCCGCTGGCGCTCAGGGTGAGCTTCACGCCGTCGGTCGGATAGACGATGGCGATGGGATTCTTGCCGAGATAGAGCCTCGTCGCCGTCGTCATCGACGATATCCCGACGGCGCGCTCGCCCGCATTGAGGATGGTCGGCGGGTCGAGCAGCGACCGGCCGATCAGCGGATTGACCTTTTTCAGCTTGTCGAGAAATTCCCAGCCATACAGCTTGACCATCAGCACCGTCCACGACCCCATCGAGCCGCTGAAACCCGGATGGGCGACCGCTACCTTGTCTGTCCATTTCGGATTGACGAGATCGGTCCAGTTCTTCGGCGCCTCCTCCGGCTTCACGAGGTTGGTGTTGTAGATGATGACCGTCGGATTGGCGCTCGTCGTGAAGTAGTAGCCGTCACTATCGAGGTTCTGATACGGCTTCCGCAGCTTCGCATGATTCTCCGGCACGTACTTCAAGAGCTGCTTGTCTTTCTTCAGCGTGACGTAGTGGCCGATGTCGGTGCCCGTGAACAGATCGCACTGCGGGACGCCTGCCCTGAGATCCTGGGTAAGGCGCGCGTAGGCGACCTGGCCGGTGGTCCGAATGACGTCGACGGTCACGCCGGGATAGCGCTTCGTGAAGGTCTGGCCGTGATCTTCCGACTGCTTGGTGCTGTACTGCGCGACGTACCAAGTGAGGTTGCCTTCCTTCTTCGCAGCTTCGTAAAGCTGTTTTTCCTGCGCCGTCATCTCGTCGGCTGCGACTGGCGCAAGCTGCGCGAGAACGCCTATCAATCCCGCAATGACTGCATGAAGTACTAGCCTAGCCATCGTGTTCCCTCCGGCGCCTCCATGTCGTGGCGCCCATATTCTTGTTCAAAGTCTCGGGTTCGTGCCGCACATGCAGCCGGATCAAGCGTCCCCGAAACGCGACATTGGGTCGTTTCCGCTCCGCGATCTTGCAGATACAGGCGGACAATCCGATTTTTTGGGGCAAACGAGCATGAAGGACGATCTGCCGATAAGTACGGTATTCGCCAGCGAAGAAAGCTGTCAAATGCGGCGGATTCTGGTGGCTTCGAGCGGCATCGCGCCGCCGGTTTCAGTCTTCGCGCGGCCGATCGGTGCGTTTCGCCATGTTGCCGTAGGCGCCGCGATCGACCTCCATCAGCCAGGCGATCGCGCCCGGCGTGGTCGCCAAATGGCCGATGATGGCGAACTGCACGGACAGAACGAAAGCGGCATCGGGCGCAACGCCGAGCAACCCGAATGCGACGACCATCGCGCCCTCGCGGACGCCCCGCGGCCATCGCTAAGGAGAAATGCGCAGAGGTTGAATTGATTGCAGCCGCCACCCGCATTATTTGCAGGGACCGCAGACGGCAGAACGACCTCATGAGCTATTGGAAAATGGTGCCCAGGGACGGAATTGAACCGCCGACACCGTGATTTTCAGTCACGTGCTCTACCAACTGAGCTACCTGGGCACGGCCGCGAACGCGGACCGCACTACATAGTCAAATCCGGCCGGGCTGTCCACTGCCAAGCAGCCTGGCGGCCTAGCGGCCTTCGTCTTCCCCGTCCTCCGGGATCGGCCATTCCTCGTCCTCGGGCGGCTCGACCGCCGGCACGCTGTACCGGCCGCTGAACCAGCGCCCGAGGTCGATATCGGCGCAACGCTTCGAGCAGAACGGGCGAAATTTCTCGACCGCGGGCGCGCGACAAATCGGGCATGGACGGCCCCGATCCGCCTTGTCCTTCTCACCGCTCATGTCCTGCCCTCCCGCAACAGCTCGAACTCCCGGCAGACGGGATCTTCGCGCACCTCGATCGTCTGGCCAAGGCGGCGCTCCGTCTCCGCCAATGCGGGCGCGAGCGATCCCCGCAGCGCCGCCGCGACCGAAGGGCGGCAGCGCAGTACCGGCCGGCCGGCGCCGAGCATGCGGAGCGCGGCGCGCAGGGCGGCGCAGGCAAGCGCTTCGGGCTGCAGCTCGATCTCGCGGTGCACGGGCACGCAGACAAGGCTGGCGAGCGAGCGGCCGCGCCGCTGCCGCGTTACCTCCACCAGCCCCGCAGGCGTCATGCCGAGCACGTCGACCACCACGCGGTCGTGTGCAAAGGCGCGCCGCACTGCTTCCACCAGATGGCGGCGGTTGCCCTTGTTGCGCATCGACACGAAGTCGATGACGATCAGGCCCGCGATGTTGCGCAGCATGACATGGCGCGCGGCCTCCGCGGCCGCCGTCCGGTTAAAGGAGAGAATCGCGTCGTCCGAAGCGCGGCCGACGCCGGCGCCGCCCATGTTGACGTCGATCGCCGTCAGGGCCTCCAGCTCGTCGATCACGAGGCTGGCGCCGCGCGGCAGATCGACCCGCCGCGAGAGCGCTTCCGCAATCTGCTCATCGACGCCCCTTTCGTCGAACAAGGGCCTCCGCCCGTCATGAAAGGCGATGCGTCCGGCGAGATCCGGCGCCGTCCGCTTCGCCAGCGCGGCCAGCTCCGCCACGAGGCGCCGATCGTCGACGACGATGCCGCCGCCCGGCGCCTCGTCCCGCAGCAGGCGCTCGGCAATGCCCGGCGCGGGGCACAGCACCGCGGGCTTCCGTGCTTCCTTGGCGCGCGTCGAAATGTCCTGCCATGAACCGCGCAGGCGCTCCACCTCGGCCGCAAGCATGCCGTCGTCCGCCAGCGCCAGATTGCTGCGAAGCGCCAGCCCCTCCCCCTCCTTCGCGATTCCGGCGACCGCAGCCTCGCGCTCGCGCCGCAGGCGCGCCGGCAGCGCGCGCGGCCACTGGATCTCGTCCTCCGTCGGCCGCAACACGAGGTAGCGACCGCTGAGCGCCACAGCCGCCGTCACCGCCGGTCCCTTGTCGCCCCAGGCGTCCCGAACGACCTGGACGGTCAGCATCTCGCCCTCGTGCAGCCCTTGCGCCCGGTTGACGAGCCCGGGCGCCTTCAGCCCGATGTCGACGAACGCCGTCTGCGTCGCCTTCTCGATCCGCGTCACCCGGCCCCGGCAGATCGCGCCGACCAGGCTTTCCTCGCCCATGCGCTCGATCTGCAGGCCGACAAGCCGGCCTTCTCCGTCGACGAATGCGGCGCGCGTTTCGCCCGGCGAGATTTCGATGAGAATATCTTCGGCCTCGCCGCTCATCGCCATCCCAATCCTTTCAACAGTTGCGCCACCTCGAACAGCGGCAGGCCCACGACGTTGCTGTAGGAGCCGTTGATTGCGCGGACGAAGCCCGCCGCGAGCCCCTGGATCGCGTAGCCGCCCGCCTTGCCCTGCCATTCGCCCGATGCGAGATACCGCTCGATCTCCGCCTCCTCCAGCCGCTTGAAGCGCACGACCGTCTGCACCAGCCTCCGCCGCACCGCTCCCTCCGGCCCGACGATGCAGACGCCGCCATAGACCCGATGCGCGCGTCCCGACAGGCGCAGCAGGCAGCGCCGCGCCTCCGCTGCCTCCTCCGCCTTCGGCAGGATGCGCCGGCCGCACGCCACCACCGTATCGGCGCCGAGCACGCAGGCGCCTGGGTGCCGCGCTGCCGCCGCCTGCGCTTTCGCGTGTGCAAGACGGGCGGCGTGCGGCCCCGGAAGCTCGCGCGGGAGGGGCGTCTCGTCCAGCCCGGCCGGCGCGACCGCGTCCGGCACGATGCCGATCTGCGCCAATAGGTCGAGCCGCCGGGGCGAGGCGGATGCCAGGATCAGCTTCGGCCTCGCGCGGGCCGGCTTGTCTTTCTTGATCTTCATCGTCATGGCGGGATAGGACCGGCCGGCGCGGGCAACGTCAAGTATCCACAGCCGGGTCCACGCGAAAACGCTCCCGGATTCGCGCCATGAGCTGGTCGCGAACCTGCCGGTAGGCGTCGAGCCGCGCTGCCCGCCCCCCTTCGACGATGCTGGGGTCGAAGATATGCCAGAACTCCAGCTCGGCCGCCGAGCTTCGCGTCAGCTCGACCGCGCCGTGCTGCGCCTCCGGCGACATGCTTATGACGAGATCGAAGGAGGTATCCACGAGGTCGTCGAAGGTCTTCGCGCGATGTCCGGCGATGTCGAGCCCGAGCTCGGCCATCACCTCGACGGCGAAACCATCGAGCGGCCCCGCACGCACGCCGACCGAGTCCACGAAGACCCGGTCGCCGCGAAGATGCTTCAGCATGGCTTCCGCCATCGGCGAGCGAAGCGCGTTCTCGGTGCAGGCGAACAGCACGGATGCAGGGATTCGGTTCGGCATGTCCGGGCCCTTCTCCCTCATGCTCGAATATGCAGGACGCAGATCAGCGTGAAGAGACGGCGCGCCGTTTCTTCATCCACCTCGATCTTTCCGTGCAGCCGCTTGACGAGGATGGACGAGCCTTCGTCATGCAGCGAGCGCCGCGCCATGTCGATGGTCTCGATCTGCGACGGCGACAGCCGCTTGATGGCGTCGTAGTAGCTTTCGCAGATCTGGAAATAGTCGCGCACGATACGCCTGAAGGGAAGCAGCGGAAGCGCCATGCGTCCCTGAACGCCCTTGCCGTCGTCGGCGACCTCGAAGATCAGGCGGCGGCGCTCCTCGATACTGAGGTGGACGCGGAAGGGACCTTGGAAATCGCCGTCGGGCCTGAACAGGTTGCGCTCGAGGATGTCGTAGATCGCGACGTTCAATTCGTGCTCGACCTCCGGGCTGCGGCGGACCACCGTCCTGTCGTCGAGTGTGATGCCGACGATGCGATGATCCGTCATGCGTGCGTCAGGCGTCGTTGCGCCCGTCCAACCTGATGGAAATCGAGAGGGCGTGCGCGCCCAGGCCTTCGGCCCGCGCGAGCGCGACGGCATGGGGGCCGATCCTGTCCAGCGCCCGGGCGTCGCAGGCGACGAGCGACGTCCGCTTCATGAAGTCGAGGACGCCGAGACCGGAGGAGAAACGCGCGCTGCCGGACGTCGGCAGGACATGGTTCGGCCCTGCGACGTAATCGCCGACGGCTTCCGGCGTCAGGCGGCCGAGAAAGATGGCGCCGGCATGGCGGACCTTCGCGGCCAGCGCTTCGGGATCGGCTACCGCCAGCTCGAGATGCTCGGGCGCGATGCGGTCCACGATCTCAGCCGCCCGGTCCAAGTCGCCGACCACGATCACCGCGCCGAAATCCCGCCAGCTCGCGCCCGCGATGTCGCGGCGGTCGATCGTGCGCAGCAGATCGTCGACCGCGCCCGCGACCCGGTCGGCGAAGGCGGCGTCGTCGGTGATCAGGATCGACTGCGCCGACGCATCGTGCTCGGCCTGGGACAACAGGTCGGCCGCGATCCAATCGGGCCGGTTTTCGCCGTCCGCCACGACCAGTATCTCCGACGGCCCTGCGATCAGGTCGATCCCGACCGTGCCGAAAACCTGGCGTTTCGCCGCCGCGACATAGGCGTTGCCGGGCCCGACGATCTTGTCGACCGGACGGATGCTCTCGGTCCCGTATGCGAGCGCCGCGACCGCCTGCGCGCCGCCCACGCGGTAAATCTCCGTCACCCCGGCGATATGCGCGGCCGCCAGGACCAGCGGATTGATCTCGCCATGCGGCGTCGGCACCACCATGACGATGCGGTCGACCCCCGCAACCCGGGCCGGGATCGCGTTCATCAGCACGGAGCTGGGATAAGCGGCCAAGCCGCCCGGAACGTAGAGCCCGGCCGCCGCAACCGGTGTCCAGCGCGCGCCGAGGCGGACGCCCGCCTGGTCCGTGTACGAAATGTCCTCGGGCAGTTGCTTCCGATGAAACGCCTCGATCCGCCCGGACGCCACACGGAGCGCCGCAATCGTCTCCGCATCGCAGCGCCCGGCCGCCGCCGCGATCTCCCCGGCGCTGAACCGCATGCCGGTTTCCTCGAGGTCGACATGGTCGAAGCGCAGCGTGAATTCGGTCAAGGCAGCGTCGCCGCGCTTTTTCACGGCATCGAGTATGCCGGCGACGACGGCGTCGACATCGGCTTCCGATTCCCGCTTCAGGGCAAGGAACGCCGCGAGCTCCCGCTCGAAGCCTTTCTGCCTCGCATCCAGCCTACGCGGCATCGGCAACCTCGCGGAATCGGTCGACCCACCGGCCGAGCTCTTCCGACCGGGTCTTGAGCGCCGTCCGGTTGACGACGAGCCGGCTTGTAATGTCGGCGATCTTTTCGACCTCGACCAGGCCGTTTTCCTTCAAGGTCTGGCCGGTCGAAACGAGGTCGACGATCCGCCGGCACAGGCCGAGGCTCGGCGCCAGCTCCATCGCGCCATGCAGCTTGATGCATTCCGCCTGCACGCCGCGGGCGGCGAAATGATGCCGCGTCACATTGGGATATTTGGTGGCGATGCGGATATGGCTCCAACGGCTCGGGTCGTCCTGCTTGATCAGGTCGGGCCGCGCGGCGACCGACAGCCGGCAGCGGCCGATCTTGAGGTCCACGGGGGCATAGAGCTCGGCGTAGTCGAACTCCATCAGCACATCGTTGCCGGCCACGCCGAAATGGGCCGCCCCGTTGGCGATGAAGGTCGCCACGTCGAAGCTCCGCACCCGGATGATCTTGAGGTTCGAGATATTCGTAGCGAATTGCAGGGCGCGCGACGACGGGTCGTCGAAGGCGGCCTCCGGCTCGATGCCCGCCCTGCGCACCAACGGCATGACTTCGGACAGAATCCGCCCCTTGGGTAAAGCCATTACCAGGGGCTCGTTGGCGCGCAAAACGGGTGCTCCGGTCAGGAAAAGGGCGCTTCTTATCGCACAGGGAGGCGGGCTTTACCACCACCCCGGACGGAGGAAGATAGCGCCGTGCGGGCCATTGGCCACCATAAGCCCCGCCCCACCTCAACCGTTGTAGAACGTCCGTCCCCGGTCGCGCAGCCAGAGGCGCACCAGGTGCCGCTTGCGCTCAGGCTCGGAATGGTCCTGAAACCCTGTCCGCTTGTGGCCGCAGCGCCGGTTGTCGAGAATTTGGATCTGGCCCCGCTCGAAGAAGAATTCCTTGCTCAAGCCGGGCTCGTTCATGATCGCCTCGAGCGCTTCCAGCGCCGCGGCCCCTTCGGCATCCAGCGACACGCCGGCCAGCTTGTAGCCGTTGACGACCTGAAAATGGGACAGACGGCCCAGCAGACGGCCGCCATCCGCCTCGAACAGTGGATGACTCACCACCTTGACGTCGTCCGGCGCATGCTCGCGCTGGCGATCGAACCAGTAGGGCCGATAGAGCCGCGCCAAGCGCTTCGGATGGCGGCGGCGCATCTCGTTGTGGGCCGACGCGAAGCTGACGATGCGGCTGATCCCACCGGCCTTGGCGGTCTGCAGGCAAAGCAGGGCGACATAGTCCGGCGGGCAGAGATTGTAGCTGTTGTCCGTATGAAAGTTCTGCTCGACGTTGGTGATGTCCGGCCGCACCCCATTGCCCGGCTTCTGCCCGGTGTCGCGCACGTCATAGACCATGCGCCCGTCCCATTTCTGGGCAACCGGGCGCGCCACCATCGAGCAAAGCAGCCAATAGATCGCGGTGGCGGCGTCCCGCCCGATCTCCTCCACCGGCAAACGGTCGATCAGGACGAAGCCGACCCCATCGTCCAGCTCGCGCCGCACCCGCGCCATCAAACGTCTGCAAGCCTGCATGGCGAAATCGCCGGGCCGCACCGCCAGCACGGGAAGCGGATTCTCCCGAAGGATTGCCGCCGCCTCGCGAATTTCCGCGAGGCAGGCGGGCGTCAACGCCACGGCGCCGTCCCCGGCCGAAAGGCTCTCGCGCGTCCAGGCGATCGGCCCTTCCAGCACCTGATCCATTATAGCAGCCGGCATCGAGCTCGGGCCTCATTCGCATCCAGGCGTCCGGCCACGCCCCGAACGCTATCATCGCGAATGTTATCATAGAGCGCCGAGGGCGCACGAGGCGAGCCCGGGCGGCAATCCGTATCGCGCGCAGTTCTTCTCGAAGCTGTACCCGCCCAATGCGGAGGCGCCGCGGATTTCCCGTTGCCCGGCGCCAGGCGCCACCGGCGGCTTCACCGCCCGATAGCATGGATTAAGACCAAAGTATTAGAACTTTTGGCTTATCCGGAAGCGAAGGAAAGATCACACGCATATATAGCCATCAATAAGGATTAGACAATCATGGCGTCATCTCTATTGACAAAATGATCCATCGCCGCGGTGTTCTCGCGTAAATAGAAATCATCAGTAAATATTCTTGGTTAAAATTCTGTCTCCGGGAATGAGTATCCGGCGATAATTCCCGCAATGTTGCGCGCATGTAACAATGCCTCTGGTTAATTTGTTTGGTTAAGAATCCTGTGGATAAGCGGTCGTTACAAAGCTAAGCTCGACAAGCCGTTCAACCTGACCTTGATAAGGGGAGCACACGGTGTCACGGCTGACGGATGACGATCTTCTCGAGATTCAGGCTTTCATAGACCGGGCACGGCGCGAGCTGGACGAGCGGAGCCTGACGCTTGAGGTGGATTCCGACCTCTCGAAGTGGGTAAGCCTAATTAAGAACGCGCCCGGCAAGGTCGTTATCGCATCCACCCACGACCCGGCGAAGAGCTATGTCCATCCGGGCAACGCATTCTGGGTAATCGTCCGCGAACGCGACCGGAAGCTCATCGATCGCCTCCTGCGGCGCGAGCGTTCGGTCGTGGCATGCCTGTGCCATCGGGTGATCGATACCGACAACATCGCCGACGAGGTAAGGACGCACCGCCTCTTCTTCGATCGGCAGCCGATCCTGGATTACCGTCCGGTGCAACTCGCCCTCGGCGAGAATATGCCCGTGATCCGCGGCAAGGTCGGGATCGCCGGCGGCTTCTGGGTCCACCCGCGGCATCGCGGCACCAAGCTTAGCAACATCGTCTCCCGCGTGACGCGGGTGCTGTCGCTGCGCCATTTCGACATCGATTGGAGCGTTTCGCTCGTGCGCGACACGCCGCGGCGAAAGGCCATGATCCACAACACCTACGGTCTTGCGCACAGCACGTCGCTCACGCGCGGCTACTACCCGCCGTACGGCGTCGAGCTCGATATGCAGATGAGCTACATGAACCGCGAGGAAATGCTGCACCAGGTGCGGACCGAGAATGCAGTGGCCGTCACGGCGGCGAACGTGGAAGCCGCGCCTATGGAGGCGCCCATGCTGCCGTCCCGGCGCTCAGTTCATTAGCATTATTTCGGCGTTCTGCTTGACCTGAAAGGGCGGCCGCACGGAACGCACGCCGACGACCAGCTTGTTCACCCGGTTGTCGGTGTCCGCCAACGGCAGGATGAGCCGCCGATAGTGCCGCGAGATGCCGAAGATGAGTTGCTCGATCTCATGGTAGAGCGGCGTCGCCCGCTCCCGGGCCATAAAGTATTCCGACATCAGCGCCTTCGCGTGCATCATGCAGGGGTACTGGCTGACGCGGGTGTTGCTGAGCTCGCTGCCCAGGCGCGCGTAGGGCGTGTGCCAGTGCGCCACGAACACGAAGTTCCAGGGGTTGGGATCGCTCACGTCGACCAGCGTCGTCTGGCCGTACAGCCGCATGGTGTTGGAGTTGTCGGTAAGAATGTCCTGCGCCAACGGGACGCGCCCACCCAAGCTCAACGACTTCCAACACTTGTAAAGCGTCCAATTGGTGCTTCCCGGGGGCTCAGTCTCTGCAAACTCGTCCATTGAGTAAAGTTCGCGGCGCTGAATGTTATCCCCCGAAGTATCGAAAGACGTTTCGAGCGGGTAACCCATCATGTAGCCTCTTTCGGTCTCCAGAGCCCTACACCATCTGGAATTCTTGGGCTTCTCAGCCTATACTCGTCACTATTGCAAAACCAGTGCAAAGCCTCAATTCACTTGAGTTAGTACCACAGGCCGCCTAAATGTCATACGTTGAATGTGGTATTTATTGTAGACGATATAGTATACAAACGTTGCGCGCATTCGACGCTTTGCACATTGACGGTTGTGCAAGTTTATTTTCTCAGCAGTACCCTGCAATCACTAGAGGAATGCACTAGCAGTGGCGGAACATCCGAAATTGAAGATCCCCGGAAAAAAGGGCCCCAACCCGGTGGATGTGCACGTGGGACGTCGCGTAAGGATTCGTCGTGTTCTCTGCGGTCTTAGCCAAACCGCCCTGGCCGAGCAGCTCGGCCTGACCTTCCAGCAGCTGCAAAAATACGAAAGCGGCGCGAATCGCATTTCCGCAAGCCGCCTGTGGCAAATCGCACAGATACTCGACGTTCCGATCTCCTGGTTTTTCATGGGGATAGACGACGATACCGACAAGCTGGAGGAGTTTCGGACCAAGCGCGAGACGTTGGAGCTCGTGCGCAACATCGGGACGTGTCCGCCGGAGGTTCAGAAGCGCTTCCGTGCGCTGTTGCATAGTATTTCCGAACACACGCAAAAGACGCAATCTACTCCAGATTGATCGGCGCGGCGCGGGCGGCGGTTGCCAGACGCCCGGATCGGGGTTTCTTCAGGGCCCGGGGCGCGATCTTCCAAGAATCCAGGCCGGGATAAGCGCGGCAAGGAAGAGAATAGCGATAATTAGGAATCCGTCCTGGAATCCGAAGGTACGCGCTTGTGCGTAGACTATCCTGCCAAGGTGGTTGAGGGCGACCGGCTGCTGCATCGCTTCCGGTATTCCTTCGGCGCCCAGGATGGCCGCCACGTGCTCCAACAGCTCGCGCGTGGTGGAGTTCGCCGCCGTCTGCGTCGCAACCAGGCTCTCGCTGTGAAATTGCGTACGCAGCTCGAGCACGACGACGAGAAGATTCGTCCCCAGGGCACCGCCGAGCTGGCGGAAGAAATTGATCGTCCCCGAGCCTTGATTCAGCCGCTCGCCCGGCAAGGCGGCGAGCGCACAGGCCATCAATGGAGGATTGATGAAGGCCATGCCGACGCGCGCCACGATCGCGAAGGAAGCGGTGCTCCAGAACACCGTGTTCACGTCGGCCCCCGACATGAAATAAACGCCCAACGCGAAGAGCAGGAGGCCGCCCATGATCGGGAATTGCGGCGGCACCTTGTCCGCTAGCTGCCCCGTCAACGGGAAGATGGCGACGAGCAGCAGGCTGGCCGGCAGCAGGAGGAACCCCGCCACCGTCGCGGTATAGCCCTGGACGATCTGGCCGAACACGGGGATCGCGTAGGTCATCGCGAAGTTCCCCATGCCGAAGACGAACGCGATGACGATGGCGGACGCAAAGCGCGGATTGCCGAACAGCGAAAAATCGAGCAGGCGCGGCCCATCGCGCAACTGAAGGCGGGCAAACAGCGCTGCGGCGGCGACGCCGACCACCAGGCGCATCATGATCACGTTCGAAGTCCACCCCTCGCGCTGGCCGTTCGATATGCCCGAAATGAGGCAATAGAGCGCAAGGCAAAGAAGGATGTAGCTCGTCCAGTCGAAGGGAGTCCGGTCGCCCTCGGGCCTCGCCGACGGCATGAAAATCGATCCCATGACGAAGGCGACCACGACCATCGGCAGGGAGACGAAAAATATCGACCGCCATCCCAATGTGTCGACGGTGATGCCGCCGACGACGGGCCCCAAGCCGAGAGCCAGGACCAGCCCCATGCCGTATATTCCCATGGCCACGCCGCGGCGCTCCTTGGGAAAGAGCTGAAAGAGGGTCACCATGACCAGTGGCTGAACGATGCCGGAGGCGAAACCCTGCACGACCCTGCCGAAGATGATCAGGTCGAGCGACGGGCTGAGCCCGCTGATCAGGCCGCCGGCCATGAACACGATGATCACGAGGCAAAACGCGAGGCGCTGCCCGAAGGTCTGCACGAACCAGGCATTGAGTAGCTGGCTGGCCGTCATGGCGGCCACGTAACCGGTCGACAGAAGCTGCGCCGTGTCCTGTCCCACCCCATAGGCGCCCATGACGTCGGGCACCGCGACGTTGACGATCGTCCCGGTGAATACCATCGTGAATGCTGCGATCATGCCCGCGCTCGTCAGCAGAATCCGATAGGAATTGCCGTAGCGCGCGGACAGGTCGCCAATTGTTTCGGCGGCCAAGGAGAATCCTCCCGTCCCGGACCGTTCAGTATTGGTCTATCGGCCGCCGCGCCACAAGCGGCGCGTGCGTCAGGTGGCGGCGAGAGCCAGCAGCGCGGTGACGCTCGGCTGCGATTCCAGCCGCGTCAGGCCGTCGAGCAAGCGCGCAGACGCTTCCGGGCCGAGATCCCGCGTCGAAGCCCGGAATTTCCCGTCGAACTCCGCCTTGCTCATCGGCTTCGTCGGCGATCCGCTGAAATCCGTCAGCGTGCGGCCGAGCGTGCGGCCGTCCTTCAACTTGACGGCGAGCCTGCACACCCAGGCCTTGCCCGGCTTGGCCGTCTCGTCGAAAACCTCAAGCCGGATCTTCCGGCAAAGACCCAGGATCGCCGGGTCGGAGAGCTTCGCATCCAGAAATGACTGCGGGTCCAACGGATCGCGGAAGAACGAGAGCGCGACCGAGAACGGAACGCTGTACTGCGCGGCCATCGCGTCCGCCGGCTTCTTGATGTCGTGGTTGGCGACCACCTTCTTGCTGGTCCCGATGACGATCTCGGCCACGTCGTCCGCGGTGAACCCACCTTCGGCCCGCAGCTCCTGCAGCCCCTGGATGGGCGTTTGCGCGGTGCCGTGGCAGGCGCAGCGCTTGAAGCAGATCGTCCGCGTCTCCCAGGTCTCGCCGAGCTCGGCCGTCAGCTTTTCCGGCAGCGCGTGGTCGGCGAACGCGTTCAGGAAGCCGAACTTGCCCTCGATCACCGTCGGTGGCCCCTCGAAGCCGCCCTTGGCGAGCGACGCCGCGAGCACCCCGCCTTCGGCGGCGCGGCCGAGATGCAGGCGCTTGACCATGGCGCCGCTGCCGCTCTTGGCGAACTCCAGCAGCCCGGAACAGAGCGAGCCGCCAATGCCGAGGGCGTAGGTCATCTTGACCGCGTCAAGCCCGTACAGCTTGCCGGCGGCCACCGTCGCGCCGAACACGCCGGTCAGGCCGGGCGCGTGAAACCCCTTCTCCTCGCTCGAATGGCGGGTGGCGAGGCCGATGCGCGTCGTCACTTCCATCGCCGCGACGAAGGCGGTGATCAGGTCCTTGCCGCTTGCGCCCTGCTCCTCCGCCACGGCCAGAGCCGGCGGAACGATGCCGCCCGGATGAACGCCCGTGCCCGGCGTGCGCAGGCTGTCCATCTCGAAGGCATGGACCAGAGCGCCGTTCGCGAGCGCAGCCATCGGCGCGCTCGCCTTCGTGCCGCGGACACCGAGTATGCTGCACTTTCCGCCTGCGCCGTTCCGCCTGGCGTAGTCGATGACGATCTTGCTCCACGGCAGCTTGGCGCCGAAGACCGCGATGCCGACCGCATCCTGAATGCAGTTGCGCGCGTTGGCGCGCACGTCCTCGGGGATGTCCTCGAATTTAAGTCCCGCCGCGAATTCAGCCAGGGTCTTGGTTTGCATGAAGAGAGCGCTCCGATTGAGAAATTCCGATTGCCGTCCGCGGGCTATTCCGGGAAAACAGGCTTTGCCCGGCAGACGATATCCATCAAGGGCGCGACCGACGCCGCGCCGTCCAGGGCTTCCACACGCTCGATGACCTGGTCGACCAGGTCCGCGCTCAGCGCGCCTTCGCAGCAGTCGCGGAACTTGGCCAACCGCTCGTCGCGGGTGAGCGGCAAGCCCCACATGCCGCGCGGCCGGTCGCAGCGCTGCTCGAGGCTGCGCCCGTCCCGGGTCGTGACGCGCACGATAGCGTAGCAGTCCTGGAAGCTGCGCGGGATGTCGTCGCGCATGTTCAACGTGATCCGGGGCAGCAAATCTTCCACGTCGGCGGCGAAGCGCCGTTTGTCCGAAAAACTCGCGACCTTCACCTTGCGGTCGAGAAGCGCGATCGCCGTCGCATACTGGACGCTGAACTTGCCGTCGAGGCCCGTCTCCGGCACGGGCCGATTGACGTAGTCGAAGCGCGGAAAATCGACGACGGCCCGGTCGATGTCCGCGGCCTTCAGGTCATGCCGCGTCGCAAGCTCGATCGCGGCGTCGATCGGGCGGTGCGTGAAGTAGTTGGCGGGATGCTTCTTGAAGCCGACGCCCGGATCGATCATGCGGTAGGGATCGCCGAAATCCTTCAGGAAGAGCGACGGGTCGCTATGCGCCTCGCCATAGAAAAGCGGGAAGAACCCGCCCTTGCCGAAGACGTCCTCCGCCGCCGTCCAGCCGAGGCCGGCGAGAGTTGCGCATTCCACCCCCATGCGCGCGGCGTGGCCGCTGTGGCTCGACTTTGTCATGGTGCCGGTGTTGATCGACATGGATCCGGCGCGCGATCCGGCGAGGCCGTACGCGCGGCGGAACTGTTCCGCACTCAGGCCGAGCATGAGCCCCGCCCCCGTCACCGCGCCCATCAGGCCGGAGACGCCCGGCTTGTGGAACCCCTTCCCCGCCTCGACGCTGGCCGACGCGACGCGCATGCGGCCCTGCACCTCGAACGACAGCACGATTGCGCGCAGCACCGCCGCGCCGTCGAGCGCATCGCGCTCGGCGATCGCCAGGATGGCCGGCAGGGTGGGCGAGGTCGGATGGTTGAGCGGCCACCAGGTATTGTCGAAATCGAGCGCGTGGCCGAGGGTGCCGTTGGCGTAGGCCGCATTGAAAGCCGAGGTCTTGAAGCCGCCGGCAATGACGCTGGCGTCCGCCGGGCCGCCGAGCTGGCGCGTGTACTCGAAGGTGATGCGCCCGAGGCCGAGCGGCTCCCCCGCGCCGGCGATCATCACGCCCAGGCCATCGAGGCAGACCTGCTTGGCGATATCGAGGGCGGCCGGCGGCAAATCCTTTACGCGCGTGGCGCGCAGGCGCTCCACGAGTTCAGCCGTTATCGTCAAGGTGGCCTCCAGGTCGGTTCGGTGTCGTCGGGAATAGCCGAAGCTTACCCGCGATCACCGACAGGCGGCAAATTCCCGGGACGCCAGCGGCGCACTCAACCAGCCGCGTCGTGCACCGGCGTGGACGGCGTCGGCCACGGCTCGCCGAAATCCTCCAGCGCGCAGCGCAAGCCGTCCACCTCGAGACGGATCATGCCGCCGCCCGAGAAATGCAGGACGACGATCCCGTCGTCGCAGGAGATCGTGAGGAGGGAAAGAAACCGGCCTCGGTCGGTCCGCCGGATGCCGCGGTAGCGCACGCGTTCGACGGCGTCGAAGCGCAGACCGGAATGGATGCGCTCACGGCTAGGCGCGCCTTCGCGCGCCTCCCAGCGAAAGCGGTTGAGCGCCATGACGAAGCTGCGCTCGTCCGCGATATACGCCATGTCGCCGAGCGGCACGATCGCGTCCTGCAGCAACGCGGCGATGACCGCGAGGTCCCCGATACTTCGCGCCGACAGCCGCGGACGCCCCGCGGCCCCCTGTCCACTTGTCATCGTGCACTCGTCATCCCGACTTCAACCGCTCCACGTCAGCCCCACAGGCCGCGAGCTTCTCTTCGAGGCGCTCGTAGCCGCGATCGAGATGATACACCCTATTCACGATCGTTTCGCCCTCCGCCGCGAGGCCCGCGAGCACGAGCGAAACGGACGCGCGAAGGTCGGTCGCCATGACCGGCGCGCCCTTGAGCTGCTTCGCGCCACGGACCATGGCCGACGCGCCGTGCACGTTGATGTTGGCGCCCATGCGCATCAGCTCGGGCACGTGCATGAAGCGGTTCTCGAAGATCGTCTCCGTGATCATCGCCGCGCCGTCGGCGGTCGCCATCAGCGCCATGATCTGGGCCTGCAGGTCGGTCGGGAAGCCGGGGAACGGCTCGGTCATAACGTCGACCCCGCGCACCCGCCCGTTGGGACAGGACACGCGCACGCCGCGGCCGGTCGCGGTCACGGAGATCCCGCCTGCGTCCAAGATCTCACCCAGCGCCTCGATCAGCCCGATCTCGGTATCCACCAGCTCGATGTCGCCGCCCGTGATCGCGGCCGCCACGGCATAGGTGCCGGTCTCGATCCGATCGGGCACGATGCGGTGGCTGGCGGCGCCGAGCCGATCCACGCCTTGGACCGTCAGCTTGTCGGTGCCGATGCCGTCGATCTTCGCACCCATCGCCACAAGGCAGCGGGCGAGGTCCACGATCTCCGGCTCGCGCGCGGCGTTGACGAGCTGCGATTCGCCCTTGGCGAGGCAGGCCGCCATCAGCAGGTTCTCGGTCGCGCCGACCGACACGAACGGAAAGACCACCTGCCCGCCGCGCAGCCCCTTGGGCGCCTTCGCCCGGACGTAGCCGGAGTCCAGCTCGATCTCGGCGCCGAGATGCTCCAACCCCTTGAGGTGGAGATCGACCGGGCGCGTGCCGATCGCGCAGCCGCCGGGCAGCGAGACCTGCGCCTCGCCGCAGCGCGCGACCAGCGGCCCCAGCACCAGGATGCTCGCCCGCATCTTGCGCACCAGGTCGTAGGGCGCGGTGGTGTCGGCGATCCGCGCGGCGGTCAGCTCGATGACCCGGCCCGCCCGCGCGCTGCCGTTGCCGTTGACGCTGACCGAGACGCCGAGCGGCAGCAGCAGGTTCGACATGCTGGTGATGTCGGCCAGATAGGGCAGATTGGACAGCGTGAGCGTCTTGTCCGTCAGGAGCGCGGCCGCCATCAACGGCAGCGCCGCATTCTTCGCGCCGCTGATCGGCAGCGTGCCCGACAGGCGGTTGCCGCCACGGATTCGAATGCGATCCATTCCCGACATCCTTGGAAAAGGGTCGGCCGCCCGCGGGGAGACGGAGCCGGTATCCGGTGGCGTCATGCGATCGACCTCGAGCCCTCGAAGCTACAGCAAGGCGGTCGCCGATGCCCGTGCCGCCGGCCCCGGCGGCAGGCCGGGATTGCACGCATGACTAGCCGATGACTATGGCGATCACAAGGCGGCCGCGCGTTCAACCGTCGCCGGGGACTTTGCCGGGCTCGCCCGGCGGCGGCTTCCGATCGGGGCGGCCTCGGGTTTGTTCTTTGCGTTTCAACAGGTTGGCGCGCAACTGCTCGGCCTCGCGGCGCCGGCGCCCGCGCTCGGCCGCCTCCCCCTTCTTCCCCTTGCGGGGACCGTTCTTACTGTCGTCGTCGCCCATGTCGGCCGTTCGGGAGCGCTTGAGTCGGGCCACCCCGATACCCGCATTCGCAGGGTAGCGCAAGGCGTTCGGACGGGCGAGGCCGCCGGCCTCAGATGCCTTGCACCACCCCGGACCCTATGGCATAAGGCGGCACTCCTTCTCGGGCGCCGCCGTAGCTCAGGGGTAGAGCACACCCTTGGTAAGCTCCAGGCGTGAAGCGATAAGGGGTTGTTTATACTAGAGTTTTGGGGTTTCCGCATCGCTCGGGGGAGCGGCTGGGGGAGCCAGGAGTCAAGCCGCCGTAGCTCAGAGGTAGAGCACACCCTTGGTATTCACTTGCCTCGCCCGGCGGAAACGCCGGGATGAAGACCGCTCAAATTCGGGGAAACCGTCCGGGTCGTGCCGACGGCGATCCCGAGCCAAGCCCAGCGATGGGAAGGTGTAGAGGCCAGACGGGCGGGGCCTACATCGCCGAGAGGCGACACGGTCAAGGGATGGTCCAGACCACAAACCCCGCTTGGGGGCCGCGAAAGCGGTAGCTGGTACGAAGGGTGGGGTCGAGTGTTCAATTCACTCCGGCGGCACCACTTCCCCCCCCAAATGTGGCAACGGTGATCGTCAGGCACGGCCTATCTCGTACCGCTCCAGAAGGCCCGCTAGCGCCAGTTCGTACCGCTGCCCGGCGAGCACGATGCCGCCGTCGCTGACGACCCTGTAGCCGCCCAGGTTGTCGATGCTGGTTGTGCGCAGCCGCGACTTCTGGACGTGCTCGCCAAGCCGCCGCGCTGCCCGGCGCGCGCGCATCTCCAATCGCTTGCTCTTCGCGCGCCTCACCGCGCATGCTCCCGCAGCCAAGCGTCGAGATCGGCCACGTGGTACCGCACGATGCGATTGCCGATGCGGGAGAACTTGGGGCCGCGCCGCTCGCGGCGCATGGACTCAAGACCGCGTGGCTCCAAGCCCAGGTAGGTAGCGGCCTGCTCGGAGTTCAGCCAAGGTGATTGAACTGACGGGTCGTCGCGCAGCTCTGCCGCGACCTGGACGGCGAGCTCCCTGGGCAACTCCGCCACTACCTGAGCGGCGATTTGGCGGGCAAGCTCCGCGTGGTAGGCGTCAATCTGAGTCATGAGAGTGCAGCTCCCTTGTTCTGGAATGTTCGGGAACTGTCGCCGGGCCGCATGGTGGCGGCAATCAACAACTGCGGCGCAGATCGGAGCGCAGCAGACCCCCGCCGGTCGCCCAGCGGGGGTCTTGTCGTTGGCGTCGAGGGCTAGGCCGCCTCGTCGAGCTCCTGACGCTCCATCTCGATCTGCACTAGGTTCTCAAGAATGTCGATGACGTCCCTGGGATTGTATCTCGCCGCCGCGATGATGACATGCACAAAGTCGGCGAACTGCTCCTCGCCAACATAGTGGTCGCCCTCCGTAATGCGCTCGCGAAGCGCCGAGGCTAGGTTGAGTGCATTGCAATAGGCCTCGACCCGACGGTGGATGTCGGACATCTCTTTGCCAAAGTCCATATCAGCTACTCCTCGTTTGATGGCGCGCAACGTCGCGCAAGCCCAAGGAAGCACAGCCGGGCGCTTGCGTTCACGTGCGCCAATCACGGGAAAAATTAGCTGGATTAGCGCACGTGAACGCAGCAGACGCATTTGGTTCTATCAAGCGCGCCCGCGATGAAGCGGGCGCTTGATAGAAGGAGCCAGACATGGCGGTTATCGAGGCGGCGATAGAGTATGAGCTGCAGCACGGCTGCCGACTGCGGCCAGCAAAGCGGATGGCACTGGAGTTGGCCATCATACTCTGCAAGGAGCGGCAGACCCCCGATCAGCTAACGGCGTGCGAGGCCTACTTGCGTGGCATCAGAGAACGCATTGAAAGGGCCAGGGTCTAGATGATCACGACGGGGCGGGCCATCGCGCTCGCCCCTACCTCCTCTCGATCCCACCGACCACCCGCCCGCCCCGGTCGCGGACGACGCGGCGCTGAAAGGTGGTGAGACCGCACTCGAGGGGCTAGCCTTGTCTCTGCAATTCCTCTCCAAATCGAGTGAAGTGGATGGATAGCTTCATCAGCAGTACGTAGAAGCCATAGTTATTGAGGCTGAAAAGTCTCTTCCTTTCTTCTGTTTCCGCAAAATTGCTCAATGGTTGCGCGGTGATGTCATCAAATAAAACGATCGCTTCCGGTGTATTGGTTGACGCAGGGAGATAAAAGACATCGGTCTTTGTTTGCTTACGAATGGCATCAACGTGGGCCGCAATACGTTCCGCGTTCAAGTCAGGTAGACGCCGAAGACGGTCTTCGTATGCGCTTAGAGCTACAATGGGTGCAAACAGCACGTTTCTGTCGCGCAATGACGCGTTTGCTTCGTCAATATCACAGCTATTCGAGAGGATGAGGCCAGCGATCTTGAGGCGATCTGCTGTTTGGAAATCTAGCTTCGTGAAGCCGTTCCACGCGTCGCCCTGAAGAGGTTCCGCTGGTCCTTCCCAGCTTGCAGAGAAGTAGTGTTTGTTGGCGGGATAATTGCGAAGTGCTTCGTATAGTGCCTTCTTATCGGCGGCGTTTAGGTAATACGGAAAGATCCGCTCTAGGCGGCCCACCAGCGAATCTTGTTCCAACTCGTCGGACGACATCTAGAACAACGAGTACATCTCAGAACGGTTAGAATACAACGCCGACTGAAATTCGGGTTCAACAGGCGTCTGTGATTCGTTGAGGGCTTTGAAGAGCTGCTCCATTTCGGCAAACAGCAGCGCGTCAGAAATCTCGTCGGTGTTTATGTCGGCGTCCTGATTGCCGGAGGAGTCGCTGAGTTCATACTCGATTTGGAACTCTTGCGCAGGACGATCTACGGCCGCTGCGGACATATAGTTTATCGCGAGTGGTGATGCAGTTTGCATGCATGCAAGGAACGCTAGCGCGCTCATAGCGGTTTGTGCCGTTTGCGATGAGCTGTACGCTTGAACGTCGGTCATCTTGAATACCTATTCCCAGATGGGGTCCAACAGTTTGACTGTCTCGTCATTTAGCAGGCTAAAGAAGATATCTTTCTCGGTGTCATGCAATCTATCGACAATTTCTCGATAATCATTCCAGAACGAAGGGATAGGGCCAATCTTGAGAGTATCAACATCTATCAACAATCCAGTCAGCGCAGCTTTCTTACCTTCATTGGAAACCGTGGCTGTCGCTCCCCCTGTTAGCTGGATAATTGTTCTGTGCCCGTTACTCTCAGTTTCAACGCGTAACTGAAGACCCGATCCCAGCAGTTTGTAGTTTCCTACCCTGATATCAACATCTAGACCTGAGAGATCAGCAGGGTCAGACTGCCCGGTCAGTATATTCTGATAACGGATCGAGGTGCGCTCTACCTCACCAATAATCCCCGTTTGTTTTACGGCTGAAATCACACCATACAAGAGTTCGCTGAAGCGCTCCCATCCCCAATAGGGTCTTATCATCTCCACCACGAATGCCTGCTCAGCGATACTCAAGTTTATGCCTTTGCCGACTAGGCGCTTCAATCCCTGGTATGGCGCGTTAGGTAGTTGAGCTCGGACGGCCTTGGGCAGTTCGCTTGGCGGCAAAGTTTCAACTTTCGCGAAACGGTCTCTTAACGCGGAATAGAGCAGTCCGGGGAGTAAGTCCGCGAGAGCCCCCACATCTGATTTGAACCGGACCTCGAATAGCGCCTTAACGATCGGGTCTTGTCGCAGCGCCTTGGGATGTCTCTTGTCGGTCCGCACGCCTCACCCATTGAGTTTCGGGACGTATACTAGGCCTCAATATAGTGGCAAACCTTCGAAAACGGAAATAACCAAGAAGATACGGTGTTTGGCTTACAACGAATGGCGCGGGTATTCTCCCGCGCAAGCGTATAGACGATATCCCAGCGACGGTTAAGGAAGGTTTGAGGTTAACCATGACTAGGAAGTTACCCCGGCTCGAACGGGCTGACGCCCAGGCGGCGGCAGGGGTCGCACATGCGATTGTGTGCACCCTGGCTGCGGAAGCGGACGCCGCAGCGCATGCACGTCCGTTCTTGGCGGGCGGGCCGGTAGTAGGCGGCGTGGGCGTCGCGGGCGGGTTGCTTGGCTCCAGGCCGCCGCCGCCGTCGCGGGCCGCTCATCCCAGCATCCGCCGGAAGCGCTCGACCGCCGGGCTCGGCTTGTCGGGCTCCTCGACCCGGTCGGGCGTCGCGGGACCGTAGGCCTCCTTGCGCCGGGCGATGTCCGCCGCGACGAACTCGTCGCCGCTCACGCCCTCCGGCCAGCCGGGCGGCATGCCGACGATCTTGCCCTCGCGCATGAAGAGGGTCGTCGCCCCGGCCTGGGCCCAGGCGCGGGCGCGCAGCAGCTCCACATGCTCGGGGTCGTCGCGGAGCCCGTCGATCACGGCGTGCATCTGGCCCGTGTTGTAGGCGAGCCGCGCGTTGATCTCCGCGATGCGCAGCTCGCCCGCGTGGATCTTGGCCCGGAGGGTCTCCCTGTCGTCGTCCGGCTCGCTCATCGCAGCGTCTCCAGGTGCCGGTGGTCGTCGTCGCGCCAATCCTTCAGGCTCCGCGCCATGGTGGCGGAGAAGTCATCGATGGCGCCCCGCACGCGGGCGATTGCGGTGTCCGTCTCCTCGCGCCGCGCGACGTGGTCGGGCACCACCCGCCGCGCTGCCGCGAGGCGCAGCAGCCCTTGCTGCTCCTGCGTCAGCCCAGAGAGATAGGCGGGCGCGGACAGCACGGCGCTCATCGTGACGAGGTCGCCCTCCTCGATGGCGGCGCGGAGCCCGGTGAACGCGGTCAGGCTCGCCTTGCCCTTGGTCGCCGTTCCCGCGCGGGCCAGCCAATAGTTTCGTATCTCGCCCGCGCGGGCGTCGGACTGGGGCGGCGTGATCGCGGCGGCGATCTCCCGGTCGAGGTGCTCGGTCTGCTGCGTGAGCGTGTCGAGCGCCCGGCTGGCGCGGTCGAGCGCCCGCTCCGCGAAGGGCTGCGCCGCCGCCGCGAGGCGGCCCTTGTCGGTCACCACCTTGGCGGCGTCCTGGATCTTGCCCCAGGCGTCGTAGAGGTGCCCGAGCGCGGCGCGTCCGGACTGCGCGCCGGGTCCGTCGCCCCGGATCATGCCGGGGTGGTTGGAGGGGGGGATGTCGATGCGGACGACGACGCCCCGGACCTCCTTGCTCACGGGCGGTACAGCCCTCTCGATGTCAACAATGTGCGTCATGGTCTTGTGACTCCTTTCTCAATACATACCGATTACGGAGCCGCCAGTGAGCTGGCGGGTGTGAAGGTCGCGGACGCCGTAGGCGAGACCGTCGAGCCAGTGGTCGCGCTGCCACTTGGGATCGGTGTCCTCGGGCCGGAGCGTGCCGCGCGGGGCCTCCGGCAGGGTCTCCAGAAGATGCGGGCAGCGCGGCGTGAAGTAGAGCCCCGGTCCGTCGCCCGTGATCGCGTTGGCGAGGAGCTGGCGGATCAGCGCCCACTGCCCGACGCGGTCCTTGCGCGACGGCTTGCGGGCGTGGATGCCGTTCTCGCGCAGGAGCCCGATTACGGTCTCGCTCTGGAGCCCGCGCGCGTCGTCCATGACGACCTGGGGATACTGGCAGCCGTGGCGGGCGGCCATCTCCCGTATCTGCTCGGCGAACATCTGCGGCGGCGCGCCGTTGCCCAGGGAGAGGTCCGAGGGATCGGCGGTGTCTACCTCGTCCAGCGCGATGATGGAGCCGTAGCGCAGGCGGCCGACCGGCGCGCGAAGACGGCCCAGGAGGATGCAGGTGGACGGGGCCGCCGTGCCCCAGTCGCCGCCGCACAGCAGGCGCATGTCAGGGTAGCGGACGTGTGGGATTATGTGTACGGCGGGGTCGAAGAGATCGAACATCACGCCGCCGAGCACCGACCAGTCGCCGCGTATCCACGCGTCGGCGAGCGCCGTGTCGGAGCCCGTCGCCGCGACGAGCTGCCGACGATAGGCGGCGCGGTCGATGTGCGGGTTGTCCTCCAGCGTGGAGGTCGTCCATATCCACCAGTCGCCGGAGGGGTCCTGGAACGGATGCCAGGGTGGGGCCTTGGAGATGAACTGCCGGAGGAGAACGGTGTGGCTGCGGCCGTGCGGGTTGGCCGTCCAGTGAATGGCGACGCGGCGACCGCTCGGCACGCGGAGGTTGGAGCGCACGAGCTGGAGGAAGCGGAAGGCCTGCGGCGGGTAGTTCCCGACCTCGTCGGCGAACAGGCCGGTGTAGCTCCGGCCCTGGTGGCGGGCGTAGCTGTTCTCGTCGGCGACGTTGCTGAATGTCACGACGCCGCCCGTCGGCAGCGTGATCGTCCCCTCCGCCTTGTTGCGCTGGGCCGAGCCGGAGACGGCGGAGCAGAGGTCGAGCAGCTCCAGCTGAAGCTCCTGAAGCCCGGCCCACTGCTCGCGCAGCACCAGCGGGCGCGCGTCCGGGCCGTGCTCGCGCATGTGGTCGAGCAGGTCGAGCATCATGGAGAACGACTTGCCCGAGCCGCGACCGCCCGCGTTCAGCACGTTGCAGTGGCCGCGGAAGCGGAGCACGGCCTGCTGGAAGCTGGTCGGTGTGACGTCGGCGCGCATGCTAGTGGCCGAAGCGCCCAGGGCCACGGTTCGGGGAGAACCGTCCCGACGAGTTGCCCTTCGCCGGGCCGGGCTTGCGGCGCGCCTTGGCGGCCATGCGGTTGCGGATGACCTGCCCGTCCGGGGCCTTCGGCGGGGGCGCGATGACGGGCTTCGGCGTGATGCGCACGCCTCCGAGGGACGTGGGGAGACTAGTCTTCTTTCTGCGGGCCACTGTCGGCCTCCTTCTGTCGTTCACGAAATGTTCCATCGATGATCGAGCGGAACTCCTGCTCGCTCATGCGCTCGGGTATTGAGATGTTGATCTGGGTGTTGTTGACGGTGCGCGCGCCCTCGATGCCCTCGCCCTCGCGCCAGCCGCACCGCGCCTTGGCGAGGAAGATGGCGGCGATGACCCCACCCTTGCCGCCGCTCGCCGATCAGCTCCGCGGGGCGATGAACGCGGACGACTTTCGCGACTACATGCTCGCGTTCCTGTTCCTCCGCTACCTCTCGGACAACTACGAGCAGGCCGCGAAGAAGGAACTCGGGCGTGACTACCCTGACCCGAACGCCATCGGCAATGGCGGGCGGTCCTCCCTGTCTGTCTGGTACGAGCAGAACCCCGGAGATGTGTCAGCGTTCGAGATGCAGATGCGGCTCAAAGCGCATTACGTCATCCGCCCCGAGCACCTCTGGGCCAGCATCGCCCATATGGCCCGCACACAGGACGGCGAGCTGCTCAACACGCTCCAGGCCGGCTTCAAGTACATCGAGAACGAATCGTTCCAGAGCACGTTCTCCGGGCTTTTCTCGGAAATCAATCTCGGCTCCGATAAGCTCGGCAAGACCTACCCGGACCGGAACGCGAAGCTCTGCACGATCATCACCAAGATAGCCGAGGGCCTCGCGGAGTTCTCCACGGACAGTGACACCCTCGGCGACGCCTACGAGTACCTGATCGGCCAGTTCGCCGCCGGCTCAGGCAAGAAGGCCGGTGAGTTCTACACGCCGCAGCGGATCTCGGACATCCTCTCCGCGATCGTCACGCTCGACAGCCAGGAGCCGAAGACCGGCAAGCGGAAGCACCTCGACAGCGTGATGGACTTCGCCTGCGGCTCGGGCTCGCTGCTGCTCAATGTGCGCAAGCGCATGGGGCCGCACGGCATTGGCAAGATCTTCGGACAGGAGAAGAACATCACCACGTACAACCTTGCGCGGATGAACATGCTGCTGCACGGGGTGAAGGACTCGGAGTTCGAGATCTACCATGGCGACACGCTGACGAACGACTGGGACATGCTCCGCGAGACCAACCCGGCAAAGAAGCCCTACTTCGATGCGGTCGTCGCCAACCCACCGTTCAGCTACCGCTGGGACCCGAACGAGGCGTTGGGCGAGGACGTGCGCTTCAAGAACTACGGGCTGGCCCCGAAGTCTGCTGCGGACTTCGCCTTCCTGCTGCACGGGTTTCACTACCTAAAGGACGACGGTGTGATGGCCATCATCCTGCCGCACGGCGTGCTGTTCCGTGGCGGGGCGGAGGCGAAGATCCGCCGCAAGCTCCTCGACGACGGGCACATCGACACCGTCATCGGCCTGCCGGCGAACCTGTTCTACTCGACCGGCATCCCGGTCTGCATCCTCGTCCTGAAGAAGTGCAAGAAGCCCGATGATGTCCTCTTAATCAACGCGTCCGAGCATTTCGAGAAGGGCAAGCGACAGAACTACCTTTCGGACGAGCATATCGGGAAGATCATCGACACCTATCAGCAGCGTCCGGAGAGCATCGAGCGGTACGCCAGACGCGTGGGGATGGACGAGATTGAGGCCAACGACTTCAACCTGAACATCTCCCGCTATGTCAGCACGGCCAAGCAGGAGGTCGCGATCGATCTGTCGGCCACGCATAAGGAGTTGGTCGAGATCGAGAAGCAGATTCGGGAGTCAACGGCGAAGCACAACGAGTTTCTGAAGGAACTTGGACTATCCCCATTGCCAGCGCCCGATCGGTAATCGAAGCGATCCCTCCCACACCCCTCCGCGTCATGGCCCGCGAACTCGCCGAGACGGTTCGACAGATTCCTAAACTCGACTGGACGCAGCGCGAATCGGTCCGTGCTGGATGCGCGGGAATTGGCCTGTGCAGGCCACTCGCTACCCACGAGTGTTTAGTCTGAAGAAGTGACATGGCTAAATGTCCGAGTTGGGTCAGAAGCGGACATCACTGTCTGGCGTATGGATGTCCGCTCTTTAAGGTCAAGCGGTCGGATAGTGTTCTCGGAAAACCCCTTGTAAATCTCATTCTCTGGCCCGCGGTATTTGGCACCCATTTTCCAACGATTTTCGTTCTCGTAAAACACTTTTTTTATGGAATCGTCAATGGTAGCAAGATTGGGCGCCACCAGCGCAGCAACGCTGACGGCGCCCTGACCAAAACCGCAGCACTGTTGAAGGAGACTGCGATCATGGCTAACTCGGATCCTACCAAACGCGTTGCATTTTATCTTCGTGTAAGCACGGGAGAGCAGACGACCGCCAATCAGCGTCGGGAGCTGGAGGAGGTCGCCAACCGCGCGGGGTGGGCCGTTACGGACGTGTATGAGGACGCCGGCATTAGCGGCGCCAAGGGACGCAACGGCCGTCCTGCATTTGATCAAATGCTGAAGGACGCGACGGCGAGGCAATTCGACATGATCGCTGCATGGGCTGTGGATCGGCTTGGCCGCTCGCTGCAGGACCTTGTCCACTTCCTAGATGATCTCCGCTCATTGCGGGTTGACCTCTACCTCCACCAGCAACGGCTCGACACGAGCACTCCCTCAGGACGCGCCCTCTTCCAAATGCTTGGCGTATTCGCAGAATTCGAACGCTCCATGATCAGCGAGCGGGTAAAGGCTGGTCTCGCGCGAACAGACAAGAAGCTCGGCCGCCCAAGCGGACGACCTCATAAGAAGGCAAAGGAGGTTCTGCGGCTCCGGGTGCAGGGCCATTCCATTCGCGAGATTGCAAGCACACTCAGGATGGGGGTCAACAGCGTGCACAAAATCGTTAGTGCCGACCGCAACCCAGCCTAGTGTCTGATTTCACACATGTCTCTTCTGAGCATCTGACAACATGCTCGGTCATGATTACGTTACATTTATCCGAAATGAACAACCACCGAACTGAGTATTCACCGTGACCCCGAACCATCCGATGCCGGAGAGCGCACGGCGCCTGCCCCCCATTTGAACGCGGCGATCAGCCGATTTCGAGGCGATAGTCGACGCCCTCCCAGCGATCTTCGTCCGGCCAGTATATGGTGAAATAGACCTCTTCGCCGACTGCGAGTTCCGACGTATGGATATCGGCAAAGTGAATGCCGAAGCCGCTGTTGTGAGTCGGCGTGTCGCGAACCGTACGCCAGCCATCGGCGCTCCAGTGGATTGATGCGACAGCCGGGCATTCGACCCGCAGGATCCGACCCGCTGCCAGGTGATGGCATTTGTTGTTGAAGCGCCAGATATCGTGGCGTGACCCCACACCCTCGATCTGATAACGCTGGTGCGGTTGCGGCGGCATGTCGAAAACCCGACTATCCGTTAGGGAGCGAAGCAGCTTGATGTGTTCGGCATGAGCCCAGGCGAGCGGCATCGCCGACCCGGATGGTCGGCCACGGAAGAGTTCGCGCTCGAGGATGTCGGGCGCGTCCCAAACCTGCTCGGGAAGGAGATGACCGTCGCCCGCTAATCCTTCGAATGCGGTGAGCAGCGCTGTCGCCCCAACGTGATCGCCGGCGGCCAGTTCATAATGCGCTCGCTCGCCGGTGAGAAGCGGCCACGGCCGTCCAATCCCGGTGCCGTCGAAGGGCCGGCCGTCCTCGTGCTCGCCGTAACCGTCGCCGTTGTAGCGACGCCAGCACGGCCCGGCGGGCAGGTCGACCTTGAGCAACGCGTCGACTACGCGCACGGTGTTGCGAATGCGCGGATCGTCCGGAGAGCGCAGCCCGAATCGCACAAGGGCGAGCGCGTCGGGGCTCACTATCAGCGAGGCCGGCTGGCTGCTGTCCTGAGGCGGGCGGTTCTTGATCGGCACGAACCCGTCGAGCGGCGATGCAGCGTCCGCTGTTTCGGGCGGAGCAATGCGAACGTAATAGCCGTCGACGCCGACTTCCTTCGCCAGTGGCGTATTGGTGGCGTAGATCCAACGCTCAATCAGACTGTTCCAGATATCGGCGGTTTCACGTAGATAGGTCGCTTGGCTCGGCGCGGCGACTTTGTCCGCAAGATCGGCGGCGACCAAGAGGCCGGCGATCTCGACAGCGAGCGTGAAGGGCGAATAGCCGCCATCCTCCTCCCATCGGTCCTGTCCTGTGACCGGACCGTTCCTGACGATGAACCCCGCTGCTCGCTCCACCATCGGCCAAAGGCCACGCAGTTCCGCCTCCGGGAGCGCGCCCTCGCGCCACGCGAGATCGACAAGCAGAATAGGAAAAGCACACTCGTCCAACTGCACTCCATTCCAATAGGCGGTGCCGTCGAGCCAGCAATTCTGCGGCCAGTGGCCGTCCGCTTCCTGGATGGCCTGGAGGTAGCGAATGACCTGCCGCGCCTCGCTCTTCGCGCCCGCGGCGAGCAGGCCGCCGGCCGTTTCGACGAGATCGCGCGGCCAGACCAGATGATAGCCGCCGAGATCCTCGTCGCCTTTGGCGAAGCCCCACGGCACCGACAGACTGGCAATGTAGCCGCCGGCGAACGACCGCGCCTCGTGCGTCCGCAGCACCGCCGTACCGACCCGGTATGGATTGTGTGCATCAGGATAGGATGCGCGATCGAGCGGCAGAAGCGAGGCTTGCCATGCGCTCCAACGGTCGACATATTCGGCCCGCGCCGCATCGAAGCCCTCATAAAGGCTGGAGCGCACACGAAGCGCGGCAACTTCGGCACGTCGCCCGAACCCCAATGCCAGAACGAAACTGCCGCTACAGGCGCGCAAGTCGATCTCGCCGGTCAACGCGACATTGCCGTTGCGTGCTTCATCGTGCCGCCAGCGGAGCACGAAGTGCCGGACGAGATCCTGCCAGCCGTCCGACACGCCGACGAAACCGACCGAGCGGGCGAGAAAAGGGGCCGAACAGCCGAGGGCGAGCGCGCTTCCCCCGCCCTCGGCGAAAAGCATCGGCATGCCTTTGTAATCGGCGGTCCAAGCCGTGTTGCCGGCCCCCCTGTTGACGAGATGCGGTGCGAGAAGCGCATAGAGACGATAGTCGCCGACCGTACCGACGAGCGCATGAAAATCTACCCGCTGCAGCACGACGTCCCGCCTGGGATCTGTAAGCACCGTCTTTTCGATCCTGTAGCGCCCCTTGTTGCAGCTGTTCGTGATCGCAAACGCCGGAACGCCCGCCATGATGGGCCTGATGACGCTCGTAGCGTCGCGCTTCTCCTCTGAGAAAAAGCCGCGCCCATCGGTGACGATGAGGCCAAAATCCCGTGTGCAGGCCTGGTCGATGCGCGGATAATAGATCTCGTTCAGAATGCCGTGACTCAGCGTGAACCACACCGCGCTCTGCGCGGAGAGCGCCGTCCCCACCCCGCCTTTTGCGCTGGAGGTCCACCGCGCCGGAATGCCCGGATGTCCTGGTGCAGGATTTTCCGCGGCCATAGGCGTCCGTCACGCGGCATTTAGCGCGATGCGAGGGGCCCCGCTGAAGACGCCCATCGGGAGATCGTCCCAGGACTTCGACACACCGTCACCGATCGCGCGCTTCATCGTTCCATCACCTCGACACCGGTCGGCCGGCCGACCATGATCTTGGACGCCATGCTGACAAAAAGGCCGTTCTCGACAACGCCGACAATAGCCGAGAGCCGGGCTTCCAGCTTCGCGGGGTCAAGAATCTCGGCGATGGCGCAATCGAGGATGTAGTTGCCGCCATCCGACATGAACGGCTTGTTGTCGGCGAGGCGCAACCGCGGCGCGCAGCGAAGCGCCGCCAGACGATCGAATACGGTCTGCCAGCCGAACGAGGCGACCTCGACGGGCAGCGGCGTATTCCCGCCCAAACGGTCGACAAGCTTCGTCTCGTCGACGACGACAATCATCCGGTCGCTGGCGCTCGCCACAATTTTTTCACGCAGCAGCGCGCCGCCGAGCCCCTTGACGAGATTGAGCGTGCCACGCTCGACCTGATCCGCTCCATCGATCGTCACGTCGATCCGGCGATGGTCGGCGAAACTCGCGAGCGGCACGCCTAGCTGGCGCGCCAAAACGGCGGACCGCTCGGAGGTCGGTATACCGACGATGCGCAGACCGGCGGCGACGCGCGCCGCCAGCGCCGCTATCGCGAATGCGGCGCTGGAGCCGCTGCCAAGCCCGAGCACCATGCCATTCTCAACCTCCGCGACGGCCGCCTCGGCGGCCGCACGCTTAAGCGCGTTCCGATCCGACGGCCCCGATCTAGTCATGGCCGGCCGTCCCGAGCGGCGGCGCGGTCGGCGATCGAATTGAGCTTACTCTTGTGACCTGCGGTTGGCTCATCCGCAAGGCTTCGTCTTAGCCATGCTCATCGTCGATAAGATTTTCGACACGATTTCGCTCGGGCGCGGCTCGATCGACACGGTAATGGGAGCCTCGTCGGGGCCGGGCTCCTCAAGCGCATCGAACTGGCTCCGCAGCAGGCTTGTCGGCATGAAATGTTCATGACGGGCGGCCATCCTGCGGGCTATCAGGGCTTCGTCCCCCTTGAGGTAGACGAGCCGCACATCCCCGCGCTCACCGATCAGAACATCACGGTAGCGACGTTTCAAGGCGGAGCAGGCGATGACGCCGTGCGCGCCCGCGCGGCGCTTTTCGTCGATCCACTGGGTAATTGCGCGCAACCACGGCCACCGATCCTCGTCCAACAGAGGAATGCCGCTGTGCATCTTCTCGACGTTGGCGCCCGAATGAAACCAGTCCGCGTCCGCGAATTCGCATTGCAGACGCGCAGCGAGGAGCGACCCTATCGTCGACTTGCCGCATCCCGAAACGCCCATCACGATCACCACGGAAGCGCGAGGTTGGCGTTTCGTATCGGTCATTGACATATCGTTCCCGGACATCATTCAGCTCCTGCTGGAAAGCAGCGCGATGCGCTCCCTTCGCCGGCGCGTCTGCCGCACGGCGTGCACGCCGTCATTCCGGCGCGGCGGCACGATCGGCAAACCAGTGAAGGCGGCCGGCCGGTCGGACGCGGGCCGCGGGTATATTCGGATCTCCCGCTTTGGCTCGCGCAAGAATTTTCATTTTGCCCTCGCCGGCGACCAGGAAGGCAAGGTCGCGACTGCTGTTGAGCACAGGATAGGTCAATGTAATGCGCGCCTCGGGCATTGCGCCGAGGACGGCAAGTACCCAGCGCCGCTCCTCCTTGAGCGCAGGGTGACCCGGGAACAACGAGGCGGTGTGCCCATCCTCTCCGATGCCGAGAAATGTCACGTCGAAGATCGGGCGTCCCGAATGCGGTCTTTCCGCCCCATAGAAGCGTTTCAGCGTTGTTTCATACGCGGCGGCGGCTTGCTCCGGCGACAAGTTCTCCGTCGGGATCGGATGAATGTTCCCGCCGGGGACAGGAACTTGCGAAAGAAACGCATCGTGTGCCATCCGATAATTGCTGTCCGAATCGTCATGCGGCACGAAGCGCTCGTCACCCCAGAACCAATGAACGCGGTTCCACGGAAAGCGTGACGCGATGGCCGGCTCGGCAAGACATGTATAAAGACCTTGCGGCGTAGAGCCACCCGCCAGGCAAACAGCGAAATCGCGATCGCTCGCCTCCGCGAGGGCGCACAGCCATTCGGCGACCTTGCCCCCAAGCGCTGCGAAGCTCTCAAAGGTTTTACTGTCGGCCGACCCAGCGGCTTTACTCATTGGGCTACATCCCATGTTGTGCGTTGTCTCGAATTCGCGCTATTGACGCCGCATAGTCATCCGAACCGAATATCGCGGACCCCGCGACGATCGCGTCTGCGCCGGCTTCGACTGCCAGGCCGGCATTCTCGGCATTCTGCCCACCGTCGACCTCGATCCAGGGATGGACGCCCTTCGCGTCACATAGCCGGCGGAGATCGCGGACCTTCGGCAACATCTCGGGCAAAAACGCCTGTCCGCCGAAACCCGGGACGACCGTCATGACGAGGACCACATCGCAGAGATGGAGCACGTACTCGACGAAGGCGATCGGGGTAGCCGGATCTAGCACCGCGCCGGCCTTCTTGCCGAGCTCGCGAATACCGGAGAGCACGCGGTGCAGGTGGATCGTCGAGGAAGGCTCGACCTGAACGAGGAGATGGTCGGCCCCCGCCCGAGCGAGCTCGGCGATGTGGCGCTCCGGCTCGACAATCATAAGATGCACGTTGAGCGGCTTCGCGGTTGAACGACGCACCGCCTCGACAATTATCGGACCGAATGAGATGTTCGGCACGAACCGGCCGTCCATGACGTCGACATGAATCCAGTCCGCACCCACTTGATCGACGGCACGCACTTCCTCGCCGAGCCGCCGGAAATCTGCAGCGAGTATCGAGGGAGCGACAACGAGCCGCCTCATCTCGCCCGCGGCCGGGGCGGAGCAACGCGGGGCAGGATGAATTGCTCCACCGCCTTGGCGAAGCCCTCGTCCTTGTAGGAAGCGGTGACGAAGTCGGCCTGCTCCTGAACGTCGGAAGCGGCATTGCCCATCGCGATGCTCACGCCGCTCTTGCGGAACATGAGGACATCGTTCGGCATATCGCCGATGGTGGCCACCTCTGCGCATGGAATGGACAGAAATTCACAGAGAGCGGTAACGACGGCTCCCTTGTTGGCGTCGCGGTGAGTGACGTCGAGGTAATAAGGCTGCGACCGGGCCGCCGAAGCCCGCGCTCCGAGCGCATCTTCAGCAGCTTTTTCGCAACGCGCCACCACGTCGAGAGCGTCGCTCACGCCGACGATCTTGACCGCCCTATCGAGAACCTTCCCGATGTCGCCGGTGACGGTCGGCGGGAACTTGACGGTCCACTGCTCGCGCGAGACATGCGGGGCCTCCGAGTTACGCACGAACCACTCCTTGCCGCTATAGACCCATACGTCCATTTCGTGATGGAGGATAAGCTCGACTGTTCTTCTTGCGATATCGGCGGAAAGAAGATGCTCCGTGATGATCGTCATGTCCGGCTTTACGAAGACACCGCCATTGAAGGCGGCGACCGGCGTCCGCAGCGCCAGCGGCTCGATCAGCATGGCCATGCCCCGCGGCGGCCGGCCACTGGTTATGGCGAAGGCGATACCCGCCGTATCCAGCGCTTTCACCGCCGCCTGAGCGCGCATAGTCAAAACCTTGTCCTCTGTGACGAGCGAGCCATCAACATCGGCGATGAGCAACGACACCTTCGCTCCGCTTCGCTCCTGCTTTTCCACTCAGTGTCACCCGCTCTCGGCGCTGATGTTCGACCGCTCGGATGCAACGCGATTTCCATCGCTGCCGCCGAGGATACGCCAGCGTCGGCCGTCGCGCGCCAGGAGAGCGTCAGCCTCGCCCGGTCCCGCGCTTCCCGCCGGGTAAATCAGCAGTCCAGCCACGCCGTCTTCCGACCAGGCGTCGAGCACAGGCTGCACCACCCGCCACCCGGCCTCAATGCAGTCGGCGCGCTTGAACAATGTTGCGTCGCCGGTCATGCAGTCGTAGATCAATGTCTCATAGCCGGTGTTCGGCGCAGCCTTGAAATAGTCCCGATAGTCGAACTTCATCTCGACGCTGCCCATGCGCACGCTCGGTCCTGGGATTTTCGCGCCGAAGCGCAGCGTTACCCCCTCCTCGGGCTGGATATGCAGGATCAAATCGTTGGCGGTGAGCCGCTCGACCGGCGTGTCGCGAAACAGGGCGGCCGGCGCTTGCTTGAACTGGATGACGACTTCCGTGCGGCGCCTGGCGAGCGCCTTGCCAGTGCGCAGATAGAAGGGCACGCCGGCCCAGCGCCAGTTGTCAATCATCAGCTTGAGCGCGACATACGTCTCGGTCGTGGAGTCCGGCGCAACATTGGAGGCTTTTCGATACGGACCGACCGCCGTACCGCCGAGCGCACCGGCATCGTATTGGCCGCGTACGACGTTTTGGCGCACATCCTGCGAGCCAAAGTCATGGATTGCGTCCAGAACCTTGCACTTCTCTGCGCGCACGGCGTCGGCGGCGAAACAGGTCGGTGGCTCCATCGCGATGAACGTAAGGAGCTGGAAGAGGTGATTGGGCACCATGTCGCGCAGCGCGCCCGTCTCCTCGTAGAACTTGCCGCGTCGCTCGACGCCGACCGTCTCCGCGACGGTGATTTGTACGTGGTCGATGTGATTCCGATTCCACAGCGGTTCGAAGATGCCGTTTGCGAACCGGAATACCATAATGTTCTGGACCGTCTCCTTTCCGAGATAGTGGTCGATGCGGTAAATCTGGTGCTCGGCGAGCACGCTGAGGAGCTCGAGGTTGAGCGCCTGCGCCGAGCGGAGATCCGTGCCGAACGGCTTCTCGATGATGACCCTCCGCCATCGCCCATCGTCCTCTTTGACGAGGTCCGCGTCGCCAAGCCGCCGCACGATTTTAGGAAACGCTTGTGGAGGCGTTGCGAGATAGAACAGGCAATTGCCGCCGGTATGATGCTCCTCGCGGACCTTGGCCAGACGTTGAGTAAGTCTCTCATAGACCGTCGGATCGTCGAACTCACCCTGAAGGTAAGACATTCGCTCGGCGAGCCAGTCCCAATCACTGGCCACCACTTCGCCAAGGCTGAACTCACGGAGGCTGTCACCGAGGTCGTCGCGGAATGTCGCGTCGTCTTTGTCGCTCCGAGCGACGCCGATCAGCGCGAAATCCTCCGGTAGAAGGTTTGCACGCCGAAGATTGTAGAGCGCCGGTAAGAGCAGGCGCCTGGTGAGATCCCCTGCGACCCCGAAGATGACGAGGATACAAGGCGGCGCCGCCGGCTGCGTCCGCGGGGTCATTTCACTCCCCCGCTTCGGGCTCGACATGGCCCCCGAACTTGTTTCGCATAGCGGAGAGCAGCTTGTCGGCGAATCTCTGCTCTTCGCGCGATCGGAAGCGAGCATACAGCGCTGCGGAGAGCACGTTCGATGGCACGGCCTCTTCAATGGCGGCCATGACTGTCCATCGGCCTTCGCCGGAGTCTTCGACGAAGCCGGAATACCCCGAGAGCTTCGGGTCTTCCGCCAATGCCGTCGCCGTGAGGTCCAAAAGCCAGGAGCCGATGACGCTACCACGGCGCCAGACCTCGGCAATGTCGGGCAGGTCGAAGCCGTACCGCTGCGCCTCCGGGAGCATCTCTGAATCAGCGTTGCGGAGGATATCGAATCCCTCGGCATAGGCCTGCATCAGGCCGTACTCGATGCCGTTATGGATCATCTTGACGAAGCGTCCGGCGCCGTTTGGGCCGCAATGGACATAGCCGTGCTCCACACGCGGATCGCGACCTTTGCGACCGGGCGTGGCGGGTATGTCGCCTGCGCCGGGAGACAAAGCCCGGAAGATCGGATCGAGGCGCTCGATCGTCTCTCCGTCGCCGCCTATCATCAGGCAATACCCACGCTCAAGCCCCCAAACACCGCCGCTGGTGCCGCAATCGATGTAGCGTATACCTTTCGCTTTGAGCGCCTGCGCGCGGCGGATATCGTCTTTGTAGAAGGAATTGCCGCCATCGATGATGACGTCGCCCGTCCCCAACAGTGCGCCGAGCCGGGTTACCGTGCGCTCGGTAATCTCGCCCGCGGGCAACATAACCCACACGGCTCGCGGCTTTTGGAGCCGCGTGACGAGTTGTTCGAGATCGTTGGCGCCCGTCGTCTCCTGTCCCACGAGCGCCTCAATTGCTGCCGGATTTTGGTCGAACACCACGCATTGGTGACCCTTTTGAGTCAGGCGGCGAACGATGTTGCCTCCCATGCGTCCAAGGCCGATCACGCCAAGCTGCATCTCGTCTTTCCTTTTAAGATCGTTTCTTCAGTCAAGAGCCCGTCGTACGGCGTCCCCGAGCATGGTCAATCCCGCCGCCACATCGGCGCCGAGGTGTACGCGCAGCAATCGCCGACCACGCGCGGCCAGCGCGTCAAAATCGCCCCGCGCTTGCGCGGCCTTGACGACGCCGAAGCTGTATTTGTGGCCCGGCACATCGAGATCGTTGGCGTCGTCGGCGGTAATCTGCAGGAACACACCGGTGTTCGGACCGCCCTTGTAGGCTTGGCCCGTCGAATGCAGAAAACGCGGTCCGAAGCCGACGCAGGTGGCCACGCGCTTTCGGTCGCGGATCATGACACGGATCTCCTGGAGTGCGTTGCTGTGAAGCTCGTTGCGCTCGATATAGGCGAGAAGGGCACAATAGTCGTCAGGACGGATACGCTCGAAGTGCGCCGCGAGGCATTCGACGACCGTGCCGATTCTCCCGAGAGATTTCTTGTTTTTCTCGTCCGTAAAAAGCGCCAGGGCCCGCTCATTGACCGGAGGTGTTTCCGGCGGAATCTTGCCGCTTTTCTCGTATGCAGCGGTGAGCTCTCGGGTCTTTTCCTTGCTTGCTTCGACGTCGGGCTGGTCGAATGGATTGATCCCGAGAAGAGCGCTTGCGACCGCCGTTGCAATCTCCCAGCGGAAAAATTCCTGTCCGATCTGGTAGCGATCTGCGACGGCGATGCGCACCACCGGATGACCCGCTTCCTCCAGCGCTGCGATGGACTCGTCTTGTTTTCGATCGGCTTCCGCCGTCAGCCGCATATAAACGAATAGGCGATCCGTGCCGTAGGCATCGGGCGCGCCCAAAGGCTCGGAGTCGACCGGAATAAGCCCATTTCCGCGCTTGCCAGTCGATTCGGCGAGGAGTTGTTCGAGCCATGCTCCAAAATCTGCGATGCCGGGCGAGGCGACGATGGTGACTTTGTCTCGTCCGGCTTCTGCAGACACGGCCATGACCGTCCCGAGCGCAACGCCCGGATTCTCGGACGGCGGCACACCAGCGGCGCAGGAGCGTACCATCTCCTGCGAAGCGTCGAGCAACCTACCGACGTCGAGCCCCATCGCTGCGGCCGGCGCCATCCCGAAATTCGACAGCACGGAATACCGGCCACCGATAGTTGCTTTACCGAACGCGACATGCGCGAACCGGTCGCGCTTAGCGGCCTCCTGCAGCGGCGAGCCACGGTCGGTGATGGCCATGAAGCACGATCCCGCCCGGTCGCCGACGATCTCCTTCGCACGCTCGAAGAAATATTGTTTCAGTATATTGGGCTCCAGCGTCGTGCCGGACTTGCTCGAAACGATGAAGAGGGTCCGGGCGGGGTCGATCTTGCTTTCCACGGATCCAATTTGGGCCGGATCGGTCGAATCGAGCACAAGCAGCTCGGGCCAGCCCGGCTGACGGCCGAACGTCTTTGCCAGCACCTCGGGTCCGAGGCTCGATCCTCCCATGCCGAGCAGAACCATATGGTCGAAGCCTTGCCGCCGTATGCCTTCCGCCAAGGTTTCAAGGCCGTGCGCCTGTTCGCACTGCTCCTCGACGATGTCGAGCCAACCGAGCCACTCCGGTTCGTCGGCCCCGGTCCACAGGCCCGCGTCGCCGGCCCAAAGGCGCCGCACCTTGCCGTCACGGCGCCAGGATTCGAGCGAAGCGGCGACCGCCGTCTCGAGCGCCGTCGGAAGCGTGTAACTTTGTCCGTTTAGCTTGTCGCCGAGCACGGCCGCGCGCTTGCGGGCGACCGTACCGAGCAACTTGTCGAATGCGTCGGCGAAGAGCTGGACGCCGTTCTCGACCAGCTGCGTCGTCGCCCCTTCGATCGAGATCCCCGACCTTTCGAGCGTCGACATGATCTGTTCGGCTTGTTCGACATGCTCCTCGAGGCTTGGGCGCACGCGCCCATGGTCACGGAAGGCATCCATTGTCGCCGGCGGCATCGTGTTGACCGTGTCGGCAGCGATCAGCTCCTCGACATAGAGCACATCGCTGTACGCCGGGTTCTTCGTGCCTGTGCTCGCCCAAAGCAAACGCTGCACGCGGGCGCCGTTCGACCGCAGCTGCTCCCAACGCACGCCCGAGAACAGCCGTTTGTAACGTTGAAACGCGAGCTTGGCGTTGGCGATCGCGACCTTTCCGCGAAGTTTGGAAAGCGCTTCGCGCTTGCCGGCATCCGTCGTCTGGCGAAGACATTCCTCGATTATCTTATCGATTACCACATCAATTCGACTGACGAAGAAGCTAGCTACGCTTGCAACCCTGGCGGGATGACCGCCTTGCCTGATAAGATGCTCAAGTCCAGCGAAATACGCTTCGGCAACTTCCTCGTAGACCTGCTGCGAGAACAGCAGGGTGATGTTGACGTTGACCCCCTCCCCGATGAGACGACGGATTGCCGGCAAGCCCGCATTTGTCGCCGGCACCTTGATCATCGCGTTGTCGCGGTCAACTGTCTTCCATAGCCGCCGCGCCTCGACAATCGTAGCCTCTGTGTCCATCGCCAGATAGGGAGAGACTTCGAGGCTTACATAACCGTCCGCGCGGCTTGTCGCCTCGTAGACCGGGCGCAGAATGTCGGCGGCGTGTCGAATGTCTTCGACGGCAAACCGCTCATAAAGCGCCATGATCCCAAAATCGCGCTGCCGTTCCGCATCCTTCAGCGAATCGTCGTAGTCGGTGCTGCCGCCGATCGCCTTTTCAAAAATCGAAGGATTGGAGGTGATCCCCGTGAGCCCGTCCTGTTCGACGAGTTTCTTCAAGTCGCCTTCGGCGATAAATCGCCGTGCGAGGAAGTCGAGCCATACAGCTTGGCCCGCGTCGTGCAGGGATTCGAGTGGATTTGTACCGGCTTTCCTTCCGTGTTCCGACTTCATTATCGCGCGTCCTTGTCGTTCGCAATTTGCTGCTTCGCCGCATCGACCACTTTTTCCGGCGTAAAGCCGAAAAGCTTGAGCAGATCCTTGAGCGGCGCCGAGGAGCCGAAGGTGTGCATGCCGATTTTTGCGCCGGTCGCACCTACATAGCGATCCCAACCGATTGTGGATCCCATTTCGACCGAAACGCGCGCCGTGACGTCGGGCGGAAGGACACGGTCACGATACGTCTGATCCTGCAGCTCGAACAGTTCCCAAGACGGCATGCTGACGACGCGTGCCGGAATGCCTTCCTGCGCGAGCTCCTCGTATGCCTTGATGCAGAGCGCCACCTCGCTGCCAGTTCCAATCAGAACCACCGCCGGCTTGGCATTCTTCGCATCGGCAAGGATATAAGCGCCGCGGCTGACGCCTGCAGCCGACGCATAGCGCGTCCGCTCGATAGTCGGCAGCGGTTGACGACTCAGCACGAGGCCGGCGGGCTGATGCTTGAGTCCGATGACGACGCGCCACGCTTCGGCGACCTCGTTGGCGTCGGCCGGGCGGATCGTGATGAGGCCCGGAATGCTGCGCAGGGCGAGGAGCTGCTCCACCGGCTGATGAGTCGGACCATCCTCACCGACACCGATCGAATCGTGGGTGAACACATAGATGACCGGGACTTCCATCAGCGCGCTCAGGCGGATCGGCGGCTTCATGTAGTCGGAGAAGATGAGGAAGCTCGACCCGTAAGCGCGGATCTTGGACAGCGCAAGTCCGTTGAGGATCGCGCCCATGGCGTGCTCGCGCACACCGAAATGGAGATTGCGTCCTGAAGGGTTGTCCGCTTCCAGGTCGCCGGCTCCCTCGAACGTCAAGCGTGTCTTCGTCGAGGGCGCAAGGTCGGCCGAGCCGCCGATCAGCCATGGATAGCGGGGCGCAATGGAGTTCAGGACCTTGCCGGAAGAATCTCGGCTTGCGTGGCCCCGTGCATCGGCCGGGAAGACGGGAATGTCTGCGTCCCAGCCATCTGGCAACTCGCGCTTCTGCATGCGATCGAGTTGGTCAGCCAGGTCCGAATGCTTGGTTCGGTAAGCGCGGAGCCGGGCAAACCATCCCTCGCGAAGCTGCCGGCCGCGCTGGCCGACACCGGCGTCGAAATGATCGCGCACGCCGTCCGGCACAAGGAAGCTGGAGTCCTCGGGCCAGCCATAGTAGCGCTTGGTCAGGCGGACCTCCTCCTCGCCGAGCGGCTCGCCATGTGCAGCACTGGTGTCGTGCTTGTGGGGGGCGCCATAGCCGATATGGCTTTCGACGATGACGAGTGTCGGCGTGTCCTGCGTGCGCCGGAACGTCTCGATCGCCTGGGCGAGCCGCTCGATATCGTTCGCGTCTCCAACCCGCCGCACGTTCCAGCCATAGGCGAGGAAACGCGCCGCGACATCGTCGCCAAAGGCAAGATCCGTGTACCCTTCTATGGTCACCCGATTGCTGTCATAGATCCAACATAGGTTGCCGAGCGCCAGATGGCCGGCGAGCGAGGCCGCTTCACTCGATACGCCCTCCATCATGTCGCCGTCGCCGCACAACGCGTAAACATCGTAGTCGAACATCGCGAAATCGGGCCGGTTGAAATGCAGCGCGAGCCACCGCCCTGCGATCGCCATGCCGACACTTGTGGCGCAGCCCTGGCCCAGCGGCCCGGTGGTCGTCTCGACTCCCGAGGTCAGGCGATATTCCGGGTGTCCCGGACACTTACTGTCGAGCTGCCGAAAATGTTTAATATCGTCGAGCGTAACGGAGAGCTCGCCAAGGCGTTCGTAGTCGTCGTTGACCGCCTTCACGCCGGTAAGATGCAGCATCGCATACAGCAGCATCGAGGCGTGTCCATTGGATAGAACGAACCGGTCCCTGTTCGGCCAGATCGGATCCTCCGGATCGAAGCGCAGGAAACGCTGCCACAGCGTATATACAACCGGCGCCAATGCCATCGGTGTGCCGGGATGGCCGGAATCGGCCTGCTGTACGGCATCCATCGACAAGGTGCGGATGGTGTTGATGCAAAGCGTATCGATCGACGGCTGAATGGCCATCGCTCTCCAAACCCTTCCGAAGCGGGCGCACCCTCCGGTTTTTAAGTCATCCAGTGGGCCGCTCTCCAGCATATGGGGACGCCGCCCAGCCGATGACGGTTGACACCGCTCCGTAGGATGAACACCACGCCACATGCTTAGTTCCGCGCCGTTTCGAAACGTGGCGACTAACTGACAACCAGGCGCTGCCGACGGAAGATGAGGCGCACTCGCCCGCCCGCAGCGGGATCCTCCAGGTTCCGAGCGACCGTTGATTAAAATCAATGCCCCACCTTACTGCGCGGTCTAATGAGGTTGTAGGAAGCGATCAAATCGTCCGGCAGGAGAAGAGAATGTTCCAGTTTTTCGACCGCCGGATGTTCTTAGGCCGGGCGGAGAACCGACACGTTGGTGCCGGAAGGATCGCCGGGCTACAGGAGGGTCGGTCGAACGCTGTGGCGCAATGGCAGACATAAAAGTGGATCAATTACTTCTATCTGCCGCGGCGCTACTTGGCGCGTAATCGACACCCCGAGACCTCCAAACACCAATCCCATCAACGGAGGTCAACCGGTGCGAATATCAGTAGGAGAGACACAGCATGTCGAACGACATCTTCCCATCCGCAACACGAGAACTCGCCGAGATGCGCAAGAATCTTGCGCCCGAGATCCATAACGCCTTCACAGCCTTCGGTGAGCAGGTCTTCGCCGACGGCGCGTTGCCGGCCAAGACCAAGCAGCTAATCGCCGTCGCCGCCGCCCATGTCACACAGTGTCCCTACTGCATCCGCGGCCACACCAAGGCCGCCATGCGGCACGGGGCAACCGCAGAGGAGCTTATGGAAGCGATCTGGGTCGCCGCGGAAATGCGCGCGGGCGGCGCATATGCTCATGCGGCCCTTGCCCTCGATACGATCACCGAGGTGAAGGAAAAACAGGCCGGCTGACGCTATCTTGCCGGAGTGTCTGGGGCGGTACGAACCGATATCGGATGGCGACGCCGAGCCTGCCTTCCCCGGTCGAGCACGTCCTTGAGCACGACGGCGTCGTTGTGTTCACGGTCGCGTGCGGCGAACAATAGCGTGACGGGACCCCGGTGTAGCGCGTCCTGGAGCGTTTGCAACAGTTCCGCTCGGTCACGCCACTCCTCACGGTACTTCCGCTGGAACGCCTCCCAACGGGCGGGATCGTGCCCGAACCAGCGCCGAAGCTCTGCGCTCGGAGCGATCTCCTTCAGCCAGAGATCGACCTGTGCCTCGTCCTTACGCAGGCCGCGCGGCCAGAGCCGATCCACCAGTACCCGCAGGCCGTCCGACGGCTCCGCCGGTTCGTATGTCCGTTTCAGCCGAACCCGTCTGCGAGTGGGTTGACGGTGTTTGCGGGAACCCTTCATTTTTCAACTCATGATGCTCTTCGCAGTAACGACAACGGGCTGCTTTGTGGGTGGCGGGCGGCATCGCTCACGTCACCCTCGGCAGCACCTCGAAGCTGTGGAAAGGCGGCGGCGAGGATAAGGTCCACTCGAATGTCGTTGCGCCCTCGCCCCACGGATTGGCGGGACAGCGCTCGCCTGCGGCGAGGGTTCGCCAGATCACAACCAAGAATACCAGAAATCCGGCGAACGAGATGTAAGAGCCGATCGACGCGACCATGTTCCAGCCGGCGAAGGCGTCAGCATAGTCCACTATCCGGCGCGACATGCCCGCCAGTCCGAGAAAATGCATTGGGAAGAAGGTGAGATTGACGCCGATGAATGTCAGCCAGAAGTGGAGTCTACCCAGCGTCTCAGGATACTGCCGGCCGGACATCTTGCCTATCCAGTAGTAGAAGCCGGCAAAGATCCCGAACACCGAACCGAGTGACATCACATAATGAAAATGCGCCACGACGTAGTAGGTGTCGTGCATCACCGTATCGGCGCCCGCATTCGCCAGAACTACCCCCGTCACACCGCCAATGGTGAAAAGAGATATGAAACCGAAAGCGAACAGCATCGGCGTCCGGAACGTGATCGAGCCGCCCCACATGGTGGCGACCCAACTGAACACCTTGATGCCGGTCGGCACCGCAATCACCATGCTCGCGAACGAGAAAAAGGCACGTGTGTCGACATTCATGCCGACTGTGAACATGTGGTGAGCCCAAACCAGGAAGCCGATAAACCCGATTGCGACGAGGGCATAGACCATCCCGAGATAGCCGAAGATCGGTTTCTTCGAGAAAGTCGATATGACCTGACTGATGATCCCAAAGGCGGGCAGGATCATGATGTAGACTTCGGGATGGCCGAAGAACCAGAACAAGTGCTGATAAAGCAACGGGTCGCCCCCGCCGGCGGGATCGAAGAATGTCGTGCCGAAATTGCGGTCTGTGAGCAGCATGGTGATAGCGCCGGCCAGCACCGGCAGCGCCAGCAATATCATGAACGCGGTCACCAGCATCGCCCAGGCAAAGAGCGGCATCTTGTGCAGCGTCATGCCTGGCGCGCGCATGTTGAAGATCGTGGTAATGAAGTTGATTGCGCCTACGATCGACGACGCCCCGGCGAGATGCACCGCGAAGATCACTGCATCGACCGACGCGCCCGGATGGCCGAGGTTACTGAGCGGCGGATAAAGCGTCCACCCGGTACCCGCCCCCCTGCCAAGGAAGGGCGACGACAGGAACAGCGCGAAAGCTGCCACCAGCAACCAAAAGCTGATGTTGTTGAGGCGCGGAAACGCCATGTCGGGCGCACCGATCATCAGTGGCACGAACCAGTTGCCAAATCCACCGATCAACGCGGGCATCAGCACGAAGAAGATCATTACCAAGCCGTGTGCCGTGACGATTACATTGTAGAGTTGGGGATCGTTGCCAAGAATCTGCAGCCCCGGCTGGGCGAGTTCCGCGCGGATGGCTATCGAAAGTAATCCGCCGACAAGGCCGGCGACGATCGAGAACACGAGGTACATCGTGCCGATGTCCTTGTGGCTGGTCGAATAGAGCCATCGCCGCCATCCTTGTGGGGAGGCCACATGGAGCGTCCCTATCGTGGCAGTGGATTCATGTGTCATCTCGGCCCCTCTCCGTCTCTCAGCCATGCGGATCGCAACGACGCAACGTGGGTCGTGCGGCGCGCTGGGCCCACAATCGGCGCCACGATCTTCCATCTCCCGGCGCGATCAAACGGGGACGTGCGCAGGCCGTTGGATGCGGCAGATGATCCACGCGAAGTATAGTACCACGATGGACAGCACTCCGACCCGGATCAGCACGATGGTCGCTGCGAGATGGAACACCGGCATCGTCATCTGTCACGCATCTCGCCGCGGCGGGTCGGGATCGGTCCGTACGGCCCCGATCCATAAACTAGATTGATTGATTAGAAACTCTAGCGAGAGTGCATTGACCTGGCTCAATGCGAGCCCATTTGAACCCGACTGCCAATGTCGGCGTCACATTGGCGCGCAATGATCGGATCATGGTCGTTGCCAAACACTTCAGCGCGGGTTGTCGGCACTCGAGCAACGATAGCTAGTCGCCATCGTGACCTTCGGCTCGCTCGCAGGGTCGATGCTGCCTTTCGCCTTGAAAGCTTCGAACTTTGATCCCGCCACCGCCGGCTCTGTTCGTGGCGACGATCGTCGATGTGCCAGGAATCGTGATCTATTTCAACGTCGTCCTATTTCTCTTGGCCGGCACGCTTCTGTCGCGGGTCTGACGAGCCTGCACACCCGTGTGTTCTGCGGGATGGAGCGGAATGCAGAGAGCGGAACAAAGCTGGGTGTCAGTTCGTTAATATCTAATTCGCTATAAAAAAGTCCAAGAATGCGCGCCCTGTTCGTTGCCGCCGTGCTGGTCGGACTGCCCGGTACGGTTGCTCTTGCCGAGGCCCCGCCGCCCCAAGGGGCAAAGCCGCTGAGCGAACTGCTGCAGAGCATCGAAAAAGGCGCCGATTTTGGCTACATCGACGAGGTCGACTGGGACGACGGCGCTTATGAGGTCGAGTACTATACGAAGGCAGGCGTAAAGAAGAAGGTGCGCATTGATCCCGTAAGCGGCAATCCGCGGCAGTATTGCCGATTCATTACGTCTGAGGAGAGTGCACAGTGCTTTACGTGGACATTCCAACGTCCGCAGACATTAATGCGTTGTCCTCCTATCGCGGCGAAGTCTGCGTCTCGATCTACATGCGAACCACGCCCCTTGCGCAGCGGGCGCAAGCCAATCGCATCGAGCTGAAGAACTTGGCCAAGCAGGCTGTTCAGCAGCTCCAGGCCGCGAACATGGACAAGCGGCGTATCGCCGACGTTGCCGAGCAGTTCGATGATCTCGTCGACGACGATGGGTTCTGGCGGTTCCAGGCGCATAGTCTCGCCATCTTCGCCACACCCGAGAACATGCGGACGTTCCGCCTGCCCAACGCGCTGGAAACTCTTGTACAGGTTTCGGACCGATTTCATGTGAAGCCGCTGCTCCGAAGCGTCAGTTTCCCGCATGCCTGTTATGTGCTGGCTCTCGCGCAAAAGTCCGTCCGGGTGATTGAGGTTTCGCCTGATCTGCCGGCGGAAGCGGTCAAAGTCGAGGGTCTACCCGAGGACGCTGGCAGGGCGGTGCAAGGCGTGGGCGAGATCGACTATTGGCCGAGCGGCCGCATTCAAGGAGCCGAGGGGCAGAAGGTGCTTCTGCGCCAGTTCGCGCGCAACGTCGACAAGGCGCTACGCCCCATTCTGACCGGCAGCGATATCCCGCTGATCCTGGCCGCAGCCGAGCCATTGGCGTCCATCTGCCGATCCGTAAACACCTATGGCCACTTGGCCGACGCGACGATCGAGGGCAGCCCGGAAGGCATGACCGACGCCCAAATCGGAGAGCGGGCGCGGACCGTTCTGGATGGAATCTACCGCGACGAGCTTATTACCTGGGGACGTCTCTTTGAGGCGCGCGCAAGCCAAGGGCGGGCAACCACGGACATTGCTCAGGCGGCCCGAGCCGCGACCATGGGTGCGGTGGATTCGATTTTGATGGACATCGATGAGGTCATTCCCGGCCGTATCGATGATCGCGGCGCCATCGTTTTCGCCGAACAGGCAAGCGCATCGAACTACGGCTTGGTCGACGAGATCGCAGCCCGGGTCATCGCAACTGGCGGTCGCGTCATCGGAGTTCGGAAGGCCGACATACCGCGCGGTAAGTCGCTCGCTGCCATTTTGCGATATCCAGTGTGAGATGTTTCGCTTTAGCGCACCGACGATCGGGTCGAGGACAAGGATTGCCGGGTGAGCTATCGCCGCGCCGGCCGGACCCTCGCCGTCGCGACGATCGGGCGAGACGCCGAGAGCCTGCGCGCCGAGGCCGAGCTGGAGCGGCAGCTGGCCGGTGCGGCGGCGTCGCTAACCTGATTTGGGTCAATGCAGAGAATGCCTGCGCATCGTAGCCTTAGTGAGATGAGCACAGCGGAGGCCTTTCAGAATGTCTCGAAGCCCGATCGAAGAGACGCGGACCGAAGTCGTCGGTGTCTTCGACGATGTCGATTCCTTTCAGCGAGCAATTGATGCGCTGCTGACCGCGGGCTTCGATCGAGCCGAAATCAGCCTGCTCGCCGGCGAGCACGCCGTCGAAGAAAAGCTGGGGCATGCCTTTCGGAAGGTGACCGACCTGGAGGACGATGCCTCCGTGCCCCGGACGGCCTATATCTCGACCGAGACGCGCGGCGACGCCGAAGGCGGCCTGATCGGCGGATTGGTGTATATCGGCGCGGTCGCGGCGGCCGGGGCGATCGTCGCAACCGGCGGCACGCTCGCCGCGGCGATCGGCGCAGCGGCGATGGCAGGCGGCGCCGGCGCCCTTATCGGATCGGTTCTCGCGGACCTGGTCGGCCGGCATCACGCGCAGTATCTGCAGGAGCAGCTCGACCGCGGCGGCCTGCTGCTGTGGGTGCGCACCTGGAACGACGAGAACGAGCGGCGTGCGATGGAAATCCTCTCCCGGCATTCCGCCCATGACGTGCATGCGCACAGGCTCGCCGAAGCGGCTGCCTGAAATGCGGAGCGACAGCATCCCCCGAGGTGAACCGTGAACGAGAAATGCGTGAAGATCGATAAGAAGCAGGCCTTAACGGCTCCATCATCGGTATTCGCCAGTCCGGAAGATGTCGTCTCGGCCGAAGGTATCGATCGTAATACGAAGATCGAGATCCTACGCCGTTGGGGGTATCACGCACTCGAGCTAGAGGTCGCGGAAGAGGAAAACATGACCGGCGGCAAGGCAGGTCCGCTCGACGGCATCTTGAGAGGCCTTAAAGCATTGGGCGTCGAACCGGATGTCCTGCGCAGGCCCCCCACGAAGCAGGGCGGACTCTAGAGCAAACCTATCGAGCAAGGACCCGGATTAGCGCGTGGCGGTACGAGATCGAGCCAAGGTGGACATCTTCAAGGTTGGCGACCGCGTGACCTGGAACTCGGAGGCGGGGCGCGTCAGCGGTAGAATCGTGAAGGTGCACAGGGAGAACGTGACCTACAAAGGGTACGTTCACCACGCGAGCAAGGAATACCCGCAATACGAGATCAAGAGCGACAAAACGGATCATGTCGCGCTGCACAAGCCTGGAGCGTTGAAACTCCTTCGCCGCTGATCGGCGGCGGTTCATAAGAGGTCCCAGTATGAGCCTGTCCGAAACGCTCGCCGAAGCCGTTCTCGCCACGCGCTCCGACGCGATCGTCGCCGCGGACAGGGAGGGCATCATCCGCTTCTGGAACCCCGGCGCGGAGCGCATCTTCGGCTATTCGCGCAGCGAGGCCATCGGACAATCGCTCGACATCATCATTCCCGAACGGCTGCGCGAGCGCCATTGGGACGGCTACCGCCATGTCATCGAAGGCGGCGAGAGCCGCTACGGGCAGGGCGACATTCTCGCGGTTCCGGGGATCACGAAGGATGGCTCCGGCGTGTCGCTCGAGTTCACGATCGTGCCGCTGCGGGACCGGTCCGGCCGGCTGACCGGGCTCGCCGCGATCATGCGCGACGTCACCGGGCGCTTCGAGGCGATGCGCGCGCTGAAGCGGAAGCTTGCGGAAGCGACGCCGAAGCCGCCGCCCTGACGATCGATCCCATCACCGCGACATTGCTGTTATCGTTGCCGGACGCCCCCGGTTCAAAGGACGCAGGGATGAGCGACACTGACGACGTCCGGCGCTTTCGCGACAATCTGCAAGGCGAGGTCGATGGTCAGGCGCTCTACGGCGTGCTGGCGGACAACGAGCCGGACCCCAATCTCGCTCAGGTCTACCGCAAGCTCGCCGCCATCGAGGGCGCACATGCGGAGTATTGGCGCAAGCAGCTCGCCAGGCATGGCGTCTTCGGACCGAAGCTGCGGCCGACGTTCAGGGCGCGGGCGCTCGGTAGTGTCTCAGTTTGAAATTTGATGGGCTTGACGGGTGTCGAATCTGTCTCGTAGTTCCTATATGCTTAGCGGGAAGCAGGAGCACATATGGAAAAGCTGGAGATCTCCCGCAACGGCCAAACCGATCAGTTTTCGGTCGTCCTATCCAGAGGGGACGATACCATTCGGTGCATGGTATCGGTCGATTCGGGACACGCGACCGACGCACATTCGGACGAAGAGAAATACCGCGCCGCACTCTCCAAGGCCAAAGCGCTCGCCAAAGCCCTTGACGCAGCGATCGAGGACCAATGATGCCCAAAGGCCCTAAAGGCGAGAAGCGCCCCGCTGACGTGATCGGCAATGCCGTTAAGGTCATGCGCATTGCGACCGGCGAAATCGAAGAACAATTACCCGATCCTGGAAAAGAATATGCTCGAAAAGGCGGCCCGCGCTAGGTGGTCGAAAGACTAGCTTCTATAGCCCGCAGAGCTTCGATGTGGACGCGCGTTGGTAGAGATGCTTGTGAAAAAAATCGCTCAAACTCAAAAGGCGCGCCAACTTTTCGCTCCAATGTGAACGGTACTGGCGTAAGCCCAGGTATCTTAGTTACATCCATACCGAACGCTATGCTGAATAGATCAATAGGTTGCCGATGGGCCACCGTTTCGGTCATTGCGTTCTGAACAATGGTTGCGATCGCGGCAAAATTTGCGACCAAGCCCGCAAGTTTTTGATCAAATTCCACAACCACTTGGCTTCTGTAATAACGTCGTGGCTCACGGATAAATGCGCGCATACCCAAAGTGTTCTGCGCCCACGCCAGAAGGTCGTTCCATACAAGGTCAGATAGGGCCGTGTCTAAGCACGTTACGCTAATGCCATCGCTAAAGAAGCCGAACTCTCCGATTAAAATTTCTTTCCCATCATGCTCAAATTGGCCGTGAGCAAACTTGTATCCTTCCCGATCTAATTCTTCTAACGGCCTCGAAAAGTCAGGGGTGCTGACAAAGCCGTAGCGCTGTTGGACCGCCTTCGCCGATCTTGGAATATACAAGCCGTTCTGGGGCCTTATTTCCTCAGATGGGAACAAGGCGATCATGCGTCCCATTTCGTGTCCAACAACCCTCATGCGACGTTAACCACGGAAGCGCGTCTCCCCGGCAATGGCCGCTGGCGTCAGCGAGAAGCTTTGGGGCATGGAAGATATCGCCGCGCTGGTCGAAGCGGCTGCACCAAAGCCGGGTCCGCGCGGCTCTTACAAGAAACGGAATTCAAACTGAGACACTACCGGGCGCTCAGATGGCTTGCAGAGCGCTTCGGCCCTTCCTTCGTGCTTCCGACGATCGCCGCAGCGGAGGCGCGCGACAGCGACGCCTACGACCGCCAGCCGGAGGCGGTAGCAGGTGGTCTCCCCACCGACGAGCGGTCGCACGCCCGCGTCATCGGCGCCGCGGCGGCAACGCATAGCGGTCTGGCCGGATCCGCGATCGCCATGCTCGAGGGCCGGCACAGGGGCGCCGCCGGCAACTCCCTGCGCGCCGCAGTGCTCGGCGCCAATGACGGGCTGGTATCCAATCTCAGCCTCGTCATGGGCGTGGCAGGCGCATCGGTTGCGGGCAGCACCGTTCTCCTGACCGGCATTGCCGGCCTGGTCGCGGGAGCATGCTCCATGGCGATGGGCGAGTGGCTGTCGGTCAACAGCTCCCGCGAGCTCTACCAGAAGCAGATCGACACCGAGGCAGCGGAGTTGCAGCAGTCGCCGGCCGAGGAGAAGGAAGAACTGGTCCTCATCTATCAGGCAAAGGGCCTCGATGAAGCAGCGGCGAAAGCGCTGGCCGAACGGCTTTTGAGCAACAAGGACACGGCGCTCGACACATTGGTGCGCGAAGAACTTGGCATCGACCCCGACGAGCTGGGCGGCTCGGCGTGGTCGGCGGCGACCGTCTCGTTCTTCCTGTTTGCATTCGGCGCGATATTCCCGGTAGCGCCGTATTTCTTTCTGGGCGGCTGGCCGGCGGCGATCGCGAGCCTGGCCTTGAGCGGTGTCGTGCTCGCGGCGATCGGCGCGGGCACGTCGCTGTTCACCGGACGCGGCGTGCTGTTCTCGGCCGGACGGCAGCTCGCGATCGGCTATCTCGCGGCCGCGATTACCTTCGGGATCGGCCATGCGGTTGGCGTATCGCTCGGTTGAGGCAACGGATATGGCGCGACCGTTCTTCACTATCGGACACTCGACACGCACGGTCGGCGCGTTCGTCGATCTGCTGCGCGACGCGGGAGTCCGGCTGGTCGTCGGCGTACGCACAGTCCCGCGATCGCGTCACAACCCGCAAGAGTCGCATCATGTATCGCGGCACGAAGGGAGAGCAGCTATCGGTAGAACTCCAGCAGCGGGAAGTCGGATCCAATCGAGCACGGACAGCAGCAGGGACGTGTCGAGACGGTTGCTCAATAGGGCCTGTCACCTGCGATGATGGTGCGCTGCATGACACGCCGCTGGCCCGGGTAGTCGTTCAACGCAAAGTGTTGGACGCAACGATTGTCCCAGATCGCGACAGCCCCCGTGTCCCAGCGGAAGCGGCATGTGAACTCCGGCCGCGCCAGATGGTGAAAGAGAAAGTCGAGGATCGGTCGGCTTTCATCCTCAGTCATATCCTTGAGCCCGACCGTCAGGAGGGCGTTGACAAAGAGAGCCTTGCGGCCCGTTTCCGGATGGGTGCGAACCACGGGATGTTCGAACATCGTTCCCGCGTCCGTGTCATAAGTGGTCTTTGCGCTCTCAAGAACCCCCATCGAGCGTACTTTCTCCCGCTTGTAGTAGCCCGTGTTGCGCGCCGTGTGCACCGCGATCAAGCCGTCGAGCAGGTACCTCATGCCGGCAGACAGTGTCTCGTAGGCCAGATACATGTTTGCGAACATGGTGTCGCCGCCGACCGTCGGCACCTCCCGCGCATGTAGGATGGCGCCCAACATCGGCTTTTCGAGGTAGGTAAGATCAGCATGCCAGCTGCCGCCGAAATTGAGCGTATCGTCGGGCTGTTTGACGATGCGGACGACCTCGGGATGCCCGTCGATCGGCGCGAGATAGGGGTGGACGTAAAGCGCGCCGAAGCGGCGACTGAGTGTCTTGTGCTGTTCCGGCGACAGATCCTGGTCCCGAAAGAAGATTACCAGATATTTGAGGAAGGCATCGTGGATAGCTGCGAAATGCGCATTGTCCAGATTTCGTAGGTCGACACCACGGATTTCCGCGCCGAGTGCGCCGGAAATCGGATGAACTTCAAGGGTCGAGTTGGGCATGGCTGTCTCCCTTGGGGCGTGCTGAGAAGCGTACCGCCGGGCGAAGAGGGACGCCACCCGAAACTTGCTCTCTGGCTGCAGTCCCGCTGCAGCTTCCAAATTCAAATAAACCGAATGTAGCCGACCCGAGAACAATGTTGTTGGCCAAAAGGCTCAGTCTGCCGGTTACAGTATGCCCCGTATGCGTACCATTGCTCGTAGACCGAGCCATCGGGATTTAGATCGGGTCTTCCGTCGAAGAAGCTACAGAATGTACCGAAAAGAAATCCATCAGCCTGAAAGCTGACAGAGTTAAGGCGCTCATAGGCATCGGCAAACCCAGTTACCAGGCTGCGTGGGCGAAAAAGAATCTCAATCCCAAGCCCAATCGGGGGCCGGCGCTCGCGCTGCGTCCACCCCTCGCTCTTCCTTATCCGCGCGACCGATCCGCTGAAGGCACGGCCTGGGATGGCGGCCGGTCAGGTTCGTGCTACGATCCGACGTCAGATTCTCGCGGTCCTTCCCGCAGGAGTAGCCGGCCGCGCCCCGAACGCTAAGGCCAACAAGCGCCGTCATCCGTCATGGGAGGTATTGGCGGCGATCGAGCGGATGGCGGGCTTGCTCGATATGCAGCAACAGTCATGGCTCAAGCTCGCGCGCACGGGTCAGCCGCCGCTCTTTTCGACCGATGGATGCTACCTATTAGCGATGGCTTGGCTATCTTTGAATCCGACAGGTTGCGCGCGCCCATTGTTGTCCGATCCATGCGGACGCTGTCTGCGTCGCGGCCCAATCGGCGGGGGCGCGATGAGCGCGATATTCTGGTGCGGCGTTGACCTTGCTGCGCTGGTTGGCGGCGCTTGTGCGCGCAGGCTCTTGCCTAGCCGCGTTGATAGGTGTTCCACCGATCCTCATTGGCCTTATCGTGGTGGCGGTCGGCACCAGCACGCCGGAGGCCTACATGCCTATATCTCATCGTCTCCCGTGTGTAGCGTTGCGGGATGCTCGAGCCGGTAAACTAAGGTCATGCAAATGAAAATGGGCGACAATGCTTCCGGAGCCGATGCGGTGGAACCTCATCTCGAAACGGTCGAGGTCGTGCTGGCCGCGTTCGGCACCGACGCAGAGCGTGGTCTGACCGCAATGGAAGCTAAGTCGCGGCTTGCGCGTTACGGCAGAAATGAACTGACGGCGGAAAAACCGACACCCGCCTGGCGGAAGTTTCTCGCCCAGTTCACAGATGCACTCGTCGTCCTGCTGATCATCGCGGCGCTGATTTCGGCTGCACTCTGGTTTATCGAGCGCGACTCCGCGCTGCCCTACGAGGCAATCGCCGTCCTGGCAATTGTGATCCTCAATGCCATCATGGGCTATCTTCAGCAGGCTCGCGCCGAACAGGCCTTGGCGGCGTTAAGCCGAATGTCGGCTGCGCACGCCACTGTTGTCCGCGACGGCACGAGACAACGCCTTCCGGCGTCCGACCTCATTCCCGGCGACCTGATTCTGATCGAGGAAGGCGATACCATTCCGGCCGACGCGCGGCTGATTCAATCGACGGCATTGCAGACTGCGGAAGCGGCGCTCACGGGCGAAAGCCTCCCCGTTTCGAAGGATACCGCAGCGCTCGCGGAAGAGGCGGGGCTCAGCGACCGTCACAACATGGTCTTCAGCGGTACTGCGGTCACCTACGGGCGGGGCCGGGCTGTGGTCACGGCGACGGGAATGCAGACCCAGATGGGACGCATCGCCGGCATGTTGGAGGCGGCTCCGGACGAGGCAACTCCGCTGCAGAAGGAACTCGATCGAGTCGGGCGACTGCTCGGCGTCGCGGTCATCGTCATCGCGGTGGTGATGATCGGGACGATCCTGCTGTTCGAGGATGTCCACGGCCTTGCGGCCATATTCGATGTCCTCATTCTCGGCGTGGCACTCGCCGTCGCCGCGGTGCCAGAAGGACTTCCCGCAGTGGTGACGGCGGTGCTGTCGCTCGGCGTGCAGCGCATGGCGAAACGGAAAGCCATCATCCGGCATCTTGCGGCGGTCGAGACGCTCGGCTCGGCCGATGTCATCGCCTCTGACAAGACCGGCACGCTCACCCGGAACGAGATGACGGTGCGCCGGGTGGTCACCGCGAGCGGGAGCGTGATCCTGGGCGGAACTGGCTACGCACCCGAAGGCAACGTGACGCGCCACGGTGACGGGGCAATCGACGGCTCGCTCAGAACCGAGCTCATCCGTACGCTGGCCGCAGCCGACCGCGCCAACAATGCGGTGCTCCAGGAGCGCGACGGCCGCTGGTCGGTCCAGGGCGATCCGACTGAAGGTGCGCTGATCGTTGCTGCTCACAAGGCCGGGCTGGAAGAAGAGACGCTCGATGCGCGCTTCGAACGCGTTGGGGAAGTTCCGTTCTCGTCCGAACGCAAGCTGATGAGTACGGTTCACACCGACGCCGAGCGGCAGCACCTGTTGCGCACCTTCACCAAGGGTGCGCCGGATATCCTGCTGGCGCGCTGTTCGCACGAACTGGTCGGCGAAGTGTCAAAGCCTCTGACGGCGGAGCGGCGCGCGGCGATCGCGTCCGCCAACGAAGAACTAGCCGGCGACGCGCTGCGGACGTTGGGCCTCGCCTTCCGCTTACTGCCGAAGGATGCATCAGCGGCCGACGGGTTCGGCGATGACGTCGAGCATGATCTCGTCTTCCTCGGCCTGATCGGCATGATCGATCCGCCGCGCGACGAGGCAAAGCAAGCCATCGCCCGCGCCAAGGCCGCCGGCATCAGGTCGATGATAATCACCGGCGACCATCCCAGGACGGCTTCGGTCATCGCCATCGAACTCGGCATCACGGCTGACGGCAGGGCCGTTACCGGCGCCGAACTGGAGAAGATGTCGAACGAGGAACTCGACCGGACGGTCCGCGAGGTCTCGGTCTATGCCCGCGTCAATCCCGACCACAAACTGCGCATCGTGAACGCGCTGCAGCGCGAGGGCATGACGGTGGCGATGACCGGCGACGGTGTCAACGATGCGCCGGCGCTGAAGACCGCCGACATCGGCGTTGCCATGGGCATCACCGGAACGGATGTGTCCAAGCAGGCCGCCGACATGGTGCTCGCCGACGACAATTTCGCGTCGATCGTGGCTGCTGTCGAGGAAGGCAGGGCCATCTTCTCCAATATCAGGAAATTCTTGCGCTACCTGCTCTCGTCGAATGTTGGCGAGGTCATGACCATGTTCTTCGGCGTGCTTCTGGCCGACCTGATCGGTCTGCACGCGACGGGCGGCGGCGGTGTGGTCCTGCCGCTGCTGGCGACGCAGATCCTCTGGATCAATCTGGTGACCGATGGCGCGCCCGCGCTGGCGCTCGGCGCCGACCCGGCGGATACAGGCACCATGAGCAAGCCGCCGCGACCTCGCGGCGAAGGTGTGCTCACGCCGCGCATGTGGACCGGCATTCTCTTCGTCGGCGCCGTCATGGCCGCTGGGACGCTGATCATTCTCGACGCCTCGCTTCCCGGTGGGCTGATCGAAGGGACGGGCAGTCTTGCATATGGGCAGACCATGGCCTTCACGACGCTGACCCTGTTCCAACTGTTCAACGTCGTCAACGCGCGTTCCGACGAACGCAGCGCCTTCGTAAATCTGTTCACCAACCATTGGCTCTGGTCGGCTGTGGGCCTTTCGCTTGTCCTGCATGTGGCGGTAATCTACGTGCCATTCCTGCAGTCGGCGTTTTCGACCATCCCGCTGAGCATCGGTGATTGGATCATCTGCGTGGCGATGGCGAGCTCTGTGCTCTGGCTGCGTGAGCTGAGCAAGGTCGTCAATCGGCATTGGAACTGACCGATCGAGAAGCGGTGGCACACAGAAGGCGCTCAGGCGGGTCCCAGAACCGTAGCTGGCGGTGGCCTTTCTGCCGGCGTTGCGGTGCTTAGCCGCCCGCATTCTTCTCCCAGCGGCGCTGTTTGGCCCACGCGACCCAGGCGGCTCGCCCACTGCGTAGCGCCTCAAGGCTCCGACGCCACCCCTCTACGGTCTTTGGGCCCGTTGAGAGCCCCCCATGGAGGCGGCACCGTCCATTTCGGGGCTTGCCTTTGGCAATGTCCCACACAGCCGGTGCTTGGCAGGGAATACCGCGACGGGTACTTGCCCCGCAACGCGGCCGACACCGTCTCGGTACGTTTTTCGTGTTCCGCATTCGAATGCTCATTGCCTCCGACCCCATGATGCGCGTGCGCGTAGTGTGCGGAAAAATAGACCTCTAGACCGGGGCGCTAAAGATTTTGAATGCGCCGACACGTGCGCCAGAACTGCCTGCCTGGCGGCGGACAGAACAGGTTGGGGCGCGCTGCGTTCATCGCGCAACCGCGAAAGTACTGAAGGGGATCGGTGATCCGCCAACGGGGTCTAGCCCTTCCCTTGGCATCGGGTGCCGGACCAAACCGAATCATGAATGGATCGCCTCAAGCAAAATTGCAGCCGCCTGCTCGTCACGGGAACCTCAATGTCGGGTCAGGCGTTTTCTGCTTGAGTTACAGCGCTTTGTCCATATTCGGCGACCTAGAGCACCAAGGTCATTTCCAAAAGGCCGTCGAGATGGCAAGAGGGGACTGCCAAAGCGATAGGGCTGCGGGCCGAAGTCTCCTGGAGAAACTGCATGGGCCGCCTGGTTGTCGTCTCAAACCGCGTCGCGTTGCCGCAGAAGCGCAAACAAGCCGGTGGCGGTTTGGCAACCGGAATCCTGGACGCTCTGCGCGGGACCGAAGGAATCTGGTTCGGCTGGAGCGGCGATGTGGCCGTAACCCAACCGACCAACCCGACAGTTGCCCAAGCCGATGGGCTGACATACGCCACGGTCGACCTCACCCGCAAGGACCATGCGGGATACTATGACGGTTTCTCCAATGCCGCCCTGTGGCCTCTGTTCCACTATCGTCTTGATCTCGTGAACTTCACACGTAGCGATTTTGCCGCGTATCAGCGGGTAAATTCATTTTTCGCCGATATGCTCATGCCCATGCTGCGGCCGGACGATCGGATTTGGGTGCACGACTATCATCTAATCCCCATGGCCGAGAGCCTGCGCCGCGCCGGTGCTGCGCAGCGGATCGGATTTTTCCTTCACACGCCCTTTCCCCCCTTCGGTGTACTGGCAACCCTTCCCCATTATGAGGATCTGCTGAGATCGCTCTGCGCGTACAATCTCGTGGGATTTCAGACGGCCGACGATTTAACTTCATTCCATGACGCTGTAATTCGGGGTGCGCGTGGCGCGGTGCTGCCTGACGGCAATGTCCGCGCTTTCGGCCACACCCTGCGCGCCGGCGCATTCCCTATCGGCATCGATCCCGATGCCATCGCCGAGATGGCCGCTCCCGCCCTGAAGTCCCGCACCTTGCGACGGTTCGAGGAGAGCCTGCAGGATCGGCGGCTAATCATCGGGGTGGACCGCCTCGACTACAGCAAGGGACTGGAGCACCGATTTAAAGCCTTCGCTTCGTTTCTCGACCATTATCCAGAGCACCGCGGCCGGATCCGCTTTCTTCAGATCGCCACCGCAACGCGCAGTGAGGTTCCCGAATATCGACATCTGCGCCAGAGGCTGAGCGCGCTAGCCGGGGATATTGCCGGCCGCTTTTCGGAACTCGACTGGACGCCGATTCAGTATTTGAACAGGAGCTTTTCCCATCGCTCGCTTTGCGGCTTCCTCCGTATCAGCCACGTCGCGCTCGTGACGCCGCTGCGTGACGGGATGAATCTGGTCGCCAAGGAGTACGTGGCGGCGCAGGACCCAAGCGAACCGGGCGTCCTGATCCTCTCGCCTTTTGCCGGGGCGGCACACGAACTGGACGGGGCGATCATCGCTAACCCTTACGATCCTGACGCGGTCGCCGAAGCGTTGCAGGCGGCGATGCAAATGCCGCTAGAAGAGAGACGTGAGCGCTGGCAGGCCATGATGGAAACGCTGCGCCGCAACAACATTACAGCGTGGCGAGAGAACTTTCTCGGCGCTTTGGGTTAGGAGAGCGGCAACGCCACACAAGGCCACCTACGCGAAGCCCGCAGGGCGGCAATCATCAAGTAATGAACCAGCTCGAGCTGCCAAGCGGATCCAGACGTCCTGAATGCGAGCCCATAACAATCTGCCTTGGAACTCGCTGTGGCGAGGTTGCGCGACCGTAGCCTTGGCAAAATCTCCAGCTTTTTGCTCAACGAGTAGGTCAGCCCGACTGTTTCAGCCCACTCCCGGAAAGTCGCGCGATCAAGTCCATCGGTATGGGGAAGACGATTGGCCTGGCTTGTTGGCTGGCGGAGTCAGGCTACCGGTGGGCTTTCAGGCTCTCGGTTTCCGCGACCGCGACGCCGACCTCGCGAGTTCCGCACGCTGGATCGATGGACAAGTTTGTCCCTGAGATGATTTCGAACGGCTTGATGATCGCGGCTACACAGGTATCTTCCGGTGTATGGACTACGCCTGAGCCGGCTCGACTCGAGTTCGTATGAACTGGTTGCACGGGCTCGCCCGACGTCGCCGGCGGATATAGAGAATAATTCATCGGCGGTCGACGGCATGGCAGGGCTGACACCGCCCTGCTAAATGCGTTCACGCATCCGGCGACGAGGATCACCGGGGCCGCCATCGACCGGTTCGAGCGGTACATTCAGCCGGACGCCCTCGAGCAGCAATCCCGCCGGACGCCGTTCCTTATTGTAACCTCGCAAGTTTTCGTAAACCGTAGGCAGTGTCGGACCATCCGCGCACGCCAGATGCAGGCGCAGCAGATGCCGGCGAAGCGACCGGGTGGGATCATCCTGGAAGCTGGTCCGCGAATGCATGACAAAGTGGTTGCAGACGAACTGAATGTCGCCGGGCTGTAGATCCATGTCGAGATGGTAGGCCGGGTCGTCGGCCAAAGTGTCCAGGAAATCCATCGCCTCTTCGAGCTGTGGCGAGATGCGTGGAAGCTCCGTGAAGCGCTGCGCTTTGCCGACAGTGCTGCGCACATAGGTCGTGAACGTGCGGCCGCCATAAAGATTGAACACAGGAATGACGTACCAAGGGCCTTGCCCCGGCGGGATTTCTTCCCGCCGGTCGCGGTAGACAGGTCCCATCAGCACGCGCAGTAGGTCTGGGCGCTGCTTGAGCATCTCGTTGTACAGCGTTACCGAACTGACGAGGCTGCTGAGACCGCCGCTCATCGATTTGCTGATGCATAGCAGGCCCACGATATCTGACGAGTCCGTGTGGTACGGCAGCCGGAAATTTGTCTGATAGCCGCGGCCGGTCAATTTGCCGTCGTCGACGCCGAGGTCGCAGATATGGCCGATCGCGTGACCCTTCGCATTCTGCGACACGGCCACGCCGAAATAAGACCCGATCCCGAAATACCCGATGCAGCGCTGCAACGGCGACAGTTCGCCTACAGGAAATCCGCGTAGCACCGCGAATCCACGGCCCTCGAACATATCTTTCCGGAGCAGCGGCAGGAGCGAGTCCCACGACGGCAGAGGAAAGTCGCCGGGGCGGATGGCAGCGATTTCGATGCTCGCTGCCTCTACCCGGGCGATGGCATCGCGAAGGTCGGCGATCTGCGCATCGGACAGCGAATAGGTCCAATCTTCGGGTCGCCGCGCGAGGTCTGGACCCAGCCAGCCCTGCGGATCCGGGACGGGGTGCAACGGCGCTTCATCGGGGACGAGCGGCACGTCGACCGAAGCAAATGAAGGTCGCAAATCCATGGAGAAACCTATTTTCAAATGGCGTCCGAACCGATTGGTGAGGGATACTGCTAGAACGGCTTGTCGCCGCAGACGGTAACGCGATAGCCGAAGCGGCGCTGCGGGAAATAGTCCCACATGGCGTGGTGCATGACGCAACGGTTATCCCAGAAGGCGATCGAGTTCTTCCGCCATTTGAAGCGGCACTGCCAGTCCGGCTTTTCGCAGTGGCGGTACAGCATCTCGAGCAGGGCATCGCTCTCGTCCTTTGAGAGCTGCGCGATTCTCGATGTGAAAATGCGGTTCACGAACAAGGCCTTGCGCCCCGTCTCCGGATGAGTGCGGACGACCGGATGTTCGCCTTTCGGAAAGACCTTCGACGTGTCGTTCGTTCGCGGCCGGAAATGCTCGCCATCGTGAATGGCGGTCAGACCGTCGAGAAACTTACGCATCGGCTCCGAAAGCGCCTCGTAGGCGGCGTACATGTTGGCAAACAGCGTGTCGCCACCGCCATTCTCCGGCACCTCGCTCAGGTGGAGGATCGACCCCATCGGGGGCTCGGCGTCGCAGCTGACGTCGGAATGCCAAGCGTCACCCGACACGCGCTTGGAATTCTCATCCGCCTTAACGGCGATGATATCCGGGTGCCCTTCGACTGGATTGCTCGGCTGCGGATGGACGTGCAGCTTGCCAAAATGGCGGCCGAAGGCCTTATGCTGATCCAGGGTGATTTCCTGATCGCGAAAGAAGATGACGAGATTGTCGAGCAAAGCCCGATGTATCTCGTCGAATTGACTGTTGCTGACACCCCTGCCGATGTCCACGCCGAAGATCTCTGCACCGATCAACGGGGTGAGCGCGCGCACATCGATCGACTCATAGCTCATGGGATCAAATTCCTCTACTTCCCGGAAGTACAGTGTAGCGCGAACGGCGTTCCGCACACCAATCTGGTCCCCGCGAT
>WHUA01000009.1 GCA_009377445.1 Alphaproteobacteria bacterium | reverse complement strand
GGCGAGGAGCATGGCCGGCGCGATGCCGGCATTCACCGCTACCCAGCCGAATTTGTTCTGCAGCATGCCCGAGCCGAACGCGGCGAACACGGAGCTGGAGAACACGATGAAGTCGTTGGCGGCCTGGGTCTTGCCGCGCTCCTGGGTCGTGTAGGCCTGGGTGAGCAGGGTGCTGCCGCCGACGAACATGAAGTTCCAGCCCAGCCCCAGCAGCGCCAGGCCGGCCCAGAAATTGGCGAAGGCGACGCCGCTCATGTTGGCGATCAGGCAGCCGGCGGTCAGCAGGCTGCCGGCGGCGATGATGCGCAGGACGCCGAACCGCTGGATCAGGCTGCCGGTGAAGAAGCTCGGCAGGAACATCGCCAGCACATGTCCCTGGATGACCGTCGCAGTGTCGCTGAACGCGAAGCCGCAGCCCATCATCGCCAGCGGCGTCGCGGTCATGATCAGCGTCATCGACCCGTAGCCCAGCATGCCGGACAGGACCGCGACGACGAAGACCGGCTGGCGCGCGATCTCCCGCAGCGGCCGGCCGGAGCTGCTGAGCTGCTCGGCGGACAGGCGGGGAATGCGCACGCCCTGCAGCACGACGACGATGGACAGGGCGAGCAGGGAAAGCGCCGCGTAGCAGCCGGCGTAGAGCGCGGGCAGCAGCCAGTCGATCGTGAGCTTGGCGAGCTCCGGGCCGACCACCGCCGCGACCACGCCGCCGGCGAGCACCAGGGATATCGCCTTGCCCCGGAAATTCTCGGGCGCCGAATCGGCCGCGGCGAAGCGGTAATACTGAGCGAAGGCGTTGCCGGAGCCGACGCACATGCAGGCCACCGAGAACAGCTCGAAGCTGCCGAGCCTCAGCGCCACGACGCCCAGCACTCCGGCCCCGGCGAAGATGAGCGCCCCGACCGACAGGCCGAGCCGCCGGCCGTAGCGCCGCATGAGGAGCGATGCCGGGATCGTCGTGGCCATCGTCGCGGTCCATTGCAGCGCCAGCGGCAGCGTGGCCAGCGACTTGTCCGCGGCCAGCATGTATCCGGCCAGCGCCGAGACGACGATCAGCATCGACGTGCCGCTGTTGTGGAGCGCCTGGCACAGGGCCAACAACAGGACGTTGCGCCGCGTATTGTCCGCGGCCTTGTCCGCTTGGCCAGCCATCACGCACCTCGGCAGGAATTCGACACGCACGGCGAGGCCTGGTCGGGTCGGCGCCTCGCCCGCGACTTATACCCTATGGGCCGGCCCCAGCCCTAATTGCAGTGCGCTAATAGCAGGGGCCGCATAGCCTTACTTGATGGCGCCGATGATGTTCGAGTAGTCGTCGGTCCAGGGCTTCGCGGGCGGGATGGAGTCGAGCCGGTTCCATTTGCCCGACTCGTCCAGCGGCGCGAGAGTGCGGTCCTCGCGCGACAGCACGACGAGCTCGGCGGGAACCGACTTGCGGTTCTCGGTCAGCTCCGCGGCGGGTATGTAGCGCTGGTGGCGGCCGGCCAGTCCGGCATCCTTGGCGAGTCCCGCCAGAACAGGGGCCAGGTCGAGATACCGGTTGGAGATGTGGAAGACGACGATGCCGTCGTCCGCGAGCTTGGCGAGGTAGCTTTGCAGCGCTTCGCGGGTCATCAGGTGGATCGGGATCGCGTCCGAGCTGAAGGCGTCGAGGAAGATGATGCCGTAGCGATGCGCCGGTGCATCTCGGAGCGACAGGCGCGCATCGCCCATGACGATCGGCGAATCCTTGGCGCAGTCCCCGAGGTAGTGAAACAGGCCGGAGTCCCGGGCCATGCCGACGACGACCGGATCGATCTCGTAGAACGTCCAATCCTGCCCCGGCGTGCGATAGCAGGCGAGGGCGCCCGCGCCGAGCCCGACGACCGCGGTCCGCTGCGTCTGCGGGCGGCCGGCATAGGCGTCGAAAAGCTGCCCGAACGGGCCGGCGTGGTGATAGTAGGTGAGATGCGTCCGGCGCTTCGCCGGGTCGGTGTACTGTGCGCCGTGTATCGTCGTCCCGTGCAGCAGGAGGTTGATTCTGCCGTCGGCGTAGGACTGGACGCGATGCACCCCGAAGAAGCTGCGCTCATGGGCGAGGATCTCGTCGTGCTGGGTGAGCGCCGTGATGCCGAGCATCGCGGCGGCCAGCCCGAGCCCGAACCGTACCGAGCGCTCCTTGAAGCTGAAGACGACCAGGCTGATGCCGACGAGAAAGGCGAAGTTCCCGGCCTTGCCGATATCCGGCATGCGGAAGTCGGGCAGCAGCGACGGCAGGGCGAGGACCGCGAGCAGAAGGGCGGGCAGGACGAGGTCGTTCCGCCAGTGCCGGCCGTCCGCCGCAGGCTGGGGGCGCAGCATGCATACTGCGATCAGGGCGATCGGATACTCGATGACGGCGCTGAACAGCAGCGGCGCCAGCAGCGCGTTGAACACGCCGCCCAGCATGCCGCCCACCGACATGAACAGGTAGAACTCGGTGAGGCTGGCGGCCGCCGGCCGCCGCTTTACGAGCTCGCCGTGGCAGACCATGGCGCAGACGAAGAAGGCCGTCAGGTGCAGCCCCAGCGAATAGAGCCAGTCCTTGCCGATGCCCAGCAGGTTCAGCACGATCAGGATCGCGAGATAGGGCAATGCCGCGACCATCCATTCGTGCTTGAGCACGGGCCGGCGGCTGAAGACAACGACGAAGCTCAACAGGTACAGCGTCAGCGGCAGTATCCACAGCAGCGGCACCGCCGCCACGTCGGTCGAGATATGCGTGGTGACGCCCAGCATCAGGCTCGACGGAACCAAGGCGAACACGATCCATTGCAGCCGGACCCGCCAGCTCGAGGGGGCCGCGACATCGCCGTGGCCACGTGTCGGCGTCATCTGGGCCGGCTGCGCCTGGCGGCGGATCGCAAAGGCGCATAGGCCGATCAGGACGACCAGCCCGGCATAGCCCATCGTCCAGGCCAGGCTCTGCCCGTTGAGGCCGAGGATCGGCTGGATGACGGTCGGATAGGCGAGCAGGGCGACGATGCTGCCGAGGTTGCTCGCGCCGTAGAGGAAATAGGGATCGGCGGCGGACGGGTGGCCGCTGGCGGCGAACCAGCGCTGCAGCATGGGCGCATTGGCCGAGACGATGAAGAAGGGCAGGCCGATCGAGGCTGCGAACAGGCCGGTCAGCCAGAACACCTGAAACCCGCCGGTCGGCGGCTCCCACCCGGCGGCCGGCATGATCGGCAGCGCCGCGAATGCCAGCAGCAGCAAGGTGACGTGGAGCGCGGCCTGGTGCCGCCAGGCAAGCAGCCGGCTCGTCAGATGCGCGTAGGCGTAGCCCGCCAGCAGCATCGTCTGGAAGAACATCATGGCCGTGTTCCAGACGGCGGGCGAGCCGCCCAGCATCGGCAGCACCATCTTGGTGAACATCGGCTGGACGGCGAACAGCAGCGTCGCGCTCAACAGCATCGTCGCGGCGTAGAGGGCAACGAGGTTGGTCGCGGCGATGGGACGCCGGTCGGCGATGGCGTTGGCGGGCTGCATGAAAATCCTCCCCAGCAGGCGCCGCCACCTTCCCTTGAAAAGATTACCAATTCTTTACTGTTGCCCGGCGTTCGCGGGACGGCGGGGGAGCGCATTCATGCTTCGTCCCTCGACAAGCTCGGGATGAGGCGTAATTTACTGTTTTAGCTGGATATATTGCTCATCCCAAGCTTGCCGAGCGTGCCCAAGGACGAGTACGCTCGATGCGCGCTAAAGCCCGATCCAGCCGATGATGAGGCCCTGCAGCAGCAGCACGCCGAGCCAGTGGCCGCCGTCGATTAGCGTCAGCATCGGGCGCACGCCCTGGAAGGCGTGATTGACCGCCATGGTCGTGACGACGAAGCCGATCCAGGCGAACAGGCCGGTGATCAGCCCGGTCGGGACCGTCATCGCATCGCGGCCGAGATGCCCCATGACGCCGGCCAGCATGTAGGCGATGACCAGCTCCGCCACGGCGGCGATGACGAAGGGCAGCGGCGATTTGCTGTTCTCGATATCCGCCGTGGTCTTGCCGAGCGCTTCCATCCAGGGCTTTCCGAACGCCATGTAGTAGGCGAACCCGAACACGAAACTCGCGGCCGCGGCGAAGGCAACGGCGATATAGCTGATTCCGGCGAACTGCATCCTGCCTCCCGGCGCGGTCATGGGTCGGCTTCCCCCGCATGGTAGCGGCTGCGGCGGGGAGGGGAAAGGCGGCTCGATCTGGAAAAGGGGACAGTGGAAAAGGGGACAGAGCCCTATTTCCGAAAATAGGGCTCTGTCCCCTTTTTTCCTTTGGCTCGATCACGCCTTGGCCGAGCCTTTTGGTGGGGCGGCGCTATGCACCTGACGGGCGGTGCGATATAGGAAGGGCGCCATGACGATCCGCATCACCGAACGCATCCAGATCGACGAAGCCGAGCTCGAGGAGCAGTTCGTCCGCGCCTCCGGCCCCGGCGGGCAGAACGTCAACAAGGTGTCGACCGCGGTCGAGCTGCGCTTCGATCTGCGGCGCTCGCCCGGCCTGCCCGAGGCGGTGCGCGCGCGGGCGGTGCGGCTCGCGGGACGGCGGCTGACGAAGGACGGCGTGCTGGTGATCCGCGCCGAGCGCTTCCGCACCCAGGAGCAGAACCGCGCCGACGCGCGCGAGCGGTTGGTGGCCCTGCTGCAGGAGGCGGCGATCGCGCCGAAGTTCCGCGTCAAGACCAAGCCGAGCAAGGCGGCAAAAGAGCGCCGCATCAAATCCAAGGTCCAGCGCGGCGCCGTCAAGAAGCTCCGCCGCGAGCGGCCGGGGCACGAGTGAGGCGGCGCACGCCGCCTATGGCATCGCCGCGACGATGAGCGCCACGAGCTTGCGGAAGGCGGCGCCGCCGACACGCTTGCGGCTGGCGTCGGTGTTGACGCGGTGCACCACGACCAGGTCGAGCGCGGGGATGACGAGGACGTACTGCCCGTAGTTTCCCGCGGCGTTGAAACAGCGGACTTCGGGCTTCGCCGCGGCGAAGCAGGCGGCGCCGCTGCGGCTCCACCACATGTAGCCGTAGCCGCGCCCTCCTCCGGCATCGGAATGGGCCGCCGTGCTTTCCGCGACCCAGGCGGCGGGGACGACCTGGCGGTCTTTCCAGCGCCCGTTGCGGAGGTACAGCAGCCCGAAGCGCGCGAGGTCGCGGGTCGAGAGCCGCATCGGGTAGGCCGGATGCAGCGACGCGCCGCCGCCGACGTAGCGCCCGTCCGCCGGCCGGAAATCCTCCATCTCCAGCGGCCCCGCGAGATTGCGCGCGACGGCCTCGAAGACCTTCTCGCCGGTCCTAGTTTCGTAGATCGTGGCGAGCGCGTTGAAGTCCCAGTTGTTGTAGTACCAGAAGCTGCCCGGCGGATGGCTGCCGCGCGCCGGGCGGTCGCGGACCATGCGCTCCGTCTCGTAATGCGAAGGATGATAGACGCCGGAGCGCGCCTTGAGCAGGTCGGCGACGGTGGCCTGCTTCTCGGCGGCGGTGAGCGGCGGGTTGTCGTCGATGCCCAGCGCCGCCATCGTCTGCGTAATGTCGATCTGCTTCTTCGCCACGGCGATGCCGATGAGCGCGCTCAGCACGCTCTTGCGCACAGAATAGGCCTCCGACTTTGCGGCGATGTCGCCCCAGGCATCCACGAGGGCGCCGCGATGGACGATCATCACCTCGGTCGAGCCGATCGCGCGCGCGTATTGCTGTGCCTTGGCGAGTCCCGCCGCCGACCACCCGGCCGACTCGGGCGCCGCCAGCCGCGTCCAGGTCTTGCCGGGCCAGGTCTCGCCGGTGTTCGCGGCGACGCTCCCGGCCGGGGGCAGCAATGCCATCGCAGCCGCGACTAGCAACAGGCGCGGTGCGTCCTTCGACAAGCTCAGGATGAGGGAGAATCTTCGTGGCATTGAGAAAAGAACCTCATGCTGAGCCTCCTCATCCCGAGCTTGTCGAGGGACGAAGCACGCACCCCGCTTGTCCCAATCGCCGCGAGCACGCACAAATGCGATTACCCTCCCGGCGGACGCGGTTGAAACGGAGTGGAAGCCAGCCGCGACGAGACCAGATCGCGCGCCGTTGCGCAAGCGGGGTCGGTCCTATGCGCCGGGCCTTAAGGATTGCTTTCCTCAGGCGGGTGGCGTAACAACGCGCGGCTCAACCCATCTCGATCGGCCGCCATGACAATCGAAACGATCATCAACGCCATATTGCTGGGCGTAATCGAAGGCGCGACCGAGTATCTGCCGGTCTCGTCGACGGGGCATCTCATCGTCTTCGTCGATCTCCTGGGCTTCATCGGCCCGCCCGGCAAGGTCTTCGAGATCGTCATCCAGGTGGGGGCGGTGCTGGCCGTCTGCCTGCTCTATTTCGGCAAGCTGTTCGGCGTGCTGCGCGACTTCACGGCGGATCCCGCCGCGCGCCGTTTCGTCTACGCGATCCTGCTCGCCTTCCTGCCCGCGGCCGTGCTCGGCGTGCTGCTGCACAAATACATCAAGGCCTATCTGTTCTCGCCCGCCGTGGTGGCGACGACGCTGATCCTGGGCGGCATCGCGATCCTGGTGATCGAGCGCCTGCGCCCGGTGCCGCGCGTGCGCAGCATCGAGGCGTTCGGCCCGCGGCTCGCGCTCGGCATCGGCCTGATCCAATGCATCGCGATGATCCCCGGCGTGTCGCGCTCGGGCGCGACCATCCTGGGCGCGCTGCTGCTGGGCGTGGAGCGCAAGACGGCGGCCGAGTTCTCCTTCTTCCTCGCCATCCCGACGCTGTTCGGCGCGGCCGTCTACGACCTGTGGTCGAACCGCGAGAGCCTGACCGGCGACGGCGCGCTGCTGCTGCTGATCGGCTTCGCCGCCGCCTTCGTCACCGCCATGCTCGTCGTCCGCTGGATGATCGATTTCGTCAGCCGGAACGGGTTTGGGCTGTTTGCGTGGTACCGGATCGTGTTCGGGTTAGGGCTGGCGGTGATTTTGTGGATGCGGTGAGGGGCGGGACTTAACTCTCCGATCTTGCCGGCGCCTGCGGCGAAGGGGCACGGCGACGATACCGCACTTCACGAGCTGGCGATGCCCGGCGCGTAATCCGAGTTCTCGACGAAGGTCGTGGCAATGCCGGCGTGCGCGTCGGTCAGCCCACCTAGGTGTAGACGCGGGGGGATGGCAACGAGGTTGGGCATGGCAACGCCGCTTATGCCAGCACCCCAGGAAATTTTAACCAACTTTAAATTGAATAATAAATAGAATCATAATAACTAAAGTCGTTGGATTATAGTTGGGGATAGACCTTCCATGCTGAAGAAGTTTCTCCATGGCATTGCATTCGGGGCGGGATTTGGCATCGCGCTGGTAGCTGTTTGGGTAGGGGCGACATTCTTCCTCCTCCCAAGGCTCGTCGAATCTGAATTCGCGTCGTCGGGCGAGCCCGAACTTTCAGACCGGAAGACCGCTGAACTGCTACATCCGCAGCGAGGCCCGGCGCGCACTGTGCCTGAGTTCAGGATTTTCAAAGATTCGGAACGCTACGAGATGACGATCCCCGAGGGCGGCGGAATCCTCACCATGACAGTACTTCCAACCGAGTCAGAGGCACAACGCCCGCGCACGTTCCAGCTATGGCTTACAGGAACGGAGCTCTGGAAGATTCGTACGGAGGAGACGAAAGTTTTGATCGAACGAATGACGTATCCATCTTCCGACCCGGTTAAGAGCTTGGACCGCGTAATGCGCGACAATATGGGACGTGGATTGGGCAAGTCGACAATGACCGTATCGCAGGCCACCATAGAGGGAGTCAGGCGGGGCGAGGAATGTGCCGAAGATGATCATTTGAATGGTGAGTTTCGGATGACGACCGAGGGCGTTCTTTTCCTCATGCCGAACGAGATCAAGCGCTGACCGTCGGCGGACCCAATCCATGAAACTGCTCGTCATTCATACGCTGATCGAATCCTATAGGCTGTTCTTTGCAAACCTCGGTGCTTTCGCGAGGCTTGTATGGTTTCCACTTGTTGCTCAGTTCATTGCGGCCATGTTCTCCCGCAACTACGTACCGGGGCTGGACCCGGAATCTCCGGCATACCTGTCATTGTCCTGGTTCGGCGCGTGGCTCGAAGCGTTCGCCTGGATCCTTTCGATTCCCGCGATGACGGCATGGTACCGGCTTGTGGTGCTCGGAAGAGAGGATAGATTAGCTCGATTTACCTACTCGGTTGGCGCGGCCGAATGGCGATTCCTGTGTCGGGCATTTATTTTTGGCGTTGCGGCTTTGGCTATCTTAGCCGGCATCTCGGTTGCGGCTTGGCTTGCATTTTTCCCGTCTGCGAGCTGGGACGAGTTTGAATCCCAAACATTCAGCGATCCGGTGCTGTTAATTCTCCCGGGCGTGGTCGCGTTCAGCTTGGCGCGCTTCCTGCTCGTGTTTCCGGCAGTTGCTATCGGGCAAGAATTGGGCTTCTGCAGCGCGTGGCGCGTTACGAAGGGGAACGGTTTCAGGCTTTCGACGATGGTTGTTTTGGCGGCCTTTCCTTCATATGCGGGTTCTGCAATTCTCGACTATGCGTTTTTTGGCGGGTTGATGGGCCCCGATACCGTGTATCCTTTGGCATATCTGATCCTCGAGGCCACCATTTATTGGTTCTTTTTCACCATAGACGCATCTGTACTGGGCATCGCATACAGGGAGCTGGTTACCGTGGCGGTGCCGAAGACGCCAAAATGATTCAGTTAAGTTGTTCCGCTGCTGCATGCACTCCTCCGTGCTGGTAGCGAGGCTCACATGCCCTGCCAGCTCGTAATCTTCGATTGCGACGGCGTCCTGGTCGACACGGAGGCGGTGGCCAACCGCTTCCTTGCGCGTCTGTTGGGCAGTTCGGGCTACGTTGTTTCCTACGAAGACTGCCGCCGCCGCTTCGTCGGCCGCACCATCGAAGCGGTGCAGGAGATGGTCGAGCGCGAGAGCGGCCTGTCGCTCGGCGCGGATTGGCCGGCCAAGGTGCGGGCGGGGACGGAAGAGGCGTTCCGGGCGGGCATCGAGCCTGTGCCGGGTGCGGAAGCGGCGATCCTGGCGTTGTGCAAGGCAGGCGTGCCGTTCTGTGTCGCGTCGTCGGGCCGCTTCTCGAAGATGCGGGCCTCGCTCGGCAAGGCCGGACTCCTGCCCCTCGTCGAGCACGTTCTATTCAGTGCCGAGCAGGTGGCCCGCGGGAAACCGGCACCCGACCTGTTTCTCTTCGCCGCCCGTTCCATGGGCGCGGCGCCGGAAGACACCGTGGTGATCGAGGACAGCGTGCCCGGCGTTCTCGCGGGCATCGCGGCCGGGATGCGCGTGTTGGGCTATGCCGGCGATCCGCTGACGGATGCGGACGGGCTGCGTGCAGCGGGGGCGGAGGTGTTCGACGACATGGCGAAGACGCCAACGCTGATTTAAGGAGGGGTACGGCAATGGGCAACGAAAAGAAGATCGCACGCAATGCAAAGACGGGCCGACTCGTCGGAGGGTACGAAGTGCTTGGCCGGACGAACGATGGTGTTCGGATCCTCAAGCCAAAGGGGCGTCCGAAGAGCTTTACCGTGAGAGATCTCGAGAAGGCGCTTGCTTCGACGGGCGCAAAAAGCGCGGGTTAACCTTCAGCTCGCCCTAACCCCCCAACCCCGCAAGCGCCTGCGGCGTGTCGATATCCACCAGAACCGCGTCATCCTCCATCGCGACCTCGCAGGTGAGCTCCGGATACTGGCTGATGAGCGGTCTCGCGCCGACGTCGCCGGTGAGCGCCTGCATCTCGGCGAAGAAGCGCTTGCCGATCAGGACCGGGTTGCCGCGCTTGCCGCGCCAGGTGGGGATGCAGAGCGCGCGGCCCTCGACCGGGTTGTAGGCGGCGATCAGGCGGTCGATCTGGCGTGCGCCGATGCGGGGCATGTCGCCGAGGCAGACGACCGCGCCGTCCGCCGACGCGGGGAGCGCCGCGATGCCGCGCTTTACCGAGCTGGCGATGCCCTGCGCGTAATCCGGGTTCTCGACGAAGCTCACGGCGAGGCCGGCGAGCGCGGCGCGAACCTCGGCCGCCTCGTGGCCGAGCACGACGAAGACGGGGCGGGCGCTCGACGCCAGCGCGGCCTCCGCGGCCCAGCGCGCCATCGGCTTGCCGCCGATCTCGGCGAGCAGCTTGTTGATCCGTCCCATCCGCCGCGACTGGCCGGCGGCGAGGATGATGCAGGCGATGCTGGGGGCGCGCGGCGCGGCGGCGGCCGTGTCCTCCGCGGTTCCGCTGCGCGGCTGCGGCCGCGGCACTTCCTTCAGCAGCCCGCCGATGCCCATGCGCATGACATGCGCCGCATCCAGCGCGATGCCGGCGCAGAGCCGCTGCAGCACGAAGTCGACGCCGTTGAACTTGGGCGAGCGGGCGCAGCCCGGCAGGCCCACAGCCGGCACGCCGCCGAGCCGCCCGACCATCAGCAGGTTGCCCGGATCGACCGGCATGCCGTAGTGGTCGACCTTGCCGCCCGCGCGCTCCAGCGCCGCCGGCAGCACGTCGCGCCGGTCGGTGATCGCCGATGCGCCCGCCAGCAGCAGCAGATCGCAGCCCTTGGCCTGCATCTCGCGGATCGCCGCCTCGACCGCCGCCGTCTCGTGCGGGCAGCGGATTTCGTGCGCCAGCCTGCCGCCGAGCGCCTCCAGCCGCTCCGCCATCACGGCGGCTCCCTTGTCGAGCACGCTGTCCTTGGTGCCGGGCAGGGTGGTCTGGATCAGCGCAGCGGTCTTCGCCATGAGCGGCGCGACGCGGATCAGGCCGCCGCTGCCGGCTTCGCGCGCGATCTTCTCGCACGCCTCGATGCGCGACCGCGGGGCGGAGAAGGGGATGATCTTGATCGTCGCCACCATCTGCTTCGGCTCGACCAGCTCCCATTCGGGGACGGTGGCGACGGTGATGGATTCGTGCAGGCGGTTGAGATCTTCGATCCGGCGGTCGATCACGGCGATGCCGCGCGCCTCGGCGAACAGGTTGACGCGGCCGGTGAAGGGGGCTGCGCCGGCGAGGTTTTCGCCCTTGACCGCGGCGGCGATGCGGCTCGCCGCCTCGTCCTCGGGAATGTCGTCGCGCTCGAGCTGCGCGCCGGTGACGCTGGCGACGCCGGCCGCGACGAGCGCGGCCACGTCCTCGGCGGTCAGCACGCGGCCCTTCTTGAAGACGATGCCCTTGCCGCGGATGCTGTGCGCGAGGACGGCGCCCGCGGCTTCGGCTGTCGGGATGTCGCCGAATTTCATGGCGCGGGTCCGACTTCTCCCTCCCCCCTTGCGGGGGAGGGTCGGGGTGGGGGGATTGTCCGGAACGGCACGGTGGCGCCGTCGACCCCCCACCTAAATCCTCCCCCGCAAGGGGGGAGGACTTCATATGCGTGTTTCTCGCCGTCCGTCACTTTACGCCGCCTTTTCCGCGGCCGGCGTGTGCAGAACCTGCGTAATCTGGCCGAGGATGGAGAGCGAGATCTCCGCCGGCGACACCGCGCCGATGTTGAGTCCGATCGGCCCGTGGATGCGCGCGAAATCCTTGTCGGTGAAGCCGGCCTCGCGGAGCCGGTCGAGGCGGCGCGCGTGGGTCCGCTTGCTGCCGAGCGCGCCGATGTAGAAGGCGTCCGAGCGGAGCGCGACCGAGAGCGCCGGGTCGTCCAGCTTCGGGTCGTGGGTGAGGGTGACCACCGCCGTCCGCCGGTCCGGGTCGAGCGCGTTCAAGGCGTCGTCCGGCCAATCCGTCGACAGCGTCACGCCGGGAAAGCGCGCGTCGGTCGCGAACGCGCCGCGCGGGTCGACCACGATGACCGCGTAGCCGGCAATCGCCGCCATCGGCACCAGCGACTGCGCGATGTGCACCGCGCCGACGACGATCAGGCGGCGCGGCGGAATCTGCACCTGCAGGAAATAGCGCTCGCCCTCGGCCTCGACGGTCATGCTGCGGTCCTGGGCCCGCGCCTTGTCGATCATCGAGCGCAGCGCCGGGGTGAGCTTGAGCGCGCCCGCGGTCGCGTTGTCGGTGACGACGGCCTGCGCGCCGCTCTTGATGTGCGTGACGAGCACGATCGGCTGCTTGGTCTTTTGCGCCTCGAGCAGCGCGTCGAGATGGGCGGATTTCATGGCTCCAGCCTTTCGACGAAGACCTCGACGGTGCCGCCGCAGGCGAGCCCGACCTCCCAGGCCAGCTCGTCGCTGACGCCGAATTCCAGCAACGACGGCTCGCCCGTCTTCATCACCTTGAACGCTTCCTCGACCACCGCGCCCTCGATGCAGCCGCCGGAAACCGAGCCGACGATCTGGCTCTTCTCGTTGACCACGAGCTGGCTGCCGACCGGGCGGGGGGAGGAGCCCCAGGTGTTGACGACGGTGGCGATCGCCACCTTGCGGCCCTCGTCGCGCCAGGCAGCCGCCTGCCGCAGGACCGCGTCGTCCGATATCGTGGGTGTCGCCGTTTCCGTGCTCATGCCGCCGCCTCCAGCCATTTGGACATGCCGGGGTGCCGCCGCTGCCCCGGCTCGCTTAGAATCTTGGCCAATTGCATCAGGCTTTCAAGGCTGTGCACCGGCCGGAAATCGTCGACATGGGGCATGATCGCCCGGATGCCGTGGGATTTGGGCTCGAAGCCGTCGTAGCGCAGCAGCGGGTTGAGCCAGATCAGCCGGCGGCAGGACCGGTGCAGCCGGTCCATCTCGCGCCCCAGCCCGACGCCCGCGTCGCGGTCGAGCCCGTCGGTAATCAGCAGCACCATCGCGCCCTGGCCCAGCACGCGCCGCGACCACTCGTTGTTGAACTCGTGCAGGCAGCGGCCGATGCGCGTGCCGCCCGACCAGTCCTGCACCGTCTCGGCGATGCGCTCCAGCGCGATGTCGATGTCCTTGTAGCGCAGGTAGCGCGTGACGTTGGTCAGCCGCGTGCCGAACAGGAAGGTGTGCACCCGGTCCCGGTCGTTGGTCACCGCATGCAGGAAATGCAGCATCATTCGCGAATAGCGCTCCATCGAGCCGGAGATGTCGCACAGCACGATCAGCGGCGGGTGGCGCGTGCGCTGCTTGCGGAACTTGAGCGGGATGATGTCGCCGCCGGTCTTGAGCGCCGCCTTCAGCGTCGCCCGCATGTCGGCCCGGGCGTGTTGCTTGTCGGGGCGGTAGCGCCGCGTGCGCAGCTCCAGGATCGGCAGGCGCAGCCGGCCGATGGCCCGGCGCGCCAGGGCGATTTCCTCGTTGGTCATTTTCTCGAAATCTTTCTGGCGCAGCCGCTCTTCGGCGCTCCACGTCATCGCGGCGTCGAGCTCGACCTCCTCCTCCGGCTCGCGGCGCAGCGCGGCTTCCTGCCGGCCCGCGGCGAGGGCTTCGGCGACGCGGGGGGAGATCTGCTTCTCCGGCTCCTTCTCCTCGCCGAAATCCGCTTCGATGGAAGGCAGCATCATCGACATCATGCGTTCGAGGATCTGCGGGTTGCGCCAGAAGATGTGGAAGGCCTGGTCGAACAGCTCGCGCTGGGTGCGCCGGTTGACGAAGACCGCGTGCAGCGCCCAGTAGAAATCGGTGCGGTTGGCGACGCCGACCGCCTCGACCGCGCGCACCGCGGCGATCACCGCGCCGGGCCCGACCGGCAGGCCGGCGGCGCGCAGCACCCGGCCGAAATGCATGATGTTCTCGGCCAGCCGCCCGCCGCCGGCTTCGGGCAGGTCCCCGGCCGTCAGCGCGTTCATGCGCGGGCTCCCGCCATCGCCAGCTCGGCCTTCACGTCGGCCAGGATGCGGCCGGCCTCGCTGCCCTGGATCTTGGCGATGTCGTCCTGGTACTTCAGCAAGGTGCCGAGCGTGTTGTTTATGATCTCCGGCTCCAGCGCCAGGCAGTCGAGCTGGGTCAGCGCGTGCGCCCAGTCGATCGTCTCGGCCACGCCCGGCAGCTTGAACAGGTCCTGTTCGCGCAGCTTCTGCACGAAGCCCACGATCTCCGCCGACAGGGCGGCCGGCGCCTCGGGCGCCTTGATCTCGAGGATCGCCAGCTCGCGCGCGGCATCGGGATAGTCGACCCAGTAGTAGAAGCAGCGCCGCTTGATCGCGTCGTGGATCTCGCGCGTGCGGTTGGACGTGATGACGACGATGGGCGGCTCTTCCGCCTTGATGGTACCGATCTCGGGGATGGTGATCTGGAAATCGGCCAGGATTTCCAGCAGGAAGGCCTCGAACGGCTCGTCGGTGCGGTCGAGCTCGTCGATCAGCAGCACCGGCGGCCCGTCCGGGCTCTTCTCCAGCGCCTGCAGCAGCGGGCGGCGGATCAGGAAGCGGTCGGCGAAGATGTCGCTTTCGAGCGTATCCCGGTCGCGGTCGCCCATGGCTTCGGACAGCCGGATCTCGACCATCTGGCGGGCGTAGTTCCATTCATAGACCGCCGCCGAGACGTCGAGCCCTTCGTAGCATTGCAGGCGGATCAGTGGCCGCTTCAGCGTCGCCGCCAGCACGCGCGCGATCTCCGTCTTGCCGACCCCGGCCTCGCCCTCGAGGAACAGCGGCCGGCCGAGCTTGAGCGCGAGATAGAGCGCGGTCGCGAGGCTGCGGTCCGCCACATACGCGCCGTTCCCGAGAAGGGCGAGCGTGGCGTCGACGGAATCGGGGAGCGGCTGGGTCATGGGGGCTCGGAATGAGGTCTAACGGATTGGTTCACCAAATATAGCCCTCATGCTGAGCTTGTCGAAGCATGAGCGGTCTGTGTCATCGCCAGCGTCGCGGTAGCGGCGTTCTCGTGGATGCCCCGATCAAGTCGGGGCATGACGTAAGTATTTAATATGTAACACTAATCGTCATGCTCGGGCTTGACCCGCGCATCCACGGACCTTCTCACCGCCGCGTCCACTTGCCCGATTCGTCCAGGAAGTAGGTGCCGGCGGGCGCGCGATTGATGATCTGCTGCGCGTAGATCTTGCCGACCGCCGCCACCGGAGCCTTGTCCTCGGCGGCGCGCTTGGCATAGTAGGATTTGCGCCGTTCGTTAACCCTGACGACCAGGTCCTTGATCTCCTGCGGCGCATTGGCGTCGCGCAGCACGGCATAGCCGTCGTAGCGCTCGCCGACGACGCCCGCGGCGCGCGGCGCGTCGAGCGGCTTGCCCTGCGCCGCGGCGCCCGGCGCGCCCAGCAGCAATGCAGCCAGCGCCGTCACGCAGGCCAGCAGCGTCAGTCGGTCAGAAAATCGGCTCTTTTGCGACATCTGTCTTTGCCTGTTCCTCGACGCGAAGCCGTACGTCCGCATCCAGCTTGATATTGAGGTTGACGGTGATCGGCTCCTTCGGCGCCTCCACCGCCACCTTCGGCGTGCAGCCCAGGAGCCCGAGCAGGAGCGTCAGTGCCAGAACCATGTGCTTCATGTCGCCAAGGTCTCGCTCGTCTGTGCGGCCGGCCCGGCACATGCCGGGCTAGGCCGCCCGCAGCATACCGGCGGCTTATCGCTTGCGCCATATCAAAGACCCGGCTCAAAGACTGGGCGCGCCGGCGCTCATTCGCGGTTCGACGGCCGGTCCGTCTGGCGGATGACGTCCGTCACCGCCTTCAGCCCGCCCTGGGCGATCTTGCCGAGCTTGTTGAAATCGCTCTCGATGCTGATGTTGAACGCGAAGGGGTGCCCGTCCAAGGCCTTCGGGTTCGCGCCGTCCATGCGCAGGAGGATGACGCCCTTGCCCTCGGCCGCCTTGTTCAGCTCGATGCTGAGCTTCGTGTACTGGAAATCCGAAAGCATCTGCGCGACGGTGCCGACGGTATCGGACCGGGCCGAGAGCTGTTCCTGCAGGGCGGTGCCGCTGTAGCGGAGCACGCCGGGCCCTTCCGCCTTGAGCAGGCCGTCGGCCACCGTCACCTGCCCGTCCCGGACATGGATCGGAACCGTGCCAGTTATGCGGCCCGTCCCATTCAGCCCTTCGACGCCGATCAACGCCAGCACCTCGCGCAGGTCCATCGAGCGGACCTGGATCGAGCCGTCCGTCGACGGCTGCTCCCCCAGGTCGATGAGTGCGCGCGTGCGCAGTACGCCGCCGGCCATGGAGACGTCCATGTCCTGGATCTCGATCTTGCCGTCGTCGCGAAGCTGAAACTCGACTTGCATCGGCCAGGGACCGAGCTCGCCGGATGCGATCGTGCCGCGGAGGCGCTGGCGCGGCGGCATCGCCAGCGGCATGAGCTCGATGAAATTGACGGTGCCCGTCAGATCGGCGAAACGCACGTCGCCGGTCGCGAGGTCCAGCTTGTCGATCTGGACCGCCATCTCGCCCGAGCGGAGGTCCTTGTCCCACAGCATGTGGCCATTCGCGGCGACCGCCCCCTGCGCCGAGGTGAACCATCCCGAGGTCAGCGGGACGATATCGTCGAGCGTGGCCTTCTTGTCGCCGAAAGCGATGCGCGGCACGGTAAAATCCAGCCGGCCCGCTTCCGTCTTCAGATTGTGCTTCAAGACGCCATCCACCTTGAGCGGGCCGGAGCGCTGGCGGGCGCTCAGCGTCGCCTCCAGCAGGTCGCCCTTGATCGTGCCGGTTCCATTGACCGCCAGCGGGGTGGTGTAGGGCGGCCGCGCTCCGTGGCGGATCTCGCCGATCTCGAGGCGGAGGCCGACGGCGTCCGCGGTCTCTTCGAGCGAGGCGTTGACGGCGCGACCCGTGACCTCGTCCGCCGACAGCTCGAAGGAGCCGTCGGTGAGGAACATCGTCAGCTTGCCGTCGTCGCCCCGGCGGCTGGTGATCTTGGGCACCGTGACGAGGAACGGCCGGCGCTGGTTCTTGCCGGACAGCACGTAGCCGTCGGCCTCGAGGTGCGCGAAGGTCAGGTCGTGATAGACATCGGTCAGGTCGGGCGCCATCGTGATCTGGTTTTCGCTGCCCGTAAGCTGGAAATTCACGCCGTTGGGGACGACGACTCCGGCGTCGTTGCGGAGCGACTTGATGTTGAGCACGCTCTCGATGCCGGGAAGGAACTGGTAGCCGCGCGTCCCGACGCTCAGCCGGCCTTCCAGGGCCAGCTTCACCTGGTCGACCTTCGTGCCGCCGTATCGCCGCGGGTCGGTCACCGCGTTCACGGCGATGCGCCCGCTCTGGTGGCCGCTGCTGCCACTATACCCTTTGAGGATGATCTCCAGGCTGTCCTTTGCGGCCGGATCGGCGGCCGATCCGGGGATCCGCAGGCCCACCGTGTCGAGCTTCACCGCGCCGTCCAGCCTGACGTCGCCGGGCCAGATCTGGTCGGGCGCCGCCGCGGGCTCGAGCAGGAGCAGCGGCTGGCTGATGCGGCCCGCGAGAAACAGGTTGGCGTTGCCGGTCACGGATTTCGTCGCCCGGCTGATCGCGAACAGCGGCGTCGCATCGTAGGCGCCGCGCAGCGTGAAGACCGTCGGATCGTCCGGGTCGGTGAGATGGCCCTGCGTTTCCAGCGACAGCTCGCCGGACTTCCAGGAAAGACGGCTTACCAGGGCGTGCCGTGCCGTTCGCTTCGCCAGGTCGGCGGTCACGGCGTTGGCGCCGCCGAGAAGTTGCAGCGCGATGTCGCCGGGAACCGGCAGGCCCTCCGAAAGGCGCAGCTCCCGAAACCGGGCCAGCGGCCCGTCGTCGAGCTCGAGCGCGAGCACGTCGCCGTCGAGGGCAAAGCGCCCCGCGAGCTTGGCTTCGGCGTCGGCGAAGCCGAAGGCCGCGGTATCGCGCTTCGCGGCCTCCAGGCCGATGGCGAACTTGCCGCCTGCGCGGCTGCGGCCCGCGCTCTTGCTTTCCACGTGAAGCTTCAGGCGGTCCGGCTCCGCCGTCGGGACGGCGAATCCGTTTATGCGGAGCCTGTCGAGCGCGAGGCGAAAGTCGCCGTCGAGGGTAAGCGCCTCGGGCAGGCCGATGGTTCCATCGCTGGGCTTGTCGAGGAAAGACAGCGGGTCGCTGATCTGCGCCGAGACGGAGAAGGCGATGTGTCCGGCGGCGTCCACCGCGCCGGCGGCCGGCGCCGCCAGCAGCGCCGCGTTGAGCCGGCCGGAGAGCGTCAGGCGAAACGCCGAGCCGGGCTTGTCGAGCGGTCCGCTGCCGAGCACGGTGACGTAGCCGTCGGGCGAGGTGAAGGCGGTGTCGACATGCAGGCTGCCGTCTTGCAGGTCGATGTCGACGCGGCTCGGATCGAAGCGTTGCGGGCCGATCCGCATGCGGACGAGGTCGAAGCCGCCGGTGAACCGGTCCAGCCCGAAAAGGCGCAGGCCGAACCGCCCGCTTCCCTGGATGAGCCCGGTTTCCACCGGCAGCGCCGCCCCTTGGACCCGGAGATCCGTCACGGACAGCGCCGTCAGCGTGCCGTTGAAAAAATCGTCGAAGCTGTAGTCGGCGCGCAGCGACCGGATCGTCGTCTCCTGCGCGCTGTCTTCGGAAGACCGGCGGCGGATGTTGCGGATGAGCAGGTGGTCCCGCTCGACCGCGACCACGTCCAGCGTGACCTCGGCGCCCTCGTCGCCCTCGAGGTAGGCGGCGATGGCCCACGCCGCGAGGCCGGTGCGGTAATGCCAGGCGGCCGCCGCGCCGGCGGCAAGCAGCACGACGGCAAGCGCCAGGACGACACCGGCAACGCCGAGGCGCCGCATCCAACGGGAACGGGAAGCAGGCAGAGGCCTATCCGCGCGGCCTTCGGTCATGCTTCATCCAAACACCAGACGGGCCGAGGCTCAAGATGCCCCGGCCCGCCGGCGTTACACCTGGCCGCTGGGCTCATTCCGCCGCTGCGACCGCCCGTTTCGCCATCACCGTGATCAGATGGGCGCGGTACTCGGCGCTGGCATGAATGTCGCTGTTCAGGTCGCCGTCGGGGACGGAGATATTCGCGACGGCGTCCGCAGCGAAGCTCTTGCCGAGCGCGTCCTCCATCGCCTTGACCCGGAAAACGCCGTTCTGGCCCGCGCCGGTCACCGCGACGCGCATGCCGTTGCCCGTTTCGGCGACGAACACGCCGACCAGGGCGTAGCGGGACGCCGGATTCGGGAATTTCATGTAGGCGGCGCGCTTCGGCTTCGGGAAGCGGACGGCTGTTACGATCTCGTCATCCGCCAGCGCCGTTTCGAACAGTCCCTTGAAGAATTCGTCGGCGGCGATCTCGCGCTTCGAGGTGACGATCGTCGCCCCGAGGCCGATGCAGGCCGCCGGGTAGTCCGCCGCCGGATCGTTGTTGGCGATCGAGCCGCCGATCGTGCCGCGGTGGCGGACCTGCGGGTCGCCGATCTCGCCGGCCAGATGCGCCAGCGCGGGGATCGCGCTCTTGACGTCCTTAGATGTGGCGACCGCGCCATGCGTCGTCATCGCGCCGATGGTGACGCCCGATCCGTCGGCCTTGATGCCGGCGAGATCGTTGATACCGCCCAGGTCGATCAGGTCGGACGGCTGGGCCAGGCGCTGCTTCAGCGTCGGGATCAGCGTCATGCCGCCGGCCACCAGCTTGCCGTCCTCCGCCGCCTTGAGCTTCGAGGATGCGTCGGCGACCGAGCCGGCCCGATGGTAGGAAAAGTCATACATGTCTCTGTCTCCCTATTCCGCCGCCATGGGCGCTCTTGCGGATTGTATGGCCTGCCAGACCTTTTGCGAGGTTGCCGGCATCGATATGTCGCGCACGCCCACATCCCAGAGCGCGTCGACGATGGCGTTGATCACCGCGGGCGGCGAGCCGATCGCGCCCACTTCGCCGCAGCCCTTGACGCCGAGCGAGTTGTGCCGGCACAGCGTCGTGTGCGTGCCGACGCTGAAGTTGGGCACGTTGGCCGCGCGCGGCATCGTGTAGTCCATGCAGGAGCCGGTGAGGAGTTGCCCGTCCTCGTCGTAGATGCAGCTTTCGAGCAGGGCCTGGCCGATCCCCTGGACGACGCCGCCATGGACCTGTCCCTCGACGATCATGGGGTTGATGACCCGGCCCACGTCGTCGACGGCGGTGAAGGCGACGACTTCGACCTCGCCGGTCTCGGGATCGATCTCGACCTCGCAGATATGGCAGCCGCCGGGGAAGGTGAAGTTCGCCGGGTCGTAGAAGGCGGTCTCGTCGAGCCCGGGCTCCAGCGTCTCGTGCGGAAACTTGTGCGGCACGTAGGCGGCGAGCGCCACTTCGGCGAAGCCAAGCGCGCGGTCGGTGCCGGCGACGCGGAACTGGCCGTCCTTGAGCTCGATGTCGGATTCGGACGCTTCCAGGATATGCGCCGCGATCTTCTTCGCCTTGTCGGTGATGCGTCCGAGCGCACGCATGATCGCCTCGCCGCCGACGGCCAGCGAGCGCGAGCCATAGGTGCCCATGCCGTAGGCGATCTTGCCGGTGTCGCCGTGCACGATGTCGACATTCTCCATCGGGATGCCGAGCGCGCCGGAGACGAGCTGCGCGAAGGTCGTCTCGTGGCCCTGGCCGTGGCTGTGCGAGCCGGTGAAGACGGTGACCGAACCGGTCGGATGGACCCGGACCTCGGCGGATTCGAACAGTCCCGCCCGCGCGCCGAGCGACCCCACCACCGCCGACGGCGCGATGCCGCAGGCCTCGATATAGGTCGAGTAGCCGAGGCCGCGCCGCTTGCCGCGCTTCCCGGCCTCCGCCTTGCGCTTGGCGAAGCCGTCCACCAGCGCCGCGCCCATCGCCTGGTCCAGCGTCGCGCCGTAGTCGCCGCTGTCGTACTGCAGCGCGACCGGCGTCTGGTAGGGGAAGGCGTCGTTCGGGATGAAGTTGCGCCGCCGGATGTCGACCTGGTCGAGCCCGGTCTCGCGCGCCGCGCGGTCGACCAGCCGCTCCAGCAGGTAGGTCGCCTCGGGCCGCCCGGCGCCGCGGTAGGCGTCGACCGGCACCGTGTTGGTGAAGATCGCCTGCACCTGGCAATAGATCTGCGGCGTGGTGTAGACGCCCGCGAGCAGGGTGGCGTAGAGGTAGGTCGGCACGCAGGGCGCGAAGGTCGAGAGATAGGCGCCCATGTTGGCCTTGGTCGACACCTTGAGGCCGAGGAACCGGCCGTCCTTGTCCATCGCCAGCTCGGCGCGGGTCACGTGGTCGCGGCCGTGGCAGTCGCTGACGAAGGATTCGGAGCGTTCCGCCGTCCATTTGACCGGCCGGCGCAGCTTGCCCGCCGCCCAGGTGACAATCGCCTCTTCGGCGTAGTGATAGATCTTGGAGCCGAAACCGCCGCCGACGTCCGGCGCGACGACGCGCAGCTTGTGCTCGGGAATGTGCAGCACGAAGGCGCCCATGAGAAGGCGGATGACGTGTGGGTTCTGGCTTGTCGTGTAGAGCGTATATTCGCCGGTCGCGGTGTCGTAATCGCCGATCGCGGCGCGCGGCTCCATCGCGTTCGGGATCAGGCGGTTGTTGACGATGTCGATGGCCGTGACGTGCGCCGCCTTGGCGAAGGCGGCGTCGGCCGCGTCCTTGTCGCCGATATGCCAGTCGTAGCAGAGGTTGCGGGCCGCGCCGTCATGCACGAGCGATTTGCCCGCGAGCGCCGACTCCATATCGAGGACCGGCGGCAGCGCCTCGTAGCCGACGTCGATCAATTCGGCGGCGTCGCGCGCCTGTTCGCGCGTCTCGGCGACGACGACGGCGACCTGGTCGCCGACATGGCGCACTTTGCCCTGCGCCAGGGGCGGGTGCGGCGGCTCGGCCATCGGCGCGCCATCCTTGCTGTGGACCTGCCAGCCGCAGGGAAGGCCGCCGACGCCGGCCGCTTCCAGGTCGGCGCCGGTGAAGACCGCGACCACGCCGGGCGCCGCCGCGGCCTTTTTCGTGTCGATCGATGTGATCAGCGCGTGCGCATGCGGGCTGCGCAGGATCCAGGCGTAGGTCTGGTTCGGCCGTTCGATGTCGTCGGTGTAGCGGCCGCGCCCCGTGAGAAAGCGGAAATCTTCGACCCGCTTGACGGAAGCGCCGATTCCCGTGGCGGTCATTTGTATTACCTCCCGGTGTCGGGATTGCTCAGCCGCCGCGCATCGCTTTCGCGCCGGCTTCGATGGACTTGACGATGTTGTGGTAGCCGGTGCAGCGGCAGAGGTTGCCTTCCAGCCACTCGCGCACTTCGCGCTCCGTCGGGTTCGGGTTCTCTTTCACGAGGTCGATGGCGCTCATCACCATCCCCGGCGTGCAGTAGCCGCATTGCAGGCCGTGGTTCTCCCGGAAGGCGGCCTGCATGGGATGCAGCTCGTCGCCCTTCGCCAGCCCTTCGATCGTGGTGATGTCGGCGCCTTCCGCCTGCACTGCGAGCAAGGTGCAGCTCTTCACGGAGGTGCCGTTCACATGGACGACGCAGGCGCCGCACTGGCTCGTGTCGCAGCCGACATGCGTGCCGGTCAGCCGGAGGTTTTCGCGGATGAATTGAACGAGCAAGGTGCGGCCCTCGACCTCGCCCTTGACGGCCTTGCCGTTCACCGACATCGACACGGTGTAGGTCATGCTCGAGTCTCCCTGGCGTCGAAGATTTCTTGACTGTGAACCATGCCCAGTGGCGGTTGGGTGGCGGTTCGTCGCGCTGGCTCCGAGTGTGAAGCGCCGCACCTGTCCGGTCAAGGTGCTAGCGAAAAAGGGGACAGAGCCCTATTAATAAAGGGGACAGAGCCCTATTATTCACGCGAACAGCCACATCAGGATGCCGAGGGCGACGATCACGCCGCCGACCCAGACGGTGACCGGCAGGCCCTTCTTCACCACAGGCTCTGGCGTGCTCGCGGCGGGCCGCCCGGCCTCCAGCGCGGCGGTTGGGCCGGCGGTGGGGGGCGCTTCCGCGCTCGGCGCGGCAGGCGCATCCGGGGCGGCGGCTGCGCCGTCTCCGCCAACGATCTCCGCGAACTTGCCGAAGAAGTCGTTCGCCATCTTCTTCGCCGTCGAATCGATCAGCCGGCTGCCGATCTGGGCGAGCTTGCCGCCGACGGTGGCGTTGACGGTGTAGGACAGGACGGTCGCGCCGCCGTCGTCCTTGAGCGCGACCTTGGCGCCGCCCTTGGCGAACCCCGCCGCGCCGCCGCTGCCCTCGCCGCTGATCGTGTAGCCGTTCGGCGGATCGAGGTCGCTCATCTTCACGTTGCCGCCGAACTTCGCCTTGACCGGGCCGACCTTGGCCGTGACCTTGGCCGCGAATTCGGTGTCGGACTTCTTTTCGAGCTCCTCGCAGCCGGGGATGCACTGCTTCAGCACGTCCGGGTCGTTGAGCGCCTTCCACACCGCTTCGCGCGGCGCCGGGATCCGGTACTCGCCTGTCATGTCCATGGCTGGATTTCCTTCTTCGTTGGCCGGTAGGAACCTAGTCGCGCGCCCCGGCGCTGGCAAACTGCATTTGCATGGGTATAGTAACGGCGCTTGAAGGGGGGAGGGAACGGCATGGCGTCCTGTGCGGTCGAATCGACCATCGATGTCGCGCTCTGGTTCATCAACCGGGCGAGCTCGGAAGACAGCTACATCCAGGCGCAGAAGCTGCAGCGCCTGCTCTACCTGGCGCAAGGCTGCTACGCGCAGGAAAACTACGGCCGCAAGCTGATGCCCGCGACCTTCGTCACGCACGACATGGGGCCGGTCGAGCCCAATGTCTTCCGCGTGTTCGAGGCGGGCCGACCGCAGATCGACTACGTTCCGCCCGCCGCCGAGGTGGCGGATTTTCTCGAGCGCATGTGGCGGCGGTTCGCCATCCACCCGGTCGAGCGCCTCAACACGCTGGTGATCGGCCAGGCGGCGTACCGCAACGCCGCCACGGGCGGCATGCGCGAGGAAATCCCCCACGATGCGCTGGTCGAAGCCTTCAAGTCGCCCGAGCAGAAGAAGGAGCCGACGCTCCGCACCCCCGACGGCCGCCGCGTCACGAAGTGGCTCCCCAGCCGTTCGGCGCCGAAGGGGCCGCGGTAAAGGAGCTTCTTCGCAAATCCTTGCACGCCGGCAATGGCGGGCGTTACCGTCATGCGGGACGCGCCCGAAGACGGCGCGCAGCAACGGAGGAACCCATGCTCGAAACGACGGTTGCGGGCTCCCTGCCGAAGCCGGCCTGGCTGGCGGAGCCGGAGAAGCTGTGGGCGCCCTGGCGGCTTGCGGGCGGCGAGCTGGAGCAGGGCATGCGCGACGCGACGCTGCTCTGGATCAAGGAGCAGGAGAGCGCCGGCATCGACATCCTCAGCGGCGGCGAGCAGCACCGGGTCCACTTCGTGCACGGCTTCCTGGAGCATGTCGCCGGCATCGACTGGGAGAAGAAGACCAAGATGGGCATCCGCGACAACCGCTACGTCGTGGACGTGCCGACGGTGACCGGCCCGGTCTCGCGCAAAGGCCATGTCCATTCCGAGGAAGCGCGCTACAGCCGCGCGCAGACATCGAAGAAACTCAAGTTCACCTTGCCGGGGCCGATGACGATCTGCGACACCATCGCCGAGGCCCACTATGGCCGGCGCGCCGACATGGCGATGGCCTTCGCCGACCTGCTGAACCAGGAGGCGCGCGAGCTCGAAGCCCTCGGCGTCGACACGATCCAGTTCGACGAGCCGGCCTTCAACGCCTTCCTCGGGGACACCGTCGAATGGGGCGTCGACGCGCTGAATCGCGCCTGCCGCGGCCTCAAATGCACCACGGCGGTGCACATCTGCTACGGCTACGGCATCAAGGCGAATATCGACTGGAAGAAGACGCTGGGTTCCGAATGGCGGCAGTACGAGGAGATCTTCCCGTCGCTCAACCGCAGCGATGTCGATCAGGTTTCGCTCGAATGCGCCAATTCGCGCGTGCCGCTCCACCTCATCGGTCTGCTGAAGGACAAGGATGTCCTGGTCGGCGCGATCGACGTGGCGACGGAGGCGGTCGAGACGCCCGAGCAGGTCGCGGCGACGCTGACGGCGGCGATGGCGCATGTCGATCCCGCGCGGATGTTCCCCTGCACGAATTGCGGCATGGCGCCGCTGCCCCGCGCGGCCGCGGTCGGCAAGCTGAAGGCGCTGGGGGCGGGCGCTGCGCTGGTCAGGAAGACGCTGAAATAGCCGTTATGCTGTAAGTCATGGCGCGGTCGACTCCCAACGGACGGACGAGCATAAGGGCGGATCGGGCCGAGTCCATGGCATGACCCACTGCTGTCCGGTTCGCGTTTCGCGCGGCCGCGGACGATGGCGGATTGTCTGGCATATGCGGCAATGACGATAAGTATTTGGTTATAAATGAAGTCGTCACTCGCGGACTTGTTCCGCGAGTCCATGTGCGCCGATCTAGCGACCCGCTGGACGCTCAACCGGACAGCAGTGGGCATGACCCGAGACGAGAAAGGAGGCCGTCGCGTGAAGATGCATGTTCTTTCCGGAGGCCGCCTGCGGATGGAGAAACACATCTATTTGCCCGAGGCGGCGCGCGGGGAGATCATAGACTTGCCGGTCTCCTGTTTCCTGTTTCGCCACCCGCAGGGCAATCTGCTGTTCGATACCGGTTGTCACCCGAGTGTCGCCGTGAACCCCGAAGCGAGGTGGGGAAGCCTGGCGCGGGCGGTCGTCCCGGCCATAGGTATCGGCGACAACGTCGTCAGCGAGCTTCGCCGGCTGAATCTGATGCCATCGGACATCGATATCGTCGTGAACTCGCATTTGCATTGCGACCACTGCGGGTGCAACGAGTTCTTTTCCAAGGCGACGATCTACGTTCATGCGGATGAGCTGGCAGCCGCTCGGGAACCGGATATGGAAAGGAACGGCTACTTTCAAGCCGACTGGAAACATCCGATGCCGATCGTCGAAATCACCGGCGAGGTTGACGTTTTCGATGACGGACGCATCGTGCTTCTTCCGCTTCCCGGGCATACGCCTGGTCTCACCGGCTTGCTCGCCAGTCTGCCCAATAGCGGCGCGCACCTGCTGGCCTCCGACGCGGTCGCCGTCAGGGAGAACCTGGTTTTGGAGATCATCCCGAAAAACATCCGGAACCGGGACCTGCATGCGAGGTCCCTCGCCGAGATCAAGCGGATCGAAAAATCCGGCGCAACGGTCGTGTACGGCCACCATCTTGCGCAATGGTCGGCCTTAAAAACGGCGGAGGAATGCTACGACTAGCGCGCCGGCGGCGATATTGATGCTTGGCCTATGCGGATCGCATCCGGCATACTGCGGCAAAATGGGGCCTGCCGGAGCAGCGGCCGGCGAGAACATGGTGTGGGGAGCGAATGCCGAGCGAACCCTCGCAGTCCGGAACGAACGGACAGGGCAGGCGCCCGGATAGAGCGGCGCACAGCGCGGCGCTGCTGGTGGCGATGCTGGCCACCTGGCTTCTCCTGTCGGGCTATTTCGAGGCCTTCCTGCTGACGCTGGGCGCAATGTCCTGCGTCCTCGTCGTCGCCATCGCGCGCCGCATGGACGTGATCGACCGCGAATCCTTTCCGATCCACCTGACCGCCAGGCTGTTGACCTACTGGCCTTGGCTGCTGAAGGAGATCTGGCTGGCCGCCGTCGACGTCACCAAGCGCGTGCTGTCGCCGCGCATGCCGATCAGTCCGACGCTAATCGATCTCGAGGCGACGCAGCGGTCGGACCTGGGACAGGTGATCTACGCCAATTCGATCACGCTCACGCCCGGCACCTACACGATCCGCATTCACGAGAACCGGATCCTGGTGCACGCCTTGTCGCGCGAAGGGGCGGAGAGCCTCGCCGGCGGGGACATGGATCGCCGCGTGACCGCGCTGGAGGCCGGATAGTGCTGTTTGCCGCGGCGACGATCGCGCTTCTCGTGGCGATGGGGCTCGCGCTCGCCCGGGCGTTCCTCGGGCCGACCGTGTACGACCGGATCCTGGCGGTGAACGCATTCGGCACGAAGACGGTGCTGATGATCGCCGTGCTCGGCTTTCTCTCGGGCCGCCCGGAGTTCCTGGACATCGCGCTGCTTTATGCCCTGATCAACTTCATCGGCACGATCGCCGTGCTGAAGTTCGTCCGCTACGCCGATCTGGGCAAAGGTACGCGCGAGCATGACAGGGAGGCGCTGCGCTGATGGAGCTGCTGCGCGACATTCTCGCCTGGGGCCTGGTGCTCGGCGGCTGCTTCTTCACGGTCGTGGGCGCCTTCGGCCTCGTCCGGCTGCCGGACGTTTACACGCGGATTCACAGCGCGGGGATCGTCGATACCGTGGGCGCGGGCCTGCTGCTGGCCGGGCTCACGCTCTACGGGGGCTTCACCATCGTCACGGTGAAGCTGCTGCTCATCCTCGCATTCATCTTCTTCACCAGCCCGGCGGCGTGCAACGCCCTCGCAAACGCCATGTATTCCGCGGGGATAAAGCCTGTTCTTGCCAAAGACGACGAGGGAGGCGGGTCATAGAGCATCTGGTCAACGTCGTCCTGCTCGCCTTCATGGCGGCGACGGTCTTCATGATCGTCCGGCTGCGGAGCCTGTTCGCCGTGGTCATGCTGAGCGGCATCTACAGCCTGCTCGCGGCCGTGATGTTCGTCGTGCTGGATGCGGTGGACGTCGCGTTTACCGAGGCGGCCGTCGGCGCCGGCATCTCGACCGTGCTGATGCTGGGCGCGCTGGCGCTCGTGAAGAGCGAGGAGAAGACCCCGGAGCGGACGGCGATCCTGCCGCTTCTGGCCGCGCTCGTCGCCGGAGCGGCGCTGGTATACGGCACGCTCGACATGCCGCACTACGGCGATCCGAACGCGCCCGCTCAGAAGCACGTGGCCCCGACCTACCTGATGGAGTCGGTGCCGAAGACTACGGTTCCGAACGTCGTGACGTCAGTGCTGGCTAGCTATCGCGGTTACGACACGCTCGGCGAGACGGTCGTCATCCTGACGGCCGGGGTCGGCGTGCTGCTGCTGCTGGGCGGCCGGCGCCGCCGCAGGAAGCCGGGGAAGGAGGGCGAATGATCCATCACCTCATACTCCGCGTCGTCGCCAAGCTCCTCATTCCCTACATCCTGCTATTCGGGCTCTACGTCCAGTTCCACGGCGACTTCGGGCCGGGCGGCGGGTTTCAGGCGGGGGTGATCTTCGCGTCCGCCTTCGTGCTTTATGCCCTGATCTACGGCGTCGAGAAGGCGCGGCAGGTAATCCCCGACGCGGTGCTGCGGGTCGGGATCGGCCTCGGCGTGCTGATCTACGGCGGGACGGGCGTGGTGTCGCTCCTGCTCGGCGCGAACTATCTCGACTACTCGCCGCTAGCGCACGATGCGCCGCACGGGCAGCACATCGGTATATTTGCGGTCGAGCTCGGCGTCGGCATCACGGTCGCCTCCGTCATGGCCACTATCTTCTTTCAGTTCGCCGGGCGGAGCGAGCGGGACGAGGAGGACTGACCGCGATGGCGTGGCTCGGCCTCTACAACTACTGGATCGTCGTTTTCCTGATGATGGCCGGGCTCTACATCGTCATCGCGCGGGAAAACCTGATCAAGAAGCTGGTCGGCCTGAACGTCTTCCAGGCATCCGTGTTCATTCTCTACATCACCGTGGGCAAGGTGGACGGCGGCACTGCGCCGATCATTGCCGAGGGCATCGAGGTTTATTCAAATCCGCTGCCGCATGTGCTGATCCTGACCGCCATCGTCGTCGGCGTGGCGACGACGGCGCTCGGTCTCGCCCTGGTGGTGCGGATCAACGAGGCTTACGGCACGATCGAGGACGACGAGCTGGAAGAGCGGGAACGCGAGACGTGATCCTTCCGCACCTTCCCGCGCTCCAGGTCGTCGTGCCGCTGCTGGCCGCGCCGCTGTGCGTCGTGCTGCGGCGGACCGCCGTAGCGTACGGCCTCGCCTTCCTTGCATCCTGGGCGGCGTTTGCGATTTCGGTCCTGCTGCTGCTGCAGGTTCTCGACAGCCCCGGCGGCGTAATCTCCTACGAGCTCGGCGGCTGGGCGCCGCCCTGGGGCATCGAATACCGGATCGATCCGCTGAACGCCTATGTGATGCTGATCGTCGCCGCGATCGGCGCGGTCGTCATAACCTACGCAGGGCCGAGCGTGGCCCGCGAGATCGCCGAGCCGCAGCGCTACCTGTTCTACACCAGCTATCTGCTCTGCCTCTCGGGGTTGCTCGGCGTCACGGTCACGGGCGACGCGTTCAACGTCTTCGTCTTCCTCGAGATATCCTCGCTGTCCTCCTACATCCTGATAAGCGTGGGGGCGACCCCCAAGGCGCTGACCGCGGCCTACCGCTATCTGATCTTCGGCACGATCGGCGCGACCTTCTACCTGATCGGCGTCGGGCTCCTGTACCAGATGACGGGCACGCTCAACATGGCCGACCTGGCGCAGCGCGTCCCGCCGCTTGCCGGCAACCGGACGATCCTCGTCGCCTTCGCCTTCATCGCCGTCGGGGTCGGCATGAAGGCGGCGTTGTTTCCGCTGCATATCTGGCTGCCCAACGCCTATGCCTACGCGCCGTCGGTCGTCAGCGCCTTCCTCGCCGCGACGGCGACGAAAGTGGCGGTCTATGTCCTGATTCGCGTCTACCTGACGATCTTCGGAGCCGAGTTCTCGATCGCCGGCATGGGGATCGGCTACGTCTTCATGCCGTTCGCGATCGCCGCGATGTTCGTGGGCTCCGCCGTCGCCATCTTCCAGCCCGACGTCAAGCGCATGCTGGCCTATTCGAGCGTGGCGCAGATCGGCTACATAGTCCTGGGCTTCGGCATCGCCACCGCGCTCGGCGTGACGGCGGGCATCCTGCACCTGTTCAACCACGCGCTGATGAAGGGATCGATGTTCCTGGCGCTGGGCTGCGTGTTCTACCGCACGGGGGCGGTGACGATCGAGTCCATGCACGGGCTGGCGGGCCGCATGCCCTGGACCACCGCGGCTTTCGTCGGCGGCGGGCTCGGCATCATCGGCGTGCCGCTCACCGCCGGCTTCATCTCCAAGTGGTATCTGGTCACGGCGGCGCTGGAGCGCGGCTGGTGGTGGCTGGCGGCGCTGATCCTGCTGTCGTCGCTGCTGGCCATCGTCTACGTCTGGCGGGTGGTCGAGGCCGCCTATTTCCGCCCGGCGCCGGCCGGCGCGCCGGCCGGCGAAGCGCCCTTCCCGATGCTGGTGGCGACATGGGCGCTGGTCGCCGCCAACGTCTATTTCGGCCTCGACACGCGGCTGAGCGTGGGCGTGGCCGAGCGGGCCGCAGCCGCGCTGATGGGAGGCGGGCCATGAACGGCTCCTGCCTGATGGCGGCGGCATTGGCGATCCCGCTGGCGGGGACGGTGCTGATCCTGATGTCGGACCGTTGGCCGAACCTCAGGGAAGCGGTGACCCTGGCGACCGCGGCATCGCTGTTCGCAGTCGTCGTCATGCTGGTGCCGGAAGTTTACGGCGGCGGGCGGCCCGCGCTGCGGCTGTGGGAGATCGTTCCGGGGCTCGAGATCGCCTTCACGCTCGAGCCGCTCGGCATGATGTTCGCCTGCGTCTCCTCGGGCCTCTGGATCGTCAATTCGATTTATTCCTTCGGCTACATGCGGGCCAAGAAGGAAATCCATCAGACCCGCTTCTACGCCTGCTTCGCGATCGCGATCGCGGCGGCCGTCGGCGTCGCCATGTCGGGCAACATGTTGACGCTGTTCATCTGCTACGAGGTTCTGACGCTTTCGACCTATCCGCTGGTCGTCCATCGCGGCGACGAGGAATCGATCCGATCCGGGCGCGTCTATCTCGGCCTCCTGCTCGGGACGTCCATACTTTTCCTGCTGGGCGCGATCGTCTGGACCTTCACCGCCGCCGGCACGCTCGACTTCACGCCCGGCGGCATTCTCGACGGCAGGCTCGCGGGGCCGGCGATAGGCCTGATGCTGTTCCTGTACATGTACGGCATCGGCAAGGCCGCCCTCATGCCGGTCCACCGCTGGCTGCCGGCCGCGATGGTGGCGCCGACGCCGGTCAGCGCCCTGCTGCATGCGGTGGCGGTGGTCAAGGCGGGCGTGTTCACCGTGCTCAAGGTGATCGTCTACCTGTTCGGCGCTGATTTCCTCAGGGAGTCCGGCTACGCCGACTGGCTGATGTATGTCGCGGCGGCATCGCTGCTGCTGGCGTCCTGCATCGCGCTCACGAAGGACGACCTCAAGGCGCGGCTGGCCTATTCCACGGTCAGCCAGCTTGCCTATGTCGTGCTGGGCGCGGCCCTGCTGGTGCCGTCGGGAATAATCGGCGGCGCGATGCACATCGCGATGCACGCCATGGGCAAGATCACGCTGTTCTTCTGCGCCGGGGCGATCTATGTCGCGACCGGCAAGACCGAGGTCAGCCAGATGGACGGCATCGGCCGGACGATGCCGGTGACCTTGACGGCTTTCCTGATCGGCAGCTTGAGCGTGATCGGCCTGCCGCCCTTCGGCGGCGCGTGGAGCAAGTATTTCCTGACGCTGGCCTCCCTGGAAACCGGCCATATGGTTTTCCTGGCGGCGCTCGCGATCTCGACGCTGCTGAACGTGGCCTACCTGATGCCCGTCGTCGCGCGGGGCTTCTTCGCCGGCGGGCCGCCAGGGGCGGGAACGGGGGCGGGGACGGCGATCAGGGAAGCGCCGGCGCTCTGCGTCGTGCCGCTCTGCGTGACCGCCCTCGGCTGCCTCGCGCTTTTCTTCTATGCCGACGCGCTCTACGCGCTGCTGCTGCCGATCGCCGCCGGAGGAAAGCCGTGAACGACGAACGCAGGTACTGGCTCGACGACCCGCGCAACGTGCGCAAGCTGTTCTGGATCCTCTGCGCCGTCTGCGCGGCGGCGTTCGCCGCGGACGCCTTCTATGAGAAGCACGCCGACTTCGGCGTCGAGTACCTGTTCGGCTTCTATGCGATCTTCGGGTTCTGCGCGTATGTGGGGCTGATCTTTGCGGCGAAGGGGCTGCGCAAGCTCCTGAGGCGGCGGGAAGACTACTATGATTGACGCGCTGCCGCCCGGGGCGATCCTCATTGCCGGCGGGCTGTTGAGCGCGCTTCTCCGGGGCCGTGCGCAATCGGCTTTCCTGCTCGTGCTGCCGCTGCTCGGCCTCTGGCAGCTTATCGAGCTGCCGCACGGCGTCTACCATCAGATCACCTTGTTCGGACAGACGCTCGCGCCGGTGCGGGTGGACACGCTGAGCCTGCTGTTCGGCTACGTCTTCCACATTGCGGCCTTCCTGGCGGCGCTCTACGCATGGCACGTCCGCGACACGGTCCAGCAGGTCGCGGGCATGGGCTATGCCGGCGCGGCCGTAGGGGCGGTCTTCGCCGGCGACCTGGTGACTCTGTTCGTCTATTGGGAGCTTACGGCGGTCACCTCGGTCTTCCTGATCTGGGCCAGCCGCACCGAGCGCGCCTATCGCGCCGGGATGCGCTATCTCGCGATCCAGGTCGGCTCCGGCGTGATCCTGCTCGCCGGCATCGCGGCGCGGGTGCAGGAGACGGGCAGCGTCGAGTTCGGTCATCTCGGGCTGGGCAGCCTTTCGGGCGCGCTGATCCTGGTCGCCATCGGCATCAAATGCGCCTTTCCGTTGCTGCACAACTGGCTGCAGGACTCATATCCGGAAGCGACGGTGACGGGCGCGGTATTCCTCAGCGCCTTCACCACCAAGCTCGCCGTGTACGCCCTGGCGCGCGGCTATGCGGGCACCGAGATGCTCATGTGGATTGGCGCGGTGATGACCGTGTTCCCGGCTTTCTTCGCGGTGATCGAGAACGACCTCCGCAGGGTTCTGAGCTACAGCCTGAATAGCCAGCTCGGGTTCATGGTGTGCGGCATCGGCGTCGGAACCCAGCTCGCCGTCGACGGCGCCGTGGCGCATGCCTTCGTGAGCAGCATTTACCAAGCGTTGCTCTTCATGGCGATGGGGGCGGTGCTGTTCCGCGCCGGAACAGTCAAGGCGTCCGCGCTCGGCGGCCTCTACAAGTCGATGCCCTGGTCGGCCGGATTCTGCATCGTCGGCTCGGCATCGATTTCCGCCTTTCCGCTGTTCAGCGGCTTCGTCGCGAAATCGCTGGTGCTGGCGGCGGTAGCGCAGGAAGGACAGTGGGTCGTCTGGGTCATGCTGCTGTTCGCGTCCGCCGGCGTGCTCGACCATTCCGGCATCAAGATCCCGTTCTTCGGTTTCTTCGGGCATGACCGCGGCATCCGGGTCAAGGAAGCGCCGCCGAACATGCTTCTGGCGATGGGGCTGTCGGCCTTCCTGTGCGTCGCGATCGGCATCTACCCGGCGCCGCTCTATGCGCTATTGCCCTATCCCGTGGGCTTCGATCCCTACACGGCAGGGCATGTGGTCACCCAGTCCCAGCTTCTGCTGTTCGCCATGCTGGCCTTCGCGGTCCTCATGCGGCTGGGGCTTTACCCGCCGGAGGTTCCGTCGCTGAACTTGGACAGCGACTGGATCTACCGCCGCGCCTTGCCGGTGGCCGCCGGCTTCGTCGTCGGATGCCTCGCGGCGATGCGGCAGGCCGCCGCGGCCATGGCGAGCCGGCTGTTCGACCGCTTCATGGTCATCGTGTTCCGCTATCACGGGCCGCAGGGCGTGCTGGCGCGGACATGGCCGATCGGCGGCGGAGCCATCTGGGTGCTGGTTCTGCTGGCCGGCTTCCTGATCTTTTATTATCTGTAGCGGCCTGGGCCGCAAGGGGGGCCGCCGCGCTCAGCCCGCGTGCGCGCGTCCCGCGCCCATCTTCGGCCGCTTCGGGAAGTCGACGGTCGCGGTCGTGCCGATACCGCGCTCACTCTTGATGACGAGCCGTCCGCCGTGCAGCTCGATGAGCGACTTGACGATGGGAAGGCCGAGGCCCGTGCCCGGCTGGACGGTCTGGTGCGCGTTGCTGCCCTGATTGAACGGCTGCAGGACGTCGTCCAGGTCCTCCTCCTCGATGCCGATGCCTGAATCGACGACCGACAGCGAGATGCCGCCCTGCTCGTTGAGCCGGGCTTCGACATGTATCTTGCCTTGGGGCGGGGTGAACTTGATCGCGTTCGACAGGAGGTTAAGGAGGATCTGCCGGACCGACCGGCGGTCGGCGTGCAGCGTCGGGATGTTCGGAGCGATCGACTGGCTGAATTCGATCTTCTGCTCCTCCAACTGGCCGCGCACGACCTGGACGGTCTCGGCGATCAGCGCCTTGAGGTCGGCCTCGACGGGGTTGATCTCGTAGCCGCCGGATTCGATCTTCGACATGTCGAGAATGTCGTTGATCATCTCCAGCAGGTGCCTGCCGCTCACCGCGATGTCCGCGACATAGCTGTTGTAGCGGGGATGGCCGAGGGCGCCGAAGGTTTCGCGGCCCAGCATTTCCGAGAAGCCGATGATGGCGTTGAGCGGCGTCCGCAGCTCGTGGCTCATTTTGGCGAGGAACTCGGATTTCGCGCGGTTGGCCGATTCCGCGCTGTTGAGAGCGGCCCGCAGGCGTTCCTCCGCCTTGTGCCGCTGCGTCACGTCGGCGACGGTGCCGAGGGTAACGCGCTCGCCGTTCCAGTCCACCAGGCGCGCGGTCCGCTGGATCCAGACCGCGCTGCCGTCGCGCATCACGCCTTCGAATTCATAGACGTTGGGGACGGGCTTGCCTTCGATCCGGGCGCGCGAGTAACCGAGCACGCGGTCATGCTCATGCGGCGCGATGAGGTGCCGATAGTGGCCGAGCTTCAGGATGTCGTCGCTATCGTCGTAGCCGAAGGTGCGGGCGAAGGCGTCGTTGACGAACAGGAATTCGGCGTGGCGGCCGATGCTGATGCCGATCTCGGAATTCTCGACCAGGTTACGGAAGTTCTCCTCGCTGATGCGCAGCTTGTGCTCGGCCCGTTTTTGCTCCGTTATGTCGGTGAAGGTCGCGACGTAGCCGCCATCCGATAGATTGGTGCGCCGTACGTCGAGGATTCTGCCGTTCGACTGCGTGCGCTCTTCCTGGTCGGGACGGTTCGGCGCCGCCAGTACGCTCAGCCGCCGGTCGACTTCCTGTTCGGGATTGGCGTGGCCGAAGAATCCCTTGTTCGCGAAGTGGGTGAGCATGTCGCGGAGCGTGAGGCCGTCGCACGGGGCTTGCGCCGGATAGTCGTGCAGATCGAAGAAACGCTGATTGCACGTGACGATCCGCATGTCCTTGTCGAACACGGCAAAGCCCTGGTCGATCGAGCGAAGCGTCGTCTCGAGCAATTGCGAATTGTCGGCAAGCTGCTTCTCGACCTGGGTGGACTGCGTCGTATCCGTGATGATCGCCCCGATGGCGGAAATGCCGCCGTGCTTGTCATGGATCGGGAACTTGGTGGCGAAGACGGTGCCTTCGCGGCCATCGGCGGCGATGTACTTGTGTTCCAGGGTGACCGCATCTTCACCGTGCAGGATGTTCGGATCGAAGGCGTGCCCGACGATCGAGGCGATGTCCGGCAGCGCGTCCTCCAGCCGCCGGCCGATTATTCGTGCGGCCTCGATCCCGTACATCTTCTCGAAAGCCCGGTTCACGGCCTTGTAGCGCCGCTCGGTGTCCTTCACGAGCATGGCCATCGGGGAGTGTTCGAAGAATGCCTCGAGGATACGCCGCATCTCGATGTTGGCGTCCTGCAGCTCAGCCTCGCGCCGCTTCATGTCCGTGACGTCGGTGCGGATGGCGAGCATGCCGCCGTCGCTCGTGCGATAGTCGCAGGCGCGAAGCCAGGTTCCGTCCGCAAGCTCGAGAAAGAACGGCTCGCCGTAGACCCGCTGCAAGAAGTCGCGCCTTTTGCGAATCCAGTTTTCCGGGTCCCGGGTCGCCTCCGGGATGACGCCCGACAGCGCCGTGTGACGGACGATCTCGTCGAGCGAGTGCCCGGGAGTCAGAACATGGGCGATCGGCTTGAGCAGCTCCTTGTAACGCTCGTTGCAGAAGACGAGGCGAGACTCGGGATCGAACAGCACGATGCCGTCGCGGCTGGTCTCTATCGCCTTGCGATAGATCGCAAGCTGTGCGAGCTGTTCCTCGCTCTGCCGTTCGGCATCGGCGAGTTTCGCTTCCAGTTCCTTGACGCGATCTGCGAGCCGTCTAACTTCTTTGTTCATCGGTCCGGACGGGCCATCGGCGGCGTGCGACGATGACCAATGCCAATCTGTCGTCCGCGCCGGCCGGGGTTCCAACTGTGCCCAGAATATGTTCGGAATGGTTAATGATACATAAATCCGGCCGCCGCCCCGGGCGTTTGCGCGTTCCCGGTGTTTTCGGAGGCGCCCGGACCGTGGCGGCTCTCGAATGAGCGAAAATCCGATCGAATCGGGGCCCTCCGCCCGGCGCCATGGCGTCCTCACGTTGCTGCCGTATATATGGCCCCGCAGCGGCCGCGAGATAAAGTTGCGGGTTGCCGCAGCGCTCGTGGCCTTGGCTGCGGCCAAGGTGGCGAACATATACGTGCCGCTGATATACCGCGACGCGGTGGATCTTCTCTCGCCGGGTGGAGCGGCGGCGGCGGTCCTCCCCATCGGGCTGCTCCTGGCCTATGGCGGCGCCAGGGTCCTGACGGTCGCCTTTGCGGAGCTGCGCGAGGCCCTGTTCGCCAAGGTCGTGCAGCGGGCGATGCGCCAGGCCGCGCTGCGGACCTTCCGGCATATTCACGGCCTGAGCCTGAGGTATCACCTGGAGCGGCGAACCGGCGGCCTGTCCAGGGTCATCGAACGCGGCATCAAGGGGATCGAGTTCCTGCTCGATTTCATGCTGTTCAACATCGTCCCGACGCTGGTCGAGATTCTCCTCGTGTGCGGCGTGCTCTGGGGGCTGTTCGACGTCTGGTACGCCCTGGTCACGCTCGTCTCGATCACCGGCTATATCGTCTTCACGATGTTGGTTACGGAATGGCGGATCAAGTTCCGCCGCGAGATGAATGACCGGGATACGGAGGCGAACACCAAGGCGATCGACAGCCTGCTGAATTACGAGACTGTCAAGTATTTCGGCAATGAAGATCATGAGGCGCGGCGGTTCGATGACGCCATGCGCGCCTATGAGCGGGCCGCGGTCCACAGTACGGTGAGCCTGTCGGCATTGAACGTCGGCCAGGGAGTCATCATCGCCACGGGGCTCGTGGCAGTCATGTTCATGGCGGGGCAGGGGGTGGTCGCCAAGACGATGACCGTCGGCGACTTCGTCCTGGTCAACACCTACCTCATCCAGCTCTATCTGCCGCTCAATTTCCTGGGCTTCGTCTATCGCAATATCCGGCAGTCGCTGATCGACATGACCGGCATGTTCCGCCTGCTGGACGTGGAGCAGGAGGTGGTGGACCGCCCGGATGCCGAGGACCTCGTGGTGACGGCAGGGGAGGTCCGTTTCGATGACGTGAGCTTCGGCTACGACGAGCGGCGGCCGATACTCAAGAACGTCTCCTTCGTCGTGCCGCCGGGCAAGACGGTCGCCATCGTCGGGCCGAGCGGGGCAGGGAAATCGACCATCAGCCGCATTCTTTACCGCTTCTACGATGTGACCGACGGCCGCATCCTGATCGACGGCCAGGACATACGCGGCGTGCGCCAGCACAGCCTCAGGGAGGCGATCGGCATCGTTCCCCAGGACACCGTCCTGTTCAACGACACGATCTATTACAACATCGCCTACGGCCGCCCCGGCGCCGCCAGGGAAGAGGTGGAGGAGGCCGCCCGACTGGCGCGCATCCACGGCTTCGTCGCGGAATTGCCCGACGGTTACGGGTCGATGGTGGGCGAGCGCGGGCTCAAGCTGTCGGGCGGCGAAAAGCAGAGGGTCGCGATCGCCCGGACGATCCTGAAAAGGCCCCGTATCCTGCTGTTCGACGAGGCGACGTCCGCGCTCGACAGCCATACCGAACAGGAGATCCAGCGCAGCCTCGACGAGGTATCGGCCGACCGCACGACGCTGATCATCGCCCACCGGCTGTCCACGGTCGTGCATGCCGATGAGATCCTCGTCCTGCAGCAGGGGCGCATCGTCGAGCGCGGCACCCACGAAAAGCTCTTGGCGGCCAACGGAAGTTACGCAAAGCTGTGGCAGACGCAGCGGCGGGCTGCGGCCCCGGATAAGGAAACCGCCGTCGCAGGGGTCGAACCGTGACGGCGCTCGCCCGAGGATGCCGCGGCGGGCGGCGGCCGATATCGGGAAGGGCGCGATGGGATTGATGTCACGAGCCGGTCTACTATGCTTCGCGCTGGTCCTGGCGGCGGCTTGGGCGTCGGCGTGGGCGTCGGCCGCGGCCGGAGCGGGCGGCATGGTCAAGGAGCCCCTCAAGGTCGAGACCGCGGCGGGGCCCCACGACTTCGTGGTGGAAGTCGCCGCCACATCGGAGGATCAGGCGACCGGACTGATGTACCGGCGCGAGATGGCGGCCGACGCGGGCATGCTGTTCGTGTACCCCGCCGGCAGCCGGATCACGATGTGGATGAAGAACACTTTGATTCCCCTGGACATGGTTTTCATCAGCCCGGCGGGCCGCATCACGCACATCGTCGAACGCACGGTGCCGATGTCCAACGAGCTGATCGGCTCGAACGGGCCGGTGCGGGCGGTCCTGGAGCTGAACGCGGGAACGGCGAGCCGCCTTGGGATCAAGGTCGGCGACCAGGTGCGCCACGCAGCCTTTCGGTAGCTCAGGAAAGCGGTCAGATTTGCGGCCGGCGCGCGAGCGTGGGCAGGTCTTCCCAGCCTTCGCCGGCGGCAACCATGCAGGTCTCGCCTTCCGGCATCGTCACGATGATCGTGAAGGTCGAGCCTTCAATCGAGGTGAGAACCTCGATCAGGCCGCCATTGGCGGCGATCCCCATCGCGATCGGCTTCTCGGAATACTTGGTCGAAAGATAGTCGAGCACGGTGGTGCGCTGGCCGCAGTTCGAGTCGTCGTGCGTCTCGGCGCTGCCGAGGGACGTCGGGAATATCAGCCCCAGGAATAGGTATGGCGCAAATATATATCTAAGAAACATGGGATTTGTGCTCGCCCATACTCCGGGTGGCTCACTCGCTCGAAGCATGCCGTGAGTCGTCATGGTCCTTCGACGGCCACACGGTCGCACAAATCCGTTAACGCCCGGATAACGGTATCGGTGATTTAAGACAAATTTCAGCCCGGCCCGGCGCCGTCACAATGGCGGCGGCGGAGAAGGGGCCGCGGATGGCGCCGTCCGCGAGGACAGGGCCGATGTCGGGTCGCCGGCCCCCTGGAACAGGCCGATTTCGATGCGGCTGTTAACCATTCCGGGCGGCACGCCGCCGCCGCCGCCGGCCGGATCGTCTGCCCCACGTCCGAGGGTGAAGATGCGGTTCCCCTCGATGCCCTCTCCCGTCATATAGGACTTTACGGCCTCGGCAACCCCGAGCGACTGGGACAGGCTGTCCTCGTGGCCGCCGGCGCCGCCGGCAAATCCCTCGACGATGATCCTGCTGTTCCTATGGTCCCGCAGATAGCGGACGAGCGGGGCGAGATCGCGTTGCGCGTCGGGCGACAGCGTCGTCCGCCCGGAGCCGGAGAAAATGCCCGAAATGGCAAATGTCTCGTTGAGCAGGTTGCCGCCCGTTTCGAGCCCTTCCGGCGGTCGGTCCGGGGACGGCCTTCCGTTGCCTTTCTCCGCGCTTCCCGCGGCTTTCTCCGGGGGGCGGTTCGGGCGATTCGCAGGCCTCGGCGCGGCAGCGGCCGTCGCCACCACGGGGACCGCCGTCCGGGGCTTCGCGCGGGCGGTACCGGCGCTCGGTTTGCGCGCCGCCGTATCGGCGGATTTCACGCGGTCCGCTTCGCGCGCCGCCATGGCGTCCCCCGCGACCGATTTCTCCGCGAGCGCCTGCAGGTTTCCCGCCGCGACCTGGAGCCCCGCGATGGACTGCGCGATCTCGATCTTCCGTTTCGCCAGATAGGCGAGGTGCTTTGCTTGGGCAGGGTCGGCGCGGGCGGACCGGGCGCGATCCAGCGTCTGTTCGGCGTCCTTGAGGAAAACGCCGCCGTACCGCCGCACATCGGGGTCCCGTTTCGCCTCGGCAAGCTGCTGGCGGGCATTCCGGAGCGCCTGCGTCTCGTCGAGCTTGAAGCTGCCGCATGCCGCGATGGCCATGGAGGCCACGAGCGTCGCGAGACACCCGGCACTTGCGCTGCGAAGGGACATGTTCCTGCCTCCCGGTCTCTGCTTCGATTTCAGTTCGGCTTTCGGTTCACGCGCGTGCGTCCCGCGGGCGCTCCCGCCGTCGCGGTCTGGCGGCCCAATTCCGCCTTGACGCGCGCCTCTTCGGCCCTGATCCGGGCGAGCTCCACGTCGATATGCGCTTCCGCGGCCCTGCGGTTCGCCTCGACATAGTCTCTCCGGCCGGCGGCCTCCTTTGCGGCCGATAGCTTCTGCTCCGCAACGGCAAGCTCCGCACGGGCGTAATGCTCGCGGTCGCCCGCCTGCGCCAGCGCGATAGCGAGGCGCAACTGGGCGATGAAGCGGTCGAGGTTCAGGGCGACGTCGCCACCGCCATCGTTGCCGCCGTCGCTGCCGTCGCCGCCGCTGCCGTCGCTGCCGCTTCCATCGTCGGAGCCGCTTCCGGCTCCGCCGCCACCACTGCCGCCGCTGGCTCCACCGCCACTTCCGCCGCCGCTGCCTCCACCGCCGCTACCGCCACCGCCGCTACCGCCACCGCCTCCGCTGCCACCTCCTTCGCCTCCACCGCCACTGCCTCCACCACTGCCTCCACCGCCTCCACCACTGCCTCCACCGCCGCCGCCTCCTTCGCCTCCACCGCCACTGCCGCCGCCGCCACCACCTCCGCCTCCGCCACCGCCGCCATCACCTTTGGCGTGCGCGGTTGCGAGATCGGGTTGGAGCGTCGAAGTATCGATCGCGAGTGGCATCGCTACCGTCGCGAGGGCAATCGCGCTCACGGAAATCGAGCGTCGAATGACGTGCCGGAATGGCTGGGCCATCTTGACCTTCCGAATCAGGTTTGGTGGGGCATGGCATGGATGTATCGAGCTAAATTCCGCCGCAGGCGAGCTCGTTCGATGTGCTTGTGGGTGTGGGGCGTCGCCGGAGAGGCCGCGGGCTGCGGCCGATATGCTGCGGGCAAGACTACGCGCGCCGGCGACCGCGCCCATCCGCTGCTCCTGGCATACGTGCTGTCGGTATCGTTAACGGCACGGCGGCAGGAAAGTTCCCGGAATGGATGCGGTCTTCAATCCGGCGGCGTAGGGAAGGCTTGGAGCGGCCGACACTGCGGCCAAGGCGCGAATTGCCAAGCCCGCCGCGGCCATCGCCACGGCGGGCTTTTCACACGCTCAGGGGCAATTCGTGCAGACGACCGCGCCGTTGAGGCGGGGGCGGTACACGGCGACGTGGTGGAGCCGCGTGCTCGGAATCAGGTCGATGAACCAGGGGCTGTAGTCGAAATAAGTCTCGCCGACGATCAGGCCGTCGTTGGCGGTGACCATCCCAGGATCGCTCAAGACGGCATTGTCGCCTTGTGCGCCGACTTCGCTCGTGACGGTGAGGGTGCCGGCGCCCTTGCGTTGCCAGGTGACCGTCGGCGTGCCGCTGACCTGCGTGACCGACGAGACGATCACCACGCCGCGGTCGTCGAGGGCGAACGGCGCCATCACCAGGTTGGTGGCGGAGAATATCGTATCCAGCTCTTCCGTCGTCAGCGACGTGACGCGCGCGACGAGGTCGGACACGGTCATCGCTGTGCGGTCGAGCTTCGCGTGCAGGAGAACGTATCGCCCGAGCTCGATGCCGCCCATCATCAGCAAAATCAGCAGCGGCATTGCGAAGCCGAACTCGATCATGGCGCCGCCGCGGTTATCCCGCAAAGGCAGGCGGGTGAAATGCTTGTCGATAAAGTCGATCATGTCGAGCACTCCTTCAACCTAGCTCCATCAGGTGCCGCCACCGCCGCCACCGGCGCTTGGAATGCCGCCGGTCATCGTCGAGCATGGCGAGGTGCCGAAGGGCTCGTTGCGGACGGCGGTGCTGGCGTGGAGCATGACCGGGTTGCCGATGGAACTGGCCAACAGCCCGAGCAGAAGCGGCCATTGCGTTTCCACGCGGTAGACGACGACCGCGCAGGGGCCGCCGAGACCCGGCGTGCCCATGTCGATGTCCCACTGGCCATTGCCGTTCACGTCGGTAAAGGCTTCGCCGGCGTCATACGAGCCGTTCGCCGGACTGCTGTCGATGTATGGCTCCGGCTGACCGATCTCGCTGAAGTCCGAGTAGGCGAGGGCCGTGATGTTCTCGTCCTCGATCGGGATGAAGCCGAGGGTCGCGTCTTGCAGCTTATCGATGATGATCTGCTCGCGGTCGAAGCCCGTCGGCGTGAAGCCGGTCGTGCCGAACCGCGCGGCGTCGCGAAGGCCGCCTTCGAGCGAAGCGTTAAGAAACATGATCATGGAGAACTCCATGATCCCGACGATGGTAAAGATCAGCAGCGGGGCAGTGAAAGCGAATTCAATTGCCGCTGAACCATCGCTGTTCGCTCGAACTTTACTGAAGAGACGCTTGAGCTGAAGCATTTTTTTCATGGCAATTCTTCACAAATGTTTGTAGGTTGCCCACATGAAACTTACCAATAGTCACGAAACGAGCCGCATTGTCATCGCGGCTTTTCTGTTGCTCGGTGTTGCGGCCTGCGCGCAGGGCGGCTCGTCCGACCGCAGCCAGGACGCGGCCGCCGCCGACCGGGAAGTCGCCGCGGCAATGATGCGCGCCGGCGACGCGAGTCGAAAACGAGGCGATTTCGCGGCTGCGGCGGGATTCTACCGCCGGGCGCAGAACGCCGACGCGAAGGCGGTGGAGCCGTTGCTCGGCATGGGCGAGTCGCTGGTCGCCGCGGGCGCGGCGCGCGAAGCGGCCGACGCGTTCCGCCATGCGCTGACGATCGACGGGAAGAACGGGCGCGCATTGCGCGGCCTCGGCAATGCCTTGATCGCGCAGGATCAGGCGGATCTGGCGGTCGCGCAGTTCGAAAAGGCCATCGCCGCGGATCCGAGGGACTACCGCGCGTACAGCGGGCTCGGCGTTGCCTACGACTCCATGGCCGAGCACGCCAAGGCGCAGGAATACTATTACGCCGGGCTCGAGATCGCGCCCGACGACACCACGCTGCGGAGCAACCTCGGCCTCTCGCTCGCCTTCGCCGGGCACTACAAGGGTGCGATCGAAATTTTGCGGCCGATGGCGCTGCGTCCGGGCTCGACCGCCCGGGACCGGCAGAATCTGGCGCTTGCCTACGGGCTTTCCGGCGACGTCGAGCAGGCCAAGAAATTCGCGCGGATGGACATGGACAGCCGCGAGGTCGACCGCAACCTCAACTACTACGCCCAGCTCCGGGCCATCGGGGACCCGCTGCTGCGCGTGAAGTCGGTGCGCGCCGGCTATAAGGTCGAGGCGCCCTGATCTCATTTCGCGAGGCCTCCCAGGCCATCGATCGCGCGCAGGATGCCCGGGCCGATCAGGACGATGAACAGCGTCGGCATGATGAAGATCATCATCGGCACGGTCAGCGTGGCGGGCAGGCGGGCGGCCTTTTCTTCCGCCTTCATCAGCCGTTCGTCGCGCAGCTCGCGCGACAGCACGCGGAGCGACTGGGCGAGCGGCGTACCGTACCGCTCGCTCTGAATGAGCGTGTTCGCAAGCGCCTGCATCGAGGGTAGCGCTGTCCGCTTGTAGAGATTCTCCAAGGCGATCCGCCGCTCGGACATGAAGCCGAGCTCGGCCGAGGTAAGCTCCATCTCGTCGGCCATTTCCGCGCAGTTCAGGCGGATTTCCTTCGACACGCGCACGAGTGCGTTGTCGAGGGCGAGCCCGGCCTCGGCGCAGATGACCAGCAGGTCGAGCATGTCCGGCATCGAGCGGGTCAGCAGATGCGTGCGCTTGTCGATCAGGTTCTTGACGAGCAGATCCGGCAGGTAGAAGCCGAGCAGGATCGCGCCCAACGACATGAACAGCCGCGTGCGCGGCGCGAGATCATAGAGCTCGACCACGTAGGCCATCACGACCACCATGACGCCGAGCACTATGGGCAAGCACAGCTTCGCGAACAGGAAGAGCGTGACGGCGTCGCGCGACCGGAAGCCGGCCCGGATCAGCTTCGATCGCGCGTTCTCGACCGGCTTGCCCGTCATCAGGCGGAAGTAGCGTAGCGTCCGCCGCGCCACGTTCAGCGTCTCGGCCCGGCCGCGCCTCTTCGGCGCGACCAATGCCTGGCGCAGGGTGGCGCGCCGTTCGACGATCGCCTTGATGCGGCGCTGGGCAGGCGCTTTCTCGAGCAATCCCCGCCAGACGACGACGATGCTGATCGCGACGAATACGGCGGCCCCGAGGGCTATGAATTCCTCGAGCCCGACGCCGAACGGTATGAGCTGTTTGAGGTTCATATCTCGAAGTTCACCATTTTGATCATGATGCCGATGCCAAGGAGCATCATGCAGACGCCGACGCCCACCATCACCATGCCGCGGGGATCGGTGAAGAGCTCCATGGCATAGTCGGTGTTCACGAAGAAGATCAGGCCGAACATGATGAAGGGCAGCGAGCCGAGGATGTAGGCGCTGGCGCGGGCTTCGGACGACATCGCCTTGACCTTCATCTTCATCTGCCGCCGGCGGCGCAGAATCTCCGCGAGATTCGCCAAGGTTTCGGCCAAGTTACCGCCGGTTTCGCGCTGCACCGACAGGCTTACCGAAAAGAACTTGAGCTCCGGCGTGTCCAGGACCTTGGCGGCGTTGGCGATCGCTTCCTCGAGGTTCTGTCCGAGGTTCACCCCGTCCGCGATCTGACCGTAGACGGTCTTCACCGGCTCCGGAACTTCGGAGCGGGCGTTGACGATCGATTCCGCGATCGGCAGGCCCGCGCGCAATCCGCGAACCAGGATGTCCAGGCCTTCGGGAAAGCGTGTCGTGAACTGGTTCTCGCGGCGTTTCACCAGGTATCCGATGACCGCATGCGGCAGCCAAAGGCCAGTGCCGAGTCCGATGCCCCCGGCCAAGAGAGGCTTGAATCCGAAGAAATACCAGCAGGACAAGCCGGTGAAGGTGGCGATACCGAAAATCGCCGCGCCGTACTGTCCGATGGTTATCTTGCGTCCGGTGCGCAGCAAGCGAAGGCGAAGCTGGTCCGGGCGCGGCATGAAGCGTCTGACGAGCGCGTCGAGCGAGGTGTCGGTTTGCCGCTTGACAGCGCTCGCCTGACCGCGTTGCTGAATCAGGACCGCGGTGCCCATGGCGCGGTCGCGCATGCCGGAAAGGCGCTGCGCCTGCTTCCGCCGGGCGCCATCGGTCGCGATATAGAAGGCCATGACCATGACGCCGGCCATCATGAGGGCGCCGAGCATGATGGCGACCTCGAAAATGCCGAATCCAGATCCGCTATCGATGCCGGGCATCAGAGTATCTCCAGCAATGCCTTGTCGAGGCCGAAATAGGCGGCTTTCTCCGTGAACTGCGGCCGGAGGCCCGTGGACTCGAAGGTGCCGACGAGCTTGCCGCCCGCATCCTCGCCCTTGTACTTGTAGGTAAAGAGCTCCTGCATCGTGATCACGTCGCCTTCGATCCCGACGACTTCGGAAATATGCGTAATGCGCCGGCCGCCGTCGCGCATGCGCGATACCTGGCAGATCAGGTCGATGGCCGAGGCGACCTGCATGCGCATCGCCTTGGGCGGCAGTCCGAAACCGCCCATGCTGATCATGTTCTCGAGGCGGGTGAGGGCTTCGCGCGGGTTGTTGGCGTGAACCGTGCTCATCGACCCTTCGTGACCGGTGTTCATGGCCTGCAACATGTCGATCGCCTCGGAGCCGCGGCACTCGCCGAGGATGATGCGGTCCGGGCGCATACGCAGCGAGTTCTTGACGAGATCGCGGATGGTGACCTCGCCCTGGCCTTCGAGGTTGGCCGGGCGCGTTTCGAGCCGCACGACATGGGGCTGCTGGAGCTGAAGCTCGGCCGCGTCTTCGATCGTGACCACGCGCTCGCCGCCTTCGATCATGCGGCTCAGGGCGTTGAGTAACGTCGTCTTGCCCGAGCCGGTACCGCCGGAGATCAGGATGTTCAGCTTGACGCGCGACGCGATCTGCAGAAGCTTCATCATCTGCGGCGACATGCTGCCGAACTCGACCATCTTCTCGAGCGTGATCTTCTTCTCGGCGAACTTACGAATGGAGATCGCGGCGCCGTCGATGGCGAGGGGCGGGATGATGATGTTCACGCGGCTGCCGTCTTTGAGGCGCGCGTCGCACATCGGGCTCGATTCGTCGACGCGGCGGCCGATCCAGCTCACGATGCGGGTGCAGATGTTCATCAGGTGGCTGTGGTCGCGGAAGCTGATGTCGGTCAGGTCGAGCTTGCCGCCGCGCTCGACGTAGATCTGGTTCGGGCCGTTCACCATGACTTCGGTGATGTCCTTGTCCGCAAGCAGCGGCTCCAGCGGCCCCAGTCCCATCATGTCGTTGACGAGGTTGGTGACCAGGCTCTTCTGCTCGATCTGGTTGAGACGGATCTTGTTCTCGACCAGAAGCTCGGCGACCAGGCCGCTGATCTGCGACATGAGCTCGTCGCGCGGCAGGCTGGCCGCCGCCGCGGCATCGATGCGCTCCATCATCAGGGGGCGGATCGCATCGGCCGCCTCGCGCACGCTCGCCATGCTGGCCGAGCTGATCTGGCCGCCGTTGTCGTCGTCCGCGTCGGCTAGCGCGGCGCTGCCGTTCCCGTTCGCGTGGCGGGCAGGGGGCTGGGCCTGGGCGTGGCTGCCGTTCACCTGGCCGTGCGCATTCACCCTCGGCGGATTGGGGCGCTGGGGCTGCATCCGATGCACTTCCGGCGCCGGCCCGGCGAGCGCCGTCACGAGCGTCGTGACGAGGTCGCGTTCCTGCAGCAGGTTGAGGTCGAGCCCTACCGTCGGCGCGTTTCGCGAAACGATCATGCGGATTTGCTGCGCGAGCGCCCCGCGCGACAGCTTCGCCACCATCTGCCTGTCTACGTTCGCCTCGATTATCGGACGCAGTCTCTCGAGGGAGAGCGCGAGGCCGTCCTTCCAGCCTTCTCCGTCCGGAAACCGTAGGACAGGCTGTTCGCTCATTTCCGCCACCAGCTCTTCTTCTCGACCTTCTGCAGGTCACCGACGATCGCGTCGGCGATCGTGGTCAGGGTCTTGCCGACCGTCTTGCCGCCGCCGGACATGGCCGAAATGGCCTTGCCGCCGTTCGCCGCCTCGGCGGCCAGCTTCGGATCGTAGGGGATGACGTAATCGACCTTGCCTTCGATGCCCTTCTCGAAATCGCGCTGCGTCAAGGCCCCGGTCTTATCCTTGGCGCCGACCGCGACGATCTCCGTCTTCGTGTTGGGGCAGAAGTCCTTGACGAAGGATTTCATGCGGAGCACGTCGCGCATGCCCGCGAGCGAGAAGTCGGTGACGAGAAGGACGGACGCGGATTCCTGCATCAGCGTCGGATGCGAAATCGCGACGTTCTTCGGCATGTCGAAAACGAGCGAGGCGAAGTTGGCGCGCAGCGCCGACATCAACGGATCGATGGCGTAGGCGTTCAGCTCCGATTTCGATTCGAGCGGCTCTTCGCCGCCGAGAATGAAGAGGTTCTCGCTTTCGTTGACCATCGCGCTGGCGATGAACAGCGGGTCGATACGCTCCGGGTTGTCGAGCGCGTCGCGCAAGCCACGGCCCGGGAGCAGGTCGAGCGAGAGCGCGCAGGTGCCGAAATGAAGGTCGAGGTCGACCAGGCCCGTGCGCAGGCCGTAGTTATGGGCGAGATGCCAGGCGACGTTGACCGACACCGTGGTGGATCCGACGCCGCCGCGGGCGCCGACCACGGAAACGATGCGGCACTGGTCGGTCGCTTCCGCCTCGACCTGTACCTTCGGCGGCGTGAGGGCGTCAATCAGCATGTCGTCGGTCGGCGGCACGACCAGGTAGTCGGAAGCGCCGGCGGCGATCAGGGTGCGATAGAAGGCCACGTCGTTGACCGGCCCCATCGCGACGATCCGTCCTTTGGTGACTTCGGACAGCATCGCGACGTCGGTCACTGGATCGGGCGACGACGATACGTCGACCACGGTGACGGGCGCATCAGGCATCGGCGCCTCGAGCGCCGAGGCGATTCCGCCTTCGAGCACGGTTACGCGCGATACGGCGCCGGCATCGATGATGCGGGCGACGGCGTCGCAGATCTCCGGATTGTCGGTGAAGACGAGGGCTTCGCCACTGCCGCCACCGAGAAGAGGCGCATTCGCCTTAGCATATGCAGCGCACATTATTTGCTTCCTCCGGTCGATTGGCTCTTCGGTGGGATGGCCATGCCCGCCTCGTAGGCCCGGAGCGTGCGGACCATCGGATTCGAATATGCCGGGTCCATCGTCTGTCCCTGGATCAGGTCCCGGGGATTGGCGACCATGTAGCCGAGGCTCGCATCGACCGCGCATCCGTAGTTGGAGCCTGGCGTATTGCGGTTCTCGTTGCCGTCGAAGTTGCTCCAGTTGGGGCAGGCGGGCGGCGTCACGATATGGCGGTTCACGACGACCTGCACGGTATTCGACGCCATTTCCGCCTTGCTGCCGGGATCGAGCTTGACGGCAGCGAGAATATTGTGGTGCTCGAAATAGGCGGCGAGGGCGTTCTGCCGGGAAGGCGCGCCGCCGCGCAACACGAGCTCGTCGGCATAGCCGAGGTTGATCGAGTGCGCGAAGGCGTTGAAGCGGTCGTACTCCGCCGCGGTCGGCTTGTTCCGGCCGCCGTCGAAGTTGATCTGGTGATGGAACTGCACCAAGTCGACGCGGTTGGCCTGGCGCAGATCGTTGTTCTCCCGCGCTTTCATCACATGCTCGTTGAGCCTGAGGTCGCAGGCCCCGAGGAGCAGCAGTGACGCGAGCACGAGAATTCCCCTATTTGTCTTGTTCATTGCCGTTCCTCCTACTGCAACAAGAAGCCGGCGGGCCCGGCGATCCCGGGACGTCCCGTCGGATCGAGCGGCGCGCTCTTCTTCGCTGCGGGCTGCGCGACGTGAGTCTGGCCGAGAAGGAAGCGCTCATAGTCCTTCGGCGGCAGGTAGTTATCCGTCGGAAGCGGCATCCGGCCGGAAGTCGGGCGCACGATATAGGGCGTCACGACGATCATCAGCTCGCTCTCCTGGCGCCGGAACGCATCGGAGCGGAACAGCGCGCCCAGAACCGGGATCTCCTTGATGCCGGGCACGTCGGAGAGGTTCTGGTTCGTCGTGTTCTGCAGCAAGCCTGCGATCGCGAAGCTCTGGCCGCTGCCGAGCTCGACGGTCGTGTCGGCGCGGCGGGTCGTGAGCGACGGAATGTTGAAGCCGTTCGCCTGGATCGAGCCCGCGGAGTTGAGCTGGCTGACCTCCGGCCGGATTTTGAGATTGATCCGGTTCCGGCTGAGGATGGTCGGCGTAAAGGCGAGGGACACGCCGAACTGCTTGAACTCGATCGTCGTCTTGCCCTCCTCCTGCGCAATCGGGATAGGGAACTCGCCGCCCGCGAGGAAGCTTGCCGTCTCGCCGGACATGGCCGTCAGGTTGGGCTCGGCCAGGATAGTGATGAGACCTTCGTCATCCATGAGATCCAGTATTGTGTCGACGGTGACCGATTCACCGTTATAGAGACTGGCTATACGGTCTTGACCATCCGCCGGGACAATGATTCCGCCCGCTGCGTTGCGGACGATATCGCTTCCGACGGCGAAGCCCAACATCCAGTCTGCGGTGGCGCGTCCCATGACTTCCCAGTTGAACCCGATCCGCTTGTTGATGTCCCGGCTCACCTCCGCGATCTTGACGCGGATGTTGACCTGGTTCGGCGCGACAACCGTGATACGGTTGATGAAGTTCGTTTGGGCGAAGTCTGGCCTGGTAGAGTTCGTGGAGAGTGCGCCCTGCGCGATCAGCAGGAACTCGTCCGCAATCTCCGCCGTTTCGACCGTGCCGGTCAACACATAGTGGTGGCCGACGGACATGATTTCGACGTTCGAGTTCGGCCGCAGCTTGCGGAAAAGCTCCCGCACGCGGTCCAGGTTCGCCGCCACGTTTATCCGTTGGCCGATGACGAGCTGGTCCCGGTCGTCGACGGCATAGACCGTGGTTTCGCCGACCCCTTTGGCGAATACGTAGACGAGACGCGGGGACCGGACGCTGACGTCGGCGATGCTCGAGTCGCCGACGAAGACGGCATTGGCCGCGCGCGGCAGGCTTATGAGCTGTCCGTGACCCAGCGCCAGCTCGATCGCCTTCGGCGCCGGCGTGAGGACCTTGCCCACGTGGGCGCTTTGGGCGGAAGCCGCCGTGCTGGCCACCAGGCCGCACAGCAGCATGACGATTGCTATAAGGCGGTTCATTTCGTGATCACCCTCGCGGCGCTGGCGCCTGCATTTACGCTTCCGGTCGCGACGCTGGCCGCGCCTCGGCCGAACGTGGGTTCGGCGCCGTCTGTTGCGACGTGCTCCGTAGCCTTGCCCCGAATGACCTTCACGGTGTTCTTCGCCGTGCCGACGGGCGGCAGGACGCGGCTGGCTTCGCTGTCCCAGGTTCGCGTCAGGCGCTCCGGCGCGTTGGCGATCTGATCGGGCTTGGCGTCGGGCCTCGCGAGGCTGCGCAGGATCAGGCTCAACTGGCCCATCTGCGTCGCGACCGTCACGATTTCGGCCTGCTTGCGGGTGACCTCGAGGGTGACGGTCTTCGAAATGGAGGCGTCGCCGCTCAGGTCGTCCTGACGTTGGTCGACGGCGATGACGCGGATATCGGTCAGGATCGTTTCGACGATCTTGTGCTCGATCGGCGTCTCGGCAGTCGCAGGTATCGTTTGGTGGAGTAAAAGCAGATCGATGAAATCGCCCGGCTTGACGAAGCCCGCCACGCTGGTCTCCGGCTTGACCCTTATCGAGACGGCCTTCATGTCCGGATGCAGGACGGCGGCCATGAAGCCCCGGTCCCCCGGCGCGATGACCCGGCCCTTGGCGATCGGCTCGCTGGCGATGATGCCGCCGCGGACGACGTGCCCGATGATATCGTCGACCTTGTCGCGGCCTTCCATCAGGAAGTTCTTCGCCACGCCCTTCTCGGGCCACGGCATCCATTCGACGTGCTCGCGGGCCAGGATCAGCCCCGAGGGCAGGTTAGCCTTGGCCACCAGAACGTTGACCGATTCGGTCGTCTGCGCCTTCATGGATTCCTGCTGGCGGCGCATCTCGTCGCGCTGCGAATCGATCCATGTCTTGGCCAGGAAAAAGGTAAGGGCCGCCGAAATGACGGCAAATGCTGCCAAGGCGACCATGCGAGTGTTCATTTTCAGATCCCCCCTCTACGGATCGTCAAATCCAAAGGCGCGCGTACAAGAGGTACGCGCCCGCAGCGATAGCGACGCCATACGGCACGACGCGCTTTGCGTCCGTATGAATGAAGCGGCCCAGCGCCGGCGCGACGAAATGGCCGTTCACGATCCAGGCCAGCGTAAGCACGCCGCCGGCGAACGCGACATGCAGCAGGAAGGGCAGGGCCTCGGCCGGGCCTGCCCAGATACAAAGAACGGTCAGGAACTTCACGTCGCCGCCCCCCATCTGGCCGAAATGGAACAGCACCGCCCCCACGAGGAACGCGGCGGCGCCGATGCCGAGCGAGTACCAGACCGCTGCATCCGCGCCGCTGATCACCCAAGCGGTCCACAGCACGAACAATCCGACGTTGGCGCTGTTCGGGATGATGTTGGTGCGGAGGTCGCTGATGGCGGCCCAGGTCACGATCCCGGCCGCGGCCAACAGGATCGTGGCCTGGACCGTCAACGGCAGCCCGAAGCTCGCGAGCGCGGGGAAGTATTGCCCGTCGGTCAGCGTGACCGGCTGCGCCGACAGCGCCTGTATCGCACCACCCATGGTCATCTCGGCGGGCATGACTTGCAGCCCTTACTGTGTTCCGCACGAAAGCTCGACGGACGCTGGTTGACGGCAGACCACTCCGGGGCGGCTTTGGTAAGCCGCCCCGGTGTCGTCAATGGCCCCGGCCGGGGTGGGCAGAACGAGCCGGGGCCTTAAACGAGCAGTGGCTTAGGTGCCAACCGCCGTCTCGAGCTTCTCGGACACCGTGTTGAACATGGACTCGAGCGACGAACCCATGGCCGTCAGGGCACCGATAGCCGCAACCGAAACCAGCGCCGCGATGAGACCGTACTCGATCGCCGTCGCGCCGGACTCGTCCTTCAGAAGATTCTTGAGATTGCCAAACATCGACGTACTCCCGTGTGATTCGCAAAATCGCGAAAGTCGACGGGGCGCATTTCAATATTAGTGGACAGTATAAGTCAAATAAAAAATACCCATGTAGTTAATGGAATAATAATTTATATAGTAAATAATCGGTTAACGGTGGACATATCTCCAGTTGATTCGTCGATATACTGCCGAGATAAGATTTTAATCGATATGTCGAGCATCACATTTCGCCATTTTCATTATAGTTAATTAATAATTAATTAATAAATAGTAAAATAAATAGTAGACGCTAAAGTAATACTTGGCGTATTATTGTAATCGGGGATGTTATTCATCTTGGATCGAGGGAAAATCGCCATGAAGCGTGTGGTGGAGATCATCCATAACGCCCTTTTCGGCGTTGTGCAGGATCGGCGCGGCGGCATTGCTACCTTCCTTGCCGCGACGATCATTCCGCTCGTTGCGTTCACCGGCCTCGCGGTGGATACCGCGCGGGGATACCTGATGAAGAGCAGGCTGAGCTACGCGCTGGATTCAGCCGCGCTCGCCGGCGGGCGCCACATGGATGACCCGGTGAAGCGCGATCTGATGATCGACAAATTCTTCCATGCGAATTTCCCCGACAATTACATGGGCGCGACGATCACCGGCCCCACCGTCGTCGTCAACCCGGGCAACAACACCATTACGCTCGATGCGTCCGCCAGCATGAGCACCAGCCTGATGCGGGTGCTCGGGGTGAACAATATGGAAGTCGGGGGCAATACCGAGGTGAAGCTGAGCTCGGTCAACCTCGAAGTGTCGCTCGTGCTCGACATCACCGGTTCGATGGGCGGCCAGCCGATCATAGATTTGAGGGAAGCGGCGAAGGACCTGGTCGACATCATCGTCAAGGATTCCCAGAGCCCGCACTATTCGAAGGTGGCGCTCGTTCCCTACGCGGCCGGCGTGAATGTGGGCGCCTTCGCGGCGCAAGTGCGCGGCGCCATACCGCCCGCGAAGCCCATGAGCAATGCGACGAAGACCAATCCCGTTGCCGTCAGCGCGACGTCGCATGGCTTCGCGGATAATGACAAGGTATACGTCAACGGCGTCAGCGGGATGTGGCAGCTCAACAACAAGTTCTTTTCGGTCGACGATCCGACGGCCAACACGTTCGAGCTTCGAAACGAGAGCAATAGCAGCAACATCGACGGCTCGGGCTATTCCAACTACAGCTCGGACGGAAATATCTGGTGTACGGTCACAGGCTGCCAGTATTTCCGCTTCACCAACGCGAACGACGACTTGCAGACCTTCCAGCCGAGCACCTGCGCGACCGAGCGGACGGGCGCGGATGCCTATACTGACGTCGCGCCCAGCACCGCGCTGGTTGGAATTCATTATCCGGCGCCGAACAATCCTTGTCCGGCGAGTGAGATCGTTCCTCTCACCAGCGACAAGACGCTGCTTAAGGACGCGATCGACGACTTCGACGCCCTGGGTTCGACAGCCGGACAGACCGGCATAGCCTGGGGCTGGTACATGATTTCCCCGAACTTCGGCTACCTGTGGCCGGCCGACAGCCAGCCGGCCGCCTACGGCGCCGACGAGCTGCTGAAGGTCGCGATCATCATGACGGACGGCGAGTTCAATACCGGCTATGCCGACGGCGTGGTGGCCCAGGATTCGGGAAGCGGCAGCGGCTCCAACTCCTACAAGATCGACAAGGACGCCACGAATGGCGTTGCCGCGCAGCACGCAGGACACGGCAGCTCCTACAGCCAGGCCCTGCAGTTGTGCGCCGCGATGAAGACGGCCGGCATCCTGATCTACACGGTCGGGTTCAACATCGGCGGCTTGACGGAAGCCGAGGACATCATCGAGCTGTGCGCGACCGACCCGTCCTACGTCTACATGGCCGACGGCGGCACCGAGCTGGCGGCGGCGTTCCAGGCCATCGCCGTGAACGTCTCGCAGCTCCGCCTGTCCAAGTAGCGGTCAGCTAGGTCTCGCTAGGCGTTGCATCCGGGGTCGCCGGGCTAGAAGAACTCTAGTCCGGCGATTCCGCTTTCGAGGTCCATGCGGTCGACCAGCCTGCGGCCGATCAGGTTGCGCAGCGTCTCCGTCGTGCCGCCGCCGAGCGTGCCGTAGCGCACGCCGGTGTAGTTGCGGGCGACCGCGAACTCCTCGAGGAAGCCGTAGCCGCCGTGGACCTGCACGCCTTCGCTGCACACCTTGATCGACATCTCGTTGACGAACACCTTGGCGATCGCGGCCAGCGTCGGCTCGGGGAAGGGGTCTGCGGTGGCGGCCGCCCGGTAGAGCAGGCCGCGGCCCGCCTCGATCTGGATTAGCATGTCCGCCACCTTCCAGCGCATGCCCTGGAAATCGCCGATCGGATGGCCGAAGGCGCTGCGGTCGCGCAGGTAGCGCACCGAATGCTCGAGCGAGGATTCCGCGAGGCCGAGGCAGATGGCCGGGTTGAGGCAGCGCTGCGTGTTGAAGGCGCTCATCAGCTTCCGGAGCGAGTCTTCCTTCAGCACCAGGTTCTCGACCGGCGCCTCGACATTGTCGAACTGCAGCTCGGCCAGGTGCTCGCCGCCGATGGTCTGGAACCGGCCGGTCTGCTTGAGGCCCTTCGTCTTCTCCAGCAGGACGCAGCCGATGCCCTTGCTGCCCGGCACGCCGTTCACGCGGGTGAAGACGACGTAGACATCGGCTTCCTCGACCCGGCTGATCAGGGTCTTGGTCCCATTGATCACGACGCGGTCGCCCTTGACCACGGCATTGGTCGTCATGTTGCCGAGGTCGGTGCCGACGTTCGGCTCGGTCATGCAGACGGCGAGGATGCAGTCGCCGCTGGCGATCTTGGGCAGCCATTTCTGCTTGAAGGCGTCGGAGCCGTAGGTGGCGACGATGCGGCATTGCACGCCGACCTCGCCCAGCACCGCCATCGAGGTCACGTAGCAGCCCTTGGCGATCTCTTCGAGCACGAGCACGGTGTCGAGGACGCTGGCGCCCATGCCGCCGTATTCCTCGGGCACGGTCATGCCCAGGATGCCGGCCTCCGCGAGTACTTTCATGTTGTCGTAGGGGAAGGTGCCGTCCAGCCAGCGCATGGCGTTCGGCTCGATCACGTCCTTGCGAATGCGCTCGACGGTCTCCAGCATCTGGCGTTGATCGCTGGTCAGCGAGAAATCCAGCAACTCCGATCTCCTCTAGAAAGCGTGTGGCGCCGGGGGGATGACTACAGGTGGCGGCCCCCAAGGCTTTTATTTGAGGGCCTTTATAAGAGCGCCGAGCGAATTGTAAACCTCGGCGCCTGCCGCTTCCAGCGCGGCCTGCTTGCCGGCGACCGGCAGCAGTCCGGGTGTCCCCGGCGGCGGCCAGAAGCCGCCGAACGCCCCGTCGGCAAGCGTATGCCCGGCGACATACGCGAAAACCGGCTTCATGAGGCCGGAGCGCCGCATCGCCCCGGCGAACTCCTCCTCTCCGGCGCCGCGCGGCGTTCCCAGGAAGACGACCGCCTCCGTCGCCGCGTCGGCTTGCAGCAAGGCCGGCAGGTCCTCCATCGGAGTACCCTTGATGATGTGGCTGCCGGCGTCGATGTAGAGCGACTGGCCGAGCCCGGATTGCACCATCTGGTAGCCCGCTTCGGAGGCCAGGCTGGCGGATGCCGATAGCAGCGCGAAACGGCCCGGCGCCAGGCAGTGGTCCGGGATCGAGCCCAGCTTCACGCGCGCGGCGGGAACGGCGATGCCCGAGCTGCCGGTGCCGACGAGGGTGGTCCGCAGATCGCGAATGCGGCGGCGCACCCGCACGGCGTCGTGCAGCGGCACGCCGGGCGTGAGCGAAACGATCAGCCGGAGCCCGGTATCCGCCGCCTCGAGGATGGCGTCTGCGGCGAGCCGGGGCTCCACCATGGAAACGCAGGCCTCGGCGCTCGTCGCGGCCAACGCCTCGGCACAGGACGGGAAGACGGGCAGGCCGCCGGCATCGGCGTCCGTAGCTGCCGTGGCTGGGGGCGAGACCCAGCCGGCGACGCGCGTGCCATAGCGGCGCATGGCCTCGGCCCAGCGCCGGCCCGTCTCGCGCTCCATGCCCTGAAGGATGACGGGCGTTTCGGAGGTCAGCCTGAGATCCAGGCTCATCCGGGCGCCCCGGCGGCGTGCGCCGCGACGCGGTCGAGCGCGGCGTCAAGATCCGGCTCCAGCTCGGCATGCGCGTAGGCCTGCTGCAGGATCGCGCCCGCCGCGCCGGCGCCGGCGCCGGCCAGGCGGACAACCATCGGCGTGGCGAAACCGGGCCTCTGGGCGAGCGCTGCCGCAAGCTGGCCGGCGAAGGCGGACAGATCGACGGCGCCGTCGCCGGCGGCGAGAAGAACGCATCGCAGCGGCGCGGCTTCCTCGAGCCAATCGATGGCGGCGCACAGGCGCTCCGGCGCGCCGTCGAGCGCCGCAGGTCCGGCATCCATGAAGCTATGCGGCCTCAATCCGCGGGCGATCATCTCGTCCAGCAGGCAGGCGCAATGGCCGGCCCCCGCGGCAATCGCCGCAACCGTGCCGCCGGGATCCAGGACACGGTGGTCGATTCCGTGGGCGCGGAGCCGGCGGACATCGCCATAGGCGTAGTCGCGGCGGTCCACCAGGGAGATCAGCTCGGGATGACGAAACAGCGCGTTCTCGTCGATCGCCAGCCTGACGTCGCCGACGGCCCAGGTCCCGTCCGGCAGGATCGTCAGCGGATCGATCTCCAGCAGCGCCGCTTCATAGCCGAAATAGAGCGGCGCCAGCATGCGTCCCGCCTCCGCGACGCAGGCCCGAGCCTCGACGGGAAGGGAGGCGGACAGGCGGTTGACGCAAGCGATGACCGCGGTGGGGTCGGGCGCAACCGTCTCGCTCAGCAATGCGGCATCGCCGGCGCGGATGCCGATGCGGATTCCGGCGCTCTGCGGATCGCATCGAAAGGACAGGTAAGCGGCGCCGCGAGCCGTCATCTGCCGCTCGACGAGCACGGAGCGGACCGTCTGGCCGTCGATCGTGTTGTTCAGCAGCGCGGCCGCTGCGGCGGCCACTTCCGCGTTCGTCATCGCGATGACCGCGCTCGCTGCGCTTGCGGCCGAGGCGCTCAGGATCTGCGGCTTGACGACCCAAGGGCCCGACTTGCCTTCATCCTCGACCGGGCCGACCGCGGGAACCTGCGCCAGGCGGATGGCGCCGGGAATCGGGATGCCCTGTATCGCCAGCAGCTCTTTTGCATCTTGTTCGAGGAGCAGCATCGATGCGGGGCGTCAGAGCGCGGTGAAGTCGGCGGCGGGCATTGGGGCGGATGTCCAATCGTTGGCGAGGTCGTTTCGATTGGAGAATAATACACCATTTTCCGCCGGGGGAATGCCGTCAGATATTCTCCTGGCGCGGATTGAAGATCTGCGGCGGCGGGGTCGGCATCTTCTGCGGCGGCAACGGGGGCGGCACGATATTGGCATTCAGGTCGCCCATGTCCTTCATGAACTTGCGGATGAAGGGCTCCTTGAGAATGATGGTCGTATTGTTGCGGACGGCGTTGTCGATCAGGTCTTCCAGCTTCTCGGCGACATTCTGCTTCCAGGGCAGCACGTAGTAGCGCGGCTCGATATCCTTGTCGACGCGCAGCCACAGATAGATCGCCCGGCCTTCGTCGAGGCTCGCGCCCAGGATCTGCGCCTGCTCCACATCTCGCCGGAACCATTCGAAGTTGATCGGCTTCGGCCGCGCCAGCATCTCCACGAGTTGCACGTAGCCGAGCGGGATGAACAGCAGGGTCGCCAGCAACGCCGCGAAGCGGGTCTTCGGCGCGCGCGGCGCCCAGATGGCGAGGGTGGCCAGCACCGCGGCGACCGCGACGGTGGCGACGAAAACGTAGATCAATGCGTTCATTGGGCGTTACCCGTGATGAGGGGATGACGCAGCGTGCTGACGCTGCCCTTGATCAGGTCGCCTTCGGAGGTGAGCCGGAACTTGAAGGCTGTCTCTTCTTGGTTGCGGCGGTCGAGCCGGACGGTACTGTTCAGGATCTGGCGGGTATGGCCGTATTCCTGGCGCGTGCTGACCGTGACGATGACGGGGACGACCACGCCGCGGGGCAGCGGCCCGTACATGTGGATGTTCACGACGTACTCGCCCTGCGGAATGCCGCGGCTGTAGGAGACTTCGTAGTTCTGCTTGGTGGCGTCGCCTTCGTCGCCGAGATCGTCGCGCAGCAGGTTGAAGACGATGCCGCCCTGATTCCAGAACCCGACCGGCTGCTCGCCGGGCGCCTTGACCCAGAGGTCGAGGTCATAAGGCATCGTCGGCGGCCACTGCATCTCGACGATGACCTGGCCCGGCGCCTTGTGATCCTTGGCTTCCTCCGACGACTCCTTCTTGATATGCGGCAGCAGCATGATCACCATGGCGATGAAGCCGACCAGGGTCAGGAAGATGACGTCGCGAAAGACGGTCTCGGCGGCGCCTTCGCCGAAATCGTCATGCTCGTCCACGGTTCTCACCCAGCTCGATGATGGCGGAGTAGAGGTTGATCGTGCCTGTCGTGAGAATGCGATGGTCGACGACGAGCCAGATGTGCAGCAGGGAGCCGATCAGCGTCGTATACAGCGCGACCGACATGCCGTTGATGAGCTGCGCGATGACCGGGGCGATGGTGTCCGAATCGGAGGCATTCGGGGTCACCGCCGAAAGCGATATGATGAAGCCCACGACTGTGCCGATGAGGCCCAGCAGGACCAGCGTATTGGCGATATGCCGCACGCCGGTGATGCGGTTCGTCAGCTTGGCGCGCAGCACGGTGGCGCCGATCGACCGGCTCTCCTCGTTCTTTCTGTAGATGGTGGCGAAATATTTGCCGGCCCTCGAATCGGGCGCGGGATCGCCGGACCGGATGTCGTTGATCTCGGCACAGGTGCGCCATACCTTCGCGGTGCACACGGCCAGCCCGTAGACGAAGACGGCGGCGATGAGCATGACGAACTCGATCGTGTTCTCCACGAACATCCCATCGAGCCAGCCTTGCAAATATATGGCGCAGGCGATGCTGGCCGCGACCGCGTTTATCAAGATGAAGCGGACCAGCAATAAATAGCGGTAACTCATTGATGCCTCTGTTGCAACCGGTATCGGGTTCAGCCGGGATAGGCAGTGCGGAAAGACCTAAGCGCCTGGAGATGTTCGTCAAGAGTCTCGAAGCCGGAATACATCGTCCGCACGGTGCAGTGCGAGACGCCGAGCGCCTTCCACCCTTCGGCCAGCGCGCCCCATTCCTGCGAGCCGCGCCCGCCGAGGTGCAGCGTCGCATCGAGGCCCAGGCGATCCGGATCGCGGCCGGCGGCCACGGCCGCCTCGCGGAAGATCTCGATCAAACGGGCGGCGTTGGCGTCGGGGTCGACGCGCGGGTTGACGAACCAGCCGTCCGCCACCGCCGCCGCGCGGCGGATCGCCGGCTCGGCGAAGGCGCCGACCCAGACCGGGATCGGCCGCTGCACCGGCAGCGGGTTGATCCCGGCGTCGGCGATGCGGTGCCATTCGCCGTCGAATGTCACCAGCTCGTTGGTCCAAAGCGCGCGCATCAGCTCGATCTGCTCGACCATGCGCCGGCCGCGGTTCTTGAAGTTCTGGCCGAGCGCGTCGAACTCCAGCTCGTTCCAGCCGAGCCCGACGCCGAGGCGGAGACGGCCGCCGGACAGCACGTCGATCTGCGCCGCCTGCTTGGCGACCAGCACGGCGGGGCGCTGCGGCAGGATGAGGATCGCGGTGGCTATGCCGATGCGCCGGGTCGATGCCGCGAGGAAGCCCAGCGTCACCATCGGCTCGTGGAACATGTTGTCCCGGCTGTAATACGCGCGCCAGTCGTCGGCGGCCGGCTTCCCTGCCTGCAGCACGTGGTCGATGATTGTGATGTGATCGTAACCGAGATCTTCGGCGGCCTGGGCGAAGTCGCGAATGGCGGCCGGGTCCGTTCCGATCTCGGTCGTCGGGAACGCGACGCCGATGCGCATGGTCGTTTCCTGCCTGTTCTTTGTCCGGTATTCTGATTTCTGGCTAGGATGCTATGCGGCCCGGCTGTCCGGCTCAATGCTTTCCTCGCGCCGGTGCTGCGAGAAGCTCTGCGTCTTCGACACCAGCGTCGTGCCGACATTTGCGTATCTTGCACGAAAGTCGTGCGTCCTTCGACTGGCTCAGGATGAGGGGCAATCTTCATGGCATAGAGAAAAACCTCATGCTGAGCCTGTCGAAGCACGCACGCCGCTTGTCCCAATCGCTGCGGAGGGAAGGGCCGCTCGCCATGGCACGGATATCGCGGTTCGCTGTACAATTGATATTCAGGAACTTTGACGCACGAGGACTTGGGAATGGCGCGGATGTTGCGGGTGGCGGCGGGCCAGCTTGGGCCGATCCAGTTGAAGGACACGCGGAAGCAGGCGGTGGAGCGGCTGCTCGCCCTGATGCGGCAGGCGGCGGCGGAGGGCGCCAAGCTGATCGTCTTCCCGGAGCTGGCGCTCACCACCTTCTTCCCGCGCTGGTTCATGGAGAGCCAGGCCGAGATCGACGAGTATTTCGAGCGCGAGATGCCGGGGCCGGAGACGATGCCGCTGTTCGACGAGGCGAAGCGCCTCGGCATCGGATTCTACCTCGGCTATGCCGAGCTGACCGTGGAGGAGGAGAAGATCCGCCGGTACAACGCCGCCGTGCTCGTGGGGGCCGACGGCAAAATCGCCGGCAAGTACCGCAAGGTGCACCTGCCCGGATCGGAGGAGCTCCGCCCCGCGCTCAAATGGCAGCAGCTCGAGAAGCGCTATTTCGAGTACGGCAACCTCGGCCTTCCGGTGTTCCGCGCCTTCGGCGGCATCGTCGGCATGGCGATCTGCAACGACCGCCGCTGGCCCGAAACCTTCCGCGTCATGGGCCTGCAGGGCGTCGAGCTGGTGACGATCGGCTACAACTCGGCGGCGCACGACCCGAACGGCGGCGACGAGAGCGAGGCGCTGCGCGTCTTCCACAGCAACCTCGCCGCCCAGGCGGGGGCGTACCAGAACGCCACCTGGGTGGTGGCCGTCGCCAAGGCCGGGATCGAGGACGGCGCGGGCCTGATCGGCTCCAGCGTCATCGTCGATCCCAACGGCCGGATCGTCGAGCAGGCGAAGACGAAGGAGGACGAGCTACTGGTGCACGACTGCGACCTCGACCTCTGCAAGCACGGCAAGGAGAACATGTTCGCCTTCGCCCGCCACCGCCGCCCGCAGCACTACGGCATCATCACCGCCCAGGCCGGGATCACGCCGCCGCCGGAGGAGTGACTTTTCGCCATCTTGCCATATAGTTTCGTCACACTGCGGCTTGTCCGCGGTGTCCATGGATGCCGCGGACAAGCCGCGGCATGACGAAAGAAAGAGGGCGAGACAATGAAGGCTGCGTACTTCGAACGGACCGGACCCGCACGCGAGGTGCTGAAGCTGGGAGAGCTTCCCGACCCGAGCCCGAAGGAGGGCGAGGTGCTGGTGCGCATCCGCGTCTCGGGCGTCAATCCGTCGGACGTGAAGACGCGCGGCGGATCGTCCGGCCGGCCGTCGCTCGGCAAGGTGGTCGTCCACAACGACGGCGCGGGCGAGATCGTCGCGGTGGGCGCGGGCGTGGACCAGCGCCGCGTCGGCGAGCGCGTCTGGCTGCACAACACGGACTGGACGAAGCCGCTCGGCACGGCGGCCGAGCTGGTGGCCGCGCCGGCCGCGGACGCCGAGCCGCTGCCGGATGGTTACGGCTTCGATGAAGGCGCCTGCTTCGGCGTGCCGCTGCTGACCGCCTATCACGGCGTCATGGTCGCCGGGCCGGTTGCGGGCAAGACGGTCTTCGTCACCGGCGGCGCGGGCGCGGTCGGCCATTACGCGGTGCAGATCGCCAAGGCCAAGGGCGCGACGGTGATCGCCAGCGTCAGCTCGGACGCCAAGGCCAAGGCGGCGCGGGAAGCGGGCGCGGACCACACCGTCAACTACCGCAGCGAGGACGTCCCCGCCGCGGTGGCGAAAATCACCGGCGGCAAGGGCGTCGACCATTACATCGAGGTGAACCTGAGCGCCAACGGCAAGATGCTGGACAAGCTGATGGCCTACGCCGGCCGGATAACCGTCTACGGCTCGGACGAGGCGCTGGCCGCCTTCGAATCCCGCGCGCTGCGGGTCAAGCAGGCGGTGATGTACTTCTACAACGTCTACGCCCTGCCGCCGGAGGTGCTGCGCGCGGCCAAGGCCGACCTCGCGAAGATGCTGAAGGCGAGGCGGATCGAAACCCTGATCGCCGAGCGCTTCACGCTCGACCGCATCGTCGAGGCGCACGAGGCGGTCGAGAGCGGCCGCCTGATCGGCAACGCCGTGGTGGAGGTGGGGTAGGGGGGCCGGCCCGCCGATTGGACGCCGCCGGGGGAAAGCGCGAGAATAGGGGGCAACCCGGAGGCTCCCCCACATGTCCATGACCGCCAAGCCAGAAGCCCAGTCTTTCGACGTTCGGCCGCTTTCGCCGCTCATGGCCGCCGAGGTCGTCGGCCTCGACCTGCGCCGGCCGCTCGACACGGCGACGCGCGACGCCGTCTATGATGCGTTCCTCGAATATCAGGTGCTGGTGTTCCGCGAGCAGACTCTCGGCAAGGAGGAGCAGATCGCCTTCACCGAGCAGTTCGGCACGCTGGAAGAGCACATGGCCCGCAACCGCGGCGCGGAGATCGCGCTGCTGCACGTGGTGAGCAACCTCGGGCCGGACGGCAAGCCGGCCGGCAAGATCGGCTCGACCGGGTGGCATTCGGACAAGTCGTTCCGGCCGCTGCCGTCGCTGGCGACCTTCCTGCACGCCGTGACGATGCCGCCGAACGGCGGCGACACCTGCTTCGCCAACATGTACGCCGCCTACGAGGCGCTGCCGGCGGCGGAGAAGGCCGCGCTGGAGGGCGTGCGCGTGGTCCATAGCTGGGAGCACTCGCGGCTGCACAAGGACGGCTACAAGGTGCCCGAGGAAGACCGGATCGCCGCGCCGCCGATGAGCCATCCGCTGGCCCGCACCCATCCGGAGACGGGACGGAAGAGCCTGTTCCTCGGCGGCCATGCGTCCCATCTCGACGGCATGTCCTTCGACGAGGGCCGGGCGAAGGTCATCGCGCTCGAGGAATTCGCCACAGCCGAGCGGTTCACCTACCGCCACAAATGGCGCAAGGGCGACATGCTGATGTGGGACAACCGCTGCCTCGTCCACCGCGCCGACCAGAACTTCGACGCGGCTTTGTTCCCGCGGGTGCTGCACCGCACGTGCCTCAGGGGCACGGCGCCGGCGTAGGGCACACTTCCCTCTCTGCCCCTCGGGGGCGGAGAGGGCCAGGGAGAGGTGGGGGTTGGCACGGCCATCAGCTCGATCGACACCTCACCCGGCGCGCTTCGCGCGCCACCCTCTCCGCCACTCCGGCGGAGAGGGTAACCAGCGGTCCCTCACTCCCCCTTGAACGCCGGCTTCCGCTTTTCGCGCCAGGCCTGGTGCGCCTCCGCCTTGTCCTCGGTGAACTCCAGCGCCATGAAGCGGTAGAGGTCGGTGAGCGAGGCGTCGGCGATGTTGGGCACGTCGAGGCCGTGGGTCAGCGACTCCTTCACCATGCGGGACGCCAGCGGCGGCAGCGAGGCGATGTGGCCCGCGACCTCCATCGTCTTCTCCATAAGCTGCGCGTGCGGCACGAGCCATTGCGCGAGGCCGATGCGGTAGGCCTCCTCCGCCTTGAGCGGAAAGCCGAGCGCCAGCTTCATCGCGTGCCCCTTGCCGACCCAGCGCGCCAGGCGCGCCGAGCCGCCGTAGGCCGGCATGATGCCGAGCCCGGCCTGGGTCAGCCGCCACTCCGCCTTTTCCGACGCGACGATCAGGTCGCAGCAGTAGGTGACGATGCAGCCGATGCCGATGGCGTAGCCGTTGACCGCGGCGATCACCGGCTTCGGGAACTGGCCGAGGATGGTGAACGGGTTCTTGTGGCGGCTCGGCAGGCGCTCCTTGATGAACTCCGCCATCGTGTTCAGCGAATGCGTCTTCGGGTTCTTCAGGTTCGCGCCGGCGGAGAACGCGCCGCCCCGGTCGTCGCCGGTGATGACGGCGCAGCTCACCTCGTCGTCCGCCTCCATCTCGGCGAAGTAGTCGACGACGGCTTCATAGAAGTCCGGGCCCCAGGCGTTGCGCGCCTCCGGGCGGCTCAGCGTGAGCACGCCGACTTTGTCGTGCTTCTCGTAGGTAACGGGCATGGCGGTAGTCTCCTGGAGGGGTCGAAGGAATGACCCCAATCATGCGCCGGGAAGGAGGCGGGGGCAAATTCCGGCCTTGGCCTCGCGCGCGGCCAAGGCCGGCCGGCAGAAGCCGTAGATCTCGCTCACTTGGCCGGCGGCGCCGAGCACCGGAAGCAGCAGGCGGAAGCATTCGCGCGACACGCCGCCGATGCGCTGGCGGATGTGCTGGTAGACGGGAACGCGGCAGCCCTTGGCATAGCTCATGTCGCGCGCCAGCACGCGGCGCATGTGGTCGGGGGCGATGTCGCCGATCCGGATGCCCGGGTGCGGGCGGCCGGGCAGGGCGATGCGGAAGTCGAACGGGTTCCGCCGCGCGCAGTCCAGGCGGAAGACGCCGGCGAGCGCGATGCCGCTGCCGCCGCTTGCGCTGTCCGCTTCTTCCGTCTCCGGGGCCGGCGCGGAATCCAGCATCATCGACGGGTGGACGAAATCCGACCAGAGAAGATAGGCCTCGCCCAGCGGGGAGCGCCGCTCCCGCGTCAGTATCTCCCCGAGCGCGATGTCCCGGCACTCCCAGGTGTCGGAAGAGCCGTCCTCCCTCCGGACGATGACCGTCGAGTCCATGCGCGTGTCCCTCGGATGCCGCCCTGCACGATGGTATATACGCGCGGCTCCCGTAAAGGTTGCATCGATTCGGCCATGCGCCGCGCTTGCGGAATCGGCCCGGAATCCCTAGGTTCCTGCCAGGCCGGGGAGTAGCTCAGTCTGGTAGAGTGCTTGCTTTGGGAGCAAGATGTCGCTGGTTCGAATCCAGTCTCCCCGACCATCCGCCTTCGCTTTGTCTTGCCGCTCGGGAGAGCGGCTCTCGATATTGGCATCCAAGCGGGAAAAGCCACGCCGGACTCCAACATCCGGCGTGATTGCCGGTCGAAGAATGGATGCCGCGGACAAGCCGCGGCATGACGATAACTGACTGAAACTAAAAAAGAACCGTCACACCCCGGCTTGTCCGGGGTGTCCATGGCGCCGTCATGTCTAATTGGGCTCGACTTAACTGGACAGCCTTGATTTCCGCCGCTTTCGCGCTATTTTCCTGTCCGAGCCTATAGGCCGAAGACCGGAGACGTCTCCCTGTCCGGCCGTGAGCGTTCACGGCCTCGTTCGACGGAGGCAAACATGGCTCACTTTCTACATCTGCCAGAGATGCATCTTCCCGAAGCGTTTCGCCATGCCAAGGCGTGGTACTGGACCGCAGCGGCGGCCGGCGTGGCGATTCTCGTGGCGTATCTCCTGATCGTGTTCGGCATCCCGATGGAGGGCGCCGCCAACTGGGACTTCGCCGCGTAACCTATCCAAGCAAACCTAGCCTACTTCCGGCACGCCGACGGCGGCCGGATTTTTTTGCGCCGGCGCCGCCGGCGGGCCAGTTGCACCGCGCGCCGTTCGGCGCGACACTGCCGCTCCGCTTCGGCCCTTACGCACCGTGACGAAGAGCACCGAAAGCGCCGACAGCAGCAGCCAGGCGGCGCCCGGCAACGGCACCTGCGAAACGGGTGGCAAGGGCGTGTAGTCGTAAATCACGGACAGTTCCTGAATCAGCTTGAAATCGCCACTATACTGGCCGCTTCTCACGAAGCCACGATCGGCGCTGAAGGTTCCTTCGATCTTCAAGCTGTCAATGACCGAGTAGACGATCGGAACATCCGAGCCTTCGTGTGTATCCAAGTCCGCGCCGCCGCCTCCTTCGGAATAATAGGGAAGGTTGTAATGGACGCTGCAGCCGCCGGGTCCGCCGCCAGCCGGCCCTATACAGGGAGCGTTAATACTATTGAAAAACCCACCGCCACCCAACCGAGTGTTGTTGGCGAACACACTTGCTTTTCCGCTCGCTCCATGAAAGCCGTAGACGAACCAGGGGACTATGTCCCCGTTATCGTTGGGCCCCGGCGAACCGTCATAAAAGACGCTGAAGACACCTTGGACGTAGGTAAAGGGCTGGATCTTGATGGCGTTGATAGTGCCCGAGACGCCTATCTCGGCCAACGTCGGCAGCGCAATCGACTTGGGTTGGAGCGCATACTCCACCAGGTAGTTCGGTTGTCCAGACCCTGTCCACGAGCGGAAGGGGTTTTCCATCTTGCTGAAACCAAGGTCCCATTCCTGGGTCTGGCTAATTTCGAGAATGTCAGCGTGTGCCTGGCCCGCTGTGAAGCCAAACAACACGGCACCAGCAAATAGAACGTCGCGCATTACTCGCCCCCGCCTCACGTGGATAGACACCGTAGGCGCACGTCCGGCAAAAGAATAGCCCCGGCCAGCGATGGCCAGCCGGCCGGATGCGCACACAACGCCAGCCCCGTAGCCGTGTCCCCTGCCAACTAACCGGCTGCCTGCGCCCTGGACGCCCCAGTTGCGCCGCACGCCGTTCGGCGCGAAACTGGCGCTCCGCTTCGGCCACGCCGAATCCGCCGACATCGAGACAACTCGCGCCGCCTCACAGGAGGAAAATCCGCCATGGCTCAAACCGATTACGAATGGACCGAGGACTTCAAGAAGGGCGTCGATCTGCGCAAGAAGGTGCTGGGCGATGCCCATGTCGAGAACTCGCTGAAGCGCGGCAAGGAAGACCCCTTCATGCTGCCGATCCAGCAGCTCACCACCGACGTGGGCTGGGGCAAGGTTTGGGCGCGGCCCGGCCTGGAGCGTAGAGTAAGGAGCATGCTGAGCGTCACGCTGCTGGCGGCGCTCGGCAAGAAGGATGAGCTGCGGACGCATCTCCTGGGCGCGCTGAACAACGGCGTCAGCAAGGACGAGATCCAGGAGGTGCTGCTGCACACCACCGTCTATGCAGGATTTCCCGTTGGGCTGGAGGCCTTCCGCGTCGCCAAGGAGCTGTTCGACTCACTGGAGACGGAAGCGGACCGAAAAAAGGAGAACGATCCCGAATGAGCGCGAAGAAGAAGCTGGGCTTCATCGGCCTCGGCATGATGGGCGGACCGATGGCGTTGAACCTGCTGAAGGCGGGCCACGAGCTGCTGGTGCTGGACACCGACAAGGCGTCGCTGGCCAAGGTCACCGCGGCCGGCGGCAAGGCGATGAAGAACCCGAAGGAGATCGCGTCCCAGGTCGAGACCGTCTACGTCAGCCTGCCGACCCCCGCCGTGGTGCGCGAAGTGGCGCTCGGCAAGGACGGGCTGATCGAGGGCGCCAAGATCAACACCTTCGTCGACCTGTCGACCACCGGCGCGGTCGTCGCCAAGCAGGTGGTGAAGGCGCTCACCGACAAGGGCATCCGCTGCCTGGACGCGCCGGTCAGCGGCGGCGCGCGGGGCGCGACCAACGGCACGCTGGCGATCATGGTCTCCGGCCCGAAGGCGACCTACGAGGCGGAGATGTCGGCGCTCGAGACGATCGGCAAGAAGATCTTCTATATCGGCGAGACGCCGGGCGCGGCCCAGACGGTCAAGGTGGGGAACAACTACCTGTCGGCCGTGAGCTCGCTCAGCGCCGCGGAGGCGCTGGTGATGGGCGCGAAGGCCGGGCTCGACCCCGAGGTCATGATCAACGTCTTCAACGTGAGCAGCGGGCGCAACAACTCGACCGAGGACAAGTTCCCGGCCTTCGTGCTGACGCGCAACTTCAAGAGCATGCGCACCGAGCTGCTGGTCAAGGACATCACGCTCTGCACCGAGGAGGGCGAATCCCTCGGCGTGCCGATGTGGCTCGCCAACACGGTGCGGCAGTTCCTGCTGTTCGCCGTCGCCAACGGCCACGCCAAGGAGCCGACCATCGGCCTGATCCGCCTGATGGAGCAATGGGCCGGCGTCGAGGCGCGGCCGAAGGGCACGACGGAGTCCGTCAAGATCGACACCACGGCCAACGCGGGCAAGAAGATGCCGGTGGGCTACATCGGCCTCGGCCAGATGGGCGGCCCGATGGCGATGAACATGCTGAAGGCCGGCTTCCCGATGACGGTCTACGACGCCAATCCCAAGGCGATGAAGCCCTACATCGACGCGGGCGCAACCGCCGCCGACAGCCCGAAGGGCGTCGCCGACGCGGTCGAGCATGTCTTCGTCTGCCTGCCGATGCCGGACGTGGTGCGCGAGGTGGCGCTGGGCGAGAAGGGGCTGATCCAGGGATCCAGGATCAAGTCCTATGTCGACCTGTCCACCACCGGCGCGGTCACCGCGCGCGACGTGGCGGCGGCGCTGACGGCGAAGGGCATCGACTGCCTGGATTCGCCGGTCTCGGGCGGCGTGCCGGGCGCACGCGCGGGCACGGTCTCGCTGATGATGTCGGGCGACAAGGACGTGGCGCTCCGCCTCATGCCGGCGCTGATGGCGATCGGCAAGCACCCGTTCTACCTCGGCACGGCGCCGGGGCTCGGCCAGACCATGAAGGTCGCGAACAACTACCTGTCGGCGGCGGCCAACGTCGCCCTCGCCGAGGCGCTGGTGATGGGGGTCAAGGCCGGGGTCGATCCGAAGGTCATGCTCGACGTGGTCAACGCCAGCAGCGGCCGGACAGATTCCAGCGAACGGCGCTACCCCACCTTCGTCCTCAAGCGCGACTTCGCCAGCGGCTTCCGCCAGCAGTTGTTGCACAAGGATATCAAGCTGTGTATGCAGGAGGCCGCCGCGCAGGGCACGCCCATGTGGCTCGGCAATACGGTGCTCTCCTTCCTGCACTACGCGATGAGCCAGGGCACCGGGGACGACGTGTCGCACGCGCTGGTCAAGCACATCGAGCGCTGGGCCGGGGTCGAGGTGCGGAGCCCGCTGGTGAACTAGAGCAACCTGCGTCCTATCGGACGCAGATAAGTTGCTCTAATCTTAAGATAGATCAATTTGTCTGCAATCAGGTGATTCCACCTGATTGCAGATTGATCTAGAGGGGACGGAACGGTGTGACGAGACACGTTCGCATCTTCAGGCCGGCCAAGACCGCGATGCAGTCGGGCCGGGGCAAGATCCGCGATTGGATCATGACGTTCGAGCCGACGGGCCGCGTCATGCCGGACCCGATCATCGGCTGGGCCGGGTCCGGCGACACCGCGCGCCAGGTGCGCCTCGCCTTCGAGACGAAGGAGGAGGCCATCGCCTACGCCCGGAAGGAGGGCTACACCTACACCGTCCGCGAGGCCAAGGAGCGCCGCATCAATCCCAAGGCCTACGCCGACAACTTCGCCTTCACCCGCCGCGAGCCCTGGACGCATTGATTGCCCAGCCGGGATTGCCCAGCCGGCAGGCGCAATATACGGCGCGTTAAGGTATAATCCTCATGCTGAGCCTCCTCATCCCGAGCTTGTCGAGGGACGAAGCATGAGCTTCCGGCGCGTACTCATCCTTCGACAGGCTCAGGATGAGGCTTATACATTGTGGAACAATACCTTGGCGCCCGTAGCTCAGATGGATAGAGCACGAGCCTTCTAAGCTTGGGGTCGCAGGTTCGAGTCCTGCCGGGCGCGCCAATCTCCGCCGAATCCGCGATTTCCTGCGCGCCGCTGCGCCGGGCTACGCCAGCAGAAATTCGGTGTCGTAGGACAGGCGGTGTTTATTGGCATTCGGTGTTCGCATCAGTGCGTTGCTTATCGACGGCCGATGACGCCCCGCTCGCGCGGCGTTCCGTCTCAGAACACCATCACCGAGACATCCTGGCCGGCGAGAATGGCGCCCGCTGTCGTCAGCGTGTCGTTTCTGACCAGGAAGTGCTGTGTCAGGGCATTGACATCGCGCAGTCGCCTTTGGAGTGGCGAAGAGGCATAGACCGAACTGCCGCCCCCGGCGCGATAGGCACTCGTCACCACCTCTGTGGCGCGGTTCGTTGCCCATACAGCCGCAGACCGAATCCTTGCCCGGTCATCAAGGGACAGCGGTGATCCACTTGTCGCAGACGCCCACAGCGATTCGGCGCTCTCGTACAACAATGCGCGGGCGGCACGGAGTGTGGCGTCGGCGCTGGCCAGCTCGAACTGGAAATGAGCGTTTCGGGCGAGGGTGCTTTCGGCGAGAAGAGGTATCTTCCCGGTTGCAAGCGCAACGATGTCGTCCAACGCGCCTTGCCCGATCCCCACAGCGACCGATCCGATGTTGAGCGAGAGCATAGCCGGCGGCGGAACCCGAGCGATGACGGCGTCGATGCATGGCTCGTCGGATAGCGGAACGAGCGTCCGCGCAGACGGTACGAAGACATCGTCGACGTGGAAGTGATGGCTTCCGGTCCCGGACAAACCCGAGACGTTCCAGGTGTCTTCGACGACGACCTGATCAGGTGTGAATACAGCCATCCGCAAATGCGGAACGTCGCCTTCGATTTTCTCGACATTGTTGCCAAACAGCCAGTCGGCGTCCTCGCAGCCGCTCGCAAAGCTCCAACGCCCGGTGACTTTGTAGCCGCCCTCGATGGCCTTGATCGAGCCAGATGGACTGAACACTCCCGCAAAGGTGACATTGGGGCGCGAAGCGAACAGTTCATCGAATGTGGCGCGGGGGAGCCCAACCAAGTCGATCCAGGAGGCGCCGCCCATCATAACCGTCCAAGCCACCGATGCGTCGGCTCGGGCGAGGGTTTCGAACATCCTCATGCCGGTCGGCAGGTCGGCGCCGAGCCCGCCGTGCGAGGTTGGTGTCAGGATACGAAAGCAGCCGGCGGCGACCAATTCGCCCAGCAGGTCATGAGGGATACGGCGGGCGCTCTCGATCTCCGGGGCGCGTCTTGCGACGGTCGGCACCAGCCGGCGCGCGGCCTCGATTGTGTCGTAGGCCTTGCTCGCATGTTGCCGTTCCGAGATGCTCATGTTTTCCTCCGATCCGCCGCCCTAACGTACACCAGAAGAAATACGGTGTCGTAGGGCGGGCGGTGTTCAGTGGCCTTCGGCGTACTCATCCGTGCATTGCTCTTTGGCCGCGCGGGTACACTATCAATTGACCGGGCGCCGCGCGCCAGAGGCTGAACTCGCCGCCAGGCGAGTTCAGGGCCGGGCCTCCAGGATCATATTGAAAGGGGTCTCGATGGCTTTGCGGACATTGCTGAAACCACCCTCGGAGATCGCCGACGACAGCATCTTCAGGCCGGCTTGAGCGCCCAGCGCCGCGCCTACCGGCTGATCGAGCGAGGTCGGCACGCAGATCATCGTCGAGGCGGCGTAGTACAGCCGGCTGACAGGGTTGAGATTGTCTTCCAGCCGGTCGCCAGCAGCCGGTTCTACAATCATCCAGCTCCCGTCAGGCTTCAGCGCCTGCCGCACATGCCGCGCTGCTCCGGCGGGATCACCCATGTCGTGCAAACAATCGAAGAAGGTCACGAGATCGAGATCGCTGCCGGGGAACTCGCTCGCCAGGGCAACTTCGAACCGCGTGTTCGCGGTGACGCCGTGCTGCTGTGCATGCAGTCCGGCTTGTTCTACCGAACCTGCGTGGAAATCATAGCCGATGAAGGTCGAGTTCGGGAACGCCTTTGCCATGATAACCGTCGAGAAGCCGTGCCCGCATCCGACATCCGCGACCGTCGCGCCCCGCTTGAGCTTTGCGACGACACCATCCAGCGCCGGCAGCCAGGATTCGACGAGGCTGTTGTGATAGCCGGGACGGAAAAAGCGTCCCGCGGCGCAAAACAGGCACTGCGACTGCTCGCCCCAGCCGACACCTTTGCCCGAACGAAACGCCGGCTCCAGCAGCGCCTGATTCTCCATCATCGTCACCGCGAGATCGAAACCGCCCTGCAGGTAGACGGGGCTGTCGGGCTCGGCGAATACCATCGCCTGCTCGGGCGGCAAGGTGAACTTGCCCGTCTTGGAGTCGTAGGTCAGATAACCGGACGCAGCGTGATGCGACAGCCACTCGCGCGCATAGCGCTCGGCAACATTCGTTTTTGTTGCCAGCTCCGCCGGCGTCATCGGTCCGTCCGAGTTGAGCGCTTTGTAGAGACCCAGCCGGTCACCGATACGCACGAGCGGGACGCTCAGCGCTCCGCCGAGGTCGCCAAGCATCTGCCCGATGAACTGATTCAGCTTTGCCTCATCGACTGGTTTTGTCATCGTTACCTCCGAAGATTTGCAGGACCCTTACTCGAACAGGTACAGGTCTACGTACAGAGGCACGGTGATTGTTTGCCGCAAGGCCGAATTTCCTTGCAGGGAGACAGCGACCGGCCCTCCGGAGGAATGGCCATGGATGCTTTGTCCGAGGCGCTCAATTCGGTGCGCATGACCGGCGCGATATTCTACCATGCGGTGTGCACGAGCCCTTGGGGGGTCGCAATGCCGCCGCTGCGGGAATACGCGCATTTGCTGGCGCCGGGAACGGAGCGCTTGGTCAGCTATCACCTGATAACCGATGGCGACGCCATTGCGCGTTTCGGCGACGGACAGGAAGTGCCCTTCACAGCAGGCGATGTGCTGATCGTTCCGCATGGCGATCCGCATGTGGTTTCAAACGGCCGAGCGCCAAAGATCGTTAGTACGGACGGAACTTTGGACCGTTTCCTCCTCGGCGACCTATCGACATTGCAGATCGGCGGCGGTGGCGAGGCCACGCGTTTCGTATGTGGGTTTTTCGGCTGCGAACGTCATGCGGACCGCCTTTTTCTTTCCGGTCTCCCGATGGTCATGAAGATCAATCTGCGAGACGACGTGGCCGGACAATGGCTCGAGAATTCGATTCGCCACTTGGTCACGGAAGCCGGCGGTGGGCGGCCTGGCCGATCCGTGCTTCTGTCGAAAATGGCCGAAGCTCTCTTCATCGAAGCGCTGCGCCGCTACATGGAGCGACTGCCTGCAGAGCAGACCGGCTGGCTCGCTGCGGCTCGCGATGAGATTGTAGGGGCCGCAATCGCCGCGATGCATCGCGCACCCGGTCGCCAATGGACACTGGACAATCTGGCCGAAGAGGCGGCTACCTCGCGCTCTGTCATGACCGAGCGGTTCGCGCGCTTTCTCGGCGAGTCGCCACTGACGTATCTGGCAATGTGGCGCATGCAGCTCGCCGCAAGACGCCTTCAGACGTCGCGAGATACCGTTCTCCAAGTGGCCCTGGAGGTCGGATACGAATCGGAGGCCGGCTTCATCCGAGCGTTCAAGCGGGAGTTCGGATTGCCGCCGGCGAAGTACCGGAGGGCGGGCCTCGCCAAGAATGGGAGCCCAAATCGAAGTACGTGAGGGTGACGAACTTGTCGTAGCGCGATCCTGCCCTAAGCGGCGGCCGCAATCGAAGCTCATAGTGCTTCCGGCCGCATTCGAGGTTATCTTAGCCATCCGCGACGCGGTCTTGTGGATCGCGCTGATTCGGGGTTTTCATGTTCCTGCTCCGGATTTCACCGGCAGCTTATTCGTCAACGTTGGGGCGTCAATTTCAAGGCTTTTTTGGCAATCGGGTCTGTCGTTGCGATGCGCTCAATCCTCTTCCTTTACGTTGCTATCCTCGCCGTGCCGGCCATAGCGGGCGAGCGTCCGCCGGTCACGGTCAACGGGACGGCCATCGTGGCGCCGGCGCCGGGCGCGGCCGTGCACCGCTTCGGCAGCGGGGCGCAGATCGAGCGGCCCGGGCAGCCGGCGCAGACGGTCGCGCCCTTCGGCAGCGGCGTCATCGTCAGCCAGCCCGGCCGGCCGAGCGTGGTCTGCTCGCCCTTCGGGAGCGGGACGATCTGCCGCTAGCCTGTCGGCCCGCGCTTGAAGGCGATGCGGTCGCCGGCGCCCATAACGCCACTGTTAAAAAGGCAACTTAATGGTTGCGTAAATGGGATGGCCCTGTCATGGTATCAGCAACCAGGAGGTTGCCTATGGCAAATCGCATCGAGAAGACAATCGAGATAAACGCCACCGTGGACCGGGTCTGGCGCGCGCTTACCGACCACAACGAGTTCGGCACGTGGTTCCGGGTCAAGCTGGACGGCCCCTTCGTGCCCGGGGAGGTTTCCCGCGGCCGGATCACCTATCCGGGCTTCGAGCACGTTAAGTGGGAGGCGACGATCAAGAAGATGGAGCCGCCACGGTACTTTTCCTATACGTGGCATCCCTATGCGGTCGATCCGGGCACCGATTATTCCGCGGAGCCGCCGACGCTCGTCGAGTTCCGGCTCGAGCCGACGCCCAAGGGCACGCGGCTGACTGTCGTCGAATCCGGCTTCGACGCCCTGCCGCCGCATCGCCGGCCGGATGCGCTGCGGATGAACGAAGGCGGATGGGCGGCACAGATGAGGAACGTCAAAACCCATGTCGAGCCCTAGCGCGCAGGCGCATCGCCCGGACCCGGCGCCGATCTTCGCGGCGCTCGGGGACGGCACCCGGCTTTCCCTCCTCGCGAAGCTGAGCGACGGGCAGGCGCGGTCGATCGCAGCGCTTTCCGCGGATACGGAGATCACGCGGCAGGCCGTCACGAAGCATCTTCGCGTGCTGGAGGACGCCGGGCTGGTAAGCAGCGCCCGCGTCGGCCGGGAAAGCCGGTTCAGCTTCCGGCCCGAGCCGATCGCCGAGGCCAGGTCCTACCTCGATCTCGTATCCGAGCAATGGGACGATGCCCTGTCGCGGCTGCGCGCCTTCGTCGAGCGGTGAGAACGGGCCCGAAAAGTCCCATATGCCTGCTCATCGACAATGGATCGATTTGGAGGACGACATGAGTGACCAATCCGGCAAGGTGGCGATCGTCACGGGCGCATCGCGCGGCATCGGCGCCGCGGTCGCGGAGCGGCTGGCCAGGGATGATTTCGCCGTCGAGATCAACTACTCGGGTGACACGGTCTCTGCGGAAGCACTGGCCCGCAAGATCGAGGAGGCCAGCGGACGCGCCACGAATGGCAATCGCCGCCGCACGGACCCCTCCAGCATTCTTCCGTCTCGTTCACTCCGTTTGCGCCGGACGGTCCACGGCCCAGATCGGATCTGCCCCGAAGGGGTGATCGATGAAGAACACCCAGGTGCCGTCGGGCAGGCGGCGATGCACTTCCATTCCGTGGTGATGCACCTCCGTCTTCTTGCCGTTCTTGTCCACGCCGGTGATCAGCCATTGTGAGCGGGTCATGGCGAAGTCGCCGGCGACCGTCGTGTGATGCGTCACGACATCCATGTGGGGCTTCATGCCGATATACGCGGCCATGGTCTCGCGAATGCCCTGAGCACCTCGGGAAATCCGGGTTTCGCCGTGGACGTCGCCGACCCGGACAATGGACGCTTCAGGATGATACATCGCCGAAGCCGCCTCGACGTCTTGCGCGTTGAATGCCCGAGCAAGCCATAAGTTGCACGAATCAGGTGATGGAGCACCCATGATCACTTTCTCCTCTACAGTCGTTTGACGTCTATAGACCCGGCGGCATGCCCTGGGCCGCCATTGCGTCCCGGACTTTCGGCCGGGCGCCAATACGATCCATGAAACTGCGCAACCGCGGAAAGGTGGAGAGGTCGACCTTCGTGAGGCCTGACCAGCCGACGATCGTAAAGAGATAGGCGTCGGCGGCGGTGAAGCGCTCTCCCATCAGGTACGGGCCCGCTGCGGCCAGATGGGTTTCAACGAAGGCGAGGCGCTGCCCGATCTTCTTCCGGGCGACGTCTTGCGCTTGCGTCCCGTATTCAGGATGAAAGAGCCAAGGGCTGTACATCTTGTGCAACTCAGTCGCGATGAAGACGAGCCAGGATTGCAGGCGATAGCGCGCAGGCGTCCCCGCGGGGGCCGTCAGTCCGGAGTCCGGGTTCACGTCGGCGAGATACTGAACGATCGCGACACCCTCGGTCAGGACCGAGCCGTCATCGAGCTGCAGCGCCGGGACATAGAGATTGGGGTTCACCGTCTCGAAATCGACGCCGGATTCGGTGACGCGTGGCGTTTTGCGAGTATCGACCCGCTCCAGGTCGAGCGCGATGCCCGCTTCGCTGGCAACGATATGCGGCGACAGGGAGCAGGTTCCGGTGGCGTAGTAGAGCTTCATGACATGACCTCGAGATAGCGAAGACCTTGCAACGGCCGTCTGGCCTCGTCCTCGAAGGCATAATTAGGCGCTGTGGAATTGCAATGCGATATGTGATTTCGCCAGCGACGCTTGCACGACTGCAAGCACCGGAACTGCTATAAACCAGTCATGGACGATTGGAACGAATTGCGGCTGGTTCTCGCCATACAGCGCGCAGGCAGCCTGACAGCTGCCGCGAAGGCATTGGGCGTCGATCATTCGACTGCGTTCCGGCGGCTGAACGCGATTGAGGCAAACCTTGGCGCGCGCCTGTTCGAGCGGCTGCCCGGGGGAACCTACCAGGCAACGTCAGCCGGCCAGCGGATGGCGGCGGCGGCCGAGCGCATGGAGGATGAAACGCTGGCGCTCGATCGCGACATCACCGGTCGCGACCACCGGCTTTCAGGCCGGCTGAGGATCACTTCGTCCGAAACCCTCGCCTATTGCGTGCTGACGCGGCACCTCGCCACGTTCCGGCAGGCCCATCCCGGCATCGTGGTCGAGCTTGTCATCGACAATCGCGTGCTCAGCCTTTCGCGCCGCGAGGCCGACATCGCGCTGCGGCCGGTTCGGCCGAAGGAAGGCGATCTGTGGGGCCGCAAGCTCGCCGACGTGGCGTGGACGCTTTACGGTGCGTTCGCCTATCTCGAGGCCAATGGCGGTTCCGTTGCCAGCCCGAGCGATCTCGGCCGTCACAGCCTGATCGGCTGGGAGGAGGCGACCGCAGGAATCCAGGCCGCCGATTGGATTGGCCGCGCAGCGACACGCGACGCTTTCGTCTATCGAACGAACAGCCTGGTCAACCAACTTTGCGCCGCAAGAGCCGGCATCGGTCTTGCTCTCCTTCCATGCTATCTCGGCGACAGCGACCCGGACCTCGCCCGCGCGCTGCGAGAGCCGGTGCCGGAACTGGCGGGCGAGCTCTGGATCGTTACGCATGCTGACCTCAAAGGTACAGCGCGCGTGCGCGCCTTCTTCGATATTGTCGGCGAGGGCCTTGCTCGCGAGCACGACCTGTTCGAAGGCTGTCGTGCGGAGCGCACCGGTCGCTCTCAAAAAAAGAACGCCGCCTCGTAAAAGGAAGCGCTCTTGATCGGGACCTTCCTAGCTCTCTTTTGCCGAAACCGCTTTCGCTTCCGTCACGAGCTTTGTGGCGCAGGCGCCATTGATCTGCGAGCTGGCGCCATCGCCGGCCCATTTGCCGTCCCGGATGAACTGGTCGCGCATCCACTCGGAGGTTTCCAGGAGAGCGGCCAGATTCTTCTTCACTTCCGGGCTCTCGTTGAAGCTTGCCACGCAGTACGGGACGAGCGCGGCCGTCTGTGCGTCGTTCGCCGCATCCCTGGTCATCCGTTCCGCGTTCGACGGGGTAATGAAGTTGCCGGTCGAGAATCCCAGTATGAGGGTTAACACGACGCCGGCAACAAAACCGCCACCCAGCAGCTTAACCCTCGATTTCAGGAGATCCCTCCGATCCGCTTTCGCTCTTCTGATGGCAATTCTGTCTTCCTGTTCTTGTTGGTTCACATATGCCTCCCTTAGGCTAAGGTAGGAGGAGGATTCCTCCTACTTCTGGAAAAAGTGAAGAAGTAAAGGCCGGCTCAGGGGCCGAGCTAAGTGCTGCCATGACCTTCAAAGCACTATCGAGCGGCGCTGAGCGCGCTGGTCGGCTTCGAACGCAGCCAAATGATCGCTGTCGGATTGGCAGAAAGCAGCGAAGAAGATAGTCCAGAGCTACTCTTTGCCGGGATTAGGGGGCAAGTGCTGGACCTTGTTTTAGTCTCTGTCTCACAGCAGCCAGTGTCCGATGTATTACTGGCGATGGTCACACCTTGCGCCTTTATCTCCAATGAAGCCAGGACAAAGAAAATCCCGGAGCGCGCCGGGTGCAGAGAATAAAGCTGCGCTGTCCCGGAGAAACACAGGAAGCCTCCTTGCATCTTGACGCTGCCAGTCCCATTTCAGTTGTGCCGGTAGACGATCTGAAGACTTGGCCCTTCATCGAAGCGATTTGACGCCAAGCGGACCGTTTCCTTGCCCGAAAAAGAGATTCCGACTCCATCGCGAGCGCCGAACACGCCGCTATAGGGAAGCCATTGAGCGCGCCTGGCGAATGCCGGGCGGTGTCAGGGAGCGGCATCGCGCGATGCCGTGGCGGACTGAACCTGGGCGGACTGAACCTGAATGTTGCGAGCAAGGAGAATATCATCGCGATCGAACATGCTTGCATTCGCGTTGTCCGCAAACCCTGGGGAAGCACTGATCTTCGGCCCTGGAGCAAGATTGACGACGACGGCATTGCGATCGGCGAGCTGTGGTTCCAGCGCGCGGCCATAGGCGCGCCGGAGCCGGCGCTTCTCCTCAAGCTGCTGTTCACGAAGGAACCGCTGTCCATCCAGGTTCATCCGGACGATGCGTTCGCGCAATCGATCGGATTGGCGCACGGCAAGACCGAGGCATGGTACGTCCTCGCCGCCGCGCCCGACGCCACGGTAGCCGTCGGATTGAAGCGGCAGCTTACAGCGGCGCAACTGCGGGCTTCTATCGAAGACGGTTCGATCTTGGACCTGGTTCGATGGCGCCGGGTCGCGAAGGACGACGTCATTTTCATCCCCGCGGGCACGATCCACGCCATCGGCGCGGGACTCGTGATTGCGGAGATCCAACAGAGAAGCGACACGACATTCCGCCTGTTCGACCACGGCCGGCGGCGGGAGTTGCACGTGGATAACGCCGTGGCGGCCGCGACCGCGGCGCCGGCTGAAAACCAACCTGCTCCAAGGCGCCTTACCGACGCCAGAACCCTGCTCGTCGTCAGCCCGCAATTCGTTCTCGAACGGATAGACCTCCCGCCGCGATCGAGCTGGCGGCTCGATGCCAAGCGCGAGACGTGGGTCCTTGTCATCGAGGGGCAGGCGCAGGCCGGTCTGATGGACGCGTTCGTCGGCGAAAGCATCTTCCTGGAATCGGACCGCACCAGCATCAAGGCCGGACCCGCCGGCCTGAAGGGCCTGGTGGCCTATCCGGGGCCCGATCCGCTTCCGGACATGCTGCACAATATTGGAACGCAAAGCGCCAGCTCCCGGAGCGGCCTGACGGAGGTGCGAACGTGAGCCAGATAAGACGCATAGCCTTCATCGGCAATTCGCTCCCGCGCCGCTGCGGTATCGCGACCTTCACGACCGACCTGCAGCAGGCGATTGCGGTGTCAGCCCCGGACATGGATACCTGCATCGTTGCGATGTCCGACCGGGGGCACGTCTACGACTATCCGCCCGTCGTTCGCTTTGAGATCAACGAGGACGGGATCGAGGAGTATGCGCAGGCAGCGGATTTTCTAAATGCAGGCCAATTCGAAGTCGTCTCACTCCAGCACGAATTCGGCATTTTCGGCGGTGAGGCGGGCGAGAACATTTTGGCGCTGCTTTCGCGGCTGACCATGCCGGTCGTCACGACGCTTCACACGGTCCTGTCCGAGCCGACGGCGGCGCAGCGCAACATCCTGGATCGTATTGTCGATGCGTCATCGAAGGTCGTCGTCATGGCCGAGAAGGGCCGGGAACTGCTGCGTACCGTGTATCGGGTGCCCTCGGAAAAGATCGAGATCATACCGCACGGGATTCCCGACGTCGCGTTCGTCGAGCCCGGCCCGGCGAAGGCCAAGCTCGGCTTCAGCGGCAGGTCCGTCATTCTGACGTTCGGTCTTCTATCTCCCAACAAGGGTATCGAAGTCATGATCGATGCCATGCCCTCGATTCTAAAATGCCGTGCCGATGCCGTGTATGTCGTGCTCGGTGCGACGCATCCCAACCTCGTGCGGGACGAAGGCGAAGCCTACCGCGAGAGCCTCTTGGCGCGTGTGCGGCAGCTCGGCGTCGAGAAGCATGTCGTGTTTCTCGACCAGTTCGTGGACCTGCCGACGCTGCTCGACTTCATCTCGATGTGCGACGTTTACGTCACGCCCTATCTCAACAAGGCGCAGATGACGTCCGGCACTTTGGCCTACAGCTTCGGGCTGGGAAAAGCGGTTGTCGCAACACCCTATTGGCATGCACGCGAGCTGCTGGACGACGGACGCGGCATACTGGTTCCGTTTGGCGACGCCACGGCCATCGGCAGCGAGATCGCGGAACTGCTGACGAACCATGTGCGGCGGGATGCGATGCGCAAACGCGCATATTCCAGCAGCAGGCCGATGACCTGGGAGAGAACTGCCGCACGTTATCTTAGCCTTTTCGACGGTGTTCGGCGGGGACAACCGCTCATGGTGGTCGAGCTTCATCTCGATAGGAGCCCGTCCGCATGGGACCGCTACACACCGCCGCAGATGCAGATCGAGCATTTTCTCTCCATGTGCGACGACACCGGGCTTTTTCAGCATGCGGTCCATTCCGTGGCCGATCGGTCGCATGGTTACTGTCTCGACGACAACGCCCGTGCGCTGCTGCTGGCCTGCGCGCTCAACAATCCCGGTGAGGAGCGTTTGCCCGAGGCGCTGACGGCCAGATTTTGCGCCTTTGTCCAGCACGCATGGAATCCCGATACGATGCGATTTCGCAACTTCATGAGCTTCGATCGGCGCTGGCTCGAAGACCGCGGCTCGGAAGATAGCCATGGCCGGACGCTCTGGGCCCTGGGCGAGTGTGTGCGCGGCGACGCCAGCCCGTCGCGGCGGCAATGGGCCGCTTCGCTGTTCGCTGTAGCGCTGCCGGCTGTTGAGAGCTTCCACTCGCCGCGTGCGTGGGCATTCGCGCTGCTCGGATTGGATGCCTATTGCGCCACCCATGCGGAGGATCCTGATGCCGAGCGTGTCCGGCATCGACTTGCCGCCAAATTGATTGCCATCATGTCGTCGGTAGAGACGAAGGATTGGGTGTGGTTCGAGGAAGGGCTTGCCTACGACAACGCGCGCCTGTCCCAGGCCTTGATCCTCACGGGTGCATCCACCGAATCGCCCGCCTATGTCGAGGCCGGCCTGAGATCCTTGCGATGGCTGATGACGCAGCAGACGACGCCGGCAGGCTTGTTCAGGCCCATCGGCACCGAGGGCTTCGGTGAGAAGCGGAAGATGCCGCGGGCGTTCGATCAGCAGCCCTTGGAAGCCACTGCGACGATCTCTGCGTGCCTTGCGGCGTGGCGCGCCGATGGCGATGCCGAATGGCGAGCCGACGCGGCACGCGCATTCTCATGGTTTCTCGGCAGCAATGATCTATCTTCGCCTCTGGTCGACCTGGAAACGGGAAGCTGTCGCGATGGGCTCCATCCCGACCGTCCGAACGAGAACAGGGGCGGCGAGTCTGTGGTTTCCTACCTTCTCAGCCTTTCGGAGATGCGTCAGATCGCCCACCTGAGTGCCGGCCAACCGAAATTCGCCCCCCGCCTCGCTTAATAGCGTAAGTTCCCCGAAATTCGCTGCAACGAGCCGAGGGCGCTTTGGCACAAGCTACGTTCCTGAACCGTCAGGCGCTCTATCTGCGCCCCGACCCGGCGAGGGTGGTCGTACGGCCGTTCAAGCCTGCGACCGAGCCACGGGACCTCAATCCGACCGATAAGGCGCGGGCGAACCATATCGTCGACCGGGTGCTTACTCTCGATCCCGAGATGGCGGCCAGCCAATTGACCGATGTTCTCGAGAACTTTCAAGGCCGACACCGCAACCTGCTGCAGACGTTCGAGGCGCGCGCCGACGAAATGGAAGACGCGTTCGCTACACATGCCAGTTTCAGCAAGGTGCAACGCCGGCTGATCGGAGCCTATTTTCTGCACGAGTATTCCTTCGAGGCGTCGGCATTGTTCAATCCGAGCATCGTCTCCCATCCCGATCAATCCGGTTCGCCTGAAGGCGGGCGCCGTTTCATCCTGAGCCTTCGCGCAGTCGGGGAAGGGCATGTTTCTTCCTTGACCTTTCGATCGGGGTCGATCGCGCCCGGCGGCAGCGTAACGGTCGATCCGACAGCGCGTCTTGCATCCGTTCCCAAGATACGCAGCCGGGTAACGGGTCCCGACGGCGATACTGTCGAGGTGAGCTTCAGTCCGGACGAGGATATCAGCGAGCGGGTGATCTTTCCGATCACGGATGCCCAGTCGAACGGCATCGAGGACGCGCGCTTCGTGGAGTTCGCCGACGGCGGGCGAAAGACTTTCTACGCGACCTACACTGCCTACAGTGGGATGGCGATACGATCCGAGCTGATCGAGACTACCGACTTCATATCCTTCCGGATGTCGCCCTTGAGGGGAGCCGCGGCGCGGAACAAGGGCATGGCCCTGTTTCCCAGGCGATTCGGCGGCAAGTACGCCATGATCGGCAGGCAGGACAATGAGAACCTCTACCTCAACTATTCCGACGACTTGTATTCATGGGACGGCGGCGTAGCCATCTTGAAGCCTCGCTTCCCATGGGAATTCGTGCAAATCGGTAATTGCGGGTCGCCGATCGAGCTTGACGAGGGTTGGCTGCTGCTGACGCACGGGGTCGGCCCGATCCGGAAGTATTCGATCGGAGCGGTTCTCCTCGACAAAGATGATCCCTCCAAGGTTCTCGCGCGGTCGCGCGAGCCGCTGGTTCGCCCTGAACCGTCGGAGCGCGAAGGATACGTGCCCAATGTCGTCTACACGTGTGGCGCAATGCGGCACAACGATCTGATCATTTTGCCGTATGCGGTTTCGGACACCTTCTCTAACTTCGCAACGATCAAGATCGCCGCGCTGCTGCGGAGCATGGAAGGGTAACGATTTTCCTCTTGACGCTTGGTTCCCGGCAAGGACGAGAGCAAGTCAAGAATGCCCCGGCCAGCATGGGGGAACCACGCCAGCCGGGTCCGGCTGTCAGGCCGGGCGGCCCCAGGGTGGATATGGGAGACCGGGACCACCAGGAAATAAACGGATTGGGATGACCTCTGTTCCTGGAACGCGATTCCCGGCAGAAGTCGCGCGTGCGGTCGGCCTGGAAATTGACCGGCTCAGGACTGCTCGGCGGGCCGCCGCACGGCGAGCGGCAATCGCCGCCGCGCGATGCCGGCGAGCACGAATGCGAGGCAGATCGCGGTGGCGATAAGCGCCGGCCGCGGCCCGGTGGCGAAAGTGAAATTTACCGCCAGCACCTTCGCGGGCGCGACGCCGAGCTTGACCCAGTAGTACACGGATTCGCCCAGCGCCGTGGCGATTCCGGCGCCGGCGGCGAGCGCGGCCGGCAGCCATTCCGGCAGGCCGCCGCGCCCCTTGCGGAGCCGGGCCGCCAGACGGTACAGCATCAGCCAGGCGAACAGGCCGGCCATCACCCACGGCTCGTCCACATTCGCCTTCACCTGCATGAAGAAGTGGATGACGCCGAGAAGCGCCGCGCCGTAGACGAGCTGGTGCAGCCGCCGCCACCGCTTTGCGCCGAGCCGCCGCACCATGCCGTCGGTCGAGGTGACCGCCATGGCCGTCAGGACCAGCAGCGCCGCGAAGCCAATCGTCAGGTAGATGCGGAACGCGATCTCCAGCGCCACCTTCTGCAAATCGAACGCTTCGTCCGCGGCGTAGAGCAGGAGGTGCGACGCCGCGTATACGAAGGCAGCGACGCCGGCCATGCGGCGAATCTGCATGAGCTGCGGCCATTGCAGGATGGCGCGGCCCGGCCGGATCGCGAGCGAGATCAGGATGAGCCGGAGCGACCAGTTGCCGATCTCGTGCAGCGCCGCGTTGATCGGGCGGGGGCCGAGTTCGCCGCCGGCGAACTCGTAGGCAACGAACGCCGCCGGCAGCGCGAGCAGAACGAGGACGGTCAGCTTGAACGGGGAGAACCGCCCTGCATTGTCGAGCCAGGGCATCGGCCGCAGCCGGCGTTGGGCCGCGCCCTTGGCGGAACCGGAAGGTGCATCGCGCATCCGGCGCACTCTACTCGGGGTTCCCTGGCCTGGCCACAGGAAGCTGGGGCGGAGCGTGTCACGCCCGATCACTTTTCGTAGACGGTCAGCGGGCCGCAGTCGTCTTCTGCAACGAATGTTGCCAGGAGGGCGGCCGGCTCCGTCGCGCTCGGATTCTCGGCGAATTGGTGAAGCGTGCCGGGCGGCTCGAACCACGTCTCGCCCGTCTTGTAGGTGATTGCGGGTCCGCCGCCGAGCTGCGAGCGCACCTTGCCTTTCAAGACGTAGGCGGTGACGGAGCCCGGATGGCGGTGTGCAGGCGAATAGGCATTCGGCGGGAACTCGACCACCATCGTCGTTATCGACTTGCCCGGCACGTGCGGCAGCTTCTCGCAGGAGACCGGCTTCGCCACGGTCGTCGGGCGCGCCGCCGCGGCGCCGCTTCCGCCAGCCGCGTCGGATTGCATGTGAATGTGCGCGCCCTGCGGCCGGGCAACCGGGGAGACCGGGGCGGATGTAGTCAGGAGATGGTGTCCGATCGCGGCTATCGTGAGCAGCGCGAGCGCCGCAATTCCGGCGGCCGCGCCCAGCCTTTCACTTCCGGTCATTGCCCCCTCCTTGCTAGAGCAACCTGCGTCCTATCGGACGCAGATAAGTTGCTCTAACTTATTAAGCTAGATCAATTTGTCTGCAATCAGGTGATTCCACCTGATTGCAGATTGATCTTGCGGTTCAGCCGAAACGCCGGGTCCCAGCCGAGTTCCCGGCGCGCCTTGCCGGTGTCGGCATAGGCGTTGGCCTCAGCGACATTGTAGATACCCGGCCTTGCCCGGTCGATCGCCAGGAGTGCCGCCTGGGCCGCCGCGTCGATGTGCAAGGGCGCGTTCCCGGCTGGCGTGTCCGCGCCGGTGCCGGGACCGTAGAGCTGCCCATAGCGAAGGACGACACCTTCGATCGGAGGCGTGCTCAGCACCGCTTGCTCGAGCGCCGCCACGCCGCGGACGCTCGTCGCGCGCGCCCCTTCGGCCGCGAGATCCAGCAGGTCGCCCTCCCCATGCGGCTCCCCGTGCGGCTCAGGGCCCGGCGCATAGCCCCAAGCCATGCTTTGTGCGATCAGGCGGCGGGCGCCGGCGGCATTCGCGGCGTCCACGAGGTTCCGCGTCCCGTCGATGCGGATTCGGGCATTGCGGACGATCGCGTCGTCCATGCGTGCCGGATCGAGGCCGGGGGGAAGATCGGTCAACTGGTGAATCACGATTTCGGGGTGGGCGGCGGCGACCGCTCGGCAAAGCGCCGCTGCGTCGAAGACGTCGACGATGGCGGGCTCGACGCCCAGCGCCTTCAAGCCCTCGGCCCTTGCCTCGGAGCGGGTGACGCCGAAGACTTCGTAGCCGGCCTCGAGCAGGAGCGGGACGAGACGCCGGCCGATCGCTCCGGCCGCACCCGCCAAAAACACAGTTCGCGCCATTGCGTTGCCCTCTCGAATGGTTCGGGTTGCGATATGGCTGTGAGTACGCGATGCGCCCGGCGAAAGACGGGCTGATGCTGATATGTGTCCTGATGCGGCGGGTGACAAGCGCCTGGTCAGCAGCCGCCCTTGGCAGCGCACGGAAGAAACAGGTCGACCCGCGTTCCGGTTCCCGGCGTGCTGTCGATGCGGATGCGGCCGCCCATCTCCCGCATGAAGGCGCGGACCTGCGGCAGGCCCAATCCGGTTCCGCCTTCATCCGCCTTCGTCGTGAAGAACGGCTCGAATGCCTGGGTGAGCGTTTCTTCGCTCATGCCGATGCCCGTGTCGGCGATCTGGATATGGGCGTAGTCGCCCGGCGAAAAGTCGTCCCCGGGACCCATCGTGATGCGGTCGGTGGAGATCGTTATCTTCCCGCCGTTCGGCATGGCATGGGCTGCGTTCGCGACGATATTCAGAATGGATGCATCGAATCGCGACCGGTCGATCAGGCAGTTGCCCAGCCCGTCGGCGTAATAGGTTTGCACGTCGATGTTTTTCCCGGCCAGTTGGCGGACGATGAAATTGAGCGATTTCAGCAGCTCGGTCGGGCTTTCCATCCGCCGGTCGTATTCCTGCCGCCTGGCGTAATCCAGCAGCCCCGTGGTCAGTCCCTTGCCGCGTTCGACCGCCTGTTCGATCCCCGCCAGGAGCGGCGGCGTCGGCCCCCGCTTTCGGATCAGCTCGACGCTGGCGGAAACGACCGCCAGCACGTTGTTGAAATCATGCGCTACGCCACCGGCCATCTGCCCGACCGTCTCGAGCCTGTGCGCCATGAGCACTCTTTGCTGGGACAGCTCCAGTTCCAGGCGGCGGCGATGCAGGGTGACCGCCAGCAGCATAATCAGCAGCGCTATGCAGAGAACGCTGAACCCCACCGCCCACGCGGTCCTGCGCCAGCTCGCCAGCGCGGCATGCTCGTCCAGAGCGGCCGTGACGACCAGCGGAAATCCCTCGACGGCCGCATAGCCGATCGTGGCGGCTCTCTCGGCGAAGGAGGTGGCGCTGAAGGCGCCGGTCGGCGACCGCAGGAGGTGCTCGGCAAACATCTGCCGGGTCGTCCATTTGACGCCGTACAGATCCGGCAGCGCCGGCATGCGGGCGATCAGCGTGGCGTCGCGGTGAAACAAGCCGACCGCGTCGTGCTCCGACAGGCTGAGGCGGCGGTAGATTTCCTCGAAGAAGCGCGGCTCGATCGCCGCGACGACGATGCCGCCGAACGTGCCGTCGCGACGGTTCACCCGGCGCGCCAAGGGAACGAACCATCTGTCGACGGACCGGCTCAGCAGCGGCTGCCCCACGTAGACCCCCTGGTGCGGGTCGTCCGTGTGGATGCGGAAGTAAGGCCGGTCCGCCAGGCTGACGTGGGGCGTCGTGGGATAATCCGTGTCGTGGATGATGAAGCCGTCCGGCCCGATCACGAACAGCGCCCGCACATAGGGCAGCTCCGCGGTCAATTCGCGCAGAAGAACGCGAAAATCCGGATCGTCCGGGGGCAGGGGCGGACCATTCTCGAGCCGGGCCTTGAGGCTTCGGAGCGTCAGATCCGAGGTCAGGAAGACGGCCTGCGTCTGCTCCTTCAGGAGCTGGGCCAGGTTCGCCGCCGTGGCTCGCGCATTCGCGATCTCGCCGCGCCGCGCCTGATAGAGAAAGACGCCGGCCATCGCGAGGATGACGGCGATGAGAAGGATCGTCGCGGTCCGGCCGTGCCGATAAAGGAAGGCGAGCGGATTCAACAGATGGCGCGCGCGCCATTTCGCCCAGGAACGGATCGATGATCGTATGCGCTCGCGCATTTCCGCTTCTCGTGGGTGACCTGCGGGCAGGGTATCAGATTAGCCGGCGGCGCTGCATCGACGATGTGGCTTTATGCCGGCAAATCCGCCGCGCTCGGCACGCGCGACAGGCGCATCGCCGCGCTGCAGGCCAGACTGATCTAGAGGTGGAAGCCTAGCGCAGGCGGCTCGTGTTCCTCAGCCGATCGAAGGATCGCGTGACGGCCTCCGGCAGCTTGAACGGGCCGGCGCCGCGGCCGGCTTCGCCGGCATCCTCTTCGCACTGGCGCCGGACCTCTTCGACCTCCTCCTCCGTCAGATGCTCGAGGCCGATGAATTCGTTGCGCGCGGAGTCCATGGCGCGGATCAGCTCGTCGAGCTTGGCCTGTATCGCGGCGCCGTCCCGGTTCTGGGTGTTCTGGATCAGGAACACCATCAGGAAGGTGACGATCGTCGTGCCGGTGTTGATCACGAGCTGCCACGTGTCGGAGAAGCCGAAGAACGGTCCCGAGATGCCCCAGGCGACGATGGCGGCGCAACAGAGAACGAAGGTGAGCGGCTTGCCGGCGGCGTGCGCGACCTGGTTGGCGAACCGCGTAAATATCATATTCATCGCTGGATCGTATCCATCTGAGGCGTAGAGCGTCGATGCGGTTAACGCAGCGCTTGCAGGCCGGTTCCGGAGCGCCGCTTTCACAACCGACGGAGCGCGCGGTAGACAACGAACCGGATGCACGTATAAATCGTCATCAGCTCGTCATGAAATGCAATTTAAGGTATTGCGACGCTCCGGTTATGCCTATAACTTGGACGTGCGTGTAACGGAATCTATCGAACACGCACAGCCTCGGGGCGTTCGGCGGAGACCAGTCCGTCGAATGCCACCCAGCAAGTAACCCATCTTTCAGGCCCAAGCATGGATATGCTTGGGCTTTTTTTTGCTGCTATCCGTTCGGGGCAGGAGACTCCGCGTCCGGGCCGGCGGGGCGCTGCGCCGGGGCCGCCGGGCGCAGGCCGTGTTCGCCGTCCCGTTTGCTCAACAGTACGAAGGCGAAGCGGCCGTCGCCGCTCAGCCCGAAGCTGAACAGGCCCTTCGTGCGGTAATCCAGCTTTCGATAGAGCGGGACGCCGGTCAGCGTCGCGGCGATCTCGAAGGCGTCGTGGCATTTCTTCCGCGCGTCCGATTCGGCGGCGCGGACGAGCAGCCGCCCGATGCCGCGGCCGGCCATTTCCGGGTGGACGAAGACGGCGCGGATCGCCGCCTTGCCGGGCGGCGGATGGGGCAGGTCGCTTTCCAGGCCGGTATCGTCGTCGCGCACCGCGAGCAGCTTGGTCCGCCGGCTCCAGCCGCCGGACCCGACGATGGCGCCCTGTATTTCGGCGACGAAATAGGTTCCGTCGAGGATCAGCGCCTCATCGAGCCTGCCGAACCCGAATTCGCGCTCCATGGCGGCGATCTGCCGGGCGCTGTAGTCGCGGGTGCAGAGCGTCCGCACGGAACGGCGCATCAGCCGCTCGATCGCGTCGCGGTCGCACGGCCGCGCGTGGCGCAGCGTCGGGCGGAGGTCTTGCATCGTCGTCTCCTGCATGCCGCCCCGCTCGTGGCGAAGCGGGGTGGAGACTACGGCCGGCCTGTTTCCGGTCGATGTCGCCCGCGCCAAGCTTCGGTTTCAATTGTGTCAGGCCGGGAAGAGGTTACCCGCGTCGCATATGACCCGCGGAAAACACGGTGCCGTCACAGAAAGGCCACATGGCGCGCGTAAGCTTTCCTCTGTCCACGGGCCATGATGCTGCCGGCGCAACGCCGGGCAGGAGCGGGCCACCGGGAGAGGGCGCGATGGGGCGGTTCGGCGACGGCGAAACGATCGTGCGGGCTCGCCGACTTCGCATGCGCCCGGCCATCCTCCTGACCAGGGTATCGGCCGCGGTCCGGCGGGCGTTTGCGATGCACGGCCGGCGCATCGCCGTGCTGTGGCGCAGCTTCGCCGGGCCGGGCAGGCGCGTGCGCCTGCCGCGGCGGTCGATCGGCTGAGGCCGTCCGAGGCGGGCGGGTCGTTTTCGAAAAGACGGAGCCGACGATTTGCGGCATTCAACCGGCCGCGCAGAGGCAGCCCCGGCTTTTGCGTGTACTGGGATCGCCCCGATTCGCCCCGAGGCCTACCCCCCATACAGCTCCTTCGGGTCCACCTCGACCTCCGCGATCGTGACCAGCTTCCCGTCGCGCACCGCGCGGAAGAAGCAGGCGCGGCGGCCGGTGTGGCAGGCGACGCCGGTCTGGTCGACCAGCAGCAGGATGCTGTCGCCGTCGCAGTCGATGCGGAGCTCCTTCAGCGCCTGGGCCTGGCCCGAGGTCTCGCCCTTGCGCCACAGCTTGCCGCGCGAGCGGGACCAGTAGCAGACGCGGCCGGTCTCGATCGTTTCCGTCAGGGCGTCTGCGTTCATCCAGGCGGCCATCAGCACTTCGCCGGTGTCGTGCTGCTGGGCGATCGCCAGCACCAGCCCCGCCGCATCGAAACGCACTTCCTTCAGGATGCCCTTCTTATCCATTACTTTCCGTTCAGCCGCGCAAATCCGGCATCGAGATCCGCGATCAGGTCTTCGGGATCTTCCAGGCCGATGTGGATGCGCATCGTCTGGCCCTCCGCCTGCCATTTGGTCGCCGTCCGGTTCGTTTCCGGCCAGGTCGGGATGAGCAGGCTCTCGAACCCGCCCCAGCTCGCGCCCATGCCGAACAGCTTCATGCCGTCCAGCATGGCGGCGACGCGCGGCCTGTCCTTCGTTTTCAGGACGAAGCCGAACAGGCTGCTGGCGCCCGTGAAATCGCGCTTCCAGATGGCGTGCCCCGGGTCGCCCGGCAAGGCCGGATGCATGACCTGCGCCACCTCGGGCCGGGCTAGCAGCCAGTTCGCGACCTTCAGCCCGCTCTCGAAATGCCGGGGCAGCCGCACGCCCATGGTCCGGAAGCCGCGCAGCGTCAGATAGATATCGTCCGGCGCGGCGAAATTGCCGAACTGGCCGGCCCTGGTCTTGACCCGGTCGTAGGTCTTCTCGTTGCAGACGATGGCGCCCATCATCACGTCCGAATGGCCGACGACGTACTTTGTCGCGGCATGGACGGAGATGTCGGCGCCGTGCTGCAGCGCCTTGAAGTAGTAGCCGCCGCTCCAGGTGTTGTCGATCATGACGACGGCGCCGGCGCTGTGGGCCGCCGCGGCGATGGCGGGGATGTCCTGCATCTCGAAGGTCTGGCTGCCGGGCGCCTCGGTCCAGACGATGCGCGTGTTCGGCCGCATCAGCCGGGCGATCCCGCTGCCGATCGTCGGGTCGTAATACTCCGTCTCGACCCCGAAATCCGCCAGCACGTTCTTGCAGAAGTTGCGGGTCGGCGCATAGGTGGAGTCGGTGACCAGCACGTGGTCGCCCGACTTCAGGAACGCCATCAGCGCCATGGTGATCGCCTGCAGGCCGGACGGCGCCAGCACGGTGCCGTGCCCGCCTTCCAGCGCGGTCAGGGCGTCTTCCAGCGCGAATGAGGTCGGCGTGCCGCGCAGGCCGTATTTGATCCTGACCTCGGGGGCGGACCGGCCGACGAACTGTTCCATCGTTTTGAACAGGATAGTCGAGGCATGGTAGACGGGCGTGTTGACGGCCCCGTGATGGGCATGCGGGTCACGCCCGGCATGGGCCAGCTTGGTGTCTTCTTTCATGTTCCTGCCGATTCGGTTTATATGTCGCCGGTCGCGGCGAGGCGCGGAAACCGGGCCATTCAAGCACCCCTGGGCGCGGCAGACCAGCAGGATTTTGGCGAGGTAGTGGGATGAGCGCAGCGGCGGCGGAGACTATCGATTGCGCGGTCATCGGCGCGGGCGTGGTGGGCCTGGCGGTGGCCCGCGCGCTCGCCATGGCCGGGCGCGACGTCGTCGTGCTGGAATCCGAGGGCCTGATCGGCTCCGGCACAAGCTCGCGCAACAGCGAGGTCATCCACGCCGGCCTCTACTATCCGGAAGGCAGCCTCAAGGCGCAGGTCTGCGTCGACGGCCGGAAATGGCTCTACGGCTACTGCGCCGAGCGCGGCATCCACCACCGCCGCTGCGGCAAGCTGATTGTCGCCACCGACGAGGCCCAGCTCCCGACCCTGGATAAGATCCGGAAGCACGCGCTCGCCGCCGGTGTGGACGATATCGTGGCGATCCGCGCCAACGAGGCGATCGCCATGGAGCCCGAGCTGTTCTGCGTCGCGGCGCTCCATTCGCCCTCGACCGGCATCATCGACAGCCACGGCCTGATGCTGGCCTATCAGGGCGACGCCGAGGACCGCGGCGCGATGATCGCCTTCAAGAGCCCGGTCGAGCGCGGCGGCGTGGGTGAAGACGGCATCGTCCTCGAAGTCGGCGGGGCGGAGCCGATGCGCCTCAAATGCAACGTGGTGGTCAACAGCGCCGGCCTCTTCGCGCCGGCGCTGGCCCACAAGCTGTCGGGCTTTCCCAAGGACAAGATCCCGCGCGCCTTCTTCGCCAAGGGCAACTACTACGCGCTGCAAGGAAAGGCGCCGTTCTCGCGCCTCGTCTACCCGATGCCGCACGACGGCGGCCTCGGCGTCCACATCACCGTCGACCTCGGCGGCCAGGCGCGCTTCGGCCCGGACGTGGAATGGATCGACAAGGCCGGCTACGACGTCGACCCGTCGCGCTGCGCCGGCTTCTACGACGCGGTGCGCCACTACTGGCCGGGCATCCCCGACAATTCGCTCGTCCCCGACTACGCCGGCATCCGCCCCAAGATCCACGGCCCCGGCGAGCCGCAGCCCGATTTCATGGTCCAGGGGCCGGCCGATCACGGCGTGCCCGGCCTGGTCAACCTGTTCGGCATCGAATCCCCCGGATTGACGAGCTCCAAGCCGATCGCCGACCATGTGTTGGTGAAGCTGGGGATTTAGGCCCCAATGCATTCCCTCTCTGCCCCTGTGGGGCGGAGAGGGGCAGGGAGAGGTGGGGGATGGCAACCCCGTTGACAGCGAGCGTCCCCACCTCATCCGGCGCGCATAGCGCGCCACCTTCTCCGCCCCTCCGGCGGAGAAGGGATGTTAAGAAGGATGAGGCGGCACGGGAGGCGGCCAATGGCACGCAACGACAAGGTCATCATAAGCTGCGCCGTGACGGGCGGGATCCACACGCCGACCATGTCCGACGGCCTGCCGGTCACGCCGGACGAGATCGCGCGCCAGAGCATCGCGGCGGCGGAGGCGGGGGCGGCGATCATCCACCTGCACGCCCGCGATCCCGAGACCGGTGAGCCGACGCCGGACCCGAACGTCTTCATGCAGTTCCTGCCGCGGATCAAGCAGTCCTGCGACGCCGTGGTGAACGTAACCACCGGCGGCGGCCTCAACATGACGCTCGAACAGAGGCTGGCGGCGCCGCTCGTGGCCAAGCCCGAGATGTGCTCGCTCAACATGGGCTCGATGAACTTCGGCATCTTCCCGGCGGCGGACAAGTTCACGAACTGGAAGCACGCCTGGGAGGAGCCCTATCTTCGGAATACCGACGACTTCATCTTCCGCAACACCTTCCGCGACATAGAGCGCATCCTCAAGGATCTGGGCGAGGCGCACGGCACGCGCTTCGAGTTCGAGTGCTACGACATCGGCCACCTCTACAACTTGGCCCACTTCGTCGACCGCGGGCTGGTCAAGCCGCCCTTCTTCATCCAGTCGATTTTCGGAATCCTGGGCGGCATCGGCGCCGACCTCGACAACCTGCTGTTCGCGCGGCGTACCGCCGACCGGCTGTTCGGCGACGACTACGTCTGGTCCGTGCTCGCCGCCGGGCGGCACCAGATGACCTTCTGCACCAACGCCGCCATGCTGGGCGGCAGCGTCCGCGTCGGTCTGGAGGACAGCCTTTACCTTTCCAAAGGCAAGCTCGCCAACAACAATGCCGAGCAGGTCGCCAAGATCCGCCGCATCGTCGAGGAGCTGTCCCTCGACATCGCCACCCCGGACGAAGCGCGGAGGATGCTGGCGCTGAAGGGCGGGGACAACGTCGGGTTCTGACGCGAAAGACGGACTAAATAATTTCTTGAATAAGTTGATAGGTGCTGCGCGTCATACTATTTGACGCAAGACCCATTCATCGGGATATTCGCAGTAGGGGTGTGCATCCGAGAGCCCTCACGGCTTCTTCGGCTGCGTCGGCTTCTGGGCCTTTGCCTTCGCCCAATCCTCGTAGGTTTGTCGCTTGTCTTCATCTCGAAGACATCACGCTGGCGGGCGTAAGGTGCCGTTCAGAATGGCCAATTAGCACACATGAAACCAGATCCCAGCCTTCAGGCTCGCCTGTCCTCGCGCTCCGCTGCCGCTGTCTCCCTCCTCGCGATGATGGAGGTGGCAATCGAAATGGGCGTCGGTCGTTTCGCATTCACGCCGCTGCTGCCGCTCATGACCCGTGACGGCCTGCTCGATACAAGCGCAGGCGCATGGCTGGCCGGCAGCAACTACCTGGGCTATCTGCTCGGTGCGCTGACGGTGAGCCGGGTTCGCGTCTCATCACAGGTGCTGTTGCCCGCCAGCCTTGCCGGTATCGTTGCCGTCACCGCCGCCATGGGGGTTGGCAATCCCGACATGGTCGCATGGCTTGCCCTGCGTTTTGCAGCGGGCGGCTTCAGCGCCTGGGCATTTGTCTTGACCAACGCGTGGGCCCTGGAGCGGCTGGCCTTGGCGCAGCGCTCGGACCTTGCCGGAGTCGTCTATGCCGGCGTCGGCGTCGGGATTGCGCTGGTCGGTGCGTTCTGTGTCGTTGCCGCCGGCCCAGGCGTCCCAGCGCAATGGCTGTGGTTAGGACTAGGGGCGCTGTCGGCGGTCGCGATCGCGCCGACTCTATTGTTGCGCGACGGATCGCGGGATATCTCGGCGGTCGCCATTCGCAAGCAATCCGCTCCGGCCGAATCCAACGACTGCACGAGCCTCGTGATCTGCTACGGGCTGGTCGGCTTCGGCTATATCCTGCCGGCGACATTCCTTCCCGCGCTTGCTCGCAACATCGTCGACGATCCGCGCATCTTCGGTCTCGCCTGGCCGGTGTTCGGCATAGCGGCGGCGCTTTCTACCATTGTGGCCGCGCGCACGCTCCAGCACATGAACCGCCTACGTGTCTGGGCCGTCTGCCATCTCGTCATGGCAGCCGGCGTCGTCATGCCGAGCATCTGGCTGTCACCAACTTCAATCGCAATCGCCGCGCTGCTCGTGGGCGGTACATACTTGGTCCCCGCCATGATCGGAATGCAGGAGGTGCGGGCTCGCGCCACCGGCGATCCAACCGCCCTACTGGGCCAGATGACCGCTGCGTTCGCGATCGGCCAGATTGGCGGGCCGCTGGTGTCGGGGCTGCTTGGCATGCTTCCGGCGGGCCAGGCCGCCGGTCTCAACCTCGCTTTCCAGGCCGCGGCCATCGCTCTCGTGCTGAGTGCCGCGCACCTCTTTCGTCTCGCACGCCACAAACCAACCGAGGTGTAGATCGACGCCTACCCTTGACGCTGCTCGCTCTATTAATCATTTCTTGAGGAAGTTGATAGACGCTGCGCGGCATACAATTTCACGTATCGAGATATTCGCAGTAGGGGGTGTGCATGCGGACGCTCATACTCATCATCGCGCTTCTGGAACTGGCAGCGTGCGGCACGTATGCCGTCGACCGGCCGCCCCAGATTTCGAAGCGATTGGCGCCGTCGGCCAGGGCCTATGTTTCGGTTCCTCCGGACGGGAAATACGGCAGAACCGTGTATACCGGGTCCGGCGCGATGGCCGCGCAGATCGTCGCCACGGCCTTTGCGCGTCACTTCGATCGCGTAGAGCAGGCTTCCGAGCCACAGACGCTCGATCTTGCGCTTGAGCGGGCGAAGGAATTGAAAGCTGCCTACCTGATCGCGCCGGCGATCCTGCATTGGGAGGACCGGGCCAGCTTTTGGTCGGGTAGATCTGACAAGGCGGAATTGCAGATTGCGGTGGTCGACGTCACGACGGGGAAGACGATTGAGCACGCCGTTGTGGGCGGCATAAAGGGCTGGCCGGTCTTTCGCAACATTCATCCGCAGAGACTGTTGCCAAGGCCGGTTGGTGAATACGTCAACAGCCTTTTCTGAGATCGACCTTCTTAGCCGAGGCGAATTTTCGCCAACCCACCGCTATCGCGTGTTGCATTCGCCGGATTTAAAGTATGTTGCGCCGGTGTTTTCACGGCGTTGGTGCGGCTCGGAATGCGGAAGGCTCTCGTTCTTGCCATCGTTCTTGCGGTGAGCGCTTGTGCAGACTCGCACCGGGTGCAGCACAGCATGCAATCGCCCGAGAAGCTTTCGCGCGCCGCGACGGCCTATGTCGCCGTTCCGCAGGACGGGCGTTACGGTCACACCGTCTATTCCGGCTCGGGGCTGACGACGGCGCAGATCGTCGCGGGCGCCTTTACGCGCCAACTGACGCGGGTGGAACAGGCCGCGCGTCCTGAGACGCATGACAGCGCGCTGGAGGCGGCGAAGAAGATGGGCGCGACATATCTGATCAGCCCGTCAATCGCGCATTGGGAAGATCGGGCCACGGCATGGTCCAGCAGATCCGACAAGGTGGAGGTGCAGATCTCCATCTACGACCCGGCTACGGGCCGCCTGATCGAACGCGGCGTGGTGGCCGGGAGGAGCGGCTTGGCGACCCTGGGCGGGGACCATCCGCAAGACTTGTTGCCGCAGCCCGTCAAGCAATACGTCGATAGCCTCTTCTAGGCGCCATCAATCTCGGCGCGAAGGCGCGGCTCGGCGCTCTGGGTTTCGGACCCGAGCCGGCCGGACCTTGTGCATCCCTTCGCCAGCGCCATCGACACGCCGCTACCCGCGCTTCCGTCGAGCATCCAGATGCTGGCGCTGAAGGGCGGGGATAACGTGGGGTTCTGAGGGCGGTCCTTGCTCCGAATCTCGATTTGCCTTATATTATGACCGTCAAGATGGTCAACTTCCGAGGCAAGTTTCATGGCGGACGGCAGTTTCCTTGCGGAAGTCATAACCAGCGACGGCGTTATCGCGGCCGACGAGCTTACGGCGCGCCTTCATATCACCAAGATCGAGCTCGCCCGGGCCTTCGGGCTGTCCGGCGATGCCGTGTCCAAATCGGCCCGCCTCAAGACGCGGGCAACGCAGCGGCGATTACGCGACGGCGTCGAGATCATGAACCGGGTGTTGCCCTGGGCCGGATCGCTGGCCGCTGCCTTTGCGTGGTATCGCTCGCAATCGCTTCCATCCTTCGGAGACCGCACGGCGGAGGATCTCGTAAAAGAGGGACGGGCCGAGGATGTGAAGAACTACCTCAGCCGCGTGGCGGTCGGCGGCTACGCTTGAGGCTCCGCTTCGTTCGTCTGCAGACGACCGTTTACGGCGGTCACAATCCTCGCTGGTCGTTCGCGCCCGAGTCCGGCGAAGGGGCCGCACGTTACGGCGGACGGTTCAATCCAAAAGGAGTCCAGGCGCTCTATACGTCGCGCCGGCCGGAAACGGCGTGGCTGGAGGCGCAGCAGGGCTTTCCCTTCAAGGCGCAACCGCTGACTCTCTGCGCCTACGAGGTCGACTGCGCGGATATTCTCGACCTGACGGACTTGGCTGCGCGCGACGCGGCAGGGGCCGACAGCGGCCAGCTTGGATGTGCGTGGGAAGCCATCGCGTCGCGCGGCGAAACGCCACCGAGTTGGCGCTTGGCCAAGAGCCTTATGGCGGCCGGCTGCGCAGGAATGGTCGTGCCGAGTTATGCGTTTGGCGCGACGGAACGTGACGTCAATGTCGTCTTCTGGATATGGTCGCGCGGCAAGCCGCATAAGTTGCGCGTCATCGACGACGATGGGCGGCTGCCGAAAGACGAAAGATCCTGGCGCTGAGCCGGCCGTGGAGCCGAAGATTGCTGCGACCGTTCATAGGATAGTCGTGAGAGGAGGACGCCATGCATCTCGACGGTTCGTGCTATTGCGGCGCGGTGCGGTTTTCGGTCGAGGCCTACGCGCCGGTGCCGTTCATGCGCTGCTACTGTTCCATCTGCCGCAAGTCGGCGGGGGGCGGGGGCTACGCCATCAATCTCGGCGCGAAGGCGGACACGCTCAAGGTCACCGGCAAGCGCAGCATCGGCATGTTCCACGCAGACCTCGACGGCGAGGAAAGCTCGGGCGAGCGCCATTTCTGCAAGAAGTGCGGCTCAGCGCTGTGGGTTTCGGACCCGAGCTGGCCCGACTTGGTGCATCCCTTCGCCAGCGCCATCGACACGCCGTTGCCCGCGCCGCCGTCGAACGTGCATATGCTCCTCGACTCCAAGGCGCGCTGGGTGAAGCCCGACATCCGGCGCAAGGACGAGAGCTTCGAGGGGTATCCGCACGAGTCGCTCGAGGCATGGCACCGGCGGCACAAGCTTCTGTCGAAAGCCTGAGCCGCCTGCCGGAACGGCAGCATCCGGCGCAGGAAGCCGTCCTTCTCGACGAGATGGCGCTTGAGCCCAAGGGCCAGATGCAGGGCGACCGCGGCGACGATGACGTAGGCCGTCGCGGCATGCACGAACTGCGCGGTCGAGGCGAGCGCGGCGTTCTTGGCGATAAGCTGCGGCAGGCCCAGCAATCCGAAGAGCTTGAAGTTGTATCCGCCGGCGAGCGTGAAGATATAGCCGCTGAGCGGCATCAGGAACATGCAGGCGTAGAGCGTTCGCTCCGTCCACTTCATGCAGCCTTGCTCCCACGGCGCCAGCGTGGCCGGCCAGTCGGGCAGGCGGGTCGTCTTGCGCCAGGTGATCCGCAGCAGCACCAGGACGAGCACGACGAGCCCTACCGACTTGTGCCAGGTGTAGTAGTCGCCCTGCGCGAAGCCGAGGACGAGGTGTCCACGCTCAAGCCGCATCATCAGGACGCCCGTGACGTATTGATTGACGAACAACAGGAAGACCGCCCAGTGAAAGAATTTGCTGACCGCGCCGAAGCGGGTCGCGTTGTTGAGGAGTCCCATCGCTTGTCCCATCCGCCCCGATGTCAGGATCCAACGCCGCCCGTATAGCAGCCCGGCATGCGCTTTCGCCACAACGGAAACGGCCGCCCGGGAAGGGCGGCCGTGCCGTTTCGTGACGCCGCTCGCCGGCGGTCAGCCTTTCTTTTCGCCCTTCTTCGCTTCCTTCGGCTTCTGCACCAGCGGCAGGTCGTAGTTTTTCTGCAGCCAACCATCGAGCCAGTTCCAGGCTTCCGGGCTGATCGAGGTGGCCTCGGCGATGATCGGCAGGGCGTCGTCGCCGATCACCTGTTCGTAGCCGCCGACGATCTCCGCCCCGGTCTTGATGAATTCCGGATCCTTGAGGATGTTGCGCGCGGCCGTGCGGTAGGTCTCGACGATGTTCTTCGGCGTTCCCGCGGGCAACGCGAAGAACTTGTTCGCCATGACGCCGATCTGGATCAGGTTCTTCCAGGCTTCGAAGGCGGGACCCGACGGCTTCTTGCCGTCGTTCATCTTCAGGTATGCCTCGTAGAAGCTCGGCAGGTCCGGAAAGTTCGGGTCGCGCACGACGTTGCCGTTCTTGTCGACGACGCCGAGCGCGAACATCGGGATGGCCTTGCCTTCCCGGACGAGGTGCTTGGCATTCTGCAGGAAGGCGGGCGTGGTGTCGTAGTTGGAATTGAACTCGCCGCGCTCGAAGGCCAGGCGCGACGGGCCGCGGTCCGCGCCCCAGACATGCGTCGTCGGCAGGATGCCGAGCATGCCGAGGCTATAGGTGATGCGGAGGTCGGCGGAAGTGGGGCTGTTGCCGCCGTATACCAGCTTCTTGCCCTTCAGCATCGGCAGGTCTGCCGCGGTCTTCACGCCGAGGCTGGGCGAGACGTAGAACACCGAGCCCTGCGGCGACAGGATGATCGGGATCCAGGTCTCCAGCTTGTACTTCACGCGGGGGTCCTTGAGCGTGTAGTTCGAGATGGTGGACGACGTCACCGCGATCATGTTCATGCCGTCCGGCTTGGCGCGGTTCTGGTACTGGTTCGCGCCGGCGATGGTGCCCGACCCCGGAATATTGCGGACGATTATCGTGGGCTTGCCCGGCAGATGCTTCTCGAAGAAGGGGGCGAAGACGCGGGCGTAGACGTCGTTGCCGCTGCCCTCGCGGCCGGGCACGGTGATTTCGAGCCGCTTGCCGGCGAAGTCCACCTTCTGTGCCAGAGCGGGTAATGCGAATACTGCAACCGCGGCGCCGAAAAGCGAGGCGGATGCGAGCACACGGGAACCCTTTCGGATCATTGCTGTCTCTCCATAAGCAGATTTGGGTCGGGTATGGGACGTGAGGGCTGTGATGGGCGCGTATACCGGCCGCCACTTCCCACGTTTACTTGGAAGCGCTGAATCGCCGGATTATAGGCCTGTCCGTTGCGACGTGTTAATGAAATCGTGCGCGCCGGGCGGAAGAGGTCAGCCCTTCAACGGCACCACATCGAAGGCGAAGCTGACGCGGTTCTCGCTGTCCTGGAACGGGATCGTGTGGTGGTAGACGTAGGATGGGAACAGCAGCATCCGCCCGGCTTTCGGCGCGACGCGCCGGGTTTCGTGCGTGCGCCGGCAGCCGATGTTCGCGGGCGGCTTGCCGAACTCGATCCAGCCGTTCTGGGAAGGCCCGCCGATGCTGCGCGGCACCCGGACGTAGTAGACGCCGCTGAGCCACCCCGACGGATGGATATGGGCGCGCTGGTGGCCCTGCGATTGCAGTATCACGCCCCAGCCGTTCAAGGCCCAGCGCGCCGGCGCATTGGCGACGAAGGGGTGATCCGGGTCGTCCGGCAGGTTCTCGATGTAGCCGCGCACCGCGCCGTTGATCGCCATCGCCAGCAATCCGATGGCATAGCTCGGCTGATCCAGCAGCTCGCCGGTCTGGAAGCCCGCCGTGGTCGCCAGGCCGGCCGGCTCGAAATCGAGGCTGTGGTGGGCGCGTATTTCTTCTTCGACGGCGGCGTTGAACGCCATCACGTCCCGGTAGCCCGGCGGCGCCGCGACGCGGCAGGGACGGATGAGCCGGTCGAGGTCCATGATCCGCAGCGCGGCGGCTTCCTCGCCCATCTCGCCCAGCGCGATCGCCTTGCAGCCGACGATCGCGCTGTTGTAGCCGCGCCGGTCGAAGTAGTCGTCGCAGAAGGCGGCGGCCTCGCCGGGCCTGCCGGCGCCGATCAGCGCCTCCGCCAGCCCCTTGTTGGCGTCGACCGATTCCGGGTGGCGCGTCATCACGTGGCGGAAAGCGTCGGCGGCTTCGTCGTAGGCGGCGAGATCCTGCAGCGTGGCCGCCAGCTTCTCCTGAAACTCGAGGCGGCCGGGCGCGAGCGAAAGCGCGGTGCGGTAGCACGCCGCGGCCGGCGCGTGGCGTCCGATCGCGCGGTACACGGCGCCCAGGTTGTAATGCAGGTCCGGGTTGTCGGGCAGCCGCTCCAGCGCCCGGCGATAGGCGGCGATCGAGGCCTCGTACTGCTTTGCGAGATGGAGCGTCGCGCCCAGGTTGGCATGGGCTTCGAGAAAGTCGGGCGCCAGCGCCGCCGCGCGGCGGAACGCCACCGCGGCTTCGTCCGTCCGTCCCATGCTGTTCAGCAGGTTGCCCATGTTGTAGTGCGCGGTCGCGTCGTTGGGCCGCGCGTCCGTGACCTTGCGGAAGGCGGCCAGGGCTTCCTCGTGCCGGCCGGAGAGGGCCAGCGCCGGCGCAAGCTCGGGCAGGTAGCGGATGCCCAGGCTGCCGGCGATCCTGATGGCCCGTCCGATCACCTCGGCGGCCAGCGCATGCTGTCCAGCCATGTTGGCCATGACGCCGAACTGGTAGAGGGCTTCCGCGTGATCCGGGTCGGCCTTCAGGATGGCCTGGTATATGCGGGCCGCGTCGCGGAACCGGCCCTGGCTGCGGAGCCGCTCCGCCTCGTGGAGCTGCCTCTCGATCTGTATGTCCGACCTCTGCACGGCTTCCTGTCGCGGCGGCGGCGCGCCCCCTCATGGCTATAGATCAACACCGTCGACCTCATCCTGAGAGCCTGTCGAAGGATGAGTACGCGCCTGCGGTCGAGCGCGCTCATGTTTCGACAGGCTCAACATGAGGGCAGTGGTGGAGTATCGCGTATAATGTGCATGGTACAGGACCGGACGCGCGGCGCGAACCCCGTCACCCCTTTTTTTTTCCGCAAACTCCGGGTATTTATCCCGATAACCCTTGGCCACGCGGAGCCGCGCGTCCGCTTTCGCCCGTTCGGGGTCCATCGGCGTGAAGCCGTAGCCTTCGACGAGGCGGTTCATGAAGCTCATGCGGGCCGTGATCAGGATCGCGTCGTGCAGCGCCCGCTCGTCCCAGCCCGCGGCGAAGACCGCTTCCGCGTCGGCCTTGGCCATCTTGCTCGGGGTGAGCGTGAGCTTCTTCACGAAGGCGAGCAGCGGCTTGAACTTCGGCTCGATCGCGGCGGTCTCGGGATCGGCGAGAAGCGCCTCGACGAGCCCTTCCTCGATGCCCCAGGCACAGGTCGCGGCGGCATGCGCCGCATAGGCGTATTCGCATTCCGCCAGCCCCACCACATAGGTGGCGATCAGCTCGCGCTCGCCGGGCGAGAAGGGCGACGGGCCGTTCATCACCGCCTGGCTCATCTTGACCCAGTGGCCGAAGATATCGGGATAGGTGCGAAAGACGTTCGCCGGGCCGGCGTCCTCCGGCATCGACTTGAAGAAGGGCATGGCGCGCCTCGACTGTTCTGCTTCGCGAAGGCCTATCCTATGGCGGCGATCGAATCGCGCCAAACGGCGGGCAGGATGCCGCCGTTGCGCCAGTACTCGACGTCTTCCTCGGTATCGAGCCGGGCGACCAGCGGCACGGTTTCCGTCCTGCCGCCGGCGCGCCGGATCGTGCATTGCACCGTGGCGCCGACGCCGATGCCGGCGGCGAGGTCGCGGAGGTCGAAAATCTCGCTGCCGTCGAGGCCGAGGGTCTTCGCATCCGTGCCCTCCGCGAACTGCAGCGGCAGCACGCCCATGCCGACCAGGTTGGTGCGATGGATGCGCTCGAAGCTCTCGGCGATCACCGCCTTGACGCCGAGCAGCGCCACGCCCTTGGCCGCCGAATCCCGGGAAGAGCCGCAGCCGTAGTTCTTGCCGGCGACGACGACCAGCGGCACGCCGCGCTTCGCGTATTCCTCCGCCGCTTCGAAGATGCGCATGACGCGCCCGTCGGGCTGCAGCCTGGTCATGCCGCCCTCGACGCCCGGCACCATCCGGTTGCGGAGCCGGATATTGGCGAAGCTCGCGCGGATGACGACTTCGTGGTTGCCGCGCCGGGTCGTGTAGATGTTGAAATCTTCCTGCTCGACGCCGCGGCCGAGCAGGAAGTCCGCCGCCGGCGTGCCGAGGCTGATCGCGCCCGACGGCGAGATGTGATCGGTGGTGACGGAATCGCCGAGGATGGCGAGCGGCCGCATGCCGGCGATGTCGCCGACAGCGGGCTGCCGGACGGGCAATCCCTGGAAATAGGGCGGCTGGCGGATGTAGGTACTCTCCGGCCGCCAGTCGAAGCGGGCGCTGTTGCTGTCGGGCAGCGCGTTCCAGGTGGCGTTGCCTTCGTACAGGTCGGCGTATTTCTCCCGGAACACGGCCGGCTCGTAGGTCGCCTCGACGACGCGGGCGATCTCCGCCGCCGCGGGCCAGATATCGCGGAGGTAGACCGGCTTGCCGTCGGCGTCCTGGCCGAGCGGCTCGGTCGCGACGTCTATCGTCATCGATCCCGCAATCGCATAGGCGATCACGAGCGCGGGCGAGGCGAGATAGGCGGCACGCGCGTTGGGATGAGTGCGGCCCGGGAAGTTGCGGTTGCCCGAGAGCACCGCCGCCGCGACGATGCCGTTGCCCTCGATCGCGTCCACGACCGGCTCGGCGAGCGGGCCCGACCCGCCGTTGCAGGTGGTGCAGCCGAAGCCGATGACGTTGAAGCCGAGCGCGTCCAGCGGCGCCTGCAGCCCCGCCTTCGCCAGCGCCGCGGCGACGACATGGCTGCCGGGGGCGAGCGAGGTCTTGACCCAGGGCTTGGATCTCAGCCCCTTGGCCGCCGCGTTGCGGGCCAGCAGGCCGGCCGCGACCATCGCCGCGGGGTTGGACGTGTTGGTGCAGCTCGTGATCGCCGCGATGACCACGTGCCCGTCCTGCAGCGCGTAGCCGGCCCCCGCGACCGGCACGGCGCGGTCGGACAACGGGCGCTCTGCGACCAGCCGGACATGCTCGGGGAAGGCCGCCGCGACGGCATCCAGGTCGACCCGGTCCTCCGGGTTGCGCGGCCCGGCGACGCAAGGGCGGATGCCGTCGAGGTCGAGTGTGACCACGGTCTCGAAGACGGGATCGGGCGTGCCGCCGTCGCGCCACAGCTTCTGCGCCTTCGCGTAGGCGTCGATCAGCGCGATGTGCGCGTCCTCCCGCGCGGTCATGCGGAGGTAATCGACCGTCCGCGCGTCGATCGGGAAGTAGACGGCGGTGGCGCCGTATTCCGGCGCCATGTTGGCGATGGTGCCGCGGTCGGCGACCGACAGCACGTCGAGGCCGGAGCCGAAGAACTCGACGAACTTGTTGACGACGCCGAGCGCGCGCAGCTTCTCGGTGATCGCCAGAACGAGATCGGTCGGCGTCACGCCCTCGCGAAGCTGTCCCTCGATTGCCACGCCGACGACTTCGGGCAGCGCGAAGGCGATCGGCTTGCCGACCATGACCGCCTCCGCCTCGATGCCGCCGACGCCCCAGCCGAGGATGCCGAGCCCGTTGATCATCGGCGTGTGGCTGTCGGTCCCGACCAGCGTGTCCGGAAAGGCGAGCGCGCCGTCCGGCGTCTCCTCGGTCCACACCACGCGGCCGATATATTCGAGGTTGAGCTGATGCATGATGCCCTTGCCGGGCGGCACGACGCGGACGCCCTTGAAGCTGCGCTGACACCAGCGCAGGAAGGCGAAGCGCTCGGCATTGCGCTCGTATTCGCGCTCGAGGTTCAGCCTGCTCGCATCGGGCGTGCCGAACACGTCGACCTGCAGCGAGTGATCGATGATGATGTCGACCGGCACCTTGGGCTCGATCGTGGCGGGGTCGCCGCCGGCCTCGGCGACCGCGTCGCGCAGCGCGGCGATGTCGACCAGCATGACCTGGCCCAGGATGTCCTGTCCGAAGATCCGGTTGGGATACAGCGACAGGCCGGAGCCGACCCGGCGGTTCAGAAGGTTGTCGATCTCCGCCGCGACCTGCGCTTTATCGCGCATGCCGCGCGCCGCCTGGCGCGTCAGGTTCTCGAGCACGACGCGGAGCGAGTAGGGCAGGCGCTCGATGCCCGGCGTGTCCGCGATGGGGGCGTAGAGGTAGGTCTTCCCGGCGGCTAAGAGGCTTTTCATCGTCTGGTCTCCAAGGCTCACCGCGACGATCGCGACAGAATCTTGTGCGGCCCGGCATCGGGCGGCAGCAGCCCGGCCTTGCGCGGGTCGGGGATGCGGGTCGATTGCTGGCCGGTCGGGGCGAAGCCGCATTTCTGGTAGAGCGGCAGCGCCGCGGGGTGGTCGAGCGTGCAGGTGCGGACGATCAGCCGGTCGGCGGGGAAGGTCTCCCACGCCACCTCGATCGTGGCGTTGAGAAAGAACCGCCCGAGGCGGCGGCCGATGAAGTCCGGCACCAGCCCGAAATAGGCGAGCAGCGTGCTGTCCCGGGGCTTGCTGCCTTCCGGCCGCGCGTCGACCTCGGCGAAGCCGGCGGGCACCCCGCCGTAAAACAGAACGTAAACGCCGATCTTGGGATCGCGGATGATGGGGGCGAGCGCGGCGTCGTCGAAGATCCGCCGCTCGAACCACAGCCAGGGCTGTCCCACGGTGTCGTAGAGGTAGCGGTAGAAGGATGTCGTCGGCTCGTGCGCGCGCAGGAAGGTGAGCGGGCGCGGCATGACCGGCGGCCGCACCGGCGCATGCGACGCGGGCCGGGCGATCTCGAGCTGTGTCACGGTGACGTCGAGGTAATCGGAGTCGGGCATCGGATCACCCACGCCTTTTCGCGTGAGACGACAAAAAGTCCTCCGCTTTGCGGGGGAGGGCAATCGCATCTGAGGGTGCTCGCGGCGTATGGGGCAAGCGGGGTGCGTGCTTCGACAAGCTCAGCATGAGGTTTTTCTCAATGCCACGAAGATTGCCCCTCATCCTGAGGGTGCTCGCGGCGAATGGGGCAAGCGGGGTGCGTGCTTCGACAGGCTCAGCATGAGGTTTTTTCTCAATGCCACGACGATTGCCCCTCATCCTGAGCTTGTCGAAGGACGCACGGCACTCGTGCAAGGACACTCAGCCCGTCCGCTTCTCTGTGTCGCTGCGGGCGCCCCATTCGCTCCACGAGCCGTCGTAGACCGGAGCGTCCGCCTGGCCCAGCAGGAACAGGCCGAGCGAGATCGTGCAGGCCGCGACGCCGGAGCCGCAGGTCGTGACCACGGGCTTGCCGCCCGGGATGCCGAGCCTGTCGAAATTGGCGGCGACCGTGCCGGGCGGGTGCACGCAGCCGGTTTTCATGTCGACGACCAGCTCGACCGGCATGTTGACCGAGCCCGGCATGTGGCCGCTCGGAATGCCGGGGCGCGGCTCGGCGGCGGCGCCGGCAAAGCGGCCGGCGGGGCGGGCGTCGACGACCAGCGCGGCGCGGCTCTTCTGGTTCGCGATCATCTGGCCGACGTCGCGCACGAGCTGCGGGCGGAAGTCGGCCTTGAAGCGGGCCGGCGCCGGCTTCTTTTCGCCAGCCTCGACGAGGCGGCCCTCGGCCTCCCACTTCGGCAGGCCGCCGTCGAGCACGGCGACATCGTCGTGGCCGAAGACGCGGAACATCCACCAGATGCGGGGCGAGGTGCGCACGCCCTGGCTGTCGTAGACGACGACCTTGTGCTCGTTGCCGATTCCGCGCGCGCCGATCATCGCGCCGAAGGCGTCCGCGCCCGGCAGCATGTGGGGCAGGGACGACGACGTGTCGCAGACTTCCTCGATGTCGACCAGAACGGCGCCCGGGATGTGCTTCGCCCGGTATTCCTCATGCGCGTTGCGCGGCACGTTGGGCAGGAAGCTCGACCCGTCGACGATGCGGATGCCGGGATCGTTCAGGCGGCCGGCGAGCCAGCCGGTGGTCACCAATGCGTCCGGGTTCTTGAATGCCATGCTCATTGTTCCTTGTTTCCGATGCTCACTGTAGCAGCGGGACGCGGGGCGAAAAAGCGGCGTCGGCTTCTTGCCGGGGAATGCTCAGCCTTCCGCCCGCAGCGCGGGATCGGCGACGACCAGCCTGGGCTTGCCCGATGCCGGCCGCTCGATGCGATCGACATATTCGACCGCGATCGCGGTATCCGCGCCGAGATAGTCGCCGGCCACCGCCAGCAGGGCGCGCTCCTCCTTCTCGGTGTAGCCGGGACGGCGGACCAGCTTGAGCGTGACTTCGCCGATGCGCTGCTGATGAATCTGAGCTTCGCGCACGTGGACGCAGTCCTGGAATATCCGGTCCAGGCGGCCCAGCCGCGCGCCGTCGCGGCGGATGACGTAGTCGTCCGAGCGCCCGTCGAGCGCAGCGACGCGGCGCCGGCCGCGGCGGTCGCGCGCGCCGTCCACCGTTCCGCCGTCTCCTGTTTCGTAGCGGATCAGCGGGAAGGCGGGGTTGGCGAGGTTCGTGCCGACGATGCGGCCGTCGACGAATTCCACCGCGGCGAAATCCTCGTCCACGTAGAGCGCGCCGTCGGTCTGCTCGGATATGTTCGCCACCGCTTCGTTCAGGCCGTACCGGTTGATCGGCCGCACGCCGAACGCCTGTTCGATGAGCTGCTGCTGCCGGACGCCGAGATTCTCCGAGCCGGTGGTGATCCAGCGGAGCGGGTAGTCGAGTTTCCGTCCGCGATCGACCAGGTATGCGGCGAAGGCGGCGATGCAGGACGGGTAGCCGTGCATCCAGGGAACCTGGCGGCGGTTCAACTCGTCGACGAAATGGGTCATGTACTGCGGCGCGAGATGCGCGGCGCTGAGGTAAAGCTCCTTGCCGGGCCGGTTGCGGCGCCAGAACGGCGGCTCGGCCTGCGCGGCGGGGACCAGGGGAAGCGCCCGGAAGATCGCCACCTCGGTTCCGGGATAGATGCCATGCCATCCGCGATAGCGCCACCACACTGCCCATTGCCGGCGGATCGCATCCATCGTCGTGTAGAATTGCAGGGCCGTGCCGGTGGTGCCGCTGGTGTGGCTGCGGATCCGCAGCCACGTGGGCACCGCTTCCGACAGGAAGCGCTCCGGCGCTTCCTGCACCGCCGCCTTGCTCACCGTCGGCAGGCGCGGCAGGTCGTCGAAGCCGCCGATCTCGCGCGGGTCGAGGCGGAGCGTGCGAAAGAGATCGCGGTAGTACGGAACCGTCGCCGCCGCGTGCAGCACGAAGCGCCGAACCTGTTCGTCGAGATGGCTCCGTGTCCGTTCGGCGGACCATCCGTCGCGCACGGCCGCCTCCTGGAACAGGCGATCGTATGCCCGGTTATACCGGACGAGCCGGACATGCAGCCCGACCGCGCTGAGGCCGATATCCTGCGCGAAAGGGGGCAGGCGCCTGTAGAGGCCGGCGAGCTTGTCGACGTGGTTGAGGAACATCGTCATGAGGCGCAGAACCCCGCGAGCAACGTCAAGAGGCCGTCTCTAGCCGCCGAACGCGATGTTGACCCGCCTGTTGCGCTTGCCCTTGTTCTCGATCTTGGTGACGGAGAGCGCGCCGATCTCGCCGGTCCGTGCGACGTGGGTGCCGCCGCAGGGCTGCAGGTCGACGGACGGAATGTCGAGCAGGCGCACACGGCCGCTGCCGCGCGGCGGCTGCACCGACATGGTGCGCACCAGTTCCGGCTGCGCGTCCAGCTCCGCCTCGCCGATCCAGCGCGGCGACACGGGATGGTCTTCCCGGACCAGGCGGTTGAGGCCTTCGGTCAGCGCGTCCTTGTCGAGCGTCGCATCGCCGATGTCGAAATCGAGGCTGCTCTTGTCCGCGCCGATACGGCCGCCGGTGACGCCGTGCGGCACCAGCGCGCAGAGCAGGTGCAGCCCCGTGTGCATGCGCATGTGGCTGTAGCGCCGGTCCCAGTTGATCGCTGCGGTGACTTTCGTGCCCGCCACCGGCGCGGCCTGGCCCTCGGCCGGGACATGGACCACGTTCTCGTCGCCGTCGCCCTTGACCGCCGTAGCGATGCGGATCTCGCTGCCGTCCGCGAGGCGCAGGCTGCCGCTGTCGCCCGGCTGGCCGCCGCCGGTCGGATAGAACACCGTGCGGTCGAGCAGGATGCCGCCCAGCGCGTTCACGCCGGTCACCGTGGCCGCACACGCCTTGAGGTAGGCGTCCTCGCGGAACAGCTCGTCGGTCGCCGGCATCGTCAGAGCCAGCCCGGCGCCGGCAGTCCTTTTTCCTTGAGGAATGCCGGGTTGAACAGCTTCGACATGTAGCGCGTCCCGTAGTCGGCGAGAATCGTCACGATTGTGTGGCCCGGTCCCAGGTCCTTGGCGAGGCGGATCGCCCCGGCGACGTTGATGCCGCTCGACCCGCCGAGGCAAAGCCCTTCTTCCTTCAGCAGGTCGAAGATGATCGGCAGCGCTTCCTCGTCCGTGATCTGGTAGGCGTCGTCGATCGGCGCGCCGTCGATGTTCCTGGTGATGCGGCCCTGGCCAATGCCCTCGGTGATGGAGCTGCCCTCGGCCTTGAGCTCGCCGGTCTTGAAATAGCTGTACATCGCCGCGCCCATCGGGTCGGCGGCGGCGGTGCGGATATTCTTATTCTTGCCCTTCAGGAACAGGCTCACGCCGGCGAGCGTACCGCCGGTGCCGATGGCGCAGGTGAAACCGTCGATCCTGCCATCGGTCTGCTCCCAGATCTCGGGGCCGGTCGAGCGCAAATGAGCGTCGCGGTTGGACAGGTTGTCCCATTGGTTCGCATAGAGCACGCCGTTCGGCTCGGTCTTCGCCAGCTCCTGCGCCAGCCGGTCGGAGACCTTCACGTAGTTGTTCGGGTCGCGGTAGGGCACCGCGGGGACCTCGCGCAGCTCCACGCCGCAGAGCCGGAGCATGTCCTTCTTCTCGTCGCTCTGCGTCTCGGGAATGACGATCAGCGTGCGGTAGCCGCGCGCGTTGCCGACCAGCGCCAGGCCGATGCCGGTGTTGCCCGCGGTGCCTTCGACGATGAGGCCGCCCGGCTTCAGCTCGCCGCGCGCTTCCGCGTCCAGGATGATGTATTTCGCCGCGCGGTCCTTCACCGATCCGCCGGGGTTCAGGAACTCCGCCTTGCCGAGGATCGTGCAGCCGGTCAGCTCCGACGCCTTCTTTAGCTTGATCAGGGGCGTGTTGCCGATCGTGTCGGTGAAGTCGTCGCGAACCTGCATGATCGTGCGATCCCTCGGATGTCGTCCTGAGCGCGGAATGGCCATTGCCGTGCGGAAGCCGCTATCAAGAGCCGATGAGGGCGCGGGGGTCAAGTCCTGCGGGGATCACGTCCAATTGGCCCGCAGGCGCGCGCGGTTGAGCGCCAGCCATTGCAACGCGACGACGGCGATGGCGCTGTCGACCTCGCCGGCCGCCAGGCGCTCGAACGCGCGCTCCGCCGGCTCCACGACGACGCGGATATCCTCGTCCTCATGGTCGAGCCCATGGATGCCGCCGACACCCCGGCTGTCGACCCGGCCGCAGAACATGTGGACATATTCCGAGCACGCGCCGGCGCTGGGGTAGAAGCCGGGGAAGGCTTCCATCTCGCCAATCTTACAGCCGGCTTCCTCCATGGCTTCGCGCCGCGCCATTTCCGCCGGCGTCTCGCCGTCTTCGATGATGCCGGCGACGACCTCGAGCATCCACGGATCGGCGGCGCCGGCGAGGAGCTTCCCAGCCCGGAACTGCTCGATCAGGACGACCGTATCCCGCAGGGGATCGTAGGGCAGCACGGCGGCAACCGGCGCGCGGAGCAGGACCTCGCGGTTGAACGGCCGGCTCATGCCGCCGGCAAAGAGGGTGTGGCGGATTTTGCAGAGAATCAACGGGAAGAACCCATCGGAAAGAACTGTTTTTTCGACGAATTCTGCGGTCTTCTTAGGCATAGTTCTGGCGCTTTCCCAATATTCGATGGCGGCGGGCCGTATTGATAGCCGGTTTCGGTAAGTGTTTGGTTACAAATAATATCGTCACTCGCGGACTTGTTCCGCGAGTCCACGTGCGCCGATCCAGCCGCCGGCCGCGTACTGTTACGTCCATCCACGAAGCATTATGCCCTCGCCATTGAGGCTACCCCTGATTTTCCCAAGTTCAGGCCTTTTGGGGGAAGTAGGGCGCTGCTATTTCGGGTGTTGTAAGCTGTACGAGGGGAACATGTCCGGGGGAGCGGCCTTGCGGCGCAGCGGGAAAAGATCGGCGGGTCGGGGGCGTCGCTACTGCGGGGCGATCGCGGCCGTCGCCGTGGCCCTGCTCGGCTTCCCCGCCGGGGCGGCGCAGATGCTGGTGCCGCGCATCGACAGCTTCGGCCCCTACAAGCTCGGCATGACGCTCGAACAGGCCAAGGCCGCGCACAAGGGCGGCAGGCTCGGCGCCTGCGGTGATATTGCGGCCGACCGGCAGTGCCTCGTCCTCGACGCGGCGGTATTCGACGAGCCGGGCGTCATCTATGCGGTGCTGGACCCGGCCGGCGCCAAGGTCGAGCGCATCGTCGCCCAGCTCGATCCTCAGCGCACGCAGCGCCGCGCCTATCGTTGCGTGCGGCTGTCGGAGAAAGTCTTCGCCCTTCTCGCCGTCGTCTACGGGTCGAAATTCAAGCAGAGCTACGACGAGAACCGCCGGCCGCTGCCGGCGGTTGCCTGGGATGGCGAGATCTCCGGCCGCCTGATCTTCGAGACGAAATGCCGCACGGCGGACGAGGGCAAACCGCGCATCAGCATCGTCGCGCACCAGCCGGAAGGCGTAGAGCCGCCGAAGGTCGCCGAGCGGGCGGAACCGAAGTCGGCCGCTCCCATGCTTGCGGCGCCTACGCCTGGTGCCTTGCCGCCGGGCAATGCGCTGCCGCCCGCCCTTTCACCGGCGCTCTCGACGGCGCCTTCGACGGCGCTTCCGACAGCCCCTCCGACGGCACAGGCGTCCGCGCCGGCGAGCGCCCCGGTTGCGGCGGCGCCGACGGCCCCGCGCGAGGACGGGCCGCTGTCCATCGATGCGCCTGCAATCAATCCGCAGTCCGTGGCCGAGTTGCCGGCATCGATTTCCCTGGCCGAGCCCGAAGGGGCGGGGCGCTCCACCCTCGGGCCGGAAGCGCCGGCGCCGGCACGCGCGCCGATCAGCGTCGTGGAGGAGATCCGCCCGGACACGAGCGGCGCGGTCGCCGCGGACGCCGACATGGCCAGGCTGGCGCGGGAGTTGGCTCAGGCGAAAGGCAAGGCGCCGGCCGCTTCGATCCCGACTCAGGCGGAGGCCGCAGCGGTCGCCGCCCCAGCCCCGACCCCGGCCCCGACCCAGGCTCCGACCCTGGCCCCGACCCTGGCGCAGGACGCGCCGAAGGTCGCGCCGCCTCTCGTCGCGCCGCAGCAGGCGGCGCCCGCCTTGCCGGTTGCAACGTCCAAGCCGGTTCAGTCGGTCGACAGCGCGGTCGCCGCGCGCCTTGCGCCGCCGCCTGCAGCGCCGCCACCCGCAGCAACGCTGCCCCAGACGATGCAGACCGCCGCGCTGCCTCCGGCGCGGCCCGTGCGTCCGCATTATGCCGACGAGCTTCCCGAGCCGCCGGATATGGTCGCCCCGGAGCCTTTCATGGTGCCGGAGGAAGAGGAGCTTTTCCGGCAGCGCCGCGACGCGGCCGCGCCCCCAAACGGCGCGGCGTCCGCGCCCTTCGCGCTGCTTTCGGTGAGCCCGCCGGCCCCGCGATCCGAGCCGCAAGCCCAGCCGCAGAACCAGCCACAACAGGCCGTGCCGAAGCCTGTGGAGCCGGCGCAGCCCTTGCCCACGCCCGTGGTTGCGCCCGCGCGGGCTGTTGCGTCAACGCCGCCGGGCGATCCGAAGCCGGAGGCCAAATCGGCTGGCCGCGGCCCCGTGCCGGTGCTGACCGGCGGCTGGCGTCACCGTGCGCCGGTGCCGCCCGCGCGGCCCTGGCGGGACCGCACGGATACTGCAGGATAACCTTTCCCGGCGTGTCCGCCGCATGGATGCCGCGGATGAACCGCGGCATGACGGTAACAATATGAAACTAAAAAAGATCGTCACACCGCGGTTTATCCGCGGTGTCCATGGCGCCACTGCATCCAATCGAACTCCGTTTAACCGGACAGCAGTACAACAATTGCGGCAATGACGAGAAGTGTTTGGTAATAAACAACATCGTCACTCGCGGACATGTTCGGCGAGTCCATACGCACCGATCTCGATTTCCGCCGGACGGGACTCGCGGCTTCATAACGCCGCCGTAAGCTGTTAACTGTTTATTAGGCGGGTTTCCCTTTAATCCCGGTCGGGGTAGGGAGCATTCGGGCGGACCGGCGAAATCTATGCCACGACAGGTGGATAGCGGAAAGGCGTTTCGGTCGCCCCGGAAGGGACTTCGTTCCCGGTCCGCCCGATTGCCGTTTTTCCTCGGCCTCTCGCTCCTCGCATTCATCGACTGCGCCGCGGCGCAATCCGGCCGGCTGGACCAGGTCGCCGCGCTCGATCGGGATGCCGCCGGCGCGGGGGCTGCGGCACCGGACCTCCCCTGGTCGGCCGTCGTCCGCGATATCCAGCGCGAGTTGAGGGATCTCGGCCTTTATGACGGCCCGATCGACGGGCGGTACGACGCCCGGCTGAAGGCCGCGATCGGGCGCTTCGAAGCGCAGCATGGCGAAATCGGCGACGGCGCGCCGCTCGCCGACGCGCTGCGGCGGATCGTTTCGGTGCGGGACGCCTTGCATCTTCGCCGCGACCTCAACGAGATCCGCGACCGGCAGACGGAGCAGGCCGTGCGCGCATTGCGCGCCAGCCCGGCGACGCGCGACCTGATCGACGCCGGCAAGGTTCCGGACGGCCGCTCGGCCGCGTCGCAAGCGGCGGAATGCGCCGGCGCCGTCTCGGTCGACTGCCTGCTCGCCGAAGCCAGAAGTGCTGCGGCGGGCATCGAACAATCGAATTTCCAGGACTGGGCGCTCCGCGACATCATCCTGACGGAGATACGCACGGGACGCGGCAATGCGGTGCGTGAGCGCCTGCGGCATCTCAGCGATGCGCGGCTCGTTCTCGTCGCCATGCGCGAGGCCGCGGAAGCGCTCGCCGAGGCCGGACGGATCGGCGAGGGGCTCGAGCTCGCCGAGACCGTTCCCGATACGGAAAACCGCATCCGTGCGGTCGCCTCCATCGCGGTCAGCGCCGCCAGGGCCGGCGAAACCGGTCTCGCGCGCAAGCTGTCGCAGCGCGTCGTGGCGATGCTCGACCAGGAGCACGCGCTCGCTTCCCGCGTCGCCATTGCGACGACCCTCGCCTCCGGTCTGGCGCAAAGCGGCGACGTCGAAGGCGCCGCCTACGTCATCGGCGCCGCCCGCAATTTCGCGTCCCCGGCGACCGCGCGGCTGATCAAGCATGCGGAAGTCGGGATGATTACCGGCGCCCTCGCCGACACGGGCGACTATGGGGCGGCGGTCGACGCGTTGACCGCGCTGGTGGAGGAACCGGGATCGGCGATGATCGCAGCCTCGGCCTCCGCGGTGTCGCGCGCGGCTTTCGCCGAAGGCGACCGCTATCGCGTCACGACGCTGTGCAATCTCGCGGTCGTCCAGGCCAAAGCCGGCAACCGCAAGGCGGCGGCGAAGACGCTGGGCAAGGCGGCGGCGGCGGCCGCGCGCGTGCGCAAGGGGTATCCGCAGGAGTATTCCCGTTTCAGCCTCGCCCTGGCGTGGGCGCGGATCGGCAATTTCGACAAGGGCGAATCCGAGCTTTCGGCGCTGGGCAACGCCAACCTGCGCGCCGAAGGGTTCTGGCGGGCCGCCGAGATCGCCGGGCTGGCTGGGGACAGCGGCCGGGCGGAGGCGTTCGAGCGGCAGGCGCTGGAGATCGCGGGCGGCATCGAGAGCCGCTTCGACCGCGCGGTGATGCTGGGCGACATGGCCATAGCGGCGGCGCGGGCGGCGCGCGTTTCCGCGGCGCGCCGGATTTTCGGCAAGGCGCTGTCGGCCGGCCGGGAGCTGGAGGCGGGCTGGTGGCGGGCCCGGGCGCTCGCCCGCCTCGCGACGGCGCTGCACGTGGTGACGGGCGCCGAAACGGCGCGCTGAAGCCCGCCCTGTTGAATTCGTCCGCGTTCTTCTCCAAATCTATGATCGGGCCGGCCGCGGCGATTGCCGCGGCGGCTTCGTGGCAGCAACGCGGAAAGGATCTGGCATGTCGCGCCGTCAGCAGATGCTCGCACTTGGCGTGTTGGGACTTGTCGCCGCCTGCGCCGCCCCGCCGGAGCAGCGCTGGGCGAAGGCGGGCGTCAATGCAAATATCTACGAGGCGGACCGTGTGGCATGCCTCGGCACGGTGGACCGGGAATTCAATCCTTACTACGACTATGGCCCGATGGTGTCGGGCAGCACGGCCTCCGGACGGCTCCTGTTTCGCGATCGGGCGGCGGAGGAGATGTTCCGCGACTGCATGCGTGGGCGCGGCTATCGGCTCATGACGATCGAAGCGCCGCGGCAGGGCTAAGCGCCTGCGCCGTCCGCCCCCCGTCCGCCCGAGGGAGCCGGTCGACCAAGGCCAGCAGGCCGTCGAGGTATGGATCGCTCACGCCGTAGCGGGCCAGCGCGGCGACGGCCTCGGCCAGGTAATCGCGGCATGTCCCATTCGCGCCGCTGGCGCGCGCGATGATCCGCGCGGCGGCATCGCCGTCGAGCGGACCGGCATACTGTTCATGTGCCGTGTTGATGACGAAGCACAGCGCCTGGTGGATGCCGCCGGACGTCCGGACCGGCAGCCAGCGCGGCTCGTAGACATCGCTGAACATCTCGCGCGCCCAGATCGCCTCCAGCGCGGCGTCCCGGCCGCTTTCGGAAAGCCGGTAGAGGATGCCTTCGCACGCGCCGCCCGGCTCGAGCCCCAGCCCCAGTCCCGGCGTCTCCGGCGTTCCGCGCGTCTTGATCGTCCAGAAATTGAAGGCCCGCCGGTAGCCATCGAGCGTAACCGCCGCCGCCTCGTCGAAGGCGAAGCAAGGGCTCCAGACGAGGGAGCCGTAAGCGAACACCCGGATCGGGTTCGTGCTCGCCGCGGCCGAAAGCGCCCGGTCCAGGCTCAGCTTGCGCTGTTCCTCGGAAAGCGGGCGCAGGGCGGCGAACGATTGCGGTGGGCGGTGTTGCATGGGCGCGTCGTTTCGTATTCAACCTGCAATGCGCTGCGTTGTACAAGAGCAACCTGCGTCCAATCGGACGCAGGTAAGTTGCTCTAGCCTTTTAAGATAGATCAATTTACCTGCAATCAGGTGGTTCCACCTGATTGCAAATTGATCTATGGCGCGATTGCGGGCGATCATGAACTTGGCCTTGTCCCTGTGTCCTAAGATGTGTCCTAAGATATGAAAATATTCATCCCCTTCGGTCTCCCGCGATGGTATCAGTCGCGCTCAAATTGCATAAACGGTTGGAAGTGCGAAACATGTCCCGGCATGTCGGCATAGAAAATCTCGGACTACCAGCGGACTGCAACGCGACGATCCGGGAGGCGGTGGCCTACTGGCTGTCGATCAAGCCGGGGCAGGCATTGCCGGGACGCCAGCACCTGGACCCGGTCGACATTCCGCATCTCCTGCCGAACGTCTGGCTGATCGACGTCAAGCGGAACCCGCTCCGGTTCGTGTTTCGCCTCGTCGGCACCGGTGTCGTCGAGTTCTTCGGCAACGACCCGACCGGACGGCGGCTGGACGAGGTGTTCGACGATTTCGAGCAGACGGTCGCTTATAAGGATTTCTGCAGCGTCGCGGAGGACAAGGAGCCGCGCTGGCGCCGCGGCACGCCGGTGCTGTTCCACCTCGAAAAGTTCAGCCGGATCGAGCGCGTCTACCTGCCGCTCGCGCGTAACGGCTACGACGTCGACATGATCTTCTGCCTCAGCGTCTTCGGCGTCCACGGCGCCGAAAAATCGATGTCCTTCGCACCGCTGGATTGAGGGGACGTGGAGCGCATGGGTGTTGGCGCGTACTCATCCTTCGACAGGCTCAGGATGAGGTCTAGATAGATGAAATCGCACGATAATGACCCTCATGCTGAGCCTGTCGAAGCATGAGTTGGCTCGGTCGCAGGCCGGCCATTCCATGCTGACAACGGCGGAATTATAGGCTATTTCTCAATCATGCTGCGGAAGGTGTTGACCGCGTTCCTCTTCGTCGCCTTGGCGATGTCCGTTCTGCACACGAACGGGGCATCGGCGCCGGCGGATACGCTCCTGGCCGCCGCACCGATGCACGACTGCGACTGCCCTCCGGGAGGGGGCGATTGCAATCCCAGCCAAACGAAAGGCTGCCCGGCCGGCGCAAGCTGCGCGGCTTCCTGTGGGCCGCTGCAAGCGATATCTCACGAACCGGCCGGCGTGCCGTGCAGGCTCCTTTGCCCGCAACCCAAATCGTTGGATCGATTCGCGCTCCCACCGTCGAACGCGGGAGCGTTGCCGTTCAGGCCTCCGAAAGCACCGATCCTCGTCTGAAACCGCTCGCTGTTTGAGCGGATGGAAATCCGTGCATTGCGCGGCCCAAGGGCTGCGGATGGACGCGCATCAACCATAGTCAGGATCGATCCGATGAATCTTCGAATGTCCGCCATCTTGGCGGGCGGCTTGGCCGTCGGCGCTGCCGTGCTCGCCCTCGTGCTCTACCTGCCCGAACAACCCGGCTTCACCGCGCCCGATGGGCCGCGATGGGAGGCCGTCCAAAGCGAGATCCCCACGGGAAAAGCCGTGCGGCTGGAAGTACGCCTCGTGACCGCCGGCGGCGCGCCCGTCGTCTCGGGCATCACGGTCACGTCGCCGCGGCTCGACATGGGACCGGACGGCATGGCGGCGATGACGGCGCCGCTCAAGCGGGTTACCGGAAGCGCCCCCGGCGCGATCGCCTTCGAGACCGAAATCGTGATGGCCGGCCGTTGGGCGCTCACGATCGCGGCAAACGTGGAAGGTCGGCCGAAACCCGTCTCGGGCGTCGTCATCTTCACCGCGTCCGAAAAGCGAACCGAAGCCGCCCCTGCCGCGCCTGCGGCAGGGGAGCGCCGAATCGTCTACTACCGCAACCCGATGGGTTTGCCCGATACCTCGCCGGTCCCGAAAAAGGATTCGATGGGGATGGACTACATCCCCGTGTACGAGGACGAGATGTCGGGGCCTGACGGGACCATCCGCATTGCGCCGGAGAAGGTCCAGCGTGCCGGCGTGCGTACCGCCGTCGTGGCGCGGCGCCAGCTCGCGCGATCGGTGCGCGGGGCAGGCACGGTGACCGCCGACGAGAGCCGGCTTGCGGTCCTCACCGCCAAGTTCGACGGATTCGTCGAAGAGCTTTTCGTCTCTCTGACCGGCGCCCAGGTCGTCAAGGGCGATCCCCTGGTCCGCGTCTGGATCGACAGCCAGGAGATCTTGCAGAAGCAGGCCGATTTTCTCGGCGCCCTGAAAGGAGGCAGGGACGACATAGAGCGCGCAGCGGGCAACCTGAGGCTGTTCGGCATTCCCGACGAAGTGATCGCGGGGCTGCGCCGTACCGGCAAGCCGGTCCGCTCGATCGTCCTCACCGCCGCGACTTCGGGCACCGTCATGGAGAAGCCTGCCGTCGTCGGCATGCGGTTCGACCAGGGATCGACGCTCTTCCGGATCGCGGATCTCTCGACGGTATGGGTGTTGGCGCGGGTCGCGGAGCGCGACCTGACCGCCATCGAGATCGGCCAGCGGGCAGGCATTACGCTGAATGCGGACGCCTCGCATGAGATCGAAGGCCGGATCGCCTTCGTCTACCCCGAGCTCGATGCGAGCACCCGCACCGCCGTCGTCCGGATCGAAGTTTCCAACGCCGGCGGAAAACTGAAGATCGGCCAATACGCGGACGTCGCCATCGAGGCGGCGCTCACCAAAACGCCGGTCATCGCCGTGCCGGCCTCCGCGGTCCTGGACAGCGGAACGCGCCAGGTCGCCTTCGTCGCCAAGGATGGCGGCGTCTTCGAGCCGCGCGACGTCGTCCTGGGGCTGCGCGGCGGCGGATTGGTCGAGGTTCGCGAGGGCTTGGCCGAAGGCGAGCGGATCGTCGTGTCCGGCAATTTTCTGATAGACGCCGAAAGCAACCTGCGCGCGGCCCTCGCCACGTTCACGGCGCACCAGGCGCCGCAATGATAGCCGGCGTCATCCGCTGGTCGGCGAACAACGTCGTCCTTGTCCTGATCGGCGCAGCATTCGCCACGCTGCTCGGCGTCTATGCGCTCGCGCGGGTTCCGCTGGACGCGCTTCCGGATCTGTCGGACACGCAGGTCATCGTCTTCACGGAATACCCCGGGCAGGCGCCGCAGGTTGTCGAGGACCAGATAACCTTTCCGCTGACGACGGCGATGTTGAGCGTGCCGCGATCGCAGGTCGTGCGGGGATTTTCGTTTTTCGGGGTTTCCTTCGTCTATGTCATCTTCGAGGACGGAACCGACATCTATTGGGCGCGCAGCCGCGTTCTCGAATTTCTCAACACCGCGGCGCAGCGGCTGCCGTCCGGCGTCGCCCCGGCCCTTGGGCCGGATGCGACCGGCGTCGGCTGGGTCTATCAGTATGCCCTTACAGGATCGGAACGCGACCTGGCCGAGCTTCGGAGCCTGCAGGACTGGCACGTCCGGTTCGGCATCGCGAAGGCCGCGGGCGTGGCCGAAGTCGCCAGCGTGGGCGGCTTCGTCAAGCAATACGCCGTCGTCGTCGAACCCCTCCGCCTGAGGGCGTTCGGGATAACGCTGGAAGCGGTTCGCGACGCCGTACGGGCGAGCAACATGGACATCGGGGGACGGACCATCGAATTGTCCGAAACCGAGTTCATGGTGCGCGGGCGCGGATACCTGACGGGCGTGGCCGATATCGAGCGGATCGCGCTCAAGACGTCGAACGGGACGCCGGTTCTGATACGCGATATCGCGCGGGTCGAGCTTGTACCCGATGAGCGCCGGGGCATCGCGGAGCTGAACGGCGAAGGGGAGGTTGCGAGCGGCATCGTCCTGCAACGCCACGGGGCGAGCACGCTGGACGTGATCGATGCGGCCAAGGAACGGATTGCGGAGCTGGCGCCGAGCCTGCCCGAAGGCGTCGAGATTGTCCCCGTCTACGACCGATCGGACCTCATCCACCGTGCGATCGCGACGCTCACGGCGACCTTGCTCGAGGAATGCCTCGTCGTCGCGTTCATCTCCTTCATATTCCTGCTGCACGCGCGCAGCGCGCTCGTCGCCATCGTCACGCTGCCGATTGCGATCCTGATCGCCTTTGCGGTCATGCACGCATTCGGCATCGGCTCCAACATCATGAGCCTCGGCGGCATCGCGATCGCCATCGGGGCGATGGTGGACGCCGCCATCGTGATGATCGAGAACGCCCACAAGCGCCTGGAGCACGCCGCTCCGGGGACGCCGCGCGCCGCGGTTCTGATTCAGGCGGCGCAGGAGGTCGGCCCGGCGCTCTTTTTCAGCCTGCTCGTCATCACGGTGTCCTTCTTGCCCATCTTCGCGCTGGAGGCGCAGGAAGGCCGGCTGTTCAAGCCGCTCGCCTACAGCAAGACCTTCTCGATGGCGGCGGCGGCGATTCTCTCGATCACGCTCGTTCCGGCGCTGATGGTTCTGTTCATTCGCGGCAATATCGTTCCGGAAGGCAGGAATCCGCTCAATCGCGCATTGATCCGGCTTTACCGCCCGGTGATCTCGCTCGTTCTAAAAGCGAAGACGGCGACGCTGATGATCGGCGCGGTCGTGCTCGCGCTGGCGATCGTCCCCGCCAGCCGCATCGGCTCGGAGTTCATGCCGACCCTGAATGAGGGGACGCTGTTCTACATGCCGACGACATTGCCGGGCATTTCGGTCACGAAGGCGGCGGAGCTCCTGCAAACCCAGAACCGCATCATCAAGAGCTTTCCCGAGGTGGCGTCCGTCTGGGGAAAGGCGGGCCGCGCACAGACCGCGACCGATCCCGCGCCCATGGAGATGTTCGAGACGGTCATCAACCTGAAGCCGGAAGATCGATGGCGACCGGGCCTGACCGTCGACAAGCTGATCGCGGAAATGGATGCGGCGTTGCAATTCCCGGGCGTGAGCAACGCCTGGACGATGCCGATCAAGGCCCGCATCGACATGCTCTCGACCGGCATTCGGACCCCGGTGGGCGTGAAGATTTTCGGCAAGGACCTGGCGGAGCTGGAGCGTCTGGCGCGCGAGGTCGAAGCGACCCTCCGGAAAGTTCCGGGAACCGCGAGCGCCTACGCCGAGCGGGTAAACAGCGGATATTTCCTCGAGATCGCCCCGGACCGCGGCCGCATCGCCCGCTACGGCCTCAGCGTCGAGGACGTCCAGAATACGATCGCCATGGCGCTCGGCGCCGAAACCGTGACCACAACGGTCGAAGGGCGGGAGCGGTATGCCGTCGTGCTTCGATACCCGCGCGACATTCGAAGCGATCCGGAAGCGATTGCCGCGGAGACGCTGGTTTCGCTGCCCGGCGGAGGCTCGGTGCCGCTCGGGGAGGTGGCTGGCATAAAGCGAACGCAGGGCCCGACCTCCATCCGGACGGAGGACGGCCAGCTCGCCGTTTATGTCTTCGTGGATATCCGTGACAGGGACCTGGGCGGCTACGTGCGCGAGGCGCGGCAAGCCGTTCGCGACGGCGTCACTTTTCCAGCGGGATACTATGCGACCTGGAGCGGTCAGTTCGAATACCTGGAGCGGGCGCAGAAGCGGCTGGCGCTCGTGGTGCCGGCGACGCTGCTCGTGATCTTCCTGCTGCTGTACCTCAACTTCCGGCGCATTTCGGAAACGCTGATCGTAATGCTGTCGCTGCCGTTCTCGCTCGTCGGCGGTCTCTGGCTGATGGATCTCATGGATTTCAACATGAGCGTCGCGGCGGCGGTCGGGTTCATCGCCCTGGCCGGCGTGGCCGCCGAGACCGGCGTCATCATGTTGCTCTACCTCGATCATGCGCTGAAGGAGACGAAGGCGCGCTGCGGCGCCGAAAACCGGACCTTCACGCAAGCCGACCTGCACGCAGCCATCATGACCGGCGCGGTCGAGCGCGTCCGCCCGAAGATGATGACGGTTGCCGCGATCATGGCCGGGCTCCTGCCGATCCTCTGGAGCACCGGCGTCGGCTCGGAAGTGATGCAGCGGATCGCCGTGCCGATGATCGGCGGCATGGTGTCGTCGACTGTCCTGACGCTGGTCGTCATTCCCGTGTTGTTCGCACTGGTGAAGGGCTGGGGGTTGCCGAGGGAGGAGGAGCGTACTCATCCTTCGACAGGCTCAGGATGAGGTCTAGATAATTGAATATGCACAATAAATGACCTCATGCTGAGCTTGTCGAAGCATGAGACGGCACGACGCCGCCCTACGGCTTGTCGTAGGTCCGCCGCTCGACGTCCAGCAGCTTCTCCAGCCCGATCGTTTCGAACATGTCTTCCTGGATCTTCTCCGCTTCCGCCGCGGTGAAGCCGGGATTGTCCATGTCCTTCGCCATTGACTCGTAGCACTGCTTCCAGGCGCGGTAGGCGGCGACGAACGGGTTGCTCGGGTCGAGCAGGATGCGGCAGCCGAAGCGTTTCATGTCGGCCAGCGTGAGGCCGTACTTCGACAGCCCGCCGGCGGGCAGGTTGAACATCAGCGGCGGGGCGATGCGGGCCGCCACGTGCTCGAACGACTTCACGTCGCGCGGCGACAGCATGATGAGATCGGCGCCGGCGTTGCGATACGCCTCGGCGCGTTTCAGCGCGTCGTCCATGGTGCTGGCGCGGATGCCGTTGGTGCGGGCGACGATGATGAAATCCGGGTCGCGCCGGGCGGCGACCGCCTCCTCGACCTTTCGCACCATCAGCTCGAGCGGGATCATGTGCTCGATGCCGATGTGATGGTGCGCGCGCTTCGGCAGGATCTGGTCCTCTATCTCGATGGCGGCGAAGCCGGCGGCCTCGCTCATGTTGACCGTGCGGTGCATGTGCATCGGGTCGCCCCAGCCGGGCGCGGCGTCGAGGATCAGCGGCAGGGTGCAGGCGGTGCGGATGTCCAGCGCGGCCTGGCACATCTCGGTCAGGTTCAGGTTCGCTTCCAGCGCCGTCTTGACGTAGCCCAGCGTGCCGCCGCCGAGATAGAGGGCCGGGAAGCCGGCGCGCTCCGCCAGCTTCGCCATGATCGGGTTGAACACGACCGGGGCGGTGACGAGCTGATCGGCCTTGAGCATCTTTCGGAGGGCGTTCATCTTTTTTCCTCTTTCCTGGGAATTCGGCGTGTCCCTCGCGTGGTTGCGCGGGGATGGCCGCCGGCAGTACGTTAGCGGTAGCCCGCCCCAGTATAGTCGCTCTCTCACATGGAGCCATCTCATGCCCGACAGCACGTTGACGAACTCGCGGATCGTCGCAGCCTATCGCGAGAAAACCCGGAAATCCGCGGCGCTCGCAAAGCAGGCAGGCGAGATCTATCCGAGCGGCCTGACGCATGACTCGCGCCGCCTCGACCCCTATTGCCTCTACGCCGACCGGGCCCAGGGCTCGCGGAAATGGGACGTGGACGGCAACGAGTATGTCGATTATTTCGGCGGCCATGGCGCGCTGCTGCTGGGACACAACCATCCGGACATCGTCAAGGCGGTCCAGGCGCAGGCGGCGCGCGGCACACATTACGGCTCCGGCCACGAGCTGGAGATCCGCTGGGGCCGGCTGGTCCAGAAGCTGATCCCCTGCGCGGAGCTGGTGCGCTTCACGTCGTCGGGGACCGAGGCGAACCTGATGGCGTTCCGCCTTGCGCGCGCCTTCACGGGGAAGAACAAGGTCGTCCGCTTCCACGGTCATTTCCACGGCTGGCAGGACCACGTGGCCTTCGGCGTCACCGACCATTTCGACGGCACCCCGTCGACCGGCGTGGTGCCCGGCATCGCCGACGAGATCCTGCTGGCGCCCGCCGACGACATCGAAGAGACGCGCCGCATCCTGACGTCTCATGACGACATCGCGGCCGTCATCCTGGAGCCGACGGGCTCCGGCTTCGGCCAGGTGCCGGTGTCGAAGGAATTCGTGGCCGAGCTGCGCCGCATCACCGAGAAGCGCGGCATCCTGCTGATCTTCGACGAGGTCGTCGCCGGCTTCCGCGCGTCCAAGGGCGGCGCGCAGGCGCATTTCGGCATCATGCCCGACATCGCCAGCCTGGCGAAGATCCTGGCCGGCGGGCTGCCGGGCGGCGCGGTGTGCGGCCGGCGCGACATCCTGGAGCTGCTCGACTTCGACGTGACCGCCGCCAAGGGCAAGGAGAAGATCGGCCACCAGGGCACCTTCAACGCCAACCCGCTGTCGGCCGCCGCGGGCGTCGTCATGCTGGAGGCCGTCGACACGACGGACGCCACCGGCAAAGCGATCGCCCAGGCGAAGAAGCTGCGGGCCAAGGTCAACCGCGTGTTCGAGGAGGAGAAGGTCGCGTGGTCGGCCTACGGCCAGTTCTCCGAGATCCACTTCTTCACGAACCTGTCGAACATGGCGCTGAAGCCGTCGTCCTTCGACCCCTTCAAGCTGAAGCGCAAGGACTTCAAGGCGGACAAAATCATGGTGACGCGCTTCCGGCTCGGCCTCATGGTCAACGGCATGGACATCAACGGCAAGCTCGCCGGCAAGGTCTCGGCCGTGCACAGCGACGAGGACCTCGACGCGTCGGCGGAAGCCGTCCGCAAGTCCGTGCACATGCTGAAGAACGAAGGCGCGCTGTAGGTACGGCTGGGTCCGAGCATGGATGCCATGGGCATGTCCCATTTCAGTCCGGTTAAGTCGAGCTCGGTTGGACAGGGCGGCGCCGTGGACACCCCGGTCAAGCCGGGGTGTGACGATTTTTCTTTATTTTCAAATAATTATCGTCACTCGCCGGCTTGACCGGCGAGTCCATGCGCAGGCCTCGAGGAGCAGCAATGACGTTGGACCCTGACCGCGATACGCCGCTTCCGCTCGATGGCATCCGCGTCGTCGAGTTCTGCCAGACGATCATGGGGCCGTCCTGCGGGCTCGTGCTCGCCGATCTCGGCGCGGACGTGATCAAGGTCGAGCCGGCGCCGGACGGCGACAAGACGCGGCGGCTGCACGGCTTCGCCGCCGGCTTCTTCCCGAGCTTCAACCGCAACAAGCGGGGCGTGGCGCTCGACCTCAAGTCGACGGACGGCCAGGCGCTGGCGCACAAGCTGATCCAGTCGGCCGACGTGGTGATCGAGAACTACGCGCCCGGCACGATGGAGCGGCTGGGCTGCGGCTACGAGACGCTCGCCAAGCTCAACCCCCGGCTCATCTACTGTGCCATGAAGGGCTTCCTCAGCGGCCCTTACGAGAACCGCCCGGCGCTCGACGAAGTGGTGCAGTTCATGGCGGGGCTCGCCTACATGACGGGCCCGCCGGGCCGCCCGCTGCGTGCCGGCGCGTCGATCATCGACATCATGGGCGGCACCTACGGCGCGATGGGCATCCTGGCGGCGCTGCGCGACCGCGACCGCACGGGGAAGGGACAGTTCGTGAAGAGCGCGCTGTTCGAATCCACCGCCTTCCTGATGATGCAGCACATGGCCGGCGAGGTCGTGACCGGCCAGGACACGCCGCCGATGCCGAACCGGCGCGGCGCCTGGGCAGTCTACGAGGTGTTCAAGACGTCCGACGACGACCAGATCTTCATCGGCATCACCAGCGACAACCACTGGCGGCGCTTCTGCCGGGAGTTCGGGCGGCAGGACCTGCTCGACGATCCCGCGCTGAAGACCAACGAACAGCGGGTGGAGGCGCGCGACCGCATCATCCCGATCTGCACCGAGATTTTCGGCAGCCGCACCAAGGCCGAGCTTTCCGCGATCTGCGAGAAGATCGGGATTCCTTTCGCCCCGGTCGCGCGGACGAAGGACCTGTTCGACGACCCGCAGCTCAACGCGCACGGCCGGCTGGTGCCGACGCGCATGCCGGACGGCACGATGACGAAGCTGCCGCGCCTGCCGGTCGAGATCGGCACGCACGACCTCGGGCTCCGCCGCCAGCCGCCGACGGTCGGCGAGCATACGCGCGAGGTGCTGGCGGAGCTCGGCATCGACGACGCGAAGATCGACGAGCTCGAAGGCAAGGGCGTCATCGTCGCCGGGCCGCGCGCCGCCGCCGAGGGAAATGGCATTTGATGCCCTATGCGGCTTAACCCGACGGATCGGGACTGGCGTCGTGCGTGCTTCGACAAGCTCAGCATGAGGATTTTTCTCAATGCCATGAAGATTCTACCTCATCCTGAGCTTGTCGAAGGACGCACGACATCCGTGCAGCACTCGCAAATGCGACGGCCTTGCCGCGCCGTCGCCTCATAACTTTCCAACCGGAGTTTGCCACCGATGACAAGCGCCCTGTTCTCGCCGATCTCCCTCCGCGGGCTCACGCTCGACAATCGCGTCGTCGTGTCGCCGATGTGCCAGTACAGCGCCGAGGAAGGCTCGGCGACCGACTGGCACCTGATGCACCTGGGGCAGCTCGCGATCTCCGGGCCGGGCCTGCTGGTCATCGAGGCGACGGGCGTCGAGGCGCGCGGCCGCATCACGCATGGCTGCCTCGGCCTCTACTCGGACGCCAACGAGGCGGCGCTCGCCCGCGTGCTCGCCTTCTGCCGCGGGCACGGCAAGGCGAAGATCGGCATCCAGCTCGCCCATGCGGGCCGCAAGGCATCCGCCAAGCGGCCCTGGGAAGGGCGCAGCGCGCTGACAGCGGCCGAGGGCGCCTGGGAGACGGTGGCGCCGTCGCCGCTGCCGGGCAGCACCGCCGGCTCGAGCAATTCGGACGCCACCAGCGCCGGCTGGCCGGTGCCGCGCATGCTCGACCGGGTAGCGATGGACACGGTGCGCGACGCCTTCGTGCTGGCCGCTCGGCGCAGCGACCGGCTCGGCATCGACCTCATCGAATTGCACATGGCGCATGGCTACCTGATGCACGCCTTCCTGTCGCCGGTCAGCAACCAGCGCAACGACGCCTACGGCGGCAGCATCGAGAACCGCATGCGCTACCCGCTGGAGGTGTTCGACGCAGTGCGCGCAGTGTGGCCGGAGCGGAAGCCGCTCGGCGTCCGCATTTCCGCATCCGACTGGGTCGCGGGCGGCTGGGACGTGCCGGATTCCGTCGTCTTCGCCAAGGCGATCAAGGCGCGCGGCTGCGACTACATCTGCGCGTCGAGCGGCGGCGTATCGGAGAAGCAGAAATTGACGCTCGGGCCCGGCTACCAGGTGCCCTTCGCCGAGCGCATCCGGCGCGAGAGCGGGATCGCGACCATGGCGGTCGGCATGATCCTGGAGCCGGAGTATGCGGAATCGCTCGTGGGCGGCGGCAAGGCCGACATGGTGGCGCTGGCGCGCGGCCTGCTCTACGACCCGCGCTGGGCATGGCACGCGGCGGAGACGCTGGGCGCGGAAGCGGCCTACCCGCTGCAATACGCGCGCAGCCGCCCGTCGAAATGGCCGGAAGCCTTCCGGCCGGCGAAGGCGGCGGAGTAAAGGACTGGACGATGACGAATGTCTGCAAGTTTCCCCTGGGCACGCCCGCGGACCTGACCGCCTCCGAAGCGGCGTCCGCGATCGCGGCGGGCAAGCTCACCGCCGAAGCGCTGGTGCGCGCCTGCCTCGACCGGATCGCGGAAACGGAGCCGGCGGTCCACGCCTGGGCCTTCCTCGACGAGAAGCTCGCGCTGGAACAGGCGCGGGCGCTCGACAAGGGGCCGCGGCGGGGGCCGCTCCACGGGGTGCCGTTCGGCCTCAAGGACATCATCGAGACGGCCGACATGCCGACCGGACACGGCTCGCCGATCTACGCGGGCAAGCGGGGCGCGCGCGATGCGGTCTGCGTCGCCGCCTGCCGGTCCGCGGGCGGCGTCGTGCTCGGCAAGACGGTGACGACCGAGTTCGCGCATCGCCATCCGGGCGCAACCCGAAATCCGCACAACACCGCGCACACGCCCGGCGGCTCGTCCAGCGGCTCGGCGGCCGCGGTCGGCGCACGCATGGCGCCGGCGGCCTTCGGCACGCAGACGACGGGGTCGACGATCCGTCCCGCCGCCTTCTGCGGGACCGTCGGATACAAGCCGAGCTACCGCGATTTCCCGGTCACCGGTGTCGGCGACAACGTGCCGTCCTTCGACACGCTGGGGCTGATCGCGCGGTCGGTGGACGACCTGGCGCTGTTCCGCTACGTCGTCATGGGGCTGCCGCAGCGGCCTTTGGCGGCGGTTTCCGTCAAAGGGCTGCGCGTCGGTTTCTGCCGCAGCGCGTTCTGGGATAGGGCGGAGCCGGCGACCCGGAGCCTGCTGGAACGCACCGCGGAGGCGCTGGCCGGGGCGGGGGCGAAACTCAGCGACTTCAAGATGCCGGACGGCGAGGCGACGCTGCCGGAAGCGGTGCGCAAGGTGTCGGGCTACGAGTTCGCGCGCGCCATGACCTACGAGCGGCTGTACCACGGCGACAAGCTGAGCCGGGCGCTGCTGGACGGGCGTGCCGCGGACGGGCTCAACTGCAGCTACGAGGACTATCGCGCCGCGGAACGGACGATCCTCGGCTACCGGGAGCGTCTCTATGCGGCGATGGAGGCGGTCGACATCCTGCTGACGCCGAGCGCGCCGGGCGAAGCGCCGGAGGGCATCGGCAGGACCGGCGATGCGATCTTCAACAACCTCTGGACGACGACGCATGTGCCGGCGGTGACGCTGCCGGCGGGGAAGGGGCCGAAGGGCCTGCCGCTCGGCGTGCAGCTCATCGGGCGGCTGCACCAGGACCACAGGCTGCTGGAAGCGGCGAAGGCGATTGAAGGGCAGGTGCTCGACTTCAGGTGAACGGTCCTTGCAACCGGGGAGGGACACCATAAGTCACTGGGATGAGTCGCAATGCGCTGTACCTGTTGCTGCTGTTCGGGGCATCAGCGATCTTCGCGCCGATCGCGCCGGCGCGCGCCGATCGGGACATCCAGGCGGAGGAGACTGACGAGACCATCAACAAGACGGTCAAGTCGCTCAACCGCACCGAGCGCAGCGAGGAAAAGGCCCGCTCTCGCCAGAAGGTGCTGGAACAGCAGCATGACGAGCTGGAGTTCCGGCGGCGGACGGGCGCGCCCTTCCGCTCCGAGCGCGCGATCCGCAACGACCTGAACCGCAACGAGCTGCGGCAGGGCTGGGAGAAGCGGGAGGGGCGCCGGCTCGACTACGAGATAACCCGCCAGAAGAACGACCTCCGCAATCAGACCAACGACTGGCAGCGGCGGTAGGACGGCGCGCTGTCCTACGCCTCCGGAGCGCGGATCGCGTAGCGGGCGGCGGGGCTCAGGATTTCGTACTGGTGGGGATCGGCCAGGCGATATTTCAGCAGGTCGAGCGCGGCGTCCGAGGCATAGGTAGCGACCAGCAGCGTCCGCGCCTTCCGCGTGGCTCGGCCGCCGCGATGCAGGCCGCAGGCGTCGAACCAGACCATGGTCCCGGCATCGCCGGTGCAGCTCGCCAGGCCGTCGTCGGGAATCCGCTCCTCGAGCTCGCGTTTCGGCGGGTAAGACCCGCTGGGCGGATTGGACGGGAAAAGCTCGCCGTGCGGGCCGCCGGGCTGGCTTCCGCGGACATAGGTCAACGGGCCGGAGGTCTCGTCCACGTCGGACAGGTGGATGAACAGCTTGACGAGGTTGCGGTCCTCGTTGTCGCGATGCCAAAGCTCGGAATCGATCGGCGGGTCGGATTCGGCCACCGAGAAGTTATGCCATACGTCCAGATATTTGAGGCGGCTCGTTACGCCGAGATAGGCGTTCGCGACCGCCAATACCCTGTCGCTCAGGAGCAGGTCCGCAAAGGACGCGGGGACCGGAATCCGCGGCCGGTATCCGAATGCCCGGACGACATACCATTTGACCCCTTCGCGGCTGCGGCGCGACGCGATCTGCTCGCGCAAAGCCGGGCGTTGCAGGAGAGCGTCGGCGTCCGCGCGGAGGCGGGCCAGGTCCACCGCGACGCCCAGGAAATCGCCGATCGTCGTCTTGTGGACGCCGTCGCGCCGCAGGCCCTCGAGCGTCGTGCGTTGCGGGGTGTCGAGCGGGGCGGCGCAGCCCTCCAGATTGCTGCGGGCGCGCCTGTTGATCGCGTTCCACGTCGTGGGCGCCATCCGCACGCGATAATGATCGCGCACGACGCTCGAAAGGGGCCAGACGCGCAGGGATACGCCACGCAAAAGTTGAGAAAACGAGCGCGCCTGCATGCGGCGATAATTGCGCTCGATCCAGTCGTGCGTTCTCATGCGCCGATCCTGCCGGGCTGGGTGGAGGACATGCGCAAAGGGGCGCGGTCGGAGGATCGTATTTTCGTCATCCCATATTCCCGGCCGGACGATTTACAACGTCCTGGCGCCTGTAACTCTCGGAAAATACCATGGAAAAGGGCGGCCCTCCAGTCCTGCTCCCCGGTCCTGTTCCCGGGTGTCCCGGCGTGAACGGAACCGGATATCGCCGGCGCCGCCACGCCTTTGAAATCGCTCGATTCGGGTGAACTTCGCCCGAGCCGGCAGTATCGCCGGGCCATGGCGGACTGTCACCTGCTTTCTGCCGTCACTTCTTGCCCGGCTGGCCGGTGCCGCAATGCTGGACCATCTGCCGGGCAATGATCTCTTCGACGGTAACTTTATCCGCAGCGCCCTTCTTGCTGGCCCCATCGACGGTCGCGAGAAAATCCACCATCCCGGGCGACCGTATGACGCGGGCTTCGGATTCCGTATTCGTGTAAAGCCGGAACAGGCATTCCGATTCCTTCTTCCGCTTGTTCTTTTCGAGGTCGTCGGCCAGGGATTGAAGCAGGCTTCCGAGAAGATGGGCCTGATCGGCCGTCTTCATCTTAGCGAACTGTGCGACCGTGGTGTCGGCGCGCGCCGGCGAGGATACGGGCAGGGCGGCCAAAATCGCCAGGCCGGCCGCGCAGCCGCGCAGCGTTTTCATGTGGCGGTGCATTGCATCTCCGTCCGAATTTCGGATGCGACAATGCGATATATGGGAAGCGCCTGCAAATTGTCTACTTGGTCGGCAGCGCGTGCCGGCAGCGCGGGCGGGCAGGGGGCCGGCTCAGGCTACCCGGGCGATGATATACAGCTCGCCCAGCTTGCGGATCGGCATGTCCCGCCAGCGTTTGCTGGCCGCGAGGCGGCGCTCCTCGTCCCGCACCCAGAGGCAGCGGGCCGGCAGCGGCACGTTCTCCACATAGGCCGCATTGCCCCGCCGGACGCTGTCGAAGAACTTCCGTTCCGTGAGCGACCCGGCGCAGCGCATGCTTTCCGGGACGCGAACCGGGCGCCTAGTAAAGGTGATAACGCGTGCTGACTGACCGAACATGGCGCGCTTATTACCACGATTGGAGTTAAAGAGAGGTGAATGATTTCGCCCCTTCCGGATGCCCGGTCGCCCGGCCGCCCGGCCCCAACCGCTAGCGGTAATGGACCGCGGCCTTGAAAACCAAGCCCTTCGCGTCGAGGAACATCGTTTCGGCCACCGTGCGCCCGCGGTGGTTCGTGTAGTAGAGGGTGACGCTGGACACGCCCGGGAGGACGTCGATCAGCTCGAAATGGACGACCGAGTCGGGCGCGACGCCGGTGGCGAAGTATTCCCGGAGCTCCGCCTTCGTGCGGATCGTGCCGTCCGCCCGGCCGAACCGTTCGATGACCAGCGGCGAGGTGAACTCGAGCGGGTCGGCGTAATGGGACAGGATCTTCTCAAGGTCGTGCGTGTTCCAGGCGGCGACCCAATCGGTCGCGATCGCTTCAGCCTGCTTCTGGTCCATCCGCTCTTCTCCATATCGTCCGCCAGGCGCTACTGCGGAAGGTCCACGTCGTAGCGCGACTTGGCGCATTTTGCCAGCCATGCCCGCCACCCGATGGCCTCCGGGCGAGGGGCGCCTTGACATGGATAGAGGAATACCTTACTAAGTACCTTACTAAATGTAAGGAATAAATATGCACACGGCGAAGATCACTTCCAAAGGCCAGGTCACGATTCCCCGGCAGGTGCGGGAAGACATGGGGGTTACGGCGGGGGACCGCCTCGACTTCGTGCGCATGGAGGACGGTCACTACGCGGTGGTGCCGGCATCGCACTCGATCAAGTCGCTCAAGGGCATCATCCCGCGCCCGAAAGGTCCGGTCAGCCTGGACGACATGCAGGCCGCGATCGGCGCGGGGGCGACGGGAGAGTGATCGGGATCGATACGAACGTCCTGGTGCGCTACCTGGCGCAGGACGACGACACGCAGTCGCCGATCTCCTCGCGGATCATCGATGGCTTGACGGCGGACGCGCCAGGGTTCGTTTCCATCGTCGTGCTGGTCGAGACGGTGTGGGTTCTGTCGAGAGCCTACAAGGCGTCGCGCGAACAGGTTGCCGAAACCGTCGAGCTTCTCTTGCGGGCTCGTGAGCTCGTCGTCGAGGGCGCGGAGGCCGCTTACCTCGCGCTTGCCACCTATCAGGCCGGCAATGCCGACTTTGCCGACGCGCTGATCGCCCACGGCGCGAAACTCGCCGGCTGCAGTGAGACGCTGACCTTCGACAGAGCGGCCGCGGCGAGCACCGGCATGCGGTTGCTTGGCGCATAGCGGCTACCGCAAGCATCCCGCATCTGCGTCAGGCGTGCCGCTCCTCGGCGCTGTGCCCTGTCTCGGTCGACTTGGCGGCCAGCGCGAAGAGGATGCAGCTCCACCCGTCGACGATGAGCTCGATCGCGACGAACAGGCCGATTGCGAAGAGCCCCGACACCGGCCACTGAGCGAAGATCAGCAGGCCGAGCAGAAACGACATGATCCCGCCGAACAGCACCCAGCCCCAGCCGCCGATGGGGCGCATCTGGAACGCCATTGCCGCGCGAAAAATGCCCGTCACCAGCAGCATGGCCGCGATGAAGATGGTCAGGCTGAGCGATGCCGCCACCGGGTCGTACAGCGCAATCCCGCCGCCCACGATATAGAGCAGGGCGATCCCTACATGGAGCGCGACGCTCTTCCAGCCGCTGGCGCGAAACGCCTGGATCGCCTGCGCGACCCCGCCCGCCACCAGCAACGCGCCGAACAGCAGGACGCTGACGATGGTGAGCGCGACCGACGCATACAGCCCGATCACGCCCAAGACGAGCATCAGGACGCCGAGCGCGAGCATCCAGCCCCAATACCGGTGTAGCGACCCCAGCGGCCGCGCATTCCCGGTTTCCATGGTCCTATTCTCCCGTTGTTGAAACGGCGAACGGCGTATTCGGCATCGTGCCGATGAGAAACCCTAAGGGAGGAACGCCGGCGCGCTGCCGAGGTTCAACCGATTTTTGCAGGCGCCGGTGCAGCCCTGGTCCGGTGGAGAAAAATTGCAGTCGCGGCGGTTTGGCTATACAACGCAAATGCGAATGGTTCGCATATCGGAGCCGGGGGAGAGACCGGCGAGACGCCCCTGGCCCGAATGCTCGCGTGGCCCAGGGCCGGCGATCGAGAAAAAGAAGAACGAGGCGTGCGCCACGACCGGAACATGCTGGCCCTCTATGTGGCCCACCGCGGCGAGCTGGTGAATTACGCCAGCGGTATCGTCGGCGACCGCGCTTGCGCCGAGGACGTGGTGCAGGAGGCATGGCTGCGCTTCGGCGCGGCGGCCGAGGCGCGCCCGCTCGACGAGCCCGTCGGCTATCTCTATCGCATCGTCCGCAACCTCGCCATCGACGGGCTCCGCCGGGCGAGGCGGGAAGAACGTGTCGTCGCGGGGTACGGCGGGCCGGCCGTCGCGGAGGCCGCCGACGAATATCCGTCGCCCGAGGCGGAAGCCGCGGCCAGGGACGAGCTGCGCCTTCTCGTCAAGGTGATGGCGGAGCTTCCGGAGCGGACGCGCATCGCCTTGGAGATGCGCCGCTTCGGCGGCTGCAAGCTCAAGGAGATCGCTGCCCGGCTCGGCGTGTCCATCACCGTCGCGCATGACATCGTCGCCGAAGGCATCGCTTATTGCCGGCGCCGGGTGCGGCCGCCGAAATGAGATCCCGCATCGGCATTCTTCCGAAAAAGAGCATTCCCCCGGCGTTTATTGAGCAGGAAGCCTTCGCCGGCCGAGATATCCCGTTGGCGGCGCGGGCCGAGGTAGACGCATGACGAGATCGGGTGAAGACGAGGATCGCGTAACGACGGAAGCGGCCCGCTGGCTGGTCGCCCTCGAGGACGACCCGGACGACGCGGCGTTGCGCGTCCGCTTCGATGCCTGGCTGGCCGCGAGCCCGGCCAACGCCGCGGCCTGGGCGAACACGTCGGACATCTACGACATGATGGGCAGGGTGCCGCCGGCCCATGCCGGGCATTGGGAGGCCCCGTTGCCGCATCCCTTGCCGCCGCCGCGCACTTCCCTGCGCCGCCGGTTCGCGGCCGGCGTGGTAGCCGCGGCGCTGGCGGCTTGCCTCGCGCTCGTCGTCATGCCCGCGCTCATGCTCCGGATGCAGGCCGACTACCGGACGACGACCGCGGAGCTTCGATCGATTCGCCTGGCCGACGGCAGCACGGTGCGGCTCGGCGCGGACAGCGCGATCGCCGTAACCCTGGCCCACGGCGAGCGCGGCGTGCGGCTGCTGAAGGGCGAAGCGGTATTCGAAGTGACGGCCGATCCGGACCGCCCGTTCCGGGTCGCGGCGGGCGAGGTGGAGACGACGGTCGTCGGCACCGCCTTCGAGGTGCGGATGAACGGGGAAGCCGTCTCCGTCGCCGTCCGCGAAGGGCAGGTCCGCGTCGACTACGCCTCGGCCGCGCCGCCGGTATCGGAACGCCTGTCGGCGGGGGATTGGGTGCAGGTGGGCTGGACCGGTCATGTCGAGCGCGGCGGCGTGCCGCCCGGCGATGTCGCGGCCTGGCTGCAGGGCCAGATCGTCGCGCGCGACCGGCCCATGGCCGAAGTCGTGGACGAGCTTCGCCGCTATTACGGGGGCATGATCGTGCTGGCCGACGGCGCGCTCGGCAGGGAGCGCGTGACGGGGGTTTACAACGTCGCCGACCCCGTCGCGGCCCTTCGGGCGATCGCGGGCGCGCATGGCGGGTCGGTGCGGCGGATATCGCCCTGGCTGCTGGTCGTTTCCGGGGGCTGAAACCGTCCGGCCGCATTTTCTTCCGAAAAACAGGATTGCCTCGTCGTTGCTTGATTGAAGCGGTGATACTGCGACGCACTTGCATAGTTGCGTCCGCCGGCCTCGACTTGTGCAACGGACGGGAGCTTGGGGATGAGGGCGTTGAGGTGGGCAGGCGGGCGAAGCAGGGGCGCGGCGCTGATAGGCGCGCTGATGGCGACGACGGCGCTGACGGCCGTCGTCGCTTCCGGGGAGGCAGCGGCGCAGACCAGCCGGGCGGACGAGCGCGGCGCGATGCAGCAGCCGGGCAAGCATCCGGGCAAGACTGGGCTCGCGCAGGCGGCGCCGGCGCAGCGCAGCTTCGATATTCCGGCCCAGCCACTCGCCGACGCACTGACTCAATTCGGCCGGCAGTCGGGGATGCAGGTGTCGGTCGATGCCGGCCTCGTCCGCGGCATCTCCTCGCCCGGCGTCGGCGGATCGATGCTGCCGGAGCAGGCGTTGCAGCGGCTGCTCGCCGGGACGGGGATCGGCTATCGGCTCACGGGCGGCGACACGGCGATGCTGGAGCGTCTGCCGACCGGCGGCTCGGGGGTGATGCAACTCGATCCCGTGATGGTCGAGGGAAGGCGCGGTGCGCCGCGCCAAGCCGAAATCGGCAACCTGCCGCCGGCCTATGCGGGCGGGCAGGTGGCGCGCGGCGGCAGGGTCGGTATCCTCGGCAACAGGGACATCATGGACACGCCGTTCAACCAGACCAGCTATACCCAGAAGACAATTCAAGATCAGCAGGCGCGGACGCTCGCCGACGTCCTGAACAACGACCCGTCGGTACGCGGCGACTTTCCGGGCGGCTCGGGCATCGACCAGGCAACCATTCGGGGGTTCGTCGCGGGAAACCAGGATATCGCGTTTGGCGGTCTCTACGGTGTCGCGCCGACCAGCAATGGGATGATGGCGGTGGAGTCGATCGAGCGCGTCGAAGTCCTCAAAGGCCCCAATGCCCTGCTCAATGGAATGGCGCCGTTCGGCAGCATCGGCGGCGCCATCAATCTCGTGCCGAAACGTGCCGGCGACCGTCCCATGATCCAATTCACGCCGACCTATTATTCGGATAGTCAGTTTGGCGGACATGTCGATGCCGGCCGGCGCTTCGGGCCCGATAAGAATGTCGGGGTCCGCTTCAACGGCGTTTATCGCAATGGCGACACCGCCATCGATCGACAGTCGCAAGAAACGAGGGTCGCAGCGCTGGGGTTGGACTACCGCGGCGAGTCGGTTCGCCTGTCGGCCGATCTCGGCTATCAATTCCAGAATACCGACGGAACGCGGCGACCCGTCTCCGTGGCGGCTGGCGTGCCGGTGCCGGACGCGCCCGACAGCAGCGTCAATTACTCGCAGCCATGGACGTTCTCGAAGAATGAAAACACGTACGGCGCGCTGCGCGCCGAATTCGACATCGTCGAGAACGTGACCGTTTTCGCTGCGGCCGGAGGAAGCCTTCTTCGCTTAAAGAGCACGAGCGAAGGTCTAAGGGTGCAGGACACACAAGGCACGATCACCGGAAACCCCTTTGCCCTCAGGCTCTATGAAAATGCGTCGACAGTCGAAATGGGGCTGCGCGGCTCCGTTGCGACCGGGTTTTTGAACCATGACTTTAGTTTGGCGGGCACATTTTTCCGGAAAGAGATCGGAAGCGCGTTCCAATCGACAGCTATTCCAGCTTCGAATCTCTACAATCCCATTTTTGCGTCCGAGCCGAGTTTCACAGGCTTGCCGGATCCCGGGGACGCCCCGAAGGTCAGCGCGCAGAAGCTTTCGAGCTTTGCCCTCGCCGATACGCTATCCGTTCTCGATGAACGAATTCAACTCACGCTCGGCCTTCGGCGGCAGCAAGTCGAAACCGACAGCTTCGATCGCGCCACAGGAAATCGAATATCGAGCTACGACAAAAAAGCGCTGACTCCGGCCGTTGGCTTGGTTGTCAAACCCCTCAAATACTTATCGCTGTACGGCAACTACATTGAAGGGCTGTCCCAGGGATCCGTGGCTCCCGTGGGAACGGCGAACGCAGGGGAAATATTCCCTCCTTTCGAAACGACGCAGTACGAGGCCGGCATAAAGATCGACTTCGGCAGCGTCGCCACGACCCTCAGCGCATTCCAAATAAGCCAACCAAGCGGTTTTACGGACCCGGCAACCAACATTTTCGAAGTTGATGGCGAACAGCGCCATCGCGGATTGGAACTGAACGCATTTGGCGAAGTTGTGGAAGGTGTCCGCATCCTGGGCGGCGTGATGATGATCGATTCCGAGCTGACGAAGACCGCCGTCAGTGCGAACCAAGGAAACGACGGCATAGGCGCGCCATCGCTTCAGGTGAACGTCGGAGCGGAATGGGACACGCCCTTTCTTCGCGGCCTCACGTTGTCCGCGCGGGCAATCTATACGTCCTCTCAGTATCTCAATGCGGCCAACACTCAAGAGGTGCCGTCGTGGACCCGAGTGGATTTCGGGGCGCGATATTCCGTCGAAGCGGGCGGCACGCCGATCACCATCCGCGCAAACCTCGAAAATGCATTCGACGAGGGTTACTGGGCTACGGGTTCGCGCGGGAGCTTGGGAATGGGCGCGCCACGCACTGTCCTGCTGTCGGTCACCGCGAATTTCTGACGGCTCCTACAGCAACCGGGCGGGGATGGGAACGCGAGAAACGACCTGTCGAGGCGTGGTTGATAGAATTTGACATATTGCGATCTTTAATATATGTCATGACATATGACTGAGCGAACGACCGTCCGCCTTCCCGACGATCTTGTCAGGCGCGCCAAGCGCAAGGCCGCCGCCGAAGGCCGCTCGCTGACGGCCCTGATCGAGGACGGGTTGCGCCGCGTCCTGAACGAACGCGCGCCTGCCGGCAAAGCCGGTCGGATACTGCCGCCGGTAAGCGCGGCAACGGGGGGACTGATGCCCGGGATCGACCTGAACGACACGGCTGCGTTGCAGGAGATCGACGATCTGAGCCACGCCGAGCGGATGAAGTGATCCTCGCCGACGTCAATGTGCTCATCTATGCGTTTCGCAAGGACTCTGTGCGACATGCAGTCTGCAAGCCCTGGCTCGACACTATAATCTCCGGCGACGCGCAGTTCGGCGTATCGCCGCTCGCGCTGAGCGCCGTTGCGCGGATTACGACCAATCCCCGGATCTTCAAGCATCCGAGCCCGATCGAAGAAGTCTTGGCCTATTGCGACAATCTTCTGAACCAGCCGCATTGCGAGATCGTGCAACCCGGCGAGCGCCACTGGACTATCTTCAAGCGGCTGTGCGTCGAGGCAGGCATGCGGGGGCCGCGCATCACGGATGCCTGGTTTGCCGCCTTGGCCATCGAGCGCGCCTGTACCTGGATCACTTACGATCGCGACTATGCCCGCTTCCCGGAACTGGATTGGCGGGAGCCGGCGCCGTGAGGCCTGCGGCGGAGAACGAATACGTTCTCGATCGGCTCGAGGCTGAAATGAACTAAGATGCGCGACCGCCGTTGATCTCGCGTCCTCGCGACGAGGATGCGGCAACATGGAGGCTTCCGTCATGCGTATCGTAACGCCGCGGATCGGTCGCCGCGATGCCTTGGCCGGGCTGGCGGCCGCGGCGGCCGCGCAGATTCTGCCGTTCATGCCGGTTCGTGCCCAAGGCGAATTGCCGGCGACGCCCCGGCAGACGGAAGGGCCGTTCTATCCGGAGGACTGGCGCGGCGACGCCGACAACGATCTCGTCCTCGTGAAGGGCGAGGCTGCGAAGGCGCTTGGGCAGGTCCTGCATGTCGAAGGCCGTGTGCTCCAGGTATCCGGCCGGCCGATCGCGGGCTCAGCCGTCGAGATATGGCAATGCGACGCGCACGGCATCTATCGCCATTCCAGCGACGAGGGTGGCAGTCGGCCGCGGGACGGAGGGTTCCAGGGCCGCGGCCGCACCCTGACCGATAACGGCGGGCGGTACCGGTTCCGCACCATCCGGCCGGTCGCCTACGCATCCCGCACGCCGCATATTCACTTCAAGATCGCGCCGCAGGCCGGCCGTGCGCTCGTTACGCAGATGTACGTGGCCGGCGAGCCCTCCAACGCGCGTGACGGCGTCCTCAACGCCATCCGCGACCCGCGCCGGCGCGACAGCGTCATCGTTCGGCTGCAGTCAGCCGAGGGAATCGAAGCGGGCGCTCTCGCCGGCCGCTTCGATATCGTGGTTGGATGAGCGATGCCCGATGACAGTCTACCCAAGCGATTGCCGTCGGCACCTCAAGTGAATTTCCTTCCCCTTGACAAAATCCACCGCCGCCTGCGCTCTGTTTGCCATTGAAATGGACCTGACGATAGTCCGTGGAGGCGCAGCATGAAGGTGTCCGTCACTGAGGCCAAAGGACAGTTGACCGAATTGGTGCGCCGCGCCGAGGCTGGGGATGAGGTCATCCTGACCCGCCACGGCCATGCTGCCGTGCGTCTGATCCCAATCAAGGCAGTACTGGACAGGAAATCTCGCCGGGCGTTGCTCGAGGCGGCAAGGACATCAGGCGCGGCCAAGGCGAAGGCCGGGCCGAGTGCGGCACGGAGCCAGGATTTCCTCTATGGCGACGACGGCCTGCCCGGATGATCGCCGTCGCCACCTCGGCGCTCATGGCGATCGTTCTCGATGAACCGGGGGCCGATGCCTGCATCGCCGCGCTCGAAGACGAAGACGCTCTCCTGATCTCGGCCGGTACCGTGGCGGAAGCGCTCATCGTCTCCGCCCGGCGGCGTGTCGGCAAGGAAATGGCGAGCCTGATCGACGGGCTCGGTTTCGAGGTCGTGACGATCACGCCGGCTGCGGCGCAACGGATCGCCCAAGCCTACGAGCAATGGGGAAAGGGCGTTCATCCGGCAGCCCTCAATCTCGGAGACTGCTTTGCCTACGAGGTGGCAAAGGAGCATGCCTGCCGCCTGCTTTATGTCGGCGACGATTTCTCGAAGACCGATATCGAGGGGGTTCTCTGAGGACTACAGCAATTTCCGAGCTGACGGAATCGTAGGGGATTCCCCTGGGCTGCGAAATCTGATTCATGATGCGGGCTGGTGAAGGAGGCCAGCCTGCAAGCACCGCTACCGCTTCCACACGGCGGGGGTCGCTGGCTCAATCCCGCGCCCGCCATCATCAGACATTTGGCTGATGGTCATCCCTCTCACACTATCCGCGCATTCGACCTTCCAGAACCATCATGCATCATCAGATGACCTTCCATGCGACCAAGCCTCACGATCTGATCGATCATGTAATCGGCATCGGATTGCTCGGTTCTGTGATTGCTGAAACAAGCGCGGATTGCCAGGATCCCATCGATTCGACAGGTCGATGGCGCAGCTATTCCCTCTTCGTGCAAAGTTTCGACGATCTTCTGGTTAAGCCGGTTGAGGGTATCCTCGGGCAAGTCCGCATCGACGTAGCGCAGACAGACGATATTCAGAAACTGCGGCGCCAATAGCTCCAGTTCAGCCTTGCGGTTGACCAGCGCTGCAGTCGACGCAGCGATACGGCAATGATTGGCTACAATGTGGCCGAGACGCTCCATCCCATGCTCCTGTATCGTCATCCAGATCTTGAGCGCTCTGAACCCACGAGAAAGCTCCGGCCCATACTCGCAATACCAACGGCCGCCGGCCGCTAGCCCGCGTTTCGCTCCGGCCAGATAGGTTTGCCGGCCGCCGAAAGTCGCGAGATGCGACGCCTCGTCGCGTATCAGCAGGCAACCGGCATCGTATGGCACCTGCATCCATTTGTGGAAATCGAACGCAAGGGAATCGGCCCGCTCGATCCCCGCCACGAGATGTCGCATCCCTGGAGCCAGCATGGCCAGCGCTCCGAAAGCGCCATCGACATGGAACCAAAGATCATACTCCTTGCAGGTGTCGGCCAATGCGTTCAGATCGTCTATCGCCCCCGTGTTCACCGTTCCCGCCGTGCCGACGACACAAATCGGCAGACAACCGGACGCTCGATCGGCTTCTATCGCCGACCGCAAATCGGGAACGGAGATTCGGCGGTCGGAATCGACCGGGATCGACCGCAAAGCGTCCCCACCAAGGCCAAGTATCTCGAGCGCCTTTTGCACGGACCCGTGCGCTTCGCTAGATGCGTAACATGTCAGGCGCGTCTTGCCCGATGCAACGCCGTCGGTGCGCACGTCCCACGCCGCCTTTGCATTGCGTGCGATCGCAAGCGCATTCAGGGTCGCCATCGAGGTGCCGCTTGTCAGAAGGCCGCTGGCGCCGGTCGGAAAGCCGAAGATCTCCTTGAACCAGCTGACAACCTGACGCTCGACATAGACAGGTGCGTGCTCACGGCCGCCCAGATTGGCATTCATTGCGGCCGCCAGCATCTCGGCCATTATGCCTCCCGTCGTGCCACCCCCATGCACCCAACCGCAAAAGCCGGGATGCGTGTTGCCGGTCGCGTAAGGCAGGATCAGGCGACAGGCATCCGCGGTCGCCGCATCGATCCCTCGGCCACGTAATGGCGGAGGCATCGCCAGCTCGCGCTTTACCCCGGCGGGAACCGGCTGCCAAACCGGCCGCTCGCGCACTTTGGCCAAGTAATCCAGAGCGTGGTCCAAGGTACGGTGCGCAACGAGACGGAATGCGTCCCAATCTTCCGGGTCGAGGGACAAAGACGATCGGCTGTCCAGGTCGAGCTTGGGTTCTTGTGTCATATTGAATGGGCCGATCCTTCTGATTATTGAGCCGTCGCCTAATTGCCTCGGAGCAGAGTCCTGGCGATGCGTCGCAAGACTGATCTCGGTTTTTGGGGTAGGAGCGAGCGAACCAGCGACTTTTTCAGCTCCCATCTCCAGGTCGGTGCGACGCAATTCAGGAACTTCTGGAATTCGTCGTCGAGCAAGCCCGACCGATGGGCCAGTTGCGGCAAATTGTAATCGCCTCCCGCATTGATTTCCTGCAACACGGGACCCTCGGGGCATACCGCAATGTCCCACGCTTGGATCTTGATGTGCGGCAAAACCGCTGCCGCGGCCAAGCAAAGAGCCTTGCTCGCGTTCCAGTGTGGAATCTCGAAGCCGACCAGAGATTTGCCGGTGTTCGGGTGCGCCTCCACTTTTTCATGAAACTCGCCGACACCCCGTACGACCCGCGTTACCCGGCCGGAGTCGATATCGAGCGCGGCCAGCATGTTTCCGTCACGCCAGTAGTTATCCGCCATGTTCTTGCCGGCCGGAATCTTCCACAACGCGCGAACGATCCGATAACCAGCCGGTTCGCCGATCACGATCAGCCTTACGCTCGCGACCCGGTCGCCGCACAGATTTCTAATGGCATCATGTGGGTGAAGTATCTCTTGGAAGAGATAGCCGTTCTTGAATCCCTCAAGTTGCGCCATATAGCTGTCGGCTGAGATGCGACGCCCATCGGCAAGCTCGAGCTCATCCGACGCAGCATCGAAGCCGGACAACCTGGCAATCCCCGTGCTCCAAATACCATCCACCGGTTTGGAGAAAAGAGGATAACGCTTGCAATCTTGCAGAAATTTCCGCAGGGCCACGCGGTTTCGTAACGTCTTCAGCGAACCGAATTCACGTGTCGGATGATAAACGGCGACATTTTTCGGTACCGAGAAGCCGAGCTTCTCGAAAAGACAACTAAACAGAAATTTGTCATTTACGATGGCACGCCAATCCGGATGCGTGCACAGTCTGTTCAATACGAGCTGGCTTCGAAAACCCAGGAAGCGAAATGCCTCTTCCCGCGCGCGACATTCGTAAAGCCGGTAGTAGTAATATTCTTGGCCCGAGATCTGCGTCGGCGAAAATTTGAGCGAGAGCCACTGGGCAAGCTGCGTTCCGACGCCGATACCGTACTCGCTCCGGACCGTGCGCGAAGACTCAATCAGCGAAACGTGAGGGACCTTCTTGGAAGTGTCCAGGGCTCCTGCTTCAGGCGACTTTATCGTTCGTTCCAGCATCGTTGTCCGGAGTTTTTCAACCTTTGCGGATGGCAGGGTGGCGACGTAACACAACCTGAGTGAAAACTGTGACCAAAATATGCCTTAAAGCGCTCAAAACGGCGGCAGCGAACCTAGAACATTGCCGGCCGACGTATATCGATGGAATTACAAATCACGTCGTAGCCGAGCCGTTCGCTGACCTGCGCGGCTGACCTGCGCTCGGACGTTAGCGCCGCAACATCTCAGCGCCCGCCGAGCCGTCGAGCCAGCCATGGGCCGTCCGTCGATATTCGCTTTGTCGGGCTTCTTTTGCCTGTGCGGTGAAATCTGCGAAATGTTGCCCCAAATGTTTCTCCGCGCACTTCCCAAAGTAAAAGGGGCTAGGTCGATTTGACCTAACCCCTCGATTTTATTGGCTCCGCGGGCCGGACTCGAACCAGCGACCCGGTGGTTAACAGCCACCTGCTCTACCAACTGAGCTACCGCGGATCAGTGTGGCGGGCTTATAGCAAATGAGATCGGGGCATGCCAGCCCTTCATTAACCCTCGCGCGGGCGCCGCTTTTGCCTAGTTGCGGCCGTAGACGTCCTCGAGGCGGACGATGTCGTCCTCGCCGAGATACCCCCCGGTCTGCACCTCGATCAGGTCAAGCGGCTCCGCCCCCTTGTTCTCGAGGCGGTGGACGGTCTCGGGGGAGATATAGGTCGACTGGTTGGCCCGCAAGACGAGCTGGTCCTCGCCGCGCACCACATGCGCCGTGCCGCGCACGACGACCCAGTGCTCGGCGCGGTGATGGTGCTTCTGCAGCGAGAGGCAGCCGCCCGGGTTGACGACGATGTGCTTCACCTGGAATCCCTCGCCCGCGCGGATCGTGCGGTAGGAGCCCCAGGGCCGGTAGACCGTCAGGTGGGCATGCGGCTCGTTGCGGCCGCCGGCCGCCATGGCCTTGACGAGCTGGCCGACCGCCTCGGCGCGGTCGCGCGAGACCACCAGCACGGCGTCCTCGGTCGCGACGACGACCAGGTCGTCGACGCCGACGGCGCAGAGCAGCGGCCCTTCGGCGCGGAGATAGCTGTTGCGCGTGTCCGACGCGATGACGTCGCCGTTGTGGACGTTGCCGTCGGCATCCTTGCCGCCGACGCTCCACAGCGCCGACCAGCTTCCCACGTCGTTCCAGCCGGCGTCGACCGGGACGACCGCCGCCTTCGCGGCATGCTCCATCACGGCGTAGTCGATCGACTGGGCCGGGCAGGCCTCGAACGCCTTGCGGTCGAGGCGGTAGAAATCGAGATCGGTCCTGCCGGCCGTCATCGCCTCGCGGCAGCGCGCGAGCATCTCGGGCTCGAGGCGACCGAGCTCCGCCAGATAGGCGCCGGCGGTGAACAGGAACATGCCGCTGTTCCAGGCATAGCCCCCGTCGGCGAGGAAAGTCTCGGCGGTCGCGCGGTCAGGCTTTTCGACAAAGCGCTCGATCGCGAAGCATCCCGGCAGATCCCCGTCGCCGAGCCTGTACGGGCCGGCCCGGCGGATGTAGCCGTAGCCGGTCTCGGGCGCGTTGGGCGTGATGCCGAAGGTGACGAGGGCGCCGTCGCGCGCCGCTTGCTGCGCCACTTGTACGGCGGCGAGGAAGGCGTCCGGCCTTTCGATGCGGTGGTCCGACGGCAGCACCAGCATGAGCGCGTCCGGATCGGCGCGCGCCAGCAGCAGGGCGGCGCAGGCGACCGCCGGCGCGGTGTTGCGCCCGACCGGCTCCAGCACGATGGCGGCGGCGCTGCGCCCCGCGTTGCGCAACTGCTCGGCGATGATGAAGCGGTGCTCTTCGTTGCAGATCACGAGAGGAGGGGCGAAGCGGCCCGGATCGCCCACCCTGGCGACGGTCTCCTGAAGCAGGCTGCTCTCGGCCGTGAGCGGGAGAAGCTGCTTGGGATAGAGGGTTCGCGACAGCGGCCACAGCCGGGTTCCGGCGCCGCCCGAGAGAACCACTGGATGTATCAAGCTTTCGGCCATGGTCCAGAGCCCGGAAATTGGCGGAATAAGCGCTTATCTACGCGATGGCGGCGGCAATCCCAAGGATTATTCCGGGCGATGGTTATTCCGGGCGATATCGGGGAAGGGCGCAAAGAAAACGGCCGGGAAAGCTTGGGGGCTTTCCCGGCCGTGGAGATGGTGCCAGTCTTTGTGGAGGTTGTTATGCGGTTTGCGTTCCGCGGCGGGTGCGAACGAACGTGACCAATCCCATGACCGCGGAAAGAAACAGCCAGATCGCGGGGGGCAGCGGAACGCTCGACAGGTTGGCGGAGAATGTATAGGTCCCGCCCGCCGCCGCCAGGACCGTGCCGATGACGCGGAGCGTATAGTCGATGCCCGGGTCGAGGTTGGCGAAGATCAGGCTGTAGGTCGTTCCGTTCAACACGTTCTGGTTGGCGAAGACGCCCGATCCGATCGAAAGGCCGCCGGCGAGCAGCTCGGCGGAGAATGTGGTGAGGCTGCCCGTGGTCACGTCGATCAGGCGTCCTTGCGAATTGTTCACCTGCAGCTCGAATGTGACCGCCGCATCGCCGTTGACGCCGAAATTGAACGTGTCGGTGAACGGCTGAAATTCGGGCAGCGTGTGCGCTTGAAAATCGCCGAAGGCATCATTGCCCGTCGACGTTACGTCTCTGACTCCAAAGTCCACGACAACCGCCGACGCCTCGGACACGACGCCCAAAAGGAGCATGCCCGAAGTCAGCAGCGCGATGGCGCATCTCTTGATTTGCATACTTGAAAACCCCTGTTTCTCGTAGTTCGAAAGCCGTCGGAAACACACACGCGCACAGCTCAGTTCCGGACATCGCCGTACACGTAAAGAAACCCGGTCTTCCCTATGAGGCTGTCATCGGAGCCCCGAACGGGCCGATGACTTCTTTGTTCGAGCGGCGATGAGCGTTGTCTTCGCCGCCGTCGATCCGTCTCTGCCGTGGCACGCTCGTTCCACGTGGAGGATCGAATTGCGATGGCCCGAACCGTAGCACGTGGTTCGTGCCATGAATATGACGGGCGCCGGGCATGTCTGGGTACTCCCGAGCGAATGGCGCGGCGCGTTCGGAGTAGGTGACGCATCTAAGATTCGGAAACCACGAAATATCTTTTGAGGTAGGACCCCGAAGCCACGGAAATCGACAATTCCGGCCCAGGCAAGAAAGTGCGGAGGCTTGGCAGATTTGCCACAGGTGCGGCGATCGCCGGCGCAGAAAAAAGACCGGGAGGGGCACGCGGCCCGTCCCGGTCGATGGTCTTTAGACTAGAAGCCTAGTGAGCGCTAGGCAGCTTGCTGGCCCTGGCGGCGAATCCGGGCGAAGGAAACGAGCCCGAGAACCGCCGAGATCAACAGCCAGACCGCCGGCGGCAACGGCACCTGCGATACGCTAACCCGGACGACGAGGTCGTCGAAGTCGGCGTCAGGCCCGCCACCGTCGTTGAACATGGCGAGGAAGGTGTTGTTGCCGAGATCGGCGAAGGCCATCAGGAGGGGCGAGTCGATCGGCCCTCCGTTGGTCGCGGTGCCTCCGCTGCCGCCGCCGAGGAAGCTGAACGGCACGAAACCGCCCCCCGCAGCGACCGTCGCCACGTCGCCAACTGCCGCTGTGGCGGTCGAGAACAGATCGCCGCCGGAGTTGAAGACGTTGACGAAGTCGGCTTCGCTGCCGAGAAACTCGAACCTCAGGTTCGCAGCGCTCGACAGCGACAATCCGAAGCCGGCGTCGCCACTATCGAAGATGGTGATGGGATCGCCGATAAGAACCCCGCCCGGAAACCCGGTCGGGTTGAAGTTGCCGGGAACGGTGTCTGCCGTTCCGCCGGTCACCGAAAGTACCATGGCGCTTGCCGGGCTTGCGACGAGCAAGGCTCCCGCGAGTGCCAATCCAATCAGTTTTATTTTCATGTCTTGAAACCCCTGTTTCTCACATTGCGAAAATCGTCGGATAACGCACTCGATTTCCGTTTCTTCCCGTTCTTCCAAGAAACGTGGTTCCCCAACGAATCGGGCTTTCAGACCCCAATGGGATCCGTCCCGATCTCGGTTATGGCAGCAGTCGTTGCCGCTCCCACGACCCTTCCTTGACGTGGCACGCTCATAGCACGCGGAGGGTCAATTTACACTTCTTTAACTACACTAACATAGTGGGTAGTAATTGAACACGTGGTGCCGCGCTCGAATGTGCGATTATTTGAGCAATACCGCCTTCGCGTCGCATTTTACACGGCTATTGTGCTGATTTTGTCACATAAATGCGTCAAAATGTTAATACTTATGAATCCATGTACGCGGAACGGCGCGGTTTGTTCCGAAAATGAGAACGGCCGGGAAGGGCTGCTCGCCTTTCCCGGCCGTGGAACGATTAATCCTAACGTATCGGGCGCCTATGCCGTTCCGGCCTCGTTGCGGCGGATACGCGAGAACGATACCAGCCCGAGCAACGCGGACAGCATCAGCCACACGGCCGCCGGCAGCGGCACCTGCGATACGCTCACCCGGACCGCGAAATCGTCGAGGTCCTTGTCGCCGAAGCCGCCGTCGTCGAACAGCAGGATCAGCGAGGTATCGCTGATCGCCGCGAACGCGAAGGCGAGCGGAGAGGTGATCGGCCCGCCATTTGCCGCGTTTGCGCCTCCGTTACCGGTGGTGGTGAGGAGGAAATCCACCAGTCCCGCCGGAAGGGCGATGCTGGAGGTGGCGCCGGCCAGAGTTCCGGCGTTCGAGAAAATCTCGCCGCCGGCCACCTGAAGCGTGTTCGTGAAGCTCGCTTCGCTGCCCAGGAACTCGAAGGTCAGTTTCCCGGGACCCGTCAGGGTCAGGCCGCCGGAATCGGCATTCGCCGTGTTGAAGGCGATCAGCGGAGCCCCCAGCCCCAGCCCGGTTTGCGCGCCGAGGCTGAAACTGGCGTCGATGGTCTGCGTATTGTCGCCCCCGGTCACGGACAGCACGGCTGCCTGCGCCGATCCGGCGACGAGTAGGATCCCGGCAAGTATCAGGCCGAGGAATTTAATCTTTATCACTTGAAAACCCCCATTTCGTATTTTCGAACGTCATCGAAAGGATCGTCACGTCCACTCGTTTTCCTTGGCTTCCCGGACTGCAAGTCCGAGAGGTCGTCTGTTCCCCAGGTCCTATACGTACCGAACATAAGGTCCGTCGGTTTCTTGTAAGCGGCTAGCGCAACGGCTAACAGCGACCCGTTCACTACGTGACACGCTCGCAACACGTGGTGGTCCGAAGTCATTAGTTGCCGAAGGCTAGCATGGCGCTCCCACCCTGAATATGCGGCTAGCCGAATGAGCCGATGGGCTAAGAGTGGTACCTCGATTTGAACGGCCTCGCCGGAAAGCAAGGGAGCATTTACTAAGTATTTTGATTTTATTGACTATCTTTTAGAGACGGGCGAATGGCTCGCGCCGGCAGACCGGCTCAGACCGGCCGGCGACGGCAAAAATGTCGCGCCGGCAAGGTATTTGCCCGCAAGCTTTCGAAGTTTCTTGTGCGGATGCAAAAGTAATACTGAAATAAATCGCGGCCGGCGCCGTCTCTTTAAATATGTCGCACCGGCAGCCGAATCGGTATGATCCCGAACCGCGGATCGATACCGGTCCGTCGAGCGTTGGCGTGTGCGACGGAAAATGTATCGGCGGATGTATTGGCGCGAGGCGCCGCGGGATCGCGGCTGCGGCGCGCCTTCAGGAGGTGCAATGGTGACGCAATGGTGACGGAATGGTGAAGTGGCTGGCGGTGGCCGTGGCCTTGGCGGTCGGTATCGCGAGCCAGGCCGCCTCGGGTGCGGAAGCGTACAAGCTCAACCCGGGCGACGTATTGCAGATCTCGGTCTGGAAGGAAGAGGGGCTGCAGCAGCAGGTCCTGGTGCTTCCCGACGGGTATATCTCGTTTCCGCTCGCCGGCCACATAAAGGCGTCGGGGCTGTCGCCGGCGCAGCTCCAGAAGGTGCTGCAGGGCAAGCTCAAGAACTTCTTCGCCGATCCTGTGATCACGGTGACGGTCGTCCAGGTCGGCGGCAACAAGATCTACGTCATCGGCCAGGTCCGCAGCCCGGGCGAGTTTCCCGCCAACCGCCCGCTCGACGTGATGCAGGCGCTCAGCCTGGCGGGCGGCCTCACGACCTTCGCGGCGGACGGTCAGATCAGGGTCCTGCGGCGCGATGCGAGCGGCGGGCAGCAGGCGCTCAGCTTCAATTACTCGGAGGTATCGAAGGGCAAGGCGCTTGCTTCGAACGTCCTCCTGCAGGCGGGCGACGTCGTGGTCGTCCCGACGAGCGGAATATTTTAACGGGTTCGAACGAACCTAGGGGAACGGACATTGAGGGGGTGTGACGTGGTGGAGCGAAAAATCGGGGTTGGTTCGGCCGTGGCCCGCGCGGGCGCCTCGGCGGTGACTGCGGCGGCGACTGCGGCTGCGCTGGCCGTTGCGGCCGTGCCGGGCGCCGCGCTCGGCGCCGACTGGCATCTCAACAGCTCGATTACCGAAGAGTTCGAGTACGACGACAACTTTCGCCTGCGGACGGACGACGAAGAAAGCCTGTGGGGCTTCAACACGCGGCCCCGGGTCGGCGTCGAGGCGCACACGCCGCGCACCGACGTCAACATGAACGGCACCCTGAATTACGGCTGGTTCCCCGACAACACGGACGAGAACTCGTTCGATCAGCGGGGCGACGTCTCGCTTCGTCACAGGACCGAGCGAAGCGTATTCGGCATCGGCGGCAACATCAGCCACGAAACGACGCGAACGAGCGAAGAGCTGGATTCCGGCCGCGACTTCTCCGACACCGACAGGGTCGGCCTCGGCGGCAACGCATCGTGGAGCCATACCCTGACCGAGCTGGTCGGCGTGGGCGTCAGCGCGGGCGGCAGCTACGTCACCTTCGACACGGACGTGCTCGACGATTACCGGACGTTTTACGGCGGGCCGTTCGTGTCCTTCCGGCTGACGGAGAAGGACACCCTGCAAATCACGGGCACCTATACGCGCTACGACCGGCTGACCGGGGACGACCTGCAAAGCGATATGTTCGTCGGCAACGCCATCTGGTCGCGGGCGTTCACGCCGCAGATCTCGGCGAGCCTGCGCGCCGGCGCCAACTATGTCACCACCGACGAGGATTTCACCGTCGGCGGCACGACGGTCACCACGAGCGACGACAACATCGGATACGACGGCGGCGCGAGCATCAGCTACGTGGAGGAGCGCGCCAGCCTCACCGGCTCGTTCTCCCATTCGATCGTCCCGAGCAGCACCGGACGGCTGCAGCAGCGCAACGCGCTGACGCTGCATGCGAGTTATCGGGCGGCGCCCTTGATCACATTCGGCTTCACCACCAACTTCATCCAGCAGGAAGCTCCCGATCAGGACACCGAGGACCGGAATTTCGTGAATGCGTCGCCGAGCGTTACGTGGCATTTCCTGCCCGACTGGTATGCCCGCGTCGCCTACAAGTTCCGGACGCAGACGCTGAACGACGGCGACCGCGCCTATTCCAACGGCGGCATGGCCTCGGTGAGCTGGCGCCTGCCGTCATGGGGGCCGGGCCAGGGCAAATGAAATCTGGATTTAATGCATGGCGATAACCGAGGACGTTAAAGGCCCGCGCGACTATCTGGCGGCGGTTCTGCGCCGAAAGTTCCGTCTGATCGTTCCTGCGGTGATCATCGTCGCCATCGCGATCGTCGTCGCCGTGGTCACCCCCGCGGTCTACCGGTCGACCGGCACGGTTCTCATCGAAGAGCCGGAGGTGCCGCGCGAATTCATCCGCTCGACCATCACCAGCTTCGCCGCGGAGCGTTTGCAGATCATCCAGCAACGGGTGATGACGACGCAGAACCTGATATCGATCATCAACAAGTTCAACCTTTATGCCGAACGGCGGAAGACCACCGCGATCAACGAGATCGCGCGTGGATTCCGCGACAAGATCGCGATGCAGCTCGTCAGCGCCGAGGTCATCGACCCGCGCAGCGGACAGGCGCGCAAGGCGGTGATCGCCTTCAACCTCTCGTTCGAGGACAGCAACCGCCGCGTGGCGCAGCAGGTCGCGAACGAGCTGGTCTCGCTCTATCTCAACGAAAACCTGCGCATCCGCCGCGAGAAGGCGGCGGAGACGACGGGCTTCCTCGCCGAGGAAGGGGATCGGCTGGGCAAGCAGCTCGGCGAGCTCGAAGCGCGCATCGCCGAATTCAAGGCGCGCCATTCCGGCGTGCTTCCCGAACAGCTCGGCATCAATCAGGCGGCGCTCGCGCGCACCGATGCCCAGCTCACCGATGCGAGCCGCCGCCTCCAGCTCCTCGAGGAGCGGCGTATCGTGCTTCAATCCGAGCTCAGCCAGCTTAACCCGATGGGGACCCGGGTGGTCGACGGCCAGACCATCTTGAGCCCCCCAGAGCGGCTGAAGGCCTTGCAGACCAAGCTCATCAGCATGCGCGGCGTTTACGGCGCGCAGCATCCCGATGTGGAAAAGATGCAGCGCGAGATCGAGGTGCTGAAAAAGGAAACCGGCGGCAGCGTGGGCGCGAACGCCTACAAGCAGCAGCTCCAGGAGGTAAACGACCTGCTTGCCGCGCAGCGCAAGAAATACGGCAACAAGCATCCGGACGTGGTCAAGCTCGAGCGCCAGGCGCAAAGCCTGCGTGCGGAGATCAAGGCGGGCAAGTCGGGCGGCGGATCCAATCTCGCGCCGAAGCCCGACAATCCCAACTACATCATGGTGCAGGGGCAGCTTCGCACGTTGGATTCGCAGGTGGACGCGATCAACAGGGAGCGCGAGGCGCTGAAGGCTGCCTTGAAGCATTACGAAGAGCGGGTGCTGAAGATCCCGGAGAACGAACGCGAATACCTGACGCTTCGGCGCGACTACGATAACGCCCAGTCGAAGTACCGCGATGTGCGGGCGAAGCAGCTCGAGGCGCAGCTCGCCGAGGCGCTCGAGACGGAGCGCAAGGGCGAGCGGTTCTCGCTCATCGAGCCGCCGCAACTTCCGCTGGATCCGATCCGCCCCAATCGTATGGCGATCATCTTCATCGGACTGGTTTTCGCCGGCGCCGCGGGGGTCGGCAACGTCTTCCTTGCGGAAGCGTTGGACGAGAGCATTTACGGCGCGAAGAGCCTGCGCGCGATCACCGGCCAGGCGCCCCTCGTGGTGGTGCCGGTGATCGGCGAAAGCATCAAAAAGCCAAGCAAGTGGCCTTGGATACTGCTTGGCGCAACGGTGCTAGTCGTCTGTCTCATTGGGGCTATTTTCGCTTACCACACCTACGTAAGGCCGCTGGACGTGCTATGGTTCAGCACGCTCCGCAAACTCGGCCTGGGCTGACGGAACAAAGGACTCCTGCATGGATAGAACTCGTATGGCATTGGACAAGGCGCGCAAGCAGCGTGCGCGCGGCCGGCCCGTTTTCTTCGTTCAGTCCGTGCCGACGACGAACGTCAATCCCGCGCCGATCAGCTACCACAGCACCCGGGTCATCGAGGTGCTGCCGGACGTTCTCCGCGCCAACCGCATCGTCGCCACGCAGGACGGGGACGAGACGGCGAACATTTACCGTATCCTGCGTTCGCAGGTCCTGAAGAAGATGTCGGACTCGGGCTGGTCGACGCTCGCGGTCTGCAGCGCCAACCAGGGCGAGGGCAAGACGCTGACCGCCATCAATCTCGCGATCAGCCTTGCGATCGACGTCAATCAGACGGTGCTCCTGGTCGACCTCGACCTGCGCGATCCCGACGTTGCCGAGAAGTTTGGCATCACGCCCGAATTCGGCCTCGACGATTTCCTGCGCGGGCGCGTCGACCTGGCTCAATGCCTGGTCAACCCGGGCATCGAGCGGCTCGTCCTGCTGCCGATGCGCGCGCCCATGGACAAGTCTTCCGAGGTGCTCGGCTCGCCGGCCATGGCGCGGTTGGCGCATGAGCTGAAGAACCGCTATCCGGACCGTATCGTCGTCTACGACATGCCGCCGGTGCTGCTGACCGACGATTGCCTGGCGTTCATGCCGAATGTCGACGCGGCGCTGTTCGTGGTCGCCGAGGGCGAATCGGCCAAGAGCGACGTGGAACGGTCCTTGGCGCTGCTTAAGGATAGCCATGTTATCGGAACCGTTTTGAACAAATCTCTCGAGAAGAAGATAAGTACGCCGTCATAAGGCGTTGAAAACATTCTATTGAGGCGTAACAGCCCGCGCTGATAGGGAGAGCGCAACGTTCGCGTCAGGGACACGATGCAATGTATGAAGATTTTTACGGATTCAAGGAAAAGCCGTTCGCACTGACGCCCGACCCGGAATATCTCTACATGAGTCAGCAGCATGAATCGGCGCTGACCATGCTCGAGTATGGCCTTACGCTGGATGGCGGCATCACCGTGGTGACCGGCGACGTGGGCTCGGGAAAGACCACGCTGATCCGGCGCGCCCTCCAGGTCCTGGACCCGCAATTCTCGGTCGGCATCATCTCCAACACCCATCGCAATATCGGCGAATTGCTGAAGTGGGTCCTGTTCGCCTTCGATCTCGACTATCAAAGCAAGGACAAGACCGAGCTTTACCACATTTTCATCGACTTCATCATCGAGCAGTACGGCGCCAACCGGCGGACGCTGCTGATCATCGACGAAGCGCAGAACATGGATATCGAGACCCTCGAGGAGCTGCGGATGTTGACCAACGTCAACACCGACAAGGACCAGATCCTGCAGCTTCTGCTGGTGGGGCAGCCGGAACTGGCGGAAAAGCTCAAGAAGCCGGAATTGCGCCAGTTCCGCCAGCGCATCGCCGCCGGATTCCATCTCACGCCGCTCAATTTCCGCGATACCTGCAACTACATCCGCCATCGCCTCGCCACGGCCGGCGGCGAGACCACGATCTTCGATGACATGGCCTGCGGCGCGGTGCACTATCAGACCAAAGGCGTGCCGCGGCTGATCAACTCGTTGTGCGATGCGGCCCTGGTCTACGGCTTCGCAGAGGAGAGGAGGAGTATCGACATCGACACGATTTTCGATGTCGTGCTGGACAAGAACCGGGCGCCGTTGAGCCCCTTTGCGAGTTGAGGCGAAACCAGGGCGGCGGCTTGGCCTCGGCCCATATTCTGGCCATAAAGTTTTAATAGCTTATGGCTAGTTTCCGCTCCTGAAGGGGGAGGCGGGCCTGTTCGGATTGGGAAAAAATTCGCATCCAAGACCGGTCGCAGGAACGTGCCCATAAATCTCATGAACAGAACAGTTTGCGTCGTCGGTCTCGGCTATATCGGCTTGCCCACGGCGTCATTTTTAGGAACCAAGGGCTACCGCGTCATCGGCGTCGACGCCCAGGCGCACGTGATCGAGACGATCAACCGAGGCGAGATCCACATCGTCGAGCCCGACCTCGACATCCTGGTCAAGTCCGCGGTGCATTCGGGCAACCTGCGCGCGACGGACGTGCCGCAGGAGGCCGACGTCTTCATCATCGCCGTGCCGACGCCGCTGGCGCAGCCCGGCAACCGCCCGGACGTGAGCTTTGTCGAAGCGGCCACGCGCAGCATCGCCCCGCATGTGCGGCCGGGTAATCTGGTCCTGATCGAGTCCACCATCCCGGTCGGCACGACCACGGGCGTCGTATTGCCGATCTTGCGCGCGGAGGCGGCGAACGGGGCGGACGGGGTGCACATCGCGCATTGCCCTGAGCGCGTGCTGCCGGGGCGGGTTCTCGTGGAACTGGTCGGCAACGACCGCATAGTCGGCGGCGTCGACGCGGAATCGACGGAAGCGGCAGCGGCGTTCTACAGCAGCTTCGTCAACGGCGAGGTGCTCAAGACGGATGCCGCGACGGCCGAGATGGCGAAACTGTCCGAGAACACCTTCCGCGACGTCAACATCGCGCTCGCCAACGAGCTGTCGATCATCTGCGACCGCCACGGCATCGACCCGTGGCAGATGATCGCGCTCGCCAACCGGCATCCGCGCGTGAACATATTGCAGCCCGGCCCCGGCGTCGGCGGCCATTGCATCGCCGTCGATCCCTGGTTCATCGCGGCAGCGGCGCCCGGCCAGGCGCATCTGATCAGCACCGCGCGCCGCGTGAACGACAACAAGCCGGAATGGGTGATGGAGAAGATCCGCGCGGCCGCCGCCCGTTTCAAGAAGCCGGTCATCGGCTGCCTCGGCCTTGCGTTCAAGGCCAACGTGGACGATCTGCGGGAATCGCCGGCGTTGGGCATAGCGCGCCGCGTGCGCGACGAAGGGCTGGGCGAGCTGCTCGTCTGCGAGCCTCACATCACGGCGAACCGCGAGTTCGACCTGGCGACGCTCGACGACATCCTCCGCCGCGCCAACGTGATCGCGCTGCTCGTCGATCACACCGCCTTCCGCGGCCTGCGGGCGGAGCAGTTCGCCGGCCGTGCGCTGATCGACACGCGCGGGGTCGTCCGATAATGGCTTTGCGCGTTCTGAGTGTGCTCGGGACCCGTCCCGAGGCAATAAAGCTGGCGCCCGTCATCACCCGGCTGGCGGACACGCCGGGCGTCGTGTCCCTGGTCTGCGCGACCGCGCAGCACCGCCAGATGCTCGACCAGGTGTTGTCGCTGTTCGAGATAGCGCCCGACTACGACCTCGATCTCATGCGCCCGGGCCAGGACCTTTACGAGCTTACCGCGCGCGTCCTGACCGCGATGAAGCCCGTTCTGGAGAAGGCGAAGCCCGACATCCTGATCGCGCAGGGCGACACGACGACCTGCCTCGCCGCCTCGCTCGCCGCCTTCTACGCCGGCGTGCCGATCGGCCACGTGGAAGCGGGGCTGCGCACCGGCGATCTCGCCGCGCCGTTCCCCGAGGAAGCCAACCGCGTGCTGGTGAGCCGGCTCGCGCGGCTGCATTTCGCGCCGACCGCAAAGTCGCGCGACAACCTGCTGGCGGAAGGCACGCCCGCGGAGCGCATCTTCGTCACCGGCAATACAGTGATCGACGCGCTGCTGTCGGTGCGCGGCAAGGCGGCAGAAGCGGGGGCGGGGGCGGACGCGATCGATCCCGCGCTCCGGCGCGACTGGCTGGCGGGGCGGCATCGCGTGCTGATCACCGGCCATCGCCGCGAAAGCTTCGGCGGCGGCTTCGAAAGCCTGTGCGCTGCCATCCGCGACCTGGCGGAGCGGCATGGCGATTGGCGCTTCATCTATCCCGTGCACCTCAATCCCAACGTCCGAGAGCCGGTCGGGCGGATCCTTGGCGGGCTTTCCAATGTTGCCTTGATCGAGCCGCTGGAGTATCTGCCTTTCGTGTGGCTCATGGACAGTACGGACCTGATCCTCACGGATTCCGGCGGAATTCAGGAAGAAGGGCCGTCGCTCGGCAAGCCGGTGCTGGTGATGCGGACGGTGACCGAGCGGCCGGAGGCGGTCGAGGCGGGAACGGTCATGCTGGTCGGCACGGAGCGCGAGAAGATCATAGAGGGGACCGAGAGCGTGTTGCTCGACCGAGAGCTTTATCAGCGCATGTCGCGCGCGCACAATCCATACGGCGACGGCCGGGCGGCCGAGCGCATTGCCGATATCCTGCTGCAATGGGCCGGCGGCGCGGCGCGTCCCGCGGAGCGGTCGGCCGGAAAGCGCCGCCGATGAGCGGCATCGCCGTCGTCGGGCTGGGCTATGTCGGGCTGCCGCTGGCGCTAGCCTTTGGGCGCGCCGCCGATACGGTCGGCATCGACCTTTCGGCGGAAAAAATCGCGCAGTACAAGAAGCGGATCGACCCGGCGGGCGAGGTGCCGGCCGCCGGTTTCGCGGCCGCCGCGCGGCTTACCTTCACGAGCGATTTCACGGCGCTGGCGGCGGCGGAGTTCATCGTCGTCGCGGTGCCGACGCCGGTCGACGGAACGCATAACCCTGACTTCGGGCCGTTGATCGCGGCCAGCCGGGCGATCGGCGCCAACATGCGGCGCGGCGCGACGGTGATCTACGAATCGACGGTCTATCCGGGCGCGACCGAGGAAGTCTGCCTGCCGATCCTCTGCGAGACGAGCGGCATGGCCTGGCGCAAGGATTTCCACATCGCCTATTCGCCGGAGCGGATCAATCCCGGCGATCCCGAACACCGGCTGGAAACGATCGTCAAGGTCGTCGCAGGCGACGATGCCGCGACGCTCGACCGCGTCGCCGCCTTGTACGGGCGCGTCGTCACCGCCGGTATCCATCGCGCGCCCAACATCCGCGTCGCGGAGGCGGCGAAGGTCATCGAGAACACCCAGCGCGACCTCAACATCGCGCTGATGAACGAGCTGGCCATCATCTTCGAGCGCGCCGGCCTCGACACGCACGACATCCTCGAGGCGGCACGGACGAAATGGAATTTCCTGCCGTTCCGGCCGGGGCTGGTCGGCGGCCACTGCATCGGCGTCGACCCCTACTACCTGACCTACAAGGCCGAGGCGCTCGGCTACCACCCGCAGGTCATTCTCGCGGGCCGGCGCATCAACGACGGCATGGGCGCCTTCGTCGCACAGCAGACGGTGAAGTGCCTGGCCCGCAGCGGCAGCGCGATCAAGGGCGCGACCGCCGTCGTGCTCGGCCTCACGTTCAAGGAGAACGTCGCCGACCTGCGGAACTCGAAGGTATTCGACCTGATCGCCGAGCTGGAGAGCTATGGCGTGACGGTGGTCGCGCACGAGCCGCTGTTCCCGGCGGATGCCGACGGCGCCGTCAACGGCGTGCGCGTGCGCGGCTGGCAGGAGCTGCCGGTGGCCGATGCGCTGATCGTCGCTTCGGCGCATCGCCAGTTCATCGAGCGCCCGCTCGCCGACCTGATCGCGAAGGTCAAGCCCGGCGGCTGCTTCATCGACGTACAATCCCGCTTCGACCGGGCCGCCCTCGCCAAGGCGGGCCTTTCGGTCTGGAGACTCTGAGCGATGCGGCAGGTCGTCCAGCATATGCGCACCGGCAAGCTCACGGTGGAAGACGTGCCGAGCCCGACGGTGCAGCCCGGCGGCCTGCTCGTGGCGACGCGTTCCTCACTGATCAGCGTCGGCACCGAGCGCTCGACCGTGGAGGTCGCCAAGAAAAGCCTGCTCGGCAAGGCGATGGACCGGCCGGACCTGGTGCGGAAGGTCGTCCAGAAGGTCCAGAAGGACGGCCTTTTCGAGACCGCACGGATGGTCTCGGCCAGGCTCGATGCCCCGGCGGCGCTCGGCTATAGCTGCGCCGGCATCGTTCTCGAGGTCGGCCAGGGCGTGACCGGCTTCGCCGCGGGCGACCGCGTCGCCTGCGCCGGGCAGAACTATGCTTCGCATGCGGAGGTCGTGTTCGTGCCGCAGAACCTCTGCGTCAAGGTTCCGGCGGAAGTGCTGTTCGACGATGCGGCCTATGTCACGGTGGGCGCTATCGCGCTGCAGGGCGTGCGGCAGGCGGACCCCAAGCTCGGCGACATCGTCGCCGTGATCGGCCTCGGCCTCGTGGGGCAGCTCACCGTCCAGCTCCTGCGGGCCAACGGCTGCCGCGTGCTCGCCGCGGACCCGGACACCGCGAAGCAGGCGCTGGCGCTGGAGCACGGCGCCGAGCAGGCGCTGGCGCCGGACGCGCTTGCCGCTGCCGCCGCGGCGGCGACGGAAGGACATGGCGTCGACGCCGTCCTGATCGCCGCCAGCACCAAGGAAAGCGGGCCGGTCGAGCTGGCCGGCGCGATCGCGCGCAAGAAGGGCCGCGTCGTCGTGGTCGGGGCGGTCGGCATGACGCTCCCGCGCGAGCCGTACTACCTGAAGGAATTGGAGCTGAAGCTGTCGACATCCTACGGGCCGGGCCGCTACGACCCGGAATACGAGGAGAAGGGCAGGGACTATCCCTACGGCTACGTTCGCTGGACGGAGCGGCGCAACATGGCGGCCTTCATCCAGCTTCTCGCCGAAGGGCGCATGAATGTCGGCGCGCTCACCCGCTACCGCGTGCCGATCGCGCGGGCGGAAGAGGCCTATGCCCGGATACTGGATGCCAGCGATTCGCCGCTCGGCGTGCTGCTGACTTATGGGGAAGACCATGCCACGCCTTTGCGCAGCGCCATATCGCTTCGGCAGAACGCGCCCGTCTCGCGCATCCGCTTCGGGCTGATCGGCGCGGGAAGCCACGTGAAGGACGCGCTGGTGCCGGCGCTCAAGGGCATCGCAGACGCCGGGATCGCTTCGGTCTGCACCCAGCGCGGCATCAACGCCAAGGCGCTGGCGGCGCGGCTCGGCGCAGCGTCCTGCACCACCGACTATCGCGACGTGCTGAAGGACGATGCGGTCAACGCGGTCATCGTCGGCACGCGCCACGACCTGCATGCGGAGATCGTGCTCGCGGCGCTCAGGGCCGGCAAGCATGTGTTCGTCGAGAAGCCGCTGTGCCTGACCGAGGAGGAGCTCGACGAGATCGCCGCGCTCTATGCCGGGAAGACGGCGGCGGGCCTGCGGCTCGCGGTCGGATTCAACCGGCGCTTTTCCTCCCATTGCGTCAAGGCGAAGGAATTTTTTGCCGGCCGCGCCAATCCGCTGGTGATGACCTATCGCGTGAATGCGGGCGCCCTGCCGCCCGATCATTGGACGCAGGACCCCGAAGTGGGCGGCGGGCGCATCGTCGGCGAGGGCTGCCATTTCGTCGATTACCTGCAGGAGATTTGCGGCGGCCGGGTCGTTTCGGTTCAGGCGTCCGCGATCGGCGGGCACAGCTCGGGCATCGTGCAGGACCAGGCGATCCTGTCGCTGAAGTTCTCCGAGGGATCGATCGGCACCGTCGTCTACGCAGCCGGCGGCGATATGGGGCTGGCAAAGGAGCGATGCGAGATATTCGGCGACGGGAAGAGCGTCGTCATGGACGACTTCGCACGCTCGGAGCTCTACGCCCGCGGAAAGCGCACGGTCTTCAAGACCGGCCGGCGCGACAAGGGCTTCGAAGCGCAGATGGCGGCGTTCTGCCGGTCGCTGCTCGCGCGCGACGCCGGCGGCATGGAATTCGAAGGCATCGCCGCGGTGACCCGAACATGCCTGCGCGCGGTCGAAAGCATGACCGACGGAGCGCCGAAGAGCGTTTGACCGTACCTGCAAGTTTCTTCGTGCCCGAGGTTCCCCGATGGAAAGACTCTCCTGGTATCTCAAGCGTCTTTCCGTCATGGAACGGGGCGAGATCCCCCACCGGATCGCGGAACAGGCCCGGCTGCGCCTGCTGAAGTGGCGGCAGGCGGCGGGGCGGCATCCCGGCGCTCCGGCGGCCGGCGGCTGGCGCGGCTATGCGTTCTGCGCCGCGCAGCAACCCTGTCTGCCGGACCTGCCCTGGCGCTTCGAGCCGTCCCCTGCGGAGGCCGAGCAATGGCGGCAGGGCGCATGGCCCGCCCTCGGCTTCGACTGGCGCTGGCAAGACGAGGCGGATATCTGGCGCCGCGCCCCCGACACCGGCCGGCTGTGGCCGCACGCCTTCTTCGGCGGCATCCCCTTTCGCGCGGGCAATCCGCATGGCGACATCCGCGTCGCGTGGGAGCCGGCGCGGCTGCAGCAGCTCGTGGCGCTGGCACTGACCGCCGGCCGCGATGACGGCGGGGAGGCGATCGCGCTGCTCGAAACGCAGCTCCGCTCCTGGGTCGCAGCGAACCCGCCCTACCTCGGCATCCACTACATCTCGGCGATGGAATGCGGCCTCAGGCTGATCGCGGTCTGCCACGCGCTCGACCTTGCGCGCGGCCGGCTGGCGCGTCCGGAAGAAACGTGGGCGGCGGCGCTCGATCTCGTCCATAGCCACGCGCCGCTGATCGAGCGGCGCCTCTCGCTCTATTCGTCGCGCGGCAACCATACGATCGCCGAATGCGCCGGGCTCGTCTATGTGGGCGTGCTGTTCCGCGAGCACCCGCGGGCGGCGCGGTGGCGCAAGCGCGGCCTCGAGATACTGGCCGAGGAGTCCGCGCGCCAAGTGTTGGAGGACGGCGGCGGCATCGAGCGCGCGTTCGAATACCACCGCTTCGTCATCGACCTGCTGGGGCTGGTCGACCGCCTGCTGGCCCATGCCGGCGAGGCGACACCGAAGGAGATCGCGGCTGCGCTTGCGCGGGGGCGGCGCTTCCTCGCCGCCGTCACGCTGCCGGACGGCGAGTTGATGCCTGTCGGCGACGGCGACGGCGGCTGGGCGCTGTCCCGCCACCTCCGGCTGAACGGGCCGGACCCGGTGACGGCGGAGACGGTGGTGCATTTCCGGCAGTCGGGCTATTCGGTGCTGCGCGCGGAGGGCGGCGAGGCGACGCTCGCGCTGTTCGACCACGGCCCGCACGGGATGGCGCCGTCCTATGGGCACGCCCATGCGGACGCGCTCTCCCTGCTGCTCTACCGCAACGGCGAGCCGATCCTGATCGATCCCGGCACCTTTACCTACACCGGCGCGCCCGACTGGCGGCGCTATTTCCGGTCCACTGCGGCGCACAACACGGTCGTCGTGAACGGCCGGGACCAGGCGACGCAGGAGACCGCCTTCCAATGGTCCGAGCCGCTGCCCTGCCGCCTGATCAACGCGGACGTGGCGCAAGGCGTCGTGCGCATGCTGGGCTACGTCGGCAGCAACGAGCCGGGGCGGTACCGGCACATGCGCGGCGTCGCCTACCGGCCGGACGAGTGGATCTTCGTCTGGGACCTGATCGACGGCGCGTCGATGCTGCAGCTCGAGCAGCACTGGCATTGCGGCGTGGAGCCGAAGCCGACCCAGCTTTCCAGCATCCTCGAGCTGCAGGGAAAGCGGGGAAAGGTGCTGCTGCGCACGAGAGGCGGCGGGGGCGGGCTGCCGGAAATTGTTTCGGGCGAGGAGGGGCCGCCGCTCGGCTGGCGTTCCGCCGCCTACGGCCGCAAGGAGCCTTGCGCCGTCATCCGCCGGGTGAGTCGGACCCGGCCGCCTGCCAGCTTCGACACCGTCATCACGCTGAGCGGGCCGGGGCCGGACAACACGGTCATGGGCGAGACGATCGTCCGCTGGCAGAAATGGGCGCGCGATGCCGGCGCGTATTGATTTGCTGGGCGTTCCCGTCGACTGCGTCGACATGGGGCAGGCGCTCGACTTCCTGATCGATCACGCCGCACATGGAACCGGCTGCGCCACCGTGTTCGCGGTCAATCCGGAAAAGATCATGCGGGCGCGGCGGGATGAGACGCTGCGGGCGCTGCTGAGCTCCGCGACGCTGCTGATACCCGACGGCATCGGCGCCGTCCTGGCGGCGCGCATCCTCGGCCTCGGCCGCTTCGGGCGCGTGCCGGGATCCGAGCTGATGCCGAATCTGTGCGAGCGCGCGGCGGCGCGGGGTTTCTCCGTCTTCCTGTTCGGCGCGCGGCCGGAGGTGAACGACGAGGCTGCGGCAGCGTTGCTCCGCCGCTTCCCCGGCCTCGAAATCGCCGGCCGTCAGCACGGCTACATCGACGACGCGGACATGCCGGCATTGGTCGAGCGGATCAACGCCAGCGGCGCGGCCATCCTGTTCGCGGCGCTCGGCAGCCCGCGGCAGGAGGCCTGGATGAACCGCCACGCGCCCGCGCTCCGCGTCAAGGTCGCGCAGGGCGTCGGCGGCACGCTGGACGTGATCGCCGGCCGGGTAAACCGCGCGCCGCCGCTGTTCCTCGCGCTCAACCTCGAATGGCTCTACCGCCTGCTGCGCGAGCCGCGCCGCATCTGGCGCCAGCGCGCGCTGGCGGCGTTCGCATGGGCGGTGGTGCGGGAGAGGGTTAGGGGGAAGGGGCGGTGAAATACGGGTAGGGGGACACCCTCTTTCCCGCCAACGCATAAAGCACGGTATTCAGCATCGCCTCGTTGTGGAAGGTGAGGGATTTCACGTATTCGGCCATGCGCGGGTATTTCGGCCTGATGAAGCTCGGCGCGAGGCCGAACTGCCCCGCGAAGCGCACCAGGGCCGGCTGCGAGAAGTTGTTGATGTGCTGGAGCGGCGCCAGCTCGGGCAGCTTGCCGATCTCCTTTTCGGCGAAGCGGGCGATGCGGCTCTTCGTCCTGAATCCCGGCGGAACGGCAATGCGGATTATTCCTCCCTTGTTCAATAACAAGCAAAGTCTTTCGAGTATTCGATTTGGCTCCGGCAAGTGTTCGAATACGTCTTGCGTGTGTATGTAGTCGAAAGGCGCACCGGAATAGTTGAAAATATCGATGTTATCGATGCCCAGGCGCTTCGCATTCTCGATCTGCTTGTCCGATATCTCCGAAATGAAGACGTCGGCGCCGACGGCTTTGGCGACCCGCGCCCATTGCGCCCATCCGGCGCCGAAATCGAGGGCGCGGATTTGCGACGGGTGCCGTCTCAATCGCGCAAATACCGAAAAGACGTCGCGGACATGGCGATCGTAGTAGGCGAGGTCATCCATGTGCAGGCGGTGACGATCGAAGGTTTCATCCGGACAGATCATCTCCGAATACAAAATCTTCATTGAATCCGAGTCCGGTACGTTCTTCTGATATATCAGAGAACAGCACGAACACTCGGCGATTACGTAATCGCCCTGAAGTATAGAAGAAAGATGCATGCCGATACTGTCGGCGACATAGGATTTTTCGAGAAACGCCTTCAGCCGCGCATAGGGGATGTCGCACAAAGTCCGTTGTCCCGCATCGAGCAGACAAGCCGGGCAGGAGGAGCGCGCGATCAGCCGGAACATGGGGCAACGATACGGGCTCCGGAGCCCGATGTCGAAGGGCTTCCCACCGCGAGCCTACCGCGTCAAGTAAACCTGATTAGGCCTGGACCGGTCGAAATCGACCAGGAAGCCCGCGCGGACGAAGTGCTGCACCACTTCGTTCGCCTTGGCGTTGCCGGTCGCGTGCGGGTGCAGCTCGACCAACAGCTTCTCGACGCCGTCGAGGCGCAGCGCAGGGGCCATCTCGACCTCCGATCCCTCGACGTCGAGGATCAGATACGTCGGCCTGAGCTCTTCGATGAGGCTGTTGAGGTTCACCGCCGGCACGACGACCTTGTTGTCGCGCTGCCCCACCGTCGAGCTGGCCCAGAAATTCTCGGCGAGAAAGAGGGTAGCGCTCTTGCATTCGCCGCAAGTCGCGACCGCCAAGATGAGCCTGGGCGCAACGCAGTTCAGGGCGTGATTCTTTCGAATGAGCGGTTCGAGCGCGGGATTCGCTTCGACCATGGTTACGTTCGCATCGCCACATATCCGGGCGAGGTAAGCCGACAGGAACCCGATCCCGCCGCCGACTTCGAGTACCCGATCGGTTCCCTGCAAGGTGCGGCGGAGGATCTCGAGTTCGGGAATTTCGTATCGGTTGAGATAGAGAATTTTCCGCATCTCGTCGGAAATCGCCGGATGCCTGGCGACCAGAGCGATGCCGCCGTTCTTGATGATCTCCGGCTTGAAGGCTGTCCTCGCCATGCGCCGGAAAAGATTTCGTCCGCCGTTTACAATCTCACGCGAAACGAAGCCAGGGTAGTTTCCGCTAGTCATCAATGAACTCATCGCTCGCCTTGTCTCAGGTAGAGTATTGGGTTCGAGCCGGGTAGCATCGCATATTCCGGATTGGCCCCCAGAAACTCGTCGACCGCCTGCCGGCAACCCTTGTAATCGTGATAGTCGTCGATGACGACCATACCGTTCGGGCTGAGTTTTTCCGCTACAGCGCGGAGACAGAATCTGACCGGATCGTACCAGTCGCAATCGATATGCGCGAAGGCAATGCTGGTAATATTCAGGGTCGGCCAAGTGTTTTCGAATAGCCCCCTTACGAGATGCACGCGCTGCCCGTCCACCGGCGTGCCGTGCCGTTTCAGTTGCTGGGACACATGCTCGTATAGGTCTGTCCGGTAGCCGTAATACGTGTCGCCGCCGATTCCCTCCGACTTGCCGGCCGCGATGGTGCGATACCGCTCCTTCGACGTCGCGTCGTCCTTCTCGGATGTCGGTTCGGGAATCATGGAGAAGACGTCTAGTCCATAGAACCGGCGCTGCGGCGAGGTCCGCTTCGCCAGCAGAACGGCCGAGCCCCCGAGCGCGACGCCGAACTCGACAATGTCGCCCGGGACATTTCCTCTCACCACCCGAGCCAGCGCCCTTTCGAGGCGTCGAAGCTTTCTTGCGGAGAGATACGTAAGACGCTCGCTCCTGATCGCTTTCGCGTCCCGGCTCAGGGAGTATGCCGCGGCCTTTTCGATGACGCGGGACTTCAGATATGACAGATTCATGAATTCGATCAGCCTCGCCATGTCACATTGTCGAAGCGGCCTGCCATCGAGTTCTCGAAGACGGCGCGGTTCTTGCCATAGGAGTTGGGGTGGAAATTGACTCTCTTGCCCAGCATCGCCGAGAGGATGGCAATATGCAGCCGGTTCGTGTTGACCGTATCGAACCCGTCGACGAAACGCATCATGCGATAGGTCGTTTCGAGCGAGTCTCTCTTCGACATGACGCCGGTCGCATAGACGGCCGATACATCGATGTTCGGGGAAGGGACCTCCGCCGAAGTCTTCTCCAGGTCTCCCCTGAAGCAATTCAATACTTTCGAGGACCCGATCGAGCAGGCCTTGTACTTGTGGGACAGGATCATCCGCTTGACGTTCCGGCGCGCGAAGTGGCTATCCGACAGGAGGGGGATCGGAAACTTGCGCGCCTGCTCGATGGTCAACCCGAAATCGGCTGAGAATGCGAGGTCGTGCGACAGCTTCACGCGCGCTTTGACCGCGTGCTGACGCACATAGTCGAACGACATTTTGTCCCTGCAGAAAATCTCGCAATGCTCACCGAGGAGCGCGAGCGTATTGTCGCGGCCCTGGATCGTATGCGGCAGGATGATGACCCGTTCGCTGATGGCCACATTGGCCTGCAGGAAATTGTTGAGGTTGATGTAGATCGGAACGAGATTCCCGCCGCCGCCCCAGACCACCACACGCCCGGGATAGGTGCTGAGCTCATGGCCGATTTCATAGTCGAAGCCCATGCGGTCGAAAAACTGGTAGGTCGCATGGGCAATGAATGAATCGCCGGCATTGCCCGGATCGGGAAGATAGACGAACCTTACGCCCCTCAACGATTCCAGGCAGCTTTCGAGCTCCGAAAACATCGAGGTCCGGCGTTCCTTGACTGACAACATTTACGCCTCATTGTCGCGGATAACCTTCCGTGGGCTGCCTTCTACCTTAGAAAAGGCGCTTTTCTAAGGCATTGACTGCGGCGGCGGTGCGATTTCCACGGTTTCCGCAGGATCGTTAAGGAGTTTATTGATATTTCATGGTAATTCCGGCATTCCCGACCAAGCAACTGCGGCCCGACGAGCCGGCCGGAGAACGGCGCGACAGACGAGCATGACGAGCGAAAAACTGCTGACCCCGGCGCGCAAAGCGCCCAATTATTTCGACGATTCCGACGTTTCTTCCGACCTGAAGGGAAGCATCGTGCGCGGCAGCGCGTTCCTCATGGGGTCGGCGGGGGCGAAATTTGTCATGAATCTCGTGGCCACTGTCATCCTGGCGCGGCTTCTGAACCCGGAAGACTACGGCCTGCTGGCCATGGTTTTCGTAATGACCAATTTCCTGACGCTGTTCCGCGACATGAATCTGTCGCTGGCCACCGTCCAGCAGGAAAAGATCACCCACGCGCAGGTCAGCACGATCTTCTGGATCAATGTCGCGGTCTCAGGCACGCTCGCTCTTGCGCTTCTGGCGTTGGCGCCGATGGTTGCGTGGTTCTACGGCGACCCGAGGCTGACGGCGATCGCGTCGCTGCTGGCGCTTCCCATATTCCTGCGCGGCCTTCCCCTGCAGCACAAGGCGCTGCTCCGCCGCAAGATGTATTTCGGGACGATGACGGCGATCGATCTCGCTGGCGCCTTCGTCAGTTACACCACCGCCGTGACCTTGGCGTGCCTGGGCTTCGGCTATTGGGCGCTCGTCTGGAGGCACGGCAGCTCCGCCATCGCCGACGTCGTCATGACATGGACGGCGACACGCTGGCGGCCGGGTCTGCCGGTTCGCGGCAGCGGCGTCCGCGCCATGGTCATGTTCGGCGGGAACCTGACCGGGTATTCGATCGTGCGCTACACGTCGCGCAGCCTCGACATTGCGCTGATCGGCTGGTATTCGGGGCCCGCGGCGCTCGGGATCTACTCGAAGACCCGCGACCTCACCGGCCAGGTCCTGAGCTATTCGCAGTCGCCCTTCAGCGCCGTGGGCGTGCCGGCCCTGAGTCGGCTGAGGCAGCTTCCGGAGCAGTACCGCAAGACCTTCCGGCGCCTGAGCGAGAAGATCGTGCTCATCACCCTGTTCGCCGCGGTGCTGTTCGTCTGCACCGCAACGGAGACGGTCGAGTTGCTGCTCGGCCCGAAATGGGCCGATGCCGCGCCGGTCCTGGCGATTCTCTCCGCGATGATCTGCACGGAGGCGATCTACGGTTGCGTGAACTGGCTGTTCATCTCCCAGGGCCGCGGCGGCCAACTCTTCCGCTATGGCGTTTTCGACGCATCGACGCGCGTGATCGCCGTCCTGATCGGCTTCTCGTGGGGCATTCTCGGCATCGCCTCCACGCTTACGCTGCTCGCCATCTTCGTCAGGCTGCCGGTCCAGATCTGGTACGCTTGCCGCCAGGGGCCGGTGCGGCAGGCGCATGTCTACGGAATGCTCATGCCACTGCTGGCTGCCGGAGCTTTGGGACTGGCGGCCGTGCAGTTCGCGCGATGGGCATATCCGGTAGATCAGCCTGCCGTGGCCGTGGCCCTCGCGGCGGCCGTTCTGATGGCCGCGATGCTGCTGGTCCTTCTGGTGGTGCCGGCCGGGAGACGTACCTTGCTCGACGTTCGGCAGGGCATCCAGATGCTCCTGTCACGGCGCGTGAAGAAGGCGTAGACCCATCCTTAGACGTCGGACGCGGTTAGGGGCGGTTCTAAATGACGCGGTGATGCCGAAAGAACGTCTCGATGCGCGGATCGCGCAGGAGCGGCCCGTGCACCTGGATCAGGTTGACGTCCGAATAATTGTTCCCTTCAAGCACCGTGAACCCGACGTCGGTGACGACGATGTCCCAGCCGATATAGGGAAGAAACGGGACGGTGCTGGCCGCCTGCAATAGCTGCGTGCAGATTCTCTCCCAGCCGGGCACGACAATTCCTTCGATCTGCTCGCCCGTGTCGGGATGCGCCGAATGCCATCCGGGGACACCCGTGGACGGATGCATGATGCCTTTGCCGAGGCACCCGCGATCCAGGTCGACAGAGACGCTCAGGCCGCCCTGCGTCCAGTTGTCGACGGGGATGGTTTGGTTCCGCCCGAAACGATGGACGGCAGCGGCGATGAAGGGACAGCCTTTACGATAGTCCCACATTGTGACGATGCGGAGACTGTTGGTGGACAATGGAAAGATTTGTTCGGCATACCCATGCTGCTGCACGAACTCGACGGCGATAGACTGGGATCGGCTCTTCAGAAAGCTCTCCAGGTCTGACGCTGTCTTCTCGCCCCGATTCACGAACAGCCGATCATGCTCAGCCTCCAACCGAAAGACGCTCGCGCCGCCCCCTCCATCCACGGGCTTGATTACCAGGCGCACGTTGTCACGGCAGAGCCTCACCACGTCGGATGGCGCAGCCACGGCAACCCTGTTGCCGCGGAGGGAGAATATCTCGCCGCCGTCCAGCCAGAACAATACGCGCGGCGTGGGAAGCAGATCGTTGTCGAACATCTTCGCGAAAATAAGCTTGTTGTCGAGCAACGGCATGAACTTTCCATTCATGTTCCGTGTCTTGATGTGTCTGGCGAAATCCGACAGATAGTCCCCGACGTTTTCCTTATCCAACCCGTATATCACTTGGGATTCGGAGAGGAACCCATGTCGCCATGCGAGCAGGCGCTTCGCCAACGGAACGCGGACTTTCGACTTCAGCTCTTTCTGGATCAAGCCTCTGAGACGTATGGCAACGGAAAGCAACCGCCAGGCCAAGTTTAGCATCGCTGGAGGGGCCTCGGAGCAATCGAGCGCGCGACGAGGCCGCTACGCCTGATCTGGTTCATTTGTCCGCCCGAATGTTGCGCTTTTCCAAGCGCGTACGACACGCCCCTTCGCGCGTTTGGCAATGGGACGGAAGGGTCTCAGCGCCTTGTTCTTGACGATGCTCGCCGACAATGCCGCGAGCCAACGGTCCTCCACGCCATTCTTTTTCGCACTGGCAAGAATTTCCTCGAGAAATGCAATCTGAACGACGTTCCTGGCCGGGATCCCCAAAATCTGCATCTGCGTCGGCCGCCCATCGAAGCCGAGCGGCTCGTATCCGGCAGCGAGAAAGTTCAATTTCGTACGGATGCATTTTTCGCATCTGCCGCAGTTGCCACCGGTGACGGGTCCTTCCCAGCAGACACGCAGCTTGGCCGCGACCTCCGGAAATTTGCAGATCAGCGCAACGCGCTCCGTACGGGTAAGCCCGTTGCATTCCGTTTGGATCGCGAATGCGCCGCCGGACAGCATGGGGTTGGTGATAGGATTAGAACCCCATGGCAGATCGAGGTGCGCATAATCTTCGCCTCCTCCGACGACGCCGACCACAGCCGCTCCGGCGAACTGATGAAGGCACGCAGCCAAGCCGGCAGTATATTCCATCTCCCACCGTCGGCAGATCGTCTCCCTCCAATTCGTTCGAACAACGCACAGCGGCAGGTCGAGTTCCTTCAGCATGGCAATGGCGGCATCTCGCGCGGTTTCGAAGGCCGCCGTATCCGCCCGCGGAATGTCGAAACCGTGAATCATGACCGCCGCCACGGGTCTGACCTCGCGCCTGTTCAGGTCTCCGGTGTAATGGCGCAGCAGGGCTGCCGTACCGTCGACGCCGCCGGAGAATGCGAAAACACCGGATTCGGGGGCGTGCGCGGCAACGGTGCGTTCCTCCGCCGCCGTAATCGGAATGGGGGTGTAGGTGGACGGCCGCCACGCGGCCCACACCTCCTGCAGCTCTTCGAGGTTGCGCAGCAGCGTTGAGCTCACCGGTCCATCGATATGGAGCGGGCGGCCCTGACGCATGGCAAGGAAGAACGTCGACAGAGCGGCAAAATCGTAAAGTTCGATCGGTGGCGGAAGGACATTGCCGCTGATCTCGAAAAATGTCTCCTGATCATCGTCTATGGTCAGCGTGCGCCGCACGTGCCCTGGACCGCGCGTTTCCCGCACGGCGACATACAGCGCGGATCCAGAACTGGCTTCGCAAGGCTCAGCCATCGGCCGCCGGAGTTCGACGCGTGTAGAAGCCATGGTTTTCTCGCCTATGTCCATGTCGGAAAACCTGCCGTGGTCCGTGGCATTCTAACAACCGTGCGGTCGATTTCGTTCCCGATGCTCACGCGTACGCCCTTTCGCCGGCGTCGGTGCGAATCTCGTCGACCCGGTCGAGGAGATCGCCGTCCTGGGATGTGAATTTGCGCGCGAAGAAGCAGGGGCCGGAGCCCTCCACATCGTCGAGCCGGAATGCGGGATCGGCGAAAAACGCCAGATGCTCCTGCGTCAGAAGCGTGGGATTGCGGGAAAGGCCGCGGCTCCAGTCCGCATAGGTGAAGTTGCGGGCCGCCTTTTCCCGGAGCGGAGAATTTCCCAGGATGGTATGGAAAAACATCTCGTCCGGAATGAGCGAATACTCGTAGAAGCGCACCAGCCGGGGGTTGGTCCGCACGAAGCTCAGGATATGGTCGACCGCTTCCCGCGACAGCGCCCACCACTGGCTGCCAGCGTAGGGCTTGATATCGCCCAGCGCGCGGCGGTAATTCCGCTTGTAGAATTTCTCCAGCAGAAGATTGGTCTGGTTGAGCAGGACACGCTTCGGCATCGGCCGGCCGCGGCTGCCCTCGAAATGCAGCCGTTCCAGCCGGGAGAGAAGCTTGCGCCCATCCGGGGTCGGCATCTCCGTCAGGGCGATATGCTCGCGGTCGCTGCCCTTCAGGTACCCGTAGATCGCATTGTTGCTGCGGATCGGGTAGTCGGCGCCGCTGAGCAGCACATACCAATCCGGCGCCCGGCCGGCGTTCCGGGCAGCCGCCATCAGGTTCAGCGTGGCTTGGACGAGGCTGAAGCCGCCCCAACACGCCGCCACCCGGTCGGGAATAAAAGTGGCCATGGCGGGGTCAATAATCGGGGTAAAGGCGCCGAGCTTTGCTTTCCTGTCGATGTGGACGAAAATCTGCGTCCAGTCTTCATGGATCGCCCCGATCAACCGGCGAAGATGGGCAGGGTCGCCGTGCGCGAGGATGAGATAGGCGATATTCATGACGGTGTATTACGCCACGCATATTGTGAAGCCAATAAGGCAATATTGCGTCATTCTTGGCAGGGAATGCCTGTGAGCGGAGCCGCGATAGAATCACCGCGGCATCGGATTGCCGAGCGGACTTGAATAGATTATTCAGCTTGGTAAGGAGCGCGCCCTTGGTATCACTTGTCGAACCCACGCCGTCCGCCCGGATTCCGGGCGTCCGGCCTGCCGTGAGCGTCGTCCTGCCCACCTACAACCGCGGCTACTGCATCCGGCGGTCGGTCGACAGCATTCTCAACCAGACTTTCCGGGACTTCGAGCTGATCGTCGTCGACGACGGATCGACCGACGACACGAAGGACATCATGGGAACCTACGGCGACCCGCGGCTCCTCTACATTCATAACGCCGACAACCGCGGGCAGACGGCGCGCCTCAACCAGGGCTTGAGCGCGGCGCGTGGCGACATGATCGCCTTCCAGGACAGCGACGACGAATGGCTCCCGGAAAAGCTGGAGAAGCAGGTCGCGGCGATGCGGCGCCTGCCACCGGAGGTGGGGCTCGTCTATACCGACAAGTGGCGCTGCGAGCCGGGGCGCGAGCGCTATCACTGGCGCTCGCCCGTCAACATGCCCGAAGACGGACTAATCTTCGACAAGGCGCTCGACGAGAACGTCTACAACATCGGTCCGCAGTCCGTATTGATCCGGCGCGGCTGCTTCGACACGGTGGGCCCGTTCGACGAGCGCCTGACGAATTTCAACGACTGGGATCTGTTCGTGCGGATATCCCGGCATTACCTGTTCCATCACATCCAGGAGCCGCTCGTTAATTACAACGTCTCGCCGGACGCGATGACGGCGCTCGGCGAGGGCAAGGCGATCGAAGCGATCGAGGTCATTTTCCACAAATACCTTCCCGATCTCCAGCGCCTGCCGGCGGTGCTGGCGAAGCGCGCGTATTGGATCGGCAGCTTCCATATGCGCAACGGGGATGCCGTGAAGGGCCGCGCCTATATCCGGAAGGCGCTCCGCGCGCGGCCGTTCAATCCCCGCTACGTCGTCGCGGCGCTCCTGTCGCTGCTCGGCTGCAGGGTCTACAGCGCGGTGCGCCGGCTCACGTGAAGGTCCTCATCCAGACACGCCCCGGCATGGGGACGAGGCTTACGGGCGACGTCACGCAGGTCCGTATGACTGCGGAGGCGCTGCAGCGTCTCGGCGTCGAGGTCGGTTTCAGCGACGCGCTCGAGCCGGACACCAAAGGCTTCGATGTCGTGCATCTGTTCAGCACGCTGCGGCCGCACTACACCTACCTGCGGCTGCGCCATCTCGTGGCGAAGCGCGTTCCGACCGTCGTTTCGACGATCTACTGGGAGTGGGAGCCCGCGGAGCTTCGGGAAGAATCGATCGTTCGCCTCGGCCGGCGCGGCTACCACGCCTCCCGCCTCATGAACGCCCTCCGCCGCCGCGCCCCCGGCCGGCTGCGCTACAGGTTGGAGAAGTCGAGCCTGCCCTACGCCATGCAGGCGCGATTTTATGGTCTCGAGCGGCAGATCGGCGCGAACGGCATGCGGCGTTACGTTTACGACAATGCCGGCGTCCTGCTGCCCAATTCCGAGGCGGAATATGACTTCCTGGCCGATCGCTTCGGCACCGCGAACGACTATGTCGTCGTGCCTAATGCCGTCGACCCGCATTTCGGGGACGGAGATCGCGGCGCCTTCGTGCGGAAGTTCGGGCTGTCGGATTTCGTGCTGTGCTGCGCGGTCGTGCAGATCCGCAAGAACCAGCGCCACCTGATCGAGGCGGCGAATGCGCTGTCGCTGCCGCTCGTCCTGGTCGGTTCGGAGGAGCCCCGCTACGGCCGCCTGTGCCGCGAGATCGCCGGGCCGACGGTACGGTTCCTCGGGCAGCTCCAGGGCGCCGAGCTTCGGAACGCCTACGCCGCGGCGCGCACCCATGCGCTGGTCAGCTTCTACGAGACGCCGGGGCTGGCCAGTCTCGAGGCGGCTATTTCCGGCAACACCATCGTCGCGTCCGATCGCGGCTCGCCGCGCGAGTATTTCGGCGACCACGCCTTCTATTGCCAGCCGACGGAAGTGGAGTCGATCAAGGCCGCTCTGTCGAAGGCTTTCGCGGCCACGGCCGATCCGGCGCTCAAGCAGCGTGTGCTCGGCCGGTTTACCTGGGAGAAGACGGCCGAGGCGACCCTCGAGGGCTACCGCCGCGCGATTGCGAAGGCGGGCGCGAAGGGCGCATAGGGCCGATCCGGCCTTGGACGGGCGGCGGTCAGGGAATAGGCTGGGCGCGAAAACCGTCTTTGTAAGGGATGAACCGTTTGATCCGCCGTCTCCTGACCGTTCTCGCGCGCGCGCTCTGCGCGGCATCGGCGTTGCTCGCCCTTTCCGCCGCCGGGGCGGCGGCCGGGCAGAACATGCTGGCGAACAGCAGCTTCGAGATCGGCATCGATCACCGCTATGCGATGGGCCGCTGGTATGTGAACGGGCTGCCGAGCTTCAGCCTGGACGACACCACCAAAATCCACGGCGCGGTGAGCCTGCGCGCGCCCTTCTCGGTGAAGGGTTACCGCCTCGCCGGCCCCTACGGCGTCGAGCTCCGCGCCGGCGCCCCGGTGCAGGTCGAGAAGGGCAAGACCTATACCTTCTCCGTCTCCCTCAGATCCGACGTTGCCGAAACGAATGCGGCGCTCGAGATCTCGCCGCTCCGGCCGTACGAGCATCGCGGCAAAGCCATCAAGCGCGAGAAGATTTCGCTCGGCCGGCAGTTCACGCCGCAGGGCGCGAGCTATCCGTGGCGGCGGTACGACATCACGTTCACGGCGAAGAAGAGCGGCGACGTCTACTGGGTCGTCGATGTCTCGGCCAACAAGCGCGGGACCCTCTGGGCCGACGCCCTGCAGTTCGAGGAAGGCGCGTCGGCCACGACCTACGCGCCGCGGCTTGACATGGAGGTCGGCCTTGCCGATGCGGCGCTAGGGCACATCCACGACGCCGGCGCGCCCGTGCGCATGGATCTGCGGGCTTTCAATGCGGGCGCCGCGGAGAAGAGCCGGCGCGCCCGCCTTCGCATCCTGAACGACGGGGGCGCAGTCGTCTCGGACAAGACGCTCGATATCGCGGCCCCCGCCAAGGGTGGCGCGTCGCGCCCGATCACGCTCGACGTGGGGCAGGCGCACGGGGTCTTCATGGCCGAGCTGACGCTGCCGGATGCGCCCGGCTACCTGCAGGACACGAGCTTCAGCGTGCTGCCGAAGCCGCGCAAGATCGCCGCGGGGGAATCCGCCTTCGGCGCCTACGTCACGCCGTCGGAAGAGGCGCTCAAGATACTCGCGCGCGCCGGCTTTCATTGGACGGCGACGCTCACCTCGGCGAACCACCTGGGGACGTGGCGTCGCGTGGAGCCGAAGAAGGGCGATTTCCTATGGCAGGACGAGGACGTCGACCTTTTCCGCCGCTACGGCTTCGAGATACTGCTGAACATGGAGGGATGGGCATTTCCCGACTGGGCCAAGGGCTTTTCCCGCGCCGAGCGGCGAGAGGCCTTCGCGCGCTACGTCGAGGCGTCGGTTGGTCACTATCGCGGCAAGATCCGCTACTTCACTTTCACCGACGAGATCCACAACAAGGTGCCCGGCAACAAGATGCTGGGTAAGCGGGAGGCGACCTGGAGCAATCCCAAGGAATACGCCGAGTGGCACACCGCCGCATACGCCGCTGCGAAACGCGCCAACCCCGACGCGCAGGTGGTCCTGAATACGCAGCTCGGCGACTTCGGGCCGGACCAGCTCTTCCGGTATCTGTCGCCGAAGACGGTCGACGTCCTGGCGGGGAATTACTACCCGTACCCTGGCGCGGTCGATACCATGAAGAAGGCGGCCGACAGGGTCGGTATCCGCCGGGTCTGGGCGCCCGGGGTGGCGATCAACACCTGGCCGCTTTATTTCCGCAGCGAGCGCCCGATGAACGCCGGCTCAGCGCGCTATCACGAGACGATGGCCCGAAAGCTGATCCGGTCCTTCGCCAACGGCGCCGAGGTGTTCTTCCACTACACCGCGACCTATGTCGGGAACACCAACGTCTATTCGATCTTCGAGCATGATTCGAGCCTCGAGACCGGCGGCGGCCAGTTCGCGGCGCTGGCCTGGCTGCTGGACGGCTTCAAGGGGGTCAAGCGCCTGCCGATGGCGCGCGCGAGCCTGGTCGAGGCCTACCGCTTCGACCGGCGCGACGGAAAGTCGGTCTTCGCTCTCTGGTCCAAGCTGGACAGCGACGGGCAGAGCCTGGTCTTCCAACAGCCGCTCCGCGGCGCCGAGGTATACGACCGCTGGACGACGCGGCACGCGGCGGGCGGCAAGGAAGGCATGAAGTCGTTGTCCCTGGGCGACCAGAGCCGCTTCATCGTGGTGCCGACGCCGGACGCCGAGGCGGTCGAGCAGTCTCTCGGCCTTGCGCGGTTTCAGGCGGCCGAGTTGCCGCGCGCCGAAAAGGTGGTGCGCGCGGGACGCTATGCGCTGCTGACCCAGATGGAGCGGCGGGGCCGGAAGCAGAAACCGGTGCAGACCCTGTGGTACGAAAGCGAGCGGACCGGCTGGCTCGAGCTGCTGCGCCACGATTCCGGCGCAGGCACGACCTTATCCGTGACGCCGGCGGGCGGCGAGCTGCGCTACGATTATGCCTGGGACGGCAAGGCGCATCACCTGTTTCTCGGCGACCTCTCGGCCCGGCTGTGGGGCGCCCGGTTCTGGCGAAGCATCGAGCGCGACGGCAAGACGCTGTGGGAGTCGGGCGTGATCGACGGCGCCAGCGGGCCGCGCAAGCCGGTCGCCGGAACCCAGTCCGAGGCGCCGCCGTTCAAGGGATTGGCGGCTCCTGCCTATGCTATCCAAACGCGCGACAACCGGTGGCTCACCATCGTAACGGAAGGCGAGCAGCCGAACCTGCGCTATCCCATGCGCGGCGCCTGGGACCTGTTCGCCTCCGGGTCGGATGAGGGCGGTCGCTCAGTCTCAATCCGCCGCTACGTCCACGGCGGCGATCCGCACCGCCGCCACATCCTCGTCCGCTTCGCGCTTGCGGAGCAGCCTCCTACCTGAATCGGTCATTTGCGGAGCAGGGTCAGGGCGTGGCGTGCGCATCCACCCATGCCGAGAGGAAGGTCAGCGACCAGAGGTAGTTGTGAACTTCCCGGTTGGTCAGATCGTGCTGGCCTGAATATTCGATCATGCGCCGGGCCATTCCGGCATCGACGAAATCCAGCACGGGATTGCGCGGGTCGAACACGACATCCTCGAGATACGCCCGGAATGTCGGCATGCGAAGGTAGCGGGCCATCGGCGGCTCGAATCCGGCCTTTGGCCGGTCCATCAAATTCCCCGGGAGCGACTCTTTCAGGATGGCCTTGAGGACGAACTTGTCCGCGCCGTCGCGATATTTGCTGCTCACCGGCATCAGCGCGGCGAGATCGACGATCGGCGACGTCAGGAAGGGATACAAGACGCGCAGCCCCGCCGAGCGCAGCGGATCGAAGGACTTGGCCACGCAATAGCCGCTGCAGCGATGCATCAGGTTCGCCATGCTCGCGGCTACGTCGAATTCGTGGCCGTCCACGGCGCCGATGTAGCTGTCATGGATGGCGGCGGCCAGAGTCTGCCCATCGTCCTCCGGGATTTGATAGGCAATGCCGCTCAACGAATTCTGCGACATGACCGACGCCTCGATCAGCGGCATCTGCGACCGCGTCCGCATGAGCCAGCAGGCCTTGCGCACGGGGCCGTCGTATCGCCACATGCCGAAGCCCCGATACGCGGCCGCGGCGGCTTGCCGAAGCACGCTGGGGACGGACGTAAACCGGCGCCACAGAGCGAGACGTTTCGTGAGCCCGAAGATCGCGTCCGCGCCGGTGCCTTCGACCACGAGGCTTTGCGGCGATATCCGCCCGATGGCGGCGTGAATCATCGCATTGGTCGGCAGGGTGGAAACGTCGCCGAACGGATAGCTGTATTCGGCGCCGACCCGCGCAAGAACATGATCGATGCTGCCGTCGTCGTGCAGAATCCGCATGAACGGGTAGCCGTAATGAGCAGCGACCTTCTCGGCGATGGCGGATTCCGGATCGTCGTCGCTGAATGCGTAGTTGACGAGCGTAACATCGCTGTGCCGGTCTCGCGCCAACTGGTCGGCCAGTAGCGTCGAGTCCACGCCGCCGCTGAAGAGCAGCGCGATCGGCGTGCTGCCTGGAACGGGAAACACGCGCGCAAGCCGGCGCCGCACTTCTTCGGACGCCATGGAGTCGGGGATCTGCGCTGCGCCGGGGTTCCAGACGAATCGCCGAATACTCTCCCGTCCGGCGCTGGTGATCGTGACGGACTGCCCCGGCGGCACGCGCTTGACGTCGCGGGCGATCGAGAGGGGGGCAGGAATCGCGCCGTATTGCAGCACCGCAAAGACCGCCGCCGGATTCAATGTCCAGCCGGGTTGGAGCAACAAGCGGCAGTCGCTTGAAATAACGAGATTTCCATCGCGCTGGGCATAGAATAGCTGCTCCGGCGACGTGACGGGGGCCGAAATGCCGACCGTGGCGTCCGTGAGATCGACTGTCAGCGTTGCGCTGCGGTAGGTCTCAGGCTCGCCCGAGGCGGTTTCGATCGGGAGCGTCGAGAGATGAACCCGACCGGGTCCTTCCTGGACTTGCGCCTCCAATGGGACCGCATTCTTTCCGATCCAGCCGAACAGGAAGGTCTCGCCGTTCGGCAGATTGCGTGTCGCAACATATATTGAGTCCCGGCGGTTCCTCGCCACCGACCGGCAGCGATTTTCCCAATCTTGCGCCCCGTTCGGCGCGCCGCGATAGGCGATGAAGAATGTCACGATGCGGGCCGGAAGGTTGCAAGTATCGCAAAATGCATGTGGAAAACCCGTCGTTGGTCGCTCGTTAGGCCATCCAAGTAATGCCGGCCGCCTGGATTAATACCAAAATCGAGCAGAAAAAAGCCTTTTTGATGTCATCAGAGGTCCGGCTGTGCGGGCGCGCGCCGGCAGGCCGGATTCTACCGGCGTGGTGATGCTTCCAGGTTGAGGAATTCGCGCCTTTCGTAATGGTTAACAGCAAATTCGGCTAAAAAAAGCCTTTGTTTCGTGGCAAGGTCCGGACGACGCGAACAAGGAAAGACCCAAGGCTTTGGAACCTTTGGCTAATTGCGGGCGTTGGCTCTCGCATTGCCGGTATCGGGGCCGGTATCGGGGCCGGTATCGGGGCCGGTATCGGGGCCGGTATCGGGGCCGGTATCGGGGCCGGTATCGGGGCCGGTATCGGGGCCGGTATCGGGGCCGGTATCGGGGCCGGTATCGGG
>WHUA01000023.1 GCA_009377445.1 Alphaproteobacteria bacterium | reverse complement strand
TTTGGTGACCTGTAGCTTACCCCCCACCCAACCCTCCCCCGCAAGGGGGGAGGGCTAAGGCAGTGAGCCACAAAGAAAGTCCTCCCCCCTTGCGGGGGAGGGTTGGGGTGGGGGGTACGCCGCTGTACAACGGGCGCGGCCTCCGCCTATAAGCTATGAGAATTGCATTCCACGTTTCTCCTGGGAGGATTCAATGAGCGCAGGCGGAACCACACGCACCGGCGGCCAGGTGCTGGTCGATCAGCTTCGCATCCATGGCGTCGACACCGCCTTCTGCGTGCCGGGGGAGAGCTACCTCGCCACGCTCGATGCGCTGCACGGCGCGCGCAACGCGATCCGCATGATCACCTGCCGCCAGGAAGGCGGCGTGACCAACATGGCGGAAGCCTACGGCAAGATGACGGGCAGGCCCGGCATCGCCTTCGTCACCCGCGGCCCCGGGGCCTGCAACGGCTCGATCGGCGTGCACACCGCGATGCAGGATTCGACGCCGATGGTCGTCTTCATCGGCCAGGTGGCGCGCGACCAGGAATACCGCGAAGCCTTCCAAGAGGTGGACTACCACCAGTTCTACGGCGCGATCTGCAAATGGGTTGTGCAGATCGAGACCGCCGACCGCATCCCGGAGCTGGTGAGCCAGGCGTTCCACCGCGCGATGTCGGGACGGCCCGGCCCGGTGGCGGTGGCGCTGCCGGAGGACATGCAGCGGGACCTGACGGATGTCGAGGACGCGGCGCCCTACCAGATCGCGCGCCCCGGCGCCGCGCCCAAGGACATGGCGGCGATGCAGGCGATGCTGGCCGCGTCGAAGAAGCCGCTGATGGTGCTGGGCGGCGCGGGCTGGAGCAAAGAGGCCTGCGCCGACATCCTCGCCTATGCCGAGGCCAACGACCTGCCGACCTGCGCCTCCTTTCGCTGCCAGGACCTGTTCGATAATGAGCACAGGAACTATGCCGGCGACCTCGGCACCAGCATCAGCCCCAGGCTCGCGGCGCGGGTCGGCGAGGCGGACCTGCTGATCGTCGTCGGCGCGCGGCTCGGCGAGATGACGACCAGCGGCTACAAGCTGGTCAAGCTGCCGAAGCCGGCGCAGAAGCTGGTGCATGTCTACATGGACCCCGGCGAGCTCGGCCGCGTCTACCGGCCCGACCTGCCGATCGCGGCCTCGATGGAAAGCTTCGCCGAGGCCGCCCGCGCGCTGCCGCCGGTGAAAAATCCGGCATGGGCGGGCTGGGCCGAATCCGCGCGCCAGGATCACCTCGAGAACTGGAAGCCGAGCCGCGCGATGCCGGGCGAACTCGACATGCACAAGGTGATCGAGCACCTCAACGAGACGCTCCCGGACGACGCCGTCATCGTCAACGACGCGGGCAACTTCTCGGGCTGGCCGCAGCGCTTCTACCGCTTCCGCCGGTTCCGCACCCAGGTCGCGCCGACGAGCGGCGCCATGGGCTATGCGATCCCGGCGGCGATCGGCTGCAAGCTGGTCCAGCCCGACAGCCCGGTCGTCTGCTTCGTCGGCGACGGCGGCGCGCTGATGAGCGGGCAGGAGCTGGCGACGGCGGTGCAGCACGGCATCGCGCCGATCATCCTGGTGGTCAACAACAGCATGTACGGCACGATCCGCATGCACCAGGACCGCGACTTTCCCGGTCACGACTATTCGGTAGGGCTGAAGAACCCCGATTTCGCGAAATGGGCCGAGAGCTTCGGCGCGCATGCGGAGGTCGTGTCGCGGACGGCGGAGTTCGCCCCTGCCTTCGAGCGGGCGCGGAAGGCCGGCCGGGCGGCGGTGCTGGAGCTCAGGGTCGATCCGGAGATGATCACCACGCGGACGACGCTGACCGCCATCCGCGAGGCGTCGCTGGCGAAGAAGTAGGGGTTTGGAGCGACGGGTGTGCCCGCTCATGCTTCGACAGGCTCAGCATGAGGGTGATATCCGTATCAACTCAAAGGAATAGACCTCATCCTGAGCCTGTCGAAGGATGAGTGCTCTCCGCCGCCCGCTCACGCGAACAGCTTGTCGATGTCGTCCTGCGAGATCGCGTTGCCGGGGAGCTGCGGGCCGTTGAGCAGCGGGTCCTTGCCGAGCTTCGCCGCCGGAAGCGGCTCGCGCTCGACGCTGTCGCGTCCCATGAGCTCGACCATGGCCACGACGCGCTCTTCGACGAACTGCATCGAGCGGATGATCTTGGTCACGCGCTGGCCGGTGATGTCCTGGAAGGTGCAGGCCTCCATGGCGCTCGTGGTCTTCTCCATCGCCTTGTCGCACAGCGCGGCGGCCTCGGCATCCTTCGTCTTCGTCTGAAGCCGCCCGACCAGGTCGGAAATCTCTTCCAGGTTTTTCAGGATTTCGTGGGTCGCCGAGTCCGTGTGCGCGATGATCGCATCGAGATGGTCGGACATGTTCTTGAAATTGGCGTCCGGCGCGCCCTTGTTCAGCCGCGCGATTTCGGCCCGGAACCGCTCGATGTATTGCGAGAGATTGAGGATCTCGAATTTCAGGCGCTTGTCGTAGGGAGCCGCCGTGACGGTGCTTCGCTTGCTTGACATGAGAAATCTGAATGCGGTTGAACCTCGGCGCCTTTTATCCCCCATCCGTTAAGATGCGGTTAAATGGCTATAGAGGACGCCATAACATATTGATTTTTATCATAATATAATTCAGGCGCGTCCGCCGTTGGCTGATCCGGGCGCGTGCGATAAGGTCCTCCTGTTGCGCCGCCACGCACGGGCGCCCAATGCCACAGGAATCCGTTGCATGACCGATAAGAAGAGCCCGACCGGGTCGCTCGCTGGAATCAAGGTCGTCGACCTGACCCGCGTGTTGGGCGGTCCCTATTGCACGCAGATCCTTGCCGACCACGGCGCGGACGTGATCAAGGTCGAGCCGCCGCAGGGCGACGAGGTGCGCGACTGGGGCCCGCCGTTCCACGAGGGCGACGCGTCCTATTTCATGGGCGTGAACCGCAACAAGCGGTCGATCGGCGTCGACCTCACGGTGCCGCAGGGGCGGGAGCTGGTTTTCCGCCTGCTCGAAGACGCCGACATCCTGATCGAGAACCTCAAGACCGGCACGATGGAGCGCTGGGGCCTCGGCTACGAGGAGGTGCTGAAGGAGCGCTTCCCCCGGCTCATCCATTGCCGCATCAGCGGCTACGGCGCGGACGGGCCGCTCGGCGGCTTTCCGGGCTACGACGCCATCATCCAGGCGATGGCGGGATGGTTCAGCGTGAACGGCGCGCCGGATGCGGGCCCGACGCGCGTCGGCATCGCCATGGTGGACATGGGCACCGGCCTCTACAGCGCGATCGCGCTGCTGATGGCGCTACAGGAGCGGGCGCGCTCCGGCAAGGGCCAGTACATCGACATGACGCTCTACGACTGCGCCGTGTCGTTGATGCATCCGCATGTCCCGAACTACTTCCTGTCGGGCAAGACGCCCGGCCTGACCGGCAACCAGCACACCAACGTCGTGCCTTACGACCGCTTCCACACGAAGACCGTCGACATCTTCATCGGGGCGGGCAACAACCGGGCCTTTCAGCGGCTCTGCGCCGTGCTCGGCGAGCCGGGCCTGGCCGAAGACCCACGCTACAAGGACAACACGGCCCGCGTCGCGCACCGCGAGGAGCTGACCCGCGTGCTGACCGGGCTGCTCGCCGACATGGACGGCGAGGAGGTTTGCCGGAAGCTGCTGGAGGGCGGCGTGCCGGCCGGGCCGGTGCTCGATACCGCGCAGGTCATGAACAGCGCGCAGACGAAGCACCGGCAGATGGCGGCCGAGCTCGACTGGTACCGCGGCACGGGCATACCGATCAAGTTCTCGCGCACACCCGGCTCGGTCAGGAGCGTACCGCCGAAGTTCAACGCGCACGGCCGCGAGATCCTCGCCGAGCACGGTTTCAGCGAGGACGAGATCCGCCGCCTCGCCGAGGCGGGCGTGCTGGTCGAAAAGCGGCGGTGATGGCTGGGCCTCCCCGCAGCCGCCGGCCCGGGCCGCAGCCGGAGACGCGGGGGGCCAATTTCTACGCGATAGACCGGTCGCTCAAAGACCTGCTGACGCTCTACCTGCCCGAGGACGAGCGGCGCCACCTCACGCCGCATTTCGAGCGTCTCGGCGGGTTGGTCGGCAACGCGCTCGACGACCTCGCGGCGGCAGCGGACCGCAATCCGCCGGTCCTGCACCCCCGCGACCGGCAGGGCCGCGACGACGCCCGGATCGAGAAGCACCCCGCCTACCGCGAGATGGAGCGCATCGCGTTCTCCGAGTTCGAGATGGCGGCGATGTCGCACCGGCCGGCGCTCGGCTGGCCGGCGCCGATCCACCCCGTCGCCAAATACACGTTCCAGTACCTGTTCTCGCAGTCCGAATTCGGCCTGATGTGCCCGCTCAGCATGACGGACTCGCTGACCCGCACGCTGCGCCGCTTCGGCGACGCGGCGCTGGTCGCCCGCTACCTGCCGGCGCTGCTGGCGGGGGAGGCGGACGCCTTCGCGCAGGGCGCCATGTTCATGACGGAGCAGGAGGCCGGCTCCGACGTCGGCGCGACCGCCACGGTCGCGGTGCCCGACGGCGACGCCTGGCGGCTCTACGGCGACAAGTGGTTCTGCTCGAACACGGATGCGGACCTGGCGCTGGTGCTGGCCCGGCCCGAGGGCGGCAGCCCCGGCACGCGCGGCCTCGGGCTCTTTCTCATGCCGCGGCGGCTGCCGGACGGTGCGCCGAACGCCTACCGGATCCTGCGTCTCAAGGACAAGCTGGGCACGCGGTCGATGCCGTCCGGCGAGATCGCGCTCGAAGGGGCGACGGCCTGGCTCGTGGGGGAGCTGGAGCGCGGCTTCGTGCAGATGGCGGAGATGATCAACCAGTCGCGCCTGTCGAATGCGGTGCGCTCGGCGGGCATGATACGCCGCGCGCTGCACGAGGCGCTGTGCGTGGCGCGCGGGCGAACGGCGTTCGGCCGCCGCCTGATCGACCTGCCGCTGATGCAGCGCCAGCTCCTCAAGATCATGCTGCCGGCGGAGGAGGCGCTCTCGCTGTGCCTGTTCACGGCGGCGGCGCTGCGCCAAGCCGACGAGGGCGAGGAGGCGGGCATCGCGCTTCGCCGTATCCTGACGCCCTTGGTCAAATTCCGCTGCTGCCGCGACGCCCGCAAGGCCGCGGGCGACGCGATGGAGGTGCGCGGCGGCTGCGGCTATATCGAGGAATGGATCGAGCCCCGGCTGCTGCGGGACTCGCACCTGGGCTCGATCTGGGAAGGCGCCAGCAGCATCATCGCGCTCGACGTCCTGCGCGCCGCCCGCCGCGAGCGGGCGCATGAGGCGCTCAGGCGGGATCTGGCGCAGCGGCTGGCCGGCGCGCCGGGGCTGCCCGCCGGCCTGGCGGCCGGGCTCGGCGATGCGCTCGACCGCGCGGTCGCCTTCGTCGACCGGGCGGCCAAGGCAGGCGAAGGGGGCGAGCGCCAGGCCCGGCAGGCATCGACCGCGCTCTACCACGCCGCCGCGGCCGTGGTTATGGCCGCCGAAGGCGCCGCGCTCGCCGCATCCGGTGGGGATGCGCGCCGGCTGCTGCTCGCGAAACTGGTGCTCGACCACAAGCTCATCGCGCGCGATCCGTTCGCGTTCGACGCGGGTGAGGACGAGGCGGCCGCCGCGGCACTGCTGCTGGGGGAGGAAGCGGTGGGGTTGGAAGGCATTCATTAGATCCGATTGAACCGCCCCGGGTTTGCCGGAGGCCGTTTGGTTTGAGTCACGCCACCATGGCGAGCTCATCGGATTGCGCATAGTAGCGCGCCTCGGCTTCCGCCGGGGGAATATTGCCGATCGGCTCGAGCAGCCGCCTGTTGTTGAACCAGTCCACCCATTCGAGCGTCGCGAACTCGACCGCCTCGAAGCTGCGCCATGGCCCGCGCCGGTGGATGACCTCGGCCTTGTAGAGGCCGTTGATCGTCTCTGCGAGAGCGTTGTCGTAGGAATCGCCGACGCTGCCGACCGAGGGCTCGATGCCGGCCTCG
>WHUA01000012.1 GCA_009377445.1 Alphaproteobacteria bacterium | reverse complement strand
GTTTCGACCGGGGAGTCCATGCGCGCCGGTTGCGAAACGTCTAGGCGGCCATCTTGTTCTTGATGAGCCCGACGATGCCCGTGAGGACCGCGCCGGCGACGCCGCCGCCCACCAGGTTGCCGATGATGGCGCCGGCATCCAACCCGGCGGCCGCGTCGCCGGTCAGCGCCGGAATGAGCGCTTGCAAGATCTGGCCGCCAACGCCGCCGCCGATCGCGCCCACGATCGAATTGCCGATGGGCCCGAGGCTCATATCCTTGACGGCGCCAGCGGCATTGCCGCCGACCGCGCCCGCGATGACTTGAATGATGAGATTGATGATCGTGCTCGACATGGTAACCCCCCGCTTTCGCAATTGGTAAGAACCACTTACAACACAAAACGCAACGAATTCGTGTGCGATTTGTAGCATACCCACCCGCGGAAGTCGTTAGCGGAGTTTCGCCGTACAACGCCGCAAGGCGTTATCGCCGCTCCCGCTTCGCCGCCTGGATCGCCGTTTCGAGCGCGTCGAGGAAGCGTGACCGGTCCTGCTTCGTGAACGGGGGCGGGCCGCCGGTGATCTCGCCTGTCTCGCGGAGGTGGGCCATCAGGTCGCGCGTCGCCAGCGCGCCGCCGATCGATTGCGGGTCGAAGGGCCGGCCGTTGAAGCGCAGCACGCGCGCGCCCTTGGCGATGCAGCGCGCCGCCAGCGGTGTGTCGGCGGTAAGCGCAATGTCGCCCGCGCCGATCCGTTCCGCGATCCAGTCGTCGGCCGCATCCATGCCGGACGGGACGATGACCAGCTCGACCAGCGGACTGGCGGACGGCCGCACGCCGCCGTCGCTTACCATCCAGGTCTTGAGCCCGTGGCGCCCGGCGACGCGCAGAATTTCGCCCTTCACCGGGCAGGCATCGGCATCGACGTAGATTTCAAGCACGCGCGACCATCCTCCGTGGGGGCCGGTTTCGTCAAGGGTGCGGCGGGCGGCTTACGGGTTGCCGGGGCATCCGCCGCGTCGTAGTTTACCGCGCTTAGCGGCTGGGGCGGGGGTCGGTATCGCCCGGGAACACATTGGCGGGGGGCCGATAATGCCAGAGTCCGGCGTAGAGCCAGCGCAAGCGGTTGTCCACAGGACGGGCCGCGATCTGCGGAAAACCGCGCTTCATCCGAACTTTTGGTATCCGGTGGCGCGCTCCAAGGCGTTGAAGCGCGGCAAGGCCGTTGCCGCGGTCTTCGCCGGCGAGCCGATCGTGCTGGTGCGCCCGGAAGAAGGCGCCGTCTTCGCGCTGGAGGACCGCTGCGCCCACCGGCAGGTGCCGCTCCACGCCGGCGTGGTGTGTCCCCAGGGCCTGCAATGCTGCTACCACGGCTGGACCTACGATGCGACGGGCCGCTGCGTCAGCGTGCCCTATCTCGGCAAGGACAAGACGAAGCCGAACGGCGTGCGCGGCTATCCCTGCCGCGAAGCCTACGGCCTCGTCTTCGTGTTTCCCGGCGATCCGGCGCTCGCGGCGGCGACGCCGTTTCCCGACGTGCCCTCCTTCGCCGACGGCAATTACAAGACGCGCTTCCTCGATCGGCGGGTGCAATGCCATTACTCGTTCATGCACGAGAACCTGATCGACATGAACCATCAGTTCCTGCACCGCCGTCTGATGGGCCGGATCCAGACCCGTTTCCTGGCGCTCAGGCGCGAGCATGAGCGCGTCGAGGTGGATTACACCTTCAGCCGGGTCGGCGGCGGCCAGCATCTCGGCGAGAAATTCATGCTCGGCAAGCGCCCCAAGCCGACCGAAGAGCGCAGCCAGGACCTGATGACCATCGCGACGGAGTATCCGTACCAGACGCTGCGTTTCTGGACCGCGGGCAGCAAGGAGCCCGCGCTCGACCTGTGGAACGCCTACATCCCCATCGACGCCGCGCAGCGGGTCAACCACACCTACGGCCTGATGATGATCCGCCGCCCGTCGATCCCGGGCCTGATCCACCTGCTGTGGCCGATCATCACCTGGTTCACGGAAGGCATCTTCGCGGAGGACCGCGAAATCGTCGAGCACGAGCAGAGAGCCTTCGACCGGCAGGGCGCGGACATGAACCAGGAGATATTCCCGGTGGTGAACGCGCTCCGGGCGCTGCTGCTCGACCGCGGCGTGCCGATCCCCGAAGAGGTCATCCAAGCCGCTCTCGCCGGCCGGCAGGACTGAGCCGCGCACGGGAGGAAGGCCCGCTTCCGGCGCGCCGGACGGCGATGTATGCTCCGGCCTCTCCTCGGGCAGGCTTCGGGAGCATGCATGGCCTACCTCTATCCCATCATCCTGTTGTCGTTTTCCAATCTCTTCATGACCCTCGCCTGGTACGGCCACCTCAAGTTCAAGGCCGCGCCGCTGTGGGCCGCCGTCATGGTGAGCTGGCTGATCGCGCTCGCGGAATACTGGCTCGCCGTTCCGGCCAACCGCATCGGCATCGCGGTCTACCATCCCTCGCAGCTCAAGACGATCCAGGAGGTCATCACCCTGATCGTGTTCGTCGGGTTTTCCTATTTCTGGCTCGGGGAAGTTCCCACGCTGAAGACGCTGGCTGGCTTTGCCCTGATCGGCGCGGGGGCCTTCCTGGTTTTCAACCGTTAGAGGGCCTATGGCGGGCGGGCGCGGATGCGCCTATCTCTATGGGGAGCAAGCGACAGCCCTAGAGAAGGAGTGCCCGTCATGCGAACGGAGAGCGACAGCCTCGGCGAGGTCCGGGTCCCGGACGACCGTTACTGGGGCGCGCAGACGCAGCGGGCCATCGAGTATTTCTCGATCGGCACCGACCTCATCCCGATCGAGCTGATCCGCGCCTACGGCGTCTTGAAGAAGGCGGCGGCGCTGGCCAACCGCGACATCGGCCTGCTGGCGGCGGACAAATGCGACCTGATCGTGCGCGCGGCGGAGGAGGTAGCGGACGGCAAGCTCGACGATCACTTCCCGCTGCACGTCTGGATGACCGGCAGCGGCACCCAGTCGAACATGAACGTCAACGAGGTGATCGCCAACCGCGCCATCGAGCTGGCCGGCGGCGTGCTCGGCAGCAAGAAGCCGATCCACCCGAACGACGACGCCAACATGTCCCAATCGTCGAACGATACCTTTCCGGCGGCGATGAACATGGCGGCCGCGATCCTGACGGCGGAGCGGCTCGTCCCCGCCGTGCACGCGCTCCGCGACGGCCTGGCGGCGAAGGCGGAGGAATGGTCCGGCATCGTCAAGATCGGCCGCACGCATTTGCAGGATGCGGTGCCGCTGACATTGGGGCAGGAGTTTTCCGGTTATGCGTCGATGCTCGACGACAACCTCGTCCGTCTCGACTTCGCGCTCGAGGACGTCTTCAAGCTTGCGCTCGGCGGGACCGCGGTCGGCACGGGCATCAACACCCATCCCGAGTTCGCGCGGCGCGCCGTGGCGAATATCGCGGCGCTGACGGGCCTGCCTTTCGCCGGAGCCGCCAACAAGTTCGCCGCGCAGGGCGCGCATGACGCGCTCGTGATGCTGAGCGGCGCCTACAAGACGCTCGCCGTGTCGCTCTACAAGATCGCCAACGACATCCGGCTGCTCGCCTGCGGCCCGCGCTGCGGCCTGCACGAGCTGGACCTGCCGGCCAACGAGCCGGGCTCGTCGATCATGCCGGGCAAGGTCAATCCGACGCAGTGCGAAGCGATGGCGATGATCGCCGTCCAGGTCATGGCCAACGACCAGGCGGTGAGCATGGGCGGCGCCGGCGGCTATCTCGAGATGAACGTCTACAAGCCGCTGATGATCAATGCGGCGCTGCAATCGGCGCGCATCATGGCGGACGGCTGCCGCAACTTCCGCGTCTTCATGGTCGACGGCATGGAGGCGAACCGCGCGCAGATCGCCGCCTACGTCGAGCGCTCGCTGATGCTGGTGACGGCCCTGAGCCCGATCATCGGCTACGACAAGGCGTCGGAGGCCGCGCACTACGCCTATGAGAAGGACATCACGCTCAAGGAAGCCTGCCTCGCGCTCGGCTTCGTCGACGCGGCGACCTTCGACCGCGTCGTCGATCCGAAGAAGATGCTGGGGCCGTCGCTGTAGGGATTGGGCGTTGACCCCCACATTGGGATAAGCGGGGTGCGTGCTTCGACAGGCTCAGCATGAGGATTTTTCTCAATGCCACGAAGATTTCCCCTCATCCGGAGCTTGTCGAAGGACGCACGACATTCGAGCAAGATGCGTAAATGCGATAGCGCCCTCGCGGGGGAGACTTGGATTGGGGGCTGGGGCCGGACGGTCAACCCGTTTCGGGCACCAGCAGTAGCGGGCAATCCCCCGCGTCGGCGACGTAGTCGAGCCATGCGGGCGACGGCTGGTCCGCCCGCACGCCGTACAGCACGAGGCTGTAGTCGTCGCGGCGCAGGCCGTCGAGCAGCCCGCAGGGATCCTCCCGGCTGAGCAGCACGTAGCGCGCGGTGACGCCGCCCGGCAGCTCGCTTTCGATCCGCGCGCGGACCTCCGCGATGTCGGCCTCCAGCGGCAGGAATTCCAGCACGATCAGCCCGGTCTTCGCCTTCGCGGCGATCCGGCCCGCCAGGCGCACGCTCGCCTGGCCGCTCTCCGCCTGATCGATGATGACGGCGACCGGCTTTTCGATCCTGTCGGTGAGCTGGCCCGCGACGAGCACAGGCGCCTGCCGGTCCAAAGCGACGCGGGCGGGGCTTCCCATCGGCGCGCGCCGGTAGCGGCCCGCGCCGCGGCGGCTGACGCAGACGATATCGACCTCGGCCGCCGCGGCGGTGATGACGGCGTCGACGTCGCCACGCACGCTGCGGAAGCTCCAGCGCAGATTGCGCCGCACGGCTGCCTGGCGCAGGGCATGGCGCGCCGCCGAGGCGTGCGCCTCGACGTCCCTCTGCAGGACGGTGGGATCGATATCGCGGATCGCGCCACTCCGCCGCACCTCGCGCGAGAAGGGGAGGCTGGCGAGCGCGACCAGGTCGGAGTCCTCGACGAACAGGCCGACCAGCTCGTACTGCAACGCCTCCGCGAGCAGGGCGGCCGATTCCAGCGCCGAACGGCTCGCTTGCGTCGAATCCAGTGCGACGAGAATGCGGCTGAACACGCGCGGGCTAGCTGGCTCGGTCATTGCCCGCTTCTCCCGAATTGCGCTGCCGCGCGAATCTCTGCCGGACCTCCGTCATCTCGCGCAGGCGGTCGGCGACCTTGCGGAAGATCGTGCCGTCCGGAAATTCGCCGTTCTTGCCCCGCTTGCCCGCAGGCATGCCGGTCAGCAGCTCGATGCCCTCCTCGATCCGCGCCACCGGGTAGATCTGGAAGCGCTTCTCGGCGACGGCCGCGACGACGTCCGGGCGTAGCACCAGATGCTTGGTGTTGGCCTTGGGGATCATCACCCCTTGCTCGCCGGTGAGCCCGCGGCTCTTGCAGATGTCGAAGAAGCCCTCGATCTTCTCGTTGACGCCGCCGATCGCCTGCACCTCGCCATGCTGGTTGACCGAGCCGGTGACGGCGAAGGATTGCTTGATCGGAACCTCCGCGATCGCGGAGAGCAGGACGTAGAGCTCGGCGGAGGACGCACTGTCGCCGTCGACGCCGCCGTAGGATTGCTCGAAGACGAGGCTGGCGGACAGCGACAGCGGCATATCGGCGCCGAAGGTCGCGGCGATGAAGCCGGCCAGGATCAGGACGCCCTTGGAATGCAGCGGGCCGCCCAACTCGACCTCGCGTTCGATATCCACCACCTTGCCGGCGCCGAGCCCGATCCTGGCGGTGATGCGCGTGGGGCGTCCGAAGCGGAAGTTGCCGACTTCGCTGACGCTGAGGCCGTTGATCTGGCCCACCTTCGCGCCGTCCGTGTCGATCAGCATGATTTCCCGCGTGATCGATTCCAGCGCCCGGTCGCGGATGCGGTCGACCCGATTTTCCTCGGCCACGATGGCCTGGCGGATGTCGGCGGCGCTGGTCATGGCATGGCCGTTCTTGCCCGCCCAGTAGTCGGCTTCGCGCAACAGGTCGGTGATCTTTCCCACCAGCAGGCTCAGCCGTTCGGCGTCGTCGGCGATCCGTGCGCTCTGCTCGATCACGAGCACCACGGCGTCCCGCGTCAGCGGCTTCAGCCCCTGCTGCCGCGCGATCGAGGCGATCAGCGTCACGTATCGCTGCATGTTCGCCTCGTCCCAGACCAGCGTCTCGTTGAAATCGGCGACCACCTTGAACAGGTCGGCGAAATCCGGGTCATGCTGGCTCAGCAGGTAGTAATGCTGCCGCTCGCCGATCAGGATCACGCGCAGTTGCAAGGGAATGGGCTCCGGCTCGAGCGATACGGTCGATATCATGCCGAGCGCCTCGGCCGGCGTCTCGATCTTCACTTGCTGGGCGCGCAAGGTCCGTTTCAGCGTCTCCCAGGCGAAAGGCTGGGACAGCAGCTTCACCACGTCCATGATCAGGTAGCCGCCGTTGGCGCGATGGATCGAGCCCGACTTGATCAAGGTGAAATCCGTTACCAGGGCGCCGAACTGCGCCTTGTGCTCGACCCGCCCGACGAGATACAGCAGAAGCGGGTTGTCCTCCCGCACCACGGGCGCGCCGCGCGTCTTGCTGTTGTCGACGATTACGTTGACCGAATAACGCCGCAGCGCCTCGCTCTGGCGCATGGCGCCGTCGGGAACCGGAAAGGGCAGGGCGCGCGCGGCGGCCGGCTCTTCGCTCTCGACGAAGATATCCACGTTTTCGATCAGGTTCGACTGGACGTCTTCGAGGAATTTCAGGCACTCGGCGTGATCGGCGAAGGCGGCCCGCACATCCTCCAACGCGTGCGCGATGGCGTACTGTGAGACCTCGCGGTTGAGGTTGCGCATCGCATCGCGCCGCTCCTTGTCCCAGCGCGGCAGCTTCTCGAGGATCGTCTGCAGCTCCTTCTGCAACTCGTCGATCGCGTCCTGGATTTTTTTTCGCTCGTCGTCGGGGAGCTGTTGGAAGACCTCCGGCCGCATGACCTCGCCTTCGCGCACGGGGGCGAAGGCGAACCCCTGCGGCGTCTGCATCATCACGATATCCTGTGCGACTGCCTTCTTGCGCAGCGATTCGAACACCGTCTCGTGGCGTTGCTCCATCTCGGTCTGGATTGCATTGCGCCGGGTCCTGTACTCGTCGCTCTCGAAGATCGAGGGAATGGAGCTGTTCAGCTCCTCGATCATGTCCTCCATGCGCCGCTTGAGCTCCGTGCCGCGGCCGGTCGGGAGCTCCAGCGCGTTCGGCTGGTGCGGGACCTGAAAGTTGTGAACATAGACCCAGTCGGGCGGTGTCGCCTCCGACTTCGATTTCTCCTCCAGAAATTGCGCGAGAAGGGTATGCCGGCCGACGCCCGCCGGCCCCATGACGAACATGTTGTAGCCGTTGTGGTGCATGCCGGCGCTGAACTCGATCGCCGCCAGCGCCCTGTCCTGGCCGATGACGCCGCTCGCGGCCGTCACGTCCTCGGTGCTCTTGAACTTCGGCAGCAACGTCGAAGGGTTCCGGCGCAGGGCTTCCGGCGGTAACGGGGCTACGGGCATGTATTCCTGTCCTTGATGCGCGGCGGGCGGTTGGCTCCGATTTTCCGTCGTCTTTGCGTCAGGAACAAGGCCCGTTCGCTCGGATGACAGCCCGTTGCAAACGCGCCCGCGGAGCGGGAGGTTCCTATTCGCGCCGTGGACGCCCGGCGGCGGATTGCCGCAACGAGGACGGCAATGGCGAAACAATTGATTTCAAATGAAAGTCGCCACTCGCGTGCATGTTTCGCGAGTCGATACGCAGGGATCCGGAAATTCAATAAGGCGGGACGCGCAACCGAAGAACCTGGTCGAAGGCTTCGTCCCGCGACAGGTTGGGATAGACGGACATGATCGCGCGGATCGCGGCGCCGGTCGCGATGTCGTAGGTCGTGCCGATCGAGGCAGACTCGCGGTACGCGCGCTCGATGATCCTCGACATGTCGACATCGACCATGTCATCCGCATCCAAGGCCACGGTGCTCTCCATTTTAGGAACCGACTCGTCGGGTGCGGTCGAAATTCCGTTAACTCTATCCGAAGTCACCATTAAACGGAAACACAAGGAGGTGAAGCAATGGCGATTGCGGGCGCGAAAATGGGCATAACGGGTTAGGATGTTCGCGGACATTCCCGGCGGCGCTTAGATCGAAAGCACTAGTGCAGAATAGCGGCGCATCTACCCAATTGGCATAATCCCTTCAGTCGAAAGACCAAGCCTGCGTCCGAGGTTACAGTGGTGTTTCATCGACCGGATGGGACTTCACAAGTCCGGCGGTGCCGGAGGGCAAGAGAGAATGAAAGACAAAAATGGCCTGGAAACAGGCTACAGGGAAGACGTTAGCCCCTATCTACAGCGTCCGCTTCGCAGTTTCGCCCAAGCATGCAGAGATATCGCCGCCCGGCGGCAAATGTTGCGCTGCGCACGGATCGCGAACGACAATTTGGCGGTTTACCGGGTCCTGCCGGCCGCGCTGCTTCGGCGCGGAGACGCCTGAGCGCGCGCCGGCCCGGCCGAAACTTCACAGCGGTTGCCGGACTAGGTCCAGAACCTGGTCGACCATCTCCCGCGCGCAGCCGAGATAGTTGGCCGGATCGAGCATCGCATCGATTTCCGCCTCCGACAGTTTCGAGCCGATGCGCTCGTCGGCCAGCAATACCGTGCGGAGCGTGAGGCCGCCGTCGGCGCATTTGGCGCAGGCCTCGTAGACGACGTCGTGCGCCTGGTTGCGCCCGATATGCGGGGCGAGGCCCATCATGACCGCCTCCGACATGACCATGCCGTGGAGCATGTCGAGATTGGCGGCCATGCGTTTCTCGTCGACAGCGAGGCCGTCCAGGATCGACAGCGCGTTCTCGATGGCGCCGCCCGCGATTACGAAAGCTTCCGGCAGGATCGACCATTCCAGGTGCATCGGGCCGGTGGCGCGCTCGTGGTCCTGCACCATGGCGTCGAACGCGAGCGCGGCCTTCTCCCGCAGCATCTTTCCCGCCGCGATCAATGGCTGGCAGGTGATCGGGTTGCGCTTCTGCGGCAGCGTGCTGCTGGCGCCCCGTCCGGTGACGTAGGGCTCGCCGACCTCGCCGACCTCGGTCCGCATCAGAAGGGCGATCTCGAGGCCGACCTTCGCCATCGTCGCGCCGACCAGCGCCAGCAGCGAGGTCACCTCGGTCCAGTTGTCGCGCGAGACGTGCCAGGAGATCGGCGGCTCGACGAGGCCGAGCTCCTTCATCGTCGCGCGCAGCACCTCAAGCCCGCGGTCGCCGAGCGTGGCGTTGGTGCCGACCGCGCCGGCGACCTGCCCCAGCAAGACGCGCGGGCGCATCGAGTGCAGCCGCTCGCGGTGGCGGCGGACCTCCGCCAGCCAGATCGCGACCTTGTAGCCGAAGGTGACGGGCGCCGCCTGCTGCTGCATGGTGCGGCCGACCATGATCGTGTCGCGATGCCGCTTGGCGAGCGTCGCCAGGACCTTTTCCAGGTCCGACAGCATCTCGTCCAGCAGGTCCAGGCCGTTGCGGATCTGCAGCACCATGCCGGTGTCGGTGACGTCTTGGGTCGTGCTGCCCCAATGCACGTAGCGCGCGGTCTCCTTGCTGACCGCCTTGGCGAGCTGATGGACGATCGGCAGGATGGGGAAGCCGACGCGGTCGAACTCCGCCTTCATCGCGGCGGCGTCGATGTATTCGACCTTGGCCTTGGCGGTGATCTCCTCGGCGGCGGCTTCGGGGATGATGCCGAGCCGGGCCTGCGCGCGGGCGAGGCCGGCCTCGAAATCGAGCCACCCCTGGAACCGCGCCTCGTCCGAGAACAGCGCGTGCATCCGCGCCGAGCCGAACATGTCCTTGTAGTATTCGGAATCGATGATCGATGCGGTCATCGTCTCTACTCCGTCAGTCGAGGAGGAAGGGAGCTCCGGTCTCCGCCGCCAGCTTGCGGATCGTCTCGCGCAGGCCGGGCGGGATCGGGATGCCCTTCACCTGCCGCTCCGCGCTGATCTTGTCTTCGGGCTCGCCGGCCACCATGACGGGCTGGGCGGCGTCGACCGGCTTGGTCGCGTGCAGGTCGTCGATCAGCTCGTCGACCGTCTCCTCGAACGCGCCGGCGGGACGGAAGTATGCCGGGTTGATCGCCATGAAGAAATGGCCGATCTCCATCGTGTCCGGCGTGCGCTTGCCGTGGTTCTCGGACATCACCAGGCTGGCGCCGGGCAGCGCGGCGGAGAGGATCTCCACCATCGCGGCGAGGCCTTAGCCCTTGTGGCTGCCGAGGTCGCGCGAGCCGCCGAGCGGCGTCATGTTCACGCCGTCGAAGTAGCCCGAGGAATCGGTGGTCGGCCGGCCGTCCGCATCGACGATCCAGCCGAGCGGCAGCGGCTGCTTCTCGACCGCCTTGTTGCGGATCTTGCCGCCCGCGACCGTCGAGGTCGCCATGTCGAGGTTGAAGGGTGGATGGCGCTTGGCCGGCGCGGTGAAGGCGATCGGATTGGTGCCGAGCCGCCCCTCCGCCGCGAAGGTCGGCACGACATGCGGCGCGGAGGTGTTGGTGAAGGCCATGCCGATCAGCCCTTCGCGCGCCGCCATGCGCGAATAATAGCCGGCCGCGCCGTAATGCGCCGAGTTGCGCACCGCGATCGAGGCCATGCCCGACTTCTTCGCCTTCTCGATCGCCATGGTCATCGCCTTGACCGCGGCGACGTAGCCGAGCCCGCCGCCGCTGTCGAGCAGCGCCGTTACCGGCCCGTCGCGCACCACCGTCACCTTGGCGTCCATCGTGATCATGTTGCGCTGCGCCCGCTTGTAGTAGTTCGGGATGCAGGAGAGGCCGTGGCTGTCGATGCCGCGCAGATCGGCGTCCGCCATGATGGCGGCCGTGGTTTGCGCGTCCTGATCCGGCATCCCGATGGCGCGGAGGCAGGCCGCCATCTGGTCCCGCACCACCGCGGCCGGGAAGCGCCGCATTTCACCTTTGTCCGTCATGGCTGGCGCTCCGTCTCAGACCAGGAAGAATTCGGCGTTGGAGTTCTTCGCGATGTCGCGGATCTTGCCGCGCAATCCGGGCGGCACCGGGATGCCGATCTTCTCCCGCTCCGCCCGCATCATGTTTTCCGGCTCGCCCGCGACCAGCACCGGCTGATTCGGATCGACCGGCTTGGTCGCGTGCAGGTCGTCGATGAGCTGGTCCACCGTTTCCTCGAATTCGCCGGCCGGGCGGAAGGCGGTCGGGTCGATCGCCAGGAAGAAGTGGCCGATGTCCATCGTGCCGGGGCGGCGGTAGCCGTGCTGCGGGTGGGTGACGAGGCTGCAGCCCGACAGCCCGGCGGAAAGGATTTCGACCATCGCGGCGAGGCCGTAGCCCTTGTGGCTGCCCAGCTCGCGCGTGCCGCCGAGCGGCGTCTGCGTTCCATCGCGGCTGAAGTAGAGGTTGGCGTCGGTCAGCGGGTTTCCGTCCTTGTCGTTGGCCCAGCCGATCGGCAGCGGCTGGCTCTCGTTCGCCTTGTTGCGGATCTTGCCCGCCGCCACCGTCGTCGTCGCCATGTCGAGATTGAAGTTGGCGTTGCGCTTGGCCGGCGCGGTGAAGGCGATGGGATTGGTCGACAGCTTCGGCTCCTTGCCGAAGGTGGGGGCGGTGCGCGGGCCGGAGCCGTTGGTGACCGCCATGCCGATCAGCCCCTCCGCCGCCATCAGGCGGGTGTAGTAGCCGGTCGCGCCGAAATGGTTGGAGTTGCCGACGGCGATGCCGGCCATGCCGATCTTCTTCGCCTTCTCGATGCACATCTTCGTCGCCATCATTGAGGGGACGTAGCCGAGCCCGCCGCCCGCGTCGATCAGGGCCGAGACCGGCGTTTCCTTCACCACCGTGATCGTGGGCGCCATGGTCAGGATGCCCTCGCGGCGGCGGAAGTCGTAGGTCGTCAGCATCGAGAGGCCGTGCGTGTCGATGCCGCACTTGTCGGCGTCCACCATCACGTTGGCGGTGATCTCCACTTGGTCGTCGGGCATGCCCCAGGCGGTCAGGCAGGCGGCGATCTGGTTGCGGAGGGCTTCCGCGGGATAGCGCTTGATACCGTCGCTCTCGGCCATGGATGGCTCCCTCTCGGTGGCTTGAAGTTCGTTCTTAAGGCGGAATTCAGATGTATCGCCAAAACGGGGCGGGCGCAAACGGGGGGGCTGCGCCTTGACCCCCCACCTAAATCCTCCCCCGCAAGGGGGGAGGACTTGTTGCATCCCGCTCTTCTCTCCCTCCCCCCTTGCGGGGGAGGGCCGGGGTGGGGGGTGAGCTTTTAGGCCGCCTTCCGCTCCCCCAGCGCCGGCCGCCGCTTCGTCCACTCGGTCGCCCGCTCGTAGGCGTGGGCGACGCGGTAGATCATCGCCTCCTGGAACGGCTTGCCGACGATCTGCATCGACAGCGGCATGCCGGACGACGAGAAGCCGGTCAGGACCGACATCGCCGGGCTGCCGGTCAGGTTGAACGGCGCGCGGGCCTGGCGCCCGTAGGTGCGTTCGATCATGCCGTCGTCGTCGATGCGGCAGGCAGGCTCCATGCTGCTGACCGTGACGACGGCGTCGACATCGGCGATGGCGGCATGAAAGCGGTCGACCAGCTTGCGGCGGATGCGGGTCGCATTGACGTAATCGGCGGCGGTGAGGAAGGCGCCGGCCAAAAGCCGCTCGCGGGCGCGCGCGCCGTAGTCCTGCGGCCGTTCCTTCAGCCATTTCTCGTGGATGGCGTAGGCCTCGCTGGTCAGGATGATGCGGTTGCACGCGGCATAGACCTGCAGCGGGTCGACCTCGATCTCGCGGATTTCGGCGCCGTCCGATTTGAACAGGCCGAGCGCGTCCTCGATGCTCTTCGTCATTTCCGGATCGGCTTTTTCGTCCCGCGTGTAGAAGTGCCGGATGACGCCGATCTTGAGGCCCTTGACGCTCTTGCCGAGCGCGGCCGTGTAGTCCTCCGTCGGAACGTCCGCGCTGCCCGGGTCGCCCGCGTCGTGGCCGGCGATGATGTTGAGCAGGATGGCGTTGTCCTCCACCGTGCGCGTCATCGGCCCGAGATGGTCGAGCGAGTAGGAGAGGGGCAGCACGCCGCGCCGGCTGGTCCGGCCATAGGTCGGCTTCAGCCCGGCGATGCCGCACATCGAGGCGGGATTGCGGATCGAGCCGCCGGTGTCGCTGCCGAGCGCGGCCGGGAACAGGCCCGCGGCGAGCGCGCAGCCCGATCCGCTGGACGATCCGCCCGGATGATGGTCCGCGTTCCAGGGGTTGCGCGCCGGCGGCCAGGGCAGGTCGAAGGACGGCCCGCCGATCGCGAATTCGTGCGTCGACAGCTTGCCCATGAAGACGCCCCCGGCCGCGCGCAGCCGGGCGGCGACAGTCGCATCGGCTTTGGCGATGTTGTCCTTCAGGATCTTGGAATGGCCCGTTGTCGGCAGGCCTTCGTAGTCGATGATGTCCTTGAGCCCGTAGGGCACGCCGTGCAGTGGGCCGCGCCAGTTGCCCTTGACGATCTCCTGCTCGGTACGCCGCGCATCGGCCAGCGCGATGTCCGGCGTCTGGCGGAGGAAAGCGTTGAGGCCGGGGTCGAGCTTCTCGATGCGGGCCAACAGGGCCTGGGTATACTCGACCGGCGAGATCTTCTTGGCCCGGATCAGGGCCGAGGCCTCCGCGATGGTGAGGTATGCGTAGTCGTCCATGGCGTCAGCCCTCCCGTTTCAGCGAGTAGACGTGCGCGGGCTCGTCGGCCACCGTCAGGCCGTCCGCCAGCTTCGCCTTGAGCTTGCCGATGGAGTCCGTCGCGCGCTGCAACTGTTCCAGATGCGCCTCGGTCAGCCGCGTCAGCCCGACCGCCTCCGCGCGCCGTTTGAGTTCCGAAAGGTCCCTCTTGTTGCTGCCCATCTGTCGTCCCCTATTGATGCGAAGTCGTCACGCGTTGAGCCGGTCGAGCGATTCGATTACCGCGTCGCCCATCTGCCTCGTCGATACCGCGCGCGTCGCCGTGCCCTTGATGTCCGCCGTCCGAACGCCGCGCGCCACCGTGTCCCTGACCGCGCGCTCGAGCAGGTCGGCCTCGTCCGGCGTCTCGAAGGTATGGCGCAGCGCCATGGCGAAGCTGAGGATGGCTGCGAGCGGGTTCGCGATGTTGCGCCCGGCGATGTCCGGCGCCGCGCCGTGCACCGGCTCGTAGAAGGCGTTGCGCCGGCCGTTCTTGTCCGGCTCGCTGAGCGAGGCGGACGGCAGCATGCCGAGCGATCCGGTCAGCATCGCCGCCGCGTCGGACAGGATGTCGCCGAACATGTTGCCGGTCACGATGATGTCGAACTGCTTGGGATTGCGGATCAGCTCCATCGAACCGGCGTCGACGATCAGCTCCTTGAACTCCACGTCGGGATATTCCTCCCTGGCGATCTTGCGGGCTTCCTCCCGCCACAGCTTGCTGGTTTCGAGCACGTTCGATTTCTCGATCGAGCAGAGCCGGTTGCGGCGCGCGCGCGCAAGCTCGAAGGATATCCGGAGCACGCGGTGAATCTCGGGCGTGGTGTACGACATCGTGTTGTAGCCGCGCCGCACGCCATTGCCGAGGTCCTCGATGCCGCGCGGCTCGCCGAAGTAGATGCCGCTCGACAGCTCGCGGACGATGATCATGTCGACGCCCTTGATGACCTCGGGCTTGAGCGTGCTGGCGTCGAGCAGCTCGTCGTAGGCCACGACGGGCCGGAGATTTGCGAACAGGCCGAGCTTCCGCCGCAGCGCCAGCAGGCCGGTCTCGCGGCGGACGTCGATCGGGATGTCCTCGTAGCCGTCGCCGCCGATCGCGCCGAACAGGATGGCGTCGGACTTGAAGCTCTTTTCCAGCGTCGCGTCGGGCAGCATCGTCTTGCCGTGCTTGTTGTAGGAGCCGACGCCCAGCTCGCCTTCGCTGATGTCGAAGGCGATCTTGCGGTTATCCGCGAACCAATTTACGACGCGGGTCGCTTGCGGAATGACTTCGTGGCCGATCCCGTCGCCGGGGATGATCAGCAGCTTCGGCTTGTTGGCGGACATGCGGGCGGCTCCTTCTGCTTTTCTTGTCAGCGGATCATCTCGTCGACGAACGCGTCGCCGAGACCGACCTTGCGGAAATGCGCGCGCACCTTGGCGAGGCGGGTGAAGACATCCTCGTAGCCGACGACCGTGCCGTCCGCGTCCACATGCAGCAGCGGCCCGAAGTTGTGGAACAGCACCAGCATGTGGCCTTCGTCCGGCCGCACGACGAGGGTGTGGGTCTCGCCCGCCGGCTCGAAGATGAAGGTGCCTGCCTTCGCCGTCCATTCATGCTCGAGATAGCCCCAGGACCCTTCCAGTGTGTAGCCGGTGACCGGCGCCGGATGGCGGTGGCGGCTGACGATCGCCTCGCCCTTGGCGCGGGTCAGGTTGACCCAGCTTCCCTGCACCACGTTGAACATCAGTGGCCGCGTCCAGACGTTGTCGCCGCGCGGCATCCACATGCGCTCGTCGTCGTCCTGGGTATGGGTGACGATTTCGCGCACGGCGTCCGGCGGCAGCGCGATGTCGATCTTCTGCACGGCGCTCTCGTTGACGGCGGGCGTCTGCTTCGGCTTGGTCGGCAGGGGATGGGTGCTCATGGAACAGGGGCTCCGGGAATACGGGTGATCGCTCGTCGCGCGGGATGTCTTCAGGCAACGCTAGCATGGCGCGGGGAGGGCGGTCATCTTGCAGGCTCCGGCTGCTGTGCCACTGCCAAACCGCGGTTCAACTTTTCCTCGCATGACCCGATGGACAACGGTACAATACTGATATGTCAGTAAGAACCCGGAAATCGAAAGCCAGCGGTGGATCGCGGGTGCTCGGAGCCAAGACCTTCTCGGCAATTGCGGCGGTGGAAGGCTTGAAACTGAGCGCAGCAAGCAAGAAGCGGCTCGCTGCCCTCAAGGTCAGCGGGATGAGTCCCGCCCAACGCCGTAAAGCGGTCCTGCGCGCATACAAGGACGCTGACGGGCGCAAATGACGATCGGGGGCTACGATGCCTTCGACGACCCTTACGCCTACAAAGGCACGTCCGTACTCAAGAATCGATTGAAGACCAGGGATGCTGCGGTGCTCGCGGCGTTCGAAATGGAGATGACGGCCCTGCGGGCGGAAGAGCCGCTTCCGGGAGGCCGGTTTGGACCTACTCACTATTGTGCGGTGCATCGGCACTTGTTTCAGGATATCTACCGGTGGGCCGGCCGGTATCGCACGGTGCGGACGGCAAAGGACGGGAACTGGTTCTGCTTTCCCGAGAACATTCCGCGGGAGATGAAACGCGTCTTCGACAGTCTCCGACGAGGTTCGTTTCTCGCAGATAGGCAGTTTGGCGAATTTGCCGCCGGTGCGGCGGATTTTCTCGCCGAGCTGAACGCGATCCATCCCTTCAGAGAAGGGAATGGACGGGCGCAACTCAGCTTCCTACATCTTCTTGCACTCAGGGCCGGCCATCCGCTGGACCTTAGCCGCATTCATCCAGAGCCTTTCCTTCGGGCCATGGCCACGAGCTTCGCAGGCGACCTAAAGCCGCTCATCCGAGAGATTGTGTCACTAGGTACATAGCCGCCAATGGCGATATGACGGCGGCGTCAGCGGATCTCACCGACCGTCCTTCGCTTGATCAGCTCGAAATCGATCGCGGCGCCGAGGCCGGGGCCCTTGGGGGCGTGCACCAAGCCCTGGCGGTCGACGTCGATGTCCTGGACCAGGCCGTATTTCTGCGACGCGTCGGGCAGCAGCACCTCGAAGAATTCGCAGTTGGCGATGGCGAGCGCGACGTGCAGGTTGGCGACGTTGTTGAGCGAGTTGCCGCCGTGGTGGATCTCGAAGCTCATGTGGAACGCCTCGGCGAGGTGGGCCGTCTTGATGCAGGCGCTGATGCCGCCTTTCACCGCCACGTCGCCGCGCAGGTAGTCCGTCGCCTGCTGCATGATCCAGGGTGCGTTGCCGGTGAGGCCGCCCGGCGAGTGCTCCGTCGCCAGGATCGGGATGCCGAGCAGGTTGCGCAGCTTGACGTAGTTGTAGAGATCGTCTTCGGCGAGCGGGTCTTCGTACCAGTGGTAATCGAGCGCTTCGATCGCCTTGCCGACGCGGAGCGCTTCCGGGAAGTCGTAGGACCAGGTGGAGTCGAGCATCAGCGGGTAGCCGTCGCCGACCGCCTTCCGCACCGCCTCGCAGATCGCGATGTCCGTCCGCCATTCCGTCGGCGGGTGGATCTTGTAGGCGGCCCAGCCGCCGGCTTTATGCTCCTCGGCCTGCGCGACGTATTCCGCCTTCGACGGAAGGACCGGCGAGCTTGCATAGGCCGGAATGCTGTGCCGCGCCGCGCCGAGAAGCTGATAGATCGGCAGCCCCGCGACCTTTCCGGCGATATCCCAGAGCGCCACGTCCGCCGCGCCGACGGCGCGATAGGTCGTGGTCCGCAGCCGCCGGCACATCTCGCGATAGAGCCGCTCGCGATCGAGCGGGTCCTGGCCCATCAGGACCGGCTTGAGCTGGTCCATCATCGATTGCGCGTCGAGGGAAGCGGGCCGGCTGGAGGCGCCGAGGAAGGCATGGCCTTCGACGCCGCCGTCCGTCCGGACCGTCAGCAGGCCGAGCTGGCTGCTGCCTTTGAACTGCCCGGTATGGCGCCCGTATTTGGTCGACGGGATGCCCGGCCATTCGAACAGCGTGAGCGCGACGTCGTCGATCTTCATGGGTGCCTCCCCGATTTCACCCTATGGTTACATGCCCTGGCGCACCTTGGGAAATACGTCCTCGGCGAGGCGGTTCAGTGTGTCCAGCGCCAGGCTCTGCGGCATGCCCGGCCACTGGCAGCTCAGGATATGGTGGTTGATGCCGGTCGCCTTCGTGTAGGCGATGATCTGCTCCGCCACCTCGTCGGGGCCGCCCAGGAAGAAGCGGTCTTTGATCAGCTCGTCGAAGTCGAGGCCGAGATCGTTGTCTCCCTCGGGCATGACCTTGTCCTGGCCCCAGGCGTGGTAGACCTCGTACTTCTTCGCGAGGTAGGGCTTGCAGAGGCGGATCGCCTCCTCGCGCGAGCCGGCGACGAAGCATTCGCGGCGGCCGGGGAACTCCGCCGGGAAGGGCTTGCCCGCTGCGTCGAGGGCGCGCTTGTAGACCTCGATCTGGTGATGGATCGTGTCCATCCGGTTGTGCGGGTTCACGTACCAGCAGTCGCCGATCTGCGCGGCGCGCTCGATCGCCGGGTCCGCGTTGGCGCCGATCCAGATCGGCGGGTAGGGCTTCTGCACCGGCTTGACCGACGAGCTGGCATCGATCAGCTCGAAGAAGCTGCCCTTCATGGTCACCTTGTCCTCGGTCCAGAGCCGCTTGATCGCCTCGATGTTTTGCGTGAAGCGGCGGACGATCTCCTTCCGCTGAACGCCGAAGGCCGCCAGCTCCACCTCGCGGTAGCCGAGCGCGGCGCCGAAAATCACCTTCCCCCCGGTCATGACGTCGAGGCTCGCGAGCTGCTCGGCGACGTCGAGCGGCTTGTGCAGCGACAGCAGGATGATGCCGAAATTGAGCCGGAGGTTCGGCGCCTCCGCCGCCATGCGCGAATGGAAGACGAGCTGGTTGAACGACTGCAGCGGCCACGAGGAATAGTGCATGCCCTTGGTGAGCGAGGCGAAGCCGAGCCGGTCGATCAGGCGGGCCTGCTCGACCATCTCCTCGAACCGGGCGCCCATGTCCTCGCCCTGCGGGAACTGCCCGCGCATCATCAAGCCGAACTGGATAGTGCTCACCGTTTACCTCCTGGTGGTGTCGAAGTTGGTCGTGACCGCAGGGATCAGGAGCCGTTGCCGGAGCCGAACTGGATGCCCCAATGCCCGTCCTGGCAGGTCACGACGTAGAGCGAGAAGTAGCGGCCGATCACCGAGCCGTCCTCGCGGTAGCGGGTGAAATCGACGGCGACATGCGCTTTGCCCGCGGTCGCGAAGACGGCCTCGGTCTTGTCCCAGACGGTATGGTGCCACCCGTCCGGCCCGGTGCGCCGGAAGAAGTGGCCGAAATCGTAATCCTCCGGCCGCTCGAACCGCGCCAGCCCGCCCTTGGCGCCGATCCGCATGTGCGGGAAGTTGAAGGCGTCCCGGATCGCCGCCGTATCCCTTGCGTTCAGCGCAGTCAGGTAGCGGTCGACGGTGGCGAGGGCGGCCTGCTCCACCTGGGTATCCGGCATGGCAAAAGTTCTCCCTGTAGGTCGCGGCTATTGCGCCCCAGGGCGGCCGGATTGTCCAGCGCCGCCGCGCCTTTCAGCCATCTCGAATGACGATGGGTCCCCCCGTGAGACCATTCTGGTGACTGCCGGGGCGCGGCCTTATGTATTCAATCGAGAGGACAAGATCACTTTCAAAAAAGGAGGAAGGATCATGGACAGACACCTCGAAGGAAACCTAAACTTCCGCAATGTCGTGCGCTTTGGATACTTCATGTCTGCGGGGGCCAAGCACCTCCCGAACGACGGCGGCAACGCCCTGCACGCGCTGTTCGAGAGAGCCAGGCCGATATTGGGCCGCCCCGCCCGTCCGTAAACGGGCGGACGGCACGGGGCGGTAGCGTCCAGCCTGGATCATGCAGCCCTATGACATCGTAACCATCCAGCTGTTCGTCGCCGTCGCCAAGACCGGCAGCATTGCCGGCGCTGCCCGGCAGCAGCACATTGCCGCCTCGGCGGTGAGCCACCGCATCCACGAGCTGGAGCTCGCCACCGGAACGAAGCTCCTGAACCGGTTGCCGCGGGGCGTCGAGCTTACCGCGGCCGGCCGGGTCTTCATGGAGCGCGGCACGAAGATTCTGAACGAGCTTCGCGACCTCGACAAAGACCTGAAGCAGTTCGCCGGGGGCGGGCGCGGCACGGTCCGCGTCGCGGCGGTGACCACCGCGATCACCAGCCGGCTGTCCGACATCCTGAAATCGTTCGCCGACCGCAATCCCGACATCTCCGTCGACCTGATCGAGCTTTACAGCAACGAGGCGCTGGAAGCGCTCCGCCAGGGCGAGTGCGATATCGCGCTGGTGACGGACATGCGCGATCTTACCGGCCTGGATTCCTGCCATTTCAGCACGGACCCCGTCTGGGTGATCGGGCCGAGCGGCCATCCGCTGTTCGAGAAGCGGGACGGGGAGGGCGCGATTTCCTTCGCCGACGCCATGCAGTACGAGGTGATCTCGCTGCATCAGGGCGGCGCGCTCGACGATCTCGTCCTCGCGGCCGCGCAGAAGCTCGGCTCGCCGATCAAGCGCGCGCTCCGGGTCTCGCGCAACGATTCGCTGAGGCGGCTGGTGGAGGCGGGGCTCGGCATCGGCTTCCTCAGGGAAAGCAACGCGAAGCCCTTCCTCGGCGCCTTCGCCATCGAGGGCGCGCCGCTCTCCGACGGCTGGGCGAAGCGGACGCTCAAGATCGTCTGGCAACGCGGCGTCGCGCTGGAGCCGGCGGCGCAGCGCTTCCTGGACTTTCTCAGGAAGGAAACGGCTTAGGCAAACGTCGCCGTCCCCAGCGTCCCGACATTCCCTTCCGGCGTCACCGACCAGAGCGCGACGCTCTTGCCGTCGTCCGTCGGCTTGCCCGCGACCTTGAAGGGGGCGACGTCGAACAGCGGGGCGCGGGCCTGGAAGCGGAAGCCGGTGAGGCGCCGCCCCTTGTTGTTGTCGACCGCCACGTCGAGCAGCAGCCCCGCCGTCAGTGGGCCGTGCACGATCAGCCCCGGATAGCCCTCGACCTCGGTCACGTATTTGCGGTCGTAGTGGATGCGATGGCCGTTGAAGGTGATGGCTGAATAGCGGAACAGCATGACCGGGTCGGGCCTGATCTCGCGGATCCACTTATGATCGGTGGGCGCGGCATTCGTCTTGCCGCTGTTGCCGCGGCTGTCTTTCGCGCCGGCCGGCGGGTTGTCGCGGTAGACGATGTCCTGCTCCTCTTCGAGCGCGAGGCCGTTCTCGCCGTGGAACGCGCTCTTCACCGTGCAGATGACGAGCGTGCCGGTGCGGCCTTCCTTGATGTCGACGTTGGCGATGGTCTGCACCTTCTTCATCTTTTCGCCGATCAGCAGGTCCTTGATGTAGGTCGTGCGCGCGCCGCCGAACATGCGGCGGGGCAGCGGCACCGGCGGCATGAAGCCGCCGCGGGCGGGATGGCCGTCGGGGCCGATGCCCGAGGCGCGCGCCACCAGCTTGAAGAAGAACCAGTGCCCCATGGGGCCGATCGGGTCGCCCTCCTTCGGCGCATCCGACAGGTCGCGGAGCGCCGCGTAGCCGTGGACGGGAAGCCGCGTCGCGCGATCCTCCACCGTCTCCGACCGGCCGATCCATTCCTTGAGGTGCTCCAGGCTCGTGCTCATGCGTGCTCGCTCCACCGTGCAGTTTCAGATGACGCCGCGGGCGTCGACCGGCCAGATGTCGACCAGCGTGTCGCCGCGGACGATGTGATAGTGGTCGTAGAGGTTGACCGTCGGGTCGCAATGCGGGGTCAGGCATTCGATCTTCGTCCCGATCGGCAGGTCCGTCATGCCGTCCGGCAGGACGATGCCGCCGTGCTCGTCGCCCTTGAAGATGTAGCGCGAGCCGGCCGGCGCGCCGCGCAGGATCTCCGGCGGCGGACCGTCGGTCGCGAAGCGCTTCAGCCCGCCATCGGTGATCGGCTGCCCGTCGCCGTTCGAGCTGATCACCGTCACCTGCACGAACAACCCCGTGTCGAAAGGCTGCGCCGCGCCCTGGCGCAGCGCGCAGGCGTTGTACTGAACGTCGGTGAAGATGTAGCTGCCGCACTGCATCTCGCTGTAGTTGCCGCGCAGCGCGTCGATCTCGTGACTGCCGGTGCCGGCGCCGGACACGATCGGCGGCCGGATACCCTCGGCGTCGAGCTGCTCGGTGAAGACGGCGAGCGGCTGGGCGCAGCGGTCCGCTTCCGCCCGCCGCTCGGCGTAGTCCGCGATGTGCTGGAGGTGCCCGGCATAGGCGTGGATGCCGGCGAAGACGAGGCTGTTCGACTTCCCGACCTGCCTGGCGACGGCGAGCGCTGCTTCCGGCGTGCGCGCGCCGGTGCGCCGCGTGCCGATGTCGAGCTCGACGAAGACCTCGAGCGGCTTGCCGGACTCGCTTGCGGCGCGGGACAGCGTCTCCGCGACGGCGGCGTTGTCCGTGACGACCTTGAGGCCCGTCGCCTTCTCGTTCAGCGCGATCAGGCGCGCGATGCGCGCGTCGCCGACCACGGGCGAAGTGATGAGCACGCCCGGGATGCCGGCCCCGGCCAGCACCTCGGCCTCGCCCAGCGTGGCGGCGCAGATGCCGGCGGCCCCGGCCGCGATCTGCAGCTCGGCGATGCGGATCGATTTGTGCGTCTTGGCGTGCGGACGGAGCGAAATGCCGTGGGCGCGGCAATGCTCGGCCATGTGCGCGATATTGCGCTCCATCGCATCCAGGTCGATCAGCAGCGCCGGCGTCGTCAGCGCCGCGCGCGAGCCGGGCTTGCCGATCAGCGATGCGTTCTGCGCGTCCTGCGCCATGCGTCCACTCCTGTCTTCGAGACGAGTATAGCGGAGGGCTACGGCGGCGAAAGGGCAGGGCGGCGGGTGATAAAGAAAAAGGCGGGGCCGAAGCCCCGCCAGTATTCCGGACCGAGAGGGGGTCGGTCCGTCTTCGGCCCGAACGCGCGTCTACTGGATTACCTTCCAGCTTCCGTCCGGCTGGCGGCAGGCTTGGCCATAGCCTTGCTGGCGCTGGCCGCCGACCACGATCTCCTGTTGGTATTCGCGGCAGTAGGCGCCGGTCGCGCTCTGGTAGCCTTCGCGCGTCGGCGTCACCGTGCCGTAGTTGCCGGACTGCGGGTTGTTCCAGGTGATGGTCTCGCCGATCGGCGCGGCGACAGCCTGCTGCGAGGCGCGCGAGTAATAGGCCTGGTCGGCGCGGTCGAGCGAGCGGCCGAGGCTGTTGCCGAGCAGGCCGCCGCCAACGACGCCGAGCGCCGTCATCGCGAGCTTGCCCGTGCCGCCGCCGAACTGCGAGCCGAGCAGGCCGCCGAGGCCGGCGCCGATCAGCGTGCCGCCCGTCTCCTTCTGGCCATAGGACTCGCACGCGCCGAGCGACAAGGCCAGCAACCCTACGAGGACAATCTTTGGGGTCTTCATCGTCTTTCTCCTTTCAACGGACGCACGGCATCTGTTTTTGACCGACCCGCCGGTGTGCCCGCGAGGTTGTTCAAGCTTTTGTTGAAAGTTCCGAATGCTCAGAAATAGTGGATGACGTGCTGGCTTCCCGCCACGACGTAGCCATTGCCGAAGCGGTCGTAGCACATCGTCCCGCCGAATTTCGCCCGCCTGCCGAATTGGTCCTGCCCGTGGCCGACCACCGGATGGCAAGGCCGCGCCACCGAATAGTGACGGATCACCGGCCGGGGCGGGAAGGGATCCCAGATACGCACCGAGAAGCCCGAATGCCAATGGCCGCGCCCGTGGCGGCGATGGGCGTGGTGGCGGTGGTGGCCGTGATGCCCGTGATTCTTGTATTTATGATAACCGTGGTGACCGCCGTGACGCCGGTGGCTGTCGCCCGCCTCGGCGGCGGACGGGAGTCCAAGTGCCCCGACGCCTAGCGCCAGCGTCGCGGCCGCAATGAGCCTGGCCGATTTCGTCCCAATGCCGAACATGGTCCTTCTCCATCATCAGCAGCGCATTCTGCGCGTATGTCGTCCGGATCCCCATCCGGACAGATCAGCCATCGGAACATATATATGTATAATTGCACCTAAATCTATTGTCAAATTAAATTATTGTTCTATGTTTGCGCGGTAAGATCGGCGGCAAGCCGGACGTGATCGCCTGCAAAAATGTCGTGAAATTCAAAACAAGGCCAAAGGCCTGCGTGGGGAGAGATTCCAATGGATCTCAAATATAACGACAGTCAACGCAAGGAATATTTCAAAAATACCCAGAGGATAGGCGGATCCTGGGTCCGTGTGTTCGAGGGAGATGAAGAGTTCTACTCTTCCGCATACTGGGATCTTCTGACGAATATTTGGATGAAGGATGGGCCTGTCCGCAAGACCGACGCGCTCCGCTTCATGACCAATATCAAGAGCGCTCATACCGCGGGCAAGTACGTCGAGACCGCGATCGCCAAGGGCATTCTGATCGAGGAGGACAACCCCGGGGACGCGCGCTCGAAGCTGCTGCGGCTGTCGCCGGAGATGCGCGGGCGGCTCGACGAGTTCTTCGACGGCTGCGTCCGCGATATCCGAAGCTGCGTGCGCCGCATCGCCACGCTGGGGCCGACACCGGACGAGCCGTGAGGCGAGCCTTGAGGTGATGGGGCGCCCCGGCGCCGCGCTTTTTATCCCCGGCCGATTCGTCCTATAAGATACCGCGCAGCCGCGCGGCGCCGGGCCGTTTCCGCCTGCCGCGCCTCCCGTCTCATGCGCGCACGGAGGAAGCCGTCGAGCGCTGCCGGCTGCCGCAAGGCGGCGCACCGTCAACCGTCACACCGTTTTCTAGGAGGAACTGCCTGCCATGCCGTTCGAGGAAATGCTCGACGATCTCGCCAAGCGCCGCAAGAAGGCGCTCAAGATGGGGAAGCCCGATGTCCTGAAGCGCATGAAGGACGCGGGGCTGCTGAACGCGCGGGAGCGGCTGGACTACCTGCTCGACAGGGACAGCTTCGTGGAATCCGGCCTGCTGGCGACCGCCGCCCGGCCCGAGGTGCGCGACAAGGCGCCGGCGGACGGCAAGATCGCCGGCTTCGGCAAGCTCGACGGGCGCTGGATCGGCGTCGTCTCGAACGATTTCTCGGTGATGGGCGCCTCGAGCGCGCTCGTCAACCTCAAGAAGATGAAGCACGTCAAGGATACCGGCACCAAGCGCGGCTTCCCGCTCGTCTTCCTCGGCGAATCCTCGGGCTCGCGCATGCCCGACCGCATGGGCGCCCAGGGCCGAATGATCATCGCCCAGGACCCGAACGAATACCGGCGGCTGCGCGAAACGCCCTGGGTGACCGCGCAGCTCGGCGACTGTTATGGCTCGTCCACCTGGTACGCCTGCATGTCCGACTTCGTGGTCATGCGGAAGGGCGCGACGATGGCGGTGGCGAGCAGCCGCGTCACCTCGATGGCGATCAACCAGCCGGTCAGCAACGAAGACCTCGGCGGCTGGCGCCTGCACACGCGGATCAGCGGCCTGGTCGACATGGCGGTCGACACCGACCAGGAGGCGCTCGACGCCGTCAAGCGCTTCCTGTCCTACCTGCCGGGCCATCACCTGGAGGCGCCGCCCGTGGCCGAGGTGCCGGCGGGCTCCGACCGGGCGATCGAGCGCATCCTCGATATCGTGCCGGAGCAGCGCCAGCGCGTGTACAACATGCGCCACGTCATCGAGGTCATCGCCGACAAGGACAGCGTCTTCGAGATGAAGGCCGGCTACGGCCGGTCGGTCATCACGGCGCTGGCGCGGCTCAACGGCCGCACCGTCGGCTTCCTCGGCAACAACCCGCTCTACAAGGGCGGCGCGGCGGACCCGGACGGCTGCAGCAAGGCGACCGGCTTCCTGGTGTTCTGCGACTCCTTCAACATTCCGATCGTCATGCTGGTCGACGTGCCGGGATTCCTGATCGGCGTCGAGGGCGAGCGCAAGGCGGCGCCGGGCAAGATCATCAACTGGATGAATGCGCTGGCGCTCTGCACGGTGCCGAAGCTCTCGGTCATCCTGCGCAAGAGCTACGGCCAGGCATACATCAACATGGGCGGCAACAAGAATTCCGACGAGATGGCGGTCTGGCCGAGCGCGGACGTCGGCTTCATGGACCCGCAGACGGCCGTCAATGTCGTGTTCGGCCTCAAGCGCGAGGACGACCCGGCGGAATTCGAGCGCCGGGCCGCCGAACTGGCGCGCGACGCGGCGCCCTGGGAACTCGCCGCCATGTACGAGGCCCATGACGTGCTCGACCCGCGCGAGACCCGCCAATACCTCATCAACATGCTGGAAATCCATACCATGCGGATGGGCAACGGGGTCGGGCAGCATCTGATGCGGACGTGGCCGACGAGCATCGTCTGAGCCCGAACTTGCGATCGAAAAAGTCGAATTTACGCGGCGTTAACCCATTATGGGTCAGGATGCGTCGGCAATGCGGCGCCTGGGCGGTTGGCCGGTGCGACCGGCAACGGCTAACTGACGGATTTTGATCTCCATGGCGGTTCTCAGCAGATCGATAGCGGTGCCGAAGGCCGAGGCGCCGGCAGATGCGATCATGGGCGAGATGGACTCGCTGCATATCCTGCCGCTGAAGATCATCCCGTTCAGGAATCCGGTCCTTAAATCCTCCAGGCTGATCAAGAACTCGCGTCTGGAAACGGTCGTCGAGCTGTTCCGCCACGCGGAAGGGGCGAGCGGCCAGGTCGCCGTGAACGACATCTGGGGCATCCTCGGCGTCGACCCGGAGGCGCTCGAGATCCAGCACGACCGCATCATGCTGAACAAGCTGGGGGGGCTTTACAGCTACGACGTCTATACGCTGCGCATGGCTTTGCGCGCGTTCGGCATCGAGATCGCCGACAACCAGGCGCTCAAGCTGTCGCCGAAGAAGTCCGCCGAGCTCGGTGAATATATGAGCAAATTCACCCGGCCGCTCCTGTCCCAGGTGTACAGCGGCATGAAGACCGAGATCACCAACCTCGACCAGCTCCTCGACATGTTCCGGGCCCCCGACAAGGGAAACGCGCTGCGGAACCTGCAGGTGATGGCGGAGCGGCTGCATATCGGAATCGGCGACATCCCGAAATTCCTCGAAGACTACGGCGACATCTTCCTGTCGCTCGCCTATTTCCGCGACTGCCTGGACACGCTGATTCCTCAGATCACCGAGCTGCTCGAGGATCTGGCCGAGATGCGCAAGAACATGCAGCTCGCGTCCGACCGCAATCTCATGAAGACCTGCGCCTACATGGAGGAGCGCCTGACGGACATCACCACCTCGATCACCGGCCGCTTCGAGAATTTCCACCAGAACTCCGCCGACATGTGGGAGAACGTGACCGCCGAATCCTTCCGCGCCGTGAAGGAAATGGTCGCGAGCCACCATATGACGCTGGGCGGCGTGCTCTGCGGCCTTTCGGTGAAGATGTCGATCTGGGACGAGAAATTCGGCGGCGGCCGCGGCGGCCTGGTCCAGCGTTCCGAGTTCATCATGTCGGAGATGCGCCAGGGCATCGACACGATCGCCGCGATCGAGAAATCCGCGCCGAGCGTCGTCTCCATCCGGAAATAACGCCGATTGCTGTTCAACTTCGAATAAATATCGCCATTGCCGCACCGGTTGCGTTGCTGTCCGGTTAAGCAGCGATTGCGCGGATACGCCGGTGCGTATGGACTCCCCGGTCAAGCCGGGGAGTGACGATTTATATTTAGATTCATATATTTACCGTCATGCCACGGCTTGACCGTGGCATCCATGCAGGGGCCTGCAACCACTCAACACCGGACAGCAGTGCACCTGATGCGCGCATCCACGAACATGCTTTAAGCAGCGCGGTGCTCATGCTTTGCCGCCATCCTTCGGGACGCGGACCAGGAAGATCAGCGGCAGGACGACGAGTGAGGCGAGGGTGAACAGGGCAAAGGCGTTGAGGTAGCCGATCATCGCCGCCTGCCGGTCAATTTCGCCGCCGACCGCCGCCAAGCCCGTCAGGTTATCGATGCTCCAAAACGACGGCGCTTCAGGCAGTTTCAGTATTTCATTGAAGGGGGTGATGAACTCCGTCAGCTGCGCGTGGCTTCGCTGCCCGGAGCGGATGAGGACCGTCACGCTGGCGGCGATGAATATGCTGCTGCCGAGATTCCGCAGGAGATGCAGGACCGCGGTCGATTCCGAAAGAAAGCGGCGGTCGAGCGTGGCGAAGGTGGCGACGATCAGGGGCACCCAGATCAGCCCGACCGATACCCCTTGCAGCAGGCTCGTGACGGCGATCTCGGCATTGGTGACGTTGATGTCGAACCGCATCATCAGCAGCCCCGAGAGCGCCTGGAGCAGGAAGCCGAGGGTGAGGCCGATGCGCGGGTCGGCCTTTCCGACCCAGATGGCGAGGAAGAACCCGACGACCGCGCCCGCGCCGCGGCAGGCGATCAGGAAGCCGATGATCGAGTCCGGATAGTCCATCAGGTCCTTCAGCATCGGCGGCAGCAACACCATCGGCGTGTAGTTGAGCATGCCGTAGATAAACACGATGACGAGGCCGACGCTGTAGTTGCGGTCGCGCAGGTGGCGCGGATTGAGAAAGGGGAAGCGCGTCGTCAGGCTGTGCACGACGAACACGTAGAAGGCAAGCCCGCCGATCGCCGCCTCGACGACGATCTCGCGCGAATCGAACCAGTCCGCGCGGTTGCCCCGGTCGAGGATGAGCTGCAGGCAGGTCACAGCCACGGACAGCGCGAGAAAGCCGGTCCAGTCGAAACGCACGCGCTTGTCCCTGCCGCCGTCCGTGAGGCAGAGCCAGAGCACGCCGAGGGCGACGATGGCGATCGGCACGATCAGCCAGAAGCTCGCGCGCCAATCGTAGATCTCGCTGAGCGCGCCGCCGAAGATGGGACCGATGATCGGCCCGACGACCACGCCCATGCCGTAGATCGCGGTCGCGGTCCCGTGCTGGTGCTTGGGATAGACGTCGAGGATGACCGCGTTGCCGATCGGGGTGATCGGCGCGCCGAGGCCGCCCTGCAGCACGCGATAGAAGACCAGCGCCTCGAGCGACTGTGCCATGCCGCAGAGCACCGTCACCACCGTGAAGCCGGCCATGCAGAACAGCATGACGTTGCGCCAGCCGAACTTGGCGCTGAGCCATCCGGCCACGGGCGTCATGATCGCCGTCGCCAGGATGTTGAGGGTGACGACCCAGGAGATCTGGTCCTGCGTCGCCGAGAGGCTCCCCTGAATCTGCGGCAGGACGACGGCCACCATCAGGAACGTCATGCCGTAGAGCGTCTGCGCCAGCGTGATCGAGCCGAGGATCACCGCCCGCCGGAGCGGCGTGCGCTCGGTTTCCCCGGCGGTTCGATCGATGGCTTCGGCGGTCATGGGCGCGAGCGTTCCGGGCGGTAGGTGTCTCGCGCGAGGGTAGGGAAAGTTCGCTCGTTTGGAAACCGCGGATACGGGCCGCGATTGCGGTTCAGCGAAGCGGGTCCAACGGCGAGCGGCCCTCATGTTTTGACAAGCTCAACATGAGGTTCATCTATTTAAATCAATGCTATATACCTCATCCTGAGCCTGTCGAAGGATGAGTACGCTCCGCCGGCCGATCATCGATATTCCCCTAGATCGGCGGATCGCGCTCCATCGCAGCTTTCAGATCTTCCTCCGATACCTTGATCTCCACGCCCGATCGCTCCTCCTGCAACACCATGGCGATGCGGGAGTCGAGCTTGTCCCAGCCCTTGCGGTTGAGCGCCTCGGTCATGTCGGCGAGCGCCAGGTTCGCGACCTTCATCGGCACGCCGACGTCGCGGCCGAGCTGGGTCGCCAGCGTCACGTCCTTATGCGCGAGGCGGAGCGCGAAGGCGGGCGGATCGTATTTGTGCGGCAGGAACTGGTCCTTCAGCCCGTCGAAGGTGCGGCGGCGGCCCTGCGCGCCCATGCGCACGGCCTCCCACAGCGCCAGCGGCTCGACGCCCGCCTTGACCCCCAGCGTGAACACTTCGGCCAGCGCGGTCTGGATCGCGTAGCCGGCGCAGTTGTGCACCAGCTTCGCCACCGAGCCGGCGCCGATCGGGCCGATGTAGCTTACCTGGTCGCCGATGGCGTCCAGCACCCGCTTGTGCTTCTTGAAGGTGGCCTCGTCGCCGCCGATCCAGAGCGCGAGCTTGCCGCTATGGGCGCCCTTGGGGCCGCCGCTCACCGGTGCGTCCAGCAGGAAGACGCCCTTCTTGGCGAACTCCGCCTCGATGCGTCGCACGACGGTCGGCGAGTTGGTCGAGAGGTCGAAATAGGCCGAGCCCTTCTTCATGCCGGCGAGCAGGCCGTCCGGCCCGAGCGCGACCTGCTCGACCTCGACAGGGCCGGGCAGTGAGCTGAAGATGACGTCGCACTGCTCGGCCAGCGCGCGCGGGCTGTCGGCCCACTCCGCGCCGTCGGCGATGTGCTTCTCTGCGGCGGCGCGGCGCACGTCGTGCACCACCAGCTTGACCTGTGCCTTCTGAAGGTTCGACGCCATGCCCGTGCCCATGGTGCCCAACCCGATGAATCCCACCTTCATGTATTCCTCCACGATTTGACGATCCGGCGCTACGGTAGGACGAATCGCCCCCAGCGCCAAACCGCCGTAATATCCGGCGAACGGCCGCTTCTCAAGGAAGGAAACGATGGACTTCACGTTGACGCCCGAGCAACAAGCGATCCGCGAGAACGTCGAGCGGCTCTGCGCCGGATTCGACGACGCCTACTGGCTGGACCGGGACGACACGGGCGAATTTCCGGCCGACTTCCATCGCGCGATGGCGGAGGCGGGCTGGCTCGGCATCGCCATGCCGGAGGAGTACGGCGGGGCCGACCTCGGCGTGACCGAGGCGGCGATCCTGATGCACGCGGTCGCGCGGTCGTCGGGCGCGATGAGCGCGGCGTCGGCGATCCACATCAACATCTTCGGGCCGCACCCGATCGTCGTCTTCGGCACGGCGGAGCAGAAGGGGCGCTGGCTGCCCGACCTCGTCAAGGGCGAGGCGATCTCCTGCTTCGGCGTGACCGAGCCCGACGCCGGCCTCAACACCACGCGGATCAAGACCAAGGCCGAGCGGAGCGGCAACGGCTGGGTCGTCAACGGCAAGAAGATCTGGACCACGACGGCGCAGGAAGCGCACAAGATCATGCTGCTGGCGCGGACCACGCCGCTCGAGAATTGCCGCAAGCCGACCGAGGGCCTGAGCCTGTTCTACACGGACCTCGACCGCAAATACTGCGACGTGCGCGAGATCCCGAAGATGGGGCGGAAGGCGGTGGATTCGAACGAGGTGTTCATCGACGGCCTGCCCGTGCCGATGGACGACCTGATCGGCGAGGAAGGGAAGGGCTTCCGCTACCTGCTGCACAGCCTCAACCCCGAGCGCGTGCTGGTCGGCGTCGAAGGCATCGGCATCGGCCAGAACGCACTGGCGCGCGCCGTGCGCTACGCCAAGGATCGCGTCGTGTTCGACCGGCCGATCGGCATGAACCAGTCGATCCAGCACCCGCTCGCCGAGATCTGGTGCGAGCTGGAGGCGGCCTGGCTGATGGCGATGCACGCCGCCGCGCTATACGACAGCGGCCAGGACTGCGGCGCGCAGGCGAACGCGGCCAAGTATCTCGGCGGCGAGCTCGGTTTCAAGGCCTGCCAGCAGGCGGTCATGACCCACGGCGGGATGGGCTACGCCAAGGAGTTCCACGTCGAGCGGCTGCTGCGGGAGTCGCTGATCTGCCGCATCGCCCCGATCAGCCCGCAGATGATTTTGAACTACATCTCCGAACGCGTGCTGGGGCTGCCACGGTCGTATTGAGGGGACCCTTCTCCGCCGGAGGGGCGGAGAAGGTGGCGCGCATTGCGCGCCGGATGAGGTGGGGACGTCAAAGCGCTGGTCTTGTTCGTGCCAACCCCCACCTCACCCTGACCCTCTCCGCCCCACAGGGGCGGAGAGGGAAGCCGCGCACGGAACTGCCCTCACAGCTTGAACCAGTCCGGCCGTCCCGTCGGCCAGGGGTCGCCCCACATCTGCTGGCCGCCGTCCACGGTCAGCACTTCGCCGGTGATGAACTTGGCGGACGGCGCGGCGAGGTAGGCGCAGGCCTCGGCCACGTCCTGCGCGTCGCCGGCGCGGCGCATCGGGTTGGACTGCGCGTAGGTCGCGACGCCTTCCGCCGGATAGACGCCGAAGCCCTCCGTCTCGCAGCAGCCGGGCGCGACGCAGTTGATGCGGATGTTCAGCGGCGCCCATTCGACCGCGACGCTCTTCGACAGGTAGGCGACGCCGGCGCGCGCGGCGGCGGTGTGGGCGATGCCGGGCATGCCGCGCCAGAAGTCGGCGACGATGTTGACGATGGCGCCGGGACTACCCGCGTCCCGCCAGCGCCGTGCCGCCGCCTGCATCATGTACCAGGTGCCGTTGAGGTTGGTGTCGATCACCGCATTCCAGCCCTTCACCGTGAAGTCGATCGCCGCCTGTGGGAACTGTCCGCCCGCGTTGTTGACCAGCACGTCGAGCCCGCCGAAGCGGTCCCAGGCGTCGCCGATCAGCGCGGCAACCTGGTCCGGGTCGCGGATCGTCATGGCGCGATGCTCCACCGTCGCGCCGAGCGAGCGTAGGAAGTCGGCGGCGCGGGCGATTTTCGCTCCGTCGCGCCCGCAGACCATCAGGTTGGCTCCGAGCCGCGCGAACAGCGCCGCCGCCGCCTTGCCGAGCCCGCTGCCCGCGCCGGAGACGAGCACGGTCTTTCCGGCAAACAGGTCGCTCCGGAACACGGTCGGCTGCGTCCGCAGGTCGTTTTCGGTGAAGCCGAATTTGCTGTCGTCGGTCATGGCGGGCGCTCCCTTGAATAGAAGGCCAATGTATCCTCATGTTGAGCCTGTCGAAACATGAGGTCGCTCGGTGCATCGGGAGCACCTCGTCCTTCGACAGGCTCAGGACGAGGAACTGGAGACTCGATCCCCAGTACTCCCCTGGACTAAGGTCATCGCATGGACTTCGCGCTCAGCCCGGAACAGGAAGCGATCCGCGAGACGGCGCAGCGTTTCGCGCGCGAGAAGCTGCTGCCGAACTATCTCGCCTGCGCGGGCAGCGGAAAGCTCGACCGCGACCTGCTGCGCGAGATGGGATCGCTCGGCCTGATCGCGCCCGACCTGCCGGAGGCGTTCGGCGGCTACGGCCTTGACGGCCTGACCGGCGGCATCGTCGTCGAGGCGCTGGCCTACGGCGATTTCAACATGGCCTATGTGCCGCTGCTGACTGCGCTGTCCGGGCGCATTCTCTGCGACCACGGCCGGCCGGAGCTGGCGAAGCGCTGGGTCCCGAAGCTGGTCGCGGGCGAGGCGCTGATCGGGCTCGCGCTGACCGAGCCGCGCGGCGGCACCGACGCCGCCAACCTGCAGCTCAAAGCGGAGCGGGTCGGCAACGGCGCCTACAGGCTCAACGGCGAGAAGACCTCGATCTCGATCGCCGACCAGGGCGACCTGTTCGTCGTCTTCGCGCGCACCGGCAAGCCGGACGAGGGCGCGCGCGGCGTCAGCGCCTTCCTCGTGCCGATGGACCTGCCGGGCATCACGCGCACGCGGTTCGACGACTTCGGCTCGGAATCCGTCGGCCGCGGCTCGCTGTTCTTCGACGACGTGGAAGTGCCGGCGGAAAACCTGCTCGGGCGCGAAGGCGGCGGCTTCTACCAGGTGATGCAGGGCTTCGACTACAGCCGCGCGCTGATCGGCCTGCAATGCGTTGCCGCGGCGCAAGCCTCGCTGGACGAGACCTGGGCGCATGTGCAGGAGCGGGAGACCTTCGGCCGCCCGCTGGCGCAGTATCAGGGCGTGACCTTCCCGCTCGCCGAGGGCGAGACGCTGGCCGCCGCCGCGCGGCTTCTCTGCTACGAGACGCTGTGGCTGCGCGATCAGGGAAAGCCGCACACGGCGAAGGCCGCGATGTGCAAATGGTTCGCGCCCAAGACCGCGGCCGATGCGATCCACAACTGCCTGCTGCTGCACGGCCACGCCGGCTATTCGAAGGACTCGCCGCACCAGCAGCGGCTCCGCGACGTGATCGGTCTCGAGATCGGCGACGGCACCGCGCAGGTCTCCAAGCTCATCATCGCCCGCGAGCGCATCGGCAACGTCGCGGTGCAGTACCGGTGAGGACGGTTGCTTGACTTTCCTGCCAATCGTTCCTACATTGTAATTACATTCTCACTGTGGAATATCGAAAGAGATGAAGGTCGACCTCGTCCGAATCGGCAATTCGAAAGGCATCCGGATTCCGAAGCCGATCATCGAGCAATGCGGGCTCGGCGACACGGTCGAATTGGAGGTCAAGGACAATGCCATCGTGATCTCGCCCGCGGGGGAGCGCCGCGGCGGCTGGGGCGATGCGTTCGCCGCCTCGGCCGAGCGCGGCGACGACGAGCTGTTATGGGACGAGCAGGATTCCGAGTGGGATAAGCAAGAGTGGCGGTGGTGAGCGACGTTCGCCGCTTCGACATATGTCTTGTGTCGCTCGATCCGACGCGCGCCACGGAGATCCGGAAGACGAGGCCCTGCGTCGTGGTTTCGCCGGACGAGATGAACCGCTACCTCCGGACCGTCATCGTCGCGCCGATGACCACCGCGTCGAAGCCCTATCCGACACGTGTCGGTCTTAGATTTCAGGGCAAGAGCGGCCAGATCGCGGCGGATCAGATCCGCACCATCGACGGTAACCGCATCGTCCGCCGGCTCGGCCGCGTCTCCGAAACGACCGCTCGAAAGCTGTGCGCGGTCCTGACGGAAACCTTTGCTTATTGATCGCGGCCAACCGAATGCCTCCACGCGCGCTTTCTCTCCACCCCGTGCCGTTCTTCTTCGTGCGGCATGGCGAATCGACCTGGAACGCGGCGCGGCGGGTGCAGGGGCAGAGCGACGTGCCGCTGAGCGAGCTGGGGCTGGCGCAGGCGCACGAGGCCGCGTCGCGGATCGCCGGCCAGCCGGTCGGCGCGGTCTTCGCGAGCCCGCTGCAGCGGGCGCGGCGGACGGCGGAGATCGTCAATACGGCGCTCGGTTTGCCCATCGCCTTCCATGACGACCTGATGGAGGCGCGGCTCGGCGTGCTCGAGGGGAAGACCTACGAAGCCGGGCTCGGTGATTGGTACAAGGGCGTCGTGCCGGAAGGGGCGGAGACGCGCGACGCCTTCTACGCCCGCGCCATCGCCGGCCTTAACCATGTGCTGGAGGGATGGGCCCGGCGCGATGCCTACCCCTTGGTCGTGGCGCATGGCGGCATCTTCCGGGCGATCCAGGAACACGCGCTCCGCAGCCACGAATGGGAGGTCCGGAACTGCTGTCCGGTGCTTGTCCGGCCGCCCGGGCAGGAGGGCTGGGCCTGGACGATGGAGGAGCTGTGAGGGCGCCTAGACCCGTTTCTCGGGCTTCGCCGCCCGCTTCGGCTTCGGCGGGCCGCCGTAATCGGCGACGCCGTCGGCCAGGGCGTAGCAGGCGAGTCGCACGATTTTGGGCACGCCGACCTTCTTGCCGTCGCGCTGGCCCTTCTCGTAGTACTGCACCATGCGGCGCTTGAGGCCCAGCATTTCCGCCGCCTCTTTCTGGGAGAGGCCCAGGCCCTTACGCCACCTCTTGAAATCCGCAGGCTTCATGGCCATTAAATAACGCCAGCAGTGCGGGGGCGTCCTCTGGTTTCCATGCGCACACAGTGCGCTTTTTCTTGCAAAGTGTCCAGCATTGCCGTATTGGGGTGCGCACAGAGTGCGCTTTTGGGGGCGCGTCGGCGTGTGCCGGCGCCTTTTTGCGGGGAAATGCCAATGAAGCAGCAGGTGCTGGAAAGCCGCTGGGTCGAGCCGGCGGTGGACGCGGAGCGGATCGAGCCGACTTTGCAGGCGATCGACGGCGGCAAGGATCATTTCGTGGTCCGGGACGGCGTTCGTTTTGCCGGCACGCATCTCATTCTCGACCTGTGGGGCGGCCACAGGCTCGACGACCAGGACCTCATCGAGAAGGCGCTTCGGCGCATCGTGAAGGCGGCGAAGGCGACCCTGCTGCATATCCACCTGCACCGCTTCACGCCGAACGGGGGCATCTCCGGCGTCGCTGTGCTGGCGGAGTCGCATATCAGCGTCCACACTTGGCCGGAGTGCGGCTACGCGGCGTTCGACGTGTTCATGTGCGGCGATGCGGTGCCGCATGTGGCGATGGCGGAGCTGCGCCGGGCGTTCAAGCCGGAGCGGCTCGAAGTCGTCGAGCACCGCCGCGGCATCGTGGAATGCGGTCCCGAGCCCGAGCTTTCGGTCGTCTGACGGAAATACCTTTACTCGCCGGATCGGAATTGGCGGCCGCCTAGATCAATCTGCAATCAGGTGGAATCACCTGATTGCAGAAAAATTGATCTAGTTTAAAAGCTAGAGCAACTTATCTGCGTCCGATAGGACGCAGGTTGCTCTAGTTGGCGGCCGCCAACGGCGCGTCCTCGTCCTTCGCCCTGCCGTCGACCTTGCGGCGCAGGTAGTCGATATGCGTGCGCAGCGTGTAGGCGCTGGAGGCGAAACCCGCCGGCACCGAGACCTGCTCGACCGAGTGCTCGATCGCGTCGAGCCGCTCGTGCGCTTCCTTGCGCGAAACCGAATGCGCCGTGAGCTGGTCGTCGAGCGCCGCCAGCTCCTTGTACCAGCGGTTCACCCGCGACGTCATGCGCCAGTTGTAGATCGGCGGCAGGATCTTGAAGAGCGGGTACAGCAGGGTCAGCAGCGGCAGGATCATGACCTTCAGCCGGTCGACGAGGTTCGCCACGGTGAAGGGCAGGTAGCGCTGCAGGAAGGGCGGCCCGCGCTCGTAGAAGCGCTGCGCCGCCGGCTCCAGCGGGTAGGTCACGTAGCGGGCCGAAGGAAACTCGCCGGGCGACTCCAGGTATCCGCCCGCGCCGTGCGTGTCCTTCATGGTCAGCAGCATCAGGTCGATCAGGGCGGGATGCATTTCCGGCGACACGACGACCGCCGCGGTGGGCGCGAGCAGCACGACGTCTTCCCTGGGCAGGTTCTTCGCCAGGTCCACCGTGCCCATCGGCAAAGTCACCTTCGACAGGTAGTGATAGCGCCGCACGTAGGCATCCGCGTGCTCGAAGCTCATCGGCAGGACGCCCGGCATGCCGAGCACGGTCCTGACCGTGCGCGACGTCGCCGCGCCGACGATGATCGCGGCGTCGATCGCGCCGCTCTCCAGCGCCTTCACCGAATCCGAGATGCCGAGGTCGAGAAGCTGCGCCGTCTCCGCCGTGATCCCGTTGGCCTCGAGCAACGGTAGGGCGACGGCCCGGTTGCCGCTGCCCTCGGGGCCGATGGAGACGCGCTTGCCCTTGAGCTCGGTCAGGCGCCGCGGCGGCGTGGCGGCGCGGACGAAGACCCACATCGGCTCGAAGTAGAGGCTGCCGAGCGAGGCGAGCCCCGGGCTGTCCTCGGGACGGCCGATGCCGCCTTGCAGGAACGCCACCGGCACGCCGGCCTTCTCGTCCTTGAGCAGCGCCAGGTTCTCCACCGATCCCGCGGTGGTCTTCAGGACCAGCTCGAACCCTTCCTTGCGGAAGCGCTCGGCGTAGATCTTGCCGTAGGCGTGATAGGCGCCGTCCTCGGCGCCGGTCGCCATGACGACGCGCGACGGCGGCGCCGGCCGGACGAACTGATAGGCGAGGAAGAAGCCGGCGCCGAGGATGAGGATCGCCGGCGCGATGAACAGGATCTGGCTCCAGAGCTGGCGCAAGAGGCGACGGTTCTTGGCCTCGGATCTGCTGGCGGCCATGCAAACGGTACTCCCCCGATATCCGGACTGGCTCAAGGTAGTCGATTTCACGCGATGCGCGGAAGTGGCCAGACCCGCGACGGTCCGGCCATGGATGCCACGGACAAGCCGTGGCATGACGTAAGTATTTGATTTAAAATAAAATCGTCACTCCCCGGCTTGTCCGGGGAGTCCACGGACGGGTCTATCCCCTAATCCTCGGTGAGCTGCGGCTCGAGCTCCTTGCGGATGCGGGCGGCGAGGGCGGCGATCTCGGCGTCGGGAACGCCCGTTCGCTCGTTCTCCCGCCAGGGCGCCTTGCCCCAGTCGGGGTCGTCCTTGCGGCGCGGGATGATGTGCCAGTGGACATGCGGCACGGCGTTGCCGAAGCAGGTGTAGTTGAGCCGGTCCGGGCGGAGCGTGCGGCGGATCGCCTCGGCGACGTACATCACCTCGTCCATGAGCAATGTGCGGAGCTCCCTCGGCACGTCGGCCGGGTCGTCGAAATGCTCCTTCAGCCAGACCACGGTGCGGCCGCTGTAGGTCTGGTCCGTCAGCAGGAAGGCGACCGTGTGCGGCATCTCGGCGACGAAGCCCGGCGTGTCCCGCAGGGGGCGCCAGTCGAAGGGGTCGTCGTTGCTCACGATTCGGGCCTTACAGTTTGGTCGTTTCGTACTTGGAACTCTAGCGGACGGACGGCGGCATTGCGATTGTTCTAAATCAATATCGGCCTGTCCTACCGCGACGTCATATCCCGCGCAGCCGCATCTCCATCGCCTGCTCCCAGACGGCGTCGGTATCCTCGCCGCCGAAGATCAGCCCGGCGTCGACCGGCGCCTCGAACCAGCTATTGCGGCGCATCTCCTCTTCGAGCTGGCCCGCCTTCCAACCCGAATAGCCGACCACGTAGAGCGTCCGCTTCGGCCCCTTGCCCGAGGCCATATCGGTCAGGATCTGCACGCTGGCCGTGACGGCGACGCGGGCGGTCACGGCGACCGTATCGTCGGCCTTGTATTCCGGCGTGTGGATGATGAAGCCTTTGCCGGGCTCGACCGGCCCGCCGAGGAAGGCGGGAAGGCGTAGCGGCTCCCGTTGTGCCGGCGGTGTCCCCTTGCCGTTGCCTTCCGTCCCCGCTTCATCCGGCGTCACCTCGGCGATGCCGACCGGCCGGTTGATGACCAGGCCGAAGGCGCCCGTCGCGTCGTGCTTGACCATCAGGATGACCGCATGCGCGAAGCGCGGGTCGGGGAGGGCCGGATTGGCGACCAGGAACTTGCCCTGCAGCGAGCCTGCCTCGGCCGGCGGATTCGTAGGCTCGGTCGCGGCCAAGGCGGGCGAAACGGTTAACCCGAGGCTCAGGGAAACCGCGATGGCGGAGAGGATGCGGCGTAGGGGACGCATGGTTTTCAGCTTAGCATGATTGGGGTGGATGCGGGGCGGATATACGATTGCCGCAACCGACGCGACCCATCGGCTTTCCAGATGAAAAAATGACCGGGAATTGCAGCTATTTTCTCGAACTCAATTCTAGGCATCGGAGACAGGCGCTGCCAATGCGCTGGCGTCGCAACAGGGTCACGCCGGCTGGCGGACGTGCCGGGAATGGCGTATTTTTACGGTGACAGCCCTATCCAATAGTGCGGCTTGGCGATAGTGTGCCGGCCAAAGGAGATCCCCGACATGGTAGACGGCGTACCGTACAAGGTTTTCTGGCACCCTGGGTGAACCAGCTGCCTTCGTGCGAAAGAGTTTCTTTCGTCTCACAATATACCGTTCGTTTCCGTTGACGTTCAGGCCGATCCGAATGGCCTGAAGGAGCTGCGTGCGCTCGGCGCCCGGTCGGTGCCGGTGGTTTCGCGCGGCAAGAAGTACGTGTTCGCCCAGATGCTCAAGGATCTGGCCGCGTTCCTCGAAGTCCCCTACGACACCAAACCGAAGCTGTCGCCGCAGCAGTTGATCGACAAGCTCGACATGATCATGTCCGCGGCGCAGCGCTACATCGCGCAGATCCCGGAAGAGCAGCTCGACAAGAACATGCGGAACCGGCAGCGGCCGATCCGCAACCTCTGCTACCACATCTTCCGGCTCGAAGAAGCCTTCATGGAAGTGGTCGAAGACAAAGTCTACCTGACGCGCGACCTGCTGAACCCGCCGCCGCCGCCCGAGATCCGCACGACGAAGGATCTCGTGGAGTACGGCAAGCGGACGCAACGCCGGCTGCATGCCTGGTGGGACAAGTTCGAAGACAAGGACTGCGAGGGCGAAGTCGACAGCTACTACGGGCGCCAGCCGCTCCACAACGTGCTGGAGCGCCATACCTGGCATCCGGCGCAGCATACGCGCCAGCTCATGCTGCTGCTGGAGGAAGACAACGGCATCAAGCCGGACCGCCCGCTGACCGACAAGGACTTCGAGGGATTGCCGATCCCGAAGAAGGCCTGGGACGACGAGGCGGCGTAGGCCGGCCTTATCCAATCTGCCCGGAAAGAACCCTCTCCGCCCCTCGGGGCGGAGAGGGCAGGGTGAGGTGGGGGGCATCGAGCCGGCACGATATATGTGGAGCGGCTCGCGGCGCCCCACCTCACCCGCCGCGCTTCGCGCGCCACCCTCTCCGCCCCGCCGGCGGAGAGGGTCCTATCGCACCTCTCTGCCTCAGAACGCGAACTTCTTCATCCCCCCGTCGACATGGATCACCTCGCCGGTGATATAGCGCGCCAGCGGCGAGGCGAGGAAGGTGATGAGGTTGCCCATGTCTTCGGGCTCGCCGAAATAGCCGGCGGGGATGTTCGCCTTGGCGAAGGCCTCGCGCTCCTTCGGGTCGGGATGCACCTTGGTCAGGATCTGCTCGCTGTTGATGCGCCCCGGCGGCAGGCTGTTGATGGTGACGCCGTCGCCGCCCACAACGCGGGACAGGCCCTTGGCCCAGGCGTGCACGGCCGCCTTGGCTGAGTTGGCGACGTTGACGCCGCGCGGCTCGCTCGACCCGGTGATATTGATGACGCGGCCGTATTTCTGCGCGCGCATCCCCGGTATGAACGCCATGGTCAGGCGGCGCAGCATCTCGAAGTTCAGCGTCATGCCCTCGTACCAGGCGTCGTCGCCGGCGTCCCACGGGATCGGCCGCGAGCCGCCCGCGCTGTTCACCAGGATGTCGAGGTTGCCGAGCGCCTTGTAGACCTTGTCGCGGATGACCTCCGGCGCGCCCTGCTGCAGCACGTCCTCGGCCAGCACCGCCGGGCGCGCGGCGCCGGTCGCCGCGATCTCGTCGGCCAGCTTGTCCAGCAAGTCCTTGCGCCGCGCCAGGATGGCGACGCGGCAGCCTTCGGCCGCCATGATGCGGGCGGTGCCCTTGCCGATGCCCTGGCTCGCGCCGGTGATCAGGCAGGTGCGCCCCTTCAATTGCAGGTCCATGTGCAGTCTCCGTGGGTGATGGATGGGATGGCTCCTGCCGCGATTGTTCCCGGAACCCCGGACCGTGGCAAGTTGGGGGCAAGCTGGGTGGACCCGGCTTGTCCCCGGTGAGATGATGGGCCAATATCCCGGCGCCCGGGCCGGCCCGGAACCCAACGGGCGGCCCGGAACCCAACGACATTTCGCACAGGAGGCATTCTTTGCCAGTCGACGCCAGCAAGAAGGATCTGCTCATCGGAATTACCGGCGCGGGCGCCATGGGGCGCGGGATCGCGCAGGTGGCGGCGGCCGGCGGCGTCAAGGTGCGGCTCTACGACCTGAACGCGGATCAGTCGAAGGAAGCGGTCGATTTCATCGGCAAGATGCTGGGCCGCGCGGCGGAGAAGGGGCAGATGACCGCCGACGCTGTGTCCGCGGCGATGGGCCGGATCGAGGTCATCACCGACGTCAAGGGCTTCGCGCCCTGCGAGATCGTCATCGAGGCGGCAACCGAGAACCTGGAGATCAAGAAGAAGATCTTCGCGCAGCTCGAGGCCGTTGTGGCCGACGGCGCCATCATCGCCACCAATACCTCCTCGCTGTCGGTCACGACCATCGCGTCCGCCTGCAAGCGGCCGCAGCGGGTGGCCGGTTTCCATTTCTTCAATCCGGTGCCGCTGATGCGCCTGGTCGAGGTGATCGAGGGCATCCTGACCGAGCCCTGGGTCGGCGATGCGCTGATAACGCTCGGCAAGCGCATGACGCGCGAGCCCGTCCGGCTCAAGGACGCGCCGGGCTTCCTCGTCAACCAGGTCGGCCGCGGCTACAACATCGAATGCCAGCACATCCAGCATGAATGCGTCGCCGGCTACGCCGACATCGACCGCATCCTGCGCGAAGGCGCCGGCTTCCGCATGGGGCCGTTCGAGCTGCTCGACCTGACCGCGCTCGACGTGACGCACCCGGCGACGGAGCTGATCTACAACCAGTTCTACCAGGAGCCGCGCTACCGCCCGTCCTCGGTCATGCGGGCGCGGCTCGAAGCAGGGCTGCTCGGCCGCAAGGTCGGGCGCGGCTACTACAGCTACGAGGGCGGCAAGCAGGCCGTGCCCGAGGAAGCCGCGCCGCCGGCCTATGACGGCCGCCCGGTCTGGATCAGCCCGGTGGAGAAGGACGGCTTCCGCGCGCTCGCCGACATCGTCGAAGGCATCGGCGCGCCGCTCGACCGCGGCGACAAGCCGGGCCGGGATTCGCTCATCCTGGTCACGCCGGTCGGCGAGGACATCACCACGACCGCGCTGGCGCAGGGCCTGGACCCGGCGCGCACGCTGGGCGTCGATAGCCTCGTCGGCCTCAAGACCCGCCGCACGGTCATGACCAACCCGGCGACGCAGGCGGAATTCCGCGCGTCGGCACACGGCCTCATGACCAAGGACGGCGTCAAGGCGACGGTGATCCGCGACTGCCCCGGCTTCATCGGCCAGCGGGTGATCGCGATGATCTGCAACATCGGCTGCCAGATCGCCCAGTTCGGCACCGCCTCGCCCGAGGATATCGACAAGGCCGTCGTGCTCGGCCTCAACTACCCGAACGGCCCGCTGACCTTCGGCGAGGTGCTCGGGCCGGCCAACATCCTGCGGATCCTGAATGCCCTGATTTGCTTCTACGGCGATCCGCGCTATCGTCCGAGTCCGTGGCTCCGCCGCCGCGCGTCGCTCGGCCTGTCCCTGTTCGCAAAAGAGATTTGAAGGAATAACGCCATGTTGGATGCCTATATCTACGACGGAAAGCGCACCCCGTTCGGCCGGCATGCCGGCTCGCTCGCCAAGGTGCGGCCCGATGACCTGCTGGCCGGCGTCATCAAGTCGGTGGTCGAGGGCAACCCGGTCAAGGCCGAGGCGATCGACGACGTCTACGTCGGCTGCGGCAACCAGGGCGGCGAGGACGCGCGTTGCGTCGCCCGCCACGCGCTGCTGCTGGCGGGGCTGCCGGTTTCCGTTCCCGGCATGGTGTTCCAGCGCAACTGCGCCAGCGGGCTCAGCGCCATCACCTCGGCGGCGCAGGCGATCACGGTCGGCGAGGCGGACATGATCGTCGCGGGCGGCGTCGAGAGCATGAGCCGCGCGCCCTTCGTCGTCGGCAAGTCGGAAGCCGCCTTCGGGCGCGACTTCAAGGTGTTCGATTCAACGATCGGCGACCGCTTCCCGAACCCGAAGATCCACAAGCAGTTCGGCGCGGACTCGATGCCGCAGACGGCGGACAATCTCGCTTCCGACTACCAGATCACGCGCGAGCAGGCCGACACCTTCGCGCTCGCCTCGCAGGCGAAATACAAGGCGGCCAAGGCCGACAAGTTCTTCGACGGCGAGATTATGCCCGTGACCTACAGCGCCGGCCGTAAGGGCGGCGACGTCACGGTCGGCGACGACGAGCATCCGCGCCCGGAGACGACGATGGAGCAGCTCGCCAAGCTGCGCGCGCTGTTCGAGGGCGGCGTCACGACCGCGGGCAACGCGTCGGGCATCAACGACGGCGCGGTGGCGATGATCATCGGCAGCCGCGCGCTCGGCGAGAAGACCGGCATGAAGCCGATCGCCCGCATCCTGTCGAGCGGCTCGGCCGGCGTCGCGCCGCGCATCATGGGCTACGGCCCGGTCCCGGCGTCGGAGAAGGCGCTCGCCCGCGCCGGCCTGACGCACAAGGACATGGACGTGATCGAGATCAACGAGGCCTTCGCGTCGCAGGTCCTGGCCTGCCTCAAGGGCATGAACGTCGCGCTCGACGACAGCCGCGTGAACATGAACGGCGGCGCGATCGCGCTCGGCCATCCGCTCGGCGCCTCCGGCCCCCGCATCGCGCTGACCGCGGCGCGGCAGCTCCAGCGCACCGGCGGCAAGTACGGCCTGGTGACGCTCTGCGTCGGCATCGGCCAGGGCGCGGCGATGGTGATCGAGCGCTGCGACTGAGGCGGACGGCCTCACACGGGACAAGCGCATCTCACGATATTCCCTCTCCGCCCTCGGGGGCGGAGAGGGCAGGGTGAGGTGGGGGCGCCTAGTGCGCGTGGGACAAGCGCCGTGCGTGCTTCGACAAGCTCAGCATGAGGCTTTTCTTATTGCCATGAAGACTTCCCCTCATCCTGAGCCTGTCGAAGGACGCACGGCATCGATGCAGCACACGCCAAAACGATTACTCCGCCGCAAGTCGCTCTTTGCGGGATAGGCAGAACAGACATGGCAGAGTTCGCATCCTTTACCTGGGACGATCCCTTCCTTCTCGAAGACCAGCTCACCGAGGACGAGCGGCAGATCCGCGACATGGCGCGCGACTTCGCGCAATCGACGCTGATGCCGCAGATCCTCGAGATGAACCGGCACGAGAAATTCGACCCTGCGCTGATGCGGGAGTTCGGCAAGCTGGGATTCCTCGGCGCGAACATCAAGGATTACGGTTGCGCCGGCATCGGCTTCGTCGCCTACGGCCTGATCGCGCGCGAGCTGGAGCGCGTCGACACCTGCTTCCGCTCCGCCGTCGGCGTGCAGTCCGGCCTCGTCATGGCGCCGATCCACATGTACGGCAGCGACGAGCAGAAGCAGAAGTACCTGCCCGGCATGCGGGACGGCACGATCATCGGCTGCTTCGGCCTGACCGAGCCCGACCACGGCTCCGACGCCGGCAGCATGAAGAGCCGCGCGCGCAAGGTGCCGGGCGGCTACAAGCTCTCCGGCACCAAGCAGTGGATCACCCATTCGCCGATCGCCGACGTCTTCGTCGTCTGGGCCAAGGACGACGACGGCAAGATCGGCGGCTTCATCCTGGAGAAGGGGATGAAGGGCCTCGACAACCCGAAGATCGAGGGCAAGTTCTCGGTCCGCGCGTCGCCGACCGGCTTCATCATGATGGACGAGGTCGAGATCCCCGAGGCGAACCGGCTGCCGGCCGCGCGTGGGCTCGGCGCGCCCTTGTCCTGCCTCAACAACGCGCGCTTCGGCATCTGCTGGGGCGCGATCGGCGCGGCGGAGTTCTGCTGGCACGCGGCGCGCGACTACACGCTGAACCGCATCCAGTTCGGCCGCCCGCTCGCCGCCAACCAGCTCGTCCAGAAGAAGCTCGCCGACATGCAGACCGAGATCACGCTCGGCCTCCAGGCGGCCTACCGCATCAGCCGCATGCGCGAGGAAGGCACCGTGGCGGCCGAGGCGATCTCGCTGGTCAAGCGCAACAATACCGGCAAGTCGCTCGACATCGCCCGCATGGCGCGCGACATGCACGGCGCTAACGGCATCGTCGACGAGTACCACGTCATCCGCCACGTGATGAACCTGGAGACGATCAACACGCTGGAAGGCACGCACGATATTCATGCGCTGATATTGGGGCGGGCGCAGACGGGGATTCAGGCGTTTACCGGCGGGTAGGGACGGGAGGAACGGACCCGATGACAGCCAGATACGATCCGAATGCAGACTACGAGATAAAGATCTGGGAAGAGGACTTCCGGCAGGTCCCCACGCGCATGCTGCTCGCCCGAATTTACCAGCCGATCGGCGACGGGCCGTTTCCGGTGCTGCTCGACCTGCACGGCGGGGCCTGGACGTTCAAGGATCGCATGGCCAACGTGGCGATGGCCGAAGCCATGGCGCGCAGCGGGCTGCTCACGGTCTCCGTCGACCTTCGCCTGGGCGGCGAAGCGCCGTACCCGGCCTCGGTGCAGGACGCGAGCTACGGCATTCGCTGGCTGAAGATGAAGGCGCCCGGCTGGAACGGCGATCCATCGACGATGGGCTTGCTCGGCAGCTCCAGCGGCGGCCACGTGGCCATGTTGCTCGGCATGCGGCCGCAGGATCCGCGCTACAACGCGCTGCCGCTGGAAGGACACCCGGAGATCGACGCGCGCATCCGCTACGTGGCGACGCGCTCGCCGATCAGCGATCCCCTGGCGCGCTACAACAACGCGCTCGCCAAGGGTCGCCAGGACATGGCGGACCGCCACCACGTGTATTTCAATCCCTTCAGCGACATCGAGGAAGGCAACCCGCAACTGATCCTCGAGCGCGGAGAGCCGGTCGAATTGCCGCCGATGCTGGTCATGCAGGGCGGGCTGGATGACAACGTCCTGCCGGCGTTTCGGGAGAAATTCGGCGAAGCCTACCGCGCGGCCGGCGGCGACTGCGAGGTCGCGGTCTTCGAGGGCTGCGGCCACCTGTGGGTGCTCGAGCCCGGACCCGACACCGACCGCGCGCACGAGATGGTCAAGGCCTTCATCGCACGCCAGCTTCGCGCATTGACCCTCAGGGGTGAATAGGCGGTAGACTCTCACCGGGTTCCCGGCGCGTGACGCATCCGAACCGTGTCGGCGTGCCACCAGCTACGCAAGGAGGAGGACGGCCATGCCGTTCTACAAGAGGGGCGACGTCCGCATCCGTTACGAGGAGGTCGGTAGCGGCTTTCCGCTGCTGGTCACCCCGGGCGGGGGCCTCAACTCCCGTGTCGCCAACTGGCCGAACGCGGTCTTCAACGCGATGGACGTCTTCAAGAACGACTTCCGATGTATCACGATGGATCAGCGCAACGCCAATGGCGGCGAGAGCACGGGGCCGATCGCGGCCGACGATCCGTGGGGCGGCTTCGCCGACGACCAGCTCGGGCTGATGGATCACCTGGGCATCCGCGAATTCGCCTACATGGGTTACTGTATCGGCGGCTGCTTCGCCGGAAAGCTTATCGAGCGAGCCCCCGAGCGCGTCGTCGCCGCGGTGTTTTGCCAGACCGTGGGGCATCGTCCGGACGACCCCGATGTCATGTACCGGTCCGGCCGGGATGTGTGGGCGCCCGAGCTGCTTGGCCGGCGGCCCGACCTGGGCCAGGACGCGATCGAGACGTACCTGCACAATCTTTATCGGGCGAACCCCGATTTTCTCTACAGCGTGCCGCGCGACGTAATCCGCGACTGCCGGACGCCGATTCTCGTGCTGCCGGACGACATGTCATCGCACCCGCACCAGGCATCGGTCGACGTCGCCTCGCTGGCGCCGAATGCCGAGATCACGGTCTTTCCATGGAAGTCCCCACCCGACCTGAAGGAACGCACGATCGACCGTGTGCGCCGATTCATCCGGACGCACGGCGCCGGGCGGGTAGGGTAGGATACCTTCAGTTGCCTGTTCGCCTAATGTATTCTGATTGACCCCAACGAGAAAAGGAAACGCCATGGCATTCTCCATGTACGACGCATCCGTGCCAATCTGCGCGCAGCAGCTTGGCGCCCTCGCGAACGTCATCGACAAGGCCGCCGCCCATTGCGCAGCCAACAAGATCGAGGAAGCGGCGCTGCTGTCCGACCGGCTGTATCCGGATATGTTCTGCTTGGCCCGACAGATCCGTCAGGCGGCGGATTTTGGCCGCAATACGCCGGGCCGTCTTGCCGGCGTCGCGGGGCCGGAATTCGCGGCCGTCGACGACACCAGCTTCGCCCAGGCCAAGAAGCGCGTCGAGGACTCGCTCGCCTTCGTCAAGACCCTGAAACGGGCGCAGATCGAGGGCACCGAGGACAAGGACATTGTCTGGACGGCCGGCAGCAACACGCGGAAAATGAAGGGCGCCGCCTATTTGCAGCAGTTCGGTTTGCCGAACTTCTTCTTCTTCGTGACGACAGCCTACGACATCCTGCGCCATCGTGGCGTACCGCTCGGCAAGCGGGACTTTATCGGCCCGATCTCCATGGGCTGACGACAGTCAGCCCGATCTCCATGGGCTGAGGACAGTCGCTGACGACAGTCGTCCGAACTTCTCGGCCCGGCCTCAGCGAAAGGCCGGCATGACCTCGTGGCAAATGCGGTCGAGGCTGGCCTTGACCGCGGCCTCGCCGAGCATGCCGCCCGCGTTCAGCTCCAGCACGACGCCGTCGATGCCGAGCACTTCGCGCCATTCGCGGAAACGGTCGATGACCGCCGCGGCCGAGCCGAAGGCGACACGGGAGGCGCGAATCTCGTCGTAATCCAGGGCGTCCAGAAGCTGGGCAATGCGTTCGCGCCCGCCGACGCCCTGGTCCCTCATCTGGCGCGCCTGGCGGGCGAAATAGTATTCGATGCTGGCGCGCGGCGTCTCGTAGGCGTCGCGCTCGGTAGTGTCCTAATTTGAGTTTCCGCCGTCGATAAGGTAATGTTCACCTTGACAAAGCAAGGTCTCGATAGTACCTTGATGGCCATACACATTGGAGCGTTTGGCCATGTCTCATCTTTCAAACCCGATCTTCCACGACGAAACCAAGGCCCGCAAGTGGCTGGAAGCACGGATTTGGGCCAATGGCCGTATGTGCCCTCATTGCGGTGTGGTCGATGACAGTACCGAGCTTAAGGGCAAGGCGCATCGTCCTGGCGTCTACCAGTGCAACGCATGCCGCAAGCAGTTCACGGTAACCGTAGGAACGCTGTTCGAGCGCTCCAAGATACCTTTGGACAAGTGGCTGATGGCGACCTACCTGCTTTGCGCTTCCAAGAAGGGCATGAGCACCCGCCAGTTCAGCCGTATGCTCAACGTCTCGGTCAAATCCACTTGGTTCATGATGCACCGCATCCGCGAAGCGATGCGCGACGGTGACCTCGCCCCTTTCGGTCAGGGCGGCGGCATGGTGGAAGTCGATGAGACATTCATCGGCCGCAAGAAGGGCAAGGAAGTCCGTCACGGCTACGAGCACAAAATGAAGGTGCTGTCTCTCGTGGACCGTGAGACGGGCAAGGCGCGTTCCATCGTCGTCAACGACCTCAAGACCAAGACCGTCGCGCCGATCGTTCGCGCCAACATCGCCCGCGAAGCAAAGCTCATGACCGACGAAGCCCGCCACTATGTGAAGGTCGGTCGCGAATATGCCGATCATCAAGTTGTCCGTCACAACATCGGCGAATACGGTCGCGGCGAAGCGCACACCAACACGATTGAGGGCTTCTTCTCGATCTTCAAGCGCGGCATGAAGGGCGTCTACCAGCACTGCGGCGAGAAGCACTTGCACCGCTATCTTGCGGAGTTCGATTTCAGGTACACCGAGCGCAAGATCAGCGATTTCGAGCGTGCATCCCTGGCCCTCATGGGCATCCAGGGCCGTCGCCTCACCTATCGGCGGGCTGACGCAAGGTAAGAAGGCGCATAAGCGCTACACGCGCAAGCAGTGGCGCAAGGAGCTTCTATCAATTCGGCAGAAAATCGCCCGCCGTTTCAGCTAGGCATCTAAGAATCGCGATTTGGAGAGGGAGTTACCTCAGGGCCCTCCTCAACTCTGCCTTCGGCAAAGAACATGTAATATCGCTCTAGTCTGCGGAAATGGGACAGCAGAATCTTTGCTGTACCAAGAGCGTTTTTGCCAGTTAGACCATACACGAGGTCAAAGTCGGATAACTCCATAGTCTCAGCAAATCGCTTACACTCACCGACTAAATACTTTGCTACGGCGCCGTCTTTATCGAACCGCTCTACACTAGAGCTTAACAATTTCATCTTTCGTAGGTAGCCATGCAGTTCAAGATACTGCGCCTTAACCTCATCGTAAGATGAAGCAAATTTCTCAAGCGAACTGTCAATATCAGCAAACACGTCGGCGCTACCGTTCACGACGACATATCCGGGCGACGCATAGCGGATTTTATCAACCGATAGCGCGTCGTTCATTTCCTTCGCTGAGAACAAGTCATGGTACAAATTCACATAACTGGAGCCGCCACGTAGCGGATGTTCTGCAAACGCATCTCGAATCTGCCGCTTAATTTCTGGCTTAACAAATTCAGAGGTGTATTTTCGGAGACCGAGGAAAAAGTAATAGAGATCCGTGAATTTCCCATAAAATTGAGCGAAGTCCGGCAAATCCCAAGAACCATCGATGGCAAAGTTCTGAGTTTCCAGCTTTACAATCTCTTCCTCCAAATCCGGTTCTGTGTGTTCTCTCGAAAAGAACCCTTTCTGCGGTAGGAAGGATTCGTTGCTACGACTATCATCCGCTCGTTCTAGTGAAACTTGCCCATCTGCCATGTCAGCAAGGTCAAACAAGTACCAGCGCTTCCATCGAGGAAATGTAAATAAATACCGCAGGTCGACAAAGCCCCGACGATACCTTTGCCACTGCGTCAGGTTAATCTCGGCAGCGAAGAAAGGATATGTGTGGTCTGCCTTCTCAACGGCGACCGCAATAAGGCGCGAGTCGTCTCCTTTTTTGAGCAAGACCACCTGTGGCTCGTCTACATATACGAGCGTGCAAAGAAACTGAGCGGTCTCTCCGCTACGCTTCGCCATCAATGAGGACTTCCTCTACATCACTTACCGCCAGGTCCGGATCGAACGAATCGAACATCCAAAAATCGATGTGCCCGTTCTGATGTTTTGTGTAGCCGTCAGCATCAGTAATCAGAAGGGAGGCCAGATACCTATACCGATGCTTAATCTTGGGCAGTAGGCCGAACGCCTTCCTCTTGCTGGAAAAGAGCGAGCAAGATGCCCATCGACACGGATCAACGGATGGGGGACAAGGCTTTCCAAGGGCTGCGTAAGAGCAAAAATCGTGATCGGATGCTGGCTTGGACGTCACGAATCTATAAACGCGATCATACCCTTGCTGCACGGCGTCCGGAGGCGGACAGGCTGCCGGCAACTGTTCCTTGAAGTTCACTTCGCTCCCACCCCTTGAAACCAGCCCCCACACCAGCTTTCATAGCCAAAATACGCTGAGGGTGTCAACTAGAGGTTGGGCAGCCACTACTTCTTCTTCTGCGGACGTTGAGGTTGGGGTTTTGCCGGCTTCCGTGTCACCGTATCAATAGCCTTCTCGAACCGCTCCCATGCGTCGGGGACGGTTTCGACGTCGTCGGGTTTGGGTTTCTTCGGAGTCTTTGCCATGGCTGACGATTATGAGTTCTATTTCCCGCCGACGCCCGCACATCTCGAAGCAATAGGCATGTTGGTTGTCGAGTCCGCCGTTCTTGAGAACGTCTTAGAACTGGCAATCTGGCAAATCAATAAGCTTGTCTTCGAAGAAGGGGCCTTCAAGACACTACATATGGGTTTTCGAATCAAATCCGCTTGTTTCCTGAAATCTGCAAGGTCAACTCACAAGAACCCAGAAGACCAAGCGCTTCTTCGAGGAATAGCCAAAGATCTGAAGCAAGCTGGCCGAGAGCGAAGCATGGTCGTCCACGGGTCATGGGCATGGGGGATCAAGCACGATACCCCGCTACTTGTGAAATACCGCATTAAACGGAGCCGGCTCATCGGGAACCTAAACAAGACTACGGCATCCGATATCAAGAAGATGGCCGCCAACGTCAATATGGCGTGCAACAATGTGATTGGATTTATGATGTCTCGCGGATACGAGCCGCCTCCATCGCGGAGTAGATAGAGGCCACTAGGCCAGACAAAACCCGTCCCTCGGCAGGGGCGGCCTTCCACGCGCGGTATGCATCCAGCCCGGCCGAGGACATGCCAATTGAAATCGAATCCCAGCGAATTTGCTCCGCTAGTGTAGCGCCGGCCTGTCGGGATTCCGTATAATTAACCTCATCCTGCTTTGTCAAGGTGAACATCCCCGTCGATAACCTTCAACTGACGGCGACGGCGTTCCGGCGTCTCAATCGTGGTCGCCGCTTCGACCAATTCCTCCAGCGACCATAGCCGGTCACTCACGCCAGCGGCCATCGCTGGCGTCATCCGCAGGGTCTTGTGCATCCGCACGAAATTGTAATGCGCGAAGTGCAGCGAGACCGCCGCTTCCAGGTTCTCCACCTTCTTGCTGAACGCGTTTGTCAGACGGGTGAAACGGCGCATGGACATTCTCATTGTCAAATTTTGCCGCTCAACAAGGCTGGTCGAGATATGGGCTTGATCGGGCCGGCCTGCGATGACCGTCTTCTCTTGGTGCGTCACGCGCGGCGGGCTGTAGCGGCCCGGCCCAATCGGTTCTGCGTCATAAAATTTAACCGCTTGCCCGTAATCGACATCGGCACCGAAAGCCGTTTCAACGGCGTCAACGTAAGAATTCAGCGCATCCGATGAAATCTGTACCCGGTTCGCGAGCCGTTCGGAAAGATCGGTCATGAACGCGACGGCGTTCTGTCGCGTGCGCTTCCCGACGCGATAGGCAGGAACCAGCTTGGTATCAGGATCGAGCGCCACGAATGTCCACATGTCGCCAAGGCGCGACCGGTCATCGGTCGGCTTCAAGTGCATCTGCTTCTTGCCGACGTAGGCCCAAATCTCGTCAACCTGAATGCGGCGGCTCGGAAGCTCGCGCATCTGGTCGTCCATAATCCGCGCGCAACCCTCGCCTACCTGGACCAGAAGGCGGCAGATTGTGTCCCGGTGAGTATTGGTCATGCGCTCTGTCGAGCGGATCGAATTGCCCTCCACCAGGGCCCCGATGATCTGAGTTCGGCGAGCGAGCGGGGTTCTGTTCATGCGATTTTTCCATAATGAAGATAACCACTTATATTCTATAATGCGGAAAAGAGCAAACAAAAAATGGGAATGTATGAGAAAATCCGCATTTATATTTGACTCGCGACAGGCAATCCGCATATATAATAGGCGTCGCCCACCCAGCGGCATACAGGAGTGTCCGATATGCAGGAAGAACAGACAAAGAACGACAATTCAGGGCAGGCGCAGGCAGAGACGCCGGCTGAGTCCAAGCGAGAACAATCGTCGATTCAGTTCCCTTACGGTGATCTGGACGATGCGGTCCAGCTCGCTAAGGCTGTCCATGAAGTAGGCGGCCAATCCTGTCAGGTTGAGCAACTTGCTGGCCATCTTAAGGTCGCGGCGTCGGGCGGCGCCTTTCGCGCGCGGCTCGCCTACCCTCGTGTCTTTGGGCTCGTTGAGGCCGAGCGCGGCACCATATCCCTTACTCAACTCGGGCTAAGAATTGTTGACCCGAATCAAGAAACGGCTGCCCGGATTGAAGCATTCCTAACTGTGCCGCTCTACAAGGCGATTTACGACAAGTACAAGGGGTACACCCTGCCGCCGCCCGCCGCACTTGAGCGAGAGATGGCAGGACTCGGTGTGTCGTCTAAGCAAAAGGACAAGGCCCGGCAGGTTTTCGACCGCTCGGCAAGACAGGCTGGATTTTTCTGGGCTGGCACCGACCGATTGACGTTGCCGGTTGTTAAGGCCAAGCCCGAAACGAGACCAATTGAAGAAACGAGCGACAGCACGAATGGGTCAGGCAGGAACTTCGGAGGCGGTGGTGGGAATGGTGGGGGTGGTGGCCTCGGCCTTGATCCGTTGCTCATGGCTCTGTTGGGGAAGATTCCTCCGACTGGAGACCCATGGCCAAAGGATCAGCGGGTCAGGTGGTTCAGGACTTTTGCGATGAATGTGTCCCAGATTTACGACACAGGCGAAGAGGTCGTGGACCTCTCCATCAATCTTCCAAAGGACGCCGGCCAATAAATTGGGCCACGGGATGCGACTCCCGTGGCCCTTCGTGTTCTGGCGGCTGGCTACCGCTACCTCTAGACCGGGATGCAGCCCGGAGAAGGGAAGGTGCTCTATGCGGAAAGACCGCATGAAAAAAGCCTAGCGGCTGGTCTGCGCCATCGGGTCTAGCCTACCCGGTGGCGCGACCACCGCCCTATATATAGCTGGCAATGTCTTAATTTTAAATACCTAGGTCGCGGTATGTCCGAAGTCGGCATCGAACAGTTACGGCAATCCGTCGAGCATCAGCACGGTGGAACGGCTTCCCTTGTTCAATCCGTCCCCGTTGACGAGCATTTCGACGGCAAGCCCATCTGGCAGGGCGTCGTTCACGTCTTCGACCTGGAAGGGCACCCCAAAGCCAAGCGCGCCTATGCCTGGTCATCGCCAATCGAGGGAAGCGAGAAGCGCCGGTTCTTCGCCGTGCTGCATATGGGCGGGATCAAGTCGCCGCAGGATGCCGTGCGGGCGGCTATCGTCGCGGAGCATCGGTCAAAATGAGCTGGCGGCTTGGTTTATTGCGGTTATGGATTGCGACCAGCTTATGTTGGGTCGGGTTTTGGTCCTGGCATTATCGAATTAACGCATGCGGACCCCTGCAAGTCAGCAACGATCAAGGCGGAACGCTGGAAAATTTAGGTTGGCACTGTGACGTACCAACGACTGGTGTGGCCGTGGCGTTGATACCTATTGCGCAGGTAATTTTTGTAACTCTTGGAGTGCCAGCCCTCCTGCTGATCGCCGGTATTATTATCCAGTGGGTCTCTCAAGGTTTCCGCAGGTCAAATTAGGACACTACCTCGCGCTCGTCCGCGCCGACATAGATTGGGACGCGAAGATAGACGCTGCCCTCGCCCGGATGGCCGCTCGCCTTCCAGACGCTCCGGTAATGGTCCAGGCTCTCCGCCAGGAAGGAAAGCCCGTCGCCGCGCAGGCCGACGAAAACGGGCAGGCCCTCGCGCGCGACCTTCTCGAAGGTGCCGGCGGAGGTCGCCGCCATCCGCAGCGGCGGGTGCGGCTTCTGCACCGGGGTCGGCATCACCTCGGCTTCCGTCACGGTGTAGTACTTGCCCTCGTAGGAGAACTTGCCGCCGGCCCAGGCGCGCCGCAGGATCGCCAGCGCCTCGTCGAAGCGCGCCTGGCTCTCGTCGTAGGCGATGCCATAGCTGCGGTAGGAGCGCTGAAAGCCGCTCCGCCCGATGCCGAAGTCGAACCGGCCCTCGGAAATCTGGTCGAGAGTCGCGACCTCCTCGGCGACGCGGAGCGGCGAGCCGGCGAGCGGCAGGACATAGACCGCGAGGCCGACGCGCATCCGCTTGGTCCGGCTGGCGATCGCCGTCGCGGTGACGATGGGCGAGGAAAGCACCGAGCGGCCCGGATTGAAGTGGAACTCCGCGAGCCAGGCGCAGTCGAGGCCCCAGGCCTCCGCCGCGTCGACCAGATCGAACCCCTCCGCGAAGGCGCGGGCCGAGTTGCCACCCTCGCGGAAACCGAACTCCATGAACATGCCGAAGTGCATGACCCGACACTCCCCGGATGACCGGCGGTTGTGTTCATCATCGTAGGCGTTCCGGGCCTCCACGGCAAATCGCACGCCGATGTGGCCGGCCGTAGGGCAGATGGAGGACCGCCGTGCGTCCTTCGACAAGCTCAGGATGAGGTGAAATCTTCGTGGCCCAAAGAAAAACCTCATGCTGAGCTTGTCGAAGCACGCACAATGTCGGGTCCCATTCTTCTATCGTCCGGGCAGTAGGAAAGGGAGAGCCGCGCTTTCGGCTACAATCGGAATCGAAACGTCGCCCGAAGTCCGAAAGAAAGAGGGATGGCACGATGCTGACCGCCTACACGCTCAACGACCGGATCTGCGCCCACTCGCACAATGCCGCACACGGCATGGAAGTTCCGCCGAATGCCCGGCTCCTGTTCTGCAACGGTCAGGTTGGCGCCCGCAAGGACGGCACGGTGCCCGACGATCCGGCGGAACAGCTCGAAGTCATCTTTGAGCGCATCGGGACGATCCTTGCCGCGGCCGGCATGACCTTCAAGGACATCGTAAAATTCAGCATCTACGTCACGGACAAGTCGATCCTGGACGCTTATTTTCGCGTGCGCAGCCGCATTATGGCCGAACACAACCCGCCGGCGACGATCCTGATCGTCGCCGGGTTCCCGCGGCCGGGAGTCGAAGTGGAAGTCGAAGCCATAGCGGCGGCGCAGCCTCCAGCCGGAACAGGCCTCTGATGCCGGATCGCCGCTACTACCCCTTCTTCGGCGACCAGCGATAGGCTTTGGCGCACGCGCCGCCCATCAGCATCGCGCGCTCGCTGTCGCTCAGGCGGTCGGTTTTTAGGAAGGGCTCGACGGCCTGCTCGTAGTTGACGACGGCATATGCGCGTGTCCAGTCCGTGCCCCACAGGCAGCGGTCGAGCCCCCAGGCATCGAACACGCGGGCGAGCGGATCCCAGATGTCGGGGAACGGATAGGGTTCCCGGGAGAGCGTGCAGGCGCCGCTTACCTTGATCACCGCGTTCTTGCGCTTGGCAAGCTCCAGCACCTTCGGGAGATCAGCCCAGGGCTGCGGCGGGGCCGGCGGCGTGCGGGGCTGCAGGATAGCCAGATGGTCGATGATGAAGCGCGTATCGGGGTGGCGGTCGATCAACGCCGTGCCTGCATCCACATTGCCCCAGCACAGCATGTTGACCGGAAAATCGTGCTCGACGGCTGCGCGCAGGATCGTGTCGAGGCCCGGGTCGTTCGGCTCGCGCTTGGCCTCCTTCGTCATCATGATGCGGATGCCGACCGTGCCCGGCGTCTTCTTCCAGTCGGCGATGACATCGGCCACGGCCGGATCGTCGGGGTCGACCGGCTTGACGATCCCGAACCGGTCGGGATGAGCCCGCTGCACTTCCACCGCATAGCTCGCGTCGTAGCGGTACATGGAAAAGGCGGAGATGAAGATCGCGCCGTCGACGCCGACCTTGTCCATCGCCGCCGCCATCTCGTCACCCGTGACGTGGGCGGGCCAGTTCGGCACGCTGTGCCAGGGCCGCTTCGGGGTGTTCGCATCATAGGCGTGGACCTGGGAATCGATGATCGTCATCGGGAAACGTCCTTCTCAGAAGAAGACATACGACCGGACCACGACGTTCTTCCGGCAGGGCGCGTCTTCCGGCACGGTCGGGTCGACGCACGCCGTGTGGAAGGACCAGCGTGAGACGGAGCCGTCGGTGACGGAGTCGTAGCACTTGAGCATCGAGACCTCGGTCGGCTTCTGCCGGGGGAACCAATACCACTCGTGGCCGGGACGGTAGGTGAAGCGGGTCGTCTCGCCGACGCGGTCGTCGTAGATCCGGTAGTTGGTGATGTACGGCTGGTCGGCGAAGGAGGGCCAGGCGCAGAGCACGAAGGGATACTGCTGCACCGTCTCCATCGGCTTGGCCAGGTTGATGGACATGAACCGCCGCGACATCTTCGCGTCGGCTTCCGCCTCGGTGCAGCGCTGCTCGCGGCCGAAGTTCCGCAGGTTCTGCGTCAGCAGCTCGCGGCATCGCACCCGGCCGCTGTTGTCGTTCAGGTCGTTGTGCACGAGGCTGGCGTATCGGGCGTTCACGCCCGGGTTCTTGGCGTCCTGGTCTTCCGTGCGGTCGCCCGCGTAATCCTTGTCGAAGACGTCGTGGTTGTAGACGAGCGCATCCGTTGCGTTTGGGAAGAACGCCAGGAGGAGCTTCTCGATCTCCGGGTAGAACACGCGCTCCACTTCCGCCGCGTCGTAGAAGTTCCGGCACTTGGACTCGCAATGCGCCAGCGAGACGCCGAGCCTGTCCATGCACGCGGGGCTGTCGGGCGAGAGACCGGGGTAGTACGCCCCGATCCGCCGGGCGTCCCGCATCACCTGCGGGAAATAGAGGTTCCGCCGCCGGTTATCCGCCTCGTTCTTGCGCAATATCCTTGCTATGTCCGCGCGCGCCGGGTCCCGCCAGAGGGCGTTCGACGGGACGACCGAGTAGGTCTGCCGCTCGTAGATCGTATAGGGCAGCGGCAGCGCCAGGCCGCCTTCGGGGGCTTGGATGTCGTTCTCGCGGATATAGGCCACGCACTCCGCATAGTCGCGGAATCCGAGGCCCCACTCCGTCTCGATGGGGCCGGGAGGGGCGTTTTCGATCATATCGACGACCCGCCGGCCCTCGCCCTCGGCGATCTGGGCGAGCGCCGCCTCCAGCGCCGCGGCCGTTCCCGCATCGCCGTCCCGGTCGAACGACATGTAGGACAGGCCGCCATTCGCCGCGATGGGCGCCGGCTGCCCTTCCGTGAGCTGGAGGGGCGGCACATAGGCCGGCAAATCCGCCGCAACGTTGGTCCCGATAGCCTGATGCTGATCCATGGCGAGCCACCTGGTTGAAAACGCCTCTAACTACCCTTGATGGTAGCCGCAGCCTTGGCGCCAGACAAATCCGATGGAAATGATCTGATTCGTAGTGCAGTATCAGTGTCATACCGACAGCCGGGGCGATCTCGCCGGTCAAGCGCATCAACACAGGGAAGGCCCTGGACATCGCGCGCATGACGTGCGACATGCGCCGTCCGGCAATCCGACGAAAGCGATAGGGGAAGAGCGAGATGAAGAAGTACGAGCCGAGCTTCGCCAACCGGCTGAGCGCGGCGGCGAAAGCGAAGAAGACCCAGATCGAGAACGCCCGCGCAGTCGATCCTGCCAAGGACCCGGGATTCGCCGAGCGCCAGGCGGCCCGGCAGGCGCTCAGCGTCGCGCGGGAGGCTCGTGCGGCCGAACGCAAGGCGGCCAAGGAGGCGGAGACGCTGCGCAAGGCCGCGGAGCGGGCCGCCGAAGCGGAGGCGCGCGCGGCGGCCCTGGTCGCCGAACAGGAACGCCTCGAGGCCGACGCCGCCGAACAGGAACGCCGCGCGATCGCCGTCGAGGCCGAGCGCAAGGCGGCGCGCGACGCCCGCTATGCGGCGCGGAAGGCGCGGCAGAAGTAGCGGGCGCTGGAGCGATTCGGCCGCGGGTGAAGCCGCGGCCTATCGATCCCGCTTGATCGCGTTGTCCCGAATCCACTTCGACAGGGCGGCATGGTCCATTTCGTTTTTCGCCAGGGCGAAAGTTACGGCGACGGCGTCTCGCTCGGTAACGTCGAGGTCGTAGCCGTTCATATGCAGTATGGCGACGATAGCGCCGAAGGAGACGCGCTTGTTTCCGTCGATGAAAGCATGGTTGTTGCTGACGCCGTGCGAGACGACCGCGGCGATGTCGAAGATGGTCGGGTCATCGCCGTAATCGATCAGGCTTTGCGCGCGGCCGAGCGCAGCCTCCAGCCGCCCCAGGTCCCTGACGCCGGGATCACCGCCGAACTGGTCGATGTATTCCCGATGCGCGTCCAGGAAAGCTTCGATCGGCGGCAGTTGGAACGCGCTCACTCGGCCAATTCGGCCATGGCGCCTGGATAGCGGGCCGCCGCTTTGCGGAAGCCGTCCATCGCCTTGGCGTAGTCGCTGTCCGGGCGGGTGATGACGACACGATCGCGCGTCGCTTCGACGCGCACTTCGTCGCTTCGCGCGAAGCCCGCAGTTGCGAGCACATCCTTGTTGAGCGTGACGCCCAACGAGTTGCCGAAAGCCTGGATCTTGGTGGTCGCCGCCATTGTCATAAGCCTCGGATCATAACATTCGTTAATACAATGATCAATGTACTAACCAACGTTATGACTGTCAAGGGTGAACATCCGGCTAACGAGCCGCAACGCGCAACGAGGCGGCGGCAACCGCCGCCGCCCAACAAGTAGGTCGCTTCGAACGTATGCGGCGGCCTACTTCATCTTGCTCTTGCTGTACTTGGCGGCCTCTTCCTTCAGCGCCTTGCCGGCCGTGAAGCGCGGCTGGAGGGTCGCCGGCTTCGCCTTGAAGGTGGCCGGCTCGCCGGTGAACGGGTTCGTGCCCTTGCGCGCCTTGGTGGCCGCCTTGTACCGCATCTTCAGGCGGCCGAGATGGCCGAGCGGCACGCTGCCCGGCGCCGTCTTCTTGGTGTCCTTGAGCGCAAGGTCGCCAACGATCGGCCATAGGAGATCGAGAAACTTACCAGCGTCCCGGCGGCTGAATTTGTGATCCCACGCTTTGCCGAGCGCCTTGTTCAGAGCCGCCGCGTATGCGTCGGCAAGCTGCGTCTTGCTTACAGTCATGTCTTTCCCCACTCTGCTCAACCATAGGGAAAGCCGTGCATTGCCGGCTGTCCCCAATGGCTCCTTCCTACTCCATACGGAAAGATGGTTAAAGAGAGATAAAGCGGCCGCCCGGACCGGCCGGTTTCCCAACGGAAGTCCCGGCGTAGTAGCATACATGCCGGTGAGACCCAGTCGTGGCGAACTGTCCCTTGAACCCGGGCGTCAGGAGAGCGCGATGCATGACACGGTGATTCGCGGCGGAACGATTGTCGACGGCAGCGGCGGGGCGCCTTATATGGGCGATATCGCGATCGACGCGGGGCGGATCAGCGCGGCCGGCGGCAAGGCCGGCCCGGGCCGCCGGGAGATCGACGCCGACGGCCTGCTCGTCGCTCCCGGCTGGGTCGACGTGCACACGCACTACGACGGCCAGGCGACCTGGGACCCGATCCTCGCCCCGTCGTCCTGGCACGGCGTCACCACGGCGATGTTCGGCAATTGCGGCGTCGGCTTCGCGCCGGTGCGCAAGCAGGATCATCGCGAGCTCATCGACCTCATGGAAGCGATCGAGGAGATTCCGGGAACCGCTCTGGCCGAGGGTGTCCGGTACGACTGGGAGAGCTTTCCCGAATATCTCGACGCGCTCGAGCGCCAGCCCCGCGCCATCGACGTGGCGGCGCAGCTCGCCCACCAGCCGCTGCGCGTCTATGTCATGGGGGAGCGCGCCATCCGGCGCGAGCCGGCGACGGCGGAGGATATCGCGGCAATGCGCGAGCTCACGCGGCAGGCCATGGCCGCGGGTGCCTTCGGGTTCACGACGTCGCGCACGAACTCGCACAAGACCCTGACCGGCGAGTTCGTGCCGTGCCGCTACTCGGAGGCGGAGGAACTGGTCGGCATCGGCTCCTGCCTCGCGGATTTCGGTTACGGCGCGTTCGGGATGAACAGCGACTTCGACGACGAGGAAGCCGAGCTCGCGTGGGTGACCGAGCTTGCGATGCAGACCGGACGGCCGGTCTGGTTTCTGCTCACCCACAGCGCCCGCGACCCGGAGCGCTGGCGGCGCCTGCTCGCGGGCATTCACGCCGCACGGGCCGAAGGGGCGTCGGTGACGGCGCAGGTGGCGTGCCGCCCGGTCGGCGTGCTGCTGGGCGTGGGGGCAACCCTCACGCCGTTCTCGGCCCGCGAGGCCTATCAGGAGATTCGCGCCCTCTCGAACGAAGAGCGGCTGGCCCGGCTCCGCGACCCGGCGGTGCGGCAGAGGATCCTCGCCTCGCCGGTAAGTTCCGCGGCAATGAACCGGCTGTCGCCGTCCCGCGTGCGCGCGATCACCCGGTGGGACCGGATGTACCTCTTTGGACCGCAGCCGGACTACGAGCCCGGTGAGGACAAGTGCATCGAGGTGATCGCCGCCCGCAGCAACCGGACGCCCGAGGAGATCGCCTACGACTATCTAATCGAGGGGCTCGACCGGTTCCTCTACTGTCCGGTTTCGAACTATGTCGACGGCGACCTCGCGACGACGCGCGAGATGCTGCTGGACCCCGCGACCCTGTCGGGCCTCAGCGACGGCGGCGCGCATGTCGGGTCGGTCGTCGACGCCAGCATGCCGACCTATCTGCTGACCCATTGGGCGCGGGACCGCGCGCGCGGGCCGAGACTTCCGTTGGAGATGGTCGTGAAGGCGCAGACCGCCGAGACCGCCGATTTCTTCGGCCTCACGGATCGCGGCCGGTTGGCGCCGGGGCTGCGCGCCGATGTCAACGTCATCGACTACGCCGGCCTCAGGCTGCACGCCCCCCGTCTGGTGCACGACCTGCCGGCCGGCGGCCAGCGGCTGGTCCAGGGCGTGGATGGTTATGTCGCGACGCTGGTCGCCGGCGAGACGGTGTTCGAGAACGGAGAACATACGGGAGCCTTGCCGGGACGCCTGGTCCGCGCCGGGCGCCTCTGAGCGAAGGGACCGGTTGCGATAGAAAAGGGTTTCCCTCCCCCCTTGCGGGGGAGGGCCAGGGTGGGGGGTGTAGGCAAGACCTCACCCGTGGGTTACCCCCCCTACCTAAATCCTCCCCCGCGAGGGGGGAGGACTTTTCGCGGCGGTCGCGATCACCGCTTGCCGGTTCCCCAAGCGATGGCGTTCCGGATCAGGAGCGCAAACGCATCGGTTTCCCATACCCCGCGGAATACGGGCGGCATGACTCCTTCCGGATGGATGCTTGCATCCACCGGCGACCGGCTGTCGCCGCGATTGGCGTGGCAGTGCCCCAATCCGATGTAGACGACCTCGCCGCGCCCCATGTCGCGCGCGTAGCCGAGCACGCGCGTTTTTCCGTCGGGCTGTACCGAAGTGTCTTCGTCATAGAAGAACCCGAATCCGGGCGGGGAAGGGTCCTCCGCCAGCTCGGTCGTCAGGAGAATGCGGCTCGCATCCGGGTCCTGAAGCTCGATGAGGTAGAGCTCGTCCCGGACGGCGAAGCGCTTGGGCAAGCCTCGCGTGACGCGATGCTCGCCCGCGACGGATACCTGAAACTCGCGCAGCGGCGGGTGGTTGAGGAAAAAACATCCCAGCGTCCGGTGATGCTCGCCTTTGACCATTTTCTTGACGGGGCGGCCGTCGTGCTCGGTTTTGACGGCCCTTCCGCCCGACGTCCCGTGAAGGGCGAGCCACCGGCCGCCGTTCTCCAGCCAGCTCGATAGCGCCGCGTTGCCTGTTCCCGCGGGGTAGGGGCCGGCAACGTATGTTATCAGCAGCTCGGTCCCAGGCAGCCAACGCTCGACATCGTGGAAATCGTTAGCCGTCGTGACCGTGAGGTGGTCCTCGGCCCGCAGCATCTGCAAGAGCTGCAAGCGGGCGTAGTCCATATCGTGCCCCGCGACGGAGCCGGGCGGGAATCCCCCGGCGATGAGATGGGCGCGCTGGGTATTGGACATGAGGGCTCCTCAACACTACCTGGCGACTCTATCTGGCGACCCGATCGAGGAACGCCCCGACCGCGGCGTTGAATTCAGCCGGATTGTCGATGTTGGACGAATGTCCCGCCTTCGACACCACGGCCTTCTCGCAGCCCGGAATCTTCGCAGCCATCAAGTCGGCGGCCGCCAGGAACGGCGTGTCGTCATCGCCGACCACCACCAGGGCCGGCTTATCGATGCCGGGCAGCGACTGGTAGACATCGGAATTTTCCTGCGCCAGCATGCCGCGCGCCGCATGGGCGAGGCCTGTCGCATCCCGGTGTCTTGCCTGCTTCACTTCCGCGCCGGCGCCGAGGGCCGCCAACCCTTCGCGCTCCAATGTCGCGGCGCGCGTTTTCGCCCGTTCGTTCCACGCGAGCCGGGACTCGTCCCTCTTGAAACCGGGGCCGGTGTCGCAGAGCAACAGCGCCCTGCAGCGCTCCGGATGGGCCATGTGAAAGGCAAGCGTCGAATATCCGCCGAGCGACAAGCCGCCGATGACGGCCTTGTCCAAACCGCATTCGTCGAGCACCGCCGCCATGTCGGCAACCGTATGCGCGGTCGAATACAAGGCGGGATCGGGCGGGTAATCGCTTTCGCCATGGCCGCGCATGTCCCAGACGACGATCCGGTAGCGGTCCTTGAACGCCGCGACCTGTCCCCGCCACATCTGGCTGGTCGAGCTGTAGCCGTGCGTGAGCAGAACGGCCGGGCCCGAACCATGATCTTCATAATAGAGACGGACACCGTCCCGCGTCAGAAAAGCCATTGCCGTTCCTCCGTTTCGTAACCGGGCTCACCCTCGCCAGAGCGCCCGCACTGCCTGGAGATTTTTCTCCGAGGCGTCCTCGACCACCAGCACCGCGTCGTCGAAGCCGAATTCGGCAAGGCGCTCGAGACGCGCGCGGGCCTCGTTCGGGCTGCATCTCAAGCTGTACGGTCCGTCGTCGCCCAGGGGCTCCGTCGGGGCATTGAGGTCGACGGCGATGTTGGTGACGATGGCGCGCTTCCCCCCGGCTTCGCGGAAGCGCGCGATGCCGGCCTTCAACGTCGGCGCGCCCGTGTAGGTGGCCGATGCGATCCAGCCCTCATACTGCTGCGCGGCGACTGGAATCCAGCGGCCCCCGGCCCAGCTTCCGATCAGGATCGGAGGGCCGCCCTTCGCGGCCGTCGGCGGCGTGAGGTTGACGCCGTCGACTGTCTCGCCCCGCCAAAGCCGCTGCATCAGCGGCAGCGCGTCCCGGAGCGACCGGAACCGGGCGTCGTAGTCCAATCCCACCGCTTCGAAATCGCCTCGCGTCGAGCCGGCCCCGACGCCAAGCCGCAGGCGGCCGCCCGTCATGAGATGAGCGGCGAGAATGCGGTGCGCCAGCTCTACCGGATGGCGCAAGGGGACTTGCAGGATGCAGGTGCCGACTTCGATCCGCTCGGTTACGGCGGCCGCAACGGAAACCTGGATCAGGGGATCCAGCGCAACGGATCCGCGGCCAACAGAGTCGAATACCCACAAGCTGTCGAAGCCCAAGCGCTCGGCCGCGCGCATGTTCGCGATCACTTTGTCTCTGGTTATTGAAACATCTTTGCCGAATCGAAAGCTGACGCCGAGACGCATCTATATCACTCCCAATATGCCGCGCCGCTTCACACCACTTGCCACGCCTCGAACTGCCCGGCTTGTTCTCGTGTCATGGGTTTTGCTCCTTGCGTCACTGCGCCAACGGGGGTCACGCGCACTGACTACTGTACGGCATCGTCCATTCAGCGACAAAAGCACGGTCCGGCGCCAGCGGTCGCGCCTGGCACATTTGCTCAAACCCCCTAAGGCAGCCATTCTTAGCGAGTTAGACGCACGGTCGCGAGCGGACGCTCAACAGTGGAGGAAACCAATGCGAGAAATCTGCCGCGGGCTCGGGTTCCCGGAAGGGCCTGTCGCCATGCCGGACGGCTCGGTCATCCTGGTGGAAATCCAGCACGGCACGCTGACGCGCATTCGGCCGGACGGAAAGCGGGAGGTGGTTGCGGAGTGCGGCGGCGGGCCGAACGGCGCGGCGCTGGGGCCCGACGGCAGGATGTATGTGTGCAACAACGGCGGCTTCGTCTGGACGAAGGACGGTCCCTTCCTCCGCAGCGGCGAGGTTCGTCCCGATACCTACACGAGCGGCAGCATCCAGGCCGTCGACCTCAAGACCGGGGCCGTCGAGACGCTGTACACCGAATGCAACGGCGAGCCGCTGAAGGGGCCGAACGATATCGTGTTCGACACGGAGGGCGGGTTCTACTTCACCGATCTCGGCCGGCGCCGGGGACGCCAGATCGATCGCGGCGCCATCTACTACGCGCTGCCGGACGGCAGCGGCATTTCCGAGCTCGTGTTCCCGATCGACACGCCGAACGGCATCGGCCTCTCGGCGGACGAGAAAACCCTCTACGTCGCCGAGACGGGCGGCGCCCGGATCTGGGCCTTCGACGTTCTGGCGCCGGGCAAGCTGGGCCGGGGGCCGCATCGCCTGCACCCGGGGCGCCTCGTTTACAGCTTCACGGGATACGAGCGGCTTGACTCGCTTGCGCTCGATAGCGAAGGCAACGTCGTGGTCGCGACGCTCGGCACCGGATGCGTCACGGCGATCTCCCCGGAAGGGCGCGTGCGCGCCGTCGTGCCGGTCCTGGAATTCGACATCATGGTGACCAACGTCTGCTTCGGCGGCCCCGATCTCCGCAAGGCCTATGTCACCTCCTCGGGCCTCGGCATTCTTTACGAGACGGATTGGCACTGCCCAGGCCAGCCGCTGAATTTCCTAAACCGCTGAGGGAATAGCCGCATCGGGCTCTAATGTCCGGCACGGTTGCCGGTCGCAGCATGGATGCCGCGGATGAACCGCGGCATGACGGTAACAATATGAAACTAAAAAAGATCGTCACACCGCGGTTTATCCGCGGTGTCCATGGCGCCCGCCACATCGCTGTTGAGCCGGGCAGCAGTGGATCACGCCCGCTCGCCGGGCAACTGCTCTATGGCCGGATGCCCGGCGCGATTGTCGGGCCGGACGCTCTTGTAGTCCGGCTTCATGAAATAGATCAGCACCATGCGGCCGTCCGGGCCGGCGACGATCCGGTGGAACTGATCCGAGGGGAGGCACACCAGGTCGCCGGCTTTGACCGGAAGGTCGGCGCGTCCTTCGAAGGCGACGGTGCCTCGGCGTCACCTGTCCGGGCTCGTAGCAGTTCATGCGGACGACCAGGCCGGCGGTCGCCATGAGTTCCTCGTTGACCCGTGCGTCCGGCGAGAAATGCGCGGCCGCGGCAACGTTGACAGATCGTGCGGCATCGTTTGCGCCCATTATCGGCTCCCTTGGAGTAAGGCGGCGTCGCAAATCGTATCATACGCCGGGCAGGCCATCGATCAGAGGGCGTTCAGCGCGTCCACCACTTTCTTCTGCAACACGATGCCCTCGCGCCGCCGCCTCTCGCGCTCGCGAAAGGCCCGTTCGGACGGAATGCGTATCTCGTCGACGCCGGCTTTGCGCGGCGTCGCCTTCACCGCCTCCATCAGCCGGGCGACCTGTTCGGCGAACTGATCCCCCGGCATGAGAAGATCGGGCGCAAAGGTGATGAACAGGAAGCCGTAATCCTGGACATTTCCGTTAGGACGCGCCGCGCCTGCAAGCAGGCCCATGGTCTGCATCGCCAAGGACAACCCGAACCCCTTGTGGCCGCCGAAGGGCAGCACGCCGCCCAGCAGAGCCTCTTTCGCGTCGCGCGTCGGCATACCGTTCCGGTCGACGCCGACGCCGTCCGGCAGGGGCGCGTCGATCCGGGCGTGCAACTGGACCTCGCCCCATTGCAGCGCGGCGGTCCCCATGTCCAGGATGAACGGGCCTTTGGCGGACGGAAACCCGATGCAGATCGGATTGGTGCCCAAGGCGGGCCGGGTTCCGCCGGGCGGCACGACATGCGGCTGCCCGCAGGCGCTGTGCAATGTGACGAAGCCGGCGTTGACGATCTTCTCCACGAAGTAGGCGTTGCGCCCGCTGTAATAGCTGTCATGCACGCCGACAATCGAAAAGCCGTTGGCCTTCGCTTTTTCGATGGCGACCTCCGCCGCCTTGTAGACGGCGACGTATCCGACATTGTTGCCGCCATCCAGCATCGCCGAGACCGGCGTCTCGTGAACGGCGCGGACCGGGCGCCGCGGGGCCTTCGTCTTCGGATCGTTGGCGATGGCCAATATGCGAGGCAGACTCGTGAAGGGGTATCCGCACAACGCGTTGTCGATGAGCTGGCCGAGGATGATGCCGGCGTCTTCCTGCGAGAACCCGATTTTCTTCAAGGCGCGCTCGCCGATCTTCGTCGCCTCCGCGACGGAGACCCGGATGGTTCCCGGCGGCGTATCGTCGATGTATGGCGAGGCTGAGGTCGGTGTTTTCATTCGGGTGCTTCCTCGTGGATGTCGGATCGTCCGATTGTCCGACTTCGGCGGCTGTGAGACAAATTTCGCGCCGTATGCGAACATGGCCGGACTGGAGACGCGCGAACGCAGCATTCCTCGCCGGGAAAGGAAAAACGCCATGCCGTTCTACGAGAAGGGACCCGTCTGCATCCATTACGAAGAGGCCGGCTCCGGCTTCCCGCTGCTGCTCATCGCCGGCGGAGGCTTGAACTCGAGAATGGACTACTTCGGCGAACGCGCGCCATTCAATGCGATCGAGGAATTCAAGGGCGAGCACCGCTGCGTCGCGATGGACCTGCGGAACGCCAACGGCGGCCAGTCCTACGGCCCGCTCGAAGTGGACCGGCCCTGGGACTCATACGCCGACGACCAGCTCGGCCTGATGGACCACCTGGGCATCGACAGGTTCATGGTGCTGGGCTTCTGCATCGGCGGCCCCTTCATCTGGAACCTGCTGCGGCGGGCGCCGGACCGCGTCGTCGCCGCCGTGCTGACGCAGCCCAGCGGCTTCCGTCCGGAACTGCCCGACCTGTTCTACCAGAACAACATGAAAGGGTGGGGCCCGCCGCTGTGCGCCTGCCGGCCCGACGTCACGATGGCGACGGTCGAGGCTTTCCTGACCAGGATGTACCGCACCGACCCCGACTTCGTCTTCACCGTGACGCGCGATTTCGTGCGCGGCTGCAAGACGCCGGTGCTGATCCTGCCGGACGACGTCTCGGGTCACCCCTATGCCGTGGCCATGGAGGCCGCGCAGCTCGCGCCGAACGCCCAGGTGAGCCTCTACCCGTGGAAGGAGCCCAAGGAGCGGATCCCCTTGGCCGTGCGCCACATCCGCACCTTCCTGCGGGCGCACCGGCCGGAGGGGTAGGGGCGGGGCGGTTGTAGCCGTCCATGGATGCCACGGACTGATCCCCGGATCATGTCCGGGGAGTGGCATGACGGTAAATTATTGATATAAAATAAAAACCGTCACACCCCGGTTCATCCGGGGTGTCCATGGCACCGACCCCGGCGTCAACCGGATTTCAAACCGGACCACGCCTCTCCGATGCCGGCGCTACCGCGGCGTCAGGCGCTGCGCGTCCGGCGGCGCCGGGTGGTCCATCGCGCGCAGGATCGTGGCGTTCATCGTGTAGACGCTCATCAGGGCGACGAGCTCCAGCAGGCCCTTCTCGCCGTAGCGTTTCCGCACGGCGTCGAAGGTTTCGTCGCTGACCTTTTTCGTCTCCAGCAGCTCGCGCCCGAAGCGGATGATCAGCGCCTCGTCGGCCGTCAGGTTGTCCAGCGGCCCGAGGGTGTCGATGGCGTGGAACGCCTCCTCGCGGGCGCCGGCCTTGAGCCCCAGCTTGACGTGCGGGGCCCAGATATAGTCGACGTCCGCCGCGCGGACGGCGGTGCAGACCGCCAGCTCCGTCTCCGCCGGGGTCAGCGTCGTGTGGAAGCGCAGGTGCTCGACGAGGTCCGAGAGCAGCCCGCCGGCCTTGCCGGCGTAGGTGAGGTAGCTGCTCGGCGGGGGGACGGTCGTGCGCGTCTTGTGGATGTGGCGCATGGCGGCGCGGGTTTCCTCGGGAAATCCTTCCGTGTCGGACGGAATCGGCAGTCGCGGCATTTTCTTGCTCCCTCTTCTGATCTTTATGCGGCGGCGATCGGATCGCCTTGCAGCGGCGTCGACGGCCTGCCGTCGATGCCCACCGGCACGTCGCCGACGAGCGTGGTGCGATAGAACTCGCGGTCGAAATCGGAATCGAATATATCGCGCGGCGCCAGGTGGCACGCCGACCGGTTGTCCCAGAAGGCGACGCTGCCGGGCCCCCACCTGAAGCGCACGGTGAACTCCGGCCGCACGAGGTGCTCCCACAACAGCTCCAGAAGCGCCTGATTTTCGCGCGGCGTGAGGCCGACGATCGATTTCAGGTGCGTCGGGCCGGCATACAGCGCCCGCTCGCCCGTTTCCGGATGGACGCGCACGAGCGGATGCTCGGACTCGAGCGTGCGTTTCCGGAGCATTTCCTCGTAGTCTTTCCGCGTCTCGACCCCTTGGGGCGGCGCGTTGCGGTGAATGCCGCGCAGCGTGCCGGCGAAGGCCTGCATCGTCGGCGAAAGCGCATTGTAGGCGGCCACGAGGCTGGTGAATTGGGTGTCGCCGCCATAGGGCGGAACGACGACGCCGCGCAGGATGGAGGCCATCGGCGGGTTGATCGCCGCGGTGATATCGGTGTGCCAGCCGGTCCAGGGCCGCAGGAGCACCTTGTCCTGGAAATGGTTCGCCGCGCGGTGCTTGCGGACCGGATAGATCTCCGGATACTCGCCGTCGCTGCCGTAGACCACGTGCCCCGGCGTCGGTTCGCCGAACTGCCGCGTGAAGTCGACATGCTGGCGGTGCGTCATCGGCTGGTCGCGGAAAAAGACGACCTTCCACTTCAACAAGGCCGCGCGAATATCGCGCACCTGCTCCGGCGGCAGCGGGCGGGAAAGGTCGACGCCCCCTATCTCCGCGCCGATGTGGATGGACAGGGGAGCGACCTCGACGGATGACGGCGAGGTTTCAGTGGCGTCGTGCAGCGCTTCCGATGGCATGAACCGATCCTCTCTACTAGCGTCCAATCCCGACCTACGGCTTCCTCGACCGCCCGCTCTCCTCGATATCCGCAGCGGCGATGGAGGATGTGAGAGCCGCCGCATTTCGGGAAATGAGCGGTCACCAAGGCTACCACACCAACCCCCAGCCGTCCCAAGAGCGGGCGGATCGCGCGGCCGCATTATGCGCCGCCCGGACCCTCGTGCTACAATCACGCAGCGAACAGGAGCGGACGCGATGATCCTCCGCGACAAGGTCGTCCTGGTGACGGGAGCCGGCGCCGGCATCGGGGCCGCGATCACGGTTGCCATGGCCGAAGCCGGCGCGCATGTGGTGGCCGCAGATATCGACGGCGATGCTGCGCGGAAGGTGGCCGACAAGGCGGCCGAGTTCCAGGTGAGGACGCTCGCGCTGCAGGCCGACGTCGGGAGTCTCGGGGACATCGACCGGATGGTCGAGGCCGCCGTCGGCGCGTTCGGCCGCCTCGACGTCATCGTGAACAATGCCGGCGTCACGCGGCGCGCCTACATCATGGACCTGACCGAGGAAGACTGGGACCGCATTCACCGCGTCAACGCGAAAGGCGTCTTCTTCTGCCTGCAGCGCGCGGCGCGCCAGATGATCGGGCAGGGCGGCGGCCGCATCATCAACATCGCGTCCATCGCCGGGCGCGGCTATGCCGGCACGTCCAATGCCGCCTACGCGGCAAGCAAGGGCGCGGTGATCGCGCTGACGAAGACGGCGGCACAGCAGCTCGGCCCGCACAACATCAACGTGAACGCGATCTGCCCCGGCGTCACGATGACGCCGCTCGGCGAAAGGAACCTTGTCGTCCGCGCGCAGGAGCAAGGCGTCGGCATCGAGGAGGCGCTGAAGAACCATCTCGCGCCCATCCCGCTCGGCCGCGCCAACGAGCCGGAGGATATCGCGGCGCTGGCCGTCTTCCTGGCGTCGCCCGGCGCCCGCAACATCACTGGGCAGGCCTACAACGTCGACGGCGGGCTGGTGCCGAGTTAGGGCGATCCGATTTCGCGTTGCGCAGACCGCTGTGTTACCGTTTTCGAAGTTGTACGACATCAATGGGCTTGCGCCATGAAGTTCGGAATCTTCTACGAGCTGCAACTGCCCCGGCCATGGGCGCCGGGCGACGAGCAGCGGCTGTTCAACAATGCGCTCGATCAGATGGCGCTCGCCGACGGGCTGGGCTACGACTACGCCTGGGAAGTCGAGCACCACTTCCTCGAAGAGTATTCGCACTGCCCGTCGCCGGAGGTCTTCCTCGGCGCGGCCAGCCAGCGGACCAAGAACATCCGCCTCGGCCACGGCATCATCCAGTTGACGACGAACCATCCGGCGCGGGTCGCCGAGCGGGTGGCGTCGCTCGACCTGCTGAGCGACGGCCGCGTCGAGCTCGGCATGGGCGAGGGCGGCAGCGTCACCGAGCTCGGCCCCTTCGACCGGCCGCTGGAGACCAAGCGCGCGGTGTGGGAAGACGCGGTCAAGGCAATCATCCCGATGTTCAGGGACGGCGGCTGCGAGTACCACGGTGAGTATTTCGACTTTCCGCTCAGGAACGTGCTGCCGAAGCCGAAGCAGAAGCCGCACCCGCCGCTCTGGGTCGCATGCTCGCAGCTTGACACCATCGAGATGGCGGGCCGGCGCGGCATGGGCGCGCTGGGGTTCCAGTTCATCAGCGGCGCCGCGGCGCAGGCCTGGGTGCACAGCTACTACAATTCCTTCACCAAGCGCCTGGACAAGCTGACCGAGTACCGGACCAACCCCAACATGGCGCTGGTCAGCTATTTCATGTGCGCCGAGACCGATGCGGAGGCGCGCCGCCGCGCCGACGGCATCCCGTTCTTCCAGTTCGCGCTCAAGTTCTACAGCGCGGACCGGATCGGCAAGCAACGCGACCGGCCGCCGCCGGGCAGCGTGGACCTCTGGGCGGAATACGAGCGCTGGAAGGCGGAGAACCCCGACGCGCTCGAGCGCGCGCTGTCGGGCGGGCTGATCGGCTCGCCGGAGACGATCCGCAACCGCCTCCATAAATACGCAAGCTCGCATGTCGATCAGATCATCCTCCTGAACCAGGCGGGCAAGAACACGCATGCGCATATCTGCGAAAGCCTGGAGCTGTTCGCCAAGGAGGTCATGCCGGAATTCCAGGCGATGGAGCCGGAGCACCAGGCATGGAAGCAGAAGGTCCTGGCGGGCGCGATCGAGCTCGACGAGATCGACACGACGCCCTACAAATCGCGCTACAGCCAGAACTCGGTTCAGCTCGACACCATCCGCGACGCCAACGCCGCGGATTGATACATTTTCTCTCCTACGCCAGCCTCATGCTGAGCCTCCTCATCCCGAGCTTGTCGAGGGACGAAGCATGAGAGCGCTCGGTCCAAATCACGGCGCCCATCGCCTCGCCCTTCGACAGGCTCAGGGTGAGGCTCGCTTCGGAACAACACGATGCTCAAGCTCTACAGCATGGACTTCAACTCGGCCGGGCAGCGGGTGCGGACGGCGCTGCACCTGAAGCGCGTGCCCTTCGAATACGTCTCGGTGAAGGACATCGGCTGGGACGCCTACCGCAAGATCAACCCGCAGGGGCTGATGCCGACGCTCGACATCGGCGGCGGCAGGCTGTTCGCCCAGTCGACCGCGATCCTCGAATATCTCGAGGAGAGCTATCCCGAGCCCGCGCTGCTGCCGATGAACCCTGTCGAGCGCGCCGAGTGCCGCGCCTTCGCCCAGCACATCGCCTGCGACATGCATCCGCTGCACGTCACGCGGGTCCGGAAGCATCTGATGTCCTTCGGCCTCACCGAGGCGCAGACGCACGAGTGGTACCGGCATTGGATGACCGTCGGCCTCACGGCGCTGGAGGAGAACCTCCGCCGCCGCCCGCGCAGGGGCGATTTCTGCTTCGGCGACCGCCCGACCTTGGCCGACCTCTACCTCGTGCCGCAGGTCATGAACGGGCGGCGCTACAAGACCGACCTGTCGCCGTTTCCGCTGATCGGCGCCATCGACGCTGCCTGCCGCGCGCTGCCGGCGTTTCAGTCTGGCATGCCGGAGCGGCAGAGCGATTTCAGTCCCCCCACCCAACCCTCCCCCGCAAGGGGGGAGGGCTAAGAAAGAAAGTCCTCCCCCCTTGTGGGGGAGGATTTAGGTGGGGGGTGCAGGCGCTCGATTATGCCCTCCACCGCCTTCCCGTGTAGCATGTCGGCCAACGCAGTCAGGGGGAAAGTATGAGCTGGCAGAAGGAAATCGACGATCTGCGCCGGCGCGAGGCGCTGGCGCGGCGGATGGGCGGCGAGGAGAAGGTCGCGCGCCACCACAACCAGGGCAAGCTCACGGTGCGCGAGCGCATCGACGCGCTGGTGGACGAGGGCTCCTTCCACGAGATCGGCACGGCGACCGGCGTCGGCGCCTATGACGAGGCGGGCGAGCTGAAGGATTTCTCCCCCGCCAATTTCGTGCTCGGGCGCGCGAAGATCGACGGCCGCCGGGTGGTCATCGCCGGCGACGACTTCACCGTGCGCGGCGGCGCCAACGACGCCGGCATCCTGGAGAAGGCGCTGTCGTCGGAGCGCATGGCGCGCGACCTCAGGCTTCCCATTGTGCGGCTGGTCGACGGCACCGGCGGCGGCGGCTCGGTCAAGAATATCGAGATGAAGGGCCACACGCTTCTGCCCGGCTACGATGGGCGCAAATGGGTCTACATGCTGCAGAACCTGTCGCTGGTGCCGGTCGTCTCGCTGGCGCTGGGCTCGACAGCGGGGCTGGGCGCGGCCCGTGTCGCGGCGAGCCACTATTCGGTGATCGTCAAGGACACGGCGCAGATGTTCGTCGCCGGGCCGCCGGTGGTCGCCCGCATCGGCCAGAAGCTGGAGAAGAACGAGCTCGGCGGCAGCGCCATCCACACCCGCATCGGCGCGATCGACGACGAGGCGGCGAGCGAGGCCGATGCCTTCGAGCGCACGCGGCGCTTCCTCTCCTACCTGCCGCCCAACGTCCATGAGCTGCCGCCGCGGGGCACGCGCGACGACGACCCGAACCGGCGCGAGGAGTGGCTGCTCTCCGCCATCCCGCGCGAGCGCCGCCGCGTCTACAAGATGCGCCCGATAATCGACGCGGTGTTCGACAAGGGCTCCTTCTTCGAGATCGGCAGGATGTGGGGGCGGTCGATGGTCACCGGCTTCGCGCGCCTCGACGGCTGGCCGGTCGCGGTGATGGCGAACGACCCGTACCACTATGCGGGCGCGTGGACGGCGGCGGCGTCCGAGAAGGTCGAGCGCTTCGTCGACCTCGCCGAGGTCTTCCACCTGCCGATGGTGCATCTGGTCGACAATCCGGGCTTCCTGATCGGGCTCGAGGCCGAGAAGACGGGAACCATCCGCTACGGCGCGAAGGCGCTGGCGGCGGTGTTCCAGTCGACCATGCCGTGGGCGACGGTCATCGTGCGAAAGGCGTTCGGCGTCGCCGGCTCCGGCCACATGAACCCGGACCGCTACGGCATCCGCGCCGCCTGGCCCTCGGGAGACTGGGGCTCGCTGCCGATGGAAGGCGGGATCGAGGCGGCCTACAAGGCGGACATCGCCGCCGCGCCCGACCCGGCGAAGCGCCTGGCCGAGATCGAGGCGCGGCTCGAGAAGCTCCGCTCGCCGCTCCGCAGCGCCGAGACCTTCATGCCGGAAGAGATCATCGACCCCCGCGACACCCGCCCCATGCTCTGCGAGTTCGCCGAGATGGCCGCGCCGCTGCGCACGCCGGGGGTGCGGGCGTTTACGTTCAGGCCTTAGTGCGAGAGGCGGTTACCGGTCCTCGCGCCATCAGCGTGGTGCAGGAATTGGCTCATCCGCACCGAGAGTGTCGGCCCAGGTCTGCACTGCCTGATGGCCGATGACGTGTCCTTTGTCCACATCCGCCAACGCCTCCAACGTAAGGCGGTGGCGCTCTTCTTCCTGATTGACCCAAGCGACCAAGGCTTGCTTCACGATCCAGCCGCGCGACCGTTTGAGCTGTCGCGACAGTTCGTCGACCTTTTCGGCAAGCGGCAACGGTACATGTGCCGATAGCACTTTGGTCTTCATAGGAATCTCCAAATAACTATGTCCAATCGTAGTGACTAAATTTTTACCGACAAGTGACTGACGGCCGGCCCCCAATGGACTCCCCGGACAAGCCGGGGAGTGACGATTTATATTCATATTCAAACTATTACCGTCATGCCGCGGCTTGTCCGCGGCATCCATGGAAGGGTGTCAGACGGTGTGAACCGGTGCCTGACCCACCCGAAATTCCGCCAACCCCTCCAAATCCGGCTCGCTGCCGATGCCGGGTGCATCGCCCAAGATCATCCGGCCATCCCTGATCGGCGGCGGCGTGCGCAGCATGCCTTCCCGCAGCGGGTTCGGGTTCGCGTCGGCTTCGAGCAGGCCGTTGCCGCCGGCCGCGGCCAGGAGATGCGCCGAGGCCATCAGGCCGACGGCGCCGCCGAGATAGTGCGGGCAGAAGGTGAGGCCCGCCTTGATGATGCGTCGCGCTAGCGGGAGGCAGCCGCTGAAGCCGCCCCATTTCGTCATGTCCGGCTGCACGTAGGGCACGGTCTTCGACTTGATCAGCGCGTCGAAGTCCCGGTCGCTGCGCAGGTTCTCGCCGCCGGCCAGCAGCACGGGCGAGGTGTTGGCGAGCGTCAGCCATTCGTCGGCGGGCCGGTCGCAGGGCATCGGCTCCTCGAGCCAGGTCAGGCCGAACTCGTGCAGCTTCGGGCTGATGCGCATCGCCGTCTCCAGGTCCCAGCCCTGGTTCGCGTCCACCATGATCTGCGCGTCGTTGCCGAGCGCGCGGCGCAGCATCCGCAGGTTGGCGAGGTCGGTCTGCTCGCCGAAGCCGATCTTGAGCTTGAAGGCGCTGTAGCCTTCCGCCTGCTTCGCTGCGGCGATGATCTCGGGCCGGCCGGGGTTGAGGCCGCTGGCGTAGACCGGCATCGTGCCGTCGCTTTTGATCGCGTCTCCAGCAGCGTAGCGCCAGAGGGGGAGACCCGCGCGCCGCGCGGCCAGGTCCCAGAGCGCGATATCGACGCCTGCGATCGCCTGCGCCAGCGGTCCCGGCTCGCCGCCCTGCAGCATCATCACATGCGTGCGCCGCGTCATCGCGTCGTAGGCTGCGGCGGGACCGGGCCAGTCCTCGCCGGTGACGATCGGCGCCAGCAGGCTCTCGACCAGCGCCGCCCGATGCTCCGCGCCGCAAGGCGGGAAGACGCACCAGATCTCGCCCCAGCCGACCGCGCCGTCCGCATCCTCCGCCCGCACCAGCAGGGCAGGGCGGCTCGTCAGCACGCCGAAGGAGGTGCGCAGCGGCTCCTCGATCGGCGCGCGGAAGAGCAGCGCGTCGAGCTTGCTAATGCGCAGCGGCGGCACGGGCATCGGGCGCGGCCTTGCGGCGGACGACCGGCGCCGGATGGCTTTCGATCGCGACGTTGATGCAGGCGGCCTTGCCGCTGGCGGCGGCGCGTTCCAGCGCCGGGGCGAGCTCGGCCGGGCGTGCGACATGCTCGCCGTGACAGCCGAGCGTCGCCGCCACCTGGTCGTAGCGCGTCGGGTTCAGCTCGCAGCTATGCAGGCGCTGCGGGCCGTAAGAGCGAAGCTGGATCTGGTACTCCGCGTTCCAACGCGAGTCGTTGCCGACGATGAGCGTGAAGATCGAGCCGCTGCGCGCCGCCGTGTCGAACTCGCTGAGGTGGAAGCCCGCGGAGCCGTCGCCCATCAGGGCTACGACCGGTACGCCCGGCTTCGCGAGGCCCGCCGCGACCGCGTAGGGAATGGCGCTGCCGATGGCGCCGGCAAGCCCGTTGATCAGGCGGTTCGGCGCGTTGAGGCAGGCCTGCGACCATTGCCCGAACTCCCCGCCGTCGACGATGAGGACGGAATCGGGATGCGCGTCGAGCCGCGCCTGTACTGCGCGGCACAGCTCGACGGGATGGACCGGGCCGTCGGCCTTCGACGCGATGGACCGCCACTCGGCCGGGCGGTAGGCGACCGCATCCTTGACTTCGCGGGTCCAGCCGGGGTCCTTGTTGACCGGCCCTTCGGCGCAATCGATCAGCCGCTGCGCCGCCGAGGCCGCGCCGGCTTCCGCCGCGATGACGAGGCGGGGGCCGAACAGCTTGCGGCTGCGCTCGATCATCGCGGATTCCGCGTCGATATCGATGACCTTGCAGTCCTTGTTCAGCGCCGCGCCGTACTGGAAGCTGAAATCCATCATCTTGCCGAGCGCGAGGACCATGTCGGCCTCGGCCAGCGCCTCGGCGAAGGCGCCGAGGCAGGGATCGTTGACGCCGCGCGGGCTCTCCATGCAGACGACGGGGATGCCCGTGCGCTCTTCGAGGCGCGCGGCAAGGCGGCGGCCTTCGCCCCGGCCCATCACCGGACCGGTCACGACCAGCGGCCGCGCCGCGCCGGCGAGCGCAGCCAGCACGCTGCGCGCCGCCCGTTCGTCGAGCGGCCAGCGAATCGGCCGTACGAAATCGTCGCCGAGCGGCGGCAGGGAGCCGACCGTCGCGGCGAGGATGTCTTCCGGCAGGGACACGTGCACGGGGCCGCGCCGGCCGGACGACGCGATCTGCACGGCGCGGGCGATGGACTGCGCGATATGCGCCGCGTTGTCGACGGTCCAGGAGGCCTTGGTGAAATGGCTCGCCAGCTCGGCCTGCGGCATCTCCTGGAAGGCGCCCATGCCCCGCCTGCCCACCGGGGCGTGACCGCCGATCAGGACGACCGGGCTCTCCGACATCCGCGCGGTATAGAGCGCCGACAGCGCGTTGGCGAAGCCGGGGCCCGCCGGGACCACGGCCACGCCGACCTTGCCGGTGAGCTGCGCCCAGGCGTCGGCCATGTGCACCGCAGCGGCCTCGTGACGGATATGAACGGGCTTGATATCGGCGTCGAGGAAGGCGTCGAAGGCGATCATGAGCTGATTGCCGGACATGGCGAATACCCGCTCCACCCCAGCCGCCCGCAACGCCTTGGCGAAGGCGTCGGCGCCGCGGGTAGGCGATGCTGTGTTCATGGTTTCCGCTCCATTGGAGGTCAGCCCCGCGTGGCGGGTTTTCGTAGAGTTATCATCGCAGGCGGGACGATGGCCAGAGGGTCGTGCGACGGCGGCTCCGCGGCGTGACCCTCATTCGGTCTTCGCGGGTGGGCCCGGATCTCCCTTGGTCGCGTAGGTGATGGTGTCCGGCGCGTTGGACCCGCCCGTGACGATGAAGGACATCGCCTGATCGAACGTCCAATCCGTGAACACCACGGACCGCAACGGGACGATCTCGATATAGCCCGAGGTGGGATTGGGAGCGGTCGGCACATAGACGGCCGCAAGCTCTTCGCCGGTGTCGCTCGCCCGCATCACGCGCGTGATCAGGCCGATCGTCTTCATGTCGGCCGAGGGGAACTCGATCAGCACGACGCGGCGCTCGCTTCCGCCGCTGTTGCCGGCCACGGACAGGAACCGCTTCGTCGCCCGGTAGATGCTGTCGACGAACGGGATTCTCCCGATGGCGGATTCGAACAAGCGGATCATCCGCTGACCGATGACATGGCCGGCGCTCTTGCCCAGGACATACAGGAACGCGAGCACGAGCACGACCGCCGCGATCGACTGGACGGTCTCGTTCACCATGAAATCCGCAAGCTTTGGATAACGCGGCCGAATCCCTTCCGATACGCCCCAGATCCAAGGCCGTCCCAGATCGGAAAGCTGGTCGAACAGGAAACTCACGATCCACCAGGTGATCGCGAGCGGGGCCGCGGTCAGAAGACCGATAAAAATATAACGCCCGACGGACCGGAATCCGCCGTGCTTGGGTTTCGCGTCGTCGTTCATGCGGCAGCGTTCTGCGTTGTCATGCAGTCATAATGCACGTCCGCCGCGCACGGCTGTCAATTGAAAGCGACGACGCAAAAATTCGTAGCCCGGATTTCGCTGACGCTCCATCCGGGCTACGCCGTTCCCTTCCGCTACAGATGCTTCGCGAAGAACTTCGCGAGCGCCTCGGAGGGCACGTCCGTATCGCGCTTCGCGTAGTCGATGTCGACCAGCTCGATCTCGCCGCCCGCCCTTCGATAGTTGTGGACGAAGCGCTCCGGCTCGTTCATGTCGACGGGTGATTCGGGGTCGTGGTAGTCATGCACCGGGTCCGGCCGTCCCTGAACCCAGATCGCCGGCGGCAGCACGAGCTTCTCGCGGCGCTCCAGCGCCAGCATCGGGTTTCCTTCGGCCATATTCGCCTCGGTTCCCCAGTAGGTGTCGTGGCGCTCGGGAATGTCGCCGACCCAGGCCGGCGGGTTCGCGGACGCCCGCGCCCGGAGCGCATTGCGGTAGCGCGACAGCGGGTTGATGACCGGCCAGGTCATGCCGACGCAGCGCACCGAAGCGTCCGCCGCCGCCGGGCCGCCGAGCTTGATCGCCGCATAGCGCGGGTCCTTCGGCCGCATCGCGCAGAGCATCGCCAGATGCCCGCCGCTCGACTGGCCGGTGATGCCGACGCGCGCCGGGTCGAGGCGCAGGTCTTTGGCATTCGCCTTGAGCCACCGGACGGCGTAGTTGATGTCGGCGCACGAGGCGGGATAGCCGTCGGCGGCATGGCGGAAATCCAGTGCCGCGCCGGCAATGCCCGTCCCGGCGAGATATTCGTCGCGCTTCTGGCATTCCGCCATGTCGCCCTTGTTCCAGGCGCCGCCGTGCAGGTCCACGACGACGGGGAAGGGGCCGGCGCCCTTCGGCCGGACCAGCCGCAGCTTCATCGACCTGTCGCCGTGGCGCAGGTACTCGATGTCCTCGATGGTGAGACCCTGGGTGCGTTCCGCAGTTTCCGTCAGCATCGCATTACTCCCTGCAAAAGGCCCGCCGGCAGCCGGAAGCCGGTTGTCAGCGAGCGGTTATGACCGCCTTCACGCCGGCGGCCGGTTACGTCCGGCCGCCGTCTACGGGAACCCGGCGCACGACGAAACGTGCGCCGGCGGAGATTTTCTTCCGGTCGGGGAAGACGTGGTCTTCCAGGCCGGGGCTGTAGGGGATCGGCACCTGCAGCGCGCAGACGCGCTTCACCGGCGCCTTCAGGCACGAAAAGGTTTCCGGGTCCTCCGCGACGAGGGCGGCGATCTCGGCGGACGCGCCCGCGGTCGGGCCGGCCTCGTCGGCGATCACCAGCCTTCCGGTCTTGCGGACGGAGGCGCGGATCGTGTCGGCGTCGAGCGGCACCAGGCTGCGCGGGTCGATCACCTCCGCCGAAATGCCTTCCTTGGCGAGCGAGTCGGCCGCGGCCAGCGCCTCGTGCACGAGCCAGGCCAGCGCGACGATGGTGACGTCGCTGCCTGCGCGCTTGATGTCGGCCTTGCCGAGCGGGATCGTGTAGTCGTCCTCCGGGACCTCGCCCTCGAGCGCGCCGAGCCGGCCGGACTCGAACGAGATCACCGGGTTGTCGTCGCGCATTGCGGACTTGAGCAGGCCCTTCATGTCGTAGGGCGTCGACGGCAGGATGATTTTCAGCCCCGCCACGTTCATGAACATGGAATAGGGGCTCTGCGAATGCTGCGCGGCGCGGCGGGTGCCGCCGCCGACCGAGGCGCGGAACAGGATCGGGAAGGTGACCTGGCCGCCGAACATGTAATGGATCTTCGCCGCCTGGTTCACGATCTGGTCCATGGCGACGAAGCAGAAGGTCACCTGGCTCCAGTTGACGATCGGGCGGAAGCCGGAGCCGGCGGCGCCGACGGCGATGCCCGTCAGCGCGCTTTCGGCGATCGGCGTGGCGCGCACGCGCTGGGCGCCGAACTCCTTCAGCAGGGCGGGCGGCGCATCGGTGCCCAGGTGGAAGCTCTTCGGCTCGCGCCGCATCTCCTCGGCCACGGCTTCCATGCCAGCTTGGTCGTATGTGATCCGGCGCATCGCCTGTCCGCTCCCCATCTCAATCCGCCTCAATCCGCGTAGACGTCTTCCAGCGCCGCATCCGTCGCCGGGAAGGGGCTCGCCTTGGCGAAGGTCACCGAATCCTCGAGGGCCTTCAGGACCTGCTTGTCCAGTTCCTGCCATTCCTCGTCGCTGAACTGCCCCTGCTGCTGCTTGAGGTGCCGCACCAGGCGCGGGATCGGGTCCTTCTTCTTCCATGCTTCGATTTCTTCCGGCGGGCGGTAGTCGGGCTGGGCCGGCCGTTCGGTATGCGCGCGCCAGCGGTAGGTCTTGCATTCGATCAGGGTCGGGCCGTCGCCGGCCCGCGCCCGGGCGACCGCCTCGACCGCCGCCTCGTAGACCGCGAGCACGTCGTTGCCGTCCACGATCACGCCGGGGATGCCGTAGCCGGCCGCCCGCGCGGCGACGTCCTTGAAGGCCAGCGACTTCGCCGCCGGAGTCTGCACCGCGTACATGTTGTTCTCGCAGACGTAGAGCATCGGCAGCTTCCAGGCGCCGGCGATGTTGATGCTTTCGTGGAACGGCCCGGCGTTCGATGCGCCGTCGCCGAAGAACGACACCGCGACGCGGCCTTTGCCCTCGAGCTGCGCCGCCAGCCCCGCGCCGGTGACGATGGGAATGCCGCCGGCGACGATGCCGTTGGCGCCCAGCATGCCGATGCCGAAGTCTGCGATATGCATCGATCCGCCCTTGCCCTTGCAGTAGCCGGCTTCGCGGCCATAGAGCTCCGCCATCATGCGGTTCAGGTCGGCGCCCTTGGCGATGCAGTGGCCATGGCCGCGGTGGGTGCTGATGATCTGGTCCTCGCGGTTGAGCGCCGCGCAGACGCCGACCGCGACCGCTTCCTCGCCGATATAGCTGTGAACCACGCCGTAGATCGCGCCTGAGCGGAAATCGGCGGAGGCGCGCTCCTCGAACCGGCGGATGGTCTGCATCTGGCGCAGCATATCCCGCTGCTTTTCGGGCGATGGGTGCATGGCGGCCGTCCCTCGGCGGTTGGCAGACGATCCAGTGTGACAATGCCCGGCCAATCATGCAACTCGACGTGGCAGCGCATTATCGTGACAATGGGCGCTAACCAGCCCGACGAGGGAGAAGAGGCCGATGACCGGAATGCCCAGCCCGCTTTCGCTGATACCCGACGGCTTCCTGAAGTTCGGCATATTCCTGGCGCCCTTCCATCAGGTTAAAGAGAACCCGACCCAGGCGATGGAGCGGGACATGCAGCTCCTCGAGCATCTGGACGTGCTCGGCTACGACGAAGCGTGGATCGGCGAGCATCATTCCGGCGGCTTCGAGATTATCGCCTGTCCCGAGGTGTTCATCGCCGGCGCGGCGGCGCGCACGCGGCACATCCGGCTCGGCACCGGCGTCGTCTCGCTGCCCTATCACCATCCCTTCACGCTGGCGGGACGGATAACCCTGCTCGACCACATGACGCGCGGCCGGCTGCTGTTCGGCGTCGGCCCCGGCGCGCTGGTCGGCGACGCCTACAGCATGGGCATCGACCCGGCCCGGCAGCGTGGGATGATGAACGAATCGCTGGATGCGCTGGTCCGGCTGCTCGACGGCGAGACGGTCACGATGAAGACGGACTGGTTCGAGCTGCGCGAGGCGCGGCTGCAGGTCCCGCCGTTCCGCCGCCCGCGCACCGAGATGGCGGTCGCCTGCGCGCGCTCGCCGTCGGGCGCGCTTGCCGCGGGCCGGCAGGGCATCGGCATGCTGTCGATCGGCGGCACCAGCGACGAGGCGCTGGTCGCGCACGCGCGGAACTGGAAGATGTGCGAGGAGGCGGCTGCCGAGAACGGCAAAACCGTGCATCGCCGCCATTGGCGGCTCGTCACCCTGATGCATATCGCCGAGACGCGGGAGCAAGCGCGCCGGAATGTCGAGTTCGGGCTCGAAGCCTGGGCGCGCTATTTCCGCGAGGTCGCGACCTTCCCGATCGTGCCGCCCGGCATCGAGAACGCCTACGAATACCTGCTCGAGAACAAGATGGCGGCGATCGGCACGCCGGACGATGCCATCGCCTATATCGAGACCTTGCTGCAGGGGGCGGGCGGGTTCGGCGTGCTGCTGCAGCTCGCGCACAACTGGGCCGACTGGGCGGAGACGAAGCGGCACTACGAGCTGATGTCGCGCTACGTCCTGCCGCATTTCCAGGACAGCAACCGGTTGCGCGAGTTCAGCTACGGCCACAGCCACGCCAACCGCGACACGTTCGCGGGCGCCGGCGCCGCGGCCGTACAGAACGAGATCGACAGCTATCGCGCGCGCAAGAAGGGGGAGTAGGCGACGGCATGGCGACTGTGAAGACCGATCGGCCCCCGCCGCGATGGCTCTTGCGATTGACCGCGGTCAGCGCATCGCTCGCGGTGTTGTCGTTGCTGGCGCTGCTGTGGGGACGGTGGGGGCTCGCCGTCGTGCTGATGTCGGATTTCATCAAGTATTGTTTTTAGCGGCGGGCGTCGCGTGCCGTCACTCCACCCGCCGGCCGAGGTCGGCGGCGATATCCTCCGCCGATATGCCGGCGGAGAAATGCGTCAGGTAGCGCGCGTCGGGGCCCATCAGATAGATCTGCGAGCTGTGGTCGATGAGGTATTCCTTCGACGTGTGTGCGCGCCCGTCCGGAAAGACCTTGGCGAAATAGACCTTGTAGGTCTGCGCGGCGGCCTTGAGCTGCGCGGGCGTCCCGGTCAGCGCGACGAGCCGCGGATGAAAATAATCGCTGTAGTCCTTCAACGCCGCCAGCGTGTCGCGCTCGGGATCGACGGAGATGAACAGGGGCGCGACCTTGCCGGCGCGCTCCGGGCTGGCCTGTTCGAACAGCTCGAGCGCCAGGGACATCTTGCCGAGCTCGGTCGGACAGATGTCCGGGCAGAAGGTGTAGCCGAAATAGACGAGCATGTAGCGGCCCTCGAACGCCGCTTCGGTCACCGCCTGTCCCGCGTCGTCGGTGAGCTGGAAGGCGCCGACGATCGGCGCCTCGACCGTTTCCGGGAGGACGATCAGCACTTAGGCCACGCCCGCCGTGAAGGCGAGGCACGCCAGCGACAGCAGGCCCAGCAGCAGATCGCGGATCTGCGGATTGATGGATCGGATCTTGAACATCGTACGGAACGCCGGAACCGCCGAACCTGTCTCAGTAAGCTGCGAAGGGCTAAATTACAGCCTTTCCAGCGATTCGTGAAATGACTTGGGATCGCCGCCGCAGATTCGCGTGAGCTCGGCGGCGGCGGGCAGCAGCAGGCGGACGAACGAGCTCGCTTTGCCGCCGGTGAAATTATCGGTCGGTCCGGTCAGCGAAATCGTGCCGACCAGCTCGGCGCCGGTGCGCAGCACGGGCGCCGCGACGGAGGAGATCTGCGGCTCGCGCTCGCCGACATTGAGCACGAAATGGTCCTTCCGGATCTGGTCGAGCGCTTTGCCGCCTTCGTTCGCGAAGGCGAGCAGCACCTTGCCCGTTCCGCCGGGAAGGAGCGGATGCCGTTCCCCCTCCTTCAGATGCAAGCGGAGCGCCGAGTTGGATTCCACCCGGTGCAGGCAGATGCGCATGTCGCCGTCGCGCACGAAGAAGGCGGCCGTCTCGCCGCACTGGCGGACGAGGTCGCGCAGGATGGGCAGCAGGCGGTCGGTCAGGTGGAACGACGACTGGTACAGGCTGCCGTAGCGGAGCAGCGACGGACCGAGCGCATATTCGCCATGGGTGAGCCGGCTCATGCAGCCGGCTTTCTCCAGCGAGGCGATGAGGCGGATGATCGTCGCCTTGTCGAGGCGCGTCCGGGCGGCAAGCTCCTGCAGGGTGAGCGACCGGTCGCCCATGCGGAAGCTCTCGATGATCGAGAAGGCCCTGTCGACCGCCGTCACGCCCTTGCGTTCCGCTGCGGGCGCCTCGCGCCAAGTACCAAAGTTGACCGCCACGATTCGATACCCTATAATTTCATGATACAAAATATGTTTCACGATATGAAATTTTATGCGCCCGGTCAAGCACCGTTCCCGGCGGTCGCCTTCTGCACCGGCTGCGTCTGCCCCAACCGAGGAAAGGAAGTCAAAGCGATGGCCAACGTCCAGGAATCAGCGACGAAATCCGCTCCGCCGAAGGCCGGCCGCACGGCCAACAGTCTCGCCGCGCTGCAGGTCGTTCCCTCCGGCGCCGCGGTCGCCGCCGAGGTGAGGGGGATCGACCTCTCCCGGCCGATCCCGGCCGACGTCGCTAAGGCGCTGCAGGACGCCTGGTCGAAGCACCTCGTTCTGCTGTTCCGCGGCCAGGAGATGACGCCTGAGCAATACCTCGCGGCCTGCCAGGTATTCGGCAAGCCGCAGGTGGGCGCGGCGCGCGCCTACTACATCAAGACCGGCACGCTCGACACGTTGCATACCTTGCCGGTGCCGGAGATCACGGTGCTCTCGAACCTCGACCAGAACGGCATTCCGGTGAAGGAGAACAGCGGCCTCGGCAGCCTGGAGGTCGTGTGGCATACCGACAACTCCTATATCGAGGAGCCCCCGGCGGGCAGCACGCTCTATGCGCGGGAGATCCCGGACGACGGCACCGGCAAGACCTCCTTCAACAACCAGTACCTCGCCTATGAGGAGCTGCCGGAGGACCTGCGCCGCGCGATCGAAGGCAAGCGCTCGAAGCAGGATGCGAGCCGCAATTCGGCCGGCGTGCTGCGCCCGGGCGTGAAGAAGCCGGAAAAGGCCGAAGACGTGCCGGGGCCGATGCACCCGATGGTGCGCGTCCATCCGGCGACGGGGCGCAAGGCGCTCTATCTCGGCCGGCGGCGCATCTGGCCGTCGCAGTACATCGAGGGCGTGCCGCAAGAGGAGAGCGAGGCGCTGCTGGACAAGCTCTGGGCGCATGCGACGCAGCCGAAATACGCCTGGCAGCATGTCTGGCGCGTCGGCGACATGCTGGTGTGGGACAACCGCTGCGCCATGCACTACCGCGAGCCGGTGAACTCCGAACAGCACCGCGTCATGTGGCGCAGCCAGTTCCAGGGCGAGCGCGTCGTTCCGGGGTAGGGGTGCCGGTCCGTCGATGGGTGCCACGGACAAGCCGTGGCATGACGTAGAGATTTGATTGCAAAGAGAAATCGTCACTCCCCGGCTTGTCCGGGGAGTCCACGCGCACCAGCGGATGAATTACCCGATCCTGATCTGCGTGTCGCTGAGGAAGGTATACGGCGGCACGACCAGGTTCTTCGGCGCGGGACCCCTGCGGACGCGGCCCGACGTGTCGTAGTAGGAGCCGTGGCAGGGGCAGAACCAGCCGCCCCAGTCGCCGCGGTCCGAGTTCGGGCCCTGGCCGAGCGGCACGCAGCCGAGATGGGTGCAGACGCCGACGACGATCAGCCATTCCGGCTTCTTGACGCGGGCCTCGTCCGGCTGCGGATCGCGCAACTCGGCGAGGTCGACCGACTTGGCCTTGGAAATCTCTTCCGCCGTGCGGCGGTCGATGAAGACGGGATTGCCGCGCCACTTGACCGTTATCCGCTGGCCGACCGCGACCGCGCTCAGATCGATATCGACCGACGAGAGCGCCTCGACGTCCGCCGAGGGATTGAGGCTGTCGATCAGCGGCCAGGCGACGATCGCCGCGCCCATCGCGCCGACGGCGGTGGTGACGAGATAAAGGAACTCCCGCCGGGTTTCCTCCGGCGTCGCCGGTTCGGCCGGCCCCTCGTGCGTGACGTTGCTGCTCATCGCAATGACCTCGATCTATCCCGATGAACGTATGCCTTGGCGCCTGGTTTCCCAGTCTCCGGGTGGCGGGGCTGCGGCGGGATGTCGCTGCGGCGGCGGTTCCGCGCGCCTACAGGATCTTGCCCCGGTTCATGATGCCCTTGGGGTCGAGGGTACGCTTGATCGCGCGCATCATCTCGATCTCGACCGGGGACTTGTAGCGGTGCAGCTCGCCCCGCTTCAGCACGCCGACGCCATGCTCGGCGCTGAAGCTTCCATCCAGCCCCACGGCGATATCGTGGATGACGTGCTCGACCGCCTCGGTGCGGGCGAGGAAGGCCTTGCGGTCCGCGCCGCGCGGCTGCGACAGGTTGAAGTGGATGTTGCCGTCGCCCATGTGGCCGAAGGGGACCACGCGCACGCCGGAAATCTCCTTCCTGGCCGCGGCGGTCGCCTTCTCGAGGAACTCGGCGACGCTGGAGACCGGCACGGAAATATCGTGCTTGATGCAGCCGCCGGCATGCTTCTGCGATTCCGGAATGGTCTCGCGCAGCCGCCAGAGCTGGGCCGCCTGCTGGCCGCTGGCAGCGATCACCGCGTTCAGCACCGCGCCGGACTCGAACGCCTCGGCGAGCGCCGCCTCGACCGTTTCCTGCAATGCGCCGCCCTCGCGCCCTGAGGCGAGCTCCGCCAGCGCATAATGCTCGTAGCGCTCCGCGAACGGATCGACGGTATCGGGGATGTGCTCGAACACCATGTCGAGGCAGTCGCGGTGCATGTATTCGAAGCTGGTGACGCCGTCGCTCGACGCGGCGCGCAGCCGCGCCAGCATGGCGGTCGCCGCCGCCGGGTCGCTCACCGCCAGCAGCACGGTGCAGGTCTCGCGCGGCAGCGGATAGAGCTTGCACACCGCGGCTGTGATGACGCCGAGCGTGCCTTCTGCGCCCATGAAGAGCTGCTTCAGGTCGTAGCCGGTGTTGTCCTTGCGCAGCCGCTTGAGGCCGTTCCAGACCTCGCCCGACGGCAGCACGACTTCGAGCCCGAGCACGAGGTCGCGCGCATTACCGTAGCGCAGCACCGCCGTGCCGCCGGCATTCGTCGACAGGTTGCCGCCGATCTGGCACGTGCCCTCGGCGGCGAGGCTGAGCGGGAACAGCCGGCCCGCTTCCTCGGCCACGCGCTGGATCTCGGCCAGCACGCAGCCGGCCTCGACGGTGATCGTGTAGTTCAGCGGGTCGATGTCGCGGACCTTGTTCAGCCGCGACAGCGACAGCACCACCTCGTCGCCGTTGCCGCCGGGGATCGAGCCGCCGCAATAGCCGGTGTTGCCGCCCTGGGGCACGATGCCGATGCCCGCCTCGTTGCAGAGCCGCACGATGCGCGCGACCTGCTCGACGGTGGCGGGCCGCAGCACCAGCGGCGCCGCGCCGTGGTAGAGGTCGCGCTCGTCCGTGAGGAAGGGCGCCTTGTCGCCTTCGGCTTCAAGCCAGCCGGCGGGGCCGGCGGCGGCCTTCAGGTCGTCGATGAGTGTCGCGTCCATCGCCTGCCGTTCTACCAGTAGCGCATCGCGTCGCGGAAGAGGGGGCCGAGCTCGGCGCGGCCGACCGGCTTCGGGCTGTTGACCAGCAGGCGCTGCTGCGCGTTCGCCTTTTCGATGAGTTGCGGCAGGTCGTCCTCGCTGTAGCCGACGCCGCCGAGGCCGTTCGGGATGCCGGTCTCCTTCATCATCGCGATGATGCGGTCGGCGAGGATTTCGCCCGCCTTGTCGAGCGGCGCGTCCCGGACGTCGGCGCCCATCGCCTCGGCCGCCTTGAGATGGCGATCCGGGCAGGCGGGGCCCGTGAAGCGGAACACCGCCGGGGCGTTGACGATCACCGAAATGCCGTGCGGCACCATCGGGTGGTTCGACGGCCAGCCCTCGGCGCGATAGTCGCGCACGAGCCCGGCGACGGCATAGGACATCGCATGCGGCACGTGGCAGCCGGCGTTGCCGAAGCCGATGCCGGCCAGCATGCCGGCGAACATCAGCGGCTCGCAGAACGCCACGTCGCCCGGCGACTTGACCCCGCCGACCAGGTTGCGGCCGATCAGCCGGATCGCCTCCATGCAGGCGATGTCGCTGTAGGGATTGGCGCCCTGGTAGAGCGGCCGGCCGGCCGGGTCCTTGGGCGCTTCGCGCTTGGTATAGGGACGCGCGGTAAGGGACTCGATCGCATGCGTGAAGACGTCGAATCCGTTCGCAGCGATCACGTTGGCCGGCAGCGTCGCCATGTTCGACGGGTCGAGCACGCCCAGCGCCGGGCGCAGGTTGCGGTGCGCGATCCCGGTCTTCAGCTCCTGCTCGACCAGGTCGAAGATCGCGATGCCGGTGCATTCGCTCGCCGTGCCGAAGGTCGTGGGGCAGGCGATGTGCGGCTTGAGCGGCCCCGGAATCGGCCGCGCCTCGCCGACCGGCGCGTTGACGTAGGCCAGCAGATCGGCGGGATAGGTGGAATAGAGGTTGGCGGCCTTGGCGGTATCGATGGTCGAGCCGCCGCCGAGCGACACGAAGCCGTCGAACTTGCCGTCGAGGGCGAAATCGGCTGCCGCCTTGAAGCTGCGGTCGGTCGGCTCGACCTCGATCGCATCGTAGACCGCGACGTCGATGCCGGCGTCCGCGAGCGCCCGCCGGGCCGTGGTGAGAGGCGCCAGCTTCGCCACGCGCGGATCGCAGAACAGCGCGACGCGCTTCAGGCCGAGCGATCGCGCGTCCGCGCCGATCTCCGCCAGCGCGCCGATGCCGAATTTTATCTTCGGAGGGTCCACCGTGAACGCGGTATCGCCGCCCGGCGTCGGCTCGAAATAGCTGGACAGGGCCATGGTTGCCGCCTTCATTGGGTTATCGGCCCCGATATTACCGGTAATCGGCAGGCTTGCATCAGATTTGATCGGATTCGGCGGGCCGCGGCGCCGTTCTTTGAAGCCGGGTGGGCACGGCAGTAGTATAGTGGACGAAGGCCTAGCTTGGACTCTGCGTCGGATCCATCGGATCCCTGGGTAGATTTGAGCGTTGAAACCTCGCAACACGGAATAGGCTTCGATGTCTGTACCAGAAGAACCGAGAATCGACCCGGCTTTGCAGCCGCGCCCCGACGACGTGTCCTATGACCTGGAGCGCGCCTTGTCTTCGGTGATGGCGCTGCGCACCCACGTGCCGGAGGATGCCCTGACGGCGGCGATGCTCGGGACCGAGCGCGCCGGGCACGGCGTCGTGATCGACGAGAGAGGGCTCGTGCTCACGGTCGGCTATCTGGTGACCGAGGCGGAAACCATCTGGCTGGTCGATATCAACGGGCGGGCGACGCCGGGCCATGCGCTCGGCTACGATCAGGAAACCGGGTTCGGCCTGGTCCAGTCGCTCGGCAAGCTCAACCTGCCGGCGCTCGATATCGGCGATTCCGGCGCCCTCACGATCGGCGACCCGGTGGTCCTCGCCGGTTACGGCGGGACGCAGAATGCGGTGAAGGCGAGCGTGGTCTCGAAGCGCGAGTTCGCCGGCTACTGGGAATACGTCCTCGACGAAGGAATCTTCACGTCGCCGCCGCATCCTTCCTGGGGCGGGGCCGCCCTCCTGAACGCGGCCGGACAGCTCTGCGGGATCGGGTCGCTGTTCGTGCAGCAGGCGCTGCCCGGTGAGCGCCGCCACGACGGCAACCTGATCATTCCGATCGATCTGCTGAAGCCGGTCCTGGAGGATCTCAAGCGCTATGGCCGCCGCCAGAAGCCGCCGCGGCCGTGGCTCGGCATGATCACGACGGAGGTCAACGGCGCGCTCGTCGTGGCCGGAATGGTCGACGGCGGCCCGGCCGACCGCGCGGGCGTCACCGTCGGCGACATCGTGCTCGGCGTGAACCGGCAGCCGGTGAACGACCTTGCGGTGATGTTCCGGCGCATCTGGGCGCTCGGCCCGGCCGGCACCGACGTGCCGCTGAACCTGCAGCGCAACAACGACCAGCTCGAGGTGCATGTCCAGTCGGTCAGCCGGTACGACATGCTGAAGGCGCCCCGGCTGCACTGAGGGCTGCATCTTGCGGCGGGAGACGGCGACATGATGGCGCGCGAGTTGACCGAGGTGAAAGGCCCGAGCGCCTGGAAATCGCGCGATCTCGGCACCGAGCGAAGCTGGGTACGGCCGCTGACGCCGCGCATGGCGGCGGAAATCGAGGCCGCCGTCCGGGCGGTCAAGGCCGCAGGCATTCCCTTCAACGAGATCGCCCGCGCCGACTTTTCCTTGCAGGAAACCGCCGACCTTCTCGCCGAGAGCTACGACGACCTCAATGCCGGGCGTGGCTTCGCCGTGATCGGCGGGTTTCCCGCCGACCGCTTCGGCTACGACGAAAGCCTGCTCGCCTATGGCGGACTCGCCGCCTATCTTGGCCGCATCGTGGTGCAGAACTACGAGGGTCAGGTCGTCGTCGATGTGATCGACAAGGGCATTCCCTACGACCACAAGTCCCGCGGCTACAGCAGCAACAAGCTGCTGCCGTTCCACACCGACGGCGCGGACTATGCCGGCCTCCTGTGCCTGGGCGAGGCGGCGGAGGGTGGGCGGAGCCTGATCGCCAGCGCCGCCGCGATCTACAACGAGATCCTGCGCACCCGTCCGGACCACATGGAGACGCTGCTGCGCGGCTTCTACCACCACCGGCGCGGCCAGCACGATCCTGGGGAAAACCCGCTGTCGCCGGAGCGCGTGCCGGTCTTCAGCTTCCGCAACGGGCTGCTGCATTGCTGCTACAACCGCAACCCGATCGAGTGGGCCGAGAAGGAAGGCGTCGTGCTGAGCGCGGCGGAGATCGAAGCGCTCGACCATCTCGACTCCCTCTGCGCGCGTCCCGAGTACCAGCTTTCGATGGGGCTCCGGAAGGGCGACCTGCAGTTCATCAACAACTACCTGATCCTGCATTCGCGCACCGAGTACCGCGACGACGCCGCGCACCGCCGCCATCTCGTGCGCCTCTGGATGCATGACGAGGCGGGGCTGCGCAACGGCGTCAGCCTGCTCGACCTCTACGTCCCAAAGGCGTCGCGCTTCCGCGCCGCCGGCTGACCTCGCGATGATGCAGTTCGACGAGGACCGGACCCGGGCGCTGCTGCCCTGGCGGCCGCTCGTCGAGGCGATCCGCGCCGCCTTCCGCGCCGGCTGCGAGATGCCGGCGAAGCACGAGCATTTCGTGAAGACGCCCGGCGCGCCCGACGGCAAGCTGCTGCTGATGCCGGCCTGGACCGCGGGCGGCCATATCGCGGTGAAGGTCGCCAACGTGTTCCCGGGCAATGCCGGGCTCGGCATCCCCGCGGTCAATGCGGCGGTGCTGCTGATGGACGGGCGGACCGGCGCGGTGCTGGCGCTGATCGACGGCGGCGAAGTGACGGCGCGCCGCACCGCCGCGAGCTCAGCGCTCGCTGCCGACTATCTCGCGCGGAAGGACAGCGGCCACCTGGCGGTGCTCGGCACCGGCAACCTGATCGAAGCGCATGCCGCTGTCCGGCCGATCCGGCGGGTGACGGTGTGGGGCCGGTCGGCGGAGAAGGCCGAGGCCGTGGCCGCGCGCTGGCAAGGGAAGGGGCTCGACGTGTCGGCCACCGGCGACCTCGCCACGGCCGTGTCCGAGGCGGATATCGTGTCCTGCGCCACGTTGGCGCAGCAACCGGTGCTGCGGGGCGAATGGCTCCGCCCCGGCACGCATGTGGACCTGGTCGGCAACTACTCCCCGTCCAGCCGCGAGGCGGACGACGAGGCCGTGCGGCGATCCACGGTTTTCGTCGACACGCGGGCCGCGCTGAAATCGACGGGCGACCTGGCGGTGCCGTTGGCGGAAGGCGTGCTTGCGCCGTCGGACATCGCCGGCGACCTGTTCGACCTCACCCGCGGCGCCCATCCCGGCCGCCGCGATGCGGACGAGATCACGCTCTTCAAGTCCGTCGGCGCGGCGATCGAGGATCTGGCCGCCGCGCGGTTGGTGTATGAGGGGGGACGAGCTTAGTAGGATTGCACTCGCACGCTATTCCGCCCTCATGTTGAGCTTGTCGAAACATGAGGTTGCACGAATGCCGTGCGTCCTTCGACGGGCTCAGGATGAGGGAGAATCTTCGTGGCATTGAGAAAAAACCTCATGCTGACCTTGTCGAAGCACGCACCCCGCCAGTCCCAATCGTCGCGATCCCCCCAATGCGATCGCCCTGCCCACAAGCAGGCTGTGCCTACCCCGCCAACCGCTTCGCCACCGCCTCGCCGAAGGCGCCGGTGCCGAGCTTGCCGCCGAGATCCGGCGTGCGGCCGTTCTTGTCGGCGAGCTGGCTTTCGATGACCTCGTCGATGCGCTTCGCCGCTTCCTGCAGCTCGGGCCGCTTGTGGCGGCGACCCAGCCAGTCCAGCAGCATGCCGCAGGAGAGGATCATCGCGGTCGGGTTGGCGATGTTCCTGCCGGCGATGTCGGGGGCGGAGCCGTGCGCCGCCTGCGCCACGCAATGGTCCGCCCCGGCGTTGATCGAGGGGCCGAGGCCGAGGCCGCCGGACAGCTCGGCGGCGAGGTCGGACAGGATGTCGCCGTACATGTTGGTGGTGACGATGACGTCGAAGAACTCCGGCTTGCGCACGATCAGCGCGGTCATCGCGTCGATGAAGTATTCGTCGACCTCGAGCTTGTAGCGGGACGCGACCTCGTTGACGCAATCGGCGAACAGCCCGTCGGTCATCTTCATCACGTTGCCCTTGTGGACCATCGTCAGCTTGCCCGAGCGCTGCTTGGCGAGCTCGCAGGCGGATTCGGCGATGCGCATGCAGCCCTCGCGCGTGACCTTGCGCATCGAGATGGCGACGTCCGGCGTCGGCATGAACTCGCCCCGGCCGGCGAACATGTTGCGGTCGGCGTAGAAGCCTTCCGTGTTCTCGCGCACGATCACCACGTCCATCTTCTTCACATGCGCCGGGCAGCCGGGACGGACGCGCGACGGGCGGACGTTGGCGTAGAGGTCGAGCGCCTTGCGCGTGCCGCCCGACGCGTTCGGTCCGCCCTTCTCGGGCGGCGGATAGATCGCCGTGTGCAGCGGGCCGAGGATGATGCCGTCGCTCTCCTTCATCCGCTGGATGGTGGCGTCGGGAAAGGTGGTACCCTGGCTCTTCAGGCTTTCCAGCCCGATTTCCGCATAGTCGATCTCCAGGCCCAGGTTGAAGCGGCGGCTGGCCGCCTTCACGACCGCTTCCGCCGCGGCCACGATTTCCGGGCCGATGCCGTCGCCCTTGCACACGAGAATTTTCATGTCTGTTCCGTCCTTTATTCCTATGAAGTCATGTCGGAAGTGAGCAGTCGAAGAGCTCAGCCGGCGGGCTTGCCCTCGACCGGCCAGCTCGAATCGATGTACCAGGCGCCGAACTTGGGCCGGCACACCATCAGTATCTCGGCCGCGATGTTGCCGCCGGCATTCACGTCGCTGCGCAACTGGCGGCAGGTGTTGAAATCCGGTCCGGGGACATCCTTCAGCCGGACCATGGCGCCGGTGGTTCCGGTATTCGGATTGTTCCAATGAACGGGTTTTCCCGGCTCCGCCACGGCGGCCTGGTCGATCGCCTTGTCGAAGAACACCAGATCCCGCTTCTGCAGATAGGGACCGGCCGCAAGGCCGACGATGATGCCGGTCGCGCCAAGCCCCGCTTCGGCGGCGCCGCTGCCGATCGCCTCGCCCGCGGCGAGGCCGACCGCGCCGCCGAAGATCGGCGCGCCGACCTTCTGCGGGTTCTCGTTGATGTAGTCGGCGACCGCGCAGCCGGCGAGCAGCAGAGCGCCGAGCAGGATCGCCGTCGTTCGGATCGGATGCACGTTCATTCCTTACACGCGCGCCACGATGAACAGGCGCTTGAACGGAAATAATGTCGCGCCGTCGGGCCTCTTTGGGTAGGCGGCACGAAGCCGCGCCCGGTATTCCGCCTCGAATTCGCTGCGCGCCGGCTCCGCGAGCGCTTCCAGGAAATGCGGCAGCCAGCTTCCCTTGACGAACTCCGCCACCGGGTCTTCGCCGCGCAGGACCTGGAGATACTCTATATGCCAGATTTCCAGCGACGCCGTGATCGGGCTCAACAGGTCGTAATAAAATTCCGGCTCCCTGGTGGGCGGGTCCTTGATCAGCGGCTCGATCGCCGACCGCCACCGGGGATCGATGCCGACATCCTCGATCGTCCGGTGCGAGGGCGCGCGGAAGTTGGCCGGCATCTGCACCGCGAAATAGCCGCCGGGCTTCACCTGGGCGGCGAGGGCGGGGAACAGCGACTCGTGTCCGTCGAGCCAGTGCAGCGCCGCGTTGGTGAACAGCACGTCCGGCTTCTCGGCCGGCCGCCACGCGGCGATATCCGACTCGACCCAGGCGATGTCCGGCGCTTCCTTGCGCGCGCGCGCCAGCATTTCGGGCGAGCTGTCGACGCCGGTTATCGCCGCGCCCGGCCAGGTCTGCTGGAGAATCCTGGTCGCGTTGCCCGCGCCGCAGCCGAGGTCGGTAACCCGGTTCGGATCCTCCGCCGGGACGCGCGCCAGGAGGTCGAACACCGGACGCAGGCGATGATCGGCAAAAGCGAGGTATTGCTGTGGGTTCCAGGCCATTTCTTTACTTATGTCTCAGGCGGGCAGGGATTGCAGGTCGAAGGTCTCGGCCAGCAGCGCGTAGGAGCGCATCCGGTCGGCGAAATTATACACGTTCGTGATGACGACGATCTCGTCGACGCCATAGCGGCCGGCGAGCGCCAGCAGTTCCGCCTTCACCTTGTCCGGGCCGCCGACCACCGTGCGCGCCCGGTTGTAGCGGACGCGCTCGCGCTCCGGCGCGGAATAGTCGTAGCCCGTGGCTTCTTCGATGGACGGCATCGGCCCGTGACGGCCCTGGTCGGCGCGCAGCCGCTGCAGGTCGCGCGTCGCGGCGATGCGCTCCGCCTGCGCGTCCGTGTCGGCGCACACGACGAAGGCGCCGATGTTCGCCGTCGGGTGATCGAGGCGCAGCGAAGGCTGGAACTTCTCGAAATAGGCGCGCATCACCTGGTCGCCGCCGACAGGGTTGATGAAATGGGCGAAGGAGAAGGCGATGCCGAAATGCGCGGCGTAGGCGCCGCCGAAATCGCTCGACCCCAGCATCCAGATCGGCGGCGCGCCCTCGGTCTTCGGCAGGGCGCGGATGCGGCCGAGCGGATGGTCGGCGGGCAGCGAGTCGTGCAGGAAGCCGTCCAGGTCCTGCACCATGTTGGGGAAGTAGTCGGAGCCGACGGGCGAGCCGTAGGCCAGCGCCCGCGAGGTCGGGAAGTCGCTGCCGGGCGCCCGGCCGATGCCGAGATCGATACGGCCGGGGTAGAGCGTCTCCAAGACTCGGAAGTTCTCGGCGACCTTGTAGGGGCTGTAATGGGGCAGCATCACCCCGCCCGAGCCTACGCGGATGCGCGATGTCTCGGCCGCGATCCGGCTGATCATGATCTCCGGCGAGGGCCCGGCGAGGCCCTCGCTGGCGTGGTGCTCGGCAAGCCAATATCGGCCATATCCAAGGCGTTCCACGAACTTCGCAAGCTCGATGGTCTCGGCCAGCGCATCGGCCGGCGTGCCGCCGGCGCGGATCGGCGACTGGTCGAGCACGCCTAGCCTGAGTCTTTTCTTGTCGGTCATTGATGACTTTGCCGGTTCGCGGTGGCAATCTCGAAGCATAGGTATAGCGCGGTTCCGGCGGGAGGTCATATCGGTGTCGATGGCGGGAGAACAGGCAGAGGCGCTGGCGCTGCGCGCGCTGGCCTACCTCGCCGGCGACGAGGACCGGTTCCATCGGTTTCTGCTATCCACCGGTGCGACGGCGGACGACGTGCGCTGCCGCGCGGCGGAGCCCGACTTCCTGTCGGGCGTCATCGATCACCTGCTGACCGACGAGGCGCTGCTGGTCGCCTTCGCCGAGGATGCGGCGCTGGAGCCGTCATCGGTCGCCGCGGCCCGCTGGCGCCTGCCGGGCGCGGCGATGGAATAGAGCGGGTGAAAGGGGTGATGCCATCTCCGTTACAGTGACCCATAGCGCGGAGGCGCAGGCCGCCCTCAAAGGCGGCGATATCGAGCGGGCGGAGACGCTGGCGCGGCAGGCCGCGGATGCCGGCGAGACGGATGCGCATGCCTTGCTTGCGCGCATCCTCAGCCAGACCGGCGATTTCGAAGGCGCCGAGACGCATGCCCAGGCAGCGCTCGACCAACGCCCGGACGACGCGGTGACGATGGCCTATCTCGGCTCCATCCTCATGGCGAAAAGCCGGACCGATGATGCGGTGGCCGCGTTCCTCCGCGCCGTCGAGCTGCGGCCGAGCGACGCGATCCTGCTGAACGAGTACGGCAACGCGCTCGCCGCCGCGGGCAGAGCGGAGGACGCCGTGGAGGCGTTGCGGAAGGCGGTGAAGCTGCGCGCCGATCTTCCGGAGATTCACAACAACCTCGGCAACGTGCTGCGCGCCAGCGGCCGGCCCGACGAGGCCGCGGGCTGCTACAAGCAGGCGCTCAAGCTGCGTCCGCTCTATCCGGAGGCGCTCAACAACCTCGGCGTCGTGATGCAGGAGCAGGGCAACGTCGACACCGCGATCGACTGCTTCCGCCAGGCGGTCGCCCTCGAGCCCGGCACGGCGCTGGTGCACACGCATCTCGGCGCGGCCCATGCGGCGAAGGGCGCCTTGTCGGATGCGGTCGCCGCGCACCGCGAGGCGCTTCGCATCGACCCGGATCTGGCGGCGGCGCACAACAATCTCGGCATCGCGCTCAAGGATCAGGGCCTCCTCGGCGAAGCGCGCCAAGTATATGCCCGCGCGCTCGAGCTCGATCCCGACGACGCGGAGATCCATTCGAACCTGGTAATGTGCCTGTCCTACGATCCGGCGGTGGATGGCGACTCCCTGCTGAAGGGACATCGCGATTGGGCCGCGCGGCACGAGAAGCCGTCCCCGGCCGCCTTCGACCGGGAGCTCGACCCCGGGCGCGTCGTCAAGGTCGGCTACGTCTCGCCCGACCTGTGGACGCATTCCGTCGCCTATTTCGTCGAGCCGGTGCTGGAGCATTACGACCGCAGGCGCTTCCACGTGACCTGCTATGCCGACGCCGACCGGCCGGACGCCACGACCGAGCGCCTCCGCGAGCATGCGGACCGCTGGCACGAGACGGCGGGGCTGTCCGACGGCGAGCTTTACGACCTGATCCGCTCCGACGGCATCGACATCCTGATCGATCTGGCGGGCCACACGGCGAACAACCGGCTGCCGGTGTTCGGCCGCCGCGCCGCGCCGCTGCAGATAAGCTGGATCGGCTACCCGGCGACCACCGGGCTGTCGCAGATGGACTACCGCGTCACCGATCCGTGGGCCGACCCGGCCGGCGTCACCGACTCATGGCACAGCGAGAAGCTGCTCCGCCTCCCGGAAGGGTTCCTCTGCTATGCGCCGCCGCAGGACGCGCCGTTGCCCGCCCGCGACCGCGGCGACGGTCCGCTCACCTTCGGGTCCTTCAACAACCTGTCGAAGGTGACCGGCGGCGTCATCGACATGTGGTCCACGCTGCTCCAGGAATGCCCGGGCGCGCGGCTTCTCCTCAAGTCGCGCCAGCTCGCCGACGAGAGCGTGCGGGAGCGCATCGTCCGCGCCTTCCAGCTCAACGGGATCGACGAAGACCGTCTCGACCTGCGCGCCCGCCTCGCCGCGCGGGAGCATCATCTGGCGCTCTACAACGAGGTGGACGTCGCGCTCGATACCTTCCCCTACAACGGCACCACGACGACCTGCGAGGCGTTGTGGATGGGCGTGCCGGTCATCACGCTCGCGGGCGGCCTGCACGCGGGGCGCGTGGGCGCCAGCCTGCTGCACCAGCTCGACCTCACGGATTGGATCGCGCATTCCCCCGAAGAGTATGTTTCGATGGTGCTTTCCGTCGCCGCCAAGCCGCCGGAGCGCCGCATCCTGCGGGAATGGGTCGCCGCGTCCAGCCTCACCGACGGACAAGGCTTCGCCGGCCGGTTCGACGAGGCGCTGCGCGGCGTCTGGCGCGAATACTGCGAGCGCAAGGAAGACGCGGAATAGCCGCGCGGCGCGATCGGCGCTAGAGCAACCTGCGTCCTATCGGACGCAGATAAGTTGCTCTAATCTTTTAAGATAGATCAATTTACCTGCAATCAGGTGATTCCACCTGATTGCAGATTGATCTAGACTTCCAAAAAATACAGGGAAGGGACGGGATGCTGCCGACGAAGCGCCCGGAAACCGCCGACGCGATCGTCGTCGGCGGCGGCATGTTCGGCTCCGCCATCGCCTATGGGCTGGTGCGCGCCGGCCTGGATGTCGTCGTCCTGGACGAGGGCGACAACGTGCTGCGCGCGGCGCGCGGCAACTTCGGGCTGGTCTGGGTGCAGAGCAAAGGGCTCGGCATGTAGCGCTACGCCGACTGGAGCCGCGAGTCCGCGCATCTCTGGAACGATTTCGCCCGCGAGCTGGAAGAGGTCTCCGGCATCCACGTGGCGCACCAGAACGAGGGCGGGCTGCAGCTCCTGCTCGGCGAGGAGGAGCTGGCGAAGCGGCGCGGCGACATCGCCCAGATGCGGATGCAGGCCGGCCCGGCGGGCTACGACTGCGAGATCGTCGGCCGCGACGAGGCGCAGAAGATGCTGCCGGACGTGCGGATCGGGAGGGACGTCGTCGGCGGCTCCTTTTGCCCGCATGACGGCCACGTCAATCCGCTGCTGCTGCTGCGCGCGATGCACACGGCGATCCGCGCGTTGGGCGGCCGCTACCATACCGAGCGGCGGGTCGAGACGATCCGCCATGACGGCCACGCCTTCGTGGCGGAGACGCCGCATGGACCGATTTCCGCGCCCAAGATCGTGCTCGGCGCAGGTCATGGCGCCCCCCGGCTCGGGCCGATGGTCGGGCTCAAGGTGCCGATCCGCCCGCAGCGCGGCCAGGTGCTGATCACCGAGCGCCTGCGGCCGCTGTTCCGCATTCCGGTAAGCACCATCCGCCAGACCAACGAAGGCACGATGCAGCTCGGCAATTCGGCGGAGGAAGTCGGCTTCGACGACGGCACGACGATCGAGGTCACGCGCAGCATCGCCCGGCGCGCGGTCCGGACCTTTCCCATCCTCCGCAGCGTCCGGCTGATCCGCACCTGGGGCTGCATCCGCGTGCTGACGCCCGACATGGCGGCGATCTACGACGAATCGCAAAGCCATCCGGGCGCCTATGTCGCCACCTCGCACAGCGGCGTCACGCTCGCGGCGATCAATGCCCGGCACGCCGCGCGCTGGATCGCCACCGGCGAGATGCAGCCCGGCTTCGAACGCTTCAGCGCCCGGAGGTTCGATGTTCAGGCGGCTGCATGACGATGCGCGCGCCATCGTGACGCTCGACCTCGACGGCGCGCCGATCGCAGCGCGGGAAGGGGACACGGTAGCCGCGGCCATGCTCGCGGCGGGCGCCGGCCACACCCGGACGACGCCGGTCGGCGGCCGCCCGCGGCTGCCCTACTGCATGATGGGCGTCTGCTTCGACTGCCTGATGGAAATCGACGGCGCGCCTAACCGCCAGGCCTGCATGGTGCGCGTCCGCGACGGCATGAAGCTGCGGCGGCAGCCGGGCGCGCGGGATGTCGCGGAATGAGGGCGGAATGAGCGCGGATTGCGACGTCGCGGTGATCGGCGCCGGCCCGGCCGGCATGGCTGCGGCGGAGGAAGCGTCCGCCCACGGGCTTCGCGTCGTCCTGCTGGACGAGCAGCCGGAGCCGGGCGGGCAGATCTACCGCAACATCTCGACCAACACGCATAGCGGCGCGCCGATCAACGATATTCTCGGGCCGGACTACCGGAAGGGCGCGACGCTCGCGCGCCGGTTCGTCATGGCCTGCGAGGACGGCAGGATCGATTACCGCCGCGACGCGACCGTGTGGCAGGTCGACCGGGACCTCACGGTGCATCTGTCGCAGGCGGGCGGCGTGGCGGATATCCATGCGCGCCGCCTGATCGTCGCCACCGGCGCGATGGAGCGCCCGGTGCCGGTTCCCGGCTGGACCTTGCCGGGCGTCATGGCCGCGGGCGCGGCGCAGATCATGCTCAAGGCGGCGCAGGCAGTGCCGGACGGTCCCGTGGCCGTCGCGGGCGCCGGGCCGCTCCTGCTGCTGATCGCGCGCCAGCTCGTCGATGCGGGGGCGACGGTTGCGGCCGTGCTGGAAACGACGCGCGCCTCGGATTACCTCGCGGCGCTGCCCAAGCTGCCCGCGGCGCTGCGGGCGCATGGCTATCTCCGGAAGGGCGTGGCGATGCGCCGCCGGCTGCGCAAAGCGCGCGTGCCGTTCTATTCCGGCGTGCGGCGCTTGTCCGTCGCCGGAAGCGACCGTGCCGAGGCGGTGCGCTTCGAGCATCGCGGAGCGGCGCGGGAAATCGCCGCGGCAACGGTGCTGCTGCACCAGGGCGTCGTGCCGAACGTGCAGATCACCCGCCAGCTCGGCTGCGAGCATGTCTGGGACGAGGCGCAGCGCTGCTGGCGGCCGGCGCTCGACGACTGGTGCAACACCAGCCTCGAGGGCGTCGCGGTGGCGGGCGACGGCGGCGGCATCGCCGGCGCGGAGGCCGCGGCGCTCGCCGGCCGCATCGCCGGGCTGGAGGCGGCGCACCGGCTGGGCCGACTCTCCGTTGACGATCGCGCATTGAAAGCGGCGCCGCTGCGCCGCGAGCTCGCCGGTCATCGCGCGATCCGGCCGCTGCTCGACGCGCTTTTCCGTCCGCCGCGCGAGATCCTCGATCCGCCCGATGCCGCGACGGTGGTCTGCCGCTGCGAGGAAGTGACGGCCGGCGCCATCCGCGATGCGGTGGCGCTCGGCGCGACCGGGCCCAACCAGATGAAAGCCTATCTGCGCTGCGGCATGGGGCCGTGCCAGGGCCGGCTCTGCGGCCTCACGGTATCGGAGATCATCGCCGCGGCCCGCGGCAAGCCGGTCGCGGAGACCGGCTACTACCGCATCCGCCCGCCGATCAAGCCCGTGACTCTCGGGGAGCTTGCCGGGATCGACGCGTGACACATCACGGTTTCACCGCCGCAACACCGCGACCGCTTCGACATGCGCGGACCAGGGGAACTGGTCGATCGGCGTGACGCGCTCCACCGTGTAGCCGCCGCCGGCGAGGATGCGCAGGTCGCGCGCGAGCGTCGCCGGGTTGCAGGAGACCGCGACGACGGCCGGGACGGACGACCGCGCGAGCGCTTCCGCGACCGGCCCTGCGCCCGTGCGGGGAGGATCGAAGACCACGGCGTCGAAGGCTTGCAGCTCTTCGGCCGTCATCGGGTCGCGCCACAGGTCCCGCCGCGTGACCGTGATGTTGCGGCCCTTGGCTGCCGACTGCAGCGCCGCGACCATCGCCGCGTCCCCCTCCACCGCGTGCACGGGCGCTACCGACGCGAGCGGAAATGTCAGCGCGCCGCAGCCGGCGTAGAGGTCGGCGATGCGCGCGGGCGGTTTCGCTTCCAAGGCGGACAGCACGGTCCGGACGATGGCATGTTCGCCCTCGGCGCTCGGCTGGAGGAATGCGGAGGGTGGCGGCTGCACCGCGACGCCGGCGAAGCGGATGGACGGCGGCCGGCGCGCCGCGACGGGCTCGCTCTCGCCGCCGCTCTGCCAGGAGAGGCGGCAAAGATCGTGTTCGTCGGCGAAGGCGGCGAGGCGCTCGCGCGCGGCGAGGTCGGGCTCGGCGGGACGGTCCGGCACGATCATCAGGTCGATGCCGGTGTCGAGCAGGGTCACCTGGATATCCGCGCCGTCGCCGAGCTTATTCAAGGAATGGCACAGCGTCCGCAACGGCCCGAGCAGCGCCGCGATTTCCGGACGGACGACAGGGCACTCGGCGACGTTCAGCACGAGGCGGCTTTCGCGCCTGTTGAAGCCAAGGATTCCGCGCATGCCGCGCCGGAAGGCGAAGCGGACGCGCCGCCGGCTGCCCGGCGGCACGCTGACCGTGTTCTCCACTAGTAGATCGCGGAATCCACGGCGCGCGAGCGCGGTTTGCAGCAGCGCGCGTTTGATTTCGGCGACGGCGTCGGGCGCGGCATGCTGCAGCGCGCAGCCGCCGCAATCGCCGAAATGACGGCATGCCGGCGCGATGCGGTCGGGTCCCGGCTCCAGGATCGCCTCGATGCGCGCGGCCCGGCCGTCGCCGCGGGACTCTCCCGGCTGCACCCGCAGGCGGTCGCCCGGCACGGAAAAGGGGATGTAGAGCCGGCCCTCGGGCGTCTCGGCAATTCCGTCGCCCTGCGCCCCGATGCTCTCGACGGTCACGTCCATGCGGCGGAGGGTTCTCGATTGCCGCCCGGGCGTCAAGCGCGGCCGCGGCTTGGGCAATTCCGCCGCATTCGCGTATGCTGGCTCAAATTCGCAGGAGGCCGCGCCATGAAGCTTCGGCAGTTCAATCTCTACTGGATCAGGTCGCCGCTGACCGTTCCCTACAAGCTGTCCTACCAGACCTTCGAAGAGTTCGAACCTTTCGTGGTCCGTCCTCGGTGCGGGCGGCCGAATTGATCGCGGGCACGACACTATGAAGCCCATGAACATGCTCGTCCTCATGTCGGACGAGCACAATCCTAAGCTTCTTGGCTGCTATGGCCATTCCGTCGCAAAGACCCCGCACTTGGACGGGTTGGCTGCGCGCGGCGTCCGTTTCACCAGCGCATACTGCAATTCGCCGATCTGCATCCCGGCACGCGCAACCTTCGCGACTGGGCAGTACATTCACCGCATCGGATACTGGGACAATGGCGACCCTTACGAGGGATCGGTGACGAGCTGGCACCATCGCTTGCGCGGGGCGGGGCGCGCCGTCGATTCCATCGGCAAGCTTCATTTCCGAAGCACCGCCGACGACAACGGCTTCCGCCGGGAACATATTCCGCTGCACGTCGTCGAAGGATTGGGCGACTTGATGGGGCTCGTGCGTGACGACCTGCCGGTGCGCGGCGGCTCCTACAAGATCGCCAAGTCGGCCGGACCGGGCGAGAGCGAGTACACCGCTTACGACCGGCAGATCACGGCGGATGCGATCCGCTGGCTCAGGGAGGAAGCGCCCAGGTCCGGGGACGAGCCATGGACGCTGTTCGTATCTTGGGTCTGCCCGCATTTTCCGCTGACCGCGCCGCAACGCTTCTTCGACATGTACCCGCTCGATCGCCTTCCCTGGCCGAAGCAATACGCAAAAGACGAACGGCCGCGCCATCCGTACTTGCGCGACTACGCCGGCTCCCTGAACTACGACGATTATTTCGACGAAGAGAAAGTGCGTGTTGCGACGGCGGCTTATTACGCGCTGTGCACCTTCCTGGACGACAATATCGGCCAGGTGCTCGGCGCGCTGGAGGACTCCGGCTACGGCGGCAGCACCCGAATCATGTACACCAGCGACCATGGCGACAACCTCGGGGCGCGCGGGCTCTGGGGCAAGTCGACAATGTACGAGGAAACCGCCGCCGTGCCGCTGATCCTGGCAGGTCCGGACCTGCCTGAAGGCGTGACCTGCCGGACCCCTGTCAGCCACGTCGACTGCTATCCGACTTTTCTGGGCGCCAGCGGCGTCGAGCTGACCGAGTCGGAGCGCGCCTATCCGGGCCGTTCGCTGTTCGACATCGTCCATGGCGCAATCCCGCGCCGGAACGTGTTTTCCGAGTATCACGCGATGGGCTCGACGACCGGCGCGTTCATGATCCGTAACGGCAGGTACAAGTTCGTTTACTATCCGAAATACGCACCCCAACTGTTTGACCTCGAGGCAGATCCCGAGGAGTTGTGCGACCTCGGTGAGGATCCCGGCCATGCGACGGTCCGTGCGGAATGCGAGATGCTGCTGCGGCGGATCTGCGATCCGGAAGAAGTGGATGCGCGCGCGAAGCGCCGTCAGGCGGAACAGGTGGCGAAGCATGGCGGGCGGGAGGCGGTGATCGCCCGCGGCGATCTCGGCTATTCGCCGCCGCCGGGGCACAAACCGGACTTCCGGTAACCTGGCCGGCGCGGCAATATGCGTTCGACATGACCACCGCAGATCCGCATAAGCTCCTGACCGATATGCTGAACGCCGCCATCGCGTCGGCGCAGCCGGCGATCTGCGTGCCGCCGCAACTGCCACGCCGCCCGAAGGGGCGGACCATCGTCGTGGGCGCGGGCAAGGCATCGGCGGCGATGGCGCGCGCCGTCGAGGACGCCTGGGACGGGCCGCTGGAAGGGCTCGTCGTCACCCAGCACGGCTATCGTGTCGCCTGCAAGCGCATCGAGATCGTCGAGGCGAGCCACCCGGTACCCGACGCGGCGGGGGAGGCGGCGGCGCGGCGCATCCTCGACCTCGCGTCGTCGGCCCGTGCGGACGACCTGGTGCTCTGCCTGATTTCGGGCGGCGGGTCGGCGTTGATGCCGCTGCCGGCGGCCGGCCTCACGCTGAAGGACAAGCAGGCGGTGAACCGCGCGCTGCTGCGCTCGGGCGCCACGATCGGCGAGATGAACTGCGTGCGGAAGCATCTTTCCGCTATCAAGGGCGGCAGGCTGGCCGCCGCGGCATCGCCCGCGCGGCTCGTCACCCTGCTGATCTCGGACGTTCCGGGAGACTCGCCGTCGGTCATAGCGTCGGGGCCGACCGTGCCGGACCCGACGACATTCGCCGACGCGCGGGCGATCCTCGACAAATACGGCATCGACGAGCCGGAAGCCGTGCTGGCGCACCTCCGCGCCGCGGCCGGCGAGACGCCGAAGCCGGGCGATCCGCGCCTCGCGACCAGCGAAACGATCCTGGTCGCGACGCCGCAGATGGCGCTGGAAGCGGCGGCAAAGGTGGCGCGCGGCCAGGGCGTGACGCCGGTCATGCTCGGCGATGCGATCGAAGGCGAGGCGCGCGACGTCGCAACGTCGCATGCCGGCTTGGCGCGCCAGGTCGCGGCGCACGGCCGGCCGGCGCGCGCGCCGGCGGTGCTGCTGTCGGGTGGCGAGACGACGGTGACCGTGCGGGGCAAGGGGCGCGGCGGCCGCAATGCCGAATTCCTGCTCGCGCTCGCCGTCGCGCTCGACGGCGCGCCGGGGATATTCGCGCTCGCGGCCGATACCGACGGCGTCGACGGCACGGAGGACAACGCGGGGGCCTTGCTCGCGCCGGACAGCCTGGCGCGCGCGGCCGCGGCCGGGGACGACGCCAAGGCGCGTCTCGCCGACAACGACGGCTACGGCTTCTTCGCCGCGCTCGGCGATCTCGTCGTCACGGGTCCCACCTTGACAAACGTCAACGACTTCCGCGCAATTCTGATTCGGGAGCCTGACGAGCGCGCGACCTGAAACGGGGGAGCACAGATGATTTTCCGCCAGCTCTTCGACCAGACGTCCTCGACCTTCACCTATCTCCTGGCCAGCCGGCACGGCGGCGAGGCGCTGATCATCGATCCCGTATTCGAGCGCGTCGACCGCTATGTGCAGCTTCTCAAGGAGCTCGACCTGAAGCTGATAAAGGTGGTCGACACGCATGTGCACGCCGACCACATCACCGGCATGGCCGAGCTGCGCAACCGCACGAAATGCATCACGGTGATGGGCGAGCACAGCCCCGTGGACGTGGTGTCGATGCGCGTCAAGGAAGGCGAGGAGATCGACATCGAGGGGCTCGCGCTCAAGGCGATCTACACGCCGGGCCACACCAGCGACTCGTACAGCTTCCTGATGGACGACCGGGTCTTCACTGGCGACACGCTGCTGATCCGCGGCACCGGGCGCACCGACTTCCAGAATGGCGACCCGCGCGCGCAATACGACTCGCTGTTCAACAAGCTGCTGAAGCTGCCGGACGACACGCTGGTCTATCCGGCGCACGACTACAAGGGCGATACGGTCACGACCATCGAGGAGGAGAAGGCGTACAACCCGCGCCTCCAGGTGAAGTCCGTCGACGAATATGTCGCGATCATGAACAATCTCAACCTCGCCAATCCGAAGATGATGGACGTCGCGGTGCCGGCCAACATGAAGGTCGGCGTCGACCAGGGCGTGAAGCTGCAAGCCCGCTGGGCGCGCACGGCGGAGCAGGTGCTCGCCGATTGCCGAACCCCGGAATGCGTGCTGGTCGACCTGCGCGAGGATTCGGAGCGCGAGAAGCACGGCTATATCCCGAGCTCCATCCACGCGCCGTATACCCGCCTGGACCATTTCATCAAGCCCGGCGGCATGCTGCGCGAGATGGCCAGCGCCACGGGTAAGCGCCTGATCTACTACTGCGCCTATGGCGAGCGGTCGGCGCTGGCGGTGCAGACCTCGCAGGGCATGGGGCTGGAGAATGTCTGCCACCTCGTCGGCGGCATCGATGCCTGGAAAAAGGCCGGCGGGCCTCTCAATATCGAGTGAATGTCTAGCCTGCGGCGGGCTGCCGCCGGCGGATGAGCGCCAGCCCGGTCGCCAGCGCCGCGACGAACAGCCAGACGGTGGGCGGCAGCGGCACTTGGGTAAGCGCCGCCGTATTCACGCCCGTCGCGGCGCCGACGGCGCCGCTCATCTGCGGCAGCGAGAGCGGCGCGCTGTCGCCGGCAGCAAGCTCCAGCACCCCATGCTCGAGGCCGTTCCACTGGTCGACGGTAAGCGCGGTCGCGGGCGCGAAGACGGCGTTGGCAACCAATAGGAGGAGAACGTAACGAAGCATATCGGGCTCCCGAAAGTTTTTGGAGCCGGATCTCACTGCCGCATTTCAGCCGATCCGAGCGGCGACCCTACGCGGCGAACGTGAAGATGGTTTGCAGGAAATGGGGAAATGTTGTGGCGCGGTGGAGAAAGTGCTGCGCGAGTGAACGTATGGGAGTCGGAGATCAAGCGTAAGAGTTCGAAGCCATGCGCGCTGCGTAGGACCGATTACACAGATTTCTACACCGACAACGAAGCCGTGCCGCAGCCGCCGACCTGATTACCGAGCCGGCCCCCAAACCTTACGCCAATTCGCGAACTCAGCCGGCTTGATCCGATATCGCGCGATGTTGCCCTCATGCAGGGCGAGCAATTCGCGCTCGGCCATCTCGCGAAACCGCTCCTGATCGGCAGATGGAATGTTTGACTGAACCCAAAACAAGATATGGGCGACGCTGGACCTTCGATCGTGCGCCGTGCGAGCGACGGCGCCGATGATCTCGCGTAGCGCTTCACGGTAGCGGAAGCGAAATGGATCAGGCTCGCCCAGCGATTGCCGCACGGCGGCATTCTGCTCGGCCGAGCGTTTGTAGGCCCAGATGAACAGATCTCTCAGCAGTTCCACCTTGTTCAACTCGTACACGCCGAGTACCCCTTCCGTGTAGATGTCCCGCGCCACGTCCGAAAAGGACAGCGGCGATAGGTTTCCTGTAATGAGGGGGATGTTCGCGGCGAGCCGCGAGACGCGCTTGTTCACGTCATCGAAAGGCTGCAAATAGGGTATTTGCACCAGCATGAAGAACGCCTGCTCAAATGGATCGCGGATCGCGGTGGCCTTCGCGAGAATCAGATCAAAGCATTCCTCGATTAGGTGCGGCACCTCCAACGGGTGAAAGGCAGATTTCCCGATGCCGACGCCGATGTAGCGCAGTCTGCCCGCAGCGGCCTCGTCCGCCAAGAGCCCGTTCGCCAGCAGGGCATGCAGGTTGAGAACGGTGTAGCGGTTGAAGCCTATATCGTCGGCAGCCTCGACAAGGAACTCGATCGCTTCTTTGTGGTTGAGGATCATCTGCGCTTCAAGCCGGTCGCGGCCTTCGGCCTCTTCGCCGAACTGGATCAGGCGCCGGGTGTCGAGCAGGGAATAGGTATTCCCTTCGAGGCGGCTCGAATTCCAGGACAGGTCGATCAGCAACCGGTGGAGGATGTGGCGCGCGTAGGTGCCGGCGGGCTGCTGCTCGAAATCCGGTTTGCCGACCTTGGCAAGATAGGCGCGCTCCGCCTCAGAGAGATAGAAGCTGACATTCGGTTGGTATGCGTCCAGGAAGTCGCGATTGTAGCCAACGGCCTTGCGCGCAGCGGCGGGCTTGCTGAGATAGCGCCGAATGCCCATTCCCACGCGGGACATCGGGAAAATGTATATGGCCCCGATTGTTAGCGGCGTGACATATCTCGCCCACCGCTTTTCGCCTTTCCGAACCAGTCTGCCCGCATCGACCAATTGCTTGAGCGAGTATTGCAGGGTCCGAGGTGATATTTGGAAATCGAGCGCCTTGGCAATCTGCTGGGCCGAGGCGCCTTGTGGAGGGTCGCCAATAGAAAACTGGCTGACGGCCTCCACTATGGCCTCAAGTCTCTCTTCAGGCATCTTTCTGGCCAACTCAGAGCCTTTTCTTGCGCTTAGTCCTTGTAACCGCAAAATAGCTTCCTATCCGCAACTTACAAGCTCTAAGCGCAATGAATGTGGGCTAATCGCAAAAATTATTGCGGTTAGCGACCATTCTTGCGCTTATTCCATTGATCGCTCGCGCGCGGCAACTTCGTTGCGTCCGGACCACAGGCCCACAAATTCCGGGTCATCCTCCAGCACCACCTAATATACGGGGGAAGTTCTAAAATCTGAAGTTGTGCTAAAGACGCTCACCGAAAGGAAAATTTAACAGACATCGCCTGCTCACGTTGGCCATAGGTCTTGTGAAGATGACAAGAAAGAAATACGTCGCCACCGCCCTTGTTATCGCACTGATCATGCAAATGCCTGAAATCATATGGCTTACGACCGGCGATAAGCGTTGGCTGAATAAGAAGAACGAGTATTTCTCGCGCTGGTTCTCGTCCATAAAAGATTGCCCATAGGGAATCCCCAACGATTCAAAAAAGACGAGTCACGCTCTAGAGTCCGATGCGGCTATTCCCACCCGATAGACCAATTCGGGAGCCGCTTTCCCGAACGCCGAGGAATCCTTAACCGGACAGCAGCGCAACAAGTGCGGCAATGACGGTTTGTTATTTGAATCCCCACAAAGTCGTCACTCGCGGATTTATTCCGCGAGTCCATCGCGCTTACGTGCGAGCAGCCAGATCTTTCCGCATGTGCACGATGTACCTTTCGCGCAGAATCTCGCGTCCTGTCTCGCGATAGCCGAGGCGGCTATAGAAGGCGATATTCTCGGTCATCTTCTCGTTCGTGATGAGGCGCACGGAGGAATATCCCTGTCGCAGCGCCTCGGATTCGGCGAACGACATCAAGCGCCGCCCGAGCCCTCTACTCTGATAGGACGGATCGACGGCGACGTTGTCGAGGAGCAGGGTGTCCTTCTCGAGTATGAGCACCAGGGCAGCGACGACCGCGTCGTCCTTTTCGCCAACCCACACCTCATGCTGCCGTATGACGTCCGGATAATCGTCGAGCATCGGCGCGGGCGGGCGGCCGATCCGCGGCACGTATTTTGTGTAGGCGCGGTTGACGAGATCGGCGACCGCCGCGGCGTCTTCGGCCCGCGCCCGGCGCAAGGGCAGCTCGTCCGTCACTTCTTGCAGCGGATGACGTAGGTGAAGACGCCCTCCGCCTCGTCCTCGCGGGCCTCCATCAGCTCGTGGCCGGTGGTGTCGCAGAAGTGGCGGAAGTCGATGTAGGAGGCGGGGTCCGTGGCCAGCACGGTGAGGATGTCGCCATCCTTCATGTCGCGCATCGCCCGCCGCGCCTTGAGCACGGGCAGCGGGCAGTTCAGTCCCTTTGTGTCGAGCGTCCGGTTCTCCGCCATTTCGTCCCCGTCACCGCCTCCTCACGCCGAAGTGGCGCCATAATACAGGGTCACGGCGTGCTTTGCCTCGGCGAAGAACAGCCAGCGCTCGATCAGGACGCCGATGGCGGCGACCAGGACGGCGAGGACCGCCAGCGCCGCGGCCGTGGCGGGCGGGCTCATATTCGCGAGCGTCGTCAGCAGCACGGGGGCGACGAAGCCTGCCGCGATGGCGAGCTGGCGCAGCTTGGCCGCATGCTTGCGCGCGATGCGGTAGCCCATCTCCTTCTGCAGGTAGTTCTCCTGGGTGTGCGGCGATTCGAGCAGGCTGATCTTGCCCTTCAGGCCGGTCGCCGTCTCCGCCGTGCTCGGCCCCGGCGTGGTGTCGATGTAGCGCCAGTACTGCATCTTGACGATGGCCGCCACGACGATGGCGATCTCCGCCGTCCAGAAGAAGGCCGCGTGGAAATAGCCGAAAGCGGCGGCCAGCGCGTTGAGCAGCAGCGCGCCGGTCATGATCGACAGGCTGAAATAGACGATCGGGACCCAGCGGTTCGACCAGGCGTGGATCGTCTTCAGCGAGGCGTAGATCATCGCGGTGCAGTAGACGGTCTGCATCGACAGGATGGCGGCGATCATGCCGGTCAGCGTGAACAGCCCGCCGCGCCAGTCGGTGAAGATCCAGCCGATCGCGTAGATGCCGGCCGGGAGGTAGGTGGCGATGGAGAACACGCCTTCGCGGCTGAGCCAGGACGATCGCCATTGGCTGAGCGCCCGCCAGGCGCGCTCGGGATGGCCGAGGTGGAAGGTCGAGGACAGCAGGCCGGCGGTGATCAGCGCGAAGGCGATGATGAAGCCGGCCAGCCCCAGCATCGGGTCGGCGGGAAGCACGCGCCCCGCCTGCATGATGGAGAGGAGCGTGACGAGGCCGTACCCGGCGCCCGATGCGGTGGTGAAGAAGATGACGGAAAAAGCGGGATGCATCGGCGGCTCTCCTCAGCGCGACAGGACTTTGTCGATCCAGCGGAGGAAGGCGCCGCCGCCGTCCGCCACCTGCGGCGTCAGCGCATGCGGTGCGCCGGTCGCGCCGGGCCCGGTCTTGCGCGGACGCGGCGGAAGATATTTGTTCGTCGGCTTGCAACCCTGCTCGGGCATCAGGTCGTAGCCGCCGCGCGCGGCGACGAGCAGCGAGACGTCGGACGACGGGTCGCCGAGATTGCCGAAGTGGCGCGCGCCGGCCGGGCAGGTCGAGACGCAGGCCGGCACGCGGCTCTCCACGTCCAGGTTCTCGTTGTAGATCTTGTCGACGCAGAGCGTGCATTTCTTCATCACGCCCTCGTCCTGGTCGTACTCGCGCGCGCCGTAGGGGCAGGCCCAGGAGCACAGCTTGCAGCCGATGCAGGTGTCCGCGTTGACCAGGACGATGCCGTCCTCCTCGCGCTTGTAGGACGCGCCGGTCGGGCAGACGGTGACGCAGGGCGCATCATCGCAATGCAGGCAGGACTTTGGGAAGTGGACGGTGCGGTTGTCGCCGTTCTCTCCCGCCACTTCGAAGGAGTGGATGCGGTTGAACCAGACGCCGCTCGGGTCGGCGCCGTAGGGGTCGTAGTCGGTGAGCGGCGCGGAGTGGCCGCCCGTGTTCCATTCCTTGCAGTTCACCGCGCAGGCATGGCAGCCGACGCAGATGTCGAGGTCGATGACCAGGCCCAGCTTCGTTTCGGGCTGTCGTTCGGGCAGGCTGGTCATTCACTTCTTTCCTTTGGGTCGATTGCCATGGCCGGGGGCGACGCCCGGCACCGTCTCCGCCGTTTCCGTGCGGTTGCCGATGAATTCGTGGTGCTCGCCGCCGGTCTTTCCGCTCGGCGTCCGCCGGAAGGTTGCGCCGTAGCGCAATGGCCCGCGCGGCATTCCCTTCGCCGTGCGCTTCGGCATGGCGTCGAACTGCGGCGTCGTGAGGCCGGCTTCCTCGGGCGCGCATTTCTCGATCCGCACCCGAAGGTCGTACCAGGCCGCCTGCCCGGTCACCGGGTCGGCATTGGCGTAGCGGAAGCCGTCCTTCCGCTCCGGCAACAGCTCCGAGATGATATGGTTCAGCAGGAAGCCGCGCGTCGACTCCGGCGCTTTGGGATCGAGGTTCCAGGCGCCCTTGCGCTTGCCGATCGCGTTCCAGGTCCACACCGTCTCCGGGTTGACCCCGTCCATCAGCCGCACCTGCGCCTTGACCCGGCCGTGGTGGCTGGTGACCCAGATCCAGTCGTCGTCTGCGATGCCATGCTTCGCCGCGGTAGCGTGATGGATAAAAAGGCGGTTGGCCGCGGTGATCTGGCGCAGCCAGGCGTTCTGCGAGCCCCAGGAATGGTACATGTGCATCGGCCGCTGGGTCAGCGCGTGCAGCGGGAAATCCTCGCCGCTGACCGCCTGCTCCTCGAACGGCGCGTACCAGATCGGCACGGGATCGAAATACGCCTCGATGCGCTGGCGGTGCTCGTTCGGCGGCTGCACGTCGCCGTGGCCGCGCGCCGCCAGCCGGAACTTCTGCAGATGCTCGCTGTAGAGGTGGAGCACGATCTGCTGCGGCGAGGCAATCCAGCCGACGCTCGCGGCATAGTCGAGATAGCCCTTGTTGGCGTGCTTGAAGTATTGGTGCTCCGGCGGCATCTCGTAATGCCAGAAGCAGCCATTCTCGATGTAGCGCTGGAGCTGGTTCGGGTTGACCTCGCCCTTGCCGTGCTTCCCGCCGTCCGCGCCGCGCCATCCCGCGAGCGGCCCGATGCCGGGCGCGCGCTCGTGGTTCACCATGTAGTCGGGATAGCCGCCGGGATAGCGCGGGCTGCCGTCCTCCTTCGTCAGTCCCGGCAGGCGGAGCCGCGCGCCGATCTCGAGCAGCACGTCCTGGAACGGCCGCACGTCGCGGTCGGGCTTCAGCACCGGCTGGCGGATCGAATCCGCCGGCCCTTCGGCGGAGCAGATCGGCCGGTCGAGCAGCGAGATGCAGTCCCAGCGCTCGAGGTAGGTCGTGTCCGGCAGGATCAGGTCGGCATAGGGAATCATCTCCGAGTAGTAGGCGTCCGAATAGATGATCCGCGGGATCTTGTATTCCCCGGTCGCCGGGTCCTTGTCGGTCAGCATCTTGAGCGTGCCCGGCACGTTCATCGATGAGTTCCAGCCCATGTTCGCCATGTACATGAACAGCGTGTCGATGGGGTAGGGATCGCCCTTCCAGGCGTTGTGGATGACCATCTGCATCAGGCCGTGCGCGGAGATCGGGTTCTCCCAGCTAAACGCCTTGTCGATGCGCTTGGGCGTGCCGTCCGCCTCGACCAGCAGGTCGGCCGGTTCGGTCGTCATGCCGAGCGGCGCGCCGGCGATCGGCGTGTTCGGCGCGACGGTATGGCCCGCCGGTTTGGGGAAGGACGGTATCGGCTTCGGGAAGGGCGCCTTGTAGCGGAACCCGCCCGGCACGTCGACCGAGCCCAGCAGCATCTGCAGCAGGTGCAGCGCGCGGCAGGTGTGGAAGCCGTTGGAGTGTGCGGAGATGCCGCGCATCGCATGCATCGAGACCGGACGGCCGACCATCTTGTCCTGCTTGCGGCCGGCCCAGTCGGTCCATTCGACGTCGAGAACCACTTCCTGGCTGAAGGCGGCGTGCGCCAGCTCGGCGGCGATGCGGCGGATCGTGTCGGCGGGAATGCCGCAGCGTTCGGCCACGGCGTCCGGCGCGTATTGCGGATCGAGATAGCGCTCGGCCACAAGCTGGAAGGACGGGACTGCCTTGCGCCCGTCGGCGAGCGTGTATTCGCCGACCAGGGCAGGCGAGACTTCGGCCGACAGCGCGCTCGCGAGCGATTGCTGCGTCACGTCGTAGCACAGCGGGTTGCCCGCCGCGTCGCGCGCGAACAGGCCGTCGTCTTCCGCGCCCACGTCCTGGATCACCAGCCAGGGCGCGTTGGTGTAGCGGACGAGATATTGCCAGTCGATCTTTTCCGCCCTGAGCAATTCGTGCATCAGGGCGAACGCGAACAGGCCGTCGGTGCCGGGACGGATGCCGATCCATTCGTCCGCGACGGCGGAATAGCCGGTCTTGATCGGGTTCACCGAGACGAACTTCGCCTTGCCGAGCGTCTTCAGTCGCCCGATGCCGGCCTTGAGCGGGTTCGAGTCGTGATCCTCGGCGACGCCGAACATCATGAAGTAGCGCGTGTGTTCCCAGTCCGGCTCGCCGAACTCCCAGAACGAGCCGCCGATGGTGAAACAGCCGCCCGCCGCCATGTTGACCGAGCAGAAGCCGCCATGCGCGGCGAAGTTCGGCGTGCCGAACTGCGATGCCCACCAGCCGGTCATCGCCTGGCTCTGGTCGCGCCCGGTGAAGAGCGCGAGCTTGCGCGGATCGGTGCTGCGGATTTCGCTGAGCCAGGCGACGGCGATGTCGAGCGCGTCCTCCCACTCGATCTCCTTGAACTCGCCCGCGCCGCGCTCGCCGACCCTGAGCAGCGGCTTCGACAGCCGCGCCGGGGAGTAGTGCTGCATGATGCCCGCCGAGCCCTTGGCGCACAGCACGCCCTTGTTTATGGGGTGATCGCGGTTGCCTTCGATGTAGCGGATGCGGCCGTCGCGCAGGTAGACCTTGATGCCGCAGCGGCAGGCGCACATGTAGCAGGTCGTTGTCTTGATTTCGTCGGCGACCGCGGGCGAGGTATCGACGACCTCTCGCACGGTCTCGAACGGGTTCAGTGACATCAGTGGGCTTTTCCCTTCCTTGCCGGGGATTACCCTCGGCCATGTTGCGGCACAACTTAGTCAATTCGTCGCCAAAGGTCGAATTTCACGAGGCGAAACGCAGCATTGTGCGCCCGCGCAGAACCCATCGCGCGGCCCCATCGCGCGGCCCCATCGCGCGGCCCCATCGCGCGGCCCCATCGCGCGGCCCCATCGCGCGGCCCCATCGCGCGGCGCGGCCCGTGGCGGCTAGACCTTTCGGAAGATGGCGTTCGCGCCAAGGCCGGCAAGGGTCGCCAGAACGATGGCCAGGATGCCGTAGAGAGCGGGGTAGGAATAAGCCAGGTCGAACACGTCCGCGCCGAGGCCGCTCTTCGTGACCAGCAGGGGCGTCGCCTGGATACTCTTCACGTCGCCGTCCTTAACGAGCATCACCTCGATCGTGTAATACCCCGTGGGCAGGTTCGCGGGCAGATAGAGATCGGCCCGGAATAGCTGGCCCCCCATCACGGTGACGTTGCCTTCGAGGACGCCATACCGGCCGACGCGCTGCATGTTGCGGATAAGGGCATCGCGGAAACGCGCCGCCTCGGCAGGCCCGACTTCGGATTTCGGGACGAAGCGCAAATACTCGACGCCGATCTGATAGAGGTCGCGCGTCCGCAAGGGAAGCCATTCCTCCAGCGGATCGCTCGACAGGACCTGGTAGAAGGACGGCACGTCGTCGAACTGCACCTCCGAGCTGTTCACCCAGATGCCGGCAACGCGCTGCTTGCGCCGCACCGTCAGGGCGTGACGCGGCCCTTCCACGACGACGACGATCTTGCCCTGTTCCTGGAGCGCGCCGAACAGCAGGACCTTAGTGCCGGTGAAGCCGGTGGTGATCTTCACGACGCTTTCCGACAGGTCGGCAACCAGCGGCTCGGCTTTGACGGCCGGCGCGATGGCGATGGCGAAGACGAGGAGAAGGAATAAGTGGCGCACGATCAATGTCCGAGCGTTTGTCCGATGATGTAGGGGTCGGCCGGCGTCGCGACGAGGTCGAAGGCGAGCTTCGCGCTCACCGCCAGCACCATGAGGGCGAGGAGCCCGCGCAACTGTTCGCCGCGCAGATAGGAGCCTAGCTTGGTTCCGAACTGCGCCCCGATCACCGCGCCCAGCAGCAGCAGGAGAGCGAGCACGATATCCACCGTCTGGTTCAGGTATGCCTGCAGGAACGTCGCGTTCGCGGTGACGAAGATGATCTGGAAAAGCGAGGTGCCGACGACCACGGCGGTCGGCATGCCGAGCAGGTAGATCATCGCCGGGACCATCACGAAACCGCCGCCGACGCCCATGATGGAGGCGAGCACGCCGATCACGAATCCGACGCTGAGCGGCAGCAGCGCGCTGATATAGAGCTTCGACCGCCGGAACCGCATCTTGAACGGCAGCCCGTGCAGGAAGTTGTGCTGGTGCAGCTTGCGCCGCGGCGCCGACGAGGAACGCAGCCGGCGGATGGCGCGGCCGCTTTCGACCAGCATCAGCAGGCCGATGCTTCCGAGGAAGAACACGTAGGAGAGGCGGATCACAAGGTCGATCTGGCCCAGGCTGCGCAGCTCGCGGAACAGCCAGACGCCGAGGGTGGAGCCGACGAGACCGCCGGCCAGCAGGACGAGGCCCATCTTCACGTCGACATTGCCGCGCCGCCAGTGCGCCATGACGCCGGACACGGAGGAGGCGACGATCTGGTTGGCCTCGGTCCCGACCGCGACCGCGGGCGGCACGCCGATGAAGATGAGCAGGGGCGTCATCAGGAATCCGCCGCCGACGCCGAAGATCCCGGACAACATGCCGACCCCCGCTCCCATGGCGAGGAGCAGGAAGATGTTCACCGACATTTCGGCGATCGGCAGGTAGATATGCATCTGCGACGCCGCTTTCCTTGCCGGCGCGACGTGCGCTTCCTCGCCGAGCGGCGCAAATGCTGCGACGCCCCGCCGGCAGATCAAGCATTTTCCTCAGGATTCGAGGGCCGCATCATGCTCCGCGCGATGGCGAAGTCAACAGCCGCTGCCCCCGCGCCGCGCCGATTTCGCGCATTGCGCGTTTTTTTGTCACACTTTGTCGGTTGGTGTGCGATTCCAGCGGCTTCCGGGGATGTTGCCGGCGCCGGCAGCAGGTCAGCGGCCCTGTACGACCGGGCCGCCCGCGGCCTTCCATCCCATGATGCCGCCGGCGAGGCGGTAGAGCTCGGCATAGCCGGCCCGGGCGAGCAGCTCGGAGGCCATGCCGCAGCGTATGCCGCTCGCGCACATCAGCAGCAGGCGCTTGCCCTTCGACTCGGGGATGCTGCGCGGGTCGAAGGCCGACAGCGGAACGAGCGTCGCCCCATGGATCCGCTCCATGGCGAACTCATGCGGCTCCCGGACGTCGACGAGGACGGCTTCGCCCCGTTCGATCCAGCGCCGCGCGGTCTGGGGGTCGACCATTTCGACGCGCGGCTTGTGCGAACCGCCTTCGCTCATGATTGGCGTCTCCGACGAATGCCCGGCCAGCAGGGTGTCGCGCACGCCGGAGCATGTCAAGCGGGATTGCACGGCGTGCCGCCCGGATCAACCCAAGAAAGCATCGGCGATTCAATCGATTAAGGGCGCGCTCTACCGCTGAGGGATGAGCGCGCCCTTGGGTCGTCCCGCCGGGCTACTGGCGGTAATCCGATCCGTTCCGGTCGAGCATCCTGAGCATGCTTTCCCATTCCAGGTCCGCGTAGGCGCCGCTCGCCCATTTCTCCTCGTAGCGTTGGATTGCCGCGCTGTACGAGGGCTCGCCGACCTCGATCAGGGGGCCGTCGCCGGCTGCGGTCTGGATCTGGCAGGCAGTCTCCAGGAAATACATGCGTTTGAAGGTCTCCCGGATGGTCTTGCCGACGGTCAGCAGGCCGTGATTGCGCAGGATGATGCAGTCGGCCTTGGCGCAGTCCTTTCCCAGGTGCTCGCGCTCGTCCATGTTGCCGACCACCACGTCGTATTCGTGATACGCGAGGTTGCCCAGGACCAGCAGCGACTGCTGGCTGATCGGCCGCAGGCCGCCGGCCTGCGCGGCGACGGCGACGCTGGCGCGGGTGTGCAGGTGCATGACGCAATTGGCGTCCGGGCGCGCCATCAGGACGCCGCTGTGGATCGTCCAGCCGGCTTCGTTGAACTCGCCCGGCTCGCCGATGACGTTGCCGTCGAAGTCCATCTTGACCAGGCTCGACGCGGTCACCTCGTCGAAGAACTCGCCGTAGCGGTTGATGAGAAAATGGTCCGGCTCGTCCGGCACCCGGGCCGACAGATGGGTATAGATGAGATCGGTCATCCGCAGCTTGTCGACGATCCGGTAGAGCGCGGCGAGATCGCACCGCGTCTGCCATTCCGCTTCGCTGATCTTCGACTTCTGCCGTAAGCTGGTGACTGCCATTTCGCCCTCTCATCCTTGCCCGTTGCGCCCGGAAGCATGCACTGAGCTTAGTGGAAAGGAGGGAGGCCGGCAAAGGCCGGTTGCCGCCGGGCGGCTGGCGGCTACACTACGGCGCCGACCAACTGTGGAGACATCGCGATGCCGAAGCTGCTGACGCAAGGCCAGCAAGACGCTTATGAAAGGGATGGCTTCTGCCACCCGGTCCGTGCGCTTTCGGCGCCGGATGCCGCGGCCTACCGCGGCCGGTTCGAGGCCTATGAGAAGGCCAATGGCGGCTGGTACGAGATGTCGAAGGGGCAGAAGCTTTACCTGCTGCAGACCTGGGCGGCCGAGTTGGCCAGCAACGAGCGGGTGTTGGACGCGGTCGAGGATGTCCTGGGCCCGGACCTCTTCGTCTGGGGGCTCAGCCTCTTCGTCAAGGATGCGAAGGATCCGGGCTATGTGACCTGGCACCAGGACTCGACCTATTGGGGGCTCGACAAGCCGGACGTGGTGACGGCGTGGATCGCGCTTTCGCCCGCGACGCGGGAGAGCGGCTGCATGAAGATGTGGCCGGGCAGCCACCGGCTCGAGCAGCTTCCGCACCGCGACACGCTGGCGGCCCACAATCTGCTGACGCGCGGCCAGGAGATCGCCGTGGCGGTGGACGAGAGCGAGGCGAGCTATGTGGAGCTGCAGCCCGGCGAGATCTCGCTGCACCATGTGCGCGCGGTGCACGGCTCGGCGCCGAACCAGTCGCCCGACCGACGCATCGGCGTTGCGGTCCGCTATATCGCGCCGCATGTCCGGCAGGTGAACGGCGGGCAGGACAGCGCCTGGCTCGTCCGCGGCCGCGACCGCGCGGGCAACTTCGTGCACGAGACGCCTCCGGCCCAGGACATGGATCCCGCGGCCAGGGCCGAGCACGCGCGGATCATGAAGCTGCGGCAGGAGGTCCTGTTCAAGGACGTGGCGGGCACGCCCGGGCGCGAATTGCGCTGATGCGCGTGCGCGGCCTCGCTCTCGCGCTTTCCGCCGTCTCATCGGCCGGCCTATGGGCATTGGTGGCCTCGTGGACGCCGGCGGCGGCGGCCGGCGATACCAACGCCGCTGCCCAGGCGGATATGGACAACATTCCGGCTGAGGAGCTCCAGTCCTTCGCCAGGGCGGCGCGCGAAGTCTTCAGCGTACGCCAGGCCTATGCGCCCAAGGTTCAGGCGGCCCGCAGCGAAATCGATGCCAGCGAGCACATCGTCGCGGCTCAGAAGGCGATGGAGGCCGCAATCCGGCGCGAGGGCATGACCGTCGTGCGCTACAACGAGATCCTTGCGGCGGCGCAGCGCAACAGCGTCCTGGCGGCGCGTATCCAGGAGCTGGTCGACAAGGCGGCGGCGGGCAAATGACGGCTGCGAGCCCCTTTGCTCCCGACCTCATCCTGCGCGGCGGCAAGGTGATCACGGTCGATTCGCGCTTTCGCATGGCGAGCGCCTTCGCGGTCAAGGGCGGCCGCTTCGTCGCGGTCGGCGACGACTCGGCGATCTCGCGGCTGGCGGGCGAGGGGACCCGCATCGTCGAGGCCGCCGGGCGCCCCGTGGCGCCGGGATTGATCGACGGCCACGCGCACATGGACCGCGAAGGCCTCAAGAAGCTGATCTACCCGTCGCTCGCCGGCTGCCGGTCAATCGCGGACATCCTGGACCGGATCGCGGCGCTGGTGCGGGACGCCGCGCCGGGGGAATGGATCGTCACGATGCCGGTCGGCGATCCGCCCAACTTCTTCGGCGTGCCGGATTGCCTGGCGGAGAAGCGCTACCCGAATCGCGATGACCTCGATCGCGTCGCGCCCGACAACCCGGTCTATATAAAGTCGATCTGGGGACCCTGGCGGCACGTCTTGCCGCTGGTCTCGATCGCGAACACGAAGGCGCTGGAGCGCGCCGGCGTAACGGCGGCGACGCCGCCGCCGGGCCCCTCCGTCGAGATCGAAACCGACCCCGAAACCGGCGAGCCGACGGGAATTTTCGTCGAGAACACGCCCTATCCCATCGTCGAGCTGAGCCTGATGGCGGCCGCGGGCGGCTTCTCGGCGGCCGACCGGGTGCGCGGCCTGCGCGAGAGCATGCGGCTCTATAACGCTGCCGGAACGACCAGCGTGTTCGAAGGCCACGGCGTCGCGGGCGAGGTGCTCGGCGCCTACCAGGCGCTGCGCCGGTCCGGCGAGGCGAGTGTCCGCGGCAACCTGGTGTTCAGCCCATCCTGGAGCGCGGTCGCGCCGGCGGGCCGGGGCGAGGTGCTGCGAAGCTGGGCGCGATGGCTCGCCGGGCGCGGGCTCGGCGACGGCATGCTGCGCGTCGCCGGCCTGTTCGCCGAATTCGAAGGCGGCCCGGAGCACGCGGTGCGGGCGCGGGCCAATCCCTACACCGGGTGGGCCGGCTTCCATTTCGATGCCGGGCTCCCGCGCGCCGCGCTGAAAGCGCTTCTGGTCGAAGCGGCGCGTCTCGGCATCCGCGTTTCGGGCATCGTGCCGCCGATGCTGGGCCTGTTCGCGGAAGTCGACCGCGAGGCTCCGATCGGCGATCAGCGCTGGATCCTGGGCCACATCAACGTGCTCAGCGAGGACGACGTCGCCCGCATCCGCGATCTCGGGCTGATCGTGACGACGCACACGAACCGCTACATCTATAAGGAGGGCCACCTGCTGAAGGATCGCCTGGGCAAGTCGCGGGAAGACGACATCGTGCCCTTGCGCCGCTTGCTCGATGCGGGCGTGCATGTCTCCTTCGCGACGGACAACGTCCCGATCTCGCTCTGGCATCCGGTTTGGCAGGCGGTCGCCCGGAAAAGCCTCTACACCGGCGAAACGATCGCGCCCGCGCAGCGCCTGACGCGCGAGGAAGCGCTGCGCTGCGCCACGGCGGAGGGCGCCTGGCTATCCTTCGAAGAGGCGGAGAAAGGCTCCATCGAGGAGGGCAAGCTTGCCGACTTCGCGGTTCTGTCCGATGATCCGCTCGCCTGTCCCGAGGAAGCCCTCCGCGACATCAAATCCGAGCTCACCGTCGTCGGCGGGAGAGTCGTGCACGAAGACGGAGATATGCGCCCATCTCATGCTTCGACAAGCTCAGCGTGAGGAGGCGTGGCTTGCGGGACGATAAGTTTGCCTCGTCCTGAGCTTGTCGAAGGACGAGTCGCACGGAGACAGAGACAGTCATGACCCCATCATTCGCATTCATCGGCTTCGGCGAGGCCGGGTCGAGCGTGTCGGAGACGCTGCGCGCTGCCGGCGTCGAGCGGATAGCCGCCTACGACATCCTGTTCGACGACCCGCAGAAGGGCCGGCCGCTGAAGCAGCGCGCGGCCAGGCTCGGCGTAGAAGCGTGCGGCTCGCTCGCCGAGGCCATCGCCGGCGCGGACATCGTCTATTCGACAGTCGTGTGCAAATCGTCGCTGCCGGCCGCCGAAGCCGCCGCGAAGCATCTGAAGCCCGGGCAGCTCTACCTCGACTTCAACTCGATCTCGCCCGGCCTGAAGCGAAAGGTCGCCGCGGCGATCGCGCCTTCCGGCGCGCGCTTCGTCGAGGCGTCGGTGATGTCCAACGTGCCGGGCTACGGCCACCGCGTGCCGATGCTGCTGGGCGGCAACGGCGCGCGCGATTTCATGAAGCTGATCGAGCCGCTCGATTTCAACGTGCGCTTCGTGCAGGAGGAGATCGGTCTCGCGTCCGCGACCAAGATGGTCCGCAGCATCATGATGAAAGGGATGGAGGCGCTCTACCTGGAATGCATGCGCGCCGCGGCCCATTACGGCATCGAGAAGGACGTGCTCGATTCGGTCGACGAGTCGATCGCCGGACGCAACTGGACGCAGAACTGCGATCGCGTCATGGCCCGCACGGTCATCCACGCGAAGCGCCGCGCCGACGAGATGGCGCAGGTGGCCGAGACGCTGCGCGAGATCGATATCGACCCGACGATGGCGGAAGCGACCGAACGGTGCCTCCGCTGGTGCTCGACGCTGGGATTGAAGGAGGTCTATGCGGACGGGCCGGCGAAGAACTATCGCGACGTGCTGGAGAAGATCGAGCGCGCCGCCGGCCGGTAGGCGGGCGCGGGTCCCTTTCGCCGTGCCGGAGAACTCGAACAGCGGCCCGCCCCCGAGCTGAGCGCAGGCACTACCACTTTCGATAGCGCCCTTGATTTCGGCATCGAGCGGGGTGTGGGAGCCGCGCTTCGACGGCGCTTGCAAGCCGCCGGCCGCGGTGCAGCGTGGGCCTTGCACATTGGGGTTACCAATTTAGCAGAGTGGTACGTCTAGCGCGTAGTTGCCCCGTTCCGGGAAGCCTGCCATTTACACACCGCAATTAGGCTCGGATCAATGACACAAGAAACAAGATCTGGCCTGGCGGCGGCGGCTGCAAGATTGCAGCTCACAGATACGCCGGAGGGGAAGTCCAGCCTGCAAATTCGGCTCAACGAAGCTGAGAAGCGGGCACACGAGGCCGAGGTGACTGCGCAGGATGCGCAGGCAACGCTCGCTCGGACTCTGCTCGACGCGGCGCGTGTGGAAGCTGTCGTTATGGCCCGCGCGAAATCGGAAAGCGAAGCCGAGATCGAGGCTTTGCGTTCGGAGCTCGAAGCCGTGAAGCGCTCCGCGGCGTCTTGCGAGTTGTTGCCCGCTGAAAAACGGCCTGCGGAAGCACGGCCCGACGAGGCGCACCACCTCGATTCCGTCACGCCCGAGGCCGTCGTCGTGCCCGGGCACGCAAGCTACCGGCCGATCAGGCTGACCGAATGGGACCGTCCGATTGAGGCTGAATCCGATGCCGTGGAAGCGCCGGAGATCGGGATGGCCGGCTGGGTGACGGCGCCCATCCTCGGCCTGGCTCGCGTCGCACTGCCGGCCATTTTCGCCGTCGTCGCTCTCGCGAGTTACGACCTCACGCAATACCTCATGGCCGATCGTGGCGCCGTCACCACGGCCGCGGTTGCGCGGCCGTCGTCCGACGCCAACTGGCTGCTGTACATGCCGGTCGAACGGGCGGCGGTGACGCAGTACCTGGGCGGCAACGCCCGGCCGGCGCGGCAGCTCGCGGTGAAAAGCGCGCCGGCCGCCGGGCAGCGCAACTGACGCCGGCCCGGTTCGCGCCACAATAACGCCCCGACGCCAACTCCCCGACGCCGAAATGGATTGAGCTTGGACAGATTCGTGCGTCCCGCCTATACTTCGGCCCTGTTGAAGCAAATATCGATTTTAAGAAGCGAAGACGACACAGGGAGTCAGGCATGTTCAAGACTGTTGCGGCATCGTTGATTCTGCTGGTGGGACTGGTGTTGGCGGGAACGCCCGCGTTCGCTGCCGAGCCCATCGCGCCCACTGAAACCGCAATCTCGCCCGTACTGGTGAAATTCGCCCCGCTGTGGTCCGGCAAGGACGCCGCCGCGGGACAGCGCAGCGTCACGCCGGTCGCTGCCTGCACGATGGATTGCTGCTGCCAGTACTTCGAAGGCGGCGGCATGAAGAATCAATGCAAGTCGCGCGACGACTGCATCACGGCCGGCGGCATCTGCAAGAAGAACTCGGACGCCAAGTGCAAATAGCGCCGGAGCGTGACGCTCAGGCATCCTTGTCACGGTAGTCGCGAAGCACGTCGGGGTTCGGGTCCTGCCCGAGCCCCGGTCCGTGCGGCACGCGGAACGCGCCGTTCCTGGCTTCGATCCAGTCGCCTACGATGCTCGCTTCCGGCGTGCAATAGAAGCGCTCGACCATGCTCGGCCGCGGCATCGCGGCGAGCAGGTGCAGCGTGGCGAGGAAGCCCGGCCCGAAATACGGCGAGTGCGGCACGATCGTGACGGCGGCGGTTTCCGCGAGCGCGGCGATCTTGCGGAACTCGCTGATGCCGCCGACCTTGGTGACGCTCGGCTGCGCATAGGTCACCGCCCCGGCATCGAACATGCGCTTGAACTCGAACGCGGTGCAGGCGTTTTCGCCTGCCGCGATCGGAATGCCGGACTGCGCCTGCAGGGCGGCGAGCGCGGCGAAGTCTTCCGGCGGAAAAATTGGCTCCTCGAGCCAATGCGGATCGAAGTCGCGGAACTTGCCGGCCATCGCCGCCGCCTCGTTGGGAGTCCATGGACAGTTGGTGTCGATCATGATCGCGATATCGGCCCCCGCCGCCTCGCGCGCCGCGCGCACGGCCGGAACCGTCGTTTCGTGCAGCTTGACGTGGCGGTACCCTTCGGCGACCGCCGCGGCGGTGCGTGCGGCGACGACGTCGGGTTCCGGGCATTTCATCAAGCTGGCGTAAGCCGGCAGCGAGTCGTGGGTCTTGCCGCCGAGAAGCTGGTGCAGCGGCATTCCGGCCGCCTTTCCGGCGATGTCCCACAGCGCGATGTCCACGCCGGAAATTGCGAACATGGTGACGCCGTAGCGGCCCCAGATATGGTTCGACTGCTGCAGCGTGTAGCTGATGCCGGCGATGTCGCGCGCGTCGCGGCCGATCAGCGCGGGCGCGATCATGTGGTCGACCGCCGCCTTGGTCGCGCGAAACGCGCCATAGCCGAACGCGTCGCCCCAGCCGGAGATGCCGGCATCCGTGTCGATTCGCAGGAGAACGTAATCCAGCGTCCGCCGGCCGCGCCATTCCTTGGCCTTGTCGCCGGTGTCGAAAGGCAGGCGAATGACGACGCTCTCGACATTTTCGATTCGCATGGGGGCCTCCGGAAATCCGTGGGTTTTTGGTGCCCTGGCGGGCTTCTTTGCAACACTACTCTATCAATTGCGCGCGCACCCGGCCACACGATGCGGCCGCCGCTTGCGGAGCGGCCACCGCCGTGTCAGAGGTTTGCACGAGACGGTCGCTTGGAACGCCGTCCGCCGGCAAACGTAAGTAATAGTTAATCGTTTCGTAACCACGGGGAGTTACTAGCGGGTGTCTGTCGTCGCAGAACTAAGGTGTGTCTGTCGTCACAGACAAGGGTGGGCGGGGAGTTTAGCCTTGCCACTGTGGTTATTGGGAGCGGGGCTATGTTGACCATCAGATACGGCACTTCGGAATACCTGTGTCACGATCCAAGCTGCCCCTTGTGCAGCGTGGATGCGGACTATGGCGAGCCGCTCGGGCACTACCGCTGCCAGTGCTGCGGCGAGGAAGATCCCGAGCTGTTCATGCTGCGGGACGACATCTGGCGCATCGTAACCGGCAACCGGCCGGACCTGCTGCTCTGCTGGCGCTGCGCCGAATCGGCGCTCGGGCGCCCGATCATGCCGGGCGATCTCACCAAATGCCCGCTCAACTGCCAGCTCTATCCGTCGATGATGCTCGAGGCCGGTCACGATCTCGACAAGATCACCCGCCGCTACCGGGCGCACCGCCACGCGCAGATCGCGGCCTGACGAATCGGCGCGCCGCCGCGCGCCTTCGCCGGTTCCTTTTCCCTGACATTCCGGCTCCGTCCCTCCCGCTGCGGGCATTGCGGCGGGCGCAGCCCGATTCGCGCGGCGATTTGAGCCGGCGCGGCATTTGTGATTTGTCTGAAGGAGAGGGAATTCAGGGAGCCGCCCAGTGAAGGTCTTGCAAGGGATCGTCGTCGCCGACCTCAGCCGCGTTCTGGCGGGTCCTTTCTGCGCCCAGCAGCTCGCCGACATGGGTGCGGACGTCATCAAGGTGGAAAGCCTCGAGGGCGACGAGAACCGGCGCTGGCAGCCGCAGCTTCCGAACGGCCACAGCAGCAACTATGCGAGCGTGAATCGCGGCAAGCGCGCCATGACGCTCGACCTGAAGTCCGAGCGCGGGCCGGAGATACTGCGCCGCCTGATCGAGCGGTCGGATGTCCTGCTGCATAATTTCCTCCCCGACACCGCGGCCCGACTCGGCATGGCCTGGGACGTCGTGCGCGAGATCAACCCGCGCCTCGTCTATTGCAGCATCAACGGCTATGGCGAGCAGGGGCCGCTGCGCAACAAGCCCGGCTACGACCTGATGGTGCAGGCCTTCTCCGGCACGATGTCCACGACCGGTTTCGAGGGCGGCCCGCCGGTGCGGTCCGGCGTCTCGTTCATCGACATGGCGACGGGAATCGCCGCCTACGGCGCGATCGTCAGCGCCTTGTTCGCGCGCGAACGGACGGGCAAGGGCGCCTGGGTGCACGGCTCGCTGCTCGAGACCGCGGTGTCGCTGCTGGGCTATCACGCGATCTCCTGGCTGCAGGGCGGCAAGCTGCCGGTCAAGCAGGGGTCGGGCAGCTCGAGCTCCGTCCCCTACCAGGCATTCCAGTGCAAGGACGGCTACATGCTGCTGGGCGCGCCGAATGACGCGGCCTGGGGGCGCTTCTGCGCGGCGCTGGAGGATCCGGCGCTGGCCGCCGACGAACGGTTTTCCAGCATCCGGCGGCGGGTCGACAATCGGGCGATCCTCATACCGATGCTGGAGCGCCGTTTCCTCGAGAATACGGTCGCGCACTGGGTCGAGCGGCTGGAGCGGAAAGGCGTGGCCGTGTCGCCGCTGAATACGCTCGATCAGGTATTCGCCCATCCGCAGGTGCTGGCGAACGAGATGCTGGTCCATGTCACGGACGCCGACGGCTCGGATGTTCCCCTGGTCGGCATGCCGTTCAAGATGGAGGCGGCGGACGGCCCGGTGCATCCGTCGGACCGGCCGGTCCCGCGCCTCGGCGCCCACACCGACGAAATCCTGCGCGAGGTGCTGGGATACGCCGACGACGACATTCGCGCGCTTCGCGCCGCGGGGGCGGTATAGGCGCGTCATAAGCCCGCCACGAACTCCTCGATCAGCGCGTTGACCCGTTCCGGTATCTCGGTGGGCGGAAAATGTCCCGCGCCGTCTAGCTTCACGTAGCGCGAGCCCGGCACCGCCTCGTGAATCTCCTTCTCGTATTCCGGCGGATTGCCGGGGTCGTCCATGCCGCGCAGCAGGAGGAGCTTCGGCCTTAGCGTCGCGATGCGGTCGCGCACGTCGAAAGCGTCGATCGTCTTCAGGTCATGGTATTGCGACAGCGGGCCCACCTCGCGGTGCCGCTCCATCAGCCGCTCGCGCAAGCCCGGCCCCACGAACTTCATCGCGCGCCGCTGAAACTGGAGCCATTCCTCATATACCTTCGGGTCCTCCGCGGCGCGCAGCCGCATGTCGTAGGCGCCAGGCTCGCGCGTCTTCGGGCGCGCCGCGACGGTCATGATCACGAGCCCCTTCACCTCATCGGGGTAGTCGAGGCCATATTGCAGCGCGATCGACGCGCCGAGGGTGTAGCCGACGAGCACGAGATCGCGGTTGAGGCCCTGCGCCCAAAGCCAGCCGCGCACCCATTCCGTGTAGCGCGCGACGTCCGGACACCGCATGCCGTCGAGGTGCCCCGGCAAGGTGGGCGCAACGCTGCCGGGGAAATGCAGGCGCTGATAGTGGTACGCGTCGGCGCAGGCGCCCGCGCCCGGTCCGTGGAGAAACACGAGTTGCGTCATCGGTAGGCTCCTTCCGCCTGTACCGCGGGAACTCGGAAATAGTAGCTCCAATCGGCGTTTCCGCGTGAATTGCCGGAACAGGTTGACGGCGGCACCCACGCACGGCCTCCGATTTGCGCGTGTCCGCAAGACGCCGTAAGGTCGGGGAATATCCCGACCGCCTGAACGGTTTCCCCGATTCGCTCGACCCACATCCGCTCGGCGGCGGACTATGCAACGCGCCCGGCGCGCCTGCCGCGGCGGATGGGAGGAATCGATGACGCAATCCGATCTCGAAGGCCTGGTCGAATACGAGCGCAAAGGCAACATCGTCACGCTGACGCTCAACCGCCCGGAGAAGCTGAACGCGTTCAGCGACGAGCTCGTCGCGGCGCTGATGGAAGGGCTTCGCCGGTTCGACGGCGACAACGAGGCGCATCTCGCGATCATCACCGGCAAGGGCCGCGCATTCTCCAGCGGCGCCGACGTGCACCAGCGCCAGCTTCGCTCGCGCGAGGAGTTCGAGAAGTACGGCGGCCCGCAGGCGTTCGGCGCGCATTCCTCCGACCTGCTGACGAAGTCGGTCAATTGGAAGCCGGTGATCGCCGCGCCGCACGGCTATGTGCTGGGCCTCGCCATCGGCATCGTCTTCGAGTGCGACCTGGTGGTGGCGGAGGAAGGCACCAAGTTCCAGATCACCGAGACGCCGCGCGGCCTGGGTGCGTCGAAATACTGGGGCCTGCTGAATTATCGCGGCGGCGCGGCTTTCGGGACCGAAGTGGCGCTCACCGGGCGCTTCTTCACGGCGGAGGAATGCCTCGCGGCCGGCCTGATCAACCGCGTCGCGCCGAAGGGTAAGTTCCTCGAGGTCGCGAACGAGCTGGCGCAGGAGGTGTGCAAGAACCCGCCGCTCAGCGTGCGGGCGACCGTGCGCACCCGGCGCTGGTACATGGAGCAGCTCACGCGCGAGATCATGATGCAGACCGCGCCGCTCAAGCTCTACCTCAGCGAGGACTTCAAGGAGGCCGCCCGCGCCTTCGCCGAGAAGCGCAAGCCGGGGCCGTTCAAGGGCCGGTGAGCGGTCGGGCGAAGGGAAGCGGCGCTCGATTGCGCAGCCTTCGCTTTCTCCCTATATGAGCGTCCATTGGAAATCGATCGGCGGCGGGGCGAAATGGACGCGATGAACGGGCCGGGACCGAGGGGCGGCGGCGCGCCGGGAGACGATCTCCGGCGCATTCCGCCGCCGCAGGGCGGATTGCTCGGCAAGCTGCAGGCGTTGCTCGAATCCGCCGGATTCCAGCGCACGATCACCGTGCTCATCGTCGTCAACGCGGTCACGCTCGGGCTGGAGACAAGCGCCGAGGCGCGGGACGCCGCGGGCCCGCTCCTGACCCTGCTGGACCGGGCGATCCTGTCGGTCTTCGTCCTGGAGCTGCTGGCGAAGCTCGTCGTTTACCGCACGCGCTTCCACAAGGACCCGTGGAACCTGTTCGACTTCGTCGTCATCGGCATCGCCCTGGTGCCGGCGACCGGCACCCTGTCGGTATTGCGCGCGCTGCGGGTCCTCCGCGTGCTCCGGCTGGTGTCCGCCGTGCCGTCGATGCGCCGCGTGGTCACCGCGCTGCTGTACGCCATACCCGGCATGGGCTCGATCATCGCGCTGATGACGCTGATCTATTACGTGTTCGCCGTCATGGCGACCAATCTGTTCGGCGCATCCGAGCCGGAATTGTTCGGCGACCTCGCCGGATCCGCCTTCACCCTGTTCCAGATCATGACGCTGGAGGGCTGGGCCGCGGAGATCGTGCGCCCCGTGATGGAGGCGCATCCCTACGCCTGGGCGTTCTTCGTGCCGTTCATGCTGGTGACCACCTTCACCGTGCTGAACCTGTTCATCGGCATCATCGTCGACGCGATGCAGCGCCAGCACCAGGCCGACCGCGACGAGGAGCACGCCGAAGAAGTCGAGTTCGTCCGCGAAGGGCGCAGCAGCCGCGCCGAAATCCTCACCGAGATCAAAGCGCTGCGCCGCGAGGTCGCGGCGCTGAAATTACGTTGAAGACTGCCCGCACTCCTGCAACAATCGAAACGTTAGACTGCCGGCAGCGACATACAATTGAAATCTGCCCGGCGGATACTTGCCGAGCTGTGCGCAGAATCACAGCATGCCGGCATCCGCAGGCGGTATCGGTGGGGCACCGATCGCATGTCGACGGCAGCATCGTCTCAAAAGCGTGCTGGCATTGATGTCCCGGCGGCCCGGCCGCACGGGAGACACAACCAGAATGAGGAGGAGTCTAGATGACGTTGAAAATCGGCGATACCGCGCCCGACTTCGAGGTGCAAACGACCGAGGGCAAGATCGGCTTCCATGACTGGATCGGCGATTCCTGGGCGGTGATGTTCTCGCATCCGAAGGACTTCACCCCGGTCTGCACCACCGAGCTCGGCTACATGGCGAAGCTCAAGCCGGAATTCGAGAAGCGGGGCGTGAAGATCATCGGCCTCAGCGTCGATCCGGTCGACGATCACAAGCGCTGGATGCAGGACATCCAGGACGCGACGGGCTACATGCCGAACTATCCCTTGATCGGCGACAACGAGCTCAAAGTCGCGAAGCTCTACGACATGCTGCCGGCGGCCGCGGGCGACAGCGCCAAGGGCCGCACCGCCGCCGACAACCAGACGGTGCGCAATGTCTTCGTCGTCGGCCCGGACAAGAAGATCAAGCTCGTCCTGGTCTACCCGATGAGCACCGGCCGCAATTTCGACGAGATCCTGCGGGTGGTCGATTCGCTTCAGCTCACCGCCAAGCACCAGGTGGCGACGCCGGTGAACTGGCGGAACGGCGAGGATGTGATCATCTCGCCGGCTGTCTCCGACGAAAAGGCCAAGGAGAAATACCCGGGCGGCTGGAAGTCGCCGAAGCCCTACATTCGGGTCGTTCCGCAGCCGAAGTAAGGTGCCGCTGCTGCGCAGGCGGCGGGTTCCCGCTGCCTGCGCCTGCGTCCACAGGTTGTGCCCGATCAACGTCCGGCGCCCGCCAGGTCGCGCCGGTCGCGCCAGCGCAGATAGCCCATGAACAGGCTCAGCGCCGGGCGCGCCAGCGCGTGGCCGAAAATCGGCGCGGCGGGGGTGACGGGGAAGAACGCCGCCGCCGGGTCGCCGCCGTGTGCGTGAGGGGCGGCGTGCCAGGCGAGTTGCCGCCCCAGCAGCGTGCCGAAGGCGATGCCGCGTCCGCTGTAGCCGTAGGCGGTCCAGAGCCCTTCCGCCAATTCATGTACGCGGGGATATTCGTCGCGCGTCACGGCGACCCAGCCGGTCCAGGCTTCCTCCCAGTCGATGGTCCCGATCTCGGGATAGAGCGCGCGGATGCGGTCCGTGGACTGGTCGGCGAAGGGCGCGGCGGCGGCGTCGAACACCGGGCCGTCCGCGCTGACGTGAATGCGCCCGCCCGCGACCACCCGCACGCCGGAGAACAGCCGCCGCGTGTCGGTCAGCGTCTGTCCGCCCGGCAGGATGGCGGCGAGCAGGTTCGGGCTGACCGGCCGGCTGACGAGCTGATAGGCGCGCATCGGCACGAAACAGCGGGCGAGGGCCGGGTGCAGCGCGCCGATGTAGGCGCTGGCGCAGATCAGCACGCGCTCCGCCGTCACCGGCCCGCCTTCCGTGCGAAGCCGCCAGCCTTTGCCGTGCCGCTCGATCGACTCGACCGGCGTGCCCTCGAAGATCGCGGCGCCGGCCGTCGCCGCGGCGCGCGCCAGCCCGCGGGTGTAGGCGAGCGGATTGATCGTGCCGCCGCGCCGGTCGAGCACGCTCGCGCCATAGTATGTCGTGCCGGTGAGCCGTGCGGTCTCCGGGCCGTCGAGGAAATCGACGCCACCGCCGCGCGTCCGCCAGTAGTCCGCGCGCTCGCGCAGCGACGCCTCGGCCGCCCGGTTATGCGCGGCGAAGATCAGCCCGTTCTGCACGACCTCGCAGTCGATGCCGTGCTTGCGGGCGAGGCCATAGACCGCAGCCGGCCCGGCGGCGAGCGCGCCGACGATGCGCTGCCCCGCTTCGGCCCCGAAATGTTTCAGGATGTGGCCGTGCTGATGCTTCGCATAGGGCACCACGTTGCCGAAGGCGCGGCCGGACGCGCCGTGCGCCACGGTCCGCCGTTCCAGCACCGCCACCCTGACGCCCGCTTCCGCGAGATGCAGCGCGGCCGACAGGCCGGTGATGCCGCCGCCGGCGATCGCGACTTCGACCGCGAGCGGCGAAGCGAGACTCGGGTAATCCTCCGCGGCGGGCGCGGTACTTTCATACGCCCGGGGCAGGGGACTCGGATCGTCGGCAGGCGACGGCAGGAACAAGGGCATGACGCGGCGCTCCGGCGGGGCAGGCGCATCGATCCTGCGCGAGCGCCCCGATATTGGCAATCCGCCATCCGTGTCGCGAGAGGGCAATCGCATTTGCGGATCTTGCACAAATGTCGTGCGTCCTTCGACAAGCTCAGGATGAGGGTGAATCTTTTTGGCATTGAGAAAAAACCTCATGCTGAGCTTCCTCATCCCGAGCTTGTCGAGGGACGAAGCACGCACCCCGCTTGTCCCGATCGCCGCGAGCCCCCTCAAATGCGATTGCCCTGAGTGTCGCGAGAGCGATTGCTTCCTTCCGGCGGATATGGCAAGCAGGACGGGTAACGTTGCGGCATTGAAATAAATAAAAATTGGGTGAAACTCCGTGATCGACATGTCGGACCAGCAGGTGCTGGTCCTCGTGCGCGCACATATTGAGAAGTACGGCAAGGCGGCGGCCGAAAAGGCCAGTGCCCGCGCCAAGGCGCTCTCCGAGATCGGGGATGCCGAAGGCGCTGAGATGTGGCTGAAGGTCGCCGATACGATAGCGCGCAAGGTTTAGGGGCCGCCTGCCCGAACACGACGCCGGGCAGCAGGCCGGGGGCGACGATCCGCCGGGGTCTTGACGGCCGCCGCGGGGCGATATCTGGTGTCTGCTTCCTCCCGAAGTCGGGGCTTCACCGGACGGATACGACCCCATGGCGGGACCTGCGCGCGGCGGCCGAAGCGATGTTCTCCGTCCGGTCGTTCTTCTCGCGGCCGGCGCGTTCTGCGTGTCGTCGAGCATGCGCATCGCCGAGCCGATGCTGCCCCGGATCGCGCAGGAATTTTCCGTCACGCCCGGCACGGCGTCCGTGATCGCCACCGCCTACGCCCTGTCCTACGGCGTCTGCCAGCTCGTCTACGGGCCGCTGGGCGACCGCTACGGCAAGTACCGCCTCGTCGCCATCGCGGCGACGCTGTCTGCCGCCGCGGTTGCGGGAGCGGCGCTGGCGCAGTCGCTCGTCGCGCTGGCGCTGCTGCGCCTTGCGTCGGGCGCGACCGCCGCCGCGGTGATTACCCTCGGCCTCGCCTATGTCGGCGACATCGTTCCCTACAACGAGCGGCAGGCGACGCTGGCCCGCATCCTCACCGGTCAGCTTACCGGCGTCGTCTTCGGCCAGGCGGCCGGCGGCATCATCATCGAATACGCCGGTTGGCGCGCGGCCTTCGTGGTCGTCGGGGCCGCCTTCGCGCTGGTCGCCGCCGCGCTCTGGCTCGAGCTGCGCTTCGGGCAGGTGAGCAGGGCGCGGGTGTCCGAGCCCTTGCGGCTGGGGCGGCTGATCCGCCAGTACGGGCGCATCGCGGCCGCGCCGCGCTCGCGGATGATTCTCCTGGCGATCTTCGCGGAAGGTTTCCTGTTCTTCGGCGCGCTCGCCTATTTCGGCGCCTTCCTGCGCAGCGCCTTCGCCCTCGACTATCTCAGGATCGGCCTCGTGCTCGGCTGCTTCGGGCTGGGCGGGCTCTGCTACAGCCTGTTCGCGCGCGGCTTCGTGGCGCGGCTGGGCGAGCGCGGCATGATGCGCGTGGGCGGCGTCCTGCTCGGCGCATGCCTCGGCGCGCTCGCGCTCCTGCCGTCCTGGGTGGTCGTGGCGCCCGCCATGTTCGCCATCGGCTTCGGCCTCTACATGGTCCACAACACGCTGCAGACGAACGCCACCCAGATGGCGCCCGAGGCGCGCGGCTCGGCGGTTTCCCTCTTCACCTTCGTCTTCTTCATCAGCCAGGCGGCGGGGGTGACGGCGCTCGGGCTCGTCGTGGACCGGGTCGGCTACGGCTGGGTCTTCGCCGCCGCGGGGGTGGGGCTGTTCGGCCTGCTGCTGTTCTTCGCGCAAAAGAGCAAGGGCGCGCGTTAACGCCGTTTATTAACGAGACGTTAAGATTTGCGGCGCTAGATCAATCTGCAATCAGGTGGAATCACCTGATTGCAGGTAAATTGATCTATCTTAAAAGGTTAGAGCAACTTATCTGCGTCCGATAGGACGCAGGTTGCTCTAGGGTCGCCGCCAGAACAAGCATAGGGCCGAGGCCCCGTCCTGGGACCTCGCCGGCCCTTCCCAGACCGGCCGTTTCCCTTCCGCTCCTGCCCGCAGGCGCGGGGCGCGGACGGTTTCGATCATCGCGGGGAGTTATCCTTGGACGGCATGAACGATACGAAGCTTTACCGGCAACTGCAGGCGATCAAGTCGGCGGCTCTGAGGATTGGGCCGCTCCACCCGAACCGCCGCGACGCGGCCTTCATCCGTTACCGCCATTTCGCCCGGCTGTGGAGCCGGGAGGCCGGAGCGGACGACGGAGCCCTGGGGTGAAGACCGCGCGATAAGTCACCCGTCCCGAGCTTGTCGAGGGACGAAGCACGCACCCCGCTTATGCTGCGGTCAGCCCAGCCGCTCCAGCTCTTCCGGCCGGCCGATCGTCGTGTTCAGGTCCTTCACCAGGCCGTTCGACAGGGAATAGACCCAGCCGTGGACCTGGATCGCCTGGCCGCGCGCCCAGGCATCCTGCACGAAGACGTCGGACGCCACGTTCCGCACCTGCCTGAGCACATTGAGCTCGCACAGGCGGTCGAGGCGGGCGCGTTGCTCCGGAATCGCGTCGAGCTCGTGGCGGTGCGTGTGGCCGACCTCGCGTATGGGGTGCAGCCAGTGGTCCACGAGGCCGCGCCGCTTGCCGTCCACCGCCGCGCTCACCCCGCCGCAGCCGTAATGCCCGACCACCATGACATGCTGCACTTTCAGCACGTCGATGGCGAACTGCAGCACCGAGAGGTAGTTGGCGTCCTGCGGCGGCGCGAGGTTGCCCACGTTGCGGTGCACGAACAGCTCGCCGGGGTCGAGGCCGACGATCTCGTTGGCGGGCACCCGGCTGTCGGAGCAGCCGATCCACAGATAGGACGGCGCCTGCTGCCGCTCGAGCCGCTTGAAGAAATCGCCGTCGGCGGAGACCATCCGCTTTGCCCAGGCGCGATTGTTCGCTTTCAACTGATCCAGCATGGGCGCAGCAATAAGGCCAACCGGCGCCGGCCGCAAGATGGCCCGCAGAGTCCTCCCTAGATCAGCGCGCCGCTCTTGCTGTGCGCGAGGATCATTCCCAGGATGATGTCCACCGTCTGCCCGTCCCTGGCGAGCGGCAGGTTCACGCGCTCGAGGGTCAGGTGGTCGCGGTCCTTCATGAAATAGCCCGGCGCCTTGCGCCAGCGCGGCTGCCGGCTCGCGAGCATCTCGGTCATGTCGCGATAGGAATGCGAGCGCTTGCCGCTGTCGTAGGCGCCTTCGAAGGGCAGGCCGGTGTAATCGCGCTCGAACAGCTTCGCCAGGGCGGTCCCCATCAGCCGGAACGTGAAGCCGCGCGTTTCGGGGCAGACGTCGACAAGGTAGATGTGCGACAGCAGCGCTGGGATATCCATCGGCTCGAAATGCTGGCGGCCGGGCAGCCCGCGCGCCGGATGAATCGACAGCCAATACGCCGCCAGCTCGCGCACCTTGGGGTGGCAGCTTTCCGGAATATTCCCTGCGAGGAACGTGGCCATCGCGGGGAATATACAACGGGCCGTTGTCAGGGCGTTCGATATTTTTGAGGGCGTTCCGGATGGGCCGGTTTCCGGGTCGGACAGGGCCAAGATGGTGCCGGCTGAGGGACTCGAACCCCCGACCCACGGTTTACAAAACCGTTGCTCTACCAGCTGAGCTAAGCCGGCGCCGAGGGGAGATTTATCCCGTCGCGTCCTCCCCGGCAACTGTCTCGCGCGCGGGTCCGGGCGGGAAGGGCCGGGCTAGAGCGCCGCGAAGTCGATCGGGGCGAAGCGATCGAGGCGGCGGCCGGCCGGCGGCATGTCGGACTTGAGCCCGCTGGCGCAGTTGAACAGCACGACGCGGTCGCCGGGCGCGACCCGGCCGCGCCGCAGCTCCTGGCGGTAGGCCACGAAACAGGCGGCGCCCTCGGGGCCGAGATGGACGCCGTCCTTACGCGCGACCTCGCTGCGCGCCGCCTCCACTTCGTCATCGTCCACCGCCGAGCCGAAGCCGCCGCTTTCCCGCATCGCGCGGAGGCAGAGGAAATCGGCGAAGGGCTTCGGCACGCGCACGCCGTGCAAGGTCGTGGTCACCGGCTCCCACGGCTGCTCGACCGTGTCCTTGCCCTCGTCGAAGGCCTTGACCAGCGGGCCGCAGCGGGTCGACTGCACCGCGACCATGCGCGGCATCGATCCTTCGAGCCAGCCGAGCGCCCGAAGCTCCTGGAATCCCTTCCACATGCCGATCAGCCCGGTGCCGCCGCCGGTGGGATAGAAGATCGCGTCGGGCGCGCGCCAGCCGAGCTGCTCCGCCAGCTCCAGCGCCATCGTCTTCTTGCCCTCGATGCGGTAGGGCTCTTTCAGCGTCGAGACGTCGTACCAGCCCATCTTCTCGCGCCCGGCCGCGACGATCTCGCCGCAGTGGTTGATCAGCCCGTTGACGCGCCAGACCTTTGCGCCATGGAGCGCGGTCTCGCGCAGCGCCGCCTCGGGCGCGTCGTCGGGCAGGAAGACCCAGCTTTCGATTCCCGCACGCGCGCAATAGGCGGCGAGCGCGGCGCCCGCGTTGCCGGCGGTCGGCATGGCGGCGCGCTTCACCCCGAAGGCTTTCAGCATCGAGACGGCGACCGCGAGGCCGCGCGCCTTGAAGCTGCCGGTCGGCATGCGGCTCTCGTCCTTGACCAGGATCTCGCCGCAGCCGAGTGCGCGGCGCATCGCCGGCAACGAAAGGAGCGGGGTCACCGGCTCGCCGAGGCTGACGATGTCCGCCGCGCGGCGGAGCGGCAGCAACTCGCGCCAGCGCCACATGTCGGCCGGGCGGCGGGCGATGTCCTGCCGCGTCACCGTGCGGCCGACTGCCTCCAGGTCGTAGCGCACCAGCAGCGGCTTGCCGGCGCGCGAGGTGTTGTGCAGGCGGGAGGGATCGTGCCGCTCGCCGGTGGCGCTGCATTCGAGATGGCTGACGAAACACCCATCGCCGGGGGCGTCTTCGCGCGGCGTGCCGGGCATCGCGCCCTCCGTCGTTTCTGCGTCGCTTGTCCGCGGCAAATCTATCACGCGCACGGAGCCTCACGAAGCGGTGCGATTCTGGACCGCCGTCAACATGCTGAGGAAGCGGCGAAAGCGGACTCGGCGCGGCCCGGCGCGCGGGCGTCCGATCACGGACAAATCAATATTCGAGAGCGGGAAATCACCATCATTTCAAAAGCTTGATGTTGAACGGCCGGCGCCGGCCGACCATCTGTCGGACAAGCGGATGACCGCGATAGAGGATCCTCCAGAGGAACCCCGGGGATCCTTTCCACATCGAAGAAGAAGGAATGGCACTATGAAGAAATTTTTCACTCCGATGGCTTTGGCGATTGCGTTGACGGCGAGCGGCGCGGCGTTTGCCGGCTCCTCCGGCGGCAGCGCGCTCTACGACTCGCCCAACCCGTTCGCGGCGGTCAAGTCGCCGGCGGCGGCGCAACATGCGCTCGCCGGCCACCAGGACCAGCGGCTGAGCGCGGAATCGCAGCAGGCAAGCATGGCCTACGTTCCGGGCCAGCAGGGCTGGGCGCATCAGGATTGGGCGCAGCCGGCTCCGGCCGCTCACGACGGGTTCCACGATCCTGAGTAAATTGCCGGAAACCGCCAGCAAGCAGCGGCCGGGGGCCAAAGTCCCCGGCCGTTTCGCTTATGCGCCGCCTGCGCCTCGGGACAGTTCGTAAAGCGCCACCGCGGCGGCGTTGGAGACGTTCAGCGTCGCGATCGGCCCACGGGTCGGCAGCCGCACCAGGAGGTCGCATCGCTCCGCTGTAAGGCGGCGCAGCCCCGATCCCTCCGCGCCCATGACCAGCGCCAGCCGGCGGTCGAGCTTGGCATCGGCGATGCTGCGGTCCGCCGCGGCGTCCAGGCCGAGGCACCAGAATCCAGCCTGCTTGAGCTTCTGCAGCGCGCGGTCGAGGTTGCCGATCTCGATCAGCGGCACATGCTCGAGCGCGCCGCTCGCGGCCTTGGCCAGCGCGCCGGTGACCGGCGGCGCGTGGCGCCGCGGCACGAGCACGGCGCGCACGCCGAAGGCGGCGGCGCTGCGCAGGATCGCGCCGACATTCTGCGGGTCGGTAACCTGATCGAGCACGACCAGCAACGCGTCTTGGGGCAGGCTGTCCAGCAGCTCTTCCAGGCTGGGAACGGCCGGCGGCGAGGCGAGCAGCGCCAGCCCCTGATGCACCGCGCCCGGCGGCAGCACGGCCTCGATGGCCGGCCGCTCGACGATCTCGGCGACGGCGCCCGGGCAGTCGCGCTTGAGGCGCTCGGCCGCGTTCGCGGTCGCCAGCAGGCGCTCCAGCCGGCGCGCCGGGTTGCCGGCGGCGGCGGCGACTGCGTGATGCCCGTAGAGCCAGCGGTCGCCCGGCCGATGGCCGCTCGCCCCGCCGGCCGAGGCGTGCGCTTCATGCGTCCGGCTGTCGCGCCTGTGGCGGTCGGGGGGGCGGCCGGCGTCGCGACGGCCCCTCGGCGGCTTGCTTTTTACCATAACGGACCTTACTATTAGTTGGCTCGCAAATACGCAACTCGCGCATCCGGCTTCGCGGAAAAAGATGCGCGGGCGGCGTGATTTGTGCATTTCGGGTAGCGGTTTGGGCGTTGACAATCAGCGGTAAATCACCATAGTGCGGCACTCCGCCGGGCCGGTGGCATTGCACCTGTCGGAGGGGTGCCTGAGTGGTTAAAAGGGACGGACTGTAAATCCGTTGGCTAAGCCTACGTTGGTTCGAATCCAACCCCCTCCACCACTCGTCTGGCGGTTGTATTGTTCGGATTGGATGTGGGCGGCGGATCCGGCGGAGAGGCAGTTTGAGGGAACGAGGCCGTAGGATTGAAGCGGGCGTCGTATAATGGCTATTACCCCAGCCTTCCAAGCTGGAGACGCGGGTTCGATTCCCGCCGCCCGCTCCAGGCGGCTCGTCAGGGGGCGGCTCGTCAGGAGGCGGCCTGACGGCGGAAAGTAGGCGGAAAAGTCGGGGGGGAGTGGCGACGGCGGGAACGGCCCTGATGCAGCCACACGGCGCACGGCAACGGGCTCGCGGTCGGAGTTGATCGGCAAGTTAACCAGCAGGAAGAAGCAAGCCAATGTCGAAGAGTAAGTTTGAGCGAACGAAGCCGCATTGCAACATTGGTACGATCGGTCACGTTGACCACGGGAAGACGACGCTGACGGCAGCGATCACGAAGATCCTGGCGGAGACGGGCGGCGCGACGTTCACGG
>WHUA01000025.1 GCA_009377445.1 Alphaproteobacteria bacterium | reverse complement strand
GTTGATGTAGGCGGCCACCCGTCCCAGCGCCTGAATCTTGTTCACCTCCTCAGGCGCGAAGAACGCCTTCAGCTTGTCGGTGCCCATCGTCCGGATGGCCCGGTTCAATCGCTCGGGCGAAAGGACGCGATCGCCGGTGACGTTCTCGCCCAGTGCGGATCGAGCCAGCGCTGCGCCGATCTGGTTCCGGGCCTCCTGGAATGCTCCCGGGTCGGCCCGGCTCAGCATCGCGGCGAGCTCCTTGGCCTCATTCGTCTTCGCTCCGAGCACAAACTTGCGTACGAAGTCGTCGGCAGCAACCTCGTCGTCTGCTGCGGCCTTCAACGCTGGAATTGCATCGTGCAGCCGGAATCTCGTGGCTGCCGCCTGGCGCGCGACCGAGTACGGTCCGCCGTCGACATCCGCCGTCGTAACCGCGCGCTTGATCGCGTCCCGAATCTCGCCCAGCGCGTTGTTGATAGCTGGACCATTGCTCCGGTTTTTGTTGATGACCTGCAACACATCCTCGGCGTCGGCCACCGTCACGACCTTGCGCTGCGTGCCGGACAGGAGCCCCATCTGCTCGAGCCTGGACGCAACCGGCGCCGGTACGTTCTTGGTGCCGTAGTCCCGCAGGATGTTGGCGTAGTCCTGCGACAAGCCGGTCAGGTTGAGTTCGGATCGAGCCGCCGCGGACCCGCGCGCCGTCTGGTACAGGCCGGACACGTTCTGCCGCATGGCATCGTCGGCAGTCTTCAGGGCCGACGAGATTTGCTGCCCGGCTGGGTACGCCTCCGCCGCCCGTCCAGCACCCAGGTCGTCATCGAGGATCCCGGTCAGGCGCTGGTTCTGCTGCTCAAAGCGCTGCAAGAGCGGCTCACCGGCGCCGGCGACGCCGCGCAGGTTCCGCTCGGCCGCGAACTGGTTCGGGTCGCGGGTCAGCTGACCCTGCGTAAGCTTCACGCCAACGGCATCGGCGTCGGCCTTGCGCAGCAACGCCGCAGCGTCGAGCTTCTGGCCACGGCGCGGCGCATCGGCCACCTGCTTGCGAAGCGATTGGAGCACCGGCGGCGGAACGCCTTCGATCGACTGGCCCGCGTCCTGCAGCGATTGGGCAAGGACGGCATCGGCATTCGCGGCAGCCTTGGCACCGCCGGCTGTGCCAGCGAACCGGCTGACATTGCGGGCGATCACGTCACCGAGCTTCGACAGGGCGGGCGTCAGAACCGCCCCTGTGGCCAAGCCTAAGCCAGTCTGAGCAGCCTTCGTCGCGGCGAAGGACTGGTCCGGCCCGATCTCGGTGACGGGCTGTAGCGCGCCTCCTGCAGCGCCTGCGGCGGCTCCAGTGATGGCCTTTCCCGCGAAGCCCATCCTGGATGCGATCGGAAGCAGGCGGCCGGCCGTAAGATTGACCGGATTGGCGATGCTGCCGACGACCCGGCCCCAATCAACGCCGGGGTCCGGCTGGCCTGTTGCGGGGTCTATCGGCGCGGTTGCCAGGCGGGCGGTCTGATGTTCCTGTTCGTCGCGCGCCACCAAGCGGTCGACGCCTTCCACCCCGGACGAATAGGCCACCGGCAACCCCAAGTCCGCCAGGAAGTTCCCGAAGTCATCTACGATCGCGCCAATCCGATCCGGCACTGCGCGTCGAAGCATCTGCGCCCCTGCGTCGATCGGATCACGCGTCGCCTTGATGTAACCGCCCGCAAAGCTGCCGCGAATTTTCTGATCGAGCGTAGGCGACGCCGGCGCGGCTGCCGCGGACGACATGCTGGGCGCCGCCGGCATGGAGCGCTGGCGCGTGATCTCTCCGGCGATCGTCTGAGCTGCCTCCGTATCACCCGCCCGATCGGCGTTGACGAGCGCCGTCT
>WHUA01000028.1 GCA_009377445.1 Alphaproteobacteria bacterium | reverse complement strand
GTTCGACGCCGCCGAGTCGAAGACGACGTAGCGTCCGTCGGCCGAGACCGACGAACCAAAGGAGTTGTTGTTGCCCTCGGTGCCGGCGCCGTTGACGCTGACCCTGATGGTGTCACCGGTGCTGGTGTCGTGGACAAACACGTCGAATGCGTTGTTGGTGTCGCCGGCGACCAGGGTGGTGGCGAACGAGCGGAAGGCGACGTAGCGTCCGTCCGCCGAGACCGACAGATCGAACGAGTCGGCGTTGCCCTCGACGCCGGCGCTGTCGACACTGACCCTGATGGTGTCGCCGCTGCTGGTGTCATGGACCAACACGTCGGATACGCCGTTGGTGTCACCGGCGACCAGGTTCGACGCCGCCGAGTGGAAGGCGACGTAGCGTCCGTCCGCCGAGACCGACGGACTAAAGGAGGTGTCGTTGCCCTCGACGCCGGCGCTGTTGACGCTGACCCTGGTGGTGGCGCCGCTGCTGGTGTCGTGGACAAACACGTCGGATGCGTTGTTGGTGTCGCCGGCGACCAGGTTCGACGCCGCCGAGTCGAAGACGACGTAGCGTCCGTCGGCCGAGACCGACGAACCAAAGGAGTTGTTGTTGCCCTCGACGCCGGCACTGTTGACGCTGACCCTGATGGTGTCACCGATATCCGCCGATGCGGTCAAAGCCAACACCAAGAGCACCGCCACCGCCAGGGCCGTCAGACCCGCTCCAACCCTGCGTACCCGTCGCATCTAATCACCTATCCCATATCGCTCTCTGTCTGAGGTGAGGCTACAGGGCTCAATTCACATTGTCAATCGTTCACTTGACCTATTGAGATCACTCGTGGTCCGCTCGCTGACGCCACGAGAATGTGCGTTACTCGATAGTTCAACTAAACTCTTGACCGAATCGAGCGAGGAGCAAGATGTCGAAGGTCGAGTTGTATGACGGGTTCGCCTCCACTGCAAAGACGTTGGCTAGTGGCCGGCGGGTGGAGCTCATGGATGTGTTAGCGCAGGGTGAACGCTCGGTGGAGGATCTCGCCGACGTCGGAGGTCTCGCGGTGGCGAACTGCTCTCAACATCTCCAGGTGTTACGTCGGGCGGGCCTGGTGACGGCTCGCCGGGATGGCAACAGGGTGGTGTATCGGCTGGCGTCGGATCGGGTGGTGGATCTGTTGGATCTGGTCCGGGAGGTGTCGTTCGATTGTTCGCCTGCGGTTCGTGAGGCCGCCGAGGCGTATCTGGGCGGGCCGGTCGAGTCGGTGAGCCGTCAAGAACTGGTCGCCCGGTTGTCAACCGGTGAGATAGTGGTGGTGGACGTGCGGCCGGCTCATGAGTTCGAAGCCGGC
>WHUA01000020.1 GCA_009377445.1 Alphaproteobacteria bacterium | reverse complement strand
CGCGTAGCAGGGCCAGAGCCTTTCGCTGGGAAGACCTCGGATGAACAAAATCCGCCAAATCCGCGAGCGGTATGCTTCTATATAACATACCCAGCCCCGAATGGGTACGTAAAGTATGATATCGCCTTGTCGAAGCATGAGCTTGGCGGAGCGCAGATTCCCATGAACCACCGGAAACGCCGCGCGTGAGTTGGCTCCAGTCGGCACTGTCCGCCGCCGTCGCCGGCATGACCCCCGGCGTCATCGCCTTCTGTCTCGCGGCGATGTTCGTCGCGGCCTTCATCCGCGGCTATACGGGCTTCGGCTCGTCGCTGCTGTGGGTGCCGAGCCTGTCGATGGTGCTGCCGCCGGTCGCGGTCGTGCCGATCACCTTCCTGCTCGAGCTGGCGGTGAGCCTGCACCTGCTGCCGTCGGTCTGGCGCGAAGCGCATTGGAAGTCGCTCGGCTGGATCTGGCTCGGCGCGTTCGCGGGCGTGCCGGTCGGGCTCGCGGCCATCGTCGCGCTGCCCGCCGACATGACGCGGGGCGCGGTCGCGGTGACGGTGATCGCCGCGGCGCTGCTGCTGTGGCGCGGCAAGCTGCTGACCAGCACCCTGTCCTGGCCTGGCACCACGTCGGTCGGGCTGGTCGCGGGGCTGCTGACCGGCGGGGTCGGCATTCCGGGGCCGCCGGTCTTTCTCTATTACCTGTCCGCGCCGCTCGCCATCAACGTCAGCCGGGCGTCGATCATCGCCTACCTCGTCGTGCTGGCGCCGGTCGCCTGCCTGTACGCGGCCTATATCGGCATGCTCGATCTCGCCGCCCTCGTCCGCGCCGTGCTGCTGCTGCCGGCCGTGCTCGCGGGGAGCTGGCTCGGCGCGCACGCCTTCGGCAAGACGGACCCCGAGAAGGCGCGGCGCTGGGCGCTGATCGCGCTGATGGCGACGGGGGCGGCGCTGCTGCTGCGGGTGATTGCCGGCGCGGCATCCTGAGTTTGACACCGCGTTTGACCCGGAGCGCCCGATCGGCTGCAATCGAGATTGGCCACCGGAGGAGGACAATCATGGCGCGGACCAGCGAGATCGACGCCACGGCGCCGAAACACCTGCAGGACAAATACGCCATCGCCGGAATCGGCGAGACGACCTATGCACGGGGATCGGGCCGCACCACGCGGGCGCTCGCCTGCTGGGCGATCAGCAACGCGATCAAGGATGCGGGCATGACGCCCGCCGACATCGACGGCATGCTGTCCTATTCCGGCAACGATTCGACCTTCTCGCCGGTCATTGCCGGCGACCTCGGCATCCGCCCGAACTTCTTCATGGACGTGCACGGCGGCGGGTCGTCCACCGAGGCGCTGATCGGCATCGCCATCGGCGTGATCGAGGCCGGCATGTGCAGCGCGGTCGTGGTGTTCCGCGCGATGAACGGCTACAGCGAGGTCCGGATCGGCGGCACCGGCGCGCGTTCCGCGGTGCCGGTTTCGGGCGATGCGCTGCACGACCGCGCCTATGGCTGGCAGAGCGCCGGCCAGCGCTTCAGCCTCACCTTCATGCGCCACATGTACGACTACGGCACGACGCCGGAGCAGGTCGCGCATGTGAAGGTGGCGCACAGCAAGCACGCGTCGAACAACCCGAAGGCCTATTACAAGAAGCGCTACACGGTGGACGACGTCGTCAACAGCCGTTTCATCTGCAAGCCGCTGCATCTGCTCGACTGCTGCGTCGAGACGGACAACGCGACGGCGGTCATCGTCACCCGCGCCGACCGGGCGAAGGACACGCCGCACCGCGCGCCGCTGATCCGCTCCGTCGTCGGCCGCTGCTGCAAGCCGCGCCCCGAGGTGCATTACCAGCACGGGCCGATCTCCACCGTGGCCGGGCATTACGCCAAGGACATCCTGTGGCGGAACGCGGGCGTTGGGCCGGAGGACATCGACATCACCGGCTCCTACGACGCCTTCACCTTCACGGCGATGCTACAGCTCGAGGATTACGGCTTCTGCAAGAAGGGGGAGGGCGGCGGCTATGTCAGCAGCGGCATCATCGAGCTCGGCGGCAAGCGGCCGAACAACACCGCGGGCGGCCATCTCTGCGAGGGCTACACCCACGGCATGAACATGGTGATCGAGAACGTCCGCCAGCTCCGGGGCGAGGTCGACGATTCCTGTCCCGCCGGGCCGGACGGCAGGAAGCGGCACACCCACGACTACCGCGAGGGCGGCTGCCGCGCGGTGAAGGACCCGGAACTGACCTGCAACATGGGCTGGGCGACGCCGGGAATCGGCTCGGCGCTCGTCATGCGGCGCGGCGATTGAGGGAGGACAGGACATGGCCGGATTGAAAGGCGACTACCTCGGCATGACCCTCTCGGTCAGCGAGCTCGACATCGAGAACGCCGAGTATTTCAAGCATTGCGCGGCGCATGCGTTCCACCTGCAGGAATGCAGCGGCTGCGGCATCGTGCGCTACCCGCCGGGCGCGGCCTGCCACAACTGCGGCAGCCTGGAATCGCGCTGGGTCGCGGTCGAGGGCAAGGGCACCGTTCACTCGTACTGCGAGGTGCATCACGGCATCCAGCCGGCGTTCAAGGAGCGCGTGCCCTACATGATCCTGCTGGTCGATCTCGACACGCAGAAGGGCAAGCCCAGCGCCGAGCAGGCGCTTCGCGTCGGCGGGAACCTGGTGACGCCGGATGGAGTCCTCGCGCCGCCGGAGATGGTGCAGCGGGTCGGCATCGGCTCCCGCATGCGGATGGTTTTCGCGGACGTGTCCGCCGGCCTGTCGCTGCCGCACTGGACGCTCGACGAGGACGCGAAGCAGCCGGCCCGGCCCTGGCGCTATCCGCAGGAGTAGCGGCGGTCAGATCGCGCGGTATCCGCCGTCCGCCATGACGATGCCGCCGGTGACGTAGCCGGACAGGTCCGAAGCAAGGAACAGCGCGGGGCCGACGATGTCCTCGGGCTGTCCGGTGCGGCCGAGCGGCGTGTGCTCGAGGAAGCCCTGCACGACGCCCGGATTCCTGGCCCGCGTCTCGGCGTTGAGCGGCGTTTCGATCAGCCCGGGGCCGATGGCGTTGACCCGCACGCCGTCCTTGCCGAGCTCGGCGGCGAGCGCGCGGGTCAGCCCCAGCACGCCATGCTTGGAGGTCGTGTAGGCGACGGAGTTGGGCCAGCGCACATGCATGAACGACTGGATGGAGCCGATGTTGACGACGCGGCCCCGGCGCGCCCGCAGCGGGTCGAGAAAGGCGTGCGTCACGTTGAACATGCCGTCGAGATTGACGCTCATGATGTCGTCCCAGTCCTGGTCGACCGCCGCGCGGTCGCCGGTGAACGGGTTGCGGCGGTTGATGCCGGCGCTGTTCACGAGGATCGAGACCTGGCCGATCGTCGCGGTAACCCGGTCCGCAACGGCGGCGCACATCGCCCGGTCCCTGACGTCGAGCGCGATGGCGTGGGCCTTGTGCCCGGCGCCGAGGATTTCCCGGCAGACGGCCTCGGCCGCAGCGGCATTCGCGTCCAGGACCGCGACCTCGGCGCCTTGCGCGGCGAAGCCCCTGGCGATGGCGCGGCCGATCCCGGAAGCGCCGCCCGTGACCGCGGCGAGATGGCCTTCGAGCAAGCCGTTCATGGTGTCCTCCCTGGTTATGGTTGCCGCCCCGCCAGTGTGACACGGCATGAGGGACGGGGTAATATTCTAACCAATCGGGTTCAGAGAGCTGTTACCGGCATCCTGCGGTTCAACATCGTGAGGGGAATGGAATGAGCGTGCTCGCCAGAGAACGGACCATGAAGATCACCAAGATCAAGGAACATATCGGCGCCGAGGTGACCGGCATCGACCTGCGTGAGCCGATCGACGAGGCGACCCGCAAGCGCCTGTACGACGCCGCGGTCGACAACGTGGCCCTGGTCATCCGCGATCAGCAGTTCACGGCGGCGCAATACCAGGCGGCAGCCGAGCTGTTCGGCGAGCTGATGGAAGACCAGAACCGGCGCTACCTCGTGGACGGCCTGCCGCTGGTGAGCGTGCTCGACAACCGCCACAAGGACAGCAAGGGCCAGCAGGCGAAGGTGGGAAAGAACGCCACCTGGCATACCGACCACACGAACCAGGAGCGCCCGCCGAAGTTCACGATGCTCTATCCGGTGGCCCTGCCTGACCATGGCGGCGGCACGTCGGTCTGCAACATGCGGGATGCCTACGAGGCGCTGCCGGAGGACATCAAGAAGCGCATCACGGACATGAAGACGGCCAATACGCTGATCAGCAGCGCCCGCTTCAAGATCTCCAATCCCGACGTCCTGAACGATCAGATGGAAGCGAAAGCCCCGCCGACGATCCAGCCGCTCGTGCGCACCCATCCGGATCGCGGCACCAAGGCGATCTGGTTCCACAATAGCAAGACCGAGAACATCCTCGGCATGGAGGCGGAGGAGACGCAGGAATTCCTCGACAAGCTGCTGGAAACGGCGATCAAGCCGGAATTCACCTACGTCCACGAGTACCGGCTGGGCGACATGCTTATCGTCGACAACCGCTCGGCGATGCATAAGGCCGGCTTCGACTACGACCACAGCCAGCACCGCAAGCTCTACCGCATCCTCGTGCGGGGCGACCGGCCGTATTGAAGGGGCTGCGTTTACCCTCTCCGCCGGAGTGGCGGAGAGGGTGGCGCGCGCCGCGCGCCGGGTGAGGTGTCGATCGTGCTGTATGCCGTGCCAACCCCACCTCTCCCTGACCCTCTCCGCCCCGAAGGGGCAGAGAGGGAAGAGCCGGCTTGGCTTGGGCAGCCGCTACCCCAGCTTTTCGACCTTGATGGCCTCGCCGCCGCGGATCGGGGCCAGCTTGCGCACGTCGGTGAGCGCCCGGCCGAAGATGTTGCAGGGGCTGGCGAGGCGGATCTCGCCGTTCTTCGAGATCGGCGTCGGGCCGAAGCCGATGGCGATGGCGTCGCCGTCGGTCCAGAAGGCGATCTCGCCGGGCTCGACGACGGCCCGCGCATCGGCCTCGCGCCTTGCGCTGACCGGGGCCGGGAAATAGACCTCCTCGCCCCAGGTCATCGCCTTGGCGGAGAAGGGTAGGGCTTCGTGGATGGCGTCCGCCGTCGGCGTGCCGAGCAGCTCGACGTCGACCGCGACCTTGCCCACCGTGATCCTGATGCGTCGCATGGCGCTTTGTAGCGCGAATCGACGCTTCGAGTCTTCCTCCAGGCGCCCGGGCAGGCACGGCGGGATACCCCCCTTCACAAAGGCGGCGCGAATGACCAGATTCCTTCCAGAATCCGGGCAGAATCCGGAAGGGATCGTCGCCGCCGAGGCCGTATTCTCGGCGGTCTTTAACGAAAGTCACTAGGGCCATGATATTTCGAGCGTCTCTGTCGCGTCCCTGGCTGCGGCGCGGGATCTGGGTAGGCGCCGCCGTGCTGGCCGCGGCTGCCGCCGGCATCTTCTTTTTCGGGGACGGTTTCAGCACCGAGAAGCCGGTCTACCGCTTCGCGAAGGTTTCGCGCGGCGACATCAAGAGCGTCGTGTCGGCCAGCGGCAGCCTGCGCCCGGTGGTCACGGTGCTGGTCGGCTCGCAGGTATCGGGAAAGATCGCCGAGCTCCTGGCCGACTTCAACTCGCCGGTGAAGGCGGGGCAGGTGATCGGACGGCTCGATCCCGCCGCCTTCGAGGCCAAGGTCTGGCAGCTCGAAGCGGACCTCCAGGTCGCGCGCTCCAATGTCAGCATGCAGGAAGCGTCGCTCATCGCCATGAAGGCCGATATCGACGGCGCCAAATCGGTGCTTAAGGATGCCGAGCAGGACTTCGCCCGCAAGAAGGAGCTGCTGGGCCGCCGCGCCGTGGCGCAGAGCGTCGTCGACAAGGCGGTGTCGGTGAAGGACCAGGCGGTGGCCAAAGTGAACGGCACGGTGGCGAAACTCAAGATGCAGGAGGCGCAGGTCCAGCACGCCCATGCGTCGGTCGAGGAGAAAAAGGCCGAGCTGAAGCAGCGCCAGCTCGACCTGAGCTACACGATCATCCGCTCGCCGGTCGACGGCGTGGTCATCAGCCGCAACGTCGACGTCGGCCAGACCGTGGCGGCAAGCCTGCAGGCGCCGACGCTGTTCACCATCGCCCAGGACCTTCGCGAGATGCAAGTCGAGGTGAGCGTGGACGAGGCCGATATCGGCCGCATCCAGCAGGAGCAGGAAGTAACCTTCACCGTGGACGCGTTTCCGGAGCGGGAGTATTCGGGGAAGGTGACCCAGATCCGCAAGGCGCCGACGGAGATTTCGAATGTCGTCACCTACACCGTCATCGTCGGCGCGCAGAATCCGGATTTCAGCCTGCTGCCGGGCATGACCGCCAACGTAACCATGGTCGTCGGCGCGCGCGAGGACGTGCTGAAGATCGAGAATGCCGCGCTGCGCTTCCGCCCGGCGGACGCGGCGGCGCGGGAGCAGGCGGCGCGGAACGGGCAAAGCAGCGACCGGATGGAGCAGCGCATCGAGCGGCTGACCAAGTCGCTCGAGCTCAGCGCCGAACAGCAGCGCGATATCCGGGCCGTCTATGCCGGAATCGAGGTGCGCGCCAAGGCGATGCGCGACCAGGGCATCGAGCAGGAGGAGATCCGCCGCGCGCTTCGCACGATGCGGGAGAACAGCCGCAAGGAGATCGCTCCGCTCCTCAACGAAAGGCAGCGCGCGCGGTACGCCGAGCTGGCGCGCAAGCGCGATCAGAGCGCGAGCCGGCGGGCGCAGCTTTGGGTGCTGAATGGCTCCGGCGACCTGACACCGGTCAGCGTCAGCGTCGGGATCAGCGACGGCAGCGTTACCGAACTGGTCCGCGGCGACCTGAAGGAGGGCCAGTCCGTCGTCGTCGCGCAGGTCAAAGGGGCCGCGTCGGCGCCGCGCCGCAGCCCCTTCGGCTTCTGACATGGGCGCCCCCATCATCGAGACGCGCGGCCTCGGCCGGGACTATGTCGTCGGCGCTCAGGTCGTTCATGCGCTCGAAGGCCTCACCGTGTCGATCGACCGCGGCGAGTTCCTCGCCATCATGGGGCCGTCCGGATCGGGCAAGTCGACCTGCATGCAGCTTCTCGGCTGTCTCGACACGCCAACCGCCGGCGCCTACCTGTTCGACGGCGAGGACGTTTCGCTGCTCGATCGCGACGCGCTGGCCGAGACACGAAATCGCAAGATCGGCTTCGTCTTCCAGTCCTTCAACCTGTTGCCGCGGGCGAGCGCGCTCGGCAACGTCGAGCTGCCGCTCATGTACGGCCGCCGCGACCGGCGCACGCGCAAGGAGATGGCGGAACGCGCGCTCGAGGCGGTTGGGCTCGGCGCGCGCATTCACCATACGCCCGCCCAGCTTTCCGGCGGGCAGATGCAACGCGTCGCGATCGCCCGCGCGCTGGTCAACGACCCGCTGCTGATCCTGGCGGACGAGCCGACGGGCGCGCTCGATTCGGCGACCGGCCAGGAGATTCTTGCGTTGTTCCACCGGCTGAACGGCCGTGGCATCACCATCATCCTGGTCACGCATGACGCGGAGGTCGCGCGCGCGGCGCGCCGGGTGCTGCGTTTCCGCGACGGCCATCTCGTTGGGGACGAGCGGATCGCGCCGGTGGCGGATACCGCCGGGGCGTCCGCATGAGCTATCTCGATTGCCTGCTTACCGCCTTCGTGGCGCTCCGCAGCAATCTGATGCGCTCGGTGCTGACCGCGCTCGGCATCATCATCGGCGTCGCCGCGGTAATCGCCATGGTCGCGATCGGCGCGGGCGCCGAGCAGCGCGTCCAGTCCGTGATTCAGAACCTCGGCACGAACCTGCTGATCGTGGTCAACGGCAGCCGCACCAGCGGCGGCCGGCGCACGGGTTCCGGCACCAAGCCATCGCTTACCGAAGGCGATGCGCTGGCGCTGACTAAAGAGATCGAAGCCGTTCAGTATTCGGGCGCATCGGTGGGCGGCTCGGGGCAGGTGGTCGCCGGCAACAGCAACTGGTTCACCGTCTTCCGCGGCGTGGCGAACGACTATCTCGACGCCCGGGACTGGGCCGTCGAGACAGGGCGCGGCTTCACCCCGGCCGAGCAGCGCTCCGCCGCCAAGGTGGTCATCCTGGGCAAGACGGTCGCCTTGAACCTTTTCGGCGACTCCGATCCCATCGGACAATCGGTCCGCGTCAACCGGGTGCCGTTCGTCGTGGCGGGGGTATTCCGGGCCAAAGGGCAAAGCCCCTCCGGCATGGACCAGGACGACGTGATCATGATGCCGCTGTCGTCAGCGAAGAAGCGCGTGCTGGGCGGGCGCCAGGTGCGCGGCGACCTTGTCGGCACGATCACGGTAAAGGTGCGCTCGACCGAGGAAGTCGCCGATGTCGAGGAGCAGGCGAAGGATCTGCTGCGCCGCCGGCACAAGATCCGCGACGGGCAGCCGGACGATTTCTACGTGCGCAACCTGGCGGAGATGCTGGAGGCGCGCGCCGAATCCTCGCGCATCATGGCGATCCTGCTCGCCTCCGTCGCCGGGGTGTCGCTGATCGTCGGCGGCATCGGCATCATGAACATCATGCTGGTATCGGTGACCGAGCGGACCAGCGAGATCGGCCTTCGCATGGCGCTCGGCGCGCGCAGCCGCGACGTGATGGCCCAGTTCGTCATCGAGGCGGTGTCGCTCTCCATCATCGGCGGCCTGATCGGCGTGATGCTGGGCGTGGCCGGCTCGCTGCTGCTGGCGCATCTCGGCGAATGGCCGATGCTGATCGACACGGAGGCCATCCTCATGGCCGTCGCCTTCTCCGCCGCGGTCGGAATCTTCTTCGGCTACTACCCCGCGCGGAAGGCGGCGGCGCTCGACCCGATCATCGCGCTGAGGCATGAATAAGCGGATCGCTTGGCGTAGGCGGCAACCGGCCGTCCCGGGACGCGAAACCGATGCGACCTCGGCACCCGTCCGTGGATTGCCGCAACAAGTGCGGCAATGACGGCAAGTATTTAGTTATAAAATAGAATCGTCACTCGCGGACCTGTTCCGCGAGTCCATGCGCGCCGATCTAGCGACCCGATGGACGCTCAACCGGACAGCAGTGGAACGAGCCGCGACATGACGGTAAATATATGAATTTACAAATAAATCGTCACTCCCCGGCTTGTCCGGGGAGTCCATGTGCACCGATCTGGCCGCCCGACAGATGCTCGACCGGACAGCAGTGTGCTCGACACGCGCATCCACGACAGTGGTTCCTAGAGTCGAAAAGGTGTCTGTCCCCTTTGCCCTCTCGTTAGTGCATCTGCCATGATAATCCCCTAGGTCATCGGTCAGGGCCAAGCGCCCCACCCCCCCAATTCGTACATGTATCGATCGTTCTCAAAGAATGTACGCGGCGGCTCGTTCCATCGCTTCGGCTCCGGCGCCGATACAACCTGCCCGTCCACACGAATCTGAGCGGTGCGGCTTCGAATATCGGGCAGGATCTCGTACAATCCCGCCGACGGAGACACGGGTTTGTAACAATAAAAGAAGCCCTTGCCCGGCCCGGTAGCGACATCGACGTCGACACCGACATAGGACGACGCGGCCACCCTATCATTGAAAATCCATGGTATCCCCAGATCCCATCGCATCGGAAAAAGCTCAGGCGGCACAAGCTTGAAACTCTTGCTATAGGCCATGCCGCCACGTGTCCGCGTCGGAAAGCCGGCATAGTCGTAAGCTGCCCCCGTGAAATGCTGCTGATACCGGAAGCCGTTGGCGAAGGTCGGCGTGGCTCTCTCTAGACGCATCAGCGCCTGGAAGGCTTCCGATTTTCCACCCTTGCTAGCCCAATACCGCGGGCGGTCTGCCGGCCAATACCTCCGCACCTCGGCCCGCGCCGCCTCGGACAACTCGTAGCGGCGAACCCCGCGGCAATCTAAAATAGAAGAAGCCGCCTCAATATCGGCGCCACGGCTGGCCCGGACACGCGCCGCGTCGCCGGCCCGCAGTCCCGGTGTGTAGTATCTTTCCCGAAATCCCTCATTGCCGGCCGCCCGTTTCAGAAACGCCTCCCATTCCGCGAGCGTCGCCTTCCGCACCGAGGCGCCGTGGAATTTCAGCTTGCCGTTCGGGCTCTCGAACGCGTCCTCGCTGACATAGGCAATGCCGAACCGCCGGTCGCTCGCCTTCTCGAACCAGATCACGCCGGGCAGGAAGTCCGCGGGGATCAATCCGTTCTCGGTCGTCTCGCCGCGGCAGATGAGCGGCAGGTTCTGCATGATCTCGTGCCCGTCGCGGGTTCGCTGCACGTAAAAGCGAGGGTAGATCGCGGCGAGGAATCCGCTGTCGCCGCCACGGTATTCGGTGACCCGGACCGAGCAGCCGACGACGACGTCGACATCGATCGGCTCCTCCCCATGGGTGTAGCGGGCCGTCAGGCGATAGAAATAGGCGCTGTCGTTGACCGACTTGGTGAGGCCTAGCCCTCCGCAGGCCGGCAGGGCGAGAACCGCGGTGAGCAGCGAAAACATTATGAGCCGCCGCAAGAACTGGCGTATCGGAAACGACACGTTCATTGACTAACCTTCCGAAAGGAACTGGCTGTCTTCTCGTCCGCACCCATGGTTGCCGAGAAAGGTTAACGATCTGCCAACGGGCAATGGCGCGGCCGGAGGGAGTGGTTGTCGTGGTTCCGGTCATGGGCCTCGTATCGGCCATCCGTGGATGCGCGTGTCGAGCACGCGCATGACGGTTTTGCTTTGTGTTCGATAGATTGCCGTCTTTGGCGGGACTCGAGCGGGCATTCGCCGCAGCGCTTGTCCACTGCCGCGCGCCCTTCTACTATCGGTTCGGCAATGCGGGCATCGCTGCATTGTCCTAATAAAAAATGCGGAATGTCCTCGACGGAGGACATCAGGGGGGCGCCGTCGTGCAGGTCCACGAGGGAAAGGTATCAGTTTTATCGAAACTATCGTCGGTGGGCGCGAATATCGTCGCCGCCGCCACGGTCGGTTTCACCAAGGTCGTCGTCGCGGTCGGCGCCGCGGCGCTGGCGCTGCCGGGACCGCTGCAGGAGCACCTGAGCGCCGGGATCGGGGCGATCATCGTGGGCGGCGCCTTCGCGACGGTGATCGCCACCTTCTCGTCGAGCATCCGCGGCGTCCTGGTCGAGACGCCGACCGCGCCGGCCGTCCTGCTGGGATTGTTCGGCGCGTCGATCGCAGGCGGCTATCCCGGCGTTTCCGATCCCGCCGTTCTGGCGGCCATGATCTTCGTCCTGTACGCGGTCACGGCCGTCGTCACGGGCTTCTTCTTCGTCGGCCTCGGCATGCTGCGCCTCGGCAACTTCATCCGGTTCATTCCCTATCCGGTCGTCGCGGGCGTGTTGGCCGGCGTCGGCATGCTCATGGTCATGGGCAGCTTCGGGATCGCGACCGGCACGCGGCTCGAGATGCGCAGCCTGTCCCTGTTCATGGCGCCGGACGCGGTGGCGCGTTGGCTTCCGGCGGTGCTGTTCGGCCTCGCGCTCCTGGCGCTGTCGCGGCGATATGCCGGCACGTTCGGCCTTCCGGCCATGCTCGCCCTGGCGCTGCTGCTGTTCTACGCGATCGCGGCCGCTCTCGGCGTTTCGAGGGCGGAACTGGCGAGCGGCAATTGGATGCTGGGCCCATTTCCAGCCGGGCCGTTGTACATGACCCCGGACTTCGGCCAAATACTCAGCATGCCCTTCGACCTCTGGTTCCAGTTCTCATTCACGCTCGTCGCGGTGGTGCTGATTTCCACCGTCTGCCTCCTGCTCAACGCGAGCGCGCTCGAGCTTGCACTGCGCAGCGAGGCCGACCTGAACCGCGAATTGAAATCGATAGGCGTCGGCAACATTGGCGCGGGCCTCTTCGGCGGCTTGCCTTGCTATCACAGCCTATCGGCGACATTGCTGCTGAGGGACATGCACGGCCAGGGCCGCTTCACGCCATTGCTCGTCGTGGCGTTCTGGCTCGCCGCCGTGTTCTTCGGCGCTGAGGCGCTGGCCTATTTTCCGCGCCCCATCCTGGCCGGCGTCATCTTCTACATGGGCTTCCGCTTCCTGTGGGACTGGCTCGTGAAGACCTGGTCGACGCTGCCGCGCGCCGATTGGTACGTCGTCCTGCTGATCGTCATGACGACCGCCCTGATCGGCTACCTCGAAGGCCTCGGCCTCGGGACGCTGGCGGGGATCATCCTCTTCCAGATCGGGTATTCGAAGGTTCCGATTGTAAAGCATGCATTCTCCGCGTCCGATCTCTCCAGTTGCGTCGAGCGCACCACCGATTGCTGCGAAAAACTAAAGCAGCACGGGGAGCGCTGCCTCGTGCTGCAGTTGCAGGGATACCTGTTTTTCGGCAATGCCCATCGCATCGTGCAGCGGGCGCGCAGCCGGCTCGCGGAGAAGGACCTGCCGCCGCTCGACGTCCTGATCCTGGATTTCCGCCGCGTCGAAGGATTGGACTACGCGACGGTTACCAGCTTCCGCCGGCTGAAACAGATGATCGAGGAGGCCGGCGCCCAGCTAGCGCTCGCCGGGCTGGGGCCCGGCGAGGTTAGTTTCCTGACGAAGGGCGGCGTCATCGATCCCAGGTCGGATCCCGGGTCGGCCACGGTCAAGGTTTTCGACGACTGGGACGAGGCGCTCGAATGGCATGAGAACCGGCTGCTCGACAGCCGCCCGCTTCCCGCGCCTGCCGGTCCGTGCGATCCGCAAGGCTGGCCGGGATGGCTTCTCGAGGCCCTGCCGACGGCCGAAGCGCAGGGGCGCCTGCAGGGATACCTGACGACCTTCCGCCTCGCGGCGGGAGAAACGCTGGTCCGCCAGAACGAACCGTCGGATTGCCTCTACATCCTCTATAGCGGCCGGGCGTCGATTTACCTTCAGGAGGCCGGTGTCCGGGTGCGCGTCAAGACCTACCTTGCCGGCACCGTCATCGGCGAGATCGGGCTCTATCTCAGCGAGCCCCGGACGGCGACCGTCGTCGTCGACAACGAGATTTCCGGCGCGCGGCTCGACCAGGAAGCGTTTCAGCGCATGTGGGACAACGATCCCGACATCGCACGCGCCTTCGACCGGGCGATCCTCATCCTTCTCGGCAGGCGTCTCGCGGAGACGAACCGGCTGCTCACCTCGGTGATGCGATAAGTCGCGGCGGACGCCGCCGCGCCTGTGATAAAATGCCGTCCGGGCACACAGCAGAAACAGGCGCAATCATGGCGACCGATCCGACGGCGGCAACCTGGCCGCGCGATTTCGTCTGGGGCTCGTCGACCTCGAGCTACCAGATCGAGGGGGCGGCGCGCGAAGACGGCCGCGGTCTCAGCATCTGGGACACGCGCTGCCTCATGAAGGGCAAGGTCGCCAACGGCGATACGGGCGACGTCGCCTGCGACCACTATCATCGCTACCGCGAAGACGTGGCTCTGATGAAGGAGCTCGGCCTTCAGGTCTATCGCTTCTCCGTCGCCTGGCCGCGCGTGCTGCCGCGGGGGCGGGGCGTGGCGAACGAGGCCGGCCTCGACTTCTACGACCGCCTCGTCGACACCGTGCTGGAAGCGGGGATCGAGCCCTGGCTATGCCTCTACCATTGGGACCTGCCGCAGGCGCTCGACGATCTCGGCGGCTGGACTAACCGCGACAGCGCGGGCTGGTTCGCCGATTACACCGCGCTGGTGGCGAAGCGCTATGGCGACCGGGTGAAGTGCTTCGCCACCTTCAACGAATTCGCCGTCTTCACGATGTTCGGCTACGCCATCGACTGGGGCGCGCCGGGGATCACCGACCGCGCGGCACATCTGAAGGCGATCCACCACGTCAACCTGGCGCATGGCGCATCGGTCGACGTCTTGCGGTCGCTTGTGCGTGGGGTATCGATCGGGGCTGTCCACAACTGGCAGCTCACGCGCGCCGAAGGCGGCAAGCCGGAGAACGAGGATGCGGCCGAGATGCTGGATCAGCACTGGAACCGCGCCTTTCCGGACCCGCAGCTCCTCGGCGTCTATCCGCCGCTGATCGCGACCGCGATCGAGCCTTACGTGCAGGCCGGCGACATGGCGCGCATTTGCCGCCCGATCGACTGGTTCGGGCTGAACCATTACGGCCCGATCTTCGTGAAGGCGGACCCCTCGGCCACCTGGGGCTTCGCCTGGGGAGGGCCGCCCGACGACGCGCCGCGGTCGGAGATCGGCTGGCCGATCTATCCCGGCGATTTCCGCGACGTGCTGATCCAGCTCACGCAGCGCTACAAGCTGCCGGTCTACGTGACGGAGAACGGCTGCGGCGGGGACGACAAGCCCGGCGCCGACGGCAAGGTCGACGACCCGAAGCGCATCGCCTTCCTCAGCGCCTATATCGGTGCGATGCACGAGGCGATCGAAGCCGGCGCCGACGTGCGCGGCTATCTCGTGTGGTCGCTGCTCGACAACTTCGAATGGGGGTCGGGATACACGCAGCGCTTCGGCATCGTCCATGTCGACTACGAGACGCAGAAGCGGACCCCGAAATCCTCGGCGCGCTGGTTCGCGGACCTCATCACGGCGACACGCGTGCCGTAGCGGGACCGCTCGCGATCTCCCGCAGCCGTGCGTGCTGGTTCGACCGCTCGATGACGATCTGGCGCTTGTACAAGCCGCCGAAGATGGACGGTTGACCGATCGTGATGACCGCGGCTTCGGGAAACGCATCGTGCAGAAGCTCCATCATCACGACTTCGTTCTCGGGAGACAGCGAGTCCGTCGCATCCTGTAGAAAGATCCAGCGCGGCGTGTGAATAAGCAGGCGGGCGAAGGCGAGGCGCTGCAGCTCCGCGGCAGGCAGCGTGTCATCCCACCTCTCGCGGTCGTCCAGCCGCTCGGCGAGCTCGTCGAGGCCGACGCGCCGGAGCGCACGGCGGATCGCATCGTCGCCACAGGCGCGCGGATCGGTCGGATAGCAGACCGTGTCGCGCAGCGTGCCGAGCGGCACGTAGGGCCGGTGCGGCATGAAAAAGATGGGTCCGTCGCTCGGCAGGCCGATGCGGCCGCTTCCCCACGGCCAAAGGCCGGCGACGGCTTTGAACAGCTTTTCCGTGCTGCCCGGATCGCCGGACACGAGCACGCGCTCGCCCGCCGCGATCTCGATGCGGAAGCGCGCGACCGCCTCGCGCCCGTCGGGCTCGTCGATCGCGCAGTCCTGGAAGGCGAGAGCCGGCCGGCCGAGAGGCTCGCGCGCGATCATGGGATGCCCGGCCGAGCCGGCCTGCCGCGTGAGGCTTTCGATGGCGTCGTGCAGCCCGAGCACGCGCTCGACGGAGGCGCGCCATTCGGCCGATTTGGAGAGATTGTCGATCGGCCAGGAGAGCGCCGAGACCATCTGCTGGAACGCCTGCGCGGTCTGCATGAGCACGCCCAGCGTGATCGCGCCGACGATGTAGCGCGGCGCCGACACGAGGATGGGAAACACCTGCGACAGGACGGACCAGCTCGAGCTGAACAGGAATATGCGCATCAGCGCGGCGGTCTGCCGGTTCCAGGCCGCAACCGCGCCGCGGAACAAATCGTAAAGATTCCGCCGTTCGTCCGTCTCGCCGCTCAGCAGCGCGATGGCGAGCGAATTCTCCCGCGCGCGGACCAGCCCGAACCGGAAATTCGCCTCCGCCGTCTGGCGGGCATTGGCGGCGCGGACCAGCGGCCATCCGAGGATGAGCGCAACGGTCGAGCCGATCGCGGAATATACGAGCGCGATCCAGACCATGTGGCCCGGCAGATAGAGATCGACGTCGCCTAGCCGCACCAGGGGCGGGCCCGACAGGGTCCAGAGAATCTGCGTGAAGCTGACGAGCAGGAGCAGGCAATAGAAGAGCGAATGGGCGAGGTCGACGGCGTATTCGGTGGTGATGCGCGCGTCTTCCGCGATCCGCCCGTCGGGATTGTCGTGATCGCCGGGAATTTGCGCCACCTGGTAATGGCGGCCGGAGGTCATCCACTCGTTCACGATGCGGTGGCTGAGCCAATCGCGCCAGCTCACCTGGATGCGGCGCTTGACCCAGAGATGGGTGGCCGTGATGCCGGCGCTGCCGGCGATGATCAGGCCCAGCACGGCGATGAGCAGGAGGAACTGGGCCAGCGCGCGCTGCTCGAGGGCGCTGAACAGCTTTTCGTACCAAAGGTTGAAGGCGATCGCGATGACGACCTGGGCGGCGGTGAGCGCGACGAGAAGCGCCGTCAGGACGCCACCGGCCCATCGCGCTTCGGACTTCCAGTAGGGCAGGGTCAGCCGCAGGAACAGGACGAGGAACCGCAGCCAGCTGCGTATGCCGCCGTGCGAGGTCTGCGGCAGTGCCGGAAGGGTGGGGTCGACGGTCATGTCAAAGCGGCTGGTGGCGCATGTATGCTTGGGACAAGGGGGGTGCGTGCTTCGACAGGCTCAGCATGAGGTTTTTTCTCAATGCCACGAAGATCCTCCCTCATGCTGAGCCTGTCGAAGCACGCACCCCGCTTATTCCAAGCTACCGATGAGCGCGTCTCCCTCACCACGCCGCTTCGAGCAGGCGCAGCATGCGGTCCGTGTAGTCGCCGGGGCGGTCGCCGGGGTTGGCGTTGAAATTCTTCAGCGTATCCTGCGCGAGCAACGGCAGCTCCGCCTTCGGGATGTCGAGGTCGCGGAGCCGCGCGGGCATGCCGATGCGGCGGTAGAGCGCTTCGAGCGCGGACGCCGTCGCGTCCACCGCCGCTTCGGACGTCATGCCGTCCTTCCACACGCCGATGGCGCCGGCGATGCGGGCGGCGGCGGCCACGTCCTCGGGCGGCGTCAGCCGGGTGACGGCGGGGATGACCGACGAGGTCGATTCGCCCTGCCAGACATTGTCGTAGCGGATGTGCAGCGCGGTCGCGAGCGCATAGGCGTTGCTGCCGGTTTGGTCGCGCGCACGGCGGCGGCCCTGGTCGTCGTCGTCCGCGCGGTTCTGCAGGAAGGCGGCTGCGCAGAGGTCGATGCGGAGCGCGGCGTTCTCCGGCTCCTCCATGACGCGGGGCAGGGCCGTATTGAGCAGGCGGAAGGCGTGCCGGCGGTCCGCCTCGACCAGCGGGTTCATGGCGGCCGAGCCCAGCGCGCGCAACGCGCTCGAATGGCCCGTCGTCGCCGTCGAGCGGATCAGCGCCGCGGGCGCGGTCAGCAGCGCCGCCGCATCCCAGAAGATGGCGCAGGGCCGCGTCTTCGGGTCGAAGAACTCCATGCGGTGGTCGAGGTCTTCGTTCTTCAGCCCGGTGCCGGCCCGGTTCATCGCCGTGGTCGGCGTCGTCACCACGTTGATAATGGGCGGCTTCGGCGCCATCAGGCGCGGGCTGTAGGCGGGCTTGCCCTCCGGGTACTGCGTCATCAGGCTGAAGGCGTCGCCTTTTTCCGCCAGCAGGATGGCGACCGCCCGCGTGCCGACGATGACGCTGCCGCCGCCGAGCGCGATCAGCAGGTCGGCTTCCGCCGCACGCGCCGCCTCGACCGCGTCCCGCACCGCGGGCCAGCTCGAATCCTTGTCCATCGCCTGGAACGCCCCGGCATAGAGCGGCCCGAGATTTGCGGCGATGCGGCCGAGCAGGTCGGTCTTCGTGGCCACGGTCCGCCCGCAGATCACATAGGCGCGCTTTGCCTTCCGCCGCTCCACCTCGTCCTCGAGCTGGTCGAGCGCGTTCTCGCCTGAATGGAGGCGGAGCGGGAAGCCGACGGCGCGGAAGGTCCTCGATCGGAGGTCCATGAGGTCCGTCCGCTCAGGGATCGATGCGCGCGGTGGCCGTTCCGGTGACGACCGCCTTTCCGTCCTGGTTGGTCGTCTCCAGCGTCAGGTCCACGAAATGCTCGCCGTTCTCGCTGCGGACGGCGGCGACGGTGGCCTTGGCGGTCAGCGTGTCGCCCGGCCACACCTGGTTGGTGAAGCGCACGCCGTATTTCGTAAGCCGCCCGTCGCCGACATAGTTGGTCAGCATCTTGCCGGTCAGCCCCATCGACAGCATGCCGTGCGCGAACACGCCCGGATAACCGGCCACCTCGCGGGTATAGAGGTCGTCGGTATGGATCGGGTTGTAGTCGCCCGATGCGCCGGCATACATGACGAGCTGCGTGCGGGTGAGGTCGTCGACCACCACTTCCCGATGCGTGTCGCCGACCTTCAGTTTCTTGGCGCTCAGCGGCATATCCTGTTCTCCTCCCGTGCTCAGCTCTGCTTGACCGGGCGCTCGGTCTTCACCCCGATGGCGCGCGACGTGATGACCAGCTCGCCCTTCTGGTCGCGGTATTCCTGGACCCGCTCGGTGAACATCAGCTTGCCCGCGCGCTGGCTCTCCTTCTCCCAGGTCCGGCCGACCGTGGTGGTCACGGTGAGCATGTCGCCGGGCCGGAGCTGGCGGTGGTATTCGAAATGCTGCTCGGCGTGCAGCCCTCCGCTGGTCGGCGCCGGGCCGTCCAAGCCGGTCGGATTCTTGCCCGAGCCGAACCACTTCTGGCCCGGCTTCAGGCGCATCGCATACTCGGGATCGAACTGCGACACCGCCCGCGGAAAGGTCGGGGGCGCGATGATGCCGCCGCACTCGGTCTTCGCCGCGTAGCCGGCGTCGCGGTAGATCGGGTTGTCGTCGCCGACCGCGCGCGCGAACATCATGATGTGCGTCGCTTCGACCGGAAACTCGATGTCATCGGACACGGGCAGGTCTCCCCTGTAAAAGGCCGTTCCCGATCTTAACCGCCTCGGGGCGGTCCGCGCGAGTCCGGCCGCGGCGATCCGGGCAGCTAAACCTTTATTAACCAATTCGACGCAGTATCGGCCGTGTGGTTTGGGCTCGCGACGCGACAGTCGAGCCGGAGGGAAGAACCATGCGGCTGATCAAGCAAGATTTCTCCGATATCCAGGCCCACATCGATCTGACGCGAACGCATCTCGGCGCGCTCGGATTGACGCTGCATGTCGGCCACGACATGAAGGCCTTCGTGGATTACATCGCCCGGCAGGAAGATACCCACGGCGTCCCCAGCAGCCACGACCCGCGCAGGTGCCACCTGCACCCGGGGAACAGCTTCTGGGTATACGTGAAGCACCCGGCGAGCGGCGACGTCGTCGGATGCCAGGCGCAAAGGCTGATCGTCACCCAGGATTTCGTTCAGGATTGCCTGGCCCAGACTTTGTTCGCGAACCTGACGCCGAGCCTCGATGCGGCGCCGGGCGGCGTCGACGAATCGATCGATGCCCGGCTCTCGGGACGCGTCATCTATGGCGGCGGGCTCTACATCCGCCCCGACTGGCGCGGCAACGGGCTGCTCATCTTCAACCGCGTCTCGCGCACCATCGCGCTGCGGCATTTCCAGGCCGATTACTTCTGCGGGCTGCAGTTGAACACGCCGCAGCGGCGCGCCATGGCGCTCGACGGCTTCGCCTTCGCGCACGTTCGGCCGTTCATCAAGGGCGGGCTGCCCGGGAAGCCCCAGGCGGACGACGTCCAGCTATCCTGGTCTAGCCGGCGGGAGTGGCTGGAGACGATCCGGCAAGAGCTGGCGACTCGAGATGCCGCGACACGCACACCAATGCGGACACGCGTCCCATCGGATCCGTTAAGGGAAGTAGCAGCCGCAGGTAATCTCGCCTGAACCCGTCGAGGTCGTGCGAGATGTGATGGCCGACCGGCTCCGCGGCGGCCTTGCAGGACAGATATTCGGCGCTGCAGGCGTTGACGATGTCCCGGTGCGGGAACTCGTCCAGCCGCCTGTCCGCCATCCAGCGGACGATCTTGAACTGCGTCGACGTGAACCGGTATTGGAGCGGGCTTTCCGGCGTGACGTCGATCAGCGACGTCGCGACGTCGTTGCTGGGCTCGAGCTCGTAGCTATCGGCCTCGACTCGCGCGCCGCGCTTACGCTGCTGCCAGTATTCGTAGGCTCTTTGAATGCCGGTCGCGGCGCCGCCCAGCCGCTGATTGAGCTGCTCGATCGCTAGCAGCTTGTCGACGGGAAACCGTGCGCGCGTCAGCCAGCGGTTCTCGCCGAATTGCTTAACCGTGAAAACCTTGAGGCTCATACCAGTTCCAAGTCGTCCGCGTCGAAGTATTCCGCCTCGACCGTACCAAATTGCCGCGTCGCCGTATAGATCAGCTCGACCCGTCTTACGTCATTGATCACCGGCAGCAGTATGCGCCGGAAGCATAGCTCGGTGCGCCCGATCCTGTGGATGACCTGTTGATAGAGCGGGTTGCAGCACTCCTTGACCATCATCAGGTCGTCCATGGCCTGCCGCTGCATCAGGCCGTTGCCGAGCTTGCGCATCGGCAGGAACTGGGTCGGTTCGTCGGTGGACGTGTAGACGTAGTCCAGCGGAATCGGGCTGGAAACGCGGAAGCAGGCGGCGTTGGCGCTGTGCGGCCGGAACCTGTTCTTGTGCGGCGGCGCGCCGAGCGACTGCCAGCGTGCGTAGAGAATGCCGATATCGGTGTCGGACTCCACCTCCCGCACGAGCTCGATCGGGTATCTTGTTATTTCAATGAGCTCCGTCCCGGGGGCTGAATATACCTGGACGTCCAATGTCCCTCTCCCAGACTGACGAAAGAATTAATGAACCTGACACAACTTTAAGCTAGGGGGAAGGGAGTAAGTCGCTTTTGCCGATACGTCGCGGGAGCCGGATGTCCGCGGACAAGCCACGGCAATTCACGGAGCCTATAGCTTCAAGAAAGTCGTCACACCGCGGTTTATCCCACTACTGTCCGGTTGAGCGTTCGGCGGGTCGCTGGATCGGCCCATATGGACTCGCGGAACAAGTCTGCGAGTGACGATATTATTTATAACCAAATACTTATCGTCATTGCCGCACTTGTTGCGGCAATCCACGGACGGGTGCCGGAGCCGCATCGGTTTCGCGTCCTGGAACAGTCGGTTGCTGTATACGCCCGACGATCCGCCATCCTCCGCGACCATACGCAACGGGAACCGGACAGCAGTGGGTTTATCCGCGGTGTCCGTGGCGCCGGCGTGACCGACCTGCTCCGCCCATCTGGCCGACGGTTTCTAGCCGCCGCTCAATAGAAAATGCCCGGAGTCGAGCCGCCGTCGATCGCGATGGCCTGGCCCGTGAGCGCGGCGGCGTGCGGGGAGGCGAGGAACAGGACCAACGGCGCGATGTCCGCCGGCTCGATGAGCCGGCCGATGGGGAAGTTGGCGACGAAGGACTTCTCCGCCTCCTCGAGGCTGACGCCGAGTTGCTTCGCCCGCGCCTCGAGGCGGCCCGGGTAGCGGTCCGTTTTGGTGAAGGGCGGATGGACGACGTTGACGGTGATCTTCTCCGCCGCAACGTCGTTGCTGAAGTGCTTGACGAAATTGGTCAGCGCCGAGTTGCCGAGGCCGCTCGGCAGCGACGTCTTCTCGGCCCGGCGGGCCGCGCCCCCGCCGATGCAGACGATGCGGCCGCCGCCGGCCTTGCGGAGCCACGGCAGCGCGGCGCGGCAGCAGCGCATGTAGGCGAGCGTCTTGCCGGTCAGCCGCTCCATGAGCTGCTCGTCGGTGAGCGTCTCGAGCCGGCCGCTGACGGAGGTCGATGCGTTGTTGACCAGCACGTCGAGCCCGCCGAAGGTCTCCGCCGTCTCATTGACCGCGCGGCTGCATCCCTCCGCGGTGAACAGGTCCGCCGCGATGGCGAGCGCCTTGACGCCCTTGGCCTCGATCTCGCCCTTGACCGCGGCCAGCGCCTTGGCGTCCCGCCCGACGATCGCGACGTTGGCGCCTTCGCCGGCAAAGGCCAGCGCAATGCCCCGGCCGATCCCGCGGTTGCCGCCCGTGACGACGACGGATTTGTTCTTCAACGCCAAGTCCATGAGCTATCCTCCCGGCGACCCATTGAATTTCGGCGGAGTATAGCGCCGGTTGGCGGCGCCACCAATGGACGTGCGGCACCGATTTGGCGTTCGCACCGCATTTCGCGCTAAATTCGGACCGCCGAATGACAGCAAACACGGCAAACAATGGGAGCAACGGAAAAATGGGCATGCTTGATGGTCGCGTGGCGATCTGCACCGGGTCCGGGCGCGGCGTGGGGGCCGAGGTCGCCAAGCTGATGGCGGCGAACGGCGCCAAGGTCGTGGTCAACGATCCCGGCGTGAGCGGTAGCGGCGAGGGCGGCGACAAGAGCCCGGCGGAACAGATCGCGGCGGAGATCAAGGAGGCCGGCGGCGACGCGGTCGCCAATTTCGGCTCGGTCACGAAGCTGGAAGACTGCCTGGCCATGGTGAAGCAGGCGCGCGACGCCTTCGGCGGGCTGCACATCGTCTTCAACCCGGCGGGCATCCTGCGCGACCGCATGTTCCACAACATGGCGCCGGAGGAATGGCAGGCGGTGATCGACGTCCACCTGACGGGCCATTTCAACGTGGCGCGCGCGGCGATCAACCTGTTCCGCGAGCAGGAGTACGGCCGCCTCATCATGGTCGGCTCGACCTCGGGGCTGCTCGGCAACGTCGGCCAGGCGAACTACGGCTCGGCCAAGATGGGCATCGTCACGCTGTCCGCCATCATCGCGGCCGAGAACAAGTCCAAGGGCATCACCAGCAACGTGATCTGCCCCTCGGCCGACACCCGCATGACGCGCTCGGTGCCGACGCCGAAGGACCCGACGGCGGCGGCGGTCCGCGAGGAGCGCCTGCGCCGCAGCCGGGCCGATGCGATCGCGCCGCTCTGCGTCTTCCTGGCGTCGGAGAAGGCGGGCTATGTGACCGGGCAGGTGTTCCACCAGCGCGCCGCCGAGCTGACGCTCTACGGCCAGCCGCGGCCGCTGCAGATGGTGCACCACCAGGGCGGCTGGACGCCGGAGCTGATCGAGGAAGTCGCGATGCCGATGCTCAAGAACAAGTTCGTCGAGCTCGGCGACTCCCGCAAGATCCACCCGGGACTGCCGCTCGACTGATCTCTTCCGTTCCCCGGCGGGCAAACGGCTCGGCCGCGCCCGCCGGCCCTTCACCTCTTCACGACCATCGGAGCTCGACCATGCCGGGACCGTTCGCTGGATTGCGCGTCATCGACCTCACCACGATTTTCGTCGGGCCCTATACGAGCCAGTTCCTCGGCGACATGGGTGCGGAGGTGATCAAGGTCGAGGCGCCCGGCGGCGACACGACGCGGACGACCGGACCCTTCGTCCATCCCGACATGGCGTCCAACTTCCTCCAGGTGAATCGCAACAAGCGGAGCCTGTCGCTCGACCTCAAGACCAAGGGCGGGGCCGAGGCAATGCACCGGCTGATCGCGAGCGCCGACGTGTTCGTCCACAACATGCGCCCTGAGCCGCTGGAGCGGCTCAAGTTCGACTACGAGCACGTGCGCGAGACGAAGCCGAACATCGTCTACTGCAATGTCTGGGGCTTTGGCCGCAAGGGTCCCTACGCCGGCATGGCAGCCTACGACGACGTGATCCAGGGCGCGTCCGGCATGGTCGCGCTGGAGGCGTTCGGCGGCAAGCAGGCGCGCTACATACCGGCGCTGATCGCCGACAAGACCACGGCGCTGTTCGCCGCCTATGCGGTCGCCGGCGCGCTCTACCATCGCCTCGCGACGGGCGAGGGGCAGGAAGTGGAGGTGCCGATGTTCGAGAGCATGGTGTCCTTCACCATGCTGGAGCATCTGTGGGGCGAGAGCTTCGTGCCGGCGCGCGGGCGGGTCGGGTCGGAGCGCCACGCGACGCCGCGCCGCTGGCCGCACAAGACCAAGGACGGCTACATCTGCACCTGGCCGTCGAGCGACAAGCACTGGGAAGCGCTGCGCACGATCGCCGGCCGGCCGGAGCTCAAGGACCATCCGATCCTCGGCGACCGCAAGGCGCGCCGGAAGAACCTGCCGAAAGTGCTGGCGATGCTGGACGAAATCTTTCCGGCCCGCACCACCGCGGAGTGGGCCGAGGCATTGGGGGCCGCGGGCGTTCCCTGCATGCCGGTCGCGAGCCTGGAGGACGTCGTAGCGGACAAGCACCTCGCCGAAGTCGGCTTCTGGCACGAGATCGACCACCCGACCGAGGGCCGCATCCGCCTGATGAACCCGCCCTATTCTCTGTCCAAAACGCCGCCGTCGATCCGCCGCGCGCCGCCGCGTTACGGCGAGCACACGCGCGAGATCCTCGCCGAGCTCGGCTACGACGCGAAGGCGGTGGATGCGCTGATCGCCAGCGGCGGCGCGGTGGAGCAGCCGGAGGACGAGTAGGGTGCGAGTGGATAGGCCCGAGCGGCCTCATCCTTCGACAAGCTCAGGATGAGGCGAACTTACTGATTTCGCTACCGGATACCCTCATGCTGAGCTTGTCGAAGCATGAGGTCGCTCCGACATTGTTCCACGCTCCTCGACGACAGAATCGCTTCTATCCGGCCGCCGCATGCTCTAGGCTCCGCCGCGAACACCCGGGAGAAGCAGCCGTGACATCGGAACGATTGCCGGCGGGCGCGATGAGCAGTCCCGTCGACGGGCCCTATGCGTGGTTCCGTCTGGGCGTGTGCGTCGTGCTGGGTACGGTCGGCAGTATCGGCATGTGGTCGATCATCGTGGCATTGCCGTATGTGCAGGCGGAGCTCGGCGTCGACCGGGCGAGCGCGTCGATGCCCTACACGATGACGATGATCGGCTTCGGCCTCGGCAACGTGCTGGTGGGCCGGCTGGTCGATCGCCTCGGGATCATGCTGCCGTTGATGGGCGCGGCGACGGCGCTCGGCTCGGGCTTCATGCTGGCGTCGTCAGCGACGACGATATGGCAGCTCGCCGCCGTTCAGGGCGTGCTGATCGGGATCGGCACATCAGCCGGCTTCGGGCCGCTGATCGCCAACATCTCGCACTGGTTCCGTCGCCGCCGCGGCATTGCGGTCGCGGCGACGGCGAGCGGCAACTATCTGGCCGGCGTCATCTGGCCGACGCTGCTGCAGGGATGGATCGAGACGGAAGGCTGGCGCGCGACCTATTTCGGCGTCGGCGTTTTCTGCATCGTCGCCATGGTGCCGCTGGCGCTGCTGCTGCGCCGCTCGACGCCGGCGGAGTATGCCGCGCCGGCCATGGGCGGCAGCGCCGCGCCGCTGCCGACGCATTCGCTCGACCTGTCGCCCCGCGCCCTGCAGGCGATGCTCGCGGTGGCCGGCGTCGGCTGCTGCGTCGCCATGTCGATGCCGCAGGTGCATCTCGTCGCCTATTGCGCGGATCTCGGCTACGGCGTCGCGCGCGGGGCGGAGATGCTGTCGCTCATGCTGGCGGGCGGCATCGTCAGCCGGCTCGCGTCGGGTTTCCTCGCGGACTATATCGGCGGCGTGCGCACGCTGCTGCTGGGCTCGGTCCTGCAAGGCCTGGCGCTGCTGTTCTACCTGCCGTTCGACGGGCTGATGTCGCTCTACGTCATCTCGCTGATGTTCGGCCTGGCGCAAGGCGGCATCGTGCCGATGTATGCGGTCATCGTGCGCGAGTACCTGCCGGCGCGGGAAGCGGGGCAGCGCGTCGGCATCGTTATCATGGCGACGCTCATCGGCATGGCGCTGGGCGGCTGGATGTCGGGATGGATCTTCGACGTCACGGGCTCCTACCACGCCGCCTTCCTCAACGGCATCGCCTGGAACCTGCTCAACGTCGCGATAATGGCGTCGCTGCTGTGGCGCACGCGCGGCCCGCGGGCGGCGGCGGCGTGAAGGCAGGGCAATCGCCTTTGCGTATCTTGCACGAACGCCGTGCGTCCTTCGTCCCTCGACAAGCTCGGGATGAGGAGGCTCAGGATGAGGGAGAGTCTTCGTGGCTTTGAGAAAAAAACCTCATGCTGAGCTTGTCGAAGCACGCACCCCGCTAGTCCCAATTGCCGAGAGCACACGCTAGCCCTTGGCCGCCTGAAGCCCCGCGATCTTCTGCTCGAAGATCGACATCAGGCCGTCGAAGCCCTGGTTGCCGAGCGTGCTGCTGTATTCCGAGCGCTTCGTCGCCAACTCGCTGATCGTCCCCTTCAGGAAGATGTCGATCACGCGCCAGCCGTCCTTCGTCTCGCGCAGCAGGTAGTTGAGCTTTATCGCCTCGCCGTCGCTCTTGATCAGCTCGCTCAGCACGAGCCGGTTGCCTTCGCGCGGCGTCTGTTCGGACACGACGACGAATTTCTCGCCCGAGTAGCCGTCGAAGCGGTGGGCGTAGGTGGCGATGGTGAGCCGGGCGAAGGCGCCGGTCAGCGTCTTCTTCTGCGCCTCGGTCAGCGGGCGCCAATGCCGGCCCGCCGAATACCGCGCCATGAAGGCGAGGTCGAAGGTCGATTTGATGACCGGCGCGAGCTTGTCGTAGCGGCCCTGATAGCCGAGCGAATCCGCCGATTGCATCGTGCTCAGCAGCGCCTCGTTCAGCCGCGTGATCAGGGGGACCGCCGTGTCGGCCGCCCGGGCCGCCCGGGCCGGCAATCCGGCCAGCAAGATGGCCGCCGCGGCGAAAATCACGACCAGAGGGCTGTATCGGCTTGTCCGCATCGGCTCATTCTCCGCCATTCGTAGAATCCATTTTCGACCTTACGGGATGAACGTCAAATACCGGTCGATTGGTTCCCAGCTTGCGCTATTTGGAGGCTTGCGTATGGGTTTGCAAGAGCCAAGATTTGTCCCTATTGTCCGCCCGCCCGGCCCCGGGGCGTGTATCGGGGCGTGTATCGGGGCGTGTATCGGGGCGACGTATTCGGGCTAACTTTGCCGCGGGAGACCGTACAGCGATGAAGGCCATCATGCTAGCCGCGGGGGTCGGCGCGCGGCTCGGGCAGGGCGAGGATTTCGCGCCGAAGGTGCTGCTTCGCTTCGGCGGCAAGACGCTGCTGCAGCGCCACATCGAGATCCTGCGCGGCCTCGGCATTCGCGAGCTGGTCATGGGCGTCGGCCACCAGGCCGACCGCCTGACCGCCGCCGTCGCCGAGATCGGCGCGGCGGATTTCGTCCGCACGGTGATGAACCCGCATTATAAGAAAGGTCCGATCACCACCTTGTGGGCCCTGCGCGACGAGCTTTCGACCGGCGAGCCGGTCATCCTGATGGACGGCGACGTGCTCTACGACCGGCGCATGATGAAACGGCTGATCGAGTCGCCCGTCGCCAACTGCTTCCTGATGGACCGGGACGTGGAGCCGGGCGACGAGCCCGTGAAGCTGTGCATACGGGGCGGGAAGCTGGTCGATTTCCACAAGCAGCCGACCGAGGCGCACGACTACTACGGCGAATGGATCGGATTTCTCAAGCTCTCGCCCGAGATGGCCGGCCGCGTGCCGGCGGCGACCAAGCCCTACGTCGATGCCGGCAAGGAAAGCTCGCTCTACGAGGTGGCGATTCGCGATCTCGTGCTGGCCGACAAGGCCGGCGAATTCGGCATCGCGGACGTGACCGGCCTGCCGTGGATCGAGATCGATTTCATGGAGGATGTCGCGCGGGCCGAAGCCGAGATCCTGCCCATGCTGGAAGCGTCCGCCTGATGGCCGCCGCTGGACCGAATGCGGCGATCGCCATCGACCAGCGGATCGCGCGCCGCGTGGCCGCCCTGCTGGCGCGGACGCCGGCCAGCCCCAACGGCGTCACGACGGCGAGCATCGGCGTGGGCCTGGCGGCCGCGCTGCTGCTGGCGCGCGGCGACGCCTGGATCCACCTCGGCGCGGCGCTGTTCATGGTCGCCGTCTGGATGGATCACGTCGACGGCGAGCTGGCGCGCCAGACCGGCCGGACCAGCACCTTCGGCCATTATTTCGACCATGTCGCGGCGATGACCAACTACGTGTCCGGTTTCGTCGGCGCCGGCTACGGCCTGCGCCATAGCGCGCCCGATGGCGCGCTCGGCGATTGGGGGCCGATTCTCGGCATATCGGCGGGGCTTGCGGTCGCCGCCATCATGAGCGTGCGGCTGCACATGGAGGTCCGCGACGGCAGGGACTCGGTGCGCCAGACGGTGCGCCGCGGCTTCGAGATCGAGGACACGCTCTACGTCCTGGCGCCGATAACCTGGCTCGGCCTGCTGCAGTATTTCATCGCCGCCGCGGGCATCGGCGCGCCGGTCTTCCTCCTTTACGTCGTATGGGAGTCGCTGCGCGCCGCGCGCCGGGCCGCGAAAGACTCATGACGACGCTGATCACCGGCGCGACGGGGTTCGTCGGATCGGCCGTGCTGCGGCGTCTCGTGGCCGCCGGGCACGCGGCGCGGGTGCTCGCCCGGCCGGGAGGCGACCGGCGAAACCTCGAGGGCGTCGATTGCGAAATCGCCGAGGGCGACCTGACCGATCCGGTCTCGCTCCGGCAGGCGGCGGCCGGATGCGACACGCTGCTGCACGTGGCGGCGGATTACCGGCTGTGGGTGCCCGATCCGGCCGCGATCAACCGCGTGAACGTCGAAGGCAGCGTGAGCCTGTTCCGCGCGGCGGCGGAAGCGGGCGCGACCCGCATGGTCTACACCAGCAGCGTCGCCACCCTCGGCCTGCTCAAGGACGGCGGCTCGGCGGACGAGGACACCCCCTCGACGCTGGCCGACATGGTGGGCGCCTACAAACGCTCGAAGTTCCTGGCCGAGGAAGCGGTCCGCCGCCTGATCGTGGAGCAGGGCCTGCCGATCGTCATCGTCAATCCGTCGGCGCCGATCGGGCCGCGCGACATCAAGCCCACTCCGACCGGCAAGCTGATCGTCGACTCGGCCGCGGGGCGGATGCCGGCCTATGTCGACACCGGCCTCAACGTCGCGCATGTGGACGACGTCGCGGAGGGCCACCTGCTGGCGCTGGAGAAAGGCGTGGCCGGGGAACGCTACATCCTCGGCGGCGAGAACATGACGCTGCGCGACATCCTCGGCGTCGTCTGCAGCCATGTGGGGCGGCGTCCGCCGCGCGTCAAATTGCCTCATGACCTGCTCCTGCCGCTGGCCTACGGTGCGGAAGCGGTCGCCCGAGTCCTCGGGAAGGAGCCGCCTTTCACCGTCGACGGCATCCGGATGGCGAAGAAGCGCATGTTCTTCACCTGCGAAAAAGCCAAGAAATCATTGGGTTATTCGCCGAGGCCCGCGGCGCTGGCGATCCGCGACGCGGTCGACTGGTTCCGCGCCCACAGGTATCTCGGCTGAGGCTGTACGCTTGTTTCCTTCCATATAGATTTTCAATTATAGATTGCTTCAATCGAGGCAGTAGATCTGTATGGCGCTAGCGCATTCGTGACTTTGTTGCAGCGCAACATACCTTATAGTGCGGCTCGAAAAACCTAGCTGCCAGATACGGTGTTACCCACCGTTGTGCATTTGTCACAGGGTGGAAATGCCGCGGCTGGTCCTATTTACTTGCTACGAAACGGCTGTTATGACAGCGATTGCAGTTAGTTTGCCAGTTAGTTTGATCGAACATGGCCTATCGGAGGCCTTTCAGCGGCCATCCGGGTCGGGGAGGCGGTAAGATTATGCGGGTTATCCTAGCGGAGCCGAGGGGCTTTTGCGCGGGCGTCGTCCGCGCCATCGACATCGTCGAGCTGGCCCTGAAGAAATACGGCCCGCCCGTCTACGTCCGCCACGAGATCGTCCACAACAAGCGCGTCGTGGAGAACCTGAAGGCGAAAGGGGCAATCTTCGTCGAAGAGCTGGACGAGGTCCCGAATGGCGCCCATACGGTGTTCAGCGCGCATGGCGTGTCCCAGAAGGTCGCCGACACCGCGCGCCTGCGCGACCTGCCGGTGATCGACGCCACCTGTCCGCTGGTGGCGAAGGTGCACAAGGAAGGCCAGCGCTATTCCAAGGCGAGTTACGAGGTGATCCTGATCGGCCACGAGGGCCATCCCGAGGTCGTGGGCACGATGGGCCGCATTCCGGGCACCGTCTACCTCGTTTCCTCGGCGGAGGCGGTGGCGACGCTCGAGGTCAAGAACCCGTCCAAGCTGGCCTATGTCACGCAGACGACTCTCAGCGTCGACGACACGCGGGAAGTGATCGAGGCGATCCGCAAGCGCTTCCCCGCGGTGGTCGGCCCCGACGTGAAGGACATCTGCTACGCGACGCAGAACCGCCAGACGGCGGTGCGCGAGCTCGCCGGCATGGTCGACGTGCTGCTGGTGGTCGGCGCGCAGAACAGCTCGAACTCGAATCGCCTGCGCGAGATCGGCGAGGAACTCGACGTGCCGAGCTATCTCATCGACGACGCCAAGGCGCTCAAGCCCGAATGGATCGAGGGCGCGGAAGCGGTCGGCATCAGCGCCGGGGCCTCGGCGCCGGAAGCATTGGTGCAGGAGCTCATCGAGCGGCTGAGCGAGCTCGCCGAGATCCAGGTCGAGCATCTCGACGGCATCAACGAGAATGTGCAGTTCAAGCTGCCCGACGAACTGCGCGGGCATGCGGCGTAACGCGTTGCAGAATGCATATATCGGAAACCGGCGGGATGCGGCAGCGATTTGCCGCGCGTATCCGCCAAGGGGTTAGATAGTTAGGGGGTAGTCTTGGCAGTTCCACTTCGGCAAGGCCTGCGCGTGGGCTGGTACATCGTCAAGCAGCGGATCAGCGGGACCAAGCGCTATCCGCTCGTCCTGATGCTGGAGCCGTTGTTCCGCTGCAATCTAGCCTGCGCGGGCTGCGGCAAGATCGACTATCCCGACCCGATCCTGAACCGGCGTCTCAGCGTCGCGGAATGCCTCGAGGCGGTCGACGAGTGCGGCGCGCCGGTGGTTTCTATCCCCGGCGGCGAGCCGCTGCTCCACAAGGAGATCGCGGAGATCGTCGACGGCATCGTCGCGCGCAAGAAGTTCGTCTATCTCTGCACCAATGCGCTGTTGCTGGAAAAGCGGCTGGACAAATTCAAGCCGTCGCCCTACCTGACCTTCTCGGTGCACCTCGACGGCCTGAAGGAAGAGCACGACAAGTCGGTGTGCCAGCACGGCGTGTTCGACAAGGCGGTCCAGGCGATCAAGGCTGCCCGCGCGGCCGGCTTCCGCGTCAACGTGAACTGCACGCTGTTCGACAGCGCGTCGCCCGAGGTGACGGCGAAGTACTTCGATTTCGTCACCAACGAGCTGGACGTCGAAGGGGTCACGGTGTCGCCGGGCTATGCCTACGAGCGCGCGCCCGATCAGGCGCACTTCCTCAGCCGGCGCAAGACCAAGGACCTGTTCCGCGAGGTCTTCCGCCTCGGCAAGGGTAAGAAATGGCGGTTCAGCCAGTCGACGATGTTCCTCGACTTCCTGGCCGGCAATCAGGAATACCATTGCACGCCGTGGGGCAACCCGACGCGCAACATCTTCGGCTGGCAGCGCCCGTGCTACCTGCTGGGCGAGGGCTACGTCTCGTCCTTCAAGGAGCTGATGGAAGAGACCAACTGGGACAACTACGGCACCGGCAACTACGAGAAGTGCGCCGACTGCATGGTCCACTGCGGCTACGAGCCGACGGCCGTCAACGAGACCGTGGCGCATCCGCTGCGGGCGCTCAGGGTCTGGCTGCGCGGCATCCGTACCGAGGGGCCGATGGCGCCGGAGATCGAGCTCAAGTCGCAGCGCGGGGCCGAATACGTGTTCGACCACAACGTCCAGCGTTTCATGGCCGACACGCATGCCGGCGACAAGGCCGGTTCAGACGGGCGGCGGCGTGAAAAGGGCGCTTCCGCACGAAGCAACGCGGCGTAGCTGGCGGAGCGCGGCATCGCTGTCGCGCGCCAGCCTGATCAGCGGCGGCAGATCCGACGGCCGCATCACCAGTCTCAGCAGGACGGCGAGGGGCCTTCGGCTCCCGTCCGGCGCGATGCCGTGCAGGGCGGCGGGCGGAACGGCCCGGTCGGCCGGATCGGCGATGACGCGAAGCGCCAGGAACGGGACATCCGCCTCGCCCGCGGCTTCCGCGACCGCGCCGCTTTCCATGTCGACCGCGAGCGCCCCCGAGGCGGCGCGGACGGCGGCCTTCTCCGCCACGGTGCCGATCGGCTTCCGTGCCGCCAGCAACGCGCCGATCGCCACGCGGGGCAGTTCCTGCATCACCGCGGCATGCCATTCCGCCGAGGCGCGGTGCTGCACGCCCGTGGCGCCGAGGATGGTGTCGGGAAGGACGATATCGCCGGGCCGGAGGGCCGCGTCCAAGCCGCCGGCGATGCCGATGCTGAGCAGCGCCACCGCGCCGTCGGCGACGAGGCCGCGGGCGCCCTGGTAGGCGCGCTCGGCGCTGGCGCCGGCACAGCAGAGCAGCGGGCGGTGTCTGTCGGGCAGCGCGGAAAGGGCGGCCGCGAGGCAGTCTTCCTCGACGCGCATGCCCGTGATTATGCCGATGCGGCTCACATCCCGAAGGAGACTGTCTTCGAGTTGCCCTGCATGAGGCGGCGATAGCGCGCGAGCGCCCAGGCCGGGAAGAAGGCGCTGTAGCCGTGATACTTGAGATAGAACACGCGCGGGAAACCGACCGCGGTGTACCAATCCTCGTCCCACCGCGCTTCCTTGCGCGGCGCATTCAGCAGAAATTCGATGCCGCGGCGCACGGCGTCGCTCTCGACCTCGCCCGCGGCCATCAGGCCGAGCAGCGCCCAGGCGGTCTGCGACGGCGTGCTTTCCTTCGTCGCGTCGCGTTTCTCGTTCCAGTAGGTTCCGCCGTCTTCGCCCCAGCCGCCGTCCGGGCGCTGGCGCGCCTCCAGGAAGCCGACCGCGCGGCGGATGTATTCGCTCGACATGTCTTCGCCGGCGGCGTTGAGCGCGCAGAGCACCGACCAGGTGCCGTACACGTAATTCGTGCCCCAGCGGCCGAACCAGGAGCCGTCTTCCTCCTGGTCGTCGCGCAGGTAGTCGACCCCGGCGCGCATGATCGGATGCTGCCGGTCGTAGCCGAACTGCGCCAGCATGCCGATGCAGCGCGCCGAGACGTCGGCGGTCGGCGGATCGAGCAGGGCGCCGTGGTCCGCGAAAGGTATGTGGTTGAGGTGGAAATGCGTGTTGTCCGCGTCGAAGGCGCCCCAGCCGCCGTTGCGGCTCTGCATGCCGATGACCCACTCTTCGGCGCGGGCGAGATTTTCCGAATAGTCGAGCGGCCGCGCGCGTTGCATCGCCATCGCCACCACCGCCGTGTCGTCGACGTCGGGGTAGTGGTCGTTGGCGTACTGGAACGGCCAGCCGCCGGGCCGGACGCCGGGCCGGTTTTCCGCCCAGTCGCCATAGACGTTCAGGACCTGCTTGTCGGCCAGCCAGTCCATCGCCTTGCGGATCGACGGATCTTCGCCGTCGGCGCCGGCTTCCAGGAGCGCATGGGCGACGAGCGCCGTGTCCCAGATGGGGGATACGCAGGGCTGGCAGTAGGCCCTGTCGTCGTCGAGCACCAGCAGCTTCTCGATGGCGTCCTTGGCGACGACGAGATCCGGATGATCGGCCGGGTAGCCGAGCGCGGTCATCGCCATGACGGTGTTCGCCATCGCCGGATAGATCGCGCCGAGCCCGTTCTCGCCGTTCAGCCGCTCGGTGACGAAGGACATCGCCTTGTCGATCGCCTTGCGCCGCGGCGCGCGCGGGAAGAACGGCTCGGCCAGGCGCAGCGTCGAATCGATCCAGAGCAGGATGTCGCCCCAGCGCGATCCGGTCGGGTTGTTCAGGTAGCTGCCGACCTCTTCCGGCGGCACCGCGAACAGCTCGCGGATGTCGACCTTGCGCGGATTGACCGCGGCCGGCTTCAGCGCCATCAGGATGAGCAACGGCGCGATGACCGTGCGCGTCCAGTAGGACACCTTCGACAGGTGGAAGGGGAACCAGCGCGGCAGGTGAAAGATCTCCACCGGCATGACCGGTATGGCGCGCCACGGCACCTGCCGGTACAGCGCCAGCATGATCCGCGTGAAGACGTTGCACGTCGCGGCGCCGCCCCGCTCGAGGATGGCGTCGCGCGCGCGCTTCATATGCGGCGCATCGATGTCGTCGCCGATGATCTTGAGCGCGTAATAGGCTTTCACGGTCGCGCTCATGTCGAATTCGCCGGCGTGGAACAGCGGCCAGCCGCCGTGCGCGCCTTGCGCCTGCCGGAGATAGACGCCGATCTTGCGCTCGATCGCCTCGTCCGTCTCGCCGAGGAAATGGTGCAGCAGGACGTACTCGGACGGAATCGTGGCGTCGGCCTCGAGCTCGAACACCCAGTGGCCGTCGTCCTTCTGGAGCTTCTTGAGCCCCGCCACGCAATCGGCGATAGCCTGGTTCAGGCGGCGCATGGTCTGCGCCCCCAAAGCGGAGGGCGCGCTACCGGCGTCTGCTTCGCCAACTACCGCTTCGACGGCTGCAGTCATCTCAGAAATCTATGTTTTTGCTTCTAATTGTGCACACTTGACACATCCGTAAACTCTTCGACGCAACGGCTAAAGTCAAGACATGCGCGGTAACACTCTCGTAACGCGACAGGATTGTGGCATTGCAGCAACAACCCAATGTAGGCGGTATCTTCAGCATTCCAAGAGGGCGGAAGCTGCGTCTGCGGCGGTAAATCCTGAACGGACCGCCCCCTCGATGGTTGCAGGCAGGCCGGTGCTGGTCCAGTCGCCCGCGAGGAAGAGATTCCTTAGATGGGTCGCCGCGGGCGGGCGCCGGCGCTCCGCCGCAGGGGTCTGGGCAAAGGTCGCGCGCTTTTCCTTGATGACCCGGTAGGCGGGCAGGCCCCCCGGCAGTTCCATGGCCTTGGCGACGTCCGCCCAGGCCGCCTGGGCGATTGCTTCGGCATCCCGGTCGACGATGGCGTCGGCGGCGCTGATGGTGACGGAGACGACCGGCCCCCGCGCAAAGACCCATTCCGCCGTCCCGCCGACGATGCCGAGCATGACGGTCCGGCCCGGCCCGCTCGCCGCATCGCCCGCCGCATCGCTCGCCGCATCGCCCAGGCGGTAGTGCACGTTCACGATCGGATGGAATTGTTCCGGAACCGCAATAGATGGCAGCAGCGCCGCGGCCGATGGGGCGCTGAGCGCCAGCACAACCGCGTCGCCGTTTTCAAGCTGCGTCGATTCGCCGCCGAAGTCGAGGCTGTGGGCGCGGCCGCCGTCCATGCCGATCTGCCGCAGCCGCCGATTGAAATGGATGTCGGCGCCGCGGCGGCGGAGCGTGTCGAGCGCGGGATCGACGAGGCTGCGCGAGAGGCTTTCGCGGGCGAAGCGGGGCCGGCAGGCGTCGCCGCCCCGGCCGAAGATCTCCACCATCACCGGCCAGAGCAGCCGGGCGGCGGCCGTCTCCGGCGGGGTGTTCAGGATGGCGATGGCGAGGGGACGCCAGAAGCGCCGGAAAAACGCCGCGTTGCCGCCAAGCAGCTCCTGGACCGTGGCGTCGCCCGCCCAGGCGAGCCGGAGGGCGGACAGGTAGTCCCAGGCGCTGCTGCCGGCGGTGCGGCGGTCCCTGGCGAATATCCACCATGGCAGGCGGCCGGCGTTCGGACGGATCGACCAGCGCTCGCCGGACGCGAGGTCGATGAAGGGAATGACCGCCTCGGCGGCGGGCAGGCTCTCCGCGGCGCCGGTCTCGGCGAGAAGCGCCGCGATCGCCGTATTGCCGGCCAGCATCAGGTGGTTGCCGTTGTCGATGACGCAATCGAGCGTCTCGTCGTGGAAGGAGCGGCAGCGGCCGCCGGCCTGCCCGGCGCCTTCGTAGAGCGTGACGGCGTGCCCGAGACCCGAAAGGCGGAGGGCGGCGGCGAGGCCCGCCATCCCGGCGCCCACCACATGCGCGCGCCCCATCGCGGTCAGCCCGTCGCTTCTCCCTCCCCCCTTGCGGGGGAGGGTCGGGGTGGGGGGGCGCCCTGCGAGGGATCGTTCATGCCCCTCACCCCCCACCTAGATCCTCCCCCACAAGGGGGGAGGACTTTGGAACGCGTTGCGTTCCAGTACCTGGAGGCTTCCATCTTCAAGCCTCGAAATCAAAACAGCCCGTGGCGGAGCGCGATCCAGATCTTGGCCGCCTTCGACAGCTTGGCCGGGGTGTCGAGGCGGGTCCAGCCGCGCTGGACGAGCTTTTCCAGGACCTGGCGGTAGACATGCATCATGACCGTGGCCGGGCGGACCTTGCGCCGGTCGCAGCCGCGCATCGCGGCGGCGGCCTCGGCGTAGCGCTGCCGCGCCAGCGCCGCCAGGTCGCCGCAGACGACCGGAAGCGCCGGGTGGGCGAGCACCGCCGCGGGATCGCGCGCGGCGATGCCATGCTTGCTCAGGACCTCGGCCGGGAGATAGAGGCGCCCGCGCTCGGCGTCCTCCTTCAGGTCGCGCAGGATATTGGTGAGCTGCAGCGCCTGCCCGAGCGCCCAGGCGAGCCGCGCGCCCGCGTCGCCGGGCTCGCCGAAGACGCGCACCGACAGCATGCCGACCGCGCCGGCCACCCGCTCGCAATAGAGGGTGAGGGTGTCCATCGGCGGGCCTTGGAAGGACTCGTTCGCGTCCATTTCCATGCCGTCGATCAGCGCGGCGAAGTCTTCCTTGCGAAGCCCGTAGCGCGCGATCGGCTCGAGCAGCGCGCGCGCCGTCGGCTTCCGCGGCTGGCCGTCGTAGAGCCGGTCGATCTCGCCCCGCCAGCCGGCGAGCGCGGCGGCCCGCTCGCCCTTCGGCATCGGGTCGTCGGCGATGTCGTCGATCTCGCGGCAGAAGGCATAGATGGCGAACATGGCGTCGCGCCGGTCCTTCGGCAGCGTGCGCATCGCGCCGTAGAAGGACGAGCCGGCAGCCTGCACGACCGACAGGACATGCGCCCGGTCCGCCGCGCTCGCCACGACATCGGGGGCCGGCGGGTTCTGCCGAAGGGATTGCCCGCGTGGACCGGGCCCGGCCTGTTGCTGCGCCCCGCGCAACGCGCTCACATCACGCCCGGGCCGGCTGTTCCAGCGTCGGCTCGCCAAGGGCGCTGAGGGCGGTGTCCGTGATTTGGCGCGCGTTCAGGCCGGCGTCGGTGTACATGTCGTACGGTTTGGCGTGATCCTGGAAGCGGTCGGGGAAATACAGCGGCCGCACCTTGAGCCCGTGGACGATCATGTCGTTGCGCACGAGATGGTCGAGCACGGCGGTGGCGAAGCCGCCGATCGAACCTTCCTCAAGCGTGATCAGCACCTCATGCTCGCGCGCCAGCCGCTCCACCATGTCGGTGTCGAGCGGCTTCGCGAAGCGGGCGTCGGCGACCGTCGTCGACAGCCCCTTGCCCGCGAGATCGTCGGCCGCCTTGAGAGCCTCCACCAGACGGCCGCCGAAGTTGAGGATGGCGACCTTGGTTCCTTCGCGCAGGATGCGGCCCTTGCCGATTTCGAGCGGCGTCCCGCGCTCCGGCATGTCGACGCCGACCGAATCGCCGCGCGGATAGCGGAAGGCGATCGGGCCTTCGTCGTAGGCCGCCGCGGTCGCGATCATGTGGCGCAGCTCCGCCTCGTCGCCGCAGGCCATGACGACGAAGCCCGGCAGGCAGCCGAGATAGGCGATGTCGAAGGACCCCGCATGCGTGGCGCCGTCGGCGCCGACCAGGCCGGCGCGGTCGATCGCGAAGCGCACCGGCAGCTTCTGGATCGCGACGTCGTGCACCACCTGGTCGTAGGCGCGCTGCAGGAAGGTCGAATAGATCGCGGCGAAGGGTTTCAGGCCCTCGGCGGCGAGCCCGGCGGCGAAGGTCACCGCGTGCTGCTCGGCGAGGCCGACGTCGAAGGTGCGGTCCGGGAACTCCTTGCCGAAGATGTCGAGGCCGGTGCCGTCCGGCATCGCCGCCGTGATCGCGACGATCTTGTCGTCGCGCCGCGCTTCCTCGATCAGCGACTGGGCGAAGACCTTGGTGTAGGACGGTGCATTCGACTTGCCCTTGTCCTGGGCGCCGGTCACGACATTGAAGCTGGCGACGCCGTGATACTTGTCGGCCGACTTCTCGGCGGGCGCGTAGCCCTTGCCCTTGACGGTGACGGCGTGCAGCAGCACCGGCCCCGGCAGGTCGGTATCGCGCAGGTTCTTCAGCACCGGGATGAGCTGGTCCATGTTGTGGCCGTCGACCGGGCCGACGTAGTAGAAGCCGAGCTCCTCGAACAGCGTGCCGCCGGTGATCAGGCCGCGCGCATATTCCTCCGCGCGCTTCGCCGCGACTTCGATCGGATGCGGCAGCCGTTCCGCGATCTCCTGGCCGAGCCGGCGCAGCTTGCGGTATTCCTTCGACGACAGCAGGCGGGTGAGGTAGTTGCTCATCGCGCCGACCGGCGGCGCGATCGACATCTCGTTGTCGTTCAGGATGACGATCAGCCGGTTGCCGAGCCAGCCGGCGTTGTTCATCGCCTCGTAGGCGAGGCCGGCGGTCATCGCGCCGTCGCCGATGACGCAGATCACCTCGTTCTTCTTGCCCTTCAGGTCGCGGCCGACGGCGAAGCCGAGGCCCGATGCGATGGAGGTCGAGGAATGCGCGGCGCCGAACGGGTCGTACTCGCTCTCCGCGCGCTTGGTGAAGCCGCTGAGGCCGTCCTTCATGCGCAGCGTGCGGATGCGGTTGCGGCGGTCGGTCAGGATCTTGTGCGGGTAGCACTGGTGGCCGACGTCCCAGATGACGATGTCGTCGGGCGTGTTGAAGACGTAGTGGATTGCGGTCGTCAGCTCGACCACGCCTAGCCCGGCGCCAAGATGCCCGCCGGTGACCGACACGGCGTCGATGGTCTCCGCGCGCAGCTCGTCGGCGATCTTGCGCAGGTCCGTTTCCGGGAATTTCCGCAGATCCGCGGGCGTGCGGATCTGGTCCAACAACGGGGTTTGTGTCGCCACTCTTGCCTCCTTCACCACACGCCCTGCTGGTATGAGCGAGCGTCTCTTCGTACGGATTCAGTTTCGCCGTCACAATACAAACGCCCCAGCGCGGCATTGCGCACTGCGGCGGCCCGAATGTGCTCACACCACCTCAGGCCGTAGCCTACTACATTTTTTTCCCTGGAATCACGGCCCTATGACAAGAATTTTGCGGCCTGTTGCGTCCCGGCCACCCTGCTATCACCGGAATATGGCGGAAATCGGGCGGTGCGGAGAGCGGATTCCTAGACGCGAAAGCGGTATTCCTTGTTCGGATCGCGCTCGATATCCGGTGGATAGCTCGCGCGCTTGTCGGCGTAATATTTCGCGCGGTGGTCGCCGTCGGCCTTCCGGTTGTAGGTCACGTAGAGCACCCGGCGCTTCCGGCCGGTCATGTTGGGGCCCGAGCCGTGCGGCGCGTAGGAGTCGAAGAACACCACGTCGCCGGGCTTGGTGGGGTAGGCGACCGGCTTCATGGCGGCGTTCTGTTCGTCGGAGATCGGCTTCCATTCCTCGCCGATCAGGCCCTTGTCGTGGTAGCCCGCGACCAGCTCGAGGCAGCCGTTCTCCAGCGTCGCCTCGTCGATCGAGACGAGCGCCGTGACGAAGAAATCGGCATAAGTGCCCCAGCCGGCCTGCTGGTCCTGGTGCGGCTTGAACCCGGCGCCGCCGGGCATCTTGAAGTTGATCTTGTCCTTGAACAGGACCGCTTCCCCGCCCATCAGCTCCGACACGGCGCCCCGCAGCTTCGCGCCGTCGAACAGCGCGCGGAAGTCGTCATGATAGGGGTAGAAATTTTCCAGCCGGTTGAGCAGGCGGTCGCTGCCGTTCTTGAGGCTCTTCTCGAAGTACATCATGAACTTGCCGGCGGTCTCGGGATAATTCTCGACCTCGTCGGTCCAGCGCGCCAGTTCCTTCATCGCCGCCGCGTCGAACATGCCGCGCACCACGACGAAGCCGTCGCGCTTGAAGCCGGAAAGCTGGCTGTCGGTAAGCTGCCGCTGCGTCGTCACGACACGTCCCCGGTTGCACCCGCGCCGCGCACCTTGCCCCCGCCGCCGGACGGACGCAAGGGCTCAGATGGTCGCAGGTTAGGGCACGCGCCGCCCCCGGACACCGTCATTCGCCGACTTGATCGGCGAATCCAGGCTCGGCGCCATGGACACCCCGGTCATGCCGGGGTGTGCCGTATCTATTTGATTTATATAAAGGTTCGCGCCGCGCCCTTCACGCAGCACCACAGGTATTCCGGCTTCGACAGTTCCACGCGCTCCGCCAGCGGGTCGCGGCGGCGGAGGTGGGCGCTGAGGCGGGCGGCGATGTTGACGATGGCGGCGCTTTCCATGGCGAGGCGGCGGTTGCGCAGCCGGCCGGGGAGGGTGCGGGCGTGCGCGATCAGCGCGTCCGTGTCGTCGAGGCAGCGATCGATCACGCGCCGCAGTCCCTGTGACAGCGCCGGGGCGGTCAGCGCCTCGACGGTGACGCCTTCGGCCGCCATCCAGTCGCCCGGCAGGTAGACCCGGTCGAGCGTGCGGTAGTCTTCGGCGCAATCCTGCAAATGGTTCAGCACCTGCAGCGTGTTGCAGAGCGCGTCGTTCGCCGGATAGCCGTCGCGGGATTCGCCGTGCAGGTCCAGCAGGTAGCGCCCGACCGGCGCGGCCGAGCGGTCGCAGTAGCCGATCAGCTCGGCCCAGTCCGCGTAGCGCAGCTTGACCGCGTCCTGCTTGAAGGCGGAGATCAGGTCGCGGCAGTGCTGCACCGGCACGTTCGTGGCGGCAAGGCTCTCGCGGATGCGGTGCGCCTTGTCGTAGGCCGGGTCGTCGTTCTGTTCCAGCAGCGCCTTGTCGAACCCGTCGAGCCGGCGGACCTTCTCGTCGGGCGAGAGGTCGGGGTTGTCCGCCACGTCGTCGATCGCCCGCGCATAGGCGTAGAACACCGCCACATGCGGACGCAGCCGCTTCGGCAGCAGGATCGAGCCGACCGGGAAATTCTCGTCGCCGGCGCCCTTGCCGGACGGGGTTTCGGCCGAATTCAGGAGGGTTTCGGTCATTGCGGCCCATCTCTGCCACAGCCGCCGCACGAATGCCAGCGGTGCGGCCCTGGCCCTGCCAACGTCACGAAATTTTCCCTTTACACCGCGGCCAGGGGTAAGCTACGCCAGCCTTGATCCAGGCATATGACCGCGTATTTTATACCGGAATTCAACCGCCGAGGCCGTCCGACGATGTCCAGCAGCAAAGCCCCCGCCGCGCGCCGCAAAAGCGTCAAGGTCATGATCCGGCACGTGCCGGTCGGCGGCGGCGCGCCGGTCATGGTGCAGTCGATGACCAACACCGACACCGCGGACGCGGCGGGCACGGCGGAGCAGATCTACGCGCTCGCCAACGCCGGCTCCGAGGTCGTGCGCGTCACGGTCGACCGCGACGAGGCGGCCAAGGCGGTGCCGAAGATCCGCGAGATCCTCGACAAACGCGGCTGCGACGTGCCCATCGTCGGCGACTTCCATTACATCGGCCACAAGCTGCTGACCGAGAACCCGGCCTGCGCCGAGGCGCTCGACAAGTACCGCATCAATCCGGGCAACGTCGGCTTCCGCGAGAAGCGCGACCGCCAGTTCTCGACCATGATCGAGCTGGCGATGAAATACGGCAAGCCGGTCCGCATCGGCGTCAACTGGGGCAGCCTCGACCAGGAGCTGCTGGCCTCGATGATGGACGAGAACGCCAAATCCAACCAGCCGAAGGAAGCGTCGGAAGTTCTCGAGGAGGCACTGGTCCAGTCCGCGCTGTCGAGCGCGGTGCGGGCGGAGGCGCTCGGCCTCGGCCGCGACCGGATCATCCTCTCCTGCAAGGTCAGCGAAGTGCAGGCGATGGTGTCGGCCTATCAGAACCTTGCGGCGCGGGGCGACTACGCGCTCCATCTCGGCCTGACCGAGGCGGGCATGGGCTCGAAGGGCATCGTCGCGTCGACCGCCGCGCTCGCCATCCTGATGCAGCAGGGCATCGGCGACACGATCCGCGTCTCGCTCACGCCGGAGCCCGGCGGCGACCGCACCAAGGAAGTGATCGTCGCGCAGGAAGTGCTGCAGACCATGGGCATCCGCTCCTTCACGCCGCTGGTCACGGCCTGCCCCGGCTGCGGGCGGACGACGAGTACGGTGTTCCAGCATCTGGCCGAGAAGATCCAGGGCTATCTCCGCAACCAGATGCCGGAATGGCGCAAGAAGTACGTCGGCGTCGAGCAGATGAACGTCGCCGTCATGGGCTGCATCGTCAACGGCCCGGGCGAGAGCAAGCACGCCGACATCGGAATCAGCCTGCCCGGCACCGGCGAGGCCCCGTCCGCCCCGGTCTTCATCGACGGCGAAAAGCGCATGACGTTGCGTGGCGAGGGCATCGCCGAGGAGTTCGAGAAGATCGTCGAGAGCTACGTGCAGTCGAAGTACGAAGAGCGGGTGTAGGGGCGGCTTCGGCGCCATGGACACCGCGGATAAACCGCGGTGTGACGATTTTCTATTGAATCCAAATATTTACTCGTCATGCCGCGGTTTATCCGCGGCATCCACGGACGGGTTTTGCGTATGAGGCGCGATCGGCGCTACGCTCGGTCATGGCCGTAGCCGCCCGATCCCAGCCGTTGGACGCCGACTCCCGCCGCGACGCCGGGCGCGCGTTGCGCGCCGCCGTCCGCGCTGGCGCGCATGACGGCCTCACCACCGGCCTCGCGCCGGGGATGGTGCAGGCGAACCTGGTCGTGCTGCCGGCGGACTGGGCGGCGGAGTTCGAGCGCTACCGCGCGCTCAACCCGAAACCCTGTCCGCTGCTGGCGATGACCGCGCCGGGCGACCCGATGCTGGCAGGGCTGGGCGAGGGGATCGACATTCGTACCGACGCGCCGCGCTACAACGTCTTCCGCGACGGCGTGCTGACCGAGGAGGCGACGGATATCTCCGGCCTCTGGCGCGACGACTTCGTCGGCTTCGCCCTCGGCTGCTCCTATTCCTTCGAGGAGGCGCTGCTGTCGGCCGGGCTTCCGCTGCGCCACCACGAGCTGGGCGTGAAGGTGCCGCTCTACCTGACGGATATCGAGACGGAGGCCGCCGGTCCCTTCCATGGGCGGATGGTCGTCTCGATGCGGCCCTTCAATCCGGCGGACGCCATCCGGGCGATCGCCATCACCGCGCGCTGCGAGAAGGTGCACGGCGCGCCGGTCCATTTCGGCGACCCCGCGGCGATCGGCATCCCCGATATCGAGAAGCCCTGGCTGGGGCCGGCCGTGCCGTTCCGGCCGGGCGAGGTGCCGCTGTTCTGGGCCTGCGGCGTGACCCCTCAGATGGCTATAGAGCAGGCGCGTCCGCCGCTCGCGATCACTCACAAGCCGGGGCACATGCTGATCACGGACATGCTGAACGCGGAGCTGGCGGCGTGACGCGCTACCGCGGCCGGGCGTCGGTCAGGCCGATGTTCGCGGCGTAGCGGTACAGGTGGTCGGGAACGGCGCCGGTCCAGGTGTCGAACTCGATGCTTTCCAGCTCGTTCCGGCGGTTGAGGGCGATCGCGGTGATCTCGATCGACGTATCGACGCAGGCCCGCTTGACCGACAGCGCCCAGCCGAAGCCGGCGGGGAACTCGCATTCGCCCTTGGCGAAGCTGCGGGCTTCGCGGCTGTCGAAGACCTGGCCGATGCCCATGTCGTGACAGGCGAAATACTGCGCCTTCGAGCCGCCGGCCTTCGTCCGCGACCAGACCTTCCGCATCGCCCCGCTTTCCGGGTCGCGCCATGCCACCGGGCCGATGACCGCCGAACTGGCCGCATGCATGCAGGGCCCGCCCTTCGCGCCGTCCCATTTCGCCCCGGACCAGAGCTGATAGGGGATGTAGAGCGTCGATGTCGAGCAGTCGTACAGGTTCTTGATATTCCAGGGACTGTCGCTCTTCGCCGGCTCGTCGCAGGCCATGGCGTGGAGATGGGAAGCGGTCGAGCCGGTGAACTGCGTGCCCGTGGCGACATGCCCCGCGACGCCCATGGCGGCGGCGAGGATGCAGAGAACGATGACGTTGGTATTCATGAATGAAGGCGCTGGATTGTGACGGCGGGGAGGAGGCTAGCAGGACTTCGTTAATGGGGCGTTAGGAGGGGGTGGGAGGGGACGGAGAGCGCTCATGCTTCGACAGGCTCAGCATGAGGTATATCAATGGATTGGACTATTTTATTTATCCTCATGCTGAGCCTGTCGAAGCATGAGGCTGGCACAACGCCTAAATTCAGAGCGCCTTCACCCTGTCCCCGGCCCGGATGATCCCGCCGTCGAGGATCTCGCAGCGCAGCCCGCCCTTGTCCCACCAGCGCTCGTAGAGGTTCGGCTGGCCGAGCAGCTTCTCGAGGTAGCGGCAGGGCTGGCAGAGGCGGTGCACCATGACGCGCACCGATCCCACCATCAGCTCGCGCCCGACCAGCGGGTTCAACTCGATGCCGCGCGTCACCACGTTGCGGCGGCATTCCTCGGGCCGCACCGTCAGGCCGTGCTCGGACTTGAGCCAGTCCAGTACCTCTCCCTCCACCAGGGTGACCTGGCGGCCGGGTTCGGGCTTCTTCGAGCAGGTTCCGGTACCCTTGAGGTAGCGGTCGCCTTCGATGCCTTTGCCGGCGAGCGCGGTGAGGGACGCCTGCGGCGCCATCGGCTGCGACATAGCGCCGGTGATGAAGAGGTGTTCGATGATTCCGTCGGGCATGGGGAGGGTGCTTTCCGTTTGGCGTTGAGGAATTCTAGTGCGGGGTGCCGCCCAGGCCAAATGGCATCGGCGCGTTTTCATGCTTCGACAAGCTCAGCATGAGGATAGAATTGTTATATATCAATATATTGGTCCTCATCCTGAGCCTGTCGAAGGATGAGGTTGGCACGCTTCTTTGGTTCCAGCGCCTCACCGCGCGATATCCCGCATGCTCGCGCCGGAGTCGGCGAGCGCGGCCGGGTCGGCGGGCTTGCCGGTTTGCAGCAGGCGGCGGGCGAAGCGCATGTCGCGGGGCTGGTTGACGCTCAGGATGCCGACGAGCTTGCCGGCCTCGAGCTGGAAGATCATGTAGGCGCCGCCCGCGGGGTCGCCGCGGAAGACGACGTCGTCCCAGCGCTCCGGCATGCCCGCCACTTCGAGCTTGGCGTCGAACTGGTCCGACCACATCCACGGCGCCTCGGCGTAGGGCGTCTCCTCGCCGCACATGACGCGGGCCGCGGCGATCGCCTGGTTCTGCGCGTTCTGCCAGGATTCGAGGCGGATGTGCCGTCCGTAGAGCGGATTGAAATGGCTGGTGACGTCGCCGGCCGCGAAGATGCCGGGAACGCTGGTGCGGCAATATTCGTCGGTGACGATGCCGTTCGCGACCGCGATGCCGGCGCTCTCGGCTAGCGCAGTGTCGGGAACGATGCCGACGCCGATCACGACGAGGTCCGCGGCAAGCCGCTCGCCGCCGCTCGTCACGACCCGGGCGACCGCGCCGTCGCCTTCCAGGCGCTCGACGCCGGTATCGAGGCGAATGTCGACGCCCTGGGCGCGGTGCAGATCGAGAAACGTCTTCGATATCTCCGGCAGCACGCAGCGCGCCATCAGCCGGTCCGCCAGCTCGACCACGGTGACGGCGCAGCCGCGCAGCCGCGCGCTCGCCGCCGTCTCCAGGCCGATGAAGCCGCCGCCGATCACGACGACTTTGCGGCCGGGCTCGAGCCGGGCGTCGATGGCGCGGCTGTCGTCCAGCGTGCGCAGGTAGAAGACGTTGCCGAGATCCGCGCCGGGCACGGCCAGCCGCCGCACCGCCGCCCCGGTGGCCAGCAGCAGCTTGTCGTAACGCTCGCGCGTTCCGTCGGCCAAGGTCACTGTGCGCGCGGCGGGATCGATCGCCGCCGCCCGGCAGCCGAGGCGGCACTCGATCTCGTTCTCCGCCCAGAAGGCGGCGTCCCGCATCGGGCGGAAGGTCTCGGCCTTGCCCTGCAGCAGCTCCTTGGAAAGCGGCGGCCGCTCGTAGGGCAGGTGCGGCTCGTCGCCGATCAGCAGGATGCGGCCGGCAAAGCCGAGCGCCCGCATCGCCTCCGCAGCGCGCCCGCCGGCATGGCCGGCGCCGATCACGACGTAGCGGGGCTTTCGACCCTCTCCGCCGGAGGGGCGAAGAGGGTGGCGCGCAGAGCGCGCCGGGTGAGGTGGGGAGTTACGCGCCGCTGTCACCGAGTTCGAAGAGCCCCCACCTCTCCCTGACCCTCTCCGCCCTCAGGGGCGGAGAGGGAATCCACCGGAGCGAAGCCGGGCATCAAACCTTCACGAAGACCTTGCCGCCTTCGACCTTCACCTCGAAGGTCGGCAGCGGCTCGAACACCGGCGGGCAGAGCGGCGCGCCGGTCTTGATGTCGAACTTGCCCTCGTGCAGCGGGCATTCGATGACGTGGCCTTCCTGGATGCCGTCGCACATCGACGCCATCGCGTGGGTGCAGATGTTGCCGGTCGCGAAAATGTCGCCGCCGATGTTGAACAGCGCGATCTCCTCGTCGCCGACCTGGACCTTGATCGGCTCTTCCTCCACCACGCGGTCGGCGTCCGCTACTTCGTGCCAGATGCTGTCGCTCACTTCGAAGTCCTGCCCTCGTTGGATTTTTCGCCGGAATGACCGACCGTGCCGGTCGGATATGGGTCAAGCTATATATAGATTTCGCGGAAAGCCGTCTCCAGTGTATTTTGCCCTTCCCGTCACAGTGCGCCGAGCCGTTCTCCCATGTCCTTCGAGACTTTCGAGCCGACGGCCGGCATCCTGCTCTATATCGCGGCGGTCTTTCTCGCGACCGGGGTGGTGAAGGGCGTGCTCGGCATCGGCATGCCGCTGATCGCGATCCCGCTGCTCGCCGGCACCGTCGGCCCGATCGCGGCGATGTCGCTGATGGCGGTGCCGACCATCGCGATCAACCTGTGGCAGACGGCGCAGAGCGGCTACATGGGCGGCGCGCTGAAGCGGTTCCGGGCGGCATACCCGCTGCTGATCGGCGGCGTCATCCTCGGCCTGTTCTTCCTGACGCGGCTCGACCGCGGCGCGCTGTTCGTCCTGATCGGCGTCATCGTCATGCTGATCGCGCTGTCGCAGATGCTGCCGTTCAACCTGGCGATCCCCCAGCGCTGGGAGCGCTGGTGCACGCCGCTGGTCGGCATCGTCTCCGGCCTGCTCGGCGGGGTATCGAGCTTCCTCGGGCCGCTGATGGCGATGTACCTGGTGGCGCTCCGGGTGACCAAGGACCAGTTCGTCGGCGCGATCGCGCTGTTCTACCTGATCGCCGCGATCCCGTTCTATCTCGGCCTCGGCGTCAGCGGCCATTTCGGCTGGACGGAATTCTTCGCGTCTGCCGCCGCTGCATTCCTGATCTGGCTCGGCGTGCTGGCCGGGCAGCGTTTGCGCGCCCGGGCGTCGGCGGAGTTGTTCCGCAAGCTCGTGCTCGGCCTGCTGATGATCGTCGGCGCCAACATGGTCCGCAAGGGCCTGATGTGACGTGACGGCGCCCGACCTTTCCGTCCTCGCCGTCCTGACGATCGCGGGCGCGTTTCTGTTCGCCGGCACCGTCAAGGGCACGATCGGCGCCGGGGTGCCGCTCGCCTCAATTCCCATCCTGGCGCTGGTCGTCGAGCCGGCGATTGCAGTGTCGCTGACCATCGTGCCGGTCATCGTCATCAACGTCTGGCAGGCGCTGCAGGGCGGGCACTACCACGAGGTGCTGCGCCGCTTCCGGCTGTTCCTCGGCTGCCTGATCCTGGGCGTGATCGCCGGCGCGCAGATCCTGGCCACTGCCGATCCGCAGGCGGCGCAGGTCGTGCTCGGCGTCTTCGTGGCGGCCGTCAGCCTGATCCAGCTCATCGGCGGCGGCTTCGCGGTGCCGGACCGGGCGCGGCCCTGGCTCGACCCGGTGACCGGCGCGGCGTCCGGCGTATTCGGCGGCATGGCCGGCATGATGATCCCGGCGATCCTTTATGCCGCGGCGCTCAGGCTTTCCAAGGATCTGGTGATAAGCCTGTTCGCCCTGATCGCGCTCTGCGGCACGATCCCGCTATACATCACCCTGTTCGTGAACGGCGCGCTGCGCTGGCCGGAACTCGCGGTGTCCGCTGCGGCGATGCTGCCGGCGGCGGCGGGCCTGGTCCTGGGGACGAGGATACGGGGACGGATCTCCCAGCGATTGTTCGAGCGCTGCCTCTTCATCGGCCTGATCGTCATCGGCCTGAACCTGATCCGAAAGGGCTTGACGTAAGGCCGGATCAGCGGACGAAGCGGGACAGCTCCTCGAAGCGCTGGAGAAACTTCGTCTTCACCGAGTAGGCGGGGATCGGCGTCAGGTCGCAGTCGGGCAGCTTGGCGAAGCGCCCGAAGAAGCGCCTGCCCTCGGCCTCGGTGAAGCCGGCGAGCTGCGTCGCTTCCAGATAGGCCGACATGCGGTCTGCGCGCTTGATGAGGTCGGTCACGCCCGCGGGCAGGCGCGCCGGCAGCCCGCAGCGGATGTGGATCGCGGCGAGCAGCTTTTTCTCCAGCTCCTTGTAGTCGAGCCCCACGGCCGCCTTGAACGGCGAGATCAGGTCGCCGACGACATATTCCGGCGCATCGTGCAGCAGCGCGGCCAGCCGCCAGCGCGTCTCCATCTTGCGGTCGATGAAGGCGGCGAGCTGCTCGACCAGCAGCGAATGCTGCGCCACCGAGAAGGCGGACCGGCCCGAGGTCTGGCCGTTCCAGCGCGCGACCCGCGCGAGGCCGTGGGCGATGTCCTCGATCTCGATGTCCAGCGGCGACGGGTCCAGCAGGTCGAGCCGCCGGCCGCTCAGCATGCGTTGCCATGCGCGGGTCGTCATCGCGACGGCCGGCCTAGATGGCGCGGCCCTTGCCGGGCGCGTCCTTGGCGCCGGACTCCGGAAGGCGCGGCGGGTCGTTCGGGTGCTTGCGGCGGATGATGATGTCCCCGTTCTCGTTGACCTCGGGCTTCTCGTATTGCGGGATCGACTGGATCAGCAGCTCCAGCGCGCGCACCATCTTCGACATCGCGTCGGTCGCAAGCTCGCCCGGCGTGTCCTTTTCCTGCGCCGCCGCCGGCAAGGCGAGGGCCGCGAGGACGGCGACGGCGAGGGTCGATCTGCGAAGCGGATGTGCCATGGAACCAGCGTCCTTTCAGGGGTAACCTAGATCAATCAGCAATCAGGTGAAATCACCTGATTGCTGGTAAATTGATCTATCTTATAAGGTTAGAGCAACTTATCTGCGTCCGATAGGACGCAGGTTGCTCTAGCCCAAGTCATATCGGGAGGCCGCACCGCAAATCAATCGGCCAGTTCAACGGGCCAGTTAACGGGGGAGGACGCCATGACCGCCAGGGCAACTGCCTATCGGGTCGCCATCGGAGGGTTCGGGACGATCGGGGCGAAAGTCGCCCGCAGGCTCGACGACGGCATCCCCGGGCTGACGCTGGTCGCCGTTTCGGCGCGCGACCGCGCGGCGGCGGCGGAGCGCATCAAAGCCCTGAAGCGCCCGGTGCCGGTGCTGCCGCTTTCCGAGCTGGCTGCGGTGGCGGACGTCGTCGTCGAATGCGCGCCCGCGGCGGCCTTCGACGAGGTCGCGGAGGCCGCCATCGCTGCCGGGCGCATCTTCATGCCGATGTCCTGCGCCGCGCTGCTGACGCGCCCGCACCTGGAGAAGCGCGCCGCCGAGACCGGCGCGCGCATCGTCGTGCCGACCGGCGCGCTGGTCGGTTTCGACGCCGTGCGCGCCGCCGCGGAGGGCACCATCCATTCCGTCACCATGAAGACCGAGAAGCCGCCGAAGAGCGTCAAAGGCGCGCCCCATCTCGAGAAGCACGGCATCGACGTGAGCAACCTCGCCGAGCCGCTGCTCGTCTTCAAGGGCTCGGCGCGCGAGGCGGCGATCGGGTTCCCGGCCAACGTCAACGTCGCCGCCGCGCTCAGCATGGCCGGCATCGGCGCCGACCGAACCACCATCGAGATCTGGGCCGACCCGGCGCAGGAGCGCAACAAGCACACCATCAAGGTGGATGCGGATTCGACCCGCTTCACGATGATCATCGAGGGCATCCCGTCGCCCGAGAACCCGGCGACCGGTTTGCTCACGCCACTCAGCGTGATCGCCACCTTGCGGGGGCTTGTGAGCACGCTGCACGTAGGGACGTGACGGGGCTTATATTTTGCGCTTCCCCACGCTCGCCACGAGCAGCGCCGCCGCGCCGAGCGACAGCGCGGTCAGCACCGAGAAACCCACCATGTAGCTGCCGGTCGCGGCGACGATGGCGCCGAAGATGAGCGGCATCGACATGATTCCGCCATAGGCGAAGAACTGGCCGCCGCCGCTGGCGTCGCCGGCCATGTCCTCGGGCGCGATGCGGACGAGCTCGGCGAAGAACAGGCCGACCCAGCCGTTCGCGCTCAAGCCGAGCAGCGCGGTGACGAGGCCCAGCGCCCACACCGGCCAGTCCCGGGTGAAGCTCGCCGTCAGCGCGAAGCCGGCGGCCATCAGGAACCCCGTCAGGATCAGGATCGACCGCGTGCTGAGCACGCGCTCGGCAAGCGCGCCCCAGAAGATGCGGACCGGGATGCCGCAGAAGCTGAACACCGCGAACAGCGCGCCGGCCGTCGCGATCGGCAGCGCCAGCCGCTCCGTCAGGTAGACGACGAGGTAGGACGCCAAGGTGAGCTGGCAGCCGGCGTAGATGTAGCCCATGACCGAGATCGCCCGCAGCTCGCGCACACGCAGGACGAGCTTGATCGGCTCGATCACCGAGCCGGGGCTGACGCGGCGGAGCGGCGGGCGCTCCGCGTCGAGCCGCCTGCGCGCGGGCTGGATCGCCAGGATGACGAGGACCGCGCCGAGCGCGACCGTGCCGACAGCCGCCTGCCAGCCGTAGCGCACCAGCACCGCCGGGACGATGATTCCGGCCAGCATGCCGCCGGCCGGCGTCGCGCATTGCTTGACCGAAAAGACGAACGGCCGCCAGCGCGGCGGCGTCGTGCGCGCCAGGATGTAGGAGCCGCTCGGGTTCATCGGCCCGGAGCCGAGGCCGATGGTCATGGCGCCGAGCGCCGCCGTCGCCCACCAGCCGAGATTGAACAGAACGATGCCGGCGAACGCGGCGAGCAGCAGGCACTGCATGGTCCTGACGGTGCCGAGGCGGCTCAGCAGCGGGCCGGTGAACAGGCCGGCGGTCATGGCGACGAGGTAGATCGCGCTCGTGAAGAAGCCGACGAAGACCGCCGGCACGCCCATGTCGGGCAGCGCGGCGGGCGCGGCCACCGGCAGCGTGTAGGCCGCCGTGGTCAGGATGAGCTGGCCGGCGAACATTGTCGGCAGCGAGATGACGGCGTCGCTTCGCAGGAGATCGCGCATCCGGCCCGTTTAGCACGAAACGGGGATTGCGCTACACTATCCGCCCTGAACTGCCGTAAGGAGAAGATCATGACGCAGGACGCTGCACTCAAGGCGATGATCGCGGAATACCGCCTGTTGTCGACGGCGAACGTCTCGGACGGGCTCGACCGGCTCGGCATTGACGGACAGCCGCTCGGCATCGATCCGCTATGGGACAACTGCGCCAAGATCGTCGGCCCGGCGGCGACGCTCAAGCTCGTGCCGGTCGGCGAGGCGGACGAGTCGCCGGTGCTCGGCACGCTGGAGGCGGTCAAGCGTGGCCATCCCGGCGACATCCTGGTGATCGACCAGGGCGGCGTCATGGACATCAACAGCTACGGCGGCGTCGCCGGCTTCACGACGCGGCAGTTCGGGCTGGTCGGCTGCGTCATCGACGGCGTGACGCGCGACATAGACGAGTACAAGCAGCTCGGCCTGCCGGTCTACGGCAAGGGCCGCATCACCAAGTCGATCCGCAACCGCTGCGCCTGCGCCGGCTACGCGATCCCGGTCCAGCTCGGCGGCGTGCCGGTGCATCCCGGCGACCTGATCTTCGCCGACGACAACGGCGTCTGCGTGATACCGCAGCAGCACATGGCCGAGGTTCTGAAGTTCGCCAAGCTGTTCAAGACCGTCGAGGACACCATCGTGGAGGAGGTGCGCAAGGGCGTCGACCCGGTCGAGGCGCACGACAAGGTGCGCTACGACCTGATGACCAAGCAGGGGTATTGAAGGAGGAACGCCATGTTCGACCATGACCGTTTCGTCGCCGACTGCCAGGCCGCGCTGAGGGACGCCCATGCGGAGCGGGCGGTGCGCGAGGTGGTCGCCCGCGCGGTCGACGATCCGGCGGGCGTGCTGAAGGGCCTCGGCGAGCCGGAGCAGGGCGGCGTGCAGCTCATCCACAAGGCGCCCGACCTCACCATTATCAACGCGATCTGGAGCAAGTTCATGACGATCATGCCGCACAATCACGAGATGTGGGCGGTGATCGGCGTCTACACCGGGCGCGAGGACAATATCTTCTGGCGCCGCATCGAGGACGAGAAGGGCGGCAGGATCGAGGCCGCCGGCGCGAAGGCGCTCGGCGTGCGGGACGCCGTGCCGCTCGGCAAGGACATCATCCACTCCGTCACCAACCCGATCCCGCGCCTCAGCGGCGCGATCCATGTCTACGGCGGCGACTTCTTCGGCATCGACCGCAGCGAGTGGAACCCCGAGACGCTGCTGGAACGGCCTTACGACGTGGCGAAGAACCTGCGGATTCTGGCGGGGGACAAAGGGTAGGTCGGTATCACAGCTCCTTCCGCATGTAGAAGCGCGCTGGGGAAAAGGGGACAGAGCCCTATTTCCGCGGCTCAAAATAGGGCTCTGTCCCCTTTATCGGATTTGCGGGGCCTGCCCGGCGGTTGGCGCTGCAGCCGGCGTCCGGCGGCGCTTTCCAGCATGCGGATGAAGCGCTCCGAGCCGCAGGGAAGACCGCGTTCGGTGTGCAGGCGTACGGCGTCGAGGCGGTCCGCCGGCTCGTCGTCCTCGAGCCAACGCGGCCAGTCGCGCACCTCCGACAGGAGCGCCCGCCAGCGCGGGCTGCCGCTCAGGACCGCGTCTCGTCGCAACCCGCAATGCGCCTGGGCGCTCGACCAGCGATAGTCTTCGGCGCGCTGCGTCATCCCGGCGCGGACCGGATTGCGCTCGACGTAGCGCATGGCCGTCCAGAAATACGGCTCGTCCATCGCCGCCGAAAAGAAACGGCCCTGCCAGAGGTGCCCGGACCAGCCGAAGCGCCTGTTTACGTGCTGCGCGTACCGCGCGTGCAGGGGTCGAAGCAGCCGCTGGAAGCCATCCGGCTCATGCGGCACGGCAACCAGGTGGACGTGGTTCGGCATCAGGCAATAGGCGAGCACGTCGATGCCGGCTTTGTCGGCGTATTCCCGCAGCCAGGCGAGATAGAGGCGCCGGTCGTCGTCGCCGAAGAACACCTGTGCCTGGCGGTTGCCGCGCTGAGTCAGATGATGGGGGATGTCCGGTACGACGGCGCGTGGAGCGCGGGGCATTCGCTGGCCCTTCTCTTGGTGCATGCCTGCTGCGTGACGTGTGTTGCGTGATGTGGCGCACGAAGATTTCGCTGCAACAACCGAAGATTGTCAACCGGAAAAAAGGGGACAGAGCCCTATTTTTGGAAATAGGGCTCTGTCCCCTATTTATTTCCCCCGGTACACCGGCTTGCGCTTCTCGTTGAACGCGCGGATGCCTTCGAGCCTGTCTTCCGTCGGGACCATGCGGTTGTAGGCCTCGAGCTCGAACATGTAGCCGTTGCGGATGTCGACCTGGGTCGCCACGTTCAGCGACTTCTTCGCCTGGCGGATCGAGATCGGCGCGTTGGCGCAGATCTTCCGCGCCGTCGCCAGCGCCTCGTCCATCAGCTTCGCCGGCTCGCATACCTTGTTGAGAATGCCCCATTCCAGCGCTTCCGCGGCGGAGCACGGCGCGCCGGTCAGCAGGAACTCCTTCGCGCGGCGGATGCCGACGGCGCGCGGCAGCATCTGCGTCGCGCAGGCGCCCGGCATGATGCCAAGCGTCACCTCGGTCAGCGCGAGCCGCGCGTTGGTCGCGCCGTAGGCGAAGTCCGCGAGCAGGATGAACTCGCAGCCGCCGCCGTAGGCGACGCCGTTGACGGCGGCGATGATCGGCGGCGGCACATCCAGCATCGTCGTCACCGCCTGCTCGAAGATGGCGTGCTGGTGCAACCATTGCGCGTCCGTCATGCCGTCGCGGTCCTTGAGATCGCCGCCGGCGCAGAACGCCTTCTCGCCCGCGCCGGTCAGGATCACGCAGCGCACGTCCTCCTGGTCGACGTAGAGGTCGCGCCACAGGTCGCGGAGGTCGAGCCCCATCTGCGTGTTCATCGCGTTGGCGCGCTCGGGCCGGTTGAGCGTGACAACGAGGACATGGTCCTCGACCCGGTCGAGCTCGAGTGTGTCGAAGTCGGTACGCATCGGCGGTCAATCTCCCAAAATCTCTTTCGTGTGCTCGCCGAGGGCAGGGGAGCCCCTGCGCTGCGGCGGCCGTTCGCCGTCGAACTGCATCGGCATGCCGATCAGCGTGAAGGCCTTGTCGTCGGTCTCCTGGAGGATGCCGAGCGCCTTGGTCTGCGGATGCGCCACGACCTCGTCCATCGACTGGGTGGGCGCGTTCGGCACGCCCACCGCATCCAGCTTGTCCTGCCAGTGCGTGCGGGGCTTCGTCTTCAGCACCGCCTCCATCATCGGGTTGAGGGCGGCGAGATGCTCCCAGCGGCTGGGGTTCGACTTGAAGCGCGGGTCGTCCGCCCATTCGGGATGGCCGAGCGCTTCGCTCATCTTGCGGAACAGCCGGTCGTTCGCGCCCGCGATGACGAGATAGCCGTCGGCGCATTCATAGGCCTGATAGGGGGCGATGCCGGGCGCCTGCGAGCCGACGCGCTTCGGCGGCTTGCCGGTGCCGTAGTAGCCGGCGGCGTGGTAGTGCATCCATCCGAGCGCCGTCTCGTAGAGCGAAGTGTCGATGCGGCAGCCCCGGCCGGTCTTGTGCCGGTCGTTGAGCGCCGCCAGCACGCCCATGGCGCACCACATGCCGGTGCCCATGTCGACGATCGAGGTGCCGACGCGCGCCGGCGGGCGGCCTTCCTCGCCGTTGACGCTCATGATGCCGCCGCAGGCCTGCATCAGCGGGTCGTAGCCCGGCCGGTCCTTGTACGGGCCGGCGTTGCCGAAGGCGCCGCTGTGGCAATAGATCAGCCGCGGGTTCTCCTTCATCAGCGCGGCGGCGGAGAGGCCGAATTTCTCGACCAGCCCGGGGCGCAGGTTCTGCACCACCACGTCCGCCTTTTCCACGATGTAGCGGCGAAGGCGCTCGACCTGGCCTTTGTCCGTGAAATCAACGACGACGGATTTCTTGTTCGCGTTCAGGACGAGGAAGAAGGAGCGGGTGCCTTCCTTGACCGAGGGCGGGCCCCATTGGCGGCAGTCGTCGCCGACCTCGGGACGCTCCACCTTGACGACCTCCGCGCCGAGCGTCGCCAGGATCCAGGTGCCGTATGGCGCAGCGACGCTGGTCCCCAGCTCGACCACGCGGATGCCGGCGAGCGGCTGATGTGTGGACACGTTCCCTCCTGAGGCTGCTTACGGCCCGTGTTAGCCGGGTGGGCGGGCCGGCGTCAAATGCGCCTTCGGCCCCTTACTTCGTCAGCCACTCGAACACGCCGTTCCAGCCTTCCGGCGGCGGCGTTTCGCGGAAGGCGGCGATGCGGGTGCGGTGGAGAGCATACAGGCTGGCGGGCGCGCCTTCGAGCGCGGCGCATTCGGCGGCCAGGCGGTCGGCGGCGTCCCAGTCGCGCGTGCGGTAGGCGGCGAGCATGTAGGCGTTGGCGTCGCGCAGCCGGGCGAAGGCGGCGCTCCGGCCCAGCGTGCCGTCGCCCATCAGGCCGTAGATCGTCGCCGCCTCGGTCTTGCCCTTGACCGCGATGCGGTCGAGCTCCAGCAGCGCGAAGGCGTTGTGCACCTTGGCCGCGGTGGTTTCGCCCAGGACCACGGCGACGCCATACTCCGTCGAATAGGTTTCCAGCCGGGCGGCGAGGTTGACCGCATCGCCCAGCACGGAATAGTCGAAGCGCGTCGCCGTGCCCATGTTGCCGACGACGCACTCGCCGGTGTTGAGGCCGACGCCGACGCGGAGCGGTGTGTGCGCAATACCTGTGGCCTCGGTCTCCGCCTGCCGGTCGGCATTGAGGCGATCGAGCGCCTTCAGCATGTCGAGCGCGGCGGCGCAGGCATGCGTCTCATGGTCCGGCACGTCCATCGGCGCGTTCCAGAACGCCATGACGCAATCGCCCATGTATTTGTCGATCGTCCCGTCATGCGCCAGGATCGCGTTGCTGAGCGGCGTCAGCAGCCGGTTGATCAGCGTCGTCAGTTGCTGCGGGTCGCGCTTGTAGGATTCGGAGATGGCAGTGAAGTTGCGCACGTCGCAGAACAGGAAGGTCATCTCCTTGGTCTCGCCGCCGAGCTTGAGCTGCTCCGGGTGGTCGGCGAGCTGCTCGACGAGGGCGGGCGAGAGGTACTGGCCGAACGCGCTCCGCACCTGCCGCTTCTCCGCGGCCTCGCGCGTGTAGTTGGTGAAGGCCAGCACCGCGTAGAGCGCCACCATCGTCGCCACGGGAAAGGTCGCGTCGACGAGCAGGAGGTGCTGCCTGTAGAGGTACCAGGAGAGCGCGATCAGCCCCGCAATCGCGATGGCGAGCCCGGCGAGCGTCCATTTCGGTCCCAGCCGCGGAATGAGGAAGGTCAGGATCAGGCCCGCGAGCAGGGTCAGGAACAGCTCCGCGCTGTTGATGTAGTTGGGGTAGCGCAGGAAGAAGCCGCGCTTGTCGACCGATGCCTGCGCCAGGCGCAGCGCCGCCGCCGGCTCCTGTCCTGCGGCGATCCGGGACTGCGCCTTGTCCCGCACCGCGGCGGCGTAGGCGCCCTCGGCGGCGAAGATCGATTCGAGGATGTTGGCGTGCACTTCGACGCCCGGCATGCGGCTGGCGACCGGCGTGTCGCGCAGGTCCTTGAGCCCCTCGGCCGAGGTGCCGACGAGCGCGAACTTTCCGCGCAGCCGTTCCGGCGCCACCAGGCCGTCGAGCACGTCGGAGGCGGAGATATAGAGGCGGCCGGTGTTGTAGGGCGTGTTGAAGGCGTCGGGCTCCGCGAAATGCACCCAGATGCGCCCGTTTGCATCGGTCGGCACGAGGAAACCGCCGCCGCCGCCGGCGCGCGTGTCGTCGCGCGCCGGTCTTCCGAGGTCGGCGGCCGGACGTAAACGGCCGCCGAGTTCGCGCCGAAGCTGGATCTGCACCGCTTGCATGCCGGCGGCGTCGCGCCGGGTGATCAGGGTGTTGGTGCCGGCGGCGACGCGCAGCATTTCCAGCGTGAGGGTCGGGCGGATGTCCTGGTCGATCCGCGCCAGCAGCGGCACGCGCCTGACCTTGCCGTCGACCTCCGCGCCGATCGAAAAGATGCCGTGGCCGGCGGCGGCGGCCTCCAGCTCGGGCACGTTCGGCAGCAGTCCGATGTAGCGCTGCAGGAAGGGGCGAGGGTCGCCGCCGGCCTCCGCGCGGAAGGGCGAGCGGATCTCCGTCGTCCTGTGGCCCGCCGGCAGCGCCGTCTGCAGCCCGACCTGGCCCAGCACGGTCGGCAGCTTGCGCATCGCCTCGGCCATCACCGCCTCGTTGCTGGGCAGGGCCGCGAGGGCGCGGCGCGACGCCTCGTCCAGGCTGTCGAAGCTGTCCGCCACCGCGCCCGGCGACAGGCGGTCGTATTCCGAGAAGACCACGTCGAAGCCGACGACGGACACGCCCGCCTTGCCCATCTCGCCGATGAGCTGGGCGACCAGGCTGCGCGGCCAGGGCCATTGGCCGTAGGCGTCGAGGCTCTTCTCGTCGATGTCGACGATGACGACGGGCGCGTCCGCGGCCGGCCTGGGAGAGAGGCGCTGATACATGTCGAAGGTGCGGACCCGCACGCTTTCGATCCAGGCGGGGTCGGCGATGCGGATCGAGAAGGCGGCCATGAGCAGCGACAATGCGACCATCGTGCCGGTCGTCGGCGTCAGGCGCCGCCACCACGCGCCGCCCGTGCGCCGCCGGCCCCGGAGCGGCCGGCGCAGCCTTCGCAGCATTCGCCGTGCCGGGGACAGGGGCGCATTCCGGCCGGATTTCCGCGGTTTCGGCGGTCTGGCTTCCTGGCGTCTGTCGGTATCGGGCATCGTCTCGGGTCTCGTTTCGCGCGGGAGACTGTCGCACAGCAGGCTTTACACTGTCTTAATCTTCTATCAACCATACGATCGATAGGATGAGGTCGACCTAGCCTAATTACCGCCGATCGAGCCGATGCCCGCCACGAATGAAGAGATTCGGGACGCCCCGAAGCGACGCTGGCTGTGGGACGCGCTGAGCGGGGCCCGCGGCGCCCTGCGCGACGCGCTGCTCGTCTCGCTGTTCGTCAACCTGCTCGCGCTGGCGGCGCCGGTGTTCGTGCTGCAGGTCTACGACCGGGTGGTCTTCCACGCGGGCCTGAGCACGCTGCAGGGGCTGGTCGTCGGCATGGCATTCGCCATCCTGTTCGACTACGTGCTGCGCCAGGCGCGCAGCCGGATTTTCCAGTCGGTAGCGGTCGGGCTCGACGTCAGCGTGGGCCGGGCGCTGTTCGACAAGATCCTCGGCCTGCCGCTGCGCGTGTTGGAGGGGCGTCCCGCGGCCTACTGGCAGGCTCTGTTCCGCGACGTGGACACGGTGCGCAACGCCTGTTCCGGGCCGTCCGCCGCGCTGCTGACGGATATTCCCTTCGCGGTGCTGTTCCTCATTCTCATCTTCGTCCTGGCGCCGCCCGTGGCCTGGGTGCTGGTGATCTTCCTGCCGCTGTTCGTGCTGCTGGCCTGGCGGTCGGGGCGGGCGATGCGCGAGAGCGCGGCGCGCGAGCGTGACTCGACGCAATCCCGCGACATGCTCCTGAGCGAGCTGATCGCCGCGCGGGCGACGGTGAAGGCGCTGGCGCTCGGCGACGCGCTCAAGCCGCGCTGGGAAGACCGCCACGCCGCCGCGATCGAGCTGTCGCGCGAGCGCGGCCAGGCGACGGACGGGCACCAGGTGCTCGCCAACGCCATGATGCTGCTGACCACGGTGGCGATCACCACCGTCGGCGCGCTGGCGATTCTCGACCAGCGCATGACCATCGGCTCGCTGATCGCGGCCAACATGCTCGGCAGCCGCCTGATCTCGCCCTTCTCGCAGCTCGTCGGCCAGTGGCGCATGCTGACGCAGTTGCGCCAGGCCGTCGCGCGCCTGGATGGCGTCTTCGCCCTCGAGCACGAGCGGACGGCGGCGGCGGTGAGCCTCGGCCGGCCCAAGGGCCAGGTCCGGCTGGAGACGGTGAAATTCGCCTATGACGGGCGTGGCGCACCGGTGCTCGACGGCATCGACGGGCGCATCGGCCCCGGCGGGCTGCACGGCGTGATCGGGCGCAACGGCTGCGGCAAGAGCACGCTGCTGAAGCTGATCGCGGGACTCTACGTGCCGCGGGACGGCCGCGTGCTGCTCGACGAGGCGGACATCAAACAGTTCACGCGGCGCGACCTCGCCGGATGGGTCGCCTACCTGCCGCAGGAATGCATGCTGTTCGCCGGCACGATCCGCGACAACATCGCGATCGCCGACCCCACGGCGTCGGACGCGCAGGTGATCGAAGCGGCGGAGCGCGCGCTCGTGCACCAATACATCATCGACCAGCCCGACGGCTACGCGACGCCGATCGGCGAGGCCGGCGGCAAGCTGTCGGGCGGCCAGCGCCAGCGCATCGCGCTCGCCCGGACCTTCCTCGGGACGCCGCCCGTGCTGCTGCTGGACGAGCCGACCAGCGACCTCGACAACGATGCGGAGCGCGAGCTGGCCGTCGTGTTGCGGGAGATGTCGCGCAACTGCACCATCGTCGCGGTGACGCATAGTCCCGCCGTGCTCAACGCCTGCGACAGCATCCTGGTGCTCGACGGCGGCAGGGTGGCGATGGCGGGTCCGGCCCGCGAAGTGATGCAGCGCCTGCACCGCAAGCCCGCCTGCGGGCCGAAGCCCTTACAACCGAGCCAATCATGGTAGCCAACACCTTCGGCGGGCGAAGGCCCGAGGTCGTGCAGCCGCTCCGCAGCGGGACGCCGGCATGACGGCCGGCGGCGCCTTCCTCGAAAAGGTGTTCGGCGGCGACGCGCCGCGCAGCAGGCTCGACGCGGTGCTGGCGTCGAGCCGACGGCCCGCGTTCCGCACGCTCGCCTGGCTGGTCATGGCGGCGATCGCCGCCTTTTTCGGCTGGGCCGCTTTCGCGCAGCTCGACGAGGTGTCGTCGGCGGGCGGCGAGGTGATCCCGATCGCCAAGGTGAAGGTGGTGCAGCATCTCGAAGGCGGCATCATCGCCGACCTCGAAGTCGCCGAAGGCGCCGCGGTCAAGCAGGGGCAGGTGCTGGTCCAGCTTGCGCTCGGCGGGGCGCGGTCGAGCCGCGAGGAGCTCCAGGTGCAGCTCGATGCGCATATCCTGACGCGCGAGCGTCTCAAGGCGGAGATCGCCGACGCCGCGCCGGCCTTTCCCATGGAGGTGGCGGAGCGCCGGCCGGAGCTGGTGCTCGCCGAGAGCGCGACCCTCGATGCGCGCCGGGCGGAGATGCACGGCCGCCTCGGCGTCGCCCGGCAGAAGGTGGCCCAGCGCGAGCTCGAGATCAAGGAACTGGAGGCGCGGCAACGCGGCGTGGAGGCGAATCTACGGCTCGGCCGCGAACGGCTCCGCCTGTCGGGCGAGCTGCTGAAGAGCGGACTGACGCCGCGCATGGAGCATCTCGAAATCCGCCGTGAAATCGAGAGCCTGAACGGCGAGTCCGAAGTGCTGGAACAGGCGGTGCCGCGCGCCAAGGCCGCGCTGGCCGAAAGCCGCGCCTTCCTCGAGGAGGAGCGGGAAGGATTCAGGCGGCGTGCCGTCGAGGAGCTCAGCAAGACCGAGCTGCTGCTGGCCCGCGTCCAGGAATCGCTGACCGAGGCGTCGGACAGGGTGCGCCGGACCGAGATCCGCAGCCCGATCGACGGCATCGTGAAGAACATGCGCTTTCACACCCTGGGCGGCGTGGTGCGGCCGGGCGAGCCGATCATGGAGATCGTGCCGATCGGCGACGCGCTGGTGGTCGAAGCGCGCCTCAATCCCGTCGACCGCGGCTACGTCCAGGCGGGCCAGAAGGCGGTGGTGAAGATCTCGACCTACGACTTCGTGCGCTACGGCGGGCTCGACGGCGTCGTCGAGCGGATCGCGGCGGATACGAACACCGATCCCGCGACGGGACAGCCCTATTACGTGGTGATCGTGCGGACCGCGAAGACCTTTCTCGGCGACAAGGAGGGCGAGTTCCCCATCACGCCGGGCATGCAGGCGACCGTCGACATCCACACCGGCAGCCGCTCCGTCCTGAACTATCTCGTCAAGCCGGTGCTCAAGCTCCGCAACGAGGCGTTCCGCGAGCGCTGAGGCGGGTACTATCCCAATACAATTCGATCGATTGACCGGTTCCGGAAACCCCGGTAGGGTTTTGCGACCTTGAGGGGGAGAGGGCGCTGCGATAAAGCGCTCCCATTTGCATGCACCGTGCGGGACATAGGGCGAGGATGGGGATCGGCTTTGCGCTGGCGGTGGCCTGCGCAGGCTCGCCAGTGTGCGCCGAGCCGCTGAAGGACGCGCTGGCGTCGCTGCGCGTGACCCACCCGCAGATACAGGCCGCCACGAAGCTGCTCGAAGCCGGCAAGGAGCGCGAGAACGAAGCCTTCGGCGGGTTCCTGCCGCGCGCCGAGTTTCTCGGCGAAACCGGCCCCGAGAAGGTCGACAACCAGGCGCCGCGCGCCAACGGCGAGGACTTCGAAGACCGCCGCGACACGGTGCGCGTCCAGCTTACCCAGAACCTGTTTAAAGGTTTCGGCGACCAGGCCCGGCTGCGCGCGGCCGGGAACAACAGCGCGGTGCTGTCCGCGACCTTGGATGCGACGAAGCAGGCGGTCTATCTCGAAGGAATCGCCGCCTACCTCAACGTCCTCCGCGAGCAGAAGCTCATCAACGTGGCGATCCTGAACGAGCGCAACATCCAGAACCAGCTTCGCCTGGAAGACGAGCGCGTGCAGCGCGGCGCCGGCATCACGGTCGACGTGCTGCAGGCGAAGTCGCGTCTGCAGATCGCGCGCGAGCGCCGCGTCGCCTTCGAAGGCCGGCTGCGCGCCGCCGCCGCGCGCTACCAGCAGGTGTTCGACCGGATGCCGGATCTAGGCGCGCTGGAGGACGCCCGCCCGCAGCGCGATCTGCTGCCGCAGTCGCTGGAGGATGCGCTGACGCTCGGCCGCGCCAACAATCCGACCGGCCGGATCAGCGACTTCACCGCGCGCGCGAACGACGACCGCCGCGACGTCGAGAAATCGGAATACTATCCGTCGCTCGATCTGATCGGGGCGGCCGAGTACGAGGACAACACGAGCGGGCTCGAAGGCAGCCGGGAGATCTATTCGCTATTCTTGCGCAGCCGGTGGGAGTTCTTCTCCGGCCTTCAGACCCGCTCCCGGGTGGCTGCCGCGAGCCGGACCTACGAGGCGAGCAAGAGCACGCAGGCGTTCACGCTCCGCAAGGTCGAAGAGGAAGTCAGGATCGCCTGGGAGAATCTCCAGACCCAGCAGCAGCGCGTGGAGCTGCTCGAGAACGCGGTGAACATCGCCGACGAAGTGCTGCGCGCCCGGCGAAAGCTTCGCGAGGCGGGCAAGGAGACGGCGCTCAACGTGCTCGACGCCGAAGGCGAGACCTTCAACGCGCAGATCAACCGGATCGAGGCCGAATACGACGCGCGCCTCGCCCTCTATCGCGTGATCTTCGCGACCGGCCAGCTCAACGAGAAGACCCTGGGGCTGCCGGAAGGGTGAGGATTGCTCATTTTCCCTCCCCCCTTGCGCTCAGGGCAATCGCATTTGCGTATCTTGCACGAATGCCGTGCGTCCTTCGACAGGCTCAGGATGAGGGGCAATCTTCGTGGCATTGAGAAAAAACCTCATGCTGAGCCTGTCGAAGCACGCACCCCGCCTGCCCTCTACCCCCGGCTCGCCTTGCCTTCCGGGGGTGGTGGGAGTAGCTCGAACATCATCAGCAGCGTGCGCTGGAAACCGGAGAAGTTGTCGTCGGAGACGAGGTAGATCAGCATTTCGCCGTTCTCGCCCCGGCGGGCTGAAATTCCCTCCATGTTGTCCACCGACAGCGGCTGCGCGATCACCGCGAGCTCTTCGCCGCGGAGGACGGCGCCGGGCCGGATCGTCTTCGCCGGAACGAGCGCGACGCGGCTTCGCACGCCCTCGGGCACGCTGAAGCTGCGCTCCAGGACGACCACGTTGCAGTCGGGCAGCGTAGTCGCGTCCGTCGGATGAAAGCGCCCGGTGGTCGCGTAGCCGACCGCCTTCCATTTGCCGTCGAACACCCAGGCCTTCGTCGTGCCGGGGTCGCCCGGCGCGGATTCCGAGACCGCCAGCAGGCGCCGGTCGCAGAGCCGGGCGATGCCCTCGATCCCGCCGTTCGCCGGTTGCTTCGCGATATCGTCGGGGCCTTTCAGCTCGATCGGCACGGCGTCCATGGGACTCTCGGGCGGGTGGCCGCGGTAATGCCAGATACGGTGCTGGCGCTCGAAGGCGACGAAGTAACCGCCGCTGCCGTCCGAGGAGATCGATTCGGCGTCGCGCCAGTTGCCCGGCCGGTCGTAGCCGGGAAGCCGCTTGATCGGCTTCATGACGGCGTCGGCGATGCCGGTGAGGTCGCCGTTGGTGTATTGCAGCGTCGCGGAGACCCAGCGGCCGTTGTCGCTCATCGCGATCATGCGCCTGCCGTCCGGGGCGACGTCGATGGACGAGAGGCCGCCGAACAGGATGTCGCCGGAGGTGAGCACGATCCCGCCGCGGTAGCGCAGCCGTCCCACCTGGGCCTGCAGCGAGTCGCTGGGGTTGAGGGGCAGCGCCGTCGCCTCGAGCGGAATGCCGGACGGCTCGGCGCTGGTTTTCCCCGGCGCCGCGCAGGCGACCGTGATCGTCAGGAAGGCAATGGCTAATGCGTTGAAAAAGCGGGAGTTCATGGGCAGCGATGGGGCAGTGGCGGGTTCCGGCCGGCGCTTTCGAACGGCGGCTGCTGATCTCGGGCTGTCATCGGGCCGAGCATACTACACTTGACCCGCGGAGGCTGGGCAATCTTGCAACAAGCGCCGGGAAAATTGCCGAAAAAGCCGCGGAAACCCGCCAACCATTGTTTTGACGCAATCAAACTTTAATTAACGTTCGTTATCACTATGTGATGACGGCGCCGCCACCGCTGTCGCGGCGGCGGCCTTTGCGTTATGAGGGAAATGGGCCGAATGCCGGGTATCGTCGGTTGGATCGTCGGCGGCTATGGAGCCGTCCTGCTGCTGCTGTTCCTGGCTCAGCGCACGCTGATCTACCATCCCTCGAAGATCGTGCCGGAACCGGGGCAGTACGGTGTGTCCGACATGCAGGTGGTCCGCATCCCGACGACGGACGGCATCAGCCTGCACTGCTGGTGGCGCGCCCCGACCCGCAACGACCGGACGACCTTTCTCTACTTCCACGGCAACGCCGGCAATATCGGCGACCGCGCCTTCAAGGTGCGCCATTACCTCGACGCCGGCTACGGCGTGCTGCTGGTCGGCTACCGCTACAACGGCGGTGCGGGCGGGAGCCCGAGCGAGGATGGGCTGTATGCCGACGGGCAGGCCGCCTATGATTTTCTCAGGGCCCAGGGCATTCCGGTGGACCGGATCGTGGTCTACGGCGAATCGCTCGGTTCGGGCGTCGCGACGCAGATCGCCACCACCAACGAGGTCGGGGCCGTCGTGCTGGAGGCGCCCTACACCAGCATCGGCGATGTCGCGCAGACGCATTACTGGTACGTCCCGGCGCGCTGGCTGATTCGCGATCGCTTCAATTCGCTCGACCGCATAGGCCAGCTCAAAGTCCCGCTCCTGGTGCTGCACGGCGAGGGTGACGCGGTGATCCCGGTGAAATTCGGCCGCACCCTGTTCGCGGCCGCGCGCCAGCCGAAAGAGGCGCATTTCATTCCCGGCGGCGGCCACGCCGATCTTTACGATTTCGGCATCGACCGCGTCATCGTCGACTTCCTGCGCCGTCACCTCGCCGTCAAGGCGGCGGCGGACTGAAGCCGTTCCGGCCCGCCGTTGTGAAGCCTTGCGCCCCGCGCTAGATTTGCCGTCACGAACAACTGACGGCCTTCGTCCGTCGAGCGCCTGTCCGATGCTGCTGCGACTCTGCTCGTTGCTGCTGTTCGTATTCCTTGCCGGCATTGCGCTGCCGGCGGCGGCAGCGGAGCCATCCGTGCCTGCCGAGGCCGCCGCGAAGCCGGCCGACCTGGAGCGTCTCGTCGACACCCTGGAGGACGAGACGAAGCGCAAGGCCTTCGTCGGCGACCTGAAGGCGCTCATCGACGTCCAGAAGGAGGCGGAGGCCAGGCAGGCCCCATCGCTGGGGACGCGGCTCCTGGAGCTCGTGTCGAGCAAGATGGAGAACGCGGGCGCGCATCTCGGAAGTGCGGCCGAGGCGGTGCTGGACCTGCCGCGGCTGGCGGGCTGGATCCAGGATGGCCTGGCGGATCCGCAGCGGCGGGCGGACTGGCTCATACTGATCGCCAAGCTGTCGCTCATCCTGGCGGTCGGACTGATGGCGCAGCAAGCCACCCAATGGCTGCTGCGCCGGCCCCACGCGCTGATCGAGGCGCAGGCCGCCGCGTCCAAAACGACGCGCATATTGCTCGCGTTCCTCCGCACCGTCCTCGATCTGGTGGCGATAGGCGCGTTCCTCGCCGTGACCTATGCGGCGATGACGCTGACCGAGCCGAACCATACCGCGCGCGTGGCGGCCTTGGCGTTCATCAACGCCATCGTCGCATCGCGGGTGATCCTGGCCGTGGCGAGGCTGATCTTCGCGCCCAACTTCGCCAGCATGCGGCTTCTGCCGATGACGGGCGAGACGGCGAATTATTGTTATCTGTGGGTCCGGCGGTTGACGCACCTGACGGTCTACGGCTATTTCGCCATCGAGGCGCTGCCGGCGCTCGGCGTCCTGACCGGCGCGCACGAAACCTTGAGGAAGCTGCTCGGCCTTATCGTCTGCCTGCTCCTCATCATTCTGGTGATGCAGAACCGTCACTCCGTCGCGCACGAGATTCGCGGCGACGCCGGACCATTCCTCGGCCAGTTCCGCCGCCGGCTCGCGGATGTCTGGCACCTGCTCGCGATCATGTATCTGGTGACGATCTACGGCGTGTGGGCGCTCGAGCTGCCGGGCGGGTTCGAGTTCATCCTGCGGGCGACGCTGCTGAGCCTCGTCATCCTCGCTATGGCCCAGGGCGTCGTGCTCGTGCTCGGCCGCGTGATCCGGCGCGGCTTTTTGCTGAACAACGAGCAGAAGATTCGCTTTCCGGGCCTGGAAGCGCGGGCGAACAAGTATCTGCCGGTCCTCATGATCGTGGCGCAGGTCTTCATCTATGGCGTGGCCGCCCTGGCGTTCCTGCAAACTTGGGGCGTCGGCGTGGTGGACTGGCTTTCGAGCCCGCTGGGAACCGCCGTCGCCGGCCGCATCGCGCGCATCGTGATGATCGTGGCCATCGCGCTGATCTTCTGGGAAGTGGTGAGCGCAATGATCGAGCGCTACCTCGCCGCGACAGACCGCGAGGGGCATGTCATCCATCGCGGACAGCGGACGCAGACCTTGCTGCCGCTGCTGCGAAACGTCGTGCTGATCGTGATTTCCGTCATGATCGCGCTGACCCTTCTGTCGGAACTGGGTGTGGACACCGGGCCCTTGCTCGCCGGCGCCGGGATATTCGGCCTCGCCGTCGGCTTCGGGGCGCAGACTTTCGTCAAGGACGTGATCACCGGGTTCTTCATCCTCGTCGAGGACGCCGTCGCGGTCGGCGACGTGGTCGAAGTCGGCGGCCACGGCGGCAAGGTCGAAGCGATGTCGATCCGCTCGATACAGCTTCGCGACGTCCACGGCGACGTGCACCGGGTGCCGTTCAGCGAGGTCAAGTCGACCATCAACCGGAGCAAGGGCTTCTCCTTCGCGGTGTTCAAGATCGGCGTCGCCTACCGCGAAGACACGGACCGCTGCATGAACGTCATCAGGGAAGTCGGCGACGAGATGCTTACCGACGCGGGCCTCGCCGCGGACATCCTGGCGGACATCGAGATCATGGGCGTCGAGAGCTTCGCCGATTCCGCCGTCGTCATTGGCGCTCGCATCAAGGTAAAGGCGGGCAAGCAAGTCGGCGTCCAGCGCGGCTTCAACCGCCTCCTCAAAAAGCGCTTCGACGCGGAAGGCATCGAGATGCCGTTCCCGCATCAGACGGTCTATTTCGGGGTCGACCGCCGGGGCGAGGCGCCGCCCGCGCACATCCGGATCGAGGACCCGGCGCGCGAGGACCGGCGCGCCGCGAGCGACCCGCCGGCGCAGCTCGTCAAGCCGCCCGAGGGCGAGCAGTCGGATTTCGAGGACGAGGTCAGCGCGAAGGACGCCATGCCGCGGCCGGCGAAGGAGTAGGCGGCGGGATCAGCCCGTCTGCGTCGTCTTGCGCCGGTGCAGGGTCAGCCAGACCACGCTGCCGAGGGCGAGGAGCATGGCCGGCGCGATGCCGGCATTCACCGCTACCCAGCCGAATTTGTTCTGCAGCATGCCCGAGCCGAACGCGGCGAACACGGAGCT
>WHUA01000008.1 GCA_009377445.1 Alphaproteobacteria bacterium | reverse complement strand
GACCAACCACGCGAATGCGCAAATCCTCGGAATACGGCTTCACCATCCAATGCTGACCTCCAATCCAGCCAGCATCTTGAATCACAAAGATTGCCCGTAGGGAATCCCCAACGATTCAAAAAAGACGAGTCACGCTCTAGCCCTTATCTCGCCGCGCCGGCCGATCCAGCTTCGCCGATTGCACGCATCCAGGACTATGTGATGGCCAACGTTGGACGCCGACACACGCTCCAGTCGCTCGCGGCGGAAGTTGGGATGAGCGCGCGCAATCTCGCCCGCCACTTCGTGCAGGAAACGGGGATCACGCCGCACGAGTTCGTGGAGCGCGCCCGGATCGATGCCGCCCGCATGCTGCTCGAGGGGAGCGATCGCGCGCTTAAAGCTATTGCGTATGACTGCGGCTTCGGTACGGCGGATCGAATGCGGATCGTCTTCAGCAAGCGGTTCGGTGTGACGCCTGCTCAGTATCGCGCGAGCTTCCACCAATCGACAGCGACCAGCGAGGCAGCGGGCGTCCCATAGACGCTTCACACAATGGCGCTGCTTTGAATGCGCGGCTGCCGGTCGGTTTGGCTCGATACGGCGTGCGTCTGACCGGATTTGGCGTCCAATGCGACTGCCCGCGGGAAAGCGACGGCTTGCCGCCTCGCCAATCAGCTCCTCGAAGCGCTGTATCGTCACGTCGACAGATTTTGGCTCATACTCCATCACAAATTCGCGCCTGCCCGTGCGCAGCGCAGCAAGCAGAGTCGTGCCGCTGCCCGCGAAGCTGTCGAGGACGATCCCGCGCCGTGTCGAGCAGTCCCGGATCGCATCCGCCACCATCGCCACCGGCTTCACCGTGGGATGCATCGCAAGCTCGCTTCCGCGGTTTTCGCCGAAGCTAACCGAGCTGATTCTGTCGCGCCTGACGGACTCCATCGTCGCCACCTATGATGCAGCGAATGCGACGGTCCGTACCCACCATTTACGGGTTTTCAACTTTAGGGCAGCAATTGTGCGCGGGCAATAGCTTTGGGGAAATGCAAATGCCGCGGTGCGAGATCGTTACGACGGTGGAGCGACTTCTCTCCGTCGATGTCGTGGCAGAGGAGGGGCTCGTGGTTCGTTTCCTGGCGACGGACGGCCTGGAGCATCACCTTCAACTCCACCCCGGCGAGGCGCACGGCTTGGCGGATATGGTTGCCATCGCGATCACGACATTGCCGGCGCCGCGTGGTCAGGCGGCCAATTGATCAGGGCTGAAGGCCGCCACACGCTTTACGCCGCGCTCGCAGCTTCGCAAGACCAAGCACGCCGAGAGCGGAAAGAAACAGCGGCAATGCCGCCGGCAGCGGCACGGGCCGGAGATACGTAATCGTTCCGCTCGCAAAATGCTCATTCATGAATGAGCCTAGGCTGATTCTTCGATAGGTCATGAAATCCGAAAATGCGAGCGCCACCGGTGCCGTTCCGGACAAGGCTGTCGCGGTGGCGTCGTCAAGCAGGAAGCTCATATAGACGATGTTCGTAACGCCGCCTACCGGGCCAGTCGTGACGATCGCAACCGGGTCTTCCGGAAACTGAAACACCGACAGGAATACGCGATGGCTGGTATCCGTGCTGAACCCGATATCGGACGTATGGCTGGCGCCTGGGACGGCGGAGATTGTTTGCCCGGCGATGGTCAGCGTGAACTCTTCGTATGGATAGCCCTGCGTGATGTGCGGGGGATCTACCGGCCAACTGTTGAGGGGGGCGGCGCTGGTGTCGTAGCGCAATGTTCCCGAGAATGCCGTACCGGCCGGAAGCGAGCCGAAGGGGTCGTCAAGGGTGCCGCCAAACGTGTAGGCTACAGATGCTGCGAAACCTCGGCTTGGCGAATACGCGAGTGATACCAGGATGGCCAGAAGAAGGACTGAGAGCCGCGCAGCAGGCCAGGAGACATTACGGCAGGCAGCTCTGGTCCGATGGTTCATTATGGCTCCCCGCTCCATCGCGTTTTGCTCTAGCTGAACCATCCAAAAAACAACCAGAGCGGTCAAGACCAAACATGGCTAGGTCGCGCTATACCTTGGCGTCGGGGCGAATTGCCATGCCTACGCCCGCTGCCAGCCCGTCAGACTACCGGCCCATACGCCACGTTTCGCCTTTCGGGCGGCACCCTCCTGGCTCACATAGTCGCGCGAGTACCCGCGAGAGGCGATAGCCAGCCCGGCATGTCCGAGGATTGGCGGCAGGGTGACGAGTATTGTGAGGGCAACTCGGCGATTAGCCGCTCCCGCTTGGGAGCGCTAGGTCAACGCGGTTCGACGGAGCCGGACCGCCGGCCATCTGCATCGCGAAGGATAAAGCCTTTGCCAGAACCTTGCTCAACCGTACCAATCCGTTTGCCTTTGGGATCGCGGATCGTCTGCTTTCCTCGCGAATCTTGTTCGATGATGCCGATCCTCTTCCCCTGTGCATCGCGCAAGATTAGTCGGTCTCCGGTTCCTTGCTCGACCGTCCCGATCCGCCGGCCCTGTTCATCGCGTCTGACGAAGGTGCCTGCGGAGCCCTTCTCGACGGTGCCGGTCCGATGGCCTTGATTGTCGCGAATGACGAAATCCTCGGCGTGGGCATCGAGCGCACCTATTAGCCAGGCGCACAACGTAAGCGATTCGACCATGATGGCCGGAATGGGAGTGGACGTCCTATTTCGAAGCCGGCGCCAAACACCTCGACCTGCAACGTCACCATGACCAGACCGTGGAACCATGCATGCCATGTTGACACTATACCTCTTCGCCGCCCTGCACGTACCGAGGGGTTTGGCTTCACCTGACTGGGATCTGGAGTTGTACGCCCGATGCCGACATACTCTCGGGGGAGCAGGAGAGGATGGGAGCGAACGCCCTTGGGCAAGATCGCCCGATATCGACGCCCAAACCGCAAGTGGCCTGATGCCCGCCGCAAGCGACGGCGGGTGCTGAGTTCATGGTGGTTCCCGTGGGTGGTGCTGATTGGCCTCGCGGCGGGTACGTCCATCGCGCCCGGCGCCCCGTTCGACGTTCGTCGGCTCTATGCATGGGATGACATCGATCCGGTTGACGCCATCCGCCTGCTGGTACGGTCAGACAGCACCCCGTCAGGTGATCGTCAGGGGATGAAAGGCCAGGCGTCCGTGATCGACGGAGACACGATCGAAATCCACGGCCAACGTATTCGCTTTCACGGGATCGATGCGCCGGAAAGCCGTCAGCTTTGCGACGATGCGCACGAGAAACCCTACCGTTGCGGTCAGAAGGCAGCCCTCGCGCTGGCGGATAAGATCGGACGGCGCACCGTGACGTGCGATCCGCGAGACAAGGACCGGTATGGCCGGGTCGTGGCTGTCTGCTGGATCGGATTGACAGATCTAAACGGGTGGCTGGTTCTGGAAGGGCTGGCGATAGCCTATCGTCGCTATTCGCAAGATTACATTGCCCAGGAGGACGCGGCCCGGCAGGCACGGCGCGGGATATGGGCAGGCTCGTTCGTGGCACCGGCCGAGTGGCGGAAGTCGGATAGACGGCATTAGGCGAGCTGGAGCGAGCGGTACGCACCGTAAACGGAAGCAAAACCATCAAAGTGCTGCAGTGCGGTAGCTGAGGGAGGTTCGTAGCTTTGAGCGCAACGAGCTCGGACCAGGACATGTGAAGAGTAAATCGGCCGCACATGCGACGAGCCTACAACAGCGTCGAAAGGGCTGCCACGCGATCGGCGGCATTATGGCTTCTCGACGAAATCCACGCCTACCGCGCGGCAACGGGGCCGGGCAGCCAGTGGTTGTTACGTGGCTGCTATCGCAATGAATGCGGCGGCAGGCTTGTCGGGAATGGGAGGTAGTCCCTAAGGATCAGCGCGCCGCGTATCGCGCGCACGTAGCATCGGGTAGTTTTGACGGAACGGAATGACAACCGATGCGCCAAGCCGACACCGTGATCCTGGTCCTGAGCCATGTCTTGAATAGAGGCGTGGTCGACCTGTTGAATGAGATCCAGGCTCACTGTTCCGGCGAATATAAAGTCACCCTTCTATTTGATAACACGAAAGGAACCTTCGACCGGCGCGTCAAAGACACGGATTGTTTTCTCTTCGACCTGCAGAGTATCGAAGACCTGCGCTATCCACGCCAATCCTTCGCGTATGATGACAAGCGGCGCCAGGAAAACCCGCACCACAAGGATTTTAATTTCGTCCCGGGCAGCATCGCTCTCCCGGTCCTGCTGTTTTACCAGAAGTATCCGAGTTACCAGCATTATTGGGTCGTCGAATATGACGTTCGGTTCACCGGCCGGTGGAACGCGTTCTTTTCACACTTCCGGGACAACCCGGCGGACCTGCTCGGCACGACCCTGACCCGACAAGAGGATATTCCGACCTGGTATCACTGGCCGGGGCTCGACCTTCTGGACCTGCCGATTGACAAGCGCGACTATATCCGCGGGTTTTTCCCGATCTACAGGATCTCGGGCAGAGCCCTCGCCCAGCTCCATGCCTTCTACAAACGGGGCGTGAAGGGCCACTTTGAATGCCTCGGCCCGACGCTGCTGCGGCACGCGGGACTGACGATCGAGGACATCGGCGGCGCGGGAGAGTTCGTCCGGCCCGAGAACGTGAATCGATTCTACCGCAACTCGGCGAAGGCGGGCGCGTTGTCGCCCGGCACCCTCGTCTTCCGCCCGGTGATGGACCGCCCTGGCAAGGAATCGGGCATGCTGTGGCATCCTGTGAAATACAGTCCGTTCTGGCGGATCCTCGGCCGCAAGGCCTACCGCCTAGCCCGGCGGGTGCTGAGGGCTATCCGAGGACGGTGAGCGTGATTCGGTACGGTTGCTTTTCCTTGGGCCCGATCGGCTTCCATTCGTGGTAACCGTCCGCCGCGATGTTGTAGCGCGGCGCCAGGTTCCGGCCCGTGTCCGTGATCCGGTAGTAGGCGACGACTTCGACCCAGATACGCTTGTGGGTGAATCTCCCGCACATAAGCAAGACTAAGCATTCCGTACCTTGCGCGCGTATTCCTGCGAATTCTCCGGGAAAGCCTGCTTTTCCGTACCTATGGTGTACCTTGGGCCAATATTTCAAAGAAACAGAGGGTCAGGCGTTGATGCCTAACCTTCTGTTTTTCAATTGGCTCCGCAGGCCGGACTCGAACCAGCGACCCTGTGGTTAACTGCCACCATCAGCTGCGGCCGTCGTTCTGAGTAGTATTCATGAATGTTCGACATAAGTGGTTGCATGCCCCCGCAACCACCTTTACCGAACGCCGGTACGCATCGGGAACAGCCGCCTCGCCTGAGGCGGCTTTCTTCGTTTGCGGTCCCAATGCAAGCGTGACCATGTTGGCGATCTCGCCGACCAGCTCCACCGTGAAGCCATCCTCATTGGGGTGCATGACCACGCGCTCGATCAGGCCGCGGAGAATGCCGAGCGCCTCGTCGCGCACCGCAGGATCGGCGAGCGCGTCGTGCAGCCGCTCGAGCTTGCGGCGGTAGAGACCGGCGAGGTTGGGATGAAGCCGCGGTGTCGGCGCCGGTGAACCGCCCAGATCCTGTTCGAGCGCCTTCTTCCGGCTTTCAAGCGCCGTGAGCTTGGCCTGCAGGCCGTCCGAGCGGAAGCCGTCCGCGATCGCCTCGATCAGCGCGTCGAGCTTCCGGTTCATCTGGTCCAGCTCCTTTCGGCGCGCGGCGATCCCGGCATCGCGGTCGCGCGCATGCCGGTTCTGGTAACCGGGGCGCAAGCTCGTGCCGCCACTGATGCCGTGGTCCGTGTAGGTCGCGACCGGCGTCCAGCCTTCCGCCTCGATGCGGGATGTGCACAGCCGCACCTGGTCCTCGATCGAGGCGTCGCGCTGCAGATCGGACGAATAGCGGGCGTAGATGGCGGCTTTCATTCCATGGCTCCCCTTGGGCCCATTTACCGGTATGCGGCGATGACGCTCTGATAGCGACGGGCGGCTTCGATGCCGTTCGCCTGATTGTAGGATGCCTCGGATGTCCGAATTGTGGAATGCCCGAGGATGGCGAGGACGATCCCGACATGCTCCGGGTCCTCGATGGCGATCGACGTGGCCGCCACGTCCCGGAAGAGATGCGGATTGATCGGGTGACCGAAACGTTCCTGTGTGCGTTCGGAAATCCTACGATGGATACGCCCCCCTTTGAGCCTGGAGCCGTCGCTCGAGATCCATAGCGCCTTGCCGGGCTCATCCTTCCAGCGCCCATTTCTCGCCACGAGGAAAGGCCTGAAGCGCGCGAGATACTCCTCCACCGGGTTTGTCAGGGCAGACGGTAAGGGAAACTCGAGCGGGCGCCGGGTCTTGATCTCTTCGGCAGGAAAAGAGAGCCAATAGAGATCGCCCTGGCGGGTCAGTTGCCGGTCGATCTCGATCGAAACCAGGTTGCGGCGGCGCACCGGCCGTGCCGCGAGGAGCGCGATCATCAGCCCATCGCGGAAGGCGCCGGCGGCCTTGAGCGGCGTCGTCCGTTTGCTCGCTCCCTGCATGAGCTCGAAACCGAGATCGTAGAGATCGCGTGCCGAGACGATTCGGCCGCGCTTGTCGGCCACTGGCTTCGCGGTACGCCAGATATGGCGGGTCGCCGCGTTCAGCACGTCGAAGGTGCGATCGGGCGCCATGGCCGTTGCGACCGTGCTCAACTCCGTAAGATAGGCCCGCACGGTGCAGGGAGCCAGGGCTGCATTCAGGCGCGTCATGAAGGGCCCGACATTCTCCCGGACGAGAAAATCCAAGCCGGATGCGGCCTGCCAATCGATCCCGCTTTCGGAGAGAAAGCCGAGCCAGCGTCCGTAGGCGGCACAGAACTTCGATATCCGTTCTACGTCGCGGCCCGCGAGCGGCCCGGGATCGTCCAGCGGATCGCCGGGACGCAATGCGGCGTGCCAGGCGGCGCAGTCCGATTGGGGCCAGTCGCGCATCGCCACAAGGTCGAGAGCGAGCTTCCTAGGCATCGCCGGGCTCACTGCGGAGGTCGAGGATGATGGTGTCGTAACGGCGGGCGGCGCCGATTGTCTCGAGGCCGGCATAAGACTGGATGGTCGTGTCGATGCTCTTGTGTCCGAGCAGCCGACGCACCTCCTCGTAATGCCCCGGGTGCCGCTCCAGGAACAGCAGCGCCGCCAGATGCCGGAACAGATGAGGATTGATGACAAGCCCCGCCTCGTCGCGGATCGTCTTGTCCATCTGGCGACGCAAGCTCGTATCGCGCTTCGGTCCGCCGTTGCGCCCGGGGAAGAGAAGGGACGAGGGATGGCCGTTGGCCAGGAGCGGCTGGTAGGTCGACAGATATTCGTCCAACTGCGCTGCAATGTCCCTGGGGACAGGGAATTCAAGATCGACGTCGTTCTTGACCTCGGCGCCGGGAATGACGAGGTGCAACATCCGCTCGCCCTCGAACCGCGACCATTTGAAGTGCCGGTGACGATCGAGACTGACGAGATTGCCGATGCGGATCGGCGCGATTTGCAGCAGGGAGAGTGCGAGCGCTGTCTGCACTTGGCGAGCGCTCCGGGAGTGGAGAGGCTGACGCTTCGCCTTGGCGATGATCCGGTCGGGGAGGGCGATGAACCTGCGGAGCACCTTCTCATCGGTGAATTGGCGCAGTCGCTCCTTGTTCTTGGCGGTAAGGCCGCGCTGTTGGCATCGGAACCGGCGCTCCAGGAGACGGATCGCATTGATCTGATCAGCCGGTGCCTTCACCCAATGCCGAGCGATGCCGAGAACGAGGCCGAGAACGTCGGCAAGCTGTTTGTTGGGCTTGTCGTCATTGCGGGCAAGGAGGAACCGCAGAGCCGGCTTCAGCCTCTTCGGATCGACCAGAGCCGAAAGCGATTGCAGAACATTGCGATCGACACCTCCTCCGATCGCGGCCGCGGCGATGCGGCGAAGCATGCGGTCGCGCTGTTTGACCGTCGAGGATTGGACTGCGAATCGGGCGTCGGCATCGAGCGGGTCTGGGTGCAGGCAGGCCTCATGATAGGCCTGGACGTCGGCATGAAACGCTGCTGGCAGATCGCGCCAGTCCAGGGCGTACTTCCGGCTGCGGTCGGGCGCGGCGAGCACGGAATACCGTTCCGAGGGATCGGTCGCAACGTGCCGGTTCCAGACACGGAGGAGGTCGGAAACACTCCGCGCAGGCGTGCGGCTGAGCTGGTTGGCATCGAGATAAGTGAGATAGTCGATGATCAACGAGTCGGTCACGCCCTCCGGGGAGATCTGCCTCGCCGAGCAGTAGCGACCGACACGACGCAGCATGGAGCGGGAGGTCGGGGACGGGCCGAGGGAAGCGATTGCTTCCCACTCCGCGGTCAACGGCACGTCGAGTTTGATCGCTGCCGTGGTGAGCTCCGTGAGCTTGATCGCCCGCCGGACGTCCGATTTGACGTTCCGCCACCGGGTATCGGAAACGCTGAGCGCCCCAGGGCTGGCCTGCTCCAGGAGCCGGCGCAGAGAGGGAGCGGCGATCGGGATATATTCCGGTGGCCGGTCCACGATGCGGGACAGGGTCCGGATACTGGACGCCATGTTCTGGCGTGCCTGATCGGAGACAGTGAAGCTGGACAGGCGTGCCAGCACGTCGGCGAGGGTCGGACCGCTCGGCCTTGGAAGAGCGGCAGTTTCTGGCTCTAATGACGGGACAGAAGTGGACATCAGTATCCTCATGAGTTCATGAATGGATAATAAATAAAAATAATGAAAACACCAGTATTGAAATGCCACGTATTCAGTAAAACGCATGTCATTATTGTGTGAATACGGGCATTTACATTACGTGCGCAATCCATGGGAACTTGCTTCATTGCCGGCACCCTTCGATGAAGGCAAGGAGGTCGGTTTCTGCGATCCGGATCTGCTTTCCGAACCTGTGCACGTTGAGCGTGCCGTGCTCGATCCAGCGGCGAACTGTCTTCGGGCTCACCTTGAGGCGCTCGGCGGTTTCGGGAATGGTGCAGAAGGTCGGAGCTGAAGCGGGCTGATGGTCGCTCATGACTGGCGCTCCCCGTCTTCGTGTTCGAGATATTCCCGGGGACGCCGCTCTTCCGGTAGCGGGTAGAGCGTCGGCCCGCTTTGAAGAACTGCAGTTTTGCCTGGACGCAGCGGTTGGGTTCGATCGCCGCGCGCATCGTGTTCGGCTGTGGAAGCTGCTGGCTCGGTCAGGAGGGACTCGGCCCAAACGTCAAGGTCGGCCGGGTCATAAAGCGGAATGCGGTTGGCACGCCGAAACTCCGGGCCACCACCCACACATGCAAGTTTCGCGAGGGTCGCCGGTTTGCGCTGGATACCAAAGTTTGTCTCAAGATAGGCGGATGCTTCTCGGCGTCTTAGCAGTCGGGGCATTTCGGTCTCCTACGAATAATCGCGGAGACAGTACGACAATGCCTTAACTCGCCGTGAGGAACATAAAATAGCGCATTTGAAGTTCGCGTAGAGCAGTTTACTTTCGCGTCTTCACGTGCCGCGAATTGCGATAGTGTCGGGCATCTTCCCGCATATGCCTTTCGAGCATCGATCCTGATTCTGGTTGGTTCTGGAATCGCCGCAAAAGCTCCTTAGCTTCCGGGTTCTCCGTTACCCAAAGACGCACGGTCTTCTCCGTTACGCCAAACTCTTTGGCGACACGCTTAATGGGCCTCGTGTCCCTGATGAGCTCTAGGCGGGCAGCCTCGACATAGCGAACGGCTGCGGCAATAGCCTGCCGTTGCACAGCCTTGATGCCCGATCGACCACGGCCGAAAAACAGGTGTTTGATGTTTAGTGGGAGTGAACCTGCCACGAGGTCTTCGAAAATGTCGCCGACCGTGAATCCCACCAAACGTGGGAGCGGCACTTTGGCGCTATCGTCGCGCCGCCAGTTGTTGGGGGCATTGAACGCCCTTAGAACTTTGGCCATGCTTTTGTAGTATGCCCGCGCTGCTTGGCCGGCAGTGAGTCCTGTCTCATGGTCAGTTCCACCGTCATGCTGCGCTCTATGTAGAGCTTCGAGTGCTTGGCAGAAACTTTCATAAGCTACTGCGATGGGCTCAATTTCATGGACATCGGATTTGTCGTGGCAAGAAGTCATGCCGTCTCACGCAAGGCAACAACCTCGCCGGTGTTCTGTCGGCCCGCCATTGCCGCGGCGATCCTTTCAGCGACCCGATCAGCTGCTGCGACGAGGGACCGGTCGACATGGTGGGTATAGCGGCTCGTCACAGAGTGTAGACGGTGCCCAAGTAGACCTGCGATCGTAAGTTCGGAATAGCCAAGTTCGTGAGCCATCGTTGAGAAGCTATGTCGCAGCGTGTGGATGCTGACGTTTTTGAGGTCAGCGCGCTCGACGGCAGCCTGGAATAACTTGACGCCCACTAGGTGCCCGGAGCCTCGTGCAGCAGGAAAGAGGTAGGGGGACGTTTCGGGGGCCTCAGTTTCGCTCCTGCGTCGGAAATTAGCGAAGTGATGGATCGCAGTGTTGAGCATCTCTAGCGCGGGAGTACCAATAGGACGAATTTGTGGACCGGTTTTTGTATCGGCAAGCTCAAGGACTCTGCGATGGGCGTCGATTTGATCGCACTGCAGCGCCAGAATTTCGGAGCGGCGACATCCTGTTAGTGCCAGCGCTCGGATTGCGGCAATGACAACGGGATTATTGCCTTCGGCATATAGCTCATCGAGCGCAGCACCAAGTTTCGCATATTCTTCCGGAGATAGCGCACGGTCGCGCCGCTTATTCGGCGGACGTTCGAACCTTGCTACTGGGTTATCAGGCCGAAGCAAGCCCTTCACTGCATAGCTGAATATCGAGCCGAGTAGGTCGACAGTCCGCGCCGCCGTCGGCGTACCGCCGGTGACACGCGCTACGCCCCGCTTCCCTGTCTTAACAGTTACAGCAGTCTCGCCGCGCCGCACGGCGTGGAAGAAGGCCTCAATGTCAGCCGCTGAGATGTCTTGAATGAAACGCTCGCCGAGGAGTGGCTTGATGTGGCGGGCGATGCGCCCGCGATCAATCGCAAGCGTGCTTGCTTTCTTTGGGCGCCCTCGATAGGTCACGAGCCCAGCCTCGGCAGCGTCCATGTACTGGTCGCAAAGCTCAGCCATGGTGCGCGCCTTTAACCGCAGCTCGGCACGTTCTAGCCGCCGCTCGCGTGCCGGATCCTTGGCGTCGGCAACTTGGCCGAGGAGTTTCGTTGCCTTGGTTCTGGCTTCCTCGAGGGTCAGTCTACCGTACTGTCCGATGGTGTAGCGTACCTTTCGTCCGGTGACCGGGCTGGTGTACTGCACGAAGAAAGTCGCAACGCCTGATGGCTTAATCCTGACACCGAACCCTCTTGGGTCCTCGTCCCATAGTCGCAGTTCCCGAGGTGGATTGCGGCGCGCTGCATCGATTGTGCGCTTGGTCAGCTTTGCCATTTCCACTCTCCGTCGACAGGGTAAGCGGTGGTCCGAACATGCGGGGCACCTCTGGGGCACCCAGAAGGCACCAATTCAGGAAAGCCCTATCAATTCGACATCATCATGATCAATGATGAAAATGGCTGATATTTATGGGTTTGTCTATCAACAGGAAACAAGAGTCGTGTGCGGTAAATATCACACCACTACGTTGACATCGTAGGGGTCGCAAGTTCAATCCTTGCCGCGCCCACCATCTTGAAATCCGGCAATCAGGCATTCAGCGAAATCAATTCCGCGCGAGCGGGCAGGACGAAGCCGGGTTCGGCGGCTATGTCTCCTGTGCCGGCTCTGCGGACCGGGAGCTCGCGTCTCCTCGCAGGAAGCGTCGGCAACGCGCGTGACCGCGCCAACCGAGGAGAATATGAGATGAAGATCAAGCGACGCGGATCGGCTGCATGGCAAGGCGGCATCAAGGACGGCAAGGGGACGATCTCCACGGAAAGCGGCGCGCTCAGCGCCTATCCCTATGGTTTCGCGAGCCGCTTCGAGGGGCAGCGAGGCAGCAATCCCGAGGAGCTGATCGCAGCCGCCCATGCCAGTTGCTTCACGATGGCGCTGTCTCTCATCCTGGGCGAGGCGAAACTCACGGCCGAGCAGATGGATACGTCTGCGGAGGTTACGCTGGAGCAGAAGGATGACGGCTACGCCATAACCGCCGTGCATTTGACGTTGAAGGCCAAGGTGCCGGGCGCGACCCAGGCGACGTTCGAAGAGCTCGCCGCGAAAGCCAAGGCCGGTTGTCCGGTTTCCAAGCTTCTCAAGGCTGAAATCACCCTCGATGCGGCCCTGCTCGGCTGATTGGCAATGCTAAGATGGGCGGCCATTAGTTGGGAGGAGTCGATGGAAATTGACACCGACGGCATCGACGACGCCGTCCTGGCGCTGCTCTACCTCGGGCGGCATGACGGCTACAGGACTTGGAAGGGCTTCGACTGGAGCGCAATGAGCCGGCTTTACGAGAAGGGGATGATTTCCGACCCTGTCAGCAAGGCCAAGTCGGTCGTATTCACCGAGGAAGGCAATCGCCGGTCGGAGCAACTGTTCCGCGAGCTTTTCGGGCGGCGGTAGCGTCGGCGCAATCGGCGGGGCCATGTCCCGTCGGCCCCGCGCGCTACTCGGCGTAAATCATCTTCCGGGTCATGCCGCCGTCGACGACGAAGTTGGCGCCGGTCACGAAGCCGCTATCCTTGCCCAGCAAGAATACGGCCAGCGCGGCCACGTCTTCGGGCTTCCCGACGCGGCCGGCCGGGTGCTGCGCGTGATCGCGTTTCGATAATTTTTCCCTGTGCGTGTGGATCCAGCCGGGGCTGATGCAGTTGACCCGCACCTCGGGGCCGAGCGAGACGGCGAGCGCATGGGTGAGGGCGACCAGCCCGCCCTTGGACGCCGCATAAGCCTCGGTGTCCGGCTCCGACATGGCCGCCCGGGTCGAGGCGATGTTGACGATCGCGCCTCGGCTCGCGCGGAGCATCGCCGCCCCCTCCCGCGCCGCCAGGAAGGCCGCGGTCAGGTTCGTGGCGATCACCCGGTTCCACTCGGCGAGCGTCAGCGCGGTCACCGGCCGCTGGATATTGATGCCCGCATTGCTGACGAGGGCGTCGAGCTGTCCATGCCGGGCTTGCAGATTGGCGAAAGCGGCCTTGACGGCCGCTTCGTCGGCGACGTCGACGGTCTGCGCGGTGACGCCCGCGCCTCCGGCCGCGAGCGTGGCGGCGGTCCCGTGTACGCCGGCATCCTTGTCGAAAAGCTCGACCGCGTAGCCGCGCCCCGCCAGCGCTGCCGCGACGGCGCGCCCGATGCCGGCAGCGCCGCCGGTCACGACCGCTACGGGCTTTTCGGCAGGCGACATATTCCTATGCTTATCCCGAAGAGCGGCGGGCGCAAGCCGTCAAACGGCCGGGTAGTGCCTCAGTTTGAATCGAAGGGATCGTCCGCCGGGGATCCGTGGCGAGAGATCGCGGTTCCGATGACCAGCCCGATGCCAGCACCGAGCACGATGCCGAACGGTCCAAGAATTGGCGCGAACACGATACCAACGCCCGCGCCCATAATCATTCCCGTGCCAGCGCCCACCTTACGCGTCCTCATGAAACCTCGATTGAGCCTAGCACAAAATTCAAACTGAGACACCACCAGCGGCCGAAATGGAAAAGGCGGCCGTTGCGGCCGCCCCGTATAACCTTCGCTCCGATGCCCGAAGCGGCGTTTCAGCCCCAGAGGGCCCAGCCGATGCCGATCCCGATCCAGAACATCGAGCCGCAGAACACGCCGATCACGACCCCGGCGCCCGGCGCCGCATCCGTTGCGTCCATCATCTCCGGACGATGGTCGGCAGTGACCAGGCGCAGGCTCATCGAGTCTTTCTCCTCGCCCCAGCCCCGGGGCATCGCAAACGTCGGTCCGCTCATGTTCATCGTTCCGGGTTAATCCTTCGTTAATATCCCGCCGTTTGCCGTCCGGCCCATTGCAGCGGATTACACGCTAGTAGTGCAATAAGGCAAAAAAAGGGCCGCACCACGGCGCGGCCAAGGTATTAGACGCATTGGATATACTCTCCGAGCAACTCGCGTGGTGCGCGAGAACTCGGTGGCATAGGTACCCCGGCACGGCAACCGACGCTATGACGGCGGTCACTGGGGGGGCTGGCCCTGCCAATCGGCGGGCGGTCAATGCGTCAGGATCTGGCTCAGGAACAGCTTGGTCCGGTCGCTCTTGGGTGCTTCGAAGAAGATGCTGGGCGGGGCGACCTCCACGATCTCGCCGGCGTCCATGAAGACCATCGTGTCGGCGACGGTCTTGGCGAAGCCCATCTCGTGGGTGACGACGATCATCGTCATGCCGCTCTCCGCCAGCTCGATCATCACGTCGAGCACTTCCTTGATCATTTCCGGGTCGAGCGCCGAGGTCGGCTCATCGAACAGCATGATCTTCGGCTGCATGCAGAGCGCCCGGGCGATGGCGACGCGTTGCTGCTGGCCACCGGAAAGCTGGCCCGGGAACTTGTAGGCCTGCTCCGGGATGCGGACGCGCTCGAGGTATTCCATCGCCAGCGTCTCGGCTTCCTTCTTCGGCATCTTGCGCACCCACATCGGCGCGAGCGTCAGGTTGTCGATGACCCGGAGATGCGGGAACAGGTTGAACGACTGAAAGACCATGCCGACCTCGCTGCGGATGGCCTCGATGTTCTTCAGATTGTCGGTGAGCTCGATGCCGTCGACGACGATCGTCCCTCGCTGGTGCTCTTCCAGGCGGTTGATGCAGCGGATCATGGTCGACTTGCCGGACCCGGACGGCCCGCAGACAACCACGCGCTCGCCCCGCTTGATCGTCAGGTTGATGTCCTTGAGCGCCTGAAACTCGCCATACCACTTGTTGACGTCAGAGAGCCGGATGACGGCCTCCGTTGTTTCTGGCTTCCGCGCGGCGGATTGTCTGGTCATGGTTTGCGCTCCATTAGAACCGGCGGCCTTCGTTGAGCCATCGCTCGACTTGCTGGCTGTATTTCGACAGCGCGAAGCAGAAGATGAAATAGACAGCGGCGACGAACAGGTAGGCCTCGACGAAGAAGCGCCGCCACAGCGGGTCCTGCATGACCGCGGTCGTCGCGGTGAGAATGTCGAACAGCCCGATGATGAGAACGAATGATGTGTTCTTCAGCGCCGCGATGATGTGGTTGACGATGCCGGGAAGGCAGATGCGCAGCGCCTGCGGCAGGACGATCTTGTAGGTCATGCGCCAGTAGCCGAGGCCGAGCGCCTCCGCCGCCTCGTACTGGCCGCGCGGGATCGCCTGCAATCCGCCACGGATGACCTCCGCCTGATAGCAGGCGAAGAAGATCGCCATGCCGACGACGACCCGCAGCATCTTGTCGATTTCCATGCCTTCGGGAAGGAACAGCGGAAAGACGTTGACCGCGAAAAACAGGATGGTGATCAGCGGCACGCCCCGCATCGATTCGATGAGGGTGACGCTGATCGCCTTGACGGCGGGAAGGCGCGACCGGCGGCCGAGCGCAAGCAGGATGGAGATCGGAAAGCCCACGACCACCGTGCCGGTGAACAGCACCATGGTCAGCGGCAAGCCGCCCCACTGCCCGGAATCGACGTAGGTCAGGCCGAACACGCCGCCCCACAGCATCGTGCCCATCACCGCGAGCGCGGCGATCCACAACGGGATCAGGATGCTGCGTTTCCAGCAGTAAGGCGTCAGCGTCAGGGTGACCGTCGCGAGATAGACCACCAGGGCGACGATCAGCCGCCAATGCTCGTCGTAAGGATAGACGCCGAAGAGCATCGGCCGGTGTTTCTCGGCGATGACCGCCCAGCAGGCGCCCGCGGCCTGGCGGCAGACATTGTGGTCCGTCGTGTACCAGACGGCGTCCAGGATGCCCCATTCGACGAAGGATACGCCCCAATAGGCGACCAGCACGAACGCGACGATCGTCAGCGCCGAGTTCAGCGGGCTGTTGAACAGGTTGCGCCGCAGCCAGCGTAGCGCGCCGATCTTCTCCGTCGGCGGCGGCTCGCTCTCTCTCGCGGCCTTCCGGACGGGAGCGAGCGCCGCGGTATCGCCGGTGGGCGCGATGATCTCGGTCATGCGCTATCGCTCCCGGATCGCGACGAGGCGATTGTAGAAATTCATGAAGATCGAGATCGAAAGGCTGATCATGAGATAGACCGCCATCATGATCGAGATCGCCTCGAGCGCCTGGCCGGTCTGGTTGAGCGTGGTGTTGCCCACATTGACGAGGTCCGGGTAGCCGATTAGGACACCGAGCGAGCTGTTCTTCGTGAGGCTGAGATACTGGCTCGTCGTCGGCGGAACGATGACGCGCAGCGCCTGCGGCAGGATCACCAGCCGCATCACGAGGCCGGGGCGAAGGCCAACGGCCCGCGCGGCCTCGACCTGGCCGTGCGGCACCGACTGGATGCCGGCGCGGACGATCTCGGCGATGAAGGCGCCGGTATAGACGGTGATGCCGACGAGAAGGCCGACAAACTCCGGCGTCAGCGAGGTGCCGCCCTGGAAGTTGAAGCCGCGCAGCGCGGGCACGCTCCATTCGAGCGGCGCCCCGCCTGCAAGCCAGACGAGCAGGGGAAGCCCGAGGATGATGCCGAGACCGGGCCAGAAGGTCGACACATTGCGGCCGGTAAGCTCGCGCCGCCGGCCCGCCCAGCGGGCGAACAGGACCGCCCCGGCGATACCGACGAGAAGCGCCAAGCCCATCCACGGATAGATCGCGTTCTCCACCGGCAGGGGATATATGACGCCGCGGTTGGTGATGAACACGCCGTCGAAGGGGTTGAGCGCCTCGCGCGGCGGCGGCAACGCCCGGATCACCGAGGCCCAGAAGATCACGTGCAGGACGACCGGCACGTTGCGGCAGGCCTCGACGTAGCCGGATGCCAGCTTGGAGATCAGCCAGTTGCTGGACACCCGCGCGATGCCCATGGTGACGCCGAGGATCGTCGCCAGCACGACGCCGAATGCCGCTACGTACAGCGTATTGAGGATGCCGACGAGGAGGGCGCGGCCGTAGGATTGCGCCGAGTCGAAGGGGATGAGGGACTCGCCGATGCTGAACCCGGCTCTTTCCCCGATAAAGTCGAAGCCCGTCGCGATGCCCTGGCGCTCGAGGTTCAGATGCGCGTTGTGATAGAGATACCACCCGAGCAGGATTACGCCCGAGGCGAGCAGAACCTGATAGACCACGCCCCGGAAGGCGAGGCTATTCAGGATCGATGTGTCGCTCTTGCGTGAAGCTTCAAGTGCCGCCATGCATTCCGTGACCGCAAAGGCATACGTCCGGCGTTCCGGTTGCATGCAGTGGAACGGTGCCGTTCTAAGCAGGCCGCCGCCGCCGCCGGATTCGGATCCGGCGGCGGCCCGCCCGGCATGCCTACTTTATCGGGTAGCCGTAGATGAGGCCGCCGTCTTTCCACAAGGCGTTCAGGCCCCTCGGCAGCTTGAACGGCGACTTCTCGCCGAAGCTGCGGTCGTAGATGTCCTTGTAGTTGCCGACCTGCTTTATGATGTTGTAGGCCCACTTGGCGTCGAGGCCGAGCTTCTTGCCGAGGTCGCCGGACTTGCCGAGCAGACGTTGCACGTTCGGGTCGCTCGACTCGAGCATCTTGTCGACGTTGGCCTGATTGACGCCATCCTCCTCGGCGTCGAAGGTGGCGTTCACCGCCCACTTCGTGATGTCGTACCACTGATCGTCGCCATGTCTGACGGCGATGGCGAGCGGCTCCTTCGAGAAGACGCCGTCCAGGATCACGTGATCGTCGGGGCTCTTGGAATCGAACTTCTTGTGTCCGGGCAGGCCGGCCTGATCCATCGACAGCACATCGCAGCGACGCGCCATGTAGGAGCCGACCAGTTCCTTCGGGTTCTCGATGACCACGGGCGTGTACTTCATGCCCTTCGCCTTGAACAGCGCGGCGATGTTCTTTTCCGTCGTGCTGCCGGGGAGGACGCAGATGCTGGCGCCATCGAGCTCGGTGACCTTGGTGACCTTCGAGTCCTTCCAGACCATGAACCCGGTCCCGGTGTAGAAGGTCGGCTGCGTGAAATTGAAGCCGAGCGCCGCGTCGCGGGTCAGTGTGATCGTCGTGGTGCGCGACAGCATATCCACTTCGCCGGACTGCAGGGCGGGGAAGCGCTGGACGGCGCTCAGGGGGGCGAATTTCACCTTCTCGGCGTCACCGAATACGGCGGCCGCCACTGCGCGGCAGAAATCCACGTCGAGGCCTTGCCATTTGCCCTTGCTGTCCGCCGCGGCGAAGCCGTAGCGCGCCGGGTTCACGCCGCAGATCACGTGGCCGCGTTCCTTGACCGCTTTCAAGGTCGGGCCGTCGTCGGCGGCGGCAGGCGCCGCTTGATGGACGAAGCTCACCGATGCGGCCAACGCAACGAATTTCCAAAACTTCATTCGAGATTCTCCCCTGTGTAGATAGGCTCTCCCCATCGAGCGCCGCTGCGCTCGATTATTCGAACTTTCGGGCGATGGTAGCGGTCATCTGCGCGGGTAACAACAGTGCAGCGGCATGGTGACGCCATCGGCTCGCACAAATTCTCGGCTCGGCTTCATTGTGTCCATAAAGTGCAACGCAAAGTTAAGCCGGCGATTGATTTGCCGCATTGATCCGGCGGCCGGTCCCGGGGAAGCTATGCAAATGGACCCGAACAGCGGCAATCCCGAGACCGGGCCGCGCCAGCCCGGCGCCGTCGCCGAAGACCAGACCGCTGCGATCGCGTTTTTGTCCGATCCTTCCACACATGGCGGCCATCCGGTCGAGGTAGTCGAGACCCATGGAGCCTACGTCTTTATTGCGGGCGAGCGCGCGATCAAGATGAAGCGGGCAGTCTGGTTCCCATACATGGATTTCTCGACAGTCGAGAAGCGGCGGGCCGCCTGCGAGGCGGAGCTGCGTTTGAACCGCCGTACCGCGCCGGAGATATACCGCGCGGTCCTTCCGGTGACGCTCGAGCCCGGCGGCGGGCTGGTCCTCGGGGGCGAGGGGAAGGCTCTGGACTGGACGGTGGTGATGCGGCGGTTCGATCAGGACACCCTGTTCGATCGGCTGGCCCAGCGGGACGGCCTCGATGCCGGGCTGATGGAATCGCTCGCCGACGAGATTGCGGCTTTCCATGATCAAGCCGAAAGGAAAACGGGGGTCGATTTCCGCGCTTCGATGCAGGCCGTCGTCGAAGGAAATGCCGCCAGCCTGCAAAACGGGATCGGCAAGCCCTTCCGCCGAGAGGAAATCGAACGGATAGGCCGGCGTTGCGCTGATATGCTCCGCGCCGCCGGTGGTGCGCTGGCTGCCCGCGCCCGGGCGGGGTTCGTCCGCCGGTGCCATGGCGACCTGCACCTTCGTAATATCTGCCTCGCCGGCGGCCGCCCGACGCTGTTCGACTGCATCGAGTTCGACGACCGGCTGGCCGTGATCGACGTGATGTACGATCTGGCCTTCCTGCTGATGGACCTGGAGCATCGGGGGCTGCGGCGGCAGGCGAACGTCGCGATCAACCGCTATCTCGCGCGAACCGCTGATTACGGCGGGCTCGCCGCCCTGCGGCTCTACCTGTGCGTCAGGGCGGTGATCCGAGCGCATGTCGCGGCGGCTGCGGCAGCGGCGCAGCGAAAGGCGGCCGCCGATCGCGACCGCAAGGATGCGGCGAGCTACCTGGAACTGGCAATGCGATTGTCGGAGCCCGCCGAGCCTTGCCTGGTCGCCGTCGGGGGCTTGTCGGGAAGCGGCAAGACCACGCTGGCGCATGCACTCGCGCCGGGCATCGGCGGCGCGCCCGGCGCAATCGTCATCCGCTCCGACGTGCTCCGCAAGCAGCTTTTCGGCGTCGACCTGTTTCACCGCCTGCCGCAGGAAGCCTACACGCGCGAGCAGAGCCGGCGCGTCTACCGCAGGATCGAGGCATTGGCCGGCGCCGCCCTTGCCACGGGGTGCAGCGTCATAGCCGACGGCGTCTTCCGGAACGAGGGCGAGCGTTCGGCGATCCGCCGCGTCGCCGAGGCGGCCGGCGCGCCTTTCGCCGGCGTCTGGCTCGAGGTCGGGGCGGCAACCCAGGAGGCCCGGCTCGCCGGCCGGCTGCTCGATGCGTCGGATGCGACCGTCGAAGTCGGCCGCGCCCAGCGGCGCGGCGCCGAAACCGTCGCCGACTGGCCCGTCCTCGATGCCGATGGCGGGCTGACCCCGCTGCGCGAAGCGGCCGCTCGCTGGCTTTCGGAAGCCGGGATCGAGTGCCTGTAGCCCTACCGACTCCTCCTAATGAATGTCGTCGCCGGCGGCCATCGCCTTGCGCAGCGCATCCACAGTGAAGTTGGGGCCGCGCGCGGCCTCCAGGATGAAGCGCTCTTTCTTCTCGATCTTGGCGATGGCGGCGGGCAGCGCTTCCGCGGCGTCCTGAGGGATGACGACGGCTCCATGCCGGTCGGCATGGATCAGGTCGCCATGCTTCACGGACATGCCGAACACGTTCACCTGCTTGCCGAAGTCGTCGACGTGGATATGGGCGTGGCTCGGCCCGACCTCCCCGCCGATCAGGTGAAAGCCCTCCGCCAGCATGTCGAGGTCGCGGATCGAGCCGTTGGTGACGGCGCCGGGGCAGCCGAGCGCCTTGTGGACATTGGTCTGCACTTCGCCCCAGAACGCGCCGAAGCCCGGGATCGGGTCGATGTCCTGCAGCACGGGGATCGTCGGTCCCGGCTTGGATGCGATGTATTCGTAGTAGGCGATCCGCTTGTCCTTCTGTTCCATGGCCGGCAGCGGCGACGGCTCGACTGCCCGGACGGTCACGGTCCGCGCATAGCCGACGATCGGCGGCAGCTTCGGATTGCACGACACCATGTGGGAGGTGGTGAAGCCGGTCGCCCGCCGCTGCGGGACGACGATCTCCAGCCCGTTGCAGATCGTCGGGGTATCGTATTTGCGGAGCGTTTCGAGCAATTTCGGATCGTGCGTGTGCATTCTCGCCTCCTGTCGGTTCCGACGCATTGGACCCGGGAGGCGGGCCGCCGTCAAATGATACCCTTCGTTGCACGCCTCCCCGGAATCCTGCTATCGATGGTCGAGCCTGTTTGGGGGAGAGATGAGCAAGAACCAGCACAAAGTCCTCGTCGTGGGCAAGCTTCCCGCTTCGGCCATGGCGCTCTTCGAAGCGCGGGAAGATGTCGACGCCACGGTCGTCCTCGACGTTGCGGACGACAACCTCGGGAAGCTGATGCGGGACGCCTCCGGCATGACGTTGCGGGGCGCCAAGATCAGCGCCGACATGATCCGCGGCGCCGAGAAGCTGAAAGTCATCTCGCGCCTCGGGGTCGGCTACGACAACGTCGACATCCCGGCGATGAACGAGCGCGGCGCGGCGCTGACCGTCGTCGGGGAGGCGAATGCGGTCAATGTCGCCGAGCTGACCCTTTGCCTCATGCTCGAAGCGACGAAGCAGGCGGTGCAGCACGACCGCGCCATCCGCGCCGACAACTGGGCCTATCGCCTGACCTCCCATATGACCGAGGTCTGGCAGAAGAAGGTGCTGATCGTCGGCTTCGGGCGTGTCGGCACGCGCGTCGCCGCGCGCTGCCGCGCCTTCGAGATGGATGTGCTGGTCTGCGACCCCTACATCGACCAGAAGCGCATCGAAGACACGGGCTGCACGCCGGTCGCCGATTTCCGCTCGGTGCTGCCGGAGATCGACTACCTCACCCTGCACACACCTCTCACGCCCGAGACGCAGCACATGATCAGCCGGGACGAGCTGCGGCGCATGAAGAGGAGCGCGATCCTGATCAACTGCGCGCGCGGACGCATTGTGGACGAGCCGGCGCTGATCGAGGCCCTGAAGGGCGGGGTGATCCGCGCCGCCGGTCTCGACGTCATGGGGAAGGAGCCGCCCGAGCCGGACAATCCGCTTTTCAAGCTGGATAACGTCCTGATGACGCCGCACATGGGCGGCGCGAGCCGGGAAGCCGTGGAGCGCGGCGGCTTGGTGTGCGCGCAGAACGTGCTCGACGCCATCGATGGGCGCCTCAACCCCGACTACGTCATCAACAAGGAAGTGCTGAAGCGCGGCTGATCGCCCCGCAAGAACAAACAAGGAGAGGAAGCAAGAATGCGCGCAAACAACGTCCGCAAGATCTGGCGCAAGGGCGGGGCTGTCGTCAACGGCTGGTGCTCGATCCCCGACGGCTTCGCCGCCGAGGTGATGGCCAACCAGGGCTTCGATTCCGTGACCGTCGACCTACAGCACGGCATCGTGCATTACGACAGCTCGATCGCGATGCTGCAGGGCATCAGCACCACCGCCGCCACCCCGATGGCGCGCGTGCCCTGGCTCGAGGAAGGCATCATCATGAAGATGCTGGACGCCGGCTGCTACGGCATCATCTGCCCGATGATCAACAACCGCGAGGACGCGGAGCGGCTCGTCCGGTCCTGCCGCTATCCGCCGCTGGGTTACCGCAGCTTCGGCCCGGCGCGCGCCTCGATCTACGGCGGCGCGGACTATGCCTCGAAATCCAACGCGACGGTCCTCGCGATCGGCATGATCGAGACCCAGGACGGGCTCAAGAACCTTGAGGACATCCTGAAGGTGCGCGGGCTGGACGCGATCTATGTCGGCCCGTCCGACCTCGGCCTCGCGCTCGGCCGCGTGCCGACGCTCGACCAGACCGACCCGGTGGTGGTTAAGCAGATCACGTACATCCGCGAGACGTGCAAGAAGCGCGGCGTGAAGGTGGGCATCCACTGCGGCTCTTGGGAATACGCCAAGAAGATGGTCAAGGAAGGCTTCGACCTCGTGACCCTCTCGGTCGACTACCGCATCCTGGCGGTGGCCGCCGCGTCGATGGTCAAGAACATGCGCGCGAAGTAGGCGGCGAAAAGCGTAGCCGGACATCCCCTCTCCGCCGGGGCGGAGAGGGTGGCGCGCGTAGCGCGTCGGGTGAGGTGGGGATGGCTGTCAGCCCGCGAACACACCGCGCTAGACAGTTGCGCAAGGATATGACCGATGCCGAGCGTCACCTGTGGCGGGCGCTACGGGAAGCGGTGTTGCCTTACAAGGTCCGTCGTCAGCATCCGATCGGACGTTACATCGCTGATTTCGCAATACCCGCGCGCAAGCTGGTGATCGAAGTCGACGGCGGGCAACATGCGGACGCCGCTCAGGCTGACGCGATGCGATCCTGTATGCTGGCCGCGCACGGTTATCGCGTGATCCGATTTTGGAACAACGAAGTGTTGGGCAATCTGGAAGGCGTGCTGTACGCCGTCATCAGCGAGCTTGAAAAGTCCCCCACCTCACCCTGACCCTCTCCGCCCCCGCGGGGCGGAGAGGGAAGCCGCTTGGAGTTGTCCTGTCCGCTACTCCGCCGCGTGCGGCAAGTCCCTGCGCGCTGCCGCCAGCGCCGGTACCCGCGACGCCTGGACGTAGACATATCCGTCGAACAACCGGCGCTGCGTGCGGTAGACGCCGACGCGTTTCGCCGCCCAGCCCGTGCCCTCGCGCACCACGACCGGCTTCAGGCTGGTGACGCCGGACGGCTGCATCAGCCGGATGTCGGCCTCGGCGTCCGCGGCCTTGCGGGCGAAGCGGTGGGCGATGGTGCCTTCGATGCGGGCCGCGACCGAGGTGCAGATCGCGCCGGTCAGCGGCAGCGCGCGATGGCAGTTGCCGCTCGAGATGATGCGGGCGGTGAGATCGCCGTCCGCAGCAGCGGCAAGTTCGCCCGACAGAGTCTTCGCATCGCGCGGCGAGGCGACCATCGCGACCTTGGGAAGGTTCGGGCGCTTGCTGCGCGATTCTTCCGGCGTCGCCGAAATGCCCATCATGACGCCGGCGACATTGCGGATCTTCTCGATCGTCTCCAGCATGGCCGGCGCATCGATCTCCATGGGCGATTCCGTGCCCTCGAGGCCGATCCGCGCCGCGTCGATCAGCGCCAGCGAGCTGCCCGCATCGACGAGCGAGGCTTCGACCTTGCCGATGCCCGGCACGTCCAGCGTGTCGACCGTGTTACCGGTCGGCAGAAGCTTTCCCGTATTGGCGCCGCCCGGCTCGATGAAGTCCATCCGCACCGGCGACCCGGTGCCCGCGACGCCCAACAGCTCGTAGTCGCCGTCGATCGCCGCCTTGCCCTCGTCCACCGCGAAATGGGCGTGGATGATCTTGCCGGTATTGGTGTTGTGGATGCGTACCACCGCCTGCTCGCCCGAGACGGCGACCAGCCCCTCATCGACTGCGAAGGGGCCCATGGCCGACGACATGTTGCCGCAGAGCGCGGCATAGCTCACCCAGGCTTCGCGCGGCGACACCTGCGCGAAGGTGTAGTCGATGTCCGCGTCCTCCCGGTCCGACTTCGCGACGATGCAGATCTTCGACAGCGAGGAGATGCCGCCGCCCATGCCGTTGAGCTGGCGCTGGTAGGGATCGGGGCTGCCCAGCGCGGCGAGGAAGATGGCGTCCCAATCCGCGCGGTCGGAGGGCAGGTCATGGCGGTGGAAGACGATGGCGCGGCTGGTGCCGCCGCGCATGAAGACTGCGGGTATCCTGAGCTGTCGCATGGGCGGTTCTCCGAGGGGCGGGTATCGCCGCGATGCTAACACAAATCGTGGATGCGCGATCGGCGGCCTAGAGCGCGCGGTCGAGAGCGGCGAACAGGCGGTCCACGTCGTCGAGGCCGTTGAAGACATGCGGGCTCACGCGGATCGAATCGCCGCGCAGGCTGACATGCACGTTCTTCGCCGCGAGCCGCCTGTCCACGTCCCCGGGCACGCCGTCCTGCCGGCGCATGCCGATGATGTGGGCGACCCGGTGCGCCGCGGGCGGCACCGTGAAACCGCGCTCCGCCGCCATCTCGGCGATCCGGTCGGTCAGCGGCTTGACCGTCTCCGTCACCTCGGCCGGATCCCAGGCGAGGAGCTGCTCGATGGCGGCGATGGCCATGGGCAGGCCGATGGGGTTGTTGCGCTCGCCCATGTCGTAGCGCCGCGCGCCGTCGCCGACGACGGAGTCGTGCTCGCCCATGGCGCGGCCGTCATTCGCCGAATTGGTGCGGTGGTGCTCCAGCGACCGGCCGTTCTGGCGATGCGGCGCGGCATAGAGGAAGCTCAGCGTGTAGGGGCAGAGCAGCCATTTGTAGCCCGAGGCGGCGAGGAAGTCGGGCCGGAGCTTGCGCACGTCGATCGGCCGCGCGCCGCATGCCTGGGTCGCGTCGATGACGAAGGCGCTGCCCACCGCGCGGCAGCGCTCGCCGATCGGCTGCAGGTTCACGAGGCTGCCATCCGTCCAATGGCAAGGTGGGACCGCGGCGATCGCGGTACTGCCGTCGATGCGCTCCAGGATGGCCGAGGTCCAATCGCCGTCGGCCGGCCGCGGCACGGTGACCAGCTCCGCGCCCTTGTCGAGCGCCAGGTAGACCCAGGCGTGATAATTGGACGGAAACTGGTCCTGCAGCACGACGATCTTCTGTCCCCTGGCGACCGGCAGGTTGGCCGCCGCCGTGGCGATGCCGTAGCTGGTCGAGGGCACGATGGCGATGTCGCGCTCCGACGCGCCGATGAGGCGTGCATAGAGTCCGCGCAAGGTCTCGCATTCCGCCGCGGCATCTTCGCGGAAGCTGCCCCAGGGATGGGCTTTCCGCATGACCGCCTGCTGCCCCGCCTCGAATGACGTGCGGAGCAGCGGCGAATGCGAGGCGCAGTTCATGTAGACGACGTCCGCGGGGATGTCGAACAGGTGACGCTGATTTGGAATCAAGGCTGGGCGGGTCCTTACCAGTCGTTGCGCAGTTGACGAAGCTTGAGGAACACGGTCTTGGGATCGGGTTTGTCCGGCAGGTCGCTGAAGCGCTCCTTCAGCCGCCGGATCACGGTCGGGTTCTGCAAGCGGAAGAAGGTGTTGATTTCCCTCTCCATCGCAAGCGTGGAGATCAGCGCCCTGTCGGTGTCCTGATGCTCGACCTTCTTCAGCAGCTCCGGGGCGCCCTTGTTGTCCGGCTCGCGGTCGAGCGTGAAGCGCAGGTTGTTCTCGATGTAGTCGTGGCCGGGATAGATTAGCGTCTTGTCCGACAGCTTCGCGAGCTGGGCGCTGAAGGTATCGAACAGCGCTTCCGGGTGCCCGCCGTTGTGGCAGTTGCCGGCGCCCGCGTTGAACATCGTGTCGCCGCAGAAAAGCGCCGGCGTCTCGGTGCGGGACAAGAGGCAGATGTGGCTCATCGTGTGGCCGGGGGTATCGAGGGATTCGAGCTCGACCGTCCTGCCCACCTTCACGATGTCGCCCTTCTTCAGGCCGACATCCATGTTCGGAATCTTCGCGGACGCCTCCGCATGCGCGAGGATCTTGGCGCCGGTCGCGTCGACCACCGGGCCGTTGCCGCCGATGTGGTCGCCATGATGATGGGTGTTGAGGATCTGCGTGATCTGCCAGCCGCGGTCGCGCGCCCGGGCGAGGCATTTCGCGTGATCCAGCGGGTCGACGGCGAGCGCCTCGCCGGTTTCCGGGCAGGCGATCAGATAGTTGAAATTGCGATAGGCATTACCGGTCCAAATCTGCTCGACGATCATGATCTCTCTCTGTTCTCGGCGGTCTGCATCGCGCGGCCATGCTCCGATGATAGGGCTTCGGCGGCGCGCCGCATACCCCGGTTGCGCTCCCTCAGTTCGACATGGTGTCCGCGGCCGATGGTATCAACCGGGCTTCATGGCGCTTGCGCCCTCCTGCCGGCGGCGGCGAGCCGGTGCTCGCGGTGCAGGATGTAGAGCCCGCTCGCCACGACCGGCATCGCGCCGACCACAAGCCAGACGTCCGGAACATGGCCCCAGACGAGGTAGCCGAACAGCACCGCCCAGATCAGGATCGAGTATTTGAAGGGCGAGACGACCGGCGCCTGGGCGAGGCGATAAGCCTCGATCATCAGGAAATGCGCGCCGGCGTTGACCAGCCCGTTGGCGACGAACAGCGCCAGGCCGGTCCATGTCAGTGGCTTCCAGTCGAAAGGCGCCGTCACCAGCCCGCCGAGGATCACCGCGACGGAGGAGAAGAAGAGTATCGAGATCGAGGTTTCGGTCCGGCTGAGCCGGCGCGTCAGCAGATCGCGGAAGGACGCGCTCAGCGCCGCGGCGAGCGGGACGAGGCCGAGATAGTCAAAGCCGGCGCCCGTCGGCCTGAGCATGATCAGCACGCCGCCGAAGCCGACGAGGATGGCCGTCCAGCGGTGCCAGCCGACGTGTTCGCCCAGCATGAACGGGGCAAGCGCGGCGATGAAGATGGGGCCGGCGAAGCCGATCGCGTGCACGTCGGCGAGCGGCAGCAGGCTCACGCTGGTGACGAAGAACACGGCGGCCAGCACATGCCAGAGCGCGCGGAAGCTCTGCGCCGCCCAGCGGTTGACGCGCAGGTCGGCGAAGCTGTCTTTGCGCCAGACCACGATGAGGATGGGAACCAGCACGAAGACGTTTCGAAGGGACATGATCTGGCCGACCGAATAGGTCTGGCTCAGCCATTTCGACAGCGCGTCGCTCATCATCAGGAGGGCGCAGCCGAGGACCATGCAGCCGATCCCCTTGGCCGCGGTCTGTTGCCCCTCGCTTGCGGATGCGGTCATACCAACGCACTCCCTCTCTGCCCAGTGGGCGGAGAGGGCTGGGGAGAGGTGGCTCGCACAGCATACAGCACGATCGACACCTCACCCGGCGCGCTTCGCGCGCCACCCTCTCCGCCACTCCGGCGGAGAGGGTCACCCCTGGACGCATCGATCATCCGATAACCCTGTGTCTTCGCGGGAAGCACTGTAGGGCGTCGGGCCTATGCTGGCAAAAGTTGGACTCAGCGCTTGAACTGCTTGCCTAGCGTCAGGCCCTGGCCGTGGTAGGAAGAACCGATGTTCGCGCCATAGGGCATGTCGGTTTTCTCGGCGAGCCGCTCGACCATGACGCGGCCGACGACCTGGCCGTGCTCGATCATGAACGGAACCTCATGCGAGCGGACTTCCAGGACGATCTTCGCGCCCTGGTGCCCGGCTTCGGTATAGCCGAATCCGGGGTCGAAGAAGCCCGCGTAGTGCACGCGGAATTCGCCGACCAGGGTGTCGTAGGCCACCATGTCCGCGGCGACGTGGTGGGGAATGGCGACGAACTCCTTGGTCGCCAGGATGTAGAATTCGTCCTTTTGCAGGATCAGGCCGCCCCGTTCGGGCTTGGGCACTCGAATCCAGAAATCGTCGATGTCGTAGAAATTGACCTTGTCCATGTCGATCGGGCGGCGCGTCTTCTTCGCCTTGTAGGCGACGATGCCCGACACCGGGTCGCCCGCGACGTCCACGGACAGCGCGAGCCCGGAGTATTTGATATCGGGCTCCCCTTCGTAGCGGACGATGCGGACGCTCTCGTTCAGCTCGCGCACGCCCGAGTCGCTCGTCCGGGGGTTTCCGGTGCGAAGCCGCAGTTGCGCCAGCCGCGAGCCCTTGCGGACCTTGACGTTGAAGGAGCCCGGCGCGATCTCGAGCCAGAGCGGGCCGGCGTATTTTTCGTGGACAGTGTCGAATTCCGTCCCGAAATCGGTAATCAGCCGGGCAAAGACGTCCAGCCGCCCGGTCGAGCTTTTCGGGTTGGCGACGCCCGACATGCGCCGCTTCAGCTTGAGGCGCTCCTGCAGCGGGACGATGTAGACCTTGCCGGTCTCCAGAACGGCGCCGCCCGTCAGGTCGATCTCCTGTTCGGCGAGAATATCGAGCTTGCCCCGCACCGTCATCGACGGGCCCGGAAGGAAGCTGGCCGGCACGCGGTAGGCCGTATCGCCGAGCCGGAGGTCGATGCTGGCCGGCTGAATCTGCGCCGCCACGATGTCTTCTTCCGCCTGGATGACGCCTTGGACCGCGGCGGCCCGCAGCCATTGCGCAGGCCAGATGCCGGTGCGCGTCTCCTCGAGAAACGGCAGCACGGCTTGCCCGGCGGGTTGGCTGGTCACGGTCATGATTTTGCGACACTAGAGCTTGGGGATGCCCAGTCAACTGCTTATGAATGCACAGCAGGAGCCACAGGACGCCGCGGGAGAAATGGCGCAGGCATAGGGCGTTTATCGCGTTTGCCCACGATTTCCACAGGCTCTGGATAACCGGCCTGTTGGTAAGATCCGGTCCCGATCGAGGTCGGATTCGCCGTTCCCCATTTGCCCAGTAGGCGAAGCGGCGCTACGATCCCTTTGGCCGCCCATTCGCGGATGGCCGCTTTCGGAGGACGACGACCCATGGCGCAGACGGCGACGAAGCCGGCCTCGAAGGCCGCGCTGTTCGAGGCGGTCCGCAAGGAATTTCCCGGAACCTACGACAAGGTCTACACCAACACCGCGGCGCGCGGGCTGCCGTCGCGGCAGACGCGGGCGGCGCTCGACGCCTATCTCGATCAGCTCGTCGACGGCCGCGTCGACAAGCAGGCGAATTTCAATGCCATCGAGCGCGTGCGGTCGAAGTTCGCGCAGCTCATCAAGGCCCATCCGGACGAGATCGCCTACACGAAGAACGTCTCCGAAGGCCTCAACATGATCGCCGGCTCGCTGCCGTGGAAGGCCGCGGACAACGTCGTGCTCTGCCGCGACGTCGAGCATCCGAACAACATCTATCCGTGGCTCAACCTGCAGCGCCGCTTCGGCGTCGAGGTACGCTCCGTGCCGGACCGCGACGGCGCCATCGACGTCGATGCCATGCTCGGGCTGATCGACGACCGGACGCGGCTCGTCACGGTGGCGACGGTGACCTTCGCGCCGGGCTTCCGCACCGACGTGGAGACGCTCGGCCGGGTATGCCGCGAGAAGGATATCTTCTTCCTGGTCGACGCCGTGCAGTCGGTCGGCGTCGTCGCGACCGACGTGGAGAAGCTCAAGGTCGACGGCCTCGCGGTCTCGACGCAGAAGGGCCTCTGCGGCCTCTACGGCATGGGCTTCCTCTATTGCCGGCGCGCCTGGGCCGAGCGCATCACGCCCGCCGCGCTGGCACGCTTCAGCGTCGATCTCGGTCCAGACGTGCACGAGGCGACGATGGGCGACGGCCATTACGACCTGATGGCCGGCGCGCGCCGTTTCGACCTCGGCAACTACAACTATCCGGCCGCAATCGCGGTCGAGCCGTCGCTGGACCTGCAGCTCGATCTCGGGCCGCCGGTGATCGAGGATTATGTCTGCGGCCTGTCGCACCGGCTCGCCGCCGGCCTGCACCAGCTCGGCCTCCGCGTCAGCGGCGGCCCTCCGGGCCCGCACCTGGCGCACACGGTGACCGCCGGCAAGTATGCCCGCAACACGCATGAATCCGCAGGCGACCCGGACTCGGACGCGCTGTACAAGCACCTGACGGATAACGACGTGATCCTGACGGTGCGGCGCGGAATGCTGCGCTTCTCGCTGCACCTCTACAACAACGAGGCCGACGTCGACCGGGTGCTCGACCTGGTGCGGGAGTGGCAGGGCGGGAAGGGCGGCGCCTGAAGAAGCGCTGCAAGTCCTCCCCCCTTGCGGGGGAGGATTTAGGTGGGGGGTAGGGCACGCAGCCGGGGTTTCTTCGTCTGCGCCGCAAAGGCCCCCACCCTAACCCTCCCCCGCAAGGGGGGAGGGAAAGTTAGAGCGTTATATTAGAGGTTAGCCAGCTTACCGCGCAGCGCCCGTGAACGGCGACACGTCGCGGATGTCGAGCAGCACGTGCATCATGGCCGGGCCGTCGACCGCCAGCACTTCCTTCAGCGCGCCCGCGAACTCGGCCGTCTTGTGCACCTTCCAGACCGGCATGCCGTAGCCCTCGCCGAGCTTGGCGAAGTCCGGGCTTTCCAGCCGCGTGCCGAAGTCCCAGTTCGGGAAGCGCTTGTTCTGGTGCGTCAGGATGGAGCCCCAGCAGCTATTGTCGCAGACCAGCAGCTTGACCGGCAGCTTCTCCTGCATGATCGCGGCGCATTCGTGGCCGGTCATCAGAAACCCGCCGTCGCCGACCCAGACGAAGACCGGCGCGTCCGGGTTTGCGATCTGCGCGCCGATGCCGCCGGGAACGCCATAGCCCATCGCACCGCTGACCGGCGACGTCTCGGTGTTGGGCCTGTTGAAGCGGTAATAGCGCGTGATCCAGCGGCCGAAGGTGCCGGCGTCCGACACCATGATCGCGTCCTTCGGTACGATGGCGTTGAACTGCTCGATGCAGCGCGCCATGTCGACGTCGCCCTCGACCTTGATCTCGCCGGGCTTCGCGAACGCGACCTCTTGCTTGTGGATCGCGTCGCGCCAGGCGAGCCGCTCGGCGGACGGCTTGGTTTTCAGCGCGGCCGCGATCGCCTTCATCGCCGGGATCGTGTGCGACCCCATCGCGGCCTCGGCCGGCCAATGCGCGAAGACGGACGCCTCCGGATAGACCATGATCAGCTTGTGGTGCGGCTTCAGCATCGTGTAGTCGGCGGTGGTTATGCTGTCGAGCCGGCTTCCCATGCTGACGATCAGGTCGCAGTCCTTCAGCGCGGCTTCCTGGAAGGGCAGGCGGTTGATCGCCAGATGGCCGAAATTCGCCGGATGCTCCGCGCGGAACGAGTCCTGCTGGCGATAGGCGGTCATGACGCCGGCCCCGGTCGCCTCGGCGAACTTTTCCAGTTCCGCATTCGCATTCTCGAAGCCGATCATTTCGCCGGCGAGGATGATCGGATGCTTGGCGCTCTCGATCAGGCGGGCCGCTTCTTGCACGGCGTCGGAGTCGGGCCCCATGCGGACCGCCGCCGGCACCCGCGGGATCACAGGCTCGACGTCTTCGTCCAGGATGTCCTTCGAGATGGCGACGACGACAGCGCCCGGACGGCCGGCGACCGAAAGGTCGAGCGCGCGGGCCACCACCTCCGCCACTTCGTTGATGGAGTTGACGTCGTACACCGCCTTGGCGATCGGACCGAACATCTGGTGGTAGTTGATCTCCTGGAACGCCTCGCGGCCCTTCTGTTTGCGCGGGATGTTGCTGATGATGAGAACGAGCGGCCGCGACGCCTGTTGCGCCGTGTGAACGCCGATCGCGGCGTTGGTCGCGCCCGGCGAGCGGCTGACGAGGATGACGGCCGGCTTCTTGCGGATCGCGCCATAGGCGTCGGCCGCGAAGGCGGCGGAGGACTCGAGGCGGGTTGGGATCGAGCGGACCTTGTTCTGGTTGCGGCTCAGCGCCTCCAGGATCGTGACGTTGGTGCCGCCGGGCACGAAAAACACGGCATCGACACCGCGCGACAGCATGGTTTGTACAACGACTTCACCGCCGTTCATGGGGCTCCTCCTCGGGGATGCGGGCACGGGCTGAGGCGCCTCGTTGCACCGGGATGCGCAATTCCGCGTCTATGCTAAGGTCAAGGCGCAGTGATAGCCAAAAAACGGATGAAGCACAAAATGAAAGGTGACGCGACGACCGCCCGGAAGGCGAAGCAGAGCGAGGCCGAGGGTATCGGCGCCCGCCTGGCCCGGCGCGAAGATCAGGCCTTGCTGACCGGCCGGGCCCGCTTCATCGACGATATCGACCTGCCGGGACAGCTCTATGCCGGCTTCGTCCGCTCGCCGCATGCCCATGCCAGGATCGCCGGCATCGATCCCGCGGCGGCCCTGGCCGTTCCGGGCGTCGTCGCCGTGCTCACGGGGGCCGACCTCGCCGCCGACGGCGTCGGCATCCTGCAGGCGCCGGCCGCGCTCAAAGGTCGCAAGGGCGAGCCGATCCACAACCCGGCACAGCTTGCGATCAGCGCCGACAAGGCCCGCCATGTCGGCGACACCGTGGCGATGGTGCTGGCGGAAACCGATGCCGCGGCGCGGGAAGGGGCCGCCGCGGTCGACGTCGACTATGCGGCGCTGCCGAGCGTCACCTCGGCCGTCGAAGCGCTGGCCGCGGGCTCGCCCCGCGTGTGGGACGAGCTGCCGTCCAACCTGGCGGTCGACTGGGAGACGGGCAACAAGGCGGCGGTCGACGCCGCTTTCGCGTCGGCGGCGCATGTGGCGCGCCTCGACCTGGTGAACAACCGCGTCATCGTGGCCGCGATGGAGCCGCGCGGCGCGACCGCCGAGTACGACGCCGTCCAGGGCCGCTACACCCTCTACACGCCGACAGGCGGCGGCACCGTGATCCAGATGGATCTGGCGGAGAAGGGGCTGAAGGTGCCGGCGGCCAGCGTCCGCGTGGTCACGCCCGAGGTCGGCGGCGGTTTCGGCATCAAGAATTACATCTATCCGGAGCAGGTGCTGGTGTGCTGGGCGGCGAAGCGGCTCGGCCGGCCCGTCAAGTGGTTCGCCACCCGCGACGACAGCTTCTCGACCGACCGGCACGCGCGCGACCACGTCATGCATGCCGAGCTGGCGCTCGACGGCGAGGGGCGGTTCCTGGCGATCCGCTGCCGCACCGTGTCCAATATGGGCGCCTACCTGACCGCTTCCGGCCCGATCATCCCGACCAGCGGCGGCACGCGGATGCTGACGAACGCCTACCGCATCCCTCTCGCCCATGCCGAGACGCAATGCGTCTTCACCAACACGACCTCGATTGCCGCCTATCGCGGCGCGGGCAAGCCGGAATATTGCTACATGGTGGAACGGCTGGTGGATCAGGCGGCGCGCGATCTCGATCTCGACCCGCAGGAGATCCGGGCGCGCAACCTGGTGCGGCCGGAGGACATGCCCTACCGCACGCCGACCGGGCTCGTCTACGACAGCGGCGACTTCGAGCACAACATGGCCGAGGCGCTGCGCCTCGGCGACCGGGAGGGGTTCGCGGCGCGGGCCGGTATCGCACGGGGCGCGGGCAAGCGGCGCGGCTTCGGCTTCTCTTTCTACACCGAGCCGGACGGCTTCAAGGACGGGCGCGTCGGCCTGCAGTTCGATCCGGGCGGGCATCTGACGCTGACCATGACCGGGCAGACCAACGGCCAGGGCCACGCGACGACCTTCGCGCAGGTCGCCGCGAGCCGGCTCGGCATCCCGGTCGACAGCATCCATGTCGTGCAGGGCGACACCGATCGCGTCGGCATCGGCACGGGCACCGGCGGATCGCGGACGGCGACGGTCGCGGGCACGGCGATCTATCACGCCTCGATCAAGCTGGTGGAGAAGGGCCGGCGCATCGCCGCGCAGCTCCTAGAGGCGAGCGCCGAGGACATCGAATTCGACCAAGGCCGCTTCCGCGTCGCGGGCACCGACCGCGACGTGGCGATCCAGCAGGTGGCGCGCGCCGCGTTCGACGATTCCAAGGTGCCGGCCGACATGGAGCTCGGCTTCGACGCCAGCTACCACTTCTCGGCCAAGGCCTACAGCTACCCCTGCGGCTGCCACGTCGCCGAGGTCGAGATCGACGAGGAGACGGGCGTCGTGGCGGTCGTGCGCTATGCGCTGGTCAGCGACTTCGGCACGGTGATCAACCCGATGCTGCTCGAGGGGCAGCTCCACGGCGGCATCGTCCAGGGCATCGGACAGGCGCTGTACGAGGATTGCCGCTACGATCCGCAGTCCGGGCAGCTCGTCACCGGCTCGTTCATGGACTACTGCCTGCCGCGCGCGACGCACACGCCGCGCTTCGATTGGGGCCGCACCGAGACGATGTGCAGGACCAACCCGCTCGGCATCAAGGGCTGCGGCGAGTCCGGGCCGACGGCGGCGATGCCGGCGGTGATGAACGCGGTGATGGACGCCCTCAAGGATTGCGACACGGCGGGCCTCGACATGCCCGCGACGCCGGAGAAGGTATGGCGCGTCCTGCGGTCGGCGAAGGGGAAATAAGGCGATGGACGTGAGGCTGTCGCTCGACGAAGTGCGCGATCTCGCCACGCGCACGCTCATGCATCTCGGCGCGTCCAAGGGCAACGCCGACGCGGTCGCCGACGTCATCGCCGCGGCCGAGCGGGACGAGTGCAAGTCGCACGGCCTGTTTCGGCTGCCGGGCTACAGCGTCGCGCTCCGCAATGGGCGCATCGACGGCAAGGCCGTGCCGGTGATCGCCGATCTCGCGCCCGCCGTCGTCCAGGCCGACGCTCAGGGCGGCTTCGCGCCGCTCGCGCTCAACGCCGGGCGCGCGCGGCTCGCGGAAATGGCGCGGAGCCAGGGCATCGCGGCCATGCCGCTGGTCAACGCCTACCACTTCGCCGCGCTCTGGTACGAAGTCGAAGCCTTGGCCGAATTGGGTCTCGTCGCCTTCGCCTTCGTCAACTCGCGCAGCTATGTCGCGCCCGCCGGCGGCACGAAACCGCTGTTCGGCACCAATCCGATGGCTTTCGGCTGGCCGCGCAAGGGACGCCCGCCGCTGGTCTTCGACCAGGCGTCGAGCGCGTCGGCCCGCGGCGAGATCATGATCCACAAGCGCGACGGCAAGCCGATCCCGGAAGGCTGGGCGATCGATCGCGACGGCAAGCCCACCACCGACCCGGCGGCGGCGCTGGCGGGGGCGCAGCTTCCGTTCGGCGGGTACAAGGGCGCCGCCATCGCGCTCATGGTCGAGCTCATGGCGTCCGGCCTGCCGCAGAGCCATTTCGGCTACGAGGCGGCCGCCGAGGATACCGGCGACGGCGGGCCGGCCAAGGGCGGGGAGCTCCTGCTCGCCATGGACCCGGCCCGTTTCGTTCCCGGCGGCGACGGCGGCGCCGCGCTCGACCACGCGGAACAGCTCTTCGCCCGCCTGCTCGGCCAGGATGGAACGCGTCTTCCGTCCGACCGCCGCTATGCGGCGCGGCGGCGCACGCCGGTGGAGGGAATCCGCATCCCCCAGCAGCTCCACGACGATATTCTCGCCTTCACGAAATGAGGGCTTGCGCCTGGGCGCGTCAGGAGCGTCAATAAAAGGGGCGTCGAACGCGACGCCCGTTCCATGACATCAAACGACGGAGGTTCATGCCATGACGATTACGCGGAACGACCCGGGCAAAGTGTTGAGCCGCACTGTCGAATACAACGGCGTGGTCTATGTCGCCGGCCTGACGGCGGACAACCGGGCCGCTTCGATGAAGGATCAGACCACCGAGATCCTGCGGAAAATCGACGCCGCGCTGGAAAAAGCGGGCACCAGCAAATCCCGCCTGCTGACCACGACCGTCTACGTTTCCGACATGTCGCAGAAGGAAGAGATGAACCAGGCATGGCTCGCCTGGATCGACCCGAACAACCCGCCGACCCGCGCGACGGTCGGCACCGTGTTGGGAACGCCCGATACCTTGGTCGAGATCGTCGTCAGCGCGGCGAAGTAAGCGCGCGGATCGACGGGATCAGCGCGTTTCCGCAAGGTACTTGTCGAAGGCGGCGATGCCGGCCTCGCAGACCGCCATGTCCTGCTCGCCGTTGCCGCCGGATGCGCCGATGCCGCCGACGACTTCACCGTTCGCTTCGATAGGGTAGCCGCCGACGAAGACGGTCAGCCGGCCATAGTGCTGGGTGAATATCCCCCACGCTTCCTCGCCGGGATAAGTATTGGTGAAGGTGTGCGTCTTGCGCCGATGGCCGGCCGCGGTGAAGGCCTTGTTCTCGGCGATCTGGACGCTCGTCACCTTGCCGCCGTCCAGCCGGCGCAACGCGATCGGATATCCAGCATTGTCGGCGATGCAGAGCACGTGGGCGACGCCCAGTTCCTCGGCCTTCGCCTGCGCCGCATCGAGGATGAGATTGGCCTCCGCAAGCGTGAGCGTCTTGACGATGCGCATCTTGGATTCTCCGCGAGGCGCGGTCTATTCCGCCGCGGCGCGGTGCGGCGCCACGTACTCATTGTACAGCGAGTCGAGATACAGCCGGCGCATCTGCGTCGCCTCGCGCACCGAACGGAGGCAGGCTTCCTTCTTGGCGTCCGTGTCGGCGAGGCGCTCGACGAGGTCGTAGCCCCGCTTGCCGTGCTCGGTATCGGCGACGATGTGGAGCCGGAAGAAGGTTATCTCCTTCTCGGTGAAGCCGTATTTCTCGACCAGCGGCGGCGTGGTGCGCTTGTAGATCTGCGGCACCTGGCTTTCGAGCCCGACCAGCAGGCCGGCGATGGCCTGATGCGTCGGCTTGGCGGCTTGGACCGCGCACCAGGATTGCAGGCCGAGCGTGCCGGACATCAATTCGCCGTTATCGTGCGCGCTCTTGATCTCGCTCCGCGGCTTGCCGCAGGCCTCGCCGAAGTCCAGCAGCAGCTCCACATGCTTGATCGCGGGGTAGCCGCCTTCCTCGATCAGCCCTTCTTCCTCGGCGATGTTCTCGACCAGGAAATGGCTGGCGTCCTCGTCCTGGCAATTGGCGTAGATGATGCCGCACCACTGGGCGAAGTGGCTCACGTAATGGTAGTGCTGCTTGGTCCATTCGCCGAGGATGTGCCGGTTCAACGTGCCGGATACCCATGCATCGCTGAAGGGGTGGACCTTCGAATGGCGCTGCTCGACGGTGTCCTGCAACGCTTGGCGAAATGCGCTTTTCGGCATGCCTGTTCTCCCTGGTTTCGATATTTCGGGCGTTTTGACGCCTCTTCGACGCATTCTACCACGGGGCGGTCGCCGTCAGAACAGGTTGCTGGCGCGCGCCCGCGGGTGGCCCGTTTCGAGGCATCGGCCCGGCGCTGATTGCGGTTGCCGTCGGCTCATCTTCGTCCCATATTCCTGATCCCCGACACCGGAAGTGCCGAATGAAGCCCTCCCAACTCCGCTATCTGCTGGCGTGCCTCATGGTGGCCTTCGTGGCCGGCTGCGCCGTCCTGTCGTCGGAGCCGGGACCCGAGGCGCAGAATGCCGCCCAGCGCATCAACAGCGAGATAAAGGAATACCGGAACGGCGGCGCGCCGCCCGCGATCCGCGGCGACGCGAGCGGTTATGTCCGCGGCGGGAACCTGTTCGCCCAGGTCTACGAACAGGTGCAGATGCATTATGTGCGGGAGGTCGATGAAGAGGCGCTCGTGACCGCCGCCAGCCAGGAGATGCGAAAGCGGTATCCCGATCCGAGCAAGGCGAAGGACAAGGATCTGGTCGAGGCCGCCGTCTACGGGATGCTGGGCTCGCTCGACACCTACAGCACCTATCTCGACGAAGAGCATTGGCGTTCGCTCAGGGAACAGACACGCGGCCGCTTCGGCGGGCTCGGCATCGAGGTGCGCAAGGAAGGCGACTATATCGAGATCGTCTCGCCGATCGACGGGACGCCCGCAGCGCGTGCGGGCCTCAAGACCGGGGACCGCATCCTGAGCGCCAACGGCCGCTCGCTCGAGGGCGTGCTGCTGCGCGACGCGGTCCTCGAGCTGCGGGGCGACCCAGGCTCGAAGGTGGTGCTGGGAATCAAGCGCGGCGAAAAGCCTCCCTTCGACGTGACCCTGGAGCGGGCGATCATCAATATCGCCTCCGTCCGCTGGCGCACCGAGGGAAACATCGGTTACATCCGGATTACGAGCTTCTCGGAGCGCGTAGGCGAGGAGGTCGCGGAAGCGGTCCTCGCCCTCAAGCGCGAGCTCGGCCCGCGCGCCCGCGGCCTCATCCTGGACCTGCGCAACAACCCCGGCGGGCTGCTGGATCAGTCGATCAAGGTCTCGGACATGTTTCTGGACAAGGGCCGGATCGTGTCGACGCGCGAGCGCTTCTACGAACATCACTACGACGCCCTGAACGGCGACGTCAGCGGCGGGCTGCCGATGGTCATCCTCATCAACAACGGCTCGGCGTCGGCGGCCGAGATCGTCGCGGGCGCCCTGAAGGATCAGCGGCGCGCGACTCTGGTCGGCACCAAGAGCTTCGGCAAGGGAACCGTGCAGACCATCATCCCGCTCTCGGGCAGCGACGCGGTGAAGCTGACGACGGCCGTCTATCTGACGCCCTCGGGCCATTCGGTCGACGGCGGCATCGTGCCGGACGTCGTCATCCCGATGGACGAGAAGGATGAAGGCGACCCGCAGCTACGCTCCGCCATGAGCCTGCTTGCCGGCCAGACGGTCGCCCGGCCCCGCGACGTGACGGTGCGTTGAGCGGCGCCGCTTACTGGGCGGGCCGGGTGACGTACTTGTCGGCTCTCTCGCCCGGCTGGCGGTGCAGCCGTGCCCGCTCGAAGACGGGCGAGCCCCGCAGCCATTTTTCGGCGATCTCGGGATCCCCGAGCGCGATAGCCATGGCCGTCGTGAGGTCGAGCGGCTCGCTGTTGAGGCCGTCCTTGCCCAAGGCGCCCGCCATGCCGAGCTGCGCGCTGTCATAAAGCACCTTGGGCACCAGCAGGTATTTGCCTTCGAGCGAGCCGGACGCGACGGCCGCCTGCGTCTCCTCCCGGCGCTCGAGCAGGTTGCGGCAGTACGCCTCATCCTCCGAGAAGCCGCCGCGGCATTGCAGCGGGCGGACCGGATAGATCGTGCAGGCGTTGTCGTTGAGGAAGGCGCAGGCGAGCCGCTGATCCATCCGCTGGTCGTTGTCCAGCCCTTCCGTCTGCCGCGCCCGCGCCGCGACCTTGTCGCGCAGCCGCAGAACTTCGGAGGGCGTTAGGTTGTCGTGCAGGAACTTGGCCGCATGCAGCGCTTCGGCGGCCGTCACCATGACCGACTGGTGGCAGCAGTGGGCGCAGCCCTTCCGGCAGGCGTAGTCGGGCGTATCCGGCTTGATGTCGCCCCATACGGCCTCCATCGTCTCGATGACGTTCTTGACCAGCGCCGTCAGGCCGTCGGGCGTGCGGTCGTTGGAAATGATCGCCGCGGTGTCTTCGTAGATCGCCTGCATGGTCGCCGGCTCGAGCAGCCGGTCGGCAAGCTCGTCGGAATCCATCGTGATAAGGCTCGAGATCGCCGGGCCTTCGTTGTGTGGCTGGGGTTGCATCTCCGCTATCTCCGGATTTTCTTTGCGCGCTGCCAGTGTAGTCTGCAAGAAACCTGCCGATTTCCAGGGCAGGGCGTTGCCGGCGATTTTTGCGCGGTCGACGGTGATTTTTCTTCCGCGCGGCCCGGCGGTCCCGGCAATAGTTGCCGCCTTCAGCCGGCGAACAGCAGGGAACAGATGAACACCGAAGCGGCGACGCCGGCGACATCCGCGGTGACGCCCGCCGCGACCGCGTGGCGGACGCGGCGGACCTGGACCGCGCCGAAATACACGGCGATCACGTAGAAGGTCGTTTCCGTCGAGCCGTATATCGTGCTGACGAGATACCCGGTGTAGCTGTCGGGACCGATTGCCGGGTCCTGGATGATCGTGCCGAGATAGCCGTACGCGCCCGATCCCGAAAGCGTCCGGAGCAACGCCATCGGCAGCGCCTCGGCGGGCAGTCCCGCCAACGACGTCACCGCGGCGAGCGGATCGATGATCAGCTCCATCGCGCCGCTCGCGCGGAGCATGCCGACGGCTACCAGGATCGCCACCAGATACGGAATGATCCGGATCGCGACCTGGAACCCGTCCCGTGCGCCGTCGACGAAGGCCTCGTAAACGGGAACCCGGCGGGCCGCGCCGAAGCCCAGCAGCGCCAGCATCAACCCGGGAATGATCCAGGGCGAGACGGCGCGGCCGTACAATATCGTCAGCGGTATCAGGGCGACCACGCCGGTCAGCGCAAGCCCCGTCGCCCAAAGGGGATACGCCTTGCTCTCGGCGGCCGAGGCGGCGGCCGTGTCGAGCGCGCCATCGGCGGGATCGGACGACAGCGCGCCGGCTGCGGCCCCCGGAACCTGCGGCGCGGGCGCGCCGGCCTCTGCGTCCGGCGGTGCATCTCGCCAGATGCGGGCGTAGAATTTCGCGGCCGCGATCGCGACCACCGTGGAACAGAGGGTGGCGAACAGCGTCGTCGGCAGGATGCCTGCGGGATCGGCGGACCCGGCGGCGGCGCGCAGCGCGATCACGCCGGTGGGCAGGATCGTGATGCTCGAGGTATTGATCGCCAGGAACAGCACCATCGCGTTCGTGGCGGTGCCTTTGTGCGGGTTGAGCTTGTCGAGCTCCTGCATCGCGCGGATGCCGAACGGCGTCGCCGCATTGCCCAGGCCCATCACGTTGGCGGAGAAGTTCATGATCATGGCGCCCATTGCCGGATGATCGGCGGGGACGTCCGGGAACAGCCGCACCATCAGCGGGCGCAGCAGCCGCGCGATGACGACGAGAAGGCCTCCGGCCTCCGCCACCTTCATGAGGCCGAGGAACAGCGCCATGATGCCGATCAGGCCGATCGCGAGCGTGACCGCGCCGGCAGCCGCGTCGATCATGCCGTTGGACAGCAGCTCCATGGGCGTGGCGCCGGGGACAGGCCCGGCGGTGAACTGACGAAACCCCGCGACCAGGAAGGAGATCAGGACGATGGCGAAAAAGATGACGTTCAAGAAACGACCCCATCGAGCCGGCGGTGCGGCGGAGCGCGCCTTGTCGCCGGGCACGCCGCCGGGTTAGAAGGACCGGCAAAGAATACAGTCAACGAGAGGAATTGGAACAATGAAGGGTCCACTCGACGGCCTCGTGGTGTTCGACCTTACACGAATTCTTGCGGGCCCTCACTGTACGCAGATCCTGGGCGACCTCGGCGCCGAGATCGTCAAGGTCGAGCGGCCGGAGGTCGGCGACGACACGCGCAATTTCGCGCCGCCCTATCTGCCGGACCGCGACGGCAAGGACACCGCCGAGAGCGCCTATTTCGCAGGGACCAACCGCAACAAGCGTTCGATCACCCTCAACCTCGGCGACCGCGAGGGCCAGGCCATTGCCAGGCGGATGATCGCCAAGAGCGATATCCTCGCCGAGAATTTCAAGACCGGAACGCTGGCCAAATACGGCCTGGGCTACGAACACCTCCGTGAGGAGTTTCCCCGCCTGATCTATTGCTCGGTGACCGGCTTCGGCCACACCGGCCCTTATTCCGACCGGCCGGCCTACGACGCGCTGATCCAGGCGATGGGCGGCGTGATGAGCCTTACCGGGGAGCCGGACGGCGAGCCGATGAAGGTCGGCGTCTCGATCGCCGACCTCATGTCGGGCATGTACGCCGCGGTCGGCATTCTCGCCGCCGTGCGCCACCAGGAGAAGACGGGCCAGGGCCAGCATATCGACATCAGCATGCTGGACGCGCACGTCGCCTGGCTCGCCAACCAGGGGATGAACTATCTGGCGACCGGGAAGAACCCCGATCGCCTGGGCAACCAGCATCCGAACATCGTGCCTTACCAGGTGATGCCGGCGGCGGATGGGTATTTCGTGCTCTCGGTCGCCAACGATCCGACCTTCCAGCGCTTCTGCAAGGTCGCGGGCTGCGAGCACCTGCTCCAGGACGGGCGCTTCAACACCGCGGTCGAGCGCGTCCGCAACCGCGACTTCGTGACCGAGACGCTGAACGGCATCACGCGCGCCCGGCCGTCCGCCTGGTGGATCGAGAATCTCGAGAAGAACAAGATCGGCTGCGGCCCGATCAACAAGCTCGGCGAGGTCTTCAGCGACCCGCAGGTGAAGGCGCGCGGGATGGTGATCGAGATGGATCACCCGGCGACCGGCGGACGCAAGGCGAAGCTGATCGCCAGCCCGGTCAAAATGTCGGCGACGCCGGTGAGCTACCGCAAGTCGCCGCCGACGCTCGGCCAGCACACCGAGGAGGTCCTGGGCGAGTATCTCGGCATGTCGGCCGCCGAGGTCGGCGATCTGCGGAGCCGCGGCGTCGTGTGACGCCCGTCAATCGCCCGGACTGTTCTGTTTTGCGGCGCGGCCGGATACGAGCCGCGCGATGCCTGCGGATATCTGTGGCCAGAACAGGACGAAGATGGCGAGCGCGGTGATGCTGGAGACCAGCCCGTTCGACCAGAAGATCGAGAGCGAGCCGCCGGACAGAATCATCGACTGGCGGAATGCGCTTTCCGCCATGTCGCCCAGCACGAGGGCCAGGACCAGCGGCGCCAGCGGGTATTGGAGCTTCTTGAAAACGTAGCCGACGACGCCGAAGACCAGCATCAGCACGATGTCGAGGAAAGCGTTGTGCACGGTGTAGGCGCCGATCGAGCAGATCACGACGATCACGGGGCCGACGACGGAGAAGGGCACGCGCAGGATCGCCGCCCACCACGGCACCGTGGTGAGCACGATGATCAGTCCCACGACGTTGCCCAGATACATGCTGGCGATGAGGCCCCAGACGAAGTCCGGCTGCTCGATGAACAGCATCGGCCCCGGTTGCAGACCCCAGATCAGCAGGCCGCCAAGCAGCACGGCCGCCGTGGGCGAGCCCGGAATTCCGAGCGTGAGCATCGGCAGAAGCGCACTGGTCCCCGCCGCATGCGCCGCGGTCTCCGGCGCAACGACGCCTTCGATATGGCCCGATCCGAACTGCGGCCCGTTCTTGGAGAAGCGCTTGGCGAGGCCATAGCTCATGAAAGACGCGGGCGTCGCGCCGCCCGGGGTGATTCCCATCCAGCAGCCGATGAAGGCGCCGCGCAACGAGGTTATCCAGTAGCGCGGCAGCTCCTTCCACGTGTCCAGCACGACGCGGGCGTTTATCTTGGGGCGCTCGCCCTTGAAGGCGAGCCCTTCCTCCATGGTGAGCAGAATTTCGCCGACGCCGAACAGGCCGATCACGGCCACCAGGAAGTCGAATCCGCGGATCATTTCGACGCTGCCGAAAGTCATGCGCAACTGACCCGTCACCGTGTCGATGCCGACGGCGGCGAGCGCGAATCCGAGCATCATCGAGGCGACCGTCTTCCAGGGCGAGCCGCCCCCGAGGCCGACGAAGCTGCAAAAGGTCAGGAGCTGTACCGCGAAGAATTCAGCCGGTCCGAAGCGGAGCGAGAATTCGGCGATTATCGGTGCGAGGAAGGTGAGCACGATCACGGCGATCAGCGCACCGACGAAGGACGAGGTGAAGGCGGCAGTCAGCGCCTCGCCTGCGCGGCCTGCGCGCGCCATCGGAAAGCCGTCGAAAGTGGTCGCGACCGACCACGGCTCGCCCGGAATATTGAACAGTATCGACGTGATGGCGCCGCCGAACAGCGCGCCCCAGTAGATGCACGAAAGCATGATGATCGCAGAGGTCGGCGACATCGAGAATGTGAGGGGCAGGAGGATGGCGACGCCGTTGGCGCCGCCGAGGCCGGGCAGGACGCCGATCAGCACCCCGAGCAGGATGCCGACGACCATGTACATGATGTTCTGGGCGGTCAGGGCGACCGCGAATCCGTGGAAAAGTGAATCGACCGCTTCCATTGTCCGATGACTCTCCGTGCCGCTGCGGCGTCAGTATCCAAGCCAGTATTCAAGCGGTCCCTTGGGTAACGGAACCAGGAACCAGACCTCGAACAACAGGAACAGGACTATCGGCACGCCGATCGCCACCGGCGCGACGACGGCCGCCTTGTAGCGGCCGACGACGAACATGAAATAAGTGAGATAGATTGCCGCGGCGACATAGACGCCGAGATATGCAGCGAACACGACGTAGACCATCGACGGGATAAGGAGTGCCAGGACGGGCCGGAATTTGCTCGGCTCCACGAACCGTCGTCGCGGCGCTGCGAGCGGGAGCGCACGCAACAACACCATGCCGGCGGAAATCAGCATCAGGAGTGCGACATAGAATGGAAAGTATCCGGCCTGCGGACCGTCCGCGCCCCACCGCGCGCCTGTTATCCAGTTGTCGTACATGACCACCGCGGCCAGCCCCATTAAAGCCGCGGCGACCACGATCTCGAGCGTGCGGACCGAGACGCCCCCATGCTCGCTTTCCCCTTTTGATTCGCTCATTATCATCCTGTGGATGCGCGTGACGCCGTGCCGGCCGACTGGCGCGCCGGCTGCGAACGGCAAACAGACCTTGCGTCGGAAACAGTGAGATCGACAGGCCGCGCATTCCGGCGCGGCCTGTCGGCTCCGCTCACTTCTTGGCTGCCAGGAAGCCCGCCTTCGTCATCAGAGACTTGTGCGTCGTCTCGGCCTTTGCCACCCAGTCTCGATATTCCTTGCCGCTCATGAAGGTCGTGTTGAAGGCGCCGTTGCCCATGAACTGCTTCCATTCCGGCGTCTCGCGTACCTTCTTGAACAGCCCGACGTAGTAGTCGACCGCGTCGGCGGGCACGCCGCCCGGCATGAAGATGCCGCGCAGCATCAGGTACTCTATGTCGAGCCCTTCTTCCTTACAGGTTGGAATGTCGTTCCACGACATTTCTTTGGTGATCTTCTGCTTGAGGGCGATGCGCTGGCCGTCGAAGACGCAAAGCGGCCGAAGGTTTCCGGCGCGCCAGTGCGAGACCCCCTCGATCGGATTGTTGACCGAGGAATTGACGTGCTTGCCGACGAGTTGCTTGGCCACCGTTCCGCCCCCCTTGAACGGCACATAGGCGAATTTGGCGCCCGTCTGCTGCTCGACCGCCGCCGTAATGATCTGGTCCTCCTGCTTGGAGCCGGTGCCGGCCATCTTGAACTTGCCGGGACCCGCCTTCTTCGCCGCGTCGACGTACTCTTTGGCGGTCTTGTACGGGGCATCGGCGGGAACCCAGAGCACGAACTCGTCGAGCGCCAGCATGGCAACCGGGGTCAGGTCGGTCCAGTTGAACGGCACGCCGGTGGCGAGCGGCGTGGTGAACAGGTTGGACAGGGTGATGATGAGCTTGTGAGGATTGCCCTTCGAGGCCTTCACGTCGAGAAAGCCGTCCGCGCCTGCGCCGCCGCTCTTGTTGATGACCACCATGGACTGCGGTATCAGCTTGTGCTTCTGCACGATGCCTTGAATCATGCGCGCCATCTGGTCAGCGCCGCCGCCGGCCCCGGCAGGAACGATGAATTCCACCGTTCGCGTCGGTTCCCATGCATCGGCGGGGCTGGCGGTCACCAAGATCCCCGCGCCCGCCAGGACGGCGACAGAAAGCGCGGCCAGAGATTTCTTGAGAAAGTCGATCATTGTTTCTCTCCCGGGTTACGTATCGTTTTTATCTTTATACGTGCTGGCCGGCGTCTCCGTATCGGTGCTGATAGAGCCGCCCACCTTTGCTACCCACGGTAGCGTCCGATCGTGCACACTTTATTTTGTATACCAGCCTAGCCGCGAGGTGCCGGGTCTGTCCACAGTCTTGTCGACACCGGCGCCCCCCGGATCGGTCCGCTGGCGGACGCGCGCGTACGGTCCGCCAAAGGTTAAGCTTTACTTAATCAGTTTTTTCTAGTCTGCGGCGGCAACGAGGGTGAGCGGCGGGGTCATTGGTGAGCAAGTCGCAGGAAATCTCCTACAGCTCGGCCCCCGGCGCGGGCCAAGCGGACGACTACGTTCCGTTCGCGGCCCGATTCCGTGCCTGGTGGGAAGGCGTGGAGCCGGGCGCCATGGTCCAGCAGGGGCAGACGGCTTCGGTCCGGCGCAATCGCCTGATCGTTGTCGATACCCCTTTGTCCGCCGGCGGCATCGACGGCCATCGGGCGGAGCTCCGCTACCGGCTGTGGTCGCGCCTCTATGGCGAAGGCTTCACCCTGCCGGGCGGCCAGGAGGTCACCACCCAGTTCCTAAAGTATACCGGCGTCCAGAAAGCCCACGCCGTGCTCGACCTGGCGGCTGGGCTCGGCGGCACGACGCGCGCCGCCGCGCTTCAGTTCGGCGCCACCGTGATGGGCTTGGAGCCGGACCCGGAAGTCGCCGACCTCGGCATGAAGCTGTCGGAGATCCGCGGCCTCGAGGCGCGGGTGCCGATCGCCTCCTACGACCCTGAGACGATTTCCCTCGCCGAGCGGGCCTACGACATGATCGTCATGCGCGAGCGCCTGTTCGGCCTGCACGGGCGGGAGCGGGTGCTCGCCCAGATGGCCAAGGCGCTGAACGCCGGCGGCAAGGCCGTCCTGACCGATCTGGTCCTGGCGCACCGCGACAAGCTGGGTGCGCCGTCCGTAAAGGCGATGGCCGAAATTTCCGGCATCGAGCCCTGGACGCTCGGCGATTTTACCGATGCCTGCCACAAGGCCGGCCTGCATCTGCAGCTTTTCCGCGACGAGACGGACGGCTACCGCCGTCTCCTGATCGACAGTTGGACCGATTTCTCCAACAACATCACTAAAGAGACGCTGGACCGCGCCTTCGTCGACGTGCTGATGCGCGAGGCCGAGGCGGTCAAGCGCCGGATCGCCGCCGTCAACTCCGGCGCGCTCCGCTACGCCTATATCGAGCTTTCCCGCACGGAAACGCGCGGCTAGACGGCATTGACATCGCGGCATCGGACCCATATGTTCCGCGGCCTGCGGCAGGAACGCCAAAGGCCGGGAGCGCATCATGAAAGTCGTCAACTCACTGAAATCGATCAAGAAACGGCACAAGGATTGCCGCGTCGTGCGACGCAAGGGCCGGGTCTACGTCATCAACAAGACCAACCCCCGCTTCAAGGCGCGCCAGGGCTGATTCCGGGTTCGGCTTAGTCTACGGGTTGCGACCGCGCCGCTTCGGCGCGGTTTTGCTGTGCGCGACTAAGCGTTTCGGACCTCTCGCGGACATGCTATCCCTTCGCCGAGGGGGCGACGGAGGGAAGCGCGCATGAAGATGCCCGAACCGGATGCGGCCGTCATCGCGCGGAAGGACGAGATCGCCGCGGCGCTCCGCGGCATCGTCCCCGGCGAAGGGGTGATCGTGAATGACGATGAGCTGCGCCCCTACGAAAGCGACGGCCTGACCGCCTATCGCCAGCCGCCGCTGATCGTCGTCCTGCCCGAGACGACGGCGCAGGTAAGCCGAATTCTCCGCTACTGCCACGACAACGGCGTCAAGGTCGTGCCGCGCGGCGCCGGCACCTCGCTGTCGGGCGGCGCGTTGCCGCTGCGGGATGGCATCGTGCTCGGCCTCGGCAAATTCAACCGCATCCTCGACGTGGACTACGACAACCGTTGCGCCGTGGTGCAGCCGGGCGTGACCAACCTCGCCATCAGCAACGCGGTCGGCGAGGAAGGCTTCTATTACGCGCCCGACCCGTCGAGCCAGATCGCCTGCACCATCGGCGGCAACATCGCCGAGAATTCCGGCGGCGTGCACTGCCTGAAATACGGCCTGACCACGAACAACGTGCTGGGCCTGGAGCTCGTCCTGATCGACGGCGAGATCGTGCGGATCGGCGGCCCGCATCTCGATGCCGAAGGTTACGACCTGCTCGGGCTCCTGACAGGGTCGGAGGGGCTGCTCGGCGTCGTCACCGAGGTGACGGTGCGCATCTTGCCGAAGCCGGAGACCGCGCGCGCCCTCCTCGTAGGCTTCCCGAGCAGCGAGGATGCGGGCGCTTGCGTCGCCGGCGTGATCGGGGCGGGGATCATTCCGGGTGGGATGGAGATGATGGACCGCCCGGCGATCCACGCCGCCGAGGATTTCGTGCACGCCGGCTATCCGCTCGACGTGGAAGCGCTGCTGATCGTCGAATTGGACGGTCCGGAGTCGGAGGTCGACTATCTGATCGGCCGGGTCGAGGAGATCGCCAAGGCCAACAACGCGGTGGGTCTCCGCATCTCGCAGAGCGAGGAGGAGCGGGTACGTTTCTGGGCCGGGCGCAAAGCGGCCTTCCCCGCGGTCGGCCGCATCTCGCCTGATTACTACTGCATGGACGGGACGATCCCGCGCGGCCGGCTGCCGGAAGTGCTCAGCCGCATGGCCGCGCTGTCGCAGCAATATGGGCTGCGCGTCGCCAACGTCTTTCACGCCGGGGACGGCAACCTGCATCCGCTCATACTCTACGATGCGAACGAGCCGGGCGAGTTGGAGAAGGCGGAGGAATTCGGCGCGGACATCCTCAGGCTCTGCGTCGAGGTCGGCGGCGTGCTCACCGGGGAGCACGGCGTCGGCGTCGAGAAGCGCGACCTGATGCCGGCGATGTTCACCGAGGCCGACCTGCAACAGCAGCAGCGGGTGAAATGTGCCTTCGACCCGAAGAGCCTGCTCAATCCGGGCAAGGTGTTCCCGACGCTGCACCGCTGCGCCGAGCTGGGGCGCGTGCACATCCACCGCGGCCAGCAACGCTTCCCCGATATTCCCCGGTTCTAGATTTTTGGGTCGCCAATGATTGACGCAGGCTGCACGGTCGATCTTTCCCCCACCTCACCCTCCCGCTGCGCGGGTCCCTCCCTCTCCGCCCCGGGGGGCGGAGAGGGCTGGGGAGAGGTGGGGCGAATGTCCTCTCCGCCTTGGCGGCGCTAGGAACTGCGCATGGCCGAGAGCTTCAGGCCGGAAACGCCGGATCAGCTACGGGACGCGGTCGCCTGGGCGGTGGCGGAGGAAATCCCGCTCGAGATCATGTGCGCCGGCAGCAAGCGGTCGATGGGCCGTCCCAGTAATGCCGAGCGCCGGCTCGACGTGTCGGCGTTGCGCGGCATCACGCTCTACGAGCCGGAGGAGCTGGTGCTCTCGGCAGGCCCCGGCACGCCGCTCGCGGACATCGAGCAGACCCTCGCGGAGCGGCGACAGCAGCTCCCCTTCGAGCCGCCGGACCTGGGCCCGCTGCTCGGCGGCGCGGCGGGGGCGGGGACGCTCGGCGGCGCGATCGCCTGCAATCTCTCCGGTCCGCGCCGGCTCAAGGCGGGGGCGTCGCGCGACCATTTCCTCGGCTTCAGCGCGGTCAGCGGCCGCGGCGAGGCGTTCAAGTCCGGCGGACGCGTCGTCAAGAACGTGACCGGCTACGACCTCAGCAAGCTGATGTGCGGCTCCTGGGGCACGCTCGGCGTCATGACGCTGCTGACGGTGAAGGTGCTGCCGGCGCCCGAGAGCATCCGCACGGTGCTGCTGTTCGGCCACGGCCCGGCAGAAGCGGGGGCGGCGATGACGGCGGCGATGAAGACGCCCTACGAGGTGTCGGGCGTAGCCCATCTGCCGGCGGGGCTTGCGGCAGGATCGGCCGTCTCGCATGTCTCCGGGGCGGGCCGCGCGGTGACCGCGATCCGGGTCGAAGGGCCGTCGCCATCGGTGGCGTACCGCTGCGCGGCGCTCCGCAGCCAGCTCGGCGCGCTCGTCGAGACCGAAGAGCTGCACAGCCGCAACAGCGTGCGCTTCTGGTCCGAGCTGCGCGATGTGTCGCCCTTCGCCGCCGCGGGCGACGCGCGCTGCGTCTGGCGCATCTCGGTGCCGCCGAAATCGGGGGCACAGGTCATGCAGCGCCTGATTGCCGGAACGGGCGGCGAGGCTTATCTCGATTGGGGCGGCGGACTGATCTGGCTGACCGTCGATGCGCCGGTCGACGCGATGCACGAGACCGTGCGCGCGGCGATCGCCGCGCCCGGTGGCCATGCGACTCTGATCCGCGCGCCCGAGCCGGTGCGCGCCGCCGTGCCGGTGTTCCAGCCGCCGGAGCCGGGCGTCGCCCGGCTGTTGCGCGGCGTGAAGGAGAGTTTCGACCCGCGCGGCGTGCTCAACCCCGGCCGCATGTACGCGGAGCTTTGAGGCCGCAGGATGCAGACGTATTTCTCCCTGGCGCAGCTTGCCGATCCGGACCTGGCGGAGGCGAACCGCATTCTTCGGGCTTGCGTGCATTGCGGCTTCTGTACCGCGACCTGCCCGACCTATGTCCTGCTCGGCGACGAGCTGGACAGCCCGCGCGGGCGCATCTACCTGATCAAGGACATGCTGGAGAAAGGCCGCGCCGCGACGCCCGAGGTCGTCAAGCATATCGATCGCTGCCTGTCCTGCCTGTCCTGCATGACCACCTGTCCGTCGGGCGTGCATTACCAGCATCTCGTCGACCAGGCGCGGGTCCACATCGAAAAGACCTACCGCCGGGAGCCGTTCGACCGGGCGCTGCGCGCCGTCCTCGCCCGGCTGCTGCCCTATCCGCGGCGCTTTCGCCTGGCGCTGATTGCGGGGAGCGTGGCGCGGCCGTTGCGTCATCTCATGCCGGCACGGCTCCGCGCCATGCTGGCGCTGCTGCCGCCGTCGCTGCCGTCGCCGTCGCCGCCCGGCCGCCGGGTCTATTCGCCGGAAGGCCGCCGCAAGGGCAGGGTGGCGCTGCTGGCCGGCTGCGCGCAGAGCGTGCTCGCGCCCGAGATCAACGAAGCGACGGTCCGCCTGCTGACGCGGCACGGCGTGGAGGTGGTGATTGCCGATGGCGGCGAATGCTGCGGCGGGCTGGTCCATCACATGGGACGCGCGGCGCAGGCGCATAAGCAGGCGGCCGCGACGATCGGGGCGTGGCGGGCGGAAATGGACGGCGACGGCCTCGACGCCATCGTCGTCAACGCGAGCGGTTGCGGCACGACGGTCAAGGACTACGGTTTCATGTTCCGCGAGGACGCAGCGCTGCGCGACGACGCGGCCCGCGTGTCGGCGATCGCCCGCGACATTTCCGAGTATCTTTCCACCGTCGGCATGATGCCGCCGGTCCGCGAAGCCGCGCTGACCGTCGCCTATCATTCCGCCTGCTCGCTGCAGCACGGCCAGAAGGTGACCGCAGCGCCCAAGGCGCTGCTGCAGGCGGCGGGGTTCCACGTCGTCGAGCCGCGCGAGGCGCATCTCTGCTGCGGCTCCGCCGGCACCTACAACATGCTGCAGCCGGAGCTGGCGACGCGCCTCAGGGACCGCAAGGTGGCCAATCTCGAGCGGACCAAGCCGGACGTCATCGCCGCCGGCAACCTGGGCTGTATGACGCAGCTCGCGGGCGGCACCGACGTTCCGATCGTCCACACGGTCGAGCTGCTCGACTGGGCGACCGGCGGACCGAAACCGGCAAGGATGTCGGCACGGGATGCCGCGATCCGATGACGTGGGAGAAAATAGCTGCTCGTCTGGTGGAGGCGCTCCGGGATACGCTTGGCCGCGCGGATATTACTTCGCACGAGAAGCTGGACACCGCGTTCAATGTGGTCGCGGCCTATCGCGCCGCCCGGCTCAAGCCGCTGCTCGTCGACCGGTGCGGCCTGACTGTGCAGAGCGGTCCGTTTGCGGGCATGCGGATGCTCGACCGTGTTTCGGAAGGCGCATTTATTCCAAAGCTACTGGGCTCGTACGAGACCGAGCTTCAAGCTGTCCTCGAAACAGCGGCGGACTCGGGCTACGACACGATCATCAACATCGGTTGCGCGGAAGGATACTACGCGGTGGGCTTGGCGCGCCGAACCGGCGCGACAATTCACGCATTCGACATCGACGAACGGGCGCGCCGCCTGTGCCGTGAGCTAGCGGAGCTCAACGGCGTCGAGGATAAGGTGACGCTGGCGGCCGAGTTCCTTGCCGGCGATTTTTCGCGATACGCCGGGCGGAGGGTGCTCGTGCTGTGCGACGTGGAAGGCGCGGAGTGTGCGCTGTTCGATCCTGCGGCTTGTCCCGCTTTGCGGCACATGGACCTGTTGATCGAAATACATCGGGTCGGCGGCAGATGGTCGTCGGAGATGCTGTATCCGCGGTTCGAGGGGAGCCATGCGATAACCGAAATCTGCCAGGAGCCGAGAGACGCGACTGCGTACCCGGCGCTCGATGGTATGCCGGACGCGGACCGCTTCTTCGCCTTGCTGGAGCGCGTCGAGCCGACGCGGTGGGCATTTTTCAGATCTGTGCAACCGGCAGGCGCGAACGCCCCTACCGCTTGATCGCGCGCAGGAATGACGACCGCGCCTTCGCCGCGCCCATCATGAAGCTCATGTCCGCGCCGCCGAGCAGGAACTGCGCCCCCATCGCGATATAGCGGGTGGAAAGCTCCTGGTCGTAGACGCCGCCCATGCCGGCGTATTTCTTGTTGTTGCGGGCGGCGGAGATCGTGGCCTCGTAGGCCCGGGTGATCCGTTCGTGCCCGAACTCGCCGGGGATACCCATCTCGGCCGACAGGTCGTTGGTGCCGATCAGCAGCACGTCGATGCCGGGCACCGCGGCGATCGCGTCGGCGTTCTCGATCGCTTCCGGCGTCTCCAGCATGACGACGACCAGGGTGTTGTCGTTCATGATCTTGGCTTGGTTGGCGACGCTGCCGCCCCCGCCGTAGCCGAGCTGCGCCAATCCGCCGACCATCGAGCGGTGGCCGACCGGCGGGAACTTGCAGTGGTCGACCGCCGCCTTGGCCTCCGCGACGGTGCTGACATGCGGCACGACGACGCCCATCGCGCCGCCGTCCAGCACGCGGGAAGCGTGGAAATGCTGATGCCCCGGCACGCGCGGGATCGGGGTGATGCCGCTGTCGAGCGCCGCCACGCTGATCTGGCAGGCGAGGTCGACGTCGAAGGAGCCGTGCTCCATGTCGATGAACAGCCAGTCGAAGCCGCAGGCGGCGGCGATCCTGCCGGCATCCACGGTGCGCATCGAGCGCAGCCCGAAGCCGATGGCGAGCTCGCCCGCGGCGAGCTTCTGTTTGGCGGCATTGGCGATGATCGTCATGGCGGCATCTCCCTGGCTCTGGACCTGCTTTCCGCGAGCATAGGCGAAACGCAGAAACCGCGAAAGCGAGACCCGCCAGCTTCGTGCACTTTCGGAAATCCGACAATCATGGCAGCTTCGCAGGATGAACCGCATCGGCTTCGTCTTCACGCTCGGCGCTCTTGCCGCCGTCTCGGCGACCGCCATCGATATCTGCATTCCGGCACAGCCGGAAATCGCGCGCGATTTCGGCGCATCCCCCGAAGCCGGCGCCGCGCTGGTCACCTGGTATCTGTTGGGATACGGGCCGGGCCAGCTCTTCTGGGGTCCGCTCAGCGACCGCTTCGGCCGCCTCGGGCCGTTGTACGCCTCCGTCCTCGGCTTCCTCGCCGCCAGCTTCGCCTGCGCGCTCGCCGGCTCGCTCGAGCTTCTCGTCGGCATGCGGTTTCTGCAGGGCCTCATGGGCGCTGGCGCCCCCGTCGTCGCCCGGGCGATCGCGCGCGATCAAGGTGGCGGACCCGAGACGGCCGCCCTGATCTCGACCATGACGGTCATCGTTGGCGGCGCCCCGCTCGTCGCGCCCGCTCTTGGTTCCGGGTTGCTGACGCTCGCGGATTGGCGCTGGATCTTCGGGTTTCTTGTGCTGTTCGCCCTTCTTTTGCTGACCAGCATCTTCCTCTTCCTGCAGGGGCGAAAGCGCCGCACGAGCCGCCACGCGATGTCGGTTGCCGCCTATGCCCGCTCCGCTCTGCCGTTGTTTCGGGCCCCGGAGTTTCTCCTCGGCATCGGAATTTCCTCGGCCATTTTCGGCGGCTACGCGTCCTTTCTCGCAATCGGCGCTGCCGTCGCCCACACGCGCTACGGCGTAACCTCAGGCGAGTTCGGCCCGATTTTTTCCATCGCGGCGATCGCTTTCATCTTCGGCTCGATGACGGCGCGCCAGGCGCTTCGCCGGTTTCACCGCCGCTGGCTGCTGCTCGCAGGGGCGTTGGTCGCGCTTGCGGTGGGATCGGGGCTCGCGGCGGTGTCTCAGGCGGAGCCGCCGATGGCCGCGCTTTGGCTGCTGCTCTGCCTCTATATCTTTTCTTTCGGCCTGCTGGTCCCTACAGCGACGGCCATGGCGCTGGAGCCCGCCGGCGCGAACGCGGGCCTGGCGTCGTCGATCATCGGGACCGCGCAGATCCTGGTCGGCGCTTTCAGCTCGGACCTGGCGGCGTCGGGCTTGCTCGGCGAAAGCTACGTTTCGCTCTGCATGATCATGGCGACCGCGGCGGCCGCGGCATTCGGGTTTACGCTGCTGAGCCTGCGAAAAATCGGCCGTGCGTCCTGATCAACCCTTGGCGCGGTTCGCTTCCAGCCATGCCTCGACCAGCACCACCGCCTCGTCGACGGCATCATTCTTCATGCCCTTCTGCGCGGCAATTGTCCGCACCAGGCAGTCGGCCCGCTCGATGTATTTCGCGCCGTTGAGCAGCGCGCGCGCCGCGGAGGACGGCTTCGTCAGCCCGTTGGCCGCCGCCGCGTATTTCTCGAAGGGGACCTGGTCGTCCGGCGATGCGCCAAGGCTGCGGCACAGTTCGCTCACCCAGTTGTAGACGGTGCGCGATTTGTTCATGTCGCTGTGCACGGCGTCCTTGATGGAGCGCATCTCGCTCTTCTGGACGCATCGGTAGTTGCCGGTGAGCAGCATGCTCCACTTCGCCAGCGGCACGAACACGGAGTCGTGCACCTTGAGCTTGACCGGCAGCTCGATCGCGCCATCGCCCGCATCGTAGCGGATGGCTTCGATATCCGCCTGCATCTGCCGCAGGATGGCGGTGTGCTTGTCGGACTCGAAGCGGGCGGCCTTGAAGTTCGTCGGCAGGCTTACCTGCAGCACGTTCGTCGGCTCTTCGGGCGGGCGGAAAGCCTGGGGGTCGGGGCTGCACAGCGTGATCATCTTGGGATCGAAGCTCTTCCACACGGTGGCGTCCGTGTAGCATTGCGTCAGCTTGCTGGTGTCGAGCCCGGGAATGCGCGCGAGATACGGCAGCGGCGGCATGTTCATGATCGACATGCAGGGCACGCCTGACTTCGCCACCGCGTCCAGCAGCTCCCGCACGCCCGGCAGGCGATATTGCGGCTCCTGCATGGCCAGGGCGATCAGGTCGTATCCGGACGGATCTGCGTCACCGGGCGCGCCGGCGGACAGCTTGCCGGGAAGCCGCCGCGAATCGATCTCGACGAGCTCCTTCCGGCCCTTGACCGGCATGCGTACCCGGATGCCCTCCTTGTTGATCAGATCCGCCTCGTCGGGGAGGCAGACCAGCTTCACGCTGTGGCCGGCGAGCAGCAGCTTGATCGCCAGCAGCGAGCCGTAGGAAGCCCCGAGAATGAGCGTGTCGTATTTAGTCGGCATTGCATTCCTCCCTTGCGGATCGCGGCCCCCGCCGGTGCGATGCCGGCGGGGCGGATCCAGTCTTATTTTCTCGTGTGGCTGGGAGTCTGCCCGGTTTCAGATCGGCCGGTCAATAACTGGAATCGGAGGGGCAGGCGACGGCGCTTTGTTTTAGACTTCCGGGACCGGCAACGCGACAGGGAGGAACACATGATGAACGGCACGCTCGGCATGATCGGACTGGGCAACGCGGGGTCGGCGCTGGCCAGCGCCTTGTCGGGCCGGCTTCCGCTGATGGGGTACGACGCCAATCCGGAGCGCCGCGCGGCGGTCGGCAAGCTCGACCTCGTCTGGGCGGCGTCGGCCGGCGAGGTCGGTGCGAAGGCGGATACGGTCCTCCTTTCCTTGCCGAAGCCGGAGATATCGAAGGCGGTGGTCGCAGAGCTTCTTGCCGGCGGCAAGCGGCCCGCGATGGTCATCGAGACCAGCACCATCACCCCGAAGGTCGCCCGCGAGCTGGGCGAGGCGTGCAAGGCGGCCGGCGTCGCCTTCGTCGATGCGGCGATCGGCGGCGGCGTGCAGTCGATGGCGGCCGGCAAGGTCACCTTCCTCGTCGGCGGCGACGATGCGGCCTTCGCGAAGGCGAAGCCGGTGCTCGACATGCTGGCGGAGACGATCCATCACCTCGGCCCGGTCGGCGCCGGCAGCGGCGCCAAGATCGTCAACAACGGCGTGATGCACGCGCTCATGGTCGTGCTGATCGAGGCCGGCGCCATGGCGAAGAAGCTGGGCATTCCCATGAAGACCTTGGTCGAAGTGCTCGGCCGGCCCGACGGCATCCGCCGGCCGCTGGAGCATCGCTTCCGCGAGCGCATGCTGGACGGCAATTACGACGGCGGCATGTCCGTCATGAACGCGCGCAAGGATTCGACTTTGGCGCTGCAGACGGCGCAGGACTATGGCGTTCCCCTGTTCGCGATGCTGGCCGCGCATACGCCTTACGAGATCGCCCAGCAGAAAGGCATGGGCGATCTGGACTACGCTTCCCTCGCCAAGCTGTGGGAGGAATGGTGCGATCTCGATTTCACGGAAAAATGAGAGGAGCATGTCATGCCGCGTTCGCAAAAGGTGGAGTTTGCCGGGTCGCAAGGCGGCAATCTGGCAGCGTTGCTGGAGCTGCCGGACGGCGCGCCGCGCGCCTTTGCGCTGTTCGCGCATTGCTTCACCTGCTCGAAGGATATCTTCGCCGCCGCCCACATCGCAGGCGGCCTCGCCGATGCGGGCATCGCGGTGCTGCGCTTCGACTTCACCGGCCTCGGCGCCAGCGAGGGGGAATTCGCCAACACGAACTTTTCATCGAACGTCGAGGACCTTCTCCGGGCGGCGACCTATCTCCGCGACGCCTATGAGGCGCCCTCGATCTTGATCGGTCACAGCCTCGGCGGCGCTGCCGTGCTGGCGGCAGCCGGCAGGATCGCCGAGGTCAAGGCGGTCGCCACGATCGCCGCGCCGGCCAGCCCCCGGCACGTGGAGCATCTGCTGTCCGACGCCCGGCCCGAGATCGAGGCAAAGGGCGAAGCCGAAGTCGTCCTCGCCGGCCGCAGCTTTCGTATCCAGAAGCAGTTTCTCGACGACATCGACGGCCACCGCCTCGCCGATTCCATCAAGACGCTGAAGCGGGCGCTGCTGATATTCCACGCGCCGCGCGACGGCATCGTCGGCATCGAGAACGCGGGGGAGATCTTCCAGGCGGCGCGCCATCCGAAGAGCTTCGTCTCGCTCGACGGCGCCGATCATTTGCTGACCCGGCGCGAAGATGCCCGCTACGTCGCCGCCGTGCTGTCGGCCTGGGCGACGCGCTATGTCCCCGGCCTCGCCGCTGCCGATGCGAAATCCAAGGAAAGCGCGCCGGGTCGCGTCGTGGTGCGCGAGACGGGCAACGGCTCATTCCAGCAGGAGATCGTCGCGGGACGGCACCGGCTGCTCGCCGACGAGCCGGCGTCCGTCGGCGGCACCGATACCGGGCCGGGCCCATACGACTTGTTGCTCGCTGGGCTCGGCGCATGCACCTCGATGACGATCCGGATGTATGCCGATCGCAAGGAATTGCCGCTGGAGCGCGTGTCGGTCGCGTTGACGCACGACAAGGTGCACGCCGAGGACTGCGCGGATTGCGAGACGCGGGAAGGCAAGATCGACGTAATCGACCGCGAGATCGAGCTGACCGGCGATCTGGACGACGCACAGCGGGCGCGCTTGCTGGAAATCGCCGAGAAGTGCCCGGTTCACCGGACGCTCCATTCGGAGATCAAGATCAGGACGCGGGCAAAGGCGTGATGGGCTGACTCTGCTTCAAGGCGGCGAGGAGCTGGTGGAAGGTCGTCATGGTGAGCTCCCACACCTTCTCGCGCCATTGGTCGTCGCGCGGATAGAAGATCGTGCCCTGGCGCGCCGACAGGATCGAACGCATGGAATAGGTGCCGAACTCGAGCACCGCGCCGCTGATCTGCGACCGCCCCAGCGCCGCGATCAGGCCGTGCGCCAGATTGCCCGGCGTGCCCCATGCCGGCGGCTCGTTCGGGTCGTCCTTGATGCCGAACAGAGGGTCGACGTCGACCAGCGGATCGCCGTGAACGATCTGGCAGGGCAGCAGGTCGGCCTCGCCATATGGCCCCGGCCCCGTCCGCAGGTCGATCAGCACCGTCCGTTTCGCGCGCTCGAAGAAACGGTCGGCGATCTCGCACAGCAGGCGCGCCTGCCATGGAATCGTCTCCGGAGCGCTGCGGCTGGTTCCGGCCGCCGTTTGCTGCACATAGTCGACGAAGCGCGATTCCGCCGCGGCCAGGGCTTCGTGGCTCCATTTCCGACCGGGCTGGGAAGGGCCGGGCGGTGCGCCCCCGGTGCCGAGTCCGGACAGCCCGGCCGGGGCGATGGCGTGGATCAGGACGAGCGTCACGTCGCGCGGCAGGTGGCGGGCAAAGTCGTGGCGCAGCAACGCCGTGAAGATGCCCGACGCGCACAGCCCTTCGTCCTCCCATGCGCCGCAGGTCAGGCCGACCACGGTAGGCGCGTAGGGGCGGCCGAGGCGGGTTACCTCGACGATCGGCTCGGCCGCCCGGTCGATCTCCTTCGGTGCGTAATAGGTGGTGACGTCCAGATCGGCGGCCCGGCAGGCGGCCAGGAAATGCGCCCGCGCCGTCTGGCGATCGGATGAGAAATAGTGTGCGACGTCCATCCAGGTCGGTTCCGGCAGCGGTCGGTGGAATGCTGGCAAGATGCCGCGCGTCAAGGGTGAGAGCAATCCGGATTCGCTGTTGCGCGAGCCGTGCCGATTTCATCATACTTGGAATATGATACGGAAAGCGATTTTTCTCGCTCTTTTCCTGGCGTTGGCGGCGGCGCCGGCATTTGCCGAATCGAAAACGGCGTCGTCGCTCGATCGTCTATTCGGCGCCTTGCACGCCACAGCCGATCCCGACGAGGCGAATCGCGTGACGAGCCTCATCTGGCTTATCTGGAACCACGCGGAAGATCCCGAGACCGACCGGCTGATGACGGAAGGCCGGAAGGCGCTGGAGCAACTCGATTTCGACACCGCGCTCGCGCGGTTCGGCGCGGTCATCGATCGCGAGCCGAAGTTTGCGGAAGGCTGGAACAAGCGCGCCACCCTGTATTACGTGATGGGCAGGTACCGCGATTCGATCCGCGACATCGATCATGTGTTGGCCCTGGAGCCGCGCCACTTCGGCGCCTTGGCCGGGCTCGGGATGAACCACGAGGCGCTCGGCGACGACCGGCGGGCGCTGAACGCATGGCGGCGCGCGCTCAAGGTGAACCCGTATCTTCAGGACGCCCATATCCGCGTGAAGGCGCTCGAAGTCTCGTTGCGCAACAGGCCGATCTGAGGCGGCCGCGCATGCCGTGGCGGCCGCCGTCATAAGGCGGTATCTTCTCCGGCCCGTTCCCAACGCATGCCGATGCCCGCTCCGATGAAAATTGCGCCGCAGGATCTCTTGGATGCGATCCACCGCCTCGGGCTTGCCGAGGCCGGCGCCGCGCCGATGATGACGCCGCTGGCGGGCGGCGTATCGTCGGATATCTGGCGGGTGGACCTCGCGACGGGTCCGGTCTGCATCAAGCGGGCGCTCGCCCGCCTGAAGGTCGCGGCGGACTGGCGCGTGCCGGTGGCGCGGAGCGCCTATGAGGTGGGCTGGCTCGAGCAGGCGGGCCGGGTCGTAGCGGCGGCGGTCCCGCGCATCCTCGCCCACAACGCCGAAGACGGCCTTTTCGCGATGGAATTCCTCGATCCGCGCGACTTTCCCCAGTGGAAGGGCGAGCTGATGGCCGGACGCGCCGACGCCGGCTTCGCTGCCGAGGTCGGGCGCCGGCTCGCCGCCGTCCATGCCGCGACGGCGGACGATGCGGCGGTGGCGTCCCGCTTCGCCAGCGACGCCATCTTTCACGCGATCCGTCTTGAGCCCTATCTGGAGGCCACCGCCAGGATGCATCCCGACCGCGCCGGCGCCTTGAATGGGCTGGTTGCGGTGACGGCCGGAACGCGCCGGGCGCTCGTGCATGGCGACGTCAGCCCGAAGAACATCCTCACCGGTCCGCGCGGTCCCGTCTTCCTGGACGCGGAATGCGCCTGGTATGGCGATCCCGCTTTCGACCTGGCCTTCTGCCTCAACCATCTGCTGCTCAAATGCCTGTACCGCCCGGCGGCAGCCGGGGCATACCTCGCCTGTTTCGATGCCCTGGCGGCGGCCTATCTTTCCGGTGTCGATTGGGAGCCGAAACGCGAGATCGAAGCCCGGGTCGCGCGGCTTCTGCCGGGGCTGCTGCTGGCGCGGGTGGACGGCAAGTCGCCGGTCGAGTACCTGGAGGACGAGGCAAGCCGGGATTGCGTCCGGCGCGCCGCCCGCGACCTGCTGGCGGCGCCGGTGTCCCGCCTCGACGGGGTGAAGCGGAAATGGGCCGCCGGGCTGGCCCGCAGGACGGGAGCATCGGCGTGAGCGACACGGCTATCATCGACGTTCGGGGCAGGCGGGTCTGGGACTCGCGCGGCCGGCCCACGGTCGAAACCGAAGTGACCCTCGCCGGCGGCGCACGGGGACGCGCCATCGCGCCGGCGGGTGCGTCCACCGGATCGGGCGAGGCCCTCGACCGGCGCGACGGCGGCAGCGCCTTCGGCGGATACGACGTACGTCACGCGATCGCGGCCGTGAACGGCGCGGTGGCGGATGCGCTTGCGGGGGTGGAAGCGGAGGATCAGGGACGGGTCGACCGTTGCCTGATCGAGCTGGACGGCACCGCGAACAAGCGGCGGCTGGGCGGCAATGCGACGATCGCCACGTCGATGGCGGTGGCGCATGCGGCGGCGGCGGCGGCCGGGCGGCCGCTCTGGCAGCATCTCGGCGGCCTGTCGGCGCAGACCTTGCCGCTGCCCGAGATACAGATCTTCGGTGGCGGCGCGCATGCGGCGCGACGCGTCGACATTCAGGACTTCATGGTGATGGCGGTCGGCGCCGGCGACTTCGCCCAGGCGCTCGACTGGACGGCGGAAGTCTATCGCTCGGCGGGCCTGTTGATGGCCGAGGCGGGGCTGCTGCAGGGGGTGGCGGACGAAGGCGGATTCTGGCCGGCCTTCGACAGCAACGAGCAGGCGCTCGACATGCTGTTGCGGGCGATCGAGCGGGCCGGCTTCCGGCCCGGCGAAGAAGTCGCCATCTCGCTCGACGTGGCGGCATCCGAGCTCGGCCGAAGCGGGCGCTACCGGCTCGGCCTCGAGCGGCGCGAGCTCGAGAGCGCCGAGCTCGCCGATATGCTGCTCGGCTGGCTCGACCGCTACCCCATCGTTTCCATCGAGGACCCGCTGGGGGAGGACGACGAAAAGGGCCTCGCCGCATTCACCGAGGCGGCGGGCAAGCGGATACAGATCATCGGCGACGACTATCTGGTGACGAACGCGGCCAGGGTGCGGCGCGCCGCCGCGGCCGGCGCCTGCAACGCGGTGCTGGTGAAGCCGAACCAGGCGGGGACGCTGAGCGAGACCCGCGACGCATTCGAGGCCTCGCGCGAAGCCGGATGGGGGGCGGTGGTCTCCGCCCGCTCGGGCGAGACGGAGGACGTGACGATCGTCCATCTCGCGGTCGGCTGGGGCGCCTATCAGCTCAAGGTCGGATCCTTCGCGCGGTCGGAGCGGATGGCGAAGTGGAACGAAGGCCTCCGTATCGCCGAGGCGCTGGGCGAGCGCGCCGCGCTGCCGCCGCGCAGCGTCTTTCCCTGGAACAGTTGAACGAAGGAGACCGGCGCCATGTACTACCGACGCTACTGGTTCGAGTTCGAATTCGACCCGAACGACCACAACGTGCCGGTGCGCCTCAGGCATGGCTGCGGCGTGACGGCGGAAGACTACGACACCGCTATCGCGCTGATGCTCGAGCGGGTGTTCAAGGGCGCCCCGCTGCCGCCGATCACGAAGTCGATCGAGGACGTCGACATCGCCTCGCTCGACGGCAACTACGTGCTTCCGAACATGGGCCTGCCGCTGATCCGCGGCATCTGGTTTCCGGTCGGGTATAACGGGTAGGGGTGCGTACTCATCCTTCGACAGGCTCAGGATGAGGTCTAAATATTTGTTTTATAAATTATTTCCCTCATGCTGAGCCTTTCGAAGCATGAGTGCTCTCGGTCTCACCCCTCCACCCGCGCAATCCGCAAAATATTGGTCGAGCCGGGCGTGCCGAAGGGGAAGCCCGCGGTGATGACGATGCGGTCGCCTTTCACGGCAAAGCCGTCCTGGATGACATGGCGGCTGGCCTTTTCCACCATGTCGAGGAAATCGCGCGCGTCGGTGGTGTGGATGCTGTGCACGCCCCAGACGACGGCGAGCCGGCGCGCCGTGTCGCGGTTCGGCGTCAGGCAGATGACCGGAACTTCCGGCCGCTCGCGCGCCGCGCGAAGCGTGGTGGAACCCGACGTCGTGTAGGTGACGATCGCCTTGACCGACAGCGTCTGGGCGACCTGGCAGGCGGCGGCGCTGATCGCGTCCGCCGCCGTCGGCTCCGGGTCGAGCCGCGACGCTTCGGTGATCTTGCGAAACAGCGGGTCCTGCTCGGTGCGCTCGACGATGCGGTTCATCATCCGTACCGATTCGACGGGGAAATCGCCCGCCGCGGTTTCCGCCGACAGCATGACGGCATCCGCGCCGTCGTAGACGGCGGTCGCCACGTCGGAGGCTTCCGCGCGTGTCGGCGTCGGCGAATGCACCATCGATTCCAGCATCTGCGTCGCGACGATCACCGGCTTTCCGTATTCGCGGCAGGCGGTGATGATGCGCTTCTGCAGCACCGGCACGTCTTCCGGCGGCAGTTCGACGCCGAGGTCGCCGCGCGCCACCATGACCACGTCCGACATCTCGACGATCTCATTCAGGCTGTTGATCGCCGCCGGTTTCTCCAGCTTGGTGAGCAGCGCGGCGCGGCCGGCGATGAGGCGGCGCGCGTCGGCGAGATCCTGCGGCTGCTGCACGAAGGAAAGGGCGACGTAGTCGACGCCTTGGTTGAGCCCGAACTGCAGGTCCGACTGGTCCTTCTCGGTCAGCGATGAAAGCGGCAGGACGACGCCCGGCACGTTCACGCCCTTGCGGTTCGATATGACGCCGCCGGTCACGACCTCGGTCTCGGCGAAGTCGGCGCCGCTTTTCTTCACGCGCAGCCGGATGCGGCCGTCGTCGACGAGCAGGTCGGTATCCGGCCCGATCGCCTGGAATATCTCCTTGTGCGGAAGGCGCACCCGCTTTTCGTCGCCGGGCTTGTCTTCCATGTCGAGCCGGAAGGCGGCGCCGTCCCGCAACGTCACCTTGTCGCCGGCGAAGGTACCGATGCGCAGTTTCGGTCCCTGCAGGTCCATCATGACGGCGATCGGGCGCCCGGCGTCCTGCTCGAGCGCGCGTATCGTCGCGATGAGGTCCTTCTTGTCGTCCTGCGTGCCGTGGCTGAAGTTCAGCCGGAACACGTCGACGCCCGATTCGAACAGCCTGCGGATTATCTTCGGGTCGGAGCTTGCCGGCCCCAAGGTGGCGACGATTTTGGTCAAGTGCTTGCGCCGCATGCGCTGCGTGTCCTTTTTTGATTCCCGGCGGGTCAGGTCGAGTGCGTGTTCGCCGATGCCATTCGCCGCGACAATAGGCCTATTTCGTTAAGAATTCTTAACCATGAACGCATGCCCGTCAGTCCGAAGCCGGCGCGAGATCGATCGCTTCGACGCGCCGCCGGCGATCCTCCTCGGCCACTTCCGCGCTGTAGATCCAGCAGATCATGCCGGTCAGGCGCCCGCGCAGGTGCTGTTCCGGCGCCTCGCGGAACCCGTCGAAAATCGGATGATTGGTGCCGATCTCGGTATGGGCCGCGGCGACGACGTCGTCGCTCAGCACGATTTCCGTGCTCAATTCCCGGCTCAGGTGCTCGATCCGGCTGGCGACGTTGACCGTATCGCCGATCACCGCGAACTCGAGTCGCTCCTCGGTGCCGATGTTGCCCATGACGACGGGACCATAGTGGATGCCGATGCCGATCTCGATCGGCTGCCAGCCCTGCCGCGCGCGCTCCGCATTCCATTCCTGCATCGACTGACGCATGGCGAGCGCGCATAGGACGGCGTTGGTCGCGTCGTTCGGGCCTTTCCGGGGCACGCCGAATGTCGCCATCAGGCCGTCGCCGATGAACTTGTCCAACGTGCCGTTGTGCGCGAACACCTCCTGCGACATGCGATGATGGAAACTGCGCAACAGCTCGAGCGTCGTCTCCGGCGGAAGCTGTTCGGCGAATGCGGAAAAGCCGCGGATGTCGAGGAACATCACCGCGGTGTCTTGCACGGTGTCCCTTTCCAGAGACCTCCGTTCGCTGGCGAGCTCGTCGACCAGGCTGGGCGAGAAATAGCGGGCGAGATTGGTGCGCTGGCGCTCGACATCCGCCTGGCGAAAGGCGAGCCGGCGCATGCGCCAGACCACCGAGGCCAGGATGCCGGTAACGATCAGGACGACGAACACGTCCTTCAATACCTGCGGCACGTCGATGAAATAGGGGAAAAGAAAAACCTCCAGCCGCCGGTTTGGCGGCATTTCGGCCCATTCCGGGTAGTCGGCGATCGTGAGCGTGTCGGGCAGACTTATGATGTAGGCGACCGCTCCGCTCCATACCGCCGCGATCGTGACGCCGGCCCAGATGACCTGACGCGGCGAATAGGTCAGCAGCGTGCCGGCGAGGAAGACATAGAAATACGGGAAATTGCCGAGCCGCAGCGCGACCTGCCTGGGCCAGGGCGCGACCTCCAGCGGGTTCGGGACGAGCAGCGTGAAGGTAAGCAGCAGGACGTCGAGCGCTATGAAGACGTAGCCGACCCAGCCCTGCGACGGATAGGTCTCGCCGGCGAGGCGATGGGCGAAGCCGATGACGATGAACAGCAGCAGGATGCCGAGGTAGTAAAAGACCTGCGGGAAGGGGACGAGGTAAAGCACCAATCCGCCGAGGGCGGCCAGCGCGATCGCCCGCGCCCAGGTCGCATGGCGCAATCCCGCCGTCGCTTCGCGCTCGATCGTACGGTCGATGCGCGAGGCGACGCGCGTTTCACTCCCGCCGGGTTCTCCCGTTGCCATCGTCTAGGTGTAGCCTTTGCGTGCGATAAAGATGCCCCACAGGATAATGACGCCGCCTGCCGCCTGCCATGCCGTAATTGGCTCGGCAAGAATGGCCAGCGCGAGCAACGCCGCGGCGACCGGCTCGGTAAGCAGGCCGAGCGCCGCCAGCCCCGCCGGCAGATGCGCCAATGCAAAGACGACGAGGCCCTGTCCGGCGGCGTGGCTGATCCAGGCGAGGGCGAGCAGGATGGTCCAGCCGTAGGCGGTTTCCGCGGCCATCGGCTCGCCGGTCGCCCATGCGACGGGCAACAGCACGGCGGCGGTGCCGATGGACGTCCAGAGCATGATGGCGGCGGCGGAAAATTCGTGCCGAAGCCGTTCCACCGCGATCAGATAGCCGGCCAGGAACAGCGCGGTGATCACGCCGAGCCCGTCGCCCACCAGATTCGCGGGATCGATTGCCAGGCTGCCGCCGAGGAGGCATGCGGCGCCGGCCAGCGCCATCGCCAGCCCGCCGAGGAAGCTGCGCCCGATGCGCCGCCCGAACAGGAAGCGCTCGGCGACGACGACGAACACGGGCGCCGCGTTCGCGAAAAGCGTCGCATTGGCGACGGTGGTGTGGTGGAGCGAGAGATGCCAGAAGGCGAGATCGCCCGCGAACAAGCTGCCGGCGAACAGCAGCCGGCCGGCGTCGCGCAGGTCTTCAGGACCGCGTTTCGCAGCCGTTGCCGGGACGAGCCGCAGCCACAGCCAAACCGCGGGGATCGCCAGAAAGGGCCGGTAGAAGGCGCTCGGGATCGCGCCCAACTCGCTCAGGCGAACGAAGATTGCGGAGGCGCCGACGGCAGCCGCGCCGAGCAGGAGGGCGCTCAGGGCGACGGATTGCTCGCTCGGTCTGGGGCCGGCTCGGGCAGGCTGCGACATCGGCGGACTATAGCGGATTTGCCGCCGGGACACCGCCGTCAATGCTTCCCTTGCCGCCGTCAATCGATATAGTGCGCGGCATGCCCCATTCTCCTGCGGCCAAGTCGTCCGCGAGCGAGTCATCCGCCTGCGTCATTATCGGGCCGGGCGAGCCGCCGCCCGTCGAGGCGGTCAACATGGCCGGGCGGGCGCCGGTGCTGTTCGTCTGCGACCATGCGAGCGCGCGGCTGCCGCAGGCGCTCGGCACGCTCGGCCTCGACGACGGCGAGCTGTCCCGCCATATCGCGATCGATATCGGCGCGGCGGCGCTGACGCGGGCGCTGGCCCTGGAATTCGGCGCGCCGGCCTTGCTGACGGGATATTCCCGCCTCGTCATCGACTGCAACCGGGAGCCGGCGGACCACACCTCCATCCGCGAGATCAGCGAGGGCGTCGTCATTCCGGGCAATCGGCGGCTGACGCCCGGACAGCGGAACGCGCGGATCGGCGAGGTCTTCCATCCCTATCATGCGGCGGTAGGCGCACGGCTCGCCGCGATCGAAGCCGCCGGCGCCGCGCCGGTGCTGCTGGCGGTGCACAGCTTCACGCCGCGCTTCCGCGGCATTGCCCGGCCCTGGCATGCCGGTATCCTGTCGGGCCGCGACCGCCGCATCGCCGATCCGATGCTGGCCGCGCTGTCGGCGGATGCGTCGCTCGTCGTCGGCGATAACCAGCCCTATTCCGGCCTGCATTTCGCCGGGTATACGATGGACAGTCATGCGGTGAGGCGGGGCTTGCCCTGCGTGATGATCGAGGTCAGGCAGGATCTGGTCGCGGACGACGCCGGGGTCGAGCGGTGGGCGGGTATCCTTCGGCGCGCGCTTGCGCCGATCCTGGCCGCACCGTTTTCGCAGGAAAATCCGCCAGCCCGAAGGTAGGCCGAAATGTTGCGCAAGCAGGATTTCACCATCGGAATCGAAGAGGAATACCTGCTCGTCAACCCCGTGAGCCGCGACCTGGCCGCCGATCCCCCCGCCGAGCTGCTGGCCGAATGCCAGAGGGCGATCACCGCGGACGTCGGCGCCGTGGCGCCCGAGTTCCTGCGCGCCCAGCTCGAGGTCGGCACTTCCGTATGCCGGTCGCTGGCGGAGTGCCGGGAAAAGCTGTCGGCGCTGCGCGGATTCGCCGCGCGGGCTGCCGAGGATCACGGGCTCCGCGTCATCGCGGCCTCGACGCATCCCTTCGCCGCATGGACCGAGCAGCGCCATACCGACAAGGACCGCTACAACCTGCTCGCCCGCGACATGCAGAGCGTCGCGCAGCGCCTGCTGATCTGCGGCATGCATGTGCATATCGGCATCGCGGATGACGAGACGCGCAACGATCTGCTGAACCAGCTCGGCTATTTCCTGCCGCATCTCCTCGCGCTCAGCACCTCGTCGCCCTTCTGGCGGGGCCGCAACACCGGCCTGAAGAGCTACCGGCTGAGCGTCTTCGACGAGCTGCCGCGCACCGGATTGCCGGAAAAGTTCGACAGCTTCGGCGAGTACCAGCGCCATATCGCCGTGCTGGTGCGGGCCGGGCTGATCGAGGACGCGACCAAGGTGTGGTGGGATATCCGGCCGAGCGCGCGGTTCCCGACGCTCGAGCTTCGCATCACCGACGTCTGCACCCGCTTCGAAGACGGACTGACCATCGCCGCCCTCTATGCCTGCATCGTGTCGATGCTGCTCCGGCTCCGCCGCAGGAATCAGCGCTGGCGCCTCTATTCGAACATGCTGGTGCAGGAGAACCGCTGGCGCGCCCAGCGCTATGGGCTGGACGAAGGCATGGTCGATTTCGGGCGCGGCGAAATCGTGGCTTATCCCGAGCTGCTGGAGGAGATCCTCGACCTCGTGGCGGAAGACGCCGAGCGGCTGGACTGCGTCAGGGAGATCCGGGCGGCGCGCGACATCGTCGGGCGCGGCACCAGCGCGCATCGGCAGGTGGCGGTGTACGAGGAAGCGCTCGCCGACGGCGCCGCCGAGGACGAGGCCTTGAAAGCCGTCGTGGACTGGCTCATCGCCGAGACATTGACCGGGGTATCGTTGCCTGGGGGCTGAAAACGCCGTAAGAAAGCCCCAGATCAGTACCATGAGCATCGATCGATAAGGGAGCTTGCAGGCCATGGACGACAAGACGCGAACCGAGCTTGAAGCGGCCACCTTCCGGCGGCTGCGCGACCATCTGCGCGCCCACACCGAAGTGCAGAATATCGACCTGATGAATCTCGCCGATTTCTGCCGGAACTGCCTTTCCAAATGGTACAAGGCCGAGGCGGAGGAACGCGGCCTCCAACTCGAATACGAGGCTGCCCGCGAGCTGGTCTACGGCATGCCGTACAGCGAATGGAAGGACAAGTATCAGAAGGAAGCGAGCAAGGAGAAGATCGCGCAGTTCGCGGCGAACAAGAAGGACTGAGGCCGGTCGGCGGGTCGGAGCGCTCTCATGCTTCGACAGGCTCAGCATGAGGGCGATATTTGTTATGGAACAACAAAGTATCCCTCATCCTGAGCCTGTCGAAGGATGAGCCGCGCGGATCTCCGACCCGACGCTTGTCCCGCGTCGGCGGCTGCTCTATCTTCGCGCCTCCTTGCAACGAAGCATCCATCAGGGAGTCGATTGAAGAATGGCCGATGTCGGGGGCGTCGCCGGCGAGCGACTACGCTCCTTCATCCAGCGCATCGAGCGGCTGGAGGAGGAGAAGAAAACGATCAGCGACGATATCCGTGAAGTGTTCGCCGAGGCGAAGTCGAGCGGCTTCGATCCCAAGATCATGCGCCAGGTGCTGAAGATCCGGAAGATGGAGACCGCCGAGCGCCAGGAGATGGACGCGCTGCTCGAAACCTATCTCGCCGCGCTCGGCATGGCCGATCCGACCGACGACCCCGAGCCGCCGGGATAAGGCAGCTTCCCCAGGTCTTCCGAAATCGTCGTGTAGAGCGCTTTGAACCACGGCTTCGCCTTGTCGGGCTCGGGCGCTCCGCGCACGCGCAGGTCGCGCGGGGCCAAGATGATGCGCGCGTTGCCGACGCCCGAGTCGGCGACCAGGGTGAAGATGTCCTCCACCGCCTGCTCGCTGAGGGCGATGCATCCGGCGGTGCCGGGCGTCGGCCCGTGGATCACGATGTCGCCGCCGAGATTGGTGCGCCCGTCTTCCTTGGCGCGCGCCCTGTCGAAATCGTTCGGGTAGCCGATCATGAGCGACACGTAGGCCGCCGAATTGGGATTGAGATAGCGAATCCGGTAGACGCCTTCGGGAACCTGGCGGTCGCCGGAGCGCAGCTTCGGGCCCGGCCCGCCGGCCGCGGCGAGAAACGGCCGGTCGGCGATGTAGCGGAGCTTGCCGTCATGCGCGGCCGCATAGATCTGCAGGCGCCGCTCCTCCTTGAGGCCGACCAGCACGACCTTCATCGGCGGATAGGCGACGCCGGCGCGCAGGAACTGCGGCAGCAGGCGGGTGCGCGCCTCCGCGCCGAACTGCGAAAGGCGGTCGGCCACCTCGTGCTTCTCGCGCGGGATGTTGCTCATCGCGAACCAGACCGCGGCGAGGGGGGCGGCAACCGCGAGCAGGGCGAAAATCGACGTTCTCAGCCACGCGAGCATGGAGAGGACTCTAGCCGTGCAAAATTGGCGGAAATTGGGCGAAGCCACGGATTTTCTTGACCCGCCTACTCGGCCGCGCTCACGGCGGGGGCGGGCTTCGGGTTGCGAAATGCGTCCAGCAGCTCCGCTTCGCGTCCGGCCACGCTCTTCATCGACCGCAGCTTTACATGCCCGAAGCCGCGGATGCGCTCGGGCAGCGCCGCGATTTCGGCCGCCAGCGCATGATTGGCGGGCGTCAGCGTGCGAATCAGCTCGCCGACGGTCGCCTCGTAGCGGGCGATCAGCGCGCGCTCGTCCTTGCGTTCCTGGGTGTAGCCGAACGGGTCGAAGGGCGTGCCGCGCAGCGGCTTCAATTTCGCAAGCAGGCGGAAGGCGCCGAGCATCCAGCTTCCGTATTCGCGCTTGATCAGCTCGCCGCTGACGGGGTCGCGGCGCGCGAACAGCGGCGGGGCCAGGTGGAAGCGCAGCTTGAAGTCGCCCTCGAAGGCGTCCGTCACCCGCGCCATGAAGGCCGGATCGGCGTAGAGCCGCGCCACCTCGTATTCGTCCTTGTAGGCGAGCAGCTTGAAATAGTAGCGCGCGACCGCTTCGGTCATCCCGGTATCGCGGGGCGTCTTGACGGCCTGTTCGGTGCGCACCTTGTCGACCAGCGCGGCATAGCGGGCGGCGTAGCGGGCGTTCTGGTATTGCGTCAGGTAATCGATCCTGACTTGGATCGCATTTCGCAATCGTGCGGCCGGGTCATCTGCCGATTCAGGTGGGGCCTTGCCGGGGAGCGCGATGCGGCGAACGGCGGCGATGTCGTGCGCCGCCCGGCGGCCCCATAGGAAGGCGCGCTGGTTCATCGGCACGGCGACGGCGTTCAATTCGATAGCCTGCAGGATCGACTCCGCCGCGACCGGAACCAGGCCCTTCTGGAAGGCATAGCCCAGCATGAACAGGTTGGTCGCGATGGAATCGCCCAGCAGGGCGGTCGCGAGCTCGGTCGCTTCGACGAGGTGCGTCCGTTCGGCGCCGACCGTCGCGGCGATCGTCTCGTGCACCCTTTTCGCCGGGAAGCGGTAGTCGGGATTGCGCGTGAAATCGCCGGTGACCGTCTCATGCGTGTTGATCGTGGCGGCCGTCTCTCCCGGCCGCACCTTGCTCAGGCTGTCGCGCGCGGCGGACACCACGTTGTCGCAGCCGATGATGAGCCTCGCGCCGCCCGAAGCGAGGCGGACGGCGTGGATGTCCTCGGGCCGCTCGGCGATCCGCACATGGGTCACGACCGCGCCGCCCTTCTGCGCCAGTCCGATCATGTCGAGCACCGACACGCCCTTGCCTTCGATATGCGCCGCCATGCCGAGCAGGGCGCCGACCGTGACGACGCCCGTGCCGCCGACGCCGGTGACCAGGATGCCGTAGGCTCCGTTCAGCGCGGGCAGCGCCGGTTCCGGCAGCGCCTCGAACAGGTCCGGCGCTTCCTTGCCGCCGGCGCGCGTGTCGTCGCGCGCCGGTCTTCCGGAGACGGCGGCCGGTCGACACCGGCCGCCGGTGAGCTTCTGGCCGCGCTTCGGGCCGCCGCCATGCACGGTGACGAAGCTTGGGCAGAAGCCGTTGACGCAGGAGAAATCCTTGTTGCAGCTCGACTGGTCGATCATGCGCTTGCGGCCGAATTCCGTTTCGACCGGGACGACCGACAGGCAGTTGGACTTGGCCGAACAATCGCCGCAGCCTTCGCAGACCAGCTCGTTGATGAAGGCGCGCTTGGGCGGGTCGGGATAGAGGCCGCGCTTGCGCCGCCGCCGCTTCTCCGCCGCACAGGTCTGGTCGTAGACCATGATCGTCACGCCGGGCGTCTCGCGCAGCGTCCGCTGCACCGCATCGAGCGCGTCGCGGTGGTGCACGTCGGTGCCGGTGGCGAATCCCGCATCCGATCCGTACTTGCCGGGCTCGTCGGTCACGACGACGATCCGCCCGACGCCTTCGCCGCGGAGCTGGTGGGTGATCATCGGCACGGTGAGGGGGCCGTCGTGCGGCTGGCCGCCCGTCATTGCGACCGCGTCGTTGAACAAGATCTTGTAGGTGATGTTGACTCCGGCCGCGACCGCCATGCGGATGGCGAGGATGCCGGAGTGGAAATAGGTGCCGTCGCCGAGGTTGGCGAACACGTGCTTCGTGTCGGTGAACGGCGCTTGCCCGACCCAGGGCACGCCCTCGGCGCCCATATGGGTATAGGTCGCCGTGCTGCGGTCCATCCATTGCGCCATGTAATGGCAGCCGATGCCGGCCAGCGCGCGGCTGCCCTCGGGCACCTTGGTCGAGCTGTTGTGCGGGCAGCCGGAACAGAAATAGGGCGTCCGGACGATGCCGGCGTCGCGGTCCGCCAGGGCGCGCTCCTGTTCCTCCAGGAACGCCAGGCGCTGCTCGATCTGCTCGCTGGTGTGGAACCGCCGGATGCGCTGGGCCATGACGCGGGCGATCTGCGCCGGCGTCAGCTCGCCGTTCGACGGCAGGATAAGGTTGCGCTGCTCGTCGAATTTGCCGTTGACGACCGGCCGCACGTCGGCCCGCCAGTTGTAGAGCTGCTCCTTGAGCTGGTTCTCGATCAGCGCGCGCTTTTCCTCGACGACCAGGATTTCCTCCAGGCCTTCCGCGAAGCGCCGGACCCCGTCGCGCTCGAGCGGCCAGGTCATGCCGACCTTGTAGACCGACAAGCCGATCTCGGCGGCGTAGGCGTCGTCGATGCCGAGATCGTCCAGCGCCTGGCGCACGTCGAGGTAGGACTTGCCGCAGGTGACGATACCGAAGCGGCGCTTCTTGCTGTCGATGACCGTCTTGTTGAGCTTGTTGGCGCGCGCGAAGGCCAGCGCGGCATAGAGCTTGTGGCGGTGCAGGCGCTCTTCCTGGTCGAGCCAGCCGTCCGGCCAGCGGATTCCCAGCCCGCCGGGCGGCATCTCGAAGTCGTCGGGCAGGGCGATCTCTATCCGGTGCGGGTCGACATGAACGGACGCGGAGCTGTCCACCGTCTCGCCCACGACCTTGAAAGCGACCCAGCAGCCGCTGTAGCGCGACATCGCCCAGCCGTAGAGGCCCATGTCCAGGAACTCCTGGACCCCGGATGGGTTTAGTACCGGAATCATGGCGTCGACGAAGGCGAATTCCGTCTGGTGCGCCGTGGTCGAGGACTTGCAGGTATGGTCGTCGCCGGCCAATACCAGCACGCCGCCCTTCGGGTCGGTGCCGGCCAGGTTGGCGTGGCGCAGCGCGTCGCCCGAGCGGTCGATGCCGGGCCCCTTGCCGTAGAACATGCCGAAGACGCCGTCGTGCCTGCTGCCGGGGAACAGGTTGATCTGCTGCGTGCCCCAGAGCGCCGTGCAGGCGAGGTCTTCGTTGACGCCCGGCTGGAAATGGATCTGGTGTTTCTGAAGGAAGGCCTTCGCGTGCCAGAGCTGCTGGTCGAGCGCGCCGAGCGGCGAGCCGCGGTAGCCGGAGATAAAGCACGCGGTATTCAGCCCGGCGGCCTCGTCCCGCCGGCGCTGCATCATCGGCAGCCGGACCAGCGCCTGGGTGCCGGTCAGGTAGACGCGCCCGCTTTCGAGGGCGTATTTGTCGTCGAGCGTTACCGCTGTCTGCGCCATGGCGCGTGCAAGCCTCCCTAGTACCTTAGAAAGTAGCGGCACCGGGCGGTATTTCAAAGCGGAAGGGCAGGCCGCCGCAAATTCGCAACAATTCTGCGCTCTCCTGTGGACCGGGCGGCGCTTTGTTGCGCGGATTCCCGGCCAGGAGTCGCGAAATTACCGGGGCATAGGCGGCGAATGCCGCCGCCTTGAATCCGAAGGGTGAATCTCCGGCGGCATCGCGCTATATGGGTGCGTTCCGCTTGGAGCTTGGAGCGATCAGATGACGATTTTGGTGACCGGAGCCGCCGGCTTCATCGGCTACCATCTATGCGAGGCGCTGCTCGCCATGGGCGAGCGCGTCGTCGGCGTCGACAGCCTCAACGACTACTATGACGTCGGCCTGAAGAAGGCCCGCCGCGACCGGCTGCTACGGCACAACGCCTATTCCTTCGAGCACGCCGACATCGCCGACCGCGCGGCGGTGGAGGCGCTGGCGTCCAAGCATCCGGAAATCACCCGTGTCGTGCATCTGGCCGCCCAGGCGGGGGTGCGCTATTCGCTCGAGAACCCCTACGCCTATGTCCAGGCGAACCTGGTCGGACATATCGTCATGCTGGAATTCTGCCGCCGGCTGAAAAAGCTCGAACAGCTCATCTACGCGAGTTCGTCCTCGGTCTACGGCGGCAATACCAAGATCCCGTTTTCGACCGACGACCGGACCGATACGCCGATATCGCTCTACGCCGCGACCAAGAAGGCGGACGAGCACATGTCGCACTGCTACAGTCATCTCTATCGCATTCCGGCCACGGGGCTGCGCTTCTTCACGGTGTACGGGCCGTGGGGCCGGCCGGACATGGCGGCGTATATCTTCACGCGGGCGATCGTCGAAGGCCGGCCGATCCAGCTTTTCAACAACGGCGACATGAAGCGCGACTTCACCTATATCGGCGATATCGTCCAGGGCATCCTCGGCTGCCTCGACAAGCCGCCCGTGGACGACGGCAAGGCCGCGCCGCATCGCATCTACAACCTCGGCAACCACCGCTCGGAGCCGCTGCGCCGCTTCGTCGAGATCCTCCAGCGCGAGATCGGCAAGTCCGCGACGATCGAGTACGCGCCGATGCAGCCGGGCGACGTCAAGGAGACCTACGCCGACATCGCCGCCGCGACACGGGACGTCGGCTTCAAGCCGACGACGCCGATCGACGTAGGCTTGCCCCGCTTCGTCGCGTGGTACCGCGAATATCACGGGGTGGGGAAATAGGTTTTGAAAGTCCTCCCGCCTTGCGGGGGAGGGCAATCGCCTTTGCGTATCTTGCGCAAATGCCGTGCGTCCTTCGACAAGCTCAGGATGAGGAGGAATCTTCGTGGCATTGAGAAAGGAACCTCATGCTGAGCCTGTCGAAGCACGCACCCCGCTTGTCCCAATTGCCGCAAGTAACCTCAAATGCGATTCCCCACCCCCGCAAGGGAAAAGACTTGAAGGAGCTACCCCCCGTTCGGGACGATCCGCAGGTGGTCCACGACCTGCGCCACGCCTTGCTGCTTGGCGACGGCGAGCGCGCGGTTGTGCTCCCACTCCGTCTTCGCTTGGCCGAAGACGTAGACGATACCATTCGTTGCCCGCCAAGCGAGATTCGGCATCTGGGCGCCGAACGCCTCGTGCAGGGCGGTCCTGACCTGGCGTTCGATCAGCAGGTCGGCGGCGATGCGTTTCACGTCGTCGGCGCCGCCGACGTGAATTTCGTTGATCACCGTCTGGATGCCGGGAACGCTGCGGACCAGGGCCGACGCGCGCCCCTTGTCCTGCAACGACCGGACACGTCCCGTGAGGAGCGCGTCGCCGCCGATGACGTCGAGCTGAATGTCGGCAAAGAAGCCGGCTCGCGCGTCCAGCATGCGGCCGATGGCTACCTGCTTGAGCGCGGCGTCCGGCAGCGGCCCGGACGGGCTTGTCTGCGCCGCGCCGGGGGTATGGACGGCGGCGAGAAACAATGCTGCGACGAAATGAATTGCTAACCTGGCGGAGCTCATGCGTCAGCGTTCACCGGGCATAGAGGCGCTCCAGCTCCTCGCGATACCTGTTCGTGATGATGTGGCGCCGCAGCTTGAGCGTCGGCGTCATCATCGCATTCTCGATGGTGAACGCCTGCGGCGCGATCATGATGCGCCGCACCCGTTCGACCACCGACAGGTTGGCGTTGACGCGCTCGACGGCCTCATACAGCTCCTTGTGGAGCGTGCTGTCCTGCGTCATCGCGGCGAGGTCGCCGTTCTTGCCGCTGCGCCGCGACCACTCGGCGAGGAAATCGGCATCGGGCACGATGAGGGCGACCAGGTGAGGTCGGCGGTCGCCATACACCATCGCCTGGCCGATCTCGCGCGATGCCGTCAGCATGCCCTCGATTCGCGCCGGGGACAGGTTGTCGCCGCCCGAATTGACGATGATATCCTTCTTGCGGTCGGTGATCTCGATGCAGCCGTCTTCGTCGAAGCGGCCGATGTCGCCCGTGTGCAGCCAGCCGTCTCGGATCGCTTCCGCGGTGGCCTGCGGATTGTTCCAGTAGCCTTGCATGACGAGCTCGCCGCGCACGAGGATCTCGCCGTCCTCGGCGATCTTCACCTCGACCCCGGCCAGCGGCGGACCGACCGTATGCAGCTTGTTGTTTGCGGGACGGTTGCAGCTCACCACCGGCGCCGACTCGGTCTGGCCGTAGCCTTGCAGGATACGCATCCCGAGCGCGACGAAGAAAAGGCCGATGTCGTAGTTGAGCGGCGCGCCGCCGGAGACGAACGCTTTGAGGCGGCCGCCGAAGCGCGCGCGCACTTTCTTCCGCACCAGGACGTCGAGAAGGGCATTCACGACGCGCTCCACGATCGTCATCGCGCCGGGCGTCTCATAGGCTTTCTTGCCCAGCCGCACCGCCTCCTCGAACAGGAAGCGCTTCAGCCCGGATGTGCGCTCGCCGCCATGGCGGATGCGCGCGAACATGACTTCGTAGAGCCGCGGAACCGCGGTCATGATGGTCGGCCGTACCTCGGCCAGGTTGGCCGTCAGCTTGTCGATGCCTTCCGCGTAATAGATCTGCGCGCCGATGGCGATCGGAAGGAACTGGCCCGCCGTATGCTCATAAGCGTGCGACAGCGGAAGGAAGGACAGGAAGATCTCGCGGTTCTCCTCGAACAGCGGGAGCCCGCGCAGCAGGTCGTCCGCGCCCATGCAGTTGCACAGGATCGCGCCGTGGCTGAGCATCACGCCCTTGGGCTTACCGGAGGTGCCCGAGGTGTAGATGATGCAGCAGGTGTCGGTGCGGGCGATCGCGCCGAGCGTGCCGTCCGCGCTGCCGGCGGCGCCGCGCCCTTCTTGCAGCACCTGTTCCCAGGCGTGGACGCGCACGCCGGCCGGGACCGGGATCTTCGGCGGCTCGATGGCGATCACGTGGTCCGCGCCGGCAGTCTCGGCCGCGGCCGGGAGCAGTTGCTCCGCCAGCGCAGCGGTCGAAACGATGGCGCATTTCGCGCCGCTGTCCGACAGGATGTGGAGATGGTCGGCAACCGTGTTGGTGGTATAGGCCGGCACGGTAATCCCGCCGGCGGTCATGATCGCGAGGTCGGCGATCAGCCATTCGGGGCGGTTCTCCGCCACCAGGACGACCCGGTCGCCGCGCGCGACCCCAAGCCGCCGCAGCCCGCCCGCCAGCGCCCGCGCCCTTTCGGCGACCTCGGCCCAGGTGAGCGGATGCCATTGCCCCGCCTGCTTGCGCCAGAGAAACGGCTGGCCGGCGTATTTGTCCGCCTGGGCGAAGAACATCGCCGGCAGGTTCCGAATCTCCCGGTAATTCATCGCTGTGCCCACATCCCCCCGGCGCGCCGCCGATGCGGCAACCATCCCCTATCATAGCGCGGCATCCGTTGCTGCGGCGTAAACGCGCCCTGTCCTTGGCCGCCCCGCGGCCGCGGCTTCCCAGCAATAGCTGAAATAGATTTACTCCCGGGATGTAAAGACGGCATACAATGAATAAATAGATGGCAGAATTCACCACATATTTTACGTAATTTCACAATTGTCCCCCCTGCCGAAACAGCCATGCCGCCCGAAGGACGCTGGAGCCGCCCCAGCGTGAGCGCTATCGATCAGGACGGGCTCGAAGTAATCGCGCGCCATGCCGCCGGCTTGGCGCGCGCGGCTCCCTTGCTCTTCGTCCATGGCGCGTTCGCGGGGGCCTGGTGCTGGGACGAGCATTTCCTGCCGTGGTTCGCGGCGCGGGGATATGACGCCCATGCCGTGAGCCTGCGCGGGCACGGCGGCAGCGCCGGGCGCGAGGCGCTCGACGCCAGCTCGATCGCCGATTACGTCGACGACGTCGCGCAGGCGGCCGGCCGGCTGGCCGCGCCGCCGCTGCTGATCGGCCATTCGATGGGCGGCTTCGTCGTGCAGAAATATCTGGAGCGGCACGAGGCCGCGGGCGCCGTGTTGATGGCGTCCGTTCCGCCGCGCGGGCTCGCGGGGCCGGGCCTTTCGCTCGCGATCTGGAATCCGGCGGCGGCGCTCAGCCTCGGCTCCATCCAGAGCGTCGGGCAAAGCTGGGGCTCGCCGTCGGTCATGCATGAGACGTTGTTCTCGCCGTTGCTGCCGTCCGACCGGGCGCTGCGCTACCTCGCGCGCATGGGGCCGGAATCGACGCGCGCGATGCTCGACATGTACGGCGGCGATCTGCCGGAGCAGCGGAAGATGGCCGCCTGCCCGATGCTGGTGATGGGCGCGGCCGAGGACGCGCTCATTCCCAGCGCCTTCGTCCGCGCGACCGCGCGGAGCTATGGCGTGCCGCCGCAAATTCTCGACGGCATCGGCCATCTCATGATGCTCGATCTTGCGTGGCGGACGGCGGCCGACTGCCTGCTGGACTGGATGCGGCAAAACGGGTTCTAGAGCAACCTGCGTCCTATCGGACGCAGATAAGTTGCTCTAACCTTTTAAGACAGATCAATTTACCTGCAATCAGGTGATTCCACCTGATTGCAGATTGATCTAGTGTCCTTTGCGAAAGGATACGCCCGATGAATGGCGAGAGGGGAACGAAGCCGCAGCGCGTCGGCGTGATCGGCGGCGGGATCACGGGCATAAGCGCGGCGATCTTTCTGCGCCGCGACGGCCATGACGTCACGCTGTTCGATCCGGGCGATCCGGGCGCCGGCACGTCGTCGGGCAACGCCGGGGTGATCAGCACCGGCGGCATAATTCCGACCGCCACGCCCTACGTCCTGAAGCGCATTCCCAAGATGCTGCTCGATCCCTACGGGCCGCTGACGATCCGCTGGCGCTACCTGCCGGCGATCGCGCCCTGGCTGGCGAGCCTTGTCCTCAACGGCATGCCGTCGCGGGTCGAGGCGAACGCACGCGCGAAAGCGGCCCTGCTCGACCACGCCTACGACACCTACCGCATCCTGACGCGGGAGACGGGAACCGAAGCCTACGTCAAGCACACCGGCCTGCTGACGGTGTTCGAGACGGACACCGGCTGGCGGCGCGCGCAATGGGTTCTCGATCTGCTGCGCCGCTGCGGCCGCAATTTCGAGGTCCTGTCGCAGGACCAGATCCGCCAGATGGAGCCGGGCCTCGCGCCGATCTTCCGGCACGCCTATCTGCTGCCGGAAAACGGCATGATCGTCCACCCGGGAAAGCTGGTGATCGAGCTGCACGCGGCGTTCCAGCGAATGGGCGGGACGATCGTCAAGCAAAACGTGCAGCGGATCGAGCGCGTGGACGGCATGGCGCGGCGGCTGGTGACCGAACGCGGCAGCGAAGATTTCGACAGCCTGGTCGTCAGCGCCGGCGCATGGTCGAAGCAGTTCCTGCGGCAGCTCGGCACGCGCGTCCTGCTCGACGCCGAGCGCGGCTATCACATCATGCTGCCGCAGCCGGACCCGGGCTTGCGCCGCCCCGTCAACGTCTATGAGGACACGATGTTTCTATCGCCGATGCAGCATGGCTTGCGCCTGACCACGGGGGTCGAGCTGGCCGGAACCGAAGCGCCGCCCGACTACACCCGGGCGCGGCGCATGATCAAGCGCGCGGCGCGGGCCGTCACGAACCTCGAGCAGCGGGAACAGAGCGCATGGCTCGGCTTCCGGCCCTCGACGCCGAACTCGGTGCCGTTCATCGGCCGTGCGCCGGGGCATGCGAATGTGTATTGCGCCTTCGGCGGCGGGCATATCGGCATGACGCTGGGACCGATCAGCGGGCGCATCGCCGCCGATCTCGTCGCCGGACGCGATCCCGGCGTCGACCTCTCGCCTTACGCGGTGGACCGATGAGCGCGCCGGTCCAGCCGCGGCATGTCGCCGTTATCGGCGCGGGGATGGTCGGCGTGAGCTGCGCGCTGTTCCTGCAGCGGGACGGGCACCGCGTGACGATCTTCGATCCGAACGATCCCGGCTCCGGCACGTCCTTCGGCAATGCCGGCCTGATCAGCCAGAGCTCCGTCATGCCGTCCTCGACGCCGGGCCTGGTGAAGCGCATTCCCAAGATGCTGATGGACCCGCAGAGCCCGCTGGTGCTGCGCTGGCAATACGTGCCGCGCCTGCTGCCGTGGCTCGCCGGTTTCCTCGCCAACTCGGCGCGCGACCGGGTCGAGCGCAACTGCCTCGCCACAGCACAGCTTTTCGGCCACGTGATGAGCGCCTACGACACGGTGATCCGCGAAGCCGGCTGCGGCGAGCTGATCCAGGCGACCGGCAGCCTCAAGCTGTTCGAGTCCGAAGCGTCGTTTCAGGGCTCGGCCTTCGAGCGGGCGATGATGGACCGTTGCGGCTGCCGTTACGACGTGCTCGGCGCCGACGAAATCCGTCAGATGGAGCCGAACCTGGCGCCAATCTTCGCGCGGGCGATCTTCATTCCGGACTCGCGCAACATCCTCAATCCCGGCAGGCTGGTCGAGACGGTGGCGCGCGCCGTCGCCGAGAAGGGCGCGGTGCTGAAGCGCGAGCGGGTCGCCTCGATCGACACCGATGCTTCGGGCAAGCCCGTCGTCGTCACCGACGCCGGCCGCCATCCCGCCGACGCGGTCGTGGTTGCGGCCGGCGTGCGCTCCGGCAAGCTGGCGAAGCAGCTCGGCGCCAAGATCGTGCTCGACGCCGAGCGCGGCTATCACATCATGCTGCCGCGGCCGGAGAAATCGATAAACCGCTATCTCCAGTTCGCGGAATGCCGAATCTCGCTCTCGCCCAAGGAAGGCGGGTTGCGCATGACGTCGATCGTCGAGCTGGCGAGCGCGGACGCGCCGCCCGACTTCCGCCGCATCCGCCGTCTCAAGGCGCAGGCGGCCCGCGTGCTGCCGGGGCTCGAGCCGGAGGAAAAGAGCATCTGGATGGGCTCGCGGCCGTCGCTGCCCGACAACGTGCCGGTAATCGCCCGCTCGCCGCGCCACCCTGGCGTCTTCTTCGCGTTCGGGCACAGCCACCTCGGCATGACCATGGGCCCGGTCAGCGGGCGGATCATCGCCGACCTCGTCGCCGGCCGCGATCCGGGCCTGGATATGACGCCCTACGGCGCGGTGCGGCCGCTGCTGTGATATTAGCGCACTGATTTGCAAAAGAATTCCCTCTCCGCCCCGTGGGGCGGAGAGGGTTAGGGTGAGGTGGGGTTGGCACGGCCAACAGCTCGATCGACACCTCACCCGCCTGCGAGGCCGAAGCCTCTTCGGCGAGGCGAAGGCCCGGCGCGCTTTGCGCGCCACCCTCTCCGCCCCTCCGGCGGAGAGGGTATCATTCGCCTTTGTGTAACACCCGCCGCCGCCCTATCTATCTGTGAATGTCCGATAGCGATGAAAACACGGTCGGCGGGCGGGTTCGCCGCTACGCCAGGGTCGGGACGGCGGTGGGCGGCCTCGCCGCGCGACTTGCCGGCGCGCGCTATCTCGGATTCGATCTCGACACCGGGCGGCATGCGCAGGATCTTACGGCGGCGCTCGGCGGGCTCAAGGGGCCGCTGATGAAGGTGGCCCAGCTCATGGCCACGATCCCCGACGCCTTGCCCGAGGAATACGTGCGCGAACTGAAACAGCTTCAGGCGAACGCGCCGTCGATGGGCTGGCCCTTCGTGCGGCGGCGCATGGCGGCGGAGCTCGGGCCCGGCTGGCGCGCCAAATTCGCCGCTTTCGAGCGCCAGGCGGCGCATGCGGCCTCGCTCGGTCAGGTGCACCGCGCGCAATCGCTCGACGGCACGGCGCTTGCCTGCAAGCTGCAATATCCCGACATGGCCTCGGCGGTCGAGGCGGACCTGTCGCAGCTCTCGCTCGTCTTCTCGCTCTATCAACGCGGCGACCGCGCGATCGCGACCGGCCAGATCCATGCCGAGATCTCCGCGCGCCTCCGCGAAGAGCTCGACTATGCGCTGGAAGCGCGGCACATGGCGCTCTATCGGGCGATGCTGGCGGACGAGGCCGGCGTACGGGTGCCCGAGACGATTCCCGAGCTGTCCACCGGACGCCTGCTGACCATGACGTGGCTCGAGGGCCGGCCGCTGCTCGACTATTGCGAGGCGGACGCCGGGATCCGCAACGACATCGCGCGCAACATGTTCCGCGCCTGGTACGTGCCGTTCTACCGCTTTGGCGTCATCCACGGCGACCCGCATCTCGGGAATTACGGGATTCGCCCGGACAACGGGCTGAACCTGCTCGATTTCGGCTGCGTCCGCGTCTTTCCGCCGTCCTTCGTGCGCGGCGTGATCGAGCTGTACAGGGCGCTCCGCGACGGCGACCGGGAGCTTGCGGTGCATGCCTACGAGACCTGGGGCTTCCGCGACCTGCGCCGGGACGTCATCGACGTGCTCAACATCTGGGCCGAGTTCGTCTATGCGCCGCTGCTGAAGGATTCGGTGGCGCGCATCCAGGAATCCGAGAGCGGCATCTACGGCGCGAAGGTGGCGCGCCGCGTCCACCGCGAATTGCGCCGCGTCGGCGGCATCGCGCCGCCGCGCGAGTTCGTCTTCATGGACCGCGCCGCCATCGGCCTCGGCTCCGTCTTCATGCACCTCAAGGCGGAGATAAACTGGCACCGCCTGTTCCACGACCTGATCGACGATTTCGACGAAGCTGCGCTGGCCGAGCGCCAGGGCGGGGCCTTGACAGCAGCGGGTGTGCCGCTGCCGGTGTAGTTGACGGTGGCGGACGTGCCCTTGCCGGTGTAAACAGGGTGCGTCTTTCCGGCGCAGCCCGCGCCATTTACCGGCCGCTTCACGATTCCCGCCTTGGCAATCCCGGTAGCAACTGGCATACGGTATCGGCGCTTTCGCGTGGGATCGGCAGAGGGATCAATCTGGTAGCCGGAAATGAAGATCGCCGTACTGAAGGAAAAATGGCCGAACGAGACCCGCGTCGCTGCGTCGCCCGAGACGGTGAAGAAGCTGATCGGCCTCGGCGCCGAGGTCGTCGTCGAGAAGAATGCGGGCAAGTCGGCCTCGATTTCCGATGAGGCGTTCAAGGATGCGGGGGCGGCCGTCGCGGCCTCCGAGAAGGCGGCGCTGCAAGGCGCCGACGTCGTCCTCAAGGTGCGTCGGCCGATGCTGGCGGCGGAGGGCGAGGACGAGCTCGCCGGCTTCGCCAACGGCCAGGTTCTGTGCTGCCAGATGGACGCGCTGACGGAGCCCGGCTTCGTGGCGGCCGCGGCGAAGGCGGGGCTGACGGCTTTCGCGCTCGAGCTGATACCGCGCATCTCGCGCGCGCAATCGATGGACATCCTGTCCTCGCAATCGAACCTCGCGGGCTACAAGTCGGTGCTCGACGCGGCATACGAGTTCGGCCGCGCCTTTCCGATGATGATGACGGCGGCGGGCACGGTCCCGCCGGCGCGCGTGTTCATCATGGGGGTGGGCGTCGCCGGCCTCCAGGCGATCGCCACGGCGAAGAGGCTCGGCGCCATCGTATCCGCGACCGACGTGCGGCCGGCGACCAAGGAGCAGGTCGAATCGCTCGGCGCGAGCTTCGTCGCGGTCGAGGACGAAGAGTTCCAGCAGGCCCAGACCGAAGGCGGCTACGCCAAGGAGATGAGCGACGCCTACAAGGCCAAGCAGGCGAAGCTGATCGCCGAGACCATCGCCAAGCAGGATATCGTCATCTGCACCGCGCTCATTCCGGGGCGTCCGGCGCCGCGGCTCGTCAGCGAGGACATGCTGAAGACCATGAAGCCGGGCGCGGTCCTGATCGACCTCGCGGTCGAGGCGGGCGGCAACGTCGCCGGATCGGTCGCCGGCAAGGTCGTGACGAAGCACGGCGTCAAGATCGTCGGCCATCACAACGTGCCGGGGCGCATCGCCGAGGACGCGAGCAAGCTTTTTGCGCGCAACGTTCTGAACTTCCTGACGCCCATGATCGATCAGGAAAGCAAGGCGCTGAAGATCGACATGGCGGATGAGATCGTCGCCGGAACCCTGATCACGCGGGACGGCAGCATCGTTCATCCGAAACTGTCCGGAGCCGCCGCGGCGCCTGCTCCGGAAAAGAACGGGGAAACCGCGGCGAAGGGGGATTGACGGCGATGCAGGCCGAGGAACTGGTCCGGAAGGCAGAGGAGCTGGCGCGCAAATCCGCCGAGCTGGCGCAGCAGGCGGACGGCCTGCTCCAGGAGGCGACCCGCGTGTCGGTCGCGAGCGTGCCCGGCGGCGGCGACCATTTCATTTTCCTCTTCTCGATCTTCGTGCTCGCCGTGTTCGTCGGCTACTACGTCGTGTGGAACGTGACCCCGGCGCTGCATTCTCCGCTGATGGGCGTGACCAACGCCATCTCGTCGGTGATCATCGTCGGCGCGCTGATCGCCGCCGGCCCGCCCGATATGAGCCTGTCCAAGCTGTTCGGCTTCATCGCAGTCGTCCTGGCCTCCATCAACATCTTCGGCGGCTTCATCGTGACGCAGCGCATGCTGCAGATGTTCAAGAGAAAACCGAAGAAGTAACGGAGCCGGAGACCAGTCATGAGCGAAAACCTCTCGGCCGTTGCGTATCTTCTGTCGAGCATCTGCTTCATCATGGCGCTGCGCGGCCTGTCGTCGCCGGTGACCGCGCGGGCCGGCAACCTTTACGGCGTCGCCGGCATGGTGATCGCCATCGCCACCACCCTCGCATCGCCCGGCGTGCTCAGCTATTCGATGATCCTGCTGGGCGTGCTCATCGGCGGCTCGATCGGCACGGTGGTCGCGCTCCGCATCCAGATGACGGCCCTGCCGCAGCTCGTCGCCGCCTTCCACAGCCTCGTCGGCCTCGCCGCGGTGTTCGTCGCCGCCGCCGCCTTCTACCAGCCGGATGCCTATGGCATCGGCAGCTTCGGGCATATCCCGGCCGGCAGCCTGGTCGAGATGAGCATCGGCACGGCGATCGGCGCGGTCACCTTCACCGGCTCGATCATTGCCTTCGGCAAGCTACAGGGGATCATGAGCGGCGCTCCGATCACTTTTCCGGGCCAGCATCCGCTGAATGCCCTGCTGGGCCTCGCCCTGATCGGTCTGGTCGCCTGGATGTGCATGGACCAGAGCCCGCAACTGTTCTGGGCGATCGCGCTTGTCGCTTTCCTGCTGGGCGTGCTGATCATCATTCCGATCGGTGGCGCCGACATGCCGGTGGTGATCTCGATGCTGAACAGCTATTCGGGATGGGCGGCCTGCGGCATCGGCTTTACGCTCGGCAATACCGCGCTGATCATCACCGGCGCGCTGGTCGGCTCGTCCGGCGCGATCCTGAGCTACATCATGTGCAAGGGGATGAACCGCTCCTTCTTCAGCGTCATCCTCGGCGGCTTCGGCGGCGAGTCCGCGGGGCCGGACGCGGCGATGCTGAAGGACCGTACGGTGCGGTCGGGCAGCGCGGAAGACGCCGCCTTCATCATGAAGAATGCCGGCAGCGTCATCATCGTGCCGGGCTACGGCATGGCCGTTGCGCAGGCGCAGCACGCGCTGCGCGAGATGGCCGACATGCTGAAAAAGGAAGGAATTTCCGTTCGCTACGCCATCCATCCCGTGGCGGGCCGGATGCCGGGGCATATGAACGTGCTGCTGGCCGAGGCGAACGTGCCCTACGACGAGGTCTTCGAGCTGGACGAAATCAACCGGGATTTCGCGGGAACCGATGTCGCCTTCGTCATCGGGGCCAACGACGTGACCAATCCGGCGGCGAAGAACGACCCGTCGAGCCCGATCTACGGCATGCCGATCCTGGATGTGGAGAGGGCGGGGACGGTGCTGTTCATCAAGCGCTCGCTAGGCTCGGGCTATGCCGGAATCGAGAACGAGCTGTTCTTCCGCGATAACACGATGATGCTGTTCGCGGACGCGAAGGCGATGTGCGAGAACATCGTAAAGGCGCTGGAATAGCCCGCGCCTTTACGCAAGCAAGAGGTCTCAGAGCCGCGACATGATGTATTGCGGGATCTGAGCGCGGGTCAGGTTCCTCGCGGCAAGCGCCCGATCGCTCATGGCGCTGAGACGCTCGTACTCGATACTGGCCCCGTATGCGCGGCCGAGAGCGTCGAAGAAGCTCCTCCGGCGCGAAGTCTTTTCACCTGCGTACATGCTGCTGCCCTCCATCAAAGGCTTTAACTTACCGACTGTTATATGGTGACTGCCGTCACTTCCGGCAGCGGAAATGCTGCATTGCAGCAATGCATATATAGCATAGGTATTGTAAAAAAATGGTTTATTTCTGCAACAGACGCATGGCGGGTGGCGTGCGAATGGCGGGAAATTTAACATAAATCGTACGCACTTGGGCCTGGCGCCGTGCGAGAATCCCCGGTCAGGGCATGCCGACGGCCGCGCCAGCAATGCTGCAACGCGACATAACCACCGAGGCGAGTATGGCCGCCGGAAGACCGGCGGCGGCATGAAGAGTGGGAGCTAGTAGCCTTCCCGGTCCATCCGCTTGCGCAACAGCTTGCGGTGGCGCCGCACGGCCTCGGCTTTTTCCCGGGCCTTGCGTTCGGACGGCTTTTCGTAGGCACGGCGCAATTTCATTTCCCTGAATACGCCTTCACGCTGCATCTTCTTCTTGAGCGCTTTCAACGCCTGATCGACATTGTTGTCGCGTACAACTACGTTAACTATGGTCGGTACTCCCTCCGGTGGCGCCTTGGAACAATAACGTCCGGCGCGCTTGCGGCGTCGGCCGAAGCGTGCGGCTTATAGCATAGCATAAAGGCGTTGGAAAGGGCAGTGGCGGAGAAATCCGGCGCTTTACCGGGCGGTTCCGACCGCCCATATTAGCGCCATGGCAATCTTGAAAATCGCCCGTATGGGGCATCCGGTCCTGCGCCACCGGGCGCAGGAGGTCGAAAATCCGGCCGCGCCGGCCATCCGGAACCTGATTCGGGACATGCTCGAGACCATGGAAGACGCCGACGGCGCCGGACTGGCGGCGCCGCAGGTGCACGTGCCGCTGCGGCTGGTGATCTTTCACGTCCCGCCGGATCGGGCGGAAGACGAGGATGACGAGACACCGGTCCCGCTGACCGTTTTGATGAACCCGGTGATCGAGCCCCTGACCGGCGAGACCGAGATGGGGTGGGAGGGCTGCCTCTCGGTGCCCGGATTGATCGGCTCCGTCCCCCGTTTCACCCGCATCCGCTATCGGGGCGTCGGCCCCGACGGCAGCGCGATCGACCGCACCGCGGAGGGTTTCCACGCCCGGGTCGTGCAGCACGAGTGCGATCACCTGGACGGGATACTCTACCCGCAGCGCATGACCGACCTGTCGCTGCTGATGTTCCGCGATCAGATGCGCTACCAGCCGGGCGCGGGCGCCCAAGGAGAGGATCTGGGCGAGGATCTAGGCGAGGATCTGGGCGAAGAAGCGGACGAGGAGGTCGCATGACGGAATCGCTGCCGGCCTTGCGCGACGAAATCCTGTTGGCGGCCCTGCCGCACGTTCCGTTCGACGGCTGGACGCGCCGCGCCATGCGCCGGGGGGCGCGGGACGCCGGCCACGATGCCGCCGCCGCCGATCGCGCCTTTCCCTATGGCGCCGCGGACATGGTCGCGCATTACAGCGACCTGGCGGACCGGCGCATGGTCGAGGAGCTCGAGCGCCGCGACATCCTCAGCATGAAGATACGCGATCGCATTGCGACTGCCATACGCGTACGATTGGAGCAGGCGGCCCCGCATCGGGACGCGGTCCGGCGTGGACTGTCCGTGTTCGCGCTGCCGTCCAACGCGCCGGCTGCCGCGCGTGCGCTCTATCGCACCGTGGATGCCGTCTGGATTGCCGCGGGTGATAAGGCAACGGATTGGAATTTCTATACAAAGCGCGGCCTGCTTGCCGCCGTTCTCAGCACGACGGTGCTATGCTGGCTCGACGATGTCTCGGACGGCAATGTCGAGACCTGGGACTTCCTCGACCGCCGGATCGCCGATGTCATGCGGGTGCCCCAGATCGCCGGACGCGTACGTGGTGCGTTCGCCCGTATCCTCGGCCCGTTTCAGGGGCGTACGTACCGGAGCGCCGGCTACCGGCCGTAGGGACGGCTTCAGGCCTCTGCGCCGCGCGGGCTGAGGCGGGTGACGTGGCCCATCTTGCGGCCCGGCCGGATTTCCGACTTGCCATAAAGGTGCAAACGCGCCCCCGGCTCCGCCAGCAGGCCGAGCCACTGGCCGACCTCGTCGCCGATGAGGTTTTTCATCACCGCATCCGAATGGCGCTCGGTCGTGCCCAGCGGCAGCCCGCAGATGGCGCGCACGAGCTGCTGGAACTGGCTGATGGCGCAGGCGTCGATCGTCCAGTGGCCGGAATTGTGCGGCCGGGGCGCGATCTCGTTGACCAGCACCTCGCCGTCCCAGGTCACGAACATCTCGACCGCCAGCAGCCCGACGACGCTGAGCGCCTCGGCAGCCCGGCGGGCTATCTCTCCGGCCCGTGCGGCGATTCCGGGCGAGATGCCGGCCGGCACGATGGTGGTGTCGAGGATGTGGTCGACATGGCGGTTCTCGACCGGCACGTACGCGGCCATCGCGCCGTCCAGCCCGCGCGCCACGATGACGGAAATCTCGAGCGCGTAGTCGATCCAGCCTTCCAGGACGGCGTGGCCGGTATTTACCTCGCGCAGCACGCCGGCCAGGTCGCTTCCCGGCTTGATCGCGATCTGGCCCTTCCCGTCGTAGCCGAATTTCGCCGTCTTCAGGACGGAACGGCGCCCGATGCGCCCGACCGCAGCCTCGAGCGAGGCGAGGTCGGTGACATGCGCGAAGGGCGCGGTGGGAATGCCGATCCGGTTGAGAAACTGCTTTTCCAGCAGGCGGTCCTGGGCGGTCGCCAGCACGTCCGGCCCTGGGCGGACGGGAACGCGTCCGGCGAGATAGCGGACGGACTCTTCAGGCACGTTCTCGAATTCGAGGGTCACCACGTCGACGGCCGCGGCGAACGCGTCGAGCGCTTTGGTATCACGGTAGTCGGCCAGGGTCGACGCGGCGCAGACCTGCGCGGCCGGGCTGTCCGGCTGGTCGGCGAAGGTATGGCAGCGATAGCCCAGGCGCGCCGCCGCGATGGCGATCATGCGGCCGAGCTGGCCATCGCCCAGGATACCGATCGTGGAACCCGGGTCGAGGCGCTTCGGCGGGGCGTCATTCATCAGCGGGCTGGTCGGCGACCGAGGCCGTCTGTTCCGCACGCCACGCGTCGAGGCTGCGGGCGACCTCGGGCCGCGACAGCGCCACCACGGCGGCGGCCAGCAGCGCCGCGTTCACCGCGCCGGCCTTGCCGATCGCGAGCGTTCCGACGGGCACGCCCGCCGGCATCTGCACGATCGACATCAGGCTGTCGAGCCCTTTCAGCGCCTGGCTTTCCACGGGAACGCCGAAGACCGGCAGCGGCGTCATGGCCGCGGTCATGCCGGGCAGATGGGCCGCGCCGCCCGCGCCGGCGATGATAACCTGGAGTCCGCGGCCGCGCGCCGCCTCGGCGTATTCGGCGAGGCGCTTGGGCGTGCGGTGCGCCGATACGATCCGCGCCTCATAAGGCACGCCGAGCGCCGCCAGCGTTTCCGCCGCGTGATGCATGGTCGGCCAGTCGGACTGGCTGCCCATGATGATCCCGACCAGGGGTGCGTCCGTCATCGCCTGCGGCATCCTCGTTGCCGGCCCGCTCGGCCGGAGCGGCGCATTATAGGAGGGGTTCCGCGCCTTGCAAGCACGGCGCTCGGCCCAGGGCCTCCGCGGCGGCGCTCAAGCGATGATGTCGGGCAGCAACATGTCCTGCAGGCGGCCGATCTCATCCTTGAGGGCGAGCTTGCGCTTCTTGAGCCGCTGAATTTTCAGTTGGTCGAAGGGCGGATTCTCCGCCACGCGCGCGATCGCGTCGTCGAGATCCCGGTGCTCCAGCTTCACCTCTTCGAGCCGCTTTCGTATGGCCTCCTTGTCGTCCATGAAAAATCACAAGCCCCTGATTCCTCTCCTGGCGCCATTGTAGCAAAATGGCGTTGAATTGTGATGCCTTGCAGCATGCGCCGGCGCGCTTGCGGGAAGGCGCGAAAAGGGGGTCCCCGTGAGCCAGAAGCGAATCGGAATTCTCACCAGCGGCGGCGATTGCGCGGGATTGAACGCGGCGCTTCGCGCGGTCGTGCACCGCGCCGTCCTCGGCTTCGGCTGGGAGGTGGTCGGCATCGAGCAGGGCACGCTGGGCCTGATGGAGCGCCCGATCCGCGCACGGGCCCTTACCGTCGAAGAATTCGACGGCACGCTGCTGCGCCGCGGCGGGACCATCCTCGGCAGCACCAACCGGGGCGATCCCTTCGCCTTTCCGATGCCCGACGGCAGCAAGACCGACCGGTCGCAGTCGGTGGTCGAGGGATACCGCGCTCTCGGCCTCGACGCCCTCATCGGCATCGGCGGCGACGGCAGCCAGGCCCTGCTCCGCCGACTGGCGCAGCAGGGCGGTCTCAATCTCGTCTGTATCCCCAAGACCATAGACAACGACGTCGGGGTCACGGAGGTATCGATCGGCTACGACACGGCGGTGGAGGCGGTGACCTACGCGCTGGATTGCCTGCAGCCGACGGCGGCGAGCCATAATCGCGTGATGATCCTCGAGGTGATGGGGCGGGACGCCGGCCATATCGCCCTCATCGGCGGCATCGCCGGGGGCGCGGACGTCATCCTCATTCCGGAAATTCCCTACCGGATCGAGAACGTGGCGCGCAAGATCGACGCCGTCCGCAACCAGCAGGGACGAAATTTCGCGCTCGTCGTCGTCGCGGAAGCGGTCCGGACGGCGGAAGGCGAGCGGGTGACGGTGGGCGATCCCGGCGTCACGCGCTACGGCGGCGTGGGCCACTACATCGGCGAGATTCTCGGGCAGCGCATCGATGCCGAAATCCGCGTGACGGTCCTGGGCCACATCCAGCGCGGCGGCATTCCCGACGCGCGCGACCGCGTCATGGCCTCCGCTTTCGGCGTGCACGCGGTCGATCTGATCGCCGCGGGCAGGTTCGACCGCATGGTCGGCTGGCGCGACCGCAAGGTCATCGACGTGCCGCTGGAAGACGTGATCGACCAGCCGCGGGTCGTCGAGCTGGACGGCGCGATCGTCCATACGGCCCGCGCGCTCGGCATCTGCCTCGGTGACGCGTGATCGTGCCGGGGGACAACCCCTTCTGGGCGTTTTCGCTCGGCGCCTATTGCAAGCCCGGCGTCGCCGAGGCCTGCCTCCGGCTGCAGGACGGCGCCGGCGCCGATGTGAACCTGCTGCTGTATTTCTGCTGGGTGGCCGGGGTACGCGCCGGCGCGCTCGACCGCGCCGAGGTCGGCGAGGCCGTCGCATGCACCGAGGCGTGGCGGGACGGGGTCGTAGGGCCGTTGCGGGCGGTGCGCCGCCGCATGAAGGAGGGCATTGCCGGTTTGCCTGCCGAGCCGGTGGAAGCGCTCCGCACCGAGGTCAAGCGGATCGAGCTGCAGAGCGAGCGACTGCAGCAGGATCTGCTCTACCGCCTGAGCGGCGGCATCTCGTCCGAAGCGGCCGGCGGACCGGATGCAAGGCGCAGGGCCGAAGAAAACATCACGCTGTATCTGGATCTTATCCGCTCGCCTCGCTCCCCGCAGGTGACCCGCGACTGCCGCGCGGTGATCCAGGCCAGCCTGCCGGATTGACGGTGCTACGGTACCGCTTGCGACAATATGTAGCGCGGTTTCCGCCGCCCCTTAATGACATCTCAATGACATCTCAACGACAAGGGGCTACGATGGTTTTGCTGCCACATGCAGCCATGCCACCTAGGCAATCATCGCCAAACGGAGGTGTAGATGTCGGATATGAGCGTTGTCAGCGAACAAGGCTCCAGCGCCGCCCTCAATCAGCGAATCGTTTCCCTGCAGCAGGAACACCACCAGCTCGAGGAAACCCTGGCGAAGGAAGCGGCCAGACCGATGCCGGACTCGCTGACCATAGCATCGCTCAAGCGGAGGAAGCTCGCTATCAAGGACGAGCTTGCCGCACTGACGGAAAGTTAACGCACGGCGGCCACGGGCCGCCATTTTTAATGGCGCCCGATTGAAGGTCGCGTAGGCCACCATTTTTAATGGCGGCCGGATTGACGGCCGCGCTTACGCCGACTTCGCCTGTTCGCGCAGAACGAACTTCTGCACCTTGCCGGTCGAGGTCTTCGGCAGCGGGCCGAACACCACCTTCTTCGGGCATTTGAAGCGCGCCATGTTCTCGCGGCAGAAGGCGACGATCTCGTCCTCCGTCGCCGCTTGGCCTGCCTTGAGCGTTACGAAGGCGCAGGGCACTTCGCCCCAATGGTCGTCGGGCTTGGCGACCACGGCGGCTTCAAGGACTTTCGGATGGCGGTATAGGATGCCCTCGACCTCGATCGTGGAAATGTTCTCGCCGCCCGAGATGATGATGTCCTTGGAGCGGTCGCGCAGCGCGATGTAGCCGTCCGGCTCCCACACGCCGAGGTCGCCGGTGCGGAACCAGCCGCCGGCGAAGGCTTCCTCGGTCGCCTTCGGGTTTTTCAGGTAGCCCTTCATCACGACGTTGCCGCGCATGAAGACCTCGCCCATGGTCTTGCCGTCGCGCGGTACCGGCGCAAGCGTCTCGGGATCGGCGACCATGAGGTCCTCGAGTACCGTGTAGGGCACGCCCTGGCGCGCCTTCTTCTCCGCCTTGGCGGGCGGCGCAAGGCCGTCCCAACCGGGGTGCCAGGCGCAGACCACGGCCGGGCCGTAGCTTTCCGTCAGCCCGTAGACATGGGTGATGTGGAAGCCTTCCTCTTCCATCTTCTGCAGCACGGCGGGCGGCGGCGGCGCAGCGGCGGTCATCACTTCGATCGCGCGCGGCAGCGGCCGGCGCTCGCCGGGCTTGGCGTTGATGATCATGTTGAGCACGACCGGCGCGCCGCTGAAATGGGTGACGCCGTCCTCGGCGATGGCCTTGAAGATCGCCCCGGCCTCGACGCGGCGGGCGCAGACGCTGGTGCCGCAGTTGGCGGCAAGTGTCCAGGGGAAGCACCAGCCGTTGCAATGGAACATCGGCAGGGTCCAGAGGTAGGTCGCGTGCAGCGGCATGTTCCAGGCAAGGATATTGCCGAGCGCGAGCAGATAGGCGCCGCGATGATGGTAGACGACGCCCTTCGGATTGCCGGTGGTGCCGGAGGTGTAGTTGAGCGAGATGGCGTCCCATTCGTCGTCGGGAAGCTGCCAGTCGAAATCCGGGTCGCCCTCGGCCAGCAGCGCCTCGTATTCGATGTCGCCGAGCCGCTCGCCGCCGTCTCCCAGCGGGTCGTCGATATCGATCACGAGCGGCTTCCGTTTGCACTTCGCCAGCGCGGCCTTGATCGTCGGCGAGAACTCGCGGTCGGTCAGCAGCGCCTTGGCCTCGCCGTGATCGAGGATGAAGGCGATCGTGTCCGCGTCGAGCCGGATGTTGAGGGTGTTGAGCACCGCGCCCGCCATGGGCACGCCGAAATGCGCGTCGTAGATGGCGGGGATGTTGGGCGCCATCACGGCGACGGTGTCGTTCTTGCCGATGCCGCGCCTGACGAGTGCGCTCGCCAGCCGCCGGCTGCGGGCATAGGCCTCCGCCCAGCGTATCTTCCGCTCGCCGTGGACGATTGCGATCCGGTCGGGATAGACGGCCGCGGCCCGGCGGATGAAGCCGAGCGGGCTCAAGGCCACGTAGTTGGCTACGGCCTTCTCCAGACCGCTATTGTAGTCGGTCGCATTCATCGCCATCGTCCCGGACAGCCCCTCCGTCGGGCGATTATTGCCCGCGGGACTGCCGCTTTGCAAAGGGCGTCCGCTTCCTATAATCGTAGCCGGATGCGCGGAAGACAGTGTTGAGCAAGGGTAACCGGCCATGAGCAGTCGCTTCGACGAGATATACGCCCGTTCGCTGAACGACCCGCACGGGTTCTGGGCCGAAGCGGCGGAAGACGTCCACTGGTACAAGCGGTGGGACACGGTGCTGGACGACAGCAAGCCGCCCTTCTACCGCTGGTACGTCGGCGGCGAGACCAATACCTGCTACAACGCCGTCGACCGCCATGTGGAGGCCGGGCGCGGCGCGCAGAACGCCTTTATCTACGACAGCCCGGTCACCGGCGGCGTCCAGCGCAAGATCACCTATGCCGAGCTGCAGGACGAGGTGGCCCGCTTCGCCGGCGTTCTGAAGAGCATCGGCGTCGGTTACGGCGACCGCGTCATCATCTACATGCCGATGGTTCCGGAAGCGGCCATCGCCATGCTCGGCTGCGCACGGATCGGCGCGGTGCATTCGGTCGTGTTCGGCGGCTTCGCCCCGAACGAGCTCTCGACGCGCATCGACGACTGCAAGCCGAAGGCGATCGTCACCGCGACCTGCGGCGTCGAGCCTGGGCGGATCGTGCAGTATATGCCGATGGTGGAAGGCGCGATCGATCTGGCCAAGCACAAGATCGGCAAGGTCGTTCTGCTGCAGCGCCCGCAGCAGCCCGTCGCGCCCAAGGCGGGCCGCGACATCGACTGGCATGAAGCGATGGCGGCGGCGGAGCCGGTGGACTGCGTGCCCGTCAAGGCGACCGACCCGCTCTACATCCTCTACACCTCGGGCACGACGGGGCAGCCGAAGGGCGTGGTCCGGGATACGGGCGGGCACATCGTCGCGCTCAAATGGTCGATGCAATACGTCTACGGCGTGGATCCCGGCGAAGTCTACTGGGCGGCGTCCGACGTCGGCTGGGTGGTCGGGCATTCCTACATCGTCTACGCCCCGCTGTTCCACGGCTGCACCTCGATCATGTTCGAGGGCAAGCCGGTCGGCACGCCCGATGCCGGCGTGTTCTGGCGCGTCATATCCGAGCACAAGGTGAGCACGATGTTCACCGCGCCGACGGCCTTCCGCGCGATCAAGCGCGAAGACCCCGACGGCAAGCTGCTGAAGCAATACGACCTCAGCAATTTCCGCACGCTGTTCCTGGCGGGCGAGCGCACCGATCCCGACACGCTGCACTGGGCGGAGGACATGCTGAAGGTGCCGGTGATCGATCACTGGTGGCAGACCGAGACCGGCTGGGCGATGGGCGCAAACTGCATCGGCATCGAGATGCTGCCGGTGAAGCCCGGCTCGCCGACGCGCCCCGTTCCCGGCTACGACATCCAGATACTGGACGGCAAGGGGAAGCGGCTCCCCGCCGGCAAGATGGGCGCGATTTGCGTCAAGCTGCCGCTGCCGCCGTCCGGCTTCCCCACGCTGTGGAATGCCGAGCAGCGCTATATCGGCTCCTACATGGCGAAATTCCCCGGCTACTACGAGACCGGCGACGCGGGCTTCATGGACGAGGACGGCTATATCTTCGTCATGGCGCGCACCGACGACGTGATCAACGTCGCTGGGCACCGGCTCTCCACCGGCGCGATCGAGGAGGTGCTGGCGTCCCACCGCGACGTCGCGGAATGCGCAGTGATCGGCGTCGCCGATCAGCTCAAGGGCCAGCTTCCGCTCGGCTTCCTGGTGCTCAAGGCGGGAGTCAACCGGCCGCATGAAGAAATCGTGTCGGAGGCGGTGAAGCTGGTGCGCCAGGAGATCGGCCCGGTCGCGGCGTTCAAGACCGCGGCGGTGGTGGAGCGGCTGCCGAAGACGCGGTCCGGCAAGATTCTCCGGGGCACGATGCAGAAGATCGCAGATTCCGCGGACTACAAGGTTCCAGCCACTATCGACGACCCGGCGGTCTTGGACGAGATCTCGACCGTGCTGAAATCCGTCGGTTACGCGCGGCGGTAGCCGGGAATGGACGGACTGCGCGGCTCACCCTTCGACAGGCTCAGGGTGAGGCCCAATTCATTGATTTAAAACTGGATCCTCATGCTGAGCTTGTCGAAGCATGAGCCGCTGCGCCGTTCACTCGCTCGTCGACATGGCCGGGCTGCCGGCATCCGCGGCGGCAGGCCCCTGCTTCGACTTGGCCTTGCGCTGCGCCTTGTCGAGCGCGAAGCGCAGGTCGTCATGCTTGCACAGGCCCAGCTCGACCGGGCTGCGCGGCTTCAGATTGGGCGAATTCCAATGGGAGCGGTCGCGCACGGCGTTGATCGTCGGCTTGGTCGTGCCGATCAGGCGGCCGATCTGCGCGTCCGACAGCTCCGGGTAATGGCGCAGCAGCCACGCGATGGCGTCGGGCTTGTCCTGCCGCTTGGACAGCGGCGTGTAACGGGGACCCTTCCCGCGCGCGCTCGGTTGCGGGATGTCGTTCCGGATCATCGCCAGCTTCGCGCTCGGGTCCGCCTCGCACTGGGCGATTTCTTCCTTGGTGAGCTGGCCATTCGTGATCGGGTCGAGACCCTGCATGCCGACCGCGACTTCCTCGTCCGCGATGGCTTGGATCTCGAGTATGTGCAGACCGCAGAAATCCGCGATCTGCTTGAAAGTGAGCGCCGTATTCTCGACCAGCCACACGGCGGTCGCCTTCGGCATCAACGGTTGAGTCATCCAATCCCCCAAGTAGGGCTTCGGCGCCACAGCGTAGCGCATGAGCACCGCAATTCCGTGATTGAAACGCCAGCACCCCTAATATGCGTTTACGACTTGGCCTCGGCAAGGGTCGATTCGGGTAGCATAGCTAGCAATCGTTAACAAGAAGCATGATCTTGCCGATATGGGCGCTCGATTCCATCAGCTTGTGCGCCTCGGCTGCTTCGGATAGCGGAAATTCTCGGTAAATCAACGGCTTGATTTTCCCGGCATCGATCAGCGGCCAGACCCGGTCGCGCAACTCTTGCGCGATTTTTGTCTTGGAATTATCCGATTGCGCGCGTAGCGTGGACGCCGTCAAGGTCTGCCGCTTGATCATGAAAAGGCCGAGATTGAGTTCGACCTTGGCGCCCTTCAGAAATGCGATATTGACCAGCCGGCCGTCCCAGGCGAGCACGCTGAGGTTTTTCTGCACATAATCGCCGCCGACCATGTCGAGGATCAGGTCGACGCCCTTCTTGCCGGCGAATTCCTTGACTGCCTCGACCCAGTCCTTCTCTCGGTAATTGATCGCCAGATCGGCGCCGAGCGCTTCGCAGGCCTTGCATTTTTCGGCGTTGCCGGCGGTCGTGACGACACGGGCGCCGAACTGCTTGGCGAGCTGGATCGCCGTCGTGCCGATGCCGCTCGACCCGCCGTGGACCAGGAAGGTCTCCCCGGCCTGGAGGCGGCCGCGCTGGAACACGTTGTGCCATACCGTGAAACAGGCCTCCGGCAGGGCCGCCGCGGCGTCCATGCCGAAGCCGGCGGGGATGGGCAGGCAATGGGCGGCCGGGGTGACGCAGTATTCGGCGTAGCCGCCACCCGGCGTGAGCGCACAGACGCGGTCGCCCAAGGCCCAGCCGGCAGCGCCCTCTCCCAGGGCGGCGACCGTTCCGGATACCTCGAGGCCGAGCAGGTCCGTCGCGCCCGGCGGCGGCGGGTAATGGCCGGCCCGCTGCACGATATCCGGACGGTTGACCCCGGCAAAGGCGACCCGAATCAGCACTTCGCCGGCCGCGGGCTTCGGCGCCGGCCGGGTGCCGAGCTTCATCGCCTCCGCGCCGCCGGGCTGCGGGACTTCGATCACGGTCATCGTATCCGGCACGGTCATGGCGCGTTTTCCTGGCTTGCGGCGGTGTGCGAAGGGACTTGCAGGTCTAGCGGCTTGACCGCAGACTTGCAAGGCGCGCGGAACCCTTGGAACGCCCATGGACGAGCAGGATCTGGAGCCGCTGACCAAGCGGAAGAAACTAAAGGATCTCGACGTGATGTCGGTCGAGGCCCTCGGGGAATACATCGCCGGCCTGGAAGCGGAGATCGAGCGCGCCCGCGGCGCCATCGCCGGAAAGCAAAGCCATAAGGCCGCGGCGGAGTCTTTCTTCAAGAAATAGCCGGACTCAGGGCACGGTGGCTGTCATGGATGCCACGGACAAGCCGTGGCATGACGATATGGTATTGAATTTAAAGAAAAATCGCCACTCCCCGGCTTGTCCGGGGAGTCCATTGGAGCGGTGCGGCCATTAACGAATTGTTAGATGTTTAAGGCGATAAAGGGCGCGCACACTTGTGCCACTTTAGTGCCTCATGTGGATCTTCGGATCCATTGTACTTGATACCTCCCTGTCTCTCGCCGAGCCCCTGTGGCTCGGCTTTTTTTATGTGCTCCGTTGAGGCCGCCTCGACGGCTGGCTAAAGTCCGCCATCCTTTGCCAGCAGGAGGAGCGGCGGATGGCGGAACCAGAGACGATCAGGCGTGCCGATTTCCGGGTCTTCCGGGCGATTCCGACGCGCTGGCTCGACAACGACGTGTACGGGCACGTGAACAACGTCGTCTATTACTCCTACTTCGATACTGCGGTTACCGGCCATCTGGTCGAATCCGGGGTCCTGGACTACCAGAACGCACCCGTGTTCGGGATCGTGGTCGAGACGAAATGCAGCTTTCTGAAGGAATTGGCGTTTCCCGACATCGTCGAGGCCGGCCTCAGGATCGCCAGGCTCGGCAACTCGAGCGTCCGGTACGAGATCGCCTTGTTCCGCGAGGGCGACCCCGAGCCTGCCGCGTTCGGCTATTTCATCCACGTCTATGTGGACAGGGAGAGCCGCCGGCCCGTCCGCATCCCGGATCATGTCCGCGCCGTCATGGCCCCGCTGGTGGCGTAGCGCAAGAAAAACGCGCCCCGGGGGAAATCCGGGGCGCGTCGTGTGGAGGCCGGCCGTCCTGTGGCGTCAGGCGGCGTTGCTTTCGATCCGCTGGGATTTGCCGCCGGCGGCCCTGATCGCGATCGTGCGCGGCTTCATCGCCTCGGGCACCTCGCGGGCGAGATCGACATGCAGCAGCCCGTTCTCGAGGCTCGCGGCGACCACCTTCACGTGGTCGGCCAAGCTGAACTGGCGCTCGAAGGCGCGTTCGGCGATACCGCGGTGCAGAAAGCTCCGCTGTTCCGTATCCTCGCCCTTCTCGATCCGGCCGGTGATCACCAGCATGTTTTCCTGGGTGCGGATTTCGAGCTCGCCTTCACCGAAACCGGCAACCGCCATCGTGATGCGGTACTGGTCGTCGCCGGTCTTCTCGATGTTGTAGGGCGGATAGGCCGGCGCCGCATCGGCCGACAGGCTGTCGAGCACGCGGGCCATGCGGTCGAAACCGACCGAGCTGCGGAATAGCGGGGAAAAATCGTAGGTACGCATAACCATATCCTCCTTTAAGCGACATGGATGATCGGAGCCACCGAAATGGTCGGACTCCTGTTGCATCTGCCGCCGGACCTCGCATGAGCGCCCGGCAACAGCCCATATGTAAGACACGCGAAATGCGATTCAAGGTCCCGCGCGGGCCGGGGAAATCGCGCGCACTCCAAAGAGATACCCCGAATTCGCGGCAGCCCAGCCCAAAGATATTAGTCAACAATATTAGAGACTTGCCCGTTTCCCGCCGGCGGGCCCGGTTTATAGTCTCAGGCAAAGGGCGCCGGACGGCTCTGCCGAACCGGCGCCCGCCATCAGACGGGACCCGTATCGATGTCGTCAGCCGCCTTCTTTCTCGAGAGCACCTATCAGGAGGCATACGACCTCCTCGTCGAATCGCGCGACTACATCGAGAAGCGGGTTCCCGAGGTCCGGCGCCATGCGAGCCATGCCTACAAGATGGTCATCAGCGTCGAAACCATGCGGCTGACCACGCGCCTCACGCAGGTCATGGCCTGGCTGCTGACCCAGAAGGCGGTCTATCTCGAGGAGCTGAGCCCGCAGCAGGCGGCGAAGCACGCCTACCGCCTCGGCGCGCAGAAGATCTGCCTCGACCGCGGCCGGGTCGACTACGAGATCCTGCCTATCCAGCTTCGCAAGCTGCTGGAGCGCAGCCACGTCCTCTACACCCGCATCCACCGGATGGATCAGCAGCTCGCCGCCGCCGACTGACGTGGGAAAGATGGCGCTATCGCCCTCATGCTGAGCATGTCGAAGCATGAGAGGGTACGACGCCCGAGCGTACTCATCCTTCGACAGGCTCAGGATGAGGTCTACGTCATTGATGTGGAATGGAAAACCTCATGCTGCGCTTCCTAATCCCGAGCTTGTCGAGGGACGAAGCATGAGGAGGCTCGCCGTCAGGACTTGAGCCCGATTCCGCCGAACCGCTTGTTGAACTTGGCCACCTGACCGCCGCTGTCCACGAGGCGCTGGACGCCGGTCCAGGCGGGATGCGACTTCGGGTCGATTTCCAGCTTGAGCACGGCGCCCGGCTCGCCATAGGTCGAGCGCGTCTTGTAGGACGAGCCGTCGGTCAGCTCGACCGTGATCTCATGGTAGTCGGGGTGGATTTCCTGCTTCATTCTGGGTGCTCCGGCAAATCGAGCGGCTGTATAGCCGACCCCTGTTCCGTTGGCAAGGCTGGGCGAGGCGCTACGGCGCCTTCCGGCTCTCGACCTCGGGAATGACCTCGGCGGCGAGCAGGCGGGTCTGGTTGATGAAATCCTCGTCGCTCGCGCCGATCGGCCTGAGGATGAATTTCGAGATGCCGGCCTCGATGTACTGGTCGATCCGCCGGATGATGTCGGCGGCGCCGCCGACGGCGAGGTGGTCGCGCGGGTCGCGGCCGTCCGAGCGCTCGCGATAGGCGTCCGCGACGCGCCGGGTCGCCTCGTCCTCCCACGACCCGAAGCGGAAATGGAAGCCCGCGCCGTAATGATCGGCGGGAATCTTGCGGCCATGGTCGGCGGCGGCTTGCTTGATGGCGGCGATGACCGGCTTGAGCTCGGCCGGCGTCTCGTTGCCGGCCTGCCAGCCGGTGCCGAGCCGCCCGGTGCGCCGGATCGCGGCCTTGCTGGAGCCGCCGATCCAGAGCGGCAGCGGCTGCTGTTTGGGGCGCGGCGAGATCGTGGCGTCGGTGATCCGGTAGTGCTCGCCGAGGAAGGTAACCTTCTCCTCGCGCCACAGGCGGGCGATGATCTCCATGCCTTCCTCCGCCTTGGCGCCGGCCCCCTTGAAAGGCTGGCCGGTGACCCGCCAGTAGGGATTGGCCTTGCTGCCGACGCCGAAGGCGGGCAGCAGGCGGCCGTTGCTCAGCACATCGATGGTCGCACATTCCTTGGCAAGCACGACGGGGTCGCGCTGCGCCACGGAGGCCACGTTCATGCCGAACTTGAGCCGCCTGGTGCGCCCTGCCAGCGCCGCCATCACGCTCATGCAGTCGAGGAAGGGCTGGCTCGACAGCACCCGGTCGGTCTGCCACAGCGAGTCGATGCCGTCCGCTTCGCACAGGTCGACCCAGCGCCAGAAGGCGTCAGCGTCGGAAAACGGAAACTGCGCCAGTCCCAAACCCACGCCGATCGCCATCCTACCCTCTCCTTATCAGGGGCGGGCGGCGCAACCGGCCGGCAGGTCTCAGAGCCGCTTCGTCACGCCGCCGCGATTTCCGGAGTTTAGCCTGTCCGCGAAGGCGGGCGCGAGGGGGCGGCCGTTCGGAACGTTGACCCAGAGCCTGAGCAGGAAACGCTTCTGCGCCGGATCCTCGTGGTCCTCGTAGCCGGTGCGCGAATGCAGCGTGCAGTGGTTGTTGAGAAGCTGGATGTCGCCCGGCTGGAAATCCATGTGCAGGAGGAAGTCCTCCCGGATCGACAGCGCGCGGACGCAGTCGATGGCGTCCTGCTGCAGCTTGGTCAGCGGGATGCCGCACTTCTCGGCGCCGAGCTCGATCTGGCGCTTGTTGAAGCGGCAGCTCAGGATGCCTTCGAAGTAGCTGAAGACGGGGATTCTCGAATTGCTGATCTCCGCGGCCGTTTTGCCCTTGCCGACCAGGTCGAAATGGAAGCCGTCGGTCAGCGGGTCGACGTATTCCGGGTGCGTGGCGAGGATCTCGTTGTAGATCGCCAGGGAATTGGTGACCCGGCTGAATCCGCCGACCTTCGCCGGTCGGACGCACATCAGGCCCACCACGTCGGAGCTGTCGGAATGCGGCTGCAGGTGGGCGTTGGTCCGGTGCCCGCGCACGCCTTTCTCGTAATAGCCGCCCTTCGCGTACTGTCCGCTTTCCATGTCGGTCACGACGCCCAGCAGGTCGCCTTGGGAATTCTGCGAAATGATCTGGCCGAGATGCGTTCCGAGCCCCCAATACAGCACTTTCAGCGTGTCGAGGTCGTAATCGGCGACATTGAGGCCGCGCAGCAGGACGAAGCCGCGGCCGTACTCGATCTCGTGCAGTATCCGGGCGAGCTCCGCGCCCAGCGCCGGCAGCGGGAAATCGGCCTTGGTGAACTCCAGCGGCCCGATCCCGCGCGCCTTGAGCGCGCGGGTTGCGCCATTCAGCTCCGCCAGATGGGCCGGTGTGAGGCGGAATATCCACGAATCGTCGTTGAGGAAATCGGCTGCTTTCCAGGCCGAAGGGCCGGTTACCGGGGTGCGGAGGATCTCAGGCATGCAAGTCGCTCGGATTCCAATGTTTTGTTCGGACCAACGGGGCCGAAAATACTATGGCCAGCGCCGGGGCGCAAAACACCCCGACGCGACCCAGTCATGTCCGCCGCGCGGGTCGCGCGCTTGGTGCCGGGCAGGGCGGGCTGATAGGCTGCGGGGCCGTTAACCATCAGCGGAGAAGGCCATGCCCAAGACCCCGGACTATTTCAAAGGGAAGACCCTCGTCGTCACCGGCGGGGCGAGCGGCATCGGCCGCGCCACGGCGCTGGTGTTCGGGCGGGAAGGGGCGAACGTGCTCTGCGCCGACATCGACGAACAGGCGGCGCAGCAGGCCGCCCGCGCGGTGGGCGAGGCGGGTGGCCGCGGCGAGGCGGTCTTCGTCGACGTGACCCGGCGCGAGAGCGTCCGCGCCATGGTCGAGGCGGCGATCCAGCGGTTCGGCAGGATCGACTTCCTGTTCAACTCCGCCGGCTCGGCGATCCGGCGCGCCAAGTTCCTCGAGATCGACGACGAGCTTTGGGACAGGACCTATGCGCTGAACGTCAAGGGTACCTTCTACGGCATGCAGGAGGTCATCCCCCATATGCTGAAGAACGGCGCGGGCGTCATCGTCAACGTCGCCAGCACGGCGGCGCGCAGCGGCGGCGCAGGGCTCTCGCCGCACTATGCTTCTTCGAAAGGGGCGGTGAACACGCTGACGCTGGGCGCCGCGCGGGAGTTCGCGGGCCAGGGCATCCGCATCATCTCGGTCTCGCCGACCATCGTCGACACGCCATTCCAGGACATCAACGCGGCGGGCGCGTTCGAGCGTGCGGTTTCGAATATCCCGCTCAAGAGGGCGGGTCGTGCCGACGAGATCGGCGAGCTCGTGCTCTTTCTCTGCTCGGATGCGTGTGAAATGATGGTGGCGGAAACGGTATACGTGACCGGCGGAAGGCAGTGACGGTGCCCGCAGCCGGCATCGGCAAGGGAGACGCGCCATGAAATTCGGTTTCACGGTTCCGACGCGGGGTCGCCTCGCGACGCCGGAGTCGATAACGCGAATCGTCCGGGAGGGCGAGAAGCTCGGTTTCGATTTCGCCAGCGTCAACGACCATATCGTCGTGCCGCGCTCGATCGCGTCGCGTTATCCCTACAGCGAGTCGGGCGACTGGCAGGGCCGGAGCGGCGGCGAGGCGCTGGAACAGCTCTCCCTGCTGTCGTTCCTCGCCGGGATCACGCAGCGGCTCCGCCTGCTCACCGCGGTCATGGTGGTGCCTCACCGTAACCCGGTGCTGACAGCGCGCAATCTGGCGACGGCCGACGTGCTGTCGAATGGGCGGATCACGGTGGGTTGCGGCGCCGGCTGGCTGCGCGAGGAGTTCGAGGCGCTCGGCGCGCCGCCCTTCGACGAGCGCGGCCGCGTGGTCGACGAATACCTGCGCGTTTTCAAGAAGATATGGACGGACCCGACGCCGGCCTTCGCGGGCGACTACGCGCGGTTCGACGGCATTTCCGTCCTGCCGCTTCCGGTGCAGAAGCCGCATCCGCCGCTCTGGATCGGCGGCGAGAGCGGGCCCGCGCTCAGGCGGGCGTCGCGCCTCGGCGACGGCTGGTTTCCGATCGGCAACAATCCGAAATTCCCGCTCGACACCTACGAGCGCTACAAGGCGTCGGTCGACCGCCTGCACGCGCTCGCCGAGAAGGAGGGCCGCGATCCGTCCGAGCTCGACCTGGCCTACAGCCTCAACTGGACATTCGGGTCGGCGCCGCCGATCAAAACCGAGAGCAAGCCCGCGCTGACCGGAACGCCTGACGAGATCGCGTCCGACATCGAGCGTTTCGGCAAGCTCGGATTGCGCCACCTGCTGCTCAATTTCCAGGGCGGCTCGGAGAACGACACGCTCGACCGCATGGCCGGATTCGCGCGCGACGTGGTTCCCCTGACGCGGTAGGGACCCGGAGCCTCAGTAAGGGGGCCTCAGTAGAAGCGCCAACGCCAGCGCTGCAGGAGCGGGATGAGCCGCTGGTGCGTCGTCGGCGCGTCCGCGTTGCCGCCGCCGGCGCTGAAGGGAGCGATAAATCCCGGTTGCGGCAGAGGGTCCGGAAGTATGTTCCGCGTCCGCCTGGTTGCGACCCAGCACGCCAACGACAACATGCCGAAAGCAACCGCCGGGATCAGGATCAGGGCGACCCCGGAGGAAATACCGACCGCCAGATTGAACATGGTCAGCACCAGCAGGAAGGGGATGACCTGCATGAAGAAGGCGAACACCAGGATGATAATCCACAGGCCGACCTGCAGAAGGCCGGAGAATCCCACGGTCTGGCCGCTGTGCGCTGCCGATTTCTTCGCCATCGCCTTCCTCACACGTATCGGGCGATTATAGCCGCGGGATAATCGATCGTCATTCCCGATCTAGATCAATCTGCAATCAGGTGGAATCACCTGATTGCAGGTAAATTGATCTATCTTAAAAGGTTAGAGCAACCTGCGTCCGATCGGACGCAGGTTGCTCTAGCGGCAGGCCTGCCGCGGCGTCGGCGCCAATGGTCTTCCCGGCCCGGCCCTGCTATTAGGGGTTTCCGCCTTTCGATCGGCGGGTTTCGTGGAGGCGGCGTTGCGCCACCGGACTTACATCGAGGCATCGATATCGGAAACGCGAAGCCCGGCGCGTGACGTTCGCGCGCTGCGCGGGGTGCTGCGGTATCTCCGGCCCTATCTCCGCCACGTTGCCGGCGCGCTGGTTGCCCTCATCGTTGCCGCAGGCACGCTGCTGTCGCTGGGGCAGGGATTGCGGTTCCTGATCGACCGGGGGCTGGCCAGCGGCAACGCGCACCTGCTCAACAGCGCGCTGCTCGTCCTGCTGGGAGCGACCGTCCTGCTCGCCGCTGCCAGCTACGCCCGGTTTTCGCTCGTATCCTGGATCGGCGAGCGGGTGGTCGCCGACCTGCGGCGCGACGTATTCAGCCATCTGGTCCGGCTGAGCCCCGCCTTCTTCGAGGTGAGCCGGACGGGAGAAGTGTTGTCCCGGCTCACCACCGACACGACCCTGTTGCAGGTCGTCATCGGCTCCGCCGTGTCGGTCGGCTTGCGCAACGCCCTGCTGGCGGTGGGGGGAACGGTCATGCTGCTGGTCAGCAGCGCCAAGCTGACGGGTCTCGTCGTGCTGTTCGTGCCGCTGGTGATCGTGCCGATCATCGTCATCGGCCGCCTCGTCCGGCGGCTGAGCAGCAAGGCGCAGGAGCGGGTGGCCGACGTCAGCGCCTACGCGAACGAAGCGCTGGGGGCCGTCCGCGTCATGCAGGCTTTCACGCATGAGGACGTCGACCGCAGCCGTTTCGCCGAACGGGTCGAGGAGGCCTTCGGCACGTCCGTGCGGCGCATTCGCGCGCGCGCCATGCTGACGGCGTTCGTCATCCTGCTCGTGTTCTCGGCGGTCGGCGTCATCCTGTGGATGGGCGGCAAGGCGGTCATCGCCGGCGCGATGACCGGGGGCGAGCTGTCGGCCTTCATCTTCTACGCCGTCGTCGTCGCCGGATCGGTCGGCGCGGTGTCCGAAGTCGTCGGCGACCTGCAGCGCGCCGCGGGCGCCACGGAGCGGCTGTTGGAGCTGCTGGGCACCCGTCCGGAAATCGCCGCCCCGGCCGCGCCGGTAACACTGCCGCCGGCGCGCGGCGAGGTGCGCTTCGAGAATGTCTCCTTCCGCTATCCGACACGCCCGGACAGCAGGGCATTGGACGGTTTTACGCTTGCCGTCCAGCCGGGCGAGACGGTGGCGCTCGTCGGGCCGTCGGGGGCGGGCAAGACGACGGTCTTCCAGCTTCTCCTGCGCTTTTACGATCCGGACGAGGGCACGGTTCGGTTCGACGGCATCGATCTGCGCGATGCCGATCCGGCCGCGCTGCGGTCCCGCATGGGCCTCGTGCCGCAGGAGCCGGTGATCTTCTCCGGCACCGTGATCGAAAACATACGCTATGGACGTCCCGACGCCAGCGAAGCGGACGTTACCGCCGCTGCCGGCGCGGCGGCCGCCCTCGGCTTTATCGAGGAGCTGCCCGAGCGGATGCGCACCGAGCTGGGCGAGCGCGGTGTCCGTCTGTCCGGAGGGCAGCGGCAGCGCATCGCCATCGCACGCGCAATACTGCGCGATCCCGCGCTCCTGCTGCTGGACGAGGCGACCAGCTCGCTCGATGCCGAATCCGAGCGCCTGGTTCAGCACGCGCTCGACCGCCTGATGACCGGCCGGACGACCATCGTCATCGCGCATCGGCTGGCGACGGTGCTGAAGGCCGACCGGATCGTCGTCATGGACAAGGGCAAAATCGTCGCGTCGGGCACGCACCACGCGCTGATGGCCGAAGGCGGCCTGTACGCGCGCCTGGCCCGCCTGCAGTTCGACGTGGAACGGCAGGACTATGCCGACGCTCACCCTTCGGCGGGCGCGGGGTGAGGGGCACATTTGTGATTTCGCTTATCGAAGCAAGAGCAAGGCGACGCGTTAACGCTGGTCGAGCTTCAATTCGATCCGGCGGTTGCGCTGGCGGGATGCTTCGCCTTCCTGGCCGTCGAGCGGCTGAAATTCGCCGAAGCCGGCCGCTGCCAGCCGGCTCGCCGGAACGCCCTGCGACACTAGGAACTTGACGACGGAGATGGCACGCCCCGTCGACAGCTCCCAGTTCGAGGGAAAGCGGGCGGTCGCTATCGGAACGTCGTCGGTATGCCCGTCGATGCGGAGCACCCAGTTGATCTCGTCGGGGATTTTCGCGGCGATATCCTTGAGTGTGCTCGCGAGGCGGGCCATCTTCTCACGTCCCTCCTTGCCGAGCTCGGCCGACCCCGAGTCGAACAGGACCTCCGACTGGAAGACGAAGCGGTCGCCGACCACGCGTATGTCCGGCCGGTCGCCGAGCACCACGCGAAGGCGGCCGAAAAACTCCGAGCGGTAGCGCGACAGCTCCTGCACCTTTCTGGCGAGCGCCACATTCAGGCGCTTGCCGAGATCGGCGATCTGCGCCTCCTGCTCCTTGTCCTTTGTCTCGGACGCCTCCAGTGCGGCGCCGATCTGCGCAAGCTGCGCCCGCAGCGCGGCCATCTGCTGATTGAGCAGCGCCACCTGCGCCTGCGCGGCGGCCGATATTTCCCGTTCGGTGGACAACGCGCTGACGCTCGATTCGGTGGTGGTCCTGGCGTCCTTCAATTCCTCGTCGAGCTTTTTCTTGAGCGCTTCGAGGGCGATGATGTCCTGTTCCAGCGCGGCAAGCTTGCGGAGCTGGATTTCGATTGTTTCCTTGTCGGCCTTGACCGATTTGTATGCGTCCTCGATCTTCCCGCTCATTTCGGCGCGCTGGTCGTCGAGCGCGCGCTTGGACGCCGCGAGCTGTTCGCCCAGCAGCGTGACGCTCGACTGCATTTCATCGCGCTGCGACAGGCTGCTCTGCAGCTCGGAGGAAAGCTCGGCGAGATCGCGCCTCAGCCCGGTGTTGCTCTTGCGCTCGAGATTGAGCAGCTCGGCAAGATCGGCGACCTGCTGGTTGAGGTTTTGCAACGCCTTGTCGCGGCCCATCAGCGCGTCGCTGAGGTAGAACTGCGACACGATGAAAATCGACAGCAGAAAAATGATGACCATGAGCAGCGTGGCCAGGGCATCAACGAATCCGGGCCAGATGTCGAGGGTCTGACGGCTGCGGCGGGAAAGCGGGGACATGGCGGCGGCCTAGGGCTCCGCCTCCTCGGCCAGGGCGGCGATGGTGCGCGCCAGGAGCCGGATCTCGGAGCGGATCTCCTGCACGGTCTCGACGCGGCCGTTCGCCAGCTCTTCGGCGATCCTGCCGACCAGCGCCTCGATCGCGCGAAACTGCTCGGGATGCGGCATGGACCCGTTGCTGCCGACCTGACTGAGTTTGGTCAGCACGGGCTTGAGTTCCATCTGCCCTTCCGCGAGCTTGAGCATCAGCGCCTGCTCCGTGCGGATCGTCTCGCTCAGCCCGGCGATGGCCTCGCCGAGATCGATGTTCTTGCGGTTGGCGTCGATGCGGCTGTCTTCGCTGCGCGCCAGGGTGCGCTGCAGATTCTCGAGGCCGTCCGCCGTCTGCTCCAGCAGGGCTTGAATGTAAGCCGGCACCGGCTGGTCGCCTTCGCCGCCGATGCCGCCGCGGCCCAGCTTGGTCTGGGTCGAGAGCCATTCCTCGAGGTCGTTATAGAAGCGGTTCTGCGCTTGGCCCGCCTGGAGCGCGAGGAACCCCAGGATCAGCGACCCGGACAGGCCGAACAGGGACGAGCTGAACGCCGTCCCCATGCCGGTAAGCGGCGCCGAGAGGCCTATCTTCAAATCTTCGAATGCGGTGGAAACGCCACTCCCGGCGGATAGGCCGTTGATGACGGTGCCGATCGACGAAATCGTCCCGATCAGTCCCCAGAAGGTTCCGAGCAGGCCGAGGAAGACGAGCAGCCCGGTCATGTACCGCGAGATCTCCCGGCTCTCGTCGAGCCGCGTGGCTATGCCGTCGAGCAGCGAGCGCATGGAAATGGCCGACAGGCTGAGGCGGTCGGGCCGGCGCTCGCCCAACATGGTCGCCATGGGCGCCAGAAGCCGCGGCGGCGTCGCCGTGCTGTCGGCGATCGCCAGGTCGTCGCGCTGGAAGCTTTCCAGCCATCTGACCTCGGCCTGAAGCATCGTCACGTTGCGGAAGGCTTGAATGATGCCGATCAGAAGCGCGCCGAGTATGACGCCGTTCAGCACCATATTGGTGGTAAAGGCGATGCGCAGCGTCGGAAAAAGAAAGACGACGGCGACGCCCACGATCAGTAGGAACACCACCATGCGGGTGAGGTAGCGTTTCGGTCTGGTCATCGGTTTATTCGCGCGGCCGCGTCATTTCCGGATTACGGCGTCGACGCGGTCGGGAGCGCCTCCTTCCGCGAGGTTGCCGAGCGCGCGTACGTCCATCCGGGTGCTGCGGATTCCCTGCTTCATGAGGTAGGTGCGCACGGACAGCGCGCGGAACAGCGACGTCCGCCGCGCCTTGCTCGCGGAATCCTCCGTGCCGGCGGCGTATCCGAGAAGCTGCAGCCTCAGCGCATTGTCCTTTTTCAGCCGTTGCGCCAGCTCGTCCAGGTGCTTCTTGCCTTCTTCCGAGATATCCGAAGATACCGACCCGAAGGGAATGCGATACATCTGTCCGTCGTCCAGGATTTCCGGCGACGATCCGAGCGGCAAGGATGCGATCTGTGGAGACGCTACCGGGCTGCTGCTTCCGCCGCTGTCGGTCTCCTTGTTCGCCTGCGTCGAAGGCTCGGCGATCGGCGGCGTCGGCCCGCTGGCGCGCGGGCTCGGGGCTTTGCCGGCAACGGGCGGCATCGGCGAGGCCGGCGCTTCCGCGGCCGGCGGGGGCGGCGGCACGGCCGCCGGGGGCTGCGGTATCGACGCGGCCTTCGGTAATGCAGGCGCTTCGGGCTGCGGTGGAGCAGCCTTGACCGCCTCGACGGCTGCTTCGGAAGGCGCCGGGGGCACGAGCTTCGGCACGCTCGGCGCCGCCTTCGGCGCTTCTGCCTTGGCGGCCGGTGCCTCGGGAGGCGTTTCGGGCGGCGTCTCGGGCGGCATCGGGGCGGCGGAGTCGGACGCTTTCGCGGGAGACTCGGGCGCGGCAACTTCGGGCGGCGGCGTTACCGCCGGCGCCTCGGGCACGCTCACGGTCGGCGGCGTAATTTTCGGCGGGACCACGGACGGCGCCGGCGTCGCGGTAGCCACGGGCGGCGCGGAAGGCGGCTCCGGACGGTCGACTTGCGGCAGCGGCGCCGGCTTTGGAACGCGCGCCGTCTGCGGCCGCACGGCGGGCGCAGCCTCGGGCACGGTGGATTGCAGCCCGCTGGGCAGCATCACCCGGGATTTCGGCATCGACGCCGGCGGCGGCAAAAGCCGTCCCGGGGACGGGGTTACCGCGGCGGCATCCGAACCGACGCGCTGCGCCGGACGGTATGTCTGCGGCTGCTGCTGCAGCAGGACGTCGGGCAGCGTCTGCGGCGGCGGGCCAAGCTGGTCGAGCACGCTCTCGTCCACGACGACGCTGGGACGGCCGAGCGACTGGGCCTGGGCCGGTTGCGCGCCGGCATAAAGCGTCAACGCCGCAACGAACACGCCCGCGATTGCGGAACGCTCAGCGGGAAATCGGAATGCGCGCTCGTACATGGAACCTCTGATCGTATCCGGTTGCTGCTGTTCCATGCTCCCCGCGATGTCGGACGCTGCGTTTGCGCATTTATCTTGTCCGAGGTCGCGAGTGAACATAACGCAGCACGTGTACAAGAACAACTCTCAGTCAGCGAGCCGTCCCGTCTGGGGCTTGCCGGCAAATAGCCTGAGGAGAGGCTCATGCAGCCCGTCGTTCGTCGCCAGGATGTCCGGCGAGCCGAGCTCGTACCGCCGCCCGCCGATCTCCGTGACGAAGCCGCCCGCTTCTCGCACGATCAAAATGCCGGCGGCGACATCCCAGGGATGCAGTCCATTCTCCCAGTATCCGTCATAGCGCCCGGCCGCGACATAGGCGAGATCGAGCGCCGCGGAGCCGAATCGCCGCACGCCGGCGAGGCGGCCCATGACAGACTGCAACTGGTCGATGAATTTTTCCTTAACCGGCTTGCCTTCGTGCAGCCGGAAGGGAATACCGGTCGCGAGCAGCGCGTCGTCGAGCTGCTTGCGCGCGGAGACGCGCAGGCGCCGGTCGTTGAGATACGCGCCGGCGTTTTTTTCCGCCCAGAACAGCTCGTCCTTGAGCGGATCGTAGATCACGCCGGCGATCACTTCGTCGTCGCGGGCGAGTCCGATCGAGATGCAGAAATGCGGCAAACCGTGGAGGAAGTTCGTCGTACCGTCCAGCGGATCGACGATCCAGACATGCTGCTTGTCGGCCCCATCGATTCGCCCGCCTTCCTCGAGCAGGAAGCTGTACTCCGGGCGTGCGCGCTGCAGCTCCTGGCGCACCATGCGCTCGGCCTTGATGTCCGCCGCCGAGACGAAGTCGGCCGGGCCTTTGCGGCTGACCTGAAGCTGCTCGACTTCACCGAAATCGCGGATCAGGGCACGGCCGGTGCGCTCCGCCGCGCGGGCCATGACATTTATTAGAGCGGAGCGGCGGGTCATCGGACCGGATCAGTCCTTCGCCCGTTCGACGTAGCTTCCGTCCGAGGTGTTGATCACGACGCGGGTGCCGGTCCCGACATGCGGCGGCACGAGGGTGCGAACGCCGTTTTCCAGCAAGGCGGGTTTGTAGGAAGACGAGGCGGTCTGCCCCTTGACGACGGCATCCGCCTCGACGATCTCGAGCACGACATGTTCCGGGAGCGTGGCGCTGATCGGGGAGTCTTCGAACGACTCGATCGTCACCATCATGCCATCCTGGAGGAACTTCACGGCATCTTCGCCGATCAGGTCGCCGCTCAGCGTAATCTGCTCGTAGGTGTCCGTGTCCATGAAGGTGTACGACTCGCCCTCGACATAGAGGAACTGATAGTCTTTCTGGTCCAGCCGCACGCGTTCCACCGTCTCCGAGGAGCGAAACCGCTCGTTGAGCTTGGTGCCGTCGCGGATGTCTTTGAGCTCCACCTGCAGAAAGGCGCCGCCCTTCCCCGGCTTGACGTGCTGGGTCTTGATGGCGCGCCAGAGCCGGCCCTGGTGCTCGATAATGTTACCCGGCCTTATTGCGTTCCCATCGATCTTCATGGGTACCGACCTTCTTGAATCAGGATTGCTCGCGGAGGCGGGTTTATACCGGTTTGCCCTGCCTCAGGCAACGGCGGCACGTTCGTCGAATACCCGGTTGAACGCCTTTACCGCAGCCGCCGGGCCGTCGGGATGGCCCCAGACCCCCGCGACCACCGCGAGGAAGTCGGCCCCGGCCTCGACGAGGGGCGGGCAATTCTCCACCGTGATCCCGCCGATGGCGACGCACGGCACGGTCATCATCTCGCCCCACCAGCGGAGGATTTCAAGGTCTGCGGGCTTTCTGGCGGGGTCGGTGCGCGGCTTCGTGGCCGAGTCGAAGAAGGGGCCGAAGGCCACGTAGTCTGCGCCTTTCTCGGCCGCCTCCATCGCCAGATGGCGGGAATTCTTGCATGTGACGCCGACGATCGAGTCGCCGCCGAGCAGGGCGCGCGCGTCGTCGTAGCTCGCGTCCTCCTGGCCGACATGGACGCCGTCGCAGCCGGTGTCGGCCGCCAGGTCCGGCCGGTCGTTCATGATCAGGGCGACGCCGCGGTCCTGCGCCACGGGGCGGAGCCGCTCCGCGGCGCGGCGGATTTCGCCGTCATCGACATCCTTGAGCCGCAGTTGGACGCAGCCGACGTCCCCGGCATCGAGCGCGAGCGCGAGCCTGTCCGCGAAGGATGCGGGCTCGATCCTGGGCGGCGTGATCAGGTAGAGGCGGCAGCGCGCGTCGTCGTTCAAGCCTTGCCCTGGTAGATCTGGATGATGGTGTCGAGCATCTTCAGTGCTTCTTCGCGCGGCCGCTGGAAGGTGTTGCGGCCGATGATCGAGCCGCTGCCGCCGCCGTCGCGGACGGAACGGATCTCATCCAACACGCCTTTCAGGTCCTTCGCCGCGCCGCCGGAAAAGACGACGATGCGCCGGCCGTTGAAGGCCGACTGAATGACGTGGGCGATGCGCTTGGGCAGGGTGGAGACGTCGATCTTCTCGGACTGATAGACCTTCTTGGCGTCTTCCTGCTCGATGAAATCGGTCGGCGGCTTCACCTTGATGATGTGGGCGCCCATTTCGGCCGCGAGATGAGCGGCATAGGCGGTCACGTCGATGGCGGTTTCGCCGTCGCGCGAAAGCTTGCCGCCACGCGGATAGGACCAGAGAACGACGGCGAGCCCGACCGCCTTCGCTTCCTCGGACAGCTCGCGGAACTCCTCCATCATCTCGAACTGCTCGTCCGATCCGGGGTACATCGTGAAGCCGATCGCGGCGCAGCCGAGCTTCAGCGCATCCGCGACGCTGCCGTAAATGCCCTGATCCTTGGAGGTGGCGTGGCTGTTCGAGCTGTTCAGCTTGAGGATCGTCGGGATGGCGCCGGCGAAGGTGTCCGCCCCGGCCTCGATCATGCCCAGCGGCGCGGCATAGGCCGACAGCCCGGCGTCGACGGCGAGCTGGAAGTGGTAATGGGGGTCGTAGGCCGGCGGGTTCTTGGCGAAACTGCGCGCCGGGCCATGCTCGAAGCCCTGGTCGACCGGGAGTATGAGAAGCTTGCCCGACCCGCCGAGCCGGCCGTGCATCAATATGCGGGCCAGGTTGGACTTGGTGCCGGGATTGTCGCTCTCGTAGTTGGCCAGAATTTTGCGGACGCGCTGCGTGATCTTCATAATTTCGGCTCTTCCCTGAAATTGGGCCTTTCCACTCGATCTGACGACGAAATAACCGAGCGTGCAAGGATTTGCAATGGTCCGCCGGCAGGCTCCCTACCGGTGAATGGGGGTACGCCGGAAGGGGAGAATCAGGCTTCGTTTTCGCGGACGGCGATGAAGCGGAAGCCCTGCAAGGCGGTGTTGAAGCGCTCGTCCTTGCGGTCCGAATCATACACCAGGTAGATGCGCTGCTGAAAATCGGGCGCCTTGGTCACGATATGGACCTGATTGGCCTCGAGGTACGGTTTGGCCATGCGTATCGGGAAGTACCCCGCGCCGCCATGCTCCACGATGTAGGCCAGCCCGCGCATGCTGGGGCTCATGGTCAGGGCCGGCGTGTCGCGGCCGGGAAACGACGTGTCGTGGTGCAGCCCGAAGGCGGTGCCCCAATCGACGTAGACATAGGACGGGTTGCCGGGCTCGATGTCTTCGACGCTGGCCGAGATCAGCACGAGCTGCTCGTCGAGCAGCAGTTCCGCCTCCACGCCCGGCCGGTTGGCGGGCAGGTAGGTCAGTCCGATGTCGATCGAGCCTTCGATCATGCGGTGGGCCAGGCCGTCCGACTCCAGGATCTCCGTCCGGATCGCGACGTCCGGCAACGACGAACGGGCCCAAGGAAGCCATTTGAGGACGAGCTGCTGCCAGAGCGTGAGCTGGGCCCCGACGCTGATAAGGGATTGAAATTCGGTGGCAAGGGAAACCTGCTGCCGTGCGCGCTCCCAGACGCGGATCATCATTTCCGCGCTGCTTTTGAACTTCATGCCTGCCGGGGTCAATGTCGTGCCGAGCTTGCTGCGGACGAAAAGGGGCTGCCCCAGCATGTCTTCGAGGGTCTTGATGCGCGCGCTGATGGTAGACTGCGTGACGTTCAGCGCCCTGGCGGCTTTTCCGAAATGCGCCGTTTCGGAAATCGTGAGAAAGGTTCGTGCGAGATCGACATCCATTTACTTGGTACTCACAAGACGCGCACACGGGTAGACGGGCTGCAAACCCGTCGCAGTGTGCTGACATCGTTGTTTTGAAGCTTTGCGGTTAGCGGTCAACGTTTCGATTCGAATTGTACACCGCAGTATTTCGATGCGCCACGTGATATTTGCAGATCAGTCGTATTTCCTTTCTGCGGCAATCGCTTATGCTCGGATTCAATGATCGATTTTTTCGATTTGTATTTCTCGCCGCGCGTGTCCTTCGAGAAACTGAATGTTACCGTTCAACCATGACATTAGCGTTGTCTCGGTCGTCGGAACGCCGCGAGAGCGAACCGGATTGCCATCTTCCGGCTGGACGCCCGCCACCTTCGCATGCGACGTAGTTCACGAACTTGTGACGACGTGTCACGCAATCGGTTCACGCTTGACGCGGCAGCGGCGAAACGGCGACGGTCCGGGAAGATGTGGAGCCTATTCAACAAGCGGCGCGACCTCGATGCCGAGGTCTACGGAAAGCTGCGGCCAGGCGATTTATACGGCGCCGACGATCGGATGGGCCGGCCGCCCGAGCTCTTCGTTCGATACCTGCTGCTGGGGAACGCATCGTTGCTGGCCTTCGCTGCCGTCGTTCTGGCCCGCATCGCCGGCGAGGCGCCTGCCCAGGAAGAGTTTCGCGCGGCCGTGTGGCTCACATCGATCGGCATGGCGATCACCGCGGTCGCGTGGCTCATGCTGCGCCTCTCGCGCACGGGCGAGGCCAGGGCGATTTCGCGCAACATCGGGAACGTCGCGGCGTCCGAGCCGCTGCCGGCGGTGCAGGCGCTCATGAAGAAGGCGGCGATCAAGAAGATGCTCGCCTTCCGGCTGATGATCGTTTCCGCGCTTTCCGGATTTATTGCGGTCTATGCCGGCGTGAAGGGCCTGTTCATGCTGTAGGCCATCGCCAAGGCCTCCCCCGCGTCCCCCGTCACGCCTCTCCCTGGAGCCAGCGGCGGCATGCTTCCGCCAGCGCGGTCGTGTCGTCCGCATCGTCCGCGTCGCCCGAACCGGGCAGGCTGGAAAGATCGAGGGCGTCTGGCCGGACGCGCATGACGGTCGCGCCGCATTGGCCGGCGATGTCGGCGACGGCGTCGAAGGCCGGCCCGTCGTAGCGAATGACCTTCAATCCATGGCGGAGGGCGGCGAGGGCGTGTCCGGGCATGTCGCCGCAATCGAGCGCGCCTTCCACCGTGACGCCGGGAAAGGCGCTCGCCGCCATTCGCACGACGGCCTCGAACCATGCCGGCCCCACGGTCCCCGCAGCGGCGGGTGCGCTCAGAAGCAGAACCGGTTGCCCGGTTTCCGCCGCAGCCGCGGCGGCGGCTTTCGCCTGCCGCAGGCTGTGGACGGCGATCGCTTTCGCCGCGAGGCTCAGCCGAGCTTGCCGATCGCGACCGCCGTGTCCGACATGCGGTTCGAGAAGCCCCATTCGTTGTCGTACCAGGATAGAATGCGGACGAGGGTCCCGTCGATCACCTGGGTCTGCGTCAGGTCGAAGACGGAGCTGGCCGGATTGTGGTTGAAATCGATCGACACCAGCGGCTCGTCGTTCGTAACGAGGATGCCTTTCAGCCGGCCGGCCGCCGCCTGACTGATCGCGCCGTTGACTTCCGCCGCATCCGTCTTGCGCGACGCGTTGAACTTCAGGTCGATCATCGAGACGTTCGGCGTCGGCACGCGGATCGCGGTGCCATCGAGCTTGCCGTTCAGCTCGGGCAGCACGAGGCCCACCGCTTTCGCCGCGCCCGTGGAGGTCGGGATCATCGATACCGACGCCGCCCTGGCGCGCCGGAGATCGCTGTGCAGCGTGTCGACGGTCGACTGGTCGCCGGTGAATGCGTGCACCGTGGTCATGAAGCCTCGCTCGATCCCGATCGCCTGATGGAGGACGTAGGCGACGGGCGCCAGGCAGTTCGTCGTGCACGACGCGTTGGAGATCACGGTGTGCTTGGGGGAGAGGTTCTCGTGGTTCACGCCGTAGACCACGGTAATGTCCGCGCCGGTGGCCGGGGCTGAAACGAGGACGCGCTTGGCGCCCGCTTCGATGTGCCTCGCCGCCTGCTCGCGCGTGGTGAAGATGCCCGTGCATTCGAGGGCAACATCGACGCCGAGCTCTTTCCACGGCAGCTTCGTGGGGTCGCGCTCGGCCGTCACCTTGATCTTGCCCCTGCCGAGGTCCATCCAGTCGTCGCCGGTCTTGATGTCGGCGTCGAGCTGGCCGTGAACCGAGTCGTATTTCAGAAGATGCGCATTCGACTTGACGGGACCCAGGTCGTTGACGCCCACGAACTCGATATCCTTGCGCCCGGATTCGAATGCGGCGCGCAGCACGAGCCGGCCGATGCGGCCGAAACCATTGATTGCAACACGAACTGCCATGGGTGCTCCCCCCGAAATCTGATGAGGTGTTCTGTCTACGTCTTAGACTTTATGTAGACGCCGTTCAAGCGGCGCCAAGGTCCGTCCGCAGGCCCGAAAATGCTTTTTAAAGACGCGCTTTGACCGCGTCGACTACCCCGGCTGGGGTAATGCCGAAATGTTCATAAAGCGCGTCGGCCGGCGCGGAGGCGCCGAAGCTCCGCATCCCGACGAAAATGCCGTCGGGTGCGATGAAGCGGTCCCAGCCCATGGGCGAGGCGGCTTCGATGGCGACACGGAGGCCGCCTTCGCCCAGCACGGATGCCTTGTAGGCGTCATCCTGGGCCTCGAAAATCTCGAGGCAGGGTGCGGATACGACGGCGGCGCCGATTCCCCCGGCTTGCAGCGTCTCGCGGGCGGCGAGGGCGATCGCAACCTCGGAGCCGGTGGCGATCAGGGTCGCCCGGCGGGGGCCGTCGGCCTCCGCCAGGACATAGGCGCCCTTGGCGCACAGGTTGTCGGCGGTGAAGGATTTGCGCACCGACGGCACGCCCTGGCGCGTCAGCGCAAGAACCGACGGTGCGTTTTCGGCTTCGAGCGCGAGCGCCCAGCACTCGGCGGTTTCCGTCGCGTCGCAGGGCCGGTAGACCCGCAGGCCGGGTATCGCCCGCAAGCTCGCCAGATGCTCGACGGGCTGATGGGTTGGCCCGTCCTCGCCGAGGCCGATCGAATCATGCGTCATCACGTAGATGACGCGCAGGCCCATCAGCGCGGACAGGCGAATCGCCGGGCGGCAGTAGTCGGTGAAGACGAGGAACGTCCCGCCGAATGGAATGAAGCCGCCGTGCAGCGCGATGCCGTTCATGACGGCGCCCATCGCATGCTCGCGGACGCCGTAATAGATGTAGCGGCCGGATGCGTCTTCCGCGGTGACGGGGTTCGCGCCGTTCGCCTTGGTGAGGTTCGAGCCGGTCAGGTCGGCGGAGCCGCCGGCAAGCTCCGGTATCGCCGGCGAAAGCGCGTCGAGCGTGTTCTTGGACGCCTGCCGCGTCGCGATCTTCGGCTGTTCGGCGGCGATCTTCCGCTTCAGCGCAAGCAGCGCCGCATGCCAGTCTTGCGGAAGCGCGCCGGAAACGACGCGGTCGAATTCCTCGCGCGTCGCCTCGTCGAGGACGTCGTGCCGGGCCTGCCACGCCGCCCGCTCGCCATCGTTCTGACAGCCGATCTGCCGCCAAGCGTCGAGAATGTCGTCCGGAACGTAGAACGCTTCATGCCGCCAGCCGAGCGCTTCCCGCGTGGCCGCGATCTCGTCCGCGCCGAGGGGCGCGCCATGCGTGGATTCGGAGCCCTGCTTGTTCGGGGCGCCGTAGCCGATCACGGTCCGGCACGCGATCATCGACGGCCGGTCCGACCCGCGCGCCGCCTCGATCGCCGCGGCAATGGCGCCCTGATCGTGCCCGTCGATCGACTGGACGTGCCAGCCGCTGGCGCGGAAGCGCGCCGCCTGGTTGTCGCTCGCGGTCAGGCTGGTTGCTCCGTCGATCGATATCGCGTTGTCGTCGAACAGCACGACGAGCTTGGCCAGCCGAAGGTGCCCGGCCAGCGAGATGGCCTCGTGGCTGATGCCTTCCATAAGGCAGCCGTCGCCGGCGAAGACGTAGGTGTAGTGATCGACGACATCGGCGCCGAACCGGGCGGCCAGCATGCGTTCCGCCAGCGCCATGCCGACGGCGTTCGCGAGGCCTTGCCCGAGCGGGCCCGTCGTCGTCTCGATCCCAGCGGCGTGGCCGTATTCCGGGTGTCCGGCGGTGCGGCTTCCGAGCTGCCGGAAGTTCCGGATCTCGTCGATGCTCATGCCCGGATAGCCGGTCAGGTAAAGCAAGGCGTAGAGAAGCATCGAGCCGTGCCCGTTCGACAGCACGAACCGATCGCGGTCCGGCCAATCCGGCGCAGCAGCGTCGAACTTCAAAAAGTCGCTGAACAGGACGGTTGCGACGTCGGCCATGCCCATGGGCATGCCGGGGTGTCCCGACTTCGCCTTCTCGACGGCGTCCATTGCCAGAAAGCGGATCGCGCTGGCCATGTCTTTGCGGCTGACGTTCGTCGCCATGATGGGCTCGGCGGCAGTCATCGACGGAAAATCCGGCTGGATCGTTGCAGCTCCCCACGACAAGGCGCCTCAGCGCCCGTCGGCTCGTGCCGCACCATGCCGCCCGGGGCGCGTTCCGTCAATGCTTGAAGCGCGGCCCTTCGCACCGCTGCCGCCGGGTGGCGTGCGCGAAAATCCTGATTTCGGGCGGTTGCCGGACAGTTTGCGCTGGAACGCTCCAGATGCGTGCTCTATTCTTTGCACCGTCGGCGGGCCGGGACACGCTACGGAATACCTGACAGGAAAATGGTGGAATTGCGCGAGGTACATCAACGTCTTGAAGCCGCGTTGGGTCGGCTCGACTCGGCCGTGCAGACGCGCATCGAGTCGGGAGCGCCGCGCGCGCGAATCAACGAGCTGGCGGACGAGCTCGATCGCGCGAATGCAGATCACGCCCAGTTGCAGGAGACGACGACCGCGATCGCACGCCGCCTGGATTCGACGATCGAGCGGCTGCGCAAGATACTGGGCGAATGACGCCGCCATGACCTCGAGCGAAACGACATGAGCCAGATCTCCATCACCATAAACGGCAGGGACTATTCGATCGTCTGCGACGACGGCCAGGAGCAGCACCTGTCGCGGTTGGCGGGCTACCTCGACAAGCGGGTAGCGGAGCTGGTCGATTCCGTCGGCCAGATCGGCGACGCCCGGCTGCTTCTCATGGTCGGGCTGCTGATCGCGGACGAGCTCGCGGACGCCTATGCGGAGATTGCAGCAGCGCGGGGCGGCGGCGACGTCGCACAGCCGCAAAAGCGGGCGAAGGAAAGCGAACCCGCGCAAATGGCCGACAATATGGCGGCCATTCTCGAAACCGCGTCGCGCCGGATCGAGGCTATTGCCGCCCGCCTTGAACAAGCCTAGGTATACTCCGGGCGGTTGCTGCGCGGTTCGCCAGGTCGCATGTGTCCCGGGGGCTATAGATGTCTGTAGGGAGCTGTCCCTGTCGGGATCTTGGTCCCGTCACACGGCGCCCACCTGGTAATCCAGGCTCCAAACGGACGTATCAGACCAGCGGCCGAGGCGGCGCCGCCCAACCTGTTTTGGGAGACGATTCCGTTCGTCATGGGCTCGTTGCAGGAGGAAAAGCAGGCGCTGCGCGCCGTTCTGCGAGAGCGGCGGACGGAGGCGGCGCAAGCAAGTGCGGCCGCCGCGGCGGACCTGGCCGAGCGATTCCTGCGCGCGGTGCCGGTCGGGCCGCGTGCGGAAGTGGCCGGCTACCTGCCGATCGGCGATGAGATGGACGTCCGTCCGCTGCTGCACCGGCTGCGCGGATTCGGGCACGAAATCGCGCTCCCCGCGGTCGTCGAGCCCGGCGCGCCGCTTGCGTTCCGGCGCTGGCGGGAAGGGGATGCGTTGGCGGATGGGCCGTTCGGCACGCGCCAGCCGCTGGCGACGGCGGATGAGCTTCTGCCGGATCTGGTGATCCTGCCGCTGCTCGCCTTCGATCGCCGCGGCTATCGGCTGGGTTACGGGGGCGGTTACTACGACCGGACGCTTGCCGCCTTGCGCCGGCGCAAGAATGTCCTGGCCGTCGGCGCCGGCTACGGGGTCCAGGAGGTGCCTGCCGTGCCCTGCTGCCGCCACGACCAGGTATTGGACTGGATCGTCACCGACCGGGAGGCGATCGAACCGAGGAGCGTTGCCTGATGCGTCTGTTGTTCTGTGGCGATGTCGTGGGAAGAAGCGGACGTGACGTGGTCAAGGCCGAATTGCCGAAGCTTCGCCAGGCCCTGGGTCTGGATTTCGTCCTCGTCAACGGCGAGAACGCCGCGCACGGCTTCGGCATTACCGGGGAAATCTGCAAGGAGCTGTTCGAAGCCGGCGCCGATGTGATCACCGGCGGCAACCATACGCTCGATCGGGCCGAGATCATCCCCGGCATGGAGTCGGACCGCAGGCTGCTGCGGCCGGCCAACTATCCTTCGGGAACGCCCGGACGCGGCATCGGCGAGTACGATATTTCGCGCAATCGCCGCATCAAGGTCGTCAATCTCATGACCCGGCTGTTCATGGAGCTGCTCGACGACCCCTTCGCGGCGCTGCAACAGGCGCTGCCGCCCGGCACCCCGAAATCCGCCGGCTACGACGCACTGATCATCGATGTGCATGGCGAGGCGACGAGCGAGAAGATGGCGCTCGCGCACATCGCCGATGGTCACGCCAGCCTGGTGGTGGGCACGCATACGCATGTGCCGACGGCGGATGCGCGCATCCTCAAGGGCGGCACCGCCTACCATACCGACGCCGGCATGTGCGGCGACTACGACTCCGTCATCGGAATGAGCACGGAAACGTCGATCCGGAATTTCCAGCGCAAGTTTCCGCGGGAGCGGCTGACGCCGGCGGATGGTCCGGGCACGCTATGCGGCACCTACGTCGAAACGGACGCGAAGACCGGCTTCGCCACGCGGGTCGAACCCGTGAGGATCGGCGGCAGCCTGCCGTCCGTGATGCCCGCGCCGGGCTGAGAGGCGTTCTCCGGGGAAGCGGAGCGTCAGGCGACGGTTCGTCCGATTGCGGCCTGAAGCGCCTCGATGACCGTCGCCGCCGGACCGCTGACGGGGTCGGCGATATCCTGCTCGATCACGGTCGCGAACGCCTCGACATGGGCGGCAATCACCGCATCCGCGTCTGCGACGCCCGCAGCTTCCTTGAGGGTCTGGGATACCGACTGGGCGATCCGGGTGATTAGGGGATAGCCGAAGGTGGAGCCCTGGCCGCGCAGGTCGTGGGCGATGTGGCGTATCTCTTCGTAGGCCTTCGAGCGCGCCTCGCCGCCGGCTTTGGCGGCCGAGAGCGCGTCGCGGAGCTTCGTCAGATCGCCGCGCACCCAGTCGCGGTACTGCGACGCCAGCTTGCTCACCGCCTCTTCGGCCCGGCGAATGGTATCGGCATTGATGTTGGCGAGCGACGGGGCCGACATGAATCCGCGCGGACGATTTGGCCGCATCTGGGCATCCCTTCTTGCGGACGGCGAGATGCCGCCCGCTGCGTGGCCTTGCGCGCTCTCCGAGGGATCGGCGGGCCCGCGGCCGCGTGAGGGATTCAATCGCAAGCCGGCGTGAACAATTCGTTAACGACGCCCGCTGATTCGGCGGAAATGTCCTGTCCGATCAGGGGTTCCGCCTATGGTTAACGCCGCAAATTCGCCATATTGGATTGATAGCAGTGTGAGTTGGCAGTTTATTTGCTTACAAAATCTGGTGTATAGACCGGCATACAGGCGCACTCGGTAGCGAGTGTCTTTGTTGGTTAAGGTGACATGGCTGGTCATTCCCAATTTAAGAACATCATGTACCGCAAGGGCGCGCAGGACAAAAAGCGCGCCAAGGTATTCGGCAAGCTCGGGCGCGAGCTTCTCGTCGCCGCCAAGGAAGGCGGCGGCGATCCGGGCTCCAATCCCCGGCTTCGCGCGGCGATAGCTGCGGCGCGCGCCGCCAACATGCCCAAGGACAATGTCGAGCGCGCCATCAAGAAGGGCACCGGCGACACCGATGGCAGCAGTTTCGAGGAGATCCGGTACGAGGGTTTCGGGCCGGGCGGCGTCGCGGTCATCGTCGAGGTGCTGACCGACAACCGCAACCGCACCGCTTCCGAAGTACGCACCGCATTCAGCAAGAACGGCGGCAACATGGCGGAAACGGGCGCGGTCGGCTTCATGTTCGATCGTATCGGCGAGATCCGGTATCCGGCCCGCGCCGCGGGCGACGAAGCGATGTTCGAGGCCGCGCTCGAAGCGGGCGCCCAGGACGTCGTGTCTTCCGCCGATGGCCACGAGGTCGCCTGCGCCGCGGGCGATCTTCACGCGGTGGCGGCGGCCCTGACCGGGGGCTTCGGCGACCCGGACTCGGCCAAGCTCGTCTGGCGGCCACAGTCCACGGTCGCCGTGGACGAGGGCGACGCACAGACATTGTTCAACCTGCTCGATGCGCTCGACGACAACGACGACGTCCAGTCCGTATCGGCCAACTACGAGATCGCTCAAGAGACCATGGAACGGTTGACGGCTTGAAGGCGGCGATTCGATGCGAGTGATCGGACTCGATCCCGGGCTCCGCAACACTGGCTGGGGCGTCATCGACGTGTCGGGCAACCGTCTCACGCACGTCGCGGACGGGTCGGTTCAGCCGGACCCGACGAAGCCGCTGGCTTGGCGGCTGCGCGAACTGCACGACGGCTTGATGGAGATACTGACGCTCTATGGTCCCGACGAGGCCGCGGTCGAGGAGACCTTCGTGAACCGGAACGCCGCGTCTACCTTGAAGCTCGGCGAGGCGCGCGGGGTCGTGCTCCTTGCGCCGGCGCTCGCGGGGCTGCGCGTCGCGGAGTATTCCGCGAACCGGATCAAGAAGGCCGTCGTGGGCGTCGGCCACGCGAACAAGGATCAGGTGCAGCACATGGTGCGGCGCATCCTGCCGAGTTGCCGGATCCTCGGTCCCGATGCCGCGGACGCGCTGGCGACTGCGATCTGCCATGCCCATTTCGGCGCCACCGAGAATCTCTGGCTGCGCGGCACGGCGGAGGCGCGCCGATGATCCTCCTACGCCAGGGCTTCGGAGGATCCGGCGGACTCGTCCGCCGTAGCTCCGAGAGGAGCGAAGGCGGATGATCGCGATGCTGCGTGGCGTCCTGGATTCGGCGGGCGAGGATTCGGCGATCGTCGATGTCGGCGGGGTCGGCTACCTGGTGTTCTGTTCCCGCCGGACGCTCGGCGCCATGCCGCGGCCGGGCGGCGCGGTGCACGTTTTTATCGAAACGCATGTCCGCGAGGACCATATCCACCTGTATGGATTTCTGCAGACGGAAGAGCGGAGCTGGTTTCGCTTGCTGACGACGGTGCAGGGGGTGGGTGCGAGGGTCGCGCTCGCGATCCTGTCGGCGCTGTCGTCCGACCAGCTTCTGACGGCGATCGCCGCCCAGGACAAATCCCAGGTGAGCCGGGCGAACGGCGTCGGGCCGAAGCTCGCGGCGCGGATCGTATCGGAGCTCAAGGACAAGGTCGGCGGCATCGCCCTGTCCGGGCCGGCCGCCCTCGTCGCGTCGCGACCGGCGGGGCCGGGCGCGCCGAACGAAGAAGCCGTCTCCGCCCTCGTCAATCTCGGCTTTTCCCGGACCGAGGCGTTCGGGGCGGTGGCGCGCGCCGGCCAGATGCTGGGCGTCGGCGCCGCGGTCGATGACCTGATCCGCAGCGGATTGCAGGAGCTCGCACAGTGACCGCCCCGACCGATCGCATGGTGGCGGCCGACTACCGCGAGGACGATGCCGGCGAAAGGTCGCTGCGGCCGCAGGTCCTCGATGACTTCATCGGCCAATCCGGCGTGCGCCAGAACCTGAAGGTATTCATCGAGGCTGCCCGCGCGCGCGGCGAAGCGATGGACCACACCCTGTTGTTCGGGCCGCCCGGCCTTGGAAAGACGACGCTGGCGCAGATCGTCGCACGCGAACTCGGCGTCAACTTTCGCGCGACATCGGGTCCGGTCATCGCGAAGGCGGGCGACCTGGCGGCGATCCTGACGAACCTGCAGCCCAAGGACGTCCTGTTCATCGACGAGATCCACCGCCTCAACCCGGCGGTCGAAGAGATCATGTATCCGGCGATGGAGGACTTTCAGCTCGACCTCATCATCGGCGAAGGGCCGTCGGCGCGGTCGATCCGCATCGATCTGCCGCCTTTCACGCTGGTCGGCGCGACCACGCGCTCCGGGCTGATCACCACGCCGCTGCGCGAGCGCTTCGGCATTCCGCTCCGCCTCAACTTCTATAACGAGGAAGATCTCTGCAAGGTGGTGGAGCGCGGCGCGCGCGTGCTCGGGCTGGCGTTGACCGCGGACGGCGCGCGGGAGATCGCGCGGCGCAGCCGGGGCACGCCGCGCGTGGCCGGGCGGCTGATGCGCCGGGTACGGGATTTCGCTTTGATCGACGGCGCGGCGGAGGTCGGCGCGGACGCGGCCGACGCGGCCCTGCGCCGGCTCGGCGTGGACAGCAACGGGCTGGACGCCATGGACCGGCGCTACCTGCAGTATCTGGCGCAGAATTGCGGCGGCGGGCCGGCCGGCGTCGAAACGCTCGCGGCGGCGCTCGGCGATCAGCGCGACGTCCTCGAAGACGTGATCGAGCCCTATCTGATCCAGCAGGGATTGCTGCAGCGGACGCAGCGCGGCCGGATGCTTTCGCTGCAGGGTTGGCGTTATCTCGGCCTCGAAGCCCCGCGCGGCGCGGCCGACCAGCTCGAGCTGGTCGATTTGGAGCCCGACGTGCAGGAGGCGGGCAATGACTGAGCCGGCCTCGACGGAATCGCATGTCTTTAAGTGCCGCGTGTACTACGAAGATACCGACGCGGCTGGCGTTGTTTATTATGCGAACTATTTGAAGTACGCCGAGCGTGCGCGCAGCGAGCTGTTGCGCGAACTGGGAACCGACAACTCGGCGCTGTTGCGCCGCCATGGCGTGATGTTCATGGTGAAGGAGTTCGCCGCTACCTATCACGAGCCGGCGCGGCTCGATGACGCGTTGCAGATTCGTACGCGGATTTCCAGGATCGGCGGCGCGAGCTTTTCGGCCGAGCAGCGCGTCGAGCGCGAAGGCAGGCTGCTCGTCGGAATGAAGGTTCGGCTTGCCTGCGTCGATGCGCGCGGCAGGCCCGCGCGGCTGCCGGACGAGATACGGCTCGCGTTCGCAACATGAATGGAACGTTTTTAGCAGGCAGGACGAATGGAACAGACCATCGTTGACTCGGTTGCTCTTGCGGGCTCCACGGATTTGGGCGACCTGTCGATCTGGGCCCTCTTCTGGCGCGCCCATTGGGTCGTGAAGATTGTCATGGTCGTGCTGTTCGGCGCATCGATCTGGACCTGGGCGATCATCCTGGACAAGATGTGGCGCCTGCGGCGGCTGGAAACGCGGGCGCTGAAGTTCGAGGACGCCTTCTGGTCCGGCGGGTCGCTGGACGACCTCTACGAGCGGGTCGGGCAACGGCCGTCGGATCCGATGACCGCGGTCTTTTCCTCCGCGATGCGCGAGTGGCGAAGATCGGCGGCGCGTGGATTGGGGCAGCAGGCTGCCTCGCGGACAGGCCTTCAGGCACGCATCGACCGGGTGATGCAGGTGACGCTCGGCCGCGAGATGGACCGGCTCGAGCGCTACATGATCTTTCTCGCCTCGGTCGGCTCGACGGCGCCATTCATCGGCCTGTTCGGCACCGTCTGGGGCATCATGAACAGCTTCCAGGCGATCGCAGCGACCAAGCAGACCAGTCTGGCAGTCGTGGCGCCGGGTATCGCCGAGGCGCTCTTCGCCACCGCGCTCGGCCTCGTCGCCGCCATTCCGGCGGTCGTCGCCTACAACAAGATATCCAACGACCTCGGCCGCTACGGCGGACGGCTCGAGGCCTTCGCGGTCGAGTTCAGCGCAATCCTGTCGCGCCAGCTCGAAGAGGGGGCGTAGCCGATGGCCTCTCCCCTCGCGGACCAAGGCTATTTCGGCAGGCGCGGCAGCAAGTTTCGCCGCAAGCCGATGTCCGAGATCAACGTCACGCCGTTCGTCGACGTCATGCTGGTGCTGCTGATCGTCTTCATGGTCACAGCGCCTTTGCTGTCCGTCGGCGTGCCGGTGGACTTGCCGAAGACCAAGGCCGCTACGCTGAACGACAGCCATGAACCGCTGGTGGTCAGCATCGACAGCAAGGGCGTCGTCTATCTGCAAAAACAGTCGGTCGGCATCGAACAGCTCGTGCCGCGCCTGCAGGCGGTCACCGGCGCCAATCCGGACACGCGGATATTCGTGCGCGGCGACCAGTCGATCCACTACGGCGCCGTCATGCAGGTGATGGGGCAGATCAGCGCCGCGGGCTACAAGAAGGTCTCGTTGATGGCCGAGTTGCCCAAAGGCGCCCCGAAGAACCCAAAGAAGAAGTGATGCCATCGTCAGATGCGCGGTCCCTTAATCCTCTCCTTCCTTCTGCACGTCGCGGTCATCGTTCTCGCGTGGATAGGGTTGCCGTCTCTGGACGACCGCGTGATCGAGACGCCGCCGCTCATCGATGTGTCCATCATCACCGACCAGTCCCAGGCGCCGGATCCCGTTCGCGAGCCGATGCCGCCGCCCAAAGAAGCAGAGAAGCCGGCGCCGCCGAAGCCGCAGCAGCAGGCGGCGTTGCCGAAGCCGCCGGCTCCGCCGCCGCCTGCGCCGCCGCCCCCGCCCAAGGAGGCCGTGCCCGTGCAGAAGGAGCCGGAGCCCGAACCGGAACCGAAGCCCGAGCCCAAGCCGGAACCGGTGGCGAAGCCGGAACCCAAGCCGGAGCCGAAACCCGAGCCCGAGCCGGAGCCGAAGGTCGCCGAGCCCGAGATCACACCGCCGCCGAAGCCGCGCCGGAAGCCGAAGCCGCCGCCGGAGGACGATTTCGCCTCGGTGCTGAAGACGGTCGAGAATCTGAAGCGCCAGCCGAAGCCGAAGACGCCGGAGAAACCGGAGAAGTCTTTCGATCAGGCGATGGAAGACGTGCTCAAGAAGCACGATTCGCCGGAGCCTGCGCCGCAGTCGCGGCGGGTGAGCAGCCTGAATGTGGGCGAGAAGATGTCGATGAGCGAGATCGACGCCCTCAGGCGCCAGATCGAGCGGTGCTGGAACCCGCCCGCGGGCGCGCCCGAGGCGGAGAACCTCGTGGTCGAGGTGCAACTGCAGATCAACCAGGATGGCACCGTGCGCCAGGCGCAGATCGTCGACGCCTCGCGCATGTCCAGCGACTCATACTATCGCGCGGCGGCGGAAAGCGTGCTTCGCGCCGTGAAGCATCCGATGTGCACGCCCTTGAAACTGCCACACGAAAAGTACGATCTGTGGCGCGAGACGAAACTGACGTTCAATCCGAGCGAGCTGGTTGGACGCTAGAGACCGCAAACAGGGAGAAAGATGATTCGACGTAACCGACTGATCGGGGTCATTCTCATCGTGGCAGTGGCGACTGCGCTGACCGCGGGCGCGCGCGCGGAGCTGCAAGTGGACATCACGCGCGGGCACCTTCAGCCCCTGCCGATCGCAATAACGGATTTCCACGGCGAAGGGCCGCGCGAACAGGAAGCGGGACGCGACATCGCGTCCGTCGTCGCGGCCGATCTCGAGCGATCGGGCTTGTTCAAGCCGATCGACAAGCGCGCATTCCTGCAGGACGTCTCGTCGCTGCAGGTGCAGCCGAGATTCAACGACTGGCGCGTGGTCAACGCGCAAGCCCTGGTCAACGGCGCCATAACGGTGCAGCCCGACGGGCGGCTCAAGGTCGAGTTCCGTCTCTGGGACGTGTTCGCCGAGACGCAGATGGCGGGGCTGCAATACCGGACGCAGCGCGAAAACTGGCGCCGGGTCGCGCACATCATCGCGGACGCGATCTACAAGCGGATCACCGGCGAGGAAGGTTATTTCGACACCCGAATCGTCTACGTCGCCGAAAGCGGGCCCGCCAGCCGCCGCATCAAGCGCCTGGCGATCATGGACCAGGACGGCGCGAACCATCGCTTCCTGACCGATGGGCGCGCGCTGGTTCTGACGCCGCGCTTCTCGCGGACCGCGCAGGAAATCACCTATCTTTCGTATTTCAACAACACGCCGCGCGTTTACCTCTTCAACATCGAAACCGGGCGTCAGGAGGTTCTGGGCAGCTTCCAGGGCATGACATTCGCGCCGCGCTTTGCGCCGAACGGCAATGCGGTGCTCATGTCCTATGCCGAGAACGGCAATTCCGACATCTACACGATGGATCTGAGGACGCGGAAGTCGAAGCGGCTTTCGTCGCATCCGGCGATCGATACGTCGCCCAGCTTTTCGCCCGACGCCAAGCGGATCGTCTTCAACTCCGACCGCGGCGGCTCGCAGCAGCTCTATGCCATGAACGCGGACGGCAGCAACGTTCAGCGCATCAGCTTCGGTCAGGGAAGGTATGCGACGCCGGTGTGGTCGCCGCGCGGCGACCTGATTGCGTTCACGAAACAGTTCGGCGGCCGGTTCTTCATCGGCGTCATGCGGCCCGACGGCAGCGGCGAACGGCTGCTGAGCGAAAGCTTCCTGGAAGAAGGGCCTACCTGGGCGCCGAACGGCCGGGTGCTCATGTTCTTCCGACAGGAGCCCACGGACAAGGACGGCGGCGGCGGCGGCGCGAGTCTTTACACCGTTGATTTGACTGGCCATAACCTGCGGCGGGTCGTGACGCCGGGATTCGCGTCCGATCCGGCGTGGTCCTCGCTGATTCCTTAGAGATCGCGCCAAATTAAAGTCTGTGGCAGAAATCAGGCAAGAAATCGGCGTGCATTGCTTTGATGCAACGGTATTTCTTTTTGATTATTGCCCTGTTGAGTTTCAAGGGGCGACTGACTAAGTTGGATCAGCCGGGAAAATTTCGGCATGGGAACCTATGGTTCGTCCTCCGAGGGGGTAAATAAATGCGGTTAAAAATTGTAAGCCTGCTGGCGGCGCTGTTGTTGGTCGGCGCTTGTGCGACCGATCCGGAAGAGACCGGTGGCCAGACCGGGACCGGTGCATCGACGGGCGCCACCGGGGCTGGCGGCGCAGTTGCGGTCGAGCCGGGCACGATCCAGGACTTCATCGTCAACGTCGGCGATCGCGTGTTCTTCGACTTCGACAAAGCGACATTGTCGGCGAAGGCGCAGGAGACGCTCGACAAGCAAGCGGCGTGGCTGACGCGGGTATCCGGTGCGACGATCCTGGTCGAAGGACATTGCGACGAGCGCGGCACGCGCGAGTACAACTTGGCGCTCGGCGAGCGCAGGGCGACCGCGGTCAAGGATTATCTTGCAAGCAAGGGAATTGCGGCGAGCCGGATCAAGACCATCAGCTACGGTAAGGAGCGTCCGGCCGTTCTCGGATCGAACGAATGGGCTTGGTCACAGAATCGCAGAGGCGTGTCGACGATTACCGGCGGCGCGAAGAGCTGATTGGGCTGTTCGCGAGCCGGATGGGCACATGTCCATCGCCGCACGCGGAGAGTGGTCGTGAGATCCGCTGCGGCCGCATTTGCCCGTTAGACGGAAGGTCATGATCGGGCAGCGTATTCGCGAGGACAACGAGGGGACCGTCAGACAATTGCGTCTGGCGGTTTCCACTCGTTTTGCGGCGCTGCGCAGAATGGGGGCGCTGCGCACAATGGCGGCGGCGCTTGCCATTATCCTGCTGCCCCTGTGTACGCCGGCCGGGGCGCAGGAATCCGACCTCGCCCAACAGCTTCAACGCGTCCGGCGGGACCTGAGCGACCTCCAATCGTACATCTATTCGGGCAAGGCGCCGTCGCGCGAAGCGGTCGCCGGCATGGCCGCGGGGTCTTCGGACACCACGGCGCGCCTGCAGGTGCAATTACAGAATCTCGAATCGCAAGTCCGCGAACTGACCGGCCGGATCGAAGAGGCCGAGCATGGCGTGAGCCGGGCCAGCGAGCGGCTGGAGAAGCTCATCGCCGATCTCGAGATCCGGTTTCAGGCGCTCGAGGCCGGGAAAGGCCAGACCGGCGGCGTCGCACCAGGCGTCGCACCAGGCGTCGCACCAGGCGTCGCACCAGGCGTCGCACCAGGCGTCGCACCAGGCGTCGCACCAGGCGTCGCACCAGGCGTCGCACCAGGCGTCGCACCAGGCGTCGCACCAGGGGGCGCGGCGGCGGTCCCGGAACGGCGCACCGAGGGCCGGGACGCCGGTTCGGCCGCTACCCCGTTGAGAAAGCAGGTGGCCGAAGGCCTCGGGCCGGGGCAGCAGGTATTCGGGACGATGTCCAAATCCGGCGGCGCCACGGCGGTCAAGCCGCCGGTCAAGACCCTGCCCGAACGGGCGGATGGAACCCCTGCATCGGGCGCGGACGAAGGGGAACAGCTCGCTTCCGCAGCGGGCGGTCCGCGTGCGCGCTATGACGCGGCTTTCCAACAACTGCAGCAGCGCGAATACGAAAAGGCCGCGATCGGCTTCGACGCCTTCGTGAAAGAAAACCCCGACAGCCCGCTCTCGAGCAACGCGCTGTATTGGCTGGGCGAAACGCATTATGTCCGCAAGGACTATGCCGAGGCGGCGCGTGTATACCTGGACGGCTACAAGCGCTATCCAAAAGGCAACAAGGCGCCGGACAATCTCCTCAAGCTCGGCATGTCGCTCGCCGCCATCAACGAGAAGCAGTCCGCCTGCGCGGCGTGGAACAAGCTCGTGAAAGCTTATCCGGCGGCCAACAAGCGGCTGCTCACCAACGCGAAATCCGAGTTGGGCAAGCTCGGCTGCTCCTGATCCATGGCCTGCGGCGCGGAAGGCCCGGCTGAACCTCTCGGCGGCGGGGAATTCGCTTCGCTCCTGGCCGCGCTCGGGCCGTTCGAAGCCCGGCCGCACATCGCCGTCGCCTGCTCCGGCGGCGCCGACAGCATGGCGCTCGCCCTGTTGCTGCACGCCTGGACGCAGTCCGCCGGCGGAACCTTGACCGCGCTCACCGTCGACCACCGCCTGCGCCCGGAATCGGCAGCCGAGGCCTGCCGGGTCGCAGCGTGGATGCGGGCAAGGGGGATCGCTCATGAGACGCTCGTCCGCCCGGACGTGCCGCTAAGCGGCAATCTTCAGGCCGCGGCGCGCCGGATCCGCTACGCGCTGATGTCCGCCTGGTGCCGGGAGCGCGGCGTTCTCCATCTGGCGCTCGCCCATCACCTCGAGGATCAGGCGGAAACGCTCCTGCTCCGCCTCGCGCGCGGCAGCGGCGTCGACGGCCTCGCCGCCATGGCTCTCGTTTCGGAAAGCCCGGCGGTCCGCCTGCTGCGACCATTGCTGCGCGTGCCGCGGGCCCGTCTCGCGGCGACGCTCCAGGCGGCCGGGCAGGCCCATGTGGACGACCCGTCGAATGAGAACGCCGCCTTCCGCAGAGTGAGGTTGCGCCGCGCCGAAGCGGTGCTCGCGCAAGAGGGGCTCACGGCGGAACGGCTGGCCGAGACGGCGGCGCGGATGGCGCGCGCGCGGGCGGCGCTCGACGAAGCGGTGGCCGGATTGCTCGCCCGCGGCGCGGTCCTGTACGCGGAAGGCTATGCCATGCTCGATCCGGTGGAATTCAAGGCGGCGCCGGACGAGATCGCACTGCGTGGATTGGCGCGTGTTCTGGCGACCGTGGCGGGCCGGGACTATCCGCCGAGGCTCGAGCGGATCGAAAGGCTTCATCGGGCGCTCTGCGGCGCCGGCGCGGGGCCGCAGTCGGGCCGGACGCTGGGCGGCTGCCGCATCCTGCCGCAGGGCGCGCGGGCGCTCGTCTGCCGCGAGCCCGGCGCTGCCGGGCGGGTGACGGCCGCCGCGGGCCTCTTCGCCTGGGACGGGCGTTTCCGCGTCGCGATCGACGGCGATACCGGCTGCGAGATGCGCCGCCTCGGCCGGAGGGGATGGGCCGATCTCGTCGCCGACCGCCCCGACCTGCGCGAAACGCGCGTCCCGGCAGCCGTAAGACCGTCGCTTCCCTCCTTTTGGTACCTTGACGTTGTGATCGCCGTGCCCCACTTGAGCTATGTGCGGAAAGGTAACGACAGACGTATCTCCTCCGTCCGGGAGGTAGCCTTTGCGCCGATCAGACCGTTGACCGGGAGTCGGTTCGTTTCTGGACAATCGGGCAGGGAAGGCTTAACCCTTGGCGTCGCACTATGATATGAATACGAATGCCGGCGCCGCGGCCGTGGGCGACCCAGCGTATGCGCTGGGGTCCTGGAGGCCGGCGACCTAGTGGAGAATTGCGCTGTTCGGTAAGAATATCGTTTTCCTGATCGTCATCCTGGTCCTGCTGATCGGGCTGTTCAACCTGTTCCAGGGGTCGCCGCACCGCTCGGCCGACATGCCGGTGCCGTACTCCACCTTCCTCGACAAGGTGGAATCAGGCGACGTGAAGAAGGTTACGATCGAAGGCCGCAAGATCGGCATCGTCGACAATGCCGGCGCGCATTTCGTCACGAACGCGCCGGACGACCCGAATCTCGTCGACAAGCTGGTCAAGCACAAGATCATCATCGAAGCGGAGCCGCAGGAAGAGGGCATGCCGACGCTCTTCGCCGTGCTGCTCAACTGGTTCCCCATCCTCCTGCTCATCGGCGTGTGGATCTTCTTCATGCGCCAGATGCAGTCCGGCGGCGGCCGCGCCATGGGCTTCGGCAAGTCGCGGGCGCGCCTGCTGACCGAGAAGACCGGCCGTGTCACCTTCGACGACGTCGCCGGCATCGACGAAGCGAAGCAGGAGCTCGAGGAGATCGTCGAATTCCTGCGCGATCCGCAGAAATTCCAGCGCCTCGGCGGCCGTATCCCGAAGGGCGTGCTGCTGGTCGGCCCTCCGGGCACCGGCAAGACGCTGCTCGCGCGCGCCATCGCCGGCGAGGCGAACGTCCCCTTCTTCACGATTTCCGGCTCCGAGTTCGTCGAGATGTTCGTCGGCGTCGGCGCGTCCCGCGTTCGAGACATGTTCGAGCAGGCGAAGAAGAACGCACCCTGCCTCGTCTTCATCGATGAAATCGATGCCGTCGGACGCCATCGTGGCGCCGGCCTCGGCGGCGGCAACGACGAGCGCGAGCAGACGCTGAACCAGCTCCTGGTCGAGATGGACGGCTTCGAGGCGAACGAAGGCGTCATTCTCATCGCGGCCACGAACCGTCCCGACGTGCTCGACCCGGCGCTGCTGCGCCCCGGCCGCTTCGACCGCCAAGTCGTGGTGCCGAATCCCGACGTGCTCGGCCGCGAGAAAATCATGAAGGTGCATCTGCGCAAGGTGCCGCTCGCGCCGGACGTCGACGCGCGCATCATCGCGCGCGGAACGCCCGGCTTTTCCGGCGCCGACCTCGCCAACCTGGTGAACGAGGCGGCGCTGCTGGCGGCGCGCAAGAACCGCCGCGTCGTATCGATGCAGGAGCTCGAGGACGCCAAGGACAAGGTCATGATGGGCACCGAGAGGCGCTCGATGGTCATGACCGACGAAGAGAAGCGCCTGACCGCCTATCACGAGGCCGGCCACGCGATCGCCACGCTGCATTGCAAGGCGTCGGATCCGATCCACAAGGCGACGATCATCCCGCGGGGCCGCGCGCTCGGCATGGTGATGCGCCTGCCGGAAAAGGATCAATACGCGATGGCGCGCGACCAGCTCGAAGCGAACCTCGTCGTCGCCATGGGCGGCCGGGTCGCGGAAGACCTGGTCTTCGGCCGCGACAAGGTGACGACCGGCGCGTCGAACGACATCGCCCAGGCGACGGCGATCGCGCGCAAGATGGTCACCGAGTGGGGCATGAGCGACAAGCTCGGCCCGCTGCGCTACAACGAGAACCAGGAAGAAATCTTCCTCGGCCATTCCGTCGCGCAGCAGAAGAACGTATCGGATGCGACCGCCGAAGTGATCGACCAGGAAGTGCGGGCGATCGTCGACAGCGCCGACGTGAAGTGCCGCAAAATTCTGACGGACCATGTCGACGACCTGCACACGCTGGCGAACGCGCTGCTCGAATACGAGACGCTTACCGGCGAGGAGATCAAGGCCCTGCTGCGCGGCGAGCAGATCGTCCGCGAAAAGGACGACGACATCGTTCCGCCGGCCGGCGTCCGGTCGTCGGTTCCGACGACGGGCGGCCCGATAGGGACGGGGCCTCAGCCCGAGCCGCAAGGCGGCTGACGAAACGGTTTCGGCGGCCCGCCGGCCACACCCCGGCGGGCCGTTTCCGTGAAGGGGTCGCGCGATAGCGTCGCGATCATCGCTGCTCATACTCAGCATGGGGGATGACATGAGCCGCAAATACTTCGGTACCGACGGCGTCCGCGGCAAGGCAAACGAGCCGCCCATCACGCCGCAGACGGTGCTGCGGCTTGCCATGGCGGCCGCCGAGCGCTTTCGCCGCGGCGACCATCGCCACACCGCGGTGATCGGCAAGGACACCCGACTTTCCGGCTACATGCTGGAACCGGCGCTGACCGCCGGCTTCATCTCCATGGGAATGGATGTCGTCCTGGTCGGGCCGATGCCGACGCCGGCCGTCGCCATGTTGACCCGGTCGATGCGGGCGGACCTCGGCGTGGTCATCTCGGCGTCGCATAACCCGTTCGAGGACAACGGCATCAAGCTGTTCGGTCCCGACGGCTACAAGCTGTCCGACCAGGTTGAATCCGAGATCGAAGACCTGATGGAAAGCGGCAACTTCGCGCTTTCGCCGTCGGCCGGGCTCGGCCGCGCGCGCCGCATGGAGGACGCGCCGGGCCGCTACATCGAGTTCGTCAAACAGACTTTTCCGCGCGGCAAGCGGCTCGACGGCCTCAAGGTGGTCGTGGACTGCGCGCATGGCGCGGCCTACCGCGTCGCGCCGACGGTGTTCTGGGAGCTGGGCGCTGAGGTGGTGCCGGTCGGCGTCAATCCCAACGGCCTGAACATCAATCAGAAATGCGGCGCGACGGACCCGGTCATGATGTGCGAGCAGGTCGTGACGCATGGCGCCGATATCGGCATCGCCCTCGATGGCGACGCCGACCGCCTCATCGTCGCCGACGAGAATGGGCGGCGGCTCGACGGCGACCAGTTGATGGCGCTGATCGCCGGCAACTGGCATCGCCAGGGCCGCTTGCGCGGCGGCGGCGTGGTGGCGACGGTCATGTCGAACCTCGGCTTCGAGCGCCATCTCAAGTCGATCGGCCTGGCGATGGTGCGCACCCCCGTGGGCGACCGCTATGTCGTCGAGCATATGGTGAAGCATCAGTTCAACGTCGGCGGCGAGCAGTCCGGCCATATCATCCTCAACGACTACGTGACGACGGGCGACGCGCTGATCGCGGCTCTGCAGGTCCTCTCCGTGGTTGCGGAGACACAGCGGCCGGTAAGCGAAGTGTGCCGGGTGTTCGAGCCGGTGCCGCAACTGCTGCGCAACGTGCGCATAAACGGCGGCTTCCCATTGGAGGATGCATCGGTCAAGTCGGCCATCGTCGCCGCGGAAGCGGAGCTCGGCAAATCCGGCCGGCTCCTCATCCGGCCGTCCGGCACCGAGCCGGTCATCCGCGTCATGGCGGAAGGCGACGACCCGGCGATGGTCGGCAGCGTCGTCGACACGCTCATCGGCGCGATCCAGCGCGCGGCTGGAAGTTGAGCGCGGCCGGTTCCTTGCAGGGGCGGGTGCTGATCGTCGCCGGATCGGATTCCGGCGGCGGCGCCGGCATTCAGGCGGACATAAAGACGGTGACGGCGCTCGGCGCCTATGCGATGACCGCCATCACCGCGCTCACCGCGCAGGACACCAACGGCGTGGCGGGGGTCGTCGGCGTCGATCCGGCCTTCATCGCCCAGCAGATGCGCATGGTGCTCGACGACATCGGCGCCGACGCGCTGAAGACCGGCATGCTGCACAACGCTGCTGTGATCGAGACCGTCGCCGCGGTCGCGCGCGAGAAAGCGCAAGGCATTCCGCTCGTGGTCGATCCGGTGATGTACGCCAAGGGCGGGCACCCGCTGCTCGAAGCTGCGGCGATCACGGCGCTCAAGGCGCGGCTTTTGCCCATCGCCGCCGTCGTGACGCCGAACATCCCCGAGGCGGAGGCGATCGCCGGCATGACGATCCGGACGGTCGCCGACATGCGTGCGGCGGCGCGCGCGATCGTCGGCTTCGGTCCGCAAGCGGTGCTGCTCAAGGGCGGCCATATGGAGGACCGCGACGTCACCGATATCCTGGTCCACGGCGAAACCGTGGAAGAGATGACGCATCCCCGGATCGAGACGCGTCACACCCACGGCACGGGCTGCACGCTCGCCTCCGCGCTCGCAGCCGGGCTGGCGCAGGGCCTGGCGCTGCGGGCGGCGGTGATTCGGGCACGCGCCTATGTGCTGGAAGCGATCCGCACCGCGCCCGGCTTCGGTCACGGCCACGGGCCGCTCAACCATGCTCATACGGTGGCGCCGTTCGAGGGTTAGGGCGCGATTAAAGGATCGGCGGTCCGCTTGCAGGCGGCGCCGCCGCCAATTCCGCCAGTATCTTCATGCCGGCCGCGAGCTTCTCGCGCGACGGCGGCATGCCGAAGCAGATGCGCACCGCGTGCGGCGGCTCGGTACGTCCGACCGCGAAGGCCTCCGACGAGGTGACGCGGACGCCGCGCCGCGCCGCTTCGGCGACGAAGTCGTTCGCGCGCCACGGATCCGGCAGGTGCAGCCAGATGAACAGATGGCCGGGGACGGCGTCGAAGCGCTCGCCACCCAGAACGTCCTGCACCAGCGCCAGCCGCGCCTCTGCTTCGTGCGTCCGGCTCCGCAGGATCTTGTCGGCGGTGCCGTCCTCGAGCCATTGGACGGCGATTTCCGCCGTCAGCGGCGCCGCGGCCCAGCAGGTCGACCGCACGGCCAGGCGCAGCCGATCGATCATCGCCGCCGGCCCGGTCACGAATCCGATGCGGAGGCCGGGCGCGATCGCCTTGGACAGGCTCGTGATGCAATAGCCGAGCTCGCCCATCAGCATCGATATCGGCTGATGCCGCACCGGCAGCAGGCTCGCGAAGATGTCGTCTTCGATGACGGCGATGCCGTGCCGCAAGGCGATCTCCGCGATCGCGCTCCGGCGCGCCATCGGCATGATCGCCGTCGTCGGATTGTGACCCGCCGGAATGCAATAGAGCGCCCGCAATGGCCCCCGCTTGCAGGCCTCTTCGAAGGCGTCCGGCAGGAGGCCATGCTCGTCCATCGCCAGCCCGTCGAGCTTGACGCCGAGCATGGCGGCGACGGGCTTGATGCCGTTGTAGGTGAGGCATTCCGTGGCGACCCGGTCGCCCGGCTGCGTCAGGGCCGCGAGCGTCACGGTAATGCCGTGCTGGGCGCCGGCGGTCATGACCACACGCTCCGGCGGCGCCTGGATGCCGGTGCGCGCGAGCCAGTCCGAGCCCGCGGCGCGGTGGCGCGGCGTCCCGCCCTGCGGCTGGTAGTCGAGCAGGGCGCCGAATCGCGGGCCGTCGGCGATGCGCCTGAGAGCCACCGGGAAATGCTCGGCCTCGTCGCCGGGCGCGGGAAAGGCGATCGCCATGTCGATGAGGCCTGGGGCCGCCTCCGGCTGCATCGCCTGGTCCTGCCGGTAGCCGGGCCGCAGCACATAGGTGCCGCTGCCGACTGTGCCCTTCACCAGCCCGTTGCGCTCCGCCTCCGCATAGCCCCGGCTGACCGTGCCGACGGTAACGCCGAGCGCCCAGGCCAGCTCCCGCAGCGGGGGCAGCCGGTCGCCCGGCGCGAGACGCCCGTCCGCGACGTCGGCGGCGATGGCATCGGCGATAGTGCGATACTTCGGGCCCTTGCGGGTGGAGAGGTCAGGCTGCCAAATTGTCATGGTGACAATATAGATATTGAATCCATTTATTGGCAAGTATAGAACCGTTTTTCCATGATTTCGATCTGAAATGTAAGATCATCGCGAGAAAATAGATACAAATAGGAATTGTGATAATTTTTGACCAGCGCAGCCATGCCGGAGCTTCTCGTTTCCCTCATATTGGTCGCCGTGGCGACAACGATTACGCCGGGTCCAGGCACGTTGCTGGCCGCTGCTGCGGGCGCGCGGTTTGGATTTCAGCGCACGGTGCCCCTTCTGGCGGGCGTCGCGGGCGGCCTTGCCGCATTGATGGCTGCTGCCACCGTAGGCTTGGCTGCATTGCTTCAGTCCGTTCCCGCGCTCCAGACAACCATGAAGGTGAGCGGCTCAGCCTATCTGTTCTGGCTCGCCTTGAGGATCGGCCGGAGCGGAGCGCCGGCCTTCAAGTCCGACGCGGCGGACGCGCCGATGGGCCTTGGGGCCGGCCTCATGGTGCTTTGGCTCAACCCCAAGGCATGGACGATGGCTTTCGGCGTGGCATCCGCGTATGCAGGAATCGCGGCTGACCCGTTGCAACTCGCTTTGCTGCTGAGCGCTGTATTCGGCGGCACCGCAGCACTGGCTCTTTCGCTCTGGTGCGCAGGTGGGATCGTGCTTGGCCGGACTCTGCAGACCGCGGGCCAGTGGCGGGCCGCCAACGCGGCGCTCGGCCTGCTGACGGCAGCGTCCATCATTCCGTTATGGCTATGACGGCGTGGAAAAGATGGAGCGAAGTCATGGAGAGTTCATCATGTTGAATTCAGCTCGCCTTTCCGATGTTTTTGTCAAGCGCGTACAGCCGGCTTGGTTTCGCCGGATCTCGCCGGCGCGTCTCTTCGATGTCCTCCAGCTCTGGCATGAGCGGGCGGGGCAGCGGCGTCATCTCGCGCAGCTCGACGACAGGATGCTCCGTGACATCGGCGTCAGCCACGGGGAGGCGCACCAGGAATCGGAAAAATGGTTCTGGCAGGATTGACCGGGCACGCAAAGAACGGAAGGATCAGGGCGATGCAGCTTCCCCTCTACCAGATCGACGCCTTCGCCAGCCATGTTTTCGCCGGCAACCCGGCAGCCGTATGCCCGCTCGAGGAATGGCTGCCGGACGCCACGATGCAGGCGATTGCCGTGGAGAACAATTTGGCGGAAACCGCCTATTTCTGCCGCGAGAACGGCGGCTACAGAATTCGCTGGTTTACGCCCGCCGTGGAGGTCGACCTGTGCGGCCACGCGACGCTGGCGAGCGGCTTCCTGCTGCTCACCCGGCTGGCACCCGAGCTGGAAGCGGTCGAGTTCGCCTCCCTCAGCGGGCCGCTCCGCGTGACGCGCAAGGGGAAGGCCTTCGCACTCGACTTTCCGGCACGGCCGCCGCAGCCGGCGGACCTTCCCGCCGCGCTCGCGAATGCCTTATCCGCGCCGCCGTCGGCCTTTCTCAAGGCGGGGGCGCGCTGTTACGCCGTCTACCGCAACGCGGAAGAGGTCCGGGCGCTCGATCCGGATATGGCGGCGCTGGCGACCCTCGCGCCGGACGGCATTGCGGTCACGGCGCCGGATTCGGCGTATGATTTCGTGTCGCGCTTCTTTGCGCCATCGCATGGAGTTGCGGAGGACCCGGTGACCGGCTCGACCCACACGACCTTGATCCCTTATTGGGCGGAGCGACTCGGCAAGACGTCGATGCGGGCGGCGCAGCTTTCCGCCCGGGGCGGGGAGCTGCAGTGCCGGTTGAACGGCGACCGGGTCGAGATCGCCGGCGAAGCGGTCCTCTACATGGAAGGGCGGATCTTTTTGTGACAGGGGCGCGGTCCGGCATCACGATCGAGACAGCGACGACACCCGAAGCGTTCGAGACCGGGCGCGGCCTGATCCGCGAATATGCCGGCTGGCTGGGCGTCGACCTCTGCTTCCAGGGCTACGACGAGGAGCTGGCGAACCTCGATGCCGTCTACGGCCCGCCGGCCGGGCGGCTGTTCCTGGCGCTGGAGGAGGAGAAGGCCGCAGGGTGTATTGGCCTGAGGTCGTTGGCAGAGCCGGGAGTGGCGGAGATGAAGCGCCTTTACGTGAGGCCAGCCTACCGCGGCCAGGGTCTAGGTAAGGCGCTCGTCCAGCGCACCATCGATGCGGCGCGCGAGATAGGCTACCGGCGGATCCTGTTCGATACCTGGCCGCCCCACATGCCGGAAGCACAGGAAATGTACCGCCGGCTGGGCTGCGTCGAGACGCCGCCCTACTACCACAATCCGGTGCCGGGAGTGGTGTTCATGCGCCTCGATTTGGACGACACGGGGGACGGCGGGCGCTAGAGCAACCTGCGTCCTATCGGACGCAGATAAGTTGCTCTAACCTTTTAAGATAGATCAATTTGCCTGCAATCAGGTGATTCCACCTGATTGCAGATTGATCTAGCGCAAGAATCGGGTGGCTGCGAACCCCTTTCGTTCCCTATTCTCACGTCATGGACACACATCCGCAGAACGACAAGCAGAACTATCAGCGGATCGGGCGGGCGATCCACTGGCTCGCCGATCATTATCTGGAACAGCCTTCGCTCGGCCGCGTCGCCGAGGAAGTCGGGCTCAGCGAGTTCCATTTCCAGCGCCTGTTTTCTGGCTGGGTCGGCGTCAGCCCGAAGAAATTCCTGCAATACCTTACGCTGACGCACGCCAAGGAGCGGCTGGCGGCCTGCGACAGCGTGCTCGACGCGGCCTACGATGCCGGGCTTTCCGGGCCGGGCCGGCTGCACGACCTGTTCGTCGCCCACGAGGCGGTGACGCCCGGCGAGTGGAAAGCGATGGGCGAGGGCCTGACGCTGCGCTACGGATGGCATGAAAGCCCGTTCGGCGATTGCCTGATCGTGGCGACCGGGCGCGGCGTGTGCGGCCTCGGCTTCGCGCTGCCCGAGGGGCGCGAGGCGACGGAAGCGGATCTGCTCGCCTGTTGGGATCAGGCGCGGCTGGTGGAGGATGCGCGGGCGACAGCGTCCTACGCGCGCCTCGCCTTCGGCCGGGAGGGCGGCACGCTGCCGCTCGTGCTGCGCGGCACGCCGTTCCAGCTCAAGGTCTGGGAGGCGCTGATGCGCATCCCGCCGGGCGCGGTGGTGAGCTACGAAAAGCTGGCGGCGCATATCGGCAAGCCGACGGCGGCACGAGCCGTCGCGGGGGCGGTCGCGCTCAACCCGGTGTCCTGGCTGGTGCCGTGCCATCGGGTGATCCGCGGCACCGGCGCGATTACCGGCTATCGCTGGGGACCGTCGCGCAAGCGGGCGATCCTCGCCTGGGAAGCCGCGATGGAAGAGAAGGCCGGCGCCGCCGATTAGAGCAACCTGCGTCCTATCGGACGCAGATAAGTTGCTCTAACTTTTTAAGATCGATCAATTTATCTGCAATCAGGTGGAATCACCCGATTGCAGATTGATCTAACGCAAGCCGCCCCAGGCGATGAAGTCGGGATTTGCGAATCCCGGTTTGCGATAGAGAAATTCCTTGCCGTCCGTCGTCGTGATGCAGCCGCCGGCGGCGGCGAGCACCGCATGCCCGGCGGCCGTGTCCCATTCCATCGTCGGCCCGAAGCGCGGGTAGACGTCGGCCTCGCCGCTGGCCACGACGCAGAATTTGAGCGAGCTGCCGCAGGCGATGCGGCCGGCGACTTTGCGCCCGCGCAGGAAATCCTCGTGCTCCTCGATGCTGCCGTGCCGCCGGCTGGCGACGACGGTGACGCCCGCCTCCGGCGGCTTGCGGACCGTGATCCGCTCCGCCGGCTTGCTGCCTTCCTGCCGCGTCGCGTGGCCGGACACGAGGCCGGTGAAGGTGAGGCCGCGGTCCGGCGCATGTACCACGCCGAGAATCGGCCGGCGGTCCTCGATGAGCGCGATATTCACGGTGAATTCGCCGTTGCGGCTGAGGAACTCGCGCGTGCCGTCCAGCGGGTCGACGAGCCAGAAACAGTCGCCGACTTCCGGCACGCGCCCCGCCGACACTTCCTCCTCGGCGACGGCCGGTATGTCCGGCGTGATCCGCCGCAGGACGTCGAGGATGATCCTTTCGGCGTCGAGGTCCGCCTGCGTCACGGGCGACTCGTCCGCCTTCCGCACAACGCCGAAGTCCGTGCGGTAGATGGCGAGGATGGCGTCGCCCGCCCGGCGGGCCGCGGCATCGATCTCGGGCAGGAGCGCCGCGCGGTCGATCATGCGGCGCCCTGGATCGCACGCCAGATCTTTTCCGGCGTCGCGGGCATGTCGATGTGATGCACGCCGAGATCCGACAAGGCGTCGACGACGGCGTTGATGACCGCGGGCGGCGCACCGACCGCGCCGGCCTCACCCGCGCCCTTGATGCCCAGCGGGTTGGTCCGGCACGGCACGTCGTCCTTGATGTCGACGACGAGCGCCGGCAGGTCGGCGGCCCGGGGCAGCGCATAGTCCATGAAGGAGCCGCTTATCAACTGGCCGCTCCCCGGGTCGTAGACGCAATTCTCGATCGCCGCCTGGCCGATGCCCTGGCCGACGCCGCCATGCACCTGTCCCCGCAGCAGGCTCGGGTTCACGACCGTACCGAAGTCGTCGACGACGGTGTAGCCGACAATCGCCATCCGCCCGGTATCGCGCTCGATCTCGACCTCGCAGACATGGCAGCCGTTGGGGAAGGTCGGCACCTCGCCCTTGAACTGGTCGTCCGCGCTGAGCGCCTCCGGGGCTGCCGCCGCCGCTTCCGCGAGCGTCAGGACGCGGTCGGTGCCGGCGACGCGGAACAGGCCGGCGTCGTACTCGATGTCGGCGGCGGCGGCTTCCAGCTTGTCGGCGGCGATCTGCCTGCCTTTCTCGATGACGGTTTCGGTCGCGCGCAGGCAGGCGACGCCGCCCTCCGCCAGCGCCCGGGAGCCGCCGGTTCCGCTGCCCCGCCCGATCACGTCGGTATCGCCCTGGAGGACGCGGATCTTGCCGATGTCGATGCCGAGCCGGTCGGCGACGATCTGCGAGTAGGCGGTCTCGTGCCCCTGGCCGTTCGATTGATTTCCCACCAGGACCGTGGCGCCGCCGTCGCGCTCGATCCTGACGGTCGCCGCGTCGCCGACGCCGAACCCGCAGGCTTCGACGTAATAGGCGTGGCCGAGACCGCGAAGCCTGCCGTTCCGCGCCGACGCGGCCTTGCGCTTTGCGAAGCCATCGCGGTCGGCCATGCGAAGCGCCGCGTCTAGGTTGCGCGCGAACTTTCCGCTGTCGTAGACGAGCTTCATGCCGGTCTTGAACGGCATCGCGTCCGGGGGAATGAAATTGCGCCGCCGCAGCGCTGCCGGATCCATGCCGATCTCGCGCGCCGCGAAATCCACCAGTCGCTCGATGACGTAGATCGCCTCCGGCCGGCCCGCGCCGCGATAGGCGTCGATCGGCACCGTGTTGGTGAAGACGCCGGTGACCTGCACGTGGATGGCCGGCGTGGTGTAGACACCCGCCAGCATGCCTGTGCCGCAGTCGGTCGCGACGAAAGGCGAATAATTGGAGAGATAGGCGCCGAGATTCGCCAGCGTGCGCACCCGCATTCCCAGGAACTTGCCGTCCTTGTCGAGCGCAAGCTCCACCGTCGTGACGTGGTCGCGGCCCTGGCTGTCGGAGACGAAGCCGTCGGCCGACCGTTCCGCCGTCCACTTCACCGGCCGGCCGAGCGCGCGGGCGGCGAACAGGACGAGGGGCTGTTCCGCATAGAGGAAAATCTTCATGCCGAAGCCGCCGCCGACATCCGTCGTGACGACGCGGAAATCCCGCGAAGACATGTTGAAGACGTTGCGCGCCATCAGGCCGCGGATTCCGTGCGGCCCCTGCGACGGCGTGTAGAGGGTGAAGCGCTTTCCGTCCCAGGCGCCGATGGCGGCCCGCGTCTCCATTGGGTTGACGATGATCCGGTTGTTCACGAGCTCGAGGGTGATCGCGCGGTCCGCACTGGCGAATGCGGCGTCGACCGCGGCGGCGTCGCCGTCCGCCCAGACGAAGCACCGGTTGCCCGGCGCCGCGTCCCAAATCTGCGGCGCGCCGCTGTCCGTGGCGTGCTTGGTACTGGCGACCGCCGCCAGCGGGGCATAGTCGACTTCGACCAATGCCGCGGCGGCGTTCGCCTGCGCCACGCTCTCCGCCACCACGAAGGCGACCGGGTCGCCGACATGCCGCACGCGGCCTTCGGCGAGCAGCGGCCGGGGCGGCGTGACCAGCGGCGAGCCGTCGACTTGTTTCAGCGGGATGACGCAGGGCAGCGTGCCGAGCCCGGCGGCCTTGATGTCGGCGGCGGTATAGACCGCGAGGACGCCCGGCACAGCGAGGGCAGGCGAAGTGTCGATCGCCCGGATCTCGGCATGTGCGTGCGGCGAGCGCAGCACGACCGCATAGGCCTGGTTGTCGAGATCGATGTCGTCGGTGTAGCGGCCGCGCCCGGTGAGAAGACGGGTGTCCTCGACGCGCTCGACCGCCTGCCCGATGCCAAATTTTCCCATGCCGGATTTTCCTCGCCCGCGCCGCTTGGGCGCGATCATAAGTGTGGGCCGAACGGCGTCAAAGTCTAAATGTAGCGATGGATGCCGCCGGCGGGATCGGCTGCATACATCAGCACCGTCCCGGCCGACCAGGCGGTGAAGGTTTCCACCCGGTCGGCCTCCGGCCGAAGCGGCCAATGAATGCCTGCCTTGTCCTTGAGCTGGGAGAGAAAGTTGTCCGGCGCCGGCAGGCTTTTCCAAACCTGCGGCAGGAAGACCGCGCGTTGCGTTTCGTTTTGAATGAGCAGGCCGTCCGACCCCGGCCGGAGCCGGTCCAGCAGGTCGCGCTCATCCTCGAAGGCCAGCGGGCGGCGTGGCGACAGGATGGAGACCGAGACGCCGAGCCCACGCAGCTCGTGGCTTGCCAGCGCATCGAACCGCGGATCGCGAAATGCCGAGCCGAAGGCATTGGTGACGGCGTCCGCCGCCAGCGCGCGAATCGGCTCGACCGTGCCGATGCAGCCCCGCAGCCGCTCGCCGTGGCGGAGCGTGACGAAGGTTGCGGCCTTTTCCCGCAAAGCAAGGGGAAATCTCGCCAGATCGACTTCAGGCGCGCTGCCGCGCCGAAGCGCGTAGCGCAGCGATGCCGCCGCCGCGCGGAGCAGCCGTTTCGCGTGTGGGCGCACCGAATGGCCGGCCCCGGCGTTTTCGTCCTCGACCGTTTCGCGCCGGAACGGCTCGGTCAGTTTCCACGCGCCATAGCCGACGACGCGGTCGCGCGGGCCGGCTGTGTCGCCTGAATTCCTGAGATCGAGCCGCTCGACCGCGAGGCCGTGCGCCCGCGCGGCGGTCAGAAGCCCCAGGATCGGCAGGCGCCCGCAGGCCTGACCCTCCGCCAATCCTCCGAGGTCGAGGGATTCGATGGCCTCGGCGGCGCGCCGGTCCATGCGCTGCGCGGTGGCGTAGTCGTGATAATGGCTGAGGTCGGAACTGATCACGATCAGCGTTTCCGGCCCGCCCCACAGCCGTTCCAGCACTTCGGCAATTTCGCCGGGCGCGGCGCCGCCGGCCAGCAGCGGCACGAGCGCGAAGTCGCCGAGGATTCTTTGCAGGAAGGGAAGCTGCACCTCGAGGCAGTGCTCGTCCCGGTGGGCGTCGTCGCGCAGCTCGACCTGGGAAAGCGTCGCTATCGCCTCGATCGCCGCCCGGTCGATCGACACGTCGCCGAGAGGCGTCCGGAAGACGGAAGAGCGCGGTGCAGCAACGCCGCGCACCGCGATCCGGTGTGCCGGCCCCATCATCACGACCCGGCGGGTTCGGCCGGCCGCCGATCGCAGCGCCGCAAAGGCCGGCGCCGCGACGGGCGCGGAATACACGTAGCCTGCGTGGGGAACGATGATCGCTTTCGGGGGGCGGGCGCCGCCCGTTTCTCCGGCTTCCGCCAAATAGCCGTCTACCGCGCGCGACAATTGCCCGGCATCGCCCGGATAGAAGAACCCGGCAACGCTAGGCGGACGCGCGAGCGTCATGGCGGGGTATTCGAGTAGAGGGTCATTGGAGTTCTCCGCTCCACTGAAAGAATGTAGGCATTTGCCCGGCGAGTCCAAGGCCGGAAGCCCGCGCATCCACGAATCTTTGCGCAGGTCTTGGAAATGTCCCCGTGACGCTCCAATTTCCCTACAGGCATTTCTCGCGAACAGGAACAATGCCAGACCCTATCGAAGGCGTACCCGGACGTTATTGGACGCGGCTCGCAGACGGCCGTATCCAATGCGACGTGTGTCCGCGCGAATGCAAATTGCAGGAAGGGCAGCGCGGCCTGTGCTTCGTGCGAGCGCGCTCGGGCGACGGGATCGTGCTCACGACCTATGGCCGGTCGAGCGGCTACTGCATCGACCCGATCGAGAAGAAGCCGCTGAACCACTTCCTCCCGGGGACGCCGGTGCTGTCCTTCGGTACTGCGGGCTGCAACCTCACGTGCAAGTTCTGCCAAAACTGGGACATCTCGAAATCGCGCGCGATGGATCGCCTGATGGATCATGCGTCGCCGGAGGCCATCGCCGGGGCTGCAATCGATACCGGCTGCCGGTCGGTCGCCTATACCTATAACGATCCGGTGATCTTCCTCGAATATGCCGTGGACGTCGCGGCGGCATGCCGCGCGCGTGGGGTCAGGAACGTCGCGGTCAGCGCCGGCTACGTCAAGGAAGGCGCGCGCGCGGAATTCTTCGGCGCGATGGACGCGGCGAACATCGACCTGAAAGGATTCACGGAGAATTTCTACGCGAAGCTCTGCACCGGCAATCTCGCGGCGGTGCTCGACACGCTGTCCTATATCCGGCACGAGACGGATGTCTGGCTCGAGATCACGACCCTCTTGATTCCGGGGCACAACGATTCCGAGGCCGAGATCCACGCCATGACGCAATGGGTGAAGGAGCAGCTCGGGCCGGATGTGCCGCTGCACTTCACGGCCTTCCATCCCGACTACCGCATGTTGGACGTGCCGCGCACACCCGGCGAGACGCTGACGCGCTCACGCCGGATCGCGCGCGAGAACGGGCTTCGCTATGTCTACACCGGAAACGTCCACGACAAGGAAGGCGGCAGCACCTATTGCCGCGCCTGCGGCGCGCGCCTGATTGGCCGCGACTGGTACGAGCTGTCGGACTGGAGCCTGACGCCGGCGGGCAATTGCGCGGCCTGCGGCGCGGCCTGCCCCGGCGTGTTCGAGGCCAGGCCGGGAAACTGGGGCCGCCGCCGCCAGCCGGTCCGGCTCGCCGACTACGCAGCCAGTAGCCCGGATGGAGCGTCAGCGTAATCCGGGAAGCCGACGGCCAACTCGAACCCGAATTGCGCTGCGCTTCATCCGGGCTACGACGAGCGCGGCGTGTCGCGAGGGCGGACACGAAAAAATCCCCTGCCAATGGCACGAAGGCAGGGGATTCCAGTTTCAGGGGTCAACTAGTCGAAGGCTTCGTCCCAGGTCCCGCGGGTCGCCGCACGCGAATACTCCGTCGCCCGGTTCTCGAAGAAGTTCGCGTGCTCGACGCCGTTCAGGATCTCGTCCAGCCAGGTCAGCGGGTTCTTCTCCACGTGGAAGATCGGCTGCAGGCCGAGCTGCATCAGGCGGCGGTCGGCGATATAGCGGATGTAGCGCTTGACTTCTTCGGCCGTGAGCCCTTCAACGCCGCCCAGCGAGAAGGCGAGGTCGATGAACGCATCCTCGTGATCGACGATGGTCGAACAGGCGACGTAGAGATCGCGCTGCACCGCCTCGGTCCAGATGTCTTCGTTCTCCTGACGGAAGGTCCGGAACAGGCGGATGATCGAATTGGTGTGCAGCGTCTCGTCCCGGACCGACCAGGTAATGATCTGGCCCATGCCCTTCATCTTGTTGAAGCGCGGGAAGTTCAGCAGCATCGCGAAGCTGGCAAAGAGCTGCAAGCCCTCGGTGAAGGCGCCGAACACCGCCAGCGTCTTGGCGATGTCCTCGCGCGTCGAGACGCCCCACTGCTGCATGTAGTCGTATTTGTCCTTCATCTCCTTGTACTTGAGGAAGGCGCGGTACTCGAGCTCCGGCATGCCGAGGGTATCGAGGAGGTGCGAATACGCCGAGATGTGCACCGTCTCGATGTTCGAGAAGGCCGACAGCATCATCTGAACCTCGGTCGGCTTGAACACGCCGCCGTAATGCCGCATGTAGCAGTTGTTGACCTCGACATCGGCTTGCGTGAAGAAGCGGAAAATCTGTGTCAGCAGGTTGCGCTCGCCGTCGCTGAGCTTGTGCCGCCAGTCCTTCACGTCGTCGGCAAGCGGCACTTCCTCCGGCAGCCAATGGATGCGCTGCTGGGTGAGCCAGGCGTCATAGGCCCAGGGATAGTGGAAGGGCTTGTAGATCGGCTCCGCGTCCAGCAACGACATTTTCTTGCAGCTCCGTTTCTAAGTCTTGTCCCCATGCCGCCTACTGGCAGGCGAGGCATTCCTCGTAATCATTGGTATTGCCGTCTCCGGCAACCGGCTGCTCGCCGCCGTTCACCTTGCCGAGATGCGGCACCGCGGCATGTGAGCCATTGACCGATTTCGTGGCGACGACTTCCGCCCGCTGAATCGATTTCGAGCGGCAGTAGTAGAGGCTCTTAACGCCCTTCTTCCACGCCTGGTAATGGATCTGGTGCAGGTCGCGCTTGTGGATGTCGGCGGGCAGGAAGACGTTGACCGACTGCGCCTGGCAGATGAAGGGCGCGCGGTCCGCCGCGTGCTCGATGATCCAGCGCTGGTCGATCTCGAAGGCGGTCTTGTAGACGGCCTTCTCGTCGTCCGACAGGAAATCGAGATGCTGCACCGAGCCTTCGTTCGTGGTGATCGAGGACCAGGTCTCAGCGTCGTCGCGGTCCCTCTCCGCCAGAAGCTCCTTCAGGTACTTGTTGCGCACGTTGTAGGAGCCGGACAGCGTTTTGTGCGTGAAGCTGTTGGCGGCGTTGGGCTCGATCCCCGGCGATGCGCCGCCGCAGATGATCGATACCGACGCCGTCGGCGCAACCGCCATCTTGTTCGAGAAACGCTCATTGATGCCATAGTCTGCGGCATCGGGGCAGGCGCCGCGCTCGTCCGCCAGCTTGCGGGACGCCGCGTCCGCCTGCGCGCGGATATGCCGGAACATCCGCTTGTTCCAAACCTTCGCCATGACGCCTTCCATCGGAATGCGCATCTTCTGCAGGAAGGAGTGGAAGCCCATGACGCCGAGGCCGACCGAGCGCTCCCGCATCGCGGAATAGGTCGAGCGCTCGAAATCGTCCTGCGCATTGTCGATGAAATCCTGCAGCACGTTGTCGAGGAAGCGCATGATGTCCTCGACGAAGCGGGGATCGCTCTCCCACTCCTCGTAGCGCTCCAGGTTGAGCGAGGTGATGCAGCACACCGCGGTCCGCTGCACGCCGTCCTTGTCGAGGCCGGTCGGCAAGGTGATCTCGGTGCAGAGGTTCGACGTCTTGACGTGCAGCCCCGCCAGCTTGTGATGCTCGGGAATCGCCCGGTTCACATGATCGATGAAGATCATGTACGGCTCGCCGGTCTCGACCCGCGCCGTCAGCATGCGGATCCACAGGTCGCGCGCGCGCACCTTGCGCTGCACCGCCTTGTCTTTCGGGCTGACCAGAGCCCATTCCTCGTCGCCCTCCACCGCCCGCATGAAGGCGTCGGAGATCAGGATGCCGTGGTGCAGGTTGAGCGCCTTGCGGTTCGGATCGCCGCCGGTCGGCCGGCGGATCTCGACGAACTCCTCGATCTCGGGGTGGTCGACCGGAATGTAGACCGCGGCGCTGCCCCGGCGCAGCGAGCCTTGGCTGATCGCCAGCGTCAGCGAATCCATGACGCGGATGAAGGGCACCACGCCCGAGGTCTTGCCGTTCAAGCCGACGCGCTCGCCGATCGAGCGCAGATTGCCCCAGTAGCTGCCGATACCGCCGCCGCGCGCGGCAAGCCAGACATTCTCGTTCCACAGGTCGACGATGCCGCGCAGGCTGTCCGTCGCCTCGTTCAGGAAGCAGGAGATCGGCAGGCCCCGCCGGGTGCCGCCGTTCGACAGGATCGGCGTCGACGGCATGAACCACAGGCTGCTCATATAGCCGTACAGCCGCTGCGCATGCGCGGAATCGTCGGCGAAATGCATCGCCACCCGCGCGAACAGGTCCTGATAGCTCTCGTCCGGCATCAGGTAACGGTCGGCCAACGTGGCCTTGCCGAATTCCGTCAGGTTGGCGTCGCGCCGGCGGTCGATCGTCACGCGTATGCCGCGCTCGTTCTGGGCGACGGCGATGCCGTGCGGATGCGACTTGCCGTCCTCGTAGACCGACTCCAGCATGTCCTGCTCGAGCGCGTCCTGCGGCCGCCCCGGAAGCGCGAACGCCAGGTTATCCACAGGCCCTGTAACCCGCGCAAAAGCGTCGGAAGCGTCCACCATTCCCCCTCCTGTCCACAGCTGTGGAAAGAATTATTTGTGAATAAACCACAAGATGTCGTGGTGTATTATACGTACGATACCAAATGTGGCGGAGGTGTCTAGCAGGAAAGGGTTAACAACGGCGGCCCGAATGCTTATGACATTGGCCGTAACGCGGGAGAAATCTTTTTGAAACAATCCGTTCGGCGCAAGCCGACGCGAAGGACAGGTGATGCGGATTAACTTGGGTTGTGGATACAGGAAGCGCGACGGCTACCACAATGTCGATAAGTTTGCCGGCTGCGCGCCGGACGAGGTCGTCGATCTCGAAAGATTTCCTTGGCCTTGGCCGACCGACTCGGTGGAGGAAGCCGTCCTGACCCATGTCCTGGAGCATCTCGGCGCCACGGCGAAGATCTATTTCGGGATATTCCGCGAGCTTTACCGGGTCTGCCGCCACGGCGCCCGGGTACAGATCACGGTTCCGCATCCGCGCCACGACACCTTCCTCGGCGACCCGACCCATGTGCGGCCGGTGACGATCGACGGGCTCGTCATGTTCTCGCGCCGCCAGTGCGAGGAATGGATCCGCGACGGCCGCGCCAATACGCCGGTCGCGGCGATGATCGGCGTAGACTTCGAGATCGAATCGACCTCGCTCGTGCTCGAGCCGATCTGGCGCAGCCGGCTCGAGCTGAAAAAGATTACAGAGGCGGAGCTGCTGCTTGCGATTCGGGAGCGCAACAACATCGTGATTGAGACGACCGCCGTATTGCGCGCGGTGAAGCGGCGCGACGCATAGGGGGCGATGCGATGTGCGGACGATTCAGCCTGACGACGCCGACCGAGGGGCTGCGGGCGCTCTTCGGCTTCGACGAACTGCCCAACCTGCCGCCGTGCTACAACATCGCGCCGACGCAGGACGTCGCCGCGGTCCGCCTCGCGGGAACGGCGCCGCGTCCCACCTTCACCCTGTTCCGCTGGGGGCTGATTCCCGCCTGGGCCAAGGACCCGTCGATCAGCAGCCGCATGATCAATGCACGCGCCGAGACGGTCGCGGAGAAGCCGGCCTTTCGCAACGCCTTTCGCCGCCGCCGCTGCCTGATACCGGCCGACGGCTTCTACGAATGGGAGAAGCGCGCGGACGGAGGCAAGCAGCCCTGGCGCATCACGCTGGAAGGCGGCGTTCCCTTCGCCTTCGCCGGCCTGTGGGAGCACTGGTCGGGCGCCGACGGCAGCGAGGTCGAGAGCTGCACCATCGTCACGACGGAAGCCGCCGCCGGCATCGCCGGGATCCACGAGCGCATGCCCGTGATCCTCGATCCCGCGGAATTCGCGGCCTGGCTGGGCGGCACGCCGGAAGAGGCGCAGTCCCTGCTGCATCCCTACAGCGGCGCGCTGGCCGCCTATCCGGTGAGCGCGCGCGTCAACAGCGTGCGGAACGATGACGCATCGCTGTTGGAGCAGGCCACCGAGCCGAAGAAGGCGGAAAAAGCGCAGCTCGACCTGCTTTGAAGCGGCGTCTCACGCCGTCTCCGCCAGCGCGGCGCGGAAGGCGTCGCTCAGGGCGCTCACGCCATAGGGCTTTTGCAGGACACGGTACGGCTCGCCCGTGTTCTCGTCGGGGTCGGAGTAGCCGGTCGTGAGCACGATCGGCAGCTTCGGCAGCCGATTGCGGATCTCGGCAATGGCCGACCTCCGCGCAAGCGGAAAGCGCCGATTCCTTGATCGCCCGGAGCGTCCAAACAGTCACCGTCAGCGCAGGGATATCTGCTCCAACGCGCCTGTCGGGCCGCTCCCGGCGGAACGGCTTTCGGGCGCGGTTGCCCAGCGTCGGGTAAGCATACACGGGAATTGTCCCATTCGTCCCCGCCGTTGTGTCCGGTCCGGGGTTTTGGCTATGATCTGGCGGCCGTTTGGGTACCTCTGATTCGGGGCGTCGAGAGATGACAGTCGAAATACGCAAGCTGGGCGAAGCGGCGGGCGCCGAGGTCGTCGGCTTCGACGCGCTTAGGCCGTGGGACGCGGAGACGCGGCACAAGGTGCAGAAGGCGTTCGTGGACAACCTCGTCCTGGTGTTCCGCGGGCAGCCGATGACGCCGCCGCAGTTCATGGTCTTCGCGCGGAATTTCGGCGACCTGCAGCCCCACGTCGCCAAGAAGTACCGGCATCCGGACGCCGAGGACATCGTCATGATGACCAACGTCGACAAGGACGGGAACTTCGACAAGGTCGGCGCCAGCCGCGGCGTGGGCTGGCATTCGGACCTGAGCTACGACCAGGTGCCGGCCAAGGCGACGCTGCTGCACGCGCTCGAGCTGCCGGACCGCGGCGGCGACACCCGCTTCGCCAACATGTACAAGGCCTACGCGACCATGCCCGAAGACCTGAAGCGGCGGATCACGGGGTTGAAGGCGATGTTCCGCTACGGCGGGCGGCAGGGGCTCAGCACCGGGCACCTGTCGGCCGAGGACAAGGCGAAGCCCGAGGTCATGCACCCCGTCGTCCGCCGGCATCCGGAATCGGGCCGGCCGGCGATCTACGTCAATCCCTATCACACGCTCAGGATCGACGGCATGACGGTCCGCGACAGCGATGCCCTGCTGGATGAGATTTTCGCCTGGTGCGAACGGCCGGAGCTCCAATGGCGGCATAGCTGGCGCATGGGCGACACGATCATCTGGGAAAACCGCTCGGCGGTGCATTCGGCGACGATGGACTACCCGCTCGACCAGCGCCGCATTTTCATGCGCGCCACCGTGCGGGGCACCAACACCTTGAACGAAGAAATGGTTGCCGGCCGCGCCGCCTAGGGCGCCGCGTCGAGCAACGTGTTTCCGCAGCAGACATCGCAAATCGGTCGAGAAGGAACGAACGCCATGCCGCACGACATACGCTCCGGTCCTGCAAAATCGGATATTACGAGCGAGACCATCGAGGTTCTGCACAATCGCGTCAGCATCCGGAAGTATTCGCAGGATCCCGTCACCGAGGCGCAGGTCGAAGCCATCCTGCGGGCGGCGTTCCGGGCGCCGACATCGTCGAACATCCAGGCCTACAGCGTCATAATCGTCCGCGATCCGGCGGTGAAGAAGGAGCTGGCGGAACTCACCGGCAATCAGCGTCACGTCGCCGAATGCCCGGTCTACCTCCAGTTCTGCGCTGACCTGACGCGGATGGAAGGCGCGATGAAGCGCCACGGCCACGACATGGAGAACAACAACCTCGAATACGGGCTCGTGGCGTCCATCGACGTTGCGCTGGTCGGCATGTCCGCCTATGTCGCCGCGGATTCTCTGGGAATCAAAGGGCTCATGATCGGCGCCGTCCGTAACAAGCCGCTCGATGTCGGCAAGCTTCTCGGCATGCCGCGCCGCGTCTATCCCGTCTTCGGCATGTGCCTCGGCTGGCCCGCCGAGGCGCCGAAGCAGAAGCCGCGCATGGATTACGAGACGATCGTTCACCGCGAGCGCTACAGCACCGAGGGTCTGGCCGCCGCGCTCGACACTTACGATTCGGAGCTTGCGGCGCATTACGAGTCGATCGGCAAGAAAACGACACCGGATTCCTGGACCCACGACATCGACGAGAAGTTCGCGGCGCCGCGGCGCGACAAGCTCCGTCAGTATCTCAAGGAGATGGGGTTCGATTTTCGCTGAGCGGAGGAGCCGCCCCTAGATCAATTTGCAATCAGGTGGAATCACCTGATTGCAGGTAAATTGATCTATCTTAACAAGGTTAGAGCAACTTATCTGCGTCCGGTAGGACGCAGGTTGCTCTAGCGCGGCGGCGCGTAGCGGCCGGCGAGGCTGGCCTTGAGCCGCGTCAGGGCATAGACGAGGTCGCATTTGGGCGTCTCGATCCCGGCGAGCCTGCCGAGCTCGCCGATCACGCCCAGGAGCGCGTCGAGCTCGATCGTCTTGCCGGCCTCGTAGTCCTGCAGCATCGACGTCTTGATCGGCCCGAGCCGGATGAAGGAGTCGAGCTTGTTTTCGATGTCCGGTCCGGCGGCGCAGCCGTTCACGGCGGCGACGCGCGCCGCCTCCCGCATCATCTCGGCCATCGCCTGGGCGACGTCCGGATCCTGCGCCAGCGCGTCGCAGTTCGCCTCGCACAGCACGCTCAGCGGATTGCCGGTGAGATTGCCCCACAGCTTGGCCCAGACTTCGGCGCGGATATCGCCGGATACGGGACTCTTGAGCCCGCCCGCCTTGAAAAGCTCGGACACGCGGGCGGCGCGCTCGCTTCCGCCGCCTGCCGGCTCGCCGACCACGTAAGTGCCGCCGTTGTTGTGCTCGATCGTGCCCGGCTCGGGAATGTTGGAGCCGATATAGACGACGCAGCCGAGCGCGCGTTGCGGGTCCAAGGTGTTCCATATCCGCCCGCCCGGATCGACGCTGTCGGGATGCCGCTTGGGCCAGTCGCCGGGAAGGCCGTGGAAATACCACCAGGGAATGCCGTTGAGGGTGGGCACGACGACGGTGTCCGGCCCGAGCAGCGGTCCTAACTGCGCCAGCGCGGAGGCTATCGTGTGCGCCTTGAGGCCGAGGATGACGACGTCCTGGATGCCGAGCGAGCGCGTGTCGCCCCGCGCGTCGACGCGAACCGTCCACTCGCCGGAACGGTCCCGCACGGTCAGTCCCTTCCGCCGGATTGCCTCAAGGTGGGCGCCGCGGGCGACGAAGCTCAGTCCTTGGACACCGGCGCGCGCCATGCGCGCCCCGGCGAGCCCCGCCACCGCGCCAACGCCGAAAATGCAGACTTTCATCGCGTTCCCGCCCGATTGGCCGCGTCCGCATGATGCAATGCGAGGCCAGGAATGCAAGTCAATTGATAGAATCCGGGGAACGGGCCCGCGCCGCTCCCGTCACCACCGGCGAAATTGCGGACTCAGGCGGCGCGGACGTTCTCGAGGAAGGTGGTTGCGACTTTCCTGAGCCGCTCCGCTTCGTCCGCCAAGTTGCCCGACAGCAGCTTGACCTGCTGGGCGGCCTGAGTGGTTTCATTGGCGGCTTCGTTCAGCCCGCCGATGCTCTCGGTCACGGTATTGGTTCCGCTCGCGGCCTGTTGAACGTTGTCCGCGATATGCCGTGTCGCCGACGACTGCTCTTCGACGGCGCTGGCGATCGTGGTGGAATAGCCGGAGATTTGCTCGATGACCGCGTTCACCTGATTGATGGCCTCGACGGCGCTCGTCGCGGTGCCCTGGATCGTGGAGATCTGCTGGGCGATTTCATCGGTCGCCTTCGACGTCTGGTTGGCGAGCTGCTTGACCTCGCTTGCCACGACGGCAAACCCCTTGCCCGCTTCGCCGGCGCGCGCCGCTTCGATGGTCGCGTTCAGGGCAAGCAGGTTCGTCTGGGCGGCGATCTCCTGAATCAGGTTCACGACGTCGCCGATGGTCTCGGCAGCGGCCGCAAGTCCCTGCATCGTCTCGCGCGTCTTCCGCGATTCCTCGACGGCCTTGCCGGCCACCTCGTTCGATCGGGAGACCTGCCGGCTGATCTCGTCGATCGAGCCCGAGAGCTCTTCGGTGGCCGACGCGACCGTTTGCACGTTTCCGGAGGCGGTTTCGGCGCCGCTCCGCACAGTTTCGGACTGCTGATTGGTCATCTCCGCAGCGGCCGCCATCGTCGCGGACGTATCCTGCAGGCTCGACGCCGCCTTCATCACGTTTTGCAAGGCTTCGTTCGATGCGGCTTCGAAGTTTTGGATGAGCGCTTCGACCGACTTCGCGCGCTGTTCCTTGGCTGCGCGTTCCTCGGCCTCCTTGGCCTCGAGCTGCCGCTTTTCCATCGCATTCTGCTTGAAGACGAGCACGGCCCGGGCGAGATGGCCGATCTCGTCCTGCTGCTCGGTTGCCGGAATTTCCAGCTCGATATTGCCCTCCGCAATGCCGGTCGTCGCAGTCGTCAGGGCCGCCAGGGGGCGACTGATGCCGCGTCCGACCGTGAAGCCGATGACCGATACGAAAACCAGCATGGCGGCGGAGGTCGCAAGGACGATGAAATGGGTCGCGCTGCGGGTCCGCTCGAAGGTGGCGCGCGCGTTCGTCAGACCCTGCTTCGCGATCGCCGTAACCTTGTCCAAGGCCGGCGCCATCGCGGCATGAATCGCGCCCAGCTCCTGAATCCGCCCGGTGAGCAGGATCGAGGTCTCCATCCATTTTTTGATGGTGGCCTGGTATTCGTCCATCATCGCGCCGAGCTTGGTCAGAAACTCCGGGGACTTATTAGCGGACTTCAGCAGCAGGTCGAAGTCGGTCCGGACATCGCCGATGTACGTCACCAGTTCCTTGTCCTGTATCTGCGTGAATTCGCGCATGTAGCGCGCAATGACGAGCAAAGTACCCCTGAGCTGATCGAGGCCCGCCGCGGCAAGCTTGTGGTCGATCGCCGCGAATTGCTCCTGCAGCATTTGATTGAGACCGCTCTGGTCGCCGTGCCCGATCTCACCTTGTATCTGAACGGTGCTGTCGAAAGCTGCGACGTGCCGCTTGACGGCCTCTTCCAGCTCGCGGACCGGAGCCGATATAGACGTGGAGAGCGGCGACGCATCCATCGCCTGGACGAGCGCGGAGAAATGCTCCGCGGCTTCGTGGTAGTTCGCCGCGTATTTTTTGTCGGCCGAGAGCAGGAAATCTTTTTCATGCTGCCGGAGCTGCAGCGCCATGATGACCGTCTGGTCCACGAGCTTCATGAGGCCCGCGTTCATTTTTTCGTTATGCTCCGCGGATTTCATGGAGTAGTCGCCGAGCATGTATGCGCCCGTCAGCGCGGCCATTCCGATCATGCCGAGACCGGCAAGCAGGAAGATCCGCATACGGATGCTGAAGCGTTTGAAGAACGAAAGCGATCGTAGCAGTTTCATGACGCGGTACCCTTGCTCCGGGCTTCGAAGTTGTCTCCGCGTGCGGGTAAGCGTCGAACGGCGCTACCGGCTTCGGGAGGGCGCCATGGGAAAATGGTAAAGTAAGTATAAGATTTCGTTAAAACGCAGGGCGGATTCGCCAGATTTTCAATCTACTTGCAGTGGCGCGTCCAATGTTGCCATTTGTCTCTCTTTGGTTGTGCGCCGGGCGCGGCGGCCCGTATGGGCGAGCCTCCCTTCCAGAAACTGGCTGAAGCGCGACAGGGCGAAGCAGAAGATCCAGAACCCCAGTCCCGCGAAGACGTAGCCTTCGACGTTGTAGCCGATCCATTGCGGATCGGAGACTGCCGCTTGAACGATCCCCAGCAGGTCGAACAGGCCGATGATCAGCACCAGGGTCGTGTCCTTGAAAAGCGCGATGAAGATGCCGACGATCCCCGGAATGACGTGCCGCAGCGCTTGCGGCAGGACGACAAGGCGCATCGTCTGCCAATAGCCGTAGCCGAGCGATTCCGCCGCTTCGTACTGGGTCCGCGGCACCGCCTGCAGGCCGCCGCGCACGACTTCCGCCATATAGGCGGCGTAGAACAGGGCAATTCCGACCAGCGCACGCAGCAGCTTGTCGAAACTGACTCCCTCCGGCAGGAACAGCGGCAGCATCACCGAGGCCATGAACAGGACGGTGATCAGCGGGACTCCCCGCACCAGCTCGATGAAGGCGACGCAAAGCGCCTTTACCACCGGCAGCGGCGAGCGGCGGCCGAGCGCCAGCGCCACCCCGATCGGGAATGACGCCACGATGCCGACGCCGGCAATGACCAGCGTGAGAAACAGCCCGCCCCATCTTGCCGTCTCGACCACCGCGAGGCCGGCGCCGCCGTGGAACAGCAGGATGGCGACCGGCGGGTAGGCGAGCAGGAGCAGCGCCGCGATTTTGCCCTTCGCAGGGAAGCGCGGCCATGCCAGCGGCAGGCACGCCGCGACAAGCAGGGCAAACGCGAGGTCGACCCGCCAGCGCTCTCCCTCGGGATAGAAGCCGTAGAGGAACTGTCCGAGGCGCGCCTTGACGAACACCCAGCAGGCGCCTTCGCCGGTGCAATCCGCCCGGCTCTCGCCCGCGAAATCGGCGCTGAAGATCATCCAGTCCAAGGCCGGCGGAACGCACCAGTAGAGCAGGGCGAGACTTCCGACCGTCAACGCGGCGTTGGCGGGCGTGGAGAACAGCTTCTCCCGCGCCCAAGCCATTGCCGCCACGAGTCCGATGCGCCGCTCCATCAGCGACTTTCCCCGATCCGCACGACACGTCTGTTGTAGAGGTTCATGGCGCCCGCGATTGCGAGGCTGATGGCGAGGTAGACCGCCATCGTGATCGCAATGACTTCGACGGCCTGTCCGGTCTGATTGAGCACGGTCCCTGCGAACACCGACACCAGGTCCGGATAGCCGATGGCGGCGGCGAGGGAGGAGTTCTTCGTCAGGCCGAGATAGTGGCTCGTCAGCGGCGGCACGATCACCCGCATCGCCTGCGGCAGGATGACGTGGCGCAGCGTCCGGCCGCGGGACAGGCCGAGCGCCTGCGCCGCCTCGCGCTGGCCCTTGTCGACCGCGAGGATGCCGGACCTGACGTTTTCCGCGATGTAGGCCCCGGTATAGAAGGAAAGGCCGAGAACGAGGCCGACGAATTCCGGAATCAGCACCATCCCGCCTTCGAAGCTGAAGCCGCGAAGCGCCGGCACGGCCCAACCGGTCACCGGGCCGGCGAGCGCCGCCACCGCCGCGGCGGGCCCGAAAGCGAGTGCGAGAGCGGCGGCGCCTTCCCAGCGGGCCGTGCCTCCGCGCCGCCGCCGCCAGCGCCAGGCGCATGCGGCCAGGATGATTCCGCCCGCCAATGCCGCCGCGACGAGCCAGAGATCGGCCGTCACGAGCGGCTTCGGCACGTAGAGGCCGCGATTGTTGAGGAAGATCAGGCCGAACAGGGAATGGCTCTGGCGCGGCTGCGGCATGGCGCTCAGCACCGCGAAGTACCAGAAAAAGATCTGCAGCAGGAGCGGGAGATTGCGGAATGTCTCGACGTAGACGGTGGCGAGCCGCGCCACGAGCCAGTTGTCGGACAGCCGCGCGACGCCGACCAGCAGGCCGAGCAGGCTGGCCAGGACGATACCGGCCGCCGAGACCAGCAGCGTATTGAGCAGCCCGACGACGAAGGCCCTGCCGTAGCTGGACAACTCCGAATAGTCGATCAGGTGCACGATGATCGAGAATCCGGCGGTGCTGCCGAGGAAGCCGAAGCCGGAGGCGATTCCGCGCTGGGCCAGGTTGTCGAGCGTGTTGCCGACGAACCACGCCGCCAGCGCGATCACGCCGGCAAGGACGAGGCCCTGCACGGCAACGGCGCGAAACCGGTCGATGCGCGCCAATCCGACCCGGCGTGCCGCAGGGCGTGCCATGCGGTCCGCGATCAGCGCACCGGCGGCGCGTAGAGGATGCCGCCCTTCGACCAGAGGGCGTTGACGTTGCGGGCGATCTTGAGCGGCGAGCCGGCGCCGAGGTTGCGCTCGAACAACTCGCCATAATTGCCTGCCGCCTGGATTGCCCGAAGCGCCCAATCCGCGTCCAGGCCGAGGCTCTTGCCCGTGTCGCCTTCCGAGCCGAGCAGGCGGCGCACTTCCGGATTCTGGCTCTCGGTGCGTTGCTGCTGCGCGTTTGCCGCCGTGATGCCGAGCTCTTCGGCATTTATCAGGGCGAACAGCGTCCACTTGACGATTTCGAACCAGCCGTCGTCGCCATGGCGCACCGCGGGGCCGAGCGGCTCCTTGGAGATGATCTCGGGCAGGATGAGATGCTCATCCGGGTCGTCGAGGCGGACGCGCTGGGCGTACAGCCCCGACTGGTCGGTGGTATAGACGTCGCAGCGCCCCTTCACATAGGCGGCGAATGCATCGTCCGATTTCTCGAAGGTCACCAGCTTGTATTTCATTCCGCGCGAGCGGAAAAAATCGGCGACGTTGAGCTCGGTCGTCGTTCCCGCATTGGCGCAGGCTGTCGCGCCGTCGAGTTCGCGCGCGCTCTTCACGCCGAGCTTGCGGCGCACCATGAAGCCCTGTCCGTCGTAATAGATCACGCCGGCGAAATTGAGGCCGAGCGCGGTGTCGCGGCTGAGGGTCCAGGTGGTGTTGCGCGACAGTATGTCGACCTCGCCGGATTGCAGCGCCGTGAAGCGCTCCTTGCCAGAGAGAGGCAGGAACTTCACCTTGTCCGCGCCGCCGAGCGCTGCCGCGGCCACCGCCTTGCAGAAGTCGACATCGAGGCCGGACCAATCGCCTTTGCCATCGGGGTTGGAAAAGCCCGGCAGCCCCTGGCTCACGCCGCATAGCAGATGGCCGCGATCCTTCGCGGCTTTCAGCGTCTGCTGTGCGAGCGCGGGAAGGGACGCCGCCGCCAGGACGGCCAGTCCGAGCAGGAAAATACGGGCATGCCTTTGCATCGTTTCATCCTCGATGAGGTGCGGTCGCAGGCAATGCATGCGTACGCCCGGCATTGCCGTCTAGAGCATGGCGAATCCGCCGTTCACACTCAATACCTGTCCCGTGATGTGCCGCGCGCGATCCGACGCGGCGAACAGCACGGCGTTGCTCACGTCCTCCATCTCGCCGATGCGGCGGAGCGGATAGACGCGCTTGACCTTTTCTTCGCGCTCGGCGACACGCTCCGCCCCCATGGACTGGCGCATCTTGTCCAGGATGGCGTTGCGCATGGGCGAGTTGGTGGCGCCGGGCGAAATGACGTTGGCGTTGATGTTGTCGCGGCCGACCTCCCTGGCGATCGACTTGGTGAAGGCGATCACGCCGCCTTTCGCCGCCGCGTAGACCGCCTCGCGCTCCTGGCCGACCCGCGCGGCGTCGGTCGCGATGTTGACGATCTTGCCGTATTTGCGCGCGATCATGCCCGGCAACGCGGCGCGGATGCAGTTGATCGTGCCGTAGAGGGTCACGCGGATCTCCTGGTCGCACTGCTCGGGCGACTTTTCGAGGAACAGCGCATGCTGCGTCATCACCGCCGCGTTGTTCACCAGGATGTCGATGCGGCCCCATTTCTTCGCGGCCGTGGCGACCATGGCGCCGACGGCGGCGGTGTCGGTAATATCGCATTGGGCTGCGCCGCCGGCGCCGCCCGCAGCTTCGATCATGCGGAGCGTTTCCTCGATTCCCTTGGCCGAAATGTCGTTGACGGCGACCTTGGCGCCCTCCGCCGCGAAGGCCACCGCCATGTGCTGCCCGATGCCGCTGCCGCTGCCCGTGATCAGCACCACCTTCCCGGATAGACCGAGGTCCATGCGTTCATGCTCCTGTTCGTAACATTTCCGAATCGCTCAGGCCTGGGCGGCCCGTTCATGCTTCTGCGCCGCATAGATCGACACATAGCCGAGTTTCGACCAGTCCGGCGGGATGCGGCAGGGCCGCGGATCGTTGTGCGACCAGCGCGCGGGCTTGCCGCGGATGATCTCGCCGGTATGCGAGGTCGGCGTCGGCGGCGCTCCCAGCATGAAGGCGTCCGCCGACGAATAGACGTTCAGCAGCATCGGCCGCGGTTTCTCGGCCAGGGCCGGTCGGGAGCCGTGAATGACGCGGCAGTTGAGCAGGACCAGCGTTCCGGCCGGACCGTCGAGCTCGTCCGCGGTCGCGAGCGGCACGCGCTTCAGATCGTTCGCGCCGATGTAGCCGGTCCACTTGCCCGCCGGATCCTGGTGATCGAACAGCTCGCCGTCATGGCTGCCGGGAATCGTCGCCAGGGGCCCTTCCGCGGCGGAGACGTCGTCGAAATAGATGCCGATGGTGACCGGGCTGAAATTGGTGTGCGGCCAGGCCGGGATATCCTGGTGCCACTTCACTTCCTCCGCCCCGCCCGGCCATTTGAAATTGACCTTGGAGCTATGGAACTTCACGTCGGGGCCGACGACGTCGGCGGCGAGATCCGCCATCAGGCGGGAGGAAGCGTAGCGCCAGTAAGCGGGATGCTGGTCCACCGCGGCGCGGATGCGGCGCGGCCGGGGCTCGCGGGCGCTGTGATCGGGACCGAGGTCGAAACGCGCATTGGAGGCGGCGACGCCGCGACTTTCCTCGAGCAGCTCCGCCGTCGCGCGGCGCAGGGCGTCCAGCATATCCTGCGGCACGACGCCTTCCGCTTTCAGGTATCCGCGCTCGAAGTAGAATTCCCGCTGGGCCTGGCTTAAGACAAGGGCCGGGTGCTTGAGAATGTCGTCCGGTGTCATCGCGCTTCCTCCTGGCTTTGGCCGGGGCGCGTCATGGTAACACGAGAGGGCGGGGGTAGATCAAAGCCGGCGAACGGGCATCGGCCGGAATCGGTGGAGTAACGGATGAGCTGCGAAATCAAGGAAGTACTGGTTGTCGGCTATGGGGTCATGGGGCGCGGAATCGCGCTGACATTCGCCCGCGGCGGGCATAGCGCATCGGTTCTGAGCCGCGGCGCGGCAATGGCCAAGGACGTGCCGCCGGGGGTGCGGGTCGTCGGCGCGCTGCCGCCGGAGCCGCCGGACCTCATCGTCGAGGCGATCCCGGAGGATATCGCGCTCAAGCATGCACTGTTCGAGCGCCTCGAAGCGGCCTATGGCGGCGCGCCCATCATTGCCTCCAATACCTCCAGCCTGCCGCTCGAGGCGATGGCGGCGCGGCTGCGCGCGCCCGAGCGCTTCCTCGGCATCCACTATTTCCAGCCGCCCGAAGCGCTGCCGATGGTCGAGCTCATCCGCTGCGCGGCGACCGCCGACGGCGTCGTCGAGCGGTGCCGGCGCGCGCTCGTGCGCAACGGGCAACGCGCGATCCTGCTGCACCGCCCGATCCAGGGCTTTCTCGCCAACCGGCTGCAGCACGCCATGATGCACGAGGCGCTCTACATGATTCAGGAAGGCTACTGCATTGCCGAGGAGGTCGACGACTTCTGTCGCAACATGTTCGGCCCGCGCATGAGCGTCACCGGCCTGATCATGCAAAAGGACATCAGCGGCCTGCAGACCACCGCGAAGACCCATCGCGAGCTGGTGCCGACCTTCTACCACAACGGGACGCCCTGTCCGCTGTTGCAGGACATGGCCGCGCGCGGCGACCTCGGCGTTTCGACAGGCAAGGGGTTCTACGACTGGAAGGGGCGCGACGTCGATGCCCTCAAGGCGAAGTGGGCCGACAAGGTGAAGCGTATTCTCGCGATCGTGGGGGAAGAGTAGGCGGCCGACCTAGGTCTGTCCCAGGGCCTGAAGAAAGAACGTCTCGTAATCGCGCACTGCCTGCTCGTCGTCGTACAGGACATCGGCGCGCTCGGCGATGGCGCGGCCGAGGTGATCGCGCAGCGCAGGCGTCGTCGCGATGGCCGTGGCCTTGGCGGCATAGTCTGCGGCGTCGGAGGCGACGCAGTCCGCGAGCCCCATCCGCCGGTACATGGCGAATGTCAGCCGGGAGCGGCGGAACGTTCCCGGCAAGGTGACGATCGGAATGCCCGCCGCGAAGGCTTCGAAGGAGGTATTCCCGCCGGAGAAAATGAATGGATCGAGCACGACATGGGCGGCCGGGTAGAGAGCGAGGAATTCATTGTGCTGCCGCCGTTCGAGGAAGCGGATCCTTCCCGGAATTCGCGGCGCGGATCGCGCGAGGCGTTCCTCGAGCAGGGCCCGGTGCCGCCGGCTCGGGCCTTCCAGCATGACGATCTCGGCCGCCGGATCCCGGCCCAGGATGTCGTCGGCGACGGCGTCGAATTCGGACGGAAACCGCAAAGGGTTGTAGGGATAGAGATAGATGTGGCGCGACGGGTCGAGGCCGAGCCGCCGGGCCGCCTCGGGCCGCGGCAGGATCGGTGTATCCGGGCGCCGGTAACAGGTGCCGAGCGACGCGAACCGGACCAGCTTTTCGCTGTAGTGAGTATCCGCCTCGGGCAATTCGACCAGGTCGCTGGAAAGAAATACGTCCATCGCGGGGACGCCGCTGGTGATTGGATGGCCCCAGCCGGTGCATTGCACCGGCGCGAGACGCGCGAAGGACAAAAAATACAACAGCGGGTCCATGCCGATCCCGGCATAGACGATGATATCGAACCGCGCCTCGGCCAGCGCCTGCCGTGCCCCGGCCAGGTCGCGCGGCAACGTCATTCTGATATCGGCCGCGGATGCGATTCGCCGCGCCATGTCGTCCGCCGGCGGACCGAAGCCGGCGACCGCGACTTCGAGCTCGGATCGCGCCAGCCGCTCGATCGTCGGTCCGAGCAACCGGCCGAGCGTGTGATCGCGTAGATAGGAGGACACGAAGGCGACGCGGATGCGGCCGCGCCGCGTCCCGGCCGCGCCCCGGCAATGGTCCGCTTCATAGGCAAGCGCGGGGCATGCGGCCAGATAGAGTCTGGCAAGTCGCTCGAGGAAGGGGCGGTCGTCTATCCCCTGCGCGCCGAATTGAAAGAAGCTCTTTGCGACGTCCCGTGCGGGATCGGCAATTGGCAATCCCCGGCCTTCGAGGGCTGCGATCTCATCCTCCGCGCGGCCGCGTTGCGCGGCCAGCGAGGCGGCGCTCTCGGCGACGACGGGCATCGCCAGCGCGCGCCGGACAAGCAGGCCGCCGGTCGGCGAGAGCGCGCAGGCCCGGTCGTAAGCCGCGCGCGCGGAGACGTAATCGCCGCACTGCAGTCGCGCGTCGCCCAGCGCCGCCTGGTAGGAGGCGTCGTCGGGGGCGAGTGCCGCCGCCGCCTCGCGATGCTGGCGCGCATTGTCGAGACGCGCCGCGCCGGCATAGATGTTGGCGAGCAGATGGTGGGCCTGCGCATGGTCCGGATCGAGCGCGAGGGCCTGCTGCGCCATCTCCGCGGCGCGATCCGTCAGGCCGGCCCGCCGCAGCGCCGCGGCAAGCTTCACGAAGCATTCCGCATCGTCCGGGCAGTCCTGGGCAAGGGCGACGTATTCCCGCAGCGCGTCGGCCGGCCGTTGCGCGGCATCGAGCACCGCCGCGAGGTTGAGCCTTATCGTCTTGTCGCCCGGCGCGCCCGCTTTCGCGCGGCGAAGCATCTCGATCGCCTGCTCCTGTTGGCGGAGCGCATGGTGCGCGAGGCCGAGCGCGTGCAAAAGCGGGGGGCCTTCGTGCGCGCCTCGCAAAAGGCGGCCGCCGAGCGCGACGGCGTCCGCATGACGGCCGGCCGCGAGATGGTCGAGCACGTCCCTGATTTCGGATGCCTCGTCCTGCGGAGGCGGCGTGCGCTTCAACGGAGACGTATCCTCTGCCAGCGTTCGGAGGCCATGCGTAAGGGCGATCTTACTCCAGCTCCCGTAGGCCGGTGGCATTTTATGGGCGCGGCCGTTGCATCAGCAGGATGAGCGGGACCGTTCCCAGGACGATGAAGAAGACGAGCTTGAAATCGTTGATGTAGGCGATCAGCGACGCCTGCCGCGTCACTTCCGCCTCGAGCAGGGCGAGGCTGCCGATATGGTCCGGATTCCATAGCTCGGGCATCGACTGCCAGCGGAAGAGCTCGTTGTAGGGCGTGATCTGTTCCAGCAGCGTCGCCCGGTTTTCGCGCGTGTTGCGCGTGAGAAGCGTGATGAGCATCGCAACGCCGATGCTGCCGCCGATATTGCGCAGGAGATTGATCAGCGCCGCGCCGTCCGGCCGCAGGTCCGGCGCGAGCGTCGCGAAGGCCATGACGTTGAGCGACACATGGACGACCGATATCCCGAGGCCTTGGAAGATGATGACGCTGGCCACCGCCCACGGGCCGATATCCATGGTGAAGCCTTGGATCCAGTAGAAGGCGAGGGCCACCACCAGGAGGCCCGATACCGCCATGATCCGGGGATCGATGCGATCGATGATCTGCGCGGCGAGGGCGTTGCCCGCCATGGCGCCGACGGCGCGGGGCGTAAGCACGTATCCCGCCAGGATCGCGCTGTATCCCAGCATGTTCTGAAGGAACAGCGGCATGATGGTGACCATGGTGAACTGCAGGATGCCGTTCACGAACATGACCATCATCGCCGGCGCGAAATTGCGGTCGACCAGCAGTTTCGGATTGAAGAAAGGCCGGTTCGAAATGGCCGAATGAACGCCGAACAGCAGCAGGCAGACGGCGGCGATGCCGGCTGCGGTGACGATGCTGCGCGACGAGAACCAATCCTCGCGCTCGCCCCTGTCGAGCATCATCTGCAGCGAAGCGATACCGACGGCGAGAAGGATGTAGCCCATGAACGCGAAGGGCTTGTCCCGGCGAACGCGTTCGTTCGGCAGGTAGGTGAGGATCAGCACGAACGCGACGGCGCAGAAGGGTACGACGACGAAAAAGGCGCCGCGCCAGCTCCATTCCTCGATGATGTGGCCGCCCAGCGTCGGTCCGAAGAAGGATCCGAAAGTCATGCCGAAGCTCCACATCGCGATCGCCTTGCCGTGCGCTTCCCGCGGATGGATGTCCAGGACGGCGGCCTGGGTGAGCGGCACGAGAAACGCACCGAAAAACGCCTGAACGATCCGCAGCGCGACGATCTCGCCGAGAGAGTCGGAGAGTCCGCACAGCATGCTCGCGAGGGCGAACACCGAGATCGATACGAGGAAAAGCGGCTTACGGCCGAAGTAGGAGGCGAGCCATCCCGTCGGCGGCGTCATTACGGCGAGGACGACGAGATAGGCGGTGACGACCCAGGAGATCTGATCCTGATCCACCGAAAGTCCGCCTTGCATATGCGACAAGGCGACCGACACGATGGCGGTATCCAGCAGCGTCACCATCGCGGCGATAGTTATGCCGACCGTTATGATGGCCCGTTGCCGAAACGGAAGGGTCGCCGAGAGCGCAGCGTCGGTCGTTGTCATGCCGGCGGGCCCCGCGATTCGACCACCGAAACCTGGCGCAGTCCGATGGGGTTCCGATTGCGACAACCATTACAGGTTTCCGCTGCGCGCGCTACCCGGCTGCGTCAAGCTGTGGCCATCCAGGATCCGGTCGATTTGCGTTCTGTCGAAGGTCGTGACCTCGCCATGAACGATCGAGCTTGCCCGGTCGACCAGCTCGCCCAGGATCGCCGTCACCTCGCTTGCAATGGCCCGCATTTCGTCGCCGCGTTCCTGTTTGGAAAGCTCGATGAGGGCCGCGGCCGTGTTGACGATGCAGCGTCCCGCGCTCTCGATGGTTCTGTCGAAGGGTTCGCGGAACATCTCGGGCGCGGCGGCATAGGCGCGAATGGCCAGTTCCTTGTCGGCAATGGCGCTTTCGGCGAAATGCTCGATATAGGATTTCGGCCGCCATGCGGCCAGTTCCTCGAGCAGTTCCGGCGCATCCGCGGCCATCTCCAGGAGCATGATGGGCTCGTTGAGGTGGTTCAGGTAATCCGTGGCGAGCAGCGTCTGCTCGTCGATATTCGTTCCCCTGACCTTCGTGCGAAGGATTTTCAAGGGATCCGCGTCGCCGTCCATACTAGTATGAATTATCTCGATATTATTCAGGTAATCCCCTGCCGCCGAAAATATGGCAGATTGGGGTTAATCGCGCCTTAAACAATCTATGGCATTGATTGTAAAGGCGGTGCGACACCATCGTCGATTGACCCTGCCGGAAGGGCGGGATATCGGTATCTCCCCCACGGGATATCGCCCCGGCGCCATCGGCGGCATGGGGGCGATTACTGCTATGACGAAATCGCATACCGTGTATAAGGGTCTGTTGCGTATAAACGGATCGCTGCGCGCAAAAAGAACTATCGATGACAATGGAACCACGCCCCGTGATGGGGCGCCGTGGCGGGAAACCGCTCGGTTGCTGCGAATGGCCGTCTGCGTCCCGCAGAGCCGCCGATCTGCTAGTATAGCCTGGACGCCCTTTGAACGGTCACCGGAAGCCCCATTGTGCCTGACGCCAACGACCCACAGGTAGGCAAGGCCCCCGAAACGGAGCGCTCGTCGCCGGCCATGTCGGCGCGCCGCTTTGTCCGCGGCCTTTCCCACGACGTTGGCCGGCGTGGCCGCATCAAGGTACAGCATGTGGTTGCTGCAATCGTGATCGTGGCCGGCGCCGCATGGGGCGCCGTCGAGATCCACAGCCGCATCACGCATGTCTTCGAGTATGACGCCCGCATCTCGGGCGATCTCGTCACCATCAGCAGCCGCGTCGCAGGCTGGGTTACGAAGATCGGGGTGACGGAGGGCGACAGCGTCGCGATGGACCAGATACTGTTCCAAATCGACGACCGGGAGTCCAAGCTCAAGATCGCGGAGCTCGACGCGCGACTGAAGCGCAACCTTGCCGACAGGGAACGGCTGCGCCGCGAGCGCACGCTGACCGAGGCGCAGATCAGGACGCGCTACCAGACCCTCACGTCGGCGGTGAATGCGGCAGAGGCGACGGTCGCGTCGCTTACCCCGCAGCTCAGCCTCGCAAGAGGCGATCTCGCGCGCGCCGAGGCGTTGTTCAAGGCGACGGTCATCCCCCGCCGCCAGCTCGATGAAGCGCGGACGATAAAGCTCCGCGTCGATGGCGAGCACCGCAAGGCGGTTGCGGGTCTGCAGGAAGCCGAGGCGCGCCTGCAGGAATCGAATGCGGAACGGGCGAAGCTCGACGTCATCGACGGCGAAATCGCCATGCTGGAGCATGAGGAGTCCGAGCTTGCCGCCCGTCAGGCGCAGCAGCAGCTCGATTTCGCCGACCGCACGATCCGCGCGCCCGTTGCAGGCGTCATCGACAGGAAGTTCGTCGACGGCGGCGAATATATTACGCCGGGCCAGCGGCTTGCGATGATGCATAATCCGGCAAGGGTCTGGATCGATGCCAATATCAAGGAAACGGAGGTCCGCAAGCTCAAGATCGGGCAGCCGGTAAAGGTTTCCGTGGATGCGTATCCCGACGAGACGTTCAAAGGCACCGTCGCGATCATCGGCAACGCTGCGACGAGCGAATTCGCCCTCCTTCCCACCCCAAATCCGAGCGGCAACTTCACCAAGATCACACAGCGGCTGCCGGTTCGGATCTCCATAGACCAGCAAGACCGGAAACTGCGTCCGGGCATGATGGTCGAGGTAAATATTGACATACGATGACGTCGACGCGCTCATCGCGCGCCACGGCCCCAATTATCGCTGGTACGTCACGATCGCCGGGATTACCGGGGCGGTCGCAATGGTGCTGTCCGCGACGATCGTCAACGTCGCGATACCGAGCGTCATGGGCGCCTACGGCATCGGGCAGGACCGCGCGCAGTGGCTGGCGACGGCTTTCATCGCGACGATGGTGGCGAGCCAGTTGCTGAGCGCCTGGATCGTGCGCGCGCTCGGCGAAAGGCTCGCGTTCCTCATCATCAATTTCGTCTTCCTGGTCGGAACCACGATCGCCTTCACCAGCCAATCCTTCGAGCTCGTCATTGTCGGCCGCGTTCTCCAGGGGTTTTCGGCCGGAACCGTCCAGCCGATGATGATGACGCTCATTTTCAGGGTGTTTCCGCCGCAGCGCCGCGGCCTCGCCATGGGCGTATATGGGACCGGGATCCAGCTCGCGCCGATGCTGGGCCCCATGCTGGGCGGCTTCGTCATCGATGCCCTGAGCTGGCGCGAGATATTTCTGGTGCCGGTTCCGCTCTGTCTCGTGTCCCTGGTGCTCGGTATCATATTCCTGCCCGGCGGTCTCAGCGTCCGCGACCTGCCCAAATTCGATTGGTCCAGCTTTGCGCTGTTATGCACGTCGATCGTCTTCCTGCTGAGCGCCGGCGCGAACGGTCAGCGCTTCGGCTGGACGTCGGATATGCTGGTCATCATGACGGCGATAGCCCTCGGCGCGGGCACCCTGTTCGTCTGGCTGCAATTGCGCTCACCGTCGCCGCTGCTCGATTTCTCGCTGTTCCGGAATGCGCAGTTCGCTTCCGCGGTAGCGGTTTCCTTCGTCTTCGGCATCGGAAATTTCGCGTCGAACTACATCGTGCCCGTGTTCGTCCAGCAGGTTCAGGGCTTCACGCCGACCCTGTCCGGCCTGCTGCTGGTGCCTGCGGGCGTCCTGGTCATTTCCGCGACGCCGCTCTTCGGCCGGCTTTCGGACCGGTTTCCCGCGCATATAATGGTGATGGTCGGCATCACCCTGTTCGCCTGCGGCAATTTCCTGATGAGCTGGGCCGACGTGAACACGACGTTCTGGACCTTCGCGACCTATGTCATCGTGGCCCGGTTCGGCATGGCGCTGATCATGCCGTCGCTCAGCGCCTCCGCGCTCCGCGCATTGACCCCGGAGCAGTTGAACAAGGGATCGGGCACCGTCAATTTCGGCCGTCAGTTCGGCGGCGCCTTCGGCATCACGTCGCTTGTCGTCTTCAGCGAACAGCGGATCCAGTTTCACGGGGAGGCTCTGACGGCGACGCAGACCCCGGCCAATGCGACGAGCCGCGACATGCTCGACCAGGTCGGCGCGATCATGAGCGAGGCAGGGGTGTCGCAGGCCTTCCAAGACTCCGGCGCGCTGTACTATCTCGGCAAGGTGATCGAGGCGCAAGCGCGCACGATGGGCTACCAGGATGGATTCATCATGATTTCTATCGTGTTCGTCCTGGCGCTGATTCCAGCTTGGATCCTCGGCAGGACGAAACGCGCCGCAGCGAGGGCAGACGCGGAATAGGCCCGGACGCCGGCATGCGGCGGGTCCGGGCGGTCAAAGAAGCTCAAGCCGCTTCCGCGCTGGATACGCCGAAGCTGCCCTCGGGCTCGACATTGACCTTCTTGACGACGCCGTTCTCGATCAGCATGGCGTAACGGCGCGACCGGACGCCCATCCCGTTGGACCGGCGGTCGATCTCCATTCCGATGGCGGCGGTGAAATCGGCGTTGCCGTCCGCAAGCATGACGACATTGCCATCGGCGCCATGCGCCATTCCCCACGCACCCATCACGGCGGCGTCGTTCACCGACACGCAGGCGATATCGTCCACGCCCTTGGCTTTGAGCGCGTCCGAGTGCCGGACGAAACCGGGAAGATGCTTTGCCGAACAGGTGCGGGTAAAGGCTCCGGGTACGCCGAACAGGATTACCTTCTTGCCGGCAAAGAACTCGTCGGTCGATACCGGCTTTGGGCTGCCATCCTCGCCGAGGACCCGCAAGGTCTCGGTCGGGAGCGTGTCGCCTTCCTTGATTGCCATTTTTCATGCTCCATGTGCGGTGACGCGGCCGGTCGCCTATCCGTCCGTCGGCTGGCCTGCGGGCAATAGGTAGCATGAAATATCGCGGGGCTCGAATCCCTATGTCAGCGGAGCCGCCGCCCGTGCGCGCCGCCTGATTTCGTGTCCGCGTTCGGGACGACGCGCGGGCTAGCCGCCGGCGCTCGCCTGTTTCGGCCGCCATTTGTCGGCCAGGCTCTCGGCTTGCTGGCGATCCGCTCTCGGCAGCCGGGAGACGAGGTTCTCGCGGTCCTTCGCGGCGGCCCTGTCGCCGGCGCGGGCGGACAGCGTGAGCCACATCAGGGCGGCGATGGCGTCTTTCTTCACGCCGTCACCCGACAGGTAGCGAAGCCCCGTGTAATGTTGCGCGCGGACGTGCCCGCGCTCCGCGGCGGCCATGAACCATTTCGTCGCCGCGTCCTTGTCCTTCGTGACGCCGATGCCGTCGCGATAGCGCTTGCCCATGTTGTACTGGGCCTTGTCGAAGCCCTGGTCGGCGGCCATCCGGATCCATTTCGCCGCTTCGGCTTCGTTCTTCTCGACGCCGAAGCCGTAGTCGTACATGCGCCCGAGGGCGTATTGCGAGCGAATCAGGCCGCTGCCGGCCGCCCGCTTGAGCCAGGAGACGGCTTCCGCATAGTCCTGGCCGACGCCGGTTCCCGCCAAATAGGCGAGGCCCAGATTGTGCTGCGCCTGGGCGTCGCCGTTCTTCGCGGCCTTGGTCCACCACTCGATGGCCTTGCTGCGATCCTGGGTCAGCCCTTTTCCTTCGTCGTACATGACGCCGATGTTGAATTGCGCGCGTGTCTCGCCCTTCTCCGCGAGCGGCTGCCACTCGTTGTACGCGGTCAGGAAGTCGCCCCGCTCATAGGCGACCCATCCGGCCTGAAAATCGGCGCGGGCATTCGGAACGCCGGCGCCGCTCACGGCGCCGGCCGTCAGTGCAGCGAGGCATAACGTCCTCAGCGCAATCGTCAGGCCCCGGCGGGGGGCCTGGACACCCCTGAAACTATGGTTATGGATTTGCATGACAGTCCTCCTCATCGCCAGGCTACGAGGGTCTTGCCGGGAAGGTGGAAACCTTCGCCCGGAGGATTTCGATTAGCCCACCCAGTCCTTGGTTGCGCACGATCGTCTCGAACTCCGATCGCTGGGTCACGGCCATGCTGACGCCTTCCACCATGACGTCGACGATCTTGTAGCCGTTGTCGGAATCGCGGACGCGCCACCCCGCCGTGATCGGCGGTCCGGCCTGCCGCGAGATCTCCGTCAGGACGATCGCATCGCGGGCGCCGAGCGGCTTCGCGGAGTTGATCTTGAATTGCTCGTTGCCGTATCCGCCCAGCCGGCGGGCGTAAGTCCGGAGCACGAACTCGCTGAACAGCGCCAGGTAGTCCGACTGCTGATCGGGCGACGCCGTGCGCCAATGTTTGCTGAGGACGAAGCGGCCGATGGTTTCCAGGTCGAAATTCTTGCGCAAGAGATCGCGGATCCTGGTTTCGCGATCCGCCAGCGGTATGGATTTGTCCGAGAGCACGCTCACGGCCTGTTCGCCGAGCGCCCGAATAAACTTTTCCGCTTCCTCCGGGGAGGTCTTGGGAGCGGCCGCCGCGGGCGGCAGGGCGGCGAAGCAGATGAGCAGCCCCAATGCCAGAAGCCGAGTCAAAGCCATCCGTACTCCAATACTCCCGCTGACCGAGCGGCTATCCCTGACGGACATCCAGGGATGCGGTCTCAGGCGTCAAGCACTAAGCAAGAAAGCATATAGAGAAAATTGGTAACTGTGGAACAAGATTCAGTACGCCCAAATAATTAACAATAAACAAACTCGCCGGCCGCCGGCTCTTTTTCCAAGCTTTGGCGCGGCGGCGGTCCGCACCTCCCTTCGACGAAGCGAATTCTTGCCCGATTTGCGCCTTTCCTTCCGGGCCTGTTTTCGGCCAGCGGCGCTGTGCGATGGGGGTAGTTCCAATTCGACGTACCGCGCACGCGGGACGTGCGGGCAGAATTACCCGACAAGAATAAGCAACGCCCGAGGAACGAACGATGTTTTGGACGATGATGGCGCTCGCGGTCGGCCTCGCGGGGCTGGCTGCGGCGGCGCTGGCTGTGGCCGGGAGATGGGCTCGCAAGCGCAGGGCCGGACTTGCCCGGACGGCCCCGGTGGGCGACCTCCACGGCAGCCTGTACGGCTTGACCGCGGAGGAGGCGACCCGCTTCCACCAGTCTGCGCGCGAGCACGGGCGGCTGCACCATGCGCGGTGGAGCCGCGACTACCTTCCCGGAGTTGCCTATGAGGCGCTTCCGGGCCGCGTGTCCGGCATCCCGCGCGCCTTGCGGGTGCGGCGCTAGCGCCGGTTCGGCCCGGCTGTTGGGGCTAGTACGACTGCGCGCAGCCCTCGTGCTCATGGATGTTTGTGGTCCGGCGACGGCGTCTTATACGATTGAACATAAAGGAAAAAAGACGCACCGACGGAGAACTTGGAATGCAGTGGCAGGAATCGATCGTGCTGGTAACGCGGGTAACCTGCTTCACCGTGATCGTAACCTCGCCGGCATGGATGTTCGCCGTCTACTTCATCTTCCGCGTCTAAGGCGCGTCGCTGCAGTACGGGAGCGGAGACCGGCCGGCAGCGACTCGGTTGCGCATACGGGCTCCCGGCAAGCGCGGACGGGTTTCTCGATCGGCGGAATCGAACACGTCGCGGGCGGTGGTTGCTGAGAGGCATTCGACATGTTTAATGGCTGGTCTGGCAACGTGAAGCGAAATGGAAAAGCGATTGCTGACGCCGCGCGCGACAATGGGCGCGCCGACGCTCCGGCGGATATGGGCATGAGGTCATGAGCGGCGGCGAGCCACTGTGGCGCCGGGTTGCCGGGCTGTATCTGTCGGGCGTTCCGCTCGGCGACGGCGAGCCGATGTCGACCCGGCTGGGCGCGCCGGCCGGCGGCGGCGCCGATGCCGGGACGGGCGCCAAGCAGGAAGTCGTCTTGCTGGGCGAGGCCCTCGACCTCGTCACGCTCGCCCAGGGATACGGCTCACCGGCTGTGCCATTGCTTCTGCGGGCGCTCATCCGCGGCGTTCGCGAGATGGGCGCGGCATCCGGCATCCCGGCTGGCAATTCGACCGGCAATTCGACCGGCAATTCACCCGGCAATTCCCATGCAGCGGACCTGCCGGGCGGCGCGGCGGCGGAAAGCTCGCCGGCTCCGGCCGAAAAGGACGATCCGACGGACAAGGCAGCGGGGCCTGCCAGGGCCGGGGTCGAGGCGCCGATCGCCGCCGCGACGGCAGCGGTGGGCGAAGGCGTGGCGGAAGAGCGGCCCGAAAGCCGGGTCGAGCCGGAACGCCCGGAACCTTCGGAACGCCCGGAACGCCCGGGACCCGACGACGTGATGGAAAAGCGCTTCCAGGATGCCGACCGTAAAGTCTCCGCATTGACGACGGCTGTGGGCCAGCTCGTCGAGGTGCTGGGTCGCCGCGCCCGGGACGGAGGCGGCGTCGACCGGCGCGGCTTTCCGCGCGTTCCCGGCGGCAACGCCAAGCTCTTCGTTCACGGCAACGCTTTTCAGGTCGTGAACTGGAGCAGGAGCGGCTTTCTGATCCGCATCGCCGAGGCGGATCGTTTCAGCCGCGGCGGGTTCGATTTCCATTTCGTCCTGGAGCTGCCGGACGAAACCATCCAGTTCCAAGGCCGCGCACTGCCCGTCAGGATCGAGCGGACGCTGCTCGCCGCAGAGTTCGCAGCGTTGGACGAAGCGACCGGCAAGAAGATGGCGGAGATCGCAGCCCGCCTCGCGTCCGCCCCCGTCTGACGGGGCCCGCCGTCCATTCAACTGTTTATTTTCAATGTTTTCCGTCGAGCGGGCCGCCGCAGGCGAGCCGTAGTCACATCCTCGCGGTTCGGTTAGGATGCACCTGCGATGGAACGGATCGTTCCGGGACGTTGGGGGGGGGCAAGGCTATGAGTCTGCCGACCGGTGCCGAGCTGGCGTGGTTTCTGAGCGGCGCGTGGGCCGTCCTGTTCATTTTGCGGGCGAGCCGGTCCACGCAATCGGGCTTCTTCGCCGTCGTGGCGCTGCTGGTGATTGCCGTCCTGCCGGCCTTGGGGCTCGTTTACGAGAGCCAGTTGACGGAGTTCGCCAAGCGGGTCCAGCAGGTCATGCGCTGACCGGACCGGGAGTCCGGACGCCAAAGAAGAAGGCACGGCCGATCGGCCGTGCCTTCCGCGATATCGCCGCCGTGACGGCTCAATTCTTGCCGAGGACCGCCTCGCGGAAGCGGGTCTTGTTGTAGGATGCGTCGCGCGAACGGTGCAGCTTGCCCGGATCGGTCGGCGCGACCTTCAACAGGATGAAGGAGGCGCCGTTTGACCCGCGCAGCAGCTTCGATGCTTCGGGAATCTGCGACTCCTCGGTGACCGTGCGAACCTGCTTGATGCCGCCGCCTTCCGCCATCTTGGCGATGTCGACGCCGCGGCTGGTGTGGCTTTCCTGCCAGCCGGTCTCGCCGTAATGCCCATTGTCGACGCAGAGGATGCTGAGATTCGGCGGGTTCATGACGCCGATCGACGCAAGCGTGCCGACGTTCATGAGAAGCTCGCCGTCGCCGGTCACCACGACCACGCGCTTGTCGGGCTGGGCGAGCGCGAGGCCGAGGCCCATGGCCGCCGCCGCGCCCATGGCGCCGCTCAGGGTGAACAGGTTCGGAACGTCGCCGGCGGCGGCGAGGGCGTCGTCCTTCGACCCCGCGAGCCCGGTCACGATCAGCATGTTCTTCGTATCGCCCAGAATGCCGGCGACGGCCTTGCGGCGTTCCAGCAGTCCCTTGTCGACCGCTTTGGCGGGGCCGGTGCTGAGGGTTGGTTTCATGCTCATGATAGTCACTCCGTCGAGAAGGCCTTGGCGCCGAGCAGCTTCTGCGTCAGCAGAACGGCAACGGGCGCCTCGGACTGATAGGCCATGGTGCAGGCGGCGCGCGACGTCGTGATGACGTCGCCGGGCGATTCGGCCCGCATGCAGATGATGCCTGCCGCCTCGAGCACGGGCTGGGTCGACTGTCCCATCGCAAGTTGCCAAGGGTTCGCCTCGCCGAAATCGCCGCGCATGCTGACGATAGTCAGGAAGGGGAAGCGGCCATGCTGGACCAGCGAAAAGAAGTTGACGCAGTTTCCGACGCCGCTGCTCTGCATGAGCAGCACGCTGCGCGCACCGCCGAGATGGGCGCCGCACTGCAGCGCGACGCCTTCTTCTTCCGTGGTCAGGGAGATGGAATGGACGTCCGGATCCGCGATCGAGCGGTTGATCAGTGTCCTGTGGCCCGCATCGGGTACGTAGGAAAACTGGGTGACTTTGAATTCGCGCAGCAGATCATAAAGCTGATCCTGCCATGCGGGCGCTTCGGCCATGTGTCTGTCTCCTTGCTCTCGAAGCCGGGCATCGGCCGGAAACCCGGCAAACCCCGGCGCCCTGGGTGGCCGGCGCCGTTGCCGGCGCCGGAAATTATCGATTTCAGTCCTGCCTGGCTGGAATCCGCGCAGGCAATCTAAAGCCTGTTGGGCAGGCTGGCCAGGACATTACCCATTCGCTGCGCCGCGGTCCAATCCCGTCCGTATGCCCGCGTCGCGTTCAGCCGTAACACTTTAGCAACGCCTCCGACGCCCCATACACCGGGGCATAGCCGCGCAGCAGGATCTGGGCGCTCCGCTGGTAGGCGGCGTGCTCGATCTCGATGCCCTTCGCGGTCACGGCGCCGCGGATCTCCGCTTTCAGGAGCCCGGCCGGGTTCTCCATGACGACCGCATGGTTGCCGATCGTGGCGCCGAGCGGCTTCACATCGCGGGCGCAGTCGTGCGCGGTGGTGCCCGGGATGAGGCAGCCCGCCGCCAGGCAGGAGCCGCCGGTCACCGCCATCGACGGATGCGCCTGCTGCGGGGTGAAGTAGCGGACCTTGATATTCCCGGTCCCGGCGCGGTCGCCGTCTTCGGGCGGCGCGACGATGCAGACTTTCGGGATGGTTTCGCTGTTGGCGAGGTCGTCGCGGCTCATCGCCGTGCCGTCCTTGCGCTTCAGGCCCATGCGCATTCCGGCCTCGACCCAGATCCGGCGCAGCGTTTCCTTGAACGCCTTGTCCTGGTCGAGCGCGGCCGGCGTCTCGGTCGCGGTCTTGCCGAAATCGGCGGCGCGCAGAATTACCATCGGCACCGCGACGTCGACGCAGGAAACCTTGTAGCCTTCGATCTCGTCGGCAACCTTGCCGGTCGGCAGGAGGGCCGCCGTGCGTGCGCCGGCCGGCTTCAGCAGGGCCAGCAGGACGCCCGGAAAGCGCCCCATGACGCCAGGGATCTCGGCGTCGGCGGGAAAGTCCGTCCGCCCGCCGGGCGTATCGAGGATGCCGTGGGTAACGACGTTCGTATTGGTGTTGAAGATCCGCACCGTCGTGCGGTCGCCGTTGACATGGGCCAGCCCGTGATCGAGGGCGAAGAAGGGCAGGGCGGCCGACATGTTGCCGCAGTTCACGCTCCAGTCGATCGCGCTCTTGTCCGCGGCGAGCTGGGCGAGCGTGCTGTCGATATCCGCGTCGTTGCGCTGCGACGGGGCGACGATGAACACCTTGTTGCTGGTCGCAACGCCCCGGCCCAGCCCGGTGATCTGCCGGTTGCCTGCCGTGTTGCCCTCCACGGGAACGCCCATGATCCGCCTGATAAGCTCTTCGCGCAGCGGCAGCTCCGCCGGGAGGTGTGCGTCATGCAGCACTATGCCCGTGGAGGTCCCGCCACGGACATGTTCCACCGGCACTTCGAGAAGGCCGTTCGAAACGCGCGGGGTCATGCCGGATACTCCTTTGAAGCCGAAAAAGCGGCGGATTATAGCCGCGGCCGGACGCCGGTAGAAGGGGGGCTGGTGGGTGGCCTTTCGCTACTTCTACGGACGTGAAATGTGGAGAACTATTTGATATCCATCATATATCGCCCTCATGCTTCGACAAGGCGATATCATACTTTACGTACCCATTCGGGGCTGGGTATGTTATATAGAAGCATACCGCTCGCGGATTTGGCGGATTTTGTTCATCCGAGGTCTTCCCAGCGAAAGGCTCTGGCCCTGCTACGCG
>WHUA01000032.1 GCA_009377445.1 Alphaproteobacteria bacterium | reverse complement strand
GCCATGACGCATACGGTGTGCATTGCCGAGGGGTACGCAACCGCCGCCAGCATTCACGCCGCCACTGGTCATACCACCGTCGTCGCATTTAGCGCCGGGAATCTCAGCGCTGTGGCCGAAGCAATCCGGCAACAGCATCCCGGCGCGCATCTGATTGTCTGTGCGGACGATGACCGGGAGACCGTCGGGAATCCGGGACTCGCCAACGCTCATGCCGCCGCCCGAGCTGTCGGGGCGCTGCTTGCGGTTCCGATATTCGGTGAGGACCGCTCAAGAGGGGTAATCGATTTCAACGACCTGCACAGATTGTGCGGGCCGGAAGCCGTGCGCGAGGCGATTACTGCGGCCTGCAGCGTAGTGCCCGATGAGGCGGTTGGGAATCACGCATTCGCCGGCGCAGCAGGCGCCCGCCACTGGCCTGATCCGGAGCCTCTGGCGGAGCAGCTGACGGCGCACCCGTATCCCGTCGATGCTCTTCCGCCGCTCATGCGCGATGCGGTGAATGAGGTACAGCGTTTCGTCCAAGCCCCTGCCGCACTGGTCGCGTGCTCGGCACTGGCTGCGCTATCACTTGCGGCGCAGGCCTTGATCAACGTCCGCCGCGATCAGCAGCTCGTCGGGCCGGTTTCCATCTATCTCCTGTCAGTCGCCGATTCCGGTGAGCGCAAGACGACATGCGATGCGATGTTCTGTCGGGCGCTGCGCGACTGGGAGAGCGAGCGCCGGCAGGCATCGGTGCCTGACATCGCGCGAGCCGAGGCCGCGGCCGCCGTGTTCGAGGCGAAGAAAGCCGGGATTCTCGATGCGATCAAGCTCAAGCGGCGCAAGGGCGAAGACACGTCCGGCTGCGAACGCGAGCTGCAGGACTTGGTCCGCGATCCGCCGCAAGCTCTGCGCGTCGCGCGCCTGCTCTACGCCGATGCCACGCCGGAGGCGCTGGCGTTTTCGCTGGCGAATGGATGGCCGAGCGGCGGTGTCCTTTCGGCCGAGGCGGGCGCGGTGTTCGGTGCACACAGCATGGGACAGGAGACTATCCTGCGCAATCTCGCCCTGCTCAATGTGCTT
>WHUA01000002.1 GCA_009377445.1 Alphaproteobacteria bacterium | reverse complement strand
CGCGACGCTCGAATGGGTCGACTGGTTCAACAACAGGCGGCTGCTCGAGCCGATCGGCAATATTCCTCCGGCGGAAGCCGAGGCGCGCTACTATGCGCAATCCGATGAGCTCGCCATGGTGGCGTGACTCAAACCAAACGGACTCCGGCAAACCCGGCGCGGTTCAGTCTCTGAATAGACGGGTGATGAAATTGCTACAGCTAGAAAACCGCAAATAATGAACCTCATCCTCAAGGTCTCCCCACAGTTCAACAGTTTCAGAACCATCGTTTGGTCCGCCGCCACTCGGCCGGCATGACGAAGGTGCCGGCCCATAGGCCGCGATTCGACCGGCGGGCCGCATCTTCCTGCGGGACGTAATCGAGCGAGTAACGGCGGAAAGCGACCGCCAGCCCCTCTGAGACGAGCCAGCCATTCAGGTCGATGCCGGCCACCCGGCAGATCGCGATGACGCGGCGCCAACGGTCTCTATCCCTGGGCTCGCATTCCACCGTCTGCCGGGCGATCTTGTCGGACAGGGTCAGCGCCACCTTCTGGCCACAGCGCCAAGTCGTGCCACGGGCGTCGATGCAGGTCTGACGTCCTTCCGGCGCGTCAATCCCGTGCAGGCGAATCCGCTGCCCGTGGATCTCGATGGTGTCGCCGTCGATCACGCTGGCTTGGCCCACGATGGACGTCCGATCGATCGCCGCAACCGAAGTGGCGATCAGCAACATGGCCAGGGCGAGGCGGGTACGCATGGCGGAACAGGATGCCGACGATTCGCGCAAAGAGAAAGCCCAGACCGGAGCCGGGGCAAGTGTGGTCTTGCCTTCGATGTCGGTGTTCCGAGGGGTTGCCGGGAATCACGGATCGGATAAACGGCCAGTTTCTGGAAGCTGTTTCACGTGTGGAACGAAAGAAAAGCCTGCCCGGAGCGGGGCGGGGTGTCAATCGTACCTTAGCCTTAATAGTGTAGCCGAGGGGTCTCGCTTCCTGACGCGCCCTCCGGCGCGCCTCTTGGGGAAATATACAAAATGCTCTCCATCCGGACGTGCCCTGTTCCAAATGCTTGGCGTGTTCTGAGTTCGAGCGTTCCATGATCTCAGCGAGCGGGTGAAATCGAGTCTCGCCCGGACGAGCACCCAGTGGGCGAACCTCACAAGAAGTCAAAGGAGGTTCTGCTTCTGCGCGAGCAAGGGCTGTCAATTCGTGAAATTGCACGCGGACTCCAGATGGATGTCAACAGCGTACATAAGATCGTGAGCGTCAGCGCAGCGCGGAGGCCCGCTTAATCTGTCGGAAGTAGCGTACCGAATGACGGCGAAGACTCATAGAGCCGCTGGGCTTTCGGCGTTAGTCAATGGCATTGCCGCTGCTGATTATGCGGACAGGCGCCTGAAAGCCGTCACATGGTTTCCGATCGAGTATCACCGAGCGGCAGTCAAGTCTCCCGTTGCGACCGTATCGCCGCGGCAGTGGGTCGCTAGAACGCACGTCGTGCCTTCGTTGGTCTACGGCTCTGTTTCAACGACCGTTCCCCAGAGCCCAGCCGGTTAGTAAGGTTCATCCGCCCAGGCCGGCGATGGCACACCGGTGCATCGAACTGAGGCGGTGTTTCGTGGCTCCCTTCTCTGGGGCTTCTAGCACCACCTGCGCAACTTAGCTGCCGGCCGTTTGTATCATTACCGGCGCTTGTCGCCGTCCGACATCTTCGGCCCTTTAACGGCGGCGGCTGCAATCGCGACGACCAGCCGCTTGCTTGCTTCGACGAGAATCTCCGAGGCGACGACGAGATCCTTCGCACATTCATTGGCGCGTTCAATGAACAGGGCCATTGCATCCACCGTTCTGTCATCCTTCGCGCTGATCACAAGCTCCTGCTTGGTCTTTCCGAGGGTCCGCCAGGCAAGCCGGACATGGTCCAGGTGAGCCTGCCACTGTTCTTCAGATGGCAGCTTGTCGAGGTCCTTCGCCGCGACGGCGGGCTCGAACTCCGTCGCAGCCGCCGCGTAGAAGTCCGAGTCGGCCGGCTTCATGTCACCCTCTCATTGTGGGATAGTCGCCGTAAACCAAGTGCTCGGAACATGGCGCCCCTGTATTAGACCATTTGCGTCAAGAACGCCCCAAGCCGCGAACGCGCTCCGCAGAATGGCTAGTACCACTGCCGATCGATCGTTACCTACCACTGTAGCTTATGCTGGCCGCCGTGCGCGTAGAAGGAATAGCCCTTCGCATAGCACGACTTGGTGGTTGCCGAAGCGCCTAGGAGTTTCGTATCATCGGTATAGCAGGCGACATCCGGAAGGCCCGCGACGTCCTGGTCCGCGAAGGACTGGGGATGATGATCGAAGACGTGAAGCTTTCCATACGGCATCGGGCGCAACGAAATTACGAGCGCCAGTTTGATGAACGCAACAGGGTGCAGACGGACGGCATCGTTACGCTCGGACGCCTGACCATCGAAAGCCCGAACAAGAATATGGGCTCGGAGTATGTGCCGAGTCCCGGCCGGCTGATAGAGCACGCCTTCGCCCATCTTCCGCCCGACCTCCGGGAATATACCTTCATAGACGTGGGCTCCGGCAAAGGACGAATTCTGCTTCATGCCGCCTTGCACGATTTCAAGCAGATCATCGGGGTCGAATTTGCCGCGGAGCTGCATGCAATATCGAAGCAAAACATTGCCGCCTTTTCCGCAGCCAACAAGCATCATCCCCCAATCTCAGGCGTCCTTGGAGATGCCATCGACTTCATCATTCCGGACGGCAAATGCGTATTCTTCTTCTACAACCCGTTCGGCAGACCGGTCATGGAGCGCGTCCTCGAGAACATCGCGGCGTCCTACCGGCAGGAACCCAGGAAGATCTACTTCATGTTCCTCTCGCTTAAGCACGAGCGTGGCAATGACGCGGACGCCAACAGGGAACTGCTAGAGCGCCAAGCCTACTTGAGGCCGCTCAAGAGCTGGAATGCGAACCGGGGCGCTTGGATCAAGCTTCAGTTTGGCTCGCACAAACTGACCATGTACGAGACGGCTGACGCTGGCAATCCGATTAAGCGTCGCCAGCGCGGCGCCAACGGGGCTGCAGCATCGCACCTGGAGTGATCGCCGCAACTCAGATAGCATCGGGGGATGAGGCTCCGAAATAAGTGTGCCTGACCACTGATGCGGAACCCTCTCCGCCTTGGGGGTATCCCGAATGGTTGCGTCCTCGCTAAAATTGATCGATATGCGGGCCGTCAGCTGTCCCAATCTGGTAGCGCGTGTACCTCAACCCTATGACGATCCTGCCATCGTGGAAACGTGGCTCTAACCGGGTGGCTTAGTCCTTCATGGCCGCGCCGGCAGCGGGGCCGGCGCGGTAATCTGGGCTGGAAGCTTTTCCGGGGAGGCCGACCATGCGCCACCTTCCGAAGCTCTGCGCCGCGGCGGCCCTGCTGGCGTCCGGCGCCGCCGCGGCCGAGCCGGGCGGTGCGGCCAACAACGTAAAGAAGCTGTGCGCCGCCGAATGGCCGCAAGATTACCGGCTGCAGAAGCACTGCTATGACCTACAGATGGAGGCGATGGAATCCTTTATGGATTTCACCCAAAAGCACCGAAAGGAACGGAGGAATACAACATCGCCCGGCGCTGCCTTGCCGAGTGGAAACAGGACGGCCTCTACGACCTCCGGATGACGTATAGCTGCGTGGTCAAGCAGGCCGCTGCTTATGGGCACCCTGAATCGCTGATGGACCCACGGGGCGGGCGGTAGCGCGCCAGATCATGAGCCGGATGAGGAAAGGCCCCCATGCATATCATCATCCGAATACCCCGGCCGACGCCCCGCGACGCAGCGTGGCCCATCTTCCTGTTCAGTTACGGGGACGTGCCGATCAGGGGCGGCTTCGTCCGCGCCGATCGTAAGGCGCGGGTGCGCAGGACCGTCCGCAGAAGCGTTGAACGCCGGCGTGCCCCCGCCGGCTAGACCTCCACCCCTGCGGAACGGGGAAAGCGCCCGCCGACCGGCGGGCGCTTTCTGCTTCATCCGGTTCAATGAAGGAGCGGCTATGTTTTAGGGCTCTCGGCCGAAGGGTCGGTCTTCACGCATTGCGGTGGCGCGCCGCCAATAGGCGCTTGATCCGGTCGAGAACGACTTGGGGGTCGTATGGCTTCGACAGTATTGGGCCGTCCTCGCAAAGGTCCCCGGCCTCCTTCGCTGCTTTCTCCACCGTTCCCGTAAGGATGACGTTAATTTCGTGCCGGTTGGTCCTGATCCATCTGGCCAAGCCAAACCCGTCCGTGCTGCCGGCTGCCTTCACGTCAGCCAGGATCGCCTTGATGCGCACCCCCGGTGCGTCCAGCATGATCATCGCTTCGTCGCCGGTCACTGCCTCGATTACCTTGTATCCGCAGTCTCGTAGGTATTCGGCAATTTCAGTGCGGACGATAATGTCGGACTCGAGGATGAGAATGCAGAGACGCTCGTCGCCATCGTTCGGTAGATCACGCATCCGACGGCTGCGACGTCAGCGTTTCTGCGATTCTGACGAGTGCTTCCTCTACGGGGTACGGCTTGGGTATGAACGGGGCGACGGATTGGGCCGTTTCGGCGGCTAGCCGACCCGAAGTGAGCAGAACTTTGAGGTTGGGATATCGTCTCTTTAATTGTCGCGCCAGCTCCAACCCGTCGATAGAGCCGGGCAACTGAATGTCCGTGAAAACCAAATCGACCCGCTGGCCGGATGCCAAATAGTCAAGCGTTGCATCCGCATCCCCAGCTTCAATAACTTGGTACCCCAAGTCGCGGGCCGCCTCTGCAATCGCCATCCTGATAATTGCTTCATCCTCGACGATAACGATCCGGCACAGGGTCTTGGAAGCATACTTGGGCGCTGTTCTTCCCACCATGTTCTCGCAACCTCCCGTAGGCTTGAGGCTTGTTCCGACCTTCCTGACCGGTCCCCCAATAAATTAATAGCCTCCCTGAAGTAATGTTCCCCGTACGAGGCCAAAATTCAGATGATTACTGCGCTGCAACGACGGGTAAGACCGTCCGATTAGATGGTGTCATAGTAGGATTTGTTTCTGCAGAAGGTTTCGCAACTATCACCTCGACAATCCCGACCGCTGCCATCTAATTCGTGCCTCGGCCGCGCAGGCGCGGGCACCGCGGCTCACGATCGGCGGGAAATAATACCGCGGAACTGTCACAGAACCCTCAAGGAACCATAGGTGAACCATCCCATACCGCCGCCGAAAAGGACCAATGACCAATTAGGACTCCGTGCCGCAAAGCAGACTACGAAGTAAGCTGCCATCGGTGCGCGAAGGTCTGCGTTTGAGTGACAGGCATTCCATTTTACCTTGATCGTAGGGACGAGACCGCTCATGTCACGGGGCCGGGGGTTTCAAATATGAACGGCGACTCGTGGAGAATTGGCGTGCGCCGGCGTTCCACCTTTTGGAAATTCCTGCGCCCGGCTACACTCATTGTTGGGTAGGTTAGAGAGGAAGAGAACTCATGGCCGACGCGCCGAAAGTAGGGGCCAGGACGACCGAGCCGATTATCGCGACCTTCGACGTCATCGTTGTCGGCGCTGGATTCGCCGGTCTATACGCGCTGCATCGCTTTCGCGGCATGGGACTCAGCGTGAAGGTCTTCGAAGCCGGCGACGGTATTGGCGGCACCTGGTTCTGGAACCGCTATCCGGGGGCGCGCTGCGACGTCGAAAGCATGGAGTATTCCTACTCCTTCTCCGAGGAGCTGCAGCAGGAATGGAACTGGCCGGATCGGTACGGGAAACAGGCCGACATCTTGCGGTACATCAACCATGCGGCAGACAGGTTCGATCTGCGCCGCGACGTCCAGCTCAAAACGCGGGTCACCTCGGCCGTCTATGATGCTGAGGCAAACCGCTGGACGGTCAATACCGATCGCGGCGACAGGGTCGTGGCCCAGTTCTGCATCATGGCGAGCGGTAACCTGTCGACCCCGCGCATACCCGACCTCAAGGGCCTGGAGGACTTCCGTGGCGAACGGTACCACAGCGGGCTATGGCCGAAGGACATGGTCGACTTCCGTGGTAAGAGGGTCGGCATTATCGGCACAGGCTCGACGGCCATCCAGATCATCCCGCTCGTCGCGAAGCAGGCGCAGCATCTCCATGTGTTCCAGCGGACGGCGAACTATAGCCTGCCTGCCCGGAACGGCCCCCTCTCGGAAGAAGAGGTGCGGGTGCACAAGGCGGAGTATGCGAAACGTCGTGCGGATGCCTATCTCACGCCCTTCGGTATCTCCGGATATCCACCCCCTGAGAAAGCCGCGGTCGAGGCGATGCCCGAGGAGCGCGAGAGGCACTATGCGGCGCGGTGGGCGAAGGGTGGCACGATCAGCTTCCTCTTCGCCTATAAGGACCTCCTTGTAAATCAGGTATCGAACGACACGGCGGCTGAATTCGTGCGGCAGCGCATCCGCGAGATCGTAAGGAACCCTGAGGTTGCCGATCTTCTGGCGCCAAAGGATCATCCGATCGGGACCAAGCGTATCTGTCTCGACACCGGATATTACGAGACCTTCAACCGCGACAACGTGACCCTGGTCGACGTGCGCCGCGCGCCGATCGAGGAGATCACGCAGACCGGCCTTCGCACGGCGAACGCCGAGTACGAGCTTGATGCGATCATTTTCGCGACCGGGTTCGACGCCATGACCGGCGCAATCCTGGAGATCGATATCCGCACCTCCGTCGGTCTCACGATGCAGGAGAAGTGGAAGACGGGCCCCCGGACCTATCTCGGCTTGATGGTCGCGGGCTTCCCCAACATGTTCATCATCACAGGACCCGGCAGTCCTTCGGTAAAGTCGCAGATGATTCTCTCCATCGAGCAGCACACCGACTGGATTGCCGATTGCATCGGGACGCTCCGTGGGCGTGGCCTTGCACGGGTGGAGGCGACGGTCCAAGCCGAGGATGCCTGGGTCGAGCACGTGAAGCAGGTGGCCGACAGGACGCTCTACCCACGAGCCAAAAGCTGGTACTCGGGATCGAACATCCCTGGAAAGCCGTCCGTGTTCATGCCCTATGTCGGGGGCGTCGACCGCTACAAAATCAAGTGCGACGAGGTGGCGGCGAACGGCTACGAAGGGCTCGAAATGACGGGGTGAGGGCGCTATCCGTCGAAAAGCCTGCGCCAGCCTGCCCAACCGCCAATGCGAGCGGCCATCATCGCGTATCCTTTCGAATTCGGATGGAGGCCGTCTGATCTCCGGAGCGCGGCGTCCCATACCGGATCGGTGCTGAACTGTGTGAAGAGATCGAAATAGGGCACGCCGAGTTCGGCCGCTTTTTCCGCATAGGCCTGATTGTAGACGTCGATTGCGTGATTCCGGAAGTCGTAGGTCAGGCCGGGAATGCGGGTGAGCGGCATCATCGCCTCGACCACCGGCGTCGGACCGATCCATAGGACTTGGCCGAACTCGCGCGCCTTGGTCAGCATTCCCCCGATGATCTCGAGCGAGCGATCGAGCTCGACCCGCCGGCCATCCATCATGCCGCTCTTCTCATGGGCGCTGTCGTTGATGCCGATGGCGAAGACGATCGCACAGTGGAAACTCGTCGGGTTGAGCCGCGCCCGGCACTCCGCCTCCCAGCGCGCGGCGACAAGCTGCGAGGTGTCGGCCCGGATGCCAAGGTTGTAGATGGTGACGTCGTGTCCCCGCGCGACTTCGGCCTGCCCCAAGCGGAGCGGCCAGCCGAGCAGCGTCTCATCCCCAGTTCCATGGGTGATGCTGTCGCCGACGAAGCCGATGCGTATTTGAGCCATGACTCGCAAGTCGCTCCTATCGAGTATGATAGGTGTCAGTTAATCGCGTTGTCATGTATGGCGCCCCGAGTTGCAAGTGATTTAGATGGTGATGCTGGGGGATTGGGCTTGCAATCACTTAATGGGCCTATTGATGCGCTTCAATGCACGTGAGATGGCCCTGTCATTGGGTCGGTTTTAGATATGCAGGGCGTGGCCGAGAGTGCGCAGAGCGACTTCCTGGAACGCCTCGCCCTTGGTCGGGTGGACGTGGATCGTGGCGGCCACATCCTCCATCCTCGCCCCCATCTCCAGGCAGAGCGAGAACGCCGTCGACAGCTCGGACACGTTCGCGCCGACCGCCTGCACGCCGAGAACGAGGTGGTTATCCTCGCGCGCCACTATCCGCACGAAGCCGTCTTCGCGCTCGGTCGTCATCGCCCGGCCGTTGGCCTGGAACGGAAACTGCATCGACACCGCCTGGATGCCGAGATCGGCCGCCTGTTTCGGGGAGAGGCCGACGTCGACGATCTCGGGGTCGGTGAAGCAGACGGCGGGAACCGCAACCTTGTCCCAGGATCGCTTCATCCCGGCCAGGATGTCCGCCACCATCTCGCCTTGCGCCATGGCGCGGTGGGCCAGCATCGGCTGACCCGAGACATCGCCGATTGCGAAGACCCCGCGCATGGACGTGCGGCATTGGTCGTCGATGTGGATGAATTGGCCATCGCGATCAAGGTCCAGAATCTCCAGACCCCAACCATCGACCGCCGGTTGGCGGCCAACCGTGACGAGGATCTTGTCCACGGCGACCATGCGGCGCACACCGTTTACTTCGACGTCAATTCCGTCGCCGTTGGCCGAGAGCCCTATCGCCTTCGCACCGGTCAGCACAGCCACGCCAATTTCATCGAGCCGTGAGATTACCGGACGCACCAGTTCGCCGTCGTACTGAGGCAGCACCTTTTCTGCGACCTCGACCACCGTGACGTGCGATCCGAGTTTGGCGAAAGCGGTGCCAAGCTCGAGACCGATATAGCCCCCGCCGATCACCGCCATCGACGAGGGAACCGCGTCAAGCGCCAAGGCCTCGGTCGAGGAGATCACCAGGCCGCCGAACGGAAGGTTCGGCAGCTCTACCGAGCACGACCCAGTAGCGATCACGATGAACTCGGCGCGGATCACTTGAACGCCGATCTCCGTCGTCACCTCCACGGTCTTGCCGTCACGGAACGTGCTCCAGCCCTTGATCGTCTTCACCCCCGCCCTCTTGAGCAGTCCGGAAACACCGAGATTGAGACGCTCCACTAGCGTGTTCTTCCAGGCGATGGTGTACGGAAAATCGATCTCGGGCGAGGCGACGCGGATCCCGATCGAAGAGTGACCGCCGGCCGCCAACCGCAACTTGTGGAACTCGTCTGCGGCATGGATTAGCGCTTTGGACGGGATGCAGCCGACGTTGAGGCAAGTCCCGCCGAGAGCGTCGGACTCCACGATGACGGTGTCGAGGCCCAGCTGACCCGCGCGGATGGCGCATACGTAGCCGCCGGGCCCGGCGCCGACCACGAGAAGCTTGCAGGTCATGTCCTTCATCGCTCAATCCTCCATGAAGATTGTCGCCGGGGTCTCGAGCTGTCGCTTGATCGCCTGGACGAAGACGGCGGCATCCATGCCGTCGATGATCCGGTGATCGAAGCTGGAGGACATGTTCATCATCTTCCGCGGCACGAAGTCGCGCCCATCCCAGACCGGGCGCACCTGCAGCTTGTTGACGCCGACGATCGCGACCTCGGGGTGGTTGATCACCGGCGTCGTGACCAGGCCGCCGAGCGCGCCGAGCGAGGTGATGGTGATCGTCGAACCGGAGAGCTCCTCCCGACTCGCCATGCCGGTGCGCGCCAGTTCCGAGAGACGTCCGACCTCCGCCGCACTATCCCAGAGGCCCCGCGCCTCGACGTGGCGGGCCACCGGCACGACCAGCCCGTTGGGTGTCTGTGTCGCCACGCCGATGTGCACGCCACCGAATTGGCGGATCACCCCCGCTTCATCGTCGAAATGCGCGTTCATGATCGGCTGGCGGCGGATTGCCTTGACCATGGCCTGCATCAGGAACGGCAGAATGGTCAGGCGCGCACGATCCCCGCCACGCTCGGCGTTCAGTGTCTCGCGGAGCTTCTCGAGCTCCGTCATGTCCACCTCTTCGACATAGGTGATGTGCGCGATCCGGCTTGTGGATAGCGTCATGCGCTCGGCGATCTTGCGACGCAGACCGACGACCTTGATCTCCTGGATCGAGGTGTCCGCAACGCGCCCGGTGGCGGTCGCCGGCGACGGCGCCCCACTGAACCAGGCGTCGAGATCCTCGTGGGTAATCCGTCCCGCGGGCCCCGTCCCCCTTGCTTGTCTGAGGTCGACCCCGCCCATTTTCGCCCGGCGGCGGACAGACGGTGCCGCGATCGGCTTCTCGCCCTCGCGGCGTGCCGGACCGCCAACCATCGCGCCCGGCGGGAAGGGTGGTTTGGCCGGTGCCGGCTTGGGGGCCGGTTCCGGCGGCGCGGGGGCGTCGACAGCGGGCGCTGCCTCCGGCAAGTCGGCTTTATCGGCGAGCTCCGGGAGCCGCGCCTCGGCAGTGACGTTGCCCTCGCCGTCGACCTCGATGCGCATGATCGGTGAGCCAACGGCGACCGTGTCGCCGATCTCGGCACCCAGCCATAGGATCGAGCCTTCGACCGGTGACCGAATCTCGACCGCTGCCTTGTCGGTCATGACGACGGCCAGGATGTCGTCCTCCTTGATCATCTTGCCGACCTCGACATGCCACTCGACGACTTCGGCCTCGGCAACACCCTCACCGGCATCGGGAAGCTTGACGACGAACTCACCCATCTCAGACCTCCAGGACGGCGGCAAGCGCCTGGCCAATCCGCGTCGGGCCCGGGAAGTAGTCCCATTCCTGCGCATGCGGGTAGGGCGTGTCCCATCCGGTCACGCGACGGACCGGCGCTTCCAAATGGAAGAAGCATTCCTCCTGGATCAGCGCCGCCAGCTCCGCTCCGAATCCGGACGTAAGTGTGGCCTCGTGCACGACCACGCAGCGCCCGGTCTTGCGCACGGACTGGGTGATGGTCTCCAGGTCGAGCGGCAGGAGCGTGCGTAGGTCGATCACCTCGGCGTCGATCCCCGCCTCCTGCACGGCCGCTAGGCAGACGTGGACCATGGTGCCGTAGGCAATGATGGTGGCGCGCGCGCCGGCACGGCGGATCGCAGCCCTGCCCAGCGGCACGATGTAGTGGCCGTCCGGTGCCTCGCTGAGGTCGTGCTTCGACCAGGGCGTGATCGGTCGGCCGTGATGCCCATCGAAAGGCCCGTTATAGAGCCGCTTGGGCTCGAGGAAGATCACCGGGTCGTCATCCTCGATCGACGCGATAAGAAGCCCCTTGGCGTCGTACGGATTGGACGGTACCACCGTCTTGAGGCCCGAGACGTGGGTGAACAGGGCTTCAGGCGACTGGCTATGAGTTTGACCGCCGAAGATGCCGCCGCCCGTCGGCATGCGGATGGTGATCTGTGCGGTGAAGTCTCCGTTGGAGCGGTAGCGGATGCGCGCCGCCTCGGAGACGATTTGGTCGTAGGCCGGGTAGAAGTAGTCGGCGAACTGGATCTCGATGCAGGGCCTGAGCCCGTAGGCCGCCATGCCCATCGCCGCTCCTACGATCCCGGATTCGTTGATCGGTGTGTCGAAACAACGTGTGTGCCCATATTTCTTCTGCAGGCCCTGAGTACAGCGAAACACGCCGCCGAAGAAACCGACGTCCTCACCGAACACAACGACGTTCTCGTCGCGCCCCATGCAGACGTCCATGGCGTCGCGGATCGCTTCGATCATTGTCTTCCGCGCCATGCTCAGTACCCCGCCTGCTGACGTTGACGGCGCAGGTGTGGTGGCATCTCGGCGTAGACACCCTCGAACATATTGCGCACCGACGGGTGACCCCCGGTGTGCAGGGTGCCGTGTTTCTCCGCTTCCTTCTGTGCGGCGACTACCGTATCGGCGATCTCAGCCTCGGCCTGCTTGTGCCGCTCCTTCGACCATTCACCGATAGTGATCAGGTGGGTCTTCAGCCGAATTACCGGATCGCCGAGCGGCCAGGAGTCACTCTCGGCCTTGGGGCGATAGGCGGTTGGATCGTCGGAGGTGGAGTGGGCGCCGGCACGGTAGGTGACATATTCGATCAGGGTCGGGCCGAGGTTGGCGCGCGCCCGGTCGATGGCCCATTTAGCCACGGCGCGGACAGCGAGATAGTCGTTGCCGTCCACTCGAAGCGACGGAATGCCGAAGCCGTGGCCGCGTGCCGCGAAGGTCCCGCCCCCCCCGCGCGCGATCCCCTGGAAGGTCGAGATGGCCCACTGGTTGTTGACGATGTTCAGCACCACCGGCGCCTTGTACGTCGACGCGAACACGAGCCCAGCGTGGAAGTCCGACTCTGCCGTCGACCCGTCGCCGATCCAGGCGGCAGCAATTTTGGTATCGTTCTTAATCGCCGATGCCATGGCCCAACCGACCGCCTGCACGAACTGGGTCGCCAGATTGCCGGAGATCGAGAAGAAGCCGTGGCTGCGGCTTGAATACATCACCGGAAGTTGGCGGCCCTTCAAGGGGTCGCGCTCGTTCGAGAAGATCTGGTTCATCATGTCGACCAGTGGGTAGTCACTGGCGATCAGCAACCCGGTCTGGCGATAGGTGGGAAAATTCATGTCACCCGGCGACAACGCCTTCTGAAAGGCACAAGCGATCGCCTCCTCGCCCAGGTTCTGCATGTAGAAAGAGGTCTTGCCCTGGCGATGCGCGATCATCATGCGCGCGTCGAACGCCCGGAGCGTCATAATGTGACGAAGACCGGTGCGCAACTCGTCCGGCGACAAGAGGTCCGACCAGGGACCGACCGCCTCACCCTGTCGATTCAACACGCGGATGATCGAGAATGCTAGATCGCGGACCTCCTCCGGCGCCACGTCGACCGGCGGTCGGCGCACTGATCCGGCCTTCGGGATCGTGACGTTGGAGAAGTCTGGGGTGTCGCCGGGACGGACCGCCGGTTCCGGTACATGCAGGCTCAGGGATTTCTTTTTATCCATCGATGCCTCCCGTTAAGCGTCCCACCGAAATCCGTCCCCGCTTCTCCACTAGTGCCTTCATGCTTTGATCCTGCATCGCTAAGATCGAATTGAGCATCCGACATTCGTAAAGGACGCTCTCGGGCCGCGCGGTACTGGCACGCAACGTTGCGAAGCCAACGACGGATCAGGATATTGCGGGATCGACGAAGAAACTGTCTGGCGGGTCGGCTTCGAGCGGCGCCAGCCGATGGTCGTAGCGGTACCGGGTCGCGCAGTAGGGGCAGAGGATCGATTCATGGTCGCCCATATTGATGTAGACATGCGGATGGTCCTGTGGCGGGGTCACGCCGATGCAATTGAACTCTTTCGCCCCGATGCGGATTTCCGGGACTGCGCGGTCGTTTCGGAACTTTGGATAGCTGCCCACCATCATGCTCGGTCCGGGATGGCTCGGCAAACGCCGGGATGCTGGAGTCGCATTGTCGGCTCCGTATCGCGCGATCCGCTCGAAGGCCTATTCTGCCACGGCTGCAGCGATGTCCAATGCGTGCTCAAAAATAAAAGCGACCGTCGCGCCGCTTGCAGTGGCCGCAGAGTTGATTGCTCCAACCGGCGCTCGGGAAGACTTTTCCACAGCTGATGCACGGGCGTTCGGACGGTCCGCCGCCGGGCGCTCGTCCAGCTCGTCCTCCAGGTCCGTTTCCAGTTTCATGCGCTGCTCAATCCTCGTTCGCCGCTTCATCTCAGGCAACTCGATCCTTGCCCAAAATACGGACTGGCTCACAGGTCTCCATGGAGAGGAAATAGCCCGCCGAACGCCATCTTCAAACCGGCTCGGCTGACGATTTACTTCCCCTACATAACCACACCACCACCAAAGTGATGCTCTGAGCCAAGAAATGGCGTCGTGCCAACCAAGCCTTGGTTGGAACTGTAAGTGCCAGAATGACCCCACCCATGGGCGTGGCGCCTCTCTGTGGTTCCTACCCCAGACGGTGACTGTTCGGTATAAGTGGTTGGGCGCGTTGGACTTTACCACTCATGCCGCTGCATCGAACGGCTTAACGATGTACTGGGAGAACAGAGCAAGAATCTCGATCGGTAGGTTCCGGCGGTTGCGTGCCGCAGCCAATCTTAGACCGCTCGCATCGGATTGAGATCGGTACGTCCTTGAACAAATCCTGCCCCCGCAACCACCTTTACTCCCTCGACAAGCCCGCCGGCGAAAGCCGCGGGCTTTCTGTGTTCCGACCCCAGCGCCAGGATATGCGCGATGCCGGGCAATCTCCGCCTTGAGTTGTCACTTCGGCATGGATTACACACAGGCGCTTGAATGCGAATGTGTCGCAAGATCGCCTCTATAGCGGAATGTCGACAGGGGGGCGAGCTTAGCGCTAGCTGAATAGACTCTGGGACGTCTAAACTCGAGGCGCAACTAACGACAGCTATTTGCCTATCTGGGGTTGTTCGTTATAGTAGAGCGCCAACAAAAGGGGGAGGCGTTCGGACGGCCCCTGTCCAAATGGGCTGGCCGATCCGGGCGAATATCATATGGTCGTCAATTCGGCGGAGTGTCTGGAGTGTGTTCGGGTAGGCTCAACCGAGGTGTCTACGGCAATGCTTGGAAGCAAAGCCCCGATCGCCGTTAACGATGATATCCTGGTGGCTGGGCTGCTCCTGTTCGCAGTGGCTGCCTTGTTTATCTTCTCGTCATGGAAATCGTAGGCCCGCGCAACAGCCGCCGTCCTTGGCCAGCCTGAGTGCGATGGCGCGGCCGATACCCTGGCCTGCGCCGGTTACAAGGGCCACCGCTCCATCGATGCTCATAGTCTCTCTCTCCTCTCCGGACTTCGGCGCTTCAGACGTGGCGGACATGCGCGTTGCCGAGCGCGGCGATCTTGTCGACACCGCAGTGCAGCACGGTATCGACCGTCTCGGTGTGAAAATACTTTATGACGCTGTCCACGCCGCGCGCGCCGCCGAGCGTCAGTCCGTACATGAGCGGGCGGCCGATGGCGACCGCATCCGCGCCGCGCGCCAGCGCCTTGACCACGTCGGTGCCGCGCCGGATGCCGCTGTCCATGATGATCGGCACTTCGCCCTTCACTTCTTCCGCGATGGGCGCGAGCACGGTGATCGACGCCGGCGTGCCGTCGAGCGCGCGGCCGCCGTGGTTGGATACCTGCACCGCGCCGGCGCCGGCTGCGATGGCGGCGCGGGCGTCCTCCGGCCGGGTGAGGCCCTTGACCACGACCGGCAGGCCGGTGACCTTGTGGATCATTTCGACGTCGTCCCACGACAGGTCCGTCTTGAACCTGGTCTGTCTTCCAGCCGGGAAATTGCCGTAGGGCAGCCACGGGCGCGGCTTGCCGCGGCGCTCGTATTCGTCCGACGAGCCCTGGCCGATGGAATCCACGGTGAGGATGATCGCCTTGAAACCCGCCGCCTTGGCGCGCTGAAGCACCTCACGGGAGAAACCCTCGTCGACATCGAGATAGACCTGGAACCACTTCGGCCCCTGCGAGGCCTTGGCGATGTCTTCCATGCTGGCGGTCGAGGCGCTGGAGACGCAGAGAAGGCTGCCCGATTTCGCGGCCCCCCGCGCGGTCGCCAGTTCGGCCGCCGGATGGTGCAGGCCGTGGCTGCCGAAGGGTGTGACGATGAAGGGATGCGGCAATTTTTCGCCGAGAAGCGTGACCGAAAGATCGATCTTGTCGCGAACGATGCCGTTCATGCGGTTGGGCGTGAGCGCGTAGTCGTCCCAGGCCCTCTGGTTTTCCCGCAACGTCCACTGCCTGCCGGCGCCGTTGGCCACGAAGACATAGGTGCCTTCGCTGTAGACCTTCTTGGCCTGCTCCTCGAGGATGTCGATGTTGAAGACCTCGAACGCCTTGTCGATGCCCTTGCGGACGATATCGAGCGGCTCGGTCTTGGCTTCCTCCGGCACCTGCGCCCATGCGGCGCCAGAAGCGGTAAGGGATGTGGCAGCAAGGGACGTGGCAGCCACGCCCGCGCCCGCGAACTTGAGGATGTTCCTGCGCGAAAGATTATGGGCGACCGGATCTGCCTCTGTCACTTCTGCCATGTCTTGCATCACTCTCTCCATATTTGGCGTATCAAACGGAACGGATGGTCAGACCCGCGCGAATACCCGCGCGAACCCGGCCGGGCTCGATTCCGGCATAGCCGTATGCTGGGACCACGGGGGGCTTTCGGGCGGGTCATGCCGGCTGCTCGTCGGCGGCGAAGGGCTCAGCGTTCGCCCATGCCCTCGGCGGGCTTGGGTGCGGCGCCGGCGCGGACCTTCTCCTCGATGCGGCGACCGGCATCGGCATCGATATTCGTCCAGTAGGCGAACGCGATGCTCAAGACCGGCTCGCGGACGCCGCCCAAAAGGCTGCCGGCGACCTGATCGACCAGCTTCGTCCGCTGCTCGTCGTTGAAGACATCGCGCACCAGAATGCCCGGCTGGGTGAAATCGTCGTCGTTGGAGCGCGGCGTATACGCGCTGCGCACCATCTCGCCGTCCGCCTCCCAGCCGTCCGCCGCCGGCCCGGTCTCGTCCGCCCAGCCCCGGCCCGCACTGTTAGGCGCGTAGACCGGCGCGTCGCCGCTATGCTCATAGGCCATCTGCCCGTCGAACATGTAGGTGTTGACCGGCACCTTCGGGCGGTTCACCGGAAGCTGATGGAAGTTGGTGCCGATGCGGTTACGCTGTGCGTCGTTGTAGGCGAACGCGCGGCCGAGCAGCATCTTGTCCGGCGACAGGCCGATGCCCGGCACGGTGTTGCCCGGTGAAAACGCCGCCTGCTCGATCTGCGCGAAGAAGTTCTCCGGATTGCGGTTCAGCGTCATCGTGCCGACCTTGATCAGCGGATAATCCTTGTGCGGCCAGGTCTTGGTGAGGTCGAAGGGGTTGTACCGATAGGTCCTGGCGTCCTCGTAGGGCATGATCTGAACCGACAGGGTCCAGCTCGGATGGTCGCCGCGCGCGATCGCCTGGAACAGATCGCGGCGATGGAAGTCCGCATCGCTGCCCGCCATCGCCGCGGCTTCGGCGTTGGTGAAGAACGCCATCCCCTGGTTGGTGTGGAAGTGGTACTTCACCCAGAACTTCCCGCCGCCCGCATTGGTCCACATATAGGTGTGCGAGCCGTAGCCGTTCATGTTGCGCCAGGTGCGCGGCAAGCCGCGCTCGCCCATAAGATAGGTGACCTGATGCGCGGATTCCGGATTGTTGGTCCAGAAGTCCCATTGCATGTGGTTGTCGCGAAGGCCGGAATCGGGCAGCCGCTTCTGGCTGCGGATGAAGTGCGGGAACTTCATCGGGTCGCGAACGAAAAAGATCGGCGTGTTGTTGCCGACCAGATCGTAGTTGCCCTCGTCGGTGTAGAATTTCAGCGAAAAGCCGCGCACGTCGCGCCAGGTGTCGGGGCTGCCCGCTTCGCCGGCCACCGTGGAGAAGCGCGCAAGCATCTCGGTGGCCGCGCCCTTCCGGAACAGCGCCGCCCTGGTGTATGCCGAGACATCCTCGGTCGTCTCGAAGACGCCGAACGCGCCCGCGCCCTTTGCGTGCGGCTGGCGCTCGGGCACCTTCTCGCGATTGAAGTGCGCCATCTGTTCGAGAAAATGCACATCGTGGAGCAGGATGGGACCGTCGGGGCCGATCGTCAGCGAGTTACGGTCGCTGGGGGCCGGCGCGCCGGCGCCCGTCGTGGACTCCGTGCCTTGCTTGTTGCCCGACCTCGACGTCGACATGGATCCTTCTCCTCTCCATCAGCTCATGGTCCATGCTGGATGTAGGTTGGTGAAGGCAGTCGTCAACTTGCGAACGGCCGCGCGGATGTCCTCGTTGTCGCTCGATGACGCAAGGCGCCGCTTGGTGTCGCCGATTAGAGCGAAATGACATTAGCGTGATTCGATTTGGGATTCCCAAGAGGGAAGAGTTTAATGGGCCAAATCCTTCGTATTCTTCTCGGGCGGAGAAGGAGGGGGCAGATCCGTGCCGCGCTGCCGGGTCGCCCTCACCAGGAGGATGAAGGTTACCGGAGTCGTCACGGTCACGAAGACGGCAATCAGGATCTCGTGCAGGACCGGGCGCGTGCCGAGCGCGGAGAAGAAGATCATCGAGCCGATCAGTATTCCGCCGGTGCCGAGCGTCGTGCCGAGGGTTGGCGCATGGAGCCGCTGATAGAAGCTCCCCAAGCGGAGCAGGCCCAGGGACCCGATCAGCGTAAGGCCGGCGCCCGCAACCACGAAGAGCGCCGTGAGGATCGCTGCCCAAGCGGGGAGGTCGGTGCCGTCCGTCATTCGATCACCTCGCCCCGCATCAGGAATTTTGCGAGCGCGACGGTCGCGACGAAGCCGAGCAAGGCGATGACCAGCGCAATCTCGAAATAGAGCGTGCTGCCGGTGCGGATGCCGAATGTCAGCAACAACAACATGGCATTGACGTAAAGGGTGTCGAGCCCGAGGATCCGGTCCTGCGCGCGGGGGCCGATCAGCAGGCGGAACGCCGCGCAGCCCATGGCGATCGCCAGAAATGTCTGGGCCACGACAAGGGCCCATACCAGAATCGTTGCGCTCATTCGAAAATCTCCATCAATCGTCGTTCGTAGCGTTGCTTGATGGTCGCGATCCAGGAAGCTTCGTCGATGAGGTCGAGGACGTGGATCGTCAGAATCCCTCTGGCGGAATCGAAACCGACCCACAGCGTGCCCGGCGTCGACGTGATGATGATCGCGAGCGCCGCGAGCCCGTACGGCGCACGCATCTCGAGTGGAATGCTCATGAACCCCGACGTCTCGTCCGGCCGGCGTGGGCCGAGGATGATACGCGCTACCGCGACGTTCGACCGGACGATATCCGCGATCACGAGGAAGGACAGCTCGAGGATAGCGCCAGGACGCCGGAGACGGAGGTTGGGCGGCTCCAGCGCGGTCAAGGCCAGTGCGCCGCCAACGGCGAGCGCCGCGCCGAGGATGAATTGCCCCGGCCCCAGGCTCTGATTGAGCAGCAGCCAGAGGACGAGCAGCGCAAGCGACACCAGCGGGTAAGGCAGCCAGCGCGTCATGGGCGGTGCTCCAAAGCGCCGGGAAGGCTTCGAGGCGTCGCGAGCACGTCCTGGACATAGGAGCCGGGCTCATGAAGGGATCGCGCCGTGGCCTGCATGTAAGCCATGACGGGGCCGGCTTGGACCGTCAGTGCCGCACAGAGCAGGAGCAGTCCCGCAACCGGCGCCATTTCAATGACTCCGATCCTCGGCACATGATCCTCGTCCGAGTCCCATAGAGAGCGGATCCCTGCGCGGGTCATGGCGATCAATGCCGCGAGTCCGGAAAGTATCAGCAAGGCGACGAACGCCCAGGTCGCGCCGGCGACGGTGCCCGCGCCATCCGGACCGGCGGATTGGAAGAGGCCGGCGAGGAGCGCGAACTTTGCGATAAATCCGGACAGCGGCGGCAGCCCCGCGAGGAGCACGGCGCATGACAGAAAGCAGATTCCGAGTATCGCCATGGTCGCGGGCAGCGGCATGCCGACATCGGCATCGTCTTCCGCCTCGGTATCATCGTATTCACCGAATGCCTCCCGGGTGACGGCGAGCATGTCGGCGCCGAACTCGCGGCCGCGCTCGACCAACTCGATGAGGAGGAAGAAGGCGCTGATCGCGAGTGTCGAGCTGACGAGGTAGAACAGGGCCCCGACGGTGACGTCGACGCGGTTGGTCCCGATCGCGGCCAGCAGCGTGCCCGATGAAACCAAAATCGTGAAGCCGGCGATCCGCGCCGTCTCCTGCGCGGCCAGCACGCCGATCATTCCGAAGGCGATGGTCGCCATTCCTCCATACAGCAACCAATCCCCGCCGAACTGCGCCGGCCCCTCGGCGCCGCCGCTGAACAGGAGAAGCGAAAGCCTGAGCACGACATAGACCCCGACCTTGCTCATGATCGCGAAAACCGCGGCCACCGGCGGAGCCGCCGCCGTATAGGTCGTGGGCAGCCAGAAGCTGAGCGGCCACATTCCGGCCTTGACGAGAAAGGCGACGCCGAGAACCGCCGCCCCGGTTTCCAGAAGCATCCGGTCTTCCGCGGCGATCTGCGGCACGCGAGCGGCCAGGTCGGCCATGTTGAGCGTTCCCGTCACGCCGTAGATCAGGCTGACGCCGATGAGGAACAGGAACGAGGCCACGAGATTGATGGCGATGTAATGCATCCCGGCCTTGACGCGGATAACCCCGGAGCCGTGCAGAACAAGGCCGTAGGATGCCGCCAACATCACTTCGAAGAAGACGAACAGGTTGAACAGATCGCCGGTGAGAAAGGCCCCGTTCAGCCCCATCAGCAGGAACTGGAACAGCGCATGGTAATACACGCCGGCGCGGTGCCATCGCGCCAGCGAGAAGACGAGAGAGGCGAGGGCAAGGATGCTCGTCAGCATCAGCATGAGCGCCGAGAGCTTTTCCAGCACGAGCACGATGCCGAACGGCGCCGCCCAGTTACCCAGCAGGTAGACGTTCAGCGGGCTGTCGAAGCCGGCCGAATCGGCGATGTACAGCAACCCGGCCGCCGCCGCCATCAGGGCGAGCGTGGCCGCGAGGTTGATCCCGGCTTTCAAGGTACGGCTGCGTTCGTCGAACAGGAGCATCGTAGCGCCCGCCAGCAGCGGCAGCAGGATCGGCACGAGGACGAGGTGGCTCGACCAGCCGCTCATGACTGCTCCCGCTCCCGGCCATCGACATGGTCCGTTCCGGTGAGCCCGCGGGCGGCCAGAAGGACGACCAGGAACAAGGCTGTCGTCGCAAACCCGATGACGATCGCGGTGAGGATCAGCGCTTGCGGGACCGGATCGGCATAATGCGCGGGATCGCCGGCCGTACCGGGCTCGAGGACCGGCGGCATGCCCGTCCGCAAGCGCCCCATGCCGAATATGAACAGGTTGACCGCGTATGAGACGAGCGAAAGTCCGATGATGACCTGGAAGGTCCGCGGCCGCAGCAACAGCCACACGCCCGACCCCGCCAGCACGCCGATACCGAGCGCCACGATGAGCTCCATCACTGTCCCTCCGCCTGCGCCAATGCCGGCGCCGGCGCTGCAATCGGCGCCGGTACATCGGCCTTCGCCGGCCGGTGCGTGCGGATCGACTGATGGGCGAGCGCGATCAGGATGAGCACGGTCGCCCCCACGACGAGGGTGAAGACGCCGAGGTCGAAGACGACGGCGCTCGCAAGCGGAACCGTGCCGATCAAGGGCAGATCCTCATAGCGGAAGTAGGACGTCAGGAACGGGTATCCGTACAGCCATGATCCGATCCCGGTGAACGCAGCGAACAGGAGCCCCAGCGCGATCCAGCGCACGGGAAGGATGGTCAGGCGCGCCTCGACCCATCGGGTGCCGCCGGCCATATACTGCAGGATGAAGGCGACGGACATGGTCAGGCCGGCCACGAAGCCGCCGCCCGGCAGATCGTGCCCGCGCATGAACAGATACACGGCCACCGTCATGATGACGGGGTACAGCAGGCGCATGATCAACCCCGGCACCAGGAGCGAATCGGCGAGCGCGACGCCGCTTTGCCCGTCCGGAAGCGCGTCGTCGCGTTCGCTCTCGCGAATCTGCTGTTCGGGGCGCTCGATGCTGTCGGGCGCCGGGCGGAACCGGCGGAGCAGCGCATAGACGGTCAGCGCCACCGCACCCAGGACCGTAATCTCTCCCAGCGTATCGAAACCTCGGAAATCGACCAGAATGACGTTGACGACGTTCGTTCCGCCGCCTTCGGTATAGGCGCGCTCGAGAAAAAAGCGCGAGATGCTGTCGGGCGCCGATCGCGTCATCACCGCGTAGGCCACCGCCGAGAGGCCTAGGCCGGCAGCCGCCGCTATGGCGAGATCGCCCCCGCGCCGGAACCAGGACGTCGCGACCCGATAGTTCTCGACATCGATCGTCTCGAAGCGCTTCGGCAGCCATCGCAGCCCGAGCAGTATCAGAACCGTCGTGACGATCTCGACGAGAAGCTGCGTCAGGGCGAGATCGGGCGCGGAGTACCAGGCGAATGTGATGCAAACCGCGAGCCCTGCGCCGCCCATGAGAATGAGGGCGGCAAGGCGATGGTACTTGGCCTGATACGCAGCGCCGACCGCACAAGCGGCGCCGGCGAGCCATACACCGGCGAGCCATACAAGGACAAGCGCGAGCACCGGATCGAACGCGGATGATTCGGCATGGCCCGCGTGCAGCCCATAGTGCAGCCCATTGTGTGGCCCGTGCCGATAGAGCGTCCACAGCGCCGCGACGAACGCCGCGCCTACCACCAACCGTATCTGGGGCTGAAGGCGGCGCGTCCCGAGCAGGTCCACGCCGGTCTTCGCCGCCCGCCAGGACAGGAAAACCATCGACCAGTCGAAAATGCGCTGGCTGTCGAGGCGGCCCAGTCCGGGCGAGCCTTCGGCCCCGCTCGACAGGTATCCTCGAAGCGCCCGATAGAGCAACACGCCGCCCGTCAGGGCGGCCAAGCTCATCAGCAACGGGACGGTAATGCCGTGCCACACCTTGAGGCTGTACGGGGGAACATCGGAGCCCAGCACTGCGCGAACGGCGGTATCGAGGAACGGTCCGGCGGTGGCGGCCGGGAAGATGCCGACCAGGAGGCAGGCCGATACGAGAAGGGCGACGGGCACCACCATCCAGGACGGCAGCGGCGGCGGCTGTCGCGGCAGATCCGTCGGCGGTGGGCCGAAGAACACGCCGTGAATGAAGCGCAGTGAATAGGTGACGCTGAACATGGCCGCCAGCGTGACCACATAGGGAAGCGCATCGTCGAGTATCGAATCGACATGCTCGGCGACGGTTTCGGCAAAGAACATTTCCTTGGATAGGAAACCATTGAGCAAGGGAACGCCCGCCATGGCCGCTGCGGCAACCATCGCCAGCGTCGCGGTTATGGGCATGAGCCGATAGAGGCCGCTCAGGCGCCGGATGTCGCGGGTGCCGGTCTCGTGGTCGATGATGCCCGCCGCCATGAAGAGCGAAGCCTTGAAGGTGGCGTGGTTCATCATGTGGAAGATCGCCGCCACTATCCCGAGAGGGCTGTCGAGGCCGATCAGGAGCGTGATCAGCCCGAGATGGCTGATCGTCGAATTGGCGAGCACTCCTTTCAGGTCCTGTTGGAAGATCGCCAGATAGGCGCCCAGCGCGAACGTGATCAGGCCGGCCGTGCCGACGATCCAGAACCAGGCGTCGGTGCCGCCCATCGCCGGCCATAGCCGTACCAGAAGAAAGACCCCGGCCTTCACCATGGTGGCGGAATGAAGATACGCCGACACCGGCGTCGGAGCGGCCATGGCCTGCGGCAGCCAGAAATGGAACGGGAACTGCGCACTCTTGGTCAAGGCGCCGAGAAGGATGAGGAGGAGCGCCGGCAGATAAAGGTCATGCGACCGGATCTGGTTGCCGGAGACCAAGACCCTGTCGAGGTCGTAGCTTCCGACGATATGCCCGACGATCAGGACGCCGACCAGGAGGCATAGCCCGCCGCTCGCGGTGACGGTCAGCGCCATGCGCGCGCCGTCGCGCGCCTTGGCGGAGTGATGCCAATAGCCGATCAGGAGGAAGGAAAAGATACTCGTCAGTTCCCAGAAGAATACAAGCTGGATCAGGTTGCCCGAGAGCACGATGCCCAGCATGGAGCCCATGAATCCCAGCAGGTACGAGAAGAACCGCGTCACCGGGTCTTCGGGTGACATGTAGTAGCGCGCGTAAAGCGTCACCAGAAGGCCGATGCCCGTTATCAGAACGGTGAACATCCAGGCGAAGCCGTCCATCCGAAGCGTGAGGTTGAGCCCGAGAGCGGGCAGCCATTCGACTTCGGTGCGGATCATCGCGCCGCCGGTGACGGCAGGATAGAGGGCGCCGGCAAGGATCAGCCCCGCGAGCGCGACGGCGCCGGCGAGCCACGCTTCGACGTTGCGGGTATTGGCGGGGAGGAAGCCGGCGACGAGGCAGCCGGCAAAGGGCAGGGCAAGCACGAAGGTCAGGAACATCGAGTCCGGCATAATGTGTGAAGCTGCCTCCTCTGCCGCGCAAGATCCAGACCCGGCGGTTGACGAATTTCGCCCATTATGGTTGACTTTAAGGACGGCAAGCAAGAGTCCTGCATGAAGAATCTGTTTCCGGAACAGTGCCGGGCTGCACGTGGCCTGCTCAACTGGACACAGGAGCAGTTGGCCGCGTTGGCGGGCGTCTCGCGCAGCACGGTGCGCGATTTCGAGAACGGCCGGCACGAGCTTCATCGCGCGACGGAGGCCATGCTCGTTAAAGCCTTGGAGCAGGCCGGCATACGGCTCGTGTCCGACCGGCAAGAGGTGGGAATAAGGCTGCGGAGGTGAAATCGTGCAGCGCCGAGTGCTACTGGCTACTGACCTGAGCGCGCGATGCGACCGTGCGTTCGATCGCGCGGTTCTTCTCACGCGCGAGTGGGGCGCGCGCCTGACGATCGCCGCTGCCCTGGAAGAATGGCCGGACGATGTCGCCTGCGAATCCCAGCCGAGGTGGCGTCGGACCGATCGCGAGCTCGGCGACGCAGAGAGTCAGGTTCGCGGCGATCTCGAAGGCAAGGATGTCGACGCCGATATCGTCGTTCGGCGCGCGCCGGCGCCGGCGCTGCTCATGGAGCTCGCCCGCGAGACGCCCTTCGACCTGATCGTGACGGGAATTGCACGGAGCACGGGGCTTACGAGAGCAGTTCTCGGCGGAACCGTCGAGGCGCTCCTGAGGGGGCGCCTGGCCCCGGTTCTCGTCGTGAAACGGCGCGCGCGAGACGCATATCGGAGCGCTGTCGTCGGGACGGACCTCTCGGATGCGTCGCGCGCCGCGCTTCACGTAACGTCGGAGCTGTTCCCTCAAATCGCTTTGACGGTTCTGCACGCCTATAGTGCGAAATTGGCGCTGGGAAGCCTTTCAGGCACGAGGGAGAGCGCCAATGCGGCCGATTGGATGGCTCGCGACGACTGCGCGCGATTCGTGGCGGAAGCTCTTCCCTCGGCGACGGACAGAATCCGATGCATCGCGGAGGCGGGGTTCCCCGAAACATTGTTGAACCAATATGCGATCGACAACGAGATCGGCCTGATGTCGGTTGGAACGCAGGGCCGCAATCCGTTGCTCGATCTCTTCATCGGGAGCACATGCCGCGCCCTCATCCTCTCGTCGCCATGCGACCTCCTGCTCAATTCCGCTGAACAGTAAGCGTGTTCCGAATACCGGAGCGCCTCAGGGGGGGGGGCTGGGCAATCGCCTTTGAGGGTGCTCGCGGCGAATGGGACAAGGAGGGTGCGTGCTTCGACAGGCTCAGCATGAGGTTTCTTCTCAATGCCACGAAGATTCTCCCTCATCCTGAGCCCGTCGAAGGACGCACGGCATTCGTGCAAGATGCGCAAATGCGATAGCCCTGCGGGGGGAGGGGGACTAGCCGGGCCATCGCCGCTGCACCCAGAACCACAGATCGAACCAGGGCCGAAGGCTCAGGTGAGGCGGCTGCGCGTTGAATCCACATCCCGCCGGCAACGGCGGGCTCGCGCCAAGGGCGGCTTGCAATTTCAAGACTGCTGATCCGGAAGGCGGTCACCATGCGTCACGACAGGAACGGCGCCCCCGCTATCGCCACGGACGTGCCCGCCCGCCTGGAGCGTCTGCCCTGGAGCCGGTTCCATTGGCTGGTCGTCACCGCGCTGGGCGTCACCTGGATCCTCGACGGGCTGGAGGTCACGCTGGCCGGCTCCGTCGCCGTCGCCCTGCGCGAGAGCCCCGTCCTGCGGCTCAGCGCGACCGAGATCGGGCTGGCGAGCAGCGCCTATCTCGCCGGGGCGGTGATCGGAGCGCTGTACTTCGGCTGGCTCGCCGACCGCCTCGGGCGCAAGCGGCTCTTCAGCGTGACCCTGCTGGTCTACCTGCTCGGCACCGCCGCCACGGCGGCCTCGTGGGGCCTCTGGAGCTTCGCCTTTTTTCGCTTCGTGACCGGCGCCGGCATCGGCGGCGAATACAGCGCGATCAATTCGGCGATACAGGAGCTGATTCCGGCGCGCCGGCGCGGCTGGACCGACCTCGTCATCAACGGCGGCTTCTGGCTGGGCGCCGCCTTCGGCGGGGCGGGGGCGATGGTCCTGCTCGATCCGGCCTTCATCGATCCGGAGATCGGATGGCGCGCCGCTTTCTTCCTGGGGGCCGTCCTCGGATTGATCAGCCTCTACCTGCGCCGGTTCCTGCCCGAGAGCCCGCGCTGGCTGATGACGCATGGACGGTTGGGCGAGGCGGAAGCCGTCGTCGCCGAAATCGAGCGCGGGGTGCGGCGGGAAGGGCACGTGCTCGCGCCCGCCGCCGGCCGCATCCGCCTTCATGCCCGCCGCTCCACGCCGCTGCTTGAGGTCGCGCGAACGCTGCTCAAGCACTATCGAAAACGTACGCTTCTCGGTCTGGCGCTCATGACGTCGCAGGCTTTCCTCTATAACGCGATCTTCTTTTCCTATGCATTGATGCTGAGCGACTTCTACGACGTGCCGATGGCCGACATCGGCGGCTACATCCTTCCGTTTGCAATCTGTAATGTGCTTGGGCCTCTCCTGCTGGGCCGCTTTTTCGACACGATCGGGCGCAAGCCGATGATCATCCTGACTTACGCCGCCTCGGGCATTCTGCTGGCCCTCTCGGGCTATCTCTTCCATGAAGGCCTGCTCGACGCGACGACACAGACGGCGGCATGGTGCCTTACCTTCTTCTTCGCCTCCGCGGCTGCCTCGTCCGCCTACCTGACCGTGGCGGAGAGCTTCCCGCTCGAGGTACGCGCGCTGGCGATTGCGCTTTTCTATGCGTTCGGCACGGGCGTCGGCGGCGTTGCGGCGCCGTGGCTCTTCGGCGCGCTGATCGACAGCGGGTCGCGGACCGGCGTCTTCATCGGCTATCTGCTCGCGGCGGGGCTGATGCTGGGCGCCGCGCTGGTCGAAGCCATCCTCGGCGTCCGCGCGGAGCGCCAGCCGCTGGAAGCCGTGGCGCGGCCGCTGTCCGCGGCTGACGATTAGGGCGGCAACGCCTAGAACGTCCCCGGCGTCAGGCCGGTGCGGCCGCCGTCGAGGGTGATGACGCTGCCGTTGACGTAGGAGGATTCGTCGCTGGCAAGATAGAGGGCGACGTCGGCTGCTTCTTCGACGAAGCCCGGGCGGTCCATCGGCGTGGCGCGGCGCTGGGCGTCGCTCATCGGCTGGCCGGCGCGGTTGTCGCGGTTGAGGCGCACGGGGATGCCCTGCTTGCTTTCACGCAACGCGCCGGAATTGATGCAGTTGACGCGGATGCCATGCCGCGCCAGCCAGAAGCCCATGACATGCGTCAGCGGCTGCAGCCCGCCCTTGGAGGCGGAATAGGCGACCAGCGTCGGGTTGCCGAGCACGCCGTCGATGGAGCCGTGATGGACGATCGCCGCGCCGCCCGCCGCCTTCAGCGCCGGCAGCAGCTTCTGGCTGCAGAGGAAGGGGGCGGTCAGGTTCACCGCGATCTGCCGGTTCCAATCTTCGAGCGCGATGTCCTCGAACGCCGCGCGCTCCGCGATGCCGGCATTGTTGAACAGCACGTGGATGACGCCGCGCCAGGCCATGCAGGCCCTGGCCATGTCCTCGATGGATGCGGGGTCGGCGAGATCGGCTTCGATGAAGACGGCGTCGCCCCCTTCGGCGCGGATCATCGCCGCGGTTTCCGCGCCCATTTCCGCGTCGACGTCGACGCAGGCGACCGCCGCGCCCTCGCGCGCGAACAACAGGCTCGCCGCCCGGCCGACGCCCGACGCCGCCCCTGTGATGACCGCATTCTTTCCCTCGAGCCGTTTCATCCGTCCCTCCCGATCGCGTGGCGCCTGATCGGCAATCATCGGTGGCGGGACGGTGGGATGGCAAGAGGGGGAGATAGCAAGAAAAACCCGGCCGGCGTGGGGGACCAAGCCGGCCGGGTCCGGCTGTCAGGCCGGAACGGCCCTTGGGGTGGAGGGAGCCAGGGCCGCTTGCACCAGAAACGGAGGCTCCGCGATCGGGTTCCGCACGCAAAAGAGATACCTCGCGCAGCGGTTCGGCTTTACCGCCTGCTGTCCGAGGCATTTTCCATGCACTGTTCCCGCTTGGCCGCTATACTTGCGCCGTGATGGAACCCGAATCCGACAGGGCGCTTAAGCCGTATCGCATCTATCTTCTGAATCCCCTCGCGGGTGAGCAGTCGGTCATTATTTTCGAATGCAGGAGCGATTCGGATGCCTACGCGATCGCCAAGGAACGCGCCGGCGCCCGATCGTACGAGCTTTGGAACGGCGAGCGGCTGGTAATCCAGAAGATTGCGACGGATGCGCCCTGAAACGCGGGAGCGAGCGATGGATCGCCCAGTACAGACGATTGCCGTCGTAAAGGGCGCGCCAAGTGAGGCGGTGCAGGATCTGTTTCGGACGCTGGTCGAACGGTGGCAGCCTTCCGTCCGCCTTGCCGGGGTCGTAGCGGAAAGCCATGGCCTTGCCGGCCGGGCGTGCAGCGCCGGATATTTCCGCAACATCGGCACCGGCGAATTGTTTCCGATTTTCCAGGATCTCGGGCCGGGCTCGACGGCGTGCCATCTCGAAGGGGCCGGCGCGCTCACGGCGGCCGAGGCGGTGCGACGGGATATCGCCGCGGGATGCGACCTCGTCCTGCTGAGCAAGTTCGGCAAGCTGGAAGCGGGCGGCGAGGGCTTGCTGGATTCGTTCAGATCGGCCATCGAAGCCGAGCTTCCCGTTCTGACGTCGGTTTCGCCCGCGTTCGAAGCGGCGTGGATCAAGTTCGCCGGTCCTTCTTTCGCCGTTCTTCCTGCCGACACTGCAAAGATCGACGCTTGGCGGGCGCTGGCGCAATCTCGGAACGGGGCAGCCTGAAGAGGTTTTGCCTCGCTTCCCTCGCTAATCGAACAGCGCCAAGTCGATTGCGTCGCCCATCGTGCAGTAACCGAGATCGCTCGGGTGAAGCCCGTCGCCGCAATCGTAGATCGGCAACATCTGGGTCGGACGCTCGGGGTCGCGCAATGCCTTGTCGAAATCGACGACTCCGTCCAAAGCGCCGCTTTCGCGGATCCAGTTGTTGACCGCCACGCGATGCCTCTCGCGCACCGGGTTCCAGGCGCCGGGCAGGAAAGTCTCGTTTCCGAAGGGCGTCAGCGTGGCGACGAACAATTTTATCCCGCGTGCCTGCGCCCGCAATGCCATCTGGACGAGGCCGGCGATCATCTGTTCGGCGGTGACTTCCTCCTCCGGCTTGCCGTAGCGGTTGCGCAGATCGTTGGTGCCGAGCATGACGATGGCGTGGGTCACGCCGGGCTGAGCCAGCACGTCGCGGTCGAACCGCCGCAATCCGCTGTCGCCGCGCACATCGTGCAAGATCCGGTTGCCGCCGAGGCCTTGGTTCATCACCCCGAGGGATCGGCCGCCCTGCCGTGCGATCAGCCGCCGGGCAAGCTGGTCGGGCCAGCGGCTATAGGTATCGTGAGTCGAGATATTGGCGTCGGTCAGCGAGTCGCCGAGCGCGACCACGCCGCCGGTCTCCTGCGACGCCAGCACGTCGACGCCGCTGACGAAGAACCATTCGTCGGTGATCTTGCCGACCGGCATGCTGATGCTCGCGGCGAAATCTCCCGGTGGCGAGATGTAATTGGTCTGCCGCGCATAGCGCCCGGTGATCTGGAAGGCGGCCGCGATCTCGCCGGGCAGATAGAGCGTGACGGCAAGATCGGCGAGCGGCTTCACGTCGAGCTCGACCGTGTCGCTGATCGCGAGCGCGCCCGCCGCGACTGTCGCCGAAGCGGAGCCGCCGAAGGTGAGCTTGCGCCCCGAGCCCGGGACGATCGCCGGGCCCTTGTCGCGGATCCCGACATAGGCGGCGCCGATCGCGAGCGTGCGGTTGCCGTAGGCGTTCGACACCCGCACTCTCAAGGTGTCGCCGCCGATGCTGACGCGCGGGTTCATCCGCAGCGTGTGATTGTTGAAGATCACGCCGGCTTCGCTCGGCGCCGGGGAGGCGGCCCAGGTGCCGACCCAATGCCTGCTGTCGTCCATCGGCTGTCTCCTCCTTCGGATTCGCCCCGCCTCAGCCTGCCTCGGCACGGCTGAGCGCGCGCGCCTTGTAGGCGTCTTTTGCGGCACAGGCTGCGGCCCAGTCGAGCGTTCGCTTGGCCGTGTCGCGCTCGTACTTGTCGATGACCTTGCCGTCGATCTGGCCGACCGACTCGCCGGCATCCGCCAACGCGTCGAACGCTTCGACGACGGTCTTCGCCCAGGCGATTTCTTCCTCCGTCGGCGTGAGGCCCGATATGAGCGGCTGAATGAAGGCCGGATGCAGGGCGCCGGAATGATGAATCCCGGCCGCGTGCAGGGCGGCGGCCTGTCTGGCGGCCTGATCGCCCTGGTCGACGCGCCCCGACGTGTTGGGCACGAAGACCCCGCCCGTGGCCTCGATGTCCAGCGACATTGCCGCCAGGGCGACATAGGCCGCCGGAAAGGCGTACTGGTCGAAGCTCGCAAACATCTCGATGCCGAGATTGACCGCCATGTCGTAGCCGGTGGCGCCGCCCTGGGACCAGATTTTCCTCGGCGTCGCGGTCAGCAGCTCATGGATGTTCACGGCGCCGAGCGCGGATTCGATCATCGGGGACAGCTCGATCGTCCCTGGCGGGATGCCGCGCTCCAGTTCCAGCCGGGAGATGATCTCGTGCGCATGCTGCATCTCCGCCGCGGATTCCGTCTTGGGCAGCATGATGCGGTCCACGCCGGGCCAGACCGCGTAGGGAAGGTCGGCGTCCACGAAAGGCTTGTTGATCCGGACATAGATCGATGCGCCGCCCTTGCTGGCTTTCTCGATCGATTCGCGGATCAGCGTGCGGCAGCGTTCCTTTTCCGCCGGCGCGATGGAATCCTCGATATCGAGGATGTAGACATCGCCGCCTCGGGTCCACGCCTTGTCGATGAAGCGCGGCTTGGTCGGGGTGACGAACATCGCGCAACGGGAGACTCGGTTGTTCATCGCTCAAGTCCTGTGATCGTCGATCTGATCTGTTCGCTATTCATGCGCCCGCGCCTTTTCATCGTCGCGCGCCTGTGCCCTGTTCGCCCATTTGAGATAGAGCTTTGCGCGCACGTCCACGGGAACGTCGATCATCTTGCCGTCGATCGGCACGGACGCCATGCCGCGCTTCAGCCCCTCGGCGAAAACCTCGATGACCTTCACATAGTAGTCGGCCTCTTCGGCGGTCGGACGGAAGCCTTCGTTGCAGGCGGCGATCCATGAGGCACCGGGACAGAGGGCGCCTTTGAAACCCGTATCCCTGGCGCGCCGCACCGCCGCTTTCACGGCATCGCCGCCGGCATCTTCCGGCCTCAGCCCCAAGGGGTAGCTCATGCCCGCCGCCTGTCCGCCGACCGATGTGGCGACCGCGATAAGCTGCGACTTGATGTATTCCAGCGGATCGAATTCGAGCGCCGGCGCCGATTGCATGCCGAGACTTCGGCACAGCGCCGGCTCGTTCACCAGAAAGAAGCCGAAGCGCCTGCTTGCGCGTGCAATCTCCAGGGAATGCCACACCGCGCCGGCCGTATCCACTTCGACATCGATCTCCAGCGATCCAGGCTCTATTCCCCGGCCGGCCTCGAGCGCATCCAGGCGCCCGGCCGTGGCAACGATATCGGCAGGCGCGGTTACGCCTTTCAGCACCACCCCGGAAATGCCGGAAAATACCGCCGCGTCTAGCTCGGCCGCGGCGGCGTTTCGATTTATCCGGATGAAGACTTCGGCGCCGCCCTTCGCCGCGGCATGGATCGCCGCAGGCATCCGGGCTTTCAGGTCTTCCTGCCAATCGCAGCCCGGTTTCTTCGCGAAATCGAGAACGATCGCGTCCGCCCATGAGGCTTGCGCTTTCCCGCCGAGTTCCGGGTCGTCGATGGACAGCGGAAACAACGATCGGCGTATGTATTTCGGCATCGGCTTTTCGCCGGCAATCGATGCGTTTTCGGAGGGAGACCGCAAGGTTTGAGTTTTCATGTCGAAGCGAATCCTTCGTTGACCGGCGCTACCTGTTCCGGCGTTGCGCAGACACAGCCGGTAAAGCCCATGAGGCTGGCTTCCCTGGCCGCTCTCGCCGTTGCGTCCTTTGTCGCCACGCCGCCGCGCGAACCGGGCCGCCACAAGGCGCCCAATGGCTGTTTGCCCAGCATCCGCGCCGCAACGAGCGTCCGCGTCATCAGGAAGCGGTACAGCCGGAACTCGTCCTGCGGCACCGGCCCCAGCATCATGGTCAGGTCGATGCGCCCCACGCCCAGCGCGGTCACGCGCGGGCTCGCTTGCGCGATCGAAGCGGCGTTCCAGAACCCCTTGGCGGATTCCAGCATCAGCGCCAGCTCGGTTCGTCCAGGCTCGACGCCGCGCTCCTTCTCCATGGCCGCGATGAGCCGGTCGAGCTCGACGACCTCCTCGGGCGCATCGGGGCCGGGGAAAACGATCCCCCTGATGCCGCGGCGCATGGCGGCCCGGACATCGGCCCAGCGGGTGTCCCGGTCGACGCGGACGAAGGCGTCCGCCTGGCTGTCGCCGATCTTGTTGATCAAAGCGCCCAGGCCTGCACGCGCGGTTTCCTTGCTCCTCGGCGGGACGGAATATTCGAGGTCGAGAACCACGACGTCCGGCTCCCGCTCCGGATAACGCATGACCGCGGCCGGATCGTGCGCGGGAACGATCATCCAGGAGCGTCTCGGGTTCACGGTTTCTGCCATTCGATGCCTCTCGGTACGACGCGAACGAGGCCTTCAAGCCGCATTTTCGCATCATTGGTGAGTTTGCCATATTTATCCGACATTCCCCAGTTGGACCAAACGCGCCACGCCGAGGAGGGCGCCGCTTGTGCCCCAACTGCCGCGTGATCGATAATGATCCGACGCATCCCCTGGGCCCCGCTGCCGGAGACCGCATCATGATACCCGCCGAGTTCGATATCACGGGCAAGGTCGTTTTCATCACCGGCGCCGGGCGCGGGATCGGCAAGGGCATCGCGCAAGTGCTCGCGGAGGCCGGCGCCGATATCGCGATCAATGCGCTGACGCCCAAGTTTGTCGAGCCGGTGGCCGCGGAGCTTGCGGCGGCGACCGGGCGGCGCGTCGTTCCCGTTGTCGCCGACGTGACGAAGGCGGACGGCGTGCAGCGCGCCGTCGGCCAGGTTCTCGCCACGTTCGGGCGCATCGACGTGCTGGTCAACGCGCTCGGCGATTCGATCCGCAAGCCGCTGGTCGGCCTTCCCGGCACCGAGGGCGCCGGCGCCCCGATCTCGGACGACGACCTCCGCTTCATCATGGACATCAACCTGACGGAAGCGCTGCTGTGCACGCGCGCGGTCGGCCCGCACATGCTGGCGCGGGGGTCCGGCAAGGTGATCAACGTCGCCGCGCGGACCGCGCACCAGGGCGGCCGCGAGATGGTTCTCTACACGACCGCCAAGACCGCGCTCGCCGGCTTCACGCGGGCGCAGGCGCTCGAATGGGCGCGCCATGGCGTGCAGGTCAATTGCATCGCGCCGGGCCTGTTTCCCGACATCGTCACGGGCGGCGAGGCGCGCATGCGCCGGTCTGTCGAGCGGGCGAAAACCGATGTGCCGCTCGGGCGCATCGGGCAACTGCGGGAAGCCGGATTGCTGGCGCTCTATCTCGCCTCCAGCGCGTCGGATTACATGACCGGTCAGACGATCCTGCTCGATGGCGGACTGGGGCTTTAGCAAGCGCGGCTTGACGTTCTCCAGGAGGAAGCCCCACATCAGGGGAGGGCAATCGCATTTGAGGGTGCTCGCGGCGTATGGGACAAGCGGCGTGCGTGCTTCGACAGGCTCAGCATGAGGTTATTTCACAATGCCACGAAGATTGCCCCTCATCCTGAGCCTGTCGAAGGACGCACGGCATTCGTGCAAGATACGCAAATGCGATTGCCCCACATCAGTGAGGTTATGATGAGAGGGCAGCCCGGATGACGCGCGAACGAGAAAAAACGAGCAGCCTGCCGGGCGCGCACGGCGATGCCCACCGGCACGCGGATTCCGCGCATATGGCGAAGGACCCGGTGTGCGGCATGACGGTCGATCCGCATACGGCGAAGCACAGGGCGGATCACCGCGGCCATCCCTATTACTTCTGCTCGGCCGGATGCCGCGCCAAGTTCGCCGCCGAACCGGATCGCTATCTCGCGCCCGGCAAGGCGAATGCGGAGCCTGCGCCGGAGGGCGCGATCTACACCTGTCCCATGCACCCGGAAATCCGCCAGGCCGGGCCGGGATCGTGCCCGATCTGCGGCATGGCGCTCGAGCCGGTGCTGGCGACGGCGGATGCCGGGCCCAGCCACGAGCTGATCGACATGACGCGGCGGTTCTGGATCGGCCTCGCGCTGGCGCTGCCGGTCTTCGTGATGGAGATGGGCGGCCATCTGTTCGGGCTCACGCACGCGATCGGGCAGCAGGCCTCGAACTGGACCCAGATGGCGCTCGCCACGCCCGTGGTGCTGTGGGCCGGGTGGCCGTTTTTCGTCCGGGGCTGGCAGTCGCTCGTCAATCGCAGCCTCAACATGTTCACGCTCATCGCGATGGGGACGGGGGTGGCATGGGCCTACAGCATGGCCGCAACGTTCGCGCCCGGCATATTCCCCGGCGCCTTTCGTGCCCACGACGGGTCGGTCGCGGTCTATTTCGAGGCGGCGGCGGTGATCACGGTCCTCGTCCTGCTCGGCCAGGTCCTGGAGCTGCGGGCGCGCGAGACGACGAGCGGGGCGATCCGGGCGCTCCTGGACCTCGCGCCGAAAACCGCCCGGCGCATCGCGGACGACGGCTCGGAGGCGGAGATCCCGCTCGACGGCGTTCAGGTGGGCGACCGGCTCCGCGTGCGGCCCGGCGAGAAGGTGCCGGTGGACGGCGTGACGGTCGAGGGCCGAAGCGCGGTCGACGAATCCATGGTGACGGGCGAGTCGATGCCCGTCACGAAGGAGGCGGGCGCCAAGGTGATCGGCGGGACGATGAACCAGTCGGGCGCGCTCGTCATCGAGGCGCAGAAAGTCGGCCGCGACACCATGCTGTCGCAGATCGTGCAGCTCGTCGCCGAGGCGCAGCGGAGCCGGGCGCCGATCCAGCGGCTGGCCGACCAGGTCTCGGGCTGGTTCGTGCCGGCAGTCATCGCGGTCGCCGCGCTGGCCTTTGCCGCCTGGGGGGCCTGGGGGCCGGAGCCACGCTTCGCTTACGGCCTCATCGCGGCGGTGGCGGTGCTGATCATCGCCTGTCCCTGCGCGCTCGGGCTGGCGACGCCGATGTCGATCATGGTCGGCGTCGGGCGCGGCGCGAAGGCGGGCGTCCTGATCAAGAACGCCGAGGCGCTGGAGCACATGGAGAAGGTCGATACGCTCATCGTCGACAAGACCGGCACGCTGACGGAGGGCAAGCCCGCCGTGACGGCCATCGTTCCGGCGGAGGGCTTCACCGAGGCCGAGGTGCTGCGCCTCGCCGCCAGCGTCGAGCGGGCGAGCGAGCATCCGCTGGCCCTGGCTATCGTTGCCGCCGCCGACGCGCGGGGCATCGCGACCGCCCCGGTCGCCGATTTCGATTCGCCGGTCGGCAAGGGCGCATTCGGCACGGTCGAGGGCAAGCGGATCGCGCTCGGCAACGCTAAGTTCCTCGCCGAGCAGGGCGTCGACACGGCCCCGCTCGCGGCCGCGGCGGAGGCGCTGCGCCAGGACGGCGCCACCGCGATCTTCGCCGCCGTCGGCGGCAAGATTGCCGGCGCGCTCGCCATCGCCGATCCCGTGAAGCCGTCGACGCCCGATGCGCTCGCCGCGCTGAAGGCGGAGGGCGTGCGCGTCGTCATGCTGACGGGCGACAACTGGACGACCGCACGGGCCGTGGCCCGCCGCCTCGGGATCGACGAGGTCGAGGCCGAGGTGCTGCCCGAGGCGAAGAGCGCCGTCGTGCAGAGGCACAAGGCCGCGGGCGAGGTCGTCGCCATGGCCGGCGACGGCGTCAACGACGCGCCCGCGCTGGCCGCGGCCGACGTCGGCATCGCAATGGGGACCGGGACCGACGTGGCGATGGAGAGCGCGGGCGTCACCCTGCTGAAAGGCGACCTGACCGGCATCGTCCGCGCGCGGCGCCTGTCGCGCGCGGCCATGGGCAACATCCGCCAGAACCTGTTCTTCGCCTTCGTCTACAACGCGCTCGGCGTGCCGGTGGCCGCCGGCGTGCTCTACCCGGTCTTCGGGATCCTACTGTCGCCGATGATCGCGGCGGCCGCGATGTCGCTATCGTCGGTGAGCGTCATCGCGAATGCGGCGCGGCTGCGGAATGTGAGGCTTTAGCGCGGATCGCCATCCATTCGATGGGCATTACTTGCTCCTCTCGATACGCATGACCGTCAGAGCGCCGTTCACGCGATCGGCCACGAAGGTGACCTTGTCGCCGACATTGACCTTCTTCAGCATGGCGGGATCCTTGACGCGGAAGACCATCGTCATGCTGTCCATGTCGAGGTGCTTGATCGGCTCATGCTTCAGCGTGATCTTTCCCGCGGCCTCGTTGATTTTTTTGACTTCCCCATTGGTGGGTGCGGATTGCGCGATCGCGCTCACGCCGGTGGAGAGGGCGAGGGCGGAAGCAAGGAGGATGATGTATTTGCGCATCGTGAGTCTCCATAGGTGGGAAAGGGTAAGCGGGGCGGCCTCCATCATTTGACGATGATCGTCCCCGTCATTCCGGACTCCCGGTGTCCGGGAATCAGGCACGAAAAATCGAATTTTCCGGCCTTGGTAAATTTCCAAACGATCTCCCCGGACTGTTTCGGGGACAGGCGCTTTGCATTCGGATCGTCATGTTCCATGTCGGGGTTCTTCTGCATTTCCAAGGCGTGCTTTAGGTTTTGCTCCGGCGTGGCGAGGACGAACTCGTGATCCAGCTCGCCCTTGTTGCGGATGCGAAAGCGCACCTGCTCGCCGCGCTTTATCTCAATGCGGTTGGGCTCGAACAGCATCCTGCCGTCGTCCGTCTCGCGCATCGCGACCGAAATCAGCCGCGCCGGCTTCTTGGGGTCGCCTGGAACGCCAAAGGTCGTCTCGTCGCCATGGCCATGGCCGGGCGCTTGCCCCGCGCCAGCCAGGGCCATTCCGTGGATGGTGGCGCCAGCGGTCAAAGCCAACAGAAAGATCCCGAAGTGCATCACATTCTCCTTGGTTGCGGTATTATCAGTGGTTCGAGTGGCCGCCGGTCGAAGACTTCCGGCGGGTGACGCGAAGCTGGGCGGTCTTGCCCGATTCGGCCGCGGGCGAGGGGGCTCGGATCGCTGCTTTGCGTTCGCCGTTCCATTCGTAGGCGACGGTGCCCGAGGGGTGCTTGAACCAGCCCGGGTCCTTGTAGTCGTTGGCGGCGAGGCCCTCGCGCACCTTTACCACGGTGAACATCCCGCCCATCTCCATCGGGCCGTACTGGCCGAAGCCGGTCATCATCGGCAAGGTGTTGTCGGGAAGCGGCATCTCCATCGCGCCCATGTCGGCCATGCCGGCACTGCCCATCGGCATGTAGTCGGGGACGAGCTGCCGAATCTTTTTCGCGACGTCCTTCTTGTCGACGCCGATGAAGTTGCTGATGTCATGGCCCATGGCGTTCATGGTGTGGTGCGACTTGTGGCAGTGGAGCGCCCAGTCTCCCTCGTAGATCGCATCGAACTCGAAGGCGCGCATGGCGCCGACAGGGACATCGATCGATACCTCCGGCCAGCGCGCGCTCTCCGGCACCCAGCCGCCGTCGGTGCAGGTGACGGCGAAGTCGTAGCCGTGCATGTGGATCGGATGGTTCGTCATCGTGAGATTGCCGACGCGTATCCGCGCCCGGTCGCCCTTTCGCACGACGAACGGATCGATGCCGGGAAAGACGCGCGTGTTGAAGGTCCACAGGTTGAATTCGGTCATTTCGGCAACCCGCGGCACATAGCTGCCGGGATCGATGTCGTAGGCGCTGAGCAGGAAGACGAAGTCGCGGTCGACCCGCATGAATGAGGGATCCTTCGGGTGAACCACGAAGAAACCCATCATCCCCATGGCCATCTGCACCATCTCGTCGGCGTGCGGGTGGTACATGAAGGTGCCGCTCTTCTTGAGCTGGAACTCGTAGACGAACGTCTTTCCGGGCTCGATGTGCGGCTGCGTCAGCCCGCCGACGCCGTCCATGCCGTTCGGCACGAGCTGACCGTGCCAGTGGATGGTGGTGTGCTCGGGCAGCTTGTTGGTGACGAAGATGCGGAGCTTGTCGCCTTCGACCGCCTCGATGGTGGGGCCTGGGCTCTGGCCGTTATAGCCCCACAGGTGAGCCACCATTCCGGGCGCCAGCTCGCGAACCACGGGTTCGGCGACGAGATGGAATTCCTTCCAGCCGCCATTCATCCGCCAGGGCAAAGTCCAGCCGTTGAGCGTGACGACGGGTTGGTAGTCCGGCCCGCCATTGGGGAAAAGCGGCGGCTGCATCGCCGCCTCCTTCATGGTGGGCGCTTCGGGGATCGATGCGGCTTGGGCGCGGCCGCTCACGGTGCCGGCGCCGATCAGCGCCGCCGCTCCGGTGGCGCCAAGGAAAGTTCGACGAGAAACTGTCATGGAATTACCTCCTTCAATGTCCGCCGCCGCCAGCCGGCGCCGCTATGACGGCGGTTCGGTTGCGGGTTCCGGCGGCGCCGCCGCCGCCGATGAGCGCGGCTTGAAAATCGACCTCCGCGATGAAAAAGTCCCGCCGGGCTTCGATCGCGGCGATGCTGCTGGCAATGGTTTCGCGGACAGTGGTCAAAAGCTCGAATTCGTCTATCAGCATGCCGTTGTATTGGAGCACCGCCTCCTCGCTGATGATTTTGCGCAACGGCAGGATGCTGGTTTTGTACTGGCGGGCGATGTCATAGGAGGCGTGATAGGTACGGTAGGCCGACCGCGCCTCGGACCGGATATCCACCGCCTTCTCGACGAGGCGGTTCAGCGCCTGCATGTAGACCTCTCGCGCCCGCCGCACGCCGACTTCGCCCAGGTCGAAGATCGGGATCTGTATGGCGAGCTCGAAGCCCAGGGGATGGCTGGATTCGCCGCCCGATCGCTCGTAATTGAAGATGCCGGAAAGCTCGAGAAGGGAGACGAACCGCGTCGCATCGGTCAGCCCCAGCGCCCGTGCTGTCGCGTCAAGCTCGATCCGTGCGGCAATGAGATCGACGCGCCGCCGAATTGCCTCCGCCTCAACCTGGGCCACAGTTTCCATATTCGCCGGAAGGTCCGATAAGCTTCCGGGGAGCTTGTAATCTGCGTCGGCGGCCCACACACCAAGCTCACGCGTGAGCGCCTCGCGCTCGCTGCCGGCGGCCATCCGCGCTCGGGCTAGCTGATTCGAGACTTCGACTTGGAAAGAGCCTGCGCGCGCCTGGTTCAACTTCGAGCTTGCGCCGCTCTCGCCGAGCTTCCGGGACAGATCGGCCGCTGCGTTCGCCGAAAGCCGCGCCTTTTCCAGATAGCCGACCAACTGTTGCGCGGCGACCGCCCTGTAGTAGGCGCGGCGTGTTTCGGCGGCGAGCCGGAAGGTGGCTTCGATCGCCTTGTATTGGGCCGCGCGGAACCGGCTCTCCGCGATATCGCGGCGGACCGGCAGCGTCAACAGAGACAGCAGATTGACGATTATGCGCCGTTCGACGTCGAGGGCGCCGCCGCCGGTTATCCGCTCGAACGAAAAGGTCGGGTTGGGCGGTAGGCTCGCTTCGACGAAGGCGGCCTCGGAGATCCCGAGCGCGTTGAATTCCGCTTGTAGCCCGCGATTGCTGATCAGCGCGATCTGCACGGCGGCATCGGGCGTGAGCGGCTCCTTCAGTAGCGCCGATACGCGCTCTCGAACCGCCTGAGCGTCTGAATCGCTCGATAGCTTTACCGTGTCCTTGCCGATTTCCGCCGAGACCCGGCTTGCGACGGGCGCCATTCCGCCGTCCTCCGAGAAATTGGCGCAGCCGCCAAGGGCCAGTGCCGCTGCTCCGGCTAGGACCAGTCGCGGGACGGTGAGAAACAGCCTCATCGTGCGGCGCTCGGTGGTTTTGGAGCCACGCGGTCGTTTTGCTCGACCCACGGCTTCGGCTCGACCGGGCGGTGGTCGACCGTACCCGCCGTGACCGGCACGTACTCGACGGGAGGGACGGGGGACGCCGGGTTGCTTGCGTCCATGCCGGAGGTGAGGATAGGCGGCCCCGAACACGCGGACAGAAAGACGGCGACGGCCGCAAAATATGTGGGCTTCATCTGAACCTCGGTGCATCGGCACGGCAAGACGTGCCGCTCGTGCCATGCAAATCGTTTCTCGACAGGAAAAGCCGGCCGCTGCCGCACAATGGGCGGCAAACCGGAGCCCGGAGAGGAACCCGAGACCGACGTGTAAAGCGGGAACGAATTAACCGCAGTGGAACGCAAACGGCCTCGGAGTTACCCGAGCGGGAGCGCTTCGTTCCGGGGGGGACGCTCGAACGGATCGGTCCCGATTGCCCGAATGGAATTGGCAATCCAGTTGACGGTTTCGCTTCGTCCGAGCGGCGAAACCAATGTTCGAGCCTCCGCCGTCAGCGTGATGTGGCAGGCGAACCCGCAGCACGTGCTCGAAAGGTCGCCATGCCCGTGGCCGCTCTGGCCGTGGCTCTCGGCGCACCCGGGATCGGCTTCGGCTGCCGTGCACGGCTCATGGTGATGCGTACTCGCATCGGCAATGTCGTGATGCGACGTGACGGCCGCGCCGACGGCTTTGATCGCGCCAACCGAATCGGCCACGGTCATGTACGATACGAAGAAAAACGCGAGAAAACTGACGACGATACGCCGATGCGGGCAATTCCCGAACCTGCGCAGGACTCCCGCCGGCGGCCGTCGGGTTTGGCGCGGGCGCCAGGTCATCGGCTGGTCCGTCCGAGAACTTGCAGGAGCTCGGCGATCTTGCGACGCTGCTCGTCTTGATCGCCCGAGGCGATCGCGTGCTCGATGCAATGCCCGACATGGTCGCGGAGGAGCTCTTCCTCCACGCCGCGAAGCGCTGCGCGAACCGCGGAGATCTGCGTAATGACATCGATGCAGTAGCGGTCATCCTCGACCATTCGGCCGAGGCCGCGGACCTGACCTTCGATCCGGGTCAAGCGCTTCAAGCACGAATTTTTGGTGCCGCTCAGCATCGCCGTCATATACCCTATCAGGGTATACAGCGCAAGCCGAAGAGGCTGGCTCGGGAAGAAGCGATATCTCTTCCGGCCCCGCCGTCAGAGCTGCGATTCTATCGGCAGCAGGCCGATCGTCCATGCCGCCAACCGCCGCCAGAAGCCCGCTTCCGGCTCTTCGCGCAGGGTCATGGCCGGATCGGCCGCGTCGTCGCGCCAGGCGATCGCGCCGTCCTCGATCAGGACGCGATAGCTCTTCCGCGCGGAGGTTTCGTCGGCGAATATCCTGCGGACTTCCGCGGCCAGCCCGGCGTCCGTGAACGCGACGCCCATTTCGGAATTGAGCGAGACCGAGCGCGGATCGAAGTTCATGGAGCCGATGAAGCCGTGGCGGCCGTCGACCGTGAAGGCCTTGGTGTGCAGGCTGGCGCCGCTCGATCCGAACATGGACACGCGGCTGCGGTCGTCATAGGGCTTCAGCTCGAACAGGCGGATGCCGCCCGCGACGAGACGCTCCCGGTACTTCGCATAGGCGCCGTGGACCGCGGCCACGTCCGTCGCGGCGAGGGTATTGGTCAGCACGGCGACCCTGACGCCCCGTTTCGCCATGTCCGTCAGCACGGCGGCGCCGGCCTCGCCGGGGATGAAGTAGGGCGAGATGATCTCCAGCTCGCTGGCCGCGGCGGCGAGAGCGGGCGCGATACAGTTGATCAGCCAGTTCTCCTCGCCCGCTCCCGATACCTTCTCCGGGGGGTCGGAGACGATCCGCGCCTGCGCGGTCCAATGGATTTCCCCATTGCCGGTTAGAATGTCCTGCACCGTCGCTTCGTCGGCGACCCGGGTCAGGTAGGGATGCGCGTGCGCGTCCGCCGTCACGCCGGCGAGCCGCTGCCTGAGCTTCGGCAGGTCCGATTTGCGCGCTCTCCTGAGCGCGGCGATCGGGATGACGGCGCTGCTGTTCCAGAAGTCGTCGAAGACCGCTTCGGCCTGCGGGACCGCGGCGCCCAGCGCCAGCACGTCGAGGTCATGGAAATTGGCGGCCGGGTCGGCATCGAAATAGGCGTCGCCGATGTTGCGCCCGCCGACGACGGCGAGCCGTCCGTCGGCGATCCACGATTTGTTGTGCATGCGCCGCGTCGCGCTGACGGCGCGCAGCAGCAGCTCGACGGCGCGGCCCAGCGCGCCCTCGCGGCTCCGGCTCGGGTTGAACAGGCGGATGACGATGTTCGGATGCGCGTCGAGCGCCCTGGTGACCCGGTCGTGCCCCCGCGCATTGATGTCGTCGAGCAGCACCCGGACGCGCACGCCGCGATCGGCGGCGTCGAGGACCTCGCGTGCGAGTAGCCGGCCGGTCAGGTCGTGTTTCCACATGTAGTATTGCAGGTCGAGGCTGCGCTCCGCGCGCCGCGCGGACAGCGCGCGAACCGCATAGGCTTCGAGGTTGCCGGACAGAAGCAAGAGGCCGCTTTCGCCCGGCCGCTCCGCGATCAGCGGCGCGACGAGCCGGTCGAGCGCGGTCGCAGCGTCCGAAACGGGCAGCGCGCCCGACGGCTCGCCCCGCGCGCGCGCCGCGAACCGGCCGTAGGAATAGAGCGCGAGAAGGGAAGCCAGCGAGAATCCCGTCAACGCGATAGCTAGAAAGAGGAGCAGCCGCATTCTGCCTCGAGGCTGTTTGGGGGAGTCGACACCGGGGCGGCCTATTTTGCAAGATCGAGGGACGCGTCGTCTTGCGAATATCTCGGCCGGTTTTGGCAAAGCGTCGTTTGAAACGCGCATGCGTGCGCCTTCGAATTGTGCTAAGGGAGCACCGCGCCGCCGGTCGCGGCGCGTTGCCGCGGCAGGAGAAGGCCCCGATGGCCGATGTTCTCTATCAGTCGAACCCGCCGATGTTCCGCAACAATCCGGTATGGTTCATCCTCAGCATCCTGCTGATACCGGTGTTCGGGATCGGAATCCTGATCCTCATCGTCTGGTACATCTCGACCAAGGCGCAATCGCTCACCGTCACCTCGCAGGACGTGCTTTACGAGCGCGGCATCCTGTCGAAGTCGCGCAGCGAGCTGCGGCTGAGCAGCATCCGTTCGGTGCGCGTCCACCAGACCCTGTTCCAGCGGATATTCGGCACCGGCGACATCGAGATATTCACCGCGGGCGACAGCCCCGAGGTGACGGCGAAGGGAATGCCGGACCCGAACGAAGTCCGGGAGCTCATCGGCAAGGGCTCGTGATGGCCGGCTCGCATGGACTCGCGGAACAAGTCCGCGAGTGACGAATAGTTATTATAATCAAATAAATATCGTCATTGCCGCACTTGTTGCGGCAATCCACGGCGGCCGACAGCGCCTCCCCGCAATCCCTTTTGAACCATGCGCGGCCCGGCGCGTTGACGGGATATAGGCGAAGGAGCGAAAGGAGACGGCGATGCATCTTACCCAGGTAATGTCTTCCAATGTCCAACTCGCCAATCCGGATATGTCCATCTGCGATGCCGCGGCGATGATGCAGTCCGGCGATATAGGCTCTTTGCCGGTGGGCGACAACGATCGCCTCGTCGGCGTCATCACGGATCGCGATATTGCCGTGCGCGCGGTGGCGGCCGGTAAGGATCCGCGCACGACCAAGGTTCGCGACGTGATGTCCGAGGGCGTTCGCTGGATCTACGACGATGCCTCGACGAAGGAGGCGGCGCAGCTCATGAGCAAGCACCAGATCCGCCGGCTGCCGGTAATCAACCACGAAAAACGGCTGGTCGGAATCGTCTCGATCGGCGATTTCGCGGTCGAGAGCTCGGAGATCCGGCCCGCCGCCGAGGCGCTCACCGGCGTGTCGAAAGGCGCGGAAAAACACCACAGGGCTTAGAACGACAGGGCTTAGACAAGGGAAGCGGTGAAGCAATGTCGACGAGAGCAGCTTACGAGGAAATGGCGCGCGCGCGGATGAAGGACATCTACGCCACCATGGATCAGTATCGCACCAAAGCGGCGGACCCTTCGGTGGCGCCCGGCATGTCGGCGCAGAAGGCGCTGGCCGAGCTGGAGCACCGTTGCGACCGTGCGCGCGAGCATCTGCAGGAATTCTGCGATGCGGACGACGACGGCTGGGAGAACATGCGGTCGAGCGTCGATTGCATGCTCAACGAGCTGAAGACCTCGACGGAGACCGCGCTCGCGCGCATGAAGTGACCGGTCAGGAAAGCGCGCGAAGGTCGTCCCGCAGGCGATCGGCGCTGGAGCCGGGAAGAAGGCGCTCGATTTCCGCCTGCGTCCGGTTCCAGACCGGGAAGGCTGCGACAAGCAGCATCCGGCCGGCCGGAGTCAATGACATGAGACGGCTGCGCCTGTCTTTTTCGTCGACCGCCACGATCACCAGCCCCCGCCGCTCGAGCGGCTTGAGGTTGGCCGTCAGCGTCGTGCGGTCCATCGCCAGCAGGGCCGAGACGCTGCCGATGGTTGGCGGCTGAGGCCGGTTGAGCGACATCAGCAGCGAGAACTGGCCGCTGGTAAGGCCGAGCGGGCGCAGCGCGTCGTCGAAGCGCCGCGCCACCGCGCGCGCGGCCCGCTGCACGTGGAGGCACATGCAACAGTCGCGGACGTGGAGGGTTTTTTCGAACGGCAGCGCATCGCTGGTTGACATGCTTTATATATGTTGATATCAACGTAATTGTCAAGCGAAAAACCAGGGAGGGAGCCATGCCCACGATCGCATTTACGCCCCAGTTGGAGCGCTTCCTGGCCGCGCCGTCCGTCGAGGTGCCGGGGACGACGCTTGGCGAATCGCTGGCGGCCGCCTTCGCATCGCGGCCGGCGCTGCGCGGCTACGTGCTCGACGACCAGGGCGCGCTGCGCCAGCACGTCGCCGTCTACATCAACGGCCGGTCCGCGACCGATCGCGTCCGGCTCACCGATCCGGTCGGGCCGCGGGACGAGATCTATGTCCTGCAGGCATTGTCCGGCGGCTAACGGAGGAGAAGAGAGAATGACGCAACGGCTTCATGTCGGAACGCGCAAGGGCCTGTTCGAGCTCGAGCGGCGCAAGGGCGGATGGGAGATCGCCGACACCAAGTTCCTGGGCGAGCCGGTCACCGCCGTGCTGGCGGACGGCGACACCGTCCTGGCCGCCCTCGACCTCGGGCATTTCGGCGCCAAGATGTGGCGGCGCGAAGGCGCCGGCGCGTGGCGCGAGGTCGCCGTGCCCGCCTTTCCGCCGAAGCCGGAGGATGCCGCCGACGATCCGCATCCCTGGTCGCTCGGCAAGGTCTGGGCGCTCGAGACGGGCGGCGTCGCCGGCCGGCTGTGGGCCGGCACCATGCCGGGCGGGCTCTTCCGCTCCGACGACGGCGGCGACTCCTGGGCGCTGAACGAGACGCTGTGGCGCATGCCCGAGCGGCGGCAATGGTTCGGCGTTGCCGGCGGCGAGCAGCCAGGCATCAACTCCGTGCTCGTCGACCCGCGCGATCCCGACGACGTCCGCATCGGCGTGTCGTGTGCGGGCGTGTGGGCGACCGGTGACGCCGGCGCTTCGTGGCGCGTCATCAATCAGGGCATGTACAACGAGTACATGCCGCCGGAGCAACGCGAGGCCCCGATGGCGCAGGACATCCACCGCCTGGCGCACTGCGCGGCGCGGCCCGAGGTCGTGTGGTGCCAACACCACAGCGCCGCATACCGCTCGGAAGACGCGGGCGCCAATTGGCGCGAGATCACGGCGATCAGCCCGTCGAAGTTCGGCTTCGCGGTGGCGGCCCATCCGCGCGACCCGAAGACCGCGTGGTTCGTCCCCGCGGTGAAGGACGAACAGCGCATTCCGGTCGACGGAAAGCTCGTGGTCTCGCGCACGCGCGACGGCGGCGAGAGCTTCGACGTGCTGAGCGAAGGGCTGCCGCAGAACCACGCCTACGATCTGGTCTACCGCCATGGGCTTTCGGTCGACGAAACCGGCGAGCGGCTCGCCTTCGGCTCGACCAGCGGCGGCCTGTGGATTTCCGAGGACCAGGGTGATTCCTGGGCGGCGCCGGAGATGCGGCTGCCGCCGATCTCGGTCGTGCGCTTCGCCGACGAATGACGACTCACGGCAATTCATAACGAAGGAGAAAGACGATGAGCACCGTAACCGCCAAAGAAACCGCCGTCGGGACGCCTGAAGCCGAGATCCGTGAATTGCAGGAGTCCTGGCTGCAGGCGGTCCGTAGCCGGGATACCAAGAAAATCATGTCCCACTACGCCCCGGACGTCGTCGCGTACGACGCCATCGTGGCGCTGCAATTCAAGGGAGCCGACGCCTATGGCCAGCATTGGGAGGCGTGCCTCTCCATGTGCACCGGCCCGATGGTATTCGAGATGCGCGAGCTGAACATCGAGGCGGAGAACGACGTGGCTTTCGCCCATTGGCTCAACCGCTGCGGCGGCGTCGACGAAAACGGCGTGGAAAAGTCATCCTGGATGCGCGTGAGCGCGGGATACCGCAGAATCAAGGGAAAGTGGAAGATCGTGCACGAGCATTTCTCCGCGCCCTTCGATATCGCGAGTGGCAAGGCCCTGTTCGATCTCCAGCCTTGACGACGGTTCCACCGGCCGGGATTTTCGGGCGCATTTCGGCATTGTCAAAAAAATTTCTTTCCCTTGTCGATTTCGGCGCCCCCCGTTCGACGTGTAGGTAGAGGCCAGGGATTACCCGCCGCAATCGCCCGGGAGCCCGGCCCGGAACCGAAAGGAGATACGACGATGCGTTTCATGGTGATCGTAAAAGCCGACAAGAATTCAGAGGCGGGGGTCATGCCCAGCACGGAGCTGCTCGCCGCCATGGGCAAATACAACGAGGAGCTGGTCAAGGCAGGGATAATGCTCGCCGGCGAAGGGCTGCACCCCAGCTCGAAAGGGGTCCGCGTCCGGTTCGCCGGCAAGAAGCGCACCGTCGTCGACGGTCCTTTCGCCGAGACGAAGGAGCTGATCGCCGGCTTCTGGATCATCCAGGTGAAGTCGCGGGAAGAGGCGATCGAATGGATCAAACGCGTCCCCTTCGACGTTCCCGAGAGTGAGCCTGCCGAGATCGAAATCCGGCAGATCTTCGAGGCGGAGGATTTCGGCGAAGCGTTCACGCCCGAGCTTCGCGAGCAGGAAGAGCGCCTGCGCGCGGAGACCGCGAAGAACTGAACCCCAAGACACTCAGGCCCAGCGCCTGCAAAGGAGACGACATGCTCGTACAAAACTATCTGTTCTTCGACGGCCGTTGCGAAGAGGCGCTCCAGTTCTATCAGAAGGCGCTCGGCGCCGAGGTGGACATGATGATGCGCTTCAAGGACAGCCCGGAACCGCCGCAAGGCGGCGAGGGCTGCGCGGGCCCGCTGCCGTCCGACGGCAACAAGATCATGCACTCCAGCTTCCGCATCGGCGGTACGCCGGTGATGGCGTCCGATGGCAATTGCCAGGGCAAGCCCAGTTTCCAAGGCTTCTCGCTCTCGATATCGGCAGCGGACGAGACCGAGGCCAAAAAGCTGTTCGCCGCGCTTGGAGATGGCGGCCAGGTGCAGGTGCCGCTGACCAAGACTTTCTTCTCGCCGAGCTTCGGCATGGTCGCCGACCGCTTCGGCGTGTCCTGGATGGTCCACGTTGTGGACCCGTCGCAGAACCCCTCTCAGTAAGGAAGCACGGCAATGCGATTCATGATGCTGATGATTCCCAAGGGCTACGAATCGGCGAAGCCGGGTACGGTGCCGGACGCCAAGGCCGTCGAAGCCATGATGAAGTACAACGAGGCCCTGCAGAAGGCGGGCGTGCTGCTTGCGCTGGACGGGCTGCACCCGCCGTCGATGGGCGCGCGCGTCTCCTTCGCCGGCGGCAAGCCCAAGGTCATGGACGGGCCGTTCGCCGAAGCCAAGGAAGTGCTCGGCGGCTACTGGATGATCCAGGTGAAGTCGCGGGCCGAAGCGATCGACTGGGCCAAGCGATGCCCGGGATCGGAAAACGAGATCGTCGAAATTCGCCAGGTCCAGGAAATGGAAGATTTCCCGGAGGACGTGCAGAAGGCCGCGGCCGGCTTTTCCGAGATGCAGTCGGCGGCCGAAAAACGCAAGTAATCGTGACGCCGCCGTCGCGGGTGCGCCTCGATCCTGCTACGAAGGATTGACGCGCGCCAGCGATATCCAGAACCTGATTTGATCACCAGTGCAGAGGGAACAATGTTCAAGAAAATCGGCATTGCCGTCGTCGTTCTGATCGCCGCGGTTCTCATCTATGCCGCGACCAAGCCGGACACCTTCCGTGTCGAGCGCACGGCGAGCATCAAGGCGCCGCCGGAGAAGATCCATCCGCTCCTCAACAGTTTCAAGCAGCACACCGCTTGGTCTCCCTGGGAAAAGAAGGACCCGGCGATGAAGCGAGCCTACAGCGGCGCAGAAAGCGGCAAGGGCTCCGTCTACGAGTGGGACGGCAACAGCGACATCGGTAAGGGACGTATCGAGATTACCGAGACGACGCCGTCCAAGGTCGCGATGAAGCTCGACTTCCTCGAGCCGTTCGAGGCGCACAACATGGCGGAATTCACCCTGTCGCCGAAGGGAGAGACCACGGACGTCACCTGGGCCATCTTCGGGCCGATGCCGTATATCTCCAAGGTGATGACCATTTTCTGCAACATGGACACCATGATCGGCAAGGAGTTCGAGGCCGGCCTCGCGGATCTGAAGGCGCTGGCCGAGAAATAAGCTGCGGCCATAATCTTGGGTTCAAAGCGAAAGGAACACGCAATGGCAAAGAACACGATTTGTCTCTGGTACGATAAGGACGCCGAAGCTGCCGCCCGCTTCTACGCCGAGATCTTTCCCGACAGCGCGGTGGGCGCCGTCCACCGTGCACCCAGCGACTACCCATCCGGCAAGAAGGGCGACGTGCTGACGGTCGAATTCACAGTTGCAGGCATTCCTTGTCTCGGCCTCAACGGGGGTCCCGCGTTCAAGCATAACGAAGCCTTCTCGTTCCAGATCGCCACCGACGATCAGGAGGAGACCGACCGCTACTGGAATGCCATCGTCGGCAACGGCGGTCAGGAGAGCGAGTGCGGCTGGTGCAAAGACAGGTGGGGGATTTCCTGGCAAATCACCCCACGCGTACTGACTGACGCACTGGCGGTTGGCGGCGATGAAGCAAAGCGCGCGTTTGATGCCATGATGACCATGCAGAAAATCGACGTCGCCGCGATCGAGGCGGCGCGGCGCGGTTGACGCGCCGATTGCGGACATTCGTGGCTACTAGGCTCATTTAGCGATGAAATAAGAGCCTCGGCGGAGCGAGGGCGAATATGGTCGAAAAATTCGATGCGATCGTTATCGGGACCGGCCAGGCCGGACCATCGCTTGCTGCGCGAATGACACAGAAAGGCATGAAGACCGCCATCATCGAACGGAAGCTCTTCGGCGGCACATGCGTGAATGTGGGCTGCATCCCAACCAAAACACTGATCGCGAGCGCGCGAGCGGCCCATATGGCGCGGCGGGGCATGGACTTCGGAGTCATGATAGACGGCTTGATCGAGGTCGATATGAAACAGGTCAAGGCCCGCAAGGACCGGATCGTGCAGCAATCCAGTCAAGGGGTCACGAACTGGCTCAAGACGATGAAGAACCTGACCGTGTACGAAGGCCACGGTCGCCTCGAGAGCGCCAATTCGGTCCGGGTCAACGGCGATTTGCTGGAAGCCGAGCAGATCGTCCTCAACGTCGGCGGACGCGCCATCGTCCCCGACATGCCGGGCGTCGACGAGGTCGATTACCTGACCAACTCCAGCATCATGGAGGTCGATTTCCTGCCTGAGCATCTGGTGATCATCGGCGGCAGCTATATCGGGCTCGAATTTGCGCAAATGTATCGGCGCTTCGGCAGCCGCGTCACCGTCGTGGAAATGGGTCCACGGCTGATTGGGCGTGAGGATGAGGACGTCTCCGCCGCGGTGAAGGAGATATTGGAGAACGAAGGCATCGAGATACGCCTCGAGGCTGAATGCATAGCACTGGCGAAACACGGCGACCAGGTGGCGGTCACCGCGAGCTGCGGACCGGGCCCGGAAGAAATTGTCGGATCCGATGTGCTCCTCGCCGTGGGCCGGAAACCCAACACCGACGACCTCGGCCTCGACAAAGCCGGCGTCGAAACCGACCCGCGCGGATACGTCGTGGTCGACGACCAGCTTCGCACGAACGTTCCGGGGATCTGGGCGATCGGCGATGTCAACGGCCGCGGCGCCTTCACGCACACGTCCTACAATGATTACGAAATTCTCGCCGCCAATATGTTCGACAACGACCCGCGGCGCGTTTCCGACCGCATCCCCACTTACAGTTTGTTCATCGATCCGCCCTTGGGGCGGGCTGGCATGACGGAAAGCCAAGTGCGGGAGCCGGGGCGGAAAGCGTTGATCGGCAAGATGATGATGACGAGCGTTGGGCGCGCCCGGGAGCGCAGCGAGACCCAGGGCTTCATGAAGATCCTGATCGACGCCGAGACCAAGAGGATCCTCGGCGCGACGATCCTGGGGATCGGCGGTGACGAAATCATCCATTCGGTGCTCGACGTGATGTATGCCGATGCGCCCTACACCGTCATTCAACGCGCCATGCACATTCATCCAACCGTAACGGAACTGATTCCGACGATGCTCGGTGACCTGAGGCCGATCGAGTAGCAGCATTTGCGGCCACGAGCGAAGTGAGCTGCGCGCGGGGGTTGGGCAGGGGAATCGCATTTGAGGGTGCTCGCGGCGATTGGGACAAGCGAGGTGCGTGCTTCGACAAGCTCAGCATGAGGAATCTTCTCAATGCCACGAAGATTCTCCCTCATCCTGAGCCTCCTCATCCCGAGCTTGTCGAGGGACGAAGGACGCACGGCATTCGTGCAAGATACGCAAATGCGATTGCCCTCGGGGGTTTGGAGCGGACTCGCGCCCGGACCGGCGTATTCGCCTCTACCAGAAAATCATGATACTACGAGCTGACGTTAGGCCGCGTGGATGAGGGACTGAAATGAAGGCAACAATCGGTAAGGTCGAGGTATTCAACGTAGGCATGCCTCTGGTGGGCACGTTTACGAGCGGCGGCGTATCCAAGAACGTCACCAAGTGCGTCGTGGTGCGGGTTACCGCCACGGACGGCGCGGTCGGCATCAGCAGCAACGACCCATCGAGCCGGGCCAAGTCGCCGAATACGGCGCCGGAGCTGGCCGCCGCCATTCGGGACCGTGTCGGCCCGGCCTTGATCGGGGAAGATCCCGTCAACATCAATCGAATTTTCGAATGCGCCTCCAAGCTGACGCCAGGGCAACCCGGCGCCGCTGCCGGCGTGGAGCTCGCTTGCATCGAGCTCATCTGCCGGCGGCAAGGCATCGCCCTCCACGATTACGTCGGCGGCGCCGTCCTCGACCGGGTGCAGTTCAACGGCTGGGTCGGTGAGTTGCCGCCGGACGAAGCGGCCGCCGAAGCGAAGCGTTGGACGAAGGCTGGTTTCAAATCGCTGAAAATAAAGGTCGGCAACCAGGCCGCCAAGGATGGCGCTCGCGTGGCGGCGGTGCGGGATGCCGTCGGCAAGGACGTGCAGCTGCGCATGGACGCCAACCAGCAATGCAATGTCCATCAGGCGCTGGAGCTGTGCCACGCCGTCAAATCCTGCGACATGCAACTGTTCGAACAGCCGACGCCGAAAGACGACCTCGAAGGCCTGGCCGAGGTCCGCCGGAAGGGCGGGATTCCCATCATGGCCGACGAGGCCATCAGCGATCACGAGAGCCTGATCCGGGTCATCAAGGCCGACTGCGCCGACTTCGTGAAGTTCGGCATCAAGCAGGCCGGCGGCCTGTTGCCGTCCGCGCGCATGCTGGCGACCGCGGAGGCGGCCGGTCTCCAGGTCGTCATGGGACACGGGTTCGGGCTGGATCTCAGCACGATGGCGGAGATCATGCTCGGCGCTACGTCGCGCAATATCCTGCCTGGGTTGGAGTGCGTGGGGCCGCTCAAGGTGGTCGACACCGTGGCCACGCCCCGCCTCGATATCAGCCGTGGAAGTATCGCTCTGCCTTCCGGCCCCGGACTCGGAATCGACCTCGATGATGCGAAGCTTGCGCAGTACAGCGTAGCGAATCCGCACTGAGCTGCGTTCAGGCCGCCCGGCCTTGCACGAGAGGATCGGGGATGGTCTGATCGGTCGCCATGACGGCGACCGATACCCACCGCGCCATCGACGCGGTCTGGAGGATAGAGTCGGCCCGGCTGATTGCCGGCCTCGCGCGCATCGTGCGCGACGTCGGGCTGGCTGAGGAGCTGGCGCAGGACGCGCTCGTCATCGCGCTCAGGCAATGGCCCGACACGGGCGTGCCCGACAATCCGGGCGCCTGGCTCATGGCGACCGCCAAGCATCGCGCGATCGACCTGTTCCGCCGCAACAAGCTGGCCCAGCGGAAACACGCCGAGCTCGGGCGCGAGATCGAGATCCTGCAGGAGACGGGCGCGCCGGATCTCGATGCCGCGATCGACGACGACATCGGCGACGATCTCCTGCGCCTGATGTTCACAGCCTGCCATCCGGTGCTCGCCACTGAGGCGCGCGTCGCGCTGACGCTTCGCCTGCTCGGCGGGCTGACGACCGAGGAGATCGCGCGGGCGTTCCTTGTTCCCGAGCCGACGGTGGCGCAGCGCATCGTCCGCGCGAAGCGCAGCCTCTCCGACGCGGGCGTCCCCTTCGAAATTCCGCAGGGCGCCGAGCTCGCCGTCCGGCTTTCGTCGGTGCTCGAGGTCATCTACCTCGTCTTCAACGAGGGATATTCCGCCACCGCCGGCAGCGACTGGATGCGGCCTCAGCTCTGCGAGGAGGCGCTCCGTCTCGGGCGCATCCTGGCGGAGCTTGCGCCGCGGGAGCCGGAAGTGCATGGCGTCGTCGCGCTCATGGAGATTCAGGCATCGCGCTTCGGGGCGCGGACGGGCCCGGCGGGCGAGCCGGTCCTCTTGCTCGATCAGAACCGGGCGCGCTGGGACCGATTGTTGATCCGCCGCGGGCTCGCCGCGATCGAGCGGGCCGAAGCGCTCGGCGGAATGCCCGGCCCATACCTGTTGCAGGCGATGATCGCCGCCTGCCACGCGTGCGCGCCCACCGCCGAGCGGACGGAGTGGCCGCGGATCGCCGCGCTATACGAGGCGCTCGCGCTGATCGCGCCGTCGCCCGTCGTGGAGCTCAATCGCGCGGTCGCCTTGGCGATGGCGTTCGGTCCGGCATTGGGTCTCGCGATCGTCGATGCGCTGACCGGCGAGCCATCGCTCGAGAGCTATCACCTGCTGCCGAGCGTGCGCGGCGATCTGCTGAGAAAGCTCGGCCGTCTCGGCGAAGCCAGGGCGGAGTTCGAGCGCGCCGCATCGCTTACCCGGAATGCCCGCGAGCGTGACTTGCTGCTCGAGCGCGCCGCTGCCTGCGCGCAAGGAGCCGATGCAAATGAAGACCGAACCATAGGAGAATCCTGATGCCATATGTCGACGGATATGTCTTGCCGGTGCCGAAGAAGAATATTCCGCAATACCGTAGCTTGGCGCGCAAAGCGGGCAAGATCTGGCGCGAGCACGGCGCCTTGGAATACCGGGAGTGCGTCGGCGACGACCTCAGCGTCAAGATGGTGACGTCGTTCCCGCGCAACTTGAAGCTGAAGCGCGGCGAGACGGTGGTTTTTGCGTGGGTGGTGTTCAAGTCGCGGGCGCACCGCGACCGCGTCAACGCCAAGGTGATGAAGGACCCGCGGCTCGCCGCCACGATGGACGGGAAGTCGGTGCCCTTCGAAATGAAGCGCATGGTCTACGGCGGATTCAAGGTCCTGGTCGACGTGTAAGGCCGCGGCGCTACCGGGCGGGAGCGAGGCGGAGGACGGCGCCGCCGGACTCGTCCGTCAGCAGGTAGACGCTGCCGTCCGGTCCCTGCTCGACGTCGCGGATCCGCGTGTCCATAGCAATGCGTTCCTCGCCGGTCACCCGTTCTCCGTCCAGGGTGAGGCGCACCAGCGCTTCGGACGAAAGGCCCGCGATCAGCAGATTGCCGCGCCATCGGGGAAAGAGCTCGCCCGTGTAGAAGACGATGCCCGACGGCGAGACCACGGGGTTCCAATGATAGATGGACTGCGCGAGGTCCGGCCGCGTCTGCGGCTTGGGAATGCCGATCAGATTGTAATGACGGCCCCAGCTTACGAGCGGCCAGCCGTAGTTGCGGCCGGCTTCGGGAATGTTGATCTCGTCGCCGCCGCGCGGGCCGAACTCGCTGATCCACAGCTTGCCCGTCGCCGGATGAATGGCCGCGCCCTGGACGTTGCGGTGGCCGTAGGACCATATCTCCGGTTTCGCATCCTGCCGGCCGAGGAAAGGATTGTCCGGCGGAACGGCGCCGTCCGGCCTGATGCGGATGATTTTTCCCAGGTGGCTGGAAAGGTCCTGCGCCGGCTCGAACTTGAAGCGCTCGCCCAGCGTGATGAACAGCATGCCGTCCCGCGCGAAGACCAGCCGGCCGCCGAAATGCTTGTCGTCCGAAACCTTCGGCTGCTGGCGGAAGATCACGCGAACGTCCCGCAACGCGCCGTCGGCGAGCTTGCCCCGGGCCACCGCGGTGGAAGCGCCGGCCCCGCCTGCCTCCGCATAGGACAGGTAGACGAGGCCGCTGTTCGAGAAATCGGGGTCCGCCGCCACATCGAGAAGGCCGCCCTGGCCTTCGGCGAAGACCGGCGGTACGCCTGCGACGGGGGCGGAGAGCTTTCCGTCGCGCGTGACGATCCGGAGCCGCCCCGCGCGCTCCGTCACCAGCAGGCGCCCATCCGGCAGGAACGCCATGCCCCAGGGATGCTCCAGGCCGCCCGCCACCGCCGCCACGGCGATGCGCCCGGACTGGGTCTCGACGATCCGGTCCTGCGCAAGTCCCGGGCCGGGAAGAAAGGCGAATGCCGCGAGGGCGGCGCAAATGGAAATGTGTTTCATCGTTGGTCCCGGCCGTTTGGCGGTTGTCGCGGATTTTGTTACCGCGAATGCCCTCGAATATCCAGGGGGGCGAACAATGCCCGATTCCTCGAGGTGCTGGATAGAGCGCGGAAAGTTTTCGCCCGATGGGTTTTTCTTTGCCGGCAAGGCATTATGTAAGGCGGGATGCTTCACGCTCCACCGACCGTTGTTATAGCCTCCTACAATATTCATCGCGCCGTCGGGCTGGACGGCCAGCGCAATCCGACGCGGATCGCGGCCGTGATCGACCAGATCGACGCCGACCTGATCGCCTTGCAGGAGGTCGAATGGGGCCTGCCCGCGCACGAGGCCTGGCTCGAGAGATATGCCGAGCGGCGCGGTTATGAGCTGCTGATCGACGCGAACATCGAGGACCATCGCGGCCGCTTCGGCAATGTGCTGCTGAGCCGTCACCCCGTATCGAGGGTCGACAGGATCGACCTCAGCGTGGGGCGCTTCGAGCCCAGGGGCGCGATCGCCGCCCATATCGACCTTTTCGGCGCGCCGTATCTGGTCGTCGCGACGCATCTGGGCCTGCGCGTGCGGGAGCGGCGGCGCCAGACTAGGCGGATTGCGGACTATCTGAACGGTTGCGGGCCAACGCCCGCGATCCTGCTCGGCGATCTCAACGAATGGCAGTGGCGCAGCCGCTCGATCCGGGCGATCGCGACGCTGTTCGAGAAGGCTCCGTCGCCGCGCAGCTTCCCCTCCTGGCGGCCGGTATTCGCGCTCGACCGCATCCTGTTTCGCGAGATCGGCGAGCATCCGATCGTGCGCGCGCATGTGGCGCCGCTGTCCAGGATCGCCTCGGACCACCTGCCGGTCGTCGCGCGCCTGCATATCGCCGGCGCGGCGCGCGCGCCCGTTGCGCTGCGGCGCGCGGCCGCCGCCGTCTAGAGCAACCTGTGTCCTATCGGACGCAGATAAATTGATCTAGTCGGATTTGCGGTATTTCGATACTAGGTATTGCAACGCGACAGCGGCGGCGAGCCAGGCGACGGCGAGCGCGCCGAGCAGGATGACGTTCTCGACGCTGGGGTTGTGCCAGACCTCGCGCAGGCGGTCTCCGAGCGCCGTCATCAGGACGATGCCGGGCATCATGCCGAGCACGGTGCCGATCATGAAGTCGCCGAACCGCACATGCGAAGCGCCGGCGATCAGATTGACTGCCGTGAAAGGGGCGACCGGCAGGAGCCTCAGGCCGACGATCGACAGCACGCCTTTTTCGGCGGCGCTCTGGCTCATGCGGTTCAGGCGCCGGCCCATGATGCGCCGCAATCCCTTTTCGCCCATCAGGACGCCGGCGGCGAAGGCGAGGGCGGCGCTCCCCAGGCAGCCGGCGGTGGCGCAGAGGAATCCCATGATCGGGCCGAGCGTCATGCCCGTGAGCGCGATCAGGATCGTGACCGGGAAGAAGACGATGCTGGCTGCGGCGAAGACGAGGGGAATGGCGACCGGCGCCCAGCCGCTGCTGGCGATCTGCTCGAAATAGGGTTCCAGCGTCTCGACATTCGCGATCTCCGAGATCGGCGTGAAATACCACAGCATCGCCATCGCAACCGCGGTGAGCGCGAAGACGATCAGCCGGATCGGCAGGCCTTTCGATTGCTGCGGGCGCTGCAGCTCCAGCGCGGCAGACAAAGCGGCGTGCGTCGGCGGCGTCCGCGGGTCGGCGGCATCGGCGATGCTGACTTCGAAGTCCTCGCCCAGTATCGGCGCCGGATAGGTGGGATCGATCGGCGCCACGGTTCTGCGTCCCCCGCTCGTTGCGTCGATCGCGGCGATGACGGAGCCGTGCCGGGCGATTGCCCCTGTCAGATCTTCCGCCGGGACGCCGAGATGATGCGCGATCAATGCGTCGCGAATTTCCACGATGCGTCCGCGGTCCTCTTCGGTTTCCGCCTCGATGGCGATATCGCATTCGGTGTCGAGCCCCATGGACCGCCGGTTGAGATTGGAGGAGCCGATCCGAAGCAGCCGGTCGTCGACGATTTGCAGCTTGGAATGGATGTGCACCTCCTTGAGGCCGTCGCCATCGGCGACGACCGAGCGCAGCACCCGTATCCGTTCCGCGCCGGGCGACTCCTGCAGGATCGATATGAACCGCCGGCGGCCGATGCCCATCGTCCGCTCTTCCAGCCAGCCGCCGGATTCCTGATTGCTTAGGATGACGATCTCCAGGCCGGGCTGGCTTGCCGCCCGGTCGGCGAGCGCGGCGGCGATCGCATCGCATTGCAGGAACTGGTTTTCGATATAGATCGTCCGGCCGGCCTCCGCGATCGCCTCGAGGTAGAGGCGCTCGACTTCGTGGACGCCGGGTCCATCGACGGATTCCGGCTGCGTCCGCGCGATGCCGATGGTGACGTTGTGGAAGTCGGGGCGGACGGAATCGGGCCAGGGGATGTCCCGCGCCTCGCCCAAGCCGGCGGCGGGCGCGGCCTTTTCATCGGTGGCTGCGCTCCACCGCGCACGCGCGACGTCGGCCAGCGCCCGCGCCGCGTCTCCGTCGACGATCATTTCGAGATCGTGGTAGGGGCCGTAGGCGTCGCCGTTCGGATCGACCCGGGCGGGACAGTCGCACGCGTGGTCGGCGGTGTCCCAGCGCCGTATCGTCAGGTCGAGCCCGCCGCAGAATGCCAGGCTGTCGTCGATCGTGACGAGCTTCTGGTGGTGGCTGGAGACGACGGGCGCCGTGCTGTCGAGGCAGACATGGACGCGGTCGGGCGTGTTCCAGCCCAGCGCCACCATCGGCATGAGCTCGCGTTCGGGCAGGAACAGAATGGAGTAGTCCCAGGGCAGGAGGTATATGTCGAGTGCCTCGCGCCGGGAGACCAGGTAGGCCAGAAACTCGCCCAGCGTCTCGGGCGCGCCGTCGGTTGCGGCGCCGGACTCGCCGACGAGCCTGGTCCGGCTGTCGATGTCCCAGCCGATAATGAAGACCGTGCGCCGCGCCGCGAGAAGGGCTTCGCGGAGAGCGCCATAGTAGCTCGCGCCATCCAGGAGGAGCGCTGCGCGCCCGGCCTGTTCGCGGCGCCATACCGTCTCGCCTTCGCGCAGCAGCGTATTCTGCTCGGCGCCGGTGTCGGACGGCATGGCCAATATCGACGACATTCTATTCCCCGGGCTGGCTGAATTGCCGCGCTGCCGAATGCCAGTGCGCGGCGCAGGCTCTGCAAGAGTTAACGGCGCGCGCCTGAAGGGGTTCCGCAGCGTGCCGGGGGGACAGGGCAATCGCATTTGCGGGCGCTCGCGACGATTGGGACAAGCGGGGTGCGTGCTTCGACAGGCTCAGCATGAGGTTCCTTTCTCAATGCCATGAAGATTCTCCCTCATCCTGAGCCCGTCGAAGGACGCACGGCATTCGTGCAAGATACGCAAATGCGATTCCCCTCCCTGGGGGGGCACCCGCCGGCCGTCGGCTGCCAATTTTGTCGATTTCATGATGAATAGACTTATTGCGGAACAAAGGTCTTAACGCAGCCGTCCTTATTGTATCCAGCAATTTGCAACGGCCTACGAAGAGGAAGGAAATGTTCAAAATTTCGGAAACGGCCAATCGGCTTATCAAGCAACACGGCGAGACGGCGCCCTATATCGCGGCCGAGCGCGCATCCGAGATGCAGAAGGCAGGCGACCGCGAGAGCGAGGCGCATTGGACCAACGTGGTGATCGAAACCAAAATCCTGCTGGCGCGCGACTACGGATGGTGAGCATCGGCTGACCGGATCGATTTCGGCCGGCCGGCGTCAGCGCTTCGGTTTCCGCTTGGGATCGCCGAAGGCCTTTTCCAGCCGCGAGATTCGTTTCCGTATTCTCGGAATGTCGGATCGGAGGGGAAGCATCGTCTCCATTTCCCGGAGCAGCCGAACCGCCGACCTGCCGGCCTTTATGTAGAAACCTTCCGCGTTTGCGCCTTCACGGTCCATGACACTCTGTGGCTCCGATGAAAAAATTACCTCTTGCGTTCGGCAGCCTTGATTTGCGCCGTCCGTCCCGGTCCGCCTGGCCCGGTCCGCCTGGCCCGGTCCACGTAGCTCTGTGAAAACGAAGACTTTGCCTATGCGTTCCAAAAAAATGGCAGGCTCCAAAAAGCCAGCAGGGGGCAGGGTGTTTGCGTTCTGGTAATTGGGCGGGAACCGGCATGCACGTCGAGCGTTACCCGTTCGATCGAGCAACACTCTCGGCGGCATTTGCGATGACGATCGTCGCAACAGGCGTGACGTGCAGGTCGGCGAATGAGCGCCAAAAACTATTTCCTCATCGTATGGCTGGCCTTTTCGGCCCCGTGGATCGCCGGAACAGGGCTTGGTGTGTATGCGGAATCGCAGACCTCCGCGAGCGACGGGCCTGCTGCCGCTACCGTGGCATCCCTCGCCGATCACGTCATCGCTTCGGCGGGACAGATCGTCCAGATGGATTCGAGCCATTCGGCGGACACCGTTGCGCCCGTGCAGGAACTCAATGTCATGGACGCCATCTTCGTTCTCGGCCCGCCACTGCTGCTGCTGATTGCTTATGGAGTGACTCTCCTGACAACGCGCCTGGCCCGAGGCATTCTCCCTTCGCGCCTGAGAGACGCGGAATGAGGGCTCCGCTCGTTGCGAAAATGCGCCATGGCATTGGATTTTTCATCATGACTCTGTAATTGTGCGGCGCGCTTGTTGACAATTGCGCTTTATGGCGATTAGTTCCAAGCGGACAACGCCAGCCTCAGGGGAGACCAAGTCATGGCTCGGAAGCCTGCATCCAAGACGACCAAAGCGAAACGCGCGAAGCCCGCAGCGGCGAAGCGGCCGAAGGCCACTAAGGTAAAAAAGGCCTCCGCTTCGAAGCGCCCGCTGCCGACACCTTCCGGCGTGAGCGACAAGGACCATCTCATTTCCATTATCCAGGGCGGCACCGGCTGCGGCAAAGGTGCGGCGAAGCAGACGCTCGACAGCATCGTCGAGTCGATCACGGCGTCCCTGAAGAAGAATCAGCGCGTTCAACTGGTCGGCTTCGGATCCTTCGAGGTCACGCGGCGGCCGGCGCGCAAGGGCCGCAATCCGCGGACCGGCGAGGCCATTCGCGTGAAGGCTTCGAAGGGCGTGCGCTTCAAGGCCGGTCAGACGCTGAAGCGTTCCGTCTGAGTTGCCGGCGGCGGGGCCGCAGCGCCGGCCCTGTCGATCATGGCGGCGTCTCGAGCGCCGCGATGAGCCGCTCGATCACGAGCCCAACCTCCGCCGAATTCCGGAGCCGGTAGTCTGCCATCGTCGGCTCCGGCGTCCGCGAGATGTATATGCCGATGCCGATTCCGGCCAGCGCCCGAAAGGCATCGGCATCGGTGGCGTCGTCGCCGAAATAGATCGGCAGCACGCCGCCGCCGTCCAGGCCGAGAGTTTCGAGTATCCATAGGACCGCGCGGCCCTTGTCCCAGGGAACGTCCGGCCGAAGCTCTATGATCTTCTTCCCATGCATCTTGCGGAGCTCCGGAAAGGATGCGGCGATCGCGTCCACGCGGCGCCGCAAGGCATCGACGCGAGGCGGCGGCACGTGACGGTAGTGCAAGGCCAGGCAATAGGTCTTGTCCTCGATGACGAGCCCGGGCATGCCGCCAAATTCGGCGTGGAGCGCGGCCGCCGCCCGCCCGACCGCGGCATCGAATCCGCGTCCTTCCTGGCGTTCCACGATCCGGCCCTGTGGGCCCGCGATGTCGAAGCCGTGGCAGCCGGCATAGACCAGCGACGGAATGCCGATGCGCTGCTCCAGGTCCGCGCGCGCACGGCCGCTTACGATCGCCGTGACCGGCGTGAGCGGGGCGAGCCTTTCCAGGCGATTCCGCATCAGGCCGGAAAGGATGGCCTGGTCCGGTCGCGACACGATCGGGGTCAGGGTGCCGTCGAAGTCGAAGAATGCGGCCAGGCGTTTCGGGTTGAGCCGCTCCATGATCTCGGGAAATCGGGAAATGGCCGACGGGGCGTTGGACAAGCTGATTTCAATCCCTCCGGAACAAAGTTCGACCCCAGCGGGGGTCTTTGAGAGAACGCGCCGCCGATGCCGCCGTTCCCGAAGCGGCCGCTTGCCGGGAACGGCGCGGCGCTGCGGGCGTTGGTTCATATATCAGCGATCTTTCCATTCGAGCGCAGGAGATGTGCATGTCGCCAAAAGCCAAAGCTGCGAAGCCGCGCCGCCCGACCGCGGACGAGCGGCTCGACGAAAGCCTGAAGGGCTCGTTTCCGGCAAGCGATCCGCCGTCGCAGAGTGGAACCGTTGCAGGCGGGCCTCGCCGGGACGTCCGGGACGACAAGGATAAATCTGCGGGCGGCAAACGACCGCCGAAGCGGTAGGGCGCTACGGCCAAGACGCGTGACGCGACCGCGAAAGGGCCGAAGCCGCGTCACGCGGCATCTGCGGCGAAGGCGCTAGATCGCTTGCGGTGCGAAGAGCTGCCGCAGCCACCCGGCGAAACCGACCCGCGGCGCCCGCGGGATGACCGCGCGCACGACGGAAGTGAGCACGCCGGCGTGAATGGCGGTGCCGTGATGGCAGTAGCAGAGGATCCAGTGCATCTGCGCGTCCGACAATCCAAAGAACGCTTTCGCCGTGCCGTAGGAATCGTCGGTGAGGCCCGCTTCCCGCAGCAACGGGTCTTCGAAGGCGACGGTGATCGCGGTATTCGCGCAGCGCATGGCGTCGCGGATTTTCGGATCCATGAACTCCGTTCCGGGGAAGGTGCTCAGCAGGCGGTGCGGCTTGCGTCCCAGCAGCCAGCTCCAGCGATCGAGGCGTTGCTGTTGCGACTGCGCGCCGGCCTGGGGATAGCCGCGGAATACGGTAGCCTTCGTCGACAGGTGATCTAGTGTCGCGCGTTCCATGGTGGGTTTCTCCTCGTTTCCGTCCTTCAATGGATCAACAGCAGGCGGCGCGGCATGGTTCCTCCGCGCGTGGTCGGAAATGCGGCGCCGGCCCGGAAACCAACGAAAACCTCGACGTTCGCGAAGAATCGGAAGTCGCGATCGAGCGCAACCACAGGCGCTCGAAAGGCTTTCACGCAAGCATCGACGGCGAAATCGTCCGTTTCGACACGCCGATGCGGATAACCTGCCGGCGCGGCGCCTTGCGGCTCCTGGTGCCGAACGAAGCGCCGAACGAAGCGCCGAACGAAGCGCCGAACGAAGCGCCGAAATAACCCTTCGCCGAAATTGCCGCCTTATGCGTGGCGGCCGGCTATCGCCGTCCAGACCCGGCTCATGATTCCCGGGCCGCCGGTTCTCGGATAAGCCGCCCGTACCTGGCAGGCCACGCCGGCCGCATAGGTCTGCGCGCCGTGATGGCAGTAGCAGACGATGCGATGAAGCTGGCGATCGGACAAGCCGAAGAAGCGCCTGGCGTCGCCGTACGTATCGCCGGCCAGGCCCGCTTCGCGCAGGAGCGGGTCGGCGAATGCGACCGACACGGGCGATTCCTCGCACCGCAGGCCGTCGCGCATTTCCGCGGAAATGTCCTCGGTGTTGGTGAAGGTCGTCAGGAGCCGTACCGGCTCGTGACGCAGGAGGTCGTTCCAGCGTTCCAATCGCCCTCGCTGCGAAGAGAGGTCGTACTGCGGGTAGCGATGGTAGACGTTGGCCGTCTTCTGGATGTCATGCAGAGACTGACGTCGCATCTTTCGCTCCTTTTTCTGGAATACGCGGGAAACGCTCGGACGTTCGATTGGTTCCGAACGATTCCGTAAGCGTGCGCAGGACGCCGGATGCCGCGCCGGGCCGGCGGCGATGCCCGCGACGGCAGATGGGGAGTGCCCCCGCCGAAGCGGGGGCACAAGCAGTCTCTGTGTGGAGGATGACTGGCTTTCACCAGTCTACCGGTCAACGCCCATTCCGTGCGCTGGTTCCATGCTCACGCGCCGCCGGCGAGAAAAAAGACGATGGAATGACCGAAATTCGGCAACTCGAAGGCATTGGGCGCGGAGAGGAACCTTTCTCCCGGCGCGGCCGTCTGTTTAGTGCAGGCGGCTTTCGAACTGAGAGAGAAAGGAAAATCCGATGAACAAGCTCATCCCGACCACGGCGCTCGGCCTGGCGCTTCTCGTCGCGTCGGCTGTGGCCCCGGCTGTTGCCCAAGACCGTAGCGGGACGGCGCCGGGCACCGGCGTCACAGGCGGGACAGGAACAGGATCGGGCACAGGATCGGGCACAGGATCGGGCACAGGGGCGGGGAGCATCGGCGACCCCAGCGATCGCGTGCGTCCCGAGACGGAGCGGAGCCGCTCGCTCGACAGACAGCGCATCACGTCGCCGATGACCACCGATCCTCGGCTCGGCCCGTCCGGCGGCGAGGGCACGGGCAGCGGTATGGGCAGCGGCTCGTCCGCTCCCGGAGGGAGCGGTGGCGCCGGCCGCTGAGGGGCGAGCCCCCGATCGCCGGTAGCCGGATAGTAAGCTGTGACTGTCGCGCAACACCGCCGGCTTCGATGTAGCCGCAAGCCGCGTCTACTACGTTTGCAGGGAACTACCCCTCGGCACGCACTGTTATTCACGTGCCGAATTCGCGGGGGGTCCGCGTTTGGATGGGAGAGCATGACTTCGGCGAAAAGCAAAGCAAACCGTAATGGAAGGTATCGCAATGCGACGAAACTTAGGACTTTGGGCGTTGCTTGCCCTGCCGGTGCTATTCGGTTTCCCCACTGAAAGCAGGGCGCTTATGTGTGGCCCGGACGTGTGCGAAGTGGCGGGCAATGTCAACGGCAGTCCGCTGATCGTTGGGGACTTCGGCAATTTCGCCACCAGCGTCGACGTAGTGAACGACACTCTCGTTTCCAAGCCGCCGGAAAATTCCGGCGATAGCTACGCTCACGCCTGGCAGTTCGCGCTGACCGAGCGGGCGCACATAGACGGCACGCTGACGAAGAACAATACGCTGGCGAACTTCGAACAGCATCCCGTGTCCTTGCAGCTTTTCAGCCAGGCGGACTTGGCGAACAGCATCGGCGCGACGTTCTTCGTGCCGGAGGATGGAGGGGACAACCCGTTCACGGCCTTCCGCTATGCCAACCTGACGCCGGGCGTCTATTTCTTCAAGGTGGCCGGCACGCTCATTGGCAACGACGGGCAGTACGCCGGGCAATTGACGGTCGGCGAAGTTCCGCTGCCGCCGGCGATCTGGCTGTTCCTGACCGCTGTCCTTGGCCTTACGACGATCGTCCGCAAGGGGCGGGCTTCGGCCACGGCTTAGGCGGCGGCATGAGTAATCGAGGGGGCTGCGCGGGATTGGCGCAGCCTCTTCCTTTTCAGGCCTCCCGGCGCCCGGTTACCCGCCGCTCCGGTACGTCCGGCGGGATGATTGGCGGAGGCTCGGGCAGGGGCGCGGGAGGAGGTTCGATTTCCGGCAGATCGTCCGGATCGGGCGGCGCCTTGTCCTGGGGCGCGGGGGGCTCGGACTGGCCGTTTCCGGGCGCCCTGATCAGCGGTTCCTTCGGAGGCTTTTTCGGAGGCCGGGCCGGGCCCGGCGCCATCTGTCTTTCCATGCTGTCGACCCTATGATTGCGCGAAGCTTTCACGGCTCCGGCGTTTAGCCCATGCGCCGGACGCAGGCTCGCATCGTTCCAGCGGTCGAGAACGATGCCGATGAATAAACAATGGTCTCGCGGGCCTTCTCGATCAAGATTTCATCGCCGCCGCCGCCCCCCTCTCCCCCCGTGTGATTTTACAAAGCGGCGTTATTGGATTACGACGATTGTTGCGGCAAATGTGGCGCTGGTCGGGGGCCTTTCCTCCAGGGGCGCCATCTGCCATCTCGTCCGGGCGCTTGGGTCGGCAGGGGGAGGGTCCGCAGCGATGATACTTGCAAGCGACCAGTTGCTGACAGCGATCGTCGAATCCACGCATTACGCCATCGTTGCCAAGAACCTGGACGGCATTATCCTCAGTTGGAATCCCGCCGCGGAAGAGCTGTTCGGCTATGCGGCGGAAGAGGCGATCGGCCGGCACATATCGCTGATCTTGCCGGAAGAGGAGCGCGACCGGTACGCCCGAGACCTCCGCCGCTTGGGCCGAGGCGAGAAGATTGCCCGCCATGAGGCGGTTCGGGTGCGCAAGGATGGGCGGCGTCTCCACATTGCCCTGACCATCACGCCCATCAGGGACGACGGCGGCACGGTGGTCGGCGCCTCCGCGATCAACTACAACATCACCGATCGCAAGCGCGTCGACGCGCGGGTGCGCGCGGAATATGCCGTCACGAAGATCCTGTACGAGGCCCGCACCTTCAATGACGCCGTCGCGCCGATCCTCCTCGCCCTCTGCGAATGCTTCGATTGCGATCTCGGCGAATATTGGATCGTCGACGAAACGGGGCAAACGCTGCGGCGGCTGACGAGCGTCGTTCACGGCTCATGGCCCGAGCTGCAGGCATTCGATGAGGGCAGCCGCGGCATGATCGTCGCACCCGACAGCCTGCCCGGCCGTGCCTGGCGCAGGATGGCGCCCGTATGGATATCGGACTTCGAGCCGGAGCCGGGCTTCTGCCGAAGGGAGCTGGGCGAGCGAGCGGGGGTGACCGCCGCGATTTCCTGCCCGATCGTCTCGGACGGCGTCTTTCATGGCGTCGCCGTCTTCTTCGGGCGCAGCCCGGTCGAATGCGACGACGATTACCTTTCCCTGATCGCCAATATCGGCCTCAAGGTCGGCCACTTCATCCGCCGGCGGCAGGTCGAGCAGGAGCGCAGCGATCTGGCGGCGATCGTCGACGCCTCAGCGGACGCGATCGTCGGCTGGACGGTCGACGGCCGCGTGACGAGCTGGAACCGGGGGGCTGAGACCATGTACGGCCAACCGGCCGCCGAGGCCATTGGGCAGCCGGTCTTGAACTTCGTGCCGCCGGATGGGCACGAAGAGTGGAGCCGCATGTTCGAAAACCTCCTGCAGGGCAACGTGCTGGAGCAGTATGAAACGCGGCGCCTGCGCCGGGACGGATCGGCGCTGGACGTCTCCATGACGGTCACGCCGATGCGCAACGAGTTCGGATGGATCGTCTCTTTCTCTACCGTCGCGCGGGACATCACGGCGCAGAAGCGGGAGATGGAGCTGCAACGGCTCGCCGCCCGCGAACAGCAGCATCGCCTGCAGAACGTCCTCGCCGTCGTTTCCGCGCTCATCCATCTGTCGCGAAAACGGGCGCGCTCCGTCGACGAGTTCGCAAACGGCCTGACGCGGCGCATCGCCTCGCTCGGGCAGGTCTATGGCAAGCTCACGGAGTCCGGCTGGGAACACATCATGCTCGGAAAGCTGGTGGAGCTGTGCCTCGAGCCCTATCGCGGCTCGGTGGACGTGGACGGCGACGACATCGTCGTCAGCCCGGAAAGGGCCGTGCCCCTGGGGATGATCCTGCATGAGCTGACGACCAACGCGGCCAAGTATGGCGCATTGTCCGTCGCGAGCGGCCGCGTCGGTTGCCGGTGGCACATCCTGCAGAGCGACGGCGCGCCGTGCCTGCGCTTCCATTGGCGCGAGACGGGCGGGCCGCGCGCCAAGTCGCCGGCGACGATGGGAATGGGAAGCTTCCTGATTACCCAGTCGGTGGAGACGGCCCTGAAAGGCGCTGTCGCGGTGGAGTACGGCGCCAACGGCGTCAGCTACGATATCTCCATACCATGGCGAAGCGACTGAGCAGCGCGCCGCCGCTACGCTTCGGGCCCCATCTCGACCTCGCCCTTTCGCTGCATCCAAAGGGCGATGGCCCACCAGAGCACGGCCCATGCCGCGCCTGCGGTCCATCCGGCGAGCACGTCGCTGGGCCAGTGGACGCCGAGATAGACCCGGCTGACGCCGACGGCGATCGTGATGAGCAGCGCGAGCGACAGCAGATAGAGCTGCAGCGGCCGCCGCGTCTGGACCCGGATCAGCACCGCCGCCAGCGTGAGGTAGACGATCGCCGCGGTCATGGAATGCCCGCTTGGAAAGCTGCTCGAGCTGACGATCGATCCGTGCGGCACCAGGTCGGGGCGCGGGCGGTCGAAGCCGGACTTCAGCAGCCAGCCGAGAATGGTGCCGCTGAAGATGGCCACGGTCACGAAGACCGCCGCGCGCCGCTTGCCCTGGAGGGCGAGAAAGCCCGCGGCCGCCAATGTCACCAGCGTCGTCACCAAAGTGCCGCCGAGCGCCGTGATGTCACGGCCCATTTCCTGGAGCCAGCCGGGACCGAGTGGATCGGCGGGATTTCCCGGCGTGCGAAGCGCGAGCAGAATGGCCCTGTCGATTTCGTGCAGCTCGCCTTCGACGACCTCGTCGGCGATTTCGATAAAGATCCAGGCGCTTCCCGCGGCCAGGCATAGCAGCAACAGCAGCGAAAGCTCACGCCGTCCCAGCCTTGCGAGGAAGCCGGGCGTCGTCATGCGCAGCGCCGAGTTTCGCGAAAGCAGGCGGTCTCGTGCGCCGGGCGCGCCGCGACCGGGCGGCGGCGGCTACGGACTGGATTTGTCCCGGTCGAACACTTGTTCAATACGCAGAATCTGCTCACGTATTTTCCGGCTGTCGGACCGCAGCGGTATCATTTCCGCCATCTGCTTCATCAGCCGGACCGCGGATTGGCCCGCTTCGATGTAGGATGTGTCCGTCTCATTGCTACGATCATCCATGTTTGCCTCCACTGGGGAGCGGAACGAGGATCATCGATTTTTTGAAATGCTTTTTGCCGATAACTCCAGCGCACGCCAGATCAGTTTCGATCAGGGTAACACTTTAGCGGTGTAGCACAAGTAACGGTTTCAGGAGGTAGGCCTACCATCGCCCGCCGGTCGCGGCGGAATCGAAAGATTCTTTGGAACAAATCGCGAGCATCGGTGTTTTTGTGATGATCTAAGGACCTCCCCACTTTTCCTAGATCACCCTAGTGTCTAACCCCTCAGCCCCGGCTTCGGCCGGGGCTCTCTTTTTTCGTGGGCTGTAAATCGCGATCGGTAGAGGCGGGAAATGCCGGCGTATCAGTCGGCGGCAGCGATGACGTCCGCCGCGAACTGGGCGGGTGCGAGCGCCGACAGGAAGTCGTTGCACCACCGGTGCACGTCGTGCTCCTCGAGCCGGGACATCAGGCCGGCCCAGCGGTAGCGCCGTTCGGCCTGCGTCATCTTGAAGGCGGCCTGCATGGCGCCGGCGACGTCGCGGGCATCGTAGGGATTTACGATCAGGGCGTCGGGCATCTCGCGGGCGGCGCCGGCGAACTTCGACAGAATCAGCACGCCGGGGTCGTCCGGATCCTGCGCCGCGACATATTCCTTCGCGACCAGGTTCATGCCGTCGCGCAACGGCGTGATCACGCCGATCCGGCAGACACGGTAGAGCGCGGCAAGCTGCGTGTGGGTGAACGACCGGTTGATGTAGTGGATCGGCGTCCAGTCCAGCCGCCCGAAGCGTCCGTTTATCCGGCCCGAAAGCCTGTCGAGCGTGGCGAGCGTCGCCTGGTACTCGGCGACATTCTCGCGCGATGGCGCGGCGATCTGCACCAGCGACAGCTTTCCATGCAGCTCGGGCGCTTGATAGAGGAGAGCCTCGAAAGACTTGAGGCGCTCGGCAAGCCCCTTGGTGTAGTCGAGCCGCTCCACCCCGATCGCCCAGCTACGGTTCCCCATGCAGTTCGCGAAGTGCTGGCGCCAGCGCTCGGCCTGAGGCGATGCGGCCAGCGCGGCGAAGCCCTTCGTGTCGATGCTGATCGGAAAGCAGCCGCTTTGCGGCTCTCGGCCGGCATTGTGGCCGCGGATTGGCCGTTCGCCGGCGGCGTCCGCCTCTCGACCCTGTACGGCCTCGCTGAAGTTGACCTGGCAATCCGGCGTCTGAAATCCGACGAGGTCGTAGGCGCACAAATCGTCCAGCAGCTCGCTGTGCCAAGGCAGCGCGGCCCAGATGTCCTTGTGCGGGAAGGGTATGTGCAGGAAGAAGCCGAGCTTGGCGCTCACGCCGAGGCGGCGAAGCTCCGCGCCGAGCGGCATGAGGTGGTAGTCGTGTACCCAGATCGTGTCGCCGGTCTTCAGGAGAGGCTGCAATGCCTTGGCGAAGCGTGCGTTGACCCGGCGGTATGTGAGGTAGTCGTCGTGATCGATGCGCATGAGATCGAGGCGGCCGTGATGCGCGGGCCAAAGAGTGCGATTGGCGAAACCTTCGTAGTATCCCTCGATTTCGTTATGGGTGAGATCGATCGTGGCGAGCGTGAAACCGTCCGCTTCCATTACCGTCGCATGCTCGGAGGACGAATTCGCGAACTTTCCGCTCCAGCCGAACCATAATCCGTCGGAATGCTCGAAGGCCGCCCGGACGGCTACGACGAGCCCCCCTGCGCCGGTACCTCCGTCAGACTCGGGTACCCGGTTGGAAGCGATTATCAGTCGGCCCACTGTTTGCCTCTACCCTCCATGTCATCGCCTGGCTCTGCTCCGCCATTCGCTTCCGGCGCCGTAAAAGCGGCGCACGTCTCGTCTATTTGTTAACGCATCGAAGGAGGGTTAGTTGCGGGGGAAATATGCGTGGAGGCCGTATCGATATCGCAATCGATCATCCCAATACGCCGTCCCAATACGCGAAACCGATGCGGCTTCAGCATCCGTCCGTGGATTGCCGCAACAAGTGCGGCAATGACGATAAGTATTTGGTTATAAATAAAATCGTCACTCGCGGACTTGTTCCGCGAGTCCATGCGCACCAGCATATCCGCCCGATTGCCGCTGAACCGGACAGCAGATCCGTGCGTGCCTAAAGAAGATAGGCTTCGGCCGCGTAGCGGCGCATCATGCGCTGCGTATTGAAGTAGTATGCGATCTTGCTGATCGCCTGTTTCATCATCCAGATCCAGCGGCTGCGATCGGTGTAGTAGAGCGGCAGGACGGCGTCCTGCAGTTTGCCGTAGAGGTGATCGGCGGAGGCTTGCGCGGCGCCGTCTTCGCCGATCGCCCAGCCGGTAACGCCCTCGATCCATGCCTCGAGCCACCAGCCGTCCAGGACGCTGAGATTGAGGACGCCGTTCAGCGCCGCTTTCATGCCGCTCGTGCCGGATGCCTCCATCGGCGGGACGGGCGTGTTCAGCCAGATGTCGACGCCCGAGACGAGGGTCTTGGCCAGCGTCATGTCGTAGCCGGCGAGATAGCAGACGCGGACGCGGCCCTTCAGCGTCTCGATATGGCTGTGAATCGCCTCGATATGGTGCTTTCCGGCGGTGTCGTTCGGGTGCGCCTTGCCGGCGAGCACCACTTGAAAGGGATGCTTGTCGTTGATTGCGGTCAGCTTCGCCAGATCGCTGAACAGCAGCTCGGGCCGCTTGTAGGCGGTCATGCGGCGCGCGAAGCCGATGGTCGGAACCTCGGGATCGAAGTCGCAGCCGCTCCGCATGCGCACGAGCTCGATGAGATCCTGCTTCGCGCGCTGATGCGCGTCCCATACCTCGCTGTCCGGCAGTTGATCGGCCCGCACCATGACTTCCGGCTCATACGCCCAGGCGGAGAAGCGGCGGTTGTACATCTCGGCGAAGTCGCGATGCGCCCAGGTGGCGACATGGATGCCGTTCGTGACGGCGCGAATCCGGTAGCCGGGAAACATGCGCGTCGTCGTTTGCGCATGCCGCGCGGCGACGCCGTTGACGTAGCCGCTGAGCTGCAGGGCGAGGTGCGTCATGTTCATGCGGTCCGCCCCGGCAAGCAGCTTTATCTGCTCCAGCTCGACGTAATTGCCGAGCAGCTCCGCGACGAGACCGTAATCGAAACGGTCGTGCCCCGCCTCGACCGGCGTGTGCGTGGTGAAGACACAGCATCGCCGTACATAGCCGACGTCGTACATGATCTCGCCCGTGTTGACCTGATCCGCCGGCCTGGGGTGACGCCGCAACAGGTCGAGGGCGAGGAGCGCGGCATGCCCCTCGTTCAGGTGATAGCGTTGGATATCGAAGCCGAGCGCCTGCAGCGCGCGCACGCCGCCTATTCCGAGCACGATCTCCTGCCGCAAGCGATAGGCCTGATCGCCGCCATAGAGCCGGTCCGTGATCCGGCGGTCGTCGGGATGGTTCTCGTCGAGATCGGTATCGAGAAGGAGTACCGGGATCGTCTGGCCGATGGCGCTGCACAGGACATGCAGCCAGGGGCGGATCCAGATCTCGCGGCCGCCGATGGTCACCGCCACCTTCGCCCGCAGCGGCGTGGCGTGCGCGGGGGGATCCCATGGGTCCGCGTGCTCGGTCTGGACGCCCGACGCATCGATCTCCTGGCGCATGTAGCCTTGGCGCGAGATCAGCGTGACGAACGCCATCGGCAGCTCGAGGTCGGCGGCCGATCGCGCGGTGTCGCCCGCGAGGATGCCGAGGCCGCCGCTGTAGGTGTGGATGTCGGGATGGAGGGCGATCTCCATCGAGAAGTACGCAAGCCGGGTCCGGCCGAGGAACGGGCCGATCGTGTTGGCTGTCGCCAAGGGGATGGGGGTTTTGCTCGTAATGCGGAAATCCTCGCAGATAGGTGGCGCCTGCGGTCCTTTTACATAATCATTTGAGGCGGAACCACACCCTTATTCGGGTGTTCTTGACCATATGGGGCGTAGGGAACGGCATGCAACTTCATGAAGATGATTAATTGCGCGGCGGTGCCGCGCATGGGCGATTCGATTCCAACCCTCGCAGGCGCCGATTGCCGCCTGCGTCCCGTCGTAAGAATCCAAGGAAGGTGCGCGTCCTCATGGCGGATCTGACGGGACCGGTCGAACGCAGCGCCGCGTCGCGGGGCCGCGCGGGCCACGATTTTGCGGCGGGGCTGAGGAGCCGCCCGATCGTAATCGAGAATGTGCAGCCCGAGATCGACCATGGTCGCTTCCCGGTCAAGCGCGCGGCCGGCGCGCGTTTCGAGGTGCGGGCCACGGTATTCAAGGAAGGACACGATCGCCTGGCCGTCGTGATCCGCCATCGCCTTGCCGGCCGGTCCCCCCAGTCTCCATGGAACGAGACGCCGATGACGATCGAGAATCCGGGGCTGGACTTGTGGCGCGGCGAATTTTCCCTGCCCGAGATCGGGCGCTACGAATACACGATCGAGGCCTGGGCGGACGAGTTCGAATCCTGGCGGCACGAGGTGGAGAAGAAGGCGGAAGCCGGGCAGGACCTGACGCTGGAGCTGCTCGAAGGCCGGGCGCTGGTGGCGCGCGGCCGGGACCGCGCGGCCGGCGAAGCTCTCGACCGCGTGCTCGAGGCGTTCGATTCCTCGGACGACGCGCGCCGCCGGATCAAGCTTCTCATGTCGCCGGAGTTGCGCGGCATCATGGCGCGGCGCCAGGAGCGCCTCTGTGGCGCCGTTTACGACCACGTCCTCGAAGTGGTGGCGGACCGGCCGCGCGCGCGCTTCGCCGCCTGGTACGAGATGTTTCCGCGGTCGCAGGGGCGCGAGCCCGGCAAAAGCGCGACCTTCGAAGATTGCATCCGGCGCCTGCCCGAGATTGCCGCGATGGGCTTCGACGTCGTCTATCTCGTGCCGATCCATCCGATCGGGCGCATGCACAGGAAGGGGCCGGACAACGCGCTGCATGCGGGGCCGGACGATCCGGGCAGCCCTTATGCGATCGGCGCATTGGAGGGCGGCCACACCGCCGTTCATCCGGAGCTGGGGACGCTCGAGGATTTCCGCGGCTTCGTCGCGGAGGCCGGCCGCCACGGCATGGAGGTCGCGCTCGATTTTGCGATTCAATGCGCGCCGGACCATCCCTGGGTCCGGGAGCATCCCGAGTGGTTCAGCTTCCGGCCCGACGGGTCCATCAAATACGCCGAGAACCCGCCGAAGAAGTATCAGGACATCGTCAACGTCAACTTCTACGGCCCGCATCGCGAAGCGCTATGGGCGGCGCTGCGGGACGTCGTCCTGTTCTGGGCCGGGCAGGGCGTGCGCACATTCCGCGTCGACAACCCGCACACCAAGCCCGTGCCGTTCTGGGAATGGATGATCCGCAGCGTGCTGGAGCGGTACCCGGACGCGGTCTTCCTGTCGGAGGCGTTCACGCGCCCGCCGATGCTCAAGATGCTGGCGAAGGTGGGCTTCAGCCAATCCTACAGCTACTTCACCTGGCGCAACGACAAGCGCGAGCTGACGGAGTATCTCACCGAGCTGACCCAGACGGAGGCCCGGGAATACCTGCTGCCGAATTTCTTTGCGAACACGCCCGACATCCTGCCGGTCTTCCTGCAGACCGGCGGCAGGCCCGCCTTCAAGATCCGCCTGGTCCTGGCGGCGACGCTTTCCCCCCTTTATGGCATCTACAATGGCTTCGAGCTTTGCGAGAACGCGCCGATCCCGGGCACGGAGGAATACCTGCATTCGGAGAAGTATCAGTACAAGGTCTGGGACTGGGACCGGCCCGGCCACATCAAGGACGACATCGCGGCGGTAAACCGGATCCGCCGCGAGAATCCGGCGCTGCAGGAATTCGCCAACCTGCGATTCCATACCGCGCATGACGACGCGATCCTGTTCTACGGAAAGATGACGGCGGACGGCGCGAACAAGGTGCTCGTCGCGGTGTCCCTGGACCCGTTCGATGCGCATGAAGCCGATATTGAGATACCGCTGCATGACCTCGGCCTCGACGGCGGGCACGTATATGAGGTGTCGGAGCTGCTGAGCGGCGAGAGGCATAGCTGGACGGGCGCGCGTCAGCGCATCCGCCTCACGCCGGACAATCCGGCCGCAATCTACCGCGTTGCATCCTGATGCCGCCGCTCGTGCCCGACGCGCAGATAACGGCGGCCTTGGAGGAAACGTCATGCGATGCCGTCGCGTGGGCACCGGCTGCCGCCCAAGAGCTCTGGTACAAGGACGCGATCATCTATCAGCTCCACATCAAGGCGTTCTGCGATGCCGACGGGAACGGCGTCGGCGATTTCGCCGGCCTGATGGAGAAACTCGACTATGTGCAGGAGCTGGGCGCGACGGCGATCTGGCTGCTGCCGTTCTATCCGTCCCCGATGCGCGACGACGGCTACGACATTTCGGACTATCGCGACGTCAACCCCACCTATGGCAGCCTTCCGGACTTCCGGCGGTTCGTGCGCGCGGCGCACAAGCGCGGGCTCCGCGTGATCGTCGAGCTCGTGGTCAACCACACCTCGGATCAGCACGTATGGTTCCAGCAGGCGCGCGAGGCGCGGCCCGGCTCCGCGCGCCGCAACTTCTATGTCTGGAGCGACAGCGACCAGAAATACGCCGATACCCGGATCATCTTCACCGACACCGAGAAATCGAACTGGTCGTGGGACCCGGTGGCGAAGGCATATTACTGGCACCGCTTCTATTCGCATCAGCCCGATCTCAACTTCGCCAATCCGGCGGTGGTGAAGGCGATGATCAGCAACATGCAGTTCTGGCTGGATATCGGCGTGGACGGGCTGCGCCTCGACGCCATTCCCTACCTGTGCGAGCGCGAAGGGACGAACAACGAGAATCTGCCCGAGACGCACGAGGTCGTGCGCCAGATCCGGGCGGCGATGGACGGGCGCTATCCGGACCGCATGTTCCTGGCGGAAGCCAATCAATGGCCCGAAGACGTGCGGCCCTATTTCGGCGAGGGCGACGAATGCCACATGGCGTTCCACTTTCCCCTGATGCCGCGCATCTACATGGCGCTGGCGCGGGAGGACCGGCATCCGATAACCGACATCATGCGCCAGACGCCGGAAATTCCCGACACCTGCCAGTGGGCGATATTCCTGCGCAACCACGATGAGCTGACGCTCGAAATGGTCACCGACCGGGAGCGGGACTATCTGTGGGAATTCTACGCCGCCGACCGCCGCGCGCGCATCAACCTCGGCATCCGCCGGCGGCTGGCGCCCCTGCTGGACAACGACCGCCGCAAGATCGAGCTTCTCAACAGCCTGCTGATGTCGATGCCCGGCACGCCGATCATCTATTACGGCGACGAGATCGGCATGGGCGACAACATCTATCTCGGCGATCGCGACGGCGTGCGCACGCCGATGCAGTGGTCGCCCGACCGCAACGGCGGCTTCTCCCGCGCCGCACCGGAGCAGCTCTACCTGCCGCCGATCATGGACCCGGTCTACGGCTATGAGTCGGTCAACGTCGAAGCGCAGAGCCGCAGCGCATCGTCGCTGTTGAGCTGGATGAAGCGCCTGATCGCGGTACGCAAGTCGTCGCTCGCCTTCGGCCGCGGCAGCCTCAATTTTCTCTATCCCGGGAACCGGAAAGTGCTCGCCTATGTGCGCGAGTTCGCGGGCGAAAGCATCCTCTGCATCGCGAACCTGTCCCGCGCGCCGCAGCCGGTGGAACTCGATCTTTCCGCCTACAAGGGTTGCGTGCCTGTGGAGATGATCGGCCGCAGCCCGTTCCCGCCGATCGGCGACCTGCCGTATTTCGTGACCCTCGCGAGCTTCGGATTTTACTGGTTCCGCCTTACCAAGGAGACGGACGGGCCCGAGTGGCACATCGACGTTCCCGCGCCGATGCCGGACCTCCTCACGCTCGTGCTGCCCGATGGGCTTGAAAGCGCCTTGGCGCCGAATGCGCTCGATCAGATCCTGCAACAGCTCCTGCCGGAGTATCTGCCGAAGCAGCGATGGTTCGCCGGCAAGGGCGACGAGATCGTGTCGATCGAGCTGGCGCGGCATGCCGAGCTGCCGACGCCGGGCGATACGGTGCTCTTTTGCGTCTTCGACGTGTCGTTCAAGAGCGGCGCGGTTCAGTCCTATTTTCTGCCGCTTGCGGTCGCGTGGGAGCGCAGGGACGGGGAGTTCCTGGACCAATACCTGCCGTTCTGCATTGCCCGCGGGCGAAAGGGGCCCGAGCTCGGGCTGCTGCACGACGCGGTCGATAACCCGGACCTCATCCGCATGCTGCTGCAGGGGATCGCGCAGGAAGCCAACTACGAGATTTCGTCCGGGAGCCGGCTTGTCTTTCGCCGCACCGATCGTTTCTCGCCCGCCGCTTTCGACAACGATCTGGCGATGCAGCGCGTCGGAAAGGAGCAGAGCAACATATCCCTGCTGATAGGTAATGCAGGAATACTGAAATTATTCAGGCGCCTATCGGAGGGAGTTCATCCGGAAATGGAGATCAGCCACTTCCTCGGCGAAGTCGCGCGTTTTCCCCATACACCGTCGCTGCTCGGTTCGGTGGAACTGGTGGACGGCAAGGACAAGACGACCGCGATCGGCGTGCTGCAGGGCTATGTCCAGAACCAGGGCGACGCCTGGGGCTACACGCTCAACTATCTCGATCGCTACCTGTCCGAGATCGCGCTGGTCGGCGTCGGCGCCCGCACAGAAGGCGAGCACGCCGGCATCGTCGCGTCCTTTGCCACGCTCGGCCGGCGTACCGGCGAAATGCACCGGGCGTTCTGCATGAGCGGCGCGCCGCGCGCCTTCGCGCCGGAGAAGATCGAAAAGGACGACCTGGCGCGCTGGCTGCGGGATATCCGGGTCGAGGCGCGCCATGCGAAGCGGGCGCTCCGCCGCGGCATCGCGGCGCTCGACGAGAAGGCGCGCGTCCTCGCGGATGGGCTTCTTCGCAACTGGTCCGTCGTGGAGTGGCGGATCGAGAACATGCTGCCCGCGGAGGTCGATGCGGTGAAGACCCGGCTGCACGGCGACTACCATCTCGGCCAGGTCCTGGTCGCGCAGAACGACTTCTACATCATCGACTTCGAAGGCGAGCCCGCCCGGCCGATCCCAGAGCGCCGGCGCAAGCACTCTTCGCTCCGCGACGTCGGCGGCATGCTGCGCTCCATCGAGTATGCCGGCTGGGCGGCGCTGGCGGAGGCGACGAAAGACGGCGGCGCGGACATGGTGACCCTCCGCCCGCTGGTGCGCGATTGGAAGCGGCAGGTCCGCGCCGCGTTTCTTGCCGGATATCGCCGCGGCGTCGGCAAGAGCCCGGGTTATCCGCGCGATCCGCAGGTGGCGCAAAGCCTCGTCGACTTCTTCGAGCTGGAGAAGGCGCTGTACGAGATCCGCTACGAGGCGTCTTCGCGGCCGGCCTGGCTGTCCATCCCGGTCGCCGGCGTATCGCGGCTGGTAGGCATCACCGATGAACAACTCTCAGCATCCGAATAAGGCGGCGGTCGCGGCGACCGTCGCCGGCGAACAGATCGACCCGTTCGCCGTCCTGGGGATGCACCGGGGCCCGGACGGCGGCCTGTCGGTGCGCGCGTTCTTTCCCGACGCCCGCGAGGTCGCCGTCGTCGATGCGGCGACCGGCGGCGTGTCGTTGCAGCTCGAGCGCATTCATGCGGCGGGATTCTTCTCCGGCAGTCTGCCGCCGCCGGCCGACCCCTTTCCATACCGCCTGCGCGTCCGCTGGCAGGACGGCGAAAGCGAGGCATACGATCCCTACGCGTTCCCGCCCGTGCTCGGCGAGCTGGATGCCTATCTCATTGCGGAGGGCAACCACGCCGAGCCCTATCACCGGTTGGGCGCGCATGTCCGGCGCATGCAGGAGGTGGAGGGCGTCGCCTTCGCGGTATGGGCGCCGAACGCGCGCCGCGTCAGCGTCGTCGGTCCGTTCAACGGATGGGACGGGCGCCGCCATCCCATGCGCCTGCGGATCGAGTCCGGCATCTGGGAGATATTCATTCCCGGCCTCGCGCCGGGCGAGCTTTACAAATACGAGATCAAGGGCCGGGATGGGAAGCTGCTGCCGCTGAAGTCGGACCCGTACGGTTTCAGCGCGGAGCGGTCGCCGTCGACCGCGTCGGTGGTGTTCGATCTCGACCGGTATTCGTGGCGCGACGGCGAATGGCTGAGTCAGCGCGGCGCGCGCAACGCCATCGACGCGCCGATCGCGATCTACGAGGCGCATCTCGGCTCCTGGCGGCGGGACGCGGACGGCGCCTATCTCGGGTATCGCGACCTGGCGGCCGAGCTGGTGCCCTATGTGAGGGAGCTCGGCTTCACGCACATCGAGCTGCTGCCGATCAGCGAGCATCCCTTCGACGGCTCGTGGGGCTACCAGCCGATCGGCCTGTTCGCGCCGACCAGCCGCTTTGGGTCGCCCGACGATTTCCGCTTCTTCGTCGATGCCTGCCACGAGGCGGGACTGGGCGTCCTGCTCGACTGGGTGCCGGGGCATTTTCCCAACGACCCGCACGGCCTCGCCCGGTTCGACGGCACCGCGCTCTACGAGCATGCCGACCCGCGGCAGGGGAAGCACATGGACTGGGACACGCTGATCTACAATTACGGCCGGCGCGAGGTGAGGAATTTTCTCATCTCGAACGCCCGCTTCTGGATCGACCGCTACCATATCGACGGCCTTCGCGTCGATGCGGTGGCTTCGATGCTCTATCTCGACTACAGCCGGGAGGCCGGCGAGTGGATCCCGAACATCTATGGCGGAAACGAGAATCTCGAAGCGATCGATTTCCTCAAGCGCATGAACGAGGCGGTGTTCGGCGACGGCGTCGGGGCGACGACGGCGGCGGAGGAGTCCACCTCATGGCCGATGGTGTCGCGGCCGACCTATATCGGCGGCCTCGGCTTCGGCTTCAAATGGAACATGGGCTGGATGCACGATACGCTCGAATACATCTCGCAGGATCCGGTCCATCGCCGCTTCCACCAGGACAAGCTGACCTTCGGCTTGCTCTATGCCTTCAGCGAGAACTTCATCCTGCCGCTGTCGCACGACGAAGTGGTGCACGGCAAGCGCTCGCTGTTCGGGCGGATGCCCGGCGACCGCTGGCAGCGTTTCGCCAACCTGCGCGCCTATTACGGCTTCATGTACGGGCACCCCGGCAAGAAGCTTCTGTTCATGGGCGGAGAGATCGCGCAGGAGCGGGAATGGAACCACGACACGCAGCTCGACTGGCACCTGCTGCTGCAGCCGGAGAACGCGGGGATACGCCGCCTCGTCGGCGACCTCAACCGGATTTACCGCGAGCAGCCGGCGCTGCATCAGCTCGACAGCGCGGCCGAAGGGTTCGAGTGGATCGACTGCGTCGATGCGGACAACAGCGTGCTCGCCTTCCTCCGGCGCTCGCGCGGCGGCGGCGATTTCGTCGTGGTGGTCTGCAATTTCACCCCGGTCGTGCGGACCGGCTACCGCATCGGCGTCCCCGAAGCGGGGCGATACCGGGAGATTCTCAATACCGATGCGGAGCATTACGGCGGGTCGGGTGTTAGTAGTCCGGAGCCGCTCGAAGCCCAGCCGATCGAGCACCATGGGCGGCCCGCCTCGCTGGAGCTGAAGCTGCCGCCGCTGGCGGCCGTCATGCTCATGCGCAGCGGTTGACCGGGCAGGAGTCTGGCGCACATGCCGAACGATCAATTCCGCGTATGGCCCGGCGAGTCCTATCCGCTCGGCGCGGTGTGGGACGGCACGGGCGTCAACTTCGCCGTCTTCTCGGAGAATGCGGAATCCGTCGAGGTCTGCCTCTTCGACGAAAGGGGACGGCGCGAAATCGCCCGGCTCCGGCTGCCCGAATACACCGACGGCGTGTGGCACGGATACATGCCCGACCTGCGGCCGGGCCAGCTTTACGGGCTGCGCGTTCAGGGGCCTTATCAGCCGGAGCAGGGGCACCGCTTCAACGTCAATAAGCTGCTGCTCGATCCGTATGCGAAGGCGCTGTGCGGCTCGTTCCTCTGGCACGACGCGAATTTCGGCTATCGCACCGGCAGCACGAAAGGGGATCTGTCCTTCGATCGCCGGGACAATGCGCGCTGCGTGCCGAAATGCGTCGTCGTCGACGATGCCTTTACTTGGGGCGACGACCGCCCGCCACGGACGCCGTGGCATGAGACCGCGATTTACGAGATGCACGTCCGCGGGTTCACCATGCTGGCGGCGGATGTGCCGAAGCAGGTTCGCGGCACGATGGCCGGGTTGGCCGCGCCGTCCGTGACGCGCTATCTCAAGTCGCTCGGGATCACCTCCGTCGAGCTGCTGCCCGTTCATGCCTTCGTGGACGAGGGTCATCTGGTATCGAACGGCCGGCGCAACTACTGGGGTTACAACTCGATCGGCTTCTTTGCGCCGGAGCCGCGCTATCTCGCGAGCGGCGACCTCGGCGAGTTCAAGACCGGCGTGCGCGCCCTGCACGATGCCGGGATCGAGGTGATCCTCGACGTCGTCTACAACCACACCGCCGAGGGGAACGAGATGGGGCCGACCTATTCGTTCCGTGGCATCGACAATGCCTCCTACTACCACCTGCGTCCGGGCCAGGAACGCTACTACGAGGACTTCACCGGCTGCGGCAATGCGTTGAACCTCCGGCATCCCCGCGTGCTCCAACTGGTGATGGACTCGCTCCGCTACTGGGTGGAGGTGATGCATGTCGACGGGTTCCGCTTCGATCTCGCCACCACGCTGGCGCGGCAGAATGGCGAATTCGACAGCCATGCCGGCTTCCTCGACGCGATACGCCAGGACCCGGTCCTGTCGCACGTCAATCTCATCGCCGAGCCCTGGGATGTCGGCGCGAACGGCTACCAGGTCGGCGGCTTCCCTCCCGGATGGGCCGAGTGGAACGACCAGTATCGCGACGTCGTCCGCCGCTTCTGGCGCGGCGACGAGGGCCTGCTCGGACAATTCGCGTCGCGCATCACGGGGTCGAGCGACATCTTCGAGCGCCATGGCCGGCGGCCATGGGCCAGCATAAACTTCATCACGGCCCATGACGGGTTCACGCTGGGCGACCTCGTCAGCTACAACGAGAAGCATAACGAGGCCAACGGCGAGGAGAACCGGGACGGCCACAACGAGAACTATAGCTGGAATTGCGGCGCGGAAGGACCGACGGACGACCCGAAAATCAACGCACTTCGCGACCGGCAGAAACGCAACCTCCTTGCCACCCTCATATTGTCGCAGGGCGTGCCGATGCTACTTGCCGGCGACGAGATGGGACGGACCAAGAACGGCAACAACAACACCTATTGCCAGGACAACGAGCTGAACTGGATCGATTGGGAGCGCGGCGCCGATCATGCGTTGATCGCCTATGTCCGGAAGCTCTTGGACTTGCGCCACCGCCATATCGTCTTTCACCGCTCGCGCTATCTGCTCGGACGCCCCCTTCCCGGAAACGGCGCCAAGGACATCACCTGGTACAATTCGGACGGCGGCGAGAAAACGCCGGAAGACTGGGAGAACGGCAATTCCCGATTCCTGGCCTTCCAGCTCAACGGAGAGGCGGGCGAATATCACCTGACGCGCCACGGCGACCCCGAGCCCGACGATTCCTTTCTCGTGGCCATGAACGCCGGCCCGGACGCCGTCCGCTTCCGCCTGCCGCAGCCGGGCGAACAGGGAAGCTGGATGCGGCTGCTGGATACCAGCCACGGCGGCGGCGGTGAAAAGACCGGGCCGGAGCAGGGCGAGGTCGACTTGCCGGGCCGCGTTCTATCGCTTTGGATACTGCAGCAGGGTGGCAACGCTTGAGGCGGCGTCACGACATGCCCTTCGGCGCCCAGCTTCTGTCCCCGGACAAGGTCCGCTTCCGGCTTTGGGCGCCCAAGGCCCGGGAGCTTCGGCTTCTCGTCGCCGGCCGGGACGGCGAAGCGCGGCGGCTGCCGATGATGGCGGACGCGCAGGGTTGGCGCGAGGCGGTCGTCGACGGCGCCGGCGCCGGAACGCGCTACGCCTTCCTCCTCGAGGATGGGCTGCAGGTGCCGGACCCCGCGACGCGGTTTCAGCCCGACGACGTGCACGGCCCGAGCGAGGTGATCGATCCCGCCGCTTACGACTGGCAGGATGCGGCGTGGCGCGGTCGCCCGTGGCGCGAGGCTGTTCTCTACGAGACGCATATCGGGGCGTTCACGCCGGGCGGGACCTTCGCCGCCGCCGCCGAAAAGCTCGACCATCTCGCCGCGCTCGGCGTGACGGCGATCGAGCTGATGCCGGTCGCGGATTTCCCCGGCCGGCGCAATTGGGGCTACGACGGCGCGCTCCCCTTCGCGCCGGACTCCGCCTACGGCCGGCCGGAAGAGCTGAAGAAGCTGGTCGATCAGGCGCATGCGCGGGGGCTCATGGTGTTCCTCGATGTCGTGTACAACCACTTCGGGCCGGACGGTAACTACCTCGGCCTCTACGCGCCCTTCTTCACCGAGCGCCATGCGACGCCTTGGGGCGCGGCGATCGACTTCGACGGGCCCGCAAGCGGCGCCGTTCGCGAGTTCTTCGTTCAGAACGCGCTGTTCTGGCTGGAGGAGTATCATATGGATGGGCTCCGGCTCGATGCCGTCGATACGATCGCGGACGATTCCCCGAAGCACATTCTCTACGAGTTGGCGGAGCGGGTGCGCGCGCAGTCGGCCGGTGGCCGGCATGTTCACCTGGTGCTGGAGAACGACCGCAACGAGGCGCGGTACCTGGGAGACTCCCGATACGACGCCCAATGGAACGACGACTTTCATCACGCGCTGCATTGCGCCGTGACCGGCGAGAGGAACGGGTACTACGCCGACTATGCCGGCGATGCGGCGGCGCACCTGGGGCGCACGCTGACCAGCGGCTTCGCCTACCAGGGTGAGCCGTCGCCGTTCCGCGGCGGCCGGCGGCGCGGCGAGCCGAGCGGGCGCCTGCCGCCCACCGCCTTCGTCGGCTTCATCCAGAACCACGACCAGGTCGGCAACCGCGCCTTCGGCGAGCGTATCCACGCGCTCGCCGCCGCCGATGCGCTGCACGCGGCGATCGCCATCCTGCTGCTCGCGCCGTCGCCGCCCTTGCTGTTCATGGGCGAGGAATGGCGCTGCGACCGGCCGTTCCTGTATTTCTGCGACTTCGCGGATGCGCTTGCGGATGCGGTGCGCGAAGGCCGCCGCAGCGAGTTCGCCCGCCTCGATGCGTTCCGCGACGAAGCCGCGCGGGCGCGCATCCCGGACCCGAACGACATCGAGACGTTTCGCGCCTCGGTGCTCGACTGGTCGCAACTGGAATTGCCGGATGGCCGCGCCTGTTGCGGCCTCTACCGCCGCCTGTTGGCTTTGCGCCGCCGCGAGATCGTCCCGCGCCTCGACGGCGTCGCCGGCGACAGCGGAACGTTCGAGCGGTTCGGGGAGAGGGGCCTCCATTGCCGCTGGACGCTGGCCGGCGGCGACGCGCTGTCGCTGTTGGCGAATCTCGGCGCGGCGCCGTGCCGGGCGGCGGCCGGCGCCGGCCGGGGCCGGACGCTCTATGCCACGCATGCGCGCTGCGGCGAACCGGATGGCCATGCCATGCTGCCGGGCTGGTCGGCGGCGTGGAGCCTGGACGATGCGCGTTCAGGCGACGCGGGGCCGGGGCAGGGCGGACGATGACAGGCGACGACACGCTCGCTCGCCTCGCGGCGGCGCTCGGCATCGAGCTGGCCTATACGGACGCGTTGGGAATCGAACGGCGTGCGTCCGACGATACGCTGGAGGCGCTGTGCCACGCCTTCGGCTTCGCCGCGGGAACCGCAGCGGAGCGGCTCGCCGCCCTCGGCGCGCTTGAGGACGAGGGGCGGGGCGCCCTGGTGCCGCCGGCGGTCGTGGTCCGGAAGACGCCCGGCGGCACGGTTGCCGTCGACCTCGCGCTCGATGCGGGTACGGCGTCCGTCTCGCTCGAATGGGCGCTCGCCCTCGAGGACGGGGCGTTGCTGGAGGGGCGCGCCGTGCCGGCGGACATGCCTGTCGTGAAGGTGGAGCAATCCGGCGGGCGCGCGACCGAGTACCGGCGCTGGGTCCTGTGCGAAGCGCCGGCGCACGGCTACCATCGCCTGCACCTGGTCGCCAGAGGCCGCGCCGCGCAGCATGCGGCCGCCGACCTCGTGGTCGCGCCGGCGCAATGCTTCGTGCCCCCGGCGCTCGGGCGCGGCAGGCGGATGTGGGGCATCGCGCTGCAGCTTTACGCGCTTCGGTCGGAGAATAACTGGGGGGTCGGCGATTTCACCGATCTCCGGAAATTCGTGTCCACGGCAGCCGGGCTCGGCGCGGACGTCGTCGGCCTCAATCCGCTGCACGCGCTGTTCCCTTCGCGCCCGGAACATTGCAGCCCGTATTCGCCGTCGAGCCGGCTGTTCCTCAATCTGTTGTATCTCGACGTGACGGCCGTGCCCGGCTACCGGGAGACGGCCGAGGCGCGGCGCGTCGTGGGAAGCGAGCGCTTCCGTTCGCTGCATGAGCGGGCGGTGCGCGCGCCGCTGGTCGACTACGAAGCCGTCGCCGCGCTGAAGCTGCCGGTGCTGGAGCATCTGTTCGCGTCGTTCCGTCAGCGGCATCTCGGGACGGAGCCGAGCGTGCTGGGCGATGCATTTCGCCAGTTCCAGCGCGAGCAGGGCAACGCCCTGGCGCAGCTCGGATTGTTCGACGCGCTCGGCGAGCGGTTCGCCGGCCAGCCCGACTGGCGCCAATGGCCGGAGGATATGCGCAATCCTGGGTCCGCCGCGGTGCGGCACTTCGCGGTCGAGCGAAGCGACCGCGTCGAATTGTTTCAGTACCTGCAGTGGGAGTGCGGCCGCCAGCTTCAAGCTGCGTCCGCCGCCGCCGCCGAGGCGGGCATGGGCATCGGCCTCTATCAGGATCTCGCGGTGGGCGTGGACCGGACCGGCGCCGAAGCCTGGGCCAATCAGGATCTTCTCGCCGCGGGCGCGGCGATCGGCGCGCCGCCCGACGCCTGGAATCTCAACGGCCAGAACTGGGGCCTCGTTCCCTACGATCCACGCCGGCTGCGGCGGGCGAAGTACCTCCCGCTGCGGGAGATGCTTCGCGCGGTCATGGGGACGGGAGGGGCGATCCGCATCGACCATGTCATGGGGCTTCGGCGGCTGTTCTGGGTCCCCGACGGGCGCCACGCCGTGGACGGCGCCTATGTGCGCTATCCGTTCGAGGACCTGCTCGGGATCGTCGCGCTCGAGAGCTGGCGCCAGGGGTGCATGGTGATCGGCGAGGATCTCGGCACCGTACCCACGGGCTTTCGCGAGAGGATGCAGCAGGAGCGGATCTATTCATACCGTCTGCTCTATTTCGACCGGAGCAAGGACGGCGAGATGCGTCCGCCGGAAAGTTATCCGGAACAATCGATCGCGTCGGTGGGCACGCACGACCTTGCTACGCTGACGGGATACTGGGCCGGCCGCGACCTGGCGGTGCGGACAGGGCTGGGCCTGTACCCCTCGGACGAGGCGGCGAGCGCGGCCGTTGACAAACGGCGCGACGACAAGGGGCGGATCGTGCGCGCCTTGCGGCGGCGCGGATTGCTGCCGGCCGGCGATGCGGATGACGTGCCGATGTCGTCCGCGCTCGCGCTCGCGGTGCATCGCTATCTTGCAAGCTGCGGGAGCGGGCTCATGGTCGTGCAGCTTGAGGACATCCTGGACGTAGCCGACCAGGTCAACCTGCCGGGCACCACGACGGAGCAGCCGAACTGGCGGCGCAAGCTCGATCCGGCAATCGAGACGCTGGCCGGCGATTCCCGCGTCCGCGCCCTCGCCGAGGCCTTGCGCGAACTGCGGCCGGGGCGGCGCGGCAAGGCACGCGGCTGAGGATGGGTAAGGGCGCCGCCGATCCGCCTCGCGCCACCTATCGTCTGCAATTCAACAAGCGCTTCACCTTCCGCGATGCGACGCGGATCGTTCCCTATCTGCGTGATCTCGGCGTCAGCCATGTCTACGCCTCGCCCATCCTCGCGGCGCGCGCGGGCAGCATGCACGGCTACGATATCGTCGATCACAACGCGCTCAACCCCGAGCTTGGGAGCGAGGCGGAATTCGACGCGCTCGTCGCCGCCCTGCACCGGCATGGGCTCGGCCTGATCCTCGATTTCGTGCCGAACCACATGGGGATCGGTCTGGCCGACAACCAAATCTGGCTGGATATTCTCGAATATGGGCAGACCTCGCCCTTCGCGCATTACCTCGACATCGAGTGGCAGCCGGCGAAGCGCGAAATGCGCAACAAGGTGCTGGTGCCGATCCTGGGCGATCATTATGGCGAGATCTTGCGGAAGGGAGAGCTCGCGCTCCGGCTCGACACGGAATCCGGGCGCTTCGGCGTGGACTACCACGGGCATTTCCTGCCGCTGCGGCCACGCAGCTACGCCGTTCTTCTGCAGCATCTGCTGAGCCTGGCTGGCAATGCGGAAAGTTGCGGCCGGTTTCGCGAGCCGCTCGACAGGCTGCGCGCGGCGTACGGATCGCCCCCGGGCCGGCGGGCGTCCCTCGCGGTTCGCCGGACCGGCCGCGATCGCGCGGAGGCCCTGAAGAAGGAGCTGGCCGCGCTCGCACGTTCGTCGGAATCGTTCCGCGAATTCGTGGCGGCTGGGCTGCGGGCGTATGGCGGCCCGCCGGGGTCGGCGGGCAACTGCCTGCTGCTGCACCGGATGCTGGAGGCGCAGGCCTACCGGCTGGCGTACTGGCGCGTCGCGGCACATGAGATCAACTACCGCCGGTTCTTCGACATCAACGACCTGGCGGGCATCCGCGTCGAGCTGGCCGATGTCTTCGAAGCGACCCACGCGCGCGTGCTCGCCTGGGCGCGCGACGGCGTGATCGACGGCCTGCGGATCGATCATATCGACGGACTATACGACCCGGCCGGCTATTGCCGCCGGTTGCGCGACCGCGTCCGCGAGGAGCGGCAAGGCGGCGGGCCCTTCTACATCATCGTCGAGAAGATCCTCGCCCACCACGAGCGGCTTCCCGAGGACTGGCCGGTCTCCGGGACGACCGGATACGACTTCCTCAATCAGCTCAATGGCCTGTTCGTCGATCCCGCGGGCGAGCGGCCGCTGGTCAGGGCCTACCAGCGCTTCACCGGCGAGCGCGCGGCCTTCGACGAGGTCCTGGACAGGTCCAAGCGCCGGCTCATGGACCACGAGCTGGTCAGCGAGCTGAACGTACTGGCCAACGCCTTCGACCGCATCGCCGAAGCGAACTGGTCGACGCGGGACTACACGCGCGAGGCGTTGCTGTTCGCGATCCGCGAAGTCGTCGCCCGGTTCACCGTCTACCGGACCTACGTGACCGGCCGGCAGTGCGCCGCGGCGGACCGGCGCTACATCGAATGGGCGGTGCGGCAGGCGAAGAAGCAGACCGTCATCCCCGATCCCAGCATATTCGACTTCATCGAGGGCCTGCTCACCGGCGATCTCGTCCGCAGGTCACGAAGCGGCTTCCCGCGCGCCGCCGCCGTCCGCGCCGCCATGAAGTTCCAACAGTATACCGGCCCCATGATGGCGAAATCGCTGGAGGACACGTCGTTCTATCGCTACGTGCCGCTGCTGTCGTTGAACGAGGTCGGCGGCGACCCCCGGCGTTTCGGCACGACGCCGGCCGCCTTCGACTACATGAATCAGGACCGCCTGCGCCATTGGCCGGCGGCGATGCTCGCGACATCCACGCACGACACGAAGCGGGGCGAGGACGTGCGCGCGCGCCTGAACGTGCTGTCGGAGCTGCCGAGGGAATGGGAAGCCGTGCTGCGGCACTGGGCCCGCCTCAACAAGCGCCACAAGACCCAGCTCGACGACGGCGAGGCGCCGGACCGGATCGACGAATACCTCGTCTATCAGGCCATGGTCGGCTCCTGGCCGATGGAACTGCTGGACGATGCCGGCGACCCCGGCGCGATGGCCCGTTTCGCCGCGCGCGTCGAAGGGTATGCCATGAAGGCGGTGCGCGAGGCGAAGCGCGTGTCGAGCTGGACCAATCCCAATCCGGATTACGAGAAGGCGCTGGGCGCCTTCGTCGCCGCTTCGCTGGACGCCGGGCGGCCAAATCCGTTCTTCGATGCGGCGCTGCCTTTTATCCGCCGGATCGCCAGGCTTGGCCTGATCAACAGCTTGGCCCAATTGACGCTGAAGCTGTGCGTGCCGGGCGTGCCGGATACCTACCAGGGCGCCGAGCTGTGGGACCTGTCGCTGGTCGACCCGGACAATCGCAGGCCCGTGGATTACGCCCTGCGCCGCGCGGCCGCCGGGCGGATCGACGACGGCGGCGGACGCACCGAATCGATGCTGCAGAGCTGGAAGACCGGCGAGGTGAAGCTCCATGTGCTGCGCAGCCTGCTGCGGGCGCGCCGCGAGAACCCCATGCTGTTCCGCCAGGGCTCCTACGTTCCGCTCGCCGTCGAGGAGGATGCGGAGGGGCGCGTCCTCGCGTTCGCCCGCGTTTGGGAGGGGACGGCGCTCGTCGTGGTGGCGCCGCGTTTCGTCTCGTCGCTCGGCGACGGCCGGGCGCCGCCGCTCGGATCGGCATGGGGCGAGCGTGCGGTCGTCGTTCCCGATGCCTTGAAGCAATGCCGATTTCGCAATCTCCTCGCGACGGGCGATATCGCCGTGGCGCCTTGTTCGGGGCAGCCGCGCCTGCGCGTGGCGGAAGTTCTCGCCCGTTTCCCGACGGCGGTCCTTCTCGGCCGGTAGCGCAACGGCCGTGCCGATATGAAATTTGGCGTCGCGACGGAACCGCGTTCCCGCGGGCGGCGTTGACCGAATGGAGAGACGGAAATGGAGGCGTCGATGGACCAGGAGATGCGCATCCGCGAGCGCGCCTATCAGCTCTGGAAGGACGAAGGATGTCCCGAAGGAAAGGAAGGCGAGCACTGGGAAAAGGCCCGCCGGATGATCGAAAGCGAGGCGTCGTCGCCGGCGAAACGGGCGAAGGGGGCGAAGCCTCCCGTCAGGCGGCCGCGCGGCAGCGGCCAGCCGGCATCGTTTGCCGATCCGGCGTCGCGCGCTCCCGGCGCGAATGGCGAAACGCCCGCTTCCCGCGCGCCGAAGCCGCCGAGCTCGTCGACGCCGTGACGCAGCAGATGCGCGAATAGATTTAGCCCTTTCGCGCGATCGTTGTAATATGAGGGCGCGTTGCCTGAGCTTGCGAGGGCAGGGCGGAAGGAAAACCGATGCGGTATGAAATCGACGCCGGCACGCGCTTGAAGAAGGCCGATTCGCCGGGCTACACCTTGGAAGTATTGGAGCTTTTCACGCCGGCAGACGGACTGCCGCACGCGCGCACCCGTGTCCGCATCCTGAGCTACGACCTGGGCGTGCGCCTCTACTCCATATCGGCTCTCAAGGACGCGCGCCTGTTCGTTCCGGCAGGGGATCTGGACGGGTAAACCCGCGGCTGCCCCGGGGGTGCTCCAAGGCTATCGCATTGCGTATCTTGCACGAATGCCGTGCGTCCTTCGACGGGCTCAGGATGAGGGAGAATCTTCGTGGCATTGAGAAGAACCCTCATGCTGAGCCTGTCGAAGCACGCACGCCGCTTATCCCAATCGCCGCGAGCGCCCTCAAATGCGATTCCCCCGCGGCTGCCCCGTTGGCGGCCGCTCACAGCTTTTTCCGGTCGACCACGATGATCGCCTCCGTTCCCGGCGCCGCGGAAATTTCCGATTGCTCCGGGAGCACTACCACGCCGGCCCATGGAATCGACGCCATCCGCTGATCGCGGATGAAGAAGACCTGCCGGATGGTCCCATCCCGGCCGATGTGCACATCCTTCACCTCGCCGCGATCCTCTCCCTGCGGCGACTTCACGAGACCCTCGAGGAGCTTCGATGCGAGCAGCTTGCCGGCGGTTCCCGGCGCTTCCGTCCCAGGCTCCACCCAAACCTGGAAGCCGGCGAGGCTGCCGCCCGCGCGGAGCGTGAATTCGTTGCGGACGGCGTCGTATGCGAGATCGTTCCATGGAACGATGCGGCCGGCCGCACCGCTCCCGCCGTCCGGTACGATCGCCTGGACGATCGCCTGGCCGATCGCCTGGCCGATCACCTGGACGATCACCTGGACGCGGCCATCGTCCGCGACGATCAGGTCTTCCACGGAGCCGATCGCCGGTTGCCGCCCGCCGGCGGCCCATAGCGGCGCGCCGAGGATCTGGCTCAGCGCGATCGGCTGCTCCGGCTGCGCCTCCGCCGACGTTGCGGCGGACAGGCAGAATGCGACGGCAAGGACTGCGACAAACCTTCTCACGGATGAAGCCTCGCTTTTGTTTCCCGGTTCCGGGCTTCGATTAAACGGGCGATGCGGGCATGCGTTCCCAAGCCCGCCGGAGCGGAGGAAATTTTACGTTTTCAGGCGGAACATAATACGGGTAATGGCGTTTGCCCTTCATCCGAACTAAATGCTGGAGGCGCAACAATGCTCGAGGCCGATGCAGTCGCTTCCACTTCCCGGTCCGCAGACGCGTCGTTCAACGAGATCGACGATGCCACGCTCCTCATCGTAAGCGATTGCAGCCTGTTCCGCAGCGGCCTCGCCACGGCCCTGTCGGGCTGGCCGTTCGCGGCGGTCGACACGGCCAAGAACGCCGATGCCGGGCGGCTCAACGGCGGGGACTGGGATATCGTCCTCCTCGACGTTTCGCCGGGGATGGAGGCGGAGGAGCAGCTTCAGCAGGCGCTTTGCTTCCCGGGCACGCCGTGCGTCGTCGTGACGGACAGGTTTTCCTTCGAAGTCTATGCCGCCAGCCTGAAGGTGAATGCGTATGGTTATTTGATGAAGGACATTTCGATCTCCGCGCTGCAGGTGGCGCTGATGCTCGTCCTCAACGGAAAGAAGGTGTTTCCGACACAGCTTGCGTTGTCGCGCTTTTCGACGATGCGCTACAACGACCGCAGCCCCGCGCCCGTGATCAAGAGCGCGCCGCGGCGGAACATGCGGTTCTCCGGGCAGCAGATCAGGATCCTGGACTACCTCGTTCAAGGCGATTCCAACAAGATGATCGCGCGGCGTCTCGGCAATACCGAGGCGACCGTCAAGGTGCAGATGAAAGCGCTGCTGCGAAAGCTCGGCCTGCAGAATCGCACGCAGGCCGCCGTGTGGGCGGTGACCAACGGGTTCGGCTCGGTTTCAGCCATGTCCGAGAGCTGAGCGAATGAGACCCGCGGCCGAGCATCGGCACGCGACGATGCCCAAAGAGCCTTAGGCGGGCCAGGGGAATCCGGGTGCCGCGCAATAGCCGGACGAAAACCGAGCAGCAGGAAGTCGACGAGAGCTCCCGGCTCCGTGCGACCACCGTTTACGAAACGATCCGCCAGGAGGGCAGCGCAGAGCTCGAAAGGCCGCTGAATTCCCTTTGGTGGTCGGGCATCGCCGCGGGGATCGCCCTCAGCACGTCGCTCTACACCCAGGCGTTCCTGTTTCAGCATCTGCCGGACGCCGGCTGGCGCGTGCTGATCGTCGCGTTCGGCTATCCCGTCGGGTTCCTCATCGTGATCTTCGGCCGGCTGCAGCTCTTCACCGAGAACACGATCACGGTGATTTTGCCGCTCCTTGCCGAACGGACGTGGCGCAACCTTTATTGCGTCGGCCGGCTGTGGGGCGTGGTGTTCGCCGCAAACCTCGTCGGGACGTTGGTGTCGGCGGCCTTGGCCTACTATCTGCATCTCGTCGGCGTGGAGCAGCTCGCCGCCGCGCTGGAGATATCGCGTCACCTGGCCGAAAAAGGGCCGTTCGAGATCATCATGCTCGGCGTGCTGGCCGGATTCCTCGTGGCGGCGCTCGTCTGGACCTTGCCGGACGCCAAGGGAAACGAATTCTGGCTCATCGTCGCCTTCACCTGGGTCATCGGCATCGGCGAGTTCACGCATGTGATCGTCGGCGCGGCGGAGGTCTTCCTGCTGCTGTGCGAGGGGGAGCTGTCGGCCGTCCAATCCGTCTTTGCATACATTCTTCCCGCGTTCGTCGGGAACGTGCTGGGCGGGACCGGCCTGTTCGCCCTGATCGCCTATGCGCAGGTCAGCGAGGAGCTGTAGCGGGCGCCCTCAGGCGAAGCTCCGCAGCGTGACGCGGCATTGCCGGGCGCAGCGCCGGCAGGCTTCGGCGCAGATCGCGCAATGGCGGTGGCTCGCGGCGTGGCGCTCGCACTCTTCGGCGCAGCGGCCGCACGCCATGGCGCAGAGCTCGATCGCGCCCCGCAGGACGTCCTTGTTCAGCCCGGTGCGGCGCGATGCGAGCCGGCCCAATGTTTCGCAGGTGTCGGCGCAATCGGCGTTGAGGCGGATGCACTGGACGAGCTGCGGCATGCGCATTTCCGCAAGGCAGGCGTCGGCGCAGGCGATGCAGGCCTGGGCGCAGGTGAAGGCTTCCTCGATGAACCGGGCGAGCGCCGCGTCGGGCTCGCGCGGCGCGGCGGGGTGGGCAGCCATCATTTCACTGGCCAGCATCGCGTACTCCAATACGGTGATTGTCGACACGGCGGCGCCTAAAGGCGCCCGGAACGGCATGATGCCGCTCCGACAAGAGCAACCACCTTATTAACTCCGCAAATCCCGGTTCGTTCCCTGCCTGAAAGCCGGACGTTTTCAAGGGAACGCCCGGAAATCCCTTCCGTTTGCTTCTTGAGCCCTACTTCGGAGGACAGCAGCGATGAAATTGACGTCCGCACAGGTTCATCAGGTTTTGGATCAATTCGAAGGCGAGGTGATCCCGTCCGACAGCCCGTCGGTCCCCGAGCTGGAGGCGACCTTCGGACCGCACACCTTCTTCGTGGCGACGGAAGGGCTCCATCTCGTGGAGCGGTCGGAGTCCACCAATTCGAAGAAGCACCCGGCCTATGTGGTGCGCGTGGCCGGATGGTGGGACGACGAGAAGACGAGCCTGCTGCCGCTCGATCCGGAGGTCGTGGTCGCCGTCGACCTCAGCGCCGACGGGCGGCCCGATCCGGCTGTGTAGGTCGGGCGCCATGCCCTATAGTGACGCGGGTGGCGGATTCGGGACTTCATGGGACGGGAGGCTACATGAGCGTGCTGGCGCGGCCCGACTTGGCCGGACTTCGTGTGTTGATCGCGGATGACGAGCTGCTCTGCGCCATGGTTTTGGAGGATGAAGTCCAGGATATGGGCGGCCATGTCATCGGCCCGGTTTCCCGCGTCGCGGAAATCGTGGCGACCGCCAAGAGGGAGAAGGCGGATATCGCCATTTTGGACATCAACATGCAGGGGCAGCTCAGCTATGACGCGGCCGTGGAACTGGCGTCGTCCGGCGTGCGGGTGGTCTTCATGAGCGGCTACAACGAGATGATGGATTGCCCCGAAGCGTTGAAGGGCGCGCCGCTCCTGACGAAGCCCTGGACCGGCGACGGGCTCGGTGAGGCGCTGGCCGCGGTGCTGCGGCAGAAGCGCTAGCGGCCGGCCATGCCAATAGAACAGCCGTCACGGCCAGAAGTTCCGGAGCGTGCTCGGCGGCGCCGGAAGGTTGGCCCTTCGGAGCGCATGCTCGACCTGCGCATCCATTGTCGCGTATGTGTCGTCGTATCTGTCGGGTGTGCGCTTGTACACTTCCGCCCAGGCCTCGACGCTCAGCTTCGACGCCTCGACGTGCCGGACCCCGGCCACCCAGGCGCCTTCGATGGCACGGCGCTTTTCCGCCGCGGTGGCGACGGCGCCGGACAAGGTCACCATGCCGTTCGCCACGGCGATCCGTATGAAGGTGCGATCGACATGCGGGTCGCGCGCCAGGCGTTGCTCGATGTCGCTCTCGATCTTCCGGTCCGGCAGCTCGGCGGCCGCGCGGACCGACAGCCGGTTGTCGAGGACGCGGACGCCGCGGACGCTTCGCGTCGCATCGCCGGCGCGCCGTTTTTCCTGTGGTGATTGCACGTCGCCGGTCAGGGTGACCATTCCATCCTTCGCGGCGGTCACCGTCACGTCTCCGGATTCGACGGCCCGCTCCCGGATCAGGGTGGCCTCGATCGCGCGTAGGAGCTGCCGCCGGGTCGCATAGGGCGCGTTTCTCTCTTCGTCGCCTTCCGCCGGGCGGCGCACCTGCAGCCGGGGCACGACGCCGCTCAAGCGGACGACGCCGCGATCGATATGGAGGGTGATCGCCTCGGCCGGGCGTGTGCGGTCCCAGCCGCTGTCGCCGTCGACCGCGGCCGCGTTGCGATCGTTCGTCGCGGGACGCTTCGCTTCGGGATATGGGATCAGCCCGGCCCCGAGAATCATCGCCAGCGACAGGGGAAGAAGGCACGGATGCACTTTGCGTGGCTTACCTTCCGGCACGGAAAGCGCGCTCCCTTCTTTCGACAGATTGACGGATGGCCCGGCTCATTGGCCTGCCTGATTGATAACGCCGCCACCCGTCGACATGTTCCCACCGTCGCGCGCGATTGCCGCGGCGCGCCGCACATCAGCCGCCGCGCTTGCCGAGCCGTTCGAGGGTTCGCCGGTAGAGCTCCTTCGCATCGCTGTAGAGCGCGGCCCTGGCCGCGTCGTGCGTGTAGAGCATGTGCCCGCCCTCGTAGATCTTCTCGACGAGGTTGGGCCGGATCGCCTCGTCGAGGTCCATCTGGCGAATCGTGTAGCTCGTGGCGAGATAAGGCGTCACCAGATCGTAGTAGCCGTGCGCGACGAGCACTTGCAGGTCCGGATGCAGGCTCATCGCCTCCTTCAGGTCGTCCGCGGCGCCTTGAAAGCCTTGCGAGCGGCGGCTGGACAGCCATTGCCAATTGCGGCCGACCGCCGGGTTCAGCACCTGATAGGTTCCCTCCGCCCGATAGTTCAGCTCGCCCGCCGCATAGACGCCGAACGCCCGCGCCAGCAGCGCGGTCACAGTGTCGAGGACGGGATCGTCCGCCCGAAGCGAGGTGCTGGCCGGATAGGGATCGATACCGGCGACGGCGCCGTCGTAGGCGCTGACATAACGGCCGGAGCCTTGCAGCAGCGTGCGGGCGAAGGTCTGACGCGAGATGTGCCCCCGATGACGCCGGACGAGATCTTCGGGGAGGCCGAGAAATCCCGAGAGGTCGGTCAGGCTCGACGTGCCTTCCGCTTGCGCCGTCCTGTCGCCGCGCACCATCCATGTCAGGAAGCCGCCGGTCGCCGCCTCTTCCACGGGCGCCAGGACAGCGGCGAGAGGCTGATCCGGCGCGCGTTTCAGCGTCGACTTCCCGTGATGCAGAGCGGTGGCGGCATAGGAAGGCAATATCAGCGCCCACGGCAGCGGCCGGTAGGCGTCGAAGTCCTGAAAACTGAACTCCAGGACGGGCGAGATCAGGACCAGGCCGTTGACGCGGAGGCCGATGCCGGATGCCAGCGGGCCCGGCAGCGACGCCGTCCGGAAGCCACCGTAGCTTTCCCCGGCGACGAAGGTGGGCGACTGCCAGCGCTTCTCGCAGGTGAGATACAGGCGGATGAATTCGACGAGCGCTTCGAGGTCCCTGCCGGGGCGCCAGAAGGATTCCGCCCCGTCGTCGCCGGCCTCGAGCGAACGGCTGAACCCGGTCCCGACCGGATCGATGAACACGAGGTCGGTGAAGGAAAGCCAGGTCAGCCGGTTGTCCTGCAGCGCGACCGGCGGGGCCGGAATGGCGCCGTCGGCGCCGAGCGGCGCGATGCGCGGCCCGAGCGCCAGCAGATGAAGGTAGGCCGATGCCGCGCCGGGACCGCCGTTCACGACGAACGTCACCGGTCGCTTCTGCCGGCCTTCATCAGGCCCGGCATTGTACGCGACGTAGAAGATGCTGCCCTTCGCCTCCACGTCCTCGAGCGCGATCGTGTAGGTCCCCGCCGTCGCGGTGTATTTCAATTTGCCGCCATCGGCGGCGACTTCGCGCTGCGTGACAGCCTTGCCGGGCGCGCCCTCGCTCGTCGCGCATTCCTTTCCGTCGGCCTTTTGCTCGGCGGCGAAGGCGCTTGAATAGAAGAGAAGGGCTGCCAGCAAGACATGCGGGAGGGCGATCTGGCGCCACAGCTTCATGAAAGGCTCACCGGCTTTGCCCAACTCTTGTCCTCATGCTGAGCCTGTCGAAGCATGAGCGGCTCGGTCCCAGGGCGGCGCGCACCTCATCTTTCGACAGGCTCAAGATGAGGATCTAGGGATGGGTCTCGTCCGGCCGCGCGATATGTCCAGCTTACACGGGAAGCGCGATGAAGCGATACGCGCCGCTTCGGTTGATGCGCAGCAGGGCGGCGGGGCGGCCCTGCTTCTTGACTTCGGTCACGCGCTCCTCGACGTGGCGCGGGCTCGACACCGGCTTCCTGTTCACTTCGCTGATGATGTCGCCCGCCTCGATACCCTGGGCCGCCGCCGCGCTTTCCGGCTTCACGCTGGTGACCAGGACGCCGGAGGCGTTCTTCTCGAGGCCCAGCCGCTGCTTGAGCGACTCGTCGAGCGGCTGGAGACGCATGCCGAGGGTGGGGTTCTCCTCGATTGCCGGGGCCTTCTTGCCTTCGTCAGGCGCGTTCGCGACGTCCGCCGGCGTCTGCTCGCCGATGGTTACGTCCCGGTCGACATTGCGGCCGTCGCGCCACACCGTCACATCCACCGTCTTGCCGATCGTCGTATTGGCGACCTGGCGGGGCAGGGTGCGCATCGTCTCGATCGGATGGCCGTCGTAGCGGAGGATCACATCGCCCGGCTCCAGCCCGGCCTTCTCCGCGGGGCTGCCCTTGGTGATGGCGGCGACGAGCGCGCCCTGCGTATTCTCCAGGCCGATCGCTTTGGCGATCTCGTCCGTGACCGGCTGAATCTGCACGCCGAGTTGTCCTCTGCGGACCGAGCCGCTCTCGCGGAGCTGCGCGATGATCGGCTTCGCCGTCGACGCCGGAATGGCGAAGGCGATGCCGATGCTGCCGCCGTTCGGCGAGAGTATCGCGGTGTTCACGCCGATGACGTTGCCCTCCGCGTCGAACAGCGGGCCGCCGGAATGGCCGCGGTTTATGGCGGCGTCGGTCTGCAGGAAGTCGTCGTAGGGGCCGGCCTGAATGTCGCGCGCCCGCCCGGACAGGAGGCCGGCCGTGATCGAGCCGCCGAGGCCGAACGGATTGCCGATGGCGACGACCCAATCGCCGATCTCCATTTTTTCCGAGGAGCCCCAATGCAGGTAGGGCAGGGGCTCCTTGGCATCGACCTTCAGCAGGGCGAGGTCGGTGGCGGCGTCGCTCCCGACGCGCTTCGCCTTGAACTCGCGCCCGTCGGCCAGGATCAGCTTGATTTCCTTGGCCGCATCGATGACATGATTGTTCGTCACCACGTAGCCCTCGGGGTCGATAATGAACCCCGATCCGAGCGCGCTGGTTTCCGGCGCCGGCACGGCCTCCGGATTGTCCTTGAAGAACTGGCGGAGGAATTCGTCCGTCGGCGCCTCTCCCGGCGCGGCGTCATCTTGCGCGCCGTCTCGCGCATCCGGGGACGTTCCGGGCTCGGCCGGAATTTTCTGCGTGGTCGAGATATTCACCACGGCGGGAAGCATCTTCTTCGCCATGTCGGAAAAGTCCCGCGGCGGCTCGGATGCCTGCACGCCGGCCGGCGCGAGCAACGCAATAGCGGCCGCCAGCAGCAGTGCCGGCCTACGAACGCGGTTCAACATTCCTGTTCTCTATCCCTTGGCTGTAGACGGTGCATTCCTGTCCTGCTGTGTATACGTCCCGGCCCGGCCCTTGTTCCGCCCTGCCGGGCGCGCGCCGGTAATACGGTAGTCGGATACCAATGACGGCCGGCGCGTTAATCGCGGAATGTCCGTCGTCATAACCGGCGAGGCGCAGTCCGATGGGTTTAGAGTTCGCTTTATTCGTCGTTGTCGGCTTCTTCGCCCAGATCGTGGACGGCGCGCTCGGCATGGCGTTCGGAATCATCGCGTCTACCAGCCTCATCGCCACCGGCACGCCGCCGGCGTTCGCCAGCGCGGCCGTGCATGCGGCGGAGATCGTGACGACGGGCGTATCCGGAGCGTCGCATGTCGCGCACAAGAATGTGGACTGGCCGCTCTTCCGGCGTCTCGTGATACCCGGCGTCATCGGCGGAATCATCGGCGCCTACGTTCTGACGGAGCTGCCCGAGGAGATCGTGAAGCCGATCGTGACCGTCTATCTCTTTCTCATGGCGGTGCTGATCTTCATGCGCGTTCTCGCCAAGGCGCACCGGGAGTGGAACGCGCCGATTCCCTTGCTCGGCACGGCCGGCGGGTTCCTCGATGCGATCGGCGGGGGCGGCTGGGGACCGATCGTCACCTCGACCCTCCTGGCCTCCGGCGACCATCCGCGCCGCACGATCGGCACCGTCAATACGGCCGAGTTCATCATTACCACGTCGATCTCGATTACCTTCCTGACGCAGCTCGACCTGGCGAATTACGGGCAGGTGGTGCTGGGCCTGATCGTGGGCGGCGCGCTGGCGGCGCCGCTCGCCGGCTATGTCATCAAGAAGCTGCCGATTCGCGTCGCCCTCGTGCTCGTCGGCTCCGTCCTCTCGGTTCTCACCGTCGTCAATTTCGCGAACCTCGTCGCCTGAGCGAATGACGTTTGGGACTCCTGAGATGCATAATTTTTAATCAGTTCATACAACTGATTATATTTTGTTCATTTATACCGCCACAAGTCGCGCGATTAGGCAGCAGGCGCGGTAGTTTTGCGGGTGCAGGGGGCGCGAAACTCCGGATTTCCGCGGCGCCCGGGATGCCTGTCCCTCTGGCATGGCGTTTGTAATGAGAGAGCCGTGACCGTCACCGGCAATGCCCGGCAATTCAAGGAGCGACGAGACGAATGGCGACGACGAGCGGCCGCGCGATTCTGGGCTTCCTCGAAGAATACAAAAGCGGCGCAGTGCCGGGCAAAACCTCCGCCTTGAGGACCAAGGCGGCGTGGCGGAGGACGGAATGAAACAGAAACTCGTCGTCATCGGCAACGGCATGGCGCCGGGACGGGCGCTCGACCGGCTGTTCGAGGCCGCGCCGGATGCCTACGACATCACCATCTTCAATGCCGAGCCGCGCACCAACTACGATCGCATCATGCTGTCGCCCGTGCTGTCGGGTGAGAAGAGCTACGAGGAGATCGTGATCCACGGCGACACGTGGTACCAGCGGCACGGCGTGACCCTGCTCAAGGGCCGGAAGGTCGTCCGCATCGATCGCGCGGCGAAGACCGTGACGGCGGAAGACGGCGCGGCCGCGGCCTACGACAAGCTCCTGATCGCCACCGGCTCGATGCCGCTGGTCATTCCGGTGCCCGGCAACAACCTTCCCGGCGTGCTGACCTATCGCGACATGGACGACGTGACCGCGATGCTGATCGCGGCCCAGTCGCGCGGGTCGGCGGTCGTGATCGGCGGCGGGCTGCTCGGCCTCGAAGCGGCGGCGGGGCTGAAGGAACGCGGCATGGACGTGACCGTCGTCCACCTGATGCCGACCCTGATGGAGCGCCAGCTCGATCCGCCCGCCGGCCATCTGCTGAAACGCGAGGTCGAGGCCCGCGGGATCAAGGTACTCACCAGCGCCAATACGAAGGAGATCTACGGCGACGGCTATGTCGAGGGCGTGCGCCTCGACGACGGCACCGAGCTGCCCGCGAAGCTCGTCATCATGGCGGCGGGCATTCGCCCGAACGCCTTCCTGGCGAAGGAAGCCGGGCTCGCCGTCGGCCGCGGCATCCTGGTGGATGCGCAGATGCGCACCTCCGACCCCGATATCTTCGCGATCGGCGAATGCGTCGAATTCAACGGCAAGGTCTACGGCCTGGTGGCGCCGCTCTACGAAATGGCGGCCATTCTCGCGAACGAGCTCGCCGGCGTGCCGAACGGCGGGTTCAACGACAAGGCGCTCGCGACGAAGCTCAAGGTGACGGGCATCGACCTGTTCTCGGCGGGCGACTTCGCCGAAGGGAAGGACCGGGACGAGATCGTCCTGCGCGACGCCCGCGGTGGCGTCTACAAGCGCCTCGTGATCGAGGAAGACGCGCTGGTCGGCGCGGTCTTGTACGGCGACACCGCCGACGGCGCGTGGTTCTACCAGCTCATCAAGGACGGCGCCGACGTGTCCGAGATGCGCGAGACGCTTATTTTCGGGCCGGGCTACGCGGGAGGCGCCCCGCTGGACCCTACGGCGGCCGTTGCAGCATTGCCGGATAGCGCGGAGATTTGCGGCTGCAACGGCGTGTGCAAGGGAAAGATCGTCGAGACGATCGCCGGCAAATCCCTGACGACGGTGGCGGACGTGCGCGCGCATACCAAGGCGTCGTCGTCCTGCGGCACCTGCACCGGGCTGGTGGAGCAGCTTCTCGCGCTGACGCTGGGCGGCGGCTACAAGCCGGTCGAGGTCGCGCCGATGTGCGGCTGCACCGATCTCGGCCATGACGATGTGCGCCGGCTGATCGCCGCCAAGGCGCTGAAATCGATCCCCGACGTCATGCAGGAGCTGGAGTGGAAGACCTCCTGCGGCTGCCACCAGTGCCGCCCGGCGCTGAACTACTACCTGCTCGCGGCATGGCCGGGCGACTACGCCGACGACTACCAGTCGCGCTTCATCAACGAGCGCGTCCACGCCAACATCCAGAAGGACGGCACCTATTCGGTCGTGCCGCGCATGTGGGGCGGGCTCACCAACCCGAAGGAGCTGCGCGCCATCGCCGATGTCGTCGACAAGTTCGCGATCCCAACCGTCAAGGTGACCGGCGGCCAGCGCATCGACCTGCTCGGCGTCCGCAAGGAAGACCTGCCCGCCGTTTGGGGCGACCTCAACGCGGCGGGGATGGTGTCCGGCCACGCCTACGGCAAGTCGCTGCGCACGGTGAAGACCTGCGTCGGCTCGGAGTGGTGCCGCTTCGGCACCCAGGCGTCGCTCGGCCTCGGCGTCAAGATCGAAAAGCTCATGTGGGGCTCCTGGACGCCGCACAAGGTGAAGATGGCGGTCTCCGGCTGCCCGCGGAACTGCGCCGAGGCGACCTGCAAGGATTTCGGCGTCGTCTGCGTCGACTCCGGTTACGAGCTGCACTTCGCCGGCGCCGCCGGCATGCATGTGCGCCAGACCGAGAAGCTCTGCACCGTGGCGACTGAGGAAGAAGTCCTCGAATACGGCGCGGCGCTGGTCCAGCTCTACCGCGAGACGGCGCGCTACCTGGAGCGCATCTACAAATGGGCCGCCCGCGTCGGCGTCGACGCGATCCGCGCGCAGGTCGTGGACGATGCGGAGCGGCGGGCCGCGCTGCGCGACCGCTTCCTGAAGTCGCAGGCGTCGTCGCAGGACGATCCCTGGGCCGAGCGCGCGCAGGGCGCGGACGCGCATGAGTTCGCGCCGATGGCGCAACTGCGCGTGCTGGAGGCCGCGGAATGACGAGCCGCTGGATCGAGATCGGCGATCTCGCCGACGTGCCTTTGCGCGGCGCGCGCGTCGTCAGGACGAGCCGGGGCGACATCGCCGTGTTCCGCGCCGCCGACGACCGGATCTTCGCGCTCAACGACCGCTGCCCGCATATGGGCGGGCCGCTGTCGCAGGGCATCGTGCACGGCCATTCCGTGACCTGTCCGCTGCACAACTGGGTCATCGGCCTCGCCGACGGCCAGGCGCAGGGCGCCGATTCCGGCTGCACCCGCTCCATCCCGGTCAAGATCGAGAAGGGCAAGATACTGTTGCGCCTGTCCATCGCCGCGGAAGCGGCGGCGTGAGGCGGCGATGACGGCCGGCGCGCTCGTCACCACGCGGACGACCTGCCCGTTCTGCGGCGTCGGCTGCGGCGTCCTCGCGGCGACGGCGCCCGACGGAACGGTGACGGTCAAGGGCGATCCGGACCATCCGGCGAATTTCGGGCGGCTGTGCTCCAAGGGCTCGGCGCTGGCGGAGACGATCGGCCTGGAGGGCCGGCTGCTGCATCCCGAGATCGGCGGCGCGCGCGCGTCCTGGGATGCGGCGCTCGGCCTCGTCGCCGATACCTTCGCGCGCACGATCGCGGCGCACGGCCCCGATTCCGTCGCCTTCTACGTGTCGGGGCAGCTTCTGACCGAAGACTATTACGTCGCCAACAAGCTGATGAAGGGCTTCATCGGCAGCGCCAACATCGACACCAACTCGCGGCTCTGCATGGCGTCCTCCGTCGCCGGGCACAGGCGGGCTTTCGGCACGGACACAGTGCCGGGGGTGTACGAGGACCTGGATTGCGCCGACCTCGTCGTCCTGGTGGGATCGAACCTCGCCTGGTGCCATCCCGTGCTCTATCAGCGGCTGGCCGCGGCGAAGGCGGCGCGCCCGGGGATGCAGGTGGTCGTCGTCGATCCGCGCGCGACCGCGACCGCGCAGCTCGCCGACCTGCATCTGCCGCTGGCGCCGGATTCGGACGTGGCCCTGTTCAACGGGCTGCTGGACTATCTGGCGGCGGGACATGCCGACGGCGGTTTCGTGGCGGCGCATACGACGGGGCTGGACGCGGCGCTCGCCGCCGCGCGGCGCACGGGACTGGCCGGCGCGGTGCGCGACACGCAGCTCGAGGCGGCCTTGGTGCGGCGCTTCTACGACCTGTTCGCCCGGACGGAAAAGGTCGTCACCGTCTATTCGCAGGGCGTGAACCAGTCGGTCACGGGCACCGACAAGGTGAACGCGATCATCAACTGCCACCTGCTGACCGGGCGCATCGGCCGGCCCGGCATGGGTCCGTTCTCGGTGACCGGGCAGCCGAACGCGATGGGCGGGCGCGAGACCGGCGGGCTGGCCAACCAGCTCGCCGCGCATATGGAGCTGGAGAACCCGTCGCACCGCCGCATCGTGCAGGATTTCTGGCGCAGCCCCGTCATCGCCGGCAAGCCTGGCTACAAGGCCGTTGAATTGTTCGACGCGGTCGGCGACGGGCGCGTCAAGGCGCTCTGGATCATGGCGACCAACCCCGTCGACAGCCTGCCTAACGCCGATGCGGTGGCGGCTGCTTTGCAGGCCTGCCCCTTCGTCGTCGTGTCCGACGTCATGCGCGCGACCGATACGACGCGCCATGCCGACGTCCTGCTGCCGGCCGCGGCGTGGGGCGAGAAGGACGGCGCCGTCACCAATTCCGAGCGCCGCATCTCGCGCCAGCGCGCCTTCCTGCCGCTGCCCGGCGAGGCGCGCCCCGACTGGTGGATCACGGCCCAGGTCGCGGCGCGGATGGGATTCGCCGAGCGCTTCGCATACGCATCCGCGGCCGACATATTCCGCGAGCACGCCGCGCTGTCGGCGCGGGCCAATGGCGGCGCGCGCGACTTCGACATCGGCGGCCTCGCGACGGTCACGAACGCGCAATACGAAAGCCTGGCGCCGGTGCAGTGGCCGCTTCCCGCCGGTGCCGAAGAACGAAGAGGCGCGCACCGCTTCTTCGGCGACGGCCGCTTTTATACCCCGGACGGCCGCGCCCGGTTCGTCGCGACTCCGGCCGGCGCGATCCGGTTGGCTGGTACGGCCTATCCCTTCGTCCTCAACACCGGCCGGGTGCGCGATCACTGGCATACGATGACGCGCACCGCCAAGTCGGCGCGGCTGTCGGCGCATGTCGCCGAGCCGTTCTGCGAGATCCATCCCGAGGATGCCGCGGCGCTCGGCATCGCGCCCGCGACGCTGGTCGAGGTGACGAGCATGCATGGCCGCGCGATCGTCCGGGCCTTGCCGACAGACCGGCAGCGGCGGGGATCGGTCTACGTTCCGATGCACTGGACCGGCCAGTACGCCAGCGCCGGGCGCGTCGACGCGCTGGCGTGCCCCGAAACCGATCCGGTGTCCGGCCAGCCCGGGCTGAAGCATACGCCCGTTCGCGTGCGGCCGTTCGCGGCGGCGTGGTACGGCTTCGCTGTCGTGCGTCGCGCGCCTGGGCCGATCGCTTGCGACTACTGGGCGCTGGCGCGCGCCGCCGGCGGCTGGCGGGTCGAGCTGGCCGGCAGGGAAGTGCCGGGCGAGTGGACGGCTTTCGCCCGCGGATTGTTCGGCGATGCGGAAGACCTGTCCGAGAATATGCTCGCCTATCACGACGCGCCGGCGGGAAGGCATCGCTTCGCGGCGTTCGACGACGGGCGGCTCGACGGCGCGCTCTTCGTCGGGCAAGAGCCGGTCGCGGTATCGCGCGCCTGGCTGTCGGAGCGGCTCGAGGCGGATATCGCCGGTCCGGCGGACCGGCTGCGGATCCTCGCGGGGCGCGGCGGTGCTGGCGTTGCCGAGCCCGGCGCGATCGTCTGCGGCTGCTTCCAGATCGGCGTCAACCAGATCGCTGCCGCCGCCGGTGCGCAAGGCTGCCGCAGCGTCGACGCGGTCGGGGCGATGCTCGGCGCGGGAACGAGCTGCGGCTCCTGCCGCGCCGAGATACAGCGGATCATCCACGAAACGCGCATTCCGGAAAGGGTAGGCGGCCATGCCGGCGATTGAGGCGAAAGCGGGCAGCGTCGCGCTGGTCGGCGCCGGGCCCGGCGATCCCGAGCTGCTGACGCTGAAAGCCGTGCGGGTGCTGCAATCCGCCGACGTGGTGCTGTTCGACGCGCTCGTGTCCGACGGCGTGCTCGACCTCGTCCGCCGCGAGGCGCGCTGCCTCGCCGTGGGCAAGCGCGGCGGCCGCGCCTCCTGTCGCCAGCAGGACATCAACGACCTGATGGTGAAGCTGGCGCGCCAGGGCAAGCGCGTGGTGCGGCTGAAGGCGGGCGACCCGACGATCTTCGGCCGCGCGGGGGAGGAGATCGCGCAGCTCGAAGCGGCCGGCATTCCGTTCGAGATCGTGCCGGGCATCACCGCCGGGCTGGCGGCGGCGGCGGCGCTCGGCGTGTCGCTCACCCACCGCGACCGCGCGCATTCCGTCCGCTTCGTCACCGGCCATTCGAAGAACGGCGGGCTGCCGGACGATCTCGACTGGCGCGGCCTCGCGGATGCCGAGACCTCGCTCGTCTTCTATATGGCGGGGCGCACGGGGCCGGCGGCGGCGCGACGGCTGATAGAGGAGGGACTACCGGGCGCGACGCCCGTCGTCGTCATGGCCTCCGTCTCCCGCCCGGACGAGGAACGCTGGGCAGCCACCCTCGCGGCGCTTGGCGCGGGGCAGTGCCCGGTGTGCTGCGACCGGCCGGTGCTGCTCTGCATCGGACGGGCGTTCGCGAAGGCGGGTGTGGTCGTGGACGGAGAGGCATTGCGCATGGGGACAGGTTAAGTATTTCAAATACTGCCACGAACAAGCCCAGGGTTGTTGCCGGTCGAAGCATGGATGCCGCGGACAAGCCGCGGCATGACGATATTTATTTGAAGTTAAAACAAGCCGTCACACCGCGGCTTGTCCGCGGTGTCCATGGCGCCCCTGTGTCCAATCTAACTCGGCTAAACCGATTTAACTTCGGCATCCCATGCATAGACCGGCAATCGCAGCGTTCCCTCACTCCGCCGCCTTCGGAAGCTCGATCTCGTCCTCGTGCCGCTGCATCTTGCTGCGGTCCTTGGCGAGCAGCGTGTAGGCCGTCGGCACGACGAAGAGCGTCAGCAGCGTGCCGAAGGTCATGCCGCCGACGATGACCCAGCCGATCTCCTGCCGGCTCTGCGCGCCTGCGCCGGAGGCGAACGCGAGCGGGATCGCGCCGGCCACCATGGCGGCGGTGGTCATCAGGATGGGGCGGAGGCGCAGCACGGCGGCCTCGATCACCGCCTCGCGGAGCGGCTTGCCGTGCTCCTGCAGGCGGTTCGCGAACTCCACGATCAGGATGCCGTGCTTGCTTATCAACCCGATCAGGGTGACGAGCCCTATCTGGCTGTAGATGTTCAGCGTGCCGCCGGAAAGGTTGAGCGCGAGCAGCGCGCCGGTCATCGAGAGCGGCACCGTCAGCATGATGATCAGCGGATCGACGAAGCTCTCGAACTGGGCAGACAGCACGAGAAAGATGAAGCCCAGCGCCAAGATGAAGACGAACAGCAGGCTGCTTCCCGCTTCCTTGAACTCGCGGGATTCGCCGTTGAAGTCGTAGCGCGCCGTCGGCGGCAGCACCCGCTCCGCCGCGGCCTCGAGGTAGTCGAGCCCTTGGCCCAGCGAATAGCCCTCGGCGATGTTGCCGGTGATCGTGGCGGAGCGGAACTGGTTGAACCGGTTGAGCTCCTTCGGCGCGACGGTCTCGTGCACCTTCACCAGATTGGAAAGCTGGATCATCGACCCGCCGCGGCCGCGGACATAGATGTCGTTGAGGTCGCCGGGCGTCCGCCGGTCGTCCGGCGCGACCTGGACGATGACGTCGTACTGCTCGCCGTTCTGGTTGTAGCGGGTCACCTGCCGGCCGCCGAGCAGCGTTTCGAGCGTCCGCCCCACGGTCAGGACTCCGGCGCCCGTGTCGGCCACGCGCTCGCGATCCACGTCGACCTCGATCTGCGGCTTGTTGAGCCGGAGGTCGCTGTCGAGGTTGATGAAGCCGGGAAACTTTTCCGCTTCTTCGAGTACCTTGTCGACGTATTCCTGCAGCTTGTCGTAGCTCTCGGGCGTTTGGATGACGAACTCGACCGGCTTGTTGCGCGCGCTCTGCCCGAAAGAGCCGGGATTGTTTCCGAAGGCGCGGACGCCGGTGACGTTCTTGAGCTGGGGCTGCAGCTTGCTCAGGATCTCCATCTGCGTCCGGTCGCGGTCTTCCCAGTTGATGAGCTGGGAGAAGGAGATCAGCTCGGTCACCGCGCGCGAGCCGACGATCACGAAATAATGCTGCACTTCGGGGATTCGCTTCAGCATCGATTCGAAGGTAGCGACATACTTGCTGGTGAAGTCGATGGTGGAGCCTTCCGGCGCGTGGCCGGCGGTGAAGAGCACGCCGCGGTCCTCGATCGGCGCAAGCTCCGATTTCAGGCCCATGAGAAGAAAGTAGCTGGCGCCCGCGACGAGGGCGGCGGCGACGACGACGACCGGGCGGATACGGAGCGTCGCGGCGAGCGTCGAGGCATAGCGGCGGTTGAGCGCTTGGAAGCCGCGCTCGAAAGCCTGGTAGAGCCGGCCGTGCTGTTCGTGGTCGCGGAGCAGTCGGGAACACATCATCGGGCTGAGCGTCACCGCCACCAGCCCCGACACGAGCACCGCGCCGGCGAGGGTCAAGGCGAACTCGGCGAACAGCCTTCCGGTCCGGCCGGGCGCGAAGGCGACCGGGGCATAGACCGCGGCCAGCGTCAGTGTCATGGCGATGACCGCGCTGGATATCTCGCGGATGCCGACGATCGCCGCGCGGAACGGCTTCATGCCGTTTTCGATGTGACGGTGGATGTTTTCCAGCACGACGATCGCGTCGTCGACGACGAGGCCGATCGACAGCACCATGGAAAGCAGGGTCAGGGTATTGATCGAAAAGTTGAGCACATACATCAGCGTGAATGCGCCGATCAAAGAAACCGGGATCGTGACGAGCGGAATAAGCGTCGCCCGGACCGTCCGCAGGAAAAGGAAGATGACGATGACGACCAGCGCCACCGCCTCGGAAATCGTCTCGTAGACCGCCGCGATCGACCGGTCGATGAAGATCGACTTGTCGTAGGCGATCGTTGCGTTCATGCCCTGCGGCAAATCGTTCGTGAGCTGGGGCAGGACCTCGCGCATCGCGATCGACACATCGAGGGGGTTCGCGGTGGCCTGCTTTACGATGCCGAGGATGACGGCGTTGTCGCCGTTGAAGCGGGTGATGCGGCGCTCGTCCTCGGGGCCGGTCTCGACCTTCGCCACGTCCCGAAGCCTGACGGGAATTCCGTTTGCCTCTTTGATGACGATGCGCTCGAACTGCTCCGGCGTGACGAGGCCCGTGCGCGACAGCACGGTAAATTCGCGGTCGACGCTTTCGATACGCCCGGACGGCACCTCGACGTTTTGCTGGCGGAGCGCATCCTCCACCTCGGCCACGGTCAGGTCGTAGGCGGCGAGGCGGGCGCGGTCCAGCCAGATGCGCATGGAGTAGCGGCGCTCGCCGAAGATGCGCACCTCCGCCACGCCGGGAAGGTTCTGCAGCCGGTCCTTGACGTAGCGGTCGGCATAGTCGGAGATTTCGATCGGCTTGTGCCGGTCGCTGGTGAAGGCGATGTAGATGATCGACTGGGCGTCGGCCTCGACTTTCGCGATCACCGGCTCTTCGATTTCCTCTGGCAGCCGGCCGCGGACGCGCGACACGCGGTCGCGCACGTCGCTCGCCGCCACGTCGGGATCGGTGCCGAGGCGGAAGCGCACCGTGATCCGGCTCTCCTCCTGCTTGCTGCTCGAGATCATGGTCTCGATTCCCTCGATGCCGGCGATCGAGGTTTCGAGGACCTGCGACACCTGGGTCTCGATGATCTCCGCGCTCGCGCCGAGATAGTCGGTCCGGACCGAGACGATGGGCTCGTCGATGTTGGGATATTCCCGCACGGTGAGGCGGGAGTAGGAAACGAAGCCGACCAGGATGATGATGAGGCTCATCACCGTCGCGAATACCGGCCGGCGGATGAAGAACTCGAAGAAGCCCATGTCAGGCTCCCTTGCCCGGCTTTTCCGGTTTGATGACTTCGACGCGGCTGCCGTTCTTGATCTGCTGATGCCCGGCGGTGACGACGACGGCATCCGGGGCGAGCCCGCTCAGTATCTCTACTTCACCGGGCCGGCGCTGGCCCATCTCGATCTGCGTCTGCACCGCGCGTCCGTCGACCACGCGGTAGACGTAACGCTTTTCGCCTTCGGCGAAGACGGCGGACTCGGGGATGAGCACCGCGTTCTCGCGCCGCTCGATGACGATCTGAATGCGGGCGAACAGGCCGGGCATGAGCCGGCCGTCGGGATTGGGGACGCGGGCGCGCAGCTTTATCGCGCGGCCGTTCGCGTCGACGATGGGATCGATGACGTAGACTTCGCCGTCGAAGGTCTGGCCGGGCAGGGCGTCCACGGTGACCTTGATTGCCTGGCCCGGCTTGAGGCTCGACAGAACGAGCTCGGGCACGCGGAAGTCCACCTTGATCGGATCGATATCGGCGAGCTCGACGATCCGGTCGCCGGGGCTGATGTAGGCGCCGGTGCTGACCGCGCGCATGCCGATCATGCCGGAAAGGGGGGCGGTGACCGTCGCCTTTTCGAGCCGCGCCTGTGCAAGGGCGAAATTCGCCTGCCCCGACTGGTAGGCCGCGACCGCCTCGTCGCGCGCCCGCAGCGTGCCGGTCCCCTGCTCGGCGAGCGTCATCGCCCGCTTGCGGTTCGCTTCGGCCAGCGTCAGGTCGGCCTGCGCCTTGGCCAGCTCCGCGTGCAGGATCGAGGAATCGAGCTCGACCAGCACGTCGCCGGCCGCGACCTTGTCGCCTTCGGCGAAGGGGAGGCGGGCGATGCGCCCGGCGATCTCGGGCGACACGATCACGGCCTCGTTGGGCCTCAGCGTGCCGACCGCCCGTATGTTTTCCAGCACCGTGTCGATCGCGGCGGACGCCGCTTCCACCGCCGTCGACTTTTCCGCCGGCTTCACGGCGGCATTCGCCGGATGGCCGGTGGCCGGCGTGTCGGCATCCTTACGGAACAAGTGGTAGGCGCCGCTGAAAAGGGCCAGCGCCATCACACCCATGACCACCAAGAACGCGACGCGCCGAGTTGACATTTTCGTTACTTAGGTCCAATCTGGACTAGACTGTCCAGTCCATTCTATGCCTTCGAGGGTAGTTGGTCAATTGGCGAGAAATACTAAAGTCGCAACCTCGGGCCTGTCCGAGCGCAAGCATCGGGCGATACAGGAGGCCGGCACGTCGGTTTTCCTCCGCCTCGGCTACGGATCGGCCAGCATGGACCTGATTGCGGCCGAAGCAAGGGTATCGAAGCAGACGATCTACAACCATTTCCACAGCAAGGACGAGCTGTTCAAGGCGATCATCACGGACATGACCGCCGCTCTTATTACGCCGCTGTCGATGCGGGACGCCGCGAAGTCGAGCCCGGAACGGCAGCTCCGCGCGCTCGCCCGCGATTTCCTGACCCTCATGCTCAAGCCCTCGTCGCTTTCGCTCTATCGCCTGATCGTCGCGGAGTCGGGCCGCATTCCAGAGCTCGGCGGGGAAGTCTACGCGGCCGGGGCGGGACGCCTGATCGCCCAGATGGCGGACTATCTCGCCTGGGAGACGAAGAACCGCCGCCTCGCGGTCGCCGAGCCGGAGCGCGCCGCCGAGCAGTTCGTCGGCATGCTCACCGGCCGGGTTCAGCTTCGCGCCCTGCTCGGCGTCTGCGAGAATCCGAGCAAGGAGGAGCTGGACGGCCGCGTCGAAGAGGCGGTGTCGAGCTTCCTGCGCCTCCACGCGCCCGTGCGTTCCCCGGATTACGCTGCGCTCCATCCGGGTTACGAAACGCACAGCAGGTAGTGCGATAACTGATTGAAATAAAATAAATTCTCCACTCGCGGACTCGTTCCGCGAGGCCATGGGCGCGGACCGGCCGGTTCGTCCGTTATTTCGCCGCATAACAACGCTTTGGAAATATCTTCGGATATAATATTCTATGCTGGACATTGATCCGTAGGTTGTTTAACTACAATACGAAACAATTGCAGGTTATCCACAACAGTGAGGTGCGCGTGTCCGTCATCACGATGCCCATGGAGCGCGAACTGGCCGAGTTGATCGTAACGGCCCTCGATCTTGACATGGCGCCGGATTCCATCGAGCCCGATATGCCCCTGTTCGGCGACGGGCTCGGCCTCGACTCGATCGATGCGCTGGAGATCTCGCTCGAGGTCTCCAAGCAATACGGCATCGAGATCAAGGCGGAGGACGAGCGCAACGAGCACATCTTCACGTCCCTGCGCTCGCTCGCGGCCTTCGTCGCCCAACACTCGGCGACCCAACACTCGGCGAAATGACGACGCACGCGGCATCCCTGCGCGGCGGGCTCCTGTTGCGCGCGCTGCTGATCGCGGCCGTCTTCGCCCTGGTCCATATCCTGACGCTGTCCGGCGCGGTTCCGCTCGCGATCGCGGTGCTGCTTTGCGCGATGCTCGTGGGGCCGCTGGCGTCGGCGTTGCGCAGCGCCGGGCGGTGGCGGCTGTTTTACACCCTGGCCGGCGCGGGCGCGCTCCTGGTCGCGGCGATTCTCATCGAGTGGCCGGACGCCGGCACGCAGGCGATGCTGATCGTCCCGCCGTTTCTCGGCTGCCTGCTGGCGAGCGCGCTCTTCGCGCACAGCCTCCTGCCGGGCGAGGACCCGATCATCACGCGCATGTGCCGCGTCTCCCGGGGTGAGGTGCTGCCGGACGGACTGGCCGAATATTCCCGGCTCCTCACCTGGGGCTGGGCGCTGCTGCCGGCGCTGCTCGGGCTCGCCGGCCTGCTCGCCTTCGCGGGCTGGGGGCTGGAGGCATGGTCCTGGGCGACCAATGTCGTCAGCCCGACCGTGCTCGCGGCTTATTTCGTCGGCGAGCATGTCTATCGCGGCTTCCGGCATCCGCATCTCGGCAGGCCGTCCATCCTGCGGACTTTCGATGTGATGCTGAATTCAATGTCTTGGCGTCGATAGTTGAGACGGCCATGAAAGCGATGCCCTTGCTCGATCCTTTCGTGCCGGATCGGGCCGCCTTCCGGGCCGCCGCAGGCTCCGTCTCCCATGCCGAGCTGCACGCACGGGCGGAACGCCTCGCGGCGCGGCTTCCGGATTGCCCGCTCGTCGTCAACTACTGCGAGCGTCGCGACATCTTCGCGCTGGCCCTGATGGCCGCGTGGATGCGCGGGCAGACCGCCCTGTTCCCGGCGGATCGGGGCGAGCATACCTACTCGATGCTCGCCGCCGACCATCCCCTGCTGTATTCCCTTTCCGACACGCCGCTGCCGTTCGACCCGCCCGGCAATATGATCGTCGATATGGAGGCGCTGGCGGACGGGCCCACGACGGACGCGCCCAGGACGGACGCGCCCAGGACGGACGCGCCCCGCCGCCTCGCATCGTCGCATCCGGCGGCGAAGGTCTTCACCTCCGGATCGACCGGCAAGCCCTCGGTCAATGAAAAGACCTGGGGCATGCTGGTCGCCGGCGGCAAATCGATCCCGCTGATGCTGCGGCTCGACGCGCTGCAGGACCCCACGGTCGTCGCCACCGTTCCGAGCCAGCATATGTACGGCTTCGAGACGACGATCATGAACGTGCTGCAGGGCGGGGCCGCCGCCCACGTCGAGCGGCCGGTCTACCCGGCCGACATCGCGCGCTGCCTCGCCGAGGTTCCGCCGCCGCGCGTTCTCGTCACCACGCCGGTGCATCTGCGGGCGCTGGTGGAAGGCAGGGCCGCGCTGCCGGAGATCGCGCGCGTGATCTCGGCGACCGCGCCGCTGTCGAAGGAGCTGGCGGAATCGGCGGAGCGGCGCCTGAACGCGGAGGTGTGGGAGATCTACGGCTTCACCGAGGCGGGATCGGTCGGCGCGCGCCACACCGTCAGCACGCAGGATTGGGTGCTGCGCAAGGATTTCGCCGCGCGCGAGGCGGCCGGCGGGCAATTCGTCGAATGGGCCGAATTCGACCGCCGCATCCCGTTTCCCGACGTGGTGCAGATCCTCGATCCATCGCATATCCGGCTGCAAGGCCGCGCCCAGGACATGGTGAACATCGCCGGCAAGCGGGCGTCGCTCGCCGGCCTGGCGTCGCAGATGCTGGAGATCGAGGGCGTGCAAGACGCGGTCTTCTGGCTTCCCTCCGAAGACCGGGGGATGGGCGTCGTCGCCCGGCTGATCGCGTTCGCTGTCGCCCCGGCCTGCACCGAAGCCGGGCTCCGCGCCGCGTTGCAGCAGCGGCTGGACTCCGCCTTCATGCCGCGTACTATCGTCTTCGTGGACAAGCTCCCACGCAACGCGACGGGCAAGATAACGGAGCGGGCCATGAAGGACCTCGCGGCGCGATACCTGGCCGGCGATGCGACGTGAGACGACGCTGTCGTTTCCGGAAGGCAGCGCCTGTCTGGCGGGGCATTTTCCGGGCAATCCGATCGTCCCGGCGGCTGCGATCCTCGCCGCGCTCATAGCCTGGGCGGAACGCGAGCTCGAGCGAAAGGTCGCCGGCGTCGAGAGCGCCCGCTTTCGCAAGCCCCTGCCGCCGGGCGGCGCATGGCGCGTCGTCCTGGAGCAGCGCAAGCCGGGCACGGTCGCGATGACCGGCATGGACGGGGACCAAGTTTCGATGAGCCTGCGGCTGCGGTTGGAGCCGGCCTGAGCGATGGCGAACGAATGGCGCGAGCGGCCCGAACGGGGCGGCCGCCGGATCACGCGGTTCTACATGCGGCTGTGCATCGCGGCGGGCCGCCGCATGGCGCGGCCCATACTCTACGGCATCGCGCTGTACTTCTTCCTCTCCGCGCCGAAGGAGCGCCGCGCCTCCGCGGCATATCTCCGACGGGTCACGGGCCGGGCGCCGGGCCTGCTGCAGGTCTACCGGCATATCTTCACCTTCAGCACCATAATCATGGACCGGCTGTTCTTCCTGGCGCGGCGGCTGGAGCATCTCAGCGTGGCGACGCATGGCGTCGAGGCGTTCGAGCCGCTGCTCGCCGAGAACAAGGGGTTTCTTCTGGCGAGCGCCCACTTCGGCAGCTTCGAGGCGCTTCGCGTGCTCGCGATCAGCGAAAACCGGCTTCCGGTCAAGACGCTGATGTACATGGACAACGCGACGCAGCTCAACGAGATCCTGGCCAGCGTGAATCCGGCGGTGGCGGAGAGCGTGATCCCGCTCGGACGGCCGGGCGCGATGCTGGAGGTGAAGGAGTGGGTCGGCCGCGGCGGCATCGTCGGCATCCTCGCCGACCGGATCACCGAGGGCGACAAGATGACCCGCCTCGACTTTCTCGGCGCGCCGGCGGATTTTCCGCTCGGGCCCTGGCTGCTCGCCGGCATGCTCCAGGTCCCGGTGGTCTTGTGTTTCGCCGTCTATTGCGGCAAAGGTCATTACGACGTTTTCTTCGAGCGGCTGGGCGATGAAGCATGCGTCAGCCGCGAGACGCGGCAGGAATTCGCGGAGCGGCTTGCCGCGCGATATGCCGAGCGGCTGGCCTACCATTGCCGCCGGAAGCCATATAACTGGTTCAATTTCTTCGACTTCTGGGCCGAGACGGACAGAGCGAATGCGTGAGCGGAAAATTCTCGGGATCGCCGCGGCCGCGATGGCTTTTCTGGCCGCGGCCGCAGGGCCGCTCCGCGCCGCGCCGGCCGACCTGGACACGCTGCTGAAGGGCATCGCCGCGAAAGGCGCGCAGGAGGTTCCCTTCGAGGAGCGCCGGTATCTGGGCGCGCTGACCGCGCCGCTCGTGTCGCGCGGGCATCTGCGCTACGAGCCGCCCGGACGGCTGATCAAGAAGGTCGAGACGCCGCGTCGCGAGACGGCCATCGTGGACAAGGACAGGCTGGCCGTCCTGAACGAGGACGGCGCGGAAACCGCAAGCATCGATCTTTGGCACAACAGGGATCTGCGCCTCGTCTTCGACGGCCTCAGGGGCGTGTTGAGCGGCGACACGGCGGCGCTCCGCGCCGTCTTCGTCACGACCCTCGAAGGGGACGCCAAGGGATGGCGGCTGCATCTCGTGCCGAGAGGCGACCCCGGCGATACGCGCATCAAGGGCATCGTCGTGGCCGGCATCGCGGAAAGGATCGAGAGTTTCGAGATCCAGGAAAGCGACGGCGACCGGTCGATCATCCGATTGCTCGCCGCGCCGCCGCACTCGTGAAGCTGCTCCGGAAATCGCGGCGCCTGGCGGCCGCCTTCGCGCTTCTGGCGGTCGCGGCGGCGGCGCTTTTCGCGTTCGTGCCGGTCCACGCCGACATGACCATCCTGTTGCCCGAGCGGCGGGACGGCGAGCTGGCGCTGCTGTTCCGCAGCCTGCAGCAGGGGCCGGCGAACCGGACCGTCCTGATCGGCCTCTCGCCCGCCGGTCAGGGCGCGTTGGAGAGCCCGAGGGAAATCAGCCACGCCTTCCGGCAGGCGCTGGAGGCGACGGGCCGCTTCGATTGGATCGCGAATGGCGAGATCCGGCAGGACATGGCCGCGGTCGCCCCGTTCTTCGACAATCGGTACCGGCTCAACCCGCCGCTCGATCCCGCGCAGTTTTCGGCGGCGGGACTGCGCACGGCGCTGGAGCAATTGCTGAGCGCGCTCCACGGCTTTGCCGCGCCGGTCGTCGAACGGTTCATGGCCGCCGATCCGACCTTGCGGACGCCGAAGGTGGCGGCGCTCTGGTCCGTGACCTCGGCCCGGACGAAGCAGGGCGTCTGGATCGACGAAGAGGGGCGGCAGGCGCTCCTCCTCGCGCGGACAGGCGGCGCAGGCTACGACCTGGTGGAGCAGACCGACACGATCGCGGCCATCAGGGCCGCCGCCGAGGCGATGGAGCCGAAATTCGGCCGCCTCGAGCTCGCCCTGTCGGGACCTTCGGTGATCGCCGTCGAAAGCCGGGATCTCGCGGAGGCGGAATCGACGCGCCTGGCCTTGATCTCGGTGCCGCTGATGGTGGGGCTGCTGCTGCTGGTCTTTCGCCGGCTTTCCGCGCTGCCGATCCTGTTCCTGCCGATCGGATGCGGCTTCGTCGCAGGGGCCGCCGCCGTCGCCGCCCTGTTCGGCTACGTTCACATCACGACACTGGCCTTCGGCGTGACGCTGCTCGGGATCGCCGAGGATTATCCGTTGCATCTGATGGCGCGCGTCCGGGCCGGGGCGGCGGCGGACGCCGCGGCGCGGCGGATCTGGCCCGACATGTCGATCGCCGTCGCGACCACGATCCTCGCGTTCCTGCCATTGGCGCTCTCGAGCTTTCCCGGCCTGTCGCAGCTCGGCGTGTTCAGCGTCGTCGGCCTGGCGGCTGCGGTGGTGGTGACGCGCTGGGTGCTGCCGCACCTGATCGGGCCGCCCGCGCTTGCAACGAAGCGACGGGGCGGAAGCCTGCTGCCATCGATTCTGCGAGCAAACCGGCAGAGGCTGGGGCTGTTGCGCATTCCGGCGCTGCTGGCGGGCATTGCGGCGGTGGCCGTGATCGGTTTTCGCGCCCAGCCGCTCTGGCAGCAGGACCTGGCGGCGCTCAGCCCGATCCCGGAATCCGTGCGCGCCCGGGACCAGGCCCTGCGCCGCAACCTGAGCACGGCCGACCCGCGCTACGTCCTGACCGTTGCCGGAAAGGACGTCGAGGAAGCGCTTCGGCGGAGCGAACGGATCCTTCCGCATCTCGCCGATCTCCGGGCTGCGAAGGGCCTGGACGGATTCGAGATGGCGGCATTGTATATGCCGAGCCACGCGGCGCAGCAGGCGCGGCTGGCGGCGCTGCCGGCGGACGACGCGCTCCGCCGCAACCTCGATCGGGCGCAGGAAGGCTTGCCGTTCAAGGCGGGAGCATTCGAGCCGTTCCTGCAAGCGCTCGCCGCGGCCCGCGGCGCGCCGCCGATCGGCCCGCCGGATATGCGGGAGCCCGCTCTGCGCGCCCGGCTGGATTCGCTGCTCCTGCGCTCGGAAGACGGGATCAAGGCGCTGATTCTCTTGCGCGGGCTGCGGAATCCCGGTGAACTCCGAAGGACGGTGGAGGATACCGGCATCACGGGGGTGCGATATCTGGACCTCAAGCAATCGGCCCAGACATTGATGAATGGCTATCGCGACGAGACGCTGCGCTGGATTTCGCTCGGCGCCGCGTTGGGGCTTGCCCTGCTCGCCGCGACATTGCGCTCCGCGCGCGCCGTCTTCGCCGTGACGACGCCCGTCGTCCTGTCCGTCGCGATGACCGCCGCCGCCATGGCCCTGATCGGCGACGGCCTCACGATCTTCCACCTGCTCGGGCTTCTCATGGTGGCGGGATTCGGCATCGATTACGCGGTGTTCCTGCGAAAGCCGGATGGCCGCGCCGAGGACCACGAGGACGAGGTGGGGGCGGTGGCGCTTTGCACGGCGACGACGTTCCTGGCGTTCGCGCTGCTGGCGACCGCGGCGGTGCCGATCCTGGCGCAGATCGGCGGCACGGTGGCCGTCGGGACATTGTTCTCGTTCCTTCTGAGCCTGGCCTTCACCGCGCCCCGGCCGGGACGGCCTGCATGAAGCCGCTCGCGATCAACGCGCTGTCCACGGTCAACGCGCTCGGGCTCGGCCTCAAGGAGACGGCGCGCGCGCTGAAGGAAAGCCGTTCGGGCCTGCGCCGCTGCGACTACGAGGACGCGCGGCTCGATACCTTCATCGGGCGCGCCGAAGGGGTCGAGCTGACGCCGATCACCGGCGACCTGGCGCGGTTCGATTGCCGCAACAACCGTCTCGGCCTGATGGCGCTGCGCGCCGACGGCTTCGCTACGTCGGTGGCCGGCGCGATCGAGCGCTATGGCGCGGGCCGCATCGCGCTGATCCTGGGAACTTCCACCTCCGGCGTGCGCGAGGGCGAACGAGCCTTTGCGCGGCGCTCGGCGGAGACCGGCGCGCTGCCGAAGGACTTCCGCTTCGCCGAGACGCACGACCATCATTCGCTGGCGACATTCGTGCAGTCCTACCTCGGCCTCGCAGGGCCGGCGATAACCGTCTCCACTGCATGCTCCTCTTCCGCCAAGGTGTTCGCCGACGCGGCGCAGCTCATCGAGGCGGACGTCTGCGACGCCGCCGTCGTCGGCGGCGCGGACTCGCTTTGCCTCCTGACGCTCTACGGCTTCAAGTCGCTGGAGCTGACGGCCGACACGCCCTGCTGTCCGAACGACACCGCGCGCGCGGGCATTTCGATCGGCGAGGCGGCCGGCTTCGCGCTGCTGGAGCGCGCCGACATGGCCGGCGACGGGACGGCGGCGCTGCTGCTGGGCTATGGCGAGAGCGCGGACGCCTATCACATGTCCGCGCCGCATCCCGAGGGGCTCGGCGCGGAACTGGCGATGCGGATGGCGCTCGAACGGGCCGGGCTGGCGCCGGGCCGCGTCGACTACATCAACCAGCACGGCACCGGAAGCCGGCAGAACGATCAGTCGGAGGATGCCGCCATCGCCCGGGTGTTCGGCGACGGCATGCGTTGCAGCTCGACCAAGGGGGCGACCGGCCACACGCTCGGCGCCGCCGGCATCCTGGAAATCGCCATCTGCTGTCTCGCCATGCGCGACGGGTTCATACCGGGAAACGTCAACCTGCGGACGCTCGACCCGGACTTCCGCTGCCATGTCGAGGCCGTGGCCACGGCCGGCGCGATCAACCACGCGCTGACCAACTCCTTCGGCTTCGGCGGCAGCAATTGCAGCATCCTGCTGGGAAGGCGCGCATGATTGAGGCGCGCATCGCCAGCATCGGCCTGCTCGGTCCCGGGCTGACGGATTGGCCCGCCGCCCGGCGCATCCTGGCGGGGACGGAAGCCTACGTCCCGGCGGAAGTCTCGCCGCCTGTTCCCGAAGGCCTCAGTCCGCGGGAGCGGCGGCGCACCGGCCTCGGCGTGCGGCTGGCGGTGGCGGTGGCGCACGAGGCGGTGGCGGGTGCGGCGCAAGACGCCGCCGCGCTGCCGACCGTCTTCGGCTGGGCGCATGGCGACGGCGTCGTGGTGCAGCGCTTGCTCGAAACGCTGGCGACGCCGGAGCGCTTCGTATCGCCGACCGATTTTCACAACTCGGTGCACAACGTGGCGGTCGGCTACTGGGCGATCGCGAGCGGCTCGCACGAGCCGTGCTCCAGCATCGCGGCGGGCCCGGACACGTTTCCGGCGAGCCTGCTGAAGGCGCTCGCCGAGGTGCGCTGCGACAACCGGCGGGTTCTGCACATCGTCTGCGGCGTGCCGTTCAACGAGCCGCTCAACACCGTCTGCCCGGTCGGCGCGCCGCTCGGCGTCGCCATGGTGTTGGCGCCGCCCGGGGAGCCCGGCGGGATTGCCCGCATCTCGGCCGATTACCAGGCAGGCGCCGCCGCCGTCACGCGGCCGCAGACCGCCGGCTTGCGCGCGCTTTGGGAGATAAACCCGGCCGCGCGCGCCGTTCCCTTGCTCGAATGCGTCGCGCGCGGAAAATCCGGGACGGTGGTGCTTCCCTATGGTCCCGGCGGGCGGCTCAGCCTGACCGTGGCGCCATGCTAGACCGCGCCGGGATCGCCGCCCTCATTCCCCATGCCGGCCCGATGGTGCTGCTGGACGAAGTCGTCTCCTGCGACGAGCGCGCGATCGTGTGCCGGACGATGAGCCACACGCGGCCCGACAACCCGCTGCGATGCGGCGGCGTGCTGCCCGCGGTCTGCGGCTGCGAATACGGCGCGCAGGCCGCGGCGGTGCACGGGCCGCTGCTGTCCGGCGGGCGCCAGCGGCCGGGCCAGGTCGTGCTGCTGCGCGGCGTCGCCTGGACGGTGCCGGATCTCGCCCGCATCGCCGGCCCGCTCACGGTCCGCGCGGAACGCCTGCACCAGGACGCCCGCAGCCTCGCCTACCGCTTCGAGATGACGGCCGATGCCACCATGCTGGTGAGCGGCGAGTGCGGAATTATTCTGGGGTGATTCGCCTCCGCGCTTTTTTCCCCTCCCCATTGCGGGCTACGGCATTCACACGTCTCCTCGCTCAGCGGTACTGATTTACGATCCCATCTTGAAGCCATTGTTAGTATCGAAGGCTGGAACCATCTTCCCGAGTATGTCCGGAAGGAAGCACTCGAGACGGGGATTGCGAAGACAAGAGCACAAGCCCACAAGCTCCTGTTGCTTGATCCCGGTTTCAATAGCCGGGTGGTCGACAAGAAACTTGAAAGGATCAATAAGGCGCTAGAGAAATAACGCTCGCAGATAGTTCCAGCATTTGCGAGATGGTCTGCAATGTCGTGTATGGGCATCGGGTTTCATCACCCCGATCGGTATCCCTCCCGGTTGCACCCAGCTTACGACATTGCAGACAAGGGAAAGGGTAGCCGAGAGCTTTCCATTTTCTGTACCTTAACTACCTGTCGCTGCCTCATTCTCGCTGCCAGCTTCGCCTTCTACACGCTCGGGTGCAGGAAGTTGCTTCCGTTCCTCAGGTGCTTCCAATCTCGCTTGGTTATCGGAAGCACGCGCCTTTCCGGCAGCCTCCAAAATACTCTCTAGGGCATCGGTTATAGGCTTCATTTTCTTGGCCCCTTCACCCAGCACATTGGACAAGTCTAAGAAATTAGCCATAAAAGCTTCCATGCGCGTCCAGGTTTGCTCCACCGCCGTTTGCAATGCGCTGATCTTTTCGTGGACATCATCTTTCTTCCGTGCTGTCCAATCAGATTGGTCAACGACTGCCCTTATACGGCTCAAGCAATTTCGTATTTCTGCCTTGTGATCGGCAGAGAACTCAATGGATTTAGAAGGATCGGGTTTCGGTGGCCTCAATTTCTGCTGAAGAATCCGGATTGCGAATCGGTCAAGTTCATCTTTGAAAGTGAAAAACCAATTATCAAAGGCCGGAGAGCGAGTGGAAGCAGGAGTTCGGCTAAAATCAAATTTGAAATCGGTGTCATAGTTTCTAAGAAATTCGATGATATGTAAGCTATAGAGCCACCGCCCATCGTCTGAGACAAAATCTCCATCGTCGTCTGCGACCATGGCCAACAAACGACTTCGAAACTCGATCAGCGCGACGTTTGGGTCATCAGGAAGTTCGTCCATTAAGGCGTGTACTTGATCTTCCAGCATTTTACACCACACTATAGCTGAGCATGAGGAATGATAATACAACCAGCGAGACTTGTGCAGCGAAAATAGGTAGTCTTCGGTATCGTTCTGAAGATTAGGTAAGTTGGCTATGATCTATATATTTCACGCCGTGGGCATCTTGTGCCTAATCAACGTCGTCACTGGCCTATTGTCTGGCAATCAAATTTCGGAAGTCGGAAAGAAGGTTATGCTGCCTAGCGTCGCCATATCGCTGGTTTATGTGATATGGCTAATCATCAAGTAGCGCGTGGCCTGCGAGGCACGGACGATTGCAAGAAAAAGCCCCGGCTAGGAATGTCGGGGCTTCTAGTTTGCTTGGCCTTTGTCTAAGGGGTCACGGGTTGTTCTTTATCTTGTCAATTCGTCTTTGCATCAGTCAATTGCTGAACCGCGCCGTGGGCAGCCCCAACATACGCAAAAAGGATCGGGGCGAATGCCATGGCGTGAAACGCTAGGGCGTCTAGCAAGGACGTTGGAACAGCGTGCGGATATGCCGTGAATATAAAAGTGGGCACGAATGCCCCCGCTATCAGCCCGATTATTTGCGATGTGTTTCGATAATTCATTGCCCGGCCCTCGGATTAGTCAGGGCCGTTGACTTGGGGCCAATCGGCCTGGATTAGTGTCGAAAGACCGCGGGACAGCGCAGCGCGCTTCTCCGCCGAAAGGTCTTTGATTATAAATCGGATAGCCTGAGACAAGGACGAGCGCTCCTGTCCTGGGTAGGCCGTGGCGGGGTGTTTCCAGCACTCGTCACGGCTGCATTTTCAACGTATCAGGGAATTCGTGAACGGTCTATTAATGCTTCAGTACAAGCCGAGGGCTACAAACTGAACGTCTGGGGAGAATGCGGGGTGGCAATTGATTGGGCGACCGCGCTGGTATCGATAATCAGCGCGACCATAGGCGGGGCTGTGGCGGGTGGATTTGCGGTGCGGGCGGGGCGGAACGGGAGTGAGAGCGCCGCAAAATTGCAGGAGGATATCCGGCAGAAAGCCCTACGCGGTATTCTGCAAGGGTTGCACCAGGAAATCGGTACGCTCTGGCAACGGTACCAGGACAGCATGGGCAATTTCGTGGAAACCCTGCCAAATGGCCAACCCTTGCAACGATACTACCCGGTATCTCAGGATTTTTTCGTCGTTTACACCGGAACCGCATTTGCAATTGGTCAAATCGAAGATGAAGACATACGACGGAAAATTGTCACCACGTACACGAGAGCACGGGGGCTGGTATCCAGCTTTCTAATGAATAATGACATGCTGCAAAGGTACGAAAACGCCCATTGGGCGGCCGGCCAATTCTCAGGCACCCAACAGGCACCATTTTTTGCGAGCCAAGAAAGGGAATATCTTGTGCGGTTGGTCGATTACGCGGCCGGGCTCAAATCGTCCCATTCGGAATTTAAGCGCGACGTGGAAGACGTGTTGCGCTCGATAGACCAATTTTTGCGACGGTAACAATGAGGGTGCCCCGAGCGATCTTTCTGGGTTTGACTTCGACCGCTTTAGCGGTCCAAGCGAGCGTCGCTGACAGCCCTCAAGTCGAGGTTTGCAACGTAGGTGGATTGGTAGAGACAACTCTTGGCGAAGACGGCCCGCTGAAAGGATGCAATGCGGGAGATACGGCTCATTTTCAGATAGACACAAGCCGGGTTGCCTACTCTTCCATCGTTGCAAGGTACTGTGATCTAAGTTCCTCAGTCGTTATCGAGAAACATCCTGACCCCAAGGTCCAGTTGACCCATGTTGTTTGTCGGTATCAATGGAAGTGGGGCAAACAGGTCACGATGCAGAAGCATCCGGACCGAAAGTAAGTTTCCGCAAAAATTAGCCGGCAAATATGTGTGTGGAATATGTGTGGTATAGGTGGCGGTAACCCGCAGAAATCCTAAGGTTCAAGGAAGTTCCTCCCCCGCAAGGGGGGAGGATTTTCTGCATTCCTACAGCGTCGAGGTCTGCGCCGTGATCGCTTTTTGCAGGTTCTGGATCCAGCCGTTGTAGTTGGCGTGGATCGTGTTGTCCTTCGCGTCGTAGTTCAGGTTCGAGCTGTCCTTGTATTTGATCGAAAAATCCTTCGAATTGTAGAGAATGTCCGCCACCGCGACGTGCGCGCGGACCGGCAGGCGCGCCTCGATATGACCGGGGGCGACGTCGCGCATGGACCAGCCCAGCGTGGCGCCGGCGCGCTTGATTGCCGCTTGCACCTGCGTTGCCGTCGTCGGCTTGTTCGTGTTCAGCGATGCGTTCTCCACGTTGTAGACGGTGGCGCTCCTGCAGCCCGCCACGGCCAGAACGACGACGGCGACGGCAAGAATTCGCAAGACGAGCGTGGACATCAGGATATCTCCCCAGAGTTGATGCGGTTGCGCTCAGACTGCCGCGTCTCGATTTCGATTGCAAGATTCGATCGCCCGGCGCTGCCGCTGGCTGCGGATCAGGCCGGCCGGATAGAATGCCCGCGCGACGAGCTTCCCCGTCACCATCATGACGATGGCGGCGATGTCGTAAACCGGGCGGAAATGGCTCGGCCGTTGCAGCACGTCGGCATAGAGCGCCGGCACGGGAACGGAGACGACGCGGAAGCCCGCGCGGCAGGCCTCGATCAGCACCTCGCTCTCCATCACGAAGCCGCTGCGGCGGCGCGGCCGCAAGGGCACGCGGTCGAACAGGGAAATCGGGTAGACGCGAAAGCCGCACTGCGTGTCGTCGATCCACTGCCCCGCGGCCCAGGAGACGAAGAAGCTCGCCGTCCGGTTCGCCCGCAGGCGCGCCTTGGGGATGGACCCGGCGCCGCCCATGCGGCTGCCGACGACGATCGTCCGCGAATCGGCGGCGCGGAGCAGGGCAGGGATATATTCCGGCGGATGCTGTCCGTCCGCATCGAGCGTGACCACGAATGCCGCGCCGAGCGCCCGCGCGCGCGCGACGCCGGACAGCAGCGCCGCGCCCTTGCCCCGGTTCTCCGGATGGCGGATCGTTTCGGCGGCGACGCCGGCCAGCGCGGCGGCGGAGCCGTCCGTCGAGCCGTCATCGACGGCGACGACCCGGTCGACATGCGCGGCGGCGCGCGTCACGATATCGGCGATGGTCTTGGCCTCGTTGAAGACAGGAACGATGGCCGCCGCCGGCTGTGCGCCCGATCCCGGTTCCGTGCTCAAGATCTCCCGGCGACCTCGTCTTCCGCGACGGAGATGGCGAGGAAGCCGCGGCGGCGATTGGCCCAGCCGTGATTCCGGCCGTAATCGCAGATGGTCAGCGCATGATAGAGCCCGCGGAACAGGGCGTGACGCCAGCCGCCGCCGTTCTTGCTGTAGACGTCGCCGGTGACGAGGCTGATGACCGCGCTCCGCAGGCCGAAGATGTTGCGCGATCCCATGATGAGCTTGCGCATCGCCGGCGCGTTGAAGCGGTAGATCAGCCAGGAGAAGCGCCGGATGCCCTTGTCGACCTCGCGCTGGTAGGCGCGGAACAGGCTTTCCGCGCGTTCCGGCCGCTTCAGCGCCTCGTCGACCGCGACGGCGGCCAGCTCCGCGCTGCTCATGGCGATGAAGACGCCGCTGGAAAAGACCGGATCGACGAAGACATAGGCGTCGCCCAGCAGCAGGTAGCCGTCGCCGAAGGCGCGGCCTGCCGTGTAGCTGTAGTTTCCCGCGCCCCGCACCGGCGATACGAGCGTGGCGCTTTGCAGGTCCGACCACAACTTGGTGCACATCTTCAGGGTCTCGAAGAAGAACTCGTCCAGCGTGCCGCGCCGCGACTTCAGGTAGTCGGGCATGCAGACCGCGCCGACGCTGGTCGTCCCGTCGGCGAGCGGAATCATCCACATCCAGCCGTGGTCGAACAGGTAGATGCCGATATTGCCCGGCGTGGTCCAGGCGCGCGCTGGCACGTCCTTGAAATGCCCGAACATGGCGGCGCTGTTGTGCGCCTTGTTGCGCGACCGCAGCTTCAGCCGGCCGGCGAGGAAGCCGTCGCGGCCCGAGGCGTCGATGACGAATCGCGCCCGGCAGGCCTGCTGCGCGCCGTCGCGCTCGTAGGCGATGCGGTGCTCGCCGGCGCCGAAGGCGATGTCCGAAACGGTGCAGTTCTCCAGCACCTCCGCGCCCCTGGCCGCGGCGTTGCGGAGCAATATTTCGTCGAACTGCGAGCGGCGGACCTGGTAGGCGTAGGACGGGTTGGGGTCCAGCGCCTCGGTGAACTGGAAATTCTGGCGATTCGGATGGTCCTCGGAGATGAACTCGGCGCCGGGCTTGTACATGCCGATGGCGCGCACCTGCTCCAGCACGCCCATCCGCTCGAGGATCGGGATGTTCCGCGGCAGAAGGGATTCGCCGATGTGGAAGCGGGGATGCGGCGTCTTCTCGAACAGGACGACGCTGCGGCCGCGCCCGGTAAGCAGCGCGGCGACCGTGGCGCCCGCCGGGCCGCCGCCGATCACGGCAATGTCGTAGCTCTTCAGGGTTTCGCCGGTCATGTCGCCGATCATGTCGATAGTCATGTCGATTTTTATACCGCATCCGCGTTCCGGCGCTATCGGAAATGGAGCGATCCGCGCATCATGGCGTTCCCAGAAGCAGCGCAACAACCGGAAGGCGACCGTCCGTGACGATCCTCGAAATGCAGAAAACGCAGCGCCGCGTGGCGCCGCATCCGCTTCTCCTCGGTTACTACGCCGACGAGGGCCAGCGGCAGAAATACCTGGCCGATTCGTTCCGCGCGACGGCCCCCCATTATGACGGCATCAATCGCTGGATGAGCTTCTGGACCGACCGCTGGTACCGGCGCCAGGCCTTGCTGCGGTCCGGCCTCGCCGCCGGCATGGAGATGGCGGACGTCGGCTGCGGGACCGGCATCGTGTCGGAGCTGGCCCGCGGCATCGTCGGGCCCGGCGGCCATGTCGTCAGCATCGATCCCAGCGCCGCCATGATGGCGGAGGCGGTCGCCAAGGGCCGCGTCGCCGCGCCGGTCATCGGCAGGGCGGAGGCGCTGCCGGTCGGCAGCGGGACGGTCGATCATCTCTGCATGGGCTTCGCGCTGCGCCACGTGGCCGACCTGCGGACGACCTTCCAGGAATACCTGCGGGTGCTGCGGCCGGGCGGGCGATTGCTGCTGATGGAGATGACGCCGCCGCCACGCGGCATCCTCAAGCATGTCCTCAAGGGCTACATGCGCTACGCCGTCCCCGCCCTGACGCGCATGACGACGGGCAGCGGCGCGGCGACCGACCTCTATGCCTATTGCTGGGACACCTTCGAAAACTGCGTCCCGCCGCAGACCGTGCTGGACACCCTCGCCGAGGTGGGTTTCGAGCGCCCGTCGCGCCACGTCGCCGCCCGGATCTTCAGCGAGTACACGGCGCGGAAGGCGATGTAGGCGCCGGCGCGTACTCATCCTTCGACAGGCTCAGGATGAGGGAAATAGTATGTTTAAATCAATAAGGTATCCCTCATGCTGAGCCTGTCGAAGCATGAGTTGGCACAACCGCCGGGCCGAACTAGCCCTTCGCGCCGTTGACCGCCGCCGCGGCCCGATAGCCGAGCCAGACCGCCGCCAGCCAGGCGATTACCGACAGGCCGACATTGAACGCGGCGGCGGGCATGTCGCCGTCGTGCAGCAGGCGCAGCGTCTCGAGGCTGAACATCGAGAAGGTGGTGTAGCCGCCGCAGATCCCGGTCATGACGAACTGGCGCTGGACCGGGCTAGCGGCGAGGCGGCCTTTCGGGCCGGCCAGCGTCGCGTAGAAGCCGATGGCGAAGGAGCCGGTGACGTTGACGAACAGCGTGCCCCAGGGAAAGCCGTATCCGGCAAATTCGTGCATCGCCACGGAGGCGAGCACACGCAGCACGCCGCCGATCGCGGCGCCGAGCGCCGCCGCCGCATAGGAAGCCGCGACCCCCCGATGCCGGCTCACGGCGCGGCCGCCCCGAACGCGGCGGTGCCGGCGGCATAGCCGACCGCCACCGCCGACAGGCATGCCGCGACCGACAGCGCGACGTTCCCGCCGGCGCGCAGGATCTCGCCGTCGCGGAAGAGTCCCAGCGTTTGCAGGCTGAACGACGATACCGTCGTGTAACTGCCGAGGAAGCCGAGGACGAGGAGCTGCCACGCGGCGGGCGTGTGGAGCAGGGAACTCCCCATCGACGCGGCCGCGATCGTCCCGGCGGCGAACGAGCCGGTGACGTTCACCGCGATCGTGCCCCAGGGAAACGTCTCGCCGGCGCGCCGGGCGATGAAGTCCGACAGGAAGAGCCGAGCCATCCCGCCGAATGCGCTGCCGATCGCCACGCATGTCAGCACCTGAAGAATTTCCGGCATGGCTTGCGCTCCGCGTCACGCGAACAGGACGCCGTCGACCTCGATCAGCAGTGCGGCGCGGCAGATGTCGGCGCGGAGATAGAGCACGCTCGCATCCCGCCCGAGCCGGCGGGCGACCAGGTCGCCGACCAGGGGATAGTCCTCGGCGCGGCGGACATAGGCCTTGAGCATGCTGCCCGAGTCGCCGAGGCGGAAGCGCGTCCCCGACCGTTGTTCCGCGGCGCGCACCAGCGTCTCCAGGTTGTCCGCCGTTCGCTCCGCCTGCGCCGCCAGGTCGCCGGCGTGCTGCGTCTCGTGGCCGGTGATGCTGGCGGTGCCGGATATGAAGAGGTTCGCGTGCGCGCCCCATTGCTTGACCAGCGCCCGCGAGAAGGACGGGCTGCGCGGGCCGTATTGCGCGGGATAGCGGAAGGCGCTCACCTGATTCGGATTTTCGATGGGCGTCCCGGGGCTGCGCGCGGCGATGAGATAGACGCAGAGGCCGCCGCCGCCGGCGCCCACGGCGCTCGCGGCGGGATAGCGTTCCGCGAGGTCGGGGCGCATCCGGGCGAAGGCCTCGTGCCGCCCGATGCAGAAATGGCGGTACCGCTCCAGCCCGTCCTGTTCCCGGTTGATGCGCTCCAGGATGTTCCACAGGCGCAGCAGGTGGGGATAGCCGCGATCCGCGATCAGGCGGAGCAGCGTCGCGTAGAGCCGTTCCGTCCCGGCCGCGAGCGATTCGCCGCCGGCTTCCTCGAAGCGGCCGGCCGCGATCATGAAATCGTCGGCGAGCAGCAGGTCGAAGCCGTCCTCGCGCTCGAACGTCGCGGCGGCGGCGGAGGACAGAACCTCGACCCGCGCCGCCCCATCCAGCGGCGGCAGGTGGCTGTGGATCTGCGGCCAGGGCCGCGGCGGCGGGGCGAAGTCGCCGTGGACGATCGCCGCCACGGGCCGCTCCCGCCCGCCGGGCGCGAGCGCCAGGTAGGATTGCGGCGTCAGATAGTCCCACCCGATCGGGGTGTTTTGGTGAGCGAGGTTACGCACGGTCGAATGGGTCTATCCGCGTTGTGCCGCCGGGTCGGCGGGCAGATGCGTTATGGCGTCAGCTTCGAGACGTTGGTCTTTATGTGGTCCTGCAGCGTCGAAACCATGTCGTTATAGGTATGATGTATGGAGCTGCCGTTGTAGCTCATATTCGTGCTGTCCTTATAGCGGATGCTGAAGGATTTCTCGTCGTAATTTACGCCGACGACGATTTTGTGCTTGTTGGCGTCCCAAGTTCGCTCGCCGGTGAAGCTGCCGGACTTCACGTCGCTGAGCTGCCAGCCGAGATCGCGCGCGGTCTTCTCGATGGCGCCCTGCATCTGGGCCAGCGTTACGCCCTTTTGCGGGCCCCAGCCATATTTGGACGCTTCGACCTTGTGCATCGGCTTCGTGCATGCCGCGGCGAGGATGAGAATGCCGAGGGCGGCGGCGATGCGAAAACGCGTGACAATCATTATTCAGGTTCCCTTGTACTCTGTGTACTCTGTTGTTTCGATCGTGACGGTCCATGGGCCGGCCGGGGACTACATATCATCGTTGGTTGAATTCGCGAACCGAAAATCTCGTCAATATGGTGCGCGGCGCGGCTTGGAATGGGGGTGGATTTTCCGCGGCGCCCGTCCTAGAAGCTATCCGCGGCCGCCTCATCGCCAGGAGATGTCATTCGTGCAGCGCTCTCGCTCGTTATCGGCTCTCGCGGCGATCCTCCTGGTCGCGCTGGCGTATCCGGGAGCGGCATCCGCGGCGCCGGACGTCGCCAAGGCGCAGCAGTTCGTGCTCGACGGGGTCGTGCGGGTGAGCCGGATCCTGCGGGCGCACACCGAGCCGCGCCAGCGGATCGCGGAGAAGCTCAGGGCCGAGTTCCGCTACGGCTTCGACGTCCCGGCGATCGCCAATTTCGCCCTCGGCCCCGCGCGCGCGAAGCTAACGCCGGAACAGAAGCGGCAGTACATGGCGGAGTTCGAGGAGCTGATCGTCCAGACCTATACGTCGCGGGTGATGCACTATGGTCCCCGCGTCACGGCCGACATCAACGACATCATCCGCTTCACCGGCCACACGCCGATCAACGACCAGCAGGTGATGCTGCACAGCCGCGTGAACCGCAAGGGCGCGGACTGGGTCGGGATCGACTGGCGCATCCGCAGCGGCAAGGAGCGCTACGCCATCGTCGACATCACGATCCTCGGCATCAGCCAGGCGATGCTCTACAAGTCCGAGATCGGCGCCGTCCTCCAGCACAACGGCCGCGGCGCCGACGGCCTCGTCGACGCGCTCCGCAGGAAGAACGCGGAGATACGGAACGGGAAGTGACCAGGGCGAGTGTCCGCCTGTCTCACGCTTTGCCGGTCATACGCACCGAGCCGTGGATTCCCCGGCCAAGCCGGGGAATGACGGTAAATATATAAATCTACACATAAATCGTCACTCCGCGGCTTGTCCGCGGAGTCCATGCGCGCCGATCTGGCAGCCCGACAGATGCTTAACCGGACAGCAGTGCACTTGATGCGCGCATCCACGAACCTTGCGCAATCACTTATACTTCTCGCCGATCTCCTTCAGCCGCGCCACGACCTTCGCGCCGACGAGGTCGTCGCCGAATCGCTTCCAGATCGGCTGCACGGCTTTGATCCATGGCTTCTTCTGCGCCTCGGTCAGCTCGTAGATGCCGACGCCCGCCGCCTTGATCTGCGCGTTGGATTCCTGGTTGATCTTCTTGGCGTTTTCCCAGTTCCAGTGCGTCGCGGCGTCGAGCGCCTCCTGGATGCCCTTGCGAACGTCCGCGGGCAGTCCTTCCCACCATTGCTTGTTCGAACCCACGATATAGAAGTCGAAGCAATAGTCGGTCACCGTGATGTTGTTGACGAGCTCGTAGATCTTGCTGGCGACCCAGGCGTTGGGGGTCGGCTCGACCGCGTCGATGACTCCCTGCTGCAGCGCCGTCGGCGTCTCGCTCCACGACATGGCGATGACGTTGGCGCCGAAGGCCTTCATCGTATCGACATAGATCGGCGCCGACTGCACGCGAATCTTCAGGCCTTTCATGCCCTCCGGCGTCAGGATCGGCTTCTCCCGCTTGTAGCCTATGTTGCGCGGGCCGTTGACCCAGACCGCGACCGGCAGGACGTTCTTCTTCTCGAGCTCGGGCAGGAAGGAGGCGCGCACCACCGGATCGTTGACTGCCGCGTCCACCGCCTGTGCATTGGGCAGCATGAAGGGAAGCAGCAGGGCGTTCACCTTCGGCGAGATCGAGCTATAGATGCCGACCGTGGGCGAGATGAAATGCGCGCCGCCAAGCTGCAATCCCTGGATCTGCGTCTTCTGGTCGAACAACGCGCCCGACTGGTGCAGCTCGACGGCGACCTTGTCGCCGAGCCGCTTCTCGATCTCCTTTTTGAACAGCTCGAAGGTCTTGCCCTTGAGGCTGAGCGCCTGGGTGTCGTTCGACAGGATGACCTTGGTCTTGGCGAGCGCCGCCATCGGCACCGACAGCAACGCGATGGCGCCGGCGACTGCGCCGAGGAGCGCGGTCTTGCGGACTGGCTTCATGGGCATGGTGGTTTCTCCTCCTTAGTTGGTTCCCTGCATGAGGTTCGGCAGGAACAGGCTCACCTCAGGGATATAAGTGACGATGCCGAGCATTATGACGGTCACCAGGCTCCACGGCAGACAGGCCTTGAAGACGCTGAGCACCGGCATGTTGGCGATCGAGCTGCCGACGAACAGGTTGAGCCCGACCGGCGGCGTGATCAGGCCGAGCTCTATGTTTACCACAACGATGATGGCGAAGTGCACCGGATCGATTCCCAGCGTCGTCGCCGCCGGGAAAAGCAGCGGCACGAACATCAGGATGACCGGCACGCCTTCCATGAAGAAGCCGACCACCACCAGCAGCAGGTTCACCGTCAGCAGGAACAGCCAGGGCGGCATGTTGGCGTCCAGGATCGTCTGCGTGATCTGATCCGGCAGGCCGATGCTGGTGACGAAGAAGCCGAACAGGATGGCGTTGGCGGCGACCCAGAAGATCATGCCGACGCGCGGCGCCGTCTCCATGATCGTCCCGCCGAGCGAGCGGAGCGTGTGTTCCCGGTAGACCCAGAGCCCGATCACGATCGCGAGCACGGTGGCGATGATCGCCGCTTCCGTGGGCGTGAAGACCGCGCCGCCGTCGTAGTGGAAGCCCAGCAGCGTGAACTCGGGGAAGCCGTAGATGCCGACGAAGATGAACAACGGAAGCGTCAGGGCGGGGCCCGCCATGCGGAATGCCCGGCCGCGCTCGGCCCAGCTTGCGCGCTCCCGCGGCTCGTAGTCGAGGCGCCCGGCGAGGAACCGCGCCATCAGCATCATCCCGCAGCCGTACATGATGCCGGGGACGATGCCGGCGATGAACAGCCGCGTGATCGAGGTTTCGGTGACGAAGCCGTAAAGGATCAGCGGGATGCTGGGCGGGATCAGGATGCCGATCGAGCCGGCCGTCGCGATCGCCCCGATCGCATAGTCCTTCGAGTACCCCTCCTTCACCAGGGCGGGAAACATGGTGCGCCCGATCGCCGCGACCGTGGCCGGGCTCGAGCCGGAAATGGCGGCGAAGAACATGCAGGAAAGCACCGAGGTCACGCCGAGGCCACCCTTCCAGTGGCCGACCATCGAATTGGCGAGGCCTACCAGCCGCGTTACCAGCCCGCCGCTTTCCATGAAGGCGGCTGCGAAGAAGAAGAACGGCACCGCCATGAGCGAGAAATGGTCGAGATTGGCGAATATCTTCTGGCCGATGATCGCGGGCGGCATCGGCGAGAAGAGCAGCGAGGTGACGACGGTCGACAAGCCCAGGGCGACCGCGATCGGCGCGCCGACGACGATGAGGGCGAAGAAGATGACGAGGAGGGTGAGGACGGTCATTACGCGACATGCCCCGTGGCCGACTCATGCGCGCGGCCTTCGCCGGCGGCGAGCTCCTCGCAGGGCGGCACGCCGCCCCGCCGCCAGAGGTAGATCCGGTGGACGTAGCGCAGGCAGAAGCCGGCCATGCTGATCGGGATGACCAGATAAATGACCCAGATCGGCAGGTAGGTCTCCGCCGAGGTCGCGTCGATGCTCCAGACGAAATGCAGGTACAGCGCGCCGCAATAGGCGAAATAGGCGGAAAGCGCGATCGCCGCGGCCACCGCAATGCCCTCGCAGAACGCGCGCACGGCCGGCGGCATCAGCATCAGCGCGACGTCGACGCGAACGTGCTGGCCTTCGCGCACCGTGCGGATGCCGGCCAGCAGCATCGCCCATACGGTGAGCATGACGAAGATTCCTTCGGACCACGGATAGCCCGTGTTGAAGACGTAGCGCAGCGTGACCTGCATCGTGCCGATGATCAGGGCGGCCAATGTCAACACCACGACGGACGCCGACACGACGTTGTTGGCTATGCGATCGAGCATGGATCGTTTCTCCCCCTCTCGGCGCGCTTGTTGATTTTAGACTGCGGGATGCGCGCCTTCGGCGCGCGCCTCATGTTTCGACAGGCTCAACATGAGGCATTCTTCCTTCCGGTTCAAATCAACCCTCATCCTGGGCCTGGCAAAGGATGAGTGCTCACCGCCCGTTCAATGCCAAGGCTACCACTCCGCCGCATCGTACCGGAAATCGAACACCTCGCCGTGCCGCACAAAATGCCCCGCGGACGGCAGCGGGAAATGCGCGGTGCAGACCAGAACGTCGGTTTCGCAGTAGCGCTCCATGAAGGCGCGGCGGGTGGCGCGGGCCTGGGGCGGGTCGTAGTCGGGGCGGGCGCGCCATTCGGGATGGCGGCACTGGATCGGCGAATGCATCAGGTCGCCGCTGAACACCGCGTTCGCGCCGGCCGAGGCGAGGCGCACGGCGAAATGGTCGGGCGTGTGGCCCGGCGTCGGCTCGAGCCAGACCTCGTCGTCGAGCGCGTGGTCGCTCTCGACCATCAGCGCCCGCTTCGCCTCGACGATCGGCAGCACGCTGTCGGCGAAATGATCGAGCGGCGCCTTCTTGTGCTCGGCGAGCCAGTAGTCGTGCTCCTTCCGCGAGAAGACGTATTTCGCGTTCGGGAAGGTCGGGACCCAGCGCCCGTCGAGCAGCCGCGTGTTCCAGCCGACATGATCCACATGCATGTGCGTGCACATGACGTAGTCGATGTCCTCGGGCCGGAGACCGGCGGCGGCGAGGCCGTCGAGATAGCGCGTGTCCGTCTTCATGTGCCAGCGCGGGCGGTGCGGCCGCGTCTTGTCGTTGCCGACGCAGCCGTCGATCAGGATCGTGTGATGGGCGGTGCGGACGACGTAGGACTGCATCGGGAAGTAGAGGTTGCCGCTGGCGGGGTCCATGCACTTCGGCTTCAGCCAGTGCAGATGCGGCGTCCAGTCCTCAGGCTTGGTTTCCGGAAAGAAGCCGTATGGCTCGAAATCCGGCGTGTTCAGCTCCAGCACGCGCGAGATGGTCGCCTCGCCGAGCGTCCGGTGCTTCATCGGATGTCCCTCCCTTGGTTGCCATCCTGGGCTGCCATGAACTCTACCTCACATAGTTAGAGCATCATGCCGCGGGCCGCCGTCAAACCGCCCCTTCAAATCGTTGTGCACGGGCGTGCGGTGCAAGTAGTATCGGCGCTCTACACCGGAGGCTCTCTCATGCATCGACGTTTGCTTTTCGCTATCGTGACTTGCGCCTGCGCGGCCATGGCCGGCTACGCGCGCGCGGCCGACTCCGGGCTGGCGGCATGGGTGAACGAGGTGAAGGTCGGCATCCTCTATCATGACGCCGACAACATCTGGAGCGGGTTTCGGCTCGAGAGCGGCGCCGACATCAACGCCGAGGTCATTTTCGCGCCGAAGGTCGACATTCTCTGGGGCGCCGTGCGCCCCGCCCTCGGCGGCTCGCTCAACACGGCCGGCGACACGTCCAAGGCCTATGCGGACCTGCGCTACCAGATCGAGCACGGCAGCGGGCTTTTCTTCGGCGTCGGCATCGGCGGGGCGATCCACAACGGCGATCTGACGCCGACGCGCGCCGACCGGAAGGCGCTCGGCACGCGCGTGCTGTTCCACATTCCGGCCGAGCTCGGCTTGCGCTTCGACGGCCGCCATGCCGTCTCGGTCTACTTCGATCACATCTCCAACGGCTACTTCGCCGACGACAACGAGGGGCTGGATACGCTCGGCGTGCGCTACGGGTATCGCTTCCTGGCGTCCACCACGGCGCCCTGATGGCCAAGGCGGGACGCGCTTCGCGAAAGGCGAATGCCGCCGCCCCGGATATGACGGACGCGGCGCTGTTGCTGTGCGCGCACGGCCGGCGCAGCGAAGCCAGCGACGAAGACGCGGCGGAAGCGCACGCGGCCGCGATCCGCACGCGCCGCTGCTTCGCCCGGGTCGAGGCCTGCAGCCTTCGCGGCGGCCCAGGCCTCGCGAAAACCCTCGCGGAAACCCTCGCGGGAATCGACGCCGAGCGGATATTCCTCGTGCCGATGCTCATGGCGGACGGCCACACCAACCAGGTCTTGCTGCCGGAGATGCTGGCCATGGCGGGCGAGAAGGCGCGGCGCGTGACGCTGTGCGGGCCGGCCGGGCTCAGCCCACTGCTGGCGCCGCTGGCCGCGGACGAAGCCGCGGCGCGCTGTGCGGCCCATGGCTGGACGCCGGGCGAGACCGCCGTGGTGGTCGCCGGCCACGGCACCCTGCGGCATGAGCAATCGACGGCCTCCGCACAGCGGCTGGCCCGCCGCGTCGCCGCCTTGCGGCGCTTCCGCCGCGTGACCGCCGCCTTCCTGGAACAGGCGCCGGCCGTCGAGGCGGCACTGCGCGAGTGCCGCCCGGACCCCTGCGTGGTCGTCGGCTTCTTCCTGGACCACGGCGGGCACAGCGCCGGCGACATTCCCCGGCTGATCGCCGCGGAGCATCCCGGCGCCGCCTATACCGGCGCGATCGGCGCAATGCCCGGTTTCGTGGAGGCCGTTCTCGACGCCGTCCGGAATGCGGCGCGTGGCCGCTGACGGGGCCTGCGCCGCCGCTGCGACAATCCGCGGCTCACGCTACGGTTGGATTTGTCCGTGTCCTGATCCATAATCCGGCGCGGTTGCTCCAGAGGCGACGGCTGACCGGCGGGAAGGCGCAGAACCTTCCGCCGGGACCTCTTCGATAGAAAAGGGGGCTGTGCTAGGGGATGCCCAATAGAATGCTGCGTGTCCGGTCATGGTCCTTGGTGACCGGGTTCGCTTTGCTGGCATTGGTGGTAGGCACGTCGGCGCTGCTCGTCGAATTGCAGCGGTCGGGCGACGAGACCGTGCGCCACAGCCTGATCGTGAAGAACCGGTTGGGGGAGGTGCTGGCGGTCATCCAGGACGCAGAGACGGGACGGCGCGGCTATTTGCTGACCGGACAGCGGAAATACCTCGCGCCCTATGAGGATGCCGTCGGGCGGCTCGGGCCGGCCTTGATGGCGCTCGGCGACGTGACCAAGGCCAACTCGACCCACCGCGAAGGCTTCGCCAAGCTGCGCGTGCTGATCGACGAGAAGATGGGCGAGCTGCGCAAGACGATCGGCGAGCGCGAGGCCGGCAATGCGGTCGGCGCGCTCGCCGTCGTGCACGGGAATTCCGGCGAATCGCTGCTGAAGCAGATCCGCCAGCTCGTCGGCGCCATGGACCGGGAAGAAACCAGGCTCCTCGACAAGCACCTGCGCGACGCGCGGCGCATGGCGAACATGCTGCGGATCGGCATCCTGCTGGCCGCGGTCATCATCGCCGGGCTCGCCGTCTATGCCATCCGCCAGACGCGCCGGCGGGCCAACATCATCATCCGCCAGCGCGACGAGCTGCAGACCGCGTACCAGGCGCTGCTGCTCGAGAAGTCCACCCGCGAGGCGGCCGAAAGCCAGCTCCGCCAGATGCAGAAGATGGAAGCGATGGGACAGCTTACCGGCGGCGTGGCGCATGATTTCAACAACATGCTGGCCGTCATCATCAGCAGCTTCGACCTGATGAAGAGCCGTCTCGCCAGGGGCGACACGAACATCGCCAAGTTCATCGATGCCGGCATCGAAGCGGGGAACCGGGCGGCGACGCTGACGCAGCGCCTTCTGGCGTTTTCGCGCCAGCAGGCGCTGGCGCCGAAGGGGCTCGACCCAAACAAGCTCGTGCAGGACATGTCGGTTCTCCTGCGGCGCACGCTGGGCTCGGATATCGTCATCGAAAGCGTCCTCGGCGGCGGGTTGTGGCGCGTCTTTGCGGACCTGGGACAGCTCGAGAACGCGGTCGTCAACCTGTGCGTCAACGCGCGCGACGCCATGCCGGGCGGTGGAAAGTTGACGATCGAGACGGCGAACATCCATCTCGACGACAAGTATGCGGCGCACGACGGCGACGTCGTGGCCGGTCAATACGTGATGATCGCCATCAGCGATACGGGAACCGGCATGTCGGCGGACGTTGCGCGGCGCGCCTTCGACCCGTTCTTCACGACCAAGGCCGTCGGCCGGGGCACCGGCCTGGGGTTGAGCCAGGTCTATGGCTTCGTCAAGCAGTCGGGCGGTCACGTGAAGATCTATTCGGAGGCGGGGCAGGGAACGGCGGTCAAGATCTACCTGCCCCGATTCATGGGCGCGCCCATGGACGTGCCGGAGGCGGCTCGGTCGCCGTCCCCGCAATCGCTTCCCCGCGGCAGCGAGGACGAAGTTGTCCTGGTCGTCGAGGACGAGGAAAGGGTGCGCCATCTCAGCATCGCCGCGCTTCGCGAGCTGGGGTACAGCGTCGTCGAGGCGGACGGAGCGGAGGCCGCGCTCCGGCATATCGACAAGATGCCCGGCATCGCGCTGCTGTTCACCGACATCGTCATGCCGGAGGTGAACGGCCGGAAGCTGGCGGAAGAAGCGCTGCGCCGCCGCCCGGATCTCAAGGTCCTGTATACGACCGGCTTCACGCGCAATGCGGTCGTGCACAACGGCGTGCTCGACCCCGGAGTCCATCTGCTGCAGAAGCCGTTCACCCTCGAAGACCTCGCCCACAAGGTCCGCGACGCATTGGCCGGCGCGTAGCGCGTCAGGAAGTGCTGCGCGCAAGGCAGTGCAATCGCATTTGCGGGTGCTCGCGGCGATTGGGACAAGCGGTGTGCGTGCTTCGACAGGCTCAGCATGAGGTTTTTTCTCAATGCCACGAAGATTCTCCCTCATCCTGAGCTTGTCGAAGGACGCACGGCATTCGTGCAGGATACGCCCTTGCGGAGAGGCGAAAATATTTCAATGCACAGCGCGCCGCGGACCGAAGCGCAGCCGGAGCAGGATCGTCGTGGCCAGCACGATCGCCCCGAGGACGAGCGAGAGGATGAGCGCCGCATAGTCCCCGTACCGTTCGATCAGCAGCGCATAGATCAGCGGGCCGAACGCCGACAGGAAGAAGCTCGGCACCAGCAGCTTGCCGACCAGCGCGCCGTAGACGTGGTGCTCGAACAGCACCAGCGGCAGCGTGCCGCGCACGATGGTGACGAGGCCGTTGCCGATGCCGAATAACAAGGCGAAGGCGATGGCGGCGCTCGAATGCTGTCCGCTCAGGAGGCCCGCGGCGAAGCTGAAGGCGAGTATGCCCGTCGACACGATGCCGAGGGTGAGCGGGTGCAGGCGCTTGCCGAACACGATCTCGCAGATCCGCGCCGACGTCTGGCCGACGCCGCGGAGCGTGGCGATCCACACCGCCAGCGCCGGCGAGAGGCCGAGCCCGGCGAGGATGCCGATCATGTGCGCCGACAGGCCGGAATTGAGGAACGCTACGATGGTGACCAGCAGCGCGTAGAGCGCGCCGGCCAGGACCTGGTTCCGCCGCCCGTCCGCCGGCTGCGCGCCGGCTTCCGCGGGCGCCGGCTTCGGTGGCACGGCGTAGCGTGTGCTGGGGATGACCGCATGGAGCGGCACGGTGAGGAGCGCGAAGACCGCGTAGGCCAGCGTGGCGCCCCGCCATCCAACCGCCTCGGCGAGGAAGTGCCCGATCGGCCAGAAGGTCGTCGAGGCGAGGCCGCCGAGCAGCGTGATCTGCGAGATGCTGCGCCGCGCGTCCGGGCCGGCGATGCGGGCGAGGGATGCGAAGGCCGCGTCATACAGCGTCATCCGCATCGCGACGCCGAGGAGCATCCAGGCGCCGTAATAGACCGCCGGATGATGCGCGAGCGCGAGCGCGATGCAGCCGTTGGCGAGCAGGACCGAGCCGACCGCCATCACCGGGCGGCCGCCGTGCCGGTCGATGGCGCGCCCGACCGCCGGCGAGACGATGCCCATGACGACGAGCGCCGCCGAGAACCCGCCATAGACGACCGCGCCGCTCCATCCGGTATCGGCGGCGATGCTCACGCCCAGCGCCCCGATCAGGTAGAAGGAGACGCCCCAGCAGATGAGCTGCGACAGGCCGAGGCAGAAAGTCGTGACATTCGTGATCACAAGTCGTGGCCGCGAGCGGGACGAGGGGGCGCCGGAGGGGCGAAGCGGGCGCTCGCGGCGATTGGGACAAGCGGCGTGCGTGCTTCGACAGGCTCAGCATGAGGTTTTTTCTCAATGCCACGAAGATTCTCCCTCATCCTGAGCCCGTCGAAGGACGCACGGCATTCGTGCAAGATACGCGCGGCTATAACCCTCACGTCCCCAGTTCCCGCTGCATCAGCACCGCGTCGACCCAGCGGCCGAACTTGAAGCCGATGTTGCTCAGCGTGCCGATGTGGCGGAAGCCCATTCGCGCATGCAGGCCGATGGAGGCGGCGTTGCCGCTGTCGCCGATGACGGCGATCATCTGCCGCCAGGGGCCGGCCGCGCAGCGGGCGATGAGCGCTTCCAGCAGCACGCGGCCGATGCCGCAGCCATGCAGGCGCTCGTCGACATAGACGGAGTTCTCGACCGCGAAGCGGTAGGCCGGGCGCGGGCGGAAGGGCGTGGCGTAGCTGTACCCCGCCACGACGCCGTCGCACTCCGCCACGAGGTAGGGCAGCCCGCGCTCGAGCACGGCCGCGCGGCGCGCCGACAGCTCCGCTGCCGATGGCGGCTCCTCTTCGAAAGTGGCGAGGGCCTGCATTACGTAGGGCGCATAGATCCGCTGAACCGCGGCGATGTCCGCCTCGGCGGCGTCGCGTACGGCAATGTGGCGGGAGGGTCGGCTGGTCTCGGTCATCGATCGCTCTTCCGGCGTAGGGGCGTGCTGTCATGCTGCAATAATCCTCGAAATTTGTGAAATTTATTGTTCTAATGATATCCATAAGAAATACTTTGCCATGCGCCGGATCAGCCTCGACCATCTCCATTCCTTCGTCCGCGTCGTCGAGCTGGGCGGATTCTCCGCCGCCGCCGACCGCCTCAACCTGACGCAGCCCGCCGTCAGCCTGCAGATACGCGAGCTCGAAAAGCGGCTAGGCGTGCGGCTGATTGAGCGTGTCGGCCGGCGCGCCACCGCGACGGCGGCCGGGCTCGACCTCCTCGACCACGTGCGGCGGATCGAGGCGGCGGTCGACGGTGCGCTCGACGCCATGGCCTATCACGCGAGCGGCGCCGTGGGGCGCGTCCGCATCGGCACCGGCGGCACCGCCTGCATCTATCTGCTGCCGCCGGTCCTGCGCGATCTGCGGCAACGGTTTCCGTCGCTCGAGATCGTCGTCAGCACGGGCAACACGCCGGAAGTCCTGCGGGCGATCGAAGCCAACAGCCTCGACGTCGGACTGGTGACGCTGCCCGCGCCGGGGCCGATGTTTCAGGTGACCCCGGTGCTCGACGACGCATTCGTCGCCATATTTCCCGCGGGCGAAAAGCCGCCGAGGGCCGTGACGGCGGCGGCGCTGGCGGCGCGGCCCGTCGTGCTCTACGAGCCGGGCGCCCACACGCGCCGAATCATCGACGAATGGGCGCTCCGCGGCGGCGCCGCCCTCAAGCCGGTGTCGGAGCTGGGCAGCGTCGAGGCGATCAAGGAGCTGGTCGCGGCCGGGCTCGGCTGCGGCGTCCTCCCCAGCATGGCGGTCCCGCCCGCGTCGGTGGCGGGCAGGCTGATCGTGCGGCCGCTGTCGCCGCGCCTGCACCGCAAGCTGGCGATCGTGCTGCGCCGCGACAAGCCGCTGCAGCGCGGCCTGCGCGAAGTGGTGACGGCGCTGAGCGCGCTCGGCCGGAAGACACGGCGGGGCGCACGTGGTCCGGCGGAAGTGACAGCGCGGCGCTCGCAACCCTAAGATCAAAGGAAACGCCCAGGGAGGAGCGCGCAATGGCACACACCAAGCAGGGCACGGGCATCGGCGCGGCGGTGCTGCGGGTCGAGGACGCGCGCCTGCTCACCGGCCGGGGCAGCTACACCGACGACATGAATCGTCCGGGCCAGGCCTATGCCGCGCTCGTCCGCTCGGATCGGGCGCATGCCCGCATCGCGGCGATCGGCGTGCGCGCCGCGGCGGCGATGCCGGGCGTGCTGGCGGTGCTGACCGCCGCGGATCTGCGCGCCGACGGCGTCCGGCCGCTGGTCGCGCAGGGCAATCCGAAGGATGTCGAGCTGAAGAACCGCGACGGCGCGCCGATCTTCTATCCCGCCATCGACCTGCTCGCCGCGGACAAGGTGCGCCGGGTGGGCGAAGCGGTCGCGCTCGTCGTCGCCGAAACGCCGGTGCAGGCGCACGACGCCGCCGGCCATGTCGCCGTCGCCTATGAAGCGCTGCCGGCGGTGGTCGATCCGCGCGCCGCGCTGGCGCCGGATGCGCCGCGCCTGTGGGACGAGACGCCGGGCAATCTCTGCGTCGACGACCGGAAAGGCGACGCCGCGGCGGTGGCGGCGGCCTTCGCGACGGCGGCGCACATCGCCCGGCTGGAGGTGGTCAACAATCGCGTCAGCGGCGTGCCGATGGAGCCGCGCGCCGCCGTCGCCGAATACGACACGGTGACCGGGCTCCACACGCTGCATGCCGGCGGGCAGGGCGTGAACCGCTTCCAGCGCGAGCTGTCGGCCGCCTTCGCCCTGCCGGAAGAGCGTTTCCGCGTCGTCTCGCGGGACGTCGGCGGCGGCTACGGCACGCGCAACTCGCTCTATCCCGAGTTCGCGCTCGCCGTCTGGGCGGCGCGCCGGCTCGGCCGGCCGGTGAAATGGACCGGCACGCGGAGCGAGATGGCGCTCGGCGACTATGCGGGCCGCGACCTGGTCACGCGGGCCGAGCTTGCCCTCGACGCCGACGGAAAGTTCCTCGCGATGCGGACCGAGAATATCGGCAACCTCGGCACGCACGCGCTCTCCTTCGTGCCGATCGCCCGCGGGCCGACGGTAACGACCGGCCTCTACGACATCCCGCTTGCCGACGTGACGACCAAGGGTGTGTGGACGAACACGACGCCGGTCACTGCCTATCGCGGCGCGGGCCGGCCGGAGGCGACCTTCGCGCTGGAGCGGCTGATCGACCTCGCCGCCGCCGGGATAGGGCTGGACCGGATCGCGCTGCGCCGCCGCAATCTCATCGCCGAGGATGCCTTTCCCTACACCAACCCGCTCGGCGTCACCTATGACGGCGGCAAGTTCCGCAAGAGCATGGCGATGGCGCTGGCGCTGTCCGGCTGGAGCGATTTCGCGAATCGGCGGCAGGAAGCGGCGCGCCGCGGACGGCTCAGCGGCATCGGCCTCGCCAACTATGTCGAGACCTCGACCGGCTGGCCGCTCGAGCGCGCGGTGATGGAGGTGCTGCCCGGCGGGCGCGTCGACCTGGTGATCGGCACGCAGTCGAGCGGGCAAGGGCATGAAACGACCTTCCGCCAGATCGGCTCCGAGCTTCTCGGCGTGCCGTTCGAGCGCATCGACTTCCGCTTCGGCGACACCCTTTTCGTGCGCGACGGCTCCGGCTCGCATTCCGCGCGCAGCATGCGGGTCGGCGGCCATCTGTTCAGCCAGACGCGGGACGAGATCGTCGCGCGCGGCAAGGCGATCGCGGCACACCGGCTCGAATGCGCGGCGGAAGACGTGCAGTTCGCCGCCGGGCGCTTCGTCGTCGCCGGCACCGACCGCACGATCGACCTGTTCGACGTGGCGGCGCTCGCGAACGACGAGGCCGCGGACCTTCCGCCCGGGCTGAAAGGGCCGCTGCGCGGGGTGGCGCGGATCGACAAGCCGATGCCGGCCTATCCCAACGGCTGCCATGTCGCCGAAGTCGAGATCGATCCGGATACCGGCGCCGTCGCGCTGACGCGCTATTCCGCCGTGGACGACGTGGGCACGGTCGTCAATCCGGTAATCGTCGAAGGGCAGGTGCATGGCGGCATCGCCCAGGGCGTCGGCCAGGCGCTGTGGGAGCTCGTCGACTACGATCCCGACAGCGGGCAGCTTCTCTCCGGCTCCTTCATGGATTACGTCATGCCGCGCGCCGCCGACTTCCCGATGTTCGACGTCGGCCACAACGAGGTGCCGACGAAGACCAACCTGATGGGCGCCAAGGGCGGCGGCGAGGGCGGCACCACCCCCGCGCCCGCCGCCGTCGTCAACGCCATCGTCGACGCGCTCTCCGGCTACGGCGTGACGCATCTCGACATGCCGGTGACGGCGGAGAAGATCTGGCGGGCGATGCGGGGGAACTCACCCCCCACCCAACCCTCCCCCGCAAGGGGGGAGGGCTAAGAAAAAGAAAGTCCTCCCCCCTTGCGGGGGAGGATTTAGGTGGGGGGTACGCCCAATGCGCGCAACGCCGCTGCATTCAAACCCTGGCGGACATCGCCGTAGTCCTTCCATGGATCGGGATCGCCGAGCCGCTTCCGTGCATTCTCGATGGTCACTTCGTTCGCGGCGGCGGCGCTGTCGAGCTGCTTCCACGATACGGGCCAGGCCACCGGCGCGCCTTGGCGGGCGCGTGGGGAATAGGGCGCGATCGCGGTGGCGCTGCGATCGTTGCGCAGGTAGTCGATGAAGATGCGGCCCTTGCGCTTCGCCTTGCTCATCGTCGCGATGTAGCGGCCGGGCTCGTTCTTTGCGAAGCGCTCGGCCAGCGCCTTCGCGAAGCCCTTCACGGTCGGCCATTTGTGGCGGCGCAGGATCGGCCCGACGACATGGACGCCTTTGCCGCCGGTAAGCAGCGGGAAGCTCTGCAGGCCGAGCGCGTCGAGCGCGTCGCGTATCCCCTGCGCCGCCCTCTTCACCGCGGCGAAGCCGACGGACGGGTCGGGATCGAGATCGAAGACGATGCGGTCCGGCCGCTCGACATCGTCGATGCGCGAGCCCCAGATGTGGAGCTCCAGCACGCCCATCTGGGCGGCCGCCACGAGGCCCGATGCGCCGGTCAGATAGAGATACGTCTCCGTGCCGCCGTCCTTCGAGGGGATATCCAGCATGCGTAGCTGCGCCGGAAGCCCCGCGCCGCCATGGCGCTGGAAGAAGCATTTCCTGCTGCGGCCCTCGGGACAGCGGACCAGGCTGATCAGGCGCTCGGCGCAATGCGGCAGCATCCTGCCGGCGGCGGCATCGAGATAGGCGGCGAGATCGCCCTTCGTGATGCCCTGTTCCGGGAACAGGACCTTCTCGGGATGCGTCAGGCGCACGCCGGCGACGCTTTCTTCCGCGGGCTTGGTAGCCATGTCAGCCAATCAACGTCGCGGCAGGCGCGGCGGTTCCGGGGCTTGAGGGTCGGTTACGACGATAATATCGATCAATATAATCTATAAAGATGATTGACCCGAGTCGCGATGGCGCTACCATATTCGCCTCGCGCAATTCATGCGTGGGTTAAGGGAGAAAGATAAAACCATGAAAAATATAGCTTCATGCCTGACGGCGGCGCTCGTGGCGCTCGCCTTTGCCGGGTCCGAATCGGCGGCGATCGCGCAGACCGTCGACGGGCCGAAGGTCAATTGGCGTCTCGGCGCCTGGGGCAAGCCCCGCGAGGTCACGCGCGGGTTCGAGAAGGTCAAGGAGTACGTGGAGAAGAAGACGGGCGGCAAGTTCAGCATAACCATCGGCTTCGAGAGCTTCGGCGGGCCGAAAGAGCTGCTCGACCTGGTGAAGATCCACAGCTTGCAATCGTCGATGTTCTGCGCGTCCTACCATCCGGACAAGACGCCGGCCAATACGGCGCTCGACCTGCCGTTCCTGCCCCTGACCAATCCGCAAATCGAGCTGAAGGTGCACGAAACCTTCTACAACCACCCCTACATCAAGAAAGAGCTGGGGGAATGGAACGCCTTCGCCTTTTTGCCGACGGTATTGCCGCAGTACGAGTTCGTCGGCCGCGGCAAGCCTCCGACCACGATCGAGGGCTTCAAGGGGCTGCGCGTCCGCGCGCTGGGCGGCATGGGCGATGCGATGAAGAAGCTGGGCGCGATCCCGACCTCTGTTCCGGCGACGGAAGTCTACACCGCGCTGGAGCGCGGCACGGTGGATGCGGTCTCGTTCCCGGCGACCTATTCGCACGCGGCATACCGGACCTACGAGATCGGCGACTGGTACACCAGCAACATGGCGTTCGGCACGGTCGGATGCCCGATCATCATGGCGGTCGACGCCTATGACAAGCTGCCGGCGCAATACAAGAAGCTGCTCGAGGAAGCGAAGCCGCTCGCCGTCAAGGCGATGCTGGACGCATATGCGGCCGCCGACAAGAAGAACATCCCGCTGTTCAAGAAATCGGGCCTCCAGTTCATCACTTACACCGACGCCGAACTCGCGCGCTTCCGCAAGATCGCGGCCCAGCCCGTGTGGGAGGAGTGGGTGAAGACGAACAAGGCGAAAGGCGTTCCGGCGCAGGAACTGCTCGACCTGATCCTCGAGACGGCCAAGGCCAAGAGCTGACCGCCTGACGCGACTCGAGTTATCTCACTGGCGTTCGCCAGCGTGGATGCCGCGACAGCCGTGGCATGACGTGACCATCTGATCTTGATTGTCGATCGTAGCTCCCCGGCTTGTCCGGGGAGTTCACGCGCGCCGATTTGCCCTCGCCGGGATCAATCGTATAATGCGTTTCGTGTAAACGATTAATACGAATCAAAATAAACCGTCGCCTGTATTGCGGTAGCAGAAGCGGCTACCGCAGATTGTCTAGATTGCTCAGTTTGCCTGGCCCGACAGCCAGGATCTCCAAAATCGGCAGGGGTTCATGCTTCGCACAAGCGGTGTGCGAACCAAGGGAGAAAGACAAGACATGAAAAGCATCGCGTCACGTTTCGCGGCCGTGCTCGTCGTCCTGGTCTTTGCCGGGACCGAATCGGCCGCAATCGCGCAGACCGTCGACGGGCCGAAGGTCAACTGGCGCCTCGGCGCCTGGGGCAAGCCCCGCGCGAATACCAAAGGGTTCGAGACCGTCAAGGCGTATGTCGAAGAGAAGACGGGCGGCAAATTCACCATCACGATCGGCTACGAGAGCTTCGGCGGGCCGAAAGAGCTGCTCGACCTGATCAAGATCCACAGCCTGCAGTCGTCGATGTTCTGCGCCTCCTACCATCCGGACAAGACGCCGGCTTTCACGGCCCTCGACCTGCCGTTCCTGCCGCTGCCCACGCCGGAAGTGCAGCTCAAGGTGCACGAGACCTTCCATGACCATCCCTACATCAAGAAAGAGCTGGCGGCGTGGAACGCCTACGCCTACCTGTCGCAGCTCCTGCCGCAGTACGAGTTCGTCGGCCGCGGCAAGCCCCCGACCACGATCGAGGGCTTCAAGGGGCTGCGCGTCCGCGCGCTCGGCGGCATGGGCGATGCGATGAAGAAGCTCGGCGCGATCCCGACCTCGGTCCCGGCGACCGAGGTCTACACCGCGCTGGAGCGCGGCACGGTGGACGCGGTGTCCTTCCCGGCGACCTACGCGCATGCGGCGTACCGCACCTACGAAATCGGGCATTGGTATACGGCCAATCTGTCGTTCGGCACCGTGGGCTGCCCGACGGCGGTCGCGCTGGACGCCTATGCCAAGCTGCCGCCGCAATACAAGAAGCTGCTCGAGGAAGCGAAGCCGCTCGCCTACAAGGCGATGGTGGACGCCTACAAGGCAGCGGACGACGAGAACGTCCCCTTGTTCAAGAAGTCGGGCCTCAAATTCATCACCTACACCGACGACGAGCTCACGCGCTTCCGCAAGATCGCGGCGGAGCCCGTGTGGGAGGAGTGGGTGCAGAAGAACGCGGCGAAGGGCATTCCCTCACGGGAGCTGCTCAACCTCATCCTCGACACGGCGAAAACCAAGAGCTGAGCCATTGCGTCGCCGGAGCGTACTCGTCCTTCGCCCCTCGCGGTTGACCCGGCCGGCAATATGGGTACCATGTTCGCCAATCGCGCTTAATGTGCGACTTAAGGGAGAAAGAAACGACTCATGAAGAATATTGCTTTGCGTTCGGTGGCGGTGCTTTCGGTACTCGCCTTTGCCGGGTTCGAATCGAGTGCGGTCGCGCAGACCGTCGACGGACCGAAAGTCAACTGGCGTCTCGGCGCTTGGGGCAAGTCCCGAGCGGTCACGAGAGGTTTCGAGACGGTCAAGAAATACGTCGAGGAAAAGACAGGCGGGAAGTTCAGCATCACGATCGGCTTCGAGAGCTTCGGCGGGCCGAAGGAACTGCTCGACCTCGTGAAGATCCACAGCCTGCAGATGTCGATGTTTTGCGCGTCCTACCACCCGGACAAGACGCCGGCCAATACGGCGCTCGACCTGCCGTTCCTGCCGCTGGCGTCGGCGGCGACAGAGCTGAAGGTGCACGAGGCCTTCTACCAGCATCCCTACATCAAGAAAGAGCTGGCGGAGTGGAACGCCTTCGCCTTCATGCCGACGATATTGCCGCAATACGAATTCGTCGGCCGCGGCGAGCCGCCGACCACCATCGAAGGGTTCAAGGGCCTGCGCGTCCGTGCGCTCGGCGGCATGGGCGATGCGATGAGGAAGCTTGGCTCGATTCCGACTTCCGTTCCGGCGACGGAAGTCTACACGGCGCTGGAGCGTGGCACGGTGGACGCGGTGTCGTTCCCCGCCACATATGCGCATGCGTCCTACCGCACTTACGAGATCGGCGAATGGTACACGGCCAATCTGGCGCCCGGCACCGTTGGATGCCCGACTCTCATGGCGCTGGACGCTTACGAGAAGCTGCCGCCGCAATACAAGAAGCTGCTCGCGGAAGCGAAGCCGCTCGGCTACAAGGCTTTGATGACGGCCTACAAGGAGGCGGACGAAATCAACGTTCCGTTGTTCAAGAAAGCCGGCCTCAAATTCATCACCTACAGCGATAAAGAGCTCGCGCGCTTTCGCAAGATCGCGGCCGAGCCGGTCTGGGAGGAGTGGGTGAAGACAAACAAGGCGAAGGGCGCTCCCGCACAGGAGCTGCTCGACCTCATTCTCGATACGGCCAAGGCGGCGAAGCCCGCCAACGGCTGAGACACTCAACCGGTGCGCCGGCGCGGAGCCTGACATGCTTCGCGCCGGCCATGTTCTATTCACACGGCGGAGTATTCGAGCATGAACGAGTCACCGACTGCGGCGGGGGGCAATCTTGGGAGCTTCGACCGCTGGTTCAGCAAACTTGAAGACCTTCTTAATTTAATTGCTGCCGGATCGATTTTCATTCTGATGCTGGTGGGCGTCGGCCAGGTCGTCGGTCGAACGGTCTTCAACGTCGCGATATACGGCTACATCGACTACATCGAGCAATGCACGGCGATCTTCGCCTTCCTCGGCGTCGCCTATTGCCAGCGTTTCGGCACCCACATCCGCATGGAGCTCTTGCTCTACCTGCTGCCGAAACGGGCTCTCTGGTGGGTCGAGGCGCTGGCCACGGTCATCGCGATGGTTGTGATCGCGCTGCTGATCGAAGGGAGCTGGTACAACTTCCAGCGCGCCTATCTGATCGGCGACTCGACCATGGACATCCAGCTCACCATCTGGCCGGGCAAGCTCGCGGTGCCGTTCGCATTCGCCACCCTGTGGGTGCGGCTGCTGCTGCAGCTCATCGGCTATATCCGGCTTGCGTTCAATCCCTATGCGGAGCCTGTGGGCGTGCCGGTGATCCACCGGCCCGAAGAGGTGGCGAAGGCCGAAATCGAAGACACGCTCGGCAGGACCGAGCGGGGGAACGTCTGAGATGGCAGCAATGTTCACGCCGCTCGAGCTTGGCATCATGGGGACCACGGCCCTGGCCTTCCTCGCTGTCCTCGGCGTCCGCATCGCCTTCGCGGCCGCCTTCGTCGGCACCTTCGGGCTGATCGTCATGCTGGGATGGGAAGGCGGCATCTTCACCGCCGGCGTCATCCCGCACGCCAAGACGGTGGCCTACGAGCTTTCCGTGCTGCCGATGTTCATCCTCATCGGCTATCTCGCCTTCTACGCCGGCATCACGCAGTCGGCCTTCGAGGCGTGCCGCCGATGGTTCGGCTGGATGCCGGGCGGTCTCGCCATCGCGACGGTCTTCGCGGTCGCCGGCTTCTCCGCCGTGTCGGGGGCCAGCACGGCCGCCGCGGCCGTGTTCGCCCGGGTTGCGATCCCGGAAATGCTGAAGGCGGGCTACAACCGCCGCCTCGCCGCCGGCGTGGTGGCCGCGGGCTCGACGCTGGACTCGCTGATCCCGCCGAGCGCCCTGCTCGTCGTCTACGGCATCATCGTCGAGGAGTCGATCGGCAAGCTGCTGATCGCCGGGTTCGTGCCGGGCATCTTTTCCGCCCTGGTCTACACCGCGATCATCATCATCATGTGCACGCGCAATCCGGAGATGGGAAAGCCGATCACCGGCTATACCTGGGGCCAGCGGTTCCGGTCGCTGCCGGGCACCGGCCCGATCATCCTCGTGATCGGCATCATCTTCAGCGCCATGTTCTACGGCTGGGCGACGCCGACCGAGGCCGGCGCGTTGGGCGCGTTCTGCGTGTTCGTGATCGCGCTCATCAACAAGATGAAATGGGTGGAGCTGAGGCAGGCCCTGCTCGATGCCGCGCGCCTCACCGTGATGATCTTCACGCTGATCTGGGGCATCCTGATTTTCGTACGCTTCCTCGGCTTCGCCAACCTGCCGCTGGCGATCGCGAACTGGGTTACGAATGCGGACATCCCGCCGCTCGCGGTGCTCCTGGTGATTTACCTCATCTACTTCGTCCTCGGGATGTTCATGGATGCGATCGGCATGCTGCTGCTGACTTTGCCGATCGTCTTCCCGGTGGTGACGCATCTCGGCTACGACCCGATCTGGTTCGGCATCATCGTGGTCAAGCTGTGCGGCATCGGCCTCCTGACACCGCCGGTCGGCCTCAGTTGCTACGTGGTCAACGGCGTCCGGCCGGACATCCCGCTGGGCGACGTGTTCCGCGGCGTGTGGCCGTTCATCGTCGCCGATATCCTGACGGTCGCCACGCTGACGGCGTTTCCGGAAATCGTCACCTTCATCCTCGAGTTCACCTGATCTGCCCGGATCCGGGGGTGCGTTGCCGTTTCTGCAACGTACCCCCGAGCCGCCGGCCCGGTTAAGCAGCGACTCGGACTCGAACCGCTTTGTGTGGTTGCATGCCCACGCATGGATGCCACGGTCAAGCCGTGGCATGACGCCAAGTATTTGAATCTAAACATAAATCGTCACACCTCGGCTTGACCGGGGTGTCCATGTGCGCCGATCTCGCCGTCGGATCGCCGCCGAGCCGGACGGCTGTGCCGAGCGGCTGGGCAATAATACTCGCTGTTGTGACGGAAGACACAGACCTGATCCCGCCAATCGCCTAAAAAATATGGAGTAATGAGGAAAATGAATTCAATAACTATTTTAATAAAATTTTATATTACTTCCTCAATTACTACGAATACTAAGTAACTGCCTCCTGGAAAAGATCCACGTCCATGATCCTCAACGGCCAGCGGTTTCGGAACGGAATGAATGTAAGGACCTACCTGCCGGGCGCGCCGGCCGGCGGCCCGCGGTTCGCCTACCATGCGTTGTTCGGCGCGGCGCAGGGCGCCCGCGGCAGGACATCAGGCTTCAGCGGCAATGCCGCCGGGGGCTTCAGCGCCAAGGCCGCGGGCGGCCGGGAGCGCGGCGTGCCGGTCTATCTGCCGCCGATCCCGGATCTTCCGGGCGTGGACATGGCGATCGAAGTCGCGGGCGTGCCCGCAACCGCGACGCTGTCGGCGGGCCGGGCGCTGCCGTCCGGCGCCTGGATGCTCGCGCGGGACGAGGCTCGCGGCCTCCGGCTCCTGCCGGCCCCGGGAAGGCGGTTGTCCGGGCCGGTCACGCTGCGCGTCACCGTCTCCGCGACCGACCGGGCGACCGGCCGGGTAGCCAGCCTGAGCGCCTCGATCGAAGTTGCGGCGCCGTGGGACGGCGGGCCGCCCGCCGGCGGCGCCGCCGTGCGGTACAGCCTCGCGGACGATGCGGGCGGCCGCTTCGAGATCGATCCCGTTTCGGGCCTCGTGACCGTCGCCGACGAATCCCTGCTCGACGATGCGGCGGACCGGGTTCACGTGATCGCGGTACGGATGACCGCGGCGGACGGCGCGAGCGCGATCCGGCGCTTCGAGATCACCTTGCTCGACGGCGCCGGCGAGTTCTCCATCTCGGACGTCGCCGCGGAAGAGCGCCAGGCGCGGAACCGGCCGGGCGCGGTCGTCGGCGCCGTCGCCGTCGACTCGGACGCCGGCGAGCGCATCTCCTTCCGTCTCCTGGACGACGCGGAGGGCCGCTTCCTCATCGACCCGTCCACCGGCGTCGTGTCGCTTTCCGGCGGCGCCGTCATGGACGCCACGCGCCGCTACGTCATCGCCGTCGAGGCGGCTTCGGACGAAGGCTCGATCTCCGTCCAGCGTTTCGCGGTCGCGCGGAGCGGAGAAGGGGGCTTCACCGTCTCCGCCGCGCCGGACGGCGATGCGCCCCGGCAATTCGCGCAGCCCCGGCTGCTGCCCGCCGAAATCGCCGCCTGAGCCTTTCCGCATAGATTCCCTCACCGCGTAGATTCCGGCGGCGTTGCCTGCGACATCGGCGCCGCTTGCCGGCCCATGTGCCGGGGCGCATGTTTTTCGCATGAGCACCACCAATCCGTCGTTGCAGGCCGGGCCGGCCCTCTGGTCCGGCGGATTCCGCCCGTTCTTCCTTGGCGGTGCGGCCTTCGCGGCGGTGGCGTTGCCGCTCTGGGTCTGGGCGCTCATCACCGGCGAGGCGGTCGCCGTGGCCGGGGACCCGCTGTCCTGGCACATCCATGAGATGATCTTCGGCTATGTCGGCGCGGTGCTCGCCGGCTTCCTGCTGACGGCGATCCCCAACTGGACGGGGCGATTGCCGGTGCGCGGCCGTCCGCTGATGCTGCTGTTCGCCCTCTGGCTCGCGGGCCGCGTGGCGGTCGTCGCGGGCGAGGCGATCGGGCCGGCCGCCGCCGCGGTCGATGCGGCGTTCCTGGCCGTGTTGGCCGGCGTCGCCTGGCGCGAGGTCGCCGCCGGCAAGAACGCCGGCAATTTTCCCATCTGCATCGTCGTGTCGCTCTTCGCCCTTGCCAATATCTGTTTTCACCTCGAGATCGCGACGGCGGGGGCGGCGGATTATTCGATCCGCGCCGCGCTGGGGATCATCCTGCTGCTGATCAGCCTGATCGGCGGGCGGATCACGCCGAGCTTCACGCGCAACTGGCTCGCCAAGCGGGGCGCTGCGGACATGCCGGCGCCTTTCGGGCGGTACGACAAGCTTTGCCTAGCCGCCACCGTGCTCGCGGCGCTGGCCTGGATCGCGGCGCCGGAGGCGGCGGCGACTGCGGCCGCGCTCGCCCTGGCCGCCGCGCTGCACGCGGTCCGGCTGCTGCGCTGGCGCGGTTGGGCCGCGGCGCCGGAGCCGATCCTGTTCGTGCTCCATGTCGCCTACGCCTGGCTGCCCGTGGCGATGGTGCTGCTCGCCGCCGGCATCGCCTGGCCCGAGATCGGCCGCTCGCCGGGGATCCACGCCTTCACTGCCGGCGGCATCGGCATGATGACGCTGGCGGTCATGACGCGCGCCACGCTCGGCCACACCGGCCATCCCTTGACCGCGAGCGCGGGAACCAACGCGATCTACCTGCTGGTGTTCGCAGGCGCATTGCTCCGCGTTGCCGCGCCGTGGCTGCCGGTCGACTACCTGGCCGCCGTCATGGTCGCCGGCGGCCTCTGGACCGGCGGCTTCCTTCTCTTCGTCCTGATCTACGGCCCTATCCTCGCCGGTGCAGGCGCCGGCCGGGAATAGCCGGCTCCACGCTTGCAAGGCGCCGGCGCATCGGCTAGCGTGACATGCGAACAAGTCGCACTCGCATAGATTCCGCGTGTCGCCCTCCCGGCGGTCCCGCCGGCTTGTCCTTTCCCGGAAACGATCGTGAATGGGGCGATGCCGGAATCACCGCTGATGCAGACCTACCGGACGAACGAGCGCGACCTCGTCCGTTTCCTGGCGCGGCGTCTCAGATGCCTCTTCACGGCGCACGATTTGGCGCAGGAGATCTATCTGAAGCTCCATTCCCTCGATCACCCGGCGGCGATCGGCAATCCCAGGGCCTATCTCTTCCGCATCGCCGCCAACCTGGCGACCGATCATCTTCGTACCGAATCGCGGCGGTCCGCGCTGCTGGCGGAGGCGCAAGACATGCTGTGGCATGGCGCGCCGGAGGCGACGCCCGAGCGCAGCCTGATCGCTCGCCAGGAGCTCGCCCGCGTGCGCGCGGCCGTCGCCGAGCTCTCGCCGACAAGCCGCAAGATATTTTTTCTCAACCGCTTCGAGGGCAAGACCCAGCGCGAGATCGCGGCGGCGATGGGCGTGTCCCTGACCACGGTGGAGAAGCATATCCGCAAGGTCCTCCACCGCCTGGCGGAGGCGCGCGACCGATGAGCGCGGCGGCGGGCGGATCGACGGAAGGCTTACCCCCCGCTCGCGCGTCATCTATGCGGGGAGGGGCGGCGCGGTGAGCGAGGACGAAGAAATGGCGGATGCCGGGAAGGAAGCGCGGTGCTGGGTCGTCCGGCTCGCTTCCGGCGAGATCGGCGCGGCGGAGATGCGGCGGCTGGAGCTTTGGCTCGCCGCGGACGCGGCGCATCGCGCGGCCTTCGAGCGGGAGCGGAATTTCTGGCAGCGGATCGGCGGGCTGGAAGCCGACTTCGCGCCGGAGAGAGGCTTTCGCTTCGGCGCATCCTTCCGGCGCTACCGGGGCGCGATAGGCGGGGCGATGGCGGCATGCCTCGCGCTGTTCATGCTGTGGGACGACATCCGGACTTTCGCCGCCGCCGACTACCGTTCCGCCGTGGGCGAGCAGCGGGTCGTCGGCCTGCCCGACGGCTCCGTCGTCCATCTGAACACCGACACGGCCATCGCGATTCGCTACGCCGCGAAGGAGCGGCGCGTCCTGCTGCTGCGCGGCGAGGCGCTGTTCGAAGTTGCGCCCGACCCGGACAAGCCATTTCGCGTCGCCGCGGCCGATGGCGTCGCCCAGGCGGTCGGCACCGCCTTCGTCGTGCGCGCCGGGCCGGAGAGCGCCAGCGTCTTGGTAACGGAAGGCCGGGTCGCCGTTTCCTCGCCCGCGGGCGCGGACGGGGCGATCGAGGTCGGCGCGGGCGAGCGCGCGGGCTATCGCAGGGGCGAAGCGCCCCACGCGGCGGAAAAGGCGGCGGAGGACGCGGCGCCCGGATCGGCTGTGGCCTGGCTGCGCGGCAAGATCGTGATCGACGGGATGCCGCTGGCGGACGCCATTGCCGAGCTCGACCGCTACCGCCGGGGCCGGATCGTCCTGCTGGGCGGCGCCGCGGCCGGCCAGCCGGTCAGCGGCGTCTTCGACGTCGGCGACGTCGACGAGGGCATCGACGCCCTGGCCGCGACCCAGGGCCTCGCCGCCACCCGGATCACGCCCTTTCTGCTGGTGTTGCGGTGAGACCCGTGGATGCGCGCATCAAGTGCGCGCATGACGATTATATATATTCCATAGTGATACGTTATGCCCCGACTTGATCGGGGCATCCACGACCGTTGCGGCGGCCCCGACACCGAAATCTTCAGAAAAACATTCGAAGGGGGTTAGGTAAGCCCGCTCTTCATCCGTCATGTCTCTAATGCGACTAGGTCGTAATTGCATTATCGGGGAGATATCGATGCCGGTACGGGCGGGTGGGAATGCGGGCGTGCTGCTGTGCGCCGTGGTTGCGTTGAGCTGCGCGGCGCCGATCCCGGCGATGGCGAACGGGGCATCCGGCAAGGCGCAACCCGCGGCAATCGAGCTGGCGCAGGCCGGCGTCGAGAAGTCCTTCCGCATCCCGGCACAGCCGCTGCCGTCCGCCCTTGCGCAGTTCGCGGAGCAGTCCGGCCTCCAGCTCGCCTATGCGACGGAACGGCTGCAGGGGCTGGCGTCGAGCGGCGTCACCGGCCGCCACGCGGTGCGTGAGGCGCTGCGCCTTCTGCTCGCCGGCACCGGGGTTACCTGGCGCTTCACCGGGGAGCGCACGGTCGTCCTGGAGAAGCCCGACGCCGCCGGCGCGGTCATGCTCGACCCCGTCACGGTCGAAGGGGCGACCGAGACCGCCTGGAGCCCGGTCGACGGCTATGTCGCCGGGCGCAGCGCCACCGCCACCAAGACCGACACGCCGCTGATCGAGACGCCGCAGTCGATCTCCGTCATCACGCGCGACCAGATGGCGGCGCAGGGCGTGGAGAGTCTCGCGCATGCCTTGCGCTATTCGCCGGGCGCGACCGGCGAGCTTTTCGGCATGGACGCGCGCGGCTACGGCCTGCAGTTCCGCGGCTTCAACGACGCCACCGACACCACCTTCTACCGCGACGGCCTGCAGTTGAAGGGCACCGCCTTCGCGGCGTTCCTCCCGCTCGAGCCCTACGGCGCGGAGCGGCTGGAGATGCTGCGCGGCCCGGCGTCGGTGCTCTACGGGCAGGGCGAGCCGAGCGGCCTGATCAACTACGTCACCAAGCGTCCGCTGGCGAAGCCCTTCTACGAGGTCGAGGCGGGGGTCGGCAGCTTCGACCACTACGAAGGAAAGTTCGACCTCAGCGGCCCGGTGACGGAGGACAAGTCGCTGCTGCTGCGCCTGACCGGCCTCGCGCGGACCAGCGAGACGCAGGTGGATTTCGTCGACGGCGAGCGCTTCTTCATCGCGCCGGCCCTGACCTGGCGGCCGACGAGCAAGACGACGCTGACGGTGAACGCCCACTACCAGTACGACAAGACCGGCTGGACGACCCAGTTCTATCCGGCGCAGGGAACGGTGCAATCGAACCCCAACGGCACGATCCCGACGCACCGCTTCACCGGCGAGCCCGCGTTCGACAATTACGAGCTCACCCAGTATTCGGCGGGCTACGCCTTCGAGCATCGCTTCAACGACGCGATCCTGGTCCGGCAGAACGCGCGCTACGCCCATCTCGACAACGAGCAGCAGGGCGTGTTCGGCTTCGGCTTGCAGGGCGACCTTCGCACCTACGACCGCTATGGCGATGCCGGCGTCTCGGATCTCGACGCCTTCGTCGTCGACAACCAGGCGCAGGCGAAATTCGCGACCGCCATGCTGGACCATACGCTGCTCGGCGGCGTCGACTACCAGCGCTACAGCTACAGCGACCTCGGCCTTTCCTACCTGGTGCAGCCGCTCGACATCTTCGATCCCGTCTACGGCACCCCCGTGACCTTCGATGCGCCATACCAGGACGCCGAGCAGACGCAATGGCAGCTCGGCCTCTACCTCCAGGACCAGGTCAAGCTCTACGACAAATGGGTGCTGTCGCTCGGCGGCCGGCACGACTGGGCCAAGACCGAGAGCAGCGACAGCGTCAACCTGACGAGCAGCAGCCAGAGGGACAACGCCTTCACCGGCCGCGCCGGGCTCACCTACCTCTTCGACAACGGCCTGGCGCCTTATTTCAGCTACTCGGAAGCCTTCGTGCCGGTGCTCGGCACGGCGGCGGACGGCTCGGCCTTCGTGCCCGAGACCGGCCGCCAGTACGAAGTGGGCGTGAAGTACCAGCCGCGCGGCTGGAACGCCTTCGTCACCGCCGCCGCCTTCGACCTGCTGCGGGAGAACGTGGTCACGACCGACCCGAACGACCCCAACCAGCAGGTCCAGTCCGGCGCGCAACGGTCGCGGGGCATCGAGCTGGAGGCCGTGGCGAGCCTCGATTTCGGGCTCGACCTGAAGGCCGCCTATGCCTTCCTCGACAGCGAGATCACCGAAGACAACGACGGCAATGCGGGCAACACGCCCTACGGCGTGCCGGTGCATCGGGCCTCGATCTGGGCCGACTACACGATCCCGGACGGACGGTTCGGCGGGCTCGGCGCCGGCGGCGGCGTGCGCTACATCGGCACGACCTACGGCGACGACGCCAACAGCTTCAAGGTCGACGGCGTGACGCTGGCCGATGCCGCCGTGCACTACGACTGGAACGGCCTGCGCTTCGCCGTCAATGTGCGGAACCTGTTCGACAAGGAATATGTCGCGTCGTGCTTCGGCAGCAGCTTCGGCTGCTTCTACGGCGAGCGCCGCGTCGTCGTCGGCACGGTGCGGTATAGGTGGTGAGGGGGATTCCGGCTCTCCGGTACTGCGCGCGTATCGGTTTTGCATCTCGGATCAGTCTCCAAAGCGAGCGCTACCTGTGTAATCGCATTTGCGAATGATTCGCAATAATGCTAAGGTTCGGCGGATCTGGACCCTGGCACGGAATCCTCGCGGCAATGGCCGATGATCTGGAGAGTCTCTTTCGCCGGTATCGCGGCGAGCTGCAGCGTATCGCCTACCGCTCGCTGCGCGATCGCGAGGGCGCGGCGGACGTGGTGCAGGACGCCTTCGTCCGCTATGCGGCGTATTCCCAGGCGCCCGGCAGCGGCGCGGCGATCGGCGATCCGCGCCGCTTCCTGTGGCGGGTCGTCGGCAACCTCGTCATCGACGTCGTGCGCCGCCGCCGGCGGCACGGCGAGCATGCCGCCCTCGACGGGACGGCGGAGCAGTTCGCCCATCCCGGGCCGTCGCCGGAGCAGGCGCTGGAATCGCGCCAGCAACTGCGGGCGCTGCGCCGGGCGCTGGCGGAGCTGCCGCCGAACTGCCGGGCGGCGTTGCTGCTCAACCGGCTCGACGGGCTGACCCATTCCGAGGTGGCCGCCCGGCTCGGCGTGTCGAGCAGCATGGTCTCGAAATACATCATGCAGGCCCTGCGCCACTGCGCGAAGCGCCTGCGGCTGGCCAGGCCGCGCGTATGTCGTTGCGCGCCGGTCCTCCAAAGTCGGCGGCCGGCCGACACCGGCCGCCGGTGATGTTTTCGCTGTCAGGCGACGGCCGTACCGCGTCTTACCCGGTAGGACGGTTCGCTGCCATTGGACATCGACCCGCATGACTCAGGACGCACATACTGCCGGTTCCGCGAGCGACGTCGACGCGCCGCTCGATCCGCTGACCGAGACGGCGCTGGAATGGCTCGTGACGCTGCATTCCGGCGAGGCGCAGCCGAAAGACTGGGCGGACTACGAGACCTGGCGCACGGCCGCGCCGGAGCGAGCGGCCGCGGCGCTCGCCGCCGAGCGCCTGTGGCGGTCGCTCGGGCCGGCCGCGACGCCGAGGAAGCCTCCGGCGGGGAAGCTGCTGGCGCTTGCGGCTTTCGCGGTCTGCCTGGCCGCGGCGTTGATGTCGTACGGGCTGTTCGACGTCCGATCCGAATTCTTTGCCGATGTGCGCACCGCCGTGGGCGAGCGGCAGACGGTGACGCTGGCGGACGGATCGCGGCTCGAGCTCGACACCGGCACCAGCGTCGGCATCGATCTCGGCGGCGCCGAGCGCCGCCTGACGCTGCATCGCGGCCGCATTCACGTGGCCGTCAGCCCCGACCGGACGCGGCCCTTCGTGGTCGCGGCGGCGGGCGGCACGGTGCAGGCGCTCGGCACGGCCTTCGATGTCCGGCGCGACGGCGACGTCGTTCAGGTCGTCGTCTCCGAGCATGCGGTGCGGGTGGCCTATCCCGACTTGCCAGGCGGACCGACGGCCGAAGTCGCGGCGGGAGACATGACCCGTTTCGGCCCCGACATCGGAATTGAGGCGCCGCGACTGGCGAACCTCTCTCGCCTCGGAGCCTGGCGTCGCGGCTTGCTGGTCTTCGACGACCGGCCGCTCGGCGAGGTGGCGGCCGAGATGGCGCGCTACCGCGGCGGCGCGATCGTCATCGCCGACGCGGCGCTGCGGGCGAGGCCGGTGACCGGCGTGTTCGACACGGAACATGCCGACGCCCTGCTCGACGCCCTCGAAACGTCGTTGCCGGTCCAGATCTATCGGCTGCCCTGGCTGGTGGTGATCATGCCCGATACCGCCCGGTCATCGCGATAACTCGCGCAAAATTCTGCCGCTCGCAAGAATCTGCTGTCGTGATCCGTCCCTGCCGCGTCTTCCCATATGAAACTGCGTGTTATTCGCAAATTTGATTGCCGCGAATGCGGCCTGTGGGGAGCAGGACTGGTGACAAAGGGTGGGATGAGCGGCGCCGCTTGCCGCGCTTGGAAGTACGCGGGCATCGGCGTCGCCGCGGCCGCGTGGGCGATGGCGCTCGTGCCGGTGGCGCGGGCGGCGGAGACGCCGCAGGCAGACGAGCGTCGGGTCTACGCGCTTCCGCCGGGGCCGCTGGGCGAGGCGCTGACTGCGTTCGGCGAGCTATCCGGGCGTAAGTTGCTGGTCGCGAGCGATCTCGTTCGTAGCCTCGCCACCCGCGGCGTCACCGGCAGCTTCACGCCGGACGAGGCGCTGGGCCGCCTGCTCGCCGGCACCGGGCTGACCTTCCGCTACGCCAACCCGACGACGATCACGGTCGAGCGGATCGGCGACGGGCCGGGCGGCGCCGTGACGCTCGACCCGATCCGCGTCGAGGGTGCGGGCGAAACCGCGACCGGCCCGGTCGACGGTTACGTCGCGACGCGGAGCGCCACGGGCACGAAGACGGATACGCCGTTGCTCGAGACCCCGCAGACAATCTCGATCGTCACCCGTGACCAGATGCAGGCGCAGGGCGTGCGCAATGTGGACCAGGCGCTTCGCTACGCGCCGGGCGTGGTGACGGAAAATCTCGGCGTCGACAACCGCTTCGATTCCATCTACCTGCGCGGCTTCTCGGCGGACGAGTATCTCGATGGCCTGAAGTTCCTGAGCGGCTCCTTTGCCGTCCCGCAGCTCGACCCCTACGGCCTCGAGCGCGTCGAGGTGCTCAAGGGGCCCGCCTCGGTGCTCTATGGACAGGCGAGCCCGGGCGGTTTGGTCAATCTCGTGAGCAAGCGGCCGACCGCCACGCCGTTCCGCGAGGTGCATGTCCAGTTCGGAAGCTATGACCGTAAGCAGGGCGGCTTCGACATCGGCGGCCCGATCGACGAGAAGGGCGAGTTCCTTTACCGCGTGACCGGCCTCGCCTACGAGACCGGCACGCAGGTCGACTTCACCGAGTACCAGCGATACTTCATCGCGCCGGCGCTGACCTGGAAGCCGACCGGCAACACCACGCTGACCCTGTTGGCGCGCCATCAGGAAGACCCGAAAGCTGGCTTCTTCAACAAGCTGCCGGCAATCGGCACGGCGCTCGACAATCCGAACGGCCAGGTGCCGACCGACTTCTATGCCGGCGAGCCGGGCGTCGATAAGTTCGATCGATCTCTCACCACCGTCGGCTACGAGTTCGAGCACCGCTTCGACAGCGTCTGGACGGTGCGCCAGAATCTCCGCTATCTCGACATGGATGTCGACTTCGCCACCGTGTTCCCGGCCGCCGTGTTCCAGGCGGATCAGCATACGCTGAACCGCTTCTTCTTCACCTCGGACGAAGACCTCGGCGTCTTCACCATCGACAACCAGGCGCAGGCGAGCTTCGACACCTGGCGTCTCAAGCACCGCTTCCTCACCGGCGTCGACTACCAGCACGTGACCTGGGACCAGGTCGCTCGCGACGGCAGCGCGCCGGCGATCGACTTCCTGAATCCGGTGTACGGCCAGTCGGTGGCCGAGCCGCCGGTCTTCCTCGACCAGCGGCAGAAGCAGGACCAGGTAGGCGTCTACGCCCAGGACCAGGTCAAGCTCGGCAACCTGTCGCTGCTGCTGGGCGGGCGGCACGACTGGGCGAAGAGCGCCCTTGCCAACCACCTGGCGAGCAGCCGCTCGGAGCGGCACGACACCGCCTTCACCGGTCGGGCCGGCGTCGTCTATGTGTTCGATGCCGGCCTCGCGCCCTACTTCAGCTACGCGGAGTCGTTCCAGCCGACGAGCGGGACCAGCTTCTCCGGCACTGCCTTCGAGCCGACCTCGGGCCAGCAGCTCGAGGTCGGACTGCGCTACCAGCCGAAGGCGCTCAACGCGCTGATCTCGGTCTCCGCCTTCGATCTGACGCAACAGAACGTTCTAACCACCGACCCGGACCATGCGAACTTCAACGTCCAGACCGGCGAGATCCGCTCGCGTGGCGTCGAGTTGGAGGCCAAGGCCAGCCTGACGGAGGGGCTGGGGCTGACGGCTGCTTATTCCTATCTCGATGCCGAGGTGACGGAAGCCAACGATGCGAGCGAGGGCAACCGCCCGGTCGGCATCCCGACCCATCTGGCCTCGCTCTGGCTCGACTACCGTTTCCAAGGCGGCTGGCTGGCCGGGCTGCAGATCGGCGGCGGCATGCGCTATCGCGGCGCGTCCTATGGCAACACGACGAACAGCTTTAAGATTCCCGATGTCGCGTTGTTCGACGCGGCGGTGTTTTATGACCTTGGCGCCATCGACCAGTCCCTCGACGGGCTCCAACTCGCCATCAACGCAAGCAACCTGTTCGACGAGGAATACGTCGGGCGTTGCCAGAACAACGGCTGTTATTACGGCTTGCGCCGCAATGTCATAGGAACGATCACCTACAGATGGTGAGGGACCGCCGGTGAGTCGCAAAACCTTCATCGCACGGTAATCGCCCCGACCCGGTTTCCCTGGAATTTATATTTTGCAATCGATCGCGACAGTCGATTGCAAATACGAATACCGGCGTGGCGGAGAGACATGGACCCGCGGATCAAGTCCGCGGGTGACGGCATTGTAAATACACACATATCGTCATTGCCGCGCTTGTTGCGGCAGTCCACGGGCGGCTATGCGCCGCGCCGCGCTTGGTTCGTCCGACGAATATTACTTTTCGCAATGCAATTCATTTACCATTGTGAATCCGAATAGTAGGATGGAGCGCATGGCATCCATGTCCCGCAGGTACAAAGTCGTCGTCAGCAACTGGGTGCATGACGAGGTGCTCGACTTCCTCGCCGGCCGTTTCTCGGTCGACGCCAACCGCGCGCGCGAGCCGTGGCCGGAATGGGAGTTGCGGCAGCGCGCGGGCGACGCCGAGGCGCTGATGGCCTTTATGCCGGACCGCGTCGACGGCCGCTTTCTCGCCTCCTGTCCGGACCTGAAGATCGTCGCGGGCGCGCTCAAGGGTTACGACAACTTCGACGTCGACGCCTGCACCGGGCGCGGCGTCTGGCTGACCGTCGTCCCGGATCTGCTGACCGAGCCGACGGCCGAGCTCGCGGTCGGCCTGACGATCGCGCTCGCGCGCAACCTGCCGGCGGGCGACCGCTACGTCCGCGGCGGCCAATTCGAAGGCTGGCGGCCGCTGTTCTACGGCGCCGGATTGAGCGGCTCTACGGTGGGGATCGTCGGCATGGGGGCGGTCGGCCGCGCCATCGCCGAGCGGCTGCGCGGCTTCAAGGCGCGGCTGCTGTATCACGACCGGCAGCGCATCCCGGACGCCGAGGAGACGGCGCTGGCGCTGCGCGGCGTGCCGTTCAACGAGCTGCTCGCGGCGAGCGACTTCGTCATCCTGGCGCTGCCGCTTGTTCCGGAGACGACGCAGCTCGTCGGGCGCGACGCGCTGAAACGCATGAAGCCCGGCAGCTATCTCGTCAATCCGGCGCGCGGATCGCTGGTGCATGAAGAGGCGGTGGCCGACGCGCTGGAATGCGGCCGGCTCGCCGGCTACGCGGCGGACGCGTTCGAGATGGAGGATTGGGCCCGCACCGGGCGGCCCCATGCCGTCTCCTTCCGCCTGCGGCAGTACCAGGACCGCACCGTGCTGACGCCGCATCTCGGCTCGGCGGTCGACCGGGTCAGGCGCGACATCGCGATGGCGGCGGCGATGAGCATCGTCGATTGCTTCGAAGGGCGGCCGCCGCGGGGCGCGGTCAACGCGCCGGAAGAAATGGCGCGCATATGCTGAGCCTGGCGCAGGTGCAGACCTTCCTCGCCGTGATCGACGAAGGCGGCTTCCAGGGCGCGGCGCAGGCGCTCGGCCTGGCCCAGCCGACCGTCTCGCAGCAGCTTCGCAAGCTCGAGGAGGCGCTCGGCGTGCAGCTTGTCGTGCGCACGCGGAACAGCGCCCGGCCGACCAAGGACGGCATCGCCTTCATGCCCTATGCGCGGGGCCTGATGCGGACGGCGGGCCGCGCCGCGGCGGCGCTCGCCGGCCGGTCGCTCGCCATCGGCGCCAGCAGCAACATCGGCACATACCTGCTGCCGGCGCGGCTGCACCAGTTCGCGGCCGGCGCCGGGACGGGCATCGACCTCGACCTCGTGCTCGGCACCAACCCGGAGACCGCCGGCCGCCTCGACGGCGGCGAGGTGGATGTCGCGCTGATGGAATGGTGGGACGGCCGGCCCGGCTTCAACGCCACGCCGTGGCGGCGCGAGCCGATGGCGGTCATCGTCTCGCCGAAGCATCCCTGGGCGCGCCGCCGGTCGGTGACCAAGGCGCTGCTGCTCGACCAGCCGCTGATCGGCGGCGAGCCCGGCACCGGCACGGGCCAGCTCCTGCGGAAGGCCTTCGGCCGCAACGCCGCGCGGCTCCGCGTCACGATGCAGCTCGGCAGCACCGCCGCGGTCAAGGAGGCGGTCAAGGCGGGGCTGGGGATTTCCCTCGTCCTCGCCGGCGCGGTGGCGGAGGAGGTGCGGGCCGGCACGCTCAGCGCGCTGCGGCTGGCGGACGCCGATCTCGCGAAGGAGCTGTTCGTGGTGCTGCCGGACGATACGCCCGCGACATCGCCGGCCGCGCGCTTCGCGGCGGCGCTGATGGCATAGATCGAGACGCCTACGCCCATCCTGCCGCGGACTGCCCTCAGGCTATACGCGCACGCGTATAATTGGCTACTATGAGTCCTGTCCGACGTTGTTGAGATGTGGAGAGCGCGGTGCAGGTCGTACATACGGCGAAGCAGGTTGGGGCGCTTGTTCGACGCGAGCGTCGCAAGCTGGGCCTGACTCAGGGGCTGCTCGGCAAGCGAGTGCAGCGGCGCCAGGCGACGATTTCCAAGCTCGAGGCGGGGCAGCCCGCGATCCAGATCCTCACGCTTCTCGACACGCTCGCTGCGCTCGATCTCGAGATCGCGATACGGCCGCGTGCCGAGAATCCGCCGGGCCGCCGGCGGCGCGATAGGTGAGGGGCAGCATGTTGGCAGCCGGCAGCGAGGTGGTCGACGTCACCGTAGATCCGCTGGACGAACGCCAACGGCGCCGGCGCGCCTGGATGCGCATCGGCGTTCCCATTGGAGGCGTCGCGCTGATGATCGCGGCGATCCTCGGTATCGCGCTCTTTGCCGATCAGGCGAATCGGCGCGGTGTGCTGGCGCTATCCGAAGACATTCTGGCGACGCTCGACGGGCGTATCGCCCTTGCCGTCTCGACCTATCTCGATTCGCCCGGACGTGTCCTTCGCATCGCACGCGATGTCGTGGGAGAAGGCGCAACCGGCGAGCGCCTGCCGCTGGCGAATGCATTCGCGACCGGCGTCCTGAACGAGGTCCCACAGATCGCAATCGTCAGCTTCGCCGACGCCGCCGGAAACTATGTCATGGTGCGCCGCGGCGCAGCGGGCGGCATCGATACCAAGATCATTCATAATGCGCCCGGGCCGCGCCGCGTTACCTGGGTCCACCGCAATGCCGCCGGTGAGGAGATTGCACGGAAGGACGACCCCGGCGACGACTACGATCCGAGAACGCGGCCGTGGTACACAGGCGCGGTCAGCGCGGATGGCGTGTTCTGGACGGATGTATATATCTTTTTCACCGATCGGAAGCCGGGCATTACGGTTTCCGCCCCGGTCCGTGGCACGGACGGCCGCCGGTACGTATTCGGCGTCGACATAACGCTGGAGGCGCTCTCGACCTTTCTCGCGTCGCTCGAGATCGGCACGCGCGGCCGCGCGATCGTGATGGACGACACGGGTCACGTAATCGCGGCGCCGAATGGCGCCGCACTTCTTCGCGACACGAACGGCAAGCTGACGACGGTGACGGTCGACGAGCTCGACGATGCTGCCCTCACCGGCGCTTACGACCGCTTTCGTATCGAAGGGCATGGCCGCCGCGTCATCACGGTCGATGAGCGGCGCTACATCACGACGGCGACGCCGCTTGAAATTGTCGGGCAGGCCTGGTCGGTGCTGATGGTCGTCCCGGAGGACGATTTCGTCGGATTCGTCGAGAGCAATCATCGCACCGCGCTCGCAATGTCGCTGGCGATCGTAGCGCTGGCGGCGCTGCTGGGGCTGCTGTTGGTTCGGCAGGGGCTCCGCGCCGATCGAAACGCGCGTCTCCTGCTCGATCGTCAGCATGCCATCAGCCGGCAGAGCGCCGCCTTTGCGGACCTGGCGGCGAACGCCGAGCTGTTCGATGCATCGGGCAGAGAGCCGCCGCGAACGCTGACGGAGACGTTGGCAAACGTGACGGAAGCGCGCCGCGCCAGCATCTGGCGGCTGACGGCCGACGGCCGAACCTTGCGTTGCGAGGACAGCTTCGACCGCGACACGGCAGGGCATGTCGACGGTATCGAGCTTCACCGCGACGAGTTGCCCCAGTTCTTTGCCCATCTGCTGAGCGGCGAGGAAGTTGAGGTGTCCGACGCGGCGGAGGATCGCCGCACGGCGGAATTGCACCGTGTGGTGATGAACCCGCTCGGTAGCCGCGCCCTTCTCGCCGTGCCCGTACGGCGAAGCGGAGACGTGGTCGGCGCGGTCTGGCTCGAGGACGCTGCGAGATCCGAGGGCGCCCGCGACTTCATCCGGGCGGTTGCCAACATGATCGCACTGCGCATGACCGGGCGGCCGGACCCGGCGCCCGGACGAGGCCAGACCGCCGCGGCCTTGCCTGCCGCAACGGCCCCAATCTCGGCGCGGAGCTTTACGACCGAGCTCGCCGCTCGCGGGATCGACCCCGCCGATATGGAGGCCGACGTCCACCCGAACGTCGCGGTCATGGTGCTGCAGCTCGCCGATCCAATTGCCATGGCATCGCGCTCATCCGCCCACGAGCGCTCGTTCTCGAACGAGATCATCTGCGCGCTGCAGGAGATCGCGGCGAGGCACGACATTCCCTATCTCAAGATTCTGGGACAGGAGGTCGTCGCCGCTGCCGGGTTCGGCGCCTCCGATTCAACCGCGGCGCTGCTCATCGCGGACACGGCCGTGGCGCTCAGGAACCGCTGCTTCGCGCTGTTCGAAGAAGACAACCGCCCGCAGGCGTTTCGCATTGGGATCGACTACGGCACGGTGATCGGCAGCCCGATCGGAAATCGTCCGGAGGTCTTCAACCTGTGGGGTGAGGCCACGCGTATGGCGGCGTCCATGGCGGCATCGGCCATGCCCGGCACCGTGCAGGCGACCGAGGCGGCTTACGAGCGGCTCCGTCAAGGTTTTCTCTTCCGTCCGCGGGGCAGTTTCTACATGCCGCACGTCGGTGAGGCGCGGACCTTCGTGTTGGCGGGACGGCTATGAGCGAGATGCCGGAGGGCGCTGCGGTTCTGACGGCTGCCGAGCCCCGCGGGCGAATACGCCGGACGCTTTGGCGGCTCGGTCAGGCAACGCGGGAATGCTTCTCGTTTCTGCTGATGCTCGCTTCGCTTTCATTCGGCGTCGCCCGCGACGCAGTGCGGCCCGCCACGTGGCGGCGCACGGTCCGGTTCGAGTTTCGCCGCGCGCTTCACCAAGCGATTGCCGGCGGCCTGTCGGCCACGCTTGTCACGGCGATCCTGATCGGCCTCGCGATGGTCTCTCAGGCGCTCTATTGGCTTGGGGTGGCGGGACAGCGGGACCTCCTTGGCTCCATCCTGGTTACGGTGCTGGTGCGCGAGCTTGCGCCGCTGCTGGTCGGCCTCATTTTGCTGGGTCGGAGCGGTATGGTGATGATTTCAGAAATTGGCGCGCTTCAGATCGGCGGGCAGGTACGTTCCCTGGAAGCGCAGGGCCTGGATCCGTTCCAGCTTCTCCTTCTGCCTCGGGTCTGCGCTCTGGCGACGGCATCTTTTACGCTCGGCGTCATTTTCGTGCTCACGGCGTTGGTCACCGGCTATATTGCCGGAAGCCTGCTCGGGGCCGTGCAGGTTTCGCTCTTGTCTTTTCTGAACAGGGTTCTGCTGGCCATGAGCGCTGCGGACTTCGTGGTCGTGCCGGGAAAGATGGTGTCGATCGGCTTCCTGGTGGCATTGACGGCCTCACTGACCGGCTTCGCCGCAAAGCCGCGGGACGACGTCACGCGCTTGCTGCCGATCGGCTTTACGCGCGGCGTGGTGACGATCCTGCTGACCAGCATTGTGTTGAGCCTCGCGGTATGACGCCTATCGCATCCAACGTCGCAATCCTCGATCTTGCGGAGGCTCGCCCACGGGAAATGCCGGGGTACATGCGGATGCCGGTAATCACGCTCCAGTTGATGCCGGGGGACCTGGTGTTGGTCGACGCGCCCAATTCAGCGCTCGCCGCGTGGTTTGCCGATTTATGCTGCGGCCTCGTTCCTCTGGCTGGCGGCGCTGTGCGCTTTCTCGGGCGCGATTGGGAGTCGATGCCGCACCATTATGCGGCTGCACTGCGCGGGCGCATCGGCCGCGTGTTCGCAACCGGCGCCTGGATAGAAAGCCTCGACGTCGCCACCAATATCCTTCTGCCCCAGTTGCACCACACTCGCCGCGAGGCGGCTGCGTTGCGGGAGAAAGCGGCTCAGCTTGCCCGTTCGTTCGGCCTTCCGGGGTTGCCGATGGAGCGCCCGGCCAATGTTCCCCCTGAGGACTGCGCACGCGCCGCCTGCGTTCGCGCATTCCTGGGGGAACCGGCCTTGCTTGTGCTGGAAAGCCCATTGCAGGAACGGCGTAGCGAGCTCCTGTTGCCGCTGCTCAATGCGGTGGCGGCGGCCCGTAACGAGGGCGCCGCGGCGATCTGGCTTGCGGACAGCGATCCGGTCTGGGGCGACCGCTCCTTTCCCGCCACCAGCCGGTTTCGATTGAGCGATCAGGGGCTTGCTCCGGTAAGGCGGTCGGCATGATCCGGCTGCGTCACGCAAACGAGTGGGTGGGCCTCGCGGTGTTGGCGGCTGTCGTGTTGTTCCTGGGCATCATCCTGCAAGCGGGCGTCCTGCGCGACTGGTTCCGCACGGTTCATACCTTGCGCATCATGCTGCCGGAATCGGGTGTGGCGGGCCTGTCGTCCGGCGCGGAGGTGGAGGTCCTCGGCACGCGGGTTGGGACGATCCGCCGCGTCGTCATCGATCCGCACCAGAAGATGTACGCGGAAGCCGAGCTCGAGGATCAGGCCCTTGCGTTTGTCCGCCGCGACAGCAAGGCAGTGATCCGCCGCCGCTTCGGCGTCGCCGGCGCGGCGTATGTCGACATCGCGCGCGGAACGGGCGCGCCCCTCGACTGGCAGTTCGCGGTCATTCAGGGAGAAACGGAGCGCGCACCGACCGAGAGCGTCGGCGCATTGATCGATGAAGTGCGCGAGAAGGTGTTTCCGATCCTGGACGACGCGGGCCGCGCCATGCGGGCATTGGCGGAAACGTTGGAGAATGTCAAGAAAGGCGAAGGCAATGTCGGGCGCTTACTCGTCGACGATACCCTGATCAAGGACGTCGAGGCGACGATCGCCCAAGCGCGTACAGCCACCGAACAGATTGCCGCGCTCGCGCGGACGGCGAACGCGCAGGACAGCGGCGTGCCGGTCCTGCTGAGCCACGCGGAGCAGACTCTGGTATCGCTGCAGGAAATCGTCCTGACGCTCTCGAAGGTCGCTCAGGAAGCGCCGGATATCGCACGCAATGTCGAAAGCGGAACCAGGAACCTGGGGAGCTTGCTCACGCAGACTCAGCAGACGGTCTACACCCTCGACCAGTTGCTGACCCAGCTCCGCGGCCACTGGCTACTCGGCGGGGGCGACGCGCCACTTATGGACTCGCAACGCCTGCCCGCGACGGAGGTGCGCCCATGAGGCGGCTCGCGCCGCTCGTCCTGATCGCATGCGTAAGCTGCGGCGGGTCGCCGCCGCCGACGGCCCTGCCGGTCGACGAAACGCTGTCTCGCGAGGTGCATGCCGGCCAGCTGGCATTAGAGCTGGATCGCGCCACCGAGGCGGCGTCACGCTACCGCGTCGCCCTCAAGCGCGCTCAAGCCCGCGACGATCTCGGTGCCATCGGCAACCTCGGCTATAACTTGGCCGTCGCGGAGCTTCAGGCCAATGAGCCGCAGAAGGCGCTACTTGCCGCGCAGGCGGCCCGGACGGAACTGGAACGCCGGGGCGTCGAGCCGTTTTCAGCCCTTCTGCTGGTGGAAGCGACGGCGCTCTACCGCACCGGCGCGCAGGGGAAGGCCGATGAGATCGCCGCCCGGGTCGCGGGCGGCGGCAATACGGAGGCTGCCGCGCGGGCGACATTCCTCCGCGGCCTCATCGCGGACGAGCTGGGAAACCAGGCCGGCCTCGAGGCGGCGTCGAGACGGTTGCAGTCCGCCGCAAATGCGCCGCCGCTGCAGGCCGATGCGGCGGAGCTGGCGGCTCGCAGCGCCTTGCGCAGCGGTGCGCCCGCTCAGGCACGGCAGGAATCGGAGCGCGCCGTGGCGCTTCGGCGGGATACCCTGGATTATCGAGGTCTCGCCCGCGCCTTGGCTGTGGCGGGTGAAAGCGCCAAAATCGCAGGCGAGGCTACGGTGGCCGCCGGCTTCTTTTTCCGCGCCGGCCGCAGCGCCGCCGCACAAGGCGACGAGGCTAATGCGCGGACATGGTTGCAGCAGGCGGCCGCGCTCGCTCCGGATCGAACTATCGGCGACACGGCGCGCGCGCTGCTCGGCGATTTGGACGAGCCGCTCAACGGGTCCGCAGGCGAGCCGGCCGTTCCGCTGCGCTGAGATCGCGCCGTTACTTGCATGCGCTTCCCAATAATCCCTACAGCCGCCGCCACCGCCGGACGATCTCCCGCACGTAGTCCAGATCCTCCGTGCCGCTGTCCCAGGCCTTGCTGAAGATCGCGGTGGAGCTGTGCGGGCGCTGGTCTTCCGGGAGGCTCTTGAACTTGATGCGCACCGGCAGGGTCACGCCCTGGCCGACCGCGACCGCCTCGCCGTTGCCGAGCGAGGGCAGGAACTCCATCAGCCCGGCGGAGGAATCCGACATCGCGCCGCGCAGATGCTCCTGGTCGTCGTTGTTGCTCATGCGCATGGCGAACAGCGTGTTGCATTGCGACAGCAGGTCGGGCGAGAGCTGCGATGGGCGCTGGCTGACGACGCAGAGCGACGCGCCGTACTTGCGGCCTTCCTTGGCGATGCGCGACAGCGCGTGCTTGGACATGTCGTAGCGCCGGTCGGGCAGGGCCGGCGCGTAGCGGTGCGCTTCCTCGCAGACCAGCAGGATCGGCACCGACCGCTCGCACCACAGCGCGAAGTCGAAGGTGAGGCGGCAGATCACCGAGATGACGACGTTGACGATCTCGGACGGAATCGCCGACAGGTCGACGATCGAGATCGGCTTGCCGTCGACCGGGATGCGGAACATCCGGCCGAGGATGTCGGGCATGCGGTCGGTGATCGAAATGCCGCCGAACATGAACTTGAAGCGGATGTCGGACTGCAGCGCCGCCAGCCGCGCGCGCAGCCGGCGGTAGGGAGCGACCGTCTCGTTCTTGTCGAGCTTGCCCATCTCCTGGTCGATGCGGCGGACCAGGTCCGCGAACTTGTAGGGTACCGGCGTGTCGACGGTGAAGTGGATGCCTTTTTCCGGATCGCCGATATGGTCGCGCTTGGCCTGCGGGATCATGTCGCTGAGGATCGCCGCCTCGGCGCTGCCTTCGTCCGCCCGCGCGCCGAACAGCACTTCCATCAGCTCGCTGAAGTTCAGCAGCCAGTAGGGCAGCTCCAGCGTCTTGTTGTCCAGGATTTCGGCGCGGTCGCCGAAGGCCTTCGTGTACTCGTTGTGCGGGTCGAGCATCAGCACGTGCGCGTTCGGATGCTGGTCGAGGATTGCGCGCAGCAGCAGCACCACGGCGCAGGACTTGCCCGAGCCGGTCGTCCCCAGGATGCCGAAATGCTTGCCCAGCAGCTCGTCGGTCAGAACGTGGGCGGGCAAGGTGGCGTCCTGGTGGATCACGCCGACCTTGACGGATGTCTGGCTGGGCGCCGCGTAGACGCGGGCGAGGTCGGCGGAGGTGGTGGCATAAATCGGGCGGTCGAGCGAGGGCGAGCGCGACATGCCGCGGCGGAAGGCGAAAAACTTGCCGTCCTTGGCGACCGGCGTCTCGCCGATGATCGTGATTTCCGCCATCTGCGTCTCGGGCCCGGATGCCGCCGCACCGGATGTTGCCGAACCGGGCGCGATGGCGAGGCTGCGCACCACGCCATAGGCGATGCTGTTCGGCGTCTGCGTCTTGACGAGCGTGCCGATCTGCAGCGCGGTGGCGTCGTCGAGCCCTTTCGAGGCGTCGAGCTGCGCCGTGATCTGCGCGCCGGAGATCGCGAGGATACGCCCGACGACGACGTCGGCAATGGCGACGTTCTGGCTACCATCCATGGAAAATCAATGCCTTATCGATTGACGCCCACCCCAGGCTACCGGAGGTTAGGGAGGGCCGGATAACAAATCGTTAATGCGTGTGGGTACGATGCTACTGCGATGGTAACCGTTATTACGGCAAGCGCAGGCATGGGAGCCGCTCATGCTTCGACAGGCTCAGCATGAGGGAAACATAGGTGCGGAAAAAGAAAAGTGGCCTCGTCCTGAGCCTGTCGAAGGACGAGTACGCGCCGCCGTCAGTTCTTGGTGCCGGCACATTGCCCCCGGCCCGCGCCTTCCCTAAAATCGCCCCGACACCTCCCGGCAACCGCCCGAAGAAACCCCCATGACCGACCAGCCTTCCGCCGCGCCCCGTCCGCTGTTGTTCACGCCGATCACCATCCGCGGCGTCACCGCCAAGAACCGCATCGTCGTCTCGCCGATGTGCCAGTACCACTCCGACGACGGCGGGCCGACGGACTGGGAGCTGATCCATCTCGGGCGGCTGGCGACCGGCGGGTCGGGCATCGTCTTCGGCGAGGAGACGGCGGTCGAGGCGCGCGGGCGCAAGACCTACGATTGCGCCGGCATCTGGGCCGACAAGCACATCCCGATGTACCGCCGCATCACCGACTTCATCCGCGCGCAGGATGCCGTGCCGGCGATCCAGCTCGGCCATTCCGGGCGGAAGGCGTCGTGCCATGGCGCGGTGCACGACTTCCGGCCGCTGACCGACGAGGACGCGGGCGACGGCTTCGCGCCCTGGCAGGGCGTCTCGCCGAGCCCGCTGTTCGAAGGGCCGCGCCGCTACGCGCCGAAGGAGATGGACCGCGACGACATTCGCACCGTGCTCGACTCATGGCGCGAGGCGACGCGCCGCTCGGAGGACGCGGGCTACGACTTCCTCGAGGTGCACGGGGCGCACGGCTACCTGATCCACCAGTTCCTGTCGCCCTGCAGCAACCAGCGGACGGACGCCTACGGCGGCGACCTCGAGGGCCGCATGCGGTTCGCGCTTGAGGTCGCCGAGGCGGTGCGCGCCGCATGGCCGGACAAGCCGCTGTCCTGGCGCGCCTCCTGCGTCGACGGCGTCGGCGGGCGCTGGACCCTCGAAGACACCATCGTGCTTTCGCGCGCGCTGAAGGACCGCGGCATCGACATGATCGACTGCTCGTCCGGCGGCGTCACCGGCGATTCCAACATGCCGGCGGTGCCGCGCATTCCGGGATACCAGGTCGGGTTCGCGGAGCGGATCAAGCGCGAGGCCGGCATCCCGACCATCGCCGTCGGCCTGATCACCGAGGCGCAGCAGGCCGAAGACATCCTGCAGAGCGGCCAGGCCGACCTGGTGGCGCTCGCGCGCGAGCTGCTGGTCAACGCCGAGTGGCCGGTCAGCGCCGCGCAGGAGCTCGGCGTTGCCGACCCGTTCGGCTCCATGCCGCTCGAATACGCCCACCGGCTGCGCCTGCGCGAAAAGCACAAGACGATGCCGATCAATCAGGGCGGCGCCGAGACGGTGGCCGCAATGCGGGCGCATCTGGGGCAGGGGTGAGGGAAGCCCCTCGACCGCCTGCCCCAGGACATGGTGTAACCGGCTATCGGCTGCTTTCGCCCCGAAGCGCCTTCGCCGCCTGCACCATGTTGGCCAAGGCGGGGCGGACCTCGTCCCACCGGCGCGTCTTGAGACCGCAATCCGGATTGACCCAGATCTGATCGGGCGCCAGCCGTTCTTTGGCCTTGCGCAGCAGGGCCGCCATTTCGTCGACATCGGGCCGGCGCGGCGCATGAATGTCGTAGACGCCGGGACCGATCTCGTTCGGGTAGCGGTAGCCGATGAAGGCGTCGAGCAGCTCCATCTTAGAGCGCGCGGTCTCGATCGAGATCACGTCGGCGTCGAGCGCACCGATCGAGTCGATGATGTCGTTGAATTCCGAGTAGCACATATGCGTGTGGATCTGCGTCGTATCCGCGACGCCGCTTGACGCAAGCCGGAAGCATTCCACGGCCCAATCCAGATACTCCTGCCACTCGCTCCGGCGCAGCGGCAGCCCTTCGCGAAAGGCCGGCTCGTCGATCTGGACGATGCCGATGCCCGCCTTCTCCAGGTCGGCCACCTCGTCGCGGATGGCGAGCGCGATCTGCCGGCACACCGCGCTGCGCGGCAGGTCGTCGCGCACGAAGGACCATTGCAGCATCGTCACCGGCCCGGTGAGCATGCCCTTCACCGGCCGCTCCGTGAGCGACTGCGCATAGCGCGACCAATAGACGGTCATCGGATGCGGCCGCGACACGTCGCCATAGATGACCGGCGGCCGCACGCAGCGCGACCCGTAGCTCTGCACCCAGCCATGCGTGGTGAAGGCGTAGCCGGCGAGCTGCTCGCCGAAATACTGCACCATGTCGTTGCGCTCGAACTCGCCGTGCACCAGGACATCGATGCCGATCTCCTCCTGCCAGCGCACCGCCGCCGCGGTTTCCTGCTTGAGGAATCCATCGTAGGCGGCATCGTCCATCGCGCCTTTCTTATGGGCGGCCCGCGCCTTGCGCACCGTCTCGGTCTGCGGGAACGAGCCGATGGTCGTGGTGGGAAAGGCCGGCAACGGACGCTGGGTGCGCTGCGACTGGCGGCGCGCCGGGAAGGGCGATCCGCGTTTCGCCATCGCCGGCGTCACGGCGGCCAGCCGCGCCTGTACGGCGGCATCATGGATGCGCGGCGAGCGGCGGCGCGCTTCCGCGGCCGCGGCGGAGTCGTCGAGCGCCGCCTGCACGGCGCTCCGGCCGTCTGCGAGCGCGCGGCCGAGGGTGTCGAGCTCGCCGATCTTCTGCACTGCGAAGGCGAGCCAGCGCTTCAGCTCGTCGTCGAGGCCGCTTTCGAGCTCCAGGTCGATCGGCACATGCAGCAATGAGCAGGACGGCGCGAGAATGACGCGCTCCGCGCCGAGGCGCTCCACCGCCGGCTCGAGCCGGTCGAGGACGGCGCGCAGGTCGGCGCGCCAGATATTGCGTCCGTCGATGACGCCGAGCGACAGCACGAGATCCGACGGCGCCCGTGCCATCACGGCGTCGAGCTGCCCGGGCGCACGCACGAGGTCGATGTGCAGTCCCGCGGCCGGCAGGGCGAGGGCGGTCTCCAGGTTGCCGCCGAGCCCGCCGAAATAGCTGGCGACCAGCAGCTTCACGTCCGGCGCCGCCACCGCGAGCGCCTTGTAGGCGGCCGTCATGACCTCGCGCGCGCGGTCCGTCATGTCGAGCGCGAGACAGGGCTCGTCCATCTGCACCCAATCGGCGCCCGCGGCGCTTAGGCGGTTGAGCATCTCGGCGTAGACCGGCAGCAGGCGCTGCATCAGCGACAGCGGGTCGAAGCCACTCTCCGTTACCTTCCCCAGCAGGAGCCAGGTCACCGGGCCTACCAGCACGGGGCGCGTGTGGAACCCGAGGCTCTTTGCTTCGAGGAACTCGTCGAGCGGCTTCGTCGAGGCCAGCGTGAAGCGCTGCCCGGAATGCAGCTCCGGCACCATGTAGTGATAGTTGGTATCGAACCATTTCGTCATTTCGAGAGCCGGCAGGCTGGACGCGCCACCGGACGACTGCGTGCCGCGGGCCATGGCGAAATAGGTGTCGAGCGGCACCGCGCCGCCTGTCCAGCCGTAGACGGCCGGCACGGCGCCGACCATCGCCGTCGTGTCGAGCACGTGGTCGTAGAATGAGAAATCGTTGCTCGGGATATGAGCGACGCCAAGCGAATGCTGCCGGACCCAGGTCGCGGTGCGCAGCCCCTCCGCCTGTTCCTGCAACTTGGGCAGGCCGATTCGTCCCGACCAGTATTTTTCGAGCGCAGCCTTGAGCTCGCGGCGCGGCCCGATGCGCGGGAATCCCAACGTGCTGATGCGAATAGTCATGGTGTCTCCTTGATTATCGGTGTTCCGCTGTGCCGCCCGGTCGCGCCGCGCGCGGCGGGGATTTGCGGCGCCGGCCTCAGGCCGGCGGCTGGAAGATCTTTCTGGATGAACATCGGCGCACTCCAACGCGGTTGGAGGCGTGGGCCGAGCGGACGCGGACAAGGAGAGGGCGGTACCGGACCGCCGACATCGCTTGGCGTTCCACCGGGGCACCCCGCCCGAGGACGTTACGTTGTCGCGGCAGGTTTCCTGGCTCGCGGGTCGTTGCGGCTCCGTCTGGCCTTCCCGACGCCAATGGCGCGTCAGTGACCGTGGTCGACGAAACCGCTCGCCGCTTACAGTTGCGGGGGCAGCCCCGGCCTTGTCGCTTTTGTCATGGAAGTCATGGAAGGGCGACGCACCGGATTCCCTCTTAGCTCCCATATGATCGGGCGGGAGCACCGAGACGAATCCAATCTACAGGAGCGCGAGGGGGAGTCAATCGGCAGCGAGGCAAAGGCCAGGGCGGAATCTTCCTTTGCGGTAGACCCGAAGCGCGCTACCATCGGGAAAACAGGGACGGACGCGCCATCCAAAGGCGAAATCTCGCGTGACGTTACGCCGCCGACGCGGATGACGGAAGCCGTCCGGGCGATGCCCGATAGACACGGACCGAAAAGGCTGTGTTATGGCGTCCGGAAGGAAAGGGAAGACGGCAGGGAGTGCCGCCGAATCCGCGTCAGCGGATTCCGCGCGCTTCGCCTGCGCCCCGATCCCCGCACGCGCTCCAGACAATCCGATCACGTCCCAACGGGAGGGTAAGTCATGGCCGCGACCCTGAGTCTGAACGTCAACGGCGCGCCGCATAGCGTCGAAGTCGACGATCCGGAGATGCCGCTGCTGTATGCGCTGCGCAACGATCTCGGCCTGAAAGGCCCCCGCTTCGGCTGCGGGCTGGCGCAATGCGGCGCCTGCACCGTGCACGTGGACGGCAAGGCTGTGCGGTCCTGTGTCTATCCCTCGTCGCAGGCAGCGGGCAAGAAGATCACGACGTTGGAAGGGCTCGGCACGCCCGACAAGCCGCATCCGGTGCAGAAGGCCTTCATCGACGAGCAGGCTGCGCAATGCGGCTACTGCATAAACGGGATGATCATGGAGGCGGCGGCCCTGCTCGCGACAAACAAGCGGCCGAGCGAGGACCAGATCAAGGAAGCCCTGGCGGGCAACCTGTGCCGCTGCGGCACGCATGTCCGCATCGTGCGCGCGGTCAAGCGCGCGTCCGGTCAGGCCTGAGGAGGAGGACGTATCATGCTGGCAATCGAGCTTCCGCGCCGCACGTTCCTGAAGAGCGCCGGCGCGCTCGTCGTCACCTTCACCATCGTTCCGGCTCTCGCGGCATCGCCCGCCGGGGCGAAATCCGTCGCAAAGGATCAGGTCGACGGCTTCGTCGCGATCGACGCCCAGGGCAACGTGAAGATCTTCTCCGGCAAGGTCGATCTCGGCACCGGGGTGCAGACCGCGATCGCGCAGATCGCGGCCGAGGAGCTGTCGGTGCCGCTCGCCAAGGTCGAGGTGATCCAGGGCGACACCGCGCTGACGCCGGATCAGGGCGCAACCTGGGGCAGCCTCAGCATCCAGGCCGGCGGCGTCCAGGTCCGCCAGGCCTGCGCTACCGCCCGCGAGGCGCTGCTGGACATGGGCGCCAAGAAGCTCGGCGCCGCCCGCGGCGATCTTTCCGTCAAGGACGGGAAAATCCAGGCGGCCGGCGGCAAGGGCGTTTCGTACGGCGATCTGGTCGGCGGCCGCCAGTTCGAGCTGAAGCTCGACCCCAAGGCGCCGATGAAGGACCCGTCGCAATACACCATCGTCGGCAAGCCGGTGCCGCGGCTCGACATTCCCGGCAAGGTCACCGGCACCTTCACCTACATGCAGGACTTCAAGGTCGACGGGATGCTGGAGGCGCGGGTCGTGCGCCCGAAGGCGCTCAAGGCGACGCTCGTGTCGCTCGACGACAAGGCGGCGAAGGCGATTCCCGGCTATGTCGCGACGGTCCGCAAGGGCAGCTTCGTCGCCGCCGTGGCCAAGAACGAATGGGCGGCGATCCGCGCCGCCGACGCCATGAAGCCGGCGTGGTCCGACTGGGCGGGGCTTCCCGAGAAGGCCAAGCTCTGGGACCACGTGCGCAACACCAAGGTCGCGAAGGACGAGGCGCTGCAGACCGCCGGCGACAGCAAGGCGGCGATGAAGGGCGCGGCCAAGACCCTTGCCGCCACCTACGACTTCGCCATCCATACGCACGGCTCGATCGGGCCGTCCTGCGCGGTGGCGGATTTCAAGGATGGCAAGCTCACCATCTGGACCGCGTCGCAGGCGACGCATTCGCTCCGCAAGCAGGTCGCGCGCATGATGAGCCTGCAGCCGGAGGACGTGCGCTGCATCTACGTCGAAGGCGCGGGCTGCTACGGGCGGAACGGGCACGAGGACGCCGCCGCCGACGCCGCGCTCATCTCCAAGGAAGTCGGCAAGCCCGTGCGCGTGCAGTGGAGCCGCGCCGACGAGCACGGCTGGGACCCGAAGGGGCCGCCGACGCTGCTCGACCTGCGCGGCGGGCTCGACGCCGCCGGCAAGGTGGTCGCCTGGGAATCCTCGGTCTTCATTCCCGACAAGCCCAAGCCGTACGATGTCACGCTGGTGGCGGCGGAGCTGGCCGGCCTGCCGAAGGATGCGGCTTTCCCCGGCAACATCCACCAGGGGATGGCGATCCCCTATACCTTCCCGAATATTGCGGCGACGGCCCATTGGCTCGTCGAGACGCCGTTCAAGCCGTCCTGGATCCGCACGCCGGGGCGGATGCAGAACACCTTCGCCAACGAGAGCTTCATCGACGAGCTGGCGGCGGCGGCGGGCGTCGATCCGATCGAGTTCCGCCGGCGCAACCTGAACGATCCGCGCGGGCTCGAGCTGCTCGACCGGCTCGTCAAGCTCGCGGACTGGAAGCCGCGCAACGGGCGGCCTTCACCGAGCGGCGACGTCGCGAAAGGGCGCGGCGTCTCCTACATCAAGTACGAGCTGAAGCGCACTTATGTCGGCGCCGTCGCGGATGTGACCGTGAACCGAAAGACGGGCAAGGTGAAGGTCGACCGCTTCTTCGTCGCGCATGACTGCGGCCAGATCATCAACCCGGACGGGCTGAAGAACCAGATCGAAGGCAACGTCGTCCAGACGGTGAGCCGGACGCTGCTCGAGGAGCTGCAGTTCGACCGCTCGATGGTGACCAGCCTCGACTGGGCGAGCTATCCGATCCTGACCTTCCCGGATATGCCGGACGTGGTGATCGACCTGATCGACCGGCCGAAGGAGGTCCCGTGGGGCGCGGGCGAGCCGACCGCGGCCGTCGTGCCGTCGGCCGTCGCCAACGCGGTCTTCGACGCGACCGGCGCACGCCTCCGCTCGGTCCCGATCACGCCCGACAAGGTGCTGGCGGGGTCGAAGGGGATTTAAGGGCGGGGCGAGGGAGGGCGAGGCTAGGTCGCCCTCTCGATCCGCGTGGACTCGCCGATCAAGTCGGCGAGTGACGATATTATTTATAGCCAAATACTTACCGTCATTGCCGCACTTGTTGTACTGCTGTCCGGTTAAACGGAGTTCGATTGGATGCGGTGGCGCCATGGACACCGCGGATAAACCGCGGTGTGACGATCTTTTTTAGTTTCATATTGTTACCGTCATGCCGCGGTTCATCCGCGGCGCGGTGCGCCGCATCGGCATGTGATATATAAAATAAATCGTCACTCGCCGACTTGATCGGCGAGTCCATGCGTGCGGCTCATTAAGTTGCAGGCCGTACTGCGCAAATACAAAGCGCGTCATGCCGCGCTTTATGCGCGGCATCCATGGCCGGGTTCCTGTGGCGAAGTTCGGCCCTCGAACCGGCACCCGTCCCATGGACTCCCTGGACAAGCCAGGGAGTGACGGAATTGGTAGGGGGCGGGGTTCCGCCCGGTCCCGCCACCCCCCATTCCCCCTCTATCCCCGCGCCCCAACCGCCCTATATAATGCCGGGGTCGTCCGGCTCCCCGCCGGGCATCGCCGCTTATACAAATCCCAGAGGGTTTTCCGCATGTCGGTGACGGCCGTATCGGCTCGGCGCGAGACGCATGTCATAGGGCTGATCAGCATGGCGCACATGCTGAGCCACCTCTATATGCTGGCGCTCCCGCCGCTGTTTCCGCTGATGCGGGCGGATCTCGGCGTGAGCTATGCGGAGCTCGGGCTGGCCATTACCTGTTTCGCCATTGCCACGGGCCTGCTGCAGACGCCGATGGGCTTCGTCTGCGAGCGGATCGGCGCGCGGCCGGTGCTGGTCACCGGGCTGATGCTGAACGCGCTTTCGGTCACCATGGTCGGCTTCGCCACCGAGCTGTGGCAGCTCCTTGTGCTGATGTTCCTCGGCGGCGCCGGCAACGCGGTGTTCCACCCGGCGGACTATTCCATCCTCTCGGGCTCGGTCGGCGAGAGCCGGATCGGCCGTGCCTTCGCCTTCCACACCTTCGGCGGGTCGATCGGCTTCGCGCTGGCGCCGATCCTGATGGTGGCGCTCGCGGTGGCGGTCGACTGGCGCTTCGCGCTGCTGACGGTCGGCGGCGCGGGCATCGTGCTGGCGCTGTTCATCCTGGTCTTCTCCGGCGTGTTCGGCGAGGGCGGGGCGCCCAGGAAGAAGGGCAGCAAGGGGCTGCTGACCTGGCGCTACCTGCTGACCTCGAAGCCGATCCTGCTGCTGCTGCTGTTCTATGTCGGCACGGCTTGCGCCAACGGCGCGATCACGCAGTTCTCCGTCGCCGCCCTGATCGAGATCTACGGCATCCCGCTGACGCTGGCGAACACGGCGCTTACCGCCTATATGCTGGCGGCGCTGGCGGTGACCTTGCCGGGCGGCTGGCTCGCCGACAACACGACGCGGCACAACATGGTGCTGATCGTCTGCTTCACCATCTCCGCCGTGCTGATCGCGCTGGTGGGATTCGGTGGCATGCCTTTCTGGCTCGCCGTCGTCCTGATCGGCGCGGCGGGCGCGACGCGGGGCCTCGTCAACGCGTCCCGCGACGTGCTCGTGCGCTTCGCTGCGCCCAAGGACAGCGTCGGCACCGTGTTCGGCTTCGTCACCTCCGGCTTCATGGTGGGGCAGGCGATCTCGCCCGCGATCTACGGCATGCTGATGGACAAGGGCTCGCCCGCGATGATCTTCCTGGTGTCGGCCGGGTTCTCGATCCTCTGCATCGGCACGGCGTTCGCGACGGGGGAGAAGAAGGCGGAGTAGGTCGGACGGTTGCGCGTACTCATCCTTCGACAGGCTCAGGATGAGGGCCGTCAACAGTTTACCTCATCCTGAGCCTGTCGAAGGATGAGTCGCTCGGTCTACGATCACCCCGCCGGCGGCACCGTCAGCATCATGAAATCGTCGACCGGCATCGCCGCGAGCGCGGCCGGGTCGTCGTAGAGGCGGAGGAGCGCGTCCTCCTGCGCCTTCGGCAGGCGGCCCTTGATGTTGCGGCGGAACTTCTCGGCCAGCACGGGGATCGCCTCGGCGCGGCGTTTGGCGTCGCCCATCGGGTAGAGGATCTCGACCTCCTTCGTGGCGCCGCCGTCGGCGAAATGCACCGCGATGGCGTTGGCGTCCATCCCCTTGGCCCGGTCGTCGTAACCCGCGGTGTAGGCGGGGCGCTCGGCCACCGTCATCTTCGCGATCAGCGCGTCGATGCGCGGGTCTGCCGCTACGTCGTCGTGGTAGTGCCGGTATTCCAGGTCGCCGAAGATCAGCCCGATGGCGGTGATGTACTGCAGGCTGTGGTCGCGCTCGGACGGCAGCGAGAGCGGACCCGGCTTGTCGATCGTCTTCAGCGTCCGCTGGTGCGTGTAAATCTCGACCCGCGCCACCTCGTCGAGCCGGGGCGCGACCGTCGGATAGAGCCGGATCGCCGCCTCCATCGCCGTCTGCGCCCGGAACTGCGCCGGGTAGACCTTGAACAGGATGCGCTCCATCACGTGGCTGCCGTAAGCGAAGGGATTGCGGAAGGGCTTGCCGCCCTGCTCCACGTCGGTGACGCCCCATTCCGGCGCGCTGAGCGCGCGCGGATAGCCGGGCTCGCCCTCGATCGCCTTGAAGGCGTGCCACACGCCCCGCGCCGCGGCGTCGGGCGACGCCCAGTTCTTGCGCGGGCCCGTGAAGGGCGTGCGGAAGATGCGCAGCGGCTGGCCGTCGACCCAGCACTGCGACAGGGCGGCGACGATCTCCCTCTGCCCGCCGCCGAGCAGGCTGCACACGGCGGCCGCGGTCGCGGCCTTCAGCGGCGCGGTGAAGTCGTACCGGCCGAACTCGTTCTCCAGCAGGTGCAGGCCGAGGATCTCGTAGGCCTTGATCGCAAGCTCGGCGACCGTCGCCATGGGAACCGGCTCGCTGCCCGCCGCCCGCGCCCGGCGCGAGAGGTAGTCCGCGGTGCCGAGCAGTGCGCCCAGCATGTCGGCGGGATGCCCGCCGCCGGTGCCGAACCAGCTATCGTTGAAGTCGAGCCAGCGGCCCATGCAGCCCATGGCGAAGGCGGCAGTTGCCGGGTCGAGCTCATAGCGCGTGCCGGGGATGCGCGCCGCGCCGGGGGCGAGCGCCTGCGGCACGATCGGGCGGATGATGCGGCGGCAGTCTTCCTCGTCCAGCCCCGCCAGCGCGCAACCGAGGAAGTCGAACAGCGCGAGATGCGCGGTCGCGAAGGCGGCGTCGGAGCGGATGTCGTATCCGATCACATACGCCGCGATTGCGGCGAGCTCGGGGTCCGGGCTCATATCCTGCTGCTGCTTGGCCACGGGCTGCCTCCTTGATGGCGGTCGGACTTCGCGACAGGGTGGCTACGCAGGGCGCGGGATGTCAAACTGTTGTCGATCACCGGCATACCCGGGTGCGAAGGAGACGGCATGGCGCGCATTGCGGTCGGCGGCTTTCACCACGAAACCAACTGTTTCGTTCCCGGCGTGACCGACTACGCCTATTTCGCGGCGCACCGCGACCGCCCGCCGCTCTGCCGCGACGAGGCGATCTTCGAGTGGCTGCCCGGCGCGAACTTCGGCCTGTCGCGCTTCCTCGAGCTGATGAAGGACAAGCACGAGCTGGTGCCGACGGTCTGGACCTCGGGCGGCGCGGGGGCCATCGTCTCGCGCGATGCGTTCGAGCGCATCGCCGGCGAGCTGGTCGGCACGCTGTCGCGCAAGATGCCGGTCGACGCGATCTATCTCGACCTGCACGGCGCCTGCGTCACCGAGGACTTCGAGGACGGCGAGAGCGAGCTGCTGCGCCGCGTGCGCGCTTCGGTCGGCCCTGACGTGCCCATCGTCGTCAGCCACGACTACCACGCCAACGTGACGCCGGAGACGGTGCAGCTCTGCGACGCGCTGGTCGGCTACCTGACCTATCTGCATATCGACCGCCCCGGCACCGGCGAGCGCGCCGCGAAGGCGTTGGAGGTCATCCTCGCGCGTGGCATGCCGGCGGGCAAGGCGCTGCGCAAATCGCCCTTCCTGATTCCGCTCACCTACCAGTGCACGATGGTCGAGCCGTCGCAGGGCATCGTCGCCGCGTCGGTGGAGGATGCCGGCGGCGACGTGGTGAGCCTCGCCTACCTCGCGGGCTTTCCGCCCTCGGACCAGTACTGGTGCGGCCCGTCCATCGTCTGCCACGCCTACAGCCAGGAGCTGGCCGACCGCACCGCCGACGCGCTGGCGAAGAAGATCGAGGCGCTGGAGCCGGCCTTCGCCGTGCCCGAGCTCGAGCCCGACGCCGCGGTGCAGGAAGCGATGCGCATGGCCGCCAGGTCGCGGAAGCCGGTCATCATCGCCGACACGCAGGACAATCCCGGCGCGGGCGGCACCTGCGACACGACCGGCATGCTGGCCGCGCTCGTCCGCAACAAGGCGGAGGGCGCTTCGCTCGGCATCCTGTTCGACGCGGACGCGGCGAAGGCGGCGCATGCGGCGGGCGAGGGGGCGGAGATAACGCTGGCGCTCGGCGGCCGGAGCGGCATCGAGGGCGACGCCCCGTTCGAGGGCCGCTTCAAGGTCGCCAGGCTCGGCGACGGAAAGTTCCTCTGCACCGGGCCGAACCTGGGCGGCCGGCGGATGGACCTCGGGCCGATGGCGCTGCTGCAGATCGGCGGCGTCACCATCGTCACCGCGAGCAAGCGCGCCCAGGCGGCGGACCAGGAGATGTTCCGTCATCTCGGCGTCGAGCCGGCGGCGCAGAAGATCCTGGTGCTCAAGAGCTCGGTGCATTTCCGCGCGCATTTCCAGCCGATCGCGGAGCAGGTGCTGGTTGCGCTCGCGCCCGGCGGCCATATCTCCGATCCGCGGAAGTATCCGTACCAGAAGCTCCGCCCCGGCATCCGCCTCGCGCCTTTGGGGCCGCCGTGGCGGCCGAACAGGTAGGCTCGTAGAGCGAGCGACTCATCCTTCGACAGGCTCAGGATGAGGCAAACACAATGGCGACCTCATGCTGAGCTTGTCGAAGCATGAGCACGCGCAGACGGCACAACCGCCCAAATGTGACAAGACCCGCCCCGCGCGCTAGCGTTGGTATCAACAGCAATCAAATCCAGGGAGCGTGACATGCCTGAGGGGACGGACCTGTTCGACATCATCGGCACGACCCGCGCGATGCGGCGGCTGAAGCCGGACCCGGTGCCGGACGCGATGATCCAGCGCATTCTGGAATCGGCGATCTGCGCGCCCAACGGCGGCAACACGCAGCGCTGGCGCTTTCTCGTCATCAAGGACACGGCGATCAAGAAGGGCGTGCAGGCCTGGTACAAGAAGGCGCTCGACGAGGTGGTCGGCCCGCGCTACGCCTCCAGCGCGCCGCCGCCGGGCGCGACGAAGGAGGGCTATCATCGCCAGCATTCGGCGGTCGAATACCTGACCGAGCATTTCCACGAGGCGCCGGTGTGGATCGTCGCCTGCATCGAGCACGGCAAGGACAAGCCGAACCGCTCGTCGGGCGCGTCGATCTATCCGGCGGTGCAGAACATGCTGCTGACGGCGCGCGCGCTCGGCCTCGGCGCGACGCTGACCACGCGGCATCTCCTCTACGAGAAGGAGGCCGAGAAGGCGCTCGGCCTGCCGCCGGGCGTGCATTCCTACGCGATCCTGCCGATCGGCTATCCCATGGGCAAGTTCGGGCCCGTCGGGCGCGGCACCCTCGAGCAGTTCGTCTACCAGGACCGCTGGGGCCAGCCCTACGCGGCGAAATAGGGGGAGGGGACCATGACGACATTCCTCCTCGTCCACGGCGCCTATCAGGGCGGCTGGATCTGGAAGCCCGTCGCGACGCGGCTGCGCGCGGCGGGCCATCTCGCCTTCGCGCCGTCGCTCGACGGCTGCGGCGAGCGCTCAGGCCAGATGCGCGCCGGCATCACCACCGAGACGCAGGCGGAGGAGCTTGCGGCCTTCCTCCGCAGCGAGGATCTCCGCGACGTCGTGCTGGCTGGCACCTCCGCCGGCGGCATGGTCGCGGCGAAGGTGGCGGAGCTGGCGCACGACCGCATCGCGCGCCTCGTGCTGGTTGATGCGCTCGCTCTGATGCACGGCGAGAAGATCCGCGACATCGTCACCCGGCCCGCGCCGATCGTGACCGACATTGCGACCGGCCCGAAGCGGGAGGACATGCCCGCCCGGCTGACCGGCAACGGCGTCCCGCCGGATCTGGCGCAATGGGCCGCGGCGCGCTTCGGCCTGCATCCGATCGGCGCGTTCGAGCGGCCGGTCGTGCTGGAGCGTTTCTGGGATCAGGATTGGGACGCCACCGTGATCTTCTGCCGCCACGCCGAGAACCCCGGCGTCGCGCACCAGCGCCGCGCCGCCGACAAGCTCGGCGCCCGCTGGCACGAGATGGACACCGGGCATTACCCGATGCTGAGCATGCCGGATGCGCTGGTGCGGCTGATCGGGGGGTAGGACGGCCGCGCAAATCGAAGAAGGACGTCATTCGCCGACTTGATCGGCGAATCCATGGGACCGAGCCGTGGACCACCCGGTCAAGCCGAGGGGGATCGCAATTGCGGGTGCACGCGACGATTGGGGCAAGCGGGGTGCGTGCTTCGACAGGCTCAGCATGAGGTTTTTTCTCAATGCCACGAAGACTGACCCTCATCCTGAGCCAGTCGAAGGACGCACGGCATTCGTGCAAGATACGCAAAGGCGATTGCCCGGCGGTCAAGCCGGGTGGTGACGATACTTTAGATTAGCGTCATGCCCCGATTAGACCGCGTCGCCCGCCTGTGGCTAGAATGTCGTAACGGCAAAGCAACCACGGGATGGAGACGGCGATGGGCAAGGTCACGGGCGCTACATTGATGGCGCGGAGCCTGAAGCAGCAAGGCGTGAAGTTCATGTTCGGCATCGTCGGCTTCCCGGTGCAGCCGATCGCCGCCGCGGCGCAGGAAGAAGGCATCAGCTACATCGGCATGCGGAACGAGCAGTCGGCGTCCTACGCGGCGCAGGCGGTGGGCTATCTCACCGGCCGGCCGGGCGCCTGCCTCACCGTGTCTGGGCCGGGTGTGGTGCACGGCCTCGCCGGCCTCGCCAACGCGCAGCAGAATTTCTGGCCGATGATCATGATCGGCGGCGCGTCGCCGACCTACCAGAACGGCATGGGCGCCTTCCAGGAGGAGCGGCAGGTGCAGATCGCCTCGCCCTTCTGCAAGTTCGCGCACGCGGTCGAGCATGTGGAGCGCATTCCCTTCTATGTCGAGCTGGCGGTGCGCCAGTCGATCTACGGCCGGCCCGGCCCGGTCTATCTCGACATGCCCGACGACATCATCCGGGGAGAGGTGGAGGAGGGCGACGTGGCCCCCGTCGCCGACATCCCCGAGCCGCCGCGCATGCAGGCGATGCCGGAGAGCGTGGAGGCGGCGCTCGACGTGCTGGAGCAGGCGAAGCGGCCGCTCGTCATCGTCGGCAAGGGCATGGCCTGGTCGCGCGCCGAAGACGAGCTGCGCGCCTTCATCGACCGCACGCGGCTGCCCTTCCTGGCGTCGCCGCTCGGCAAGGGCGTGCTCGACGACAACCACCCCCTCTCGGTCGGCGCGGCGCGGAGCCACGCGCTGAAGGAAGCCGATGTGATCTTCCTGATGGGCGCGCGCCTCAACTGGATCATGCATTACGGCCGCCCGCCGCGCTTCAACAAGGACGTGCGCATCATCCAGCTCGACCTCGCGGCGGAAGCCATCGGCAACAACATGCCGACGGAAGTGGCGCTGCTCGGCGACGGCAAGGCGGTGGTCGGCCAGCTCAACAAGGCGCTGCAGAGCCGGCAGTGGTTCTATCCGGCCGGCACCGACTGGCACAAGGGCATCGCCGAGAAGGCGGCGGAGAACGCCAAGTCGATCCAGCCGATGATCGACGACGATTCCAACCCGACGAACTACTACCGCGCGCTCAAGGACATCCGCGAGTGGGTGCCGGAGGACGCCGTCATCATCGGCGAGGGCGCGAACACGATGGACATCGGCCGCACCCAGCTTCCGAACGCGGCGCCCCGGCTGCGGCTCGACGCCGGCAGCTACGGCACGATGGGCATCGGCATGGGCTTCGCCATCGCCGCCGCGGTGGTGCATCCGGAGCGCCCGATCGTCTCGGTGTCGGGCGATTCCGCGATCGGCTTCTCGGGCATGGAGATCGAGACGGCCTGCCGGCTCAGGCTCCCCATCAAGATCGTCGTGCTCAGCAACGGCGGCATCGGCAGCGGCCTCGCCGAACTCCCCAAGGACAAGCCGCTCCCGCCCCGCGCGCTCACCATCGGCTCGGGCTACGAGAAGATGATGGAGGCGTTCGGCGGCAAGGGTTTCTACGTCGAAGACCCGAAGAAGATCCGCGGCGCGCTGGACGAGGCGATGGCCTACAAGGGCCCGGCGCTGGTGAACATCCGCCTGCACCCGAACGCGGGAAGGAAGCCGCAGCAGTTCGGCTGGCTGACGACGTAGGGGGCGTCCGCTCTGACTTTTCCCTCTCCGCCCCGGGGGCGGAGAGGGTCAGGGTGAGGTGGGGTTGGCACGGCATCAGCGCGGCAGCCACCTCACCCGGCGCGCTTCGCGCGCCACCCTCTCCGCCCGCCGGCGGAGAGGGTAATATGGCGGCAGCTCATCCAGTGGCCATCTGCGGAAAGGAAACCCCATGATCGCCGTGATCTTCGAGGTCTGGCCCAGGCAGGGTTGCCGCGACGCCTATCTCGACATCGCCGCCGGCCTGCGCCCGCTGCTGGCCGGGATCGACGGCTTCATCTCGATCGAGCGGTTCCAGAGCCTCGCCGACCCCGAGAAGGTACTGTCGCTGTCGTTCTGGCGCGACGAGGCCGCGGTCGCCGAGTGGCGCAAGCTCGACGCGCACCGCGCGGCGCAGGCGAAGGGGCGCGACGCGGTGTTCGCCGACTACCGGCTGCGCGTCGCCGCGGTCCTGCGCGACTACGGCATGTCGGAGCGGGAGGATGCGCCGGACGACAGCCGCGCGCTTCACGGGTGAGTGCGCTCGGCCGCGTCCATCGCCGCCACAACCGGAAAGCGGGCGATCTTTGCGCTGCGATCGGACACATCCTCCTCCGCGATGCTGTCCGCCGACTGACTTAGCACGCGCCGCCGCGGCGCCGGCATGTCGTGCTCGCGGAGCGCGAGATCGATCGCCGACAGGACGGCGTCGCGGCAGTCCATCTCGTCCGTGAACGCCGATATCCAGTACCGCACCGCATAGGAGATGCCGTCGGCGTCGTAGGAAACGGCGCGCACGTCGGGCGCCGGGTCCTTGAGCACCCGGTCCGCCGCGGACGCGGCTTCGGCCATGAGCGCCTTCGCCGTCGCGACGGGGATCGCATGGTCGAGCACCAGCCGCATCTGCGCCCGGTAGCGCCGGCGCGGCGCGCTGTAGTTGGTCAGGCGCTCCCGCGCGATCTGGCTGTTGGGGATGATGATATAGGTCTGATCCAGTGTATGCAGGCGCGTCGTGCGCCAGCCGACCTCGACGACGCGCCCCTTGGCGAAATTCTCGATCTCGATCCAGTCGCCGATGCGGTAAGGCGCTTCGAGGCCGAGCGCCACGCCGGAAAAGACGTCGCCGATGACGTTGCGGAGCGCGAAGCCGAGCACCGCCACGATCACGCCGGTGCTGGTGAGCGCGCCGGTCGCGGAATAGCCGACCACCAGCATGATCGTCGCCAGGGTGGCGGCGAGGAACAGGGTGGCCGAGATCAGCTCGAGCAGCAGCTTCGGCACCCGCTAGCGCTGCGCGCTCGCCCGCTCGACGGCCAGGCCGATGCCGCGCGCGGCGAGCCAGGCCGAGGAAAAGTAGCTGGCGGCGCCGAGCATGATGCGGATCGGCTCGCCGATGCCGGGGACGGCGGCTTCGGGCGCGAACAGCGTTTTAACCAGCGGGAAGTGCGCATAGGCCGCGATGCTGACCGCCGTCGCGGCGGCGGGCCACAGGATGCGGCGGCCGGATGCGAAGGCGCGCGCCCCGGTCATGGCGAAAGCTCCCAATGCCGCGCGGCGCGCGCCGGCATGCCGGGGAAATCGCCGCGGCTGCGGTCCCTGACGGCGCAGCCGGACAGCCGCTTCGGCCCGGCGTAGCGGGGACAGGACACGCTCTCCGCGGACGCGCGGGTGATCCGGCGCCGGCAGGTCGAGCAGATGACGATCGGATTAATTCGAAACACGTGAAGCCTCCGTTTCCAAGACGATCGATTGCCTCGGCAGAACGAGCCGAAGCGCGAGCCGGTCCCGGGACGGAGGTGCTGTATCTAGGGCGTATCACCCATCGCAGCCTCGTCCCGGGCGGAGACATCTGTCTCCCGGGTACGGGTGCGCGATTGCCGGTGGGGAAGGAACATAAGCATAGATTGCATATGGGGATCGCGGGGAGGGAAGTCAACCGGAGGCGGCGGGATGCATGCCGCCCCTGAGCATGTAGCCCGGATGGAGCGGAGCGAAATCCGGGTTCCGCATGGACTCGCGGATCAAGTCCGCGAGTGACGATTTTATTTTGAACCGAACACCTCTCGCCATTGCCGCGTGCCGGAACGCGCGGCGGGACCTACATCCTCACCCCGCCTTCTTCGCCGCCACCATCCGCCAGCGGTGGAAGAACACGATCTTGTCGTCCTCGATCTTCAGCCCCATTCCCGCCGTCCGTCCGGCCTCCGCCAGCGCGCGGACCATCGTGCGCAAGGGGCCGACGCGCTGGGGCTCGTTGACGATGCCCATCCATTCCTCGAACTCGCGCGACTTGTCCCAGGTGGACTGCGACGCGACCTCGAAGCCGGCCTTGGCGATGAGGGACAGCAACTCGGTGTCCGGCAGCATGCGCGCATGCGAGGGGTCGCGGATGATCTCGATGGCGTTCTGCAGCGCCGCTTCCTTCGGGTCCTCGGAGACGATCACGTCGGCGATGACGGCGGTGCCGCCGGGCCGGAGCACGCGGAACATCTCGGCCAGCACGCGCTTGGGCTCGGCGAAGTGGTGGATGGCGAGGCGGGTGACGATGGCGTCGAAGGCGCCGCTCTCGAAAGGCATCGTCTCGGCGTTGCCGAGCTGGAAATGGACGTTGGCGTGCCCGGCCTTGGCGCAGCGCTGGCGCGCCTTCTTCAGCATCTCGGGCGTGGCGTCGAAGGCGGTGACGGCCTTCGCCCGGCCGGCCAGCGCCGCCGTGACGATGCCGGGGCCGCAGGCGAGGTCGAGGATCTTTCCGGCGCCAGCCGCGCCGATCGCGTCCTGGAAGCGGCGGGTGAGCTGGTCGTCGGCGATGGCGGCCGAGGCGGCGAAGGTCTCGGCCTGGCGGGTGAATTCTTCGCGAACGCGGGTCAGGTGGTCCAACGATGCTCTCCATATGTCGGGGGCGGCGTGCATGACGCCGGAATTTGCGCGACTATAGTCCGAACATGCGCCGCCTGCACCCTTACCAGGCAGCGGCCGCGAGGAGGCCATTCGTGATCTACACCGTCGAGCTCAATTTCAGCGATCCCGCCCGCGAGGCGGAGTGGAGCGCCTGGTACGAGACCTACCTGCAGCAGCTCGTCACCCTGCCGGGCCTCACCACCGCGCAGCGCTTCCGGGCGGTGGAGAAGGGGGCGCAGCATTGGGAGTATCTCGCGCTCTACAGCATCGCCTCGCTCGACGTCTACGCCAGCGAGGCCTACCGCCGCATAGGCGGCGGCGGCAACGCCAGCCTCCGCTTCAAGAACGCCCTCAGCCGGCGGCGCAACGTCTATGCCGGCATCGACCGCATGCCCGAGGTCGCGGGCGAGGGGCGGGTGCTGCTCTGCGAGGACGCGTCCGGCGGCTTCGACCTGCCGAACGTCCTGTTCACGCCGCTCGAAGCGGCGGCCGGGCGGCAGAAGGCGGGCGCGACCGAGCTGGACGGCGAGCCCACGCACCGTGCGCTCGCCGTGACCGCCGCCGCCTCCGTCGACCGCCGCGGCCTGACCCGGAAAGGCGGCCTCGCCGTCTACGCCCCGATCACCAAGCGCTATGTGCAGCGGTGAAGACATGGCGGGGAGGCGGTAGGCGCAAAAAGGAAACGTCGCCACCCGGCTCGACCGGGTGGTCCACGGCGCGGCGTCATGGATTCGCCGATCAAGTCGGCGAATGACGGTCTTTTTTATTCGGCGGGGCGTGCGTGCTTCGTCCCTCGACAAGCTCGGGATGAGGAGGCTCAGCATGAGGTTTTTCCCAATGCCACGAAGATTCCCCCTCATCCTGAGCCTGTCGAAGGACGCACGGCATTCGTGCAAGATACGCAAATGCGATTGCCTTGGGCTCGACCGGGTGGTCCACGGCGCGGCGTCATGGATTCGCCGATCAAGTCGGCGAATGACGGTCTTTCTTATTCGGCGGGGCGTGCGTGCTCCTACCCCGCATCCTCCAGCACCAGGCTCGACGCCTTCTCGCCGATCATGATCGACGGCGCGTTGGTGTTGCCCGAGGTCAGCGTCGGCATGATCGAGGCGTCGGCGACGCGGAGGCCGGCCATGCCGTGGACGCGGAGGCGGTCGTCGACGACGGCCATCGGGTCCGCGCCCATCTTGCAGGTGCCGACCGGGTGATAGGTCGTCTCGGCGGTGTTGCGCACCCAGTCCAGCAGCTCGTCGTCCTTCTGCAGCCGTGTCCCCGGCGCGATCTCGTCGCCGATGAGGTGCGACATGGCCTGCGAATTCATGACCTGCCGCGCGGTGCGCATGGCGGCGAGCAAGCCCGTCCGGTCGGACTCCGCCGACAGGAAGTTGAAGCGGATCGCGGGCGGCGTCCGGGGATCGGCGGCCTTGACGTGGATGCTGCCGGTGCTGTCCGAGCGCAAGACGTTGACGTTGATGGTGACGCCGCGCTCGGGCGCGACCGAGCGGTTCGGGCCGACCAGGAAGGGCAGGCAGGAGAAGGTGGCGTCCGGCGATTCCAATCCCTCGCGCGTGCGGAAGTAGACCCGGATCGGCGTCGCCGCCATGGCGAAGAAGCCGCTCCGCGCGAAGGCGTAGCGCACCGCCTGCCCGGCGAGGCCGAGGCCGCGCGCCCGGTCGTTGTAGGTGATGCCGCGCTGCGTCACGGCGTATTTCATGCGCGGCGAGTAATGGTCGCGCAGGTTCTCGCCGACGCCCGGCAGCGCGTGGCGCACCGCGATGCCGCTATTCTGTAGCACCTCCGGCCGGCCGATGCCCGACAGCTCCAAAAGCTGCGGCGAGTTGATCGAGCCCGCGCTGACGATGACCTCGCGGGCCGCGCGCGCTTCCTGGGCCACGCCGCCGAGGGAATAGCGCACGCCGGCGCAGCGCTTGCCCTCGATCACCAGCGCTTCCGTCAGCGCGCCGGTCCTGATCTCCAGGTTGGCCCGCTTGCGCGCCGGCTCGAGGTAGCAATGCGCCGTGCTCATGCGGCGGCCGTTGCTGATCGTCGTCTGCGTCATGGCGACCCCTTCCTGGGCCGCGCCGTTGTAGTCCGGATTGAACTTGATGCCGACGCCCTCCGCCGCCTTGATCATGGCGTCGTAGAGCGGGCCTTTCTCCCCCGTATCCGTGACCTTCAGCAGCCCGTCGCGGCCGCGCAGGCTGTCGTCGCCGCCGGAATAGCTCTCCATCCGCTTGAAGAAGGGCAGCACGTCCTGATAGCTCCAGCCGCGGTTTCCGAGCTGCGCCCAGTGGTCGTAGTCCTGCGCCTGGCCGCGCACGAACACCATGCCGTTGATCGCGCTCGACCCGCCGAGCAGCTTGCCGCGGGGCACGGGGATCTTGCGCTGTGCGCTGCCGTCCTCGGGCTCCGCCGCGTAGCACCAGTTGGCGGCCGGGTTGTCGATCAGCCGGCCGTAGCCGATCGGGATGCGCGACCAGGGATGGCTCGGCCGCCCGGCTTCGAGCAGAAGCACGCGGTGCTTGCCGCTCGCGCTCAGCCGGTTCGCGAGGACGGAGCCGGCCGACCCGGCGCCGACGATGACGTAGTCGTAGGTTTGCGTTTGCATGCCGCTGGCTCTTCTTATTTTCTGGTTACGTTCGCGCTCCGCACCGGCACGCCGAACTCGCGGTGGCACACCTCGGCCAGCTTGGCGACGCCTTCGCGGATCGTGTCCTCGGACGGATAGGCGTAGCAGAGGCGGAGGTGGCGGACGGCGCTAGGGCCGTCGACCGCCCATTCCGGGCCGGGATTGAAGGCGATGCCTTCGGCCTGCGCCGGCGCGACGAGCTTCCGCGTATCGACGTTTTCCGGCAGCCGGAGCCAGAGGTAGATGCCGCCCGGCGGCACGTCGAACTCGGCGGCGGCGCCGAACTGCTCGTGCAGCGCGTCCACCAGCGCGTCGCGCTTCTTCTTCAGCCGGCCCTTCAGCGCGGCGACATGGTCGTCGTAATGCTCGCGCATGAAGTCGGCGACCACCATCTGCGGCAGCGCGCTGGTGCCGCTGTCGTACTTGATCGCCAGCATCTGCGACAGGAGCTGCCAGGGCGCGGCGACATAGCCCAGCCGCAGCGCAGGCGACAGGTACTTGGAAAAGGAGCCGACATGGATGACGTGCTCCGACCCCTCCATGGCGCGCATCGAAGGCGGCCAGGTCTGGTCCCACAGCAGGTCGGCGTAGCATTCGTCCTCGATCACCGGCACGCCGTACTTGCGGCTGACGTCGAGGATCGCGCGCCGCCGTTCGACCGGCATGACGGTGGAGGTCGGATTCTGGATCGTCGGGATGGTGTAGATGAATTTCGCCTTCACCCCCGCCTTCTTCTGCGCTTCCAGCAGCTCTTCCAGGTGGTCGGCGCTGAGGCCGTTGCCGTCGAGCCTGGCGCCGGCGACCTTCGCGCCGCGCGCCCGCATGCGGCCGAGCGCGCCGGAATAGGTGAACTCCTCGGCGATTACCGTGTCGCCGCGGTCGATCAGCACGTCGAAGATCAGCAGCAGCGCCGGGTTGGAGCCGGGCGTCACCAGGATCTCGTCGGGCGAGGGCGCGAAGCCGCGGTACTTCTTCATCTTGTCGGCGAGGAACTGCCGCATCTCGCGGTCGCCGAGCGGCCCGCCGTCGAGGTTGTAGGTCGCGAGCGACTGCCCGCGCCGCCGCAGCACGCGCGTGGCCGAGGCGATCAGGCCTTCGACCGGAATGCCGTCCGGGTCGTTGTGCCCGCCGACGAAATTGTATTTCGGGAAACCGCCCCACCGCGCCGCCGCCGCCGGCAGCCCTTTCGCGAACAGGCCCTGAAAGTCGAATGCGTCGCTCATCTGCTCCCCCGTACCACTGGTGGAAGATCGTAGCATGGCGGCCTCGATGCCCGAAATTGAGCCCCGCGGGCGTTCCCCCTATACTGCCCCGCTTGCCTCATGCTGAGCCTGTCGAAGCATGAGCGGCTCGATGCATCGGCGCGCACTCGTCCTTCGACAGGCTCAGGACGAGGGGTTATGGTCTGCCAAGCATCCATCGACACAAAGTTTTCCAAGCATTGGGGAGAGGGCATGAGTCCCAGGATCGTCTTCGTTACCGATTTTCCGGACGCCGCCGAGGTCGCCCGCGAGATGGCGCCGTCGGGTTTCGAGCTGGCCATCGTTCCGGCGCGGAGCGCCGAATACAAGGAGGCGATGCGCGACGCGGAGTATCTCGTGGGTTTCGTCGACATGCTGATCGACGAAGAACTGTACCGCACCGGGCCGCGGCTCAAGCTGGTGCAGCTTCTGAGCGCCGGCTACGACAAGGCGAACATCGAGGCGGCGCGGCGCGGCCGCGTGCCGGTGGCGAACAACGGCGGCGCCAACTCGGTCGCCGTCTCCGAGCATGCGATCCTGCTGATGCTGGGGGTGTCGCGGCAGCTCATAAAGCAGCATGCGAACGTCACGGCCGGCCGGTGGCGCGGCAACAACACGCCGCGCGTGCACGAGCTGCGCAACAAGACGCTCGGCATCGTCGGCCTCGGCACCATCGGCAAGAAGACGGCGCGCCTCGCCGCCGCCTTCGGCATGCACCTGACCTATTACGACATCGCCCGCTTGACCGAAGACGCCGAGGATTCGCTGGGCGTGCGCTTCCGCCTGCTGCGCGAGCTGCTGCGCACGTCGGACGTGGTGACGCTGCACGTGCCGCTCAACGCGTCGACGAAGCACATGATCGGCGCGGAGGAGCTGGCGCTGATGAAGCCCTCCGCGATCGTCGTCAACACCTCGCGCGGGCCGGTCATCGACGAGGTTGCCCTCCACAAGGCGCTCAGTTCCGGCGCCATCGCGGGCGCCGGCCTCGACGTCTTCGACAAGGAGCCGCCGCCCTCCGACAACCCGCTGTTCACCCTCGACAACGTCATCCTGACCGCGCATCTGGCCGGGCCGACCTTCGAGAGCAACAGCGCGCGGGTGCGCAACGCCTTCGACAACGTGCAGCGCGTCGCCCGCGGCGACCAGCCTCTCTGGGTGATTCCGGAGTTGGAGGAGTAGGGTCGAAGAGCAAATTACCCTCTCCGCCGGAGTGGCGGAGAGGGTGGCGCGCAAAGCGCGCCGGGTGAGGTGTCGATCGAGCTGTTGGCGGTGCTAACCCCCACCTCTCCCTGGCCCTCTCCGCCCCGTTGGGGCAGAGAGGGAAGCGCCGTAGCGTATTGAGGTTTGCGTGTTTTGCCGCCGCCGCGGCCTTGGTCCTATACTCGCCACGGCGCGGCCAGGCTTATGGAAGGAAGGGACATGTCCGATTTTCCGAAGAAGGTGAAGATCAACGAGGAGGGGCCGCGCGAGGGCTTCCAGATCGAAAAACCGCCGGTCCCCACGGACAAGAAAATTCGCTTCATCAACGCGCTGTCCGGCACCGGGCTCAAGCACATCCAGACCGTATCCTTCGTCAATCCGAAGCGGGTGCCCGGCTGGGCCGACGCCGAAGAGGTGGTGATGGGCCAGGAATACCATCCGGGCGTCGAATACGCGCCGCTCTGGCTGAACCCGAAGGGCTTCGAGCGGGCGATGCAGTTCCGCGACAAGCTCACGCTGCGCGGCAAGGTCAGCCTCAGCGCATCGGAAGCGTTCGTAATCCGAAATCAGAACAAGAATTTGGACGAGAACCTTAAGATGCAGCACGAATACATGAAGCAGTACAAGGCCGCCGGCGTGCCGGTGGACTGCGTCGGCGTCAACTCGGCCTTCGGCTGCAACTATCAGGGCGATATTCCGACCGGCCGCGTGCTGGAGGCGATCGGCCAATGCTTCGAGGTCGCCGCCGCGCATGGCGAGTCGCCGCCGCAGATCCGCCTGTCCGACACGATGGCCTGGGCGACGCCGGACCGCATCAAGCGGACGGTGGGCGCCGTGCGGGAGAAGTTCCCCGACAAGGAGGTCCATCTTCACCTGCATGACACGCGCGGCATGGCGATGGCGAACGCCTATGCCGGGCTCGAGATGGGCGTCGCCAGCTACGATGCGGCTGTCGCCGGGCTCGGCGGCTGCCCCTTCGCGGGCCATGCCGGCGCGGCGGGCAACATCTGCACCGAGGATCTCGTCTTCCTCTGCCATGAGATGGGCATCGAGACGGGCATCGACCTGGATGCGCTGATCGAGGCAGCCCAGGTCGCCGAGGAGGCGGTCGGCCATCCGCTGCCCGGCAAGGTCGCCAAGGGCGGCAACCTCGCCAGGCTCCGCGAGAAAGCGGGCGCCGTTCACTGATGACGCGGTCGTTGCGTTCGGGGCCGGACGTGCCGTGGGATCGGTGCGCATGGATTCGCCGATCAAGTCGGCGAATGACGAATTGTAAAGTGCCGTCACACCCCGGCTTGACCGGGGTGTCCACCGACGGGTGGAAATATCAATGACCAAGCCGCTCGCGGGCGTGCGCGTGCTCGACCTGTCGAATATCATCGCGGGGCCGCTCTGCACCTATCAGCTCGTCCAGCTCGGCGCGGACGTGATCAAGGTGGAGCGGCCCGGCACCGGCGACCTGTCGCGCAAGATGGGCGCGGACCCGGCGATGGGGCGGAAGAACATGGGCGCGTCCTTCCTCTCGTCCAATGCCGGCAAGCGCTCGATCACGCTGAACCTGCAGCAGGCGCGCGGGCGCGAGCTGTTCCGCGCCATGGTGAAGGACGCCGGCGTGGTGTTCGAGAACTTCCGCCCCGGCGTGATGGCGCGGCTCGGCCTCGGCTACGACGACCTGAAGAAGATCAACCCCGGCCTCGTCTATTGCGCGGTGTCGGGTTTCGGCCAGGACGGGCCGCTGTCGGGGCGCCCGGCCTACGACCAGATCATCCAGGGCTATTCCGGGCTGATGAGCGTGACGGGCACAGAGGATACCGGGCCGTTCCGCGCCGGCTACGTCGTCTGCGACACGATGGGCGCGATGACGGCGGCCTTCGCCATCGTCGCCGCCCTCTACCGCAAGCAGGCGACGGGGGAGGGCGCCTTCGTCGACGTCTCCATGCTGGACGCGAGCATCGTGACGATGGCGGCCTGGGTCGTCTCCAACTACGTGAACGCGGCGAGCGTGCCGCGCCCGCTCGGCAACGAGAGCCATTCCGCCGCGCCATCCGGCACTTTCCCGACCAAGGACGGGCAGATCAACCTGGTCAACAACGAGCAGAAGCAGTTCGAGCTGACCTGCGACGTGCTCGGCCGGCCCGACCTCAAGACGCATCCGCAGTTCGCCGACCGGGACGACCGCCTGAAGCACCGGAATGCGCTGCGCAAGGAATTGGAATCCGTGCTGAAGACGCGCACCGGCGCGGAATGGGAGGAAGCCTTCTCGGCGGCCGGCGTGCCTGCCGGGCGCATCTATTCGATCCCGGAGATCCTCGAGCATCCGCATATTAAGGACCGCGGCATCACCCACACTTTCGAGAAGGCGGGCGACGGCGGGCGCGACGTGACCGTCACGACGCTCGGCTTCCGCTTCGTCGGCGAGGACCTCTGCCTGGAACGCCCGCCGCCGCAGCTCGGCCAGGACAGCCGCGACGTCCTGCGCGGACTAGGCCTCGGCGACGCGGAGATCGATGCGCTCAGGCGCGAGGGGACGATCTGAATGGGTGCGTCGTGCCAACTCATCCTTCGACAAGCTCAGGATGCGGCCGTAAGTTGCTTCCATAAAACAAGGAACCTCATGCTGAGCCTGTCGAAGCATGAGCTCGCGAGGGAAGAACCGTGACCTATTTCGAGCCGCCGAAGGTCATCAAGTCGGAAGTCTTCGCCGCGGTGCCGGAGAAATACCGCAAGCCCGGCGGCAAGGCGCATGGCCGCTCGAAGCCGCATTCTTTCCTGGAAGGGCCGTCCTTCGACCGCGACGGCAACCTCTACGTCACCGATATCCCGCACGGGCGCATCTTCCGCGTCTCGCCGAAGGGCGCGATGGAGTTGGCGGCGGAGTACGACGGCGAGCCGAACGGGCTGAAGATCCACAAGGACGGGCGCATCTTCATCGCCGACCACAAGAACGGCATCATGCTGATGGACCCGAAGACGGGCAGCGTGACGCCGCACGTGGCCGGGCCGGACAAGGAGCGCTTCAAGGGCGTCAACGACCTCGTCTTCGCATCCAACGGCGATCTCTATTTCACCGACCAGGGCCAGACCGGCCTGCACGACCCCACGGGGCGCGTCTACCGGCTGGGCGCGGACGGGCGGCTCGACCGGCTGCTCGACAACGTGCCGAGCCCGAACGGCATCGTGCCCAGCCGCTCGGAGCGCGCGCTGTTCGTCGCCGCGACCCGCGCCAACGCCATCTGGCTGGTGCCGATGACGCCGCGCGGCGGGGTCAGCAAGGTCGGCCTGTTCGTGCAGCTACCCTGTCCCGGCCCCGACGGCATGGCGCTCGACGAGGAAGGCAACCTCGCGGTCGCGCATGCCAGCCTCGGCGTGGTCTGGCTGTTCGACACCACGGGCGTGCCGCTCTATCGTGTCGAGTCCTGCGCCGGCAAGATGGTCACCAACCTCGCCTATGGCGGCGAGGGGCGGCGCTTTCTCTACATGACGGAGTCGCAGACCGGCACGGTGATGCGCGCCGAAATGCCGGCGCCCGGCAAACCGCTGTATTCGCATAGCTGAGGCCGGCGCATCCTTCGCCGGCCAGGTTAAACCCAAAGGAGGAAATGATGTCCAAGCTTCCCGTGTCGTTGCTGCCAGCGATGGCGGCCGTCGCCGCCCTGGCCTTCGGCCCGCCCGCGGCAAGCGCCGCCGAGGAGACGCCGGTGCGCGGCGGTACGCTCGACTTCGTCGTCGGCAGCAATCCGCCGTCCTACGACGGCCACGTCGAGAGCACCTTCGGCATGATCCATCCGATTCGGCCCATGTATAGCCTGCTGATCAGGGTCAATCCGGACAATCCGTTGTCGCCGACCGACATCATCTGCGACCTGTGCGAGGGCAAATGGGAGGTGTCTGCGGACGGCAAGGCCTACACCTTCAACATCCGCAAGAACGTGAAATTCCACGACGGAACGCCGCTCACCTCGGCCGACGTCAAGGCGACGCTCGACAAGATCATCTTTCCGCCCGAGGGCATCGTCAGCACGCGCAAATCCTGGTACGCCGAGGTCTCGGCCGTCGAGGCGCCCGAGCCCTACAAACTGGTCGTCAAGCTGAAACGGCCGCTGCCGGCGATCATCCCGGCGCTCGCGTCGCCCTTCAACTTCGTCTACGCCAAGAAGGACTTGGATACCCACGGCTACACCTGGCACAAGACTCACATCAACGGCACGGGCGCCTTCATGTTCGTGCAGGCCCAGCAGGGCGCCTTCATCGAGGGGAAGCGCAATCCGGATTTCTACATCGAGGGCCGGCCCTATCTCGACGGCTACAAGGCGATCCAGGCGCCGAAAATGTCGGTCCGCGTGCAGGCCATCCGTGGAAACCGCGCCGCGGCGGAGTTCCGCGGCTTCCCGCCGAAGGCTGCCGAAGAGCTGGTCAAGGCCATGGGCGACAGGGTCACGGTGCAGAGTGCGGACGTCAACAACCTGATGGGCGTGGTGCCGAACCAGAGAAAGAAGGAGTTCCAGGACCCGCGCGTGCGCCAGGCGCTGGCCTATGCCCTCGACCGATGGGGCAGCATCAAGTATCTCCAGGAGATCGCCATCGTGAAGACGGTCGGCGGCTTGTTCTTCCCGAGCCATCCGCTGGCTGCGGACAAGAAGACGCTGCAGAAAATTCCGGGCTATACGCCCAACATCAAGGCGGCGCGCGAGAAAGCGCGCCAGCTCCTGAAGGAGGCCGGGCAGGAGAATCTCAAGCTCACGCTCTTCAATCGCGCGGTCGACCAGCCCTACAAGATCATCGGCACCTGGCATATCGACGAGTGGCGCAAGGTCGGCATCGACGCGGACCAGCGCGTGGTGCCGTCGGGCCCGTATTACGCCGGGCTGACGAAGTCGCGCGACTTCGACGTGTCCATCGACTTCAACGGCCAGACCATCGTGAACCCGACCCTCGACGTGTCGAAGTGGACTTGCGACTCGGGCTACAACTACTCGAGCTGCACCGACAAGAAGACGGAAGAGCTCTACCAGGCGATGCTCTATGAAACCGACGCGAAGAAGCAGTACGAGAAGGCGCGCGCCTACGAGAACTATATCCTCGGCGAACAGGCGGATTGGATTCCGTCATTCTGGTGGTACCGCATCACGGTCAACCGCAGCTACGTGAAGGGCTGGAAGATCGGCCCGAGCCACCTCCTGAACCAGGCGCTCGACACCGTCTGGATCGACCCGAAGCTGAAGTAGGGGCCGACTCCCGTTTTCCCTCCCCCTTCGCGGGGGAGGGGAATCGAAATTGAAGGCGCGCGCCGCACTTGGGACAAGCGGGGTGCGTGCTTCGACAAGCTCAGCATGAGGTTTTTTCTCAATGCCACGAAGATTCTCCCTCATCCTGAGCCAGTCGAAGGACGCACGGCGTTCGTGCAAGATGCGCAAATGCGATCGCCCTGCCCCGCAAGGGGGAAGGGCTTCCTCGTCCCCTTGACTCCCATACGCAAATAATAATAAGTCGCAATACCCGGGCGCCTTCTGCCCGGCTTTTCTCGATCGGGCGAAGCGGTGGCGATGGCGGGGCAGACATTGGACGAGCTGTTTGTCGCGCACCGGCAGAAGCTGGTGTGGAGCGTCTTCCGCATCGTCCGCTGCAGCGAGACGGCGGAGGACCTCGTGCATGAGGCCTATCTGCGGGTGTCCGCGGCGCTCTGTGAGCGGCCGGTCGGTACGATCCGGCCGTTTCTCTACCGGACCGCGCGGAACCTCGCGATCGATCATGTCCGCGGACGGCGCATCCGGAACCGTATCGTCGCTGCGGCGGACACGGACCTGCTGAACGGCGTGGCGTCGCTCATGCCGTCGCCCGAACGCCAGGCCCTCGACCGGCAGCGTCTCGGCCAGCTTCAGGCGGCGTTGGCGGGGATGTCGGCGCGGCGGCGCGAGATCCTCGTCCGCTCACGGCTTCACGGCTGGTCTTACGAGCGGATCGCCGGGCATTTCGGGCTGTCGGAAAGCGCGGTGCAGAAGAATATTCGCGTCGCCTTGGCGCAGTGTCTTGCCGCGATGACGGAAAAAGACGAACCGCAGGTATAAAAATCGCCCTCTCGTTCGTCATAGAGAGGAAGATCACCGCGTAGCGCGCGACCGCCCGGGGCAGGGAATGAGCGAGAATCGGGAAGATGCGGGGCAGGACCCGGCGAACCGGCGGACGGAGGAGGCGCTCCTCTGGTTCACGCGGATGCAGGGCGCCGGCGCTACCGGCGCCGATCGCGCCGCGTTCGAGGCCTGGCTGGCGGCCGATTCCCGCAACGGCGCGTCGTTCCGGCGCGTGACCGCGCTTTGGGGATCGCCGGAACTGGCGGCGGCGCTCGAGGTGGCGGCGCTCGGGGCGGAAGCGCGGCCGGCGCGCCATTCGACGGCGGCCGCATGGCCGTTCCTTCGGTATGCGGCCGTGGCCGCCGCCGTTCTGGCCTGCGTGGCGCTGTTTGGCCCGCTCGCCGGCGCATGGCGGTATCTCGGCGCGGATTACCGGACGGCCGCCGGCGCGACCCGGACGGTCACGCTGGCGGACGGCTCGGTGCTCCGGCTCAATACCGCCACGGCGATCGAGGTGGAGATGGGCGATGCCTATCGCCGCGTGCGGCTGCTGCGGGGCGAAGGGTATTTCGACGTGGCGCGCAATGCGGACCGGCCCTTCGAGGTCGATGCGGGGCCGGTGCACGTGCGCATTCTCGGTACGGCCTTCACGGTCCAGCGCGACGGCGACCGCGTCCTGGTCGGGGTGCGGCGGGGCAGCGTCACCGTTTATCGCGGGGATGGCGTGGGGACTGGCGCGCGCCTTTCGGCGGGCGAGATGCTGGAGATCGCGCCGGGCGAGCCGGCCCGGCGCGCCCGGTTCGATGCGGACACCATGCTCGCCTGGCTCGACGGCCGCATCGTCTTCCGCGACAAGCCGCTCGGCGCCGTCATGGAGCAGGTTGGGCGCTATCACCCGGGCTGGATATTCCTCGCCGGGGACGATCTCGCGAAGGCGCGGGTCAGCGGCAGCTTCCGCCTCGACGATCCCGGCGCGATCGTCGATTCGCTCGCCCGCGCCGCCGCCGCGGAGGCGGTCCGGCTGCCCGGCGGCATCATCGTCGTGCATTGATTCCGTCCGCCGGCCCGAGCCGCCGCGAAATTTTTCATTCCGGTGGTGAGTCTCGACCGCCCCTCGTTCGTCAAAGCTATCTGTACTGATAGTGCGTCGCAATTGCGTGATTGCAGGCGCTGGGCTAGTTATGGGGAGACGGTCGATGAATCGGGTGGGCAATGGAACTTCGGCGGCAGCGGGATCGAAGGGCGGACGGCGCCGCCGCCGCGCATGGCTGTGCGCCGGCGTGCTGCCGCTGGCGGCGGCGATGAGCGCGGTTTCCGCATGGCACGCCGCGGCGGCGGAGCGGGCGATTCCTGCGGACCTCGCATCGCAGCGGGCGCAGGCGCCGAAGACCTTCGCCTTCGATATCGCGCCGCAGCCGCTGTCTTCGGCGCTCGCGGCCTTCATCAAGGTGTCCGGCTGGCAGATCGGTTACACCGAGGACACGGTGCGCGGGCTGCAGTCGCGCGGCGTCCGAGGGACCTACACGCCGGAACAGGCGCTCGACGCGCTGCTCGCCGGGACGGGCGTCCTGCACCGCGTCACCAATGGCGATACCGTGGCCTTGGAGAGGGTTTCCGGTGGCCCGTCCGGCGCCATGACGCTGGACCCGATCACCGTGACCGGCGAGCGGTTCCGCCGCTCGATCCAGGACACCGCGTCGAGCGTTTCCGTCTTCGACTCCCAGACGCTCGAAAAGCGCCCCGACCTCAACACCAGCAACCAGGTGCTGGAGCACGTTCCCAACGTCGTCACCAGCGAGACCAGCAATTTCGCGCCGGCCGTGCGCGGTATCGACGGCACCGGCCCGGCGCAAGGTGCGGACGCCTTCTTCGCCGGCACGCGGCCGCGGCTCAACATGCAGGTGGATGGACGGCCGCTCAGCTACAACGAGGCGATCTTCGGCGATGTGCCTCTCTGGGACGTCGATCAGGTGGAAGTCTTCCGCGGGCCACAGAGCACGATGCAAGGCCGGAACGCGATCGCCGGCGCGATCGTCGTGAAGACGAAGGACCCGACCTACGATTGGGAAACGGCGGCGCAGTTCACCGGCGGTAACTTCGACAGCCGTCAGTATTCGGCGATGGTGTCGGGGCCGATCCTGGAGGATCAGCTCGCCTTCCGCCTGGCGGTCGACCGCCAGACCAGCCAGAGCTTTCTCAAGTTCCAGTCCTACCCCGAAGTCGACGATCCGGGCGAGTTCGAGGCGCTGACGCTTCGCGGCAAGCTGCTGTTCCAACCGAAGGGACTGGATGGATTCAGAAACCTGCTGACCGTGAGCTACCTCGACTACACCGCCCCGCAGACCGAGACGATCGGCCGGCCGTTCGAGGACAAGAATCCGCCATCGACTGCGGCCGACATGCCGACCTTCAATCCGCGGTCGCTCGCCGGCGTCATGGACACGACGTGGAAGCTCAACCAGGACTACACATTGGAGAATACGCTGTCGCTCGCCGACGTGCGGGTGCAGCGGAGGGCTCCCGCGGGCGAGGGCAACGCGATCATCGAGGGATACGAGATCCGCGAAGAGCCGCGCCTGCGTTTCTCGCTGCTCGGCGGCACGCTCAACGGCTTCGGCGGCCTGTATTACTTCGAGGCCGACCAGGACGAGCTCATCGATTTCGGCGGCAACAACAGCTTCGACGATTCGACCAGGACGATGGCGGCCTTCGGCGAGGGAACCCTGACCGTTCTCGAAAACATCGATCTCACACTCGGCGGACGCCTCGAGCGCGAGCGCCGCAAGCGCGACGGTGGCGAGGCGCCCGTTTTCGACATCGATTTCAATGAAACCTACAACGCCTTCCTGCCGAAGGCCGGCGTCGCCTGGCATGCCACCGACAAGGTGACCGTCGGCGCGGTCGTGTCGCGCGGCTTCAACGGCGGCGGCGCCGGGTTCAGCTTCAACACTCCCTTCGTAAGCTATACCTACGATCCTGAATATGTCTGGAACTACGAGGCATATACGCGCGCGGAGCTGTTCGACCGCAAGCTCACGCTGACCGGCAATATCTTTTTCGCCGATTACAAGGACATGCAGCTTCCGTTTAGCCTCGGCACGTTTTCGACCGTGATCCGCAATGCCGATCGGGCCATCACCTACGGCGCCGAGGCCGGCGCGAAATGGCTGCCGGTGGCGGGCTTGCAGCTCTTCGGCGACATCGGCCTGCTGAAGACCGAGATCACGGAGTACCCGGACTCCGGCTTCGAAGGCAACGACCTGCCGCGCTCGCCCGCTTTCACGGCCGACTTCGGCGCCGTGTACCAGCATCGCAGCGGCTTCGACGTCGGCGCGGACGTGCGCTATTCCGAAACCTATTACACCAACGTGGCGAACACGCCGCGCGGGAAGGTGGACCCGTACTGGGTGGTCAACGCGCAGGCCGGCTACACCTGGGAGAACGTCCGCCTCTTCGCTTTCGTCAAGAACCTGTTCGACGACGAAAGCATAACCTTGCACCATACCGATGGCGCCACCGCAGCGGACGATTCCGTGAACATCGTGCATCCGCGCGTGTGGGGCGTCGGAGCCAAGGTGACGTTCTGAGCGAGGCTGGTGAAGGAAAGATCGTGACGCTGCAGGAAACAAATCATCGGTTGCTGTCCGCGCGGGCAATCCGCGGTTGGTATGTCGTGCACAAGTGGACCAGCCTGATCTGCACGGTCTTCTTGCTATTGCTGTGCATCACCGGGCTGCCGCTGATCTTCCACCACGAGATCGAGGAGCTGACCGGCGAGGCGGTCGAGGCGCCGGAGATGCCGGCGGGCACGCCCAATACTTCCGTCGACCGGGTCGTGGAGTCGGCGCTCGCAAAGCGCCCCGGCCGTGTCGTGCGTTTCGTGAGCTGGGACAAGGACCACCCCGGCATCGTCTTCGTCGGCGATGTGGCGTCGCTGGATGCGCCGCCCGACGCCACGCGCTTCCAGGTGCTCGACGCCCGCACCGCCGAAATCCTTCAGGAGGCGGAGGAGCCCGGCGGCTTCATGTATGTAATGCTGACGCTGCATGTCGACCTGTTCGCGGGTTTGCCGGGCAAGCTTTTCCTCGGCTTCATGGGCCTGCTGTTCCTCACCGCGGTCGTATCGGGTGTGGTGCTTTACGCCCCCTTCATGCGCCGGCTGCCGTTCGGCACGGTCCGCCGCGAGCGCTCGGCCCGCACGAAATGGCTCGACCTGCACAACCTGCTGGGTGTGGTGACGCTGCTCTGGGTATTCGTCGTCGGCGCGACCGGCGTGATCAACACCTGGGCCGAAATCGTGCTCGGCGTCTGGCGCAACGACCAGCTTGCCGAGATGACGAGTCCCTATGCGGGCAAGCCGCCGGTGCAGGCGCTGGGTTCGCTCGACCGTGCCCTGGCGGTTGCGGGCGAGGCAGCGCCCGGCATGAAGCCGGCCTTCGTCGCCTATCCGGGGTCGATGTTTTCCAGCCCGCAGCACTACGCCGTGTTCATGCACGGCAAGACGCCGCTGACCGCGCGGCTGTTGAAGCCGGTGCTGGTCGACGCCGAGGCGCTGACCCTGACCGCCACCGCGGACATGCCGTGGTACGTGACCGCGCTCCTGATCTCGCAGCCGCTGCATTTCGGCGACTACGGCGGCATGCCGATGAAGATCATCTGGACCGTGCTCGACATCCTGACGATCGTCGTGCTCGGGTCGGGGCTCTATCTCTGGGTCGCGCGGCGGAAGGGGGCGGCGGCGCCGCTGACGGAGACGGCGGATGCCGAGGCGCGGGAGCAGGCGGCATGAGGCAGCTTACCCTCCGCCAGATTTTCGCCGTGCCGCTCATGCTCGCGGTGCTGATCGCCATCGGGCTCGTCACCGCACTTGTTGGCGACGGCATTTGGGACGCCGTCTCCTGGATCGGCCTCGGCGCGCCAGCCGCGGTGTCGCTATGGTACGGGTGGGGGCCGCAACCCCCCACCTAAGTCCTCCCCCGCAAGGGGGGAGGACTTTATCTTCTCCCTCCCCCCTTGCGGGGGAGGGTCGGGGTGGGGGGGGTATCTCAGAACCCGTACAGCGTCGCCGGATTGTCCACCAGTATCGCCTGCAGCGTCTTCGCGTCGCCTCCGGTCCAATCTTGCAACACGTCCAGCAGGTCCGCTTCCTCGGGCTTGTCCTCGACGCGCGGGTGCGGCCAGTTGGTGCCCCAGACCATGCGCTCCGGCGCGGCCTTCACGAAGGCGAGTCCCTGGGGCCGGTAGTCCGCGTAGTCCGGCGCGCCTGTCTTCGAGAGCTGGTAGGGCGCGGACAGCTTGACCCAGCAGTTGCCGGTATCGAGCAGGCCCAGCAGCGCCTTGAAGGCGGGATGACCGGCGCCGCCCGCTTCCGGTCCAATATTGCCCATGTGGTCGAAGCAGACCGGGATCGGCAGCTTGCGGAAACGGGCTTCCAGCTCGAGCAGCTCGTCGGGCCAGGAGCGGTATTGGATATGCCAGCCGAAGGGCGCGATGCGCGCCGCCATGTCTTCCAGCACATCGGGCTGCATGCCGTTGGCGAGGTCGCGACCGAAGCGCAGCCCGCGCACGCCGCCCGCGTGCAGCGCCGCCAGCGCGTCGTCGGAGATCGCCGGGTCGACGACGGCGATGCCGCGCCCGTTCGCGCCCAGCGCCGCCACGCTGTCGAGCAGGCAGCGGTTGTCGGTGGCGTAGTGGGTCGCCTGCACGATCACCGTGCGCGCCAGGCCCAGCCGGTCGCGCACCGCGACGTAATGCTCGAGCCGGCGGTCGGGGAAGGGCCGGTTCTTCACCGGAACCCACGGATAGCGCGCGCTCTCGCCGTAGACGTGCAGATGGCAGTCGCAGGCGCCGGGCGGCGGCTTCAGTCGAGGTGATCGGGGCATGTGCGCTTTCCCGCGTGGTATGGCGCCGTATCGGTGTATGGCTCCTCCGAGAACCGTCCTACGGTTGCCGCGGAGCTGTCAACATATGAGCCCGTCACCCCCCCCCCTGTCGGGCCAACCCTTCTGCGGGCCGGGGATGCCCTTAATTCCCTTTGCCGGCACGCGGCTTCCGGCGCCCTAATACGCGTTCGTACGCTGCCGAATATTGGCGGACCTTCAACGGCGGGCGTGGTTTCATGGAATTTCTGCGCGGCAAGCTGGCTGCTGCCGCAGCCTTTTTCGTCAACGGACTAGAGCGCCGGTGGGCGGAGCGTTCGGCGGGACGGCTTGTCCGGGACCTCGCCGTCCTGGCGCTGTTCGGCGCGCTGGCCGTGGCGAGCGGGGCCGGTGTCGCGTCGGCACGCATTCCCGCGCTGGAAGTCTTCGGGAGCCTGCAAGCGCACCTCGCGGTGGCGGCCATGGCAGTGGTCCTGGGCAGCCTGATCGCGCGGTCGAAGGCGTGCGCGAGCGTTGCCGCCGTCGTGCTGGCCGTCAACCTCGGCGTGGTCGGCTTTCGCGTCCTGTCCGCCGATACCTGCACCGTTCAGATGGCGGCGAGCGGCAAGCGGATCGTGCGCGTCATGACCCTGAACATCCGGGGCGAGAACAACGATTTCGCCGCGGTCGAGCGGGTCCTCGCCCAGCACCATCCCGACATACTCCTGCTGGAGGAGCTCCGGCCGCAGCACGCGGCGCTGCTCCGCCGGCTCCGGGCCACCTATCCCAATCAGGCCGTTTGCGACGTGCATCCGGATTGCGGCATCGGCGTGCTGTCGAAATATCGCATCGATCCACAGCGGACAATCAGCGAGGGCCCGATCATGGCGCTCGAAGTGCGTGCGATGGTCGAGGACCACGAGCTGGTGGTGTTCGCCACGCATATGCGGCGGCCCTTCGCCGGCCGGGGGCAGTCCGATCAGTTCGAGGCCCTGACCGCGGAAGTGGCGGCGCTGCCCGTGAACAGCCTCGTGGCCGGCGACTTCAACAGCGCGCTCTGGTCGGCGAACCTGTCGCGCTACGTCAAGAGAGCGGGCGTCTGCGCCTCCAACCTGACGCACGCCACCTGGCCGGAATGGCTCGGCCCGTTCGGCGTACCGATCGACCACATATTCCTGAAGCGGGGCGTCAGCCTGCTCAGCATCGCCACGGTTTCGGGCACGGGGTCCGACCACAAGGCGCTGCTGGCGACCGTCAGCATCCTCTGATCCCCGGCTGCGGCAATTCGGTCCCGCCGCGCCGCCACGCCAGAATTGCAATTCATTATTATTAACAATATGATCCCTCCGCGCGTTCAAACCGGAGGTATCGATGCGGAATCTTGCGGGACCGCTGGTCCTGGGTGTCATTCTCACCGTCTCGGCGGCCGCCGAGGCGGAGCCCGTCTCGGAGAAGCGTAGCATCATCAACAACTACGCCGACATCGCGCAAGCGATCTATGAGGATTCGCTGGACACCGCCCGGAAACTGCAAAAGGCGATTACCGCTTTCCTGGCAAAGCCGAATGCGGCCCACCTGAAGGCGGCGCGGCAGGCCTGGCTGGCGGCGCGCGAGCCCTATCAGACCTCGGAAACCTACCGCTTCGGCAATCCCATCGTGGACGACTGGGAGGGCAAGGTGAACGCCTGGCCGCTGGACGAAGGGCTGATCGACTATGTCGATCCGTCCTACGGCAAGGCGTCCGATGCGAACCCGCTGTTCACCACCAACGTGATCGCGAACAAGAAGTTCGCCTATGCCGGCCAGACCGTCGACGCCTCGAAGATCACCAAGGAGCTGCTCGCCGAGACGCTGCACGAGATCGGCAAGGTCGAGGCGAATGTCGCGACCGGATACCACGCGGTCGAGTTCCTGCTGTGGGGGCAGGATCTCAACGGCACGGGGCCGGGCGCCGGCGACCGGCCCTGGACGGACTACGCGAAGGGCAGGGCCTGCACGCACGGCAACTGCGACCGGCGGGGCCAATACTTGAAAGTAGCGACGGACCTGCTGGTCGGGGATCTCGGCTGGATGGCGGCGCAATGGGCGCCCGGGGGCAGCGCCCGGAAGCAGCTCGCCGACGGCGGCGAGGACGAGGGCCTGGCGGCGATGCTCGCCGGCATGGGCAGCCTGTCCTACGGCGAGCTGGCGGGCGAGCGCATGAAGCTCGGCCTGCTGCTGCACGACCCGGAGGAGGAGCACGACTGCTTTTCCGACAACACGCACAACTCGCACTATCGCGACGTGGTCGGCATCCGCGCGGTGTACGTCGGCGAGTACCAGCGCGTGAGCGGCAAGCCGGTGAAGGGGCCGAGCCTGTCGCAGCTCGTCGCCAAGATCGACCCGGCGCTCGACGGCGAGCTGCGGGCGAAGCTCGACAAGACCGTCGGCGCGCTGGCGGCGTTGAAGAAGCGGGCCGAGACGGTCGAGGCCTACGACCAGATGATCGGCAAGGACAACAAGGCGGGCAACGCCGCCGTGCAGGCGGCGATCGACGCGCTGACCGAACAGACGAAAAGCATCGAGCGTGTGGTTGCCGCGCTCAAGCTGCAGCCGATCAGGTTCGAAGGCTCGGAAAGCCTGGACGACCCGGCAAAAGTCTTCAAGTAGGCGGCGGCTTCGGATGACGGCCGGCATGAGGCGGAATCATGGGAGAACGGCGCGCGCCGCCGCAGTCGCGGCAGTTGCCGTGCTGCTGTGCGGTCTGCCGTTCGGCATCGGTGCACGCGCTGCGGACGAGGCGGCGCGGATCGCGGCCGTCGTTCGCCCCACCGCGGATTTCTCGAAGGCCGAGCCCTACGAGCTGAACCCGGGCGGCGGCGCGACATCCTTCGCCCCGCTCAATTCGAGCGCCTTTTCCCATCCGTCCGCCAACATGTCCTTCGAGCGCACGCTCGACTTCAAGGTCGGCGACGGCATCTTCCGGAAGCTCTGGGTGTCGTCGCCGTCCTCGACGCTGTCCTCCGACGGGTTGGGGCCGCTCTACAACGCGCGCTCCTGCCAGAGCTGCCACCTCAAGGACGGCCGCGGCCAGCCGCCGGCGCAGGGCGAGCCGGGAGTCGCGCTGTTCCTCCGCCTTTCCATTCCGCCCCAGTCCGATGCCGACCGCGCCGCGCTCGCGTCGCATCGGGCCGATGCGATCCCGGATCCCGTCTACGGCACGCAGTTCCAGAATTTTGCGATCCAGGGCATTCCGGCGGAGGGCCGGATGGAGATCGATCACGAGGACGTCCCGGTGACCTTCGCCGACGGCGAGACGGTGACGCTGCGGAAGCCGAAATACCGCGCCGCCGGCCTCAACTACGGGCCGATGCACCCGAAGGTCATGCTGTCGCCCCGCGTCGCGCCGCCGATGATCGGCATGGGGCTGCTCGAAGCCATTCGCGACGCGGATATCCTGGCGCTCGCCGACCCGGACGACCGCGACGGCGACGGCGTATCGGGGCGGGCGAACCGCGGTTGGAGCGCGGAAAGCGGCAAGGCGGTGCTGACCCGCTTCGGCTGGAAGGCGGGGCAGCCGTCGGTGGCGCAGCAATCCGCCTACGCCTTCGCCGGCGACATGGGCATCTCCTCGAAGCTGGCGCGCAAGGGATCGGGCGAGTGCACCGGGGCGCAGGCCGCCTGCATCGCCGCGCCGGACGGCAGCGACCCGGCGGAGGGCGTCGAGCTGCCCGACAAGATGTTCGACCTCGTCGCCTTCTACGCGCGCAATCTCGCTGTTCCGGCGCGGCGCGATGTCGATGCGCCGGCCGTGCTGGAGGGCAAGCGCGTATTCTATGAATCGGGCTGCATCGCCTGTCACCGGCCGAAGTTCGTCACCCGCCGCGACGCCGCCCGGCCGGAGCAATCCTTCCAGCTCATCTGGCCCTATACCGACCTGCTGCTGCACGACATGGGCGAAGGCCTCGCCGACGGCCGCCCGGAGGGCGACGCCAGCGGCACGGAATGGCGGACGCCGCCGCTCTGGGGCATCGGCCTGACCGAGACGGTGAGCGGCCACAGCCGGTTCCTGCATGACGGCCGCGCCCGCAGCCTGATGGAGGCCGTGCTCTGGCACGGCGGCGAGGCGGAAGGGGCGAAGCAGAAGGTCCTGCAACTTTCGAAGCAGGAGCGCGACGCGCTGATCGCGTTCCTGCGCTCTCTTTAGGGATGTCCCGGACATGATTCGATTGCTGCTGGTTCTCGTCCTGCTGCTGTCCGGCGCGCAGGCTGCGGCGGCGGAGCATGACGCCGCCGCCTACCGCGCGCTCAACGCTGCGCTGGTGGCCGAACATATCGTGCCGCGCTATGCCCGCTTCGCCGGAGCCGCGGCCGGACTGGAACGCAAGGCCGATGCCGCTTGCGCCAAGGCTTCGCCGGAAAATGCCGGCGCGTTCCGGGATGCCGCGCTGGCGGCGCAGGACGCCTGGCAGTCGGTGCAGCACATCCGCTTCGGCCCGGCCGAGCAGGACATGCGCTCGACGCGGCTGGCGTTCTGGCCGGACGTGCGCAATCGCACCGGGCGCGAGCTCGACGCGCTGCTCCGGGCGCGCGACACGACGATCCTGAAGCCGGGCGCCTTCGCCGGCGCGAAGGTCGTGGTGCAGGGCTTTCCCGCGCTCGAGCGGCTGCTGTTCGACCCGGACGGCGCTGCGGCAACGGGCTATCGCTGCGCCCTGGCGCGGGCGATCGCGGGCAACGTCGCCGCCATTGCCGATGCCGTGCATCGCGGCTGGACGGAGGGCGGCGATTCCTACGTTTCCGAGATCGCGAAGGCGGGCGGCGAGTTCGCCCGCTACCGGACGCCCAAGGAAGCGACGCTCGACCTGTTCAAGAGCCTGCATGCGGCGGTGGAGATGGTCGCCGACCACAAGCTGGGGCGCCCGCTCGGCGACTCCCTCGCAGGCGCGCGCCCGAAGCTCGCCGAATCCTGGCGCAGCGGGCGCTCGCTCGACAACATCCGCCGCAACCTCGAGGCGGCGCAAGCAATGTACATGGGGGAGGACGGCAGCGGGAAGGGCGGGTTCTCCCGCTTCGTCCGCGACGTCGCCAAGGATGCGCAGCTCGACGACCTGCTGCGCCGCGCCTTCGCCCAGACGGTTGCGACCGCCGCCTCCGTGAAGCTGCCGCTTGCCGAGGCGGTGAGCGATCCGGCGGAGCGCGCCAAGCTGGAAACCCTGAAGACGGAGGCCGGCGCGCTGAAGGCGATCCTCGCGCAGCGCCTCACCGCCGCGCTGGGCATACCGCTCGGCTTCAATGCGCTGGATGGAGACTGAGATGATCGATATGGAAATCTCCCGCCGGAGCATGCTGGCCGCGCTGGCCGCAGCCGTACCCGCTTTGGCGCTGCCGCGCGCCGGGCGCGCCGGGGCCGTGCGGCGGCTCTACCTCAGCGCCCGCGGCGATGCTGCCGGCGGCTACCGCGCGACGGGCATCGCCGGGGGCGGCGTCGCTTTCGACATAGCCCTGCCGGCGCGCGGCCATTCGATGGCCTTGCATCCGGACGGAGCGCAGGCGGTGTACTTCGGGCGCAGGCCCGGCGCCTTCGCCCTGGTCGTGGACATCGCGAAGGGGCATTCCGTGCGCATGGTGGACGCGGCGGCGGGACGCTGGTTCAACGGCCACGGCGTCTTCGCCGCGGATGGGGCGCGCCTGTTCGCCACCGAGACCGTCGGCGACACCGGCGACGGCATGGTTGGCGTCTACGACCCGGCGGACGGATACCGGCGGGTCGGAGAATGGCGCTCGGGCGGGCTCGATCCGCACGACATCCGCCTGCTGTCGGACGGCCGGACCCTCGTCGTCGCCAACGGCGGAATCCTGCGCCATGACGATGCGCCGCGCGCAATCCTGAACCTCGACACGATGGCGCCGTCGCTCGCCTATCTCGATGCCCGCGACGGCACGCCGTTGGCCGGAGCGGCCTTGCCGCCCGCGCTGCACCAGCTCAGCATCCGCCATCTCGCGGTCGCGCCGGGCGACCGGGTCGCCGTCGCCATGCAATACGAAGGTCCGGAAGGCGACGCCGTGCCGCTGGTCGCGACGCACCGGCCCGGCGAGGCGGCGATCCGGCCGGTCGCGCCGCCGGCCGAGGCGGTGCGCGGCATGCGCCAGTATTGCGGCAGCGCGGCGATGGACCCGTCGGGACGCATCCTCGGCGTCACCAGCCCGCGCGGCGGCCTCGCCCTGTTCTGGGACGTGCGGAACGACCGCCATGCCGGCGCGTACCGGATGGCGGACTGCTGCGGCATCGCGCCGGGCGAGGGCGCTGGAGGCTTCCTCCTCAGCAACGGCTACGGCGAAATCATGCCCTACGACGCGCTGACAGGCCGCGCCGGTGCAGCCAGGGCGCCCATCGAGGGCGCGAAGTGGGACAACCACATGCTGAGCCTCCTCATCCCGAGCCTGTCGAGGGACGAAGCATGAGCGCGCTCGACCGCTTGCCCGCGGCTGTTACAAATGAAACAAATATCTCCGGTGCCGGAAACGCGGCGGAAATGTCCGGGCGCTACAAGCGCGGCGCGGCACTGAGACAACCGGAGGACCTGACATGACCCTCTACGACAGATTCGGCGCACCCGTATCCAGCGGCAACAGGCGCTCGGTCGACGCCTTCAACGAGGCGGCGGCGCTGATGCTCGGCTACGTCGCCGACCCGCTCGCGAAGATCGACGCCGCCCTCGCGGCCGACCCCGGCTTCGTCATGGGGCATTGCTTCCGGGCGGGCATCCTCCTGACCTCCAGCGAAGCGGGCGCCGAGCCGGAGCTGAAGCGCATCCTCGGCATCCTGATAGGCCACGAGGCAGGCGCGAACGACCGCGAGCGCGGCCACATCGCCGCGATCCGGGCCTGGGCGGAGCGCGACTTTTACCACGCCTCCGAGGAGTACGGGCGCGTGCTGTGCGATTTCCCGCGCGATATCGTCGCCATGCAGTTCGCCCACCTGTGCGATTTCCTGCTCGGCCAGACGACGATGCTGCGCGACCGGGTGGCGCAGATCATGCCGGCCTGGTCGGAGGCCGACGCCGACTACGCCTACCTGCTCGGCATGCATGCCTTCGGCCTGGAGGAGTGCGGGCATTACGAACGCGCCGAAGAGACCGGCCGCCGCGCCGTCGCGCTGCAGCCGAAGGACGCCTGGGCCTATCACGCCGTCGCCCATGTGTGCGAGATGCAGGGTCGGACGGAGGAGGGTATCCGCTGGCTGACGGGCGGCGCGGACAACTGGTCGCCCAACAACATGTTCGCCTTCCACAACTGGTGGCATCTCGGGCTCTATCACCTCGAAAACGGCGACACCGCGAAGGTGCTCTCGCTCTACGACGAGGCCATCCGGCCGCAGTCCTCGCAGGTCGCCATGGAGATGGTCGACGCGGCCGCCATGCTGTGGCGCCTGCATCTGCGCGGCGTTGACACCGGCCGCCGCTGGGACGAGCTCGCCGGCATCTACGAAGGGTGGGTGGAGCACGCCTATTATCCCTTCAACGACGCGCACGCGATGATGGCCTTCGTGGCGACCGGCCGCGAGGAGATGGGGCGCCGGCTGATAGCCGCCCTCGAAGCCGCCGCCGCGGCGGACGATTCGAGCGCGCGCATGATCCGCGAGGTCGGGCTTCCCGTGGTCCGGGCGCTCAAGGCATTCGGCGACGGCAACTATCCCGCGGCCTTCGCCACGCTGCTCGACGTCCGCAAGCGCGCGGTCGCCTTCGGCGGCAGCAATGCGCAGCGCGACCTGCTCAGCCTGACGCTGCTGGAGTCCGCCGTTCGGGCCGGCGACGCGGCGGCTGCGCTTGCATTGGCGAACGAGCGAAAGTCCGCCAAGCCGGCGAGCCCCTTCGTCCGCGGGCTGTTCAAGCGCGTCGCGGCGCTGCCCGGCGCCGCCATGGTGACAGCCGCGTGATCGAGGCGCTGGCCGCGGAGGACGGCGGAACGTCTGGCGTCTGCGGCAACCGGCCGTCACCGGACGCGAAATCGATGCGACGCCGGGCACCCGTCCGTGGATTGCCGCAACAAGTGCGGCAATGACGACAAGTGTTTGGTTATAAATAAGGCCGTCACTCGCGGACTTGTTCCGCGAGTCCATGCGGCCATGCGCGCGCCCGTAGACCCCCCGCTGAAGTTGCGCTAAATCAAATCGCCGGCTGTTTTCAGCCTGCAAGATAGAACACGTCTTTGGACGACCGGCATGTCGCCGGTTGGTTTTTGCAGAAAAAGGGGTCGAGACAATGGGTGCATCGAGCGGCGCGCTGCATGCTCCGCGTGAGCGGTTGAGCAAGGACACGATTCATTTTCATCATGCGATCGTCTCGCTGATGGAAGAGCTCGAGGCGGTCGATTGGTACCGGCAGCGCGCCGACGACTGCGACGACAAGGTGCTGAAGGAGATCCTGCTGCACAACATGCGCGAAGAGATGGAGCACGCCAGCATGGTGCTGGAGTGGATTCGCCGGAACAACAAGGACTTCGAGAAGGAGCTGAAGGACTATCTCTTCACCGAGCGCTCGCTCGAACACGACTGACCGCGCGCCGGGCTCAGGGACCGTAGGACGGCGCGGCGGGCTTCCGTCCGTCCTTTCGCCCATCCTTCCGTGAAGCCAGCTCCAGCAATGCCGGCAGGACCAGCAGGGTGCACAGCATGGTAAGGCCGATCGCGAGCGTCAGCAGGACGCCGAGGCCGGCCGTCCCGTGGTGTTCGGATAGCGCCAAGGGGCCGAACAGGCCCATCGCCGTGAGCGCGCTGAACACCACGGCCCGCGGCGTGGACGTTTCCATGAACCTGCCGTCGAGCTTGCTGGCGTCGCGGCTGCGGCGGCGCATGACGATCTGAATGGCGAAGGAGACGCCGAGGCCGAGGATCAGCGGCAGGACGACGATGTTGGCGAGATTGAACGGCATCTTGAGCAGCACCGCCGTGGCGACCGTCATGATCGCGGCAAGCGCGGGCGGCGCCAGCACCAGCGCCGCGTCGCGCGCTCGCCGCAGCGCCAGGAACAGGAGCAGGGCGATCAGGATGCCCGCCGTCAGCGCCGCCTGCCTGCACGCGCCGACGACGGTCTCGCCGACCGCGGCGTACCGCACGGCCGGCCCGCTCGCCGCGGGCGCCACGCTGCGGACGGCGTCGACGAATTCCTGACGCGCGGCGGGATCGCGCAAATCCTGCCTGGGATCGATGACGACGAGCGCGCGGCCGTCCCGCGCCAGCCGGCGGGTGCGCAGCTCTTCGGGCATTTCGTCCATCGATACCGCTTGCGGCGCCAGCAGCGCCGCCAGCCGCTCGCGGAACGGCGGGAACCTGCCCAGCAGCGCGCGCTCGAGCTCGATCAGCGAGTCCGGCGTGCGCGGCATCCGGTCCAGCACGGTGGCGAGATTGCGCGCGTTGGCGGCCATGCCGCCTTGCGCCCGCGTCAGCAAGCTCCGCAGCTCCTCGAAGGCGGCGTTTCGCGCGGCGTCGCTCATGGCCGGCGGCGTTTGCGGCGCCGTCAGGAGGGGCGACAGGACCAGCGCCATCTTCTCGATGACGGCGCGCTTCGCGGGCTGGCTCGCCGGGATAAGGTCTTCGGCCGTCACGGCATCCTCGACCTGCGGCAGGCTCTCGAATTGCTTCGCGAGCCGCGCTGCCGTCTCCAGGTCCGGCGCCAGGAACGCCGCCGAATAAGGCTCCACCCGCGGGTCGTCGCGCAATTCGAGCAAGGTCTGCACGGAAGGCGCGTTGGAATCGCGGAGGTTGAGCGGGTCGTCGTCGAACCAGGTATAGGGTGCGATCGTCGCCGCGATCGCGCCGAGAATGCCGGCGAAGATGACGATGCCGAGCGCATACCGGCGCATCAGCGACTGATACCAGGTCCTGCGCGTGGCGGCGGTCCACCGCGTCGCCCGCGCCACGCGCATGGGCATGACGCTGAGCAGCGCCGGCAGAAGCGTGAGATTCAGGAACAGCGCGACGCCTATGCCGACGGCGGAAACGACGCCGAGCTCGGACACGCCGCGATAGCCGGGGGTCAGGCCGGGGGTCAGGCCAGGGGTCAGGCCAGGGGTCAGAAAAGACAGGTAGCCGATGGCCAACGCCCCCGCCGACAGCAGAAGCGCCGGCCCCACCCCCATGCCGGCCTGTTTCAATGCCTCGCCACAGGCGTTGTCCGCGAGCGCCTCGCGGTAGCGAAGGGCGAAGTGGATGCTGAAATCGACGCTGAACGCGATGAACAGCACGGCGAAGGCGGCGGAGACGAGATTGAGGGCGCCGAAGGCCGCGAGGGCGAAGGCCGCGGTCCAGGTCAGTCCCACGACCAGCGTGAACAGCGTCGCGGCGACGAGACGCAGCGATTGCAACCCGAACGCCAGGAGAAGAACCGCCAGCCCGAGCGCCAGCAGGCCGGCGATCGCCAAGCCGCCTTGCACCGTCTGCAGCTCTTCCTGGAGCATGATCGCGTTGCCGGTGACGTGGACCTCCACGCCGCCTGCGTCGTCGAGCGCGAGGGCTTTCGCGCTTTCGTAGATGGCGTCGACCGCGGGGGCGACCGGCCGTAGCGGGTCCCGGCCGGGCACGGGCTGGACGAGGATGACCTTGCGCGTCGTCGTTGCCTCCGCCGCGCCGTCGCCGTCCAGCAGCGATCGCCAGGAGAGGCGCGCGTCGCGCCCTTCTTCCAGGTTCCGCACCGTGGCGGCCATCTTGCTCAGCGCGGGAGCGAGCGCCGCGGCTGCGTTCCCGTCGGATTGGTCGATCGCCCGGCGCAGCGTCTCCGTGAGGCCGCGGAGCGTCGGATCCGCGGCGAGCGAGGACAGCAGCGGCTGCGCCCGGACCAGGCGGCCGCTCATGTCCTCGAGCTTGTCGACGCCGAGATAAAGAAGGCTGTTGCGGCGAAAGAACGGATGCCCTTCGAAATAGAAGACCGTGCGGAAATGTTCGGGCATCGTCTCCAGCCGCGCCGCCAGCGAGGCCGCCGCCTCGTCCGCGGTTTCGGCATCGTCCGATTCCACGACGATCGAGAGCGCGTCGGTCGTCTGGGGCAGGGCCTCTCCGATCGCGATCTCGTTCTGCCGGAATGCCTGGTCCTGCGGCAGGATTCTGTCCAGGCCGGCATCGAAGGCCAGATGCGTCAGCGTGAAATAGGTGGCGCCGCCCGCGAGCAGGACGGCAAGAACGATCACTGGCCATGCCAGGCGGCAAGACCAATGAATCCAGCGGGCAAGAAACCGCCTGCTGCGTTCTTCGCGGTGGCCGGTCAAGACCTCGGCGCTCCCCGTTTTGCGAGTGGGGCTTATAGCGTGGTGAAGCAGGGTAAGACAATCTCGCGTGCGGGCGCGTGCCGGCTCCTGTCCGGCCGGGGAATACGGCCGTTTTGACGCGGCCCTTGAATATCGCGTCGCCATAACCAGGTTACAGTTAACGAACAAAAACGGAACTACACAGGTTTTGGAGTGGTATCATGGCCAACAGAATCGACTCGGGCGTCCAGCCCACGGCGCACACGGCGGTGCAGGCGATGATCGTCCGTGCGCAGCAAGTCGCCGACCAGACCGGCAAGGCGATCGGCGTTCGCTACGACCTCGAGGCGGACGAGTTGTCGCTCATCGAAATCACCCCGGAGGTGGCGATGGAGACGAGCTTCGTCCGGGTCGCCGCGCCGGCCGGAATGCCGATCGCAGGAACCAAGGCCGCAGCCGGTGGGGTTGATGCCGCCGATGCCCATGACGCCCCGTCGAGCGAGTTCAAGGCTGCCCCCACCGCCGCCTGACGCGCGGCGCGCAAATCGGCGCTGACGTCGAAGAAGTCCTCCTCCGCAAGGGGGAGGGCTTTTTCATGCCGCCAGGTTCATGCCGCCAGGCTCGGCCGTTCACGCAAAGGAAGAACCAGCCCCGCTGTTTGGGAGCAGAGGGGGTTTCGCCTTGCGGGGCTGGCTAGGTTTCATGGGGAGATTTTAGTTATGAATAAGAGATAATTCGCGGTCTTCGCTTTGCAAGGGGGGCTTTGCAAGGGGGCCGTTCCGCCGCTCTATGCGCTGAAACAATTGAAACAGAATGCCGCCGCGCCCGGACACGAAGGGGAAACATGGAGCGGGTACAAGAGGATCGCCGCCGACGCGAAGAAACGGCGACCGCTGTACGAGTGGAGGCGAGGACGATGACGGTATTGCAGAATTTTTGGCGCTTCATATCGGCCGGCTTCGAGGCTGCGCAGATGTCCGGCCGGACCCGCGCGGCCGCGCGCAACGAGGCGGCGGCGCTGCGGTTGTACAGCCTGCCGCGCGGCATCCGGCAGAGCGCGAAACACTGTCCGCTGCACGTCTGAGGCCGGGCCGCGAAACGGTATAGGTATGAATCCATTGCTCGCCCGCGCGGAACCTGTAGTAAAGTTCCGCGAAACATATGCGCCGCCGCAGACCGCGCGCGGCCGCAAAGCATGGGAAAAGCCGGTCGGGGACCGGTTGGGCATGAGCGAGCGGGAGCACATCATCGTCGTCGACGACGAGGCCGATGTCCGGGAGACGTTCGGCGAATACCTGTCGTTGAGGGGCTACGAGGTATCGCTGGCGGAATCCGGCGCCGCCTTGCGGGCCTGTGTCGAACGCAAGCCTGCGGACCTGGTGCTGCTCGACCTGAACCTTCCGGGCGAGGACGGCCTGACGCTTGCCCGTTACCTGCGCGAGGAGACGGACGCCGCGATCATCATGGTGACGGCGGCGGACGAGGCCGTGGACCGGGTGATCGGCCTCGAGCTCGGCGCGGACGACTATGTCGGCAAGCCGTGCGACCTGCGCGAGCTGGCGGCGCGGGTCAAGAGCGTGCTGCGGCGCAGCGGCAGGCCCGAGCCGGCCAAGGTCGCAGGCGGGGAGACGCGGCGAGTGGCCTTCGGCTCGTTCGTCCTGGACGTGGACGGCCATGAGCTCTATGCGTCGGACGGGTCGGTCGTGGAGCTGACGACCATGGAATTCGACCTCCTGGCCGCGTTCGTCGGGCATCCCAACCGGGTGCTGACCCGCGATCAGCTTCTCGACTTGGCGCATCACCGGCGCTGGGACCCTTTCGACCGCAGCATCGACATCCGCATCGCCCGCCTCAGGCGCAAGATCGAGCGCGACCCGCAGAAGCCGGAAATCATCAAGACGGTTCGCGGCGCCGGTTATATATTCATCCCGAACGGCCAAAGCCCGGAGCGGTAGCCCAGCCATTGCAGGCGCGGGCCGGATTTCAGGGCGGACTTGGCTGAGGCGACATGGCAACCCGATCCGCGCGAACCCTTTCCCGCCACTATGCGAAGCTTGCGGCCATCAGCTCGATTCCGCTGGTGGTGCTGATCGTCGCGCTCGGCTATGTGCATTACTCCGAACAGCGCCACCGCCGCCTCGACAACCTGATGGTATCCGTGAACGAGCGCCACCAACGGGTTGAAATGGCTCTGAGCGCGATGGCCGAACATGCATCGCAGATGCAGAATTGGGCGGAGTATTACCTGGCCCGGCCGGATCAGCGGCTTTCGCGGCTGCTGCCGCTGCTGACGGTCGAGTCCGACCCTCGGAGCCAGGACATAACCGGCTATTTCCTCGACGACAACGTCTTCGGTGCGCTGCCGGAGGCGACGGGAAATTTCCTGGGTAACAGCCTCGCCCTCGCCGGCGGCAGCGATACGCTGAGCGCAGCGAGCCTGTCGCTCGAGATCTTTCCCATCCAGCAGCTTGGCCACGTCGCCAATCCAGCGTTGCTTTACAGTTATTTCTACGACGGGCGTGGAAACTTCTTGTCGATCTATCCGGCGTCCGACCGCTACGATTACGAGGTGCTGGCGGACGACAAGGGAATCGCAGCGAGCGTCCGGCACTTCTTCAAGCGCCCCGTTTTCCTGCAGGGGACCCCGGAGCTGAATCCGGACCGGAAAGCCTATTGGGTCAATGAGGATCGCGATGGCGTTCGCGGCCGGGCCGTCGTTTCCCGCGCCGCGCCGGTTTACGGCGAAGGCGACCGCTTCGTCGGCGTGGTGGGCGTGGACGTGCTGCAATCCCATTTCGGGACCTTGCTCGAGGTGAAGGGGCTGAACGGCGTCGCCGCCCGGGTGGTGGACGGCAACGATACTATCATCGCCTACCTCGGCCGTATCGGTCAGCCCGGCTACCACGCGATCGGCAAGCATATCCAGGATGTCGTGCCCGGGAATGGCGCGTTTTCCGAGGCCGGAGGCTGGTACCTTCTGCGGCTGCCGCTGCACGAGGCCGGCTGGCACCTGGACTATGCGATCCCGGTGTCGGAAGTCCACGCCGGACTGGCCTGGAGATTCCTGCCGTATGGCCTGATCCTGTGCGGCCTGATTGCGACGCTCGTGCTGGGCCAGGTGCTCGTCCGCATGCAGTTCGTGCGGCCCGTGCTCGCCTTCGCGCAATATTTGCGCGACGGGGCCGGCGGGCGGCCGGTGCCGCCGCCCGAGCTGCCGCGCGTCTGGAAGCCGATGACATCGATCTTGAGCGCGACCTTCAAGCGCAACCGCGAGTCCCTCGAACGGCTGCGCGCCAGCGATCACCGCTATCGCCGGCTGGTCGAGCTGTCGCCGGATGCAGTCATGTTGCACGACCACGAGAAGATCACCTTCCTCAATCCCGCCGGCTGCCGGATCCTCGGGTTCACCGCGCCGGAGCAGGCGATCGGGCGGTCCTACATGGACTTCATCGCCGAGCGTGAGAAGGAAGCCGCCCAGGAGCGTGTCGATGCGGTGATCAAGCACGGCCGCGACATATTGCCGACGGAGCGGGTCATCCGGACCGACAGCGGCCGCGAGCGCGACATCGAGGGCATGGCGACGCCCTTCATCGGCGAGGACGGCTCCATCGTGGCGCTGGTGATCTTTCGCGATATCACCGCCCGCAAGGCGATGGAGCGCGCGGTGCGCGAGAGCGAAGGACGCTTCCGCGCGATTTCCGGCGCGATTCCGCTGCCGGTGGTGATTTCGGACGCCGCCACGACGGCGCTGCTCTACATCAACCCGGAGGCCTGCACGCAGCTCGCCATCGACGGCGATTTTCTCGACCGGGTCACGCTGTTCGACCTTTGCCCGGACAGCCGGTTCCGCCACGGCGTCTCCGAGATCGCGCGCGGCAGGGCGCGGGTGGAGAGCTGCGAGCTGGAGGTCCGGCGGCCGAACGGCACCCGGTTCTGGGCGCGCATCACGACCGTGCCGATGAAGTATCAGGGGGTGGACGCGCTGATCCACGCGGTCGTCGACCTCAGCGAGCGCGTCCAGGCCGAGGTGGAGATCGCGCGCCAGCGCGAAGCCTTCCACCAGAAGGAAAAGATCGCCGCCCTCGGCTCCCTGCTGGCCGGGCTGGCGCATGAGCTCAACAACCCGCTGTCCGTCGTCAGCGGCCAGTCGCTGATGCTGGAGGACGCCGCCGACGACGAGGGGATCGTCCGGCGCGCGCGCCGGATCCGCGACGCGGCGGAACGCTGCAGCCGCACGGTGCGCACCTTCCTGGCGATGGCGCGCAGCCGGGCGCCGGCGCGGGTCGCGATCGCGCTCAACGATTCCGTCGGCTCCGCCCTCGACCTTGTGTCGCACAGCCTGCAAAGCTCCGGCGTGGCGGTACAGCTCGACCTCGACCCGGCGTTGCCGCCGGTGACGGCGGACGCCGACCAGCTTCACCATGTGGTATCCAACCTCGTGGTCAACGCCGAGCACGCGCTGCGCGAGACTGAGCCGCCCCGCACCCTGACGGTCGCCACCCGCGCTGATGGCGAGGCGTGGCAGGTGGTCCTGACGGTGGCCGACAACGGGCCGGGCGTTCCGGCGGACATCGCCGAGCGTGTCTTCGAGCCCTTCTTCACCACCAAGGCCGGGGCGTCGGGCACCGGCATCGGGCTTTCCTTGTGCCGCGACATCGTGACGACCCATGGCGGCACCATCGAGCTTTCGGCGAATGAGCCCTCCGGCGCGGTCTTCACGGTACGGCTGCCCATGCGCGATGCGCAGGATGAGCGGCCGGCGGCGGTAACGGGAGATGGAATGGGTCAGCAGACCGGTATGGTCCTCGTCGTCGACGACGACGAGGAGGTGGCGCTCACGCTGGCCGACGTGCTTCGGATGCGCGGGCATGAAGTCGATGCCGTGTTCGGCGGCGGCGACGGCATCGACCAGGCGCGCCGCAAGCCTTACGACATGATCATCAGCGATGTCCGTATGCCGCGGGTAGACGGTCCCAGCCTCTACCGCGCCCTGCGGCAGGAGATACAGGACCTCGACCGGCGCATGGTCTTCATGACGGGCGATACGCTCGGCACCGACCTGGCCGCGCTGGTGAAGGGGACGGGCATCCCGGTCATCGAGAAGCCGCTCGACCCGCTCGCCGTCGCGACGCTGGTCGGCGAGCGTATGCACGCCAACCGGAACGGCGGCTAGGGAAGGGGCCGGCTTGGCCGCTTCCGCCCGTATTTGCTATCGTCTCGGGGCATAGCGAAGGGAAGGGCGATGCTGCTCGCACGGTCGACGGAAGAGGCGCGGCGCAATCAGCGCCGGATTCAGGTCAACGGCCGCGAATACGTGCTGAGCGCCTATATCGGCGCGGCGCCGGTCCGCGGCATGTATGTCGAGGGCAACGAGGTCAACGACAACGGGTTGCCGCAGGGCTTCCTGGTCGAGCAGCCGCCGGGCAGCGTGACCAAGCCCCATTTCCACGAGGTCAACCAGTTCCAGGTCTTCGTCGGCGGCGCGGGCAGGCTCGGCAAGCACGCGGCGGGGCCGCTGATGGTGCAGTACGCGGGCGCGCATTCGCCCTACGGGCCGATCGCGGCGGGCGACGGCGGCGTGACCTATTTCACCCTCCGCGCCGCCTGGGATCCGGGCGCGAAATACATGCCGCAGTCGCGCGACAAGCTGCGGCGCGGACGCCAGCGCCAGAGGCTGGGAATCCCGATGCCGCCTTCCGATCCCGCGGCGCTGCGCGCCCTGGCGCGGCCGGAGACGGTCGCGCTCATCGAGCGCGAGGCGGACGGCATGGCCGCATGGCTCATGCGCCTTGGGTCGGGCGCGGAGACGCCGATTCCCGATCCGGCCGGCGGCGGCGGGCAGTACCATGTCGTAATCGGCGGAACGCTCTGCCGAGACGGGGAGTCGATGCCGGCGCTGTCCTGCCTGTATGCGACGCCGGACGAGCCGGCCTACACGGCGCGCGCCGGCGAGGCGGGGCTGGAGCTGCTGGTGTTGCAGTTTCCGAGAGCGGCTTGCTCACGGTGATTGGGACAAGCAGCGTGCGTGCTTCGACAAGCTCAGCATGAGGTTTCTTCTCAATGCCACGAAGATTCTCCCTCATCCTGAGCTTGTCGAAGGACGCACGGCATTCGTGCAAGATACGCGAATGCGATTGCCCTGCATTGCGGGGGAGGGAACAACGGCTTCGTAGGTTCCGCCCTAAGTTCCGCCCTAATGCGGCACGTCGCCCTTGACGGTCGTCCGCCACAGCAAGCGGCGTTGCGGCAGGTCGTAGTCCTGCACCGCCCGGTGTTGCACGGTGCAATTGTCCCAGGCCACCACGTCGCCAACGCGCCAGCGGTGCTGATAGACGAAGTCCGGACGCACGATATGGTCGGCCAGCGCTTCGATCAGCGCCAGTGCCGTCGGTTCGTCCTTGCCGACAATTCCCGTGCAGTCGTCGCGCGCGATGTAGAGACCCTTTCGTCCGGTCCGGGGGTGCGTGCGGACGATCGGGTGCTCGACGGGCGGGTACTGGGCAATGTCCTCCGCGCTGACGGGGGAGGAGCGCTTTCGCCCGCGGAAGTCGAAGACCCCCTTCAAATCCCGGATCTCGTCCTGCATCGATTGCGGCAGCGCGTCCCAGGCGGCCGCGGCGTTCGCGAAGCCCGTCCCGCCCAGGGCGAGGCCATGCAGCACAGGCACCTCGACGGCGTAGAGCATCGTCACCCTGGCCGGCCGCTTCGCATAGCTCATATCGGTATGCCAGGTCTCTCCGGCCCGGCGGGTGCCGGTCGGCTGCCCGTTTTCGACGATGTTGGAGATGATGTAGATTTCCGGGCTGCCCGAGACGCCGAACCGCTTGGCGTTGAAGTTCACGTCCAGCTCGCCGAAATGCCGGCTGAAGGCTATCTGCTGTTCCGGCGTGATCTTCTGGTCGCGCAGGACGATGACGCCATACGCGTCCAGCGCCGCCTGGATGGGCGCGAAGCCCGCGCTGTCGAGCCCTTTTGTAAGGTCGACGCCGAAAATCTCCGCCCCGGCCGCCGCCCCGGTCGGCCTTACGTCGATGCTCATCGGTTCAGTCTTTCTCCGAATACCTCTCCATACTCGCTTGGCGGCCCTGTGCGGCGCCAGCTTGCGACAGGCTAGGATTACACGCTTATCCGACGATCGAGCAAATCTCCGTCGCCGGCTGCCGGATGCCGTGCGCCCTCAAATGCGATTACCGGCCGATTGGAGGCCGCCCTACGACACCCGCGTCTCGTAGACCTTCTTCTCGGTCTCGCGGTCGATGCCGATGAGGCTGACGTCGTAGCCCCAGAGCTGGCGGAGGTGCTTCAGCACCTCGTCGCGGGTGCGCTCGGACAGCGGGATGCGGTCGCGCACGGTGTGCTGGAGGCGAAGCGTCCGGTCGCCGCGCATGTCGGCGCCGACGACCTGGATGTCCGCCTCGACCACGCCGATCTCGTAGGACCGGGCGAGCCGCTCGCGGATGCCGCGGTAGCCGCGCTCGTCGTGGATCGTGGTGACGACGTAGTGCCGCTCGTCGGCGTCGTCGGCGAGCGAGAACAGCCGCATGGCGCGTATCATGTGCGGGCTTAGATACTGCTTGATGAAGGACTCGTCGCGGTAGTTCGCCCAGGCGTCCTTGAGCACGCCGCGCCAGTCGCCGCAGCCGGCGATTTCCTTGAACCATTCCTCGTCTTCGGGCTTCGGCTCGGTGCAGATGCGCTGAATGTCCTGCATCATGCCGAAACCGAGCGCGTAGGGATTGAGGCCGGAATAGCGCGGATTATCGAAATCCGCCTGATAGACGACGCTGGAGTGGCTGTGCAGGATCTCCAGCATCGCGCCTTCGGTGATCAGGCCTTTGTCGAACATCCTGTTGACGATGTAATGGTGCACGAAGGTGGCGCAGCCTTCGTTCATCACCTTGGTCTGGCGCTGCGGATAGAAATACTGCGCGACGTAGCGCACGATGCTCAACAGCTCGCGCTGCCAGTCCTCCAATACCGGGCTGTGGCTCTCGATGAAGTAGATCAGGTTCTCTTCCGGCAGGTTCATGTCGAGCGCCGGGCCCTTGGCGTCGCCGTCCTCCTTCTTTTCGCCCTTGCCCTTTTTCGCCGGCACGGTGCGCCAGAGGTCGTTGAAGGTGCTCTCGCGGTGCATGCGCAGCTCTTCGTCCCGGGCGCGCTGTTCGCGCGCGGTCGGCTTTTGCGGCCGCGGGTAGCGCGAGACGCCGTGATCCATCAGCGAATGCGCCGCGTCGAGGATCGCCTCGACCGCCGGGCTGCCGTGCTCTTCCTCGCATTTGGCGACGAATTTCTTGGCGTATTCCAGATAGTCGAGCACGCTCCCCGCGTCGGTCCACTGCTGGAACAGGTAGTTGTTCTTGAAAAAATGGTTATGGCCGAACGCCGCATGCGCCATTACCAGCGTCTGTATCGGCATGGAGTTCTGCTCCATGTTGTAGCTGATACAGGGATTGGAATTGATGACGATCTCGTAGGCGAGGCCGGTGTAGCCCTTGCGGTAGGATTTCTCCTCCTGGACGAAATGCTTGCCGAAGGACCAGTGCGGATACATCAGCGGCATGCCGGCCGAGGAATGGGCGTCCAGCATCTGCTCGGCGGAGATGATCTCGAGCTGGTTGGGATAGGTGTCGAGGCCTAGGTCCTTCTCGGCGATCTCCGCGATCGCGTCATAGGTCCGCGACAGCGTGTCGAAGGTCCATTCGCGGCCGTCGAACAGCGGCTTTCGTATGATCGTTGCGGTCATGGCGTGACCCCGCGCATTGGCTGCATCGGCCGGTGCATCAGCCGGTGGCGACCTGTTTCGCAAACAGCTCGCGGAAGACCGGATAGATATCGCTCGGCTGGGCGATGTGCTTCATCTCGAAATTGTTCCAGCGCTGGCGGACCGCGTTGTACGCCTGCCACAGTTCCGCGCCCGCGCCGGGCGCCTGGAACATGTCGAGCTCCCGCTCGTCGACGATCTCGACATAGGCGAAATACTGGCACAACGGCATGATGTCGCTGTTCAGCATGCGGATGCATTTTTCGCCGTCGTCGGGGAAATTGTCGCCGTCCGAGGCCTGCGCCGCGTAGATGTTCCAGCTATCGACCGGATAGCGCTCGCGCGCCACCTTGATCATTTCCGTCAGGGCGGTGCTGACGACCGTGCCGCCGCTTTCCCGGCTGTAGAAGAACGTGTCCTCGTCGACCTCGCTCGCTTCGTGCGTATGGCGGATGAAGACGATGTCGGTCTGGTCGTAGCGCCGCTTGAGGAACAGGTGGAGCAGGATGAAGAAGCGCTTCGCCAGGTCCTTTTCCCGTTCGCCCATCGAGCCCGACACGTCCATCAGGCAGAACATGACCGCCTTGGTGTTGGGCTTCGGCGCCTTCTCGAGCCGCCGGTAGCGGATGTCGATCGGGTCGAGATAGGGTATGCCCCTGCGCAGGCGCAGCAGCCGGTCGAGCTCCTGGCGCAGCGCCTCGAGCCGGAGATACTGCCGCTCCGACTGCGGCCCCTCCGCCTCCAGCTCGTCGATTTCCTGCTGGATCGCGTCGACCTTTTCGATCTTGGGCCGGCCGAGCGCGATGCGGCGCCCGAAGCTGTTGCGGATCGTGCGGCGCACCGAGATCTGGTTCGGCGTTCCGGTCAGGCTGTAACCCGCCCGCTTGTACTGGAAGGACTTGATCTCCTTCAGGTCCTTCTTCACCAGGTCGGGCAGCTCGAGGTCCTCGAAATAGATGTCGAGGAATTCCTCGCGGCTGAGCGCGAAGGTGAAGGCGTCTTCGCCCTCGCCCTGGTCCGAGGCCTGCTTGCCGCCGTCCCCGCTTCCGCCGCCCTGGGGCGGCTTCTGGATCTTGTCGCCCGTGCTGAACTGCTTGTTGCCGGTGAATACGCGCTCGCGGTACCCGCCGTTCGGCGAGAGCACGAATCGCGGCTCGGCGATGCCCTTGGTCGGGATCGAGATCGTCTCGCCCTCGTCCGCATTCGAGATCTTGCGGTTCTTGATCGAGTCGTTGACGACTTTTTTGATCTGCGCCCGCGCGCGGCGCATGAACCGTTGCCGGTTGCCGAGGTTCTTGTCCTTGGGATTGAGGCGCCGGTCTATGAAGTGGTGCATGGCTGCTCCCAGGCCGGCCTCCGCCGGCCTTGTTGACTCGCCCAGGCCGGCCTCAGCCGGCCTTGTTGACGCGCCCAGGCCGGCCTCAGCCGGCCTTGTTGACGCGCCCAGGCCGGCCTCAGCCGGCCTTGTTGACGCGCATGTACCATTCGACCAGCCGGCGCACCTGACGCTCGGTATAGCCGCGCTCCTTCATGCGCAGCACGAACTCGGTGTGCTTGGCGTCGGTGTCCGAGTCCTTCTTCGTCCCGAAGCTGATGACCGGCAGCAGGTCTTCCACGTTGCTGAACATCCGCTTCTCGATCACTTCGCGAAGCTTCTCGTACGCGGTCCAGGCCGGGTTGCGGCCGTCGTTCTTCGCCCGCGCGCGCAGCGCGAACTTGACGACCTCGTTGCGGAAGTCCTTGGCGTTCGTGATGCCGGCCGGCTTCTCGATCTTCGACAGCTCTTCGTCGAGGATGTTGCGGTCGAACATCTGGCCGGTGTCCGGATCCTTGTAGTTCTGCTCCTCGATCCAGGCGTCGGCGTAGGCGATGTAGCGGTCGAACAGGTTCTGGCCGTAGTGGGTATAGGATTCGAGGTAGGCTTTCTGAATCTCGCCGCCGATGAATTCGGCGTACTTCGGCGCGAGCTCGGCCTTGATGAATTCCAGGTAGCTGTTCTGGATCTCTTCCGGGAACTGCTCGCGCTTGATCGACTGCTCGAGCACGTACATCAGGTGCACCGGGTCCGCCGCGACCTCTTCGGTGTCGTAGTTGAAAGTCTCGGACAGCACCTTGAAGGCGAAGCGGGTGCTTATGCCGGTCATGCCTTCGTCGACGCCCGCGGTGTCGCGATACTCCTGCATCGTCTTCACCTGCGGGCCGGTGTCCTTCAGGTTCTCGCCGTCATAGACGCGCATCTTGGAATAGAGGTTCGAGTTCTCGTGCTCCTTGAGGCGGGTCAGGATGCTGAACCGGCCGAGGATCTCCAGCGTCTCCGGCGCGCAGGACGCGCTCGCGAGCTCGCTTTCCCGGAGCAGCTTGCTGTAGATCAGCGTCTCTTCCGTCACCCTGAGGCAGTAGGGCACCTTGACCACGCAGAGCCGGTCGAGGAACGCCTCGTTGTTCTTGTTGGTCTTGAACTGCTGCCATTCCGACTCGTTCGAGTGGGCGAGGATGATACCCTGGTAGGGCAGCGCGCCGAGCGACTCCGTGCCGATGTAGTTGCCTTCCTGCGTCGCGGTCAGCAGCGGGTGCAGCACCTTGATCGGCGCCTTGAACATCTCGACGAATTCCAGAAGGCCCTGCGTCGTCCGGTTGAGGCTGCCGGAATAGCTGTAGGCGTCCGGATCGTGCTGGCTGAAATGCTCGAGCTTGCGGATGTCGACCTTGCCGACCAGCGACGAGATGTCCTGGTTGTTCTCGTCGCCCGGCTCGGTCTTGGCGATGGCGATCTGGCGCAGCTTCGAGGGCATGAGCTTCACGGCCGAGAATTTGCCGAGGTCGCCGCCGAACTGGTCGAGCCGCTTGATCGCCCAGGGCGACGCGAGCCCCGTTATGCGCCGCTGCGGAATGCCGTATTTGGTTTCCAGCAGGTCGCCGAACTTCTCGCGGCCGAACATGCCAAGCGGCGATTCGAAGATCGGGCTGATCTCGTCGCCGGCCTTCAGCACGTAGATCGGCGTCAATTCCATGAGTTGCTTGAGGCGCTCGGCCAGGGTCGACTTGCCGCCGCCCACAGGACCTAAGAGATAGAGTATCTGCTTGCGCTCTTCGAGGCCCTGCGCCGAATAGCGGAAGTAGCCCACGATCCGCTCGATCGTGTCTTCCATGCCGTAGAATTCGCTGAATGCGGGGTACCGCTTGATGGTGCGGTTCATGAAGATCCGGCCCAAGCGCGGATCGGTGCTCGTATCGAACAGTTCCGGTTCCCCGATCGCCGCTACCATCCGTTCGGAGGCGCTGGCGTACATGATCGGATTATCGCGGCAAGCCAAAAGGTACTCTTGGAGTGACAGATCCTCTTGCTTTTCCCGTGCATAGACTTCGGAAAAGACGTCGAAGATGTCCATGGTCAAACCTTCCCGATACTTGTTCGATATGCTGACCTATTGCGCCCTCAAAAACCCTCTCATTCTTGTTCTTTTATTGCCCACCAGTTGACTTTCCTTTAGCGAATCGTGCGCCCGTATATTTAATATATACTTACCGACGCAAAATGTTTGGAAAAAATTCCGATTACACTTCGGAATACTGACACAACGAAGCGTCAGTTCACGAGAAACGCTTGCGCCGCAATTTTCAAGCGGCAAATTTCCCCGTCCGGTTCGAGCGGCCGATCGATACGCCTAACCGATTTCCCGATAATGATATTTCTCCCTGCGACACTGGCTGGACAACGAGAGCGCAATCGAAGATGCCTCGTTTCGTACTCACGAAAATGAACGCCGATTAACGAATCGTGTTCCGTGCGACGGTAAGTCACAGCGGGAATACGAGACGCTTGTCGAAATGAAGAGGCTTGCGTGCGCCGGTTCAGCGCATCGCCGCCGGCAGCCAGAGCGCGATCTGCGGAAACAGCACGAGCAGCGCCAGCATCACGAACATCGTGCCGACGAAGGGCAGCGTGCCGATGATGACGTCGTTCAAGGTGCCGCGGGTTCTTATGCCTTGAACCACATAGAGATTTACCCCTACCGGCGGCGTGATCAGCGCCGTTTCCAGCAGCACCGTCAGCAGGATGCCGAACCAGACCGGGTCGAAGCCGAGCGCGACCACGATCGGCGTGATGAGCGGCGCCGTGGTGATCAGCATCGACAGCGTCTCCATGAAGCAGCCGAGCACCAGATAGAAGACGATGATCACCAGCAGCGTGTTGGTCGGCCCCAGGCCAAGCCCCTCGATGAACTGGGTGAGCTGCTGCGTCAGCCCGATGAAGGCCAGGACGAAGTTGAGGAAGATCGCCGCCAGAATGATCAGCATGACCATGGCGGTCGTCTTCATCGTGCCTTCGACCGCCTCGCGCAGCATCGCGAGCGACAGCGACTTGTAATAGACCGCGAGGATGAGCGCGAAGACGACGCCGAGGGAGGCCGCTTCCGTCGGGGTCGCCCAGCCGAGATAGATCGTCCCGACGACGACGACGAAGACCAGCAGCGGCGGTATCAGATACGGCAAACCCTTGATGCGTTGCTCCCAGGACGTCGCGATGGGCACGCCGCCCCATTTCGGGAAGACGAGGCAGAATGCCAGCACCGTCAGCATGAAGAGGCCGGCGAGCATGAATCCCGGAATGAAGCCCGCGAGGTACAGGTCGGGTACCGAGGTATTGGTGAGCAGGCCGTAGATGATGAGGTTGATCGACGGCGGTATCAGGATGCCGAGCGTGCCGCCCGCGGCGATGGTTCCGAGGAACAGCCGCTCGTTGTAGCCGTGCCGCTTTATCTCCGGCATCGCGACGGTGCCGATCGTCGCCGCGGTGGCGACGCTGGAGCCCGAGGTGGCGGCGAACATGGCGCAGGAGCCGATATTCGAATGCATCAGCCCGCCCGGCAGCCAGGACAGCCATTGCGCCAGCGACGCATACATCCGTCCGGCAATCCCCGACCGCAGCAGCAGCTCGCCCAGCAGGATGAACATCGGGATCGCCATGAGCAGGAATTCGATGCCGTTCTGCCAGAAGGAATCGCCGAGCGCGAGATGCAGCGGCATGGTCCCGAAAATCTCGCCCAAGGCGAGGCCGAGCATGCCGAGCGCCGCGGCGACCGGCACGCTGAGCGCGAGAAGCCCGAGAAGAATGGCGAGGGCGGTGAGGAGCATCAGCCGTCGCTCCTGCCGGGCCCGGCCCGGCTGTCGCCCCTGCCGGGCTCGGCCCGGCTGTCGCTTATGTGGAGCTCCTCTTCGACCTCCTCGCGCAGCGTGCGCGCGCCGGCCAGTCTCCCGATCGTGGCCGCGTCCCGCTGCGCCAGCGCGATCACGCTGCGCAGTAGCACGACGATCAGCGACGCCGAAAACAGCAGGAGGCCGAGCACCCAGAAGAACTGCGGAATCGCCAGCGGCGTCTGCATCGGCGTGATCGATTTGGCCCAGTAGGAGGCCGAGTAGACGAACACGCCGATGGCCCGCCAGGTGACGGCGAGGCCGAAGGCGGTGAGAACGAGCAGGCCGAGCACGTCGAGCGCGGCCTGCAGCGAACGGCCGAACAGCAAATAGAGCGCGTCGACGCGGACATTCACCCGGTTCAGCAGGGTATGCGCAAAGGCCCAGCTCGTGCTGATCGCCAGCAGGTAGCCGGAGATCTCGTCGGAGCCGCCCATCGAGCGTCCCGTCGTGGCGCGGACGAGCACGTCGCCCGTCACCATGAATGCGGCGAAGAACAGCATTGCGCCGCCGGCCCAGACGGCATAGCGGGAGACTGTTTCCAGCCGTTGGATGAGAACATCGAGCATGATGGGGAACCCGCGGGCGGCAACGCGCCTAGCCAATTCGAGGCTAGGTCAGCGCCGCCCGCGCGGGCCTTTCTTCAGCCGCCGGCCTTGATGCCGACGAGCTTGCCGACCGTGTCGTTCCAGTTCTTGACGCACTCGGCGCTGCACCGGCTCGCCCAGCGCTTCAGGATGAACTCCTCGAGCACCTTGCGGCGCGCGGCCACGTCCGCATCGGACGGCTTTACCAGCTTCATCTTGCCGGGCTCGCCTTCGCTGCACTTGCCGCCGACGCCTGTGTTGCAGATGATTCCCATCTCGTCTTCGTCGCCGATGCCCTTCCAGAAGGCGTCTTCGAGCTTGGCGAACTCGGCCGTGAAGAAGTCCTGCGTCGCCTTGTCGAGCGCATTCCAGCGCTTCAGGCTGAAAGCGCCGAATTCGATGCCCCAACCCACGCGCAGCGCATAGACGGTCTTCGCCACCTGGTACCATTTCGCCTTGTAGGCGGGCATGGTGCCGGTGATGCCGCAGTCGACGACGCCCTTCTCCAGGGCGGGCACGACCTCCGCAAAGGACACGGTCACGCTGTTGCCGCCGACGCCTTCGACGAAGTCGCCGAGCGTCGTGCTGTAGACGCGGATCTTCTTGCCCTTGAGGTCGGCGATGCTCTTGATCTCGCTGTTGCAGAACAGCATCTGGCTCGGGAAGGGGGCCATGATCATCAGCTTGGCGCCGTATATCTTCTCGAAAGCCTTTTCGAGCGTCGGGCGGTAGACCTTGGTGACCTCGCGCGCCGTCTTGATGTCCTGCGCGACGACCGAGAGGTCGACGCCTTCGAACACCGCATCCTCGGACGCGACATAGCCGATCACGCCGAAGGCGAAGTCGAACACGCCGAGCTTGAGCAGGCGCATCACCTCGAAGCCTTTGAGGCCGAGCTCCGTCAGCGGCGTGGCTTGCGCCGTGATCGAGCCCTTGGAGATTTCCGCGACGGTCTTGTTCCAGAACGGGCCTTCGTATTTCTGGTAGTTGCTGAGATTTCCCCAGGTGCCGACGACTTTGAAACTGTTCTTGGGAAGATCCGCGGCGGAAGCAGTTGCGGCGGCCAGGCCGATGGCGCCTGCGAGCGCTACTGCAAATGCGGCTTTCGAAACGGTCCGGAACATGAGGCTTCTCCCTGTGATCGTTGCTTTTATGGCGGCCCGGTAATTGATGCCTCCGGGCGTCGTCCTATGGCTTTGAATCAACGTCTCGATTAGCGTAGCCGAGGCAATGGGCCGCGTCTACTGCAACCTCATGGCGTCATCGGCGCGGGTAGGCGATGATGCGCTAGCATTACCCTCGAGCGGCAGCGACGGGAAGGAACATGGTCTGGTTTATCGGCGTCGACGTCGGCGGCACCTTCACCGATTTCTACGCCTTCGACGACGAGGGCGCCGGTCGCGAGCGCGTGCACAAGACGCTCTCGACGCCGGACAACCCGGCCCGGGCGATCCTCGGCGGGCTCGACGCATTGTGCCGCGCGGAGGCGATCGAGCCGGCGAAGATCGGCCGACTCGGGCACGGCACCACCGTCGCCACGAACGCGCTGATCCAGCGCCGCGGGGCGAAGGTCGCGCTGGTCACCACGGCCGGCTTCCGCGACCTGCTGGAAATCGGCCGCCAGACCCGCCCGCGCATGTATGATCTCAAGGCGGACTACCCGCCGCCGCTGGTGCCGCGCGAGCGCCGGTTCGAAATCCGCGAGCGCATCGGCCCGCGGGGCGAGGTGGTCGAGCCGCTGAACGCGGACGCGGTCGATGGCGCGGTGGCGCAAGTGCGCGCATCGGGCGCCGAAGCCTGCGCGGTCTGCCTGCTGTTCGGCTTCCTCGATCCGGCGCACGAGCGGCGCATCGGCGCGGCGTTGCGCGCCGCGCTGCCCGGCCTCCATCTCTCCCTGTCGTCCGACGTGCGGCCTGAATTCCGCGAGTTCGAGCGCTTCTCGACGACGGTGCAGAACGCCTACCTGCAGCCGGCGCTGAGCCGCTACATGCGGGACTTGGCGGAGGGGCTCGCCGAGCGCGCGCCGAAGGCGCTGATCGGCATCAACCAGTCGAGCGGCGGCCTGATGTCGGTCGCGCGCGCCGGCGATTACCCCATCCGCACGGCGCTGTCGGGCCCGGCGGCGGGCGCGGTGGGCGCGGTGCATATCGGCAAGCTGGCCGGCCGGCCCGACGTCATCACGCTCGACATGGGCGGCACCAGCGCGGACGTCTGCCTGATCCGCGATCATCGCGCCGGCATCAACAACGAGCAGGAGGTCGCCGGCTTCCCCGTGCGCCTGCCGATGGTCGACATCAACACCATCGGCGCGGGCGGCGGCTCGATCGCCTGGTTCGACCGCGACGGCCTTCTGAAAGTGGGGCCGGAGAGCGCGGGCGCTGAGCCCGGCCCTGCCTGCTACGGCCGGGGCGGCGAGCGGCCGACGGTATCCGACGCCAACCTCGTGCTCGGCCGCCTCTCGCCGCGCGGACTGCTGGGCGGCGCGATGGCGCTCGACGCGGCGGCGGCACGGCGCGCGATAGCGCCGGTCGCCGTGCGTCTCGGCTTCACCCTGGAGCGGACGGCGCACGGCATCCTCGGCATCGTCGCCGCCAACATGGTGCGCGCCATCCGCGCCGTTTCCGTCGAGCGCGGCCACGACCCGCGGCGCTTCAGCCTGCTGGCGATGGGCGGGGCGGGGCCGCTGCACGCGGCCGACGTGGCGCGCGCGCTCGGCATGAAGGAGATCGTCGTCCCGCCCGCGCCGGGCATCCTCTGCGCGCAGGGCCTCGTGGTGTCCGACCTCAAGGAAGATTTCGTGACGAGCGGCCGCTATCCCGTTGCGGCGGAGGCGCGCGCGCCCGTGATGGCGGCGATCGAGGGGTTGGCGCGGGAAGCGCGCGGCTGGGCGGCGGAAAGCGCGGGCGATGCGATCGGCCATTCGATCGAGCTCAGCTTCGACATGCGCTACGTCGGACAGAATTTCGAGCTGCGGGTGGCGCTCGGCGAAAGCAAGGACGCGGCGCATGTCCCGGCGATACCCGATGCCGCGGCGCTGCGCCGGCTGTTCTTCGCGGCGCATGAGCGGAGCTACGGCTTCCACAATCCCGACGACGCCGTCGAGATCGTCAACATCCGGCTGACCGCGCATGGCCGGCTGCGCCAGCCGGGCGCGACCGCCCAGGAGGCGGCCCCGGCATCGGCGCCCGATCCGGTCGAGACGCGCCCGGTGTGGTTCGCGGCGGACGCGGCCACGGCGGCGCCGGTGTTCGACCGCCGCGCGCTCCATCCCGGCCATGTTCTCGAAGGTCCCGCCGTGATCGATCAGCTCGACGCCACCACCATCGTCTTCCCCGGCGACCGGGCGCGGGTCGACGGCTACGGCAACCTTCTGCTGGAGCTTGCGCCATGACGCGGAACGACGCGGCGCTCGACGCCGTCACGCTGGAGATACTGTTCAACGCGCTGCGCTCGGTGACGGACGAGACGTTCATCGCGCTCATGCGCAGCGCCTATTCCACCAACATCAAGGAGCGGCGCGACCATTCGACGGCGATCTGCGACCGCGACGGCCGGCTGATCGTCCAGGCGGAAAGCTCGCTGCCGATCCATCTGGCCTCGATGATCGGCATGATGGCCGCGCTCCGCGCGAAGTTCCCGATGCAGGAAATCGCCGAGGGCGACATCTTCGTCGCCAACGACCCGCATGCGGCGGGCGGCACGCACCTGCCCGACATCAACATGGCGATGCCGGTCTTCGCCGAAGGCCGGATCGTCGCCTTCATGTGCAACATCGCCCATCACGCCGACGTCGGCGGCATGGCGCCGGGCTCGATGGCGGGCGGCATGTCGGAGATTTACCAGGAAGGCATCCGCATTCCCGTCGTCCGGCTGTTTCGGCGCGGCGAGCTGCAGCGCGACATCCTCAACCTGCTGCTGCTGAACGTGCGGTTGCCGGAGGAGCGGCGCGGCGATTACTACGCGCAGATCTCCGCCTGCCGCCTCGGCGCGCGGCGGCTCCTGGAGATTGCCGGCCAATACGGCGCGGCGGTCGTCGAGCGCGGCTTCCAAGACATGATCGCCCGCACCGAGCGGCGCATGCGCGACGCCGTGGCCGCGATCCCGGACGGCGTCTACCGCTTCGCGGACGTGATGGACGACGACGGCCTCGGCGCAATCGACATTCCGATCCGTCTCGCGGTCGAGGTTGCGGGCGACCGCATCCGCTTCGACTTCACCGGCACCGCGCCGCAGGTGCGCGGCAACGTCAACGTGACGCTCAACGCGACGAAGGCGTCGGTCTGCTATTCGCTGAAGGCGCTGCTCGACCCCGAGGTGGCGAACAACCAGGGGGTGCTCGACGTCTGCGAGATCGTGACCGAGCGCGGCAGCCTGCTCGATTGCGTCGCGCCGTCGCCGGTCGCCGCGCGCGCCAACACCTGCCAGCGCATCGTCGACGTGGTGATCGGCGCGCTCAAGGACGCGCTGCCGGATGCCGCGGTCGGCGCGGCGAACGGCGCGAACACGACGGCGGTGTTCGCCGGGCGCGATCCCACGACCGGGCGCGATTACCTCTATCTGGAAACCCTCGGCGGCGGCTTCGGCGGGCGCAACGACCGCGACGGCAAGGACGGCGTGCAGGTCCACATCACCAACACGTCGAACCTGCCCGTCGAGGCGATCGAGATGGAGTATCCCTTGCGGGTGGTGCGCTATGGCCTGATCGAGGATTCCGGCGGCGCGGGCGAATTCCGCGGCGGGCTCGGCCTCCGCCGCGTGATCGAGCCGGTCGCCCACGATTGCGTCTTCAACGGCGCGGGCGAGCGCTTCCGCAACGCGCCCTGGGGCATCTTCGGCGGCGGCCCCGGCGGGATGGGCCGCTTCCTGCACGTGACGGGCCAGGGCGAACGGACGCTCGACATCAAGCCGAGCGGCATCGCCGTGAAGGCGGGCGAGCAGATCGTCGTCGAGACGCCGGGAGCCGGCGGCTACGGCCCGCCGGAGCGGCGCGATGCGGCGGCGCTGGAGGAAGACAGGCGGAGCGGGAAGTTCAGTGAGGAAGCGTTGAGGGAGCTCTATCCCTCCCCCCTTGCGGGGGAGGATTGGGGTGGGGGGTGAGACGGCGGCGAAGAAATGGAATAGAGATGAGAACATGACCGACACCGAAAAGCCCGTCCGCATCGCCGTCGATATCGGCGGGACGTTCACCGATCTGCAGGTCTTCGATGCGCGCACCGGCGGCGCGGTGTCGTTCAAGGTGCCGACGACGCCGAAGGATCCGTCGGAGGGCTTCATGCGCGGCATCGCGGGGGCGGCGGCGCGCTATGGCTTCGCGCTCGGCGACGTGGGGCTGGTGCTGCACGGCACGACCATCGCGACCAACGCGGTGCTGGAGCGGAAGCTCGCGACCGGCGCGCTGATCGCCACGCGCGGCTTCGAGGACGTGCTGGAGATCGGCCGCCATGTGCGGAAGGACATTTACGGCCTGAAGGCGGAGAAGCGGTCGGTGCTGGTGCCGCGGCGGCGGCGCTTCGGCCTGGCGGAGCGCATGCGCGCGGACGGCAGCGTCGAGACGCCGCTGAACCGCGCGGCGGCGAAGACGCTGATCGAGGCGGTGCGCGCGTCCGGCGGCGAGGACGGCGCGGTGGAGGCGGTCGCCGTCTGCCTGCTGCATGCCTATGCCAACCCGGCGCACGAGCAGGCCTTCAAGGCGATGCTCGCCGAAGCCTGGCCCGAGGCGGCGGTCTCGCTGTCGAGCGACATCAGTCCCGAGATGCGCGAGTTCGAGCGCTCGTCAACGACGGTGCTGAACGCGCTGCTGGCGCCGGTGGTCGCGCGTTATCTGAAGCGGCTGGCGGCGCGGATGCGGGACGAGCGGTTCGACGCGCATCTCTACCTCGTGCAATCCAATGGCGGCGTTACCACGCCGGCGGTGGCGGGGGAGCAGCCGGTGCGGCTGCTGCTGTCCGGCCCGTCCGGCGGCGCGATGGCGGTGACCCGGCTGGCCGAGACGCTCGGCGAGCCGAACCTCGTCGGCATCGACATGGGCGGCACCAGCTTCGACGTTTGCGTCGTGCGCGACGGCAAATCCACGGTGGTGACGGAGGGCGAAATCGACGGCCTGCCCGTGCGCGTGCCGATGGCCGAGATCCGCACGATCGGCGCGGGCGGCGGCTCGATCGCCTGGATCGATGGCGGAAACCGGCTGCGCGTCGGGCCGCAGAGCGCGGGCGCCGATCCGGGGCCGGTCAGTTACGGCGCAGGCGGCACGGAGCCGGCGGTGACCGACGCCAACGTGGCGCTTGGCCGGATCGATCCCGGCTTCTTCCTCGGCGGCGGCATGACGCTCGACCGGGACGCGGCGCTCGCGGCGGTGGCGGCGCGCATCGGCGGGCCGCTCGGCCTCGGTCCCGAGACGGCGGCGGAGGGAATCGTCGCCGTGGCGAATTCCAACATGGCGGCGGCGATCAAGCTCAGCCTGTTCGAGAAGGGGCTCGACCCGCGCGACTTCGCGCTGGTGTCCTTCGGCGGCGCAGGCGGGCTGCACGCGACCGCGCTGGCCGACGAGCTCGGCATGCGCCGCGTCGTCTTCCCGCGCGATCCGGGCACGCTGTCGGCCTACGGCATCCTGTTCTCCGATATCAGCCACGACGTGGCGCGCTCGCGGCTGCTGCCCGCCGTGCCGGATTCGCTGCCGGCGCTGAAGGAGGTGTTCGACGCCCTGCTGGCGGACGGCGAGGCGCTGCTGGCGCGGGACGGCATCGCGTCCGGCGCCGGCGCGCGTGTCGTCGCGCGCCGGTCTTCCAAAGACGGCGGCCGGACGCAACCGGCCGCCGGGCGGCAGTTCTCGGTCGCCGCCGACATGCGTTATCGCGGCCAGGCCTTCGAGCTGCTGGTGCCGTGGCCCGAGTGGGAGATCAGCGAGGCGGGTCTCGCGCGGCTCGTCGAGGCGTTCCACGTTCAGCACAAGCAGCGCTTCGCCTATGACGACCGCACGACGCCGGCCGACATCGTGACCTGCCGGGTGACGGCGACCGGGCGGCTGCCGAAGCCGGCGCTGCGGCCCTATGAAAGCGTGGGCGGCTCGACGCCGAAGGGCAGCCGCCGCGTTTATCTGGAGGGCGCCTGGCGGGAGACGCCGGTCTACGACCGTTCGGCCTTGTCGGCCGAGGCGCCGGTCGCCGGGCCCGCCATCGTCGACGAGGAGTACACGACCATCCTGATCGGCCGGGGCTGGTCGGTGGCACCGCGCGGCACGGGCGACCTGACGGCGACGCGTAAGGTATGAAAGGAAGAAGGCATGCTGGCTCTATCGGCGTTCGGATGGTCGAGCCGGCGCAAATGGACTCGCGGAACAAGTCCGCGAGTGACGAATTTGTTTTGGATGTATTCTCCAACGTCATTGCCGGACTTGTTCCGGCAATCCATGGACGGGTGCTTGGCCGCGCGTCGTTCCCGCTTCGTGGAGCAGCCGGCACAGCAGGCGCTGCAAAGGAATAGAGCATGACGACACCCGACCCGATCCAGATCGAAGTCATCCGCAACGCGCTGGTCGCGGCCTGCGAGCAGATGAGCATCACCATCTGGCGCACCAGCCGGTCGACGGTGGTGCGCGAGATGCTCGACTATTCGACCGCGCTGTTCGACGCCGAGGGCCGCAACATCGCGCAGGCGAGCCGCCTGCCGGTCCATCTCAATTCGATGGCGACCTGCCTCGAGGACATCCTGGCGAAATACGTGCCGTTCGCGGAATGGCGCGACGGGGACGTTATCGTCACCAACGATCCCTACTGCGGCGGCCAGCACCTGCCGGACATCCTCGCCTTTCGTCCGGTGTTCATGGACGGCGCGCCCGTTGCCATCGTCGGCACGCTCTGCCATCACATCGACGTGGGCGGACGATCGGCGGGCAGCTACGACCCGCTCGCCACCGAGATCTACCAGGAAGGGCTGCGCATCCCGCCGGTCAAGCTGTTCGACGGCGGCAGGCGGAACGACCCGCTTTATAAGGTGATCCTCAACAACAGCCGCGAGCCCGGCAAGCTCGCGGGCGACCTGTCCTCGCAGTTCGCCGCGCTCGAAGTGGGCACGGCCGAGGTCACGCGGATCGCGAGGCGCTACGGCGCGGATACGCTGAAGGCGGTTACCGAGCGCATCCTGGATCAGTCCGAGCAGGCGATGCGGGCGGCCATCGCGGCATTGCCCGACGGCGAATACATATTCGAGGATTTCGTCGACGACGACGGCATCGTGCAGGAGCCGCTGAAGGTCAGGGTCGCGCTGACCATCGACGGCGACCGCGCCAAGGTCGATTTCACGGGGTCGAGCAAGCAGGCGGCGGGCTCGGTCAACTGCACGCTCAACATGTCGAAGTCGGCGGCGTATTTCGCGCTGATGAGCGGCGCGGCGGCCGGTGTCGCCCGGCCGCCGTCTACGGAAGACCGGCGCGCGACGACACGCGCGCCGGGCAGTGACTTCGCGGCCAACTCCGGGTGCTATCGCCCGATCGAGGTGGTGGCGCCGCTTGGCACCGTGGTCAACTGCCGCTCGCCCGCGCCGGTGGTGAACCGCATGCTGACGGGCCACCGCATCGTCAACGTAGTGATGGGCGCGCTGGCGCAGGCCGCGCCGGACCGCATCCCCGCCGCCTATTACGGCGTGAGCTACGTCTATTCTTTGGGCACGGAGAAGGCGGACGGCTCGCCCGATGTGTACCTCGAGATCGAGGTCGGCGGCTGGGGCGCGCATCCGGACGAGGACGGGGCGAGCGCGTTTTCCGCCGGCTTCCACAATCTCGCCAACTCGCCGGTCGAGATGGTGGAGAGCCTGCATCCCGTGACCTTCGTCGGCTACGGCCTGACGCCGGACTCGGGTGGCGCCGGGAAGACGCGGGGCGGGCTCGGCCTGCACCGGGAATGGCGCATCGACGCGCCGCACGGCAAGCTGTCGGCCAGCCTGGAGCGCTTCCGCATCCCGCCCTACGGCCTCGCCGGCGGCAGGCCCGCCGCGCCGGGCCGGCTGGTGATCCGCCGCAACGGCCAGGCGCAGGAGATGCCGTCCAAGCTCTCCGGCGTCCCGCTCGCGAAAGGCGACGTCGTCCGCCTCGAAACCTCCGGCGGCGGCGGCTTCGGCAACCCCGCCGCCCGCCCCCGCGCCGCCGTCGCCCGCGACCTCCGCGACGGCTACGTCACGCCGGATGCGGCGCGGAAGGAGTATGGGGTGGGGGAATGAGGGAACGCGTCATGAGGGTATCTATTTGAATTAAAATATAAATCGTCACTCCCCGGCTTGACCGGGGAGTCCATGCGCGCCAGAATCGCGGTCAACCGAACGCCCGCGAATACGAATCCCGGAGACCCAGCCATGACCCATGTGAACATCCTGGCCATTCAGCCGGTGTCGGCGGCGGAGCGGGCGAAGATCGAGGCGGTCGATGCGCGGGTGCGGCTCACCGATGCCGGCGGCTGGTTCGACGGCGAGATCCGCGAGACTTGGCCCGCGTTCACCACCCGGCGCTACCTGCGGGCGGACGCGGCAGGAAAGGGGTCGCGGGCGGAGCGGGACGCGCTGCTGGCGGATGCCGAGGTCGTGCTCGGCGGCTTTCCCTTTCCGCTCGATCTGCGCGGCCGCGCGCCGCGGCTCAAGTGGTTCCACCAGCGGCCGGCGGGCGCGAGCAACCTGGTGATCGGCGACCTGTGGCGGAGCGACGTCGTCGTCACCACCTCGCGCGGCTACGCCAATTCGCTGCCGATCGCGGAATACGTGCTGGGAGCCATCATCCATTTCGCCAAGGGCCTGCACCGCGCGGCGGCCGACCGGCAGGAAGGCGCGTTCGACCACCGCGCCTACCGGCCGCTGATCCTCGAAGGCAAGACGGTCTGCGTCATCGGCGCGGGCGGCATCGGCCGGGCGGTCGGCAAGCTGTGCGCCTCCGTCGGCATGCGCGTCGTGGGCACGCGGCGGCATCCGCCGAAGAGCCGGGCCGATCTGCCCGAAGGCTTCGCCGAGCTGCGCGGCGCCGAGGAACTGCACGCGCTGCTCGGCGAGAGCGATTTCGTCGCGGTCTGCTGCCAATGGACGCCGGAGACGAGCAACCTGCTCGGCCGCGCCGCCTTCGACGCCATGAAGAAGGGCGCCGTCGTCGTCAACGTCGCGCGCGGCGAGATCGTCGACGAGGAAGCGCTGGCGGCGGCGCTGCAGGCCGGGCATCTGCGCGGCGCCGCGCTCGACGTCTATGTCGGCGAGTTCGAGCGCGAGCCCGACCCGCGGCTCTGGTCCGATCCCCGGGTCCTGATCACGCCGCACACCTCCGCCGCATCGGACGAGAGCCGGCACCGGGCCATCGAGCTGTTCTGCAAGAACCTGCGCGCCTACCTCGACGGCCGGCCGCTGGAAAACGTCGTCGACTGGGATCTCGGCTACTGACTGGCGGTATCGGGGTCCGCTATCTTGCCTAATCCTTCTTTAACCATTGCCGGTTAAGGTTAAGCCATGGCGGACGGCTGACTCGCGCGGTACTGGAATGGCGTTGGGCAGGCGCTTGACAGGCTTCCAGCGCGGGTTCGGCCGGCCGCCAATTTTTTCCTCTTCGATCTCCTCCCTAGCAATATCCCTCCCGGTTTTCCGCCTTCGCCGCTTGAGACAGGTCAAGGCGGGACGATTTGCGGCGATCTAGCCTGAGGCTCGAATCCGGAACGGCGCGCCCGCGCATCCGACGGTTCTCCTCAGGAGGGAAAAATGACATACCGCACCGTACTGGCCGTGTTGCAGGGGGCGAAGGCGGATCGCTATTGCCTGACCGCGGCGCACGCGGTCGCGCGCATCTTCGATGGGCATATCGACGCGCTGCACGTGCGCGCCGATCCGCGGGCTTTCCTCGACTACACCGGCGACGCCATGACGGGCCAGGCCTATGCCCAGCTCATGGACGCGGTGGAGCAGGAGGTGACCGACAAGGCGCGGAAAGCGCGCGCGGAATTCGACGCCTGGGCGCGGGAGTCCGGCGTCGAGCTCGCTTCAGAGCCGGCGGCCGGTGTCGTCCGGCCGCCGTCTACGGAAGACCGGCGCGCGCCGGCGGCCGGTGTCGTCCGGCCGCCGTCTACGGAAGACCGACGCGCGCCGGCGGCCGGTGCTACTGTGTCGGCGGCCTGGGTTGAGAAGGCCGGCGCGGAGGATCGCGTGGTCGGGCGCGACGGGCGGCTGCACGACGTCCTCGTCCTGCTGTCGAGCGCCGGGCAGGACGACGCGCGCGGCGAGCAGACGATCCAGCGCGCCCTGTTCGAGTCCGGCCGCCCGGTTCTGATCGTCCCTCGCGACAAGGCGGTCAAGGCGCTCAAGCGCATCGCGATCTTCTGGAACGGCAGCAAGGAAGCGGCGCGCGCGGTCGAAGCGGCGATGCCGCTGCTGCGCCACGCCAACGCGGTCGACGTCATGTGGGTCGAGGAAGACGTCGAAGGCGATGCGGTGCAGACCGGCCTGGCCGGCTATCTCGCTTGGCACGGCGTCGCGGCGAGCGCCAAGCCCTTCCAGCCGGGCAAGCGCTTCATCGGCGAGCTGCTGATGGACGAGGCGGCGAAGGCGAGCATGGATCTGATCGTGATGGGCGGCTACTCGCACAGCCGGCTGCGCGAATTCATCCTCGGCGGCGTCACCCAGCACATGCTGGAGAATGCGACGCTGCCGGTGCTGGCGGCGCATTGAGGACAAGCGCGTCAGGAGAGTGCGCCTATGCGTATCTTGCACGAATACCGTGCGTCCTTCGACAAGCTCAGGATGAGGGGGAATCTTCGTGGCATTGAGAAAAAACCTCATGCTGAGCCTCCTCATCCCGAGCTTGTCGAGGGACGAAGCACGCACCCCGCTTGTCCCATTCGCTGCAAGCCCCGCTTCAATCCTCGACGTAATGCGGATACGGGCGCTTGTAGAGGGCGTCGTAGTGGACCAGGACCGGCTCGCCGAGCGCACAGGGCGCCCCGCCTCGAAACGCCCATTCGCCGCGGTCGCAATCGGCCGCCGCGACGTAGCCGTTGAGATAGATGCGCCGGTCGATGCCGCTCAGGTTCGGCCCCGAGCCGTGCACCGTGTAGAGATTCCAGAGCGCCACGTCGCCCGGCTCGAGCGCCATCGGCGCCGTGTCGTCCTGCGCGATGCCGAAGCGCAGCAGGTCTTCCGCGCTCATGTCGCGCTCCATCACCCGCCCGTCGCCGTCGAGCGAAAGCTCGCCGCGGCCATGGCTCGCACGGCAGAACACCATCGCGCCGTTGGCCGTGCGGTGCGGGTCCACCGCGATGCCGGTCTGGACATAGGAGGCGGCGGGATTGCGGTAGGCCGCGCGCGGCCTGCGGAACCAGATGTCCTGATGGAAGCCGAAGCTGTTCTGCGCGGCGCCCGGCGGCTTCCAGTGCATCTGGTTGATGATCTGCTTCAGGTCCGGCCCGGCGAGCGGCGCGACGATATCGTATATCCGCCGGTCGAGGCGATAGCGGTCGAGCACGGCGTTGGCGTAGGCCGGCCATTGCACCATGCGCAGCGTCTTGCCGAGGTTGGCGTCCACGGACAGGCGGTACAGCAGGTTGCGGTCGCGGAAGCTGCGCGCGAAGCGCAGGCCCGCCGCGCGGACCGCGTCGAAGGCCTCGGCGATTTCGGCCACCTCGGCGGCGGAAAAAACGCCGCGAACGACGGCGAAGCCGTCGCGCCGGTAGGTGGCCAGGTAGTCTTCGCGTTCGCTCGTCATGTTCTGCCGGTTGCGTTCTTTATCGCTTTCCCCCGCCGCCGGGCAAGGGCCGCTCATTTGCGGCGGTTCCGCCGGCCGTTGCGCCACAGCGCCAGCATGGCGCTGCGTAGCTCGATCGGATGGACCGGCCGATGGACGATCTTCATGCCGACGGATTCGGCGAACTTCTCGATGTCGGGGGCGACCTTGTCGGCGATCAGGGTGCAGGGGATGCCGGCGCCGTAGCGCTGCCAGACCGCCCGCACGACGCTGTCCTGGCCGAGCCCGATCGCGGCGTCCAGGTCGACGAGCATCGTATCGGGAAGCCGGCCGGACTTGGCGAGGGCCGCGATTGTATCCTCCGGCCGCTCGATGCCGATCGGATGGCAGCCCCAGCTCCGCAGCAGGTCGAGCATGCTCGCCCGGAGAATGGCCACCGGCTCCACCACGCCCACCACGAGGCCCTTGAGCGGCGTCGTCTCTTCGAAGTAGCTCGCTGCCGCGGCAGGGGGGCGCCGGTCGCTGCCCAGCATCCGCAACGCGTCGTCGATCGCGGTGTCGACTTTGGCGACGATCCGGGCGTCGTCGCCCTCCGGGTGGCGGTGCGACAGGATCGACGCCCACACGCGCGCCGCGTGCAGCGTCTGCTGCAGCAGACGGGCGCGGGAATACTCGTCGCGGATCGCGCTTTCCTGTCTTTCGGCTGCGGCCGCTTCCCCGGCGGCCGGCTCGGGCGGCGCGCTCCGCCCGGCTGCCGGCTCGTCGCCGTGCGGCCATCCCGATGCCGGCGTCACGATCGAGAGCAGGCCGACCGTCACCCCGGAGACGCTGCGGTCGAGCGACCAGTCGAGGCGTAGGCGGATCGCCGAGCCGTCCTTGCGCCGGTATGTAGTGAAGATCGGCGTGACCGGCGGCTCCATCGCGACGACGTGGCGGATGTAGTTCTCCAGGGCGCGGGCGTGGACCGGGTCTTGCAGCCGCTCGAAGACGTTCTCGCCGATCAGCTCGTGGTCGCCGTAGCCGAGGATATCGTGATAGATCGGGTTCGCGTAGAGGACGCGTCCGGTAATGTCGATGCGCTCCACGCCGAAGGCGCAGGTTTCCAGGCTGTCCTGGTAGCGCTTCTGCGCGCCGATCAGCTCCTCCGCCATGCGCTGGTTCTCCGCCCGGCCGTTGGCGCCGTTCGGGCGGTCGAACGAGAGCACGTTGCCGGCCGGAACGGCGCGCGGCGCGGCGGGGGAGGCGGTCCTGTCGGCGCCGGCGCCCGCGATTTCGCTCGTCATCAGGTAGTCCTGCCCGTCGCGCGCGAGCTTCAGCGACCAGGCGCGCAGCCGCACCCGCGCCGGCCGGCCGGCCTTTCGGGCGCGCAGCAGCTCCGTCAGGTGCGGGATTCCCTTCGCCACGGCGTCGCGGATCTTGCGGTAGGCCTCGCCGTCCTCTTCCGGCGCGAAGAGGAAGTCGGTGGCGGGATGCCCGAGCGCTTCGGCCGCGGTATAGCCGGTCAGCTCGGTCCAGGCCGGGTTGACGTGCAGCACGGTGCCGGGGCCGGTGCGCCAGTTGCCGATCACGGCGACGGGCTGGCGCAACTGATCCAATGCGGATGTCAGCCTGCGCCAGCGCTCCTTCGTCTGGCCCGCTGGTAAAGCCACCATATGCTCCCTGCCGGCTGGGGACCGGCCCGTGCGGCGCTCTTATCCGCTTATAATTCCGGACTTCAACGCCCTGACAGCGATCGCTTATACAGGGTCGATCGCGGCGCCAGTATGGTTGCTGTTCACCCGCCGTGAAAGTCGTCCGAAGGGTGTAGTGGCGCATCGGAGACGGGCCGTGCGCCGGCGCCCGCTTGCTCCCTTGAGGCTAACCCGTGAGGCTAACCCGTTTGTACTTCCGGCCCCACTCTATAAAATTTGCCGTTTTTCTCGCTGCCAGAGTAGGTTACGCAAAGTTTCGTTGACGACATTCATCAGGTGGGGCGAGGGTGATCGAAAAGCCGGGACGAAGTCACTATCGACTGACGAGGGAAGACATAGCGCTGTTCAAGCGCGTCGCGGAGAGCATGATCCGCCATTCGGAGTGGCGGCACGTTAAGCGAAACCGGAGCGAGCAAGCCGAATATTTCGAGATACGGACGGACCCGGAAACGGATCCCGCCTTCAGCCTGGGCCGATGCGCGACGGGAAACTACGTGTTCCTGAACCACCGCACCGGCGACGTGCGCTTTGCTGGGTCATTTTCGGCACTGCTGGAAAGCGTGAAGGCGTTGCGGGCATCCAGTGCATGACCGGGCGTGGTAAGCTCGCCGGGGCTGGGGGATCGCGGAACCGGGGAGACGGGTTCGATGGATAGGGAGACCAAGATGGAGAGGCGCACACGCAGGACCGGCTTGCGGGAGGTCTTATTGGCCGCGGCTTTGCCGTTGCTGCTTGGTGGCCAGGCGTTCGCCCCAGCGTTCGCCCCAGCGTTCGCACAGGCCCAGAAGCCCGCGGTCGATACGCCGGGTCTCAAGCGGCAGGGTTTCGGGCAGTGGAACCTGATCTGCCAGGGCCCGAACTGCGCGATCGCGACGCATGCGGTTCGCGCGGCGATCGTGTTCGGCTACAACGCCGGCGACGGCGCGCTGGCGATGCAGGTCCGCCTCCCGACGGATGCGCCGCAGGGCCGCCCGGTAGCGCTGCGCCTGCACAAGAGCGGCACGGTGCTCAACCTGCGCGTCACCGATTGCCAGAAGACCTTCTGCACCGCGGCGGCGGCGATCGGCAAGACCGAGCAGGTGATCGGCCTGTTCTCGAAGGAAGCGGGCGGGACCCTCGGCTATCAATTGGCCCAGGACATGCAGCTCGAGGTTTTTTCGCTGAACGGCTTCGTCAAGGCGATGCAAGAGCTGCGCAAGACCAAGCCGAAGGCCGCGCCGAAGAAGTAGAAGCGCACTGAGAAGACGTTTCACCCTCAACGCTTCTATTTACAACTCACTGCAATGCAATTTTTTCGCTCCCGCCTCGCGGGCAGGGGAATCGCATCGTGCGTCCTTCGACGGGCTCAGGATGAGGGGCAATCTTCGTGGCATTGAGAAAAACCTCATGCTGAGCCTGTCGAAGCACGCACTCCGCTTGCCCCATACGCCGCGAGCACCCTCAAATGCGATTGCCCTCCCCCGCGAGGGGGGAGGGCTTCGCAGCAGCATGGTGAGGACGTCGAGAGCAGACGCGTTCGCGTCTCAGTCGACCGGGCCGGCATCCGCCGGAGGCGCGTCTTCGGCGTCGCCGAAGCCGGCTTCCATGCCCCAGATCGCCGCCTGCGTGCGGTTGGCCGCGTTGATCTTGCGCAACAGGCTCTTCATGTGGACCTTCACGGTGGATTCCGTGATCTCGAGACGGCGCGCGATCGCCTTGTTCGAGCTGCCGTCGACGAGGCAATGCAGGATCTCGCTTTCCCGCGTCGAGAGCTTCCCCGCGAGCACGCGGGAGTCGGTGGCGGGCCGGCGCACCGGCACCTGGGTCCAGAACGAGGCCATCTGCGTCGGGAAGACCATTTCCCCCAGCAGGACGAGCTGGAGCGAATAGGAAAGCGCTTCCGTCGAGATGTCGCTCAGGAGATAGCCGCCCACCCCGGCCGCGAGGCAGCGCGTCATGTCCTCGAGAGACAATGTCTCGGCGATGGCGACGACGGGCACGCCGGGAAAGGCGCGGCGGAGCGTGTCGACGTCCGTGTCGCAGCCTTCATGCCCGCGCGACAAGGCGAGCAGGATGAGGGCAGGCGGGACTTCGCCCTCGGTTCGGCTCTTGGCATCGGAGGCGCGCTCGATCTCGCGCACGGCTTCGAAGGGCGTTCCCTGGAGATAGACTTTCAATCCCTGTCGAAACAACCTTGACCCACCTACCAAGTATACAGGCGACGGTGTCATATTATTTAACCCTCTTGATTCAGGTTTGTATTTGTTTTCTGGAGTGCTTTATTTCGCGGTAGGATAGAATCGAAATATCGTTGCCATCATGGAACTTATGATCTACGCGGCTTGCGCGGAAGTACTAGGATTTTCCGGGTTTTTCTAGGCGGCGCCGATCGATGGCGGAGGGGGTCGGCGGCATCGATCGTATAACTCAAAAGTGGTACCGCAAATTTTCCCTTTATTGGACGATCGGATAGCCGTAAAGGAGTGTAAGTCAAAAAAACTATGAATCTCCGTATGTTAACGAATATTAACAAAGGCTGAACTTAACGCTGCAATCGACGACTCGGCCGCCGGCCCTCAGTTCCCCGGCGCAACCGGAATACCACCCTAGAGAGGACGCCATGACCAGGAAACCGACGAGTCTCAGCTTCGGCGATACGCCCGAAGCCTCTCGGGCCGACGCCTCGCTCCTCCACGAGGCGATCATGCGGGAAAGGTGGGACGACGTGCAGGAGTGCGTCCTTGTCGCCCAGGTTCTCGTGGATCAATATGGCCAGGATGCCCCGTTGAAGGCGGAAGCGAGCGCAAGCAAGCTGCTCCTCGACTGGGCCGATCTCGAGGCGTGGGCCTATTGGAAACGGGCGGGCCGCGCCGCACAGCAACTCCTGCAGACGGAGCCCGCCGGCCTGCTGCATTGAGCACGGAAGCCGCGCCGCTTGGACGCAGCCGCTGACGACCGACCCTTTCGCAGGCCCGGCGCCAAGGCCGGGCCCGGGGCGTTTTTCCTGACCTCGTTTCTTGCCGTTGCGCCGCTTCCGGCCGAGGCCGGGGACTTTTCGATCCTCTTCGGCCAGGGCCCGGGCGAGACCCGGGTCATTCAGTTCGACGATTCCGAGGGCAACGAGACCTGGTTCATCACCCGCTGCCAGAACGCGGTGTCCCCCGACTACTACATCGTCATCCGGGAATTCGGCGAGAGCGAGCAGATCAAGCCGGTCGGCTCGGCCCTCGAGGCCGACAAGACCGTGTGCGTGATCGGGCATATCCCCGATTTCGTAAAGCACTATATGCGCTGAGTTAAAGCGGGCCCATCAAAGAACCGCGCCAATCCTTTCACATCAAAGAATTAACTCTTATTCGCGGAAATCTCGGCCGTTTGCACCGGGGAAGCCGGGGCCGCTTCGCGGTAGGGTCGAAGTGTTGTGGCAATAGTCCCTCAACACACCCCCCTCGGGGGCGGCGGCCCTTACGGGTTGCCGCCCCTTCCCATTTCAGGCGGGGTATCGGCAACTACCGGAAACTTCTAACGATATGCTCGCTCTACTACTGGCGGGCTACGCCTATTGCGTCGTTCACTTGACCCGGGCGTTGGCGCAACTTGACGCTATGCCGCGGCTCAAGCTCATACTCAGCGCAAGCGTGTGTTCGATCGCCTTGAGCGGCTGCGTGCCGGCCGCGGCGGGCCTGGCGCTGTCGGCGGTCAGCCTGATGACCGGCGGGGGCGGGGGCAACAACGGCAAAGCCTTCCGCAATCCCATGGACACGCAGTCGACCGGCCGCCAAGTGAAGCAGGCTTTGAGCCGACTCAACGACAGCGTCGACCCGGCGTGCCAGGCGATGCTCGACGAGAGACAAAGTATGAAGGGCGGCGCGGCGGAGAAGCCGGCGGCGCCAGCGTCCCCGGCGTCCGAAGCGGACGCCCCGCAGGCGCCCGGACAGCCGAAGAAGGCGCCGGTCAATCTTCTTGCGAAGCTCGGGCCGGACGTTTCCCCGGAAACCCAGGACGTGGCGCGCTCCGACGACACGGCGTCCGGCGGCGCAGAGCTCCAGCCCGCCGTCGCTTCGCCGGAGCAGGCGGAGCAGGCGGGGGCGAAACCGGTCAAGACCGCGCTCGCCCCGGTGAAGAACGCGGCGCCGGGGCAGTGCGAGCATCGCCTGGTGTGCCTGCCCGGCACGCCGAAGCCGACGCTCATGCTCATGTGCCCGGGCAAGGGCGGGGACGGCAAGGATGGAAAGGCGACCGTGGTGAGCGACGCGCCCGGCGAGACCCAGGGCGAGATCCAGGGCGAGATCCAGGGCGAGGCGGCATCGCCCTCCGCCGTGGACGCCGGCCAGCCCGAGCGCCAGGAAACGGCGGCATCCGTGACGGCTGCGGCCCCACCGGCAACGGCAACGGCCACAGCAGCCGCCGCCACGGAGGCCGAGCCGGTCCCGGCGGCGGCCCACGAGCGCGGCGTGGCCGATTGGAATTGGGCCTATGACCCCGCCAAGCGGCTCTGAGAGCGGCCGCTTCCGGCTAAGCTCTCATAATGAATGACAAAAGCGGGCGACTCGCGTAAGCAATCCGCGGGCGCCCTCCCGTCTTGGATAACGGCGGATGGCGGCGCAGTCGGTCGAACGGGAAAACCCGGTGATACTGCTAGGGATGGTCGGGAGATGGTGATACGGAAGGTTTCTGCGGTCGCACTCGGCTTCTTGCTGTGCGGGCTGTTCGGTGCGGCCGGCGCGCGCGCGCTAGCCGACTCCGGTAAGCCGGCGACGGTCGTCGGGCTCGTCTGTACATGGTCGGCCTATTCGGTGAACAAGGAAAGCCTGCTCATCGACGTCACCGCCAAGGCGGTCTACTGGGTCAACGAGAACCAGAAGCTGGAAGTGCTGCAGTTCAATTCGGGCCGGATCGTGATGGCCGGCGTCCGCGGCCTGCTGCAGACGTCGCAAAGCCAAGCCGAAAAGAAGGTGCCGATGGAGATGACCATCGACCGCATCAGTGGCGAATTCATGGTCCGCCAGAACGTGTACGCCTACCAGGGGCCGGGCAACTGCCGCAAGCAGCGCCTGTTCTGACGCGATGCGGGCCGCCGGATGACGGGCGGCACGGGGGGCGGCACATCGGGCGGCACGGACCGGTCGCGAAATCCATGCGCGCAGAGGCATGTGAAAAACCCGGCTGACCTTTCGGACAGCCGGGCTTTCCAGGCGACTGGTTGGTAAATCGGGACCGCCTCATCCCCCTGCGGCGGCCGAGTCACCCCCCTTACCGGCTGCGCTGGCGAACGCGGCGCCGGCTGGCGGCGGCACGCTCGGGCCAATCTCCCCTCCGGGCGCAGCCTCGATGGCTTCCGCCGATCACTTGGCGTTGAGGATGTTGCTCACTTCGTCGGCGGTCGTCGTGTTCGTCGTGCTGTTGGTCGACGCATTGGCGCCCTGGTCGCCGTCCGAGCCCTGGCCGATGCCGAGCGAGGCGTCGGAGTTGTTCAGGATCACGCAGGACGAGTTGGCGGTCGCCGTCGACTGCCCGCCGCTGCCCCCGCACACCAGGTAGGTCGCGTCGCCGCCGCCGCTCGCCGTTACCTCGCTGCGCCGCGACTCTTTGAGGTTCTTCATGTAGACCGCGAGGCCGGCGCGGTCGCGGGCCTGCGGGCTATAGGGCTGCTCGTACATCTGCGCCGCCGCCGTTCCGGCGACCAGGCACGCGCCTGCCGCGACCACGGCCGTGAAGCTGAATTTGCGTAACAAGCGGGCCTGTTTCATCACTTCATACTCCTATCGCATCGAATGTCGTGTCTTGTGTCGTGTCTTGTGCCGTGTCTTGGAGAAAGGCTTCCGCCTCGATGACCGAAGCCCTTTTCCAAGCCGCGCTTCCCTTCGAGCGGGCGGAGGGGGAACGGCTTGCGCCGCTCCCCGATCCGTTCGTGCCGTTTGCGCGGCACCAGTTCTTCCGGCGAACGTGCCGGTCCCGAGCCTGCTTACGGCGCGCTCGTCGCGCTCTGGCCGGAATTGACGCCGATGTTCACGACGTTGCCGATGGCAGTCGCCGTGGACTTCGCGATCGTCAGACCGCCCAGGTGATTGTAGTTCACGAGGTTGATTCCCCCGCCGTAGGAGTAGCCGGTCTCGAGGAGTGACACCGGCTGCGCGTAGAGACCGCCGCCGATCGTCGAGTAGGCGGAGACGTCGGCCACCGACACCTGCGTGATGTCGGCGATCACCAGACCGTTCTCCGGATTCGACGTGGTCAGGTCGATCGACTTCAGGTTGCCGATCGCCGTCGCCGTGCTCTCAACCGATGCGTTGAGAATGTCGTCGACGGAGGAGACTGCGGTGATGTCGGCCTTCTTCAGGAGGCCGGCGCCCGCCGCAAACGTCGTCAACAGCGCGACGTCGTGGAAGGCATTGCCCGAGTCCACGCCGACGAACCTGTCGTTGACATCCAGGTCGGCGTCGAGATCGAACTGCGCGTTCCCGAAGTCGGGATTGCACTTGTAGCTCGAGCCATCGCCGTCCTGCACGCCTTTGCAGTTGGTGTCGGCGACGACCTGGAGGCTATGCTCCTGCACCGCCACGTCGGTCTCGATCGAGATGACGTTGCCGATCGCCGTGGCGAGGCTCTCGACCTTCGGCAGCTCCTTCGTCGCGTCCTGCAACTTCGGCGCCAGGGCGTAGATCGTGTAGATCTCGTCCGTGTGCACTTTCAGGTGCCCGTCGAACTGGCCGAAGCCCGCGTTGAAGTAGGCGTACTGCGATTCCCACGAGTTCGAGCCGGCGTGCGTGGTCCTGAGCGATCCGCCGAGGTCGGCGTTGAAGCCGGCCTCGCCGTCCGTTGCAAAGGCTCCGATGAAGCCGAACACCGCGTCGGCGTTGGCGTTCAGCGATGGCGGCACGAGCGTCGCGCTCGCTTCGCCGGCCCCGACGCCGCCGATGAAGAACGGCACGCCGTTGCCGTCCGTTGTCAGGCCGCCGTCGAGGGTCGCCCGGAACGAGTCGGTCTGGGTGTTGTTGTAGCTGTTCGACGCGCTCGCCTTGCCGAAGCCGCCGTTCTTGTAGTGATAGCCGGCGTCGACCGTCAGGTTGTGGTCGGCGGAAACGCCGGTCTTGATCTCGACCGGCTCCAGCGGCTTCCAGTTGTAGACGCCGGAAACACGCGACACGGCTTTGATGTCGCCGATCTGGATCTGCATGATCTCATCGTTGATCATGCCGATCGGGTCGATGATGATGTCGATGTCGACGGTCTTGCTGATATTTTCGTCGATGTCTAGATCCCACGTCCAGTTGACACGGTCGAACGCCTGGGCCTCGGTCGAGGCGCCGATGGCGAAACCGCACAGCGCTACCGCTGCGACGGTACCCATAAGGGCCTTTCGATTTAACCGCATGCCTTCTCTCCTATATGTTTACTTGCTGAGATAGTTGGCCATCGTGTCGGTCTTCACCAGATTGCAGCCCCCTGACACGGGAAGACCGAGAAACTCCGTCATGACTTGATAGGTCGCCATCTCCACGACGGATCTGACGCCGAGTTGCAGGGGCTCGTTCTGGATCTGCCCGGCGTCAAACTCGACCAGCCTGTCTCCGAAGAAGCGGAAGATGTTGGCTTCGACCTCGTAGCCATAGATCTGCTTCTGCAGGCTGGTTGAATATGCAACAGAGAAGTTGCGCGCGTTGATCACGCGCATATCGAGCGCAACGTTGATGACAACGGTGCGCGCGCCGCCGCCGATCCCTTCGATGAAGAGCTGGGCGCCGCCGCTCGTGATGTTGTAGTTCAGCTCCGTGAGCGCGCCGACGACGATGAAGTCGCTGGCCGGAAGCTTGTATTCGTCGATGCTGCGGGCCAGCTTGCGCTGCTCCGCCAGCTTCATTTCCGCCAGCGGGATGCGCAGGTCCAGCCGCTCCACGAGCCGCACCATGTGCGTCTTGTAGAGGGCGCTGATCACCATCTCCGACACGCCCTGCGTCAAAGCATGGCCGTTGTCGTCGTAGTTGATCTGGCCCGTCTTGTCCGCCACTTCGCCGACGGAGAAGACCGGCTTGTTGTTCGCATCCACCTTGGTGGCGAGGCCGGAAAGGCACTGGCTGTACGGCGTCTCGTTGCTGGTGACCGGAAAGCTGAAAAGGGGGCTGACCCCTTCGCTCGGGTATGGCCCGGTCGATTGGCACGCCGCCAGTGCACACGCGGCGCCGGCAAGCAGCAAAGCTTGTCTGAACGTCATCCGTCGTTTCTCCCCTCTCAGGCTCGCACCGGTTTTTCCGGGGTGGCGGCGCTGCAATGCAAATCACCAAACGCGCCGACACAGACCCAAGACCATCCCTTCACTTGAATCTCTGCGTACCCAAGTAGAAGGCTGTCGCAATATTAGGAGCCGGTTGGCCGGTTCTCTAAGCAAACTTGCGTATGAGAGGGAGGGTAAGTGAGGTACTCCAGACTATACTTTTGGTGCTTCGAAGGGCCGAAATAGACTTTCGGGGTACACCCCTATTCCTTTCTACCGATTTGGCAGATAAGCACATCACGTCCATTGACGGGCGCGGCGGAAAGGCCGCTACTCGGGCAGAGGGGGATCATGAAGCAGCATGGGTTCGCGGCTGGCGGCTTTGTCCGCGGCGGCGCACTTTACCGTCCCCCGCGGCAGCACGCATTGCGGGCAAAATAAAAAAGGACTGCATATGATGCGCTAGGCCATTGGTATTATTTCTCTTTTACCCCGGGGGACCGGCATTGCCTTGACTTTGCCGGCGGGGTGGGAAGAGTATCAATACAAAGTGCGGTATGCACATACCAGGGTGGATAACGAAGAAATGAGCCGCATAGATAAAGGCGAGGACGCTCTCGGTAACGCGATCACGCCGGTTGAGCGTGACGGGACCCCGTCGGCCGATCGGCTGGGGTATGCCAAGCAACGCAAGGGAAGCGACGCGGCCGGCGCGCAACCCGCTGCGCCCGCAGGGTCATTCGGTCCGCAGGCGATCGCCGGCGAAGCGGCGATGGCCCGCCCGGCGGGCCGGCTCACCCACGGCTGGCGGAACGGCAGCGTCTCGCTCGAGTCGGCGATCATGGCGCAGGGCCGCTCGCGCTACGGGCGGCCGACTCGCATCCTCCTGTCGGTCGGCCCCGCCGCCGAGCGGGAGAAGATGCTGGCAGCCTTCGCATTCCTGCCGAATTTCGAGGTCAAGACGGTCAAAGGGCTGGATTTCGCTTCGATCGAGGACGCCTACCGCACCGACTACCTGATCGTCTGGTTCGAAGGGCTGCAGAAGCTGCGCGACTCGGACGCGAACGCCTTCGTCAAGCTGTCGCGCCGGGCGCGCGTCATCATCGCGCTCAGCAGCGACCGGCTGCTCGAGGCGGCGAGCACGCTGCATCTCGCCGATGCCTGGCTGTTCACCGACATGGTGCTGGACCAGATCGCCATGCTCGTCGGCTTGAGCGACAGCGGCTACACCATCGTTCCGTCGCGCGTCGGCAGCGACTTCGGCCTCGACAACCTGCGCTGCCAGCTTATGTACAAGCTGGACGGCGCCGAGCGGCTCGTGCTCGACCAGCTCGGAGTCGGTAACAGCAACCGAGACATATCGGTCCGGCTCGACATATCCGAGCCGCAGACCAAGGCGATCGTCCGCAATATCCTGAGCAAGCTGCATTTCCGGAACCGCACCGAAGCGGCGGTCTTCATGGCCCGCCGCCAAGGCGCCACCGGCGCGGCGCCCCATGCTGCAACCGAGGCTGCAACCGAGGCGGGCTCCCAGGCGGCCCCCCAGCCTGTGCCTTAGCCGTTCGGCCCGACGCGGGCGCGGGCCGACTAGTCCCTTCAGGTTTAATGGAATCTTTAGGGGTGTCCGTTTACCATTTGGCGGTAATCGGGGGTGTTTCGCATGTTTGGATGCTTACCAATCCCGTAATCTGGTTTATGTATCGTTTGTATCACCGGCGTCCTCGGGTTCAATGGACGGCGTGATCGTGCGCGGTCGAGCAGGAGTTCGGGCTATGCGGTCGAGTTTCGTGGGTCTGATTGCCGTTGCGATGTCGCTGTCGCTGTCGCTGTTTGGGGCGGACGCCTCGGCGCAGATGAACAACAAGCCGTATTCCTTCAAGGGCGGCTCGTCGCTCGGCATGAGCTCCGCCGCACGCCAAGCCATCATCAACCAGAAGCTGACCGGGATTACGCCGGATCACATCGCGCGCGGCGCCAACGGCAGCCTGATCGAGATCGCAAAGGGGCCGGGCAGCAACGCGGTTGCGACCGGCGCGGACGGCGTCGTCCTCACGGGCTATCACGGGCACGGCGGGGCGTTCGACGGCGGTCTCGGGATCTTCAATCCCTACTTCCTCGGCAACTCCGGGCAGCGCAGCGGCGCCATCACCTTCGCCAGCCGCCTGACCGGCAATGCGATCGCCGGCTGGACCAGCATGGTGACCGGCGGCGCCGCCGTCTTCAGCGGCAACTCGATCGACGCCTGGACCAGCCTTATCGGCGGCTGACCGGCTCCAACGCCACTTCCGGAACGAGGACCGCGCCGCAAGATCAATCTGCAATCAGGTGGAATCACCTGATTACAGATAAGTTGCTCTAAGCCGGGGCGCCGCCTTCGTGCGCCGTCCTTCTTCCGCAGCGCCGCCTCGCTCGCGATTCCGGCTGAGAATTAAAGGCTTGCGATTACCGGGACGAGGAGGAATCCGGATTGGACGGCAATGCGCCGGCGTTGGGCAGCAGGCCGTTGTTGAGCGCCCAGATTGCCGCTTGCGTCCGGTTGCTTACGTTGATCTTCCGCAACAGGCTCTTCATGTGAACTTTGACGGTGGCTTCCGTGATGCTGAGCCGGTTGGCGATCAGCTTGTTCGAGTCGCCTTGCACGAGACATTGCAGGATCTGCATCTCGCGCTCCGACAGGCCGAAGGAATTGTCGGGCGGAATGTTCGCGGGAACGGTGTTGGCGACCCCGTTGACCAGAAGGGCGGCGAGATGCGTCGGGAATACCTTCTCCCCCAGGACGACGAGCTGCAGCGAGATCAGCAGCGCGTCGAGCGATATGTCCTTCATCAGGTAGCCGGCCGCGCCGGCCGCCAGGCAGGAGGCCAGGGTGTTCGAGCAGAGGTTGTCGTTCAGGATGACCACCGGCGAGTCCGCGAAGACGCTGCCCAGGTGATGCAGGTCGTCGACGATATGAACCGGGTTCGACGACAGGTCGATCAGGATCAGGCCTGGTTCGATGTCTTCCGGAAAATCCATCATGCCAACGTCGTCGGACTCGCCGATGACGTTGAATTGGGAGCCTTTGAGCAGGCTTTTCAGCCCTTCGCGGAACAGCTTGTTCCTGCCGAAGAGCAGAGTTGGCACCGTATCCATCCTGATATCCCCATTAAGGATTACCCTTAGCACCCTCCCAACGGCTACCCGTCGGTAATTTTGGCTAAGGCCTTGTTATGATTGTCTTTGATGGTAACCCTCTTTTGGGGCCGGAAATATTGCCCGTATGGTTGAGTTCCCAACGCAAGTGTCATACCTCCTTCGATATTTCAGTGCGCTTATGATTAACTATTCTGAAGCGCGATAGGTAGCAAATTCTTAAAATGCCCTACATCTGTTACATTTGTGATTCTGTCCTGCATCTATTTGACAAGACGGGGCAAATTTCATCGGAGGTAGGACCGGAGCTTTAGTTTTTTACTACTTAAGTAGTAAGCGCATTTCTTCCCCGCCGTGATGATTGGCGCACATTGCCGGCAAAATCGCCGCGCCGCCCATAGGTGGAATCCAAATTTGGCCGCACTTTTAGCCGAGTCTCGGATTGCCGCACGGGCATCGCCTTCCGCGAAGGGGGTAGCCTCGCTGCTGTTGAACTCATCTTCTCCGGCGAGCGGTTTTTCCGGTGATCGCCGACGCCGCCAACGCCGCCGCTACGCCTGCAGCAGGCTCTCCCAGCCGGGATCGGGCTCGTAGAGCGGGCCGTGGCGGGCGGCGAAGGCCTTCAGCTTCGCGTGCATCGCCTTAGCGTCCGGGGCGTCTGCCGATTCGAGGTAATGGATCGGGCCGCCGCGGAAGGGCGCGAATCCGGCGCCGAATATAAGCCCGGCGTCGACAAGGTCGGCGTCTTCCACCAGCTTTTCGCGCCAGCAGGCGACGCAGGTGTTGAGCAGCGGCAGCAGCAGCCGGTCCTGAAGCTCGGCCTGGGCGGTGGACGGGGCGGCGGACGACGCCTGCGGCTTCGCCTTGATCGACTTCCCCCGCTTGTCGTAGCGATAGAAGCCCTGGCCCGACTTGCGGCCGAGGTGGCCCTGTTCGATCAGGCGGAGCAGCCCCTTCGGCGGCTGCCAGCCGCTGCCGCCGCCCATCATCCCGCCCATCATCCCGCCGAGGATCTCCCCGACATGCAGGCAGATGTCGAGCCCCACCGCGTCGGCCAGCTCCAACGGTCCCATCGGCATGCCGAAGGCTTCCGCCGCCTCGTCGATCGCCGCGGGCGGATGCCCTTCGTCGAGCAGTTGGACGGCCGCCATCAGGTAGGGCGTCAGCGCCCGGTTGACCAGAAACCCCGGCGCGCTGCGAACCGGCAGCGGCAGCTTGTCGATCGCGCGGGCGAAGGCGAGGCCGGCTTCGACCGCTTCCGCCCCGCTGCCTTCGCCCCGCACCACTTCGAGCAGCGGCATCTGCGCCACCGGATTGAAGAAGTGCAGGCCGATCAGGCGTTCCGGCCTGGCGAGAACCTTGCCGAGATCCTCGAGCGGGATGCTGGAGGTGTTCGTGGCGAGCAGCGCGTCCGGCTTCATCCGGCTCTCCGCGTCGCGGTAGATCTTGTGCTTCAGCTCCAGGTTCTCGGGCACCGCCTCGATCACGACGTCGGCGTGGCGGATGCCCTCGCCGGCGACGTCGGGGATCAGCCGGTCGAGCGCGGCGCGGACCTTGTGGCCCTCGCGCAGGCGGCGGCGGTAGAGCTTCGCCGCCCGGCCGATCGCCGGCGCGATGTATTCCGGCGCGCGGTCCTGCAGGGTGACGCGGAGGCCCTGCATCGCGCACCATGCCGCGATGTCGCCGCCCATGGTGCCGGCGCCGATGACGTGGACGTGGCGGAAGGGCTGCCCGGACTCGGCGCCGAGCCCCTTGAGTCGCTCGTTGAGGAAGAAGACGCGCACCAGGTTCTGCGCCGCCGCTCCGGTGATCAGGCGCGCGATGGAACGCGCTTCGTGCTTCAGCATGTCCGGCTTCGACCCGCCGTGCCGGAGCCAGAGGTCGATCAGCGCATAGGGCGCGGGGTAATGCGCGCGCCGCGCCTTGGCGGCGACCTGGCGGCGCATCACCTGCGACAGCGCCCAGCGCACCGGCAGCAGGTTGCTCAACGCAACGAGCGTCGGCCGCCGCTGCGTCCGCAGGCCCTTGGTCACGGCCCAGCGCGCGGCGCGCTCGAAATGCCGCGGCTGCGTCACCGCGTCGACGATGCCCATGCGCTTCGCCGCGCGGGCGCGCAGCGTGCGCCCCGTCAGCATCAGCCCCATCGCCTGCGGCGCGGGGACGAGGCGCGTCAGCCGCGCGGTCCCGCCGAGGCCGGGATGGATGCCGAGGCGAACCTCCGGCAAGCCGAGCCGCGCTTCTTCGCCCGCCACGCGGTAGCGGCAGGCGAGCGCCAGCTCCAGGCCGCCGCCGAGGCAGAAGCCGTCGATCAGCGCCACGGTGGGGTAGGGCAGCCGTTCCAGCCGGTCGAGGATCGCATGCCCGCGCAGCACGAGCCTTTCGACTTCGCCGGCATCGGTAAGGCCGCGAAACTCGCCGACGTCGGCGCCGGCGATGAAGCCGTTCGCCTTGCCGGACCGGATGACGAGGCCGGCGGGCCGGTCTGTCTCCAGCTCGCCGAGCACCGCGTCGAACGCGGCCATCACGTCCTGCGACAGCGTGTTCGTGCGCGAGCCCGCCTTGTCGAGCGTCAGCCAGTGAATGTTGTCGCCGTCGCGCCGGCCGTGCCAATGGCGCGGGACGGAAACCGGGGATGCCTTTGCCGGCGGCTCTGCCGTCATGCTCATGTCACGCCGCCTCCATCAAAAGCGCGCCGCCCTGACCGCCGCCGATGCAGAGCGTGGCGATGCCCCGCTTGCCGTTGTTGCGTTTCAGGACGTGCAGCACATGCAGCGCGATGCGCGCGCCGCTCGATCCGACCGGATGGCCGATGGCGATCGCCCCGCCGTCGACGTTGAGCTTCTCGCGGTCGAGCGGCCCGAGCGCGCGATCGAGGCCGAGCTGCTCGCGGCAATAGCCGTCGTCCTCCCAGGCGGCGAGGCAGGCGAGCACCTGCGCCGCGAAGGCTTCGTTGATCTCCCAGGCGTCGATGTCGCCGAGCGCGAAGCCGTGACGGCGCAGGATCGGGGTGACGGCATGCACCGGCCCCAGCCCCATCTGCCCCGGGTCGAGCGCCGACCACGCGCTGTCGGCGACGCGGCCGATCGGCGTCAGGCCGTGGCGCTTCACGGCGTCCTCGGAGGCGAGGATGAGCCAGGCCGCGCCGTCGGTTATCTGCGAGCTGTTGCCGGGCGTGACGGTGCCGAACGGGCGCTCGAAAACCGGGCGCAGCTTGCCGAGCGCCTCCATGCTGTTGTCCGGGCGCACGCCGTCGTCCTTCTCGTAATGCTTGCCGCGGGTGTCGTAGGCGGCTTCGACCTCGGGCATGTGTCCGGCTTCCTGCGCCCGCGCGGTGCGGCGGTGACTTTCCAGCGCGTAGGCGTCCATTTCCTCGCGTCCGATCTTGAACTTGTCGGCCAGCACTTCGGCCGTCTGGCCCATGTTGAGATTGACCACCGGGTCGGTCAGCCCCTTGGCCAGGCCGATGACCGGGACGAGGAAGCCGGGGCGGAACTTCACGGCCGCGCGGAGCTTCGCCGGGACGCCGCGCGCCATGTTGAGGTCGGCGAGCCACTCGACCATGCGGTCGCCGAACAGGATCGGCGAATGGCTGAGCGACTCCGTGCCGCCGGCGAGGATCAGGTCGGCGCGGCGGTCGGCGATGTAGCGGTAGGCGGTGTCGACCGACTGCAGGCCCGACGCGCAGTTGCGCTGGACGGTCCAGGCGGTCACGCGCTCGCCGCAGCCGAGCCGCAGCGCCGCGACGCGCGCCGGGTTGACCTCGTCCGCGGCGGGCGCGACGCAGCCGAGGATGACCTCGTCGATCTCGTCCGGCGCGAAGGGCTGGCGCAGCAGCAGCGGCCGTCCGGCCGCGACGGCCAGATCGACGGGAGAGAAGGGACCGGGCCGCCCGCGCGCCTTGAGGAACGGGGTTCGGCTGCCGTCGACTACATAGACAGGACGACGGCCGGTTTCTGGCGTGTCGATTGCTCCACTCCTTTGCCGATTGCTTCCGGCGCGAAATCGTCGACCGAGATCGCCGCATGGACCGCGTCCGCCGCTTCCTTGAGGACGGCGGCCTCGGCGGACGAGATGATGCCCGCGGCGAGGGCCTTGTCGGGATCGTCGATCTTGCGGTCGCGCAGCTTCTTTTCGACCGGCTCGGCGGCGAGCACGCGCTCCAGCGCATGCTCCATGCGGCCGGTGACGTCGTGCGGGTCGCGCGAGATGAAAATGCCGCCGGTCAGGCGGTCGCGCGCCTCGCCCGGCTCCATCAGCAGCGCCGCGCAGCGCGCCGCCAGCTTGTCGGCCGGCGCCTTGCGCCGCGCCCCGAACGGGAACACGAAGCGCCGCAGCACCCAGGCCGCCGGGCGCGACGGGAAATTCACCAGGATTTCGTCCAGCCGCTGCTGGATCGCGAACAGCGCCGACTGGCAGCACCAGTGCACCAGCGGCTCGTCCGCCGCCGGGCGGCCGTCATGCTCGAATCGCATCAGGACGCAGGCCATCAGGTACATCTCGCTCAGCACGTCGCCGAGGCGGGCGGACAGGCTTTCCCGCCGCTTCAGCGAGCCGCCGAGCAGCGCCAGCGCCGCCTCCGCGGTCAGCGCGAAGGAGGCGCTCGCGCGGTCGAGCTGCTTGTAATAGTAGGTCGCGATGCCGGCGTCCGGCGCGGACGCCCATTCGCCGCCGGTCAGGTTGTGCAGCAGCGCGCGTCCGGCGATGCGGACGTCGTGGCCGAGATGGCCGAACAGCGCGCGGTCGAAATTCTCGAGCCCCCGCTTGCGGTCGGGATCGTGCGCCGCCTCCATCTCAGCCATCAGGAAGGGATGGCAGCGGATCGCGCCCTGGCCGAAGATGATCATGCTGCGGGTCAGGATGTTCGCGCCCTCGACCGTGATGCTGACGGGGACCGCGTAGTACGCGCCCGCCAGGTAGTTGCTCGGGCCGTTGCAGATGCCGCGGCCGCCATGCACGTCCATCGCATCGTTCAGCGTGGCGCGCAGCCGTTCGGTCGCGTGATACTTGACGATCGCCGACAGCACCGCCGGCTTCTCGCCGATGTCGAGCGAAGCGGCGGTGATCTTGCGCGCCGCGTCGAGCAGGTAGGTGTTGCCGGCGATCCGCGCCAGCGCTTCCTGCACGCCCTCGAACTTGCCGACCGGCAGGCGGAACTGCTTGCGCACGCGGGCATAGGCGCCCGTCATGCGCGCCGCGTGCATGGCGCCGCCGGTGCTTGCCGCCGGCAGCGAGATCGAGCGCCCCGCGGCGAGGCAGTTCATCAGCATGCGCCAGCCCTGGCCGACCCGCTCGCGGCCGCCGATCACCCAGTCGAGCGGCATGAACACGCCGTCGCCCTGGGTCGGGCCGTTCATGAAGACCTGGTTGGCGGGGAAGTGGCGGCGGCCGATCTCGACGCCGGGCGTCTTCGTCGGCACCAGCGCCAAGGTGATGCCGAGGTCCTGCTCGCCGCCGAGAAGCCGGTCCGGGTCCGTCAGGCGGAAGGCGAGGCCCATGATGGTGGCGACGGGACCCAGCGTGATGTAGCGCTTGTTCCAGCTCACCTTCATGCCGAGCGTGCGCTTGCCGTCGACTTCGCCGTAGCAGACGACGCCGCGGTCGGGCAGCGACGCCGCGTCCGATCCGGCATAGGGGCCGGTCAGCGCGAAGCAGGGAATTTCCTCGCCGCGCGCGAGGCGGGGCAGGTAATGCGCCTTCTGCTCCGCGGTGCCGTAATGCAGCAGCAGCTCGGCGGGCCCGAGCGAGTTCGGCACCATCACGGTGACCGCGGCGGTCAGGCTGCGGCTCGAGATCTTCATGACGACGCTGGAATGCGCCAGCGCGGAAAAGCCGAGCCCGCCGTGCTCCTTCGGGATGATCATCCCGAAGAAGCCCTTGTCCTTGATGAAGCGCCAGACCTCGCGCGGCATGTCGCCGTTCTCGGTGATCTTCCATTCGTCGAGCATGCGGCAGAGCTCGTCCACCGGCCCGTCGAGGAAGGCCTGCTCGGCGGCGCTCAGCGCCGGGCGCGCGAGCCGGCGCAGCTTTTCCCAGTCCGGCCGGCCGGAGAACAGGTCGCCGTCCCACCAGACGGTGCCCGCCTCGATGGCTTCGCGCTCCGTGCTCGACATCGCCGGCAGCACCTTGCGGTACCAGCCGAGCAACGGCGCGCTGACGAGACGCCTGCGGAGACCGACAACCAATCCACTCATCCTGCGACACTCCTGCTGCGGTCCCTGCTCAGGTCGCGACCGCGTCCTCCAAATCGTCCGGCGCCGGGCGGCCGTAGCCGGCGGCGCGTCTCTCTTCCTCGGCGATCAGCGCGCGGCGCGACGGCTTGCCGATCAGCGTCTTCGGCAGGTCGGCGCGGAACTCGATCTTCGACGGCATCTCGAAGGACGCGAGGTTGTCCTTGAGAAAGGCGCGCAGCTCGGCGCTGGTCAGCAGCGCGCCGGGCTTCAGCTTGACATAGGCCTTGACGATCTCGCCGCGGTGGTTGTGCGGCGCGCCGCAGACCACCGCCTCGTCGACCGCGGGATGCAGATAGATCGCTTCCTCGACCATGCGCGGGTAGACGTTGAAGCCGCCGCTCAGGATCAGGTCCTTGATGCGGTCGATGATGAAAAGGTAGCCCTCGGCGTCGATGTAGCCGACGTCGCCGGTGTGGAGCCGCCCGCCGCGGAGCGTTTCCGCCGTCTCCGCCGCCTTGTTGAGGTAGCCCGCCATCACCTGCGGTCCCGAGATGCAGATCTCGCCGTGCTCGCCGTGCCCGAGCAGCTTGTCGGGGTCCTTGCGGTCGGTGATCTCGATCAGCGTGCCCGGCAGCGGCAGGCCGACCGAGCCCGAGCGGTTGCCCGCGCCGAAGGGATTGACCGTGCACACCGGGCTGGATTCCGTCAGGCCGTAGCCTTCGACCAGGGTGCAGCCGGTCAGCGCCTCGAACTTGTCCTTGATCTGCAGCGGCAGCGGCGCGCCGCCCGAGATGCAGAGCTCGAGGCTGGAAAGGTCGAACTTCTCCAGCTCCGCATGCGCGTTGATCGCCGAGAACATGGTGGGCACGCCGCAGAAGACGGTCGGCTTCTGGTCGTGGATGACCTCCAGCACATCGGCCGTGTGGAAGCGCGGCAGCAGGATAAGCTCGGACGCGTAGAGCAGGCAGGTGTTCATCACGCCGGTCATGCCGAAGACGTGGAACAGCGGCAGGACGCCGAGGAACCTTTCCTCGCCGCGCTTGGCGCCGATCGCCCACATGTCGACCTGGTGGGCGTTGGCGTAGAGGTTGGCGTGCGTCAGCATCGCGCCCTTGGGCGTGCCGGTCGTGCCGCCGGTATATTGCAGCACGGCGATGTCGGTTGCGGGATCGATGGCCGCGGGCGTCACGCCGCCGTCGTTGTCGATCAGCCGCTCGTAGGCCATGTGGCGCTCGTCGGGCGGGGTCGCCGCGATCTCCTTGCGCCGCGCGAAGGCGAACAGCAGGCTGCTCGGGAACGGCAGGATCTCGCCCATGCGGCAGACGACGATGCGCTCCAGCGGCCCGTCCTGCAGGCGGTCGGCGATCTTGGGATAGAGCGTCTTCAGGTTCAGCGTCACCATGACGCGCGTGTTGGAATCGATGATCTGGCGCGCGATCTCGCGCTTCGCGTAGAGCGGGTTGTAGTTCACCACCGTCGCGCCGACGCGGAGGATCGCATAGTAGAAGATCACGTAGTACGGGCAGTTGGGCAGCAGCAAGCCGACCTTGTCGCCGGGCCCGATGCCCATGTCCTGCAGCCCCTTGGCGGCGCGGTTCACCAGCTTGGCCACGGTCTTGTAGTCGTAGCGCTTGCCCATGAACTCCATGCACGGATTGTCCGGGAATTCCGCCGCCGCGTCGTCGAGGATGTCGGTCACCGGCTTCACCGGGATCTCGGCGCGCCAGTCGATCGAGGGCGGATAGGAGTCTTCCCACGGATAGCGCAGCGGCTCCGCGGGCGCCGGGGCCTCGGCGGGCCCGCCCGGAAGCAGCTTCGCCACCGCCTTGCGGACCGCCGCGGCGATGGAAGCGAAGGTGGGTATTTCCATGCGTCTCAAGATTTCTTCCCCATCGGTCGATTACCGGCGCTCCATTGTGCCCGGCATTCTTCTTTCTATCGAGGAAAGTTGTCTCAAATGCGTCGTAATCAATCGAGCGGGTTGAGGAATTTTCATGCGCTGCGGGCCGCCCGGTCCGGCGTTTCGGGTTCGATTCCCATGCCGCTTCCCATGCCGCTTCCCATGCCGCTTCCCATGCCGAATACGCCCATGACCTCGATCAGCACCGGCACGATGCGGTCGATCGCGCGCCTGCCTTCCTGGATCGCCTCGTCCGCGCGGTGGAAATCGAACAGGCCGATATGGCCGACGCGCGGCGACACCGCCACGTCGGGCGGGTCGCCGGCGAGCCGGCTGCGCGTGATGCGGTCGAGCAGGATGGTGAAGCTGGAGGACATGGTGCTGAAGAAGTTGGGCTCTTCCTGCTCGGTTTCGAGCAGCCGGCGCACCGCCGGGCCCAGGTTGGCGCCGTCGGCGTGCCGCCGCTCTTCGCCGTCGTAGAACGCATGGCCGTTCTCGCCGTTCCGGTGTCGCCGCTCGATGTTGGGCACGCCGCCCATCGTGTCGCCGGACAGGTTGACGGCGATCACCATGCGCGCGCCCATCGCGCGGCAGACCGAGACGGGCACCGGGTTGACCAGCGCGCCGTCGATCATCCAGCGGCCGTCGCGCTTGACCGGCTTGAACACGCCGGGCAGCGAGATCGAGGCGCGCACCGCGTCCAGCATGTGGCCGCGGGTCAGCCAGATCTCGTGGCCGGTCGCCAGCTCGGCCGCGACCGCGGCGAAGGGCTTCGGCAAATCCTCGATATGCAGCTCGCCGACCAGCTTCTCCATCTCGCGGAACAGGCGCTTGCCGCCGATGAGGCCGTTGTGCGGCGCCATGAAGTCGAGCATCCGCATCATGCGGAAGCGGGTCAGCGTGCGGATCAACTGCTCCAGCTCGTCGAGCTTGCCCGCGAGGTAGAAGGCGCCGACCAGCGCGCCCATCGAGGTGCCGCAGATCAGGTCCGGCACCAGCCCGATCTCGTCGAGCCGGCGCAGCACGCCGATATGCGCCCAGCCGCGCGCGATGCCGCCGCCCAGTGCAAGGCCGATGCGTGGTGCCGTCATCCTGGCGTCCTGCCCCCTCGAGGGCCGCTCCCGGGCGGATTTCCGGAATTGCGGCACCCCACCCTACCGCCCGCAGCATTGCAATTTGGTTAAGGGGGAAAGGGGTTGGGGGGGGGCAGTCGGCCCTTCGGAGAAATTCCCGTCGCATGGATTCCCCGGTCAAGCCGGGGAATGACGTAAATATATGATTTATAATAAAAATCGTCATTCCCCGGCTTGACCGGGGAATCCACGGCGCGGTGTTCATCACGCTTCGGGCACTTCCGACAGGGGCGGTCGTTCCCTTATTCTGCTAGCCTCGTCCCGCAAGGCGAGGAGGGCCGCATGGCGTCTTCCGGCACGCATGAGGTTACGAACCAGCCTCCGCCGCTGGCGGATTACAACGTCTTCGAGACCGACCGGGCGCTCGTCGAGGCGCTGGAGCGGGAGGGCGGCGGCTGGGGCGTCGATCGCGCGACGGCCCTCGGCGCGCGGGTAGGCAGCGCGGAAATCCAGGAATGGGCGCGGCTCGCCAACCGCCACGCGCCCGAGCTCCGCACCCACGACCGCTTCGGCCACCGCATCGACCGGGTCGACTACCATCCCGCCTGGCACAGCCTGATGGCGCTCGCGGTCGGGCATGCCGTGCACGCGCTGCCCTGGCGCGAGCGGCGGCCCGGCGCGCGTGTCGCGCGCCGGTCTTCCGAAGACGGCGGCCGGACGACACCGGCCGCCGGCGCGCATGCCGTGAAGGCGGCGCTCGCCTTCCTGATGAACCAGGGCGAGAACGGCGTCTGCTGCCCGATGGCGATGACCTTCGCCGCCGTCCCGGCGCTCGCCGCCGAGCCCGCGCTCGCGGCCGAATGGACGCCCCGCATCCTCTCGACCGAATACGACCCGCGCTTCGTCCCGGCGGAGGGCAAGGCCGGCGCGATTTTCGGCATGGCGATGACCGAGAAGCAGGGCGGCTCTGACGTGCGCGCCAACACGACCCGCGCCGCGCCGGCGGCCGGTGAGGGCGAGGGCGTCTTCCTCCTGACCGGGCACAAGTGGTTCTGCTCCGCCCCGATGTCGGACGCCTTCCTGACGCTGGCGCAGGCCCCGGCCGGCCTGACCTGCTTCCTCGTGCCGCGCTTCCGCCCGGACGGCACGCAGAACCGCTTCTTCCTGCAGCGCCTCAAGGACAAGCTCGGCAACCGCTCGAACGCGTCGGCCGAGGTCGAGTACGACGAGACCTGGGCGCGCCGTGTCGGGCCGGAGGGGGACGGCGTCCGCACCATCATCGCCATGGTGCACCACACCCGCCTCGACGCCGCGGTCAGCGCGGCCGCGATCATGCGCGCCGCCGCGGTGCAGGCGCTGCACCACGCGCGCCACCGCGCGGCCTTCGGCGCGGCGCTCGCCGACCAGCCCCTGATGCGGAACGTGCTCGCCGACCTCGCGCTCGAGACCGAGGCCGCGACGGCCATGGTCATGCGCCTCGCCCGCGGCTTCGACGACGCGGCGGAAGACCCCGCCGCCGAGCCGATGGTCCGCCTCGCCACCGCGATCGCGAAGTTCTGGATCTGCAAGCGCGCGCCCACGGTGGTGGCGGAGGCGATGGAATGCCTCGGCGGCAACGGCTATGTCGAGGACGGGCCGATGCCGCGCCTCTACCGCGAGGCGCCGGTCAACGGCATCTGGGAGGGGACGGGCAACGTCATCTGCCTCGACATTTTACGGACCGCCGCCCGCGCGCCCGACGCGCTGGCTGCCTTTGTAGGCGAGCTGAAGCGGTCCGCCGGCGCCGACAAGCGCCTGGACACCTATGTAGGCCGGATCGAGCAGGCGCTGAAATCCTGGGCCGCGGAGGAAAGCCAGGCCCGCACCATCGTCGAGCGCCTGGCGCTCGCCTGGCAGGCCTCGCTGCTCGTGCAGTTCGCCCCGCCGCCGGTGGCGGACGCGTTCTGCGCGTCACGCCTGACGGGGACGGGGGGAAGGACGCTGGGGACGCTGGGGGCGGGGGTGGACGCGCGGGCGATCATGGCGCGGGCGTGGGGTGGCGCTCCGTAGCCTGTAAGACACGACCGTCGGCCGCGCCGCTCCGGCCATGGATGCCGCGGACTGATCCCCGGATCATGTCCGGGGAGCGGCATGACGGGTAAGTATTTGACGCAAAACAAAATCGTCACAACCCGGCTTGACCGGGTTGTCCATGGCACGATGCCGGAAGGGGCAGGCACCGTATCATTTCGCCGACACCGCCTCAGCCAGCGGCTGCCCGTAGAACGTCCGAACCGTCTTGTCCGCGACCTTCTGCAGGAAGGCCGCCGTGTCCTTGTCGATCTTGCCGTAATAGTCGTACGGGTTGCCGACCGGCGAGGCGTTATACAGGCTCGCATAGACCACGCAGGCGGCGAGATATGTCCCGATCAGATCGGGGTGCGACCCGTCGAACTGCTTGTGCAGCTTCATGTCCGGCCGCTGCTTGTATGCCTCCTCGAAGGCGAGGCCGACGGGAATCACCAGCGCGCCGGCTTTGTTGCCGGCCTCGACGTAGAGCTTCTCGATATCGCGGATCATGTTCGGATCGGCCTTCTTGTGCGGCTTAACGTAGGCATGCGTCATGTAGAGCGCGGTCCGCGCGCCATGCTGCTTGATCTCCTTGTCGAACTCGACGACCTTCGCCGCGAAAGACGCACGGCGCTTCCCCGAGCTGACGGCGCCGCTGCCGCCCTGCAGGACGACCATCTCGAACGGCTCCTTGATCCCGAGCTTGCCGGGCTCGAGATAGCCCTTGATGTTGTGGTGCGAGAGCGCGGAGCCGCTGATGGTGGCCGATTTGTAGCGGTATTGCTTTTCGTGCTCGGCGTCCGCGGCGACGGCCATGCGCCGCACGTGGTTGTGCAGGCTGTCGCCATAGTAGAGATAGCTGTTGCCGACGAAGAGGACGCGTTTGGGCGCGCCGGCCGCGGAGGGCTTGACCGCGGGCGCGTCAGCCGTTGCGGCGGTCGCCATCCCGAACGCGACCGCCAGCGCCGCAAAGAATACCGATTGCCGTCCGAAGCGAGCGAGCGTCATGCGTGTTTCCTCCCCATTCGAATGCCGAGCCTTCGTTTCCTAATGGTTCTCCCGCATACGATCGCAGAGGATATTCCGCGTGCTGTCAAGCCGTGTGGGCGCCGGTCTACCTTCCTCTAAAGCGTCACAACCCGGCTCGACCCACTGCTGTCCGGTTGAGCGTTCAGCGGGTCGCTGGATCGGCGCACATGGACTCGCGGAACAAGTTCGCGAGTGACGATTTATGTTTAGATTTATATATTCACCGTCATGCCGCGGCTTGTCCGCGGCATCCATGCATGGGTTCGCAACCACACAACGAGGTTCTAGTCCCGTTCCTGGCATTCGGCTCGGAATGCCAGGACAACAGCCATTTCCCGAGCACCGCGACCGTTTCAACCGGACAGCAGTGGATTAAATCGGCGAATGACGACTGTTGAGATGGGTGAGAGAGGCTGCCGCTACTCCGCCTTCGCCGCCCCCACCTGCTCCATGAACCGCTCCAGCGTCTCGTACGGCTGCGCCCCCACCACGCCGTGGCCGTTGGCGACGAAGGTCGGCACCCCCGTCACGCCGTACTCGTGCGACATGGTCCAGTCGGCGTCGATGGCGTCCTTGAAGCTGCGCTGCGCCAGCACCGCGCGCGCTTCGTCCGCCGGCAATCCGGCCGCCGTCACTACGTCCAGGATCACCGCCTCGTCGGCGATGTTGCGGCCGTCCACGAAATACGCCCGGTAGAAGCCGTCGTGCACGGCGTCGCCTTTATCCAGATGCGCGGTGTCGGCCCACTTGCCGATCTCCTGCGCCAGGCGGCTGTTGTAGGTGTGGGTGCGCTTGCTGTAGGGCAGGCCCTCGGCGTCCATCAGGGCCTTCATGCGGCGGTAGCTGGCGTCGATGTCGTAGTCGGCGCGCCCGGCGAACAGGTCGGCGAGCGTCCGCCCCTCCATCGGGGTCTCGGGGTGCAGCGGGAAATGCACCAGCTCGACCGTGACCCTGAAATTCCGCTTCAGCTTTTCAATACGCCCGGTACTGAGATAACACCACGGTCAGACGTAGTCGGTGAAGACTTGCAGCGTGATCGGCTCGGCCATCGCGCATCTCCTTCCGCGCGGGAGCATGCCATCGCCGCGGCCCCGCCACAACCCGTGGCAATAATTCGCGGATGGAACGGGTTGTGGGCAGGTCCGTTTGTCGCTAGTAAACGGGCAACGGCGCGCGGCGATAGCGGCTGGAAAAATCAAACGGAGCGCATTCGCGACATGATGGGACGAATCATCGGCCTTGCCTTCATTATCGCGCTCGCCGTATCGCCCGTGGCGGCGGAGGAGCCGCAGATCTCCATCCCGAAGAGCGTCGAGGCCGGGGCCAATTTCGCGGTCGGGTTCGAAAGCGGGCTGGAGAAGGGCGACGAGGTGACGATCGGCACCGCCGCCGGCGAGCCGATCGCCCAGGCGCCGCGCGCCTACCCGACCACGGACTCACCCTCGGTCGAGATCGCCGCGCCGGTCGATCCAGGCGACTACACGGTGGTGATCATCCGCGGGAGCAAGCCGATCGCCACGCGGCCGATCACGGTGACGGGCGCGAGCGCGTCGCTCCGCGCGCCGGCGAAGGCCGTGCTCCGCGAGCAGATCGCGGTCGAGTACGAAGGGCCCGCCAATCCCGGCGACCACGTCACCTTCGTCAAACTCGACGGCACGCCGATCCTTTACGCGCAGCGCGCCTATCCGAATGGCAAGCAGAAGGGCACGCTCGAGATGATCGCGCCGGAAAAGCCGGGCCGCTACAAGGTCGCCTACTTCACCGGCGTCAAGCCGCTGGCGAGCGTGCCGCTCGAGGTCACGGGCGCGTCCGCCTCGGTGTCGGCGCCGAAGCTCGTCCGCATCCGCGACCGCTTCGAGGTGACGGTCGAGGGCCCGGCGAACCCGGGCGACGTGCTCACGCTCGGCGACGCGAAGGGCTCGCCGATCAACTTCTCCGCCAAGGTTCCGCTCCGCGGGAAGCAGAGCGACAAGCTGTCCATGACCGCGCCGCAGCATGAGGGCCGCTACACGGTGGTCTATCTGTCGGGCTCGACCGTGCTCGCCTCCGCGCCGCTGAAGGCTTACGCGGCGGAAGCCACGCTCGACGTCCAGGGGCCGGTGATGACCGAGAGCGATTTCCGGATTATCTGGAGCGGCCCGGAGAATGCGGGCGACCGCATCGGCCTCCGCAAGCCGGGCGGCCCGCTGTTCGGCGACCTCGCTCATGCCGACGTCGCGCGCAGCTTCGGAGACGCTGTGCTGCTGCGCGCCCCGGCCGAGCCGGGTAGTTACGAGGCGGTCTACGTCACCGGCGGCACCGAGCTGGCAGTGCTGCAGTTGGACGTGCAGCCGCCGTCGGCGACGCTCTATGCCCCCGACGCGGTGCAGGGCGGGCTCGATTTCGCCGTCGTGTGGGAGGGGCCGGGCAACCAGGCCGACCGCGTCGAGCTGGTTAAGCAGGGCAGCGACCGGCCCGTCGCGCATACCTTCGCGACGCGCGGCAATCCGATTGCCATCTGGGCGCCGCGCGAAGGCGGCGACTACACGCTTCGCTACGTCATGCGCGGCGGCAAGGTGCTGGCGGAGAAGCCCATGCGCATCCGCCCGCCGGCGGAAAATCCAGGCACGCTGGTGGTCGGCGACGCAGGCTATCGCCGCTTCGGCACCGGCACCGCCGTCGAGATCCTGCTCGACCTTTCCGGCGGCCCGAGCGACGTCGCCGCCGTCAAGGAAACGCTACAGAAGCTGGTCGAGCACGCGTTGCCGCGAGAGGCGAACCTGGCGCTTCGCGTCTTCGGCCATGGCGGCCCTGAAAGCTGCCGCAGCGACCTCGCGATTCCGATCGCGCCGGTGAATCCGCAGGCCGCCAGTGCGAAGCTCGGCGCGCTGGAGGCGGGCGGGAGCGGCAAGGCCGCCATCGCCGCGTCGCTCCGCAAGGTCGCGGAGGACCTCGCGGAGAAGCGGGGCGAGCGCATCGTCCTGCTCGTCACCGACGGCGAAGAAGGTTGCGGCGACAACCCGGCCGCCGCGCTTCGCTTCCTGGCGGAGCAGGGCGTCGACACGCCCTTCGCCATCATCGGCTACGGGGTCGAGGACGCGGAGCGCCGCTATCTGCTCGAATCCTGGGCCGGCATCGGCGCGGGCGCCTATTTCCACGCGCCCGACCGGGCGGCGCTGGCGGAGGCGTTGCTGCGCGCCATGCGCACGCCGTTCGAGGTCGTCGATGCGAAGGGCGGCATCGTCGCCCGCGGCCGGGGCGGCGAGGGGGCGATCCCGCTGCCGGAAGGCCAGTATCTGGTGAAGTACCGAATCGAGGGACTGGCGAAGGACGCGGAGGCAGCCATCGCCGCCGGCAATACCACGGCGGTGCCGCTGCAGTAGCGGCGCTCAATCCCACACCGCCTTCCGCCACACCACCGCGATCGCGACGGTGAAGAAGATGCCGATGCCGGCGTAGAGCAGCACGGTTGCCGGATAGCCGATACGCTCGATCAGCACGCCCGCGGCGACCAGGCCGATCGGCAGGCCGTAGATCGCGAGCGAGCGCACCCCCATCACCCGGGCGCGGAAGCCGGGCGCGGAATGGGTGAGCAGCGCGATGAAAATCGCCAGCATGCCGAAGCCCTGCGCCATGCCGATCAGCACCAGCACGGCGATGCCCGCCTCGCGGATCTCGATCTGGCTGAACAGCAGCAGCAGCACGTACCAGATCAGCGATTGCAGGAAGGCCGTGCGCGCGGAATAGCGCGTGCCGCCGGTCAGCGCCATGACGATGGAGGCGATCAGCGCGCCCGTGGCGAAGCCGGCGACGAGCTGCGCCAGCCCGTTCGAATCCAGGTGGTAGATCTCGCGCGCGACATAGGGCAGCAGGCCGTGCGAGACCGGGAAGGCGGTCAGGTTGATCAGGAAGGCGAGCAGCATCAGCGCGAGGATCTGCGGCGCCTTGCAGACATAGGCGATGCCTTCCTTCAGGTCGTACCAGAAGGAGCGCGGCGCCGCGGCCAGCGCGACGACGCCGGGCAGGCCTTCGCCCGGCCGGCCCTTGTATACGCCGAGGCTCAGCAGGAAGCTGATGGCGTAGAAGGCGGTGACGACCACGAGGGCCGGCCCGAGCCCGAGCAGCGAGAACAGCCCGGCGCCGGCGATCGCCCCGGCGATGCGCGCCGAATCCGCGGTCGCGCGCGACAGGCCCATCGCGTTGGTCAGGTATCGGGCCGGGATCGTGTCGGCGATCAGCGCGTTGCGCACCACCAGGTCGGACGGCCGCACGATGCCGGCCAGCGCCGACAGCACGAAGACGTAGACCGGGTTCATCAGGTCCGCCAGCGCGAGCAGCATCAGCACGGACGAGATCGCGGTGAAGATGCCCCGCATCGTGCAGAGCACGGTGCGGCGCGGCATCTTGTCGGCGACGACGCCGAGCATCGGCGAGAACAGCGTGCCGATGAACTGCAGCGAGCCGAACACCGCGAGCAGCAGCACGGAATCGGTATGCACCAGCACATACCAGCCGAGGATGAGCGTCTCCATCTCGAACGCCCAGGAGGTGAAGAGATCGGAGGGCCACTGAAAGCGATAGCTCCGGACCCGGAACGGCGCCAGCGACGACACCGGAATGAGATTTCGCACCCTGAACTTGCCTCGGCCGCCGAAGGAATCGCCACCTTACAGCGAAGCACGGGCTGCCGGTCAAATTACCCCACGTCACAACCCGGCTCGACCGGGTTGTCCACGCGGCATTGCCATGGATTCGCCGGTCGAGCCGGCGAATGACGATTTTCTTTTACTGGCTCTGACGCTCAAAAAAGAACCGTCACAAGCCGGCGAATGACGATTTTCTTTAGACTGGCTCTAACGCCCAAAAAAGAACCGTCACAACCCGGCTCGACCGGGTTGTCCAAGCGGCGCTGCCATGGATTCGCCGGTCGAGCCGGCGAATGACGATCCCTATTGCAGCAGCGTCTCGTATAAATCCGCCCAAGTCGGGTTCATTTTCCGGATCAGATCGATCTTCCAGGCGCGCGGCCAGCGCTTGATCCTCTTTTCCCGCTGAATCGCCCATTGGATTTCATCGTGACGCTCCGCGTAGACGAGCTGCTTGAGGCCATACCGCTTGGTGAAGCCCTCGGCCACGCCGTCCCGGTGTTCCCAAGCCCGGCGCGCGAGATCGGAGGTGACGCCCACGTAGAGCGTGCCGTGCGGCCTGTTCGTCATAATGTAGACCCAACCGCCCTTCATGAGCGTCGGTCTAATCGGGCATCGGGAACTGCATGTCGGAGATGAACCGCGGGCAGGCGTTGATGCGGGCCCGGTCTTCCGGCTTCGGGTCGTGCGCGAGGCGGCACGCGTCGTCGAAGACCATCGTCGGGCGCTTCGCCGTGTCGTAGGGCGTCCATTTCGGCAGGCCCGAATGATTCGGGTTGCCGGTCCGCGCAAACGCGATCCAGGCGCCCATGACGGCTTTCGTCATCGCGTCCTGTTCCGCACCGGCGCCGGTGAACTCTTTCGCGATCTCCGTGTTGCCGAAGACGAAGGGCAGGCAGAGCGTGTGCGGCGTCTTCAGCATGCCGCCCAGCGCCGGCGTCTTCCAGGTGAACTCGTAGAGCCATGCGGGCGCGCCGCCCTGCCGCATCTTCAGCTCCGCCGCCTCGATCGCGTTCCGCCGGTACATGTGGTCGCTGGTAACGACGTTGTAGAGGTCGCGTCCCGATATGCCGGGCCGGTCCTCGCGGTAGCCGGCGATCAGGTCGCGGGCCGCATCCTCGCCGATGCCGACGAAGCGGGCGACCGCCTTCAGCAGCTTGTCCTCGGACATCGGCAGGTCCTTCGGGTCGAGGACGATGTCGTAGAAGGACTTCTCCGTCTCGCAGGTGCCGATCAGCAGCGGGATGTCGGCGGCCAGGTTCGGCGCGCCAAGGTCGAAGGGATGGTTCGGCACGCTGTGGCCGTCGACGACGGGGCGGAAGCTGTCGTTGGCGTTGAACGCGGCGACGGTCGCGCCGTAGGCGGCGCAGAGCTTCTCCACCGGCACGTCCTGCAGTTTTGCCGCCTGCGCCTTGTCGATCCCCAGCTCGGCGAGCAGGCGGTGCGCCGTGCGTACCGCGTTCTCCTCCGTGGCGAGGCGGAGATGCGAGGACGAGCTCTGCATGATCGCCTTGTGAAACAGGCCCTTCGCTTCGGGCATCGTCATGCAGACGGCGACCTTCGACCCGCCGCCCGACTGCCCGAAGATGGTGACGTTGCCGGCGTCGCCGCCGAAGGCCGCGGCATGGTCCCGCACCCAGCGGAGCGCGGCGACTAGGTCGAGCACGCCGGCATTGGCCGCCTCCGCGAAGCGCTCGCCGCCGATCCCCGCGAGGTAGGCGAAGCCGAAGGCGTTGAGGCGGTGGTTCAGCGTCACCACGACCACGTCGCCGATGCGGGCGAGGTTGCTGCCGTCGAGCCCTGTGCAGCCGCCGGAGCCGCGCCCGTATCCGCCGCCGTGGAAATAGACCATCACCGGCCGCTTGCCGCCGTCGCCGAGCCCCGGCGTGAAGACGTTGAGGACGAGGCAGTCTTCGCCTATCGGGTTCCGGTCGCGAATCCACGCGTTGGCAGGGCGGATCGCGCCGTCCTGCTGCGGCGCGCGCGGGCCGTATTCGAAGGCGTCGCGGATGCCGGACCAGGCTTCCGGCGGCGCGGGCGGCAGGAAGCGCCGCGCCCCCGCGGTCGACGCGCCGTAGCGGATGCCCTTGAAGCTGTAGACGCCGCCCCTGGCGGCGCCGCGCAGCTTGCCGCTCGCGGTTTCGACGATGGCGTCGGTCGGTCGTGTCTGGATGTTCATGGCGGCCTCCTCCTGCTCGGATCAGGATAGCGGCTATTTCCGAGGCGGGCTAATCGCAGAAACAATTGAAACACGGTCGCGACGGCGGCGACATGCAATGGAAACGTATCGCGCCCAGTATCGCGCCGGCTTTACATTTCGAGGAGCACGGCCATGCTGTTTCACGCATCCTTTCCCTCCCACGATCCCGCGCGCGCGGCGGAGGCGGTGGCCCGCCTCTGGGGCGGCCGGGCCTTCCCGTTCCCGGTCTTCGAGGGTTCCTATATCGCGATGGAAGGCGATAAATTCGGCACCGCGATCGAGTTTCTTCCCGCCGGCCTCGTCATGGTCCCGGGACAGGACGAGGTCGAGGCCGAGCGGATGCGGCGGGCCGGCAGCGAAACGCATCTCGCCATCAGCACCAAGCTTGCCGAGAAGGAGGTGCACGCGCTCGCCAAGGAATACGGTTGGCAGGCGCGGACCTGCTGGCGCGGCGAAGACCTGTTCCGGGTGATCGAGTTCTGGATCGACAACACTTTCCTCGTCGAGGTCCTGACGCCGGAGATGCAGAAGGAATATCTCGCCTTCATGAAGCCGGAAATATACGCCCGTTTCCTCGAAAGCATGTCGGTGCCCGCGTAGGCCCGGTTCGTACCCTCTCCGCCGGAGTGGCGGCTACGGCATTCACACATGTCCTCGCTCAGCTCTTGATCGGAAAAAGCGAGGCTAGTCAGCAAACTGCAAAGTCCTCCCCCCTTGCGGGGGAGGATTTAGGTGGGGGGTAAGCCGCGTTTGGGGCGCCCGAATGTCTGGCGTGCGCCCACCCCCCACCCTGGCCCTCCCCCGCAAGGGGGGAGGGAAAAGAGTTGGATGACAATCGCTTGCGGCTCACATGCTAGGTACGGCCAAGTTCTAACGGATGTGTGAATCTCGTAGCCACGGGGCGGAGAGGGAAACGCTGGCGGCGCGGCTCGGCGGTCGCCGAAGCTCTTGTAGCGGGCAGGCTCTTCTCACCCCTCGGGCAGGGGAATGAACTCGTCGTCGCCCGTGACCTTGGCGAAGCGGCCGGCCTTCCAGTCGGCCTTCGCCTGCTCGATGCGCTCGGCGGAGCTGGAGACGAAGTTCCACCAGATGTGGCGCGGCCCGTCCGCGGTCTCGCCGCCCAGCGCGATCAGATGCGTCCGGCCGCGCGCCCGCACGTCGACCGGATCGCCGGGGCGCAGCGCGAGAAGCGTGCCGGCCTCGAAGGCTTCGCCCGCGATGTCGACGCCGCCGGTCAGGATGTACAGGCCGCGCTCCTCGTGTTCCGCCGGGACGGTGAGGGTGGCGCCGCCCGAAAGCCGCACGTCGGCGAAAACCGTCTCCGAGAACACGCCGACCGGCGACCGCTTGCCCCAGCCCGTTCCGGCGACCAGGGTCGCGTAGACGCCGTCGCCTTCGATCCGCGGCAGCGCTTCCGCCTTGTGGTGCTCGAAACGGGGTGCGGTCTCCTCGTGCTTCTTCGGCAGGGCGAGCCAGGTCTGCACGCCGAACAGGCGCGGCCCGTCCGGGCGCAGCGCGTCCGGCGTCCGCTCGGAATGGGCGATGCCCGACCCGGCGGTCATCCAGTTGACCTCGCCGGGGCGGATCGCCTGCACGGAGCCGATGCTGTCGCGGTGCATGATCTCGCCGTCGACCAGCCAGGTCATGGTCGAGAGCCCGATATGCGGGTGCGGCCGGACGTCGAGGCCCTTGCCTTTCGGCAGGGAGGCGGGACCCATCTGATCCAGGAAGATGAAGGGACCGATCATGCGCCGCCGCGAGGAGGGGAGCGCGCGGCGCACGGCAAAGCCGCCGATATCCCGCGATTTCGGGACGATCACGGTTTCCACGGCCGGGCAGTCGTCCGGAACCGAACAGTCGGCCTCTTTCGCGGGTTGCCAGCTCATCGGCGCCTCCTGGGGCTGTTTACAAAGTTGCATAGCGCAGGCATCGGCGGATAGCAGCAACATGAAGCGCATCACCACGTCGTCGCGACCACGTTCGATAACGATAATGCATAACCAACGGGGTATAGTAAATTCAAGGATGCCTATTCAGGGGCGGCGGCGTTCACGAAACAGTGAGCCGGCTTAGCAATCCGCCGGACTCCCGGACGTTGCTTCCGCTTGACACATACATATCTCGGCGGTTATACGTCAATCAATAGCCAATAGGTTATCGATCCCAAATGCCGAACGCTCACGATATGCTCTTCAGAACGCTCGCCGATCCGACTCGGCGGGCTCTCTTCGAACGACTGTGCCGCGAAGGAGAGAAGACGGTCGGGGCTCTGACGGCTCGGGCCGGGATCTCGCAACCGGCCGTCTCAAAGCATCTTGGGATCCTGAAGCAGGCCGGGCTTGTGCGCGACCGCCACGAAGGTCGCCAGACGCACTATAGCGCGCAACTCGGCGCCTTGGCCCCGCTGATCGACTGGACAAGCCAAATGGCCGGCTTCTGGCAAAGCCGGTTCGACCACCTCGAAGATCTACTCAAAAGGATGGACCAATGAGCAAACCCGCGGCCGAAACGCTTTCCGTCATTGTCGAGCGGGAGATACCTTTTCCGCCGGAAAAGATTTGGCGCGCGCTCACGCAACCACACCTGATCGAGGAGTGGCTCATGAAGAACGACTTCAAGCCTGTCGTGGACCACCGTTTCAATCTCCGCGCAGACTGGGGCGCCGTCGACTGTCGGGTCCTGGCCGTCGAGCCGACCAAAACGTTGTCGTACACGTGGGGCGCCTATGGCCTGGAGAGTGTCGTCACTTGGACTCTCACCCCTACGAGCACGGGGACCCACCTGCGCATGGAGCAGTCGGGCTTCCGGCCGGATCAGCAGCAGGCCTACCAGGGCGCCAAGGGCGGGTGGCCGCGGTTCCTGGATGCCCTGGAGGAGGTCCTGGAGCGGATAGACTGAGGTTCGTATGCCACCAATTGGCGCAGCGGGCGACGTACCGCTGGATAGGAGTGAACATGAGGGCCAAGATATCCGAGAAGTCGGTGAAGGTCGCAAAGAAGGCTGCCGCCGAGCGGGTCGCTGCGAAGCCGACCCTCCTCGCCGGCGGTAACCCTCAGATCGCGAAGGCCGACGGCGACGCTCCCGTGCAGGCCTACATCGCGGCCATGCCGGGCTGGAAGCGTGACGTCGGGCGCCGCCTCGACGCGCTCATCGCGCGCACCGTCCCCGGCGTGCGCAAGGCGGTCAAATGGAACTCGCCCTTCTATGGCGTCGAGGACCGGGTCTGGTTCCTCAGCTTTCATTGCTTCACGAAGTACGTGAAGGTGACTTTTTTCCGCGGCGCGTCGCTGCGTCCTGTCCCGCCCGGCGCGTCCAAGCACAAGGAAGTGCGCTACCTCGACATCTACGAGGACCAACTCGACGAAGCTCAGTTCGTCGCTTGGGTGAAGCAAGCCAGCCAATTGCCCGGCGAACGATTGTGAGCGGCCAGTGCTCGGTGCATGCGTGGCGTGAGCGGATGCCAAGTCATCAGCCCGTTTGCGTGTTCGACGAGAGCGGCAAGAAATAGCGGCATTCTTCCGCGGCGGGGTCATCGCTCGGCCGCAGGCTCGGCGGCGGTCTCTGCCGGCTGAAGATCGGCCGCTGGCGCTTCGGACGGGTACCGGTGCGAACCGAACCGCAGCACCAGTACGGCGAGTGACAGCATCAGGATGGCGCCGGCAATGACCAGAAGGTCCGTGCCGGTGCGATGCTCTGCCCCCACGATCTCGATGAGCACCCGGCTGAGCGCGGTAATGGCGATATAGATGAGGTAGCGCACCGGCAGCCGTGCGGTCTTGAAGTAGATGCCCACCATGGCGCCGATTTCGAGATAGATGAACAGCAGCAGGATGTCTTCGAGGCCGGCGTGGCCTTTCGCCGTCATTCCGACGAAGGCGGTGACGGCCGACCACACAGTCGTCGCCCCGATCGCAAACAGCGCCAGAAAATGAAACGCATCGACCAGCAGCGTGCCGATCGCATCGGCGACATCCTTCATCCCGCGATGGAGACCTTCGGTGGACGTGCATACGGCGCGTATTCGTTCGCTCATCGTTTGTCCCCCCGACGGCTGTAGCGCGGAATAGCGAAGTGTACTCCGCCACTTCGCGGGCGAGGTTGGCAATCTTCGCGGCATCTCGCGCGAGCAAGGCAACGGCGTAACCGCCGGCCGCGAAGCGCCGGGCGAGAGCAGCGCCATTGCCCGGTCCCGCTCCGGCCACGACGGCCGCACGCGTACGTCCCTTCATTGCGAATTTCTTCCGTGCTCGATCATCTGAACGAGTGCGGTCGCAGGACGCACGTCGTGCGTCGGGTTAGAGCCGTCGTGCGTTCCAATCAGGAGGCGATCGGCGGCAGCACCTCGCTAAACATCAGCTGGATCAGTTGTTGCCCCTCGGGCGTGCTCCAGTCCTGCGCAAGTCCCAGTTCCGGAAGCAGCGGACCCTGCATCCGATCCTCCTGGCTCGACGTCGATGTTCTTGATTAGCTGCATCGTACCGACCTGATGATCGATCAGCAGGAGGGCGGAGTTCTGCGGGGTGAACAGGTTGCCCATGTTAATGTTCTCTATCTTGGCGGAGAAACGAAGGCTTGCGAACAATAAGACGGACTCCCTCGGCAGCCTGTAAGATCCGGCTCAGGCGAGATGACCCATCGACCCGTCGCGATAACGCTCGAACGCGGCAGTCAGTTCCGGAATCAACGAAGATTCAGGCGGTTCCCTTAAATCCGCCAAAGTAGTGCAAGTCTCTCGATCACGCATAACGTGGGTCGCAGAGCACCGCCGCAACGCCGGTGCTAGCCCGCCCCATTGGAACGCGAGGCTGACGCCGCCATTTTCCACGAATAGGCTAGGACTTAAGGTGCGTGTCGCGCCGCGCCGGCAGGCGGTAACCTTTGGCGCTCGGCGCTGCGTTCCGGGTGGATTCGTTGACGCATCGAACTGAGCCATTTTATCTGAAACAGGCGCTAACGCGTTGCTGAAGCTGATCATACAGGGCGGACTGGCGCTTATCCTGCTGCTTGCCATTGGCGGCATCGCCATCATTGCGCCGCTGAACCAGCAGGTCGGCAAGCTCGTCGAGCGCGTCGCCGAGCTGGAACGGCGCGCCCCGCATCCGGCCTTGGATCTCGATCCCTTGAAGCAGCAGCTCGCGGCCCTGTCCGAGATCCTCGACGCCGTGGAGCGGCGCGAGATACCCACGCCTGTCGATCTCGGCCCGGTCGCCGCGCGGCTGGACGTCCTCGATGCCCGCGTCGCCGCCCTCGAAAAGCGCGGGCCGCCCGCACCCCCCGCACCCCCCGGGCTCGCGCCGGCGCCGGGCGCCCTCTCCGACCTCTCCGACCGCCTGGCGGCGGTGGAGCAGCGGACGGCGCCCGAACCGGTCGATCTGACGCCGCTCCGCGAGGATGTGGCGCGCGTTGCCGAGCGGGTCGGCGCGCTGGAGGGCCGGGAGCCGCCGCAGCCGGCCGATCTCGCGCCGGTGCTGAGCGCCCTCGGCAGCCTCTCCGACCGCCTGGCGGCGGTGGAGCGGCGGAAGACGCCCGAGCCGGTCGATCTGACGCCGTTCCGCGCGGATGTGGCGCGCGTTGCCGAGCGGCTCGGCGCGCTGGAGGGCCGGGAGCCGCCGCCGCCCGCCGATCTCGCGCCGCTGAGCCGGGGCCTCGGCGACATCGCCGCGCGCGTCGAGGCGCTGGAGCGGCACGAATCGCCGTCGCCGGTCGAGCTCGTGCTTCTCGCCAAGGAAGTGCGCGGGCTGGCCGAGCGCGTCGGCGCCCTGGAAACCCGCCCGCCGGCGCCGCCGGCCGACATGACGACGATCCGCACCGCCGTCGCCGCCGTGGCGAAACGCCTTGCCGACATCGAAGCGCGGCCGGACACGCCGCTCGGCGACCTGTCGTCGATCCGGCAGGATGTCGCCGGCATCTCGACGCGCCTCGCCGACATCGAGAAACGGCCGGTCCCAGCCAGCCCGCGCAACCTGACCCAGCAGGTCGAGACGCTCGCCGCGCAGCTCGAGGAGATCGAGCGCCGCGGCGCGGAGCTGACCGCGCCGGCCGAGATGTGGGCGCTGGCCCAGGACGTGAACAGGCTCGCCTACCGGCTCGATGCGGTCGAGGACGGCCGCGGCTCGATCGCCGCCGGGATAGGCGCGCTCCGCGAGCAGATCCGGACCTTGGAACGGCGGCTCGATACCCTGGCGAAGCGCCTGCCGCCGGAGCGGTAACGCCAGGGAAGGGGGGGGCCGCGACGAATTCTGTTGAGCGGGCAAAGGGTAGATGCAAAGTAGGGCCGCCGTCGCCATGACCTGAACGAGCCCCGACCCCGAATGACACCCGCAGCCCGCATCAAGGCGACCATAGAGCTCCTGGGCCACATCGCAATAAGCCCGGTGCCGATGGACACCACCGTCGGCGATTACATGCGCTCGCGCCGCTATATCGGCGCCCGCGACCGGGCGAATATCGCCGAGCGGGTCTACGACATCATGCGCGCTCGCGCGCGGCTGGGATGGTGGCTGGCGAATACCGGCGCCGAGGACACCGGCCGGAACCGGGTCATTTTCTGGCTGGCGCTCGCCGAGCTGAAAAGCGGCGCTTTCGGTATCGCGGACCTGTTTGCGGGCGGCAAATACGGGCCCGAAAAACTCACGCCGCAAGAGCTCGAATGGGCGGCGAACTTAAAGGACAGGCCGCTCGACGATCCCGAGATGCCTCCGGCGGCGCGCGTCGAATGCCCGCCCGAATACGAAGACCGGCTGCGTTCCTGCTTCGGCGCCGATTTCGAAGCCGAGATGAAAGCCATGATCGCCGGCGCCACGCTCGACCTGCGCGTCAACACGTCGAAGGCAAGCCGTGATGACGTGCGCGCCGCATTGAGCAAAGACGGCGTGCATACCGATCCGACCCCCTATGCCCTGTCCGGACTGCGCGCGCGGAACAAGGCCTACCTGGCCAAGACCAAGGCCTTCATCAAGGGCTGGATCGACATCCAGGACGAAGGCTCGCAGCTTACCGCGCAGATCTGCGGGGCGCGGCCCGGCATGCAGGTGATCGATTACTGCGCCGGGGCCGGCGGCAAGACGCTGGCGCTGGCGGACGCCATGGGTAACAAGGGCCGCATCGTCGCCATGGATACCGACCGCCGCCGGCTGGAAAAGGCGCGGCCGCGCATCAAGCGCGCCGGCGTCAGCGACATCGTCGAAGTGCGCCCGCTCGACGACGAGCGCAACAGGAAATGGCTCAAGCGCCAGAAGGGGACATTCGACATTGCCCTGGCCGACGTGCCGTGCACCGGCACCGGCACCTGGCGGCGCAATCCGGACATGCGCTGGCGCGTTTTCGGCCCCCCGCTGGAGGCGCTGCTGGCGGTCCAGGCCGAGATCCTCGACAGGATCGCCCGAACCGTGAAGCCCGGCGGGCGGCTGGTCTACGCAACATGCTCGCTGCTGCCGGAGGAAAACGAGCGGCAGATCGAGGCGTTCCGGGAGAGGCATCCGGAGTTTGCCCCGGTCGTTCTGGAGGCGGCAGGCGCGGCGGGCCCCTATATGCGCCTCACCCCCTACCGCCACAACACGGACGGCTTTTTCGCCGCCGTGTTGGAGAAGAAATTTCCTGACTGAGACAGGATGACTGCTTCCAACTTTTCGCGCGTCACCGGCGTCGTCGTTGCGGTCGAAGCATGGATGCCGCGGACAAGCCGCGGCATGACGTTAAGTATATGGAACTAAAAAAAGATCGTCACACCGCGGCTTGTCCGCGGTGTCCATGGCGCCGCCGTGTCCATCCGAGCCAAGTCCCGGTTGACCGGCACGGCCGCACGGCGGAACATACGGCATGCGCTTCGGGTTCTATCTGCCGACACGGGGGCCGCTGAGCAACCGGCGCGATCTCGGGCGGCTCCTCGGGGCCGGCGAGGCGGCGGGATTCCATTCGGTGATGATCGCCGACCATATCGCCGTGCCGGTCGACTGCGGCTCCGTCTATCCCTACACCGCCGACGGTGTCTTTCCGAGCAAGGGCGACGCGCTGGAGCAGCTTGCCCTGATGGCCTTCGTCGCGGGGGCGACGGATCGGCTCCGCATCGTCAGCAGCGTGATGATCGTGCCGCACCGCAATCCGGTCTTCACGGCGAAGGCGCTGGCGACGATCGACGTGCTGTCGGACGGCCGGGTCACCGTCGGCATGGGCGTCGGCTGGTTCCGCGAGGAGTTCGAGGCCCTGCACGCGCCGGATTTCGACCGGCGCGGCGCGGTGACCAACGAATACATCGAGATTTTCAAGAAGCTGTGGACGCAAAGCCCGGTTTCGCACGAGGGGGCGTCCTATTCCTTCGCCGCGCTGCGCTGCGAGCCGCTGCCGATCCAGAAGCCCCATCCGCCGATCTGGATCGGCGGGCACAGCCGCCCGGCGTTGCGCCGCGCCGCGCGCTACGGCGACGGCTGGCATCCGGTCGGCGCGGTCGCCGCCTCGCCATTGCCGCCGGAGGAGATGCGCGAGAAGATCGCTACGCTGAAGCGCTTGACGGAGGAAGCCGGGCGCGACTTCGGGAAGATGACGATCTCCTTCAAGGCGCCGCTGTACGAGCCGAACATGATGGTGGTGGAGGGCGCGCGGCGGCGCTTCACAGGCTCGGCCGGGCAGGTGGCGGACGACATCCACGAATACGGCGCGCTCGGCGTGTCGGAGCTCATCTTCGACTTCCGGGGCGAGACCATCGAAGCCAGCCTGGAAAGCATGGACCGCTTCACGCGCGAGGTCATGCCGCTCACGCGCGGCTGAGATAATATTTGCGAAGCCCCAGGACGACCGCCAGGGCGGCCGCGGCGGGCAGGGCGAGGTCCTGCGGGATGTCGATCTGCCATGCCACGGCGCCGCCGACGATCGACCACAGCAGCGGGATGACGAGCAGGTGCATCGGCACGCGCGGCGCCGCCAGCAGCAGCATGCCGAGGGTGAAGATCGCGGTTGGGCAGGGGGCGAGGCCGAACGGCGGGATGCGCGGCAGGCCCTGTCCGGTCAGGGCGCCGATCAGCGGATAGGCGGCCATCGCGAACAGCGCCATGCCGATCCCGATCCATCCGGTGACGCCGCCCTGGAAGCGGAAGGCGAGGCGGCCGCGCAGGACGCCGCTCCCGAGGAACATCAGCCCCTGCACCACGAACAGGAAGCCGAAGGCCCAGGCCGCCCAGACGAGCGTGGCGAAATGCAGCATGTGATAGGCGACGCCGTTCCAGATCCAGGCCGCGGCCAGCACCGCGGCGATCAGCCGGCCGCTGCCCTTGTAGGGCTTCAGCGCGGACAAGAGGACGAGGAGGCCGAGCGCGTAGGCGACGGGCTGCGCCGGCCAGACCGCCGCGTTGTATTGCTCGAACAGGCCGAGGAAGACCTCCCGCGTGAACGGCACGAGTCGGCTCACAGGGATTCCACGTGGCGGATCATGCGTGCGCGCATCGCGGCGTCGGGCAGGCGGCCGTAGCAGGCGCCCATGTTCTCCCGCATGTGGTCCACGCGCGACGTGGCGGGAATCGCGCAGGTGACGGCGGGGTGCGAGACGGCGAATTTGAGGAAGAGCTGCGCCCAGTTGGCGCAATCGATCTCCGCCGCCCAGCCGGGCAGGGGATGCTGCGCGAAGCGGTCGAACAAGGCGCCGCCCTGGAACGGCCGGTTGACGATGACACCGAGCCCGCGCTCCGCGGCCAGCGGCAGGAGGCGATCCTCCGCCTCGCGGTCGAGGATGTTGTAAGTGAACTGGACGAAGTCGATCGGCTGGCCCGTCATGATCTCCGCCATCTCCTCGTGCCGGCTGCCGTGCGAGGTGGTCACGCCGGTGTAGCGGATGCGCCCCTCGGCCTTCCACGCCTGCAGGGTCTCCAGATGCGCGTCCCAGTCGAGCAGGTTGTGGACCTGCATCAGGTCGAAGCGCCTGGTGCCCCACAGCCGCTCGGACTCCTCCATCTGCCTGACGCCGAGCCATTTGAACGGCGTCCAGACCTTGGTGGCCGAAAACAGCGAGCCCTTGTCGGCGAGCCGCCCGAGGCAGTGGCCGATCACCGCCTCCGACGAGCCGTACATCGGGGAGGAATCGACCATGCCGCCGCCGCGCTCGAAGAAGGTCTCCAGGACCTTCGCCCGCCCGGCGCGGAGCGCCGTGTCGTTGCCGACGTTGAAGGTGATCCAGGTCCCCATGCCGATGACCGGCAGCCGCTCGCCCGTCTTGGGGATGGCGCGGCTGAGGACGCCGTCGGAGGCGGCCCAGGCAGGGCGGGCGCCGATGCCCCCGCAGATCCCCGTGCCGATCCCCGTGCCGATCCCTGTGGCGATACCGAGCGCGCCCGCCTGCGCCAGGAAGGCGCGGCGGCTCGATGCATATCGGCTATGCGTCATGCGCGCCATCCTATCCGATGTAGGCCGGAGGGACAGCCGCCGCCACGCCGCCTCGCCCAAAGGTGATCGGCGGCGCCCCACCCCCCACCCTGACCCTCCCCCGCAAGGGGGGAGGGAAAAGTGTCAATCCCGCAAATACTTAAGTCCTCTCCCCTTGCGGGGGAGGATTTAGGTGGGGGCCTCCGCCCCACCCGAAAGGGTTAATCCGCGGCCCGGCGCAAAGGATGGGGTGGAATCGCCTCCTGTACCGAATGGCTAGCCGGTTAGAGGGAATTGCCCCTTTCGTGCGGGGGAACCATCCTCCCTGCATCGGTCGAATACGGAACGGACGCCGCGAGCGTGCGTATGTTGCAGACCGCTGGATGGGAATCAGAAAAATGCATAAGACACAGGCTTACAAGACGTGCGACGGCAAGCTCTTCGACAACGAGGCCGAGGCGGCCCGTCACGAAGCCACCATCAAGATCCGCAACTGGGCGGATCGGAGGAAGATCAGCCCGACCGGCGCCATCACCTGGGAAGCGGTCGCGAAGGCGATGATCGAGGATGCCGACGAGCTGGCCTATCTGTTCATCAGCCTGGCGCGGTCGCTGCCGCGCAACGGCGGGCCCAACTACATCGACGAGATCGTGCCGCTGAACGGCGGCGAAGGCCCGATGTGGCTCTACAAGAATCCGGAGGCGGTGCGGATGGCGGGAGAGGGCTGAGCAGAGTTCGGTTAGGCACGGCGGAGCGATGGACACCCCGGTCAAGCCGGGGTGTGACGATTTTTCTATTATTTCACATATACATCAAATAGATCGTCACTCGCCGGCTTGACCGGCGAGTCCATGCGGTCCGTTCGCTGCTACTCCTTCACCCGCACATCCTTCAGCGCGTCCCAGTCCGGCTCGAAGCCCAGCCCGGGCTTGGCCGGCACCCTCAGGCGGTTGCCTTCCGGCATCGGCGCGTCCTTGAAGGCGATCTTCTCCATGTGCGTCGTGCCGAGGTGCAGCTCGACGAAGGTGCCGTTCATCAGGCCGGCCATTGCGTGCACGTTCAGCGTGGGCCAGCCGGCGCCGTTGGCGATCGGCAGGTTGAAGGCCTGGGCCATGTGGCCGATCTTGCGCTGCTCGGTGAAGCCGCCGCAGTAGATGCAGTTCGGCTGCAGGATGTCGGCCGACTTGTGCATCATGAACTCGCGGAAGCGCCAGCGGCTGCCCTCCATCTGGCCGACCGCGATCGGCATGTCGATGTGATGGCGGAGGTCGGCGAGCGCGACCGCGTCGTTCTGGTGCAGTGGCTCCTCGAACCAGGAGAGATTGCAGTCCGCCACCGCGCGGGCGAGGTGGCGCGCCTCCAGCGTCGTCATCTTGTAGTTGGCGTCGATCATCAGCTCGACGTCCGGGCCGATCGCGTCGCGCACCGCGCGGATGCGGCGTACGTCCTCCTGCCAGCCGCCCTTGCAGGCCGCCTCCATCTTGAGCCGCGCGATGCCCTTCTTCGCGAACATAGCCGCGCATTCGACGAGCTGGTCCCGGTCGTAATGCAGGTTGCCGAAGGTGACGTAGGCGTCGGCATAGTCCGCATGCCCGCCCATGAGCTGCGCCACCGTGCGGCCCGTGGCCTTGCCGTGGATGTCCCAGCAGGCGATGTCGAGCGCCGAGAGCGCGTTCGAGATGACGCCGGTATAGGCGCGCGGGTTGAGCTTGTTCCAGACGTGGTGGTGGATCGCCTCCGTGTCGCGCGGGTCCATGCCCTTCACCGCGTCGAACAGCGCGCCCTTCAGCGCGGTGACGATGGACGCGCCGAGGAAGTTGCCGGTAATGCCCCAGCCCTCGACGCCGTCGTCGGTCGCGACCTTGCAGAACACCATGCGCCGGTTCTGGATCGGCTTGTCGATCAGCGGCACGTGGATCGGGAACTGGTGGAGGCTCGCTTCGATGCTGGCGATTTTCATGGGTGGTCCTTCGATGATCAGCCGTGCAGCGCGGATTTCGCGAGCATGACGTGGATGCCCTTGTGCACGTTGACGATCTGGCTGACGCGGAGGTCGGCGGCGATCGAGCAGAGGGTGTAGGCGTCCTCCTTCGACAGGTTCGACTTCTCCTGGATCAGCGCGATCATCTCGCGCAGCGCCTGCTTCGCCGCGTTGTCGAGCACCGGGTCGATGCCGTGGGTGATGTAATGCGTCGCCGTCTCGGCGCGCGGCATGAGGAGCGTCATGTCCTTGCGGAGATGCAGCTCGAAGGTGCCGGAGAGGCACGTCTCGATCGCGGTGACGCAGACCTCGCCGTCACCCTGCGCCGCATGCCCGTCGCCGGCGGAGAACAGCGCGCCTTCGTTGAAGACCGGCAGGTAGAGCGTGCAGCCCGCGCCGAGCTCCTTGTTGTCGAGGTTGCCGCCGTGGCTCCGCGGGATGACCGAGGTGATGCGGCCCCATTCCTTCGGCGGGGCCACGCCCATCACGCCGAAGAAGGGCGAGAGCGGCAGGTCGACGCCCCACGGCAGGTTGGCGACCTGCTTCTCCTTGTCGAGCGGGATGTGCAGCAGGCGCATGTCGGGGAAATCCTCGGGCAGCGCGCCGGACAGCGGACGGATGCGGTTCCAGCCCCAGTTCTGCCGCAGCTTGACCTCCTTGATCCGCACCTCCAGCACATGGCCGGGCTTCGCGCCGCGCACCGCGACCGGCCCGGTCATGATATGCCCGCCGCCGCCGTTCGCGACCTTGGCGTGGATCTCGAGATGGTCCGGCAGTATCTCGAAGCCCGGCTCCTTCGGCAGGATGTCCGGCCCGCCGGAGACCGTGTGCAGCGTCACCGTGTCGCCGGAGTCGATCTCGAGCACGGGCTTGAGCGCGGCGTCGAAGATCGACCAGTGAACGGTGGACGGCGTCGGATCGACGGTGTGATGGGCGGGCATGGGGTGATTCTCGCAGTCGATGGATTTCGCTCATCCTGACGGGCTGTGGGAGGCATGTAAAGGTGCTGCAACGCACCGATCCCACCCTCTCCGCCGGAGGGGCGGAGAGGGTGGCGCGCAACGCGCGCCGGGTGAGGTGGGGATGCTCGGTCGATGATGAATTTTTCGAGTCTGCATGATCCAGTCAGGAACGAAAGAAGCGCCTCGGGCATCTCCAAACCGCGCCGCACATCATTGCAATCGAGCGTACAGGCCCCACCTCACCCTGACCCTCTCCGCCCCTCGGGGCGGAGAGGGAAAAATGTCTAGCGTTTCCTAAACCTTCGCTTTGTCCCGCCTGCAACTTGTCAGCTAAGATCGGCACAACAGAGGAGGAACGCACCCATGCCCAAGAAGAACGCCGACAACTACGCCCGCCGCTTGAACGGCGGAGAAGCGCTGGCCGAAATGCTGCGGGCGCATGGGGCGGACGTCATGTTCGGCATGGGCGGGTTTCAGCTTCTGCCGTTCTACGAGGCGGTGCGGGCGCTGGGGCTCGGGCATCGGCTGATCAACGACGAGCGGACGGGCGCGTTCGCGGCCGACGCCTATGCGCGGGTGACCGGGCGGCCGGGTATCTGCGACGGCACGCTCGGGCCCGGCGTCACGAACCTCGTCACCGGCCTCGCCGAATCCTACAACGCGGGGGTGCCGGTCATCGCGCTGGCGGGCGACACCAACCGGCTGCATTCCTGGAAGAACATGACCCAGGAATGCCGCCAGGTGGAGGTGCTGGCGCCGATCGTGAAGGAGGTCATCCGCATCGAGGACGGCCGGCGCATCCCCGAGCTGGTGCGGCGCGCCTATGCGGTGGCGACCGGCGGGCGGCCGGGGCCGGTCGTGCTCGACGTGCCGGAGGACATCTGCCACGGCGAGCTCGACTACAACGCCGACGACTTCTGGATCGACGAGGCGCACACGCATATTCCGGGCCGGCGCATGCGCCCGGCCGCGGACGATGTGGTAAGGGCCGCCGCGTTTCTCGCAAAAGCCAAAAGACCGCTGATCCTGGCCGGCGGCGGTGTGCATCTCTCCGGCGCCTACGACGCGCTGCAGGAGCTGGCGGAGGCGCTCAACATTCCCGTCGCGCACACGATGAGCGGCAAGGGCTGCATCGCCTGCACGCATCCGCTCTCCGCCGGCCTCTACGGGCGCTACTCGCGCATCGCCAACGACCTGATCGATAGCGCGGACTGTCTACTAGTGGTCGGTGGCAAGCTCGGCGAGATCCCGACCAAGCGCTTCCAGCTCATGCCGGCGGGCGTGCCGCTGATCCACCTCGACATCCTGGAGGAGGAGATCGGCCGCACCACGCGCACGGACGTGGCGCTGTGGGGCGACGCGCGCGCCGGGCTCACCGATCTCCTGGCCGAGCTGGCGGACACGGCGGCGAAGGCGCAGGCGGCGCGCAAGGACTACGCCGCCGAGGTCCCGGTCCGCATGGAGAAATGGAAGAAGGAAGCCGCCGGCCGCCTGCACTCGGGCGAGCGGCCGATCAACATGGCGCGCATGCTGACCGAGCTGAACCGCGCGATGCCGGCGGACTCCGTGCTGGTCGCCGACGGCGGCTTCGCCGGGCACTGGACGGGCTTCCTGTACGACACGAAGAAGGCGGGGCGGACATACATCGCCGACCGCGGCATGGCGTCGATCGGCTACGGCCTGCCGGGCAGCCTGGGCGCGCAGCTCGGCCGCCCCGATGTGCCCGCGGTCGGCATCACCGGCGACGGCGGCTTCAATATGACGATCGGCGACCTGGAGACGGCGCTCCGCTGCAAGGCGGGCATCACCCTCATGGTCGTCAACAACGCCGCGTCCGGCTACGTCAAGGCGCTGCAGCACTCGGTCTACGGCAAGTACCAGTCGAGCGAGCTGGTCGAGATGAACTACGCCAACATCGCGAACGCCTTCGGCTGCCATGGCATCCGCGTCGAGGACCCCGACAGGCTGGGCGACGCGATCCAGGCCGGCATGGCTGAGACGTCGCGGCCGACCGTGATCGACGTGGTGGTGACGCGCGACCCGGCGAAGATGCTGCCCGCCGTCGACAACCGCGTGCTCAAGGTGGAGAAGGGCGACCGGCCGGTTTAGACCCTCACCGCGCGACCACCTTGCGGTACAGGTGCCACGTCGCGTGGCCGAGCACCGGCATGACGACGATGAGCCCGAGGAAGAGCGGGATCGAGCCGATCGCAAGTCCGGCCGCCACGATCAGGCCCCAGGCCGCCATCGGTCCCGGATTCGCCATCACGGCGCGCACCGAGGTCGATATCGCCGCGCCCACGCCGACGTCCCGGTCGAGCAGGAGCGGGAAGGACACGACGCTGATCGCCAGCACGGCCAGGGCGAAGAGGAAGCCGACGCCCATGCCGACGCCGATCATCGCCCAGCCCGCGCCGGTCGTGAACACGTCGCTGAGGAAGGCGGAGGCCGAAGCCGGCGGCACCGGCCCCAGCGTGGCGAGATAGATCAGGTAGGCCGCGGCGAGCCAGAGCAGGAAGATCGCCAGCAGCAGCAGGCCCAGTATCAGGATCGCGCCGAAGGACGGCGAGCGGATCATGCCGAAGGCGTCGGCCCAGCTCGCGTCGATGCCGCGTTCGCGCTCGCGGCTCATTTCATAGAGGCCGACCGCCGCGACCGGGCCGATCAGGGCGAAACCCGACGCGAGCGGGAACAGCAGCGGCAGCAGCTCGTAATGGAAGGCGAAGCGCGCGAGCACCAGGCCCGCGATGGGATAGACGATGCAGAGAAAGAGCACGTCCGTCCGGCATGCCGCGAAATCGTCGATCCCGCGGGCGAGCGCGTCCTTGAGGTCGGCAAATCCGATGCGGCGAATGACGGGGCGCCGGGCGCTTTCGCCTGCCTGCGGGCCGCGTATGGAGCGCCCCGAGGATTCGGCGTGCAGCGTTGCCTGCCGTAGCTGTTCCGCACCCCACTCGATGGGGTTCCTGATCGGGGCCATGGTCATACCTCGCGATACCGCTGGTTTACATGGCCGCGGCCCATTCATGGCCTGACGCGATCGGACGACGGGCCACCAGGGCCGAAGCCTTTCACTAGATAAGTATAGGGCGATTAAGGGGTGCCGGCCAGCCGGGGCCATACCCTCTCCGCCGGAGTGGCGGAGAGGGTGGCGCGCAAAGCGCGCCGGGTGAGGTGGCGATCGCGCTCTTTGTCGTGCCAACCCCACCTCACCCCGACCCTCTCCGCCCCGCGGGGGCGGAGAGGGAGATGCTGTACTAATGCCGTGAATTCATCGCGACATGACGCATCCTGGTTGAATGCCTATACTCTGCCGTCACGCTACGGGAGGAAAGAAACGTCATGGCATTCGACTACGTTATCGTGGGGGCCGGGTCGGCCGGCTGCGTTCTGGCGAACCGGTTGAGCGAGGATGGGGCGCGGGTGGCCCTGCTGGAGGCCGGGCCGAAGGATCGCAACATCATGATCCACATTCCGGCGGGCGTCCGCTCGCTGCTCTACCATCCGGTCGTCAACTGGAACTACAGCACCGAGCCGGAAGCCGGCACGAGCGGGCGGCGTATCCACTGGCCGCGCGGCAAGGTGCTGGGCGGGTCCAGCTCGATCAACGGCATGCAATATGTGCGCGGCAACCCCGCCGATTACGACGGCTGGGCGCAGCGCGGCTGCAAGGGCTGGTCCTACGAGGACGTGCTGCCGTATTTCAGGAAGTCCGAATGCTTCCGCCAGAAGGGCGACGGGGCGTATCGCGGGCAGGACGGCGAGCTCAAGGTCGAGGAGGCGCGCACCATCCTGCCGCTGACGCACCGCTTCGTCGAAGCGGCGCAGCAGGCGGGCTTCAAGCTGACGCCCGACTACAACGGCGCGCAGCAGGAAGGCGTCGGCTACTCGCAGATGACACGGATCGGGCGGCGGCGCGGCTCGACCGCGCAGACTTTCCTGGCAGCGGCCAGAGGGCGCGCGAATCTCAAGATCGAAACCGAGGCGGTTGCGACGAAGCTGCTGTTCGACGGCAAGAAATGCGTCGGCGTGCAGTACCGCCAGGGCGGGCAGCTTCGCGAGATCCGCGCCGAGCGCGAGGTCCTGCTTAGCGGCGGCGCGATCAACTCGCCGCACCTGCTGCAGGTCTCCGGCGTCGGGCCGGGCGCGCATCTGCAATCGCTCGGCATCGAGACGGTGCACGACCTGGCGGGGGTCGGCGCGAACCTGTCGGACCACTACACGACGCGCATCGTCCACCGCGTGAAGAACGCGATCACCTTCAACGAGCTGGCGCGGTTCCCTCGCGTGGTGCCGGAGGTTTTGCGCTGGGTGTTCCTCGGCAACGGCGCGCTCACCTTCGGGGCGACCACGGCGATGGTGTTCAGCCGCAGCCGCGAGGGGCTGAGCACGCCGGACATCCAGCTCCTGTTCGCACCGGTGAGCTTCGCGCCGGACAAGCGGAACGTGCTCGAGTCCGAGCCCGGCATGGCGGTCACGATCTGCCCGGGGCGGCCGGACAGCCGCGGCACGATCATGGCCGCGAGCCCGGACCCGCTGAAGCCGGCGGCGATCCGGCCGAACTACCTGTCGGCCGAGAGCGACCTGCAGGTCATGCTGGCCGGCGTGCAGCAAACGCGGAAGATCTTCGCCGCGTTGGCCCTCGCGCCCTTCTCGTCGGGCGAGGTGCGGCCCGGCACGCCCATCGAGACGATCGACGACGTGCGCAAGTTCACGCGGGAGACCGGCACGACCCTCTACCACCCGGTCGGCACCTGCAAGATGGGCGAGGACCCGATGGCTGTGGTCGACTCGCGCCTGCGGGTGCGGGGCCTTTCCGGCCTCCGCGTGATCGATGCCTCGGTGATGCCGGTGGTCACCACGGGCAACACCAACGCGCCGACCATCATGATCGCGGAGAAGGGCGCGGCGATGATCCGGGAGGACAACGCCGCGCGGCACTGATGCGGTCTATTTGGCTTTCCGCACGCGATACCACGGGTGCGGCTGGCCCGGCGTCTTGACGCGGATCGTGTAGACCGAGGTGTAGGCGCAGACGAACAGGGTCTTCATGTCGTCGCCGCCGAAGCAGAAGTTCACCGACTGCTCGGGCATGCGGATGATGCCCGCCCGCGTGCCGTCCGGGTTCATGACCCAGATGCCGCCCGGCCCGGTGCAGAACACCCGGCCCTTGCTGTCGACCTTCATGCCGTCCGGGATGCCGGGCTCGTCGCCTTCGTTCAGGTCGGCGAAGATGCGCCGGCGCAGCATCTTGCCCGACGCGTCCACGTCGATGGCGTGGATGTATTTCGACGAGCGCGTGTTGGCGACGTAGAGCGTGCGCTCGTCGGGCGAGAAGGCGAGGCCGTTCGGATATTCGAAGTCCGCCACCGTTGCGATCGAGCCGTCCGTCGCGACGCGGTAGACGGACGCGCCGGCCCAGACGCCCTTGACGCCCTTCGCGCCGGGAACCTGGCGGTCGGAAAACGGCCGCCGCATCGACGGGTCGGTGAACCACAGGCTGCCGTCCGAATGGCAGACGACGTCGTTGGGGCGGTTGAGCCGGCCGCCCTCGAAATTGTCGGCGAGCGTCGTCACGCGGCCGTCTTGCCCGGTGCGGGTGACGCGGTAGCCGTCGCCCTCGCAATGGATCAGCCGGCCTTCCAGGTCGAAGGTCATGCCGTTGCCGCCCTCGGTCTTGCGCACCTGCTCCGCCTTGCCGCCGAGCTTCAGGCGATAGAGCGCGCCGGGATTGATGTCGTTGAAGTAGTAGTATCCGTCGGGATGCCACAACGGCCCCTCCGTGAAGACGAAGCCCGTCGCCTGGCGCTCCGCTTCGGCAGTCTCGAGAATTTCCGGCAGATTGTTCACGGCATTGCCTCCCTGCTTCCTGGTCGCATCCCCGCAGCTTAGATCGATTGCCCGCCGCATGCCTAATGCCGGCCCGGGGATAGAAGAGATCGACAAGCCCGGGATGAGGAGGCTCAACATGAGGTTCGTGAGTTGGCTCGATAACCGGGCGCCTCATGTTGAGCTTGTCGAAACATGAGGCCTGCATGATCGCCGGTTTGGCGGCCGTCCGGCCGGTCGCCTATACTCGCCCTGTCGGAAACGTCAGGAAACGCGGGATCGAAAGCCAATGAGCAAGAAGAAAGTAGTCGGCACGGGCGGCGAGCTGCTCATGCATCAACTGGTGGCGCAGGGCGTCGAATACGCTTTCACGAACACGGGCAGCGCCGAGGCCGGGTTCTTCGATGCCTTCCTCACGGTGCCCGGCGTGCAGCCCATCCTGCTGCTGGCGGAATCGCTGGTGCTTTCGGCGGCGGATGGCTACGCCAAGGCGTCGGGAAAGACCGCCTTCGTCAACGTCCACCTGGCGGCGGGAACGCGCCAGGGCTCGGGCCAGCTCCAGAACGCCTATTTCGACGGCTCGCCGATGGTGGTCACCGCGGCGATGCGCGACACCGGCACCTTCGGCGACCACAACACGCTCGGCGCGAGCGCCGGCTTCTCGCAGATGGGCGCGGTGCAGGACATCACCAAGAAGCGGTGGGAAGTGCTCGATGCCCGCGGCATCCCGCTGGCGACGCGGCGCGCCTTCAAGGAGGCGATGACCATGCCGACCGGCCCGGTCTATCTCGCCTTTTCGAGCCCGGCGCTCGACGCGAAAGGTGTCGAGGGCACGATCCAGGCGGCGCACGGGCTGGAAATGGCGCAGGTGCCGGGCGGCTCGACGATCGAGAAGATCCACGACGCGCTGCTCAACGCCGAGCGGCCGCTGCTGGTCGTCGGGCCTGACGTCAGGACCGCGGGCGCGTATCGCGAGATGCTGGAGCTGTCCGAGAACTATTCGCTGCCGACCACGGTGGGCTTCCACGACTACGGCGCCTTTCCGCAGAAGCATCCGAACTACATCGGGATGATCGACAACATTCCCGAGGACGGCTACGACGTGGTGTGCTGCATCGGCTACCGGCAGAACACGCGCGCCGGCCCGAAGGATCACAAGTTCACGGATTCGGGGACCATCATCGGCATCGGCCACGATCCGGCGATGATGGGCAACACCTTCGCGCTCGACCTCGACGTCTGGGGCAACGTCCGGCACACGCTGACGGCGCTCAACGCGTTGTGGCGGCCGGACCATTCGAACCTGAAGCACATCCAGAAGCGGAAATCCGACCTCGCGGCCCAGAGCAAGGCGCGGCTCGCGAAGCAGGCGGAGCAGGCGGCCACGCTGTCCAAGGACAAGCCGATCCATCCGCTCTCGCTCGGCGAGGCGATGGGGCGGAACCTGGCGAAGAACACGATGCTGGTGTCCGAGAACTTCCGCGCCGCCGACCACATGATGCCGTTCGGCTACGGCGACGACGACTGGCGGCTGGTGCGGACCTACGGCGGCAGCCTCGGCTACGGCATCGGCGCCGCGGTCGGCGCTCAGCTCGGCGCGCCGGACCGGCCGGTCGTGCTCGGTATCGGCGACGGCGGGGTGATGTACAGCGCATCCGGCTTCTGGACCATGGCGCGCTACAGCCTGCCCATCCTCACGGTCATTTTCAACAACATGCAGTACCAGACCGTGCGCGCCAACTTCGCGTCCTGGGGCGGCAGCATGAAATCGCAGAACCGCTATCCGGAGACATTCCTCGGCGACCCGGAGATCGACTTCGTGATGCTGGCGAAGGCGCAGGGCATCGAAGGCATGCGGGTCGACGAGCCCGCGGCGCTCGACGCGGCGCTGAAGCGCGGCAAGGAGGTTCAGGCGGCGGGCGAGCCCTTCGTGCTCGACGTCCGCATCTGCAACGTCGGCGCCGGCGCCGACCAGAGCTGGTATATGCCCTATGCGCTGAAAGGCGCGTAGGGCGGGTTCGTCAGAAACCCTCTCCGCCGGAGTGGCGGAGAGGGTGGCGCGCGCAGCGCGCCGGGTGAGGTGTCGATCGAGGTGTCGGTTGTGCCAACCCCCACCTCACCCTGACCCTCTCCGCCCCAAATGGGGCAGAGAGGGAAATGCGCGCCGCTCTCCTCCTACCGCAATATCTCCCGCTCGATGAGCTGGTCGACCTCGTCCTTCGACAGGCCGATGCGGGCCATCACCTCGTGCGTGTGCTCGCCGAGCTTGGGCGGGTCGAGCCGGAGGCCGAGCCGCTTGCCGTCGATGCTGAAGGGGAGCGCGGGCAGCTTCGCTTTCTGGCCCGTCGTCATCATGGTTTCGAGCAGGCCGCCGCCGGCGTTCATGTGCGGGTCCTCGAACATGTCCGACGGCTTGCCGACCGGGCCAATCGGGATGCCCTTGGGCGCCAGGAGGTCGATGATCTCCGCGACCGTGTACTCGATCACGACCGACTGTACGAGCGGGCGGAGAAAGTCGTAGGCATCGAGCCGCTTCTCGTTGGTGTCGTAGCGCGTGTCGGCCTTGAGGTCCGGCCGGCCGAAGACGTCGCAGAAGGTGTTCCAGTGGTTGTTGCTGGTCAGGCCGAGAAACACCTTCTTGCCGTCTTTGGCGTCGAAGGTCTCGTAGATCGCCCAGCCGCGCCGCCGCACCGGCAGCGGCAAGGGCTCGAGCCCGCTCACCGCCTGGCCGGCCATGTACTGGCCGACGAGGAAGGCCGAGGATTCGAAGAGCGCGCTGGTGATCTTCTTGCCGCGCCCGGTCGTTTCGCGCTGCCGCAGCGCGCCCATGCCCATGGCGCCGAAGATGCCGCCCAGCATGTCGATCACCGAGCTCGCCGCCCTGAGCGGCTGGCCCGGAGGGCCGGTCATGTAGGCAAGGCCGGTCATGAACTGCGCGACCTCGTCGAGCGCCGCGCGATGCTCGTAGGGGCCGGGAAGGAAGCCCTTGAGCGCGCAGAAGATCAGGCGCGGGTTGATCTTCGACAGCGTCTCGTAACCCATGCCGAGCCGTTCGGCGGTGCCGGGCCCGTAATTCTCGGCGACGACGTCCGCATCCTTGACGAGGCGATAGAGGATGCCGCGGCCTTCCTCGGTCTTGAGGTTGAGGCCGATGCTCTTCTTGTTCCTGTTGTAGTAGGAGAACGCGCCGGCGACGAAGCCCGACAGCACGCGCGTCCGGTCGCCCTGCGGCGCCGGCTCCACCTTGATCACCTCCGCGCCCATGTCCGCCAGCATCAGGCCGCAGGTCGGCCCCATCACGGTGTGGCAGAACTCCAGCACCCGGACGCCGGCGAGCGGCAGGTCTTCGCCGGGGATATTTCGTTCGACATCGCTCATCGTCGCAGGGTTCCTTTCATCGGTCCTTCCGCGCGGTCGGCAGCACATATCCCGCGAACTGCTCGCGCAGCTCGGATTTCTGCAGCTTTCCCGTCGCGGTGTGCGGCAGGGATTCGGCGAAGACCACGTCGTCCGGAAGGGACCACTTGGCGATCTTCGTGGCGAGGAACGCGATGATATCGTCTTTTCCGGCGGTCGCGCCAACCGCGGGCACGACGATGAGAAGCGGCCGCTCGCCCCATTTCGGGTGGGGCAGCGCGATGACCGCGGCCTCCGCGACCGCCGGGTGGCCCATCGCCGCGTTCTCCAGGTCGATCGAGCTGATCCATTCGCCGCCCGATTTGATGATGTCCTTGATGCGGTCGACGATCAGGATGAAGCCGTCCGGATCGATCGTCGCGATGTCGCCGGTGCGGAACCAGCCCTCGCCGTCGAAGGCGGCGCGGCTCGCGTCATCGTTCTCGTAATAGCCGCCGGTCACGGCCGGTCCCCGCACCAGAAGCTCGCCCGATGCGATGCCGTCCTTCGGCAGCGGCGCGCCGTCCGGCCCGACGATCTTCATGTCGACCATGAACATGCGCCGGCCCTGCTTCAGCTTGCGGGCCATCCGTTCTTCCGGCGTCTTGCCGTCCTGGTCTTTCCGGATGATGCCGAGCGATCCGACCGGGCTCATCTCGGTCATGCCCCAGCCATGGATCGCCTCGATCTGCCAACCCTCGAACTCTTCGATCATGGCGCGGGGCACCGCCGAGCCGCCGACCAGGATGGAGGCGAGGGCCGCCGGCTTGGCGTTTCGCCGCCGCATTTCGGCGAGCAGGCCGAGCCAGACCGTCGGCACGCCCCAGCTCGCCGTTACCCGCTCGGCGTCCATCAGGTCGAACAGGCTGGCGCCGTCGAGCTTCGGGCCGGGGAACACCAGCGCCGCCCCGGTGACCGGCGCGACATAGGGCAGCGCCCAGGCGTTCACGTGGAACAGCGGCACGACCGGCAGGACCCTGTCCGCATGGGTCAGGCGGACGCTGGCGGCATTCAGTCCCACCGAGAGCGCGTGCAGCACGGTGGAGCGATGCGAATAGAGCACGCCCTTCGGATTGCCCGTCGTCCCCGAGGTGTAGCAAAGGCTGGCGGCGGTGTTCTCGTCCAGCTCCGGCCAGTCGATCGCGGCGGGCCGTCCGGCGAGGAGGTCTTCGTAGCAAAGCGCGTTCGGCAACGCCGTGCCGCGCATTTGCGCGGCATCCGTCATGACCACCACGTGCTCCACGCACGGCATGCGGCCGATCAGCGATTCGACGAGCGGCAGGAAAGTGAGGTCGACGAACAGGACCCGGTCCGCCGCATGGTTCACGATGTAGACGACCTGATCAGGAAACAGGCGCGGATTGATCGTATGGCAGACCGCGCCGATCCCGGACGCCGCGTAGTAGATCTCGAAATGCCGGTACCCGTTCCAGGCCAGGGTGGCGACGCGGTCGCCCCGCCCGATCCCATGCTCGCCGAGGGCATGGGCGAGCTGCGCCACCCGCCCGCGCGCCTCGCGGTAGGTGTAGCGGTGGATGCAGCCTTCGACCGTTCGGGACACGACCGCGCCCGCTCCATGGACCTCGGCCGCATAGTCGAGCAGCGCCGAAACCTGGAGCGGCCGGTCCATCATCAGCCCGCGCATGCCCATTCCTGTGCGCCCGATTGCCTGCATCTCGGACAGTATGGCAAATCGGACCGTCGCCGGTCGAACGGACGGATGTGCGCCGGCCTATTCCGCCATCGCCTGCATCGCCGTGCTCAGGCGCTCGTCGAGGCCGTCCGCGCCTCGCAGCACGAACCGGGCGGCGATATGCTGGCGCTCGGCGAAGGCTAGGGCGCGCTCGATGTCCATGACCGCGAGCGCGGTCGCGAGTGCGTCCGCCTCCATGCAGGTTTCATGGACAACCGATACCGCGGCGATGGAGGTCGACGCCGGGCTCATTGTCCGTGGGTCGATGAGATGGGACAGGCGGCGGCCGGCGACGTCGCGGTAGCGCCGGTAGTCGCCGGAGCTGGCGATGGCGAGATCATGCAGCGCCAGCACGGTCGGGACGATGTGGCTCGCCCCGTCCGGCGGCGTTTCCAGGAACACCCACCAGGGCTCGCCGCTTGGCTTCGTGCCGCGGCCGACGAACTCGCCGCCGATCTCGGCCAGGAATGACGACATCCCAGCGGCGCGCAGCAAATCCGAGAGACGATCGACCGCGTAGCCTTTGGCGATGGCCGACAGGTCGAGGCTGACGCCGCCGGGTTGCCGGACACGGCGCGACGCCCGGTCGAGGCGAAGCGCCTGCCAGCGCGCCCGGCAGCGCGCATGCCGTGCGTCGGCGGGAAACGTGGATGCCGGTTGCGGACCGAAGCCCCACGCGCAGACGGCGGAGCCCACGGTCGGGTCGAAGCAGCCGTTCGTCTCCGCAGCGATCTGCAGCGCCTTATCCAGCACGACGAAGAAGTCGTGGGACAGGGATTGCGCCGTGCCGGCCGGTGCCCGGTTGAAGCGGGAGATTTCGGACGATGCCTCCCAGGTGCTCATGGCAGCGATGATGGATGCGAAAAGGGTCGCGATGCTCCGGCGAAGCATATCCGGATCGACGGAATGCGCCGGCTCGACCAGCATGACGCGCCATGTCGTTCCCATCGTGACACCGCCGAGACTTCGGATGCCATACCGCTTGTCTGCCGGGGCCGGGGCGGCGACGCAACGCCGGGGCAGGAGGACCCGACGCTCGCCTGCGATCATTGCGGCAAGACTTCCAGGGTCACGCTGTAGCGGCTCCGGCTCACCGCACCGTCGGCATCACGGGTGTCGTCGCGGACGGACGCGCCAATCCAATACATGCCGGCCTCCGTCCAGGTCACGGTGATGCGGCCTTCCGCATCGGTCGTCATCTTCATCGCCTTGAGTTGATTGCGATAGCGGATGCCGCCCGGAACGACTTCGACATCGAGGCCGGCGGCGGGCTTACCGTCGTTGAGGAACTGGAATACCGCCGGTTCGCCGGCGAACAGGTCGTTCGGGTGGGTTATCGGCTTCATTTCGAGGCCCCGTCCGGTCGGCTTGAGCGCATTCGGCGTCGGCGCCCCCGATGTCACGAAGACCTCGGTGCGGTTGTGGAACTTGGCAAGGGTTACGTTCTCTGCGCCGGACGGGATCGCGGCGCCAAGCTCCGCCTTCGTGCCGCGCCAACGCCTGGTTTCGCCCTTGAGCTTGTAGCGGGCGCTGTAACCGCTGCCGGCAATCGCGATCTTGTACGTGCCGCGCGCCTTGAGCTGCACGTCGAAGGTGCTGCGGAACTGGCCGGTCGCCTGATTCTGGACCGCGATCGGCTCGCCCTTTGGGCCAAGCACGGCGAGCGAGTCGAGACGCATCGGCCGGTGCTCGAAGACGAACAGGTCGTTCGATACGGCGGCGTCCACCGTGACCCAGGGATCCTGCCCCGACAGCACGGTGGATGACGGCAGGAGCCAGACGCGATGCGCCTCGGCAGTCAGCGGCGTCAGCAGGAACGCCAGGATTGAAGCGACGATGGGGAGCGGCGAACGGGTCATAGCGGCCTCTTCGGGAGTTGACGGATGTTGGCGGGATTAGGGCTCGATCGTCACGGTGACGCGGCCAAGCTCATGCTCGCCCCGTGCATTCATCGACTGCTTGGCGCGCTGCGGCCACTGGAAGGGAACGCGGATCAGCTCGCGCCCTCCCAGCTCGCGCGCCGCTTCGATGACGAAGGTGTAGTCGCCGGGCGGAAGGGCCGAGATCGCCTTGGCGCCGATCTCGAAGCTCACGTCGTGCGTGCCGGGCGGGCGGGTCGCACCGCTGACGCCGTCGATCGGAACCTCCGTGGCACGGCCGATCCGGCGCCACCATTGGCGGAGGTCCTTGAGCCATTTAACCCCCTCGTCATCGCGCATGTCGGTGTCGTACCAGACGGCGAGGTTGGCGGCGACGCTGTGGTCGGCCCGCTCGATCCACATGCCGACATAGGGCTTGTGATACTCGGCGACCGAAAGGCGTGGGATCTCGACCTCGGCCTTGATCGAGGCGGCCAGGGCCGGCCCTGCCAGTAGGCTTCCGAGGGCGGCGGAAAGGATGATGCGCATCGCATGTCCCGTTAGTGGATGAAGAAAAAGACGAGGAGAGAGGGAAAGAGCAGCCCGAAGCCGACCAGGGGCCAGGTTGACGGCCGGCTCTGGGCATGCAGGTAAAGAAGAAGGAGGCCCGTGACGGCGAAGACGAGACAGGCGACCGCGAAGGCGTCGATGAACCAGCGCCATGCCATGCCGGTATTGCGGCCCTTGTGCAGATCGTTGAGGAAGGATACGGCGCCGCGGCTGGTCGTTTCGTAGGTGGTTTCGCCGGATACGGTGCTGATGGCGACCCAGGCGTCGCCGCCTGGACGCGGCAGGGCGATATAGGCTTCGCCTGTGGACCACTCGACCGCCCGGTCGCCGGCTGCGGCACCGAAGCTCTCTTCCACCCAATTAGAAACGGGGTCGGGCAGGGCGCGTGCTTGACCCTCTGCAGCGGCTTTCAGCAGCGCGAGAAGCTCAGGCGGCATGGTGGCGCTCACTTCGCGGACCGCCGGCTTGGCTTCGATCTCGCCCGCATGGTTGAGCGTGATGCCCGTAACGGTGAAGAACAGCAGCCCGACGAGGCATAGCGCCGAGCTGACCCAATGCCATAGCCTGAGCTGCTTGGACCATGTTCCGCGGCTGATTTTCCGGCTGACATGGCCGCGCGGAATGCCGTCGGACCGGAGAGGGGTCCGCGGAGTCGGCGCCATCGCACCTCGCTACCGTAGTTGGGACGGGACTAGGCTTCAGGATTGGGTGGCTGGGCCGGGTGGGCTTTGGCTTCCTGGGTCAGGATTTATCGCAAATGCGAATAAGTTGCAAAAATAAAATGTCCCGGCACTGTAAAGGGCCGAGTGCATTGGCGGTTGTATAGGGATTGCTTTATAATTGGCCGTTGGCTGCATCACGATGGGGGATCCCGCCGATGATCGAGGTGAAGCAACTGCATCCGCTGTTCGTAGGCGAGGTGAGCGGCGTCGACCTGCGGCAGGCTGCGGATGCGAAGACCTTCGACGCCATCGTCGAGGCGATCGACCGCTGCGCCGTGCTGGTCTTCCGCGACCAGGACATCGACGACGGCCAGCAGATGGAATTCAGCCGCATGTTCGGCGAGCTGGTGACGACGTCACTCACGCTGCGGCCCGGCTACACGCCGCGGCTCGACCCGCGGATGACCGACATTTCCAACCTGGACGAAGAGAACCGCGTCCTGGAGGCGAACGACCGCCGCCGATTGTACGCATTGGCCAATCGGTTCTGGCACACGGACAACGCGTTCCGGAAAATCCCCGCGAGATATTCGATGCTGTCGGCCCGCGTCATTCCGCCGGAGGGCGGCGAGACCGAGTTCGCCGATATGCGGGCTGCCTACGACGCGCTGCGCGGCCGGACGAAACGGGAGATCGAAGGGCTGGTCGCGATGCATTCGATCATCTACTCCCGCGAGGTGATCGGCTTTACCGACTACAGCAAAGAGGAGCGCGAGGGCCTGCCGTCCGCGCCGCATGCGATGGTCCGGACGCATCCGGGCTCCGGCCGCAAGACGCTGTACCTGGCCTCCTACGCACATGACATCCAGGGCATGCCGACGCCGGAGGCGCGCATGCTGCTGCACGACCTGATCGAGCATTCGACGCAGCGGCAGTTCGTCTACACGCACCGCTGGCGGGTCGGCGATCTGGTGATGTGGGACGACCGCTGCACCATGCACCGCGCCCGGGACTACGACAGGTCCTATACGCGCGACCTGCACCGGACCGCGGTGCTGGAAGAGGCGTCCGCGCTGGGACAGGCGCGGGTCGCGTAGAAACTTGGAATGGCTGAGGAGAAGGCCGGCATGATCGAGGTGAAGCAACTGCATCCGCTGTTCGCGGGCGAAGTGACCGGCGTCGACCTCCGCAATTCGGTCGATCCGGGGACGATCCGCGAGATCGTCGCCGCTTCCGACAAGTATGCCGTCTTGATCTTTCCCGGCCAGGCGATCGACGACGAGCAGCAGATGGCATTCAGCCGCCTTCTGGGCCCGCTGGAAACGACCGTCCGCGCGCTGCGCAAGGATCACAAGCCGCGGCTGGACCTGCACGTGTCGGACATATCGAACCTGGACGAAAAGAACCGCGTGATGGAGCGGGAGGACCGCCGGCGAATGAACGGGCTGGCAAACCGGCTCTGGCATACGGACAGCTCGTTCAAGAAGACTCCCGCGAAATATTCGCTGCTTTCGGCCCGCGTGATCCCGCCCGAGGGCGGCGAGACGGAGTTCGCCGACCTGCGCGCCGCCTACGACGCGCTGCCCGAGAAGAAGAAGGCCGAGCTGGAAGGCCTGATCGCCGAGCACTCGATCGTCTATTCGCGTTCGACGATCGGCTTCGCCGACTACAGCGCCGAGGAGCGGGCGGGGCTGCAGACGGTGCCGCAGCTCATCGTCCGGCGGCATCCGGGCTCGGGCCGCAAGACGCTCTACCTCGCCTCGCACGCGCATGAGATCCGCGGCATGCCGACCCCGGAAGCGCGCGTGCTGCTGCGCGACCTGATCGAGCACGCGACGCAGCGGCAGTTCGTCCACACGCACCGCTGGCGCGTCGGCGACCTGGTGATCTGGGACGACCGCTGCACCATGCACCGCGCGCGCGAATACGACCTGTCCCATCCGCGCGACATGCACCGCACCACGGTATCCGACGTGGCGTCGACGCTGGAGCAGGCTGGGGCGGAGGGGAGGGCGCAGGTTGCGTAAGCGCACGGCCAGATCGGCGCAGATGGACTCGCGGAACAAGTCCGCGAGTGACGATATTATTTAAAATCAAACATTTATCGTCATTGCCGCACTTGTTGCGGCAATCCACGGACGGGTGTCGGCGCCGCATCGGTTTCGCGTCCTGGTACGTTCGGTTGCGGCATACGCCAGACGTTCCGCCACCATGCATGGGCCTCACCGGCGCAGGTATGCGGCGAAGATCCTCAGTACTTCTTCCGACGCGACCGCGAAGTTGAGGCCTTCGGCGATGTCCTTGCGTATTCCTAAGGTATTCACGCCGACCACCTGCCCGCTCGCGAGATCGATCAGCGGCCCGCCGCTGTTCCCGGGATTGACGGCCGCGTCGGTCTGGATATAGCGGGCGGCAGGGTCGATGCGCACCGCGCTGATGATGCCGCGGGATACGCTCCAATCGAATCCTTTCGGCGTGCCGATGGCGATCACGTCGTTGCCGATGCCGGCATGTTCGCCGTTGGAGAGCTTGAGATGGGTGAACCGCTCGCCCTTCACCCGGACGAGCGCCAGGTCCTTGAGCGCATTGCGGGCGACGACCTCGCCCAGGCTCACGGAGCCGTCGCGGGTCTTTACGGAGACGGTCCCCTCGCTGCCGACCACGTGCTTGTTGGTGACGATGTAGCCGTCGCTGCTGACGAAGAAGCCGCTGCCGATGCTTTCCGAGGTGCGGATCGTCACGACGGCGTCGAGCAGGTCGTCGTATTTGGATTTTGCGCGCGGGGAGGGCGCCGGCGCCGCGGCCGCTGCGGCGCCGGGCTTTGCGCCGGTCGTGCGCAGGGCCGCATAGTCGCGAACGGTGCCGTCTTCCACGAGCGCGTCGCCGAACTCCTTGACGAGATCGATGATCGTCGCGCCGATGACATCCTTCGCCTCGGAGCCGACCGCCTGCGTCGTCAGCGGCATCGTCAGCGGGGCGAGGAGGAAAAGCGTGGCGCCGGTGATGATCTGGGCGCCCACGGCTTCGGCGGGTGGGCTGTAGCTGACTTTCTTCTCCGTTTCAAATGTCCCTATGGTGAACTGGCGGCCGACGTCCTTCACGGCCGCCCGGAATACGACCAGGTATTCGAGATGGCCGTTCCTGCGGTTGCGGTATGTCTCGATCCAGTCGATCTCGGGATAGACATACAGGTCGTAGCCGCCGGTCTTCGCATCGTCGACGATGCCGGATCTGTCGAAGATCGTGCCGAGTTCCGACTCGATGGCCTGGGCCAGAGGATCGCCGAGCGGTATGTCTACGGCGTAGCCGTTGGATTCGGCGCGAAAGGCGGTTTTCTGCAGCTTGGGTCCCCGGACGACCGCGGCGCCGAGGGCGATCTTTCCCGAATCCAGGTCTTGCCGGGGGCTGGCTTTGTAGAAAGACTGTTCGATGGAGCCGCTGTAAGTGCAGCCTCCGGCCAGGCAAAGCAGGCCGGCCAGAACGATGTTCCTGATGGTTCGCATGAATTCGCTCGCGGCGTGCCGTTTCTTGTCTTTGTCGCGGCGCAGTCTGTCCGTTCCGCACGTATTACGCAAGAAGATAGTGCCGCGATATTCTATCCATAATTGCACGCACAAGGTGAGCCATGGCCCTGCCGACCGACGACGTGAAGCGCTTCGTCGAGGATTGAGCGCCGCCGCCGGCTATTTCTTCCGGAACGGGCGCATGGGCTTCGCGCGGCGCAACAGGTGGCGCAGCCAGATGCGCATGCTGTCGCGCGAGAACGGCATCGCGGCCAGGGGATCGAGCTCGATGCCGGCGCGCGTGATGCGTCCGTCCTCGACCGCCTGCACGATGAGCTCGACCGGGCCCAGCCGCAGGCGGTCCCCCGGACTCGGGCGATTCCGGAGGTGGCGCTCGAGGAACGCGTCCACCGTCAGGCCGCGGTCGCTCGGCGGGATCTGGAAGTCGTACATGCCGGCGAGCTCGGCGATATCGGCCGTGCCCTCGAAGGTGAATTCGCCCAGCACGGCGGCCACGCGGCCCGGCAGATGCTTCGGCGGCGCGGGCGCGAACAGCGCATCCAACGCCGGCAGGCGATCGTCGGGCGCGATGATGATCACCTGGTCGCCGGGACTGAGCCGCAGCACGTTTGCCGGATTCAGCATCGCCCCCTCGCGCATGACGGCGACGACTTCGGTCTTCGAATGCGCCTGCAGGTCGGCCGGCTTCAGCCGCGTGCAGGCGCTGCCTTCCTGCACCGCGAAGACGGCCATGTCGCGGCCGACAGCTTCCGGCAGCTCGATGTCGAAGCGGAGCGAGGGGCCCGGCGCGGGCGGCAGCGCGAGATTGAGGAGCTGCGCGGACAGGTTGACCGTCCAGCCCTGGATCAGCAGCGATGCCAGGACGACGACGAAGGCGATCTCGAAGTAGAGCTTCGCCGACGGCACGCCGGCGAGGACGGGGATCGTGCCGAGAAAGATCGGCACCGCGCCCCGCAGCCCGACCCACGATATGAAGGCGTGCTCGCGCGGCTGGAAGCGAAAGGGCAGGAGGCAGATCACGGCGGCGAGCGGCCGCGCCACCACGGTCAGCACCAGCGCGATGAAGGTCGCCGGCACGAGGCTGTACAGTAGGTCGGACGGCGTGACCAGGAGGCCGAGCATGACGAACATCACGATCTGGCTGAGCCAGGCAAGGCCGTCCTGGAAGCGCTCGATGATCTGCCGCGCCCGGTGCCGCCGCTTGGCGACGATGAGGCCGCAGATATAGACGGCGAGAAAGCCGCTGGCGTGGACCACCTGCGCGCCGGCGAAGGTCATCAGCGCCCCGGCGACGGCGAGGATCGGATAGAGGCCCGAGGCGAGCCTGAGACGGTTTATCAGCTCGACCAGGATGTAGCCGCCGGCGACCCCGATCGCTGCGCCGCCCACGATCTGGGTCAGGAAGTCGAAGGCCAGCTCGTGGAGGACCGGCCAACTGAATTCCGTCGCGCCGGACTTCAGCAGCTCGACGCAGGTGATCGTCAGGAAGATCGCCATCGGGTCGTTGAGGCCGGACTCCGCCTCGAGGGTGGCGCGCACGCGATGGGGCAGGTTGGTTCCCCGGACGTTGAGCAGGAAGAAGACGGCCGCCGCGTCGGTCGATGCGACGACCGAGCCGACCAGCAGGGCCTCGATCCAGTTCAAGTCGAAGATCAGGTAGGCGGCGGCGCCGGTCACCCCGGCGGTGATGGCGACGCCGACGGTGGCAAGCGCCAGCGCCGGGCCGGCCGCGGCGCGCAGCGTTTCGGAACCGGTGCGCAGGCCGCCATCGAACAGGACGATGGCGAGCGACACCGCGCCGATCGTATAGGCGATCTGGAAGTCGTCGAAGTCGATCCCGCCCGGCCCGTCTTCGCCCGCGAGCATGCCGAGCCCAAGGAAGACCAGCAGCAGCGGCGCGCCGATGCGCGACGAGACGATGCCCGCGAATATGCTGAGCAGGAGAAGGCCTGCGCAGACGAGGATGAGGGCGTTACCGAAATCCATTCGGCGCGGAAACCATCAGATGCGGTTGCGGGCGGGAGCAAGGAGCCGCGCGCCGGTCGCACGCGCCGCTCATGCAGACAAATATTGCGGATGCCCGGAAGGTCCAGGCGGATTATAGCGGAGCCTACCCCCGTGAACAGGTCAGGGGCGCCAGATCTCGCCGAATGCGCGGGCGATGTTGCCGCCGAGATACGCTTCGATGTCCCGGTCGCGCCAGCCGCGGGCCACCAGCGCGCCCGTTATGTTCGCCAGCTTGGCGTGCGAATTGGCGTCGGCCGGATAGCGCGCCGGGATATCGTGGCCGAAGGCGTCGCCGTAGCTGGAGATGCCGCTCCAGAGCCGGCGGTTGGCCGCGGCGAAGGCGGTCTTCGTCAAGTCCTTCGCCGCGGGCAGGTCGGTGCCGAAGCCGACATGGTCGATGCCCGCGACCTCGACGATGTGTTCGAGATGCCGGACGAAGTCGTCGATCGTCGGGCGGCGCGACGTGTCGCCATCCCACAGCATCGGGCCGTAGACGCTCGCGCCGATGACGCCGCCCGTCTCGGCGATCGCCTTGATGACGTCGTCCGATTTGTTGCGCGGCAGGTCGACGAGCGCACGCGCGTCGGCGTGGGTCGCCAGCACCGGCTTCTCGCTGAGCGCGATGGCGTCGAGGGCGGTGCGGTCGCCCACATGGCTCAGGTCGATGGCGATGCCGAGCTGGTTCATCAGCCGCACCGCGTCGCGGCCCATGACGCTGAGGCCTGCGTCCTCCGTCTCCAGGCAGCCGTCGCCGAGGAAGTTGCGGTAGTTGTAGGTGATCTGCATGACCCGGACGCCGAGCTTGTGGAACAGCGCCAGCCGGTCGAGGTCGTCTTCGACCGGGCGCATGTTCTGCCAGCCCATGACGACGCCGGTCCTGCCGTCCGCCCGCGCCGCGTCGAGGTCGCCGCGCCGCTCGACGAGGCGCCACTCCGATTCCGGCGCCGCGGTCCGCGCGAGCCAGCCTGCGATGCGGTCGCACGCCTCACGGTAATCGGCCTCGAAGTGGCAGACGGTGACGTTCAGCGCATCGACGCCGCCGGCCCGGAGGTCGCCGGTGTACCCGTCGCTGTAGTAGGACAACCCGTCGATGACGAGCGCGCGCTGCTGGATTTCCTGTGCTGTCGTCATGATCGCGCTCGCACTCCCAACCTGAATCCTCCGCCGCAAGGCAGGGCAATCGCATTTGCTGGCGCTCGCGGCGATTGGGACAAGCAGGGTGCGTGCTTCGACAGGCTCAGCATGAGGATTCTTCTCAATGCCACGAAGATTCTCCCTCATCCTGAGCCTGTCGAAGGACGCACGGCATTCGTGCAAGATACGCAAATGCGATCCCCCTGCCTTGCGGGGGAGGATTTAGGCGGGGGAAAGGGCGCAATTCCACCCGGTTTCTCATCCCCGCCGTCCACCCCACGCCGTTGCGATGCGGGCAGCGAGCGCCTGCGCCGTCATGCCCGGTTTGGCGCCCATCCGCGTGGCGGTCTCGTTCACATAGGTGACGATGCCGGTTTCCCAGCTCGAGCGCGCGTCGCCGATGCGGGCGCTGTGGTGGGCCACCGTGGCGCCGGCGATGCCGCGGGCGTCGAGGGTGGGAAGGCGGCTCGTGCCGGCGCCGTCGATGCCGCAGCCGGCGTCGTTGTAGACCGCCGCGACCGCGTCGTATTTGAGCGCCGTTTCCGGCCGGCCGCCGAGAAGCTGACCGTGCGAACCGACGATCAGGATCTTGTCCTTGTCGTCCGGCGTCACCAGCGAGGCGGAGTCGATGCCCCAGATTTCCGGCTCGCCCGGCCCGGCGCGCAAGCGGAAGCGCGATTCGCGTTTGGGCGGGGGATCCTCCTGCGGAACCTCGGCCTGCATGAGAAGGCGCGCGCAATCGGCGCAGGCCAGGCCGGGCGCGCAGCCCAGCGCGGCGGCGCGGCGGTTGACGTGGCTGATGACGCCCCGCGCCAGCATGTCGCCGCCGTCGCCGATGCGGGCGCTGTCGTGCGCCACCGTGGCGGCCGCGATCCCCGCCTCGTCGAGATAGGACAGGCCGCCGATGCCGGCGTCTTCCTTGCCGACTCCCGCGTCGTTCAGGATCACGCCCCGCAGGCGCCCGAGCGCCGCGAGATAGGCGGCATAGACGCCGCCGTGCGAGCCCGCGACAAGGACCTTGCCGCGATGGCTCTCGTCCATGCGCGTCACGCTGTCGAGGACCAGGAGACCGGGATCGCTCATGGGGCGATTCTACACGCGTGCGAGGATCCTGTCGCCCCGGCGTGGCGGTTGGGCGCGCCGCCTTAGGGCGCGCGGCGCATGGAGGACTGCCTTCTCCGGCCACCGTCCCGGTACTGCCCGAATAGCGTGCCGTTCGGCTGCAGGCTGTAGGTTGCCGTGCCGCCGCCGGGCATGGCCGCGGTCAGCGTATTGTCCTTGACCGGCGCCTGCTCGCGTTGCCAGCCGCCTTCATCGACGCCCCAGACCGGCGCGGGGCCCCAGGCGTAGACCACCGACGCCACGCCGTTTTCGATGCGTTCCACCACGAGGCTGTGCGGCTGCACCCCGTTCCAGCGGCCCGACCATATGCCGAGCAGCTTGCCCGACGCGGCGTCCGTCTCGCCGGGTGGCGCCAGCCCGTTCGGGAGCGGCGGCGCGGCGGCGTCGAAGCGTCCCTCGTACTCCAGCTCGAGCGCCGAGACGCGGCCGTGGTGGTCGATCTCGAACCGCGCCAGCCGGTCGCGCAGCGCGGGATTGACGAAATCGGCGAAGAAGGTGTCGTAATGGAAATGGCTGAGCCGGGCGAGCACTTCGGCGCCCCGCGTCAGGGTCAGCGCCTTGCCGTCGAACGCGACGTCGAGCGGCCCGTAAAGCCGGCTTTCGTACAGGCCGGCGTAGCGCGCGGAGGGAAGCGTCGGCTGCGTGCCTGCGATGCGCTGGGCCAGCAGGGTCCGGCGATCCTCTTCGCGCTGCTCATACGGGTCCATGCCGCGCTTCAGCAATGCGCCGCTCCAGTCGTGCGGCTCCGCGCCCAGGTAGGCGTCGAGCAGCCGGTAGGTGAGGGCGTCCGGCAGACTGGAGCGGCCGCGGTTGGTGAGGATCGCGATGCCGAGGCGCTGTTCCGGGACCAGGGTGAGGCGAGACGACATGCCGTCGATCCGCCCGCTGTGATAGGCGATCCGCCGGCCGCGGTAGTCTTCGACGTACCATCCGAGGCCGTAGGCGCGGAACAGCGTGTGGGGAAAGGCCTCGCGTCTCGCCGCCGGCACGCGAATGACGGTTTGCGGTGTCCGCATCTCCGCGACGTCGACGGGCCGGAGCAGCGCCTCTTCCCCGTCGGCGCCGTCCGCGAGCTCGAACTGCATCCATTTGGCGAGGTCGGCCGCGCTGCTGTTGATGCCGCCCGCGGGCGCGATGTTGTCGACGTTGAGCCAGGCGATCGGCTGGATCTCGCCGTCGATGCGCGCGTGCGGTGTAGCGGTGTTGCCGCCGATGGCGGCGACGGAGGTGGAGGTGTCGGACATGCCGAGCGGCCGGAAGAACGTTGCGGCGACGAAGCTGTCCCAGCTCATGCCGGCGGCGGCGGCGACGGCTTCGCCCGCGGCGACGAACATCAGGTTCTGGTAGCCGAAGCCGCTGCGGAATCCGGACTCCGGCTCAAGATACTGCAGCCGGCGGAGAATCTCGCGCCGGTCGAAAGGCGAGTAGTACCAGAGCATCTCGGCCGGCGGCAGCCCGCTGCGGTGGCTCAGCAGGTCGCGGATGCGAATCTCGCGCGTGACATAGGGATCGAACAGGCGGAATCCGGGCAGGTGGTCGATGACGCGGTCGTCCCAGCGCATGCGGTCCTGCGCGATGAGCGCCGCGACGGCGGCCGCGGTGAAGGTCTTGCTGATCGAGCCCGTGGCGAACACCGTCGCCGGATCGACCAGCGCGCCGCCGCCCAGCGTCCGAAAGCCGTAGCCCTTGACCATCGCCACCTTGCCGTCCCGGACGATGGCGACCGACAGCCCCGGCGTCTCCCACTCCGCCATCGCCTTCTCGACATAGCCGTCGAATCCGTCGAGCGGCTCGGCCGCGCCGGCGGGAAGGGCGAGGAGGAGAAGGAGGAGGGTAATCCGAACCAGCCTCCACCCCCCACCCCAACCCTCCCCCGCAAGGGGGGAGGGGGAAATCTTATTGAAATTCAAAGCCCTCCCCCCTTGCGGGGGAGGGTTGGGGTGGGGGGAAAGGGCCCGATATGTCATTCCGTGAGCACACTTGCAGTCGCCGGCCGGAGCGTCGCATGATAGAGGAAACCGCGCCGGGCGGCACCGCCCAATCCCGAATTTTTTCCTGGAGGAACCCGATGTCCCTGACGGTCGAGCTGGCGAAGCGTGTCGTCACCGCGTGCTACGACGATCTGCCGAAGGAGGCGGTCGAATGGGCGCGCACCGGGCTGATCGACTACACCGGCGTCACGCTGGCGGGCTCGACGGAGCCGAGCGGCAGGATCGTCGGCGCCGCGATCGAGGCCGCGGAGCAGCCGGGGCCGAGCCTGATCTTCGGCGGCAACGCCCGCACCACGCCGCTGAACGCGGCGCTGATCAACGGCACCGCCGCGCACGCCCAGGACTTCGACGATTGCAGCAACACGATGGGCGGGCATCCGTCGGCGCCGATCCTGCCGGCGGCGATCGCGCTCGGCGAGAAGCTGGGGACCGGCGGCCGCGCGCTCATCCTCGCTTATGTGCTGGGCTTCGAGGCGGAGACCGCCATCGGGCGCGGCGTGCACCTGCACCATTACGACAAGGGCTGGCATCCGACGGCGACCTTGGGCGTGTTCGGCGCCACGGCCGCCTGCGCCAAGCTGCTGGGGCTGGACGAGGACAAGACGGCGACCGCACTCGCCATCGCCGTGTCGCTGTCGTCCGGCGTCAAGGCCAACTTCGGCACCATGACGAAGCCGCTGCATGTCGGCCACGCCTCGCGCCACGGCCTGTTCGCGGCGCTGCTGGCGAAGGAGGGCTTCACCGCCAACCAGGGCGCCTTCGAGCACAAGCAGGGCTTTTTCGAAGTCTTCAACGGCAAGGGCGCCTACTGGCCGGAAAAGGTCCTGTCGAAATGGGCCGCGCCCTTCGACATCGTCGATCCGGCGATCGCCATCAAGCAGTATCCCTGCTGCGCCAGCACGCATCCCGCCATCGATGCGATGATCACTCTCGTCGACCGGGAAGGGCTGACGCCGGAGATGGTGAAGCATGTCGACTCCTGGACCCATCCGAGCCGCTTGCAGCATACCAACCGGCCCGACCCGCAGAGCCCGCTCGATGCCAAGTTCAGCGTGCAGTACTGCGTCGCCCGCGCGCTGATGCACGGCAAGGTCGTTATGCAGCATTTCGACGACGGCGCGTATCTCGAGAAGGACGTGCAGGCGCTCATGCAGCGCGTCACCGCCGCCCCGCATCCGGAGATGCCGGTGGAATCGAGCGACCGCCTCGGCGCCGAGATCCGCGTCGAGCTCAGGGACGGCCGCGTCCTGTCGGTGCGCGTGAAGTGCGCGCGCGGGCGAGGGGCGGAGGCGCCGCTGCCGGCCGGCAAGCTCAAGGTCAAGTTCGAGAGCTGCGCCGGAATGGTGCTGCCGTCCGACCGGGTGGCCGCGGTCTACGCCGCGCTCGAGGATTTCGAGAGCCTGAAGAGCATGCGCCAGTTTACGGACCTGTTGGCGACGCGCGATCCTGCGGCGACCGCCGCGGCGGAATGAGGTTTAATCCCCTCCCCTGGATTCGCTTATCTACTAGTAGATCTGGGAGAGGGGGCTGTACTAAGGTCGTGCCAGCCTCATGCTTCGACAAGCTCAGCATGAGGATGAACGTAATATTGTATCCTCATGCTGAGCTTGTCGAAGCATGAGCGGCTCGGTGCGAAAACCATGATCACCGTCTACGGCATCAAGACCTGCAGCACCTGCCGCAAGGCCATGAAGTGGCTGGAAGCGGAAGGCATCGCCGCGCGCTTCCACGACTTCCGCGCCGACGGGCTGGATGCGAAGAAGCTCGACGCCTGGATCGCCGCGCTCGGCTGGGAAGCGCTGCTGAACACCCGCGGCACGACCTGGCGGAAACTGCCCGCGGCCGAGACGGCGGTGGTCGACGGGGTTCGCGCGCGGGAGTTGATACTGGCGCATCCGGCGCTGATCAAGCGGCCGGTCTTCGACCTCGGTGACGGCATCGTGATCGGCTTCAAGCCCGCCGATCAGCAGAAAATCCGTTCCGCCCTTTCCTGACGCGCGGCGGCACGCCAGAATAGAAACGAAACGTCTACAACGGGAGGATAACGATGGACTGCAGGATGGATGGACGCGTCGCCCTGATCACCGGCAGCAGCCGGGGCCTGGGCCGCGCGATGGCGCTCAAGTTCGCGGATGCCGGGGCGCATGTCTGCATCGTCGGCCGGCGCGAGAACCTGCTGAAGGAAACCAAGGGCGAGATCGAGAAGGCCGGCAAGGGCAAGGTCAAGGTCGCCGCGGTCTCCGCCGACATGTGGCAGCCGGCCGACATCGAGCGCATGGTCAAGACCGCGGAGAAGGAACTCGGGCCCGTCGACATCCTGATCAACAACGCGGGCTCGTCGCAGCGCGGCGACTTCCTGACGCTGACCGACGAGGCGTGGACCAGCGACATCGAGCTCAAGCTGTTCGGCGCGATCCGCGCCTGCCGCCTCGTCATCCCCGGCATGCAGAAGCGCAAGTGGGGCCGCATCATCAACGTGCTCAACACCGGCGCCAAGGCGACGCCGGGCGGCGGCTACCCGACCGCGGTGTCGCGCGCAGCCGGCATGTCGCTGATGAAGGGCCTCGCCGGCGAGTTCGCCAAGGACAACATCCTGGTCAACGGCCTCCTGGTCGGCCGCATCGAAAGCGACCAATGGCTCCGCCGCTGGGAAGCCAGCAACAAGGAAAAGACCTACGACGAGTTCCTGGTCGACATGGCGAAGACGCAGAAGCTGCCGATGGGCCGCGTCGGCACCGCGGAGGAGTTCGCGAACATGGCGTGCTTCTTGTGCTCGGACGCGGGGTCGTACATCACGGGGTGCGCGATCAACGTGGATGGCGGGTTGTCGCCGGTGGTGTGAGGTTTGCGGCTATGGATGCCACGCGTAAAGCGTGGCATGACGAGCTATAAGAAGAACCGTCATGCCACGGCTTGTCCGTGGCATCCATGGCGCCTACAGAAGTGTCTGGTAAAGATCTTCCCAATCCGGATTGCTCTCATGGATCAGGTTGATCTTCCAGGCGCGCGGCCAGCTCTTCATTCGTTTCTCCCGTTGAATCGCATCAACGATCTCGTCATGGCGCTCTACATAAACGAGGCGCTTCAATCCGTATCGCTTTGAGAATCCCTCGGCGACACCCTCGCGATGCTCCCAGGCGCGCCGCGCAATGTTGGCTGTTACGCCGACATAGAGCGTGCCGTTCCGCTGATTGGTGACGATGTAGACCCATCCGCCCTTCATGTGGAAAGGTTGGCTTGGATCGTCGGACCGAGCAAGTGGATCCCACGCATAAAGCGTGGGATGACGGTTAATTTTTGAGCACGTCATGCCACGCTTCATGCGTGGCATCCATGACGCGGTATTAGGTCGACGCCAAAGTCAATGAACGCGGCGCCCCGTCGACGAATGGATGCCACGGACAAGCCGTGGCATGACGAATTTGGGGAGGACGCTTTACGCCCTCCCCGACCGCAATATTACGCCGCCTTCAGCGCCTGCCTTAGCACGTAGTGCAGCATCCCGCCGTGCTGGTAGTACTCGACCTCCACGGCCGTATCGATGCGGCTTTCCAGCGTGATCTCCTCGATCCGGCCGTCGGCCCGCGTGATGCGGCATTTCACGTCCGTGCGCGGCTTCAGGTTCGTTGCAACGCCGGTGATGTCGAACACCTCGCTCCCGTCGAGCTTCAGCGTCTTCCGCGTCATGCCGTCCTTGAACTGCAGCGGCAGCACGCCCATGCCGATCAGGTTGGAGCGGTGGATGCGCTCGAAGCCCTCCGCGATCACCGCGCGCACGCCGAGCAGGTACGTGCCCTTCGCCGCCCAGTCGCGCGACGAGCCGGTGCCGTAGTCCTTGCCGCCGATCGCGACCAGCGGCACGCCTTCCTTGCGGTAGGCTTCCGAGGCGTCGAACACGGTCATCGGCTTGCCGTCCGGCATGTGGCGGGTGAAGCCGCCCTCGGTGCCGGGCGCGACCTCGTTCTTGAGGCGGATGTTGGCGAAGGTGCCGCGGATCATCACCTCGTGGTTCGAGCGGCGCGAGCCGAAATTGTTGAAGTCCTTCTGCGCCACGCCGTTCGCCAGCAGGTACTGGCCCGCTGCGCCGCCCTTGTCGATGGTGCCGATGGGCGAGATGTGGTCGGTCGTCGTCATGTCGCCGACCATCACCAGCGGCCGCGCGCCCCTGATGTCCGTCACCGCGTCCGGCTTCGGCGTCGTCGTGTCGAAATAGGGCGGCTGGCGGAGGTAGTGGCTCGCCTGGTCCCAGCCGTAGGTGATGCCGCCGCCCGCATTCAGCGCGCGCCATTCCGCGCCGCCCTCGGTCGACGTGGCGTAGACGCCCTTGAACATGTCGGGCCGGATGACCTTGGCGATGGTCTCCTGGATCTCCTCGTTCGACGGCCAGATGTCGCGGAGGTAGACCGGCTTGCCGTCCTTGCCCGTGCCGATCGCATCCTTGGTCAGGTCGATGTCGAGCGTGCCGGCCAGCGCGTAGGCCACGACCAGCGGCGGCGAGGCCAGGAAGTTGAAGCGGATCTGCGGGTGGACGCGGCCCTCGAAGTTGCGGTTGCCCGAGAGCACCGCGCCGACCACCAGCTTGTTGTCGTCGATCGCCTTGGCGATGCCGTCGTCGAGCGGGCCGGAGTTGCCCATGCAGGTCGTGCAGCCGAAGCCGACGAGGTTGTAGCCGAGCGCGTCGAGATCCTCCTGCAGCCCCGACTTCGCGAGATACTCCGCCACCACGCGGGAACCCGGCGCGAGCGAGGTCTTGACCCAGGGCTTGCGGGTCAGGCCCTTCTCCCGCGCCTTCTTCGCGACCAGCCCGGCGCCGATCATGACCGAGGGGTTGGACGTGTTGGTGCAGCTCGTGATCGCGGCGATGGCGACCGTGCCGTGGCCGATGGCGAAGTCAGTGCCGGCGACCTTCACCGGGGCGGCTTTCGCCGCGCCCGCGCCCGACTGCTCGGCCAGCGCCTCGCGGTAGCGCTGCGGCACCTGGCCCAGCGCCGTGCGCTGGTTCGGGCGGAACGGGCCGGCGAGGCTCGGCTCGACCTTGGCGAGGTCGATCTCGACCACGTCGGTGAACAGCGGCTCGGGCGTCTTGTCGTCGCGCCACAGGCCCTGCGCCTTGGTGTAGGCCTCGACCAGCGCGATCTGCTCGGGCGCGCGGCCCGACAGCTTGAGGTAGCGCAGCGTCTCCGCGTCGACCGGGCAGAAGCCCATCGTGGCGCCGTATTCCGGCGACATGTTGGCGAGCGTCGCGCGGTCGGTCAGCGCGAGATGCGCCATGCCCGGGCCGCAGTATTCGACGAACTTCTGCACCACGCCCTTCTTGCGCAGCGCTTCCGTCACCGTCAGCACCAGATCGGTCGCGGTCACGCCCTCGCGCAGCTTGCCGGTGAGGCGGCAGCCGACGACTTCCGGAATCAGCATGGAGACGGCCTGCCCCATCATCGCCGATCCCGCCTCGATGCCGCCGACGCCCCAGCCGAACACGCCCATGCCGTTGACCATCGGCGTGTGGCTGTCCATGCCGATCAGGCAGTCGGGATAGGCCGTCGTCTCGCCGTCGCGCTCCGACGTCCAGACGACTCGGGCGAGGAATTCCAGGTTGATCTGATGCAGGATGCCGTTTCCGGGCGGGATGATGCGGACGTTGCGGTAGGCCTGCTGCGCCCATTTGAGGAACACGTAGCGCTCCTCGTTGCGGTCGAACTCGATCGCGACGTTCTTCGCGAGCGCGTCGGGCGAGCCGAAGTTGTCGACCATTACCGAGTGGTCGACGATCAGGTCGATCGGGATCAGCGGGTTGATCGCGTCGGGGTCGCCGCCGAGCCGCACCATCGCGTCGCGCATCGCCGCCATGTCGGCGAGCAGCGGGCCGCCCGAGACCTCCGGCATGATCACCCGCGCCGGGTGGTAGTTGATCTCGGTGTCCGAGGTGCGCGTCTCGGTCCATTTGCCGAGGCCGCGGATGTCGTCCGCCGACACCGCCTTGCCGTCCTCGTGGCGCAGCAGGTTCTCCGCCAGCACCTTGAGCGAGTAGGGCAGCCGCGTCAGGTCGCCGGCGCCGCCCTTCTCGGCCTTCGACAGGCTGTAGAAGGCGAATTCCTTGCCGCCCACCGAAAGGGTCGATTTGGCGTTGAAGCTGCTCTTGTTCGGCATGTCATGTCTCCGGCGCAGTTTGGGCGGATCCTCGTCGATACGGTCTCGTAAGTAAAATTAATTAACGTGTTGGATTGTGAAGGGCAGCTTTATGGAAGCGCATCGCATTCCCTCTCCGCCCTCGGGGGCGGAGAGGGCTAGGGTGAGGTGGGGGCTCTTGAATATAGAGCGCGTTCGTTGGCGGCCAGCGAGCCGTTTCCCCACCTCACCCGGCGCTAGCGCGCCACCCTCTCCGCCCCGCAGGCGGAGAGGGTCTTTGGCTGCATTTCGCTGGCCGCTCACCCCTTCACACCCTCCTTATTCTCCCTATCCCCAGGCTTGTGCCCCGCGGTGCGGGCGTATTTCTGCTCGACGGCGTCGGCGGGCAGGTATTTGTCCTCCAGCGTGCGGATCTCGCCGATGCCGGTGAACTCGTACCAGTTCTCGACCGGGCGGTCGGCGAAGGCCTCGAGCTGGCGCAGCTCGTAGGCGATGCCGTCGCGCTTGAAGCCGTCCAGCGTGTCGATCATCGCCTGCACGCCGGCGCGGAGCGCCAGCAGCGGCAGGATGCAGAGCGCGTAGCCCATGCCCTCGACCTCGTCGAGCGGCAGCTTCGGCGTGGTGCGCTTCTTGGCGTAGCCGCCCATGTTGAACATCTTCAGGCCGGGCACTTCGCGGGCGAAGGCCGCGTATTCCTCGACCGATAGCAGCGCGTCGGGGAACACCATGTCGGCGCCCGCCTCGTGATAGCGCTGCCCGCGCTTCACGGCGTCCGCGAAGCCGGTCGCGCCGCGCGCGTCGGTGCGGGCGATGATGACGAAGTCCGGGTCGGTGCGCGCGTCCACGGCGGCCCTGATCTTGCCGCAGGCTTCCTCGACCGGGATCACTTCCTTGCCGGCGATCGAGCCGCAGCGCTTCGGGCTCACCTGGTCTTCGAGGTGGATCGCCGCGACGCCCGCCAGCTCGTATTCCCGCACGGTGCGGATGACGTTGATGGCGTTGCCGTAGCCGGTGTCGGCGTCCGAGATCACGGGGATGTCCACGGCCTGGGCGCAGAAGCGCGCCATCATCGTCATCTCGGTCATGGTCAGGAGCCCGACGTCCGCGCCGCCGGTCAGCGTGTTGGCGACTCCCGAGCCGGTCATATAGACCGCCTCGAACCCCGCATCCTGCACCAGCCGCGCGCTCAACCCGTTATGCGCGCCCGGCGCGACGAGCAGCTTGCCGCTGTTCAGACGCTGCCGCAGCAGATGGCGTTTGCTGTGGGTGGTTTTCATATCGGTCATTCCGAGTCTCCGGTCGTCTGCGCTTGCCCCATCTTCCCTCTCCGCCCTCGGGGGCGGAGAGGGCCAGGGTGAGGTGGGGGAGGTCATAGAGCGCGGCATCGAACCGAATGGCGCTGTGCGTTCGCAGCCCACCCCACCTCACCCGGCGCTTCGCGCCACCCTCTCCGCCCCGCCGGGCGGAGAGGGTTACAGCACGGGCCTCAGATCGAATACCGCTCGTCCAGCTCCATGTAGTGCTGCGTGTTCACGGCGGCCTCGCGGTCCTCGAAGGTCGCCATCGTCTTGGCCATCGCTTCGGTGTGGCCTACGTCGAGGATGGCCTTGGCCGCTTCCTGCATGGCGTAGATCGCGGCGCGCTGCAGGTCGCCGGGGACGATCACCAGGTTGAAGCCGAGCGCCTCGAGCTTCTTCTTCGGCACGATCGGCGTCTTGCCGCCCCAGAACATGTTCAGCAGCTTGGGATAGGGCAGCTCCTTCGCGACCCGCTCGATCTGCGCCATGTCGCGCGGCGCCTCGATGAAGGCGACGTCGGCGCCGGCCTCCATGTACTTGTGCATGCGCTCGATCGCCTTGTCGATGCCCTCGACGGCGAGCGCGTCGGTCCGCGCGATGACCACCATGTCGGGGTCGGTCGCCGCGTCCTTCAGCGCCTTGATCTTGGAGCACAGCTCTTCGGCCGGCACCACTTCCTTGCCTTCGTAATGGCCGCAGCGCTTCGGGAAGACCTGGTCCTCGATGTGGAAGCCGGCGAGGCCGACGCGCTCGTAGGCGCGCAGCGCCCGGATCGCGTTCAGCGAGTTGCCGTAGCCGGTGTCCATGTCGCCGATCACCGGAACGCTGACCGCGTCGACCATCTGTTCCAGCCGGTCGGCGATCTCCTTGGGCGTGATCAGGCCCATGTCGGGGATGCCGGTGCTGCGGGCGATGCCGCCGCCGGTGGCGTAGATCAGCTCCGCGCCGCAATTCTGGATGATGCGGCAGGACAGGCCGTCATAGGCGCCCGGCACCAGGTAGGTCTTGCCGGACTCGATCATCTTCTTGAGCTTGGTCGAAGCGCGCATGGTCGAAAGTCTTCCTCTGATGTGGGATAGGGAATGCGCCGGCCGGGGCAGGGCCGCCGCTTCGGTCTTTTATGGCATGGCGGCGGGCCGCCATCAAACGGGATGGGCGGGGCCGGGCGCATGGACTCCGCGGATCAACCGCGGAGTGACGATCTTTATTTATATTCAGGCAGTTGGCGCGCTATCCCTTGAGCGGTTTCTTGCCGCCGGGAATCTCGACCTCGAAGGTGTTGAGGACCATCGAGACGACGGTGTAGTGGCCGCACAGCACGACCAGCTCGACCACGCCGGCCTTCCCCAGCAGCTTTTGGGCGGCGGTGTAATTGACCTTGCCGACCTTGTGCTTCGTGTTGAGGTCGGTGACGAAGTTGTAGACGATCCGCTCGTCCTTGTTCTTGAACTTCGGCTTCTGGCGCTTGGCGATCGCGGCGATGATGGCGGGGTCGAGGCCTTCCTTCTCGGCGATCGGGGCGTGCGCGAACCATTCGTACTGCGCCGTCCAGTGCCGCCCGGTCAGCAGGATGGCGAGCTCGCGGAGCCGCCCGTCGATGACGCCGTTGAAGCGCAGGTACGCGCCCATGTTCTGCACCGCGTCGGCGGCCTTGGGATTGTGCATCAGCATCTTGAACGGGCCGCGCACCTCGCCGCGCGGGCCGGATGTGATCGCTTTCGCGACGGCGGCCTGTTCGCGGGAGTATTTCTTGGGATTGATGTCGGGCAGGCGGGACATGGGACGGCGCTCCTTATGGGTTGGTGTTTTTTGCTGTATAGCACGGCCTTTGCACGAACTCGCAATAGGCGCTCACTTCTTCGGACGCATCGGGTTCTGGAGGAACAGGATGAGCGGCATCAGCAGCACGATGAACAGCGCGATCCACTGGAAGTCGTGCAGGTAGGCGAGGAACTGCGCCTGGTGGTGCACCTCGCGATCGAGCGACGCGATGCCGCGGAGGTCGGTCAGGCTCCACAGCTCGGGCAACGGCTGCAGGCGCAGCGTCTCGGTGTAGGGCGTGACATGCTGTGCCAGCACCGCATGGTTCGACTGCGCCATGCGGATGTACTGGCCGACCAGGATCGAGACGCCGACGCTGCTGCCGATCTTCCGCATCAGGCTCATGAAAGCCGTCGCATCGCCGCGGTAATGCGGCGGCAGGGTGGCGAAGGCGGCCGTGTTGACGGGCACGAAGAACATTCCGAAGCCGGTGCCCTGGAGCAGCACGACGATGACGAAGTAAATGACGCTGGTTTCGGGCGTGAAGGCGGACATCATCCACATCGAAAAGGCGATCAGCGCCATGCCGGCCAGGATGACGGGCCGAGGATCAAGGAAGGCAAGCAGCCGGCCCGATATCGTGGCGGTCACCGCTGTCGCCAATCCGCGCGGCGCCATGATCAATCCGACCGTCAGCACGGGCATGCCCATCAGCAACTGCAGGAAGGGCGGCAGCAGGCCGGTCAGACCGACCATCACCACGCCGTGCATCGTCGCGAGCACGAGGCCGATGGTGAAGTTGCGGTTGAGGAAGATGCGGGCGTCGAGGAAGGGCTGGCGCGCGGTCAGGATATGCACGACGAAGGCATAGAAGAAGACGATGGAAAGGCATCCTTCGATGACGATCTCGGTGCTTTCGAACCAGTCCAGCTTGTTGCCTCGATCGAGCATGAGCTGCATCGAGATGAGCGCCACCGTTAGCATGATGAAGCCGGACCAGTCGAAGCGCTGCTTGGCGTCGCGCTCGGACTCGGGCAGGAAGATCGCGATCATGACGAGCGCCAGCATGCCCATCGGCAGGTTGACATAGAACACCCAGCGCCAACTCATGTATTCGGTCAGCGCGCCGCCGAGAGTGGGCCCGACGATCGCGCCGAACATCACGCCGACCGACCACCAGCCGAGCGCGAAGCCGACCCGGTCCTTGGGAAATACGTCGAGGATGATGTGATGTGACAGCGGCACTAGCGCCGCCGCCGCGAGCCCCTGCAGGAAGCGGCAGGCGACGATCTCATCCAGCGTCGCCGAGCGGCCCGCCAGCATGGAGAAGAACAGGAAGAGGACGATGTTGATCAGCATGAACCGCTTGCGCCCGATCCGGCGGCTGAGCCAGCCGATCGGGGGCGAGGCGATGGCGATGGCGATCAGGTAGGAGGTCAGGACCCAGGATATCTCGTCCTGGGAGGCCGACAGCTCGCCCTTCATGTTGGGCAGCGCCACCGCGGCGAGAAAGGTGTCCATGCTCTGCAGGCTGGAGCAGACCACCACGCTGAACAGGATGACGTTGCGGTAGGGCACCGCGACGGTGGGGGCGCTCGATGCGGCCGTCGCGCTCATGCGCCTGCCTCCGCCGCGTCGCCGCGGTTATGACGCGCTGCCCTGATTTTCGATAACACCTGTGGATCCGGATCGAGGTTTTGGATGTGCCGCCTGTTCACGGCGGCGTCTTGCCATTCGAGGTTACTCGCGAAAAGTATCATAATCATCAGCGCATTTCGCGGGATCGTTATCGTTGCCGCGCACAGGCTGTTCCGGCCGTTCCCTCTCCGCCGGCCGTTTGTTCAAGAGGTCTTGCAGGAAGCATGTTGTGGGAAGCATCTTGCAGGAAGCATGCCCGGCCGTTAAGATCGTTGCGAATCGTTCTTAATTTATGCTGGCCGGCTGTTGTCCGAGAACTCGACCGCCCTAAGCCTTTTCGTGACGCACAGGCATGCGCTCGTCGAGTATGCGAGCAGCATCATCGGCAGCCGTGCGCAGGCGGAAGACCTTGTTCAAGAGGCCTGGCTGCGGTTCGATGCGGCGTCCAAAGGACGCTTTCTCGAAGACGCGAAGGGCTATCTTTACCGGATTGTCAGGAATCTCGCCCTGGACGGCCGGCGCCGCATGTTCCGCGAGAACCGGCTGATTACACAGGACAGCTTCGAGCAGGCAGCCGCAGCCGTTCCCGACGAGACGCCGACGCCGGAGACGGTCGCTCTCTACAAGGACGAGGTCCAATGCGTCATGAAGGCAATGGCGGAGCTTCCGGAGCGCACGCGGATTGCCTTCGAAATGCATCGCTTCGGCGGCGCCAAGCTCAAGGAAATAGCCGCTTTCCTGGGCATTTCGGTGTCTCTGGCCCAGCTTCTCGTCACCGACGGGGCGGAGCACTGCAAGCAGCGGCTCGCGAAACCGGAACGGTGAGCGCCGAGATTTTTTAGAATTGGGCCCTTCATCATTCGTTTTGTTTATAGAACGCCTCTCGACCTATACCCCGAGACCAGGAACGCGGTGCCTTGTTCTCGGCAGGGCTAAGAGAAGTGCATGACCGAGAATTCGGACCCAACTAATCGACTGGCTTCCAGGGAAGCAAGTGGCTGGATGATCCGCCTTCAGGATGATCCGGAGAACGGCGAGCTTCGGCGTCAGTTTATGGGCTGGCTGGCCGATCCCGCCAATGCCGCCGCCTGGGAGGAGACGCAGCGCATGTCGCGGGCCGTCGCCGGGGCGAAACCGGCTCATGCGGAACGCTGGGCCCCCTTTCTCAGGCAAATCCGGAAGGGGGCGGGAACCAGGGCGCCCCGCGCCACAGGACACCTGCGGAGCACGCCGGCCGATGGGGTCTATGATGCTCCGTGTGCTGCGCAGCCGACTCATCGCACGAACCGCCGTCGGGTCCTTCGCCTCGGTGGTTTGGCCGTGGCTGCCTCCATCCTGGCCGCTGTGGTGGGGCCTGAGCTGGCCCTGCGCCTCGAGGCCGACTACACGACCGAGACGGCGGAAAACCGCACTGTGCGCCTGGCCGACGACAGCGTCGTCACCCTGGCGCCCGGCAGCGCCATCGACGTGGCCTACGCGTCCGGCGAGCGCCGTGTCCGCCTGCTCGCCGGTGAGGCCTATTTCGAGGTGACACCGAATGCCGAACGTCCCTTTCGGGTCTCCGCTGACGATGTTCAGGTTACCGTCCTCGGCACCGCCTTCAATGTCGCCCGAAGCGACGACGGGGCGGACGTCAGCGTCGCGTACGGCTCCGTGCGGGTCGACTATGGCAGTGGCGCCCAGCCTGTAGCCGAAAGGCTGGCGGCGGGCGAATTTGTTCGCGTGAGCCGGTCGGGCCGTATCGTGCGCGGTGAACAGCCGTCCCCCCAGGTCGCCGCCTGGCGCGAGAGCCAGCTCATCGCCCAAGACGAGCCGCTCGGCGAGGTCGTGGACCGGCTCCGGCGCTACTATTCCGGCGCGATCGTCGTGACGGACAAAATGCTCGCCGATCAGCCTGTCACCGGCGTCTACGATCTCGGCAATCCGGTTGGCGCGCTGCGTGGCATCGCCCGTTCCCAGCACGCTGTGGTCCGCGAGATCACGCCCTGGCTACTCGTGGTGTCACGCTTCTGAAGACATGCGCGAAATCATGGGCGTCGACCGGCGCCGCGCTTTTTTTGGAACGGCATTCTCCAGCATCGTTTCGTGATTAGGAGCGCAAGTGCATCGCATTCGCATTTCTGGGGATGCGACGCTGCGCTTGGCGTGGCAATGCAAGATGGAGAAGTGCGGTGGGCGTGGGGGCAACGGCAAGTACAAGAAAAAGTGGCAAGCGGATGGTTCTGGCAGGGGCTTTGATGATGATCGCGCTCGCTTCCGCCCTGGCGACGCCGCCGGTTCGGGCGCAAGCGTCCGGGTCTCCGGTTCATCTGGCGCAACTGAGCGCCGAACGGACGTTCGAGATCCCGGCCCAGCCCCTGGCGACGGCGCTGACCCTGTTCGGCCAACAGTCCGGCATGCAGATCACGGTCCATGGCGCGCTGGTGCGGGATATTTCGGCGCCGGAAGTCCGCGGCACGATGACCAGCGAGGCGGCCCTTATTCGCCTCCTTGCAGGCAGCGGCCTCACCTACGTCGTCGCAGACGAATCGACGGTCGCCATCGAGAAGCCGGGCCAGAAGAACACCGACGGCGCCACCATGCTCGGCCCGATCACGGTGGAAGGGCAGCGCCTGGCGCCTCGCCAAGCACAGATCGGCGCCCTGCCGGCGCCTTATGCCGGCGGTCGGGTCGCCACCGGAGGAAGCGTCGGGGTATTCGGCAATCGCGACGCGATGGATACCCCCTTTAGCCAGGCGAGCTACACGTCGAAGCTGGCGCAGGACCAGAACGCTCGGACACTCGACGACGTCGTCCAAAACGATCCGGCGGTCCGCAAGGGAAGCAGTCCCGGCAATGGCATAGAAGACTTCAGCATCCGAGGTTTCGAGGTTACCGGCAGGGACTTTCTCTTGAATGGGCTTCCCGCCGTCGCGCCAACCAACGGGGCCGCGATGATGGTGGAGTCGGTCGAGCGCATCGAGGTGCTCAAAGGGCCGAATGCGCTGCTGAACGGCATCGTGCCCCAGAGCGCTGTCGGCGGCGCCATCAATGTGATCACGAAGCGCGCGACCGACGAGCGGATCATCCAGTTGAGCCCCGACTATGCGATGGACTCGCAATTCGGCGGCCATGTCGACATTGGGCAGCGCTATGGGCCGGGCAAGGAATTTGGCGCCCGCCTCAATGGCGTCTATCGGGGTGGAGATACGCCGATAGACAATCAGTCGCGCGAGCAACGGCTCGCCGCACTGGGGCTCGATTACCAGGGAAAACGGGTCCGCGTCTCCTCCGACCTCGGCTATCAGTATGACGATGTGGATGGCGTTCGCCGGGGCCTTCGGGTGAATGCGGGGCTACCAGTTCCGGATGCGCCCGACAACAGGACGAATTACAACAACCCGTTCGAGTATCAGACGACCGAAGTCTTCTACGGGACGGTTCAGGCCGAGGTCGATATCATCCCGAATGTGACGGCCTTTGCGACGATCGGCGGGAATCGAATCCATCAGGATTTTACGACCGCCAATCTGAGGATAAGCGGGGCCGACGGGACGATCGCCGCGAACTCCGTCAGAAACGTCGCGTATATTTTTTACGGAGCGGCCGGTAATGCCGGCGTCCGCAGCACTTTTGACACGGGACCAGTGCAGCACCAGGCCGTGTTGGCGTATGGGCGGACTTGGCGCGAGTGGCAGTCCGACCAAACGGCGGCAGTGAGCTTACAGGCCTCGAATCTCTACAACCTGACATATTCCACCACACCGCCGCTGTCGGCGGATTTCGACGAGGCAAGAAAGAGACAGGACATCGACTTTTCGAGCGTCGTTTTCGGCGACACCTTATCTGTCCTGGACGAGCGGGCGCAGTTGACGTTCGGCCTGCGCCAGCAGGAGGTCGAAATACGGCGTTTCGATACGACGACCGGCGCCATAACGTCGAACTACAATGAATCGGCCCTGACGCCGATGGTCGGCATTCTTGGAAAACCGGTTCGGAACTTGTCGATTTACGCCAATTACATCGAAGGCCTGCAGGAAGGCAGTGCTGCGCCGACAGGCACCGCCAATGAAGGCGAGGTTCTCCCGCCATTTGTCAGTAAGCAATACGAAGTCGGCGCAAAATGGGACCTGGGACGGATTGCGGCCACATTAGCGGCATTCCAGATCACGCAGCCGAGCGCCGATACCAACCCCGTTACCAATGTTTTCGAAGAAACCGGCGAACAGCGGCACCGCGGTATCGAATTCAACGTCTTCGGCGAGGTGACGGATGGCGTGCGGCTGCTGGGCGGCGTCACCTATATCGATGCCGAGCTAACCAAAACAATCGATGGCGCGAATGAGGGCAATGAGCCGTCGGGTGTGTCGCCCTTCCACGTCGTCGTCGGCGCCGAGTGGGATACCCCATTCCTCCGAGGGTTGACGCTGATGGGACGCGTGACGCACGACAGCTCGAACTATTTGGACGCTGCCAATACGCAGAAGGTGCCGGGATGGGCACGGTTGGATCTGGGCGCTCGCTACGGGTTCGAGAGGGCGAACGGCAAACCCATTGTCGTCCGGGCCACCGTCACGAACGTGCTGGATGCGGACTATTGGGTGAATTCCAGCAGCCAACTTGGTTTGAGCGAGCCACTGACGTTCCGGCTCTCGGCGAGCTTCGACTTCTGAAGTCGAAGGGCATTTCCTTGGTAGCGCAAACCATGGCCAGCCAGCGGCGGGCGGCGGCCGTTCTCATGCGGGCAGCCGGGCGGCTGCGGGGCTGGCCTGTAGAGTTGTGACAAAAGCGGGTCCGGATTAGGGTTGCGGGTGCGGCGCGATGCCCGGGCGTACAGCCCGCTCGAGGCGGATCGCCGGGAGTCTATCATAATCCTGGGTACAAAATTCGTACCAACCCAACCCAGCCCAGCATAGGACGCCAGCTCGTGACCAAGTCGCACGCTCTCGGGATCGACATCGGGGGCACCTTCACCGATATCATCGTGTTCGACCAGGCGACCGGGCAGGTCCACAAGGCCAAGGAGCTGACCACCCACGACGACCCGGCCCGCGGCGTCGTCACCGGCGTGAAGAAGGCGCTGAGCGGCAAGATTTCCGCGTCCGCGATCTACCGCACGGTGCACGCGACGACGCTGTTCACCAACGCGCTGATCGAGCGCAAGGGCGCGGTGACCGGCCTCATCACCACCGAAGGCTTCCGCGACGCGCTGGAGATCGGCCGCGAGCGCAAGTACGAGCTCTACGACATCTTCATCGCCAAGCCCGCCCCGCTGGCGCCGCGCAACCTGCGGCTGGAGGCGGCGGAGCGCATGGATGCGCAGGGCAACCCGGTCACGCCGCTCGACGAAAAGGGGCTGCTGGCGGCGGCGAAGCAGCTCGTCGGCGCGGGCGTCGAGTCCCTCGCCATCGTCTTCCTGCACGCCTACGCCAACCCGGCGCACGAGAAGGCGGCGGCGAGGGCGGTCGCCAAGGCGCATCCGGATTTGTACCTCTCCGTCTCGCACGAGGTGTCGCCCGAGATCCGCGAGTACGAGCGCAGCTCGACCACCGTCATCAACGCCTTCTTCAAGCCGCTGGCCGAGCGCTACATCGAGCGGCTGGCGTCGGAGATCGCCGGCCTCGGCGCGGACGCGCCTTTCTTCATGATGCTGTCGAATGGCGGCCTGACCCATGTGGCGGAGGCGAAGCGCCGCCCGGTGCAGCTTCTCGAGTCCGGCCCGGCGGCGGGCGCGCTGGTCGGCGCCTATTTCGGCAGCATGGCCGGCGAGAAGAACGTACTCGCCTTCGACATGGGCGGCACCACGGCCAAGCTGGCGCTGGTCGAGGACGGCGAGCCGCGCGTCGCCTACCGCTTCGAGGCGGCGCGCGAGAAGCGCTTCATCGAGGGCAGCGGCATGCCGGTCAACATCTCGACCATCGAGCTGATCGAGATCGGCGCGGGCGGCGGCAGCATCGCCCATGTCGACGCGCTGGGCCTGCTCAAGGTCGGGCCGCAGAGCTCGGGCTCGCAGCCGGGCCCGGCCTGCTACGGCCAGGGCGGCAAGAGCGCGACCGTGACCGACGCCGACATGCTGCTGGGCTTCCTCAACGCCGACTACTTCGCGGGCGGCAGCATGAAGATCGACCTCGCCGCGGCGAAGGCGGCGATGGCGCGGCTGGCCGAGCCGCTCGGCCTGTCGGAGACGGAGGTCGCCTGGGGCATCCACGACGTGGTCAACGAGAACATGGCAAGCGCGGCGCGCGTCCACATCGCCGAGCAGGGCAAGGACCCGCGCGGCTTCACCCTGCTGGCGACGGGCGGGGCGGGGCCGGTGCACGCCTTCTACGTCGCGCGGAAGCTCGGGCTGAAGCGCATCCTGTGCCCGGTCGCGGCGGGCGTCGCGTCCGCGCTCGGCCTGCTGATCGCGCCCGCGCGGGTCGACCGGGTCGCGACCGTCGCCGTGCAGTGGGGCGACATCGACTGGGCGGCGCTGGAGAAGGAATACCGCGCGCTGGAGCAGGACGCGGCCAGGGTGATCTCGGAAACCGGCCTCGACGCCGAGGCCGCCGACGTCACGCGCCTCGCCGACATGCGCTATGTGGGGCAGGGCTTCGAGGTCGTCGTGACGCTGCCGGCCGGGCCCTACGATGCGTCGTCGGCCGCGGGCGTGGAGCGGGCCTTCACCGAGACCTACCGCCGCACATTCTCGCGCACGCCGCCGGAAGGAAAGATCGAGATCATCAACATCCGCGTCTCGATGCGCGCGCGTGTGCCGGGGCCGGGCATCGCCTTCACCGTGCCGTCCGGCGGATCGGCGGTGGCGAAGGTCAGCCGCAAAGTCTACTCCCCGGAAGCCGCCGCCTTCGTCGACACCCCGGTCTACGACCGCGCCGCCTTGCCGGCGGGCGTAAAGATCGCGGGGCCGGCAATCGTCGAGGAGGCGGAATCGACCCTGGTGGTGGGCCCGAACGCGACGATGCATGCGGATGAGAACGGGAACCTGATCGTGGATTTGCAGGATGGGTAGGCGGCAATGAGCCACGCTTCAACAACGCATCCTCATGCTGAGCCTGTCGAAGCATGCATCGCGCCGCTCGTCCTTCGACAAGCTCAGGACGAGGTACCGCCTAAAAAGGGGACAGAGCCCTATTTTCGCGAAATAGGGCTCTGTCCCCTTTTTAAGTTGCGCCTGAGCGAAAGGACACAGCCATGACCGCCACCAACATCGGGCGCTTCGACCCGATCACGCTCGAAGTTCTCTGGACGCGGCTGATATCGGTCGTGGATGAGGCGGCGGCCGCGCTGGTGCGGACGTCGTTCTCGACCGTGGTGCGGGAGTCGCACGACTTCTCCTGCGTCATCACGGATGCGGACGGGCGCTCGCTGGTGCAGGCGACCGACAGCATCCCGTCCTTCATCGGCACCTTGCCCGCGACCATCCAGCACTTCCTGAAGGAGATCCCGGCGTCGGAGCTCGAGCCCGGCGACATCATCGCGACCAACGACATCTGGCAGGGCACGGGGCATCTGCCCGACATCAGCGTCGGCATGCCGATCTTTTTCGAGGGCCGGCTGGTCGGCTTCGCCGGCAGCACCGCGCACGCGCCCGACATCGGCGGCAAGATCCGCTCGCCCGAGCCGCGCGAGGTGTTCGAGGAAGGCTTCCAGATCCCGATCATGAAGATCGTCAACGCCGGCAAGCCGGACGAGACCTTCCTTCGCCTGCTGCGCAAGAACGTGCGCGTGCCGGACCAGGTGGTGGGCGACCTGTGGGCGCAGGTCACCGCGCTGGAGCTGATGGAGGACCGCGTCCAGACGCTGATGCGCGAATACAAGCTGGCCACGCTGGCCGACCTCGCCGCCGAGATTCGCGAGCGGTCGGAACGGGCGATGCGCGCCGCGATCCGCGACCTGCCGGACGGCGTCTACAAGAGCGCGCTGAAGACCGACGGCCTCGGCGTACCGCTCGACCTCAAGGTCACGCTCACCATCGCGGGCGACGAGGTGCATGCGGATTTCACCGGCTCCTCGCCGCAGGTCGACCGGGCGATCAACTGCGCCATGTGCTACACCTACGCGATGACGGCCTATGCGGTGAAATGCGCCGCCGCGCCGAACCTTCCCAACAACGACGGGGCGACCGCGCCGATCAAGGTGAGCGCGCCCGCCGGCTCGATCGTCAACCCGGTGTTCCCGGCCTCGGGCGGCTCGCGCGCGCTGACCGGGCATTTCGTGCCGACGCTGATCTACGGCGCGCTGGCCCAGGTGGTGCCCGAGCGCGTGAGCGCCGGCACCGGCAGCCCGCTCTGGTGCATCAACCAGACGGGCGTGCGGCCGGACGGGCGCAGCTATGTCAGCCTGTTCTTCTTCAACGGCGGCATGGGCGGCACGGTGTCGAAGGACGGCGAGAGCTGCCTGAGCTGGCCGTCGAACATCTCCTCCACGCCGACCGAGGTGATCGAGCAGCTCGCGCCGATGCGCATCCACTACCGCCGCATGCGGCCGGGCTCGGCGGGGCAGGGCAAGTATCGCGGCGGCCTCGGCCAGGACATCCTGATCGAGAACCTGGCCCAGGGGACGAGCGCGGTCAGTTTCCTCGCCGAGCGCACCAAATCGCCCGCGCCCGGCGTCGCGGGCGGCCGGGACGGCGCGACCGGCGAGCTCCGCATCAACGGCGAGCCGGTCGACCCGAAACGCCAGCACACGCTGAAGACGGGCGACATGATCCTGCTCAGCACGCCGGGCGGCGGCGGCTACGGCAAGCCGGAAGAACGCGACTCCGCGCTGGCGGAGCAGGACCGGGTGAGGGGGATGGTGTAGGGGCGGCGGCTACGATCCAAAGTCCTCCTCCCGCAAAGCGCATTTGAGGATGCTCGCGGCGATTGGGACAAGCGGGGTGCGTGCTTCGACAGGCTCAGCATGAGGTTTCTTCTCAATGCCACGAAGATTCCCCCTCATCCTGAGCCTGTCGAAGGACGCACGGCATCCGTGCAAGATACGCACATGCGATTACCCTGCCCTCGCGGGTGAGGGAGAAAATAAAAAGGGAGGCAGCGCGTGAGAGCCGGCGCGGCGACGGCCGTTCTGTCCTTCGGGCTGGTCGGCAGCCTGCTGCCGAGCATGAGCTTTCCGGCGACTATGCCGGCGGTCGTGGCCGGCCTCGGCCTGAACGCGTCCGAGGCGGGATGGATCGGCGGCATCTACTTTGCCGGATACGCGGGCGCGGTGCCGCTGCTGACGACGCTCACCGACCGGATCGGCGCGAAATCGATCTACCTGCTTTTCAGCGTCGTGGGCGCGGTGGCGGGCCTCGCCTTCGCCGCGTGGGCGGACTCGTTCTGGGCCGCGCTGGCGCTGCGCTTCCTCGGCGGCATCGCGCTCGCGGGCGTGCACATGCCGGGCCTCAAGCTGCTGACCGACCTCCTCGGCGAAGGCGCGCGGGTTCGCGGCGCGGGCATCTACACCTCGAGCTACGCGCTCGGCAGCGCCGCGTCATTTTTCCTGGCCGGCCTGGCCGAGGCGGCCTGGGGCTGGCCCGCGGCCTTCGCCGCCGCCGGCGTCGGGCCGGCCGTGGCGGGCGCGCTCGTGGCGCTGCTGCCCGTGCCGCCCGCGCGGCCGAAGGCGGCGGCGCCGACGCCCCGCATCGCGCTGCGTCCGCTGCTGAAGAACCGCGCCTTCATGGCCTATGTCGCGGGCTACGCCGGCAACACCTGGGAGGTGTTTTCCATCCGCGTCTGGTTCGTCGCTTGCCTCGCCTGGACGACGAGCCTGCCCGGCAACGCGCTCGGCCTGCCGCCGCTGGCCGTGGTGTCCGGCGTGGCGGCGATGGCGGGCGTGCCGGTCAGCATCGTCGTCGCGGAGCTCGCCATGCAGATGGGGCGGGAGCGGGTGGTGGCCGCGACCTGCTGCGTCTCGGTCGCCGTCTGCCTCGCGCTCGCCGCCTCGGCCGGCGGGCCGGCGCTGCCGGTGCTGGCGCTGCTGGTCCTGCTCCAGGTGACGAGCTTCGCCGACGTCGGCGCGCTCGCCGCCGGCGCGGTGGCGGCATCGGAGCCGGGACGGCGCGGCGCGTCGCTCGCGCTTTATGCGTTCGCGGGGTCGGTGACGGGCTTCATCGGCCCGGTCGTGGTGGGGCTGGCGCTGCAGCATTTCGGCGGGCTGGAGACGGAGGCGGGATGGACGGCGGCGTTTTTGGTGATGGCGCTGGGATCGGCGGTGGCGGGGGTGGCGGTTAGGAGAGGGAGGTAATGAAATGACGGAGCACCTATTTGTGCAAAAGGTTACGGCTGTATTGACCGGAGGATTTTAGCAACTTACAGTTATAGGAGGACAGCGCTGACGTATATTCGGATTAATTGAATGATCGGCCTACCATTACACTTAAATCCAGATACGCGGATTCGAATTTTAATTGACGGAAATCCAAAGCGGCCGGATACGGGAGCATGGCACAACTATGAAGTGCTTCGTAGCTGCGATGGAAAGACGGTACGGGAGTTTCGAGACGCAGCCGAACACGCGCGTCGCGCACGGCCACATGAAGTCTACAAAGAAAGCTTTTGGAGATTGGAGCTTCGTTGGTGCTTGTCAAAAAACTTTATAGAACTGATTCCCGCTGGAGAACAAGCGGATGCAATCGTGGAGCAGGAGGAAATTGAGCATGCGTTTGAGGCCACCTTTCAGCTTGAACGAGATCTTCAGACGGCACTTCGTCGCAGCTTGGGCGCACTAGAACCTGGTGAACCGCGCCGGGTTTGCCGGAGTCTCCAACTCTTGAGAGGATGGAGCGATGGGAAGTCAGGGAGCACGGGGACATTATTCACCGGAAGTGCGCGCGCGGGCCGTGCGGATGGTGGTGGAGCATGCGGGCGAGTACGGCT
>WHUA01000016.1 GCA_009377445.1 Alphaproteobacteria bacterium | reverse complement strand
GGTGGTGACGCGATGGGCAAAGGGCCCGGTCTCATCAGCGGGAAACGGGGCGGGATCGTCATCTATCAGAAATAACCGGTCTTCGAAGACGAGAGACCAAGCCGCCGGTTCGGGCCCAGAAGGGCCAGGACCGGCGGCTTTTCTTTTGGGGGCGGCCCTGCAAAGTCCTCCCGTGCGCTAATCGATGTTCTTTTCCCTCCCCCCTTGCGGGGGAGGGCCAGGGTGGGGGGTAGGCGCACGCCAGACATCCGGGCGCCCCAAAGGCGGCTTACCCCCCACCTAAATCCTCCCCCGCAAGGGGGGAGGACTTTTCAGTATGCTGATCTAACACACTTTTCCGATCCGAAACCCCGGTGCGCGGACAGGTCCGGCTTCCTACTTCCCCTCGCGGCGCCATCCGACGGCGGCGGCGCCGAGGGCGAGGGCCAGCACGAGAAGCGCCGGCATCGCCGGCAGCCGCCGCACGCCCGTCACGAGGTAGTCTTCGTTCGCCACCAGGCCGATCCAGTTGCGCCCGGACGTCCGGCGGTCGGGCGCGATCCGGCGGAGGGCCGGCAGTCCGTCGGCCATCCAGTGCATCGATCCTTGCGTCGCTTCGGCAACCGGCGCCAGCGGCGCTTCGGTCGCCCTCACATCCGCCAGCTCCAGCGGGTTGAGGGTACCCGCCGCCGCCATGGCCACCTGATCGCCGTCGCTGACCGAATAGAGGCCCGTCTGCGTCACCGGCAAGGCCGCCTGATAGCGTCCGGGCCCCGTGTTCTTGAGCTCGACCTCGCTGGTGCTGCCGTCCGGCGCCGTCACGGTGACCTTCGGCTCGATGTCCTCGAGGCTGCGGCGCAGGATCTCGAGCCTGCCGTCCTTCACCTGCGCCCTCAGCGCGTTCTCTTCGAGCTCGGGCTCCTTCATCAGCCAATGCGCGACGCGGCGCAGAAGCTCCGCCTGCGGGCCGCCGCCCTCGAAGCCGCGCGCCCACAGCCAGATGTGGTCGCTGTTGATCTGCGCGACGCGCCCTTCGGCAAAGCGGTCGAGGATGAGCAGCGGGTTGTCGTCCACGCCGCGCATCAGGACGTTGCCGCGCTTCGCCACCACCTCGATCTGGCGGAACCAGCGGCCCCAGCCCGCCTGGCCGTCGTTGTGCCCCTCGGGCCCGTTGGGCAGCGCCGAGGTGACGGGATGACGCAAGCCGACATCCGTCACCTCCGGCCGATAGCCGCGCGTCACGACGCCGCCGGTAGGCTCGCCCGGCAATACGGTTTGCAGCGGCGTGCGGTATAGGCTGAAGGGGCTGGCGAAGGTCGGCCCCGTCGCCGAAAGCAGCGCCCCGCCGCGCTCGACGTAGTCGACGATATTCTGGAAGTACACCGGGGGCAGCACGCCGCGGCGGCGATAGCGGTCGAAGATGACGAGGTCGAATTCCTGCAGCTTCACCTCGAACAGCTCGCGCGTGGGGAAGGAGATGAGCGACAGCTCGTGGATCGGCGTGCCGTCCTGCTTCTCCGGCGGGCGCAGGATCGTGAAGTGGACGAGGTCGACCGACGGGTCGGATTTCAGGAGATTGCGCCAGGTCCGCTCGCCGGCATGCGGCTCGCCGGACACCAGCAGCACGCGCAGACGGTCCCGGACGCCGTTGACCGACAGCACCGCCTTGTTGTTGGCGAGCGTCAGCTCCCGCTCGATCGGCGACACCGACATCTCGAAAACGGTCGGGCCGCCATGGTCCAGCATGAAGGTGAGCGAGTGGTCGATGCCGACCGGCACGTCCTCGGCGCGCAGATCCTGTCCGTCGCGTCGGATCGTCAGGACCGCCGGGCGCGCCGGCGCCACCGCCCCCGGCTGCTTGCCGTAATCCTCGACCCGCACCGTCATCGTGACTTCCTTGCCGACGATGCCGTAGGGCGGCGCCTGAACGATGACGAGACGCCGGTCCAGCTCCTGCTTATTGCCGGCGAGCACGACGTGCACCGGGCCCGGCAGCGCCGATCTGTCCGCCGTCTTCGGGACGTCATGCACCTGGCCGTCGGTCAGCAGGATGGCGCCCGCAAACCGCTTTGCCGGCACGTCGCGCACAGCCTGCTGCAGCGGCCCGATCAGCTTCGTCCCTTCGCTGCCTTCCGAGATGTTCTCGTGCTTCACGCGGACGACGCGGACATCGAGCGTTTCGGACATGCGGGCAAGCTGCGCCTCGTACTCCGCGAGCGCTTTCTGGACCGCCTCGTTCCGGTCCGCGACCGACACGCTCGGCGATTCGTCGACGATCACCGCCGCGACGTCCTTCAGCGGCTCGCGCTCCTCCTCCACGAGCGCGGGATTGCCGAGCGCCAGCAGAAGCACGGCGACCGCAACGGCGCGCAAAAGGGCGCCCCGGGCGCGCGCGGCAAAGCCCAGCCACACGGCGAGCAGTCCGAGGATGCAGGCGCCGATCAGCACCGGCAGCGGCACGAGCGGGGCGAAGTCGAGCGAGGTCCAGACCATGCCTACTGCCCCAGCCGCTCGAGGATCGCCGGCACGTGAACCTGATCCGATTTGTAGTTCCCGGTCAGCGTGTACATCACGAGATTGACGCCGAAGCGATAGGCCATCTCGCGCTGGCGCTCGCCGCCCGGCACTACCGGGAACATGGGACGGCCGGCATTGTCCATGGCCCATGCGGCGGCCCAGTCATGGCCGCCGGTGATGACCCGCGACACGCCGTCGTTGGTGCGGGCGTCGCCACGCTCGACCCATACTTTCCCGCCCGTCCAGCGGCCGGGAAACTCCTGCATGAGGTAGAACGCCTTGGTCAGGACATGGTCGGGCGGGATCGGCTCCAATGCGGGCAGATGCATGCCGCGCGTCAGGCGCTGCAGCGCCTGGGACGGCGCGCCGCCCGGGCCGGATGCATACTGCTGGTCGCGCGTGTCGAACAGGATCGTGCCGCCGTTCTCCATGTACCGGTTCAGCTTGGCGATCACTTCCTCGTCCGGGGTCGGCTGATCCTCGGTAATCGGCCAATAGATCAGGGCGAAGAAGGCGAGCTCGTCCGTCGCCAGGTCGACGCCCATCGGCGCGCCCGCCTCGACGGCGGTGCGCTGGTTGATCATGTTCGTCAGGCCGCTCATTCCCGAATTCGTGACCGAGTCGACGTCTGGCGCGCCGGTCAGCACGTAGGCGATCCGCATCGATTGGCTTGCTTCGAGCGCGAACTCGTCTTCCGCGCTCTGCGCAAGACCGTCCTGCGCGCCGCCGGCAAGAATGACGACGAACAGAAGGGCCGCCGCCGCGCGCCCTGCGCCCCCTGCGCCCCGCAGCCGGCGCAACAGCAATGCGTCCACGAGCAGGCCGCGCAGCGCCAGCGACGCCACGATGTCGACTAGGAAGAGGCCGAGCGCGGCCAGCAGCAGCCATGGCTTGAAGTCGCGCTCCTCCGACGCGGCGTAGACCGACACGTCGGCGCGGCCGTCCAGCCCGCCCAGGGGCGTCATCGCCTCGATCTGCGGGCCGAGATTCAGCGCCTGGCGCGCATCGCCGCTGCCGTAGTAGCCGGGCGGGTGGCCCGGCCCGACCCGGACGCCGGCGAATTCCCGCGCCGCGATGGCCGTCGCAGTGGCCTGCGGCGGCGTCGCGCGGCCGAAGCCGTCGAGCGTCTCGAGCGGCGGCAGCGAGCGGTCGCCGGCCGGCTCGGCGCTGACGCCGCGGCTCGTCGCGACGACCCGGCGCATCATGTCGACGAACAGGCCGGACAGCGGAAGCGAGGTCCAGCTCGTGTTCGCCGTCGTGTGGACCAGGACGAGCCGGCCTTTGCCGCGGCGCTCGGTCGTGACCAGCGGCGTGCCGTCGTTCAGCCGGGCCCAGGTCTTTTCCGCAAGGTCGAGCGACGGCTCCGCGAGGACCTGCCGCGACACCGTCACCTCGCGCGAAATGGAAAGACCGGCGAACGGGCTTTCGGGCGGGAATGCCTCCAGCTCGGCCGGCTTGCTCCACAGCAGGGCGCCGCCGAGCGCGCGGCCGCCGCGGCGCAGCCGCACGGGCGTCAATTGATCGGAAGCGTCGCTCGCCATGCGTGGCCCGGCAAACCGCAGCAGCAGGCCGCCGCCGTCCACCCACACGTTCAGGGCGGTCAGGTCGCCGGGATCGATCGCGTATTCGTCGGGCACGATGATGACGGCGCGCTGCGATTTCAGCAGCTCCGCGATGTGGCCGCGGCGGATGTCCGAGAACGGACGAAGGGCGCGCTCCACGTAATAGGTCTCGCTCAGCAGGGACGGGCCGCTGTCGGAAGGACGGTCGGAAGCCAAGCCGACCGGACGGCGGCGCCAGCGCTCGTCCAGCAGCGCGACGGCGGCGGCGCTTTCCTCGCCCTCGAGATCGAGCCGCGCTATCTCGTTCCGGATTTCGGTCGGGAAGTCGAACCGGGCCGTCGCCTCGGTCTCGTTCGGCGCGAACTCGGCGATCTGGCTTCCCAGGGTCCGTCCGTCCTCCGCGATGGCCCGCACGGCGCGGCGCTCCGCCGATCCGCCGGCGGCGCGGCGCACCGTCGCGGCGAGCTCGGCATCGGTTTCTTCGGACGATTGCAGGACATAGGGCATACTGCCGCCGCCGTCGCGCAGCACCTGGACTGTGCCGAACTGATTCAACAGCTCGACGAATTCATTTGTTCCTTCGCCCCGAAGGCTGTCGCTGAGCCACAGCACGGGCGACAGGCCGGTCGGCTTCAGGTCGGCCAGCGCCTTCGCGGCGGCCTGGAAGTCGCTCGGCCAAGGCTTGGGCGTCAGCGCATCGACCCGTCCGCGGGCGTCGCTCGGCTTCAGCACGCCCGACACCATGAGCGCGCGGTCGCCCGCTGCGGGCGCCGTCGTCAGCAATATGACGCCGCGCTCCTCTCGCGCCGCGCGCGTCACCGCCTGACGCATCGCCTCCTGCCGGTCCGCCCAGCGCGACGCCGCGGCCCAGCCATCGTCGACGACCAGGATCAAAGGCCCGTTGCCCTGCAGCAGGCCGCTCGGATTCATCAAGGGATGCGCGAGCGCGAGTATGAGCGCCGTCACGGCGGCCAGCCGCAGCAGGATCAGCCACAGCGGCGAGCTTTCCGGCGTCCGCTCCGGGCTCTCCAGCCCGAACAGCAGCCGGATCGCCGGGAAGCGGATATGCCGCGGCGCCGGCGGCGTGACGCGCAGCAGCCACCACAGCAGCGGCAGCAATGCGAGCGCTGCGAGGATCCAGGGCGAAGCGAAGGCGAGGGGGCCGAGTTCCAGCAAGGAATTATGCTCCGGCAGCCGGCGCCAGCGTCGTATAGAGGCGCAGCAGGGCGGACTCGGGGCAGCTGTCGGTCCGGTGTGTCGTGAAGCCCCAGCCGGCGCGGCGCGCGATCGAATCGAGGCCTTCGCGGTGCTCCTCGAGCCGGCCGCGATACGCCTGGCGGAGCGCCTCGACGCGGCTCAGCAGCGTGTCGTTCTCGCCCTCGAACCCGCTGAACCGGATGCGGCCGCGGAACGGCAGGCGCTCTTCCGCCGGATCGAGGACCTGCATCATCTGTCCGCGCAGGCCGCGCCCGGCGAACCCGATGACGGCCCTCTCGATCTCCGGCAGCGGCACGAAAAAATCGCTCAGCAGCACGACCTGGCCGTAGCGCGGCAAGGGCTCCACGGCCGGAAGGTTGGCGGCGGTCTGACCTGCCGGCGCTGCCGCCCCTGTCTGCGCCGCCGCCCCTGTCTGCGCCGCCGCCCCTGTCTGCGCCGCCGCCGAGGTCGAAACCACCGCGTTGGTAAGCCGGTTGAAGGCGGCCCGGCCGGTCGCGGGCGGGGCGCCCGATCCCAGCAGGCTGAAGCGCTCGCCGCCGCGCATCAGCAGCGCCGCAAGCGCCAGCAGCAAGAGATCGGCGCGCGACCGCTTGCTTTCCACTTCGCGCGACGAGCTGTAGTCCATCGATGGCGACGTGTCGCGCCAGAGCCACGCGCTCTGCGCCGCCTCCCATTCCGTCTCGCGGACGAACACGTGGCGCGATTTCGCCGTCTGCCGCCAGTCGATGAGGCCCGTCTCGTCGCCGGGCTCATAGCGGCGGAATTGCCAGAACGTCTCGCCCTGGCCCACGCGCCGGCGGCCATGCACGCCCTGCGCCACGGTCGTGGCGACCCGCTCCGCGGCAACCATCAGCGGCGGAAAACGCGACGCCAGATGTTCGGCGCGGCTCTGGGCGGCGAGAGGGGGCGGCGCGCTGGTCATGCCTGGGCGGTTCCGGCGCTCAGGAGAGGCGCTCGCACAGGCGGGCGATGATCCGGTCCATGGTCACGCCCTCGGCGCGCGCGGCGAAGTTCAGCGCCATGCGGTGCCGGAGGACGGGCGGCGCGAGGGCGACGACGTCGTCCAGCGACGGCGACAGCCGGCCCTGCAGCAGCGCACGCGCGCGCGACGCGAGCATGAGCGCCTGACTCGCACGCGGGCCGGGGCCCCAGGCGACGTGCCGAACGACCTCGTCCAGATCGGTGGAATCCGGCCGGCCGGCGCGAACAAGGTCGAGGATGCCGTTGACGACGCTCTCGCCGACCGGAATGCGGCGCACCACCCTCTGCGCATCGATCAACTCGCGGCCCGACATGACTTCGGTCGGCGTCGCTTCGTCCAGGCTGGTCGTCGCGACCATCATGCGGCGCTCCGCCTCTTCGTCTGGATAGCCGACGTCGATCTGAAGCAGAAAGCGGTCGAGCTGCGCCTCCGGCAAGGGATAGGTCCCTTCCTGCTCCAACGGGTTCTGCGTCGCCAGGACGTGGAAGGGCTCGGGCAGCGGGTGATATTCGCCGGCGATCGAGACGCGCCGCTCCTGCATCGCCTGAAGCAGGGCGGATTGCGTGCGCGGGCTCGCCCGGTTGATTTCGTCGGCCATCAGGAGCTGGCAGAAAACCGGTCCCTTGATGAAGCGGAACATGCGTTTACCGGCTTCCGACTCCTCCAGCACCTCCGAGCCCAAGATGTCGGCGGGCATCAGGTCGGGGGTGAACTGGATCCGCCTTTCGTTCAGGCCGAGGACCTGGCCGAGCGTTTCGACAAGGCGCGTCTTCGCCAGCCCCGGCACGCCGATCAGCAGCGCATGGCCGCCCGACAGCAGGGTTATCAGGCTCTGCTCGACGACGTGATCCTGTCCGAAGATGACTTCGCCGATCGCTTTACGGGTGCGGATAAGCAGTTGCCCGATATCGTCGATTTGCCGGCTCAAGGCATCGGCGTCGACCTCGGCGCCAGTAGGGCTGGTAATTGCCGGGCTCAAGGCATATCTCCTGTAACCGAGTGTGACTCTAGTGATGATATGATCCGGTGATGCGCAAGCAACCCCCAACCCCCGACTATCTCGCCAAATTGATCGAGCGGCACCGGATCGGGCCCGAGCCGCAAGCGGCGCCGAAGTGGGATTTCGATCCCAAATCCACCGGGGATTTCCCGTTTCGTATCGCCCGCGACGGAACCTGGCACTACCATGGAACTCCCATCGGCCGGAAAGAGCTGTGCAAGCTCTTCTCTACTGTGCTCCGGCGGGATGACAAGGGCAATTTCTATCTGGTGACGCCGGCGGAGCAGGGCCGCATCGAAGTCGAGGACGCTCCGTTCGCCGCGGTGGAGGTCATCGCATCCGGCGCCGGCCGGGCGCAGACGCTGACCTTCCGGACCAACCTGGATCACATGGTGACGGCCGACGCGGCGCATCCCATCAGGGTCGTCGAGGATGTAAGGACCGGCGAGCCATCGCCCTACGTCCTGGTCCGCGATGACCTCGAAGCCCTGATACTGCGGCCGCAATTCTATGAAATCGTGGAACTGGCGGAAGAGCGGGACGAGGGCGGGACGGCGGTCCTCGACGTGTGGAGCGGCGGCGCGGTTTTCACGCTGGGCAGCGCCGGCGCGAGGGTGGAGCCATGAACCGGGACGTCATCGCCAGGCGCTTGCAGGAATCGACGGTGGGTCGATGGGCCTCGGGCATGAGCCGCGAAGAGCGGATGGAGCGCGGCGACCACGACCTGAACCCCGGCATGGCGAAACCGACGGAACTGGTGCAGGCGGCGGTGCTGGTTCCCATCGTCGAGCGCCGCGAAGGGTTCACGGTGCTGCTTACCCAGCGTACCGACCATCTCAGCGCGCATGCCGGGCAGATCTCGTTCCCGGGCGGTCGCCTGGAAGCTACCGATGCCGGCCTGGAAGCGGCGGCCTTGCGCGAGACCGAAGAGGAAGTGGGCCTGATGCGCGACCGTATCGAGGTCGTCGGCCAGCTCGACCTCTATGTGACGCGGACCGGCTTCGAGGTGACGCCGGTCGTCGGGATCGTGACCCCGCCTTTTTCGCTTACGCCCGATCCGTTCGAGGTCGCCGACGTCTTCGAGGTGCCGCTGTCCTTCATCATCGATCCGGCAAACCACCTGAAGCAGTCCCGCCTGCATAACGGTATCCAGCGCCAGTTCTACGTGCTGCCTTACGACAATCGCTATATCTGGGGGGCGACGGCGGGAATGCTGGTCAACCTCTCCGAGGTCCTGCGCAAGGCCCGATGACCATGCGGCTGCAGCCCCAGGAATGGATGAACGCGCCGCAGACGGTGGCCGTGCTCGACGCTCTCGAAGCGGTCGGCGCCGAAGCGCGCTTCGTCGGCGGATGCGTGCGCGACACGTTGATCGGCCGTCCGGTGGGCGACATCGATATCGCGACCGACGCCGTCCCCGAGCGCGTCGTCGAAGCCCTCGAGGCAGCCGGCCTCAAGGCGGTGCCGACCGGCATCGACCATGGCACCGTCACCGCGGTGGCGGACGGCACGCCGTTCGAGATCACGACCTTGCGCCGCGATGTCGAGACCTTCGGCCGCCATGCGCGGGTCGCGTTCACCACGGACTGGCGCGAGGACGCCGCGCGGCGCGATTTGACGATCAACGCGATGTCCCTCGGACGCGACGGCGTCCTGCACGATCCCTTCGGGGGCCAGCAGGATCTGCGCGCCGGCCGCATCCGCTTCGTCGGCGACCCCGACGCCCGGATCGACGAGGATGTGCTTCGGCTGCTGAGGTTCTTCCGTTTTTACGCTCATTACGGGAAAGGCGGGCTCGATCCTGCCGGGCTGGCGGCGTGCCGCAAGATGGCGCCGCGCCTCGGCGGCCTCTCCGCCGAGCGTATCTGGGCCGAGCTTCGCAAGCTGCTGTCGGCGCCCCGCCCGGACGAGGTTCTGCGCGTCATGCACGCCGAGGGCATTCTCGGCGTCGTGCTGCCGGAGGCAACGGAGATCGACAGGCTGGATCGGCTGGTCGCGCTGGAGGCGGCACAGTCGAAGCGCCGGCCCGCGCTGGTCGCGGCGGATGCGGTGCGCCGTCTCGCCGCGCTCGCCGCCGTGGACACGGCAGGCGCCGACCGGATTGCGCGGCGCATGAAGACGTCCAACGCCGACCGGGACCGGCTGGTCTCGATCGCCGCCATCCTGCAGGAGCCGCCGCATCTGCCGGACGACCGGGCGGTGCGCCGCCTGCGCTACCGCATGGCGAAGGAGGCTTTCGTGGATGCCATGCTGGTGCTGTGGGCGGCCGCCGGCAAGCCTGCGCCTTGGGAAGACGCCCTGGCGCTCGCCGCGCGCTGGTCGCCGCCGGCCTTCCCGATTGCGGGACGCGACGCGGGCGCGCTCGGCATTCCCCGCGGGCCGCGGATCGGCGCCCTGCTGCGCGCCGTCGAATGCTGGTGGATCGAGGAGGACTTTCGCCCCGACCGCGACGCCTGCCTCGCCCGCTTGCGCGTCGAGGCCGGGAAAGACGGCGCTTAGACGAGCACCGGCAATATCACTTCGAATGCTTGACGAGCTTTCCCTTCACCGTCCGGATCGGCTCGTCATTCCTGATGCGCTCGAACAGGTACGCCATGCCGGTCGGCTCCAGCGTTCGCGTATAGCTTTGCATCTCGTATGCGCCCGTCCGGTCGATCGTCATGATGTGGATCATCAGCGAATTGTTCTTGATGTAGCTCCAGGAATAAGGCTGCCCGGACAGAAGGTCGCCGGCATTGGCGGCGCGGTAGACGCCGGCCTGCGCGGACGGCGCGAAGGTCATGCGTTGCGCCTTCTGCCGGACCTTCGGGTTTTTGGGGTCGCCGCCGCTGCGGATGATCGTCGTCCATTCGATGACGAAGCCGTCGCCGGCCGGCTCGATCTTCACGTCGAGGTCGCGTACCGTGACGCCGAAATAGATGCTGTCCCGGGTCTCCGTGACGCCGGTCCCTTTGAAGTTGCCGAAAAATCCGGCGAGCTTGATGGTCTCCGCGTTCGCGTGGCCGGCGGAAATCACGGCGGCGGCCAGGAACCCCAAGCCAAGTCCGATCAGTCGCTTCATTGTCCCACCCTGCTCCAATTTATGGCTGGTTACGGCCAGCGCACTTCCGGCGGCATCGACATCAGGATGGCATCCGGATTGCCTCCGGTCATCAGCCCGAACCGCGTTCCGCGGTCGTAGAGCAGATTGAATTCCACATAGCGGCCGCGGCGGATGAGCTGATGCTCTTTCTGCTCGGCGGTCCATCCTTCGTTCATGCGCCCGCGGACGATCTCCGCATAGGAGCGCCCGAAGGCGCGCCCGACATCCTGGACGAAGGCGAAGTCCGCCGTCCAGTCGCCGCTGTCGAGATAATCGAAAAAGATGCCGCCGACACCGCGCGGCTCGTTGCGGTGCTTGATGAAGAAATACTCGTCGCACCAGGCCTTGTAACGCTGATAGTCGGCGACCGCATGGGCGTCGCAGGCTTGGCGGAATGCGTCATGGAAATGCTGCGTGTCCTCCGCCACCGGAAAAGTCGGCGTCAGGTCGCCGCCGCCGCCGAACCAGCTCTTGGCCGTCGCCACGTGGCGCGTATTCATGTGCGCGGCCGGCACGTGCGGCGAATGCATGTGGGCGACGAGCGATAGCCCGCTCGCCCAGAAACGGCCGTCTTCCGCAGCGCCTGGAATCTCGTTCCGGAATGCTTCGGAAAAAGTCCCATGCACGGTCGAAACGTTGACCCCGACCTTCTCGAAGACGCGGCCTTTCATCGTGGCCATGACGCCCCCGCCGCCCGGTGTGCCGCCCGGTGCGCCGCCCGCCGCATCGTCCCTGGTCCACGGGGTGCGGACGAACCGGCCGGGCGCGCTATCGGACAGCGGGCCACGGTAATCTTGCTCGATCGCCTCGAAGGCGGCGCAGATGCTGTCGCGTAGCGATTCGAACCACGCGGTCGCCTTCATCCTGCGGTCGGCATCGTTCATTTGCTAGCGCGATCAGTTACTTGGGGAAGCCGTCCGTCTGCCTCAGCGCCTCACTCAACACCATTGCAGCAGCCAGCGCAACGTTGAGCGAGCGGGCGCCCGGCACCATCGGAACGCGGATGCGTGCGTCGGCGCATTCATGGACGTTGTCCGGCGCGCCGGCGCTTTCGCGGCCGAGCAGCAGGATATCCGATGCCGCGAACGCGAAGTCCGAGAAGGAGACGCCGGCCCGCGTCGTGAGAAGCACGAGCCGGCCGGCGCGGGCCGCGAGGAACGCCTCCCACGATGCATGGCGCGTGAGGGGGACGAGGTCGAGATAGTCCATCCCGGCGCGCCGCAGCCGCCTGTCGGAGAGGACGAAGCCCGCCGGCTCGATCAGATCGACGCCCAGCCCGAGGCATCCGGCGAGGCGCAGCACCGCTCCGGTGTTCTGGGGGATGTCCGGCTGGAACAGGGCCAGGCGCATCGCTTCGTCCGGTGCTCCTTTTTGTCGCTGGGGCTTTGCTTCGCTTGGGATTTTCGATTATACGATGCGCAAAACCGGTGAATGGGGGACGGACCGCTACGGTTCTGCGGCAGGATGTCGCATAGTGGGCAGCCTGTCTATCTGTAGGGTGCGGACCCCGTATATTGGGACGTTCCTCTATCGTGGGCCCCGCTTGGCTGCTGGGGTCCGCGTCCAATCTGTAAGGGGGTTAGCGATATGGCGGACAGCCTGGCTGAAGGCGAGACCCGGCGAGATTTCCTGTTCCTGGCGGCCGGCGCCGTAGGCGGAGTCGGGGCGGCGTGCTTTGCATGGCCGTTGATCGATCAGATGAACCCGGCGGCGGACGTTCTCGCCTTGTCGAGCGTGGAGATCGACATCAGCGCGGTTCCGGAAGGCCAGGGCATCACCGTCAAATGGCGGGGCCAGCCGGTCTTCGTGCGCCACCGCACCCCCAAGGAAATCGAGGAAGCGCGCGCGGTCTCCGCCTCGACGTTGCGCGACCCGCAGACGGACGAGCAGCGGGTGACCAAGCCGGAATGGCTGATCGTGAGCGGTAGCTGCACGCATCTCGGCTGCGTGCCGGTCGGCAACAAGGTCGGCAGCGACCGCGGCGAATTCGGCGGCTGGTTCTGCCCGTGCCACGGCTCGCACTACGACACCTCGGGGCGTATCCGCAAAGGTCCGGCACCGAAGAACCTGCTCGTGCCGCCCTATTCCTTCGTGTCCGACACCAAGATCAAGATCGGCTGAGGGCAGAACGATGGAGAAGCAGACCTACAATAACGCCGTTGTCCGCTGGATCGACGATCGCCTGCCGATCTTCTCGTTCATGGACCACGAATACAATCAGTTCCCGATGCCGAAGAACCTGAATTACTGGTGGAACTTCGGCGCATTGGCGACGGTGGTGCTGGTCGCCATGATCGTGACCGGGATCGTGCTGGCGATGCACTACACGCCGCATACCTCGATGGCGTTCGACAGCGTCGAGCACATCATGCGCGATGTGAACTACGGCTGGCTCATTCGCTACATCCATGCGAACGGCGCCTCGATGTTCTTCATCGTCGTCTACATCCATATCTTCCGGGGTCTCTATTACGGCTCCTACAAGGCGCCGAGAGAGCTGCTCTGGATGATCGGCGTCGTCATACTCCTGTTGATGATGGCCACGGCTTTCATGGGCTATGTGCTGCCCTGGGGCCAGATGAGCTTCTGGGGCGCCAAGGTCATCACCAACCTGTTCTCGGCGATCCCGCTGGTCGGCGAGTCGGTGGTGGAGTGGCTGTGGGGCGGCTATACGGTCGACAACGCGACGCTCAACCGCTTCTACTCGCTGCACTACCTGCTGCCTTTCGTGATCGTCGGCGTGGTCGTGCTGCACATCGCGGCGCTGCACGTGACGGGCTCGAACAATCCCGACGGCATCGACATGAAGGGCCCGCAGGACAGCGTGCCCTTCAATCCCTACTTCACCGCGAAGGATTCGGTCGGCCTCGGCGTGTTTCTTCTGATCTGGGCGGCATTCGTGTTCTACGCCCCGGACTATCTCGGCCATCCGGAAAACTATATCGAGGCGAACCCGCTGGTGACGCCGCCGCATATCGTGCCGGAATGGTACTTCCTGCCGTTCTACGCGATCCTGCGCGCGATAACCTTCGACGTCTGGTTCATCGAAGCGAAGCTGATGGGCGTTCTCCTGATGTTTGCGTCGATCCTGGTGCTGTTCATCCTGCCGTGGCTCGACACATCCAAAGTCCGAAGCTGCCGCTACCGGCCGATCTACAAGTGGTTCTTCTGGGTCCTGCTGATCGACTGCGTCGTGCTCGGCTGGGTCGGCGCCAACAAGCCCGAAGGCATGTTCCCGCTGATCGGGCTGATCGGGACCGGTTATTATTTCTTCCACTTCCTGATCCTGTTGCCGATCCTCGGCAAGATCGAGACGCCGCTGCCGCTGCCGACGAGCATCAGCGAATCGGTGACAAGGCGCTCCGGCGCACCCGCAGGCGCCACCGCTGCGACGGGAGGGAACGCGTAATGAAGAAGGCACTGATCCTCGGCCTCGTCGCCTGTTCCTTGATGGCCGCTCCCGTTCAGGCCGCAGAAGATGCGGAGGCTCCGAAATCCGTCGACTGGAGCTTCGACGGGATTTTCGGGCACTACGACCGCGCCTCCCTGCAGCGCGGCATGCAGGTCTACAAGGAGGTGTGCGCCGCCTGTCACGGAATGCGCCTGCTCGCCTATCGGAACCTGATGGATCTCGGCTATAGCGAAGCGCAGGTGAAGGCCTTCGCGAGCCAGTACGAGGTCCAGAACGAGGATCCGAACGACGAGGGCGAGATGTTCAATCGGCCGGCGCTGCCTTCCGACCGTTTCGTCAGCCCGTTCCCGAACGAGCAGGCCGCCCGGGCCTCGAACGGCGGAGCCCTTCCGCCGGACCTGTCGCTCATCGTCAAGGCGCGCGCCGGCGGGGCCGACTACATCTATTCCGTGCTCAGCGGCTACGCCGAAGCGCCGAAAGACCTGAAGAAGCCGGATACGCTGCATTACAACCCCTACTTTCCGGGCCAACTGATCGCCATGCCGCCGCCCTTGACCGAGGGCGCCGTGGAATACGCGGACGGCACCAAGGCTACGGTCGATCAGCTCTCCTACGACGTGACGAACTTCCTGACATGGGCGTCGTCGCCGAAACTGGAGGCGCAGAAGAGCACGGGCTTCAAGGTCGTTCTCTTCCTTCTCGTCTTCACGGGACTGCTGATTGCCGTGAAGAAAAAGGTGTGGTCCGCGGTTCACTGATCTGGCGGCACGAAATACCCTGAGGCCGCGGCAGGTTCAGCCGCGGCCTCGTGCATTTCGCATCGGACGGTTGATCCGCGCCCGTGCGGCGTCGATACTCCGCCCGGCGCAGTCTTGTGAGAGCGGAGCGGACCCATGAGCACAGCAGGATGCCCGCCGGTCATCGGCATCATCGGCGGCAGCGGTATCTACGACATCGAAGGACTGACCAAGGTCGAGTGGCGCGAGGTCGAGACGCCGTTCGGCGCGCCGTCGGACGCGCTGATGTTCGGCGAGCTCGACGGCCAGCCGGTCGTCTTCCTGCCGCGCCATGGCCGCGGCCATCGCGTCCCGCCGTCGGAGCTGAACTATCGCGCCAACATCGATGCACTGAAGCGGAGCGGGGTGACGGAGATCGTCTCGCTCTCCGCCGTCGGGTCGTTGCGCGAGGATCTGCCTCCCGGGCGCTTCGTCCTCGTCGACCAGTTCATCGACCGGACCTTCGCCCGCGTTAAGAGCTTTTTCGCGAGCGGCCTGGTGGCGCATGTCTCGATGGCCGATCCGGCCTGCGCCAGGCTGGGCGACCATCTCGAGGACGCGGCCAGAGGCGCCGGCGTGGACATGGTGCGGGGCGGGACATACCTCGTCATGGAGGGGCCGCAATTTTCGAGCCGCGCCGAGTCCGAGCTTTACAGGTCATGGGGTTGCGACGTGATCGGCATGACCAACATGCCCGAGGCCAAGCTCGCCCGCGAGGCCGAGATGTGCTACGCGACGGTGGCCATGGTCACCGATTACGACTGTTGGCATCCCCATCACGACGCCGTCACAGTCGACGCGGTCATCAAGGTTCTGCTGGCGAATGCTGACAAGGCTCGCGCGCTGGTGCGCCGGGTCGTGCCCTTGCTCGCGGGGCGGCGCGAGAGCTGCCGTTTCCGTTGCCATACCGCGCTCGACAACGCGCTGATCACCGCGCCCGATGCGCGCGATCCGGCGCTTATGGCCAAGCTCGACGCGGTCGCGGGCCGCGTCCTCTAACCGGGAAGGTCAGTCCCTCTTCGGACGCTCGCCGACCGGCGCGCCGGCCTTCTTCCAGGCGGAAAATCCGCCCTCCAGATGCGCCACCGGCTTCAGGCCCATGTCCTTCAGCGCCTTTGTCGCAAGCGCGGAACGCCATGCGCTTGCGCAATACAGGATGAACTTCTTGCCCGACCCGAAGACCTCCTTGTAGTAGGGGCTGTCGGGATCGACCCAGAACTCGATCATGCCGCGCGGCGCATGGAACGCACCCGGGATCATGCCGTCGCGCTCGAGCTCGCGCACGTCGCGGATGTCGACGAACTGGACGCCGTCGTCGTCCAGCAGCTTTTTCGCCTCCTCGAGCTTCACGGTCTCGACTTCGGCATTCGCTTCGGTAACGAGCTGTTTCACGCCTTTGGTGATCATGTCGGTTCCTGCGTATTTCAGATGCTTGGATCGGCGGGGGAATCCTAACACGGAACCGGACGCCGGATGGAGTCCGCCCGCCTATACATTGAAGCGGAAATGGACCACATCGCCGTCCTGGACGATATAGTCGCGGCCCTCCTGGCGCATTTTGCCGGCTTCCTTGGCGGCCTGTTCGCTGCCGCAGGAGACGAAATCGTCATAGGCGATGACCTCGGCGCAGATGAAGCCGCGCTCGAAATCGCTGTGGATCACGCCGGCGGCCTGCGGCGCGGTGGCGCCGCGATGGGCTGTCCAGGCGCGCGATTCCTTTGGGCCGGTCGTCAGAAATGTGACGAGATCAAGCAGAGCGTAGCCGGCGGCGATGACCCGGTCGAGCCCGGTTTCGCCGAGGCCGAGGCTTTCGAGGAAGTCTTTCTTCTCCTCGACGCTGCCGAGCTGGGCCACTTCGGCCTCGATCGCCGCCGAGACGATGACGACGCCGGCGCCTTCGGCCTTGGCTTTCTCGGCAACGCGCGCCGAATAGGCGTTACCCGCCGCGGCGCTGTTTTCGTCGACGTTGCAGATATAGAGGACGGGCTTCGCCGTGAGCAGGTGAAACTGCGCGAAGACGCGCACTTCCTCGGCGCTCAGCTTCACCGTCCGCGCCGCCTTGCCTTCGCGGAGCGCAGCGAGGGCGCGCTCCATGACCGCCGCCTCGACCTTGGCCTCGCGGTCGCCGGCATTGGCGCGCTTGCGCAGCGGGTCGATCCGCCGCTCCAGGCTGTCCAGATCGGCGAGCAGAAGCTCCGTCTCGATCGTCTCGGCGTCGCGCAGCGGATCGACCGATCCTTCGACATGGGTGACGTTGGGGTCTTCGAAGCAACGCAAGACCTCCAGCACCGCGTCCACGCTGCGGATATGGCCGAGGAATTGATTGCCGAGTCCTTCGCCCTTCGACGCGCCGCGGACGAGGCCGGCGATGTCGACGATCTCCAGCACGGTCGGGATGACCTTCGGCGACTTGCTGAGCCGCGCCAGGACGTCGAGCCGCGGATCGGGCACCGGCACGCGCCCGACGTTGGGCTCGATGGTGCAAAAAGGGTAGTTGGCGGCATCCGCCTGGGCTGTGCTGGTCAGCGCGTTGAACAGGGTCGACTTGCCGACGTTCGGCAGGCCGACGATGCCGCAGTTAAATCCCATCGGGTTCCTCGTTGACTTCGGTCTGCGGCGGCTTTTTCGGTTTCGGCGGCTGGATCAGCAGGGCGACCCGGCTCATGAAGGCGTTGAACTCGCTTTTCGCGATCAGCGGCGCCGCGTCGACGATGGCGTCGATCATGCGCTCGACCATGGGGTAGTCCGCCTTGGCGAAATCGCCGAGGACGTGGCCGTGGACGCGCTCCTTCTCGCCCGGATGGCCGATGCCGATGCGGATGCGCCAGAAATCCGGGCCGATATGCTGGTCGATGCTGCGAAGCCCGTTATGTCCCGCGTGCCCGCCGCCTTGCTTGACCCGAATCTTGCCGAAGGCGAGGTCGAGCTCGTCGTGCAGGACGACGACCTGCTCCGGCTCGAGCTTGAAGAAGCGGACCGCGTCGCCGACCGCGCGTCCCGAATCGTTCATGAAGGTGGTCGGACGCATCGCCAGCGTCTTGCGCCCGGCAATCACGCCTTCCGAGCACACCGCTTGAAACCGGGCGCGTTCCGGCTGAAAGGTATGGCGGCGGACGATCGCGTCCACCGCCATGTACCCGATGTTGTGCCGGTTGCGTTCGTATTTGGGTCCGGGATTCCCCAGCCCCACCAGCAGCAGCATGGCGATGCCGTTCCTTCCGCGGCCAGCCCGCTACTCGTCTTTCTTCTCGCCCTCGGCGCCCTCGGCCGGCTCCTCGCCTTCGGCAGGGGCCTCCGCACCTTCCGCCGCCGCTGGAGCTGCAGCCGCCGTATCTTCTTCGGACACGACGGTCGGCGCCGCGATTGTCGCGATGGTGAAGTCGCGGTCGGTGATGGTGAGCGTCACGCCCTGCGGCAGCGCAAGCTTGCTCGCATGGATCGAGTCGCCGATGTCCAGGCCGGTGAGGTCGAGATCGAAGCCTTGCGGGATGTTGTCGATGCCGCAGTGGACCTCGACATGATAGCGCACCACGTTGATGACGCCGCCACGCTTGAGGCCGGGGCATTCCTCTTCGTTCAGGAAGTGGACCGGCACCTCGACGGTAATGCGCGTATCCGCCGTGACGCGCATGAAGTCGACGTGCTGCGGCATCGTCTTGACGGGATGCATGGCGACGTCGCGCGGGATGACCCGCTCGACATCGCTGCCGACGTCGAGATTGTAGATCGTCGAGAAAAAGATCCCGGCGTCCAGCCCGCGCCTGATGTCGCGCGGATCGACGGAGACGAGCAGTGGGGCTTTCTTGCCGCCATAGACGACGCCCGGCACGCGGCCGGCACGCCGTACGGCACGGGCGGCCCCCTTACCGGCCCGTTCACGCACTTCCGCGTGCAGATTGACAATATCGGTCATTTCATACTCCTTGCTGCAAACACGGCGCCGGCCTCCAAGGGTGTCCGACGCCTCTGATTCCCACCTGTTCGGCGGATCAGCCCACGGTGGGCCTAGTGGAACAAGCTCGATACGGATTTCGATTCCGCGATCCGGCGCACCGCCTCGCCCAGCAGCGGCGCGATCGAGATCTGCCGGATATTCTGCGAGACGCGCACCGCTTCCGTCGCCTGGATGCTGTCGGTCATCACCAGCTTCTCGAGCGGCGACGCGGCGACGCGGGCAACGGCGCCGCCGGAAAGAACGCCATGGGTGACATAGGCGCTGACGGAGACCGCGCCGGCTTCCATGAGGGCGCCCGCGGCATTGCAGAGCGTCCCGGCGGAATCGACGATGTCGTCGACCAGGATACAGCGCTGATCCTTCACGTCGCCGATAATGTTCATGACCTCGGACATTCCGGCGCGCTCGCGCCGCTTGTCGATGATGGCGAGATCGGCGTCGAGCCGGCGCGCGATGGAGCGCGCGCGCACGACGCCGCCGACGTCCGGGGAGACGACCGTCAGCTCGTTGCCGTTGTTCCGGTTCGACATGATGTCCTTGGCGAACACTGGCTCGGCGATCAGGTTATCCGTCGGGATGTCGAAGAAGCCCTGGATCTGGCCGGCATGCAGGTCGAGCGTCAGCACGCGGCTGGCGCCGGCCGTAGTGATCAGGTTCGCCACCAGCTTGGCCGAGATCGGGGTGCGCGGGGCGGTTTTGCGGTCTTGGCGCGCATAGCCGAAATAGGGAATCACCGCGGTGATGCGGCGCGCCGAGCTGCGGCGCAGCGCGTCGATCGTCACCAGCAGCTCCATCAGGTTGTCGTTCGCCGGGTAGCTCGTAGATTGGACGATGTAGACGTCCTCGCCGCGCACGTTTTCGAGGATCTCGACGAAAACCTCCATGTCGGAGAAGCGCCGGACCGCCGCCTGCGTCAGCGGAACGTTGAGGTAGGCCGAAATGGCTTCCGCAAGCGGGCGGTTGCTGTTGCAACTGAGGATTTTCATGCTGACCTTTCCGCCCCATCTGTCGCGCCCTGCGCCGGGCGGGCCCGGCTGCGGCGGCGCGGCGGCAGACGTGTCAATTTCCGGTACCGGGTTGCGCGAAAGCGGCCCCTCTATATCAGGGCGCTTTCGGCCTGTAAACGACCTTTCAGGCCGGTTTCGACGGCCCGCTTCGCCGCCCTGATTTGGTTAACGGATCAGAGGAGGGCGCAGGCGACGACGACCGCCAGCAGCGACAGGACGGCGAGCTGAATCAGATACGGCACAGGCTAGCGCTCGATCACGATGGCGGACAGTTCCCGCCCGTAATCCGGCTCCCGCCGCAGGGTGGCCCGGCGGTAGCTGAAGAAATGCTCCTCGTCGGCGCAGGTGTCGCGGTCGAGCACCGCGACCCCGCCGATCTCGAGCGCGGCGAGGCGGGCCGCGACGTATCCGGTCAGGTCGAACATGTGATGGCCGGCGCGCCGGGAAGGGCGGAAAAAGCGGCTGTTGCCGGCATCCTCGGCGATAAAGGCGGCCGGAAACTCCGGGCCTACCTCGTAGGACGGCTGGGCGATGGCCGGGCCGACCACGGCGTGGATGGACGCCCGGTCCGCCCCCAGGCGCTCCATCGCGTCCACCGCCGCGGCAAGCACGCCGCCGACCGCCCCCCGCCAGCCGGCATGCGCCGCGCCGATGACCTTGTTCCGCCCGTCGGCGAACAGCACGGGCGCACAATCGGCGGTGAGGATTCCCAGCGCGATGCCCGGCCTGTCCGTCACCATGGCGTCGGCCCGGGGCGCCGATGTCGGCTCCCAGCCGGCGTCCGCCACCGCCACGTCGCGGCCGTGAACCTGATAGACCGTGTTGAGCCTGTCGGCGCCGCCGAGCGAGGCGAGGGCGCGTTCCCGATTGCGGCGGACGCTGCCGGCATCGTCGCCGGAGCCGAAGCCGACGTTGAGCGATGCGTAGAGGCCCCCGCTCACGCCGCCGGCCCGGGTGAAGAAGCCGTGGCGGATGCCGGGAACCTCCTCCAGGCAATCGGCGGTCAAGGGTGCTGGGGAGATCTCGCCCATGGCTATTCTGTGCCTATCCCGTGCTGGCGTCGGTTTCGAAGCCCGGCGGCGTTGCAAGGTCACGGTCGCAGATCGCGAGGGCCTTGAACAAAGTGCCCATTTCAGCCGGATCGATCAAGCGCCGCAATGCCGCTTCGATCATGCCTTTCTGCGCAGCGGTAGCGCCCTCCAGCAATTGCCGGGCGCGCAGCTCGATCCCGAGGCTGCGCAGGAATGCCCCCTGCGTGACGGGCCCGTGGACGGCGGCGTGCGGGCGGGCGATGGCCGCCAGGGCCGCGAAGTCGACATGGGCGGTCATGTCGGCGTCGCCGGGATCGGCGAAGAAATCGTGGCTGCGATGGCGGCGCACGGCCTGCAGGGTGGCGCCGGTCCGGTGCTCCGCATGGCCATAGTCGATCAGCAGGGCGCCGCCGCCGTCCCGTTCGATGCGCTCGGCGATGGCGCGCGCCGCCGACACGGAGGCGGGCGAGACCTCGGCCACGGCGCCTAACGGCGCTGCGATGCGGGTCAATTCCGGGATCAGCAGCTCGGCCGGCGATGGATGGCGGCTGCGCGCGAGCACGAAGCGCTCGCCGTCGAGCGTGACAAGCCTTTCGCGCCAGCCCTCGGGCGCGCGCTCGAACTGGTGTACCGGGAGGGCGTCGAAGAACTCGTTGGCGATCACGATCAGCGGGCCCTCCGGCACGTCCGCGATGCCGTCGTGCCAGGCCACCGGTCGTGTTTCCAGCGTGGCCGCCTGGCGCGCGCGCAGGGCTGGGCTCGTCTCGACGAGGTGAACCCGCGCGGCTCCGCCGAACCCCGGCAGCACTTTCGCGGCGCGCAGCGCATCCGCCATGAGCGTGCCGCGGCCGGGGCCGAGCTCGACAAGATGGAAGGGATCGGGCCGTTCCATTAGCCGCCAGACCTCAGCGCACCAGAGGCCGACGAGCTCGCCGAACATCTGGCTGATTTCCGGCGCGGTGATGAAGTCGCCGTGCTGGCCCAGCGGATCGGTTTTCATGTAATAGCCGTGCTGGGGATGGCCGAGCGCATCCGCCATGAAGGCGGCAATGGATATCGGCCCGTGCAGGCGTATGCGTTGTGCGATCTTCCGCGCGAGCGGGCTCACTTCGCCGATACAGCGCTCGCGGGCGGGCGCGATTGCGCTGTCCACATCAGGTAGAGGCCGTAGAGCACCATCGGCAGGGAGAGCCATTGCCCGAAGGTCGTGCCGAACGACAGGAAGCCGATGTAGCTGTCGGGCTCGCGCACCGTCTCGACGATGATGCGCGACAGGCCGTAGCCGACGAGAAAGGCGCCGGAGATGAGCCCGTGGCGGCGCATCGCATCGAACCGGAACACCAGAAACGCGAGGATCGAGAACAGGACCAGTCCTTCGAGTCCCGCTTCGTAGAGCTGGCTCGGATGACGCGGCTCCGGCCCGGCGCGCGGGAACACCACCGCCCATGAGACATCGGTCGGCCGGCCCCATAGCTCGCCATTGATGAAATTCGCGATCCGGCCGAAGAACAACCCGATCGGCGTTCCGGCCGCGACGATGTCGGAAAGCGGAAAGAATCCGGTGCCGTACCGCCGCGCGAAGATGATCATGGCCAGGATCACGCCCAGCAGGCCGCCATGAAACGACATGCCGCCCTTCCAGACCTGCAGGATCTCCGCCGGGTACGCCAGATAATGCGATGGCTGATAGAAGAGAACGAATCCGAGCCTGCCGCCGAGCACGACGCCGATCGTCGCCCACACCATGAAGTCGTCGATATGCTTCGGCGTGACGACGTTCGGCGGCCGTTTCGCCAGTTGAAGGCAGTACTGCCATCCGCCGATCAGCCCGGCGATATAGGCCAGCGCATACCAGCGGATGGCGAGCGGGCCGATCTGGATCGCCACTGGGTCGAGGTCGGGAAAGACGAAAGGATCCATCGCGTCAGCGCCGCGGATCGTTGGTTGCGAGATACTTCCGGATGTAGGTCGCCACGCCGGTTTCGAGCGGCGTGAAGTCGCGGCCGTATCCCGCTTCGCGTAGTCGGGTCATTCGGGCTTCCGTGAAATACTGGTAGTTGGCGCGGATGTTTTCCGGAGTGTCGATGTATTCGATCTTCGGCCTGCGGTCCATTGCCGTGAAACAGGCGTGCGCCAGGTCGAGGAAGCTGCGGGCCTTGCCGGTGCCGCAGTTGAAGATGCCGTTCACCGACGGCGTGTCGTAGAGCCACAGCATGACGTCGACGCAGTCGCCGACCCAGATGAAGTCGCGCAACTGGCCGCCGTCGCCATAGTCGGGATTGTGCGAGCGGAACAGCCGCGCCGAGCCGCCGGCGCATATCTGTTCGTAGAGCTGCACGGCGACGCTGCGTTGCCCGCCCTTGTGCTGTTCGTTCGGGCCATAGACGTTGAAGAACTTCAGGCCGACCCATTGCGCGGGCTTGTAGCCGTCGTGCGCCAGCATGATCGCCGCGATGTCGAACATCTGCTTCGACAGGCCGTAGCGGTTCAATGGCCTGAGCCGCGCCAGCGCGGCAGGATCGTTGTCGTCGTCGAAACCTGCGCGCCCGTCGCCGTAGGTAGCGGCGGAGGAGGCGTAGATCAGACGCCGGCGGTTCCGGCTGCACCAGCGCCACAGATCGAGCGATGTGCCCAGGTTGTTGTCGAGCAGGTGCTCCATGTCGGTGATGGTCGTCGCGGAGGTCGCGCCCATATGGAAAATGGTGTCGATTTCCGCGCCGTGCTTCTCCAGCCAGCGGCCCAGGCCGCCGGGCGCCACCAGTTCCATGACCGGATGTTTGTCGAGGCTGGCCTTCTTTGCCGGATGATCGAGCACGTCGCTGACCACGATGCGCGTCTCGCCCCGCTCCGCCAGCGCCGCGACGAGGTTCGATCCGATGAAACCGGCGCCGCCGGTGACGACAATCATGAAGCGCGTTTCTCACTGTCTTGGAACCGCCTTCTTATAGGCGACGGCTTGCCAGGGTAGCAAGGTCGGCCCGCCGCTTGTTTGGCAGCCGCCCACCGTCTATATGAGGTTGCATACCGCAACGGCTCGGAGGAGCGAAATGCAGACGCAAAACCGCTTGTTCGACGATCTCGCGCGCGTCGCAGGGGGCGCGTTCGGCGCGCTGGCCGGCCTGCGCAACGAGATCGAGGAGATGGTGAAACAGCGGCTGGAACGGCTGCTCGCCGACCTCGACCATGTTCCGCGCGAGGAGTTCGACGCCGTCAGGGCGATGGCGGAAAAAGCGCGCACGGAGCAAGAATCGCTCATGACGCGCGTAGCGGCGCTCGAAGCGGCCCTGGCCGAAGCGCAGAAGCCGCGCGCGAAAGCGAAGCCGAAGCCGGCATCCAAGGACCCCGAAGCAGACGGCGGCGATAGCTGATAAGGCGTTGTCGCGCGTACTTGCTTACGCATGTCTCGCTCGCCCGCATCACCACGCGTGTTTTTTCCGCACCGGCCAATTCTTCCCTTGCACCGGTAGACTCTCTTCTGGCAGTCTAGCTGTAGTGGTTGTTTCGGGGTGGTGACCACAATATGTACCATCGGCGTCGGTGCTCGATCATGCCGCGGGTGGTCTGGGCGCAGGGGGGCGTGGCGCCGGTCATCCGACAAGGCCGTACTGAAGCTGGGAGGTCGCGCGAATGAGATATTTTTCTGCTGACCTTGCCGTCGAATCCAACAATCCGATCGACCTGCTTGAAGAGTTGGTGGTAGCGAACGAGTGGGCGTTCGACCGCTCGAGCGATCACGAGATGGTCGTGGAGACGACCGGGCGCTGGTGCGACTACCGCATGTTCTTCATCTGGCGCGAAGATTTGAGCGCGCTCTACTTCACCTGCATGTTCGATACGCGCATCGCTGAGGACAAGCGGCCCGCGGTTACGGAGCTGATCTGTCTTGCGAACGAGCGCCTCTGGCTCGGCCATTTCGACGTCAGTTCCGAAGACCGGCTGCCGATGTACCGGCATACCATCCTGACGCGTGGCTGGCAGACGCTGCCGCCGGAGCTGCTCGAAGACATGGTGGATATCGCGCTCGGCGAGTGCGAGCGTTTCTATCCCGCCCTTCAGTTCGTCGTATGGGCGGGCCATACTCCCGGCGATGCGATAGCATCGGCTATGATGGACACGGTCGGAGAAGCCTGACCGGGAGATATTCCGATGGCTGCTGTTTTGAAGAGGCCGCTTCTCCTGGTGGGATGCGGCAAGATGGGCTCTGCCATGCTTTCGGGCTGGCGGGAGAGCGGCATCGTTGCTGCCGGCGTGCATATCGTCGAGCCGATGGGCGCCGGCGGCGTGGCGCCGGGGACCGACGTCGAGGCGGTGGCCCGGGCAGAGGATCTGCCACGCGCTCTCGATCCGGAAGTGGTCGTCTTCGCGGTGAAGCCGCAGCAGATGGCCGAAGTCGCGCCGCAATACCGCAAGTTCGCCAGCGCCGGCACCCTGTTCCTGTCGATCGCCGCCGGAACGCCGATCCGCTTCTTCGAGGAGCGGCTGGGAAGCGCGGCCGCCATCGTGCGGGCGATGCCCAACACGCCCGCCGCGATCGGCCGGGGGATCACGGTTGCCTGTCCCAATGCGCGGGCGACGGAGGCTCAGGCCCATCTTGCACAATCGCTGCTGCAAGCCGTCGGCGAGGCCGTGATCGTCCAGGACGAAGCGCTGCTCGACCCTGTCACGGCGCTCTCCGGCAGCGGCCCGGCTTACGTCTTCCTTCTGATAGAGGCGATGGCGGATGCCGGCGTGGCGGCGGGATTGCCGCGCGACCTGGCGTCGCGGCTGGCGCTGGTGACGGTAGCGGGCGCGGGCCAGCTTGCGCTCGAAAGCAATGAGTCGCCTTCGAAGCTGCGCGAGAACGTGACGAGCCCGGGCGGCACGACCTTCGCTGCCTTGCAGGTGCTGACGGCGGCGGGCGGATTGCCGGAGCTTATGGAACGGGCAATCGGCGCCGCGACGCGGCGCAGCCGCGAGCTTGCCGGCTGACCCGCGCGCCGGTCCCTGGCGCCGGGGACTCCCGCTGCGGCGCCGACGCGGGTAGAATCCCCGGGCCATGACGGACGCGCCCCTCGATCCCGTGATATCCGCCGCGCTGCATCTTGCAGGCGAACGGGGCTGGCGCGGGCTTGCCGTTCGGGATATCGCGGCGGCGAGCGGCGTTACGCCCGAGAACATGCGCCGGCACTTTCCGTGCAAGACGTCGATCCTTCTTGCCTATGCGAAGGAAGTCGAGCGGCGCGCCGCCGCGGAGCCTGCGCCGTTCGAGCCGGAGGATACGGTGCGCGACCGGCTGTTCGAGCTGCTGATGCAGCGTCTCGACATTCTGGAAGAGCACCGGCAGCCGGTGGTGCGCATCCTTCGCGATATGCCGTTCGACCCGGCGGGCGCCGCCGCCGCCGCGCCGGAAGTCGTGCGGCTCATGGGAGCGGTCCTTGATCAGGCAGGCGTGCCGTCCGGCGGGCCGGTCGGCTGGCTGCGGCGCAAGGGCCTGGCGGGCGTCTGGCTCGCCACGCTGCATGTCTGGGCGGGAGACGACAGCCCCGATCACGCGCGAACCATGGCCGCCCTCGACAGCAATCTTCGCCGGGTGGAGCCGGCTGCGCGGCTGCTGGCCGGATTGCCGGCCGGCCGCCGCGCCACTGCCGCGCCGGGCGGCTTCTGATCTTTACCCCAGAGTGGATCCCGCAATGGCGATAACCTTCGATGATTTTCTCAAGGTCGACATCCGCGTCGGCACGATCACACGGGCCGAGCCCTTCCCCGAGGCGCGCAAGCCGGCGATCAAGCTGTGGGTCGATTTCGGCCCTGAACTCGGCGAGAAGAAGACCTCGGCGCAGATCGCGCATCACTATACGCCGGACGCGCTGCCGGGCCGGCAGGTAGCGGCCGTGGTCAATTTCCCGCCGAAGCAGATCGGCAGCTTCATGTCGGAAATACTGGTTCTCGGATTCCCCGATGCCGACGGAGAAGTGGTCCTGATCTCTCCGGACCTGAAAGTTCCCGACGGCGGCCGGATGTTTTAGGCGGCGGCGGTAAACGGCGGCCGGATCACCGGGCCATCGCGATCAGGAAAAGGCAGACGAGCGCGAAGCAAACCGCGATGCCGATCGTGCCGTTGACAAGCTCCACGGCCTGACCGCTGTGCCACCGACCGGCGTCGGCGGGCCTATCGACTGTTCTCATCGACATGACCGGTAACCTCCCGGTTTGGGACCATTCACCGAGTAAACTACCGGATCGCCCCCGGGTTCCATCCTCAGGCGGAACTAGTACTAAAGGACTACCGCTCGCATCCCGCCATCCGGGCGCCCGCTCCGCTCAGATGGGAAGGTAAATCCGCGCCCGCAGCCCGCCGTGGGGCGATTGCTGAAGCATGATATCGCCGCCGTGGCCACGGGCGACGTCGCGCGCGATGGCGAGCCCGAGGCCGGTCCCGCCGGTTTCCGGGTTGCGCGACTCGTCCAGCCGCCAGAACGGGCGAAACACGTCCTGCCGCTTATCCTCCGGTATTCCCGGGCCGTCGTCGTCGACGGTGATCTCGATCGAGTCGTTGCGCTTTCCCGCGCTGACCCAGACGTGCTTGGCGTAGCGGCTGGCGTTCGAGATCAGGTTGTCGAGGCACCGCCGCAGCGCATCCGACCTTACCGGCAGCTCGAGGTGGCTTTCGATATGGCAGTCGATCCGCGTGCCGTTGCGCTGCCATCCGGCGACGGTGCTTTCGATCAAGGCGCTCACGTTGGTGACGATCGGCGGCTCGTCGCCCTCGCCGCGGGCAAAGGTGAGATAGCCGTCGATCATGTTCTCCATTTCCAAAAGGTCGCCCTTGAGCTCTTCGACCGCCGTCTGGTCCGAGAGCATCTCGAGCTGCAGCCGAATCCGCGTGAGCGGGGTCCTGAGGTCATGGCTGACGCCCGACAGCATGTCCGTGCGCTGACGGATCTGCCGGCTGATGCGCTCGCGCATCCGGTTGAACGCCATGCCCACCAGACGCACTTCCGCGGCGCCCGATACCCGGAACTCCTCGTCCTGCGTCTGCCCTTTGCCGAACCTGTCGACGGCTGCGGCCAGCCGGCGGATCGGCCTGATCTGGTTGCGCAGGAAAATGATCGCGATCGCCAACAGGATCAGCGACGTGCCGATCATCCAGAAGATGAAGATGTACGTGGTCGAGCTGAACAGCCGGGTCCCTGGAACGATGACGGATAAAACGCCGTCGGGTAGCTGCACGTCGATGATGACGCGCTCCTTGAAGACCGTGGTGTCGATAAGGAACGGGCGCCCGACGCGCTCGCGCATGTCGATGGCGAGCTTGCGGTCGAGTATGCCCGTGTACTCCTGCTGCGTTTCCGGAAGCGAGACGTTCGGCGTGAAAGTCATCCGGAGCTGGAAATACTGGTTCGCATTGTCGAAGACGCGACGCCTCGCCTGCTCGCCGGGCTCGCGCTCCAACTGGTCGATCACCAGGCCGATCTCCCCGGCGATCGCCGCCGTGAGCCGGCGCGTTATCGTTTCCCAATGACGGTCGATGAAGATGTAGGTCGCGATGATCTGCAGCAGCACGAGCGGCGTCACAAGGATCATCAGCGCCCGGCCGAACAGGGTCTTCGGAAGGAAGCGTTTGATCAGGGCGAACGGATGCATGGCGGAACCGCTATTCGTCCGGTCGCAGCACGTATCCCCTGCCGCGTATCGTCTGCAGATAGCGCGGAAGGCGGGGATCCGGCTCGATCTTGCGGCGCAGCCGCGTCACCTGGACATCGATGGTTCTTTCCGCGCCATTGATGTCGCACATGCGCGACAGGTCGTCGCGACTGAGAATCTGGCCGGCGTTCTTCGCCAGCACGCGCAGCAGGCTCGCCTCGGCGGAGGTGAGACGGACCGGTCCGCCCGCGCCGGTCAGAATTTCCCGGTCCGCCAGAAACTCGAACGCGCCGAGGCGGACCGGCTTTTCGTCCGTGGCCGCGGAGGCGGCCTGGGCCGGTCCCGCCGTGCGCCGGAGGATTGTCCTGATCCGCAAAAGCAACTCGCGTGGCTCGAACGGTTTCGGCAGGTAGTCGTCGACCCCGGCTTCCAACCCGTCGATCCGGGCGCCGATCTCGGCCATCGCTGTCAGCATCAGGATCGGAACGTCCCGCTCGGCGCGCAACGAGCGCGTCAGCGACAGCCCGTCTTCGCCGGGCATCATCCGGTCGAGCACGATCAGGTCGAAGTCGAGCGCGACGAGCTGGCGCCGCGCGTCCTGGGAATTGGCCGCGACCGTTACCCGGAACCCTTGATCCATCAGATATTTTCGCAACAGACCGCGGAGCCGCGTGTCGTCGTCGACAACCAGGATATGGGGCGTCTCTTCGCGCATCGCCGGGAGTATACATTCCTCGTTGCGCCGCCAACAGGGCGCGCCGCAGCGGCGCCGGCTACCGGCGGGGCATCCAGTCGCGCTCGAAGCGGGCGCGGTCCTCGTCCTTCGAGACGATGCCCAGCATCACCTTGCGGAAGCCTTCGACCGCATCCGCCCCGGCGTCGCGGTAGGCGCGCGCAATGCGCGCCCGCTGGCTGGCGGTAAGCTGCGCTTCCAGGTCCCGCCCCTTGCCGGTGAGCTCCAGCAGCCGCTGCCGCCGGTCCTGGGTGCCCTTGGTCTGGGTGATGAACCGCTCGCGGACGAGCTGGCCGAGGACCCGGCTCAGGCTCTGCTTGGTAATCTGCAGGATTCCCAGCAGGTCGGAGACCGACAGGCCGGGGTAGCGGCCGACGAAATAAATCACCCGGTGGTGCGCCCGGCCGAATTTGTACCTCGCCAGCATGGCATCCGGCTCCGCCGTGAAGTCCCGGTAGGCGAAGAAGAGCATCTCGATGCCCTGCCGCAGCTCCTCATCCCTGAGGAACAGCGGGTTTGCGCCCGACCGGGGTGTCGATCCGGAGGAAGATACGTCAGTCATGTTGACTTATTTTCTTTCCAATGATACATAGCCGATAATCGACATAATGTGACGCAAACGATAGGAAGTTGGTAAGATTAATACCGCGTCGCAGCAAGAAATCACAGGATAAGCGGAGAGCAGTCCCATGCCGATCGACGAAGCGCCGTATGACGATCGCCCAGGTCAAATCTGGTTCGACGGCAAGCTGGTTCCATGGAAGGACGCCAACATCCACGTCCTGAGCCATGGGCTGCATTACGCCTCCTGCGTCTTCGAAGGCGAGCGCGCCTACAATGGCCGGATCTTCAAGCTGACCGAGCACACCCGGCGCATGGTCGACGGCGCGAAGGCGCTGGATTTCGAGATTCCCTACACGGTGGAGCAGATCGACGCCGCGTGCAATGCGGTGCTGAAGGCGCAGGGGCTGAGCGAAGCCTATGTCCGCCCGATCGCCTGGCGCGGATCGGAGATGATGGGCGTTTCCGCCCGCACCTCGAAGATCCACCTCTCCATCGCGGCCTGGCACTGGGGCGCCTATTTCACGCCCGAGGCGCGCATGGAAGGCATCCGCATGATGTGGTCGAAGTGGAAGCGGCCCGATCCGGCGACCATCCCGTGCAAAGTGAAGGCCGCGGGGCTGTACATGATCTGCACGCTCTCGAAGCACGCGGCGGAGAATGGCGGCTACAACGACGCGCTGATGCTCGACTACCGCGGCAACATCGCCGAGGCGACCGGCGCGAACATCTTCCTCGTGATCGACGGCAAGATCCACACGCCGACGCCGGACTGCTTCCTCGACGGCATCACCCGCCGCACCGTTATCCAGCTCGCCCGCATGCGCGGCATGGAAGTCGTCGAACGGCACATCAAGCCGGAGGAACTGGACAAGGCAAGCGAGGTCTTTCTGTGCGGTACCGCCGTCGAGGTCACGCCCATTCGCGAGATCGGTGACCGGCGCTTCAAACCCGGCGAAATCACCCGAACCCTGATGGGTGACTACGACGAGGAGGTGCGCCGCGAGGTGCCGAAGACCCTCGACGCGCCGAAAGCCTACGCCGCATAGCCTGCCGCCGACACGCGCCGGAAGCCTCCGGCCGGGAATGAAGGATGGCGACTGAGAAGATTCGTCCAGGCGTGGTCGTTACCGGAGCCGCCGGCGACATGGGTGCGGCGCTCTGCGACAGTTTCCTCGATGATGGCTTCGCCGTATTCGGCGCCGATATCGCCGCGCCGCGCGGCCGCGACGGACTGACGCCCGTCGTCGCCGACGTGACCGACCGCACCGCGGTATTCGCCCTGGCAGAACGCGCGTCCGCCGAGAGCCGACTGTCGGTCTGGGTCAATTGCGCGGGCATTTTCGAGGCCGGCGCCGTTGCGCAGGCGGGGACGGAAGCCTGGAGCCGGATCATCGCCGTCAATCTCACCGGAACCTTTCACGGCTGCGCGGCGGCGCTGGCGGTCATGTCGCGAACCGGCGGCGGGCGTATCGTCAACGCCGGATCGCTGTCCGGCCATGTCGGCGGAACGGGCGTCCATCCCGCTTACGGTGCATCGAAGGCGGGCGTCCACGCGCTCACCAAGACCTACGCGCTGGAAGGCGCGCGGCATGGCATCGCCTGTAACGCCGTGGCGCCCGGCGTGCTGGAAGGGCGGATGGGCGGCCAGTTCGCCGATGGACAGCTGGAACGGCTGGCGCGCGCCAATCCGATGCGCCGGCTCGGCCGGATCGACGAGGCGGTCGAAGCGATCCGCTTCCTCGCCGATCCCGTCCGCGCGAGCTATCTCAACGGCGTCGTCCTGCCGGTAAATGGCGGCGCTTACATGCCTTCCTGACGCGCGGGCATCCCCACGCCGGCGGCGCGCTTCGCCGCCCGGCCCAATCGCTGCCGATGGAGGATGTAGAGGCCGCTGGCGACGACGAGCGTGCCGCCGGTGACGATCCATGCATCGGGGACGTCGCCCCAGAAGAGATAGCCGATCACCATGGCCCACAGGATCGTCGCGTATTTGAACGGCGCGACCACCTTGGCCTCGGCAAGGCGCAGGGCCTCGATGAGGAGGAAATGCGCCACGCCCTGAAACAGCGCGGCCAGGGCGAAGAGCCAGAGGTCGCTCGTCCGCAGCGGCGACCAGCCGCTGAAAAGGGACAATCCGATCCCGGCGAGCAGGATGACCGTCGTGGTGACGGCGAAGGTCGCGGTCGAGGAGTCCGTCGCGCTGATGCGCCGCGTGATGACGTCGCGCACGGCGCTGATGAAGGCGACCGAGAGCGGCAGCAATGCGGCCACCTGAAACGCCGCCGCGGTCGGCCGCAGCATGATCAGCACGCCGGCGAAGCCGAGAAGAATCGCAAGCCACCGGCGCCAGCCGACCCGCTCTCCCAGGAAGACGACCGCAAGCGCCGTCATGATCAGCGGCGAGGCGTGATTGATCGCGAACACGTCGCCGAGCGGCAGCCGCTCGACGCTGAGGATCATCAGGCAGGTGGTGGTGGCGAGGCAGATCGCGCGCGCCACCTGGCCGATCGGGCTTCGGATCCGCAGTGTCCGGATGCTGCCGTCTCGCCAGACGAAGGCGGCCACGACCAGGAAAACGAACAGCGCGCGCACGGCCATGATCTGGCCCACGGGATAGTCCGCGACCAGGAACTTGACGACGGTGGAGTTGAGCGCCAGCAGTGCACCGCCGCCCACCACGCAGGCGATGCCTTTGAACGGCGAAATGGATGAGGAAGACATCATGAAAGGCGGGCAACTATAAGCGCAGGTACGCGCCGTCACCAAGCCATTTCAAGGATCTCGACGACGTCGCCGGGCCCGGCGATCTTGCGCGGATTGGCGGGAATGTAGCGGTCGTGCATCGCCTTCTCGGCGATCTCGCGGAACTGTTCGCGCCTGACGCCGACATCGCGCAGCCGCTGCGGCAATCCCAAGCCGCCGACGAGGCCGCTGACGGCATCTGCGGCATCGTCCGACCGCCGGCCGAACGCGGCGCTGACCTTGAGCTGCTGCGCCGCGTTGACCGGCTTGTTGTAGCGCAGCACGTGCGGCAGCATGATGCAGGAGGTGTAGCCGTGCGGCACGTCGGCGGTGCCGCCGAGCATGTGGCCGATGCCATGGCTCGCGCCGCGGATCACGCCGGCCATCGAACCGATCATCGAGAGCCACGTTCCGGTGAGGCAATCGAGGCGGGCGCCGATGTCGACGGGATCGTCCTTGGTCCGCCTGAGCCCGCGATCCAGCAGCGTCAGCGCATGCGCCGCCGTGCCGTCGACATACGGATGCGGCTCGATCGAGCAGATGTCCTCGACCGCGTGATCGACGGCGCGTATCCCCGTGGACAGCCAGAGCCATTCCGGCGTGTGGCGGGTGAGGGCGGGATCGAGGATCACCGCGCGCGGCACCATGAGCGGGTGGGCATAGCTCTGCTTCACGTGCCGGACCGGGTCGGTTCCGCCCGCCGTGATGTTGAACTCCCCGCCCGACAGCGTGGTCGGCACGGCGATCTGGCGGATCACAGGCGCCGCCGGCTTCAGATCGCCGAGCCGGCTGTAGCGGCGCAGCGTCTCCATGTCGGTGACGTCGTTGCCGAGGCAGAGCACGACCAGCTTGCCGCCGTCGGTCACGGAGCCGCCGCCGACGGTCAGGATCAAGTCCGCCCGCGCTTTGCGCGCGTCGTTTGCCGCGTCGACGACCTGATCGATCGGCGAATGCGAAGCCATGCGATTGCACACGCCGGCGAGGCGGTCCCGAAGGCGCAGGCGGAGGCGCTCCACGACATCGGTCTCGCGGCTCAAGGTGCCGCCGACGATCAGGTAGATCCGCTTGGCCCCGGCGCGCTCCGCTTCCTCCGGAAGCGCTTCGTCGAACGGCCGGCCCGTCACCACGCGATCGATGTCGAAATAGGTGAAGAGGCCCGGCACGGTCATGGCTTCGCTCCTACTCGGCGGCATTCTTGCCGGCCGGCCGCACCCAGCGCCCGGCCGCCGCGTCGTCGTCGGCGCGCGCGTCGACCCACCGCTTCTCGCCGCCGCCGGTTTCCTCGAGCTTCCAGAACGGCGCCTTGGTCTTGAGCCAGTCGATGAGGAAGTGGCAGGCCTCCAGCGCCGCATCGCGGTGGGCGCTGGCGGTAATTACCAGGACGATGCGGTCGCCCGGCTCGAGCCGTCCGTAGCGATGGACGATCAGGCTTGCCTGAAGCGGCCAGCGCCGTCCGGCCTCGGCTTCGATCTCGCGCAGCATCTTCTCCGTCATGCCGGGGTAATGCTCGAGCGTCATCGCGCCGACGCGCTCGCCGCCGGCAATGTCGCGCACCAGGCCGATGAAGCTGGCGACGCCGCCGATCGCGGTATCGCCCGCCGTTAGCGCCTCGATTTCCCGCCCCGGATCGAAGTCCTCGCGCTGGACGCGCACCGCCATGTCAGCCCCCGGTCATGGGTGGAAACAGGGCAATCTCGTCGCCCTGCGAGACGTGCGCGTCGGCGGTCGCGAATTCCTGATTGACCGCCACCCGGATCGCCGACGGGTCCCGCAGCGCCTCGGCGTGTCCCGGGCCCAGCGTCCGCAGCCATTCGACAAGGCCGGCGACGTCGCGGACCGACGGCGGCGGCGTGACTGTCTCCTCTCCGATACCCGTATGCTGACGGAGCCAGGCGAAATAAAGCACCTTCATAAGCTGACCTCGTTGAACGGCAGGAAATCGACCATAGCACCCTTTTCCAGTCGGGTGATGTCCTCGGAAAGCTCGACCAGCCCGTCGGCGCCGACGAGCGACGACAGAACGCCTGCGCCGCTGCCGCCGTGCTTTTCGGCGCAGGCAATGCCGTCCTCGCCGGGCGTTAGGCGCGCCCGGACGAATTCCCGGCGGTCCTCCTTCTTGCGGTAGTCGAACCCTGCGCGCACGCGGTACCGGGTGGGTTCGATGTCGCTCGCTCCGGACAGGCGTAACAACAGGGGGCGCGCCACGACGAGGAAAGTCACCATGACGGCGACGGGATTGCCGGGCAGGCCGATGATGGGGACCGTGCCGCCGCCGGCCGCGATCTGGCCGAGCGCGACCGGGCGCCCCGGCTTTATCGCCAGCATCCAGAAATGCAGCTTGCCCAGGCTCTCGATCGCCCGCCGCACGTGATCCTCCTCGCCGACCGACATGCCGCCGGAGGTCACCAGGACATCGTGATGCGCGGCAGCCTCCTTCAGGGCGCCCGTGATTCCGGCGGCGTCGTCGGCGAGGATACCGAGGTCCGTCACCTCGCAGCCGAGCTGCCGCAGCGCGGATTTCACCGTGTAGCGGTTGGAATCGTAGATCGTCCCCGTCGGCAGCGGCTGCCCCGGATCGCGCACCTCGTCGCCGGTCGAGAAAACCGCGGCGCGCAGCCGCTTGAAGACCGTCAGCGTCGACCGCCCGACCGAAGCGGCTATCCCGACGTCCTGCGGGCGCAGCCGCATTCCGTGCCGCAGCACGCGGCCGCCGGCGCCGACGTCCTCGCCCGCCTTGCGGCGATTGGAGCCGCGCTTGATGCCGGGTGCGATGGTCACGATCCCGTCCTGCTCGCGGCAGTCTTCCTGCATCATGACCGTGTCGGGTCCGGCAGGCATGGGCGCCCCGGTGAAGATGCGGATCGCCTCCCCGCGTCGCGCCGGCCGGCCGAGCGCGTGCCCTGCGGCGGCGCGCCCCGTCACCGGCAGGCGGGTCGGGCCGCCGGCGTCCAAGTCGTCGAAGAAGACGGCGTAGCCGTCGACGGCGGAGTTGTCGTGCTGCGGCACGTCGATGGGCGATATCACGTCTTCCGCCAGGATGCGTGCGACCGCCGCGTCGAGCGCGACTTCCTCGGTTCCGACCACCGGCCCGGTACGTTCGCCCAGCAGCGCCAGCGCGTCCGCCGCTTTCATCAGCGGCCGTCCGGTCGCAAAGCAATCGTCGCTAAGCTGGGCCATGGGGCCGCACCTCGCGTAGGCCGCAATGGGCGATGATGAACTCGGCGATCGCGCCGACATCGTTGAGATCGAGTATCGGGACCGCGACGTCGATCGCGTTCACCTCGTCAGTGGCGACCGCGACGATGTGCGGATCGTCGCGGGCCAGCAGGGACTTGCCGTTGGCCGGGCGGTATATCTCGATCTTGTCGTGGGGATGCGCCTTGAATCCCTCGACGATCAGCAGGTCGACCGGCGTCATGTATCGTATCAAATCGACCATCGATGGCTCCGGCATCCCCCGGTTTTCGTGCAGCAAGGCCCAGCGATGCGCCGAGGTGACCAGGACCTCGGTCGCGCCCGCCTCCCGATGGACATGGGAGTCCTTGCCCGGTTTGTCCATGTCGAAGCTGTGGTGGGCGTGCTTGACCGTGGACACCCGGAGGCCGCGCGCCGTCAGCATCGGCAGTAGCCGGGCGACCAGGGTCGTCTTGCCGCTTCCGCTCCAACCCGCCAATCCTATGATTTTCATGACTCTAATCTGTTGCGCGGCAGTTGCGCCGTCTAGCCCAAATTGCGGGCGGTTCCGGCGGCTTTCGCCTTGTCCGCCGCAGGGCGGGTTTCGGGCTCCGCAGTGAGATGGCCGAGACCGGCCCGCAGATAGTCGTAACCGGTGATCAGGGTCAGAATGGCCGCGACCCAGACGCCGATCTCGCCGATCCAGACGCTGGGGATCCAGGCCGGGCTGGCGTCGTGCACGATCAGGAAGCCGAGCGAGAACATCTGGATCATGGTCTTCCACTTGGCGAGCCGGCTGACCGGAACGCGGACCGAGAGCGACGCCAGATGCTCGCGCAGGCCGGAGACGAGGATCTCGCGGATCAGGATGACCAGCGCCGGCAGGACGACGACGCCGGAGATGCGATCCGTTGCGACGAGCATGAAGATCACGGCGGCGACCAGGAGCTTGTCGGCGACCGGATCGAGGAAGCGGCCGAGCTTCGATATCTGGCCCATGGACCGCGCGATATAGCCGTCGAAGAAGTCGGTCACGCAGGCGGCCGCGTAGAGCCCGAGCGCAATCCACCGCGGCATGTCGCCTTCGACGTACAGCAACGCGACGATCGGCGGAATCACGAGGATCCGCGAGAGCGTGAGCAGATTCGGGAGATTGGTCAGCATTTGTGGTGTCCGGCCTCTAACACGGGAGTCTACTGATCCTCGTTGAAATGACCATAGATTTTCCGGGCGACCGCCCGGCTGATTCCCTCGACCGCTTCCAGGTCGGCCAGCCCCGCGGCCGCAACCGCCTGCGCCGACCCGAAATGCATGAGCAGCGCCTTCTTGCGCTTGCCGCCGATGCCCGGCACTTCGTCGAGCGGGGAGGCGGCGATGCGCTTCGTCCGGCGCGCGCGATGGGTTCCGATCGCAAAGCGGTGCGCCTCGTCCCGCAGGCGTTGCAGGAAATACAGCACCGGGTCGCGCTCGGACAGCGAGAAGGGCGCCCGGTCGAGCAGGTGGAGCGTCTCCCGGCCGGCGTTGCGGTCCGGTCCCTTGGCGATGCCGAGCAAAGCGACGTCGTCGATGCCGAGGTCGGCGAACACGCCTCGCGCGACGGAAAGCTGGCCCTTTCCGCCATCGACGATCACCAGGTCGGGCCAGGTTTCGCTCTCCCGGTCGGGATCCTCCTTCAGGGCGCGCGCGAAGCGACGTGTCAGCACCTCGCGCATCATCGCATAGTCGTCGCCGCCGCGTCCCGGACCGGGTTCCGCGTCCTTCGGCCCGCGGATATTGAACTTGCGATAGGCGTTTTTCATCAGGCCGTCCGGCCCGGCCACGATCATCCCGCCGACGGCGTTGCTGCCCTGGATATGGCTGTTGTCGTAAACTTCGATGCGCTCGGGCGGCGCGTCGAGCCCCAGTGTTTCCGCCAAGCTGTCGAGAAGCCGGCGATGCGACGCGCTCTCCGCCATGCGGCGCGCCAGCGCGTCGCGGGCATTCTGCCGCGCATGGTCGACCAGCTTGCGCCGCCCGCCGCGCTGCGGGATTTCGAGGCGCACCCGCCGCTCGGCCCGCACCGTCAGGGCTTCGGCGAGCAGCGCCGCTTCCGCAGGCTTCTCGCTCAGAAGTATGAGCTTGGGCGGCGTGACCCGGTCGTAGAACTGCCCGACGAAGGCGGCAAGCACCTCTTCGGATTCCACCGCCTTGCTCTGGCTCGGAAAGAAGGCCCTGTTGCCGTAGTTCCGGCCGTCGCGGAAGAAAAAGACCTGCACGCAGGACTGGCCCGCTTCCTGGTGTAGCGCGATGACGTCGGCATCGGTGATGCCTTGCACGTTGATGTCTTGATGTGCGCGGACGTGGCTCAGCGCGTTGATGCGGTCGCGCAGCACGGCGGCGCGCTCGAATTCCAAATCGTCGCTTGCCTGTTGCATTTCGAGCGCGATCCGCGATTGCACCTGGCCGCTGTGGCCGGCGAGGAAATCGTGCGCCTGCTCGACCAGCGCCGTGTATTCCGGTGCGCCGATCTTCCCGGCGCAGGGCGCGCTGCACCGCTTGATCTGATACTGCAGGCACGGCCGCGTGCGGCTGGCGAAGACATTGTCCGAGCAGTTGCGCAACAGGAAGGCGCGCTGCAAGGTGACGATCGTCCGATTGACTGCGCCGGCCGATGCGAAGGGGCCGAAATAGCGCCCTTTGCGCGCTTGGGCGCCGCGGTGCTTGATGACCTGCGGAAATTCGTGGTCGCCGGGGATCAGCACATAAGGAAAGGATTTGTCGTCGCGCAGCAGCACGTTGTAGCGCGGCTTCAGGCGCTTGATCATATTCAATTCGAGCAGCAGCGCCTCGACCTCGGTGTGGGTCGTCACGAACTCCATCGACCGGGTGGCGGCGATCATGCGCTGAAGCCGGATCGGAAGCTTCGCCGGGCTCGCGTAGTTGGCGACGCGCTTGCGAAGGTTGCGCGCCTTGCCGACATAGAGCGGCTCGCCGCGGTCGCCCAGCATTCGGTAGACGCCGGGCGCACCGGGCAGGGTCGCGAGGTGCGCCTGCACGACCGCTATCCCAGCCGCCAGTCCGCTGTGCGGATCGAGCTTGCTCGGAATCGCTTCCGGCGTGCGGTCTTTGCGCTGCTCCATTCCATTCAATCTCGTCGTCCGCTCCGGCCCCGTCAATGGGCGCCGGGCGGCATTGCCCGGCGGGCAGCGGTTAAGGATTCTCCGTGCGGCTCAGAGGCTTAATCGTACCGCGAATATATCCACGGAATCTGTGGATAACTCTGTTGACAGCAAGGGGCGGACGGCTTGCATCGCTGATGCCACAAGTAATTAACAAGATTGGTTAAAATTTAGGCAAATTTCATAAAGTATTGAAAATTAATAATTAATGGCGTGTGCCATGTTACCGTTACTTGTCAATTCGCAGAAATGGGCCGAATCGTGCCCGCAGAGCGCGACTTTTACGCGCTGTGCAAAACTTTCCCCGAGTCGGGGGTCGCGGGACCATCTGAAATTTGAAGCGGTTGGATTGATACACCAATGACTTAACCATTATTCGCAGTCCTCACTACTTTGGTATGAGTGGCGCCAGGCGAGGTGCTGGCCGCCGTCGAGCGCGATCATCTGTCCGGTCATCGAGCCGGCGGAAATGAGGAATCGCACCGCCTCGCAGATCTCCGGAACGGCGACGGGCTTGCGCAACGGCACGGATTCGTATTGGCGCCGGAACTGCTCCTCGCTCTGTCGTTCACTGGGCAGCGTCGGGCCGGGGCCGATGGCGTTGACGCGGATGCGCGGCGCGAGGGCGAGAGCGAGCGTGCGCGTCAGTGTCCACAGCCCCGACTTGCTGAGCGTGTAAGACAGGAAATGCGGCGTCAGATTCCACACGCGCTGGTCCAGCATGTTGACGACGACGCCGTTCTCGGCCGCAGGCAGAAGGCGCGCCATCGACTGGATCAGGACGAATGGCGCGCGCAGGTTCGTCTCGAGATGCGCGTCCCAAGATGCCCTGTCCGCCGAGTCGACCTCGTCGCGCCGGAATGTCGAGGCGTTGTTGACGAGGCAGCCGATCGGCCCCAGCGCATCGGTTGCACGCTGCAGGAGCGCCTGGGCGTCGCCTTCCACCGCGAGGTCCGCTTGCAGCGCGACGGCGGCGCCGCCCGCCTTACGGATCTCGGCGACGACGCTATCCGCGTCGCCGCCGGACCGGCTGTAATGGACGCCCACCGCCCAGCCGTTCTGCGCCAGATCGAGGGCGATCGCGCGGCCGATCCGCCTCGCCGCGCCGGTCACCAGGGCTACCTTTGGAATGCTCATGCCTGGAGGATAGAAGGCAGCGGCCCCCCGATTCAAGGATCAGGCGCGAAAATGCTTCACCGCGTCCCAATTGATGTCGATGCCGAAACCCGGCGTATCGGGAATATGCAGCATCCCGTCCTTCATGTGGGCGCCGCCGATATAGGCTTCGTGCTGGATCGGATGGCGGTCATGGGCGCCGTGGGATTCCGCGGCGAAGGCCTTGTCCGCGAAGGCGGAGACGATGTGGCCGTGAATATGGGCCGCGGTGTGGGGCGCGATCTGCACGCCTTTGATCGCGGCATAGTGCGCGATGCGGAGCGATTCGGTGAACCCGGCATGGCGCGTGGAATCGAATTGCACGTACCGGATCGCGCCTGAATCGATATAGTCGCGCACCGTGTAGCGATGCCATTCGCGTTCGCAATGCGCCAGCGGGATCGGCGACGCAGCGGCCAGTCTGACGAAATCCGCCGGCTGCAGATACCAGTGCAGCGGCTCTTCGAGCCAGGTCACGTCGTAGGGCGCGACGAGGTGGGCGAAGCGGATGCACTGCTCGACCGTGTACGGCGCGTTGAGGTCGAGCATCAGCAGGATGTCCTTGCCGATCGCGTCCCGCGTTGCCCGCACCCGGGCCGCTTCGTCCTCGATGGAGAACGCGCCGGTCTTCAGCTTGACCGCCTTGAACCCGTTCGCCACGAAGCCGGCGAGCTCGTCGGCGCAGGCATTCTTCGGCGCGCCTTCGATGTAGTAGCCGCCGGTCGCATAGGTGAAGACGGCGCTCTTCGTTCCGCCGAGCAGCCGGTACACCGGCAGCCCCATGGCTTTGCCCTTGATGTCCCAGAGCGCGATGTCGATTCCGCCGATCGCCGCCATGATCTGCGGCCGGCTGTTGCGCGGCAGGGGCGGCGGCAATCCATCCCACCCGCCGAGCCCGCCCGGGCGCGGCGAGGTGAGGGAGAAGAGCTTCTCCCAAACCGTCTCGTGGCCCAGCGCATCCATGCCGACGGCGGCCTTGCCGAGGAGCGCGGCCATGTCGCAGATCAGCTTCTGCGGCCCGCCCTGGACTTCGCCATAGCCGGTGATTCCCTCGTCGGTGCGCACCTCGAACAGGATCAATTGGGCGCTGTCGCTGGACTCGTGCGCCGTCCAGCTCTTCTGCGGGAGCTTGGCCGACAGCGGGTGCGCGATGACTTCGGTGATTTTCATGGCTGGTTCCTGGACTGATTTTTGGCGCCGATATGCGCCGGCATATTAACGCCGATTGCCCAGAAGTCAGCAATTTCGGGAGGAAAGGCCAAGCCGGCTGTCCGATCAGGAAAGCTCGCCCGCAGGATTGCCGATGAATAGATATGCAAGTCCGAGCGCGATGGCCGCTATGACGATCATGGATAGAATGCACCAGCCCCACTGGCCGTGCCCATTTCCTTCAGGATCGGCGTCGTCCTCCGCCTCGAAGAATTCGCGTCTGTGTATTTCGAATGCCATGTCCCAGGTTCCTTGCGTGAAATGAACGCAACGACGCAAGGGTCGTTCCAAAATGGAGGGACCTAGGCGCGCGGGCGGAACTGGCGCTTGCGCCCGCTCCTGCCGGACTTGCCTTTCGCCCTGCGTCCCTTCGGCAGGATTCCGTCGGGGACGGACTTGATGGTCGCGGCGATCTCCGCGTTGATCGGCGCGGCATCGACGGGCATGTCGAGATCATAGGCCTCCAGGCGCTTGATCTCGTCGCGCAGCAGCGCCGCCGTCTCGAATTCGAGGTCGGAGGCCGCCGCGCGCATCCGCGCTTCGAGATCGCGGATATAGGTTTTCAGGTCGACGCCGACGAGATGCGCATGCGCCTCGTCGCCCGTATTGACGGTCAGGTGGTCGCGCTCGTAGACGCTCTCGAGGATGTCGCCGATCTGCTTGCGCACGCTTTCCGGCGTGATGCCGTGGGCCGCGTTGTAGACCTGCTGCTTCTCGCGCCGGCGGTTGGTCTCGCCGAGCGCGTATTCCAGCGAATCGGTGATGCGATCGGCGTAGAGGATCACCCGGCCGTCGATGTTGCGCGCGGCCCGGCCGATCGTCTGGATCAGCGAGGTGCGCGAGCGCAGGAAGCCTTCCTTGTCGGCATCCAGGATCGCGACCAGGGCGCATTCCGGGATGTCGAGGCCCTCGCGCAGCAGGTTGATGCCGACCAGGACGTCGAACACGCCGAGCCTGAGGTCGCGGATGATCTCGATGCGCTCCAGCGTTTCCACGTCCGAATGGATGTAGCGCACCTTGATCCCGGCCTCGCCCATGTACTCGGTCAGATCCTCGGCCATGCGCTTGGTCAGCGTGGTCACCAGCACGCGCTGGCCCTTCTCGGCGCAGACCTTGCACTCCGCCAGCAGGTCGTCGACCTGGGATTCGGTCGGACGGATGATGCAGACCGGGTCGATCAGCCCGGTCGGCCGCACCACCTGCTCGGTGAAGACGCCGCCCGTGCGCTCCAGCTCCCACGGGCTGGGGGTCGCCGAGACGAAGATGGTCTGCGGCCGCATGGCGTCCCATTCCTCGAACTTCAGCGGGCGGTTGTCGATGCAGGACGGCAGCCGGAAGCCGAACTCGGCGAGGGTCGATTTGCGATTGAAGTCGCCGCGGAACATGCCGCCGACCTGCGGCACGGTGACGTGCGATTCGTCGACGATCAGCAGCGCGTCGTCGGGGAGATACTCGAACAGGGTCGGTGGCGGCTCGCCGGGATTGCGGCCGGTCAGGAAACGCGAATAGTTCTCGATGCCGGCGCAGGATCCTGTCGCCTCGATCATCTCGATGTCGAAGGTCGTGCGCTGCTCCAGCCGCTGCGCCTCCAGCAGCTTGTTCTGCCGGTTCAGCTCGTCGAGCCGCCATTTGAGCTCTTCCTTGATTCGCTTGACCGCCTGGGTCAGCGTCGGCTTCGGCGTGACGTAGTGGCTGTTGGCGTAGATCCGGACCGCTTCCAGGCTGCCCGTCTTCTCGCCGGTAAGCGGGTCGAACTCGTGGATCGCCTCGATCTCGTCGCCGAACATCGAGAGCCGCCACGCACGGTCTTCATAGTGCGCCGGGAAGATCTCGAGCGTGTCGCCGCGCACGCGGAAGGCGCCGCGCTGGAAGTTGTTGTCGTTCCGCCGGTATTGCAGGTCGACGAGGCGGCGCATGATGTCGCGCGAATCGGCGCGCTGGCCGACCTTGAGCGGCACGATCATCTGCGAATAGGTCTCGACCGAGCCGATGCCGTAGATGCAGGAGACCGAGGCGACGATGATCACGTCGTCGCGCTCCAACAGCGCGCGCGTCGCCGAGTGGCGCATGCGGTCGATCTGCTCGTTGATCGAGGCGTCCTTCTCGATATAGGTGTCGGTGCGCGGGACGTAGGCTTCCGGCTGGTAGTAGTCGTAATAGGAGACGAAGTACTCGACCGCGGCGTTCGGGAAGAAGCTCTTCATTTCGCCGTAGAGCTGCGCCGCCAGCGTCTTGTTCGGCGCCAGCACCAGAGTCGGCCGCTGCACCTTCTGGATGACGTGCGCGACGGTGAAGGTCTTGCCCGATCCGGTCACGCCCAGCAGCACCTGGTCGCGCTCGCCCTGGTTCAGCGCTTCGGTCAGCTCGGTGATGGCCTCGGGCTGGTCGCCGGCGGGCGAGAACGAGGAGACCAGCTCGAACGGCACGCCGCCCTCCGAGCGCGGCCGCTCGAAGCGCTTCGCCGGCAGCCACGGCATCATCAGCGTGCCGGCCCCCGCATCGGATAGACCCGGTGTCTGGCTCATTGGGGGATTATATAGGCGGTGGCGGGGCGATTGCGATGGGGGATTGGGCTGCATCCGCGGTCTCGAGGCTGTCCGCCTCCGCCTCGGCGAAGACGACGTAGCGGAGCGGCCCGCCGGCGCTGACCGCATCGAAGGGATAGCAGGTCACGAGGGCGAGCCGCGGCGTCTCGCCCGTCGTGTCCAGCCCGACCCTTTGCGCATCGACCACCTGCGCGTCGGTGACGCGGTAGCGGTGCGCCGTGCCGGCGGCGTCGGTGAGGAGGATGATCTGGCCGGCCTTGATCTCGCGCAGGAACTCGAAATGCGTGTCGCGGTGGCCGCTGACGACGGCGAGGCCGGGCGCCCCGGGCATCGCGGTGCCGTCCATGTGCCCCGGGCCGAAGGCGAGGGTGCGTCCGCTCGTCCCGGACAGCACGATCTCGTCCACCCCGAGCTCCGGAACCGAGAGCCGCGCGACCGGATGGGTGTCCGCCCAGGGCCATGGCGGCGTCCCGCGGCTGCCGGACTGCCCGTCCGCCCAGGCCCGCTTGATCAGGACCTGGGCAAGCTCGGCCTTGGCATGGATCCAGGCGCCTTCGCCGACTTGCCATGCGCCGAGGGCGAACAGCAGGAAGGCGAGGACGTAGCCGAACGGCCGTTTCATTGCGTCCTCCGCCGGACGAGCGACAGCAGGATGAGGGCCAGCCCCAGCGACAGCAGCCCGATCAGGAAGTGCTGCTCGGCCGATGTCGCGGTCTGCGCGCCGAGCTGGACCATGCCGCCCGGGCCGGCCTGGGCGAACTGCTGCACGGCGGCGTTCCGCGCCCGCTGCAGCGGCTGGCCGGGCGCGCCTTGCGGCGGGGGCGTCCAGCCCGCGGGCGGGTTGGTCGGCACCGGTTGGGTGCTCATGCCTTCGCCGGCCGGCCGGCTCACCGGCTGGTCGATCGCGACGAGGCTGGTGTAGCGGCTCATGATCTGGTGCGGCAATGCCACCTTGAGCACGGCTTCCCGCACCGCGTCTTCGCCCATGCCCTCATGCCGCTTGTCGGACAGCGCCTCGATCTTGCGCTTCGCCCAGAGCTTGCCGATGCCCTGGCCTTGCGTCGCCGCGGCGAGGTCGACCGTCTCCGACCATTCGGCGCCACCGAAGCGGCCACCCAGCTTCAGCGCGCCTTCGGCCTTGGGCAGCCGGGCGGTGACGACGATCGGCTCGCCCTGGTAGAGATCGGGGATGCGTTCGGGCTGGACGTCGGCGGCGCCGTCGCCCGGAAGCGTGAGCGCGATATCGGTCAGCACCGGCTCACCGAGCTTCGCGAACAGCGCGTTCATCTTTTCGGCGACCTCGCCGGTCTTGCCGATGAAGGTGAAGGTGCCGCGCCCGAAGCGCGCGGCGCGGTCCATGAAATAGCCGTTCGGCGCGCTGCCGATGCCCACGGTGAACAGCCGGCTGTCGCCGATGCCGCGGCGGATGCTGCGGAACAGCTCGGCTTCGTTGCCGACGCTGCCGTCGGTCAGCAGCACGATCTGGCGCAGCCGGCCGGTATCGCTTCGGCCGTCCAGCGCCAGGTCGAGCGCCTTCCGGATCTCGGTGCCGCCGTCTGCTTTCAGGCCGTCGATGAAGGCGCGCGCGAGGCCGAGCGCCTGGGCGTCCGCCGGGCGCGGCGCGGGGAATAGCGCGGTCGGACGGCTTTCGAAGGCGATGAGGTTGAAGCTGTCGTCGGGCTTGAGACGGTCTACGGCTAGGCGCAGCGCCTGCTTGGCCTGCTTGATCGACTGGCCATGCATCGAGCCCGACGTGTCGATGATGAAGATGCCTTCGCGCGGCAGTGGCTCCGCCCGTGCGGCGGCATCGCGCCGCGGCGGAACGACCATGGCGAGGATGTAGGTCTCGCCGTCATGCTGCTGCTGGAACAGCGCGGCCTTGGGCGCGCTTCCCGCATCCGGACGCCATTCGAGGACGAAGTCCCGGTCCGCCGGCACCGGCCCGTCGGCGAGCGCAACCGTGTAGCCATGATGGCCGACCTGGTCGATCGAGACCTTGTGGTAGGGGCTGCGGAGGCCGGTCACCGACATGCCTGGACGCAGATTGACGGCGATGCGGATCGGATTGTCCTTGCCGATGGCAGGGTGGCGCATCGGCGGCGTGATGCGTTCGGCATCCGGTACGGTCGTCGTGTTGACGGCCCAGCCGGTTCCGCCGGCGCCGGCGATCTGCGCGCCCTTTGGGATGTAGCGCGGATTAACGACCATCGGGAAGCGGATGGAATAACGCCCGTCTTCGATATCGACGGGCTGCTGATAGGAAATCTCGATGACGATGGTTTCGCCGGGCGGGATGTTGGCGACCGAGGCGGTGAAAATGTTGGGCCGCTCCTGCTCGACCAGCCCTGCCTTGCGGCCGCTGCGCTTGGCGGCCTCGTATTGCCGCTTGGCAGCCTCGCGCTCCTGTATCCTGCCTTCCACCACGCGGTCGCCGATGCGCATGATCATGTGGTCGACCGCGCCCTTGCGCGACAGCGGAAACACGTAGACGCCTTCGACCCACCCGGCGTCCGGATTCTTGAATGTCTGCGCGACTTTTACCCTGGCGATGACGCCGGCGATGTCGATCTGCACCACCGCGTCGACCGAGGGGGCCGGGGTGTCGAGCATCGTGCCGTCCTGCCGTCGGAGGAAAAGCCCGCCTTCCGGATCCTCCTTCTTCGCCGGAACGGCGGCCGGCGCCGCGTGGGCGGCCAGCGAGACGATCCCGCCGCCGACGATGACGAGAGCCGCAATGATGAGGATAGAAAATCTACGGACCAGGCTCCTGGCGGGGTATTCGGCCCACTGCTTTTCGGGCACGGCCAAGCGGTTGCTGCCGGTGATGCGCATCTTCCCTGTCTCCTGTTGGCGCGCGTCCGGAATGCCTTCCCGGACGGCTGAGAGGAAAGCGCGAATCTTGGGCCGGCTTTTGAAGAGTTTTAGGCGAAGTTGAGATAAATTGCGGCGAACTGTTGTCTGGCGTGCACTGTGTGAATCCGGTCACAGGTTCATGAGCGCGATGCCGGCGGCAAAGGCTGAGGACGACGAATATTGCGACGTTGGCCTGTGTCTAGTCGCCGACGGTTGGCACGACCGAGAAATCCCTTACCGGGACAGCCTTGGCCGTTCCGCTTTTCACAGCTTCGCTATCTGCTGCAACCGGAATGTCGTCCTCGTCGATGAACAGGTGGCCGAGGTACTCTATGGGCGCCACGTTTTCGCAATAGTCGCGCGCGTCGTTCAATGCCGCTTCCAGAGTATCTCTAAGCTCTGCGCGCGCCATTGGACGCCGGTCGTCCATTCTGACCGCTCCGATTTCTTCGTCCGAGTAGCCAAAGGCAATGCGGCGAATTTCGCGAATCGTCGTCATCGGAGACAATGAAGGGTCTTTGCCCATAGACGCCCAAATCAGAGGCCCAATTGGGCAGTAACGGCGAACGATGTGGACCAAATCGACAGCATCGCGTGGAGCTTGGTTGCGGCGCGATGCACAGAGCACCTTGTTGACCGCAACATCAGCTTGATGCAGGCGGAAGCCAAAGCTTTCGTCTTCAACCGCTGGAAAGAAGCGCCTGCATGTTTCAGCGTCATCCAGCCATTGGACTCTTGTCTCGAATCCATATTTTCGGGCAATTACCTCGACCGTCGAGCTGTTGCTGACGATGGTCTCGACCGAGAATTCGACTTCGCGAAGGGCCTGCAACTCGCGCTCGACGCTGCGCGGAAGCTGGTTTCGATTGTCGTGGAAAATATCCATATCATCGGAGAGGCGCGGCCAATCCTGATTCAGTGCCGCGCCGCCGGCGACATAGTCATGCTCTGTTCGGAACGGCCGCAGAGCGGCGACGACCATCCTCTGTATCTCCGTGAGGGGCATTATTTCGCCAAGCTGCGAATCTGCCTTCCAAGCTTGAATGCTTCCGCGTTGCCGCGATGCATAAGCGCAGCCGCCACGACGACGGCATCGCCGAAATCGGCCTCATCCGGATTTACGCTGATGTTGTCCAAGCAGCTCGCATGAAATTTGCGGTACGCCTTCGCCACCAATTTACGTATTTCTGCAAGAGATTCCGATTGCGAGCCTTCCCGCAATTTAGCCGCATAGGCTTTCACCATGTCGACCTGACCCTGAGGGACCAGCACCTCGACACGCTTCAAGCCAGCCTGACGTCTGCGCTCGCGAGATTTTTGAACGCGCTTACTGATCGACGACTGTGCAGCAGGCATCGCCGTACCCCATTGAAGCCGGAAACGCTCCGGTTCATATTTCCGGTAACAATTACTATTTATCTTCGGGCGGTAATATATCAATTGTTACCGGAAACGCAACAGAAAAAATAACCTCAAGGATGGGCGCGGGTTCGGTATGGGCGCGGGATAGCGTATAATTTATTGAAAAGACAATATGTCATACATTCATCAGCACGATGCCGGCGGCTATCACGACCGCGGCAGCGACGCGCCGGATGCCGAAGGATTCGCCCATGAAGATCGCCCCGATCAGCGCGGCGAAGACGACGCTCGTTTCGCGCACCGCGGCTACGGGGCCCATGGCGGCGAAGCTCAGCGCCCACAGCACGATGCAGAAATTGCTGCTGCTGATCAGGCCGAGCGCGGTGCCGGTCTTCCAGTGCAGGCGCAGTGACGTGTAGAGACGGGGGCCGCGCCAGATCCTGGCGATGACGAACATGGTCGAGCCGTCCAGGACGAACAGCCAGGCGGCGTAGCTGAGCGCCGCCCCCGGGGTCCGCACGCCGAGGCCGTCGATGACGGTATAGGCGCTGAGCGCGATGCCGGCGGTCGCCGCGAGCAGCAACGGCTTGGTGCGGGCGCGGCCGATCGCGCTGCGCTCGAGGGCGAAGCTGAGCAAGCCGGCGCAGATCAGCCCGATGCCGAGGAGCGCCATCGCGCCCGGAATCTCACCCGCGGCCGGGATTGCAAGCGCAGTCACGAGGAGGGGCGCCACGCCCCGCGCAACGGGATAGACCTGGCTCAGGTCGCCGTGCTGGAACATCGCGATCAGGGCGATCTTGTAGACGATGTGCAGCGCCACATGCACCGCCGTCAGCAGCCACACCGACTGCGGCAGCGGGCCGACGAAGAAAAGGACCGGAAGCATGATCAGCGCCTCGGTCCCGTAGATGAGCGTCGCCATCGCGACCGGGTCGCGGGCGCCCTTGATGAAGGCATTCCAGGAAGCGTGGATCAGCGCCGCCAGCAGCAACAGGGCTGTAACCAGCAGTGTCATCGGAAGCGGACCCTCGATGCGGGCAGGACTGGCTGGCGGCGGAAGGATTTAGCGACGGCGGCGCGTCAGCCCTTGGTGATCACGTCGCCGGTATTGCGGTGGGCGCCCTTGTCTGTTCCCTGATAGATGAAGCCTTCGCGCGTCTTCGTGATGCGGTCGTGCAGCGCCACGGCGTCCGGATGCATGTCTGCGGCCGGCGGCGTCTCCATTTCGAAATTGCCGTAGGTGTCCTTGCCGCGCACGAGCATGGCGGTGTCCGGCACGCCGGTCGCCTGACGGACGTGGGGGGCGATGTAGCGGATGGCGAGGCCGATGCGGCGGTCGTTCGAGCGGTTCGGCTCCGAGGCGTGCGCCAGCATGACGTGGTGCAGCGAGATCTCGCCCGCATCGAGCACCATGTCGACGGCGCTGGCGCGGTCGACCTCCATCTTCAGCTCCTGCCCGCGGGTCAGCAGGTTGTCGGGATTGAAGGTGTCGGCATGCGGAAGCTGCGCCAGCCTATGTGTCCCCGGCGCGACTTTCATGGCCCCGCTCTCCAGCGTGGCCGGGGTGAACGCCAGCCACGCCGTGCACACGTCGGGCGAGCTCAGCCCCCAATAGGTCGAGTCCTGGTGCCAGCTCACATAACCCTTGTTGTCCGGCTCCTTGATGAAGAAGGCGGTCTGCCAGCAGAGGAGGTCGGGGCCGAGGATGTCTTCGACCGCGTCGAGGATGCGCGGGTTGCGCACGATCTCGTTTACCCAGGTCAGGAGGAGATAGAGCTTCTGGCGCCGACGCCCGCGGATATTTCCGCCCTGGCCGGATTCGAAGGCTTCGAGCCTCGCCCGGTAGCCGGTAGCCTCTGCCGGGGACATTACGCGGACCGGGAAATGGTAGCCTTTTTCCCGATAGGCGCTGACTTGGTCGTCGGTCAGGGTCTTGCGCATCGCGGCGTTTCCTCGGCGGTTTCCAGCCTCTGGAAATGACCCTACGGAGGGGGCCGGACAGCGTCAAGTTGAGGGGGCTTGCCCGCCGGTTTCGCTATTGAAACGGCAGAAACATGGGCGTAGGGTTCCGACCCTTTCCAACCGGTTCCAGGTTCCTGCGAAGAGGTTCCACGATGTCCGTCCTTGCGTCCCGGCTCGGCCGTATCAAGCCGTCTCCAACCATGGCCGTCACCGCCAAAGCGCAGGATATGCAGCGCGCCGGCATGGACGTGATCGGCCTCGGCGCGGGCGAGCCGGACTTCGACACGCCCCAGTTCATCAAGGACGCGGCGATCCGCGCCATGGCGGAGGGCAAGACGAAATATGCGCCGCCCGCGGGCTTGTTCGAGCTGCGCGAGGCGGCCTGCCGCAAGTTCAAGCGCGAGAACAACCTCGACTATACGCCGGACCAGATCAGCATTGGCGTCGGCGGCAAGCAGATCATCTTCAACGCCATGATGGCGACGCTCGATCCGGGCGACGAGGTGATCGTGCCCGCACCCTATTGGGTGAGCTATACCGACATCGCCGTGCTCGCCGAAGGCGTGCCGGTTACGATCGACGCGACCGAGGCGACGGGCTTCAAGATGACGCCCGAGCAGCTCGAGGCCGCGATCACGCCCAAGACCAAGTGGCTCGTCCTCAACTCGCCGAGCAACCCGACCGGCGCGGCGTACAGCCGCGACGAGCTGAAGGCGCTGGCCGCCGTGCTGATGCGTCACCCCCAGGTCATGGTGTTCGCCGACGACATCTACGAGCACATCATCTATGACGATTTCAAGTTCTACAGCATCGCCCAGGTCGAGCCGGGACTTATGAGCCGCACGCTGACCATGAACGGCGTGTCTAAGGCCTATTGCATGACCGGCTGGCGCGTCGGCTTCGCCGGCGGGCCCAAGGAGCTGATCAAGGGCATCAACATGGTGCAGTCGCAGAACTGCAGCAGCACGTCCACGATCAGCCAGTGGGCGGCGGTGGCGGCGCTCGACGGCGACAAGAGCTTCATCCCGAAGAACGTCGCGGTGTTCAAGGAGCGGCGCGACCTCGTCGTCTCCATGCTGAACCAGGCGAAGGGTCTAACCTGCGCCACCCCGCCGGGCGCTTTCTACGTCTACCCGTCCTGCGCGGGCTGCATCGGCAAGAAGACGCCGGACGGCAAGGTGATCGCGACCGACGAAGACTTCGTCACCTACCTGCTGGAAAGCGAAGGCGTGGCGGTGGTGCAGGGCGAGGCGTTCGGCCTGTCGCCCTATTTCCGCATCTCCTACGCGGCCGCGACGGAGACGCTGGAAGACGCCTGCATCCGCATCCAGCGCGCCTGCGCGGCGCTTCGCTGAGCGGCGGCGGCCGATGCGGATCGCGGTATTCGGCGCGGGCGCGGTCGGCGGCTACTTCGGGGCGCGGCTCGCCGATGGCGGCCACGACGTTGTCTTCATCGCGCGCGGCGGCCATCTCGATGCGATCCGGAAGACGGGCCTCCGCATCGAGAGCCCCAACGGAAACCTGACGATCCATCCGGCCCAGGCGACCGACGATCCCGAGTCTGTCGGCCCGGTCGACTACCTGATGTTCGCCGTCAAGCTGTTCGACACCGAGGCCGTGGTGCATGCCTGCCGGCCGATGGTGGGGCCGGATACCACGGTGCTCGCGCTCCAGAACGGCGTTGAGACCGAGGAGATTCTGGGTAGGGTTCTGGGCGAGCGGCATGTCCTGGGCGGCACGGTCTACATCGCCGCGGTGGTGGCCGAGCCGGGGCTGATCCGCCAGACCGGCAGCTTCGCCCGGATGATCTTCGGCGAGCTGGACGGCAGCATGTCGAAGCGCGGCCAGGCCTTCGAGGCGGCGTGCAGGGCGGCTGGGGTCGACGCGCTTTTCTCGCCCGCCGTAATGACCGAGATATGGATGAAATTCATCGTCCTGGTCGCCCTCAGCGGCGCGACCACGGCGACGCGGAAGCCGGTCGGGCTGCTGCGCGCGGACCCGGATACGCGCATGCTGCTGTACAACGCGATCGCGGAGGCGGCCGCGGTGGGACGCGCCCGCGGCGTGTCGCTTCCCGCCGACGCGGTGGAGCGGCAGATGGCGGTGCTCGACGGCTGGCCGCCGGAGATGGTCGCCTCCATGCTGCACGATCTCAACGGTGGCCGGCGCATGGAGCTGGACCACTTTTCCGGAGCGGTGGCGAGGCTCGGGCGTCAATGCGGCGTCGCGACGCCGGTTCACGACACGCTGTATGCCGCCCTGAAACCCTACAAAGACGGGCAGTTGGAGCGTTAGCGAGCTTTTTGCTTGCCACGCGCCTTCCGGCTTGGAACCATGACCGGGTGTTGGTTGGCGGAATTAGCCTGCGCCGACGCGGTGTGGGCAGACCACAAACCCGGAAAGGAGGTTCAAAATGCCGGGGCGCAATCCATCTGCACCACGCTGCGCTGCAATCGTCGGCCCCTACCTCAGCGGAAAGACCACCCTTCTGGAATCACTGCTCTTCGCATGCGGCGCCACGCAGCGACGAGGAAACGTCAAGGAGGGCAATACGGTGGGCGACGCGTCGCAGGAAGCCCGCGCGCGCAGCATGAGCACCGAGGTCTCCGTCGCATCGGCGGAATTTCTGGGCGAACAGTGGCATTTCCTCGATTGTCCCGGCTCCGTCGAATTCGCGCATGACACTTATGCCGCCCTGATGGTGGCCGACGTGGCGATCGTGGTCTGCGAGCCGGAAGCGAGCCGGGCGCTGACGCTTTCGCCGCTGTTCCATTTTCTCGACCAGCACGCGATCCCGCATATGGTGTTCATCAACAAGATGGACCACGCGAACGACCGCGTCCGGGAGCTGCTGGAAGCGATCCAATCGATCTCGGACCGGCCGCTTGCGCTGCGCCACGTGCCGATCCGCGAAGGAGACGCCATAACGGGATACGTCGACCTTGTATCCGAGCGCGCCTACAAATATCAGCCCGGCAATCTGTCGGCGCTCATCGAGCTGCCGGAGGGGGTGCGGGGCCGCAACGTGGAGGCGCGCCAGGAGCTGCTGGAGAGGCTGGCGGATTTCGACGATAAGCTGCTCGAGGAGCTGCTCGAAGACGTCGTGCCGCCGAAGGACGAGATATACACCTATCTCGCGCGCGAGCTGCAGGCGGACCGTATCGTCCCGGTGTTCCTCGGCGCGGCGGAGCGCAATCACGGCGTGCTCCGGCTGCTGAAAGCGCTACGGCACGAGGCGCCTGGGCCGGAAACGACGCTCGAGCGCCACGGCGGCGCCGAGGGCGATCCGTTGATCCAGGTGTTCAAGACCTATCACATGCCGCACACCGGCAAGCTGTCGGTCGCGCGCGTTTGGCGCGGGTCGGTGGCCGACGGCGCTACATTCGGCGAGCATCGCGTCAGCGGCCTTTCGCAGCTCATGGGTCATACGCTCGGCAAGGTGTCGAAGGCGAATGCCGGTGATATCGTCGGCCTCGGCAGGCTCGAGGCGATCAAGACCGGCGACGTGCTGAGCCCGGCTGGCGTCGTGAAGGACGCATTGTCGTGGCTCGACCCGCTGCAGCCGGTCTACTCCATGGCGATCAAGGCGGAGCGGCGCGAGGACGAAGTGAAGCTGTCGAGCGGCATCGCCCGCCTGATCGAGGAAGATCCGTCGATCATGGCCGAGCACAACGAGGATACCCACCAGCTCGTGCTGTGGGGGCAAGGCGACATCCACCTCCAGGTCGCCGCCGAAAAGCTGAAGAACCGCTACAACGTCGCCGTCACCGCATCGCGGCCGCAGGTTCCCTACAAGGAGACGATCCGCAAGGCGGTCCAGCAGCATGCCCGCCACAAGAAGCAGTCCGGCGGGCATGGCGAGTTCGGCGACGTCCATCTCGACATCAAGCCGCTGCCGCGCGGCAAGGGGTTCGAGTCGTCGACAAGATCAGCGGCGGCGTCGTGCCGCGGCAATACATCCCCGCCGTCGAGCATGGCGTGAAGGAGTATCTCAAGGCAGGGCCGCTCGGCTTCCCGGTGATCGACGTGTCGGTGACGCTCTACGACGGCCAGTACCATTCGGTCGATTCTTCCGACATGGCCTTCAGGCGCGCCGGGATATTGGCGATGAAGGAAGCCTTGCCGCAATGCAACCCGGTCTTGCTGGAGCCGATTGCCCAGGTCACGATTTCCATACCCACGGAGCACACGGGGCAGGCGCAGACCGTGATCACGAAGCGGCGCGGGCAGATCCTCGGCTTCGACACGAAGCGCGGCTGGACCGGCTGGGACGAGGTCAAGGCGAACATGCCGCAGTCGGAGCTGCACGACCTGATCGTCGATCTCAGGTCGCTGACCGTAGGCGTCGGCACTTTCGAATGGAAATTCGACCACCTCGCCGAGCTGACCGGCCGCGATGCCGAGATTATCGTCTCACAGCGCAAGGAAGGCGCCGTTTAGGCTCGTTGCCGGCCGTCGTCGTCGTCCATCCGGTTGCCAACGCCGCGGCTTATGCCTAATCATCGGCGGCGCAAGACTGCCGGTACCGACGCGGATCATCGTATGGGGAGACGTGAGACATGGTCGATGTAAAGAAGGCGGCGCAGCTCTTGATCGCGGCCCGGCGGGACGGCCGGAAGATGGAAGCCCTGCCGTCCGAGGCAGAGCCGAAGACGCTTGCGGACGCGTATGCGATCCAGGACGAGATTCTCAAGAACATCGGCCTCAAGCTGGGCGGCTGGAAGGTCGCGCTGACCAACGACGAGGCGATGGCGCGCGCCGGGGCGAAGGAGCCCGCGGCGGGGCCGCTCTTCGCGCCGCACATCAACGCTACGCCGCAGACGATCGAGCGGTCCAGCGAAACCGTCGGCGGCTTCGAATGCGAGTTCGCGTTCCGCATCGGCAAGGACATTCCGGCCGAAGGCGCGCCCTATACGGGGCAGGTGATCGCGGCGGCGGTGGAATCCCTGCACCCGGCGATCGAGGTCACCGGCTTGCGCATCGCGAACCGCCCGAAGCTCGGCGTCCAGGGCACCGTCGCCGATCACGCCGGGAACTTCAGCTTCGTTTACGGGCCTGCGGTTGCCAACTGGCGCAGCCTCGACCTGGCGCAGTGCGGCGTCCGGCATCTCGTCGACGGCAAGGAGGTCGCCGCCAGCAGTGGCGCCAACGTGTTGAAAAATCCATTGAACTCGCTGGCCTGGCTCGCCAATCACCTGGCCAAGCGCGGGCACGAGATCAAGGCCGGCCAATGGATCACGTCGGGCGCTGCGACGGGCCCGATCCCGGCGCCGGTCGGCAGCACGGTTACCGCCGACTTCGGCAAGCTGGGCAAGGTCGAGGTCCGCTTCCAGAGCTGACGCCCGGCCGGCTCCAACCTGCAAATATCGCTTGATACCTTTCAGCGCTGCGTCTATATTTGGAGCAGTTATTTTAATAATTCTAATTTGCATTTAGGAAAGGAGAAAAGCGATGGAAATCAATATAGGGATCAACCGGAAGGAACGTTCGGAGATCACGGCCGGCCTGTCCCGGTTGCTGGCGGACAGCTATACGCTTTACCTCAAGACCCATAACTACCACTGGAATGTGGAGGGCCCGCTGTTCAACACCCTGCATCTGATGTTCGAACAGCAGTACACCGAGCTAGCGCTGGCGGTCGACATCATCGCCGAACGGATTCGCGCGCTTGGCGAGCCCGCGCCCGGCAGCTATGCGGCCTTCTCGAAGCTGTCTTCGATCGAAGAGGAAGAAGACGTGCCCGCGGCGGAAACGATGATCGCCAACCTCGTCAAGGGCCAGGAAGCGGTTGTGCGGACGGCGCGCTCGATCTTTCCCGCCGTCGAGCGGGCGAACGACGAGCCGACGGCGGACCTGCTGACGCAGCGGATGCAGATCCACGAGAAGAATGCCTGGATGCTCCGCAGCATGCTGGTCAAGTAGGTAGGGCACAACGCCCATGATGACGCCCATGATGACGCCCATGATGACGGCCATTGTGCAGACGGTGGAGACACTGCCGATATTCGTCCTCGGCGCGGTAGGGAGCCTGATCGCCGGATCTTTCACCGCGATCGGGGCCCTGCCGGTCCTTCTCGGCAGGGGTATCAACCAGCGGACGCAGAATACGCTGCTCGGCTTCGCCGCCGGCGTGATGCTGGCGGCGACCGTCTTTTCGCTGATCATTCCCGGCATCGCTCAAGGCGAGCGGATATACGGCGGCGCGGTGCTGGCCGTAATGCTGGTGTCGGCGGGCATACTGGCGGGCGGACTGGTCATCGCCATCGTCCATCGCTATGCGCCGCACGAGCATTTCGTCTCGGGGCGGGAAGGGGCGGACGCGGCCCACCTGCGCAGGCTTTGGCTGTTCGTCATCGCCATCACGCTGCACAATTTTCCGGAGGGCCTTGCGGTCGGGGTCTCCTTCGCCGGCGACGACATCGCCAACGGCGTGGCGCTGGCCACCGGCATAGCTCTGCAAAACATCCCGGAAGGTCTCGCCGTGGCGGTCGCGCTGGTTTCCGCCGGCTACGACCGCTTTCGGTCGGTGGCGGTCGCGGCGGCGACGGGCCTCGTGGAGCCCGTTGGCGGCATCGTCGGCGCGGGGGCCGTCTCCATTGCCGCGCCGCTGCTGCCGCTGGGCCTCGCCTTCGCGGCGGGAGCGATGCTGTTCGTGATCTCGAACGAGATCATCCCCGAGACCAACCGCAAGGGATATGCCGGTCATGCGACCGCCGGGCTGATGGTAGGCTTCGTGGTCATGATGCAGCTCGACGTGGTTTTCGCGTGAACGCGGCGGCCCGCCGCGCCGTTAGCCCGGAAATCGCTCACCTTGGACTCACGCAAGCGTCATTTGGCATTGATCGGACGGCGGCAGCAGAATGCGCCCGCCGACAACTTACGGAGGAACGGCAATGCTGGTTCGGGTGAAGAAGGGCTGGGAACTGCCGGAGGCCCAAGCGACCCCTGAGAGCGTCTTTCACGACCGCCGGCGGCTGGTCGCGGCTATGGGCATCGGCGCGCTGTTCGCCGCGGCCGGGGCGGGCCTGCCGGGGCGTGCGCATGCGGCTGCCGCCGGCGCCGGGGAGGACCCGTCCGCCGGCCTCTATCCGATGAAGCGGAACCTGAAATACACGCTCGACCGCGACCTGACCAAGGAGGAACTCGCGACCGCCTACAACAATTACTACGAGTTCGGCAGCCAAAAGGACATCGCGGAGGAGGCGCAAAGCCTGAAGATCCGTCCATGGACGGTGCGCATCGACGGCATGGTCGAGAAGGAGATGACGGTCGACATCGATGCCCTCCTCAAGCGGATGCCGCTCGAGGAGCGGCTGTACCGGCTGCGCTGCGTCGAGGCGTGGTCGATGGCCGTCCCCTGGAGCGGGTTCGCGATGAAAGCCCTGGTCGATTTCGCCCGCCCGCTGTCCTCCGCCAAGTACGTCCGGATGGAAACGCTTGCCGACAAGGCGGTCATGCCGGGCTTGCGCCAGCCCTGGTATCCCTGGCCTTACACCGAAGGGCTCACCATCGCCGAAGCGACCAACGAGCTCGCTTTCATGGCGACCGGGCTCTACGGCAAGCCCATCCCGCGCCAGAACGGCGCGCCGCTGCGCCTCGCCGTGCCGTGGAAATACGGCTTCAAGTCGGTCAAATCCATCGTCCGCTTCAACTTCACCGACAAGCGGCCCGTAACCTTCTGGGAGCAACTGCAGAAGAGCGAGTATGGCTTCTGGGCGAACGTAAATCCCGAAGTCGACCACCCGCGCTGGAGCCAGGCCACGGAAATGGTCCTGGGCAAGCCGGGGCGCGTTCCGACGCTGCCCTACAACGGGTATGGGGAATATGTGGCGGGGCTCTACGCCGGCCTGGAAAAGACCGAGGGCGACCGGCTTTTCCGGTAGAAGGCCCGAACTTCCGGCCGCGCAAAGAAAAAGCCGGGCCACAAGGGCCCGGCCAAGTAAACAGGGAGGCTTCACGTCTGGGAGACGTCTAAGCCCAAGCCCCCATGATGCGGACTAGCCGCATCAGCGGGAGACCGGTAGATCTGTCGCGGCATTGCAACAATCTGTGTGTAGAAATAGCCGCTCGCCGGACGCATGACTACGGCCAATGTTTCATCTCAGTCATGCGCACCGTGCATGACTGTGGCGGCCTCAGAAATTGTGCTCGGCGACCTTGCGCAGCAGGAAGTCGCGAAAGACGCCGATGCGCTTCGAGTGCCGCAGCTCTTCCGGGTAGACGAAATAGGCGCGGAACGACGGTCCGTTGATGTCGGGCAGGACGCGCACCAGGTTGGTGCCGGTCGGGATCGCGTAGTCCGGCAGGCCGGCGAGGCCGAGGCCGCTGCGACACGCGCGATAGATGCCGTAGATGTTGTTTACCCGCAGGATGGGGCGGCGCCTGCTGTCGGGCCGGGCGCCGAGATTGAGGATCCAGTTGACCTCCGGCACGGGGGCCGGCCACTCCTGGCCGTAAACCAGAAGACGGTGATGGTCGAGATCCTCAGGCCGTTCCGGCGTGCCGTGCTCCTCCAGGTATTCCGCCGCGGCGTAGACATGGGTATGCACAGTGAGAAGCGGGCGCTGGATGAGGTCCGGCTGCCGCGGCGACTGCAGGCGCACCGCGATGTCGGCCTCGCGCATGCTCAGGTCGAGCTCCGTGTCGGTCAGGATCAGCGTGACGTCGACCTCGGGGTAGAGCTCGATGAACTCCTTGATGCGGGAGGTCAGCCAGAGCGAGCCGAGTCCGATCGTCGTGGTGATCTTGAGCGGCCCGGACGGGCGCTCCTTGCTTTCCGAAAGCTGCGCCTCGGCCATGGCGAGCTTGTGGTAGACCTCGTGCGTGGTCTGGTACAGCAGCTCGCCCTGTTCCGTCAGGATCAAGCCGCGCGCGTGACGGTGGAACAGCGTCGTCTCCAGGCTCTCCTCCAGCGCGCTGATCTGGCGGCTGACGGCGGACTGGCTCAGATTCAACAGCTCGCCGGCATGCGTGAAGCTGCCCGCTTCCGCCACCGCATGAAAGACGCGTAGCTTGTCCCAATCCATCAGAACCCGAACATGTGATCGAGGCTGAAACTGTCCTCGCCGTTGAGCAAACCGTGATAGCCGAAGAGCCGGCAGCCGACGTCGCGGATTATGACATACGCGTTCTCGCCCGCGCGCGCCCGCTCGGCGGCATCGAAGGTCTCGGTAAAGCGGAAATGCAGCGAGCCGCCGCAGGGAATGGCGACCGTGCGGGCGGCGACTTCCTTGCCGTCGCCGTCATGCAGCAGCAGCCGGGTATCGCTCGCCGCGTGCCAGGGCGTCGAAGCCGGATAGATCAGATGGCACAGCGTCTCCAGCGGCGATGGGCCGAGGCGCAGGAACAGCCGCGTGCTGAGGCCCGGCGCCGGCCCGGAATATGACTGCGGCTCGTTCCGGTAAGTCAGAACCGTGTTGAAGATATGCGCGCCGAAGCTGGTTTCCGCGACATGCCCGGACTTGCGGTCCTCGTAGCGGAACAGGCCATGCATCCAGCCGTCCGCCTCGCCGCCCTCGGCGAAGTCGTAGATCAGCTCCATGTGCCCGTAGCCGCCCGCGAGGCCGCCGGAATTTCCATTGAGCAGCACGTCAGCGTCGAGCGTCGCCGCATGGTCGCGCGGCAGGCAGCCGAGGCGGCGGCGGGCGGCCTCCTTGCCCCGGCTGTCGTACAGCACCGCGGCGAGCGGCAGGTTCCGCTGCGCCGTCGACATCGGCGTCGGCAAGGCGATGCTGCGGAACCGCTCGGTCGGAAGAATCGGCGCAGGCAGGATATACGACTTGCCGAGCAGATTGCCGAGCTCGGGAATCTGCGGGTCCGGTTTCAGGTCCTGACGCTCGACGTTCGGATGCGCGATGCGGCGATGGGCGCCGCGAACGACCTCGTAGCGCGGCCGGACGAAATGCTTGCCGGCGGCGATCTCGATCTGCGCCGGCCAGGAAAGGCCGGGCAAAAGGCTCGCGACATCGAGCGCATAGGTGCCGAAGGCGGGAATCTCGCGGTCGAGCCGGGCGGTCTCGCCGCCGCCCATCCGGCTCAGGCCGACCGCGCCGCGGGGGATGGGGCAGGGATGGCTGTTCTGGACCCAAAGGACGACCCGTTCGCCTGCCGCCGGCGCGGGAAGGCCGGCATAGAGGTCCGACGGCCATGCATTGGCGTCGTGCGTGCAGGACAGCTCGCGCGGATCGTCGCCGTAGGTATCGAGCGCATATTTCACGATGTCATGCCCGGCGACGTTGACGGCATGCAGGAAAAGCTGGCCGGTGAACGGGCCGAGGTCGAAGCGCTGCCTCACCTCGGCGCTGTCGACGACGATGGAGCCCGGGCCGGCCGGCAGCGCCTGGCGCCACGCGACCATCTCCGTCCCCGCATCGTCCAGCAGTATGAACTGGATGGCGGTGTCCCTGGCGCCGTATCCCGCCCAGTAGTTCGCGGATACAAGCCGCGTATGCAGCCCGCTGCCGTCGCGGAAGAAGGCGAAGTTGGTGGCGAAGTTGATGGGGTCGAGATAGCGGCGGCGGTTCGTCAGCATGTCGTCGCCGAGCCGCATCGCGTCCAGGCTGAAGACCTTCATCCCAGCCGGAATGAGGTGGCGGATTTGCTGCTCCAGCCGCTCCGAATCGAAGGCGGCGATCAGGATCGACTTCGCTTCCGACGCAGCAAGGTCGGTCACCGGGGCGGCGGGGTGGCCGAGAATGGGCTTGCCGATCCTCGAAATGTCCTGAACGAAAGCGCCGTCGACGGTCAACGCGCTGCAATCGTGAAGCGCGGCGAAGGCATCGGCAAGGCCGAGCGGATCGTAAACCGCGACGCTTCCGGCTTTCGCCACGGCGGATACCAGCGCCCGCGCCTTTTCCGAGATCATGGGGTGGCCGACCGCCTTGAAGAAGCTGACGCCGCCGGTGGCGTTGCTGAAGGTCTCGATCGCGATGCTCATCCGAAGCCGGCTCGCTTGAAGAAGGCGGAGATGCGATGGCGGACCTGCTCCTTCCGCAGGTAGGCCGCATCCCGCGCCCAATTGAGCTGGAGCGACCGCCGCGCGCCTTCGAATGGCAAATGACCGTGCCAGGCATTTTCGCTGCACGGGAACGCCAGGAGCGTGCCCGCGTCCGGCGGCACTTCGACGGCATAGTTTTCGATGTCGCCGGCCGAACGCAGCAATCGCAGGCGGCCGCCTTCCGCATTCCAGCCATCGTTTATGTAGAGAAGCACGGTCGCGACCTTGCCGGCGGAATCGGTATGGATCTTGCCGTCGGTCGCCCGGCACTGCCCGCGCACGGTTATCATCGTCGGGTGGTCGAGCAGCGTCAGCCCGAGCTTTTCGCCCAATACCGCGCTCATCTCTTTGCTCTGAAGCTCCCGCGACAGCCGTTCGAAGGCCGGGCCGAAGCGGAGCGATTCGAGAGGGTAGCTCCCCGGGGAGGCGATGGCCGGGAAGTCTTGCTCGATCGACGTCAGGGCGTCCGCGGCAATGAAGCGCGGGACGATAACGTGGTCGAATGGATCGCGCTGCAGCGCCGCGCCACGGAGGGCGTCCAGGTCAAGCATCGAAATCCGTTTCTTCCTGCGTTGCCGGACCGATCATATACGGAAAGGAAACCGGCACGGCAATGCGGGATTAGCGCGGGGCATGGCGGGCATCATGCGCCGATACCCATGCGGCGGCGCACTTCCTTCGCCACGCGCGCCGTGTCGTCGAGCGGCCGGTAGGACCAGCTTTCGAGCCGTCCCGCGAACGGGCGGGCGATTCCGGCGGATATCAGCGCGGCGTGGAACGCTGCGAATTTGCTGTCGCCGCCGCCCGGCAGATCGGCGATATGCACCGGCTTCCCGGTCGCGCAGGCCTCCGAGATCATGTTGACGGAATCGCAGGTGACGACGACGGCGTCGGCGAGCGCCAGATAGCCGAGATACGGATTCTCGCCCTCGCCGCTCCAGATTTCGGCGGCCACGCCGGCCAGCGCCTCGCGCAGGCGCTTCTCGGCGCCGGGGCCCGTGCGGCGGGACAGGGTCACCAGAAGGCCGGCGCCGTGCGCATCGGCCATCCGCTTGAGGTCTTCGATCAGCCGTTCCACCGTTGCGTCGGTCAGGGTGTAGACGCTGTTGCTGCCGCCGATCAGGACGGCGATCAGCGGGCGCCTGGCCTGCCGGTAGGCAGGCGCGAAGCGCCTCGCAGCGGCTTCGAGCTTCGCGTCGGTCACGCCATGCAGCGAGCCGGTTATCTGCAGGACGTTGGGACCGGAGAGACCATCATGCGCCGGGGCGACGACGAGGTCGAACCGCGCCGGGCTCACCCGTGGATGCTGAACATGCACGAGGAACGGCTGGCTCCGGTGCCGCCGCTTCAGCCAGAGGGCCGGTCCCACCGCATGCCTGCCGCAGCTTATCAGCAGGTCCGGCGGCTCCCCGTCCATGGGGTCGCTGCCCCGGCCGATTCCCGAGGCGCCGGCGGGCCAGAGGCTGGCCGGGAGCCATTTCCATGGCGCCGCGGGCCGGATCGTCTTCGCCACGACGTCGAAGCCGACCGCTTCGGCCAGGCCCATTGCCTGGCTTACCATGCCGATCTTGCCATCGGTCACGACCCAGGTTGTGGCCTTGCTGCCCATCAGCGATCCCGCCCCGGCCGGATACCCGGTAAATTGAAATAATATTTCGCGAGCATAAGTGTTGTAATATTATTGCTCAAAATGCTCCCAGGGGACTCATCACCAATGCGCCGAGTGAAGCTCGACAGGATCGACCTGCGTATCCTGCGTGACCTGCAGGCCGACGGCCGTATCACGAATGTCGATTTAGCAAAGAATGCGGGCATATCTGCGCCTCCCTGTCTTCGGCGCGTTCGCGCGCTGGAAGACGCCGGATTCATCCGCGGCTACCACGCCGACCTCAACGAGGAAGCGCTCGGGTTCGGCGTTACCGTCTTTGCCCAGGTCGGCCTCACGAGTCAGGCGGAATCCGACCTCGTCGCCTTCGAGAAGCTGGTGGCGAACTGGCCCCAGGTCCGCGAATGCTACATGCTCGCCGGCGAAACGGACTTTCTGCTTCGGATCGTGGCGACCGACTGGGACAGCTACAACAAGTTCCTCACGTCCAAGCTGACCGCGGCGCCCAATGTAAGCCATGTGAAATCGGCGCTGGCGATCAGGGCGTCGAAGCATGATGTCGGGGTTCCGATCGACGAAGAGGCGCTCGAGCACGAAATCGGCTGAGCGCGCTGCGCCGCGCGCTATTTATATCGGACCTTGACGATCTCGTAGTCCTTTTGCCCGCCAGGTGTCGTGACCTCGACGCTGTCGCCGACTTTGCGGCCGATCAGCGCACGCGCGATCGGCGAGGAGATCGAAATCCGTCCATCGGACGGGTCCGCCTCGTACTCGCCGACAATCTGATAGGTCTTCTCGACGTCGGTTTCCTCGTCCGCGACCGTCACCGTCGCGCCGAACATGATTTCCTTCCCTTTCAAGGATTTGACATCGATGATGTCGATCCGGCTGGCGTGATCTTCGAGCTCCGCGATGCGGCCTTCGATGAAGCTCTGGTGCTCGCGCGCAGCATGATACTCGGCGTTCTCCGAAAGGTCGCCGTGCTCGCGCGCATCCGCAATCGCCTTGATTACGGCCGGACGTTCGACCGTCTTCAGGGTCTTCAATTCATCCTTCAGCCGGGAAGCGCCCGCGGCCGTGATCGGAATCTTTTCCATGTCAGCCACCTAAATCAGGAAATACGAACCGTGGGCCCTGTCCTCCTAGGACCCCCACTTGCCAGTCCAAAAGTGACGGAAGGTACTCGTTACAGCCCCATAAAATAAGATTGCAGCGGGGCAACATCAAGGGACCCGTTTTGCAATGCGCAAATCGCCTGGACCGAGGCCCGGGCGCCCGCCGCCGTCGTGTAGTAGGGGATATGATGCACCAAGGCGGTGCGCCGCAGGCTGAAACTGTCCGCGATCGCCTGCGCGCCTTCAGTCGTGTTGAACACGAGTTGAATTTCCCCGTTGATCATCGCATCGACGATGTGGGGCTGGCCTTCGCGCACCTTGTTGACGACCTGGACGTCGATGCCCTGCGACTGCAGGTGGGACGCGGTCCCGCGCGTGGCCACGATGCGGAAGCCGAGGCGGGCGATATCGCGGGCGATGCGCACGAAGGCTTCCTTGTCGTGGTCCTTCACGGATATGAAGACCCGGCCTGCCACCGGCAGGTCCACGCCGCCGGCAAGCTGGGACTTCGCGAACGCCCGGCCGAAGTCGCGGTCCAGGCCCATCACCTCGCCGGTGGATTTCATCTCGGGGCCGAGCACGACGTCGACGCCCGGGAAACGGGCGAACGGGAACACGGCTTCCTTGATGGCGACGTGTTTCCCCGCCGGCTCCATCGCGAGCGGGAACGCGGAGAGTTTCTCGCCCGCCATGACGCGCGCCGCGATCTTGGCGATCGGGACGCCGGTCGCCTTTGCCACGAAGGGCACCGTGCGGCTGCCCCGCGGGTTCACCTCGATCAAATAGACATCGCCGTCCTTGACCGCATATTGCACGTTCATCAGGCCGATCACGTTCAGCGCGCGGCCGAGCGCCTTGGTCTGGCGCGTGATCTCTTCGATGATGCCGGCGCTGAGGGAATAGGGCGGGAGGGAGCAGGCGCTGTCGCCGGAGTGGATGCCGGCCTCCTCGATATGCTCCATGATCCCCGCTACGTGGATCGTCTCGCCGTCGCCGAGCGCATCCACGTCGACCTCGATGGCGTCCCTGAGGAAATGGTCGACCAGCACCGGATGATCGCCGGAAACCTGCACCGCGGTCCGCATGTAGCGCTTCAGCCCTTCCGCATCGTGCACCAGCTCCATCGCCCGGCCGCCGAGAACGTATGACGGGCGCAACAGGACCGGATAGCCGATTTCGGCCGCGATCCGCTGCGCTTCCTCGAGCGAGGTCGCGGTGCCGTTCTGCGGCTGCTTCAGGTCGAGGTCGATCAGCAGCTTCTGGAAGCGCTGGCGATCCTCGGCGAGGTCGATGGCGTCGGGCGATGTGCCGAGGATCGGGATCCCTGCGTCCGCCAGCCGCTTGGCCAGCTTGAGTGGCGTCTGCCCGCCGAACTGCACGATGACGCCGAGCAGCTTTCCCTTCGCCTGTTCGGTGCGGACCAGCGCGATCACGTCTTCGGCGGTCAGCGGCTCAAAGTAAAGCCGGTCCGAGGTGTCGTAGTCGGTCGACACGGTCTCGGGGTTGCAGTTGACCATGATCGTCTCGTAGCCCGCTTCCTTCAGCGAGAAGGCCGCGTGCACGCAGCAGTAATCGAACTCGATGCCTTGGCCGATGCGGTTCGGCCCGCCGCCGAGGATGATGATCTTGTCGGCGCCGCTGACGTCGGCTTCGCACTCGCCGGGCGTCACGCCGTTGCCCTCGTATGTGGAATACATATAGGGCGTCAGCGAGGGAAACTCCGCGGCGCAGGTGTCGATGCGCTTGTAGACCGGCCTCACCGACAGGCTGTGCCGGCGGTCGGCGACGTCGGCTTCGCGGCAGTTCGTAAGGCGGGCGAGGCGCTGGTCGGAAAAGCCCATCTTCTTGAGCCGCAGCATGGACGGCGCGTCGCCGGGAAGGCCGTCGCGCCGCAGCATTTCCTCGACGCGCACGATTTCCTCGACCTGCCGCAGGAACCACGGGTCGATGCGGCAGGCCTCGTGGATCTCCTCCACCGTCAGGCCGGCGCGAAAGCCCTGCGCCACCAGCACCAGCCGGTCCGGCGCGGGGACGCGGAGCGCATTGCGCGTCCGTTCCTTGATGTCCTCCTCGTGGCCTTCGACGACGACCTCGTCGAAACCGGTCAGGCCGGTCTCCAGCGAGCGCAGCGCCTTCTGCACGCTTTCCTGGAAGTTGCGGCCGATCGCCATCGCCTCGCCGACCGACTTCATGGCCGTGGTCAGAACAGGCTCCGCTCCGGGAAATTTCTCGAAGGTGAAGCGCGGCACCTTCGTGACGACATAGTCGATCGTCGGCTCGAAGCTGGCGGGCGTGACGCGCGTGATGTCGTTCTGCAATTCGTCGAGCGTATAGCCGACCGCGAGCTTGGCGGCGATCTTCGCGATCGGGAAGCCCGTCGCCTTGGACGCCAGCGCCGAGGAGCGCGAGACGCGCGGGTTCATCTCGATCATGACGAGCCGGCCGGTCGCCGGGTCGACCGCGAATTGCACGTTCGAGCCGCCGGTGTCGACGCCGATCTCGCGCAAGCAGGCGATCGAGGCGTCGCGCATGATCTGGTATTCCTTGTCCGTCAGCGTCAGCGCGGGCGCCACGGTCATGGAATCGCCCGTGTGGATGCCCATCGGGTCGATATTCTCGATCGAGCAAATGATGATGCAGTTGTCCGCGCGGTCGCGGACGACTTCCATCTCGAATTCCTTCCAGCCGAGCACCGACTCCTCGATCAGCACCTCATGCACGGGCGAGGCGCGCAGCCCCGACGTCAGCAGCTCGAAGAATTCCTCGCGGTTGTACGCGATGCCGCCGCCGGTGCCGCCCAGCGTGAAGGACGGCCGGAAGATCGCCGGCAAGCCGATCTCTTCCAGGGCTGCGGCGCCGCCTGCAAAGTCCTTCACCAGGACGCTGCGCGGGCATTCGAGGCCGATGGAGGTCATCGCCTCGCGGAAAAGCTGGCGGTCCTCGGCCTTGGCGATCACGTCCGCGCGCGCGCCGATCAGCTCGATGCCGAGGCGGTCGAGCACGCCGCTCTTCGCCAGGTCCATCGCGGTGTTGAGCGCGGTCTGGCCGCCCATGGTCGGCAGCAGGGCGTCCGGGCGCTCGCGCTCCAGGATCAGGGTGACCATCTCGGGCGTGATCGGCTCGACATAGGTGGCGTCCGCCGTGTCGGGATCAGTCATGATCGTCGCCGGGTTGGAATTCACCAGGACGACCCGGTAGCCTTCTTCCTTCAGCGCCTTGCAAGCCTGAGTCCCGGAATAGTCGAACTCGCAGGCCTGGCCGATGACGATCGGCCCGGCGCCGATGATCATGATCGATTTGATGTCTGTGCGTTTAGGCATGGGTCAGGCTACGCCCGCAAACTGGGACGTCGATGCACGCCCCCCACCCCGACCCTCCCCCGCAAGGGGGGAGGGTTAGGGTGGGGGGGTGAGTCTCGTGCTGGCCAATCATGAATTTTCGTCGATCATGCCGATGAAGCGGTCGAACAGGTAGTGACTGTCCTTCGGGCCGGGCGAGGCCTCGGGATGGTACTGCACGCCGAACACCGGCTTGCCTTCGGCGGCGATGCCTTCGACCGAGCCGTCGAACAGCGACCTGTGGGTCACCGTGACGCCCGCGGGCAGCGAGTCCTCGCGCACGACGAAGCCGTGGTTCTGGCTCGTGATCTCGACCTTGCCCGTGAGCAGATCCTTGACCGGGTGGTTCGCGCCACGATGGCCGTGGTGCATCTTCTCCGTCTTCGCGCCGAGCGCCAGCGCCAGCATCTGGTGGCCGAGGCAGATGCCGAACAGCGGAACGCCGCTGTCGATCACCTTCCGGATCATGGGCACGGCGTATTCCCCGGTCGCGACGGGGTCGCCGGGACCGTTCGACAGAAAGACGCCGTCGGGCTTGTGGCGCAGCACCTCTTCCGCGGTCGCCGTCGCCGGCAGCACGGTCACGGCGCAATCCAGGTCGGCGAGGCAGCGCAGGATGTTGCGCTTCGCGCCATAGTCGATGGCGACGACGTGGCGTTTCGGCGCGGCCTGGCGGCCGTAGCCGCGGCCGAGCGCCCAGCGCGTCTCGTCCCACTTGTAGATTTGCCTGCAGCTCACTTCTTTGGCCAGGTCCATGCCCTCGAGGCCGGGCCATTTCGCCGCGGACTTGACCAGCGCTGCCGTGTCGAAGCGGCCGTCCGGCGCGTGCGCGATCGTGCCCTGCGGCGCGCCGAGATCGCGGATGCGTCGCGTCAGCGCGCGGGTATCGATGCCGCCGATGCCGACCAGGCCATGCGACTTGAGCCAGCCGTCGAAATGCTGCGCCGCGCGCCAGTTCGACGGCTCGGTTATATCCGCGCGCAGCACGCAGCCGCGCGCCGCCGGCGTCAGCGTCTCGATATCCTCGGGGTTGGTACCGGTATTGCCGATATGGGGAAAGGTGAAGGTGATGATCTGACCGGCGTAGGACGGATCGGTCATGATCTCCTGATAGCCGGTCATCGAAGTGTTGAAACACACTTCGCCCACCGCCCGTCCCGAAGCGCCGATTCCCTGGCCCCAGAAGACCGTACCGTCGGCCAATGCCAGGGCGGCCGTGGTCCCGGGCGGCGGCGTGCGGTCTGGAGAGCGTCTCTCCGCCATCAATCCTCGGCTGTGAACGTGTCGGTGTTTGAGCCTCGCCGGGCGCAAATTGCGGTGGTTCTAAGCAAAAGCCGTGCCGCCGTCAAGGAATTATTAAGAAATAAATTGCGGAAAATCAATCGGTTATGCGTTTCTTTCCTGTTGCGCAAGAGAAGGGGATTCGTGTACCGTTTTTATCCATCGTAAATTGTTGGTTTACTGAAATAATGCTGCGCGAGCGTTTGAACAAGTCGTTGCGGGAAGCCACCTTGGCGAAAGACGTCTGCGCCACGGCGACGATCCGACTCATACGCGCCGCGCTCAAGGACCGCGATATCGCTTCCCGCGGCAAGGACGGCGGCGACGAGGTCGGCGACGAGGAGATCCTCGTTCTGCTGCAGACGATGGTGAAGCAGCGCCGCGAAAGCATCGATATGTATGTGAAGGGCGGCCGCCAGGATCTCGCGGACCGGGAGGCGGACGAGATCAACGTCATCCGCCGCTTCATGCCCGAGCAGATGGGCGATGCCGCGATTTCCCAGGCCGTCGAGGAGGTTATCGGCGAGCTGGGCGCCGACAGCCTCAAGGAGATGGGCAAGGTGATGGCTACCCTGCGCGAGCGCTTTGCCGGCCGGATGGATTTCGCCAAGGCGAGCGCCGCGGTCAAGCAGAAGCTGGCCTAGCCGCGACTCGGCGCGCGCCGCGGCGGAAGACCGCCGATTCGCGCGGAGGCTCCCGATGGCATGCCGCTGGAATCCTTGGATTCCGCGACAGGCGCGCGAAGCCGGGTTTGTACTTTCTTAGGATTTCAATAGATATACTCGATGATGATGCTGCCCGGACATCGCCCATGTCATTTCCGCCCAGCTTCCTAGACGAGATTCGCGGCCGCGTGTCCGTTTCGGACATTTGCGGCAAACGGGTGAAGCTGATTCGCCGCGGCCGGGAATTCGTCGGCCTGAGCCCCTTCAACCAGGAACGGACGCCGTCCTTCACCGTCAACGACGAGAAGGGCTTCTACCACTGCTTCAGCAGCGGCAAGCATGGCGACGTCTTCTCCTTCGTCATGGAGACCGAGGGCCTGAGCTTCCCCGAAGCGGTGCAGATGCTTGCGGCGGAGGCGGGGGTCGCCGTGCCCGAGCAGACGCCGCAGGACCGCGTTCGCGAGGCGCGGCGGGCGTCGCTGCACGACGTGACGGAAGCCGCCTGCGCCTGGTTCGAGGGACAGTTGCGCACGGCGCGCGGCGCCGAGGGGCTGACGTATTTGCAGGGCCGCGGCCTCGACGACGCGGCGATCGAGCATTTCCGTCTCGGCTACGCGCCCGATGGCCGCATCATGGCAGACGCGCTGAAGAAGCAGGGCCTCGACGAGGCATTGCTGCTGGAGGCCGGGCTGCTGCGGCGGCCGGACGACGGCCGCGCGCCCTATCCCTTCTTCCGCCAGCGCGTGATCTTTCCCATCACCGACCGGCGCGGCCGGGTCATCGCCTTCGGCGGCCGCATCCTCGGCGACGGCGCGGCGAAATACATCAATTCCCCCGACACGCCGCTGTTCGACAAGGGGCGGACGCTCTACAACCTCGCCAACGCGCGCCAGGCCGCCCACGACACGGGCGAGCTGCTGGTGACCGAAGGCTATATGGACGTGATCGCGCTGTCGCGCGCCGGGTTCGCGGCGGCGGTGGCGCCCCTCGGCACGGCGCTGACCGAGGACCAGATCAAGGAATTGTGGAAGCTGACGGCGGAGCCGGTTCTGTGCTTCGACGGCGACGGCGCGGGGCAGCGGGCGGCCCATCGCGCCGCCGAGCGGGCGTTGCCGCTGTTGCAGCCGGGCCGTTCGCTGCGGTTTGCCTATCTGCCGAAAGGGGAGGACCCCGACAGCCTGGTGCGCGGCGCCGGCGCTGCCGCCATGCGGCGCGTCATCGACGGCGCCCGGCCGCTGGTGGAACTGATCTGGGATATGGAAACCGCGGGCCGCGCCGTGGATACGCCGGAGCGGCGGGCGGAGATGGAAATGCGGATCCGCGCACGCATCGGTCAGGTCGCCGACCGCACGGTCCGCCAGTATTACGAGGAAATGCTGCGCGAGCGCCTGAACGGCCTGCTGCGCCCACGCCGCGGGCCGGGCATGGCCGGGAAGTCTCGCGGTATGATGGTAAGGGTAGAAACGGCTCCCCGAAACAACCTGGCCAGCCTCGTCGCGGTCGGCGAGCGCCGCCGCCGGCAGGCCCTGCTGGCCACCCTGGTCAATCATCCGGCCCTGCTCGACCAGTTCGACGAGGCGGTCGGCCGGGTCGATCTGGACCCGGAGCTTGACAAGATACGGCGGGAAATCCATGTCTTCCTGGCGGTCGCGGCAGACCTTGACAGTGAATGCCTCAAGCGCCACCTCTCTGAAACGGTGGGCGTTGGCCTTCTCGCCGAATTGCTCGGCAGGAATGTGCTGCTTCATGCGGGGTTCGCTCGTCCCGGAGCGTCTCTGGAAGAGGCGCAGGCCGGCGTACGGGATTTGCTTGCATCGATGCAGCGCAAGGGGCGAAGCCGGGAGCTGCTGGAGGAAGGGCGCCAGGCCGACGCGGAAGGGACGGCTGACGGCGAGGCGCGGTTTCTCCGATATCGCAGTGAGGTCGAGCGGGCGGAAAGCGAGATCGCCGAGCTCGAAGATTGAAGCGGATCCGCGAGGATGGACCCATTTGGGTGCGGGCGCCGCGGTACACATGAACGCGGGTTAGGAAAAACGGGGACGATTGGATGGCGACCAAGGCAGCACGTGAGGCTGAAGCGACAGAACGCGACGAGGAGCAGAGCGACGGACCGCTGTTGGACAGCGTCAGCGCCGCCGTCAAGAAGCTCGTCGCGAAGGGCAAGGAACGCGGCTACATCACCATCGACGAGCTGAATTCGGCGATGCCGCAGGAGCAGGTGTCTTCCGAACAGATCGAAGACACCATGACCATGATGTCGGAGCTCGGCATCAACGTGATCGACGGCGACGACGTCGAGGAAGGCGCCGAGGCCAAGGAAGGCGACGGCGACGGCCAGGTGGCGGTCGGCGGCAATCTCGGCGACGACGACATCGGCCGCACCGACGACCCGGTCCGCATGTACCTGCGCGAGATGGGCAGCGTCGAGCTGCTGTCGCGCGAGGGCGAGATCGCCATCGCCAAGCGCATCGAGGCCGGCCGCGAGAAGATGATCGGCGCGCTGTGCGAGAGTCCCCTCACCATGCGGGCTATCTCGCGATGGCACGACGCGCTGGTGAACGAGGAAATCTTGCTGCGCGACGTGATCGACCTGGACGCCACCTACGGCGGCGGGCCGGACGAGGAAGGCCGCATCGTGCCTCCGCCCACGGTGTCGAACGGCGCCGGCCATCCCATCGCTACGCCGGAAGTGAAGGGTCCCGTCGAGGTGAAGCGCCCGAATGGCGCGAACGGCGCGAATGGCGCGAATGGCGCGAATGGCGCCAACGGAGCGGCGCATGCCGACGACGAGGAAGGCGGACGTGCCGCGCCCGACGAAGACGACCACGACGAGGACGAAGAGGAATCGTCGATCTCGCTCGCCGCGATGGAAAGCGCGCTCAAGCCGCAGATCATCGAGACCTTCGAGAACATCGCCACGACGTTCAACAAGCTGCAGCGCGCGCAGGACAAGCTGCTCGCCACCCATCAGCGCGGCGAAGAGCTGTCGAAGTCGACCGAGCGCACCTACGAGAAGCATCGCAAGGACCTGATCGACCTGATGGAGAACGTGCATCTCAACAATGCGCGGATCGAACAACTCGTCCATCAGCTCTACGAGATGAACCGCGCGATGGCGCGCGCCGAGGGCCGGCTGCTGCGCCAGGCCATGGACTGCGGCGTCGAGCGCGAAGCCTTCCTCGAAAGCTATTTCGGCAGCGAGCTCGACCCCAACTGGGCGCAGGCGATGGCCGCCTCCACCAAGAAGGGGTGGAAGACCTTCGTCAAGAAGCACACGAAGGACATCGACGCGCTGCGCGACGAGATATCCGTGATCTCCGGCGAGACGACGATGCCTCTGCCCGAATTCCGCCGCATCGTGCAGGCGGTGCAGCAGGGCGAGCGCCAGGCGAGCCGCGCCAAGAAGGAGATGGTCGAGGCGAACCTGCGGCTCGTCATCTCGATCGCCAAGAAATACACCAACCGCGGGCTGCAGTTCCTCGACCTGATCCAGGAAGGCAACATCGGCCTGATGAAGGCCGTGGACAAGTTCGAGTACCGCCGCGGCTACAAATTCTCGACCTACGCCACCTGGTGGATCCGGCAGGCGATCACCCGCTCGATCGCCGACCAGGCGCGCACCATCCGCATCCCGGTGCACATGATCGAGACGATCAACAAGCTGGTCCGCACCTCGCGCCAGATGCTGCACGAGATCGGCCGCGAGCCGACGCCGGAAGAGCTGTCGGAAAAGCTGCACATGCCGCTGGAGAAAGTGCGGAAGGTGCTGAAGATCGCGAAGGAGCCGATCAGCCTCGAGACGCCGATCGGCGACGAAGAGGACAGCCACCTCGGCGACTTCATCGAGGACAAGAATGCGATCTTGCCGTCCGACGCGGCGATCCACTCCAACCTGCGCGAGACGACGACGCGGGTGCTGTCGAGCCTCACGCCGCGCGAGGAGCGCGTGCTGCGCATGCGCTTCGGCATCGGCATGAACACCGATCACACGCTGGAGGAAGTCGGCCAGCAGTTCTCGGTCACCCGCGAGCGTATCCGCCAGATCGAGGCGAAGGCGCTCCGCAAGCTGAAACACCCGAGCCGCTCCCGGAAACTCAGGAGCTTCCTCGACTATTGAGGCTTCGGCTCATGGTTTCGAACAGCGGAGGGACGCGAAAGCGCCCTCCGTTTTTCGTTTCCGTCCCTCGACAGCCAAGCCTACGTCATAAGATAAAGTCGTCACTCGCCGACTTGATCGGCGAGTCCACGCGCACCGCCCCGTCCATCCGCACGGTTCCGTACGGGAAAGCCCCAAACCGCCTTGCGCATCCGTCTGCACCCCGATATACGCTGCCCTGTACACCTTAGCGCTGCCAATGTCGGGCCCGTAGTTCAGTTGGTCAGAACGGACCGCTCATAACGGTCATGTCGCAGGTTCGAGTCCTGCCGGGCCCACCACGCTTCGCCCTTACGGGCTACGCGTGGCGCAGCCGCGCGAAGGCCGTTAGAGCGAAGCAGTGTCCGGCGTAGCTTGAGCGGAGCGAAAGTGCAGACGGACTGGAGCAATGCCGTTGTGGTACGTTTACATAATCCGCAGCGCGACTTCACCGGAACAGGACTATATAGGTGCGACTGCTGACCTGAAACGGCGCATGGCGGATCACAACACCGGAAAATCCACCCATACGGCCAAATTCACTCCGTGGGAACTGATGTGGTATTCGGCGTTTCCTGACAAACACAGAGCCTTGGAATTCGAGAAATACTTGAAATCGCATTCCGGTAGAGCCTTTGCGAAGAAGCGCCTAACTTAGGTCCCTTGCAGGTCACGCGTGGCACGGCCGCGCGTATCGTCAAACTCGGCATCCACACGCCGAGCGTCCGGAAGTTCCCGGTCGAGAGCTTCCCGGTATTTGACGCAGCCGCGCAGAAACTGAGGCCAGTCGGGAACCGCGATATCCTTCGGAATCGGTTCGGGAAGCAGGCCCCAAAGCTGTGGGTGGTGCCAGCATAAGTCATGCCCGCTGCTGTCGCGATGGGCGCGAATGCCGTTCCGCAGCCGCAGCACTTCGGCGATCAGCTCTTCTCTCGTCAGCTTTTCCAGATCGGCATCCATCAAATACGATAACGCCTGTGCGGCGCCGTTGGTTTCTCGGGGGCGACGCGCATGGGCGGGAGATGCGAGTGTCCGGATTCAGCAGCGCAATCCTCGTTCGCGGCGTATATTTCTCCGAGAGCGTGGAGATTTCCCATGCGCGGCTTGATTGCCTGCTTTCTAGCCTGCCTGCTGCTGAGCCCGACCCCGCCCTCCGCCCAAGAGGATGGCCGGCAGCGGGAAATACAGCTTCGTGCGGGGGTGATGAGCGCAACCTTCGCCGGAACGATCAAGGGCTACCAGCATGTCGATTATCAGGTAAGCGCCAAGGCGGGGCAGACGCTGTCAGTGGACTTCGAGGCGAGCAACGCGTCGGCGTATTTCAACATCATGCAATCCGGGGCGGACGAGGCGCTCTTCGACGGCCCCATGAACGGCAACCATTTCAAGGCGGCATTGCCTGCCGATGGACATTACACGATCCGCGTATACATCATACGCAATGCCGCGCGGCGCAATGAGGCCGCGAAATACACATTGACGGTGAGTGTTACTTGAAGCGCGATCCGTCTCCATGTCGTGAGGCCTACGAACCTTGCGGATTGCAGATCCGACGCGGCGGGCGAAAGGAGCACACCACATGATCACGATCTCAGCATTCAAATGGGTTCCGGACTTCGCCCAGGGCCAGGTGCGCGATTTGCGCGCACGCTGGGCGCTGGAGGAAGCCGGCCTGCCCTACAAGACGCGCCTCCTTGAACAGGGCGATCAGGACAAGCCGGACTATCGCGCGCTGCAGCCTTTCGGGCAGGTGCCGATTCTGGAGGAGGATGGCGTCGTGCTCTTCGAGTCTGGGGCCATCGTGCTGCACATCGGCGAACGGAGCGAGACGCTCCTGCCGAAGGACCTGGGCGCACGCGCCCGCGCGACGCAATGGCTGATCGCGGCACTCAATTCCATCGAGCCGTTCGTCATGAACGTCGCCCTGATCGATCTTTTCTACGCGAACGAAGAATGGGCCAGGTTGCGCCGTCCGGGGGCCGTCGAGTTCGCGCAGAGGCGGCTCTCCGCCCTCTCCAAGTCCCTCGGCGACAAGCCCTATCTCGATGGCGACCGCTTTACTGCAGGCGATCTGATGATGACGACGGTGCTGCGAATCCTCAAGCACACCGACATCGTCACAGGCGACAAGCGGCTCGCAGCCTATATCGAACGCTGCACCGCGCGGCCCGCCTTCAAGCGTGCGTTCGAGGCGCAGATTGGCGATTTCAAGCATGCTGCATAATCGGAAATGGCGAAGCCGTCGTGATCCAGAATCGCTTCACCCGTGCGCTCCGGAAAAAGGGAATGGGAAAAATCGCCGCGCAAGAGTATAGAGCGGCCTGAAGACCCCGTTTCCTGGCATCCGGGCAGCCTTGCCCTCGGGAGTCATGCGCATTGGCTGATCGTATTCTGCTGACGCTTGCGATGCTCGTCTCATACGGCGCGGGCTATGCCCTGATCCGCTGGACCTTGGGGCTTCTGGCCCCCGGCCGCGCAACCCCGGATGGTCTTCCGCTGATCCTGGCGGGCGTTCCGCTGCTGCTCTGCGTGCTGTTCGAGTGGTCCACCGGCCTGTGGGACCGCACCCCTGGGACCCTAGGCCTGGGCTCGCTGACGGTCGCCCTGCCGATGGCGCTCGCGGGCGCAGGCGCCGCGGCGGCCTTCCTGCTGCTGCGCGGCTTCGGGCCGGCGGTGGAAGCCGGGTTCGGGCGCGAGCAGATCGGCCCCGCGATCACGGTTTGGGGCGTGGCGACGATCGGCATCGCCATCCTGGCGCTTGCGCTCTGGCGTTTCTGGCCCGCGCCCACGCCGCGCCTGTTTTAGGGCTCTCGCCGGCGGCAGACCGCGCCGCCGCGCGCTCAGGCAAGCCTGTGCCGGAACATCCAGGCGGCGAAGGGCAGGGTGACGGCGGCGATGGCGACGAGCGCCAGCAGCTCCGGCAGGAGCTGGGCGATGCCCGCGCCTTCCAGGTAGACCTGATGCGTGATGCTGATGGCGTAGCGCAGCGGATTGATCAGCGTGAAATACTGCAGCGCCGCCGGCATGTTCCCGACCGGCGCGGTAAGGCCGGACAGAAGCATGAACGGCATCACCAGAACGAAGGAGCCGATCATCGCCTGCTGCATGTTGGCGGCGATCGACGAGATGAAAAGCCCGATCCCGACCGAGGCGGTTACGAACAGGACCAGGCCCATATACAGCATGGGATAGGTGCCGGCGAACGGGATCTGGAACCAGAGCTGCGCGACGAGAAGGATGAGCGTCGATTGCATGACGCCCACCATCATCGCCGGCAGCGCCTTGCCGATCATGATCTCGGTCGGCCGGAACGGCGTCACCAGGAGCTGGTCGAAGGTGCCTTCCTCGCGTTCCCGGGCGACCGACATGGCGGTCAGCATCATGGTCATCATCATCGTGATCATGCCAATCATCGACGGGATCATGTTCCAGCGCGTCTCGAGGTTCGGGTTGTACCAGGCCCGCACCGTCACCTGCACGGCGGGGCCGGCCAGCCCTTGGCGCTCGCGCCATTCATTGCCGAAGGCGACGGCGATGGCGTTGATATATCCCAGGGCGGTGCCGGCGGTGTTGGAGTTCCGGCCGTCGGCGATCACCTGCACTTTCGGCACGGTTCCCGCGTAAAGGCCGCGCTCGAAGCCGCGATCGATGGTCAGGACGAGGAGCGCGCGCTTGGCGTCGATGTAGTCCGCGATCTCTCCGGTCCGCCGGAGCGTGGCGACGCGCGTGAAGACGCCGGACCCGTCCAGTTCGGCGACGAGCGCGCGCGAGGCCGCGCTGCGGTCGTGATCGAGCACGGCATAGGGCACGTTGTCGAGGTCGTAGGTCGCGGCGTAGCCGAAGACCAGGCATTGCATGATCGGCGGCACGATCAGGCTGGCGCGGCTCTTGGGGTCCTTGAGAATCGCCAGCAGCTCCTTGCGGATGAGGGCGAAGATACGGAGGAGCGAGTCCAGCATGGCGGCCTCATCCGATCTTCTTGCGCGTGGCGCGGACCGCCAGCGACATCAGCAGCGCGCCCATGCCGGCGAGGACGGCGGCGTTCGGCAGGATCACCGCCCAGACGTCGCCGGCGAGAAATAGCGTCTGCAGCAGGCTGACGAAATAACGCGCCGGGAAGATGTGGGTGATGCCCTGGATGACGAGCGGCATGCTCCTGATATCGAACATGAAGCCCGACAGCATCATGGCCGGCAGGAAGGTCACGACCATGGTGAGCTGGCTCGCGATGAACTGGCTCTTGGTGAGGGACGAAATCAGCAGGCCGATGCCGAGCGCCACCACGAGATAGAGCATCGACACGATGGTGAGAATCGTCAGCGAGCCGCGCAGCGGCACCTGGAACAGGAGCTTGGCGCCGGCGACCGAGAGCGCGAGCCCGACGAGTCCGAGCACGAAATACGGCACGGTCTTGCCGAGCAGAATCTCGCCGGGACGAACCGGCGTCACGAACAGGGCTTCGAAGGTGCCGCGCTCCCATTCCCGGGCGACAACGAGCGCCGTCAGCAGCGCGCCGATCAGCGTCATGACGAGGACGATGAGGCCGGGGACGAGAAAATAGCTGCTTTCGTTGGCGTCGTTGAACCACATGCGGCTCTCGATGCCGATGGGCGCGCCGGCGATGATGCGTCCTTGCGCCGCCTCCCGCGCCATCCAGACGCCGATCGCGCCCTGCGCGTAGGCGAGCGAGATCCGCGCGGTGTTGGCGTCGGTGCCGTGGACGAGGATCTGGATCTCCGCGTCGCCGAGCTCCACGCGGCGGGCGAAATCCGGCGGGATGCGGACGATGGCGTCCACGGTCTTGCCGAGCAGCAGCCGTTGCGCCTCCGCCATCGTCTTGACCGGCACGGCGGCGAAATATTCCGACAGCTCGAAGCCCGAAGCCGCCCCACGGGCATCGGCCGAGGAATCCTCCAGCACGATCGCCACCGGCACGCTCTTGACGTCGAAGGAGAGGCCATAGCTGAACAGCACCAGCAGCATCATGGGCATCACGATGCCGACCGCGATGCTGCTCGGATCGCGGAATACCTGATAGGTCTCCTTGCGGATCAGCGCCGCGATGCGCCTCAGCCGGCCCGATGCCCGGAAATGAATCGCGGCGATCATGCGGCGTTTCCCGCGGTTTGCGCCGCCGGGCCGTTGCGCGACTTTTCGACGATGGCGATGAAGGCGTCCTCCATCGTCGGCTCTTCGCCCCCTGTCGCCGCCGCGTGCGACCGGATTTCCGCGGGCGTGCCTTCGGCGAGATTGCGGCCGGCGTCGAGTATGACGATCCGGTCGCAATACTCCGCTTCCTCCATGAAGTGGGTGGTGACGATGACGGTCACGCCTTGTTCGGAGAGGGAGGTAATGCGTCCCCAGAATTCCCGCCGCGCCATCGGATCGGCGCCGCTCGTCGCCTCGTCGAGGAAGAGGATCTCCGGCTCGTGCAGCAGGGCGGCGGCCATGGCGAGGCGCTGCTTGAATCCGCCCGGAAGCTGGCCGCTCGGCAGGCGCGAGAACTGATCGAGCTCGAACTGCCGCTTCGCCCAAGCGACGCGATCTGCCTTGCGCCGGCCGCGCAGGCCGTAGGCGCTGGCAAAGAAGTCGAGGTTCTCGTCGACGCTGAGCTGACCGTAAAGCGAGAATTGCTGCGCGACGTAACCGAGCTTCTGCCGCGCTTCGGCGCGCGACGTCCGCAGGTCGGCGCCGGCGACCCGGAGCGTGCCGTTGGACGCCGGCAGCAAGCCGCAGAGCATGCGGAAGGTGGTGCTCTTGCCGGCCCCGTTGGGCCCGAGCAGCCCATAGATCTCGCCTTTGCGGACCTTGAAGCTGACGTGATCGACCGCGGTGAAGTCGCCGAAGGTGCGGACGAGATCGTGCACCTCGACGGCAATGGCGTTCGGATCGACCGATTGCGGCCGGTCGAGCGTCATGGCGTTGCGATGCGCCTGGCCGGCGACCGCGTGGAACAGAACCATGAAGCCATCCTCGAAGCGTGGCGGAACCGGGCGCGGCGCGTCCTTCGCGCCATTCGGCGCTAGCGAAGCGGTATCGCCGGCGGACGCCAGAACGACCCGGACCTGTCCCGCTTCGGGAACGGCATCGATCACGCCGTGCTGCTGGAACAGCCGCGCTTGAAGCGAGCGCGCCGGCATTCCGTCGGGAACGGCCAGAATGAAGGTGCGACCCTTGGCCTCGGCGGTGACGTCTTCCGGAGAGCCCTGCGCCAGCACTTTCCCCGCGTGCATGACGACGGCGTGGTCGCAGCGCTCGGCCTCGTCGAGATAGGCGGTGCTGACGACCACGGTGAGCCCTTCCTCCCGCACCAGCTTGAGGACGATCTCCCACAGCTCGCGCCGCGACAGCGGATCAACGCCGACGGTCGGCTCGTCGAGCAGCAGCAGCTCGGGCGAGCGGACGAGGGTGCAGGCGAGTCCGAGCTTTTGCTTCATGCCGCCGGAAAGCTTGCCGGCAAGGCGCTCGCGGAACCGCCCAAGCTGCGTCATTTCCATCAGGCGCGGGTAGATCGCTTTGCGGTCTTCGGCGGAGATTCCATGCAGATCGGTGTAGAGATCGAGGTTTTCCTGGACGCTCAGATCCTCGTAGAGGCCGAACTTCTGCGGCATGTAGCCGATGCGGTCCTGAACCGCCTGCGGATCGGCGGCGACCTTCACGCCGACGACCTCGAGCTCGCCCGCGTCCGACGCCATCAATCCGGAGATCAGGCGCAGCAGCGTGGTCTTGCCGGCGCCGTCCGGCCCGACCAGCGCGGTGAGCGTCGCAGCCTTCGCCTCGAAGGACACGCCGTCGAGCGCCTTGACCGTCTCGCCGGTCTTGCGGCGGAACGCCTTGTAAATGTCCCGCACCGAGACCGGCGATGTTGGCGTCGGCGCGATCACGGTCGCGCCTTGACGCGCTCGCCGGCAGCGGCCGCTGCCCTGGAATCCTGCTGAGCCTGCTTCGGCCCGGCGTCCGGCAGCAGCCTCACGGTAGCCGGCATGCCGACCCGGAGCGTGTCCGTCGGGTCCTCGACGAAGACCCGCACCTCATAGACCAGGCTGGTGCGCAGGTCTTCGGTCTGCACGGTCTTCGGCGTGAACTCGGCGACCGGCGAGATGAAACCGACCCAACCCTCCAGCGGCCGGTCGGGGAAGCTGTCCGTTGTGACCGTAGCGCGCATACCGGAGCGGACATGGCCGAGGCCGGCTTCGGACACATAGGTGCGTACCCATTTTGTCCCCCTGGTCGCGAGCGAAAAGACCGGCTTGCCGGGCGTCGCCATTTCGCCCGGCTCCATCAGGCGGGACCGCACGATGGCGTCGAAGGGCGCGATCAGCTCGGCGTCGGCCAGTTTCCGGCGGGCGAGGGCGAGTTGCGCCTCGCCGCCGCGAAGCTGCGCTTCGGCCTGCGCGATATCTTCCGCACGCGGCCCGGCGATCACGAGATCGAGCGCGCTCTGCGCAACCTTGCCCTTGGCGTCGGCGACGAGCGCGGCCGCTTCGGCTATGTCCAGATCCTGCCGACTGACCGCGGGCGTGCCGGCGAGCGCTTTTCGCCGCCTGTACTGGGCGGCCGCATTCGCGGCATCGGCGTCGGCGGAAGCCAGGCCGGCGCGCGCCTGGGCGATTTCTTCCGGGCGGCTGCCGTTCTTCAATTCCTGAAGCGCTGCCCGCTGGACCGCGGCGGCGGCTTCGGCCCGCTCGACCTCCGGCATGAGCCGGCTGGTGTCGAGCCGGGCGAGAACCTGCCCTTTCTTAACGATGTCGCCTTCCTCGACGAGGATCTCGGCGATCCGCTCCGCGCCGTTGAAGGGCACGGACGCCTGCCGCAGGTCGACGTTGCCGTAGAGGACGAGCGCATCCTCCGAGGCCGGCCGGTGCATGTACCACCAGCTTGCGGCGCCGAGGCCGGCAGCGGCGATGAGGAGGAGAACGAGGCGGACCGGCTTGCTCATGGTGCAGAGGATAGGCGCCGCCGAGGATAAAAGTCAAATTGTAATTTCAATTAATACTTTCAATAATGGCCGCGCTGCGATATGATGGGACCATGAAACGGAAGTCACCCCGCAGGCTGCCCGGTCGCCGGGAAGACGGCGCGGCCACGAAATTGCAGATCCTGGAGGCGGCCGGCGAGGTCTTCGCCGAGAAAGGCTTCGATCGCGCCACCGGCAAGGAGATCGCCGAGCGCGCGAAGAGCAACTCCGCGGCGGTCAACTATTACTACGGCGGGATCGAAGGCTTGTATGCCGAGGTGCTGGTCGAGGCGCACCGGCGGATGGTGACCTACGACAAGCTCCTGGCGCTGGCCGAAGCGCCGGGAAACGCGGCGGACAAGCTCCGCGCCTTCATCGGGCTGATCGTCCGGACGATCGTCGGGCCGGCTTCCTCGACCTGGGCGTTGCGCGTGCTCAGCCGCGAGATCCTGTCGCCGTCTTCGGTCTTTCCCATCCTGTTGGAGCGGGAGATCCTGCCGAAGAAGCGCATCGTCAGCGGGCTCGTCGGCGAAATTCTCGGCCTTCCGGACGACCACCCGGCCGTCGCCCGCTGCCTGCTCAACATCATGGCACCCTTCGCCCTGCTGCTCGTCGGCAACCGGCAGATTCTCGCGCAGTTCCTTCCGGGCCTCGGCGCCGGGACCGAAACGCCCGACGCCGTCATCGAGCACTTCCAGCGCTTCGCATTCGGCGGCCTGTCGGCCGTGGCCGCGGAGCTGGAGGCGGATCGCCCGTCAACCCGCCCGGGCCGGGGCGAAAGGCGCGATGCCGGGCGGAGGCGGCCGGAATCGAAGGGCCGGCGCGATTGACGAAGCCTACACCCGATCGATCAAAGCCTGCGCCGCCGCGGGCGCGCGCAGCTTGGCGCCGGCGATGAAATAGAGGAAGACGTCGCCGCGCTTCGCCCAGGCGTCGGTCCGCTCGGCCCAGCGGTCGAGGTCGGCCGCTTCGTAGCCCGTCTCGATCTCTTCCCGGCTTCGCATCAGCCGTGCGTATGTGAAGTCGGCCGTGGGCTCGTCGATCGTAGGGAACGTGTCATGGTCGGCGAAGACGATGGCGACGTTATGGCGGCGCGCCAGATCGTAAAATCGTGGGTCCTGGAAGCTGGGATTACGCACCTCCAGCGCGTGGCGCAGTGGCACGCCCTCGGCCTCCCGCGGCAGCAGCTTTAGAAATCCCTCCACATCCTCGGCATCGAATTTTTTCGTTTCCGCGAGCTGCCAGTTGATCGGCCCCAGCCGGCCGCCCAGCTCGCGAAGACCCTGCCCGGCGAAGCGCGCGACCGCCTCGCCGGCCCCGGCCAGCTCCCTGCGGTTGGTGCAGTAGCGCGACCCCTTCACCGCGAACACGAACCCCTCCGGCGTCGCCTCGCGCCATTTAACCCAGCTCTCCGGCTTGAAGGTCGAGTAATAGGTCCCGTTGATCTCGATCGAGGTGAGCTGCCGGCTCGCGTATTCGAGCTCGCGCTTCTGCGTCAGCCCCTCCGGATAGAACACGCCCCGCCACGGCGCGTAGGTCCAGCCGCCGGTGCCTATGAAGATGTTGTTGGGGATTTTCAACGTTCCATTATCCCGCGATGCGCATCCTTGTCTTACGATCTCCGGCCTTACGGGGGCGTCCTCCGAGCTTGCCGTTGTTCCGGCTTGCGGTCGCTTTGGCCCTGCTGCGGGAGCTGCCGCCCTTCTTGCCGAGGCTGGCGGCCATCCAGCTCCTTGATCCGAGGACGCCCTCCAATAGGGCCGGCAAGTAGATGTCGGCGTCCAGCTTTGGGAAATGCAATCCGAGGCCGGACGGCGTGATCTCGATGTCCGACAGATCGGCGGGGCGGGCCTGCGCAAGCCCCTGCGCACGGTCCGCCGAAAAGATCACCTCGATATCGGTGTCCAATGTCACCGATATCCGTCTGGTGGCGCGGATGTATCGCGCCGCCACTGCCGTAGGACCCTCCGCTCGGCGTTCCTCGGCGCGCGCTGTAGCGTCTTTGAATGCCTTACGGCTCACCATGTACCTTGCTCCATCCGCTATCTGTTACGTTGACCGATTCTTAACCGTTCCGGGTTTCACTCGACGGATGGCGCAAATCTTCGTCCCGAGCTCTGGGCCGGTCAGTTGGAGAAAACTCCTTGCCAAGCCCGAAAGGCAATGGCGCTGCGGTTACTCCGCCATGACGCTCGCCAAATCTTGGGAGGCGGCCAATGGATTGCCGTCTGAAGTGGCGTGCCTATTTCGAGACTATCCCGACTTTGGACACGCCACACCGAAAATGTTGGCGGCATTTCCCGAATGGCAGGTGCCATTACCCGGTGGGAACCGCGCGAGCCAAAGCGACATCTTTGTGCTGGCACGATGCGGCGCGCAAACCATCTCGATGATGGTGGAGGGAAAGGTTGACGAGCCATTCGGGCCGACATTGGGAAAATGGTTGACCAATGAGACCCATGGCAAGCGCGAACGTCTTGATTTCCTCAGTGCGACGCTTGGGATAGGCGCAAATCCGCCCCACTCGATTCGATATCAGTTGCTGCATCGAACCGCATCCGCCCTTATCGAAGCGCGCCGATTCGGGACCAATGCGGCGGCGATGATTGTTCATTCATTCTCATCCGAGACGCTTTGGTTCGATGACTTCTCAGCTTTTTGCGGTCTTCTTGGCGCCACGCCGCAAGTCGGCCGGCTATGTTCCGCGAGGACGGTCGATATGCCGCTCTATCTCGGTTGGGCCATAGGCGACCGGCAGTTCTTACAAGACTGTCCCCTATCGTGATGATGGCCATTCGCTAAGTCGGCGCAATGTTTGGCGGAAACCGTCTCGTTTCCGGCATTGTTTCGCGACAGATTGATTGAAATCCCCTAATACCAAACCGCCTTCCCCGCGCCGCCGTTCGGGATCAGCAGCTCGCCGGTCATCGCGCGCGCCTGTTCCGATGCTAAGAACACCGCGACGTACGCGACCTCCTCCGCTTCGACCATGCGGCCGATGGCGTTGGTGCGGGGCGCGTCGGGGGCGAAGTCCTGCTTCTCGATCTCCGCCGGCGGGATGCCGAGCTTGGCGGAGCGTTCGGCCATCTGGCGCGCGGTGCGCTCGGTGCGGGTCGTGCCCGGGTGGATGCAATTCACCGTGATGCCGTCGCGGCCGAGCTGCAGCGCCAAGGTCCGCGTGAAATGCACCAGCGAGCCGTTGCGCGCGCCGCCGCTCAGATTGCCCGGCGTCCGCGCGTTGGTGCCGCTGATGTTGATGATGCGGCCCCAGCCCGCCTTCTTCATGTGCGGGATCGCCGCCCGCGCGCAGCGCAGCGCGCCCATGTACTTGATGTTGAAGTCCTGCAGCAGGTCCTCGTCGACGATCGTGTCGATGGCGCCGACCGCGGTCGGCGAGCCGCCCGGCAGCGACGCACTGTTGACCAGGATGTTGAGCCCGCCCAGCGCTTCCGCCGCACCGTCGACCATGCGGTCGACCTCCTGCCGGCTGGTGACGTCGCAGACCATGGGGATGACCTTGCGGCCGGTCGCGCCCGCGATCTCCTTCGCCGCCGCCTCCAGCGCGCCTTTGCCGCGCGACGCGATGACGAGGTCGACGCCTTCGCGCGCCAGCTCCATCGCGATCGACTTGCCGATGCCGCGCGACCCGCCCGCGACGATCGCCGTCTTTCCGTTCAGCCCGAAGTCCATGATGCTTCTCCCTGGAGTGCTCGTTGAAATTGTTGTCGCTCTTGCCGCATGTTCTTCGAGAATAATCCTCTTCCTGCAGCCGAGCCAACCTCCTGCGCCCCGGTCCCGCGTCACCGAGGTCAGGACAGGCCGCAACGACGCGTCCGTCACAATTAACTTGCCGTTAATCCCGCAATGCCACAAACACGGGAATTCCAACCGGGCAAACTTAGCGCCGTCGGCGAAAAACGCGTTTCGTCGTCGGATGCGTCCTGGGTTCCCTGCAATCTGGAGAGCTGTCGATGATTACGAGGAACGACTTGGCCGCGGCGGTCGACGACGGATTGCTGACCGAGGCGCAGGCCGCGGGCCTCATCAGGCGCGCGGAACGCTCGACCGGCGCCGCGGATGCCGATGACGAGCGCTTCCGCTTTCTCAATGGCTTCAATGACGTGTTCCTGGCCTTGGGCATAGCCCTCGTTGCGGCCGCCTTTATCTCCTTCCTGTTCATCGTGGACGTCAGTCAGGCAGCCGTTGCGGCCGGGGCCGTTGCCGTCATGTGGGTCCTCGCCGAAATCCTGATCCGCCGGTACCGGGCGGTCCTGCCGGCGATCTTCATCAGCGTAGCCTTTACAGCATTCGCCTGCGTGCAGTTCGGCGGTCTGTTTCCGCCAACGTTCACTGAGCGCACCATGTGGGATTATCTCGCTCCGATGAGCTTGGAGGCGGCGGTCTGCGTGCTGCTCTCGGCCGTGGTATTTTATTGGCGGTTTCGGCTGCCTTTCACGCTCGGCACAATCGGGAGTCTGGGATACCTCTGCGCATTCCTGATTTTCGGACGGCTCGCCGGCGCCGCGACTGCCATGGAATGGATACAGGTTTTCACCCTCTGTGCCGGTCTGGCAATGTTCGCGGCGGCCGCCGCCTATGACTTTTCCGATCCGGCCCGCGTAACCCGGCGTTCCGATTGCGCTTTCTGGCTGCATATGATTGCGGCGCCGATGATCACGCATGGGTTGCTGGCGCAATTTGCGGCGCGGGTCGATATAGCGGCAGCCATGGCAATTCTCGGCGGATTCGTCATGTTCGCGGCAATATCGTTGGCGCTCGACCGCCGGATACCTTTGGTATCGATCCTGCTGTATCTCGGGATTGCGATAGGATACCTGTTCGCGGCCGTGACCGTGCGGTCGGCATTTACCGTGGGCGCGACCCTGCTGGTTCTAGGCGCAATCGTTGTCACGATGGGCGTCTTCTGGCGCCAGCTTCGCCATGCGCTCCTGGTGCCGCTCGACCGATATGCATTCAGCCGGAAACTGCCGCCGGTCCGCGCATCGTAAGACGTCCCTCTACGGAACTTGGATGTAGGGCTGCGGCGGCGTCTTGTCAGGCGGCAGGTAGGCCGGCGCCGGGCTGCCCGCGGGCCCCAGCGAGCGGACGAACTTGTAGATCGCGCGCAAGTCGCCGTCCGTCATCTTCTGCAAGGTGAACCATGGCATCGGCGGTCGCGTCTCGAGATGCTTCGCCAGCGTCACCCATTCCTTTTCGCTCAGCTTCGCCATGAAGAGCCTGAGGTTGGACGGATAGGTCGTGCCCCAGGGTCCGCGCCAGCCGAGAACATCACCCGTGAGCCAGTCCTTCTCCGGCACCTTGCCGGCGGCCGGGGCATATCCCGCGGTATGGCAATCGTTGCACCCGCCGATTATCGTCAGGTAACGGCCGCGCTCGACCTCGGGCGACGAGGCCGCCGCGGTCGCGGGCAGGAGGGAAACCAATAGCGCGGCTGCGGCCGGCCCGAGCCGGCCGGCGCGGAAGGGCTTGCGATGGGGTTCCGTCATGGCAATCTCTCCATCTGTCGAAATCTACGGCACGGTGTCACCGGCCTTGCGGCCGACAGGCACCGCGATGTGATTTGCCCTGTTGCCGGCGGCTCCGTGTAGAGTATTGGGGTAGGCCCCGGCAACACGCAAATTGGAGTGAGCGTCATGCCATTGGAAGACACGTCGAACAGGCTCATCGTTCCGGCGCTCGGCGGCTTCTATGCCGCCACGTCTCGGCTGACCTACCCGCTGATACGCTTCTCGGCGGGGCTGTTCCTGATGCCGCACGGCGCGGACAAGCTGTTCGGGACCTTCGGCGGCAGCATCGACGGGTACGCGGCGGGCTTCGCGAAGATGGGGCTCGAGCCGGCGCTGCCGCTCGCCTATCTCGTGGGCTGCGTCGAGTTCTTCGGCGGGCTTGCCGTCGCGATCGGCCTGCTGACCCGGCCGGCCGCGGTGGCGGCGGCGATCCTGCTGCTGGTCGCGGCCTTCCATGTCCATCTCGGCAACGGCTTCTTCTGGACCAAGGGCGGTTACGAATACCCGCTGCTGTGGGCCATCCTGATGATCGCGATCTTCTTCCGCGGCGGCGGCCCGGTCTCGGTCGATGCGCGGATCGGCCGCGAGTTCTGATTGGGCAAAACCGGAGGAAGCCTATGACCGACGACGCCGCGGTCCGTGCGCATTATGGGCGGGACAGCCTCTATGACGACATCGTCGAGGCGCTGACCGCGGCGGGAAAGGACATTCGCCGGCTCACCGCGCGCGACCTCGCGCCGATCGACCATTTCCATGGCCGCGGCATCGAGGCGACGGAGGAGCTGGCGGACATGCTGCCGGTCTCGCCGGGCGATCGTCTGCTCGATATCGGCAGCGGCCTGGGCGGCCCGGCGCGCTACATGGCCGAGCGCTTCGGCTGCCACGTGACCGGCATCGACCTGACCGAGCCCTTCTGCGAGGTCGCCCGGCGGCTGACCGACTGCGTCGGGATGAGCGGGCGCGTCGCATTCCGCCAGGGCAGCGCGACCGACCTGCCGTTCGGGGCGGATAGCTTCGACGCCGCTTATACCCAGAACGTCTCGATGAACATCGCCGACAAGGGGCGCTTCCATGCGGAAGCCTTTCGCGTGATCCGTGCAGGCGGGCACTTCGCTCTGTCGGAGGTGACCCTGGGCGATGGCGGCGACCCGATCTATCCGACGCCGTGGTCGGACGACGGGGCGACCAGCTTTCTCGCCGCCGGGGAGGAAACGATCGCCGGCCTCGAGCGGGTGGGGTTTCAGCTCCTGTCGGTGATCGACAAGACCGCCGCCTCCATCGCGTCACACGAGCGCATGCGCGAGCGCATCGCGCAGGAGGGGCCGCCGCGCCTCGGCGTTCATGTCATCATGGGGCCCAGCGCGCGGGAAAAGGGCCGCAATTCCGTCCGCAACGTCGTGGAAGGGCGCACGAAACCGATCGAGATCCTTTGCCGCAAGCCCCGGTGACCGCCGCCCTGAGGCTGCCCTGTGAGGCCGGCATGGGCGGACGCCGGGCCGTGTGATAGGATGATCGCAAGCAAAGAAACACAACCGGTCCTGGGAGGACGATGATGGCAAAGCTTCGGCATATCGCGATAACGGTTCCCGACCCGGAAGCGGCGGCGACCTTCTACGAAAGCACCTTCGGGCTGGAACGGGTCTACAAGTCCAACTTCGGCGTGCTGATGTCGGACGGCACGGTGAGCCTCGCCATCCTGCGCTTCCCGAACAACGAGACGGCCGGCGACGAGCGCGGCAAGGATTTCTTCGGCCTGCACCACATGGGCTTCGTCGTCGACGACATCGAAGCGGCGCGGAAGAAGATTGAATCGAACGGCGGGCGCTATCATATGAAGGTGCCCAGCCGGCAGCATTCGGACACCGAAGAAAAGTTCCGTGACCCGAATGGTGTCGTCTTCGATATCGTGACCGAGGAATACGCGAACAAGACCTGGTACCCGAAGGCGAAGCAGGCGGACTGACCCGGGAGACCCGGCTGCTTGCATGACGTCCTTGGTCGGGGAAGGCTGGCCCGGAAGCCGCATTTTCCGCCGGAGCCGGCCGGGAAGGATCGGGCTTTGAAGCTGGTTTGCGCCTTGCTTTTCTCCGTTTCCCTGTCGCTCGCTGCCGCCGGCTGCGCCACGGTGGACGACGTCATCCCGCCGAAGGTCAATCTCGTCAACATCATGCCCGTTTCGGCCAGTGTGTTCGAGCAACGGTTCGTCGTCGATCTGCGCGTCAGCAACCTCAACGATTTCGATATTCCGCTCGACGGAATGTCGTTCGAGATGGACGTGAACGGCTCGTATTTCGCGACCGGGCTGTCCAACCGCAAGGTGGTGGTGCCGCGCCTGGGCACGGCGGTCGTGTCGCTCGAGACCACGGCAAATACCTTCGACCTGTTTCGCCAGATCCTGAACGCGGTGCGGGTCGGCGCCGTCGAATACAGCATCAAGGGGACGGCGATCGTCGATCGCCCCGGTGTGCGGACGGTGCCGTTCCGCCAGAATGGCGAGCTGAACCTGGCGCCGGATCCCGCCGGCCGGGATCGCTTGGCGCCGACGAGCACACGCCTTCCTTACTGACAGGCAGAGCGATTCCACCTACCTCACGACTTCGTAGCGATGGATGCGGCGACGGCCGCCGCCGGCTTGTGAGCATGTGAGGATGACGGAGCGTCGGCAATGATCTGGGTTCAGCGGATAAAGCGCGCGCTGATCTACGGCTTTCTCGCCCTCGGCATCGTGTGGGCGGCGCTGTTCCTGATCCTGGCGCCCGCGCTTCCCGATCTGTCCGACCTGCGGACCATGCGCAAGAGCCCGGGCATCACCATCGTGGCGGGAGACGGATCGGTTCTCGAGCGGCGTGGCGCCTTCAATGGGGTCTTCGTGCCGCTGCGCGACCTGCCGCCGCAACTCGCAGAGGCGGTCATCGCGACGGAGGATCGCCGGTTCTACCAGCATTTCGGCATGGACCTGATCGGCTTCGCCCGCGCCGTCGTCGCCAACCTAACGGCGGGGCGGATCGTCCAGGGCGGCAGCACGATCACCCAGCAGCTTGCGAAGAACGTCTACCTGACGCCGGAACGCACGGTGCTGCGCAAGCTGCGCGAGCTCATGCTGGCGGTCTGGCTGGAGGCGCGGCTCGACAAGGACGAGATCCTCTCCGCCTATCTCAACCGGGTATATCTCGGGGACGGAACCTTCGGCGTCGAGGCCGCTGCGCAGCGCTATTTCGGCAAGTCGGCGCGGAACCTCTCCCTGTCCGAGGCAGCGGTGCTTGCCGGCCTGCTGAAGGCGCCGACGCGCTATGCGCCGACCAACGATCTGGCCCGTTCCCGGGCGCGCGCCGCGCAAGTCCTGCAGAATATGGTCGAGGCCGGATATATTACCGAGGCGCAGGCCAAAGCAGCCGAACGGTCGCCGGCGGTCCCGGTCAAGACCGCGCAAGGGCCCCGGCGGGCGCGCTACTTCGTGGACTGGGTGAACGAACTGATGCCCGAATGGGCGAGCCGCACGCAGGACGATCTCGTCGTCTTCACCACCCTCGATCCGAAAATGCAGCGGCAGGCGGAAGCGGCTGTGGAGGGCGCGCTTCGGCGATACGCCGAAGCGAGGAACGCGCATCAAGCCGCTTTGATCGCTTTCGACAGCTTCGGCGCGGTCAAGGCGATGGTCGGCGGCCGCTCCTATGCCGCGAGCCAGTTCAATCGTGCGGTGCAGGCCCGCCGCCAGCCTGGCTCGGCCTTCAAGCCGTTCGTCTATCTTGCGGCGCTGGAGCAGGGCCTCACCCCCGCGACCCGCATCGAAGATTCGCCCGTGTCGGTGGACGGATGGAAGCCGCAGAACGTGAACGGCCGCTACCAGGGCGAGGTGACGTTGAAGCGAGCTCTCGCGGAGTCGATCAATACCGTCGCGGTGAAGCTGTCCGAGCGCGTCGGCCGCGACAAGGTGCGCGAAACCGCCCGGCGGCTCGGGATCGCCAGCCCGATCTCCGCGCACCCGTCGCTTGCGCTCGGGACGTCGGAGGTGAGCCTCTTCGAGCTGACGGCGGCGTATCTGCCGCTCGCCAACGGCGGCCACGGCGTTGTTCCCTATACGGTAACCGAGATCAGGACTCGCAGCGGCCAAGTCGTCTACCGGCGGCAGCCGTGGCCGGACGACCGGATCGTCGCCCCGCAGAATACCGACCGGATGAACGACATGCTGGCCGAGGTGATCGACAGCGGCACCGGCAAGGCGGCGCGGCTGGGGAACCGACCGGCTGCCGGAAAGACCGGCACGACCCAGGACTTCCGGGACGGCTGGTTCGTCGGCTATACCGCCGACCTGGTAACCGGCGTGTGGCTCGGCAATGACGACAATTCGCCGATGCGGAATGTCGGCGGCGGCGGCGTTCCCGCGCGCACATGGCGCCAATTCATGATGGAAGCGTCGCGAGACATGCCGGTCAGGCCGCTGCGCGACGCCGACGACGGCACGCTGATTGCGGCCGGCGAGATTTTCGAGCGTGTCGCCTCATGGTTCCGCGCCTTGACCGGCCCGTCGGACGACCGGCCGGCGACCGAGGCGGAAGCGCAGCAAAAGCGCGTCGTCCGCCAGGTGGAGGATTGGCTCCGCCGCCATTCCGGCGGCACGCAGGCGCCGTCATCGTCGTCGCCGCCGCAAGGCGACGTGGAATAGGAGCGAACGTCGTTATTTCCGGCCGCGGACGGCGCGCAGCAGATAGAAAATCAGCCAGATCGGCAGGACGACGACGGCGCCGAGCAGTATGTAGCTCATCGCCGACCCGAGATTCTCCATTAACCACTCCGCCAGGGATTTCACCCAGTACCAACCCTGAATCAGCACGTCCTTGGGCTGGAGATTGAGCCACACGAGGACGAGGCCGACGAGGAAACAGGCGATGACGAGCTTTACGATGGTGGAGCCGGTTATCTTCGGCATCGGTTCTTCCATATATCGCGCGAAGGGGATGCGTGCGGACGAGCGGGCCGGCGCGGCGGTTCCGAATCGAGAGGTTTTTAGCGCAAATACGGTGCTGGCGTCATCCACCGAGAAAGACCACCGGTTAATGCGTCATCATGGTGCGGATGTCTCGGACGACGATGTCCAGGGAATGCAGCCGGCGATGGAGATCGTCCCGCTCATCGCGCGACAGGGTCTTGAGGGCGACCCGGTTCGAAGGCGCGATCCCTTCGGCGAGATCGGCGAGTTGCTGGCGCAGGATATGGCTCATCAGGACACCGTGGGTTTCGATCAGCATTGCGGCATCTTGCTCGCCGAGCCTGCCCGCACCCAGGACATCCATGATCCGCTCGGGTGTCGGTCTCGCGGTCGAGCCGACGCGCAGCGCGAGCGCACGCGCGAAGGCGACCATCGGCAGCAGGCCGTCGCGCTTGAGATCGGCCCGGCCTTGGTCCACGGCCAGTCTGCCGAACAGGCCGAATCGCGGCGTGTAGGATTGAACCGAGGCTGCAAGAAGGGCGAGGAACGTCGGATGCAGCGATGCGTCCCGAACGGCATCCTGGTGAAGCGTCCGGCCCAATGCCGGGTCGCCCGCGACCGGGACGAGGTCGAAGAAGATGTCTACATTGATCAGGTCCTCCGGACGGGCGCGCCGCAGCCAGTCGCCGACCCGCTGGCGCCAGGCGGCGGATGTGCCGCGCCAAGGCGCGTTGGCGGCCATCACGCCGCCCTTGCAGCGGGGCACGCCGGCCTCGTCCAGGTAGTCGCTAACACGGGCGCCGAGCGCGGCGAACCAGGGGTCATCGCTCCCGGCGCCGGCGTGGATGAGGGCATTGTCCTGGTCGGCGCCGAGCAAGCTCTCGCCGCGGCCGGCCGAGCCGAGCAGGACGAAGCACCAGGGCGCCGGTGCGCCGCCGAGTCCCTCGTCGGCCATTCGCTCCAAGGCGAAGGACACGGACCGGGCGGACAAGGCGCGCAGTTCCGCCGATACCACGCGACCGATCTCGACTCCGTCGAGCCCCTCGGCCGACAACTGCGCCGCCGCGCGGGGGACCCGGCCGTAGGCGGCCGCGAGCGACTGGACGCTGTTCGCTTCTGCCAGGGCGTCGTCGATAACGGTCGCCGCGCGGGCCCGGTGCTGCAGCAGGTCGCGTTGCGAGACCATGCCGACGGCAATGCCCTGGTCGTCGGCCACGCAGAGATGACGCACGCCGAGGCGGTCCATCCGGGCCAGCGCGCGATACAGGAGCTCGCCGCGACCCATGCATTCGACGGGGACGCTCATGATTTCGGCGACGGTCATTCGATCGAGATCGGCTGCTCCTTGCGCCGTCACCCGCAACAGGTCGCGCTCGGTAACGATGCCCTCGGGCGGCATGCGGCCGTCGCCGATGAGGAGTGCGCCGATGCGCCGCTCGACCATCGTTGCCGCGGCTTCGCGCAGGGTCGCGCGGCGCGTGGTGAAGATCGGCGGCGCGCTCATGAGCTCTCCCAAGCGGCGCTGGAACGCATAGCTATCTACTCGAAACGACGGTTGTTCCTGGCCTTGGATCGGGCTTGTCTGTGCATGCCAGCCTTGCTCGACCTGGCGGCGGAGCAGGTCGTCTCGCCGCGCGGCGAAGGCCTGCGCCTCGCCCAGAGTCCGGACATCCTTCTCGCGCAGTAAGTGGATCAGACATGCAAATATCTCGGCGGCGGCCATGGCGTCGCCGAGCGCGCTATGTCGGCCGGTGACCGTGACGCCAAGGTGTTTCGCGATCGTCTCCAGGCCGAGATCGGGGAGTGCTGGCGCGAGTGCGCCGGCCAGCATCGCGACGTCCAGCCACTGCGGCTCGTGCCATGCGATTCCGGCGCGCTTCGCTTCGTGGCGCAGGATCGCGAGGTCGAAGGCGATATTATGGCCGACCACGACGCGGCCGGCGAGCGCCTCGCGCAACGAGTCCGCGATATCGGCGAAGCGCGCCGCGCCGGCCACATCCGAATCTGCAAGCCCATGGATGCGTGTCGAGGCTTCGGGGATCGGCATGCCGGGATCGACCAGCCGGTCGATGCGGGGCGCGTCGAGTATCCGAGTCCCGAGCATCGCGACGACGGCGACTTGCACAACCCGATCGCGTTTAACGAGAAGGCCCGTCGTTTCCAGATCGAGCGCGGCCGTGGGAAGGGCTGCGAGCGGCGTATGCGTCAGTGTGACAACGCCACCGGACATTAGCGCCTATGCCCTCATTTTACGAACAGGCCGATAAAGTGGGCGACGCCTTGCCCGATCTCGCTTTCCAGCGGAAAGGAGAGCATGCCCATCACGGTGTATCCGAGGAGCCAGGGCATGACATAGAAGCGAAACATGAAAAAGAACCAGGCGACGTAGAGCGGTATGAGCGGCGAGATGAGGAAACTGGGCGTTATCGGCGCGAACAGCTTGATCAGAGGGTCCGTCACGCGCACGAAAAAGCGCATGAAGAAGAACGTGCTGTCCTCCCGCAGGAATAGGCTCATGCCGAACCTGCCGATCAGCGTCCACATGATCGTGCCGAGCACATAGTCGATAATGATGATCCAGAGAGGGAATGCTTCGTACATCGTTTCCGCCGGCGGGCTGTTAGTCAGCGTGCGAAAGTTCAGCAAAAAGAACCGGGGCGAAGTAGCCTTCGCCCCGGTTCCGTCGAGTAGGCTTGGTCAATGACTCTGTTCCAGATATGTCCTGCCTTTCGGGATACGAATCTCGTCGACCATCGCCTGCGTTTCTGCATCCGGCGGCGGGGTGAGGAGTGTCACCACCACCATGGCGATCAGGCTTGCAGTCATGCCGATGATGCCGAACCGCAGGTGATCGATTCCCAGCCAAGGCGTCATGCCGGCGAAATGGACCATATAGAGGTACCATGACCCGGCGCTGAAACCTACGGCCATGCCGGCTATCGCGCCGGCCCGGTTGGCTCGTTTCCACCAGATGCCGAGGACAAGCGGGAAGAAAAGCCCCGAGCTTGCAAAACAGAAGGCCCAGGCCACCGCGCCGAGAATGCCGGTGAGCCTGAAGCTGGCCGCGGCGGCTCCCGCAATGCCGATCGCCAGCAGAAGGACACGGGCAACGATGAGGCGTCGAGACGTTTCCGCCTTCGGATCGATCATCTTGTAGTACAGGTCATGGGACAGCGCGTTGGCGATCGCCAGGAGCAGGCCGTCGGCCGTCGACATCGCAGCCGCCATGCCGCCGGCCGCGACGAGGCCGGAGATGACATAGGGCAGGCCGGCAATTTCCGGCGTTGCCAGCACGACGATATCGGGCCGCATGAAGAACTCGTTGACCTGCAGGATACCGTCCTTGTTGAAGTCGATGATTCTCACGAAGTCGACGCTGTGCCACTGCCTGACCCATTCGATGGCCTGTACCTGCGCCACCGACTTGCCGATGATGCTGGTTGTCAGGTTGGGGTCGAGCACCTGCAACTTGGTAAACGTCGCGAGCGCCGGCGCCGTGAAATACAGCAGAAAGATGAAAAACAGCGACCACGCAACCGATGCGCGTGCATCCCGCACCGTCGGCGTGGTGAAATAACGCATCAGGACGTGCGGCAGCGACGCGGTGCCGAGCATCATGCAGGCGACCAGCGTCACGAACTGCCAGGCCTTGAGCGCGGTTTCGCTCGCAACGGCGTGTTTGATCGTAAGCGCGCTCATATATGGTACTTTTTCCGCAGGTAAGAGCTCACCGACCCTGTGCATCACTTCGAGCTCGGCAATTCGCGCGACGGCGTCGCCATACACGAGCTGCGGGATGACGCCGAAGCCTTGCTTGTTGGACATCCAGATAACGGGCACGAGGTAAGCGATGATCAGCACGATGTACTGGGCCACCTGAGTCCATGTGACCGCGCGCATGCCGCCCAACATCGAACAGAGCAGGATGCCGGTGAGGCCGAACCACACGCCGACCGCAAATGGGACATGCAAGGTGCGCGCTGCGATCGTGCCGGTCGCGTTGATCTGCGCCGTCACATAGGTGAAGGACGCCACGACCAGAACGATAACCGCGAGCAATCGGGCGAGGTTACCGCCGTAACGCGTGCCGATGAAATCCGGCACGGTATAGCACCCGAACTTGCGTAGATAGGGCGCCATCAGCACTGCGACGAGCACGTAGCCGCCGGTCCAGCCGACCACGAACGCCAGATAGGCGTGCCCGCCGGCGTAGATGCCGCCGGCCATCGCGACGAAGGAGGCGCCCGACATCCAGTCGGCCGCGGTCGCCATGCCGTTGAAGACGGCCGGAACTTGCCGTCCGGCCACGTAATAGGCGTCGACCTGCATGGTGCGCGACAGCCAGCCGATCACCGCATAGATGGCGATCGTGAAGCCGACGAACAAGATGCCGATCGTGTCGGCCTTCAGCCCGAAATACTCGAGCACGGACATCAATAAAATGAAGAGAATGAACCCGCCCGTATAGAGCCCATAGATTTTCGGAAGGTTCTCGATGAAAGAACCTTTCATTTCGAACATACTCATGGTGTTTCTCCCCTCAATCCTCGGCCATGCCGCATTCGCGGTCGATGCGATCTTGCTGCCACACGAAGGCGAAAAGCTGAACGACGAATACGATCAGCGATCCCTGTGCCGCCATGTAGAAACCGAGCGGGAAATCGAACACCGAAACCTGGTTCAGGGCGGAAGCGAACCAGTGTACGACGAATGAGAAGATGAACCAGATCACCAGATGAAAGATCATCAGCGATCGGGTCCGTCGCCAATAATTGTCTCTGTCAGCAGTAGATATGGACATTGTTGTTTCCTCCCCAAGCGATTTTCGGCCCTTGAGGCCTGTTTTACGCTTTACCGCACAAGAGCGCGGATCTCGCGCAAAATGGGCAATAGGGCACGGGAAAGGTTAAACCATATCGAGAAAAAAACCATCACCTTTAGTCAATCATTAGTTAACGTGGGGAAACGATCGGATTCGGCGAAAAGCGGCATGAAATTCAAGGCGGCAGACGTGTTGGGCTGGATGCGGGATTACCTGGGCGCGTCGCGTCGCGGCCGCTCGGTCCCGGTCGCGACCCCTGAGGATCTGCGGCGTTTTCTCGAGACCCGGTCCAGCCACATCGCACAGACGGCGCTCTATGGCTATATCCGGGCGCGTTCGGGCACCCGCTATCCCGAGCTTTTCCAGAACGATGAATTCATCAAATCCCTGAATATCGCCAAATGGCAGATTTGGCTCGCCTGCCTCTCGGACCTTGCGGTTTATTCGGGCGGGCTCATTCGGCGGCGGGCGAACGTGCCGGCGCAGAGGGTCGCGGAACTGATCAAGGCGACCGTCGAGCAGGCGCTGGCAGCGCTCGGGACACCGCCCGATGCGGGCGAGGCGTTCGCCGAGGGAGTGCGCCGGGTCCAGGCACGGCTGGCCAGCACGGACTGGACTTCGATAGCGGACGATGATGCGCCTTTTCGCGAAAGCCCGGCGGCTTTGGTCGAATGGGCCCCGATCGCGGACGAGTTGAAGCAATTCGACGCAGAGATCGTGAAGGGCTCGGTACGCTTCCGTTGGCATGAAATACGCCGCGACCTTCGCGACAATCTCGATGCCGAAGCCTTGCTCAGACCGCCCGAATGACGCCGTTCCGACAGACTCATTGAACGGGCGCAGCGGGCGCGTTATGTAAGCACCCGCTTGCGCGGAACCCGGCAATGGCTCCGCCCGGCGTTTTTCCCGATGAGAGGATATCGATGGCTTCGTATCAGTACATCTTCGTCATGCGCGATATGACGAAGGCCTATCCCGGTGGCCGGAAAGTGCTCGAGAACGTCACCCTCGCCTTCCTCCCCGGCGCGAAGATCGGCGTCCTCGGCTACAACGGCGCGGGCAAATCGACCTTGCTGCGTATCATGGCCGGCATCGACACGGAGTTCGGCGGCGAGGCGTGGAAGGCCGAGGGAGCCACGGTCGGCATGCTTGAGCAGGAGCCGCATCTCGATCCGGCCAAGACGGTCGAGGAAAATGTCCTGGAGGGGCTCGCCGAGCAGAAGGCCCTGATCGACCGGTTCGAGGCCGTCAGCATGAAACTCGGCGAGGTCACCGACCCCGACGAGATGACGGCGCTGATCGACGAGCAGGCGGCCCTGCAGGAGAAGATCGACGCGGCCGATGCGTGGGACCTCGGACGGACTGTCGAGATCGCCATGGACGCGCTGCGCTGCCCGCCCGGCGACCGCGCGGTGGATACGCTCTCGGGCGGCGAGCGCCGGCGGATCGCGCTGTGCCGGCTGCTGCTGCGCAAGCCGGACCTGCTGCTGCTGGACGAGCCGACCAATCACCTCGATGCGTCATCCGTCGCCTGGCTCGAGCGGCATCTGCGGGAATATCACGGTACGGTGGTGATGGTCACTCACGACCGCTATTTCCTCGACAACGTCACGGGCTGGATTCTCGAGCTCGACCGCGGCCGCGGCATTCCGTACGAGGGCAACTATTCCGCCTGGCTGGAACAGAAGCAGAAGCGCCTGGAACAGGAGCAGCGGGAGGATACGTCCCGGCTGCGCACGATCGCTCGCGAGCGCGATTGGATCAGTTCCAGCCCGCGCGCTCGGCAGGCAAAGGCAAAGTCGCGTATCACCGCATACGAGAAGCTGCTGGCGGAAAGCGACGACCGCGCGCCCGATACGGCGCAAATCATCATTCCGGCCGGCCCCAGGCTGGGCGATCTGGTGATCGAGGCGGAACGCCTGCGAAAGGGGTTCGGCAACCAACTGCTGATTGAAGACCTGAATTTCAAGCTGCCGCCGGGCGGGATCGTCGGCGTCATCGGCCCCAACGGCGCCGGAAAGACGACGCTGATGCGCATGATCATGGGGGCGGAAAAGCCGGACGGCGGGACGCTCCGGGTCGGCGACACGGTAAAGCTCGGCTATGTCGACCAGTCCCGCGACTCGCTCGCCCCGGACAAGACCGTCTGGGAGGAGATCAGCCAGGGCCAAAGCGAGATCCAGCTCGGCAAGCGCAAGATGCAGAGCCGCGCCTATGTTGGAGCCTTCAATTTCCGCGGTCCTGACCAGCAGAAGAAAGTGGGGCAGCTTTCGGGCGGCGAGCGCAACCGGGTGCATCTGGCGAAGCTGCTGCGGTCCGGCGCGAATTTTCTCATGCTCGACGAGCCGACCAACGATCTGGACGTCGATACGCTGCGGGCGCTCGAGGAAGCGTTGCTCGAATTTGCCGGCTGCGCGATGGTGACGAGCCATGACCGCTGGTTCCTAGACCGGATCGCCACGCATATCCTCGCCTTCGAAGGCGACAGCGAGGTCATATGGTTCGAAGGCAACTACGCCGACTACGAGGATGACCGCCGCAAGCGCCTCGGCGCCGAGGCGGATCAGCCGCACCGCATCAAGTACAAGCCGCTGACCCGCTAGAGCGTGACTCGTCTTTTTTGAATCGTTGGGGATTCCCTACGGGCAATCTTTGTGATTCAAGATGCTGGCTGGATTGGAGGTCAGCATTGGATGGTGAAGCCGTATTCCGAGGATTTGCGCATTCGCGTGGTTGGTC
>WHUA01000035.1 GCA_009377445.1 Alphaproteobacteria bacterium | reverse complement strand
TAGATCCGCCAGTCTTCACGCGCCTGCTCCGGCGGGTCGACAACCTTTGGAATATGCACCACGCGTCCCTCTGCCGTACACACGACACCCTCGTCCTCCTCGTGGAGGCTGCCCGGCAGGACGACATCGGCGAAGTGCGCCGTCTCCGATAAGAAGAAATCGACGACGCCAAAGAACTTCAGCCGCTCGAGCGCCTCGCGCGTAAAGGCGGCGTCGGGCAAGGACACCATCGGGTTGAAGCAGATCGACAACAGGGCCTTGATCTCGCCGCGATGGATGGCCTCCATGATCTCGACGGCCGTGTCCCCCGCCTGCGGAAGTTCTTCCGGCGAGACCCCCCAAACCGCTGCCACATGGCGGCGCGCGTCCGGATCGCTGATCAGCCGCTGGCCGGGAAGCTGGTCGCACTTCTGGCCATGCTCGCGGCCGCCCTGCCCATTCCCCTGCCCGGTGATCATGAAACAGCCGGCGCCCTCGCGGCCGAAGTGGCCCGTTGCGAGACAGAGGTTGATCAGCGCGAGACAGTTCTCTACACCCTTCGAGTGGTGCTCCACGCCGCGCGCGTGCATGGCCATGGCCCGCTCCGCCGTCGCCACCCAGCGCGCGGCCTGCTCGATGGCGCCGGGCGGCACCCCGGTCACATTGGCGGCAGTCAACGGATCCCAGCCTTGCGCGGATGCGGCCACGTCCGGGAACCCCGTCGTGTGCGCGTCGATGAACGCCCGGTTTTCCAGCCCATCGCGCAACACGACGTGCAGCATCGCCAAGTAGAGTGCGAGATCGGTGCCGGGGCGGACCGGGAGATACAAATCCGCGTTGCGAGTGATGGGCGTCATCCGCGGGTCGACGACGATCAGCTTGCCGCCCTTGTCCCGGCAGCGCCAGATGTAGTCGGTCGTGATCGGCGCGCACTCCGCGATGTTGGCGCCGGCCACGAGCAGGACCTGCGCCTTCAGGATGTCGCTCCAGGGATTCGGCGCGCGATCAATGCCGAGCGCCAGCTTGTACGCCGTGCCGGCGGACACCATGCAGAGGCGGCCGTTG